>NZ_JBXENT010000001.1:0-2331609 GCF_059383735.1 Paenibacillus sp. N22P23
GGGATAAGCGCTGAAAGCATCTAAGCGTGAAGCCCCCTTCAAGATGAGATTTCCCAGTATGTAAGACCCCTGAAAGACGATCAGGTTGATAGGTTCGAGGTGGAAGTGCAGTAATGCATGCAGCTGACGAATACTAATCGGTCGAGGGCTTATCCTACGAACATTCGCTCGGATGTTCAACTTCGGATCAAGATCAGCTAATCAAGACCTTCGCAAAGGTTCGTATCCAGTTTTCAAGGCGCAACACGCCATACATAATGAACCGACCAGGAGCAACTGGTCGGTTTTTTGTTGTGCAAAAACGAAGGATATGGTACCTTGATCTTCGAATACATGACGTTATGGAGAACGCTTACAGACAATAGTTCAAGGGGATGCTGCGAGTGTGGAGAAGGATTCAAGGGAATGCAAGAAACTGCTTGCTCTACGAGCCGCTGTTTCTGATCCCATTTAACATGTACATGACCTACGCTTCGATCTATATGCTTGAACTGGGGGTAAGCGAAACGCAGATTGGGCTCATTACATCAATCGGGATGGCGATGCAAATCTTCACGTCTTTAATTAGCGGTCATTTGACTGACAAAATGGGCAGGCGGCGCGCCCTGCTCGTTTATGATGTCATTAGTTGGAGCGTCGCGACCCTGATCTGGGCAGTTTCACAGAATTTCTGGTTCTTCCTGGTAGCCGCTGTTGTGAACAGTTTTCAACGTGTGCCGACTACAGCTTGGTACTGTCTGCTTGTGGAAGATACCGATCCAAAGGATCGTTCTATCGTGTTTACGATTCTTATGTTTATCGGTGTCATCGGAGGGCTGTTCGCGCCGCTTGGCGGCTTGTTTGTAAGTCAATTTACGCTGGTGCCTGCTATGCGGATTATGTATGTGATTGCTTTTGTAGGGATGACCATCATGATGATTGTACGTCATTTCACTACTCATGAAACTGCAATCGGGATTAAGAAGATGGAAGAAAGCTCGACTGTCAGTCTCTCAGATACGATTGCGGAATACAAAGCTGTTATGAAATTGATCTTAGCGAATAAAGCGCTGATGATTATTTTCGGCGTCTATATCCTGTTCAATTTTCAAATGACACTGCGTAATACGTATTTGTCTGTTTATTGGGTGGATGCCCTGCATATCAATGACTCGGTCATTTCAATCTTTCCGGCGATTTCATCGGCTGCTATGATCCTGTTTCTGATGGTGGTTACACCAAGACTCAAGGAGCGCCTCGCCAATCGATATATGATCGTCGGCTTCCTGATTTCAGCGGTGTCGTTCGTCATGCTGCTGACAACCAGGCCTGAGAACATTACGGCAACGATCATTAGTACGGTTCTGATGGCCATCGGCGGACTGCTGGCAAGCCCTTATTTGGAGTCTTCCATACAGAATGCGATCGATGACCATAACAGAGCGAAAGTTTTCTCCATTCTTGGTGTACTCATTCTGATTTTTACGTTTCCAGCGGGTATACTTGGCGGATGGACGTATACGATCAATGCAAAGTTCCCGCTAGTCTTTATCGTAGTGGCGTTTCTTGTAAGTGTGCTTATGATGGTCCTTTATGCTAGAAAAACGGCGCGAACCGCCATTCACAACTCCATATCAGGATAAACGCGTGTGTTAATAAAAGGGAAAACCATGCTGCTGATGATGAGTCAGAGCATGGTTTTTTATGTTTTTACAGGAAAAGTGTCAATGTACAATTTGCGATATGAAGTAAAGAATGGAATATATAAACATCAAATGGACGCCTCTATAATAAGCCTTGTAAGCACCACTACAAAGTAAAGGGGTAGAACATGAAACGGTATACAAAGCTAGCAAAAGGCGTAACGCTCTCACTCGTCCTAGGCATGCTTCCAACGCTTGCTGCTTGTTCTGACAACAACAACGGCAATCAAGAAGCATCGAACACAACAGCAACGGCGACGAACAATCAAGCTGCAAACAACGGTGCAGCAGCAACCGATGAGAAGCCGGCGGCTGATATTTGGAACCAGAAATTCGATCCTCCGATTACGATTACAACCGCGGTTGTAGATGATGGCGCTTCCAGGGGCAATGCCTTCAAGCCTGGTGAGTCCATGGAGGATAATGCTCATACCCGCTGGATGAAAGAAAACATGGGGATCGACATTAAGTTTGATTTTATCGTAACGAAACCGGAAGATTATGATACCAAAATTCGATTGCTGCTCTCCAGCAACGGCAAGCTTCCGGATGTATTCTCGGCACCGGGCGACTCGGTTCAGAATTTGATTTCTGCAGACCGGGTTATGCCGCTGGATGAAGCGATAGAGAAATATGCGCATCCGGAATACAAGAAAATTCTTGAGAAATACAACTATGCACTAGGTGGAGTAAAACGTGATGGTAAGCTTTACGGGCTTCCAAGCTTCTTCATGGGTGATGAAGGTACGGTCATGTGGATTCGTAAAGATTGGCTGGATACGCTAGGGTTGCAGCCGCCTAAAACGATCGCTGAACTTGAAAACGTTCTCAAACAATTCACGGAGAACGATCCGGACGGCAATGGCAAAGCGGATACATTCGGTTTGGCAGTACCGTTAAAAGAAGGTCCATGGACATGGATGGGTCAAACGGACGCGATTGTCGGTGCATTTACGAAGCAAATGATCAATACGTACGATGTTACCAGCTATTGGAACTTAGGTGATGACGGTAAGCTAAGCTATGGTGCGATTCATCCGGATGCGAAGAAGTACCTGACAACGATGAGAGACTGGATGAGTAAAGGCTACATGGATAAAGAAGCAGGTATCAAAGATCCGATGAAAGCTTCCGAGATGGCTGCAAGCGGTAAAGCCGGCGTTATGTTTGGACCTTTCTGGATGGGCGACTGGCCGCTTAGCGACGTGACAAAGTTGAATCCAAAAGCTGATTTTGAGCCTTTCGATCTTCCAGCCGGTGCTGACGGAACCGTTGGCCGTGCAGAGAAATCAATTACTGGCGGCTTCACAATGTTCAACAAAGACTTCAAAGATATTGAAGCTTGGTTTGCTTACTTCAACAAAATCTTCGCTAAAAACTTGGAGCAAGAAGGCGATCCTTACTTCGATCCACGCTTCAAAGACGGTTATCACGAAGGTTACGATTATGTAAATATGGATGGCAAAATCATCAAAGGTAACTACAAGGATGAAGGCGTACCGGAAGACAAATGGCCGCTTAAAGACGGCAGCCGGATGGATATGCGCTTCATGATCGCAAGCATCATTGGCGGTACGACAACGATTCCGTTCTCCAATGACGCTCCGATCAAGAAATTCCTTGCTGATCCGAATGCAGAGCCGATAACAACCAGAGAGTTTGACGTGAAGCAAATGGCGAAGAAGCAAATCGTTGCTGCAGGTGTCCGTATGAACCAAGGTATCGAAGAAGGTAAAAACTATTTCACCGGTCCGATGACAGCTACGATGAAATCCAAAGGCGAGCTGCTGAAGAAACTTGCTACGGAGAGTTACTTGAAAATTATTTACGGAGAGAAGCCAATTGAGTCCTTCGATGAGTTCACTGAGCAATGGCTGGACAATGGTGGCGAGAAGATTACGGAAGAAGTAAATGAATGGTACGCCGATAGTATCAAATAACAAGCATGGAATGACAGCGTACAAAACGGGGGAGAGGCTGCTGCAAGCTGTCGCCGACCCCCGTTTTTCTATGGAAAGGAAGGATGCAGTGTGGCGTCATATTGGAGGAAGACATGGCCGTTTCATTTACTGGTGTTGCCTGCGTTAGTGTTATGCATCATTTTCAATTACATTCCGTTATTCGGCGTCATCATCGCTTTTGAAGACTATCAGCCATGGCTGGGCATCACCAAATCGGCATGGGTCGGACTAGAGCACTTCCGCACATTGTTTGAATATCCGGACAGTAAGCAGGTCATTTGGAACACACTCATTATTGCATCATTTAAACTAGTCATTAATTTGTTCATACCGATTATTTTTGCGCTGCTGCTGAACGAGGTTGCCAAAACCTATTTCAAACGAATTCTACAGACGCTTGTTTATTTGCCCCATTTCTTATCATGGGTAATTCTCGGCGGAATCATGATCGATATCCTGTCTACGGATGGCGGTATCGTGAATAGGGTGATCGAAACGTTTGGCGGGAAGAGCATCTTCTTTCTAGGCGATGGCCAATGGTTTCGGTTTACGGTCATAATAAGCGATGTTTGGAAGGAATTCGGCTTCTCGGCAATTATCTTCCTAGCTACGCTCGTTGGCATCAATCCGGCTTTATATGAAGCGGCAGAGATTGACGGGGCCACGCGTTGGCAGCAAGTCATTTACATATCCATACCTCTTATACTGCCTATCGTTATCGTAGTAGCTACGTTATCTCTTGGACGTATTTTGGATGCCGGATTCGATCAAATCTTGAATCTGTACAATCCGCTTGTATTCTCGCATGGCGACATTATTGATACGTTTGTATACCGTGTGGGCTTGAACAATGGTCAATTCAGCTTTGGTACAGCCGTGGGGCTATTTAAGTCGGTAATCGGCTTCATCTTGATTATTGTCAGCTACAGATTGGCTTACAAGCTAGCCAACTACCGAATCTTCTAAAGGAGGCCCGTAATGAAATTTCGCTCCCGAGGTTACGCTGCATTTGCGATATCCAATAATATTGTGCTGAGTTTGCTCGGCATTCTCTGTATCCTTCCATTGATCCACGTATTTGCGGTGTCCTTCAGCTCGCGTGCCGCAGCTACAGCGAACATCGTCAATTTCTGGCCCATCGGCTTTACAGTGGACGCCTATGCCAAGACTTTAGCCAATGAGAAGTTTCTATTGGCCATGTGGATCGGTGCAGAACGTACAATTCTGGGGACGGTCATATCGATGGCAGTTATTACGATGGCGTCCTACAGTTTGTCGAAAACAAGCCTTCGATTCCCGGGCCGCCAAGTGTATACGTGGATCTTTGTCTTCACGATGTTGTTCTCAGGCGGCTTAATTCCTTCTTATATCGTCATCAGTAAGCTTCACCTCCTAGATAGCATTTGGTCCTTAGTATTGCCAGGTGCGGTGAGTGTGTGGAATATGATCCTCATGCTCAATTTCTTCCGGACCATTCCACAAGACTTAGAGGAAGCCGCTTATATCGATGGAGCAGGTCATTTGCGCGTATTATGGAGTGTATATTTACCGGTTTCTATGCCCTCTATCGCGACTTTATCACTGTTCACTATGGTATCGCATTGGAATTCATGGTTTGATGGCATCATCTATATGTCGAAGCCGGACGGCTATCCACTTGCCTCGTATTTGCATTCCATGATTGTCAGCGATAATTTATCCCGAATTGGAGTATCGACGGAGTCGATTGCCAACTTCTCGAACCGAACGGTCAAAGCAGCGCAAATCTTTATCGGTGCATTGCCGATTCTGATGGTGTATCCGTTCCTGCAGAAATATTTTGTCAAAGGCATCGTGCTCGGTTCTGTAAAATCCTAATCGTTATTCATGCAGAAGAGGAATGGATTCGGATGGTGACTATGTTGAAAATCAGACGTCTCGTAGGCGGCAGAATGAATATTTTCACCAAGATCATGATCGTCATCGTGCTCCTGCTTGTCCCGATCGTGATGATGTACAATTCCTCTAACAAAATAAGTACGGGCGTAGTGGAACGAGAGCTGCTTCAGGTTAACCTGAATCGGCTCCGTTTCTTTGTCGATCAGATGGATACAGAGGTTGATCGGCTATGGAGAGCGGCGTTCGTTATTGCCAGAGAACCGGATGTTGTCCAGCTCCAGTTCCGAAACTCAGATGCAGGGACATATTCGAGGCTTGAAGCAAAGAAGCTGCTGCAGGAGAAGCTCGATATGCAGTCGACGACTTTAGCTTGGACCAACAAACTGACTGTTTTCTCGCCACCGTCCGGTGTAGCGGTATCGACCAATTGGATGGAGGAGTATAATGAAGCTTATTTCGAGAACGCGGTTCAAGATCATTGGGATTATCGGCTTATTGTAACGGAACGCGGTGAAGAGAAGGCATTCGTGCGTCATTTGATACTGCCCTTTACTCCGCTAGGGAAGCCCGAAAATCCAAATTTATTTGTGGAAGTAACCTTCTCAACAGAGAATCTCGTCAACATGCTGGAGCGGTTCATGCAGGGCAGCGGCGGCAAACCATTCTTATACGATCCGGCATTCGAGACCATTCAAACGCATGATTCGGATAGGCAGCTGGTCGGAGAGATGACGCGTCAATTTGCCATCCTGAAACAAAATAAGCTAAATAAAGAAGGCTCCATCAAGATCACGTTTCATGATGAACCCTATCTGGTTAACTATGCTGCATCTGCCGCATTAGGCTGGTACTTGGTAGATTTTGTGCCGATGAAGAAGGTGCTGCAGCCGATTGACCAAAGTAAACGTATTTTCTATGGGGCGGGGCTGCTGCTTTTGGTACTTGGAGTAGCTGCTGCGGCATTATTGTATCGGAACGTACAGAGGCCGATCTATGAATTAATCCGCGCTGTTAAGTCGCTGCGTCGCGGTGAATATGGGCATCGCATCAAACGTGAGCCGCAGAACGAATTTCACTATTTAATCGAACAGTTTAACTTGATGTCAGACGACATCCAAACGCTTATCGATAAGGTCTATATTGAAGAACTGCGCGCGAAGGAATCCTCACTCAAACATTTGCAAGCACAGATTAACCCCCATTTCTTGTACAATAATTTTGCATATATCCAAAGTATGGCGCAGCTGGACCGTACGAAAGCGATCATCGCTTTCACACAGCATTTAAGCCAGTATTATCGCTATACAACAAAGACGGAGCAGCAGCTCACCTTCCTGGCGGAAGAGATGGATCTGCTTCGCAATTACTTGGAAATACACCGGATGCAGTCGGAACGGCTTCGCTACGATGAACATATTGAAGAAGGCATGATGCAGCTGCTCCTGCCACGACTTCTCCTGCAGCCGCTAGTCGAGAATGCGATCTTGCATGGCATGGGAGGCAGGAAAGGGGAGTGCCGGATTATCATCTCCGGGCATCGAACGGAGAACGGCTGTGAGCTTGCAGTGGAAGACAACGGAATCGGAATGAAGCAGGAAGCGCTGGAGTTACTCAGAAGCTCACTACTGCAATCCAGTGCGCTGCATAGTCTCGGATTATGGAACGTGCACCAGCGGTTGAGGCATTATTTTGGCCCATTATCGGGCTTGCACATTGACCACTCTGAGTTAGGTGGACTACGTGCCCGGCTCGTAATTATCAAAGAGGGAGGCGATTCCCATATTTGACATGCTGATTGTCGACGACATCCCTTCTCAGGTAGACAGTATCGCGGCGACGATACCGAAGGAAGAACTCGGTATTGCACGCATTCATAAAGCATTCTCAGGCGAAGAGGCACTCGCGATATTCCGGGAGCATCCCATTCAGCTTATCATTACAGATATTCGTATGCCGGAGATGAGCGGCGTTGAGCTCATTCAGGAAATCAGAAGAACGAATCAGAAAGTGAAATTGATTGTTCTGTCAGGCTATGCGGACTTCGAATATGCACAAAGTATCGTGCCGTATAATACTTCCGGTTATCTCATGAAGCCGGTTAACCCGCAGCAGCTTCGCTCGATGCTGGAGAAACTCGTAGACGAGATTGCGGATGAGTTGAAGGTGCACAATCAGCAGCAGCGCAGTGTATATGCTTTTCGCGAAAACTTGCCAACACTACGCAGCGAACTGCTTAATCGGCTGCTATGTGATGGACGCATACCTGATGCAGAGCTTGAGCGGAAGCTATCCCTACTGGATCTGCCATTCTCGTCTCAACAGGATATCGGGATGTTCGTCGTGCGACTGGAAGGGCGCATGCAGGATTATAAACGAATGGATCGGGCACTCATTGAATATGCGGTCATGAATATGGCGGAGGAAGTGTTTCATGATGCGTTCCATCTATGGTTCTGCTTGGACCAGAATGAGTATCTGGTATTTATCGCCTCGCCTATTGGAAGTAGAGACGGCTCATTCACAGGGATTGACCGATCTGCACTCGATTGCCGAGCAGCCAAGCTGAAGAAGAAGGCGGAATCGCTGTTAAACAACAGCTTGTCCATTGCACTCGCCGTGAATGGGACATCGTTTCCAGCGGGAGTGGCCAAGCAATATCGGATGATCATCAACGGGATTCGGACGATCGAAGACGGGCGGCAAAGTGTGTTTCTGCGGGTGGATGACCAACCGGAGCCGTTTGCGATCGGGAATATGACCTCCCTGTATAAGCCACCGCTGCTGCTAAATTTGCTCGATACTGGCAATTGGGCCGGAGCGGACAAGAAGCTGAGTGAAATTTTCAATGAATTAAAGAGTGTCCATTACCCGCCCGAATACGCGAATGAAGCCTACTTTACAATCGCAGGTGCTTATCAGTATATGGCGCACAAGAAGGGGAAGCTGCTGAGTGAGCTTGGCGGCTCTACTTTTGGACTCATGCCTGCAGCTCCTTCCTTGGCGCAGCTGGAGAAGTGGGCTTACTTCCTCTTTAGAAGTATGCAGGAGCTGTTTGGCGATCAATCAGAGAAGCAGAAGGTTAGTCTTATCGACAAGGTGCATAAATTTGTGGAACAGAATATGAATGGAAGCCTGTCCCTTCAGACAGTTGCGGCGCATATTGGACTGCATCCGGCCTATCTGTCACGAGCCTATCGAGCGGAAACGGGCAATAATCTAAGCGATTATATTCTGAAATATCGGATGGAGCTCGCAACCTATATGCTGCGCAGCAGCGATAAGAAAATCTACGAAATTGCACAGACGCTTGGGTATCAAGCCGTACCGCATTTTATCAAGCTGTTTAAGGCGCATTCCAATATGACGCCTCAGGAGTATCGGGAGCGGGCTGTACTGCCATCGGGCTAGAAGGATGCAGCGTTAATACGAAATTGTGCGCACATAAAAGGATTTTGCCGTTGCCTTCCCGAAGTTCTAGGAGATAGGTTGTCGAATAGGTGGAGGGAAATGTGCATGACGATTGTCAAAGATTTACGAGATGGCGAAGAATTTGTCGGTTTCTATCTCATTAAAGAGAGCGAAGTGAAGCAGACCAATACGACGCCTCCCAAGGATTTCATGAATGTGGTGCTTTCGGATGCCAGCGGTCATGTGGCTGGGAAGCTGTGGGATGCGACGGCTACGGATAAAGAACACCTAGTTCCGCTTACCCTAGTGAAGGTACAAGGTGTGGCTCAACTCTATCGGGAGAAGCTGCAGGTGAAGATCGTTCGCATCCGCAAAACGACGGAAGCCGATGACGTTCAGTTAACGGATTTTGTAAGATCGGCGCCAGTTCAACCTGAGGTGCTGCTTGCAGCAATTAATCAGGCCAAAGACAGCATAACGGACACAGATATTCGCGCTGTTGTGGACTATTGCTTAAACAAAGTCGGCGATAGGCTGCTCCATGCGCCAGCAGCGAAATCACATCATCATGCCTACTACGCAGGCCTCGTGTATCATATTTCGCGTATGCTGGAGCTGGGAGAGTTCATCTGCAAGCAGCGGCCGTTCTTGAATGCGGACCTGCTAAAGGCCGGTATTATTTTGCATGATATCGCAAAGCCGGTAGAGATGGTTTCTGAGCTTGGCATCGTATCCGATTACAGCAATACGGGCAAGCTGATCGGGCATATCTCGCAAGCGTCGCTCTGGGTAGCGGAAGCTGCGATGCGTCTTGGCATCGATCCGGATTCCGAGCGTATCATGGCACTGCAGCATCTCGTGCTCTCCCATCATAATCTGGGGGAATGGGGAAGTCCCGTGCAACCGCAGTTGGCAGAAGCGCTGGCACTGCATCATATTGATTCGATCGATGCAAAGCTGCAAATGATCGAGGATGCTTTCGATACTACTGGCAGCCATGAGGCCTGGACGCCACAAATTCGTGGTTTGGAGAATAAAGCGTTCTATCGGCTTACATTTTAATACCTTCTGAAGGATGGCGGCAGCCGATTCTTCTTGCTACAATAGAACGTATCACCATTGTCGGAGGATTGTTATGATTAGATTTGGCGTTATCGGAACCAATTGGATTACAGATCATTTTATCGAAGCAGCAAGAGAAGTGGAAGCATTCAGCCTAACCGCAGTCTATTCCAGAACTGAAGAGCGAGCGGAGGCGTATGCAGCCAAGCACAACATCCCGTTTACATTCACTGATGCTGTTGAGATGGCAGCGAGCAGTGAGCTGGATGCCGTCTACATTGCGTCGCCAACTTCGCTCCATGCCGAGCTGGCCATCTTGTTTATGAGCAAAGGGAAACATGTACTCTGTGAAAAGCCGGCAGCCTCGAATACGCGCGAGCTGCAGCAGATGGTCGATGCGGCGAAACAATATGACGTTGTTTTCATGGAAGCGATGAAGAGTACTCAAATGCCAGGCTTCACGGCGATCATGGAACACCTGCCGAAGCTTGGGAAGGTCCGTCGGTATTTTGCCAGCTACTGCCAGTATTCCTCGCGTTATGATGCCTATAAAGCAGGACAAGTATTGAATGCTTTCAAGCCGGAATACTCCAATGGGGCACTGATGGATTTGGGTGTCTATTGCATCTATCCGCTCGTTGTTCTGTTCGGTCAGCCGGATGAGATTCGTGCGAGCGGATATTTGCTGGAATCCGGCGTGGATGGTCAAGGAAGCCTGATTGCCAAGTACGCGGACATGGAAGCATCCATTATGTATTCCAAAATAAGCAACTCCTCGCTGCTAGCGGAAATCCAGGGTGAGGAAGCGACCATGACGATCGACAGCATTAATTTGCCGATCAACATACGCATCCAGTACAGGGATGGACGGGTTGAAGATGTGTCAAGACCGGTTGATCGTCCTACAATGAGCTATGAAGTTGAGGCTTTCGTCCATTTGATTCAAAGCGGAGAAAGGGAGTCCAGGCTCAATTCGCTTGCGAATTCCTTAGCCGTCATGAATATCTTAGATGAGGCACGGCGTCAGCAAGGCTTGGTTTATCCCGCTGATCTCAAATAAATAGAAAAGCTGCAGTTGCATGAGTCTAAGACTCACGTGACTGCAGCTTTTTGGCCATTACGTGTTTCGATCATCCACGCGTTTATAATGTGCTGGGGTGCTGCCGGCCACTTTCTTGAACATGCGGTAGAAATGCGGCAGGCTCTCAAAGCCACACATATTCGCGATTTCGGCAACCGTATAATCGGTGTCACCGAGCAGCTCCTTGGCATGCATGATTCGTTTGGCAATGACGTATTCCGTTACGTTCAGCCCGGTCATCTGCTTAAACATTCTGGAGAAGTAGGAAGGACTGACGGCTGCACGCGCCGCGAGAGCGGACAAGCTTAAGCTCTCTATCAGATGAGCGTCAATATAGTTCAGCGCGGATTGCAGCCATACCGGCCTTGAGCCGCCATGCTGCTGCTTTGGTTCTCCGGGATTCATTTTGCGATTTGTATGGAGAAGTACGGTTTGCAGCAGCAGCAGTACAGCTTGCCGAAAGCCGGGCTGACGCAGAAGGAGCTCTTCGTTCATCTCGTCGATGATGGATTCGATACGAGCGCGTTCTGCCGGGAGCAGCTCAATCCGGTAATTGCGCCCCGTCTTGGCCACATCGAAACAGCGCAAGAATGAGTACGTGTCCTTGCCAATTGCGGTAGTTTGCACATATTGTCCGCTGAAAAACAGAGCTGACGACGTAATCGGTTCATCCGAATGCGGGAGTGTGCGATGTATGGTGTTGCCTGGGATGAGATAGAGGTCGCCTGCCTGCATCTCATAGAAGGTATGATTGATAAAGAACGAGCCGGCGCCGCTGTGCACATAAATCATCTCGTACCAGTCATGCAGATGGTCAGGCAGCTCCGACTGCAGGTTCTTCGTACTGCGCAGAACGAGCTCAATGGGCAACGAAGTATCAGGATCAAAATGTTTGCGAAGCGGGTTCAACAGCTTGCCACCTCCAAGTTGTATGGATAGTACAAAAAAAGGTATATTTTCAGCGAAATCGATTATTTATATTCTGTTTCTTTGTTTCTATAATAGAACTATATCGAAGCTGAAGAAGATTGTCTATCATACTGTCAACTGGAAGGCGGCGCAAACGTGGAACACCGTATTGAAACAGGCGCAGATGCATTGTACATGGACGAGCGCGATCATGTAGCAACAGCGCTTCGCGATATGAAAGCAGGAGAATCGATTCATTACCGCAATGCAGCCGGGCTGCAAATGATAACGCTCGCAGAGGATATTCCATTTGGTCATAAAGTGGCGATCTCGGACATTGAGTTTGGACAAGACGTTCGCAAATATGGTGAAGTTATTGGGCGGGCCGTGAAGCCGATTACGCTTGGCCGCCATGTACATGTACACAACATTGAAGGCATCCGCGGCCGCGGAGACCTGGGAACGAAGGAGGCCGCGCAATGAGTAAGACATTCATGGCGTACGAACGCCCAAATGGAGATATCGGAATCCGCAATCATCTGCTTATCATCCCGACTGTTATCTGTTCGAATCAGGTATGCAGCCGGATTATGCAAATGGTACCAGGTGCCGTTGCTATTCCGCATCAGCACGGATGCAGTCAGATCGGCGCTGATAAAGAGCGTACGTTTGAAGTGCTTGCAGGTACAGGCAAGAATCCTAACGTTGGCGCAGTTCTCATCATCAGCTTAGGCTGCGAGGTAGTAGACCCTATTGCATTGGCTGAGGATATCCGTAAAACAGGCAAGCCTGTCGAGGTGTTCGACATTCAATCCGTAGGCGGTTCGGTCAAGGCGATTTCATATGGTACGGAATTGGCGAAACGGATGATGGCTGAGCTGGAGAAGGAAGAGAAAGTACCGGTTCCGCTTAGCAAGCTTAAAGTAGCGGTAAAATGCGGCGGCTCTGACGCGACTTCAGGTCTTGCCTCCAATCCGGCACTCGGTGCTGCAGCTGATTCGCTAATAGCAGAAGGCGGTTCCATCGTTATTGGTGAAACGACGGAGATTATTGGCGCGGAGCATTTGCTGGCTGAGCGCTGCATTACTTCGGAGCTTTCCGATCGTCTCTACTATATCGTTAGCCGTTTTGATAAAGAGGTTGAACGTATGGGTGCAGATATGCGCGGCGGTAATCCGAGCCCTGGCAATATTGCCGGTGGATTGTCTACGATCGAGGAGAAATCGCTCGGTTGCATTAGCAAATGCGGTAAAGCGCCAATTAAAGGTATCATTGAATATGCGGAGTATATCCCAGAGAATGGGCTTTATTTTATGGATTCGCCGGGTAATGATATTGAATGCGTATCGGGCATGGCCGCTGGCGGCGTTCATATCGTATGTTTCACAACGGGTCGCGGCACGCCGACAGGCGCTGCAGTTGTACCGGTCATTAAGATTACCGGAAATAAGATGATGTTTCAGCGAATGGAAGATAATATGGATATAGACGTCAGCGATATGCTAGACGGAACGGCTAGCCTTGAACAAGCGGGAGAGCGGATCTGGCAGGAAATCGTTGAGGTTGCGGAAGGCAAATGGACGAAAGCGGAAGTACTGGGTCATCAGGAGTTCAGTATTAACCGGATCGGACCAAGCTTATAAAATTAGCGGAGGTGCGTAAGGCATGAGCGCGATGAAAGAGAATTGGCTGGATTTAGAGTATCGCCCAGCCCTGCCTGCCAATAAAGAAATGGGCATCGGTATTATCGGAGCAGGAGAGATCGTGGATGCGTGCCACCTGCCGGCTTATCAAATGGGCGGACTTCGCGTTGTCGGTATTTATGACGTGAATAAGGAGCGGGCAGAGAAGCTTGCTGCAAAGTACGGTATCCCTAAAGTATACCGGGAGCTTGATGAGCTGCTTGCAGACCCGGATGTGCGAATAGCGGATCTTGCAATCCCTGCGAAGATTCAGCCGGAGATCGCGGAACGGGCAGCAGCGGCAGGAAAACATATTCTATGCCAGAAACCATTGGCGGAATCCTATCCGGAAGCTGTGCGCATTCAACAAGCATGCGAGCGTTATGGGGTAAAAGGGGCAGTCAACCAGCAAATGCGATGGTCGCCAAGCATTCGTGCGAGTCATACGATCATTCAGCGCGGCTGGCTTGGGGAGCTGCTGCAGGCTTCGATTCAAGTGAATGTGAAGCAGGACTTTGCCAACTGGGGCTGGCTGCGTGAAATGCCGACGCTGGAATTCATGTATCACAGCATTCATTACATGGATGCGATCCGCTTCCTGTTCGGCACTCCGGAGTATGTGTACGCAGACGGAGCTCGTTTCCCGGGCCAACGTACGATCGGGGAAACACGGACGCTGCTCCACATCAAGTTTGCAGGCGAAGCACGCGGTATTATTCATGATAATCATAACCATATTGCGGACGAAGACGATTGGTATGCGACTTATCGCTTCGAAGGCACGGAAGGTATCATTAAAGGGACGAACGGATCACTCTACAACTATCCGGTTGGTCGTGAAGATACACTTAGCTTCTTTACGAAAGCGATTCATGAGGATTACTGGTTTACGCCGAAGCTGCACGGTAAGTGGTTCCCGCATGCATTCATGGGGACGATGGGCGAGCTAATGCGTGCTGTCGAAGAAGAGCGCGAGGCGGAGAACAGCGTTGCGGATAATTTGAAGACGATGCAGATGGTGTTCGGGGCGTATTTGTCCATGAAAGAGAACCGTCCTGTGACGCTTCAAGAGATCGCGGACAGCGTTTAAGCTGTTTTAGGGGAAGAAGAGCCTTGTCATGTGAGATGACAAGGCTCTTTTTTGTTGTGGATTCGATGGAGTTAGCGATTCTTTTTGATATACGCTGCGATCTCCGCGAGCTGAGATGGATTAGCTTCCTTCATAGCGCGAGAGGCTCCGTACTTAGGGTCATTCTCTATTTCGCGCGCACTTTGGTATACCCAGGAGTTTAGATCGTGGATAATACGATGCGCATAAATAATGGCTTGGAAATCTCGTTTGGTCCTACCAATCGAGATTAATGCAGCCACATCGCTTAAGTCTTTCTTAATCTTCCCGTCTTTGACGACCTCTGCCAGCTGCTCATAAACATAAGGTTGTGCAGATAGTCGATTGCCAAAGGAGGAGTCCAAGAATTGATTGGCCGCTTCAGCTGAATGACCGTATCCTGTCGTTTTGAGTGAACCTTGGTTATATTCACTGATCTCTTCGCTAAGTCTGTTATGCAGACGGTAAATAGCAGATGCGACTTCTTTCTCGTTCGAAATTGCACTAGCCAATGCTTTGGTTCGTATGTCTGGGGGCAACTGAACAATTAATGTCTTAACCCCGTTGTATTCGACACGCTGCGATTCGATATTCGGTTTTATATCGAAATCGAACTTGTATTGTGAGGCGATCGCGTTGTTTAACCGCTGCTGTTTCCTCTGTGGATCCTCAGGAGCTTTTGGAATCGGGTTACCGATAGCGTGAGCCGTAGTTGCTTTTAGATTCAGATTCCAGTAGGTATAGGCTGCATAGAGTGAGCCTGCAATTATAGTGACGGCTGACACAGCGCCGATCGTTTGTACGAGCGTTCTTCTCATGCTGTTACCTCCGACAAATCATATTCAATCTTTAACGTTGACCACTCCCAATTATATAATGTTTTGTCATTATTTTGGTATGAAAATATTGGAAGTTATTTTGACGAGCATAATCTCACAGCACTCCGGAAGCTATGGAATAAAAGCCGTACAGGCACGTATAGGCCGACGCCTACATACACTGTAGAACAGTCTTCACTGTCGGTAATGGGAGAACTACTCATGTCGTTGTCCTCCTGTTAGAGGCGAAATTGTATGGAGGTGGCTTTTCGATGCCCGGATTGTTTGCGGCGATCGCATTGTTTATCAAACAGCTGTCGCTACTTGTTTCTTACGTCAAGAACAACGCTTTTCCTCAGCCGCTACATGAAGAAGATGAGCTTAAGCACCTGCAGCTCATGGCAGAGGGAAATCAAGTCTCGCGCAATCTGCTCATTGAGCATAACCTTCGTTTGGTTGCCCATATCGTCAAGAAATTCGACAACACCGGCGAGGATCTGGAAGACCTCATTTCGATCGGTACGATCGGGCTTATTAAAGCGATTGAAAGCTTCCAGACCGGTAAAGGGACGAAGCTGGCTACCTTTGCGGCTCGTTGTATCGAAAATGAAATTTTGATGCATTTGCGGTCATTGAAGAAGACCCGTAAGGATGTTTCGCTCCACGATCCGATTGGTACGGATAAGGAAGGCAACGAGATTACGTTAATCGATATCCTTGGCACGGAAGCCGATGATGTAGCAGAGAAAGTTCAGCTCAAAATCGAGAAGAGCAAGATCTATAAAAATTTAGATATATTGGATGACCGCGAGAAGGAAGTCGTCGTCGGCCGGTTCGGCCTTATTGCTGGAGGCGAGGAACGGACGCAGCGGGAAATTGCGAAGGAGCTCGGCATCTCGCGGAGCTATGTGTCGCGCATTGAGAAGCGGGCGCTGATGAAGCTGTATCATGAGTTTTATAAGGCGAAGAAGTGAAGCGACGGTTGAACTTGGATGAACTCCAGGTTCAACCGTTTTTAATTTTGCATGGCGCGTGCTCTAACGAACCAAAGAGCGCATATTGAGCGAATTTTGGAGGTTCGGAAGGTAATGCACGCCAGAGACGTGTTTTGTCGGATGCTGTATAACGCATAAGCATGTCTCGAAAATCTAACGAACCATACGGGCGTTATTTGGCCGAAATTCTGGGCTTTGAGATTCTAACGAACCACAGGGGCGTTATTTCAGGGGAAAACGCTCAAAACGACCCATTCGCTGCCCAATAAGGCCTCTATGGTTCGTTAGAATTATTTTGGGGGTGTTTTCGCCCAAATAAGACCTGTACGGTTCGTTAGAGCGTTCGGTATGCCGGTTGGCTGGCACCTGATGTCGGGTGCCGGTTGCGACATGCTCAACTAGAACGAAACATACGCTTGCGTATGGCGAAGCAAATACGAGCGGTCCCAGAGGTATCGTTGATCCTCATTGTGAGTGGCAGCCGGCTCAAGATTCCCATTCAGCTTCAATAGCGCAGACGCTATGAGCTCAGACCTCACGGGTCCCCATGTGGCAATCTTGCTCTGAACGTAGCCTAAGCTCTCGAGCAGCGTCTGCCCCTTCATCCGCTGAAGTGGGGAAGCCCACATAACCAAGTCGCAATTCATGTCTTTGCGTGGGATCGCAAACTCTCCAAATCCAACTGCTCCCGTCGTTGTGGTGATTGCAATTAACCCGCAGAAATACTCGCTGCCGTGACCCGGTTGGCGCTTCTTTTCCGTAAGCTCATAGTCGAATCGAAAACATTCAATACGGGAAATCTTACACTGCTGCATAAATTCCAACGAAACTCCAATAACCGATTTTCTCAAATTGAGCAAACCAATCACCTGAGGCAGAGCATCCCTGTGATTCAATACCGTTTCATCTATCGTCGAATGGTTAGAAATGGTGTTTAGCATCATGTTCCTCCTGTATGCAAGTTTTGTTGGTTAAACAAAAATGACCTTCTCTGGAATCAGAGAAGGTCATAGGAATGTAATGTCATAGATCCTCGCTCTTATCTCCCAGATTCGCTTCGTAAAGCGTTCCGCAAGAATTAGCACCGTGCATTCCTTTGTTGAACAAAGGTTTGTCGGTTGCCGGGTATCATCGGGCTTGTCCCTCCACCTACTCTTGATAAGAAAAAACATATTAAATTTTTTCCATTATGCTACATAAACAGGCTGGATGTCAAGGGGGGAACTGTTTTAGCGGCCTCTTAACTTAAGGTATAATAAATCCATATAATTGTTTTGGAGGAAGAGGAAGGAGCAAAGCACCAGATGAAATATCGTTATCTCGGAAGAAGCGGGCTTGAAGTGTCTGTATTAGGTTTGGGGACCAATGCATTTGGAAAACGAGCCGATCAGGAGACATCCATTCGGATCATCCATCACGCGATGGATAAAGGCATTAATTTTATTGATACGGCTAATATTTATGCAGGCACAGAATCAGAACGGATCATCGGGTTGGCGTTAGAGGGGAAGCGGCATGATGCCGTATTGGCTACGAAGGCGGGACTCGTGAGAGGCGCTGGCCCGAATGCAAAAGGATCTTCTCGTCGGCATCTAATGCAGGAGCTGGAGAGCAGCCTGAAACGTCTTCAAACAGATTATGTCGACCTGTATCAAATCCATACGTTCGATCCGCATACGCCGCTTGAAGAAACGTTAGCTGCGCTCGAAGATATGGTTCGCTCAGGCAAGGTTCGCTATATTGGCGCATCCAACTATGCAGCATGGGAGCTGATGAAGGCGCTCGGGATCAGCGACTCCAAAGGAACGGCGCGATTTGTTTCGACTCAAACCAGCTATTCCCTCGCAGACCGGACACCTGAGCAAGAACTCGTCCCCGTGTGCTTGGATCAAGGTGTAGGCATCATTCCTTATTTCCCACTGGCGGGCGGTATTCTGACCGGAAAATATGGCTTAACGGCTGAAGAAGCGCCGCTAAGCTCCAGAGTCGTTACCGACCCGAGCTTCGTTCGTTTTCTGGATGAGCGAAGAGTTACGCTGGGGCAGCAAGTAAGCAAACTCGCGGCTGACAGCGGCTATAGTGCGAGTGCGATTTCGCTGGCTTGGCTCATGGATCAGCCTGCAATCTCGACCGTTATTGTCGGTGCTACACGAGTCGAGCAGCTGGAAGATAATTTGAACAGTGTAGAACTGAATCTCGGCTCGGAGGTCATGGAAGCGCTGAATGAATGGAGCGAATCGTTCCGTTACGGCAAACCGTTCGCATTCTACCGTTTACCTTAATGAATAGGACAGTCTCGATCATCGCACGGATGGCGCAGAGGCTGTCCTTCTTGCTATATCGTCCGCGATAGCTTCCTAAACTGCATGGCAGACATTCCTTCCCAACGTCTGAAAATACGGCTGAAATAGTGAAAATCCTCATAGCCAACCGCACCTGAAATCCATTCGATCGTCTGATCCGTTTCCCGCAGCAGCCTTTTCGCCTCCTGATGGCGTACCGTTTGCACGAATTTATTCGGTCCGACCCCCATCATAGCTTTGAACTGTCGGCTCATATAATCTTCATGTACGAGCAGGAACTTCGCCATATCTGCGCTCGACCATCGGCGACTGCAATCGGTGCGGATCTCATGAACGAGCTCAAGAAGGCGCTTTTCGTATTTCGGATGCGGCGTTCCTCGCCCTTCGTTCTGCTGGCGAAGCAGTAACCCTATCAAGTGGATCATCAGCCCCTTGCAGATGCTGTCATAATCCTGCTGGCGATCATTCCACTCCTGAATGACATTTTCGAACAGGGAGATGATCCTCGGCGACACATTCGTAAGCAATGATTCTGTGAAAATCGGACGATCTAACGCCAAATAGGGCATGTCGCTGAAGGCATCCGAATCGGGATTATGCTCATCCACGATGATGGTATGACTGTTAGCCGCGCCATCGAAAAAGTCAAAATGGATGCCGAGCAGATCCGCATGCGGCTCTGTCAGCACTTCGAGACGATGATGCCGCCAAGGTGTTAAGACGAGCAGGCTGCCTGCACGAACATCAACAATCTCGCCCTCGATAGTGGCCCGGATCTCGCCATGCTTTACATAGAGGAGCTCAAAATCATAGATTCTCCGGCTCCACTTGAACGCCGGCGTTCGGCTGTGCTGCCGCGCCCAATGAATAACAGGAGAGATTTCACGTAACGATGTTTGCCTAATCCGAGGAAAGAGAGCTATGTCCAATTGACTTGCACCGCCTTGTACGCCGAGTTCGGAAAAGTCCAAAAAACGGTCTCCTTTATGTAAAGCCTTCCAGATACTGAAATGGTACCATGTAAGCGCATTCCTTAACAAGGATGAAAGGAACAGGTGATATTATTATGGGCAGCAGCCATTTATTTCAATTAACCGGTAAAGTTGCACTACTTACAGGCGGGACAGGCGGACTTGGTGTTGTAATGGCACAAACTTTGGCGGAAGCGGGAGCAGCAGTCGTCATTACGAGTCGTTCAGAAGAGAAAGCAGCTGCAGCCGCCAAGCAACTATCTCTCGATACAGGAACTGAAGTCATAGGTATGGCAGCAGAGCTGTCGGATGCCGACCAAGTGGAGCGGTTGGTGCAAGCAGTCAAGGAACGTTACGGACGCATCGATATTCTAATCAACAATGCGGGAATCAACATCCGCAAGCCGATCGAAAGCTACGATGAAACAAGCTGGGACCTGGTTATGGGCACAAATTTGAAAGCGCCGTACTTGTGCATACGTGCCGTTACACCGCTTATGAAGGAGCAGCAATCCGGCCGAATTATTAATGTGGCTTCGATGCTCGGCTTGGTCGGCCTGCCGGAGAGAAGTGCCTACTGTGCGAGCAAGGGCGGCGTTATTCAGCTGACCAAGGTGCTGGCATTAGAACTTGCGCCTTTTAACATTACCGTGAACGCGCTTTGTCCCGGCCCGATCGCTACCGAGCTCAACACGGTTGTGATGAACAATCCCGAAGCGAATCGATTCTTTGTCGATCAAATTGCGCTGGGCAGGTGGGGGAGACCGGACGAAATTGCGGGTCCGACCTTGTTCCTCGCATCGGATGCGTCAAGCTTCATGACAGGCTCTACATTAACGGTTGACGGCGGCTGGACGGCAAAGTAAATAACGCGAAAGGGTGATCGGGATGCGTTTTGGCTTATCTGTATTCGGCACGACCTACGCTATGGGCTTGCACCCGCGTGCAGGAAGTCCGAAGATATCGGCCGAGGGAGTCATTAACATGGCGCTGCAAAATGGACTTCAAGGCGTCGAGCTGCCCCTATCGATGCTGGCAGGCTGCGACATTAGAGCGATAGCAAGTACAGTCGACGCTAATGATCTCTATATCACGATCGCTTCAGACGGTTTCGATGCTGTGCGGCTAGGTGAAGCCTTTGAAATCGCGAAGTTGGTCGGTGCGAAGGTGGTACGCACAGTAGCAGGCGGAGCGAAGTTTGGCGGAGACCGCCGTCACTTAACCGGCACCTGGAAGCCTTTCCTTGAGGAGGTGCGGAGCGGGCTTACTGCGGCAACAGCGTTGGCGGAAGAAGCAGGCGTCATCCTAGCGCTGGAGAATCATCAGGATCTCTGCTCGGAAGAGCTGATTTGGCTGTGCGATTCGATTGCATCCCCAAACTTCGGCTTAACGCTGGATACAGGAAATCCGCTCGCTACCGCAGAGGAACCAGTCGAATTTGCCAAACGGATCTCGCCTTATCTGAAGCATGTCCACTTGAAGGATTATTGGATCTATCCGAGTGCGGAAGGGTACATGCTCGTCCGTTGCCCAATCGGACAAGGAGCGGTGGACTTCCCTGCGCTGATGGATGTGTTCCGCAAAAGCCCGGCAGCCAAAGAGCTGTGCATGTCCATTGAAATCGGAGCGCTTGAAGCGAGGCATACACGTGTATTGGCCGATGATTATTGGCCGGAATACCCCGAGCGATCTGCAAGATCACTAGCTGAGCTGCTGCGTTTCGTTCAGCGTAACGCAAAGCCGACCGCCGACTGGCGTACGCCGCATGAACGTGGCGAAGCAGTGGAGATTATTGCAGCCTACGAGCAGTCCCAGCTCATGTCGAGTATCGCGTATGTGCAGCAGCTGAAATACAGCTTGAACACTGTGAAACCAGAGGAGGCGGCTTGTCATGATCATTGATTTACAAGGAAAGGTAGCCATAGTTACCGGTGCCGGCAGAGGAATTGGACGTCATATCGCAATGACGCTTGCGAAGGAAGGCGTTATTACGATTGGCACAGATATCAAGCAAGAGCTGCTCGATGAGCTGGCGCTGGAATTTGCAGAACAGCAGCTTAACGGGGCACAGTTCATATGTGACGTGCGAGATTCGGCAAGAATCGCTGAGGTCGTGGAGGAGGTACGGAGCCGCTTTGGGCGAATAGATATCTTAATCAACAATGCCGGAGTGGCCAGCGGCGGCACTGTTGAGCTGCTCAAGGAAGAGATTTGGGATGCCAACATGGATATTAATTTGAAGGGTACCTTTCTGATGTGCCAGTCCGTTGTCCCGATTATGAAAGCTCAAGGCTCAGGCCGCATCTTGAACGCTGCTTCCTTCGCTGCTATAGTACCGGCTTACGGAAGCGCAGCCTATGCATCTTCCAAAGCTGCGGTGAAACAGTTTACGCGTGTGCTTGCAGGCGAGCTTGGCCCTTACGACATTACCGTGAATTGTTATTCGCCGGGGATGATCCCGACGGATATGAACCGTTATGCAGAGCAGCCGGAAGAGCGGCAGCAGCGGCTGCTAGATACGCTTACTCTTCGGCGCTGGGGAAGCAAGGACGATGTCGCGAACCTGATCTGTTTCCTTGCATCTGACCTTGCCGGCTACATTACCGGTACGATGATCGATGTGAGCGGCGGCAAATTTGCGACGCAGATTCCGAATATGGCCTATGAGGCGGCGCGGAAGGATGCACTGCGGTCATGACGGCGCCGATTATCACGTTTGAGGGGAAGAAGGTCGTTGTCACAGGCGGGGCCAAAGGGATTGGCCGTGCGATTGCCAAGCGATTCTTAGAATGCGGAGCACGGGTTATCATTGCCGATCACGACGAGAGTGGTACAGAGACGGCGAGGCAGCTTGCAGATATGGGGGCTGAGGTACATTTTATCCGATGCGACGTTTCCAAACGGAGTGAAGTGCAGTCCCTCGTTGCTGAGACGACCCGTCAATTCGGCGTTCCGATCGATGTGCTCGTCAACAATGCGGGCATTTTCCCAAGAGCAGATCTGCTTGAAACCGATGAAGCGTTCTGGGATAACGTACTCGGCATTAACCTCAAAGGCGCCTATATGCTGTGCCAAGCCGTTGTGCCAGGCATGATCGAACGGGGAAGCGGCGTCATTATTAACATTGGCTCGAACCACGCAACAGCAGGCGAGCCGGCTACGATGGCATATGCGGTTTCCAAGGGCGGCATCGTTACGTTGACGCGGAATCTCGCAAAGGCACTTGTGAAACACGGGATTCGAGTGAATTGCGTGCAGCCGGGCTGGGTGGCATCCGAAGGCGAGGTCGCAAGGTGGAAATCGAACGGAATGGATGAGGAGCAAATGGCATCATTGGCCGCGCGACTGCAAACCGGCGAGGATATCGCGGATGCCGTCTTGTTCATGGCGTCCGGCATGAGTAAGCAGATTAACGGCCAAGTGCTCATAGTAGACGGTGGAATCACTTTAAAATAGCTTGAAACATGCTGCTGGCCGAAAATGGATCTGGGAGGAAACGAATCATGCGTTATCGTAACATACCGGGAACACCTTTAAATGCTGCCGTCATCGTTATGGGGACGGCCGGTTTCGGCGGCGGAATGCCGCGGGAGGATGCGTTCCGGCTGTTTGATCTTTATGTGGAACAGGGCGGCAATTTTATCGATACGGCCCTCGTCTATGACGACTGGCTCGGCCAAGGGAGAAGCTTGACCGAAATCCGGATTGGAGAATGGCTGAAAGAACGAGGCCATCGCGATCAGCTCATCCTAGCCTCTAAAGGTGCGCATCCGGAGCTTGCAACGATGCATATTCCAAGGCTTGGACGAGCAGATATCGAAGCGGATATTGCCAGAAGCTTGCGCCAGCTGCAGACCGATTATATCGATCTCTATTGGCTGCATCGTGACAATGCAAGCGTACCTGTGGATGAGATCATGGAGACGCTGCATGACGAAGTGAAGGCCGGGCGCATCCGAAGCATCGGATGCTCCAATTGGACGGTGGAACGGATCAAGCAAGCCCAGACTTATGCTTCCGAACATGGCTTAACGCCTTTTGCAGCTAGTCAGCCGCTCTGGAATCTGGCCGTCACTACGCCGGGCTCAATCGGAGACCCAACGCTTGTTGTGATGAGTGAATCGGATCGGAATTACTTCGCTGAGACGGGGATGACGGTTATTCCGTATTCCTCGCAAGCGAACGGTTTCTTCAGCGGTCGATATGCAAGGGGCAAGGATGCCGGTACTCAAGGCAGTGCCGCAGGCGTGCAGAAGATGTATTTCAACGACGCCAGCTTTGACCGTCTTGAGCGCGTGCAGCAGCTGGCTGCGGAGCTCGAAACGACCGGTACCGTTATTGCGCTGTCGTATTTAACCTCGCAGCCGTTCCCGGTGTTTCCGATCATCGGCGCTTCGAAGCCGGCGTACGTGCTGGATAGCTGCGCGGCAAGTGAGGTTACTCTCACACCGGCGCAATTACGATTCTTGGAGACGGGCTCCTACGTGTCCGTTTAACAAACGAGAATGGCTTGCATCCTACAGGGATGCAGGCTTTTTTTTACGATAAGAAAACCGCCTCGTTGAAGAGGCGGCTTATTGAGCTGTCGTACCATAGTCATGCATATTTCAGGGTTAGTCTTCTTGTAAACGTCACTTATTTCTTACCGAGTTGTTCCGCCAAACCGATTAGAAGTCCTTCATGTCCACGAATGTAGCAGAGCCGATACGAGTCCCCGTACTGAACCACTTCGCCAACGAGCTGAGCGCCATACTTAGTGAGTCTGGATACCATTTCGTCAATGTCTTCAACGGTGAACATGACGCGTAGATAACCTAGGGCATTTACAGGAGCAGTTCGGTGATCTGATATAGTAGGTGGGGTGACAAATCGCGAAAGTTCAAGTCGGCTGTGGCCATCTGGGGTAACCATCATAGCAATCTCTACACACTGTGAACCCAGCCCGGTTACGCGACCGGCCCATTCCCCTTCGACAGTAGCTCGCCCTTCGGCTTCAAGCCAATCTCCTCGAAGAAAGAGATGGAGTCATCAAGTGATTCTACAACGATGCCAACATTGTCCATTCTTAGTAATCTGTTTTTTTCCATCGTTTTTTCTCCTTAGGAGTACAAATTTATTACCTGATCATCTTCTACAGATTCGGAGTTACGATATTATCTCCTGCTTTTTATTTTTGATCATTAAACTAAACTGCCCTAGTTCAACAAGGATAAGCAGAAAGCCGAAGTTTGTCATTCGTGTCGGCGACAGCCGTTTCGCCTTGCCTGCGCTTTTCACCAAACGCTGCACCCGATATAATAGATTCATGTGTAGTAGCGGAGCGAAAGTGAAGGAGTGACTCAAGTATGACTGCATCAACCTATATGGAATCGAATGGCGTATTCCCGTCGGTCTGCTCACTGGATTGTCCCGATCAGTGTGGACTTCTTGTTCATAAAGAGAACGGCCGAATTGTTAAAATTGAAGGTGATCCCGAGCATCCTGTGACGCAAGGGGCGATTTGTAATAAAGTCCGACATATGACGGAACGTATCTACGATAAGGATCGGTTGCAATACCCGTTAAAGCGCGTCGGTCCCAAAGGGAGCGGGCAGTTTGAACGCATTACGTGGGAGGAAGCCATCGACACTATAACGTCGCAGTGGAAGAGACTGATTGCAGCTGAAGGACCTGAAGCGATTCTGCCTTACAGTTTCTATGGCAACATGGGCCGCATTGGTACGGAAGGCTTAGGCCGTCGATTCTTTAATCGGATGGGTGCGAGCAAGCTGATTTATTCGATCTGCGAAGCGGCTGGTACGGAAGGCTACGGTTACACGATGGGTGGAAGCTACGGTACCGATCCGGAGGAAACCGTCCATGCGAAACTTATTATCATGTGGGGAATTAATGCGGTTAGCACGAATATGCACCAAGTGACGATTGCCGAGAAAGCACGCAAGAATGGTGCGACGGTTGTCGTCATTGATGTACATCGCAATCGGACCGCGAAGTGGGCCGATTGGTTCATCCCTGTTATGCCCGGTACGGATGCGGCGCTGGCGCTCGGATTGATGCATATTTTGTTCGCTGAGCAGCTTACGGATGAGTCGTTTATGGAACAGTTTACGGTTGGTCATGAGCAGCTTCGCGCACATGTGAAATCATACACGCCTGAGGTAGTCTCTTCAATTACAGGCGTGCCGGTCGATGATCTCTATAAGCTGGCTCGTATGTATGGCGGCAGTGAAGCCGCGTTTATCCGTATCGGGAACGGACCCCAGCATCATGATAACGGCGGCATGACGACTCGCGCGATTGCCTGTCTGCCGGCAGTGACAGGGCAATGGCTCAAGCGAGGCGGCGGCGCGATTAAAGGAAATGGCGGCTATTTGGCGCTGAATAAGTCCGCTCTGGAACGACCGGATCTAAGGGCTGTCGGAGGCGCACGCGAAGTGAATATGAATTTGCTCGGCAGCGCACTGATGGATTCGGATGAGCCGCCGATCTCGTCTTTGTATGTGTACAACTCCAATCCTGCTCTTGTAGCGCCGAGTGCAACCAAAGTGAGAGAGGGGCTCTTACGCGAGGATCTGTTTACGGTTGTGCATGATTTGTTCCTGACCGAGACGGCTGCTTATGCCGATATTGTGCTGCCGGCTACGTCCGCTTTTGAGAATACCGATCTGTACCTTTCTTATTGGCATCATTATGTGCACTTGCAGCAGCCTGTTGCAGCGCCTTATGGGGAAAGTAAGTCGAATTCTGAGGTGTTCCGATTGCTTGCTTCAGCAATGGACTATGAGGAAGAGGCACTTCAGGATTCGGATGAGGCCATGATCGAGCAGGCGCTGAACAACCCGAACAATTCGAATTTGGCTACTATTTCACTGCAGAAGCTGCAGGAGCACGGTGCGATAAAAGCAACTGTGAAGCCGCTATTCCCTGGCAAGCTGCGGACGCCGAGCGGTCGTGTAGAGCTCTATTCTGCTGCGATGGAACGCAAAGGTTACCCGCCAATGCCGACTTACACGCCGCTAGTGGAGGATGGTCCCTATCCGTTCTTATTCATTCCGACCGCCAATCATAATTTCTTGAACTCCACGTTCTCTAATAACGAGAAGCATATCGCAATGGAGAAAACGCCGAAGCTTCATATGAACCGGGCCGATGCAGAAGCTCGAGGCATTGAGAACGGCGATGCCATACGTGTCTGGAATGATCGCGCAAGCTGTGAGCTTACTGCGGCGGTAGGCGATGATGTGCTGGCAGGTGTCGTTGTCAGCCAGGGGCTATGGGCGGATGGGAGTGACGGCGGCAAGGCGATGGTGAATGCGCTGACCCCGGATCGGGTGGCGGATATGGGGAGAGGGGCAACCTTTTTCTCCGGGCGCGTGCAAGTCGACAAACGGTGATGAGGTGGCAAGTATGAGCATACGGCTAGTTATGAAGGGGCAAAGCTTACGGCCGGAGCATATTACGACGGATCGACAGCAAGGCCGTAAAGGTGAGCTGACGACAAGGCACCAACATCCGGTTTTTCATTTGATGTATATTACAGGGGGAGCGGGCAGCTTCCTCGTTAACGACAGGAAGAGCCGGGCATTGCCCGGCTTCTTGTATGTAATCAACCCGAACGAATGGCATCAATTTCATGCTGATGACGATATCGGTCTGCATAATGTGGAATGCACGTTTCTGCTGCGTGATGAAGGGAGCAACGAGCCTGCGCAATCGGTGAACCTGTTTGATTGGATCGAAGAGAAGAGAGGATATGTGCTGCCTGCCGGGTTCCGTGACGAGCCGATTCTCATACCGCCTGCGCTTCGTCCTTTTCTGCTTGAAGGCTTTAATCGGCTTCTTGACCCTAGCAATCGATACGTCACGGCAGAGCATCTGTCACTAATGGTGATCGAGTTAATGCTGCGAGTTGAACAAACATTATGGAAGCTTGGTGAGCAGGTCATCGAATCGACGTCGACGGAACGGCAAGCTAGGGCGTTAGCCGGTGAAATCAGTGATCTAAAGCAATTCATGCGCGCACATATTGGTGAACAGCTTAAACTGGAGGAGCTGGCACAGGTTGTACATTGGACGCCGAATTACTTGTGCCGCGTATTTAAAGCGCATACATCGATGACGCCTATGACCTACCTTCAGCAGCTGCGCATGACCGAAGCGGAGAAGTTACTGCTGTACACGGATTTTCCCGTATTTACTATTGCTGAGATGCTCGGCTATGAGGATGCTTCTTATTTTGCCAGACTGTTCCGCAGACATCATGGACGTGCACCAAGCGAATATCGGATAATATAGTCCGCATTCGGTGTAAGATTCTACCTTCCTATCAGATGGCAGCATCGCTATGATGAAGAAGAGAAGAACAATCCAAGATCAAAGGCGGTCGGTGGGCGAATGCGATTAACGCTTGAGCAAATGATCCGATATCAAACCGAAGGGTATTTGATTGTGCCAAATGTTTTCACGGATGAAGAGCTGCAGCCCGTTATCGACGAGCTTACGGCTGAACTAGGAGCAAGGGCTAGGCTGCTTCTGGCTGAGGGCAAACTGACAGAATTGTACGAGGATGAACCATTTGAGAAACGCTTTACGAGGTTGTATGAGCAAAGCAAAGAGATAAGCCGGGGATTTGATATTAACGGCTATTTGGGGGAAGCGATATTTCGCTTCATGGGTAATGAAGGGTTACTCGATCTCGTAGAGTGTCTGCTCGGAACAGAGCTCAGCTGCAATCCTATTCAGCATATTCGTGCCAAACATCCGGCGAAGTCGACGCAATCGGAACCGGATTATTTTCAAAATGTCCCCTGGCATCAGGATTGTGCCGTCACTTCGCCAGACTCGGAAGCATCGGAGATTATTACGTTCTGGTTGCCGCTTGTGGACGCAACCGCCGAAACCGGCTGCATGGAAATCATGCCGCATGTTTTCAAGCAGGGATACATTAACCATCGTGCAGAAGGCGGCACAACGATCGTTCCTGAGAAGCTTCCCAGCGTAACGCCTGTGTTAGCGGAGTGTAAGAAAGGCGGTTTGGTCATCATGAATAAATACACGCCGCATAGGGGGATTTCCAATCGATCCGATATCATCAGGTGGTCGATTGATCTGCGCTATCATAAGACGGGCGCGCCATCCGGGCGTTCTATTCATCCTTCATTCCCGGTTCGGAGTGCGTATGATCCGGCTAGCGTTCTGACCGATGTTACGGAGTGGCGGAGAATGTGGCGTGAAGTGAAAGAGGAGAAAGGGAAGAGTTTGCACCGCGTGTAGCTTCTTATACGAAACGGCCCCATAATTGGGGCCGTCAGTGTGTCGAGAAACCCACGTTGATATAATTGTACACCCGCGATGAGCGCATGCTTTGTCGTATTCCAACTCTAACGGTTGTGACTGTGGTTATTTGGCATAAATAGACCCTATTCATATTGTAACGGTTGCCAGCGAGCTTATTTGAACGTTTTCTACTAGGAATCGATCCATTTGCTGCAAATAACGACTGTCACAACCGTTAGCCTTTCAATAAAGCTTATTTTCATCAAATAGCCACGCTGTAAAATTATGTTCATGAAGCATATTAAAATAAGTGGCTGCCCTAGACTTTCTCGGACAGCCTGACGGCCCCATTATTGGGGCCGTTTTGCTTTGCGATATGCCATCGGCACCATGCCTTTACGTTCGCGGAAAATGCGGACAAATGTTTTGTACGAGCCGAAGCCGACCTCAAGTGCGACATCGACAACGCTGTAATCGGTGGATACGAGAAGGCTGCTTGCATGCCGCAAGCGCAAATCATGAACGAAATGAACGAAGGTTTGTCCGGTCGTTTCCTTGATTACTTCACTGATGCGAGAAACGCTCATTCCGAATCGATCCGATAGCTGCGATAATGTAAGCTCTTCACGATAATTGCGGTGAATGTGATGGATGATGGGCCAGATGGACGGGCTTGTTTTGGCAGGGGCGGTTAATGGAACGTTCACCGGCTGAGTCGCTCTGCGCTCCCTGTCGAAGCAAACGAGCAGTTCCTTCAATCTCGCCTGCAGCAGCGTTTGCCGCCACGGTTCGTTCTCCGTATACTCCTTCAGCATGTCTGTAATGAGAAAAAGCACTCTCTCCTGTTTCGAGCCTGTAAACGTCGTATACGGTTCAAGGAGGCTGGGCTCTATCAAGTCCGTCAACCCGTCGGCATGACCGGAATCGATGAGCAGATCCATACTGAAATTGCAATTGTAAAGGACAAGCGTGCTGCCGGGTTCCGTAAAGATCTCATGGACTTGGTAGGGCTGTACGAACGTAAACGTGCCCGGGAGCATCTCATGCTTTACATCGTTAATGCTTTCCCAGCCTCGGCCGTCAACGACATAGGAGAATTCCAGGAAATCGTGGCGATGCGCCCGAAACCCTTGTTTGAGCGTGTTCAAACTCATATGCAGCGGAAACGCGGTATCCATATTCGGGTATGATTTCAAGTAATCCGGAAAAAAAGTCATAGAATAGGCGGCCTCCGAAGAAATGGGACGTTTATCGAAATTTGAGTCAAGCTTTTTTCTATGTACTACTTTATCATAGAAATGGTAGAAGAAGTGATGGATCCGAGGAGGCAGATGGATTAACATGGCCATTCGAATTGGTATAATTGGTGCAGGCAATATTGGAAGCGTTCACGCAGCGCAATTCTCGCAGCTTGGCGAACTCTGCCAAATAACCGCAATCACAGATGTGTTTCTGCCTTTGGCTGAGCAAAGGGCCAAGGAATATGGCATTGCTGAGGTGCTTGCATCGCCAGAAGCGCTGATTCAAAGCGACAATGTGGATGCTGTCGTTATCGGCGTTCCCAACCAGTATCATGCGGAGCTTGCCATTCAGGCGATTGAAGCAGGCAAGCATGTGCTGCTTGAGAAGCCGATGGGCATCAACGCCGATGCAGCCAGACAAATTCTGAAAGCAAGCCGCTCCTCTGATCGCGTCGTCATGATCGCACATCAGATGCGCTGGGAATCGGTTCCGATGCAAATTAAGGAACAAATCGACCGCGGCGAGCTGGGTCATATTTATACGGCCAAAACAGGCTGGTACCGCCGGAAAGGCATACCGGGCTGGGGCACATGGTTTACGCGTACGGATCAGTCCGGCGGCGGTCCGCTGATTGATATCGGCGTACATATGCTGGATCTCGCATTGTATCTGATGGGCAATCCGAAGCCGGTGTCTGTCTATGGTGCAACCTATGCTGAGTTCGGTCCGAAGCGCAAAGGGATTGGAACGTGGGGTAAGCCGAACTGGGACGGCATCTATGATGTCGAGGATTTGGCAACCGCTTTGATCAAAATGGATAATGGCAGCACACTGTCGCTTGAAGTCAGTTGGGCCGTTCATATGGACACGGATAATACGCCGTTCGTGCATCTCATGGGCACAGAAGGCGGCGCAAGCTATCGCGGTGCCAAAGGCAAGCTGTTGACGGAGAAGTTTAATCAACCGATGGAAGTTCCGCTCAGCAAGCCGGAGAACGACGAGAATGAGCGCTTGCGTCTCAGCCGCCATTTCTTGAGCTGCATTAAAGAAGGCAAGCAGCCGATTACGACTGCGCTGTCCGGGTTTACGAACAATTTGGTGCTGGATGCGATCTATGAATCGTCACGCACCGGTAATGAAGTGAAGCTGGACTGGAATCTATAATAATTGGAGGATCATTCAAATGCTAAGAGGATTATCACATGCCGGACTCGGCAATATTGGAAGCGATGAGAACCTAATCGCTTCTGCAAGTAAGTACGGTTTTCAAACCGTAGATATTAACGCAAAAGGGCTCATCGATCGCAAAGGTTTGGAAGGCGCTAAGTCGCTTCTTGCAAAGCATGAGGTTGCCATTGGCTCAATCGGTCTTTCCGTTGAATGGCGGGATTCGGAGGAAAAATTCCGCGAGGGACTCGGCAAGCTGGCCGAGGAAGCAGCAGCTGCCGCGCTGCTTGGCTGCACTCGCTGCTGCACGTATGTGCTGCCTGCGACAAACTTTAAAGCAGCGCATTTCACGGTGCTTGCTACGCGCAGACTGCGTACATGCGCACAAATTCTCGGTGCGTACGGCATTTCCTTGGGGCTTGAATTTGTTGGCCCGCATCATCTGCGCAGTGCTTGGACGAATCCGTTTCTGTGGACGCTGGAGGAAACGCTCGATTGGATCGCAGCAATTGGGGAGCCGAATGTCGGCTTGTTATTCGATGCGTACCACTGGTACACGAACGGCTTGACCGTTGCCGATATCGAGGCGCTTACGCCGGATCAAATCGTTCATGTTCACATTAACGATGCACCGGACCTGCCTTTGGAAGAGGTACGTGACAATGGCAGACTTTATCCGGGCGAAGGTGTAATTGATTTGGCCGGGTTCCTTCGCGCGTTGAACGCGATTGGCTACAAGGGTTCAGTTACGCAGGAGATCCTCACTGCTGAACCGCCGGCACAATCGCCTGAGGAGCTGCTTGCACGCTCCCAGGCTGGATTTGACCGCGTGTATACGGCGGCTGGATTAGTTTAATAGTGACCGAGAATCCCGTAGGGGCTGGCTGTGATGGCCGGTTCTTGCGGGATTTGTTTGTTTGTGGCAAGGGACCACTTGGGCTTGGCTGAGTAATAGCGATCCTCGGCTGGCTGGATTGTCGCTCGAACGCACTACACGTTTCGTTAGAATTTCGAAGCCCCGAAATTTGGCCAAATGACGCCTGTACGGTTCGTTAGCTTTTCGCGGAAAGCTCTAACGAACCGTACGGCGCTTATTTCCATCAAAATAGCTCAAATAAACTTTTAACGAACCGTAGAGGCGCTAATTGGCGGTTTTTGAGTATTCGGGAGCCGATTATCCCCCAATAACGCCTGTACGGTTCGTTAGAATCTCGAAGCCCTCAATTTCGGCAGAATAACGTCCGTACTGTTCGTTAGCTTTTCACTCTGCTGGGAACGAATAGCATGGCATCCGTGGATCAAATTTCGCGACGATTTATGCTACAATTATAGTATCACTTACTAGAATAGGAGACGGTCAATGAACATTCACGAGGCGATCCGAACAAGAAGAAGTATTGGAAAAGTGACGCAGGAACCGATCGATAAGGCGGTAATCGAGCAGATTTTGGAAGCGGGCATCTATGCGCCGAACCATCGCTTGACAGAGCCTTGGCGGTTCTTTGTCCTTCGCGGCGACGGACGTAAGCAGCTGGGCGATGCGATTGCGCGTATTGCTCTTGTCGGAGAAGCAGACCCGTCAACGCCTGAGAATGAGCTCAAAGCAGAATCAGCCAAGAAAAAAGCGTTCCGCGCGCCTGTCATTATCGCAGTTGCCGTCGCGCCTGTTGAACGGCACGATATTATTGAACTAGAAGAATACGGCGCAGTAAATGCTGCAATCCAGAACATGCTGCTTACGATACACGCACTAGGTCTCGGCGCTGTATGGCGCAGTGGGGAGCCGTGTTACCATCCGTTGATGAATGAGAGCTTCGGCCTGCGCCCGCAGGATAAGATGCTCGGATTCATCTATCTCGGCATCCCGGATATGGCTCCGCCTCAGGCGAAGCGGGCAGCAGCCGAATTAAAGACGACATGGATTGACGGCTAGGCAAATTGACCAAAGGCAAACAACAAGAAAGAGATGACTCCCGGATCAACCGGGAATCATCTCTTTCTTGTTGTTCATCGGCTTTTCTTTATTTATCAAGAAACTTGCCGTCTCCAGCGCCAGCTCCATTTGACCGGTCGTCATGTAATAGTTGAATAAATCCTTCTCGTACCGCTGCACCAGCATGGCATCACCGTGTTTACGGAGAACGGACAGCGCATTATTGCGCAAGTAACTATAATATTGCTCGTGCTGCTCTTCGATCTTATAGAGGAGAAGCTGGAACCGGATCTGCAGCATTTGGTCTTGAATTTCTTTGGCAGATCGGAGTCCGCCTTCCGTAACTCGCAGCAGCTCTTCTTTGCTGAGCAGATTTCCCTGCAAATTGCAGCGGGCATAGCCTTCGAGAGAGAGCAGATACAGCATGGTCTTCGGATTATGAAGCGCCATGGAAGCTTGATAATATTTGGATGCCATCTCGTAATTGCTCTGTTCCAGATATTCATAGGCTAGATTATGCAGCGCGATTCGCTTACGATCCGGCGTGTTGCAGATGTCACAGGACTTAATTAAATTCTCGAAACGCAAAATAATATCCGCTTGGTTGCGATTCTCGTCGAACACGACCTGTAGTAGCAATAGCATCTCTGCATCGATGGTTCTCACGAAGTTCCGGCTGTCCTTGAAGAAACGAAGCGATTTTTCCCCGTAATAATAGGCCATCATATGTGAGCCGATCCAATGGTAGGCCACAGCCATATGATAGTAATATTCCCGATTGTTGTATTCCTCTTCGTCAATTTGCTTGAACGTTTCAATCGCAGTTAGATAGTCTTGTCTAGCAAGATAGCAGATTCCCGTTATGTGAAGCAGCAGGTTGCTCTCGTAAGTCGGGAGCTTGGAGTGGCTGCGCTGCATCTTCAGAACAATGGCATAGGCGGCGTCCGGCTCGGAATGAACCAAATAATAACGTGCCTGAATGAGTTGGTACAGCGCCGTATAATCCGAAATTTGAATTAACTGCTCATTCTCCAGCTCTAGCTTTATCGTTTCCATTTCATCTAGCAGCAGCATCACGATCGCTTCGTGCCAGGCAAATAACCGCTTCTTGATGGTGTTTAATTTGACGAGCTCACATTCGAGGCTGATATTCAACCGTTCGGTGAGAAGTGAAATGACCTCAGGAGAGAAATCCGTCGATCCACGCTCGATTTTACTGATATGCGTATCGGAGCAAATGCCTTTTCCGAGTTGTTCTTGGGTCATACGTGCTTGTTCGCGATAAAATTTGACGATTTTCCCTATCATGCGTGATTCCTCCTACTGCAACCCCATAACCACTTAACCATATTCCTGGTTCGCCAGGGCCTGAGAATGAAACGATTTCTCCATTATAGCATGACCTTAAAGCCTGAATGATAAAAAGAAAGGCAAGCAGCAGGAGTTCCCTCCGATCTGCTTGCCTTAATCGCATTAAAATGATACGTCGATTTGAACTTCTTGCGGACGATAAACCGCAAGAAGTTTGCCGGCAGCATCTGCAGCGAACATGACGGTCCGCTCTTGCGGCAGTGTAAAGGAGTATACGGTGCCTGACTGCGGATCGCGAACTTCGATAGCCGTATCACAGCCGAATTCCGATACGAAAATGTACAATGCACCGGACGCGAAAGCCATCTTGCGGCCGTAAACACCAGGCAGCTCCCCGCCGTGCAGCCATTCAAGCTCATCAGCCACGCCGGCTTGCGCCAGTGCAGCACCGTACACCGCTTGCAGCGGCTCGAGGCGTTCATTCAGCTCCAGCGGAAGCGGGCACCAGAGCAGGCGGCCTGCGCCGAGCGCAATATCCGTTACTTTGGCAGGACCTTTATCGGCTGAAGTGAGTACACCTTTGTTGCTGTCCGTAATGCGATCACCGCCGAAGGAGATCGGATGGAGAACACCATTACCGAGCTCAAGCAGCTCTTCGCGAAGCAAATTGCTGACCGCGTTCTGACCCAGCTCGCCAGTCAAACGCTCAACCGGGCGCCAGTACTCGTCCAGTCCGAGCGGGCCTGTAAATAGAAGCGTGCCGCCATTTGTCTTCACATGCAAGAGCAGCTGATCCAGCGCTTGGCTGCTGAAGTTATGCGTACTTGGGACGATGATTAGCTTCGGCTTCGTGACAGCAAGTGAATCCAGCTGATATTCCCCAAGGCCGAATGTGTGAACATTCATCGTGTAGGACAGTGTCCGAATGGCACGAGTTGTAGCTCCATAAGCGAGCTTGCGGTTCGAGAAGTCGTTGGAATAAGGGTAAATCACAGCAACTTCTTCCAGCTTACGATCCACGAACAAGTCGCGAATTTGCTCCATGAAGGCACCGAAATCATAGGAAACGTTTGCTTCCGGCTTCTCTGTACCATCTGCGCGCAGCGCTCCGATATGGGACTCATTGATGTTGTTCATATAGAAGTTAATGTTCCATATCCATTGAACTGCTCCGGCTCCGCCTGTAGAAAAGGCGTACGCGTATTTGCGTTCCAGAATGTTGCGAAGCTCTTCCTCGCTGCGTTTTGCACGACCATCAGGCGTCTCCACATACATAATACCCGTCTCTTGAATGAGGTTCGGTTTATCCGGTGCTTTGGCAAAAATACCATCCCACACGAGATTGTCCATCAGCCACCACGAGTGAACCGTTGTATAATCCACCTCTTGCGCATAGAAGAACGGTGATGGACGCTGAGCGCCAAGCCCTTCATCCTGTCCAACTGTAACAAGCTGTTTCGGCTGAATCGCACGAATCGTAGCAACGAGCTGCGAAGCCCAGCGGTTGTGCATGTCCATTGTGAACAACGTGTAGTCGAGCCATGGACCGCCATGTTTCTTCAGCGTATTCGTCGTGCCGAAGCTGATTTCGCTCGCCTCCGGCAGCTTTACGGACGCAAAGGAAGGCAGCTCTGCAGGCGTCATATTCCAGCGCTCTTGAAGCACGCGAATCGAACCATGGCGCTCCTGCAGCCATTTCACATAATGCGCTTTCTCGAACTGATCATGGGCGGATCGAGGTCCGGAGAAGATGCGCTTCGGATCGAACATGGAAGGTTCATTGATCAAATCCCAATGGACATGCTTGGATTCGGCATGGCGGGACACGATAGCCGCGATGAACCGTTTCTGCGCTTCAACGCTGCGCGGATCAAGGTAAGGGTTGACGCCTTCCCAAGCTTCCGGCGTGAAGGCAAAGAAGTTGAACGTGACTTCGAGATCATACCGTTTAGCAGTGAGGAAGAAGGCATCAATTGCGCGCAGCACTTCCTCATAAGGATGGCCGTCTACGTACATGACACTGCGATAGGCTGTCCAGATCCCCGTACGAATCGAGTTGATGCCCGCACGTTTCATTTGCGCCATGTCGCGATCCCATACTGCAGCATTCGGCAGGAACAAATATTTACGCGCCACATCACTCGTCATGTAAGTCATGCCGACAATCGGAAGCGGACGGCCGTTTTTCCAGAAATAGTCTCGGTCGCAAGTAATCATTTCGCCGGATGTGAGCAACGCTTCATCCATGCCCCAGAAACCTTGACGGAGCAAGCGTCGTTCGCCTTCAGGGGAAACGGCTTCGCATTCTACGATATAGAAGCCCGCCTCCACGTTAAAAGGCAAGACGATACGCTGAATGCTCAGCTCACGACCAATTGCAAGCTCTGCATCGCTGTGCCATACTTCTGTGAAATCAGCCTCTTCATAGACAAAAGATGGAGTAGGCTCACTGATAGTATTGCTGTTCGCTTTGCGAACACGCAAAGCGAACGACCATGCCGCTGTGGGATGGCTGCTTGTCCGCTCGTCACGAGCCAATTGCAGCTGTTGACCTTGCAGCATCAAGACCGGACGTTCACCAAGCTCGTACGAGCCGTAATTCGGCTTCAACCATAACTCTGTTACGCCTTGCGAAGTGAAGCCAGCCCACTCGGTGAGTGCGGCAGCGCCATTGCTTGACCAGAAAGAGCTGCGCAGAGGCTGATTGATTAGAATCCAGCGGCCGCCGCTGAAAGGACCTTTCGTGTGCTCCAGCAAGATAGCAGGTGCTGACAGCTCACGTGCCAAGCCGTCTCCGCTGATTCCGCGAAGCAGCGGATAGATGTGGGCGTCGATCGGGCCGGCAGATCCGCCCTCGCCAGGCATGTCATCTGCTCTAGTGACATGAAGCGCTAGGCCGAATGTAGACTCGATCGTAAACAGCGATTCATATCCTGCGAAGAGAGGAATATCGCGCAAATGCTGCAGCTTCGCAACGCCATCCACCGAAACAGGAAGTGCCTCATGGATGTGAAGTTGTTGATGATAAGCCGTTTGATCCGGCTCGAGTTGCCATTCTCCGTTCTCTTCATACACTGGCGTCTTAAACGGAGCGCCGCCCGCTACCAGCAGACCCTTACCTTCATTAGCATGTGCCAGAATGGCTGACCAAGCCGATTTAGGGAAATACGAACCGTGAAGATGCACATAAGTAGAAGCGCCTGGCAGCCGATCAGCAAGCTCAGCTGCGGATACGATTTGGAAGTTTTCTCTAAGCCCAGCCAGCGTCCCGGCATCCGGGCGATCTCCTGCAAAGGGGAAACTTTCGTCATAGAATAAAATTGTATTGCTCATTCTCTTGTCACTGCCTCTCATAGTTAGTCCTGCTTGTTCACATATTGTTAGGTTTGTTAGGTTGTTCGGCTCTTTATCCGGGGCCAACTTTAGAGGTAAACTAGAGAAAAGTCAATCGGAATTATGGCAAGGTAAGAAGGGGGAAAGCAGCAGCAATGGCACAGAAAATATCGATGCAGCAGTTAGCCGACCGTTTAGGTGTTTCCAAATATACTGTTTCCCAAGCGCTCGCTGGCAAACCAGGCGTCAGTGAGGCGACCCGAAGGGAAGTGACAGCTCTTGCAAGTGCACTTGGATACAAGGTGCGTCCTATTCCTGCTCACCTGACAGATGATAAACAAGGAGCTCGAATTGTACATATCGGTTTACATGAGCTGCAGGTGAAGGAGCCGCATTTCTGGCAGCGTGTCAGGGAAGGGCTGGAGGCAGGCTGCCATATGCATGGATTGACGCCGAATTTTTTTACATTTGGATTGGCTGAAAATGCTTCTGTACAGGACTGGCTGGAGCTTGCGCCTGGGTCCATGCATACATCAGAAAGCAAGGCATCAGGGTTCATTATTGCCGGGAAATGCCCGCTGGACATGCTGCTCAAGCTGAAGCGTCTTGGTTTGCCAATGGTGCTGGTAGATCATGAAGAGCCATTGATCGGTGCAGATGCCGTGCTCAATGCAAATACGGATGCGGGCAGAATGGCCTGCCATCATTTATTGACGCAAGGCTGCAAATCGCTCGTCTTTGTCGGTCGTGACAGCTTTGCCGTCAGCTTCCGCGAGCGGTGGTGGGGATGCAAGCTGGCCATGGACGAAGTAAAGGAAGGACGACGAGGTGAACCAGGGAAGCCAGCCTCGGTCGCTCAACTGAGGAAATGGACCGTTCCCTATGGAAATGCACAATGGAATTCGTGGCAAGCAGGTCTTGAACGGCGATTGGATGCGATGTATGGCAGAGGCGTCAACGGGGAAGGGCCAGCCCAGCATGAAGAACTGCCGGATGGTTACATTTGTGCGAACGACGATATCGCCTTATACATGCTCCAGCTGCTGCAGCAGAAAGGAACTAAGAAGAAAGTAAGAGTCGTCGGCATTGATAATACGGCTCCGGGGATGGATGCGGTGATTCCGCTGACCACAGTGGATTTGGCGAAAGAGTGGCTGGGGATCCGAGCTGTGGAGCAGTTTGCGCGTAAGCTAGCGCAGTCTGAGGCGCAGCCGGAGAAAATCATCCTTTCTGCCAGATTGGTCGTGCGAAATTCAGGCTGATGCATGAATTCGCGGCTGGACAAATCTCGTATCCGCACCAGCCCGCATAAGATAGCGCAGAAGCCGTTTCAGGTAGAGAGGAGCCTCCCCACATGCAAATGGAGCAACATGCCCGTAGAGTTTCGATGCTGCTTGCGCTTGTACTGTTCGTGCTGCTGGTTGTTTTATTGTTTATCGCGTTCCTTTAAGCATCACTTTCGGACGTTACCTTGTAAACCTTTGGTTGTCACACCGAAGGTTTATTTGCATGTGATTGATCACCTGCTTCCTCTTCCAATTTCGGCATAATGGACGACAATTTAACACATACTCCAGAAAGACGAACCCAAGGAGGCAACCATCATCGCAACGAAAAGCGCAGGACAAGGCAAATACCAAAAAATGTCTATGTCTCCCAAAGAATATCAGGCCTACGCCAAAAAACGCGAGCCGGCAAGATCCGTATTGGCGAATTGTATTAGAGCCTTCTTAGTCGGTGGCTTCATATGTATACTTGGACAAGCCATAACGGAAGTGTTCATATATGGGCTCCATATGTCCAAAGAAGATGCGGGCAATCCGACGGTAGCTGTACTAATTGTAATTTCTGTCATTCTGACTTGTCTTGGCGTATACGACAAGATTGCGCAGTGGGCAGGAGCGGGTACAGCGGTTCCCGTTACAGGCTTCGCGAACTCGATGTGTTCGGCGGCGCTTGAGCACCGTAGTGAGGGACTCGTGCTCGGTGTAGGCGCGAATATGTTCAAGCTGGCAGGCTCTGTTATCGTATTTGGCGTCGTTGCTGCATTTTTAGTCGGAATTATCTACTTAGTGTTCGGAATCGAGGGGAGTTTTCATGCTACGCGGTAAACAAACATGGTGGTTTGATCAGCGTCCGGTCATTATTGGCGCGGCGACGGTCGTCGGTCCGGACGAAGGGGAAGGACCGCTGGCAGCCGATTTCGATCTTGTCCATCCGGAGCTCGATATGCAGCAGAAGAGCTGGGAGAAAGCGGAGCGACTCCTGCTTGAGCAAGCGTCTGAAATGGCGCTGAAATATGCCAAAGTCAACAAGCAGCAGCTGCAGTTCTATGTTGGCGGCGATCTGATGAACCAAATTATTAGCAACAGCTTCGCGGCAAGAACGATTGGTGCCCCTTACTTGGGTGTATTCGGCGCCTGTTCAACGTCGATGGAATCGCTGGCCATTGCGTCACTCATCGTCAATTCCGGCTCTGGCGAATACGTGCTGGCAGGGACTTGCAGCCATAATTGCACGGCGGAGAAACAATTCCGTTATCCGACGGAATATGGCTCCCAGAAGCCGCCGACAGCACAATATACCGTAACCGGAGCAGGTGCGGTCGTCGTTGCCCCATCAGGCGACGGTCCTATTGTGGAATGCGCGACAATCGGACGTATTGTTGATCTGGGTATTACGGATCCGTTTAATATGGGAGCTGCGATGGCTCCGGCTGCTGTCGACACGTTGCAAGCACATTTCAACGACACAGGCAGACAGCCAAAAGATTATGATTTGATCGTGACAGGGGATCTGGCTACAGTTGGTCATGGCATCGCGAAGGATTTGCTGAAGAGAGACGGAGTGCCAATGGAAGACACCGTGTTTGGCGACTGCGGCTTGATGATCTATGATGTGCAGAACCAGAAGGTACAGGCGGGCGGAAGTGGCTGCGGCTGCTCGGCGGTTGTAACCTATGGTCATTTGCTTAAACGATTGCAGCAGGGGGAATTGAAACGAATTCTCGTCTGTGCGACAGGCGCGCTGCTCTCGCCGCTGTCGTTCCAACAAGGCGAATCGATCCCATGTATTGCTCACGCCGTAGCGCTCGAAAGTCCAATGCACAATTAATATTGAAGGAAAGGAGCAGAGCTTACATGATCTATTTATGGGCTTTTATCGTAGGCGGAGGCATTTGCGTCATCGGCCAGCTTATGTTTGATGTAGCGAAGCTGACACCTGCGCATACGATGGCAACGCTCGTTGTAGCAGGTGCTGTAGTGGACGGGATCGGCTTGTACGAACCGCTCGTCAAATTTGCAGGCGCAGGAGCAACAGTACCTATAACGAGCTTTGGTAATGCGCTTGTGCACGGCGCGATAACAGAGTATCAGAACGATGGCTGGATCGGGATCATTACCGGTATATTCAGCATCACGAGCGCAGGGATTTCCGCCGCGATTATTTTCTCCTTCTTGGCAGCGCTGGCGGTTCGGCCTAAGGGGTAGCAGAAGCTGATCACATCCGGAAGGATTCGCGGAAAATATAGACAGTACTACTGAATTGGAGGGTCCCTGTGGGATTCTCCAATTTTTTTTGGCGGTTATGTTGCTATACGAGTAGTTGTATTTTTTGTAAAATAATAGAATCACCACACTCATATCCAACTACCATCATCCGGGAGGAATTGTCATGGACAATCGTACAGCTGAGTATCGCTTATGTAAGGAAATTCGCCGTAATTTGGGCAGTTGTATATTGGGTAAAGAGGTCGAAATCGAGAGACTGCTTACAGCGCTGCTAGCTGGCGGCCATGTACTCATCGAGGATGTGCCGGGAACGGGCAAGACACAGCTCGTTAAAGCGCTCTCCCGCACAATAGGCGGCCAATTCCGACGTATTCAATGCAATCCTGATCTACTTCCAACTGATATAACCGGCGTTGCTATTTATCATCCGAAGAATGAAACGTTTATGTTCCGGCCTGGTCCGGTGATGACAAACCTGCTGTTAGTCGACGAAATAAACCGCGCTACCACGAAGACGCAATCGGCGCTGCTCGAAGCGATGGAAGAGCATCATGTTACGGTGGATGGCGAGTCTCATGAATTGCCGGTACCTTTCACGATGATTGCCACGCAGAACCCGATTGAATTCGACGGCACCTATACACTCCCAGAAGCGCAGCTTGACCGATTTATGATGAAGCTTACACTAGGCTACCCGGATGCTGCGACGGAGAGGCAAATGATTATTTCTCCCAATGCTTCCTCACCGGCGGATAAACTGGAGCCGATAGTAGATGTCGAGCAGATCGCCGTTATGATGGAAGCGGTCAAACGAGTGCATCTCGACGAAGCGGTTGCCGATTATATCATTCGAATCGTCCGCGCCACACGCGCTCACAGCGGCGTACAGCTGGGTGCGAGTCCGCGTGCTGCCATTTCACTGACAGCAGCTGCCAGAGCAAACGCCTATCTGCAGGAACGTGATTATGTTATTCCTGACGATGTGAAGCTGCTGGCTTCCTCGGTGCTTTCCCACCGGATTATTATGCATACGGAATCCAGAATGAACGGTCTGAAACCCGAGGACGTGATTCAGTCCGTCATCCGTGACACGAATGTCCCTGTCCGAATGGAGCGCTGACGCTAATGCTTACGGCTAAAGCGACAATGTTCAGGTGGCGTTTTATCGGCCTTGTATATGTGATCTCGCTCTTATTTTTACTTTTTCAAGGCGGCAAGACGTCTTTCATGTTGTTCTGTATCTTTAATGTTCTTCTGATTTATCTGGTCTTTGGCAGATGGAGCGGGATTGCATCGGTTACCGGTGTTCGGAGGCTGAGCAACGGCACGAACTCAATCAATGAACAGTCTTTGTCTGCCGGAACCCGGCTTGAAGTCAGTTTGACCATGCAAATTCCCGGTGTCTGGCCCATCCCTTATGTACTCGTTCGTGACCGTTTGAAAAGCATAAGCGGAACGGTGATTCCGATTGAAGCATCATTCGTGCCCAATTATCGCAGAACCGGCGTTGTTCACTATGTAACACCTCCGCTTGAACGTGGCGTCTACCGGTTTGATTCAACAGAATGCTCAACGCGGGATATATTCGGTTTATTCGAGCATAAAGGGTCATTCGAATCGTCCGAGCCGTTCACGGTGTACCCTCGGATTGTTGCGATTCGGCAGTGGAAGCAAATGAAACGAGGCTCAAAAGGGCCGTACTCGACCTCCGCATCACGATTATCAGCGAAAGAAACGACACAGATCAACGGTGTCCGTGAATATATTTATGGGGATCGCCTATCTCGTATTCATTGGAATGCTACGGCTAAGACGGGGCAGTGGAAATCGAAGGAATTCGAGCGTGAATCGCTTCCTCGTACAGTCGTCATGTTGGACCGATATGCCGGGTCTTATGAGAATAAGGACCAATTCGAGCTGGCGGTCTCGGCTGCTGCCTCGCTGCTGGAATTTGGTTTTCGCAGAGCTACAGTCGTCGGATTAATTTCCGTCGGCGCGAAGAGTGAAGGCTTCGCGCCTAAATCGGCCGCTGATCAACGCGAGCTGATGATGAATCATCTGGTCCGCGTGAAAGCGGATGGGGAACAGCCTCTCTATCGCGCAATCAGGCAGTCAGGGACGCTGGCAGCGGCGGGTTCCTTTGTAGTCATAGTCAGTCCGCAAGTAGGCGAAGAAACCATTCGTGCAATGGAATGGCTGAACCGAACCGGCGTTGTGCCTGTCCTCATTCATTTGAAATCTAATGCGGCTGCCGGAAAAAGCATCGTCGGCGATATCCGCGGAAATGAATGGATGAAGCTGCTTCGTAAGAATGGCTTCTCCGTGCATACAATCAGCTCGCTGCAAGAACTGCCTGACGCGCTTGAAGGAGGTCAGACGTAATGAGAACCTTCAATCGTGCGGCAATCAAATGGTTTTCCGCAGATGTCTATCGTAAACTATCGGCTATTTTCTCCGCACTTATCGTATTTCAGTGGATTCGATGTCTTGGTGACTATTGGTGGTCAGAGACCTACACGATCGTTAATGGGATTCTATTCGCCGCTGTTGCGGCTAATCTGCTCATCCCATCCAAGCTGCTTTCCGGCACTGTACAGCTGGTATCACTGGTCGGTCTTAATGCAGCCTACTCGGGGTACGTTTGGGTAGCATTCGAAGGTGATAAACGTTCTCCTGCGCAGTGGCTGGATTGGTTCAAGCTCCAGTACGACCAACTGACGCCGTTTATCTGGATCAGCCTTGGTGTATGGGCGGTATTTCATGCCATTGTGCTGCTCCGTCATAAACGAGCTTATATGATGATCGCAGTTGGGCTTGCGATTCTATCGCTGGCTGCGGCAGATTCCTTGTTTACACCGATTCATTTATGGGACGAGATTGCTTGGCTGGTCTTCATCGGCCTCGGCTGGCTGGTTGCAAGCCACTTCTCTAGATTCAAAGAACGTCATCCAGAGAATTGGGCGCAGCTGCTTGAATATCCGCTCAGCTTGTTTCTGCCGATGCTGCTTATCATTACGCTCGTTATGGGAGCCGGACTGTTTGTTCCGGCTGTCAAGCCGATCTTGACGGATCCTTACACGGCGTGGAAAGAAGCGCGTGGTGAAACGATTCCTAATTTGGTCGGTGACAAAGCGATTGTTGTGGCTGCCACCAAGAATAATGCAGATGGGCAATCCGGCTACAGTCGTGATGATAATGAGCTTGGCAACGGATTTGAATTTGACTACACGCCGGTCATGACCGTAACGACCACCAAACGCAGCTATTGGCGCGGCGAAACCAAGTCGCTCTACAGCGGTAAGGGGTGGTCAGAGGCGCCGCAAGAGAAGAAAGAGAAGGCACTTGGCTCCATCGTAAGTAAGCAGGAACTGAAGCCAAGCGGTATTGCGGATACGACCAATAAAGAGGTTGTCGATCAGACGATTACGATGCTGAAGAAGGATAAGTTTCCGGTTATATTCGGTGCAGGACCGATCTCGTCCGTGATTGCGGTAGATGGGAAGAATACATCTCTGCCTAAGCTGAATTGGATGTCTGATTCCTGGGAGCTGAGGCTGCCGAAGTCTAACTCGGCCAGCTACCCTTCAAGCTATATTATTCAATCGAGCGTTCCGATTCTTGATGTGGAAGCAATGAAAACCGGAGCACCTGCAACGCTAAGCGAGGACATCAATCCTATGTATTTGCAGCTGCCGGATACATTACCTCTTCGTGTGAAGCAGCTTGCTCAGAATATTACGTCTACAGCAGCAACGCCTTACGACAAAGTGAACTTGTTGGTCTCCTATTTGCAGGCGACCTACGCCTATACCAATACACCGGACTTGTCGAAACGCGTAAGTGATGATTTCGTGGATTCCTTTTTATTTGAAGTGCGCGAGGGATATTGCGATTATTTCTCCACATCGCTTGCCGTCATGTCACGTACACTTGGCATTCCTGCCAGATGGGTGAAGGGGTATTCGCCCGGCTCCAAGCCGGTCGATCCGGAAATGCAGCGTCTCCAAGGGATGACGGGTGCAGAGCCGGAAGAGAGCGATGCAGGTACGTACACGGTGCGAAACGCAGATGCACATTCTTGGGTTGAAATTTATTTTAACGGTTATGGCTGGCTGCCTTTCGAAGCGACTTCCGGATTCGCATTCCCATATGCGGTACCGAAGGACACAGCGGCACCTGAACTCGCACCTGTTCCGGTTCCGGAACTGGACAACGAGACACAGCCTGCAGAAGATGGCGGCTTTAAGGTGAAAGCTTGGATGTTCTGGACTGCAGCTTCTGTGCTCGCGTTGCTGCTCGCTGTGCTGGGCTTAGGGCCGCTGCAAGCGAAGTTCAAACGATATCGCGGAGGTTCTGGCACGATCAATGAGCGAATCGTAAAAGAAACCAACCGTCTGATTAAGCACTGCCGTAAGAAGGGACTTGACTACAATGAGTATGAGACGGTCAGGGAAACGATGGCACGCTGGTCGGGAAGGCTCTCCTCGCTGCAAACGCATTTTCGTGAGGTGCAAGTGGCTTTCGAAAAAGCGATGTACAGCAATAAGTCGATGACGCGAGAAGAAGCGGATCGCTTGGCGCTGACGATGAAGCATATTCGGGAGCATTTGGGATAACAGTCGCTTTGAGAGCCGCTAAAGGTGTGTTTACGCATCTTTAGCGGCTTTTTTGCAACAAATTCACTAATTATGGTATAGTTTGCGTGATAGCGATAAGCAGGGGAGTCGAAACTATGTTTGAACGGCTGTTGCCGCACATGCGCGTCAATACCATTTATGATATCAATTTGCAAACATTGAAAGATCAGGGGATACGAGGCATTATCACCGACCTAGATAATACGCTTGTTGGTGCCCGGGAGCCGCTGGCTACGCCGGAGCTTACCAAATGGCTCGATGATGTGCGCGATAATCTTGGCTTCAAGGTTGTCATCGTATCCAACAATAATCAGACACGTGTCGGGAAGTTTGCGGATCCGCTGAACATTCCGTATGTTCATGCTGCCCGTAAGCCGGCCGGAAGGGCGTTTACTCGCGCGCTTAATGAACTTGGTTTGCCAGCGGAGCAAACAGCCGTAATCGGTGATCAAATGATGACAGATGTGCTTGGCGGTAGAAGGATGGGGTTGTTTACCATTCTCGTCAGACCAATCGCACCACATGATGAAGGGATCATGACCCGTTTCAATCGGTTTCTGGAACGCATTGCCCTATCCCGTCTGCGGAAGAAAGGGCTATGGCCCGAGGAGGAACATAAGAAATCATGACTACTTACCATGAAGAAGACAAACATGCTTGCGCCGGCTGCGGTGTAAAGCTGCAAACCGAATCATCGGACAAGCTGGGGTACATCCCGCAAGCGGCGCTTGCCAAGGATCCGGCCATCTGCCAAAGATGTTTCCGAATCAAGAACTATAATGAAGCGGCGTCAATCGCTGTTGATCAAGACGACTTTCTGCGGCTGCTAAGCGGCATTGCGAATACGCAAAGCTTAGTTGTACATATTGTCGATTTGTTTGATTTTGAAGGCAGTTTGATTTCCGGCTTACAGCGGTTCGTAGGCAATAATCCCGTACTGCTGGTCGTGAACAAGATTGACCTGCTGCCAAAGAGCATTAACCCGAACCGGATTCTTAACTGGGTTCAGAAGCAAACAAAGGCGCAAGGCTTGAAGGTTGTCGATGTGGTGCTTTGCTCCGCGAAGCGCAATATCGGCTTTGAGCGCGTTATTGAAGCAATCGGCACGCACCGCGGTAAGCGGGATGTGTACGTTGTCGGCGCCACTAACGTCGGAAAATCAACATTAATCAACAGACTGATTCGCGACTACAGCGATCTGGAACGTGAACTGACAACGTCCCGTTACCCGGGTACAACGCTGGATGCGGTTCATATTCCGCTTGATGACGGGAATGAAATTATTGATACGCCAGGTATCGTATATGCTCACCGGATGACGGAAATCGTGCCGCGCGAGGTGCTTGGCGCCTTGCTGCCGGATAAGCCGATTAAGCAGTTGGTTTACCAGCTGAATGCGGGGCAAACGCTGTTTGTCGGTGCACTGGCGAGGTTTGATTTTATCGAAGGAGATCGTCAATCCTTCTCTCTCTATGTTTCAAATGCACTGCAAGTGCACCGGACGAAGCTTGAGCGCGCAGATGAGCTGTACGAAACGCATAAGGGCGAAATGCTTGCACCTCCTTCCAAGGAGCAATTAGAGGAAATGCCGGCTTGGACGCGTCATCGTTTGACGATTAAACGCGGCACAGATACGGATGTGTTTATTTCCGGTTTGGGCTGGATTCATATCAACGGCAGCAGCGGTGCACTGGTTGATGTGTTCGCACCGAAGGGGATTCGTGTGCTGCAGCGTGATGCGCTGATCTAATCGAATAGAACAACAGCCGATTCATCTTGCATGGGGAGAGTGAACAGAAGGATGGGCAACGCGGTGGACAGCCATACCGTGCTCTACAGTGTAATCGGGGATCCGATACATCATTCGAAATCGCCGATTATGATGAATCGGGCTTTCCGAGAGACCGGGATCAATGGCATTTACACAGCTTTTCATATTACTGGTGACCGACTTGGCGATTTCGTAGCAGGTGTGCGTGCGATGGGCATCAGAGGCGTGAACGTAACGATTCCACATAAGCTCGATATCATGCCTTTGCTCGATGAAATCGACGAGAGCGCGCAGGCGATCGGTGCTGTTAACACAATCGTGAACACAGACGGTCATCTGACAGGCTACAATACCGATGGTCTTGGTTATGTTCGGTCGCTCAAAGAAGAGGCAAAGTCAGATCTTGCAGGCGCTAATGTGCTTATTATCGGTGCAGGAGGCGCGACAAGAGGGATTCTGTATGCACTTGCCCGTGAAGGCGTCGGCTCGATTACGATTTCCAACCGGACGGCAGCTCGTGCTGAAGAGCTTGCTGATGCATTCCGAGCATGGGTTCCTTCGATTCGCGCGATTGGGCAGGATGAATTGCAGGAAGCTTGCGGTTTGAATGACATTATTATTAATACAACCTCGCTTGGCATGTATCCGAATGTGGAGGCCACACCAATTGATTGTGCATGGCTTAAACCGGATACGGTTGCGAGCGATCTTATTTATAACCCGCTGACGACGAGATTTCTCGCGGAAGCGAAAGAACGAGGCTGCACCATTCACGGCGGGCTTGGAATGTTTATTTATCAAGGCGCGTACGCCTTTGAATATTGGACGGGCCGTCCGGCTCCGGTTGCCGCCATGCGGGAGACGGTGCTGGAAGCGCTGCTCGCCACATAAGGAAAGTACCGTTTTCACTTTGACGAGAGAAGGAATCACATATGCTAACAGGTAAACAAAAACGTCATTTGCGCTCGCTTGCGCATCATTTACAGCCGATTTTCCAAGTAGGTAAAGGCGGCACAAACGATCATCTCGTTCGCCATATCGAAGAAGCGATTGAAGTTCGCGAATTGATCAAAGTATCCGTTCTGAATAACTGCATGGACGATCCCAAAGAAGTAGGTAAATGGATCGCAGAAGAGTCCGGCTCCGAGCTTGTACAAGTCATCGGCAAAACGATCGTATTGTACAAAGAATCGAAAGATAACAAAACAATCGAGCTTCCTTAAGGGCGGGTTCGGCTAAGGCGAGAGGAGTCATGTCGATGTCGTTGATTAAAGTGGGATTTATGGGCGGAACGTTCGACCCCATTCATTATGGCCATTTGCTTGCTGCCGAATCGGCACGCGAAGCTTGCGGTCTCGACGAGGTTTGGTTTATACCTGCCGGTCATCCGCCGCTGAAAGAAAACGGGCCTCTTGCTGACGGCCAGACTAGGCTTGAGATGGTGTACCGTGCCATTGATTTTCAACCCCATTTCCGCGCAATGGACGTTGAGCTGGAGCGTGAAGGCACCAGTTATACGATTGATACCGTAAAATCACTCATGGAGATCTACCCCGGCAGGGAATTCAGCATCATCATCGGCTCGGACCGCGTGAATGACTTGCCGCTGTGGCATGAAATCAAAGAACTGGCAGCTTTGGTTCGCTTTATCGGGGTGCGCAGAGCCGGTGAAGAATTGAAGGCAGACGAGCTTCCCGCTTATCTGCAGGAAAGGCTGACGATGATTGAGATGCCGCAGATCGATATCTCCTCTACGGATATTCGAAATCGAAGGGCACAGGACCGGTCGATTCGTTTCCTCGTTCCGGAGAAGGTCTATTCGTTTATAAGAAGGAACGAGCTTTATGAATCGTGATGAGATGATTGCCAGGGTAAAAGCCGAGATGCCGGAGCGGAGATGGACGCACACAGTAGGCGTAATGGAGACATCCGTTATTCTTGCTGAGCGGTTTGGCGCCGACCCTGTTAAAGCTGAACAGGCAGCTATTTTACATGATGTAGCGAAATATTGGCCTACCTTACGTATGGATACGATTATTCGGGAAGAAGGGCTTCCCGCTGATTTGCTGGTGTTTGATAAAGAGTTGTGGCATGCGCCTGTCGGTGCGTTCGTCGCAGAACGTGATTACGGCGTCACTGACATGGAGATCCTTGATGCTATTCGTTATCATACTTCCGGGCGTGAGCAGATGACGCTGATGGACAAGATCGTTTGTCTTGCCGATTATATGGAGCCCGGCCGCGATTTTCCCGCTGTTCAATCCATTCGGGAATTAGCGGAACATAGCGTGGAACGCGCATTGGTTGCGGGGTTTGATTCAACGATTTCTTATTTGCTGCAGCAGGGAAAACGGATTTATCCGCTGACGATTGCTGCGCGAAATGATTTACTACTAACGATACGGGAGGCTGGGCTATGACGGTTCATTCCGACGAGCTGCTTAAGCTTGTAGTTAAGGCAGCTGATGATAAGAAAGCGCAAAATGTGATCGCGCTTGACTTGAAGAACATCTCGCTTGTAGCGGACTATTTTGTTATCTGTCACGGGAATTCGGATGTGCAGGTGCAGGCCATTACAACGGAAATTCGCAAACAAGCGGAGTCGCGCGGCGTACGTGTTCGCGGGATAGAAGGCGCGGATACAGGAAGATGGATATTGGTAGACATCGGCGACGTTGTCGTCCATGTGTTCCACCGCGAAGAACGCGAATATTACAATATTGAACGTCTATGGTCCGACGCGAAGGTCGTGGAATTCGCATGAGTTTAATCGCCGGCACAACAATGAATCTTAAGCTGGCACGTGAAGTTTCGCCTTACGGTTATTTCATGACCGATGGTGAATCGGAAGTGCTGTTGCACTATACCGAGCTTGTCGGACATCGTCCGCAAATCGGGCAATTCTATGATGTTTTTCTGTTCTTCGATTCGGAAGATCGCATCGCTGCAACGATGAAGACACCTCTTATCCAGCTCGGCACTGTGGCGAGACTGGCAATAGCGGATATTCATCCGCGTATCGGAGCTTTTCTGGAGATGGGCCTCGGCCGTCAGCTTCTGCTGCCACTGTCTGAGCAACCTGAACTGAAGGAACTTCGTCCGAAACGGGGCGATGAGGTCCACGTAATTCTGGCTCATGACAAAATCGGCCGTCTGGTCGCAAAGGTTGCTTTCGAGGAAGAACTATCGGAGCTGGCCTTCCACGCGCCGCAAGCTTGGCATAACACATGGGTTGAGGGCTGGGTAACGAAGACGCTTAAGATCGGCTCGTTTGTGATGATCGATGGCGGCGTAATTGGTTTTGGCGCTTACGGCTTTATTCCTGCGGATGAGCGGACTCGGTTGCTTCGACTCGGTGAGCGTGTGAAAGCGCGGGTTACGTTCGTACGCGAGGACGGACGGGTGAACCTGTCTATGAATCAACGTAAGGAAGTTGGACGGGTAGAAGACTCGGAGCGGATTCTCACCTTCTTGAAAGAGCGTCCGAATGGCGCAATGCCATATTCGGATGAAACGCAGGCTGAAATCATCAAGGAAAAATTCGGCATCAGCAAAGGCGCGTTCAAGAGAGCGATCGGTAAGCTGATGCGCGAAGGACTCGTCGTTCAAGAAGGAAGCTGGACGAAGCTGACCGAGCAAGCAACGACGGCGACTGTTATGTCGCAGCCGGCTGCTTCTTCGGCAGACGCGGGGGAATAGCAATGGAAGCCTATCGGCATTTCGCCTCTGTGTATGACAGGCTGATGGAAGAGATGCCGTATCCGCAGTGGCTGAAGTTTGCAGAGGATTGCTGGGCACGCTATGGAACTCCGAAAACCGTCGTTGATCTGGGATGCGGAACAGGCAGCATTGCAATTCCGCTGGCACGAAGCGGTTACCAGGTCTTCGCGATTGATCTTTCCTCTGATATGTTGACCATTGGGCAGAGCAAGTGGGGCGAGGAGCCTTCGCGCAGCGGCGGCACGCTTACTTGGCTGCAGCAGGATATGACAGAGTGGGAGATTGGCGAACAGGTCGATGCCGTCATCTCATTCTGCGATTGTATCAATTATTTGACAGAGGAAGACGAGGTTCAAGCTGCTTTTCAGTCCACTTTCGCTGGCTTGAAAGAGGGTGGTCTGTTCCTCTTTGATGTTCATGCGCCAAATACGTTAGCTAGGTATGCCGCAGAGCAGCCGTTTGTACTCGATGATCCGGATGTTGCCTACATCTGGACTTGCGAGCTGGATGAAGAGCGGATTGAAATCGAGCATCGACTGACGATATTTGCACAGGATAGCGGCTCGCGAGATAACAGGTTTTCTCGCATCGAGGAGATGCATGTACAGCGGGCGTATGACGCGGAGTGGATTCGGGAATCACTGCTAATGGCGGGATTCAGTCGCGTAGAGCAATTTGCGGATTTCACGATGAATGAGGCTGATTCGGAATCAGAACGGCTGTTTTTTGCGGCAATCAAGTGAATTTGACCGATTACGGGCGTTCTGCGCCTTGACATGACAGGATTCGCTTCTTTATAATCGAACTATCTATTTAGGTGTTGAAGAGGAGCAGTAGCTTTAGAAGCGTTTGGATCAGAGAGCCGGCGGTAGGTGCAAGCCGGACCAACGTGAAGTGAACTCGCCTTGGAGCCGCGCGTGAACACGATTGCAGTGGTAAACGTGCCGTTTCGCCTGCGTTAAGGGCAAAGAGTGAGCAGCGACAAAGCATGTCGTTTGCTAACTAGGGTGGTACCACGGGAGACTAATCTCTCGTCCCTAGCGTTGTCGCTAGGGACGGGAGTTTTTTTTGTTTTCTGATAAGGACTGGTTTGGCATGGAAGAGAGAATAGGGAGGCAATTCGTTATGACACAGGAACGCCAAGAGCAGCAGGGGTATAACCCCTTAGTCATTGAGCCGAAATGGCAGAAGCATTGGGATGAGAACAAGTCGTTTAAGACGACCGAGGATGCAGGGAAACCGAAATTTTACGCACTTGATATGTTCCCTTATCCATCCGGAGCAGGCCTTCATGTCGGTCATCCGGAAGGTTACACTGCAACAGATATCGTCTCGCGTTATAAGAGAATGCGCGGCTACAACGTGCTTCATCCGATGGGCTGGGATGCATTCGGCTTACCGGCTGAGCAGCATGCGCTGGATACAGGTGAACACCCGCGTGAAATTACGGTCAAGAACATCAACAATTTCCGCCGTCAAATTAAATCGCTGGGTTTCTCCTATGATTGGGACCGCGAGTTCAGCACGACAGATCCAGACTACTACAAGTGGACGCAATGGATCTTTATTCAGCTGTTCAATAAAGGTCTGGCTTATGTAGCGGAAGTGCCGGTTAACTGGTGTCCTGCACTTGGAACTGTTCTTGCCAATGAGGAAGTTATCAACGGCTTGAGCGAGCGCGGCAACCACCCGGTCATTCGTAAACCGATGCGCCAATGGGTGCTGCGGATTACGGAATATGCAGAGCGTCTGCTTGAAGATTTGGAAGAGCTGGACTGGACAGAGAGCATTAAAGATATGCAGCGCAACTGGATTGGCAAATCCAAAGGTGCGGAAGTTACATTTGCAATTGACGGACATGATGCTTCCCTTGTCGTATTTACGACTCGTCCGGATACCCTCTTCGGAGCTTCCTACTGCGTACTTGCACCGGAGCATGAACTGGTAGATGTAATTACTACTTCTGCACAGCAAGCTGCTGTTAAGGATTATCAAGAGACAGCCGCACGCAAGAGCGATCTTGAGCGTACGGATCTTAATAAGGATAAGAGCGGCGTATTCACGGGTGCTTATGCAGTCAATCCGGTTAACGGTGCGCTTGTTCCGATCTGGATTGCCGATTACGTCCTTGCCGGATATGGCACAGGTGCGATTATGGCCGTTCCGGGACATGACCAACGCGACTGGGAGTTTGCAAAACAGTTCGATTTGCCGATCGTGGAAGTTGTTCAAGGCGGCGATGTACTGGCTGAAGCTTTCGCCGGCGACGGTCCACATGTGAATTCCGGATTCTTGGACGGACTCAGCAACGAAGAAGCTATTGCTCGCGCTATCGAATGGCTCGAAGCGGAAGGTAAAGGCCAAGGCAAAATAACTTACCGTCTGCGTGACTGGTTGTTCAGCCGTCAACGCTACTGGGGTGAGCCGATTCCGATTCTGCATTTGGAAGACGGCACAATGAAGCCGGTACAGGACGATCAATTGCCGCTGCTGCTTCCTGACGTTGAACAAATCAAACCATCGGGTACAGGCGAATCTCCACTTGCGAATGTAACGGAGTGGGTAGAAACAATCGATCCGGAAACAGGTCTGCGTGCCCGCCGCGAGACGAACACGATGCCGCAATGGGCCGGCAGCTGCTGGTACTACCTGCGCTTCATCGATCCGCATAACGATAAGGAGCTGTGCTCCAAAGAGAAGCAGGCCGAGTGGCTTCCTGTCGATCTGTATATCGGCGGCGCAGAGCATGCCGTACTTCACTTGCTGTATGCGCGCTTCTGGCATAAAGTGCTCTATGATATCGGCGTAGTGGATACGAAAGAGCCGTTCCACAAGCTGGTCAACCAAGGCATGATCTTGGGCACCAACAATGAAAAAATGAGTAAATCACGCGGCAACGTTATCAATCCGGACGATATCGTGAACGTATACGGCGCTGACACCTTGCGTATGTACGAAATGTTCATGGGGCCGCTTGAAGCGACAAAGCCTTGGAACACAAACGGCGTAGAAGGCATGTACCGCTTCTTGGCTCGCGTATGGCGCTTGTTTGTTACGGACAGCGGTGAGCTTGCCGAGAAAATCGGCGGCGAAGCTTCGGAAGTCTCCGAAGTGTTCAAACGTACTTGGCACCGTACTGTTAAGAAGATCACCGATGATTACGAGAACCTTCGCTTCAATACGGCGATCAGCCAGTTGATGATTTTCGTCAACGATGCTTACAAAGCGGAATCCTTGCCTCGTGAAGCAATGGAGAGCTTCGTACAAATGCTCTCGCCGCTTGCGCCGCATATTGCGGAAGAGCTGTGGTCGAAGCTGGGTCGTACGGATGCCTTATCGTTTGCGGCATGGCCGACTTTCGATGAAGCGTTGACGATTGACCAAGAAGTCGAAATCGTCGTTCAAGTTAACGGCAAAATCGTAGAGCGGATTTCAATTGCTGCCGATACAGACGAAGCAGAGATGGAGCGAATTGCGAAGGAGTCCGAGAAAGTAGCGGAAGCGATCGCAGGGAAGACTGTTCGTAAGCTGATCGTCGTTAAAGGCAAGCTGGTTAATATCGTAGTAGGCTAAACAAGGCGCGGGCGGGTTCATAGAGGATCCGTTGTAATAAAGAAAGAGGTGAGCGACCTCTTAACGCAAAGCATGCGTTAAGGGCCGTTCACCTCTTTGCCGTATAATGACACTTTCACACGTTCTAAATCTTCGTTGTATTTGGCATGTGTTGCTCGAATAAGCCGGTTGAATACGCCATCCAGTTCACGATTGAGCAGCGCCAGCGCTTGCGCGGTAATACCGCCAGGCACTGCGACACGCCTTTGCAGCTCCTCCGGAGACATTCCGCCTGCAGTTAAGAGCTGGCCAGTTCCTAGGAGCATTTCACTGGCAACGATACGCGCCTCATCACGCGGAATGTTGGTTTCCTCTACGGCTGCATCGATGAATCGCTGGAGGAGGTAAGACATGATGGCCGGTCCGCAGCTGGATAAATCCGATACGATGCGCGTATGCTGCTCGCTGATTGGCATCGGCTCACTGATATAGGAGAGTAGATGGTTCAATCGATTTTTATCGGCATCGGTCATCCGGTCGCCGTACATACACAAGGATACGCCGCTGCACATATAGTTTGTGATGCTCGGAATAACTTTCGCTACTTTACAAGGAAGCGATTCCTCCAACTGCTCGATCATAACCGGGCTGGTGATCGAGATAACAATCTGCTGCGGCTGGATGACATCGCGGATTTGATCGATGACGGTTTTGAACTCCATCGGTTTGATGCATAGAAAGATCAGATCCTGATCGATGACGGCATCACGGTTCGAAGGGACAGCCTGAAGACCGGGATGGCGGTCAGCTAAGCAGATTGCTTTTGCTAAGGTGCGGTTGCTGGCAGTTATTTGCGACGGCTTTAGAGCTCCCGATCCGATAAACGTATCGATGAGCAAGCTGCCCATGCTTCCAATCCCGATAAATCCGACATTCATCGCAATCCCTCCTATGCGCTATAAGGCAATCAGCGCAGCTTTAACACAGTATTGGGTTAGTGAATCTATAAAGTAATTGTGGTGCTCTTACTACGTTATGCCGGGCAGCAAGGCCATCATGACCAGCAATAACGTAAAAATTACAAAGTTTTCTAAATGGGGGAGGCGTATTGGGATGCTGCAATCCGGATCAGGCCGATTGGATCGGTATAAGCTGCTGATTCTTGCTTTGTTTCTCGCCGCACTTCTGATGGCTGCGACAGCTGTCTTCTTACATCCGAAGGCTGAAGAGCCGCCGGGCTGGGTTCAAGTGAATGATGAGGTGGACCAAGCATTAAAGCCGCTGGAGCAGCAATTGGTCAACAAGCAACAGGTCGTAGTCGAGAAACCTGCGCCTGCGACAGCTGCACAGTCCAACGATGCGGTTGTTCATGAGACAGCTCCGGTTGCGAAACCTGCTGATGGAGGGAAAATCGATATCAATCATGCGACGGCTGAGGAGCTGGATGCACTTCCAGGTATCGGCGCCTCCAAGGCCAAATCGATTATTGAGGATCGGGAGAAAAACGGATTGTATCGCAGCATAGACGATCTGCTTCGCGTGAAAGGCATCGGACCGAAGCTGCTTGAGAAAATGAAATCTTCCATTGTTCTCCATCCCTGATTATGCGACAATAAGAGAATTATCGGTAAGCAATAGCAGTAATCTCACACGAAGCGTTTATTTCGCTTATTAATGATCATACGTTTCCAAGCCCGTACTTGTGCCGCCGGATTGTATGAGAGGCATAGATGATATTTTGCATGATTTAACACATGCCAAGGAGGAAGAGCTACAGAAATGGCAGAAGAAGTTCAAGACAGCGCCAGAAAAGACTGGGACACTTATTTTATGGATATTGCGTATATGGTTTCTACTCGCTCACGATGTCCGCGCCGGCATGTCGGTACCGTTTTGGTACAGGGGAAAAAGCTGCTTGGTACGGCCTATAACGGTGCACCAATGGGAGTTGCAGACTGTTCAGAGGATGGCTGTATGATCGTCGAAGAGCTGGAGATGAAGCAAGTAGGTGAGGTCGAGCAGATGGTAAAGAAACAACGCTGCATCCGTACGATTCATGCTGAGCAAAATTTGCTTCTTTTCACCGATCGGATCGACCGTGAGCGTTCCACAGTGTATGTGACAGATCAGCCTTGCTGGACCTGCGCGAATATGCTCGCGAACAGCGGTGTGCGCGAGATTGTATATCATCGTGCATATGCTAAAGACAGCGATAAGGTAATATCCCTTATGAGCTTGAAGGGGATTGTTTTTCGGAATCTTGCTGCTTATGAGCCGCCGGCTCAGGCAGGCATGAATGTTATTGGTTAATCATCAGCGCATGTGGGGAAGAACCTCCGAATGTGCCTAAGGAAGAGAGCGGTGTGGTCCATAACTGTGGATTACTTTAGTCGGCTGCTTCCGTGGGTATAGACGGAGGTTTTTTGCGTTTTCTGCGTTGTTCGGAGGAAAGGGGGATGGGTGGATGGGGGCAAGAAGACCGCTCATCTGGTTTACGGTGTGTTGGGTGCTGGGAGCAAGTGCCGCAGCGGGATTAATGGACTATGGCGTTTATTTGACCGGTGCGGCTTTACTTGCTGCCTTGCTCGCGCTGGGGCTGCTGAAGCGTGCTTCATGGCTGCTTGTTGCTGCATGTTTGGCGGCCTACATGGCATCTGCCGGTGAACGAATGTGGGTGGATTCGCGCAATGTCACTGCGCTGCCACAGCTGCAAGCGGCTGCTCATGAGGCTGTTCCTGCGGGGGCGGCAGTTTTCGGTGCGGAGATCAGCGGCATTATTATTTCATCGGTTGAGATTGACGGTGATCAAGTTCGGTTCCGTGTTGCTGTAGATGAGGTCTTGTTAAGTGGCGAAGTCAATTCCAGACAGCTTGGCGGTGAGCGCATGCAGGTGCAGGTGCGGCTTACGGAGGAGAGGGAGTTAAATCGTGCAGACTCGTGGAAACGCGGGCAACAGGTGTCGGCTGCAGGTGAGCTGTCTGCACCAATGGCTGCTACGAATTTCGATGGTTTCGATTATCGCCGCTATTTGAACAGCCAGCGCATCCACTGGCAGTTCATCGTGGATGGCGCTGCCGCGCTGGAGGTAAGCGCCGGACCGCGCTGGTCGGCTTCTGCGCATCTCCGCTATGTCGATGACGTGCGTGCCTTGCTTGGGGCACAAATGGATAAGCTGTATCCGGACCTCCAGTCCGGGTACATGAAAGGCCTCGTCCTCGGCATAAGCGACGATCTCGATCCCGCCGTGTACCGCCAGTTTGCGCAGCTGGGACTCACGCACATCCTGGCCATATCTGGCCTGCATGTCGCCGTGTTCCTCTATATGCTCGGCGGCCTGCTTCGCTTAACCCGAATGACCCGGGAGCGCATGCTGCTGCTGCTCATTGCGGCGGTGCCGCTGTACGTGCTCCTCGCCGGAGCCTCGCCGTCGGTCGTACGCTCCGGCATTATGGCCGTGCTCGGCCTGGCAGCCGCGCGCCTGCACAAGCTCGGCGACGGGCTGCACTTGCTGGCCGCTGCCGCGCTGCTCATGCTCGCGTTCGACCCGTACATGCTCGGAAACGTCGGCTTTCAGCTGTCGTTTCTCGTGACGGCGGGTCTCATTCTCGGCGTGCCGCCTGTGCGCGGCTGCCTGCCTGCCGGGAAGCGCTGGTGGTCGCGTTCCCTGCTTGATTTGCTCACCGTCACCGTGGTCGCACAGCTCGTGTCGATGCCGCTCACCATCTACTACTTCAACGCGGTGCACCTGCTCTCGATCGGCGCAAACCTGGTACTTGTGCCGTTCATCAGCTTTATCGTCATGCCGCTGGGCGGGGCTTCCATACTGCTCGGTGCTTTATGGCATCCAGCAGGTGCGCTGCTGTCACAGGTGGCCGTAATAGGCAATGAACTGACGTTTACTTTTGTTACACAACTGAGCGAATGGAACAGCTTTCGCTTGATCTGGGCAACCCCGCCGCTATGGTGGGTCGTGTGTTATTATGGTTTGCTAGTGATCTGTTTCAATTTGCTTGGAAGGTTATCGCGTCGACGGCGGCTCGATTCGGAGGAAAGTTCGAGTATACATACGGACTTGGCTGGGAACAGAAATTCGGCTTCGTTTGCGGAGAGGGACCTCACACAGCCGATCCATGAATTATTGCTGGCGGAGTCGACGGTAATCCCGTTCATTGACATGTCGCCTCAGGGATCGCCGCGAGCTCGCAGTCGGAGCATCTTCCTGTTGTCAATAACAGCTGTCAGCTTAGGGATACTTCTATTATGGGCCTATTATCCCGACTTTCGGGATCGCAATGCGTATGTGGATTTTTTCGATGTGGGCCAGGGTGATGCGATTCTGATCCGCACCTCGAGCGGGAAGCAGATCTTGCTGGATGGCGGAGGGGCTGTACAGTTTGGACGCAAAGAAGCTTGGCGGGAACGAAAAGACCCATACGAAGTAGGCCGAAAGCTTCTCGTACCGCTGCTGCAGAAACGAGGCGTTCATCAGTTGGATCTGCTCATTCTATCTCATCTCGACAGCGACCATATTAAAGGTCTGCTAGCGGTATTGAGTGATATCAAGGTAAAGGCGATATTGTGGAACGGTACACTGAAAGCTTCCGAGGATGCCGTATCGCTGCTGCGCACAGCGGTGGATGCGGGTATTCCGCTCTATAAGAGTACGGCCGGCTTGAATTGGCAGGTCGATTCCGGTACGACAATCCAGGTGCTCGGTTTAGCGCCAAGCGCTGGCGATGCGATCATGGAGGAAGAGGAGCAGAACGGGCAGAGTGTTGCGTTACTCATTGAAATGTACAACCGCCGATTTCTGTTTACAGGAGATGCCGATGTACAAGAAGAGAAGCAGCTGTTGGAGCGGCTCCACTCTCATCCAGGCATACCATCATCAGCTAGCCCCATCGACGTCATGAAAATCTCCCATCATGGCAGCAAAACCTCCACCTCCGCGCAATGGCTTACCTATTGGAGGCCGAAATGGGCGGTTGTCTCTGTCGGACGAACGAATACCTACGGTCATCCGGCTCAGGATGTGATGGATCGCCTAACAGCTGCAACGATTCAAACTCGCCGAACGGATTGGAATGGCGAAGTCCAATTCCGCATTAGTCCGGATCAAGTAATGGCCCGCAGAGAAAAAATCCCCGACTCCTAGCAGTCATGCTGCAAGGCATCGGGGAAACGCATTTATGTGTAGATCTATTTAGTGGAGTGATTTAATTTTCTTTGCCAGATCCATGCGCTGAAGTTTCAAGGATCCAATCAGCTCGCGAATCGTGCTTTCCTCAGCCGGATCGCTGCTCTGCTTCATTTGTGCAAGCAGATCCATCATTTGATGGTTGATCGTATTGAATTTATGCCACAGCTCTTCTTTGGCACTTCGTACAGCCTCTTCGCGGTCCAATACATCCTTCTGACGCATCGCTTCAAGCAGCTCTTCCTGCCACTGCTGATCGCCAAGCTGCTTGGCAAAGTTGTAGAGGTCCAAATAATCGTCAAACCAATTGCTGGTCATAGTCATCGTGGAGGACTCCTTTCGTGCGCTTGTCTACCTCATATTATACTTAGAATAAGAAGAAGATCAAATCTCATTCGTACTATATTTAGATTAATTTCGCACTTTTATCAGACTACTTTCGTACATATTCAGTTTGACATCGTTCTTGGAGCGGTGGTAATCTGTGGCAAAGAACGGTTTGGAAAGGGGCATTCTCTCATGGGTACGATTGTGTCAGTACATCCTTTTGATGAAGAACAGGTGAAGGCTATACAAGAGGCTTGTCCGAGCTTGGATTACCTGAGTGTAAGCGGCTCTGATGAAGCAAGAGCGGCTCTTATGAATGCAGAAGTGATTTTGGGCTGGAATCGTGATGTGCTCAAAATCATTCATGCAGACGGCATTCCGCTAAAATGGCTGCAAAACTTAGGAGCAGGCGTCGACCACATCCCGCTGGATCGGCTCCAATCGCTCGGTGTCACACTGACCCATGCTTCCGGTGTTCATCCGAATGGCATTTCGGAATCGATCTTTGCCATGCTCCTCTCCTTGACAAGAAACGTACATATCGCGATTCGCAACCAGCAAACGCAAACGTGGAAGCCATCGAAGAATATGGGTGAAGCGCATGGGAAGACCATTGCGATTCTCGGGACTGGCGCGATCGGGCTTGAAACGGCGAAGCTGGCTCAAGCGTTCGGCATGAACGTGCTCGGCGTTCGCAAGTCGGGCGAACCGGCCCATGGCGTTGATCGTATGTATCCTATTGAACAATTAAATGAAGTGATCGCTCACAGCGATTACATCGTCAATTGCTTGCCGCTGACTGCGCAGACGAGGCATATCGTAGGCAAGGAACAGTTTGCGGTCATGAAGCCTTCCGCGATTTACATTAATATTGGCCGTGGCGGCACAACCGATACAACTGCACTGGTTGATGCTTTGCAGAAGGAACGGATCGCTGGAGCGGGACTTGATGTGTTTGAGCAGGAGCCGCTTCCGCAGGAGCATCCACTGTGGACCATGGAGAATGTTATTCTAACCCCGCATGAAACAGGCAATACGCCTTATTATATGGACCGCGCGCTATCGATTGTGCTCGATAACTTAAAGCATTACAGCGAATATGGAAAACCTTGCCGAAATGTCGTTGACTGGCAAGCGCAATATTGAATTTCGTAACGTAGTCCAAAAGCCGTACTCCCGCTGGTAATTTCTAGTAGGGTGTACGGTTGTTCTATTTTCTGCTATCATTTTGAATAGTATGCTTACCTTAATCATTTCTCAAAATGGAAGTGAAACAGCCTATTTCTTCATGCATTCAGGCTGGAAGAAGCCTGCCGATCGGCCTAGTAATGGTGATTATCTGCCTTAATTCGGCACTTGTTCATTATTTGTCATTTGGCTTCACACAACATCCTTAAATTTTTATAAAGAATTGTTTAGGCTTGGTGCAACATTATAACGAACCTTTCCGTCTGAAAGGTTGCAAGGGGGGATCCTCCGTGGTAGAGCCAGGCCTTATTAAAGCCGCACAAGCCGGCGATGGCGACGCTCTTATTTCTCTATTGCGCGAGATTGAGAATCATGTTTACCGGACAGCCTACTATATTGTAGGCAATGAGCAGGATGCGATGGATGCGGCTCAAGAAGCACTTATTCGTATTTATACGAAAATCGGCAGCTATGAAGAGAAAGCCCAGTTTAAAACCTGGGTACAGCGGATTGTCACTAACATATGTATCGATAAGTTTCGTCGAACCAAACCGACTGTATCCATTGACGAGCATGACATGGTGTTCAAGGATAATCAATCGGTTGAAGAGGAAGTTCTTACTTCCTATGCTGCGCAGGATATCCGCAAAGCGATCGACAAATTGCCTGAGCATCATCGGGCCGTTGTTGTTCTTCGCTATTTGCAGGATTTCTCGTACAATGAAATCGCCGATTCACTTGATCTGCCGCTGAATACGGTCAAATCTTATTTATTCCGGGCAAGACAACAGCTGCAAACATACCTGCATGATTATCAGAGAGGGGGTGTCCGAGGATGAATTGTCAAGAGGTGATGGAATATATGCAAAGGCAGCTTGACGGCGATCTGGATGAGCAGGAAGCCGAATTCTTGATGACTCATACACGGCATTGCCCGGAATGTGCAGCCATGCTTGAACGGCTTGAAATGCTCTCCTCCGGACTAACCAACCTGCCGAGGGTCACGCCGAGCTACAGTTTGGTGGATGCGATACTGCCGCGACTGGCAGAGCTTCAAGTCGCTCAAGATACCGTCATTCAAGGCGATATTCCGATGCAAGACCGCGAAACAGACCAAACAGCAATGCCAAGACGAATTGGGCCAAACTCGGAGAAGCGAAGATGGACAGACCGGTTCTCGTTTCGTGCAATTGGCGGTGTCATAGCAGCAGGCATTATTGCAGGGCTGTTCATCGTCAATTACGATCCGAGCCGTTCCATGAACGATTCCGATTCCGCACAAGATATGTCCGCAGCTTCTTCGGATACGTTTGATACGGCACAGAATACATCTACGGCTGATTCAGCGGTCAGTATGAATCAATCGACTGAGTCGGCCAGCAATGCTTCTACAGCTAATGAGATTACAACCGAAGCTGCCGAGCCAAGCGCTGCATCGTCCAATGTTAAGCCGATGATGAAGTCGGACAGCCGCAATGTGGATCCGAATGGTGAAACCATGCCGCCGCTCACAACAGAAACGGATGGCGGGGCACCTGCGGTGAAAGGCCAGTCGCCTAACTACGAAGTGTCCCATGAAAGTGATTCCGATTCCGGTAATGCAGGTGCAGCAACCGAGAATGCTGCGGGGGATGAAACCAAAACCTTGGACAGCAAGTCGGACAGTGGATCCGCTAATAATGAGCGCGTCGGCATTGCAGCTGAGAACGAATTGATCATGGCTTCGCCGATCTCGCCGGATGGCATGTATCAAGCCTTTATTGTGGAGGACACGGTCCGCATCTATACGGTTCAAGAAAGCTTGATGATTTTCCAAGGCGTTAAGCGGGCCGATATTGCGCATTTGAAGTGGTCCGGGTCCGAAGACAGCTTGACGTTGACGTACGAGGCTGCAGATGCCGAGGGGAACAAGCAAGTTTATTCCGTTGATCCCAAGAAAGCAGCTGAGCAGCAAGTACAATCTATTAAATAATATGGCGGTTGATGCACACTTTACGGGATGTTCGCGTATGGTGTAGGGAGCAGGAAACCAGTCATAGGACGGCACCTTGACGTCGTATGACCATTCGCAGCCGGTACCATGGACCGTATGCTAGCGAGTGTTTATATAGATGTTCGGGGACAAAGGGATGAGTCGCAAGCTGACTTCATCCCTTTGTTGCGTTTTTTGTGAAATGGCGCTATCGTAGGGTTGGTGGTTTAAAGGGGGACTGGGGCCGTGGAAATGAAGGATGTCATGAAGGAATGGAAGGCGGGAACGTTCCGCCCCGTCTATGTACTGTACGGGAAAGACCGTTATCGCATGCGGCAATTTGTGTCGAGCTTGACGGACAAGCTGCTGCCGCCTGAAGAACAAGAGCTTGGACTTGTAAAATTCGATACATCGGAAACACCTATAGAAGAAGCAGTAGCAGAGGCCGAGACATTGCCTTTCTTCGCATCGCGCAAGCTGGTGCTCATTCGGGATTCCTCCGTGCTCGCCGCGGCGCAGGGCAAAGAAGGGAAGCTTGAGCATGGGACAGATGCTCTTATCGCTTATTTGAAGCAGCCATGTGAGAGCAGTGTCATCGTGTTCCAAGTCATGGCTGAGAAACTGGATGAGCGTCGTAAAGTTGTAAAGCTGCTCAAGGAGCAGGATGCGTTAATGGCGTTCCAAGAGCTCCAGGAATCTGAGCTTCTACAATGGACAGTTAAACGCGCGGAGGAACAAGGACGTGGAATGAGCCGTGATGCCGCTCAGCTGCTTCTGGCGCGTACGGGGACAAACATGCAGCAGCTGGCGCATGAAGTGGATAAGCTTTGTTTGCATGCCGGCAGCGGCGGCTCCATCAGCAGCAGTGATGTGGAGCATTTGATTGCCTCAACGGTAGAGGAAGACGTATTCGCGCTCATTGACGCTATGGCTTCGCTGCAGGTGGACCGCGCGCTTAAATTATATGGAGAGCTGCTGCTGCGCCGTGAGGAGCCGATTAAGATTGCAGCGTTAATTGCAAGGCAATTTCGCATTATGCTGCAGGTGAAAGAGCTGGAGCAGCATAATTATTCTCCGCAGCAGATGGCAGGGCAGCTAGGTTTGCATCCTTATGCGGTCAAGCTGGCCGCAGAGAAAGCGAAACGATTTACGGCACAGACGCTTGGGAAACATCTGAACAAGCTTGCGGAGCTGGATTACAGCATGAAGACAGGCCGCATCGATAAGACGCTGGGACTGGAGCTGTTTCTGCTCTCGCTTGCCGCATAATAAGATCATAAAAAAAGTCCTGCTTTTACGCACAAGGCGTAAGAGCAGGACTTTCGTTTGATTGATTAAGCTTGTGCGCTAAGTACGTTAAGCTTTTTAGCCAGGCGCGACTTCTTGCGAGCAGCTGCATTTTTATGAATCAGGCCTTTAGTTACGGCTTTATCCAGCTTTTTTGTAGCGTTGAGAAGAGCTGCTTTAGCAGCATCAACATCAGTAGCAACAACAGCTTGATCAGCAGCCTTAACGGCCGTGCGAAGAGCTGATTTTTGCGAAGCGTTCAAAGCGCGGCGTTTCTCGATTGTTTTAACGCGTTTGACTGCGGATTTAATGTTTGGCATTGCATTCACCTCCTGTAAAAAGGGAGAATCCCTTTGTAACAACACAACTTGACATAGTGTATCATGGGCATGACCAAAATGCAATAGTACCTTGACGTCTGAAAGCATGCAAAACGACAGTAACCGCATAATTCGAGGTTCTCTTTCGCAAACTAGACACAAACGGATGGAAGGAGCGCCCTTATAACATGAGTGAGCTTGATCTGCAGGAGTTTAACGTGGGGATCGATTTGGCGCTTGAAGCGAAGGAATATGCAGAGGCAGCAGGGAACGGTCCGATACCGGGTGTGCTCTCCGATGTGTCGGAGGATGACGGGATTACCATTACGAGACTTGAAGTAACCACTGAGGAAGGCTCCAGAATTATGGGCAAAATGATGGGACACTACGTGACCTTCGAAGTGCCGGAGCTGCGAAAGCAGGACACCGTGCTGCAAGACCGCGTGGCCACAAAGCTGGCGCAGGAGTTTGCAGAGTTTCTCCTGCGAATTGGCATAAGCAAGACGGCGAATGTATTGATCGTCGGACTTGGCAACTGGAATGTAACACCGGATGCGCTCGGTCCGATCGTCGTTGAGAATGCGCTGGTTACGCGCCATTTCTTCGAGCTGATGCCGGGGGAAGTTGCGCCAGGCTACCGCAATGTCAGTGCCGTTGCACCTGGCGTTCTTGGTATAACAGGCATTGAGTCGAGTGATATCGTGCAGGGAATTGTGGATCGCTCGAAGCCGGATCTCATCATTGCGATCGATGCATTGGCGTCCAAAGCACTCGAACGGGTAAACACGACGATACAAATTGCCGATACCGGCATTCATCCCGGTTCCGGTATCGGGAATAAGCGGCGGGGGATCACGAAGGAGATCATGGGGGTCCCGGTTGTCGCAATCGGTGTTCCGACTGTTCTGTATGCATCGACGATTGTCAGCAACAGTATTGATTTGATGCGGGAGCATTTGAAGAAACATGCAGCGGGTAAATCGGATGGTTTCCTTGGCTTGCTTGATTCCATCGACGAGAATGAGAGGCTTCAGCTAGTCCGCGAGGCTCTAGGTCCTCTAGGCCATGATCTGCTTGTTACTCCGAAAGAAATCGACCAGTTCATCGAGGACATCGCCAACATCGTAGCCAGCGGACTGAATGCTGCACTGCACGAGGCAGTAGATAAAACGAATGTAGCGGCATATACACATTAGGACTATTGCTAGGCGTTAACATAAAAGAAGTGCACACAGTGCTTATAGGGCTGTCGGAAAAGCGTGCTTATCGCTTTTTTGGCAGCCTTTTCTGTTGGGGGAAGTTTGGGTCCGCTCGATTTTTACATTCCAGTAATGGTGTGCCTTTGATGTTTAGCTTAGCCGGATTAGCACCGCGGTCGCTTTTTGGTAATGCGGAATGCTCTGACGAACCGTACGGCGCTTATTTCACCAATATTGACTCCGAAATAAATCTAACGAACTGTAGAGGTGCTATTTGACTGTATTTGAGTATTTGGGAGCCGAATATTCGCAAATAAGGCCCCTACGGTTCGTTAGATTCTCGAAACCCCGAAATTCGGCCAAATAACGCCTCTAGGGTTCGTTAGATTTCGCGTAATGCAAGACGAGAGCTGCGATCCCTCATATCCAACTCTATTGGTATCTATCACTCTAGCAATCTATCAATTCTCCAACTCTATTAAACTTTCGGTTCTATTAAATCTGCCTGCTTCATAAAGTGATACTAGCCTAGTGCGCGATGAACCAATGCCACAATTGGAACTGGGAGGAGTACATGGAATGAAGCGATGGATTGTTACCCTGAACCTTGCTAAAGGCAGCATGCGTTTGCGTCAGCTGCTTGTAGCAGGCCGTACCTTTGCGTTGATGTCATTGGGATCTATGATCCTTGTCATTGTAGTTGGAGTCGGCGCGATTGTGCATCAGAACGCCGCGTCATCACCGGTATCGTCGATGAAAGGATTTGCGGCAGCGGTATCCGGTGGATTATTTAAAGACATGCTGTCGATGGAATTGCCGGGCGCAGGCGATGGGTCGCCTAGAACAGCCATTAACGGCCGTCAAATCAGTACGTTCCTGTTTCGACTGTTGACCGACATTAATCCGGAGGATCCGAGGAGCCTGCTGGCAAGTCAATATCCAGGTATGAGCGGCGATACAACGGTCATCCTGCGACCGGGAACAGGTACAGATGCCGTTGTTGAATCCGGAGATCATGATTCGATGCCGGGGCAAGAGGAAGTCACCGGTGAAGGATCAGGGCTTCCGGTTACGGATTCAGGCAGACCGGATCATGAAACAGGTAATACAGACCCAGACGAATCGGAACCGGATGGCGGCACTCAAACAGGAGATCAGCCAACGACGCCTGTGAAACAGCCTGACGATACGAAGCCGGACTCGGAACAGGGGCAGGTAGAACCGGCAAATCCGGTCACACCAACAACCGGAAGCAAGAAGGTCGTTTTTATCTACCATTCCCATAGTCGTGAATCCTGGTTCCCAGAAATCAGCAGCAAGAAATACGCGGAATCATCGGTGAAGAACATTACGCTGCTTGGCAAACGCCTCGCTTTGCAACTGGAGAAAAGCGGCATCGGGGCACAACAATCTTCCACAGATTATGTAACGGCGATTAAAAACTACAATTGGCTCCTATCCTATAAGTATTCGAAAAAAACGGTCGTCGATGCGATAGCCAAAAATAACGATCTCAAATTTTTCTTCGATATTCACCGAGACTCCTTACGACGCAAAAATACGACGATCACCATCGACGGTGAAACGTATGCGGAAGTTTTCTTCATCATTGGTTTGGCAAACCCCAACTGGAAGCAGAATGAAGCGCTGGCGAACCGTATGCACGAGGCATTGGAAAAGAAATATCCGGGTCTCTCACGCGGGATTTTGGGTAAAACGACAGCCAGCGGAAACGGTGAATATAATCAATCCCTCTCGCCGGACAGTGTTCTGATTGAGATTGGCGGGGTCGACAACACGCTGAAGGAATCCTACCGGACCATAGATGTTCTGGCGAAGGTCATCTCAGATATTTACTGGGATGCTGCGAAAGTAACAGCACCACCGTTATCGAAATCGAAAAAATAGTTTAACCATAGGGGAGAGAATCTAATGCGTCGTCAATCGATGAAAATGGCACTGGTAGGTGGAGCGGTTGCGCTCATCATTATGTTTGGCATTGATATGGCTTCGAGCGGCATCGAACGTGTTTATGGTCCGGTTGAAGGAGGCGTTCAAGCCGTTAATCCTGCAGGTTACACGTCCACTAAGCTGACCGATAGTGACGTCGAATCCAGTATATCCGGTTCTTCGGCGGACGCACCTAACGTGGAACAGCTCCCCGAAAATCAAGCGGATCAGAATATACAACGACGCACCGTTGCAGATGCGCAGCATGGGAGAACAGAGGAGGAACTCCTTCAAGAATATGAACGGAAGCTCCAAGAAGAGCTCAATAAACGTCTGACAGGCTTGCCTGATTTGCGCAGTGATGCGACTGTTAACAAGGTCGCAGATGGGACGGCAGGGGTGCTTCAAACGGTGTCCGCGAAGGGGATTCGGATGGTCGTTTCGTTTTTTGAATCGGTAACAGATTGATGGTGACCCTTCAAGCTGTTATACTTATAAGAATGATTAGCAATTAGGTACATCTGGGGGTTTAGCATGGCGGACGTACGAGACAGACAAAAACGAATTCGCAACTTTTCAATTATCGCCCATATCGATCATGGGAAATCAACGCTGGCGGACCGGATTCTTGAATTTACCGGCGCGTTGTCATCAAGAGAAATGCAAGAGCAAGTGCTGGATCAAATGGATCTAGAGCGCGAACGCGGCATCACGATAAAGCTGCAAGCCGTTAGACTCGGTTACAAGGCCGATGACGGTGTAGAATACATTTTGAATTTGATTGATACACCGGGACACGTAGACTTTACGTACGAGGTTTCGCGCAGCTTGGCTGCTTGTGAAGGCGCTTTGCTCGTTGTCGATGCCGCGCAAGGTATCGAAGCACAAACGTTAGCCAACGTGTACTTGGCGCTCGACAACAATTTGGAGATTATTCCGGTACTGAACAAGATTGACTTGCCAAGTGCGGAGCCTGAACGCGTGAAACAGGAAATTGAGGATGTTATCGGTCTTGACGCAAGCGATGCTGTACATGCTTCTGCGAAAGCGGGCATCGGCATTAAGGAAATATTGGAGCAGGTTGTCAGCAAAGTTCCGGCACCTACAGGCGATCCGGACAATCCGCTTAAAGCACTTATTTTCGACTCGCACTACGATCCTTACAAAGGGGTTATCGTGTATGTGCGTGTTATCGACGGCAGCATCAAAGCAGGCAAGAAGATTCGCTTCATGGCAACAGGTGCAGAGTTTGATGTCATCGAAGTCGGTGCCTTTATGCCACGTATGGGGATCGTTGACGAGCTGGCTGTCGGTGACGTTGGTTTCGTCGTTGCAGGGATCAAGAACGTTAAGGATACTCGTGTCGGGGATACCGTTACCGATGCGAAGAAACCGGCTTTAGAAGCACTGCCGGGTTACCGTAAGATCAATCCGATGGTATTCTGCGGCTTGTATCCGATCGAAACGCAGGATTATAACGATCTGCGTGATGCGCTCGAGAAGTTGGAGCTCAACGATGCATCCCTTCGTTATGAAGCGGAGTCATCTACTGCGCTTGGTTTCGGTTATCGCTGCGGATTCTTGGGACTTCTTCACATGGAAATCATCCAAGAGCGGATTGAGCGTGAGTTCAACATCCCGCTTATTACTACAGCGCCAAGCGTAGTGTATCGCGTTACTCTGACGAACGGCGAAGTGATGGAGATCGACAACCCGTCCAACTATCCGGATGTCGGTAAGATTGAATATGTTGAAGAGCCATTCGTAAAAGCGGCTATTATCGTGCCAAATGATTATGTAGGTGCGATTATGGAGCTTTGTCAGAATAAACGCGGCGAATTCGTCAACATGGAGTATTTGGATACTAATCGTGTAACCATCACCTATGATATGCCGCTTTCAGAAATCGTTTATGATTTCTTTGATCAATTGAAATCAAGCACGAAGGGTTATGCTTCCTTCGACTACGAGCTGTCCGGCTATCGACAGTCCAAGCTTGTGAAGATGGACATCATGCTTAACAACGAACAGGTGGATGCCTTGTCCGTTATCGTTCATCGCGACCGCGCTTATCACCGCGGACGGATCATTTGCGAGAAACTCAAGGACCTTATCCCTCGTCAAATGTTCGAGGTGCCGATTCAAGCATCGATCGGAAACAAGGTTATCGCTCGTGAAACCGTTAAAGCGATGCGGAAGAACGTTCTTGCCAAGTGTTACGGCGGTGACATCAGCCGTAAGCGGAAGCTGCTTGATAAGCAGAAGGAAGGTAAGAAACGGATGAAGCAGGTCGGCAGTGTTGAGGTGCCGCAAGAGGCATTCATGGCCGTACTGAAGATCGACGAGGATTGATTGCTGAGAGATTAGCCTCCGGCTAATCTCACGCTTATTTAAGTAAAGGGAGCATAAAAGCTCCCTTGTTTTTATTTCAAGGGAGCATTTGCACTGGAGGGAAAGACAAAATGTTTAACCATGCGCCGAGGGCGCTTTATATTCATATCCCGTTTTGTACGAATAAGTGCCACTACTGCGATTTTACGTCTTATGTGCTTCGCGGGCAGCCGGTAGACGCTTATCTAGATGCGCTTGAGAGCGAAATGGCGCGCACGGTCGAACTGCTTCCGCCTGAAGAGATTCGCACGGTGTTCGTCGGAGGCGGTACGCCGACTGTTCTTACACCGCCTCAGATGGAGCGTTTTCTGACGTCCGTGAAGAAATACTTCCCCATTCATCCGGATGCGGAATTTACGATGGAAGCCAACCCCGGGACAACTGATTTGGACAAGCTCACAGCTATGAAGGCAGGCGGTGTTAACCGGATCAGCTTTGGTGTGCAATCGTTTGATAACGTATTGCTGGAGCGGATCGGCCGCATACACAATGTTGACGATGTTTATCGCAGCATCGAGAATGCACGTACGGCTGGATTCAGCAATCTGTCCATCGATTTGATGTTCGGCCTTCCCGGCCAGAGCGTCGAACAGCTCTCAGACAGCGTTAATCGTGCGCTGCAATTAGGATTGCCTCATTATTCGCTCTACGGTCTAAAGGTTGAAGAGAATACACTGTTCCACACGTTATATGAACGTAATGAATTGCCGCTGCCTCCGGAAGAGGACGAGCTTGCCATGTACATGCTGCTGATTGATAAGCTTAAAGCGGAAGGATTTCATCATTATGAGATCAGCAACTTCGCGAAGCCCGGTCACGAAAGCAGACACAATATTACGTATTGGCGCAATGAGCCGTATTATGGTCTTGGTGCCGGCGCGCACGGTTATGCACGAGGCGAGCGGCATGTCAATATTAAAGGGGTTCAGCCATTCATTGATGCGGCAGCTCAGAGACTGCCGCGTCTTGAGACCAATTCGGTTCCCGAGCACGAGGCGATGGAAGATTTCATGATGGTTGGCCTTCGCATGCTCGAAGGCGTGAACAATGATCATTTCTCTGCTCAATTCCCCGGTCAAACGATTGAAAGTGTGTTTGGTGACGCGCTTCAAACGGTGCTCTCGCAAGGGTTGATAGAGCACACGGAAGGCTTCGGTGGTGGATATCGATTGTCTGAGAAGGGGATTCCGCTCGGCAATGAAGTATTCGGTGCCTTTATCAGCGGATAAAACAGCGAATCTAGTCAAATTATTCTTGTGTTAACATTCATGATGTTGTATATTTATTCGTGTTAAAAGCAGTTTACTATGGAGTTTATGGAAGCGGAGGCGAGTGGGATGCAAGCGGTATGCAGAAAGGCGACCGAGAACGATATCGAAACATTAGTGGATTTAATAGCAGGGTACGCCGAGAAAGGAATAATGCTGCCGCGATCTCGCGATATGCTGAAGCGTCAAATTCATACATTCGTTGTGGCGGAGGTATCGGGTGAGGTAGTCGGCTGCGGTTCTTTAACTCAGCTGGGCGCTGACCTCGTCGAGATCCGCTCGCTAGGCATATCTGAAGGCTATAAAGGACTTGGTATCGGCAGCAAACTCGTCGATCAGCTGCTTCTTGAAGCTAAAGAGCAGAACATACCTAAAGTGATGGCATTGACATACGAAGTTAACTTCTTCGAGAAGAACGGCTTTACGATTGTCAACAAGGAGATTTTTCCAGAGAAGGTGTGGACGGACTGTATTCACTGTCCGAAGCAGCACTGCTGCGACGAAATCGCCGTACTCAGAACGCTGAACTGAAATCTTACTATAACTAACCTAGCCGCTGTACCTTTCCAAAGGTTGCAGTGGCTTTTTTGTATCTACATAATGGCTCCAATCTAAACCAATAGACATAGCAGCGGTCCATATCGGCCATAATAATTACCTGAATGGGAACAATACAAGCTGTCAACATGAGATCAGCAACCATCACAGGAGGATATACGATACATGAAACGCTTAATGATCTTCATCTCCCTGGCCCTTATTCTGGCCTCTTGTTCGGCTAAAGAGAATGTGCGTATAGGGAAAAATAACGCAAGCGGCTCTATCGTCAATCTGCAAGTACAAGGTCATCCGGGGGCGGTCATTACCAAGTATAAGATGAAAGACGGGAAGGTTTATATTCCGGCTGATCAGGCGGCAGAGCTGTTTGGTTATCGCTACGAAGTGGAACCTACAAGCAAGACGGCTTCGATGGGCTACACGGATCCCATTTATACATTTTCCGAGAATACGAAGCAAGCAACGGTTGGTGACGAGCCGGTAACGCTGCACGAGGCTCCGCAGTTAATCGATCGTAAGCTGCATCTTGAAGTGAGCTCATTGTCGCAGCTATGGCAAACACCTATCGAATGGGATGCGAAGCTCAATTCAATCTTGGTTACGCCTCCTGCAACGGAACGGCCCGAGAGATCGTCAGCACTAAGCGTAAGAAGGAACACAATGAGAGCTAAGGCTCTAGACGATACGACCGATACAGAGTGGGACCCGAACGCAGATGAGAATACCGATCCCAACTGGAATCCAGATTGGAATACGGAACCGAATCCGGATGAGAATCCCGATTCAAATCCGGGGCAGAACCCTGTTGAAAACCCGGACTCAAATACGGAACCCGGAGCCGGAGCAGATGCGGAGAAAGTGATTGCATATGCTAAGAAGTATATGGCGATCCCCTACAAATTTGCAGCAGCACCTTATCCGCAAAGCCGCAGATTCGATTGCTCGTCGTTTATGCAGCATATATTCGATCATGTAGGCATTGAGCTGCCGCGTTCCTCCAGAGCACAATCCAAGATAGGCAAATACGTATCCCGAAAATACTTCATACCGGGAGACATCGTGTTCTTCTACACCCCCGGCAGATACAGCAGCAACAAAATTGTCGGCCATGTCGGGTTGTATATCGGAAACAATCAGGTCATTCATACGTACGGAAGTCCCGGCGTTACGATCTCCGAGTTAGAAGGAAACTGGGAGAAACGGATTTTGTGGGGTAGAAGAGTGCTCTAAACGAAGCTTTTCCAATTGAATGGCTGTCTCGAAAGTGTGCAGGCTGACGCTGACTTTTGAGACGGCTATTTTTATAAGCAGAAGTCGCAGGCAGGATCTTGTCGTAAAATATGGCTATTTCATGTAAACACCTGCCTTTCTTCTCGCCTAAAATATCGAACCAGACTTGACAATTGGCAAGCGGTTTTGGTATTTTTGTAGTAATGATTAGCACTCATCGATAACGAGTGCTAACGGTTGAAGGATGACCGTAATAAAGGTAAGCAGCAATAACATGAATCGATCTGAAGAAACCGGGAGGGACTGCGATGTTAACTGAACGGCAGCGAATGATTTTGAATGTCATCATAGACGATTATATCCGCTCAGCTGAGCCAATTGGATCACGCAGCATTTCGAAGCGAAGCGATGTCAGCTTTAGCCCGGCAACCATTCGTAACGAAATGGCTGATTTGGAAGAGCTCGGATTTCTAGAACAGCCTCACACCTCGGCAGGTCGTATTCCATCTATTAAAGGCTACCGGTATTACGTCGATCATCTCGTAAGACTGAGTCAAGTTAACGAACAAGACATGAACACGGTTCGCTCCTTCTTCACGGAGAAAGTGAACCAAATGGAACAGATTATTCAGCATGCAGCCATGATTTTGTCCAATCTGACGAATTACACGAGCATTGTGCTTGGGCCGGAGACGTTTACGAATTCGCTGAAGCATTTCCAACTCGTTCCAATCAGTGATGACACGGCGGTAGCCATTATCGTTACCAACACCGGTCATGTTGAGAACCGTACGATTTCCTTGCCGGACGATATGAGCATGGAGGAAATGCAGCAGGCTGTTAACATTCTAAACAGCAAATTGATCGGGGTGCCGATTGCGCGCCTCAAATCGAAGCTGTATTCCGAAGTTGGTCAAGAGCTTGGCCGTTACGCGGACCAATGCGAACGACTGCTCGGCGTACTCGACGACGCACTAATGAGCGAAGACGATCACCGTGTTTTCTTAAGCGGTACGACGAACATGCTGACACAACCGGAATTTAAGGATGTCGACAAAGTAAAAACATTGCTCGATCTGCTTGATGAGACGCCGACCATTATGCAAATGTTCAGTACGCTCCCAAGTGGTATTCAAGTTCGTATCGGAACAGAAAATACACATGAAGCGATCAACAACTGCAGTCTGATTACGGCAACTTATTCGGCACAGGGCAAACAGCTGGGCACGATTGGGATATTGGGACCGACACGGATGGATTACGGTAAAGTTATCAGTTTGCTGGATTTACTGTCTAAAGATATGGCGGTTTTGCTCAATCGATGGTACAAATGACGCAACTAGCGTGAATGAAGGCATTAGGGATTACTTTCAGGAGGTGTAAGCGCTCGTGTCTGTGAATGAACAGCATACCGAAGAAGAACATAAACATGAAGAGACCCGTTCTGCTGAAGAAGCGCAGGAAACGGTGAACGAAGAAACGGCAGCTCCCGAAGAAGAGGGAAGCGCAGGGGACTCCCGCGTGGAGGCACTTGAGAAATTAGCCGAAGAGAACCAACAGCGATACTTACGAGCACAAGCTGACTTTGATAACTTCCGTCGTCGTACGATGAAGGAGAAGGAAGAGCTTGGTCAATATGCTTCGATGAAACTGATTGGGCAGCTGCTGCCGGTGGTTGATAACTTTGGCCGCGCAATTGATGCTGCAAAGAACGGCGGCGATGGTGAATCGTTCTCCAAAGGCGTCGATATGATTTTCCGCCAGCTTGAGCAAGTGCTTGAAGCTGAAGGACTGAAAGCGATGGATGCCGTAGGACAGCCGTTTAATCCGGAGTTCCATCAAGCCATTATGCAAGTCGAATCCGATGAGCATGAAGAAGGCGTTGTAGTTGAAGAAGTGCAAAAGGGCTATGTCCTGAAGGATAAAGTGCTGCGTCCCGCTATGGTGAAAGTCAGCGGTTAACGATCAGTTGCCTATAGATGATTTAGATAACGTCAAAATATATACCTTTGAGGAGGAACTTTAATTATGAGTAAAGTAATTGGTATCGACCTTGGTACAACAAACTCTTGCGTTGCGGTAATGGAAGGCGGCGAAGCTGTCGTTATCCCGAATCCGGAAGGCAACCGTACTACACCTTCTGTTGTTGGTTTCAAGAAAGATGGCGAGCGTATTGTCGGTGAATCGGCAAAACGTCAAGCGATCACGAATCCAGACCGCACAATCATGTCCATTAAGCGTCACATGGGCTCCAGCCATAAAGAAGTCATCGATGGTAAGGATTTCTCGGCACCGGAAATTTCTGCAATCATTCTGCAAAAGCTGAAATCAGACGCTGAGGCTTACCTTGGCCAAACGGTAACACAAGCTGTAATTACAGTACCGGCTTACTTCAACGATAGTCAGCGTCAAGCGACTAAAGATGCTGGTAAAATCGCAGGTCTTGAAGTGCTTCGTATCGTCAATGAGCCGACAGCTGCCGCGCTTGCTTACGGTCTTGAGAAAACAGAAGATCATACGATCCTCGTTTATGACCTTGGCGGCGGTACGTTCGACGTTTCCATCCTTGAGCTTGGCGATGGCTTCTTCGAAGTAAAAGCAACCAGCGGTGACAATCGTCTAGGCGGCGACGACTTCGACCAAGTGATCATCGACTACTTGGTATCTGAATTCAAGAAAGAACAAGGCGTTGACCTTTCCAAAGATAAAGCAGCTGTACAACGTCTGAAGGACGCGGCTGAGAAAGCAAAGAAAGAGCTCTCCGGCGTAGTGACTTCGACAATCTCCTTGCCGTTTATCACTATGGCAGACGGCGTTCCGCAACATTTGGAGCTTAGCCTGACTCGTGCGAAGTTCGAAGAATTGTCGCAAGCACTTGTAGAGCGTACACTTGGACCAACTCGCCAAGCATTGAGCGATGCTGGCATGTCCCCAAGCGATATCGATAAAGTTGTTCTTGTCGGCGGATCGACTCGTATCCCAGCTGTGCAAGAAGCAGTTAAGAAACTGATTGGCAAAGACCCGCACAAAGGCGTTAACCCGGATGAGGTTGTAGCTCTGGGTGCAGCGGTTCAAGCTGGCGTATTGACAGGCGATGTGAAAGACGTTGTATTGCTCGACGTAACTCCATTGTCCTTGGGTATTGAGACAGCTGGCGGCGTGTTCACGAAAATGATCGATCGCAATACAACAATCCCGACAAGCAAATCGCAAGTGTACTCCACGTATGCGGATAACCAACCAAGCGTTGAAATCCACGTGCTTCAAGGTGAGCGTCAAATGGCTGCAGGCAACAAAACGCTTGGCCGTTTCACACTCGGTGATATTCCACTGGCACCGCGCGGCGTACCGCAAATCGAAGTTACATTCGATATCGATGCCAACGGTATCGTAAACGTGTCTGCGCTTGACAAAGGCACAGGCAAGAGCCACAAAATCACGATCACGTCTTCCGGCGGTTTGTCCGACGAGGAAATCGATCGCATGATGAAGGATGCGGAATTGAACGCAGAGGAAGACCGCAAACGTCGTGAGCTTGTTGAAGCGAAGAATGCGGCTGACCAGCTTGTATATTCCGTTGACAAAACAATCAAAGATCTTGGCGATAAAGTAGATGCAGGCGAAATCGCGAAAGCGAACGAAGCCAAAGAGAAAGTGACTGCAGCGCTGGCAACAGACGATGTAGAACAAATCAATGCAGCAGCAGAAGCTTTGACAGAAATCGTGCAACAGCTTTCCGTGAAGCTGTATGAGCAAGCACAAGCTGCGGGTGGCGCTGAAGGCGCAGGTCCTGAAGCAGGCGGCGGCGAATCCTCCTCCAGAGGCAAAGACAACGTAGTCGATGCTGACTATGAAGTTGTAGACGACAAGAAGTAAGTCGTAGTGTAAACTAAGTTATACGTAAACGGTGTGCCGTCCGAAAAAGTTTGGACGGCGCAGCCGTTTTTCGTGTGTCTAGATAGATAATGAATATGCAGCGCAAATAGGAGACGGGGTGACGGAGTTGGCTGACAAGCGGGACTATTATGAGGTGCTCGGCGTCGGGAAAGACGCAGGCGAGGACGAGATCAAGAAAGCGTATCGTAAAATGGCGCGCCAATACCATCCGGACGTAAACAAAGCGGCGGATGCGGAAGATAAATTTAAAGAAGTAAAGGAAGCTTACGACGTCCTTAGTGATGATGGTAAGCGTGCTACGTATGATCGACATGGTCACGTAGATCCGAACCAAGGCTTTGGCGGCGGTGCAGGCGATTTCGGCGGCGGCTTCGGCGATATCTTCGATATGTTCTTCGGAGGCGGCGGAGGCGGACGACGTGATCCTAACGCTCCGCAGCGCGGTAATGACTTGCAGTACACGATGACAATTGAATTCAAGGAAGCCGTTTTCGGCAAGGAAACGGAAATTACGATTCCACGCACGGAAACTTGTGATACTTGTGTAGGTTCAGGCGCTAAACCGGGTACGAAACCGGAAACTTGTTCCGTTTGTCGGGGGACAGGTCAGCAAGAAGTGGTTCAAAATACACCGTTTGGCCGTATGGTGAACCGAAGAGCTTGCTCGAACTGTAATGGCGCAGGCAAAATCGTGAAAGAAAAATGCGGTACTTGTCACGGTGCAGGCAAAGTGAAGAAGCAGCGTAAAATCAATGTGAAAATTCCTGCCGGTGTCGATGAAGGCGCACAAATTCGCCTAAGCGGCGAAGGAGAAGGCGGATTCCGCGGTGGCCCATCCGGGGACTTGTATATCGTTATTCGAGTGAAGCCGCATGATTTCTTCGAGCGTGAGAATGATGATATTTACTGTGAAGTACCGCTTACGTTTGCGCAAGCCGCTCTGGGCGACGAGATCGAAATTCCGACGCTGACAGAGAAAGTGAAGCTGAAGATTCCTGCAGGCACGCAAACAGGCACTTATTTCCGTTTGAAAGGAAAAGGTGTTCCGCGCCTTCGCGGATACGGTCAAGGCGACCAGCATGTGAAAGTAACAGTCGTGACGCCTACTGCCCTTAACGATGAGCAGAAGGAATTGCTTCGTCAGTTCTCCGGTGTCGGTCCAGCAGGCGGCAATACAGATGCTGGACAGCAGGAGCACCATGAATCGATCTTCGATAAGATGAAGAAAGCATTCCGCGGCGAATAATGGGTTAAAGCATAAGATCGCGGCTACTTGTTTATGCTAACTTTCGTGTCCAAATCCATCTCTACATGAAGGAGCATATCCATGAGCGATCAAGACTTGGAGAAACAAAATTTCGCAGAGCTGCCAATCGGTAAGAATGAAGATGTGGAATTCTCAGCGGAGCTGGCTGACGAGGAAGATAAGAAGGCCATGCAGAGGGCTGCTGAGGCAGATGCCAGAGCACAGAACAAATGATTAGGCTGCTTCTTCTATGACAGTCATTCATGCAACATTTCAAGATGGGGATGGAGCACGTGAGGCGCAGCTTAAGCTGATGGCTCTGCGCGTGCTGCAAGTGGACGGCGGCGCTGACGGCGCCTCACTAACCGCTACTGTCGGTGATGATCTGGTCGACCGCGCACTTCATTTGATCGAACAAACCGGAGGAACAGCTGATTATTGAATGTTGGGATGCCATACTTGCGATTAATTTCCGCGGTATGGTATCTTTTTTTTATCCTTGTGAAACGTTTCAACGTGTGGCAAAATTAACGATAGTTTAAAGTAATATGAGGAGGATGGATAATCATGCCGGTTAATTTCAAAAGTGCAACACAAGTCTATCCAGAGTGGAGCGAGCTGAGCCATTATGGTATTAACCATCTTAAAGTTGGCGATATCGTTCAGTTGCATTATCATGACGCGAATGAATACTGGATTATTATAAGCGGAAAAGGAACGTGTACGACTGAAGGCGACACGTACGAAATCGGTGCCGGAGATATGGTTCTCACGAAACGTGGAGATGAGCATTCCTTAGTCGTTACCGAAGAGATGGTTGCTGTATATATTTATGGTATTATGCCTGAAGGCGGCCGAGTTGGTTATCTATTCAAGGATAGAGGAGACGCACAACAATGACATTGAAAATCATTCAAGTTGGCCTAGGTATGCATGGGTTCGGCGTTGCGCTTCATTATGTGAAGCAGTCCGCAGATTTCTCCTATGCGGGTGTCGTTGAAATCAATCCGGCTCGTCTGAAAGAATGCGCAGCTGAACTCGGCGTTGCCGAAGAGAATTGTTACACGGATTATTTGGAAGCGTTCGCATCTTGTGAAGCGGATGCCGTATTTGTAACCGCAGCTTCTCCATACCATTATGCGATTTGCAAAGCTGCCTTGGAGCAGGGCTTACATGTGCTGGTTGAGAAGCCTTTCGTACTCGATATCGGCGAAGCTTGCGAGTTGGTCGAGCTTGCGAAGCAGAAACAGCTCATTCTGATGGTCAGTCAGAATTACCGCTATCAGAACCATGTCCTGTCGCTTAAGAAAGCGATCTCCGAAATGGGGAAACCGCTGTTTGTGCAGGCTCAGTTCTTCTATGATCATTTTGGCAAGGACTATCAGCAGGTAATGGAGAATTTCATGCTGCTTGAGATGGCTGTTCATCACGTGGACATGATTCGCTACTTACTGGAATCCGATATTCGGACCGTGTCGGGCAAAACGTGGAACATCGAAGGAAGCATGTACAAAGGTCATCCGAATGTGCAGGCGAGTATGGAGCTGGATAACGGAATCCCTGTGTTTTACTTAGGCAGCCTCGTATCCAAGGGACTGTCAACGCCTTGGGAAGGTGACTGGCGCATTCAATGCGAGAACGGCTCCATTCATCTGGATGATCTCGGACAAGGCTATGGTGTTTATATCGTGGACCAAGAGCAGAACAAACGATTTATCTCTTATGCGGACGGTCCGCTGCCGGACTCGAAGCAAGGCATTCACAGCGTATTGTCCGAGTTTGCCGCGCGGATCAAAGACGGTGCCGAACCATCGATTTCGGGCAGAGATAATCTGCGTACCTTAGCTGCACTTATTGCATTCAGTGATTCTTCCCGTACAGGTGAGGTCACTTATCCGGAAAGCTACATTGTTTCTAAGTAACCATCATTAGATATGCATGGACAAGTCTCTGCGGCTCGTAAGCCGCGGGGGCTTGTTTTTTGTGTGAAGCCGTTATCTGGTGTAGAATAGACAAGATAGGTTAAAAATGACGAATAGAAATGATAACGCGATCAGGGGGATTTACAAAGTGAAATGGCATGAACTAACAATCTCGACAACAGAAGAAGCGATCGAGATGATTTCCAACTTCTTGCATGAAATGGATGCCGACGGCGTATCCATTGAAGAATCAGGCACGCTGAACAAACAGCGGGACACTTCGCTCGGACAATGGTATGAGCACCCGCTTAACGATATTCCTGAAGGACAGGCAGTTATTAAAGGCTACTTCTCGGAGCTGGATACGGACGTCGACAAACTCATGTCTATATTGCCTGAGAGAATCGATCAGCTTCGCGAATTCGATATTGATCCCGGTGATTATACGATTACGAAAGCGCTTGTTGACGAGGAAGACTGGGCTAATGCATGGAAGCAATATTTTAAACCGATCCGGGTATCTGAGCGCTTGACGATTAAGCCGACTTGGGAGGAATACACCCCATCGCCGGAAGAACGAATTATCGAACTTGACCCCGGCATGGCGTTCGGAACGGGTACGCATCCTACAACAGCGCTTTGCTTGCGTACACTGGAGACGGTTATCAAGGGCGATGAGGAAGTTATCGATGTAGGAACAGGTTCAGGCATTTTGGCAATCGGTGCAATTCTGCTAGGCGCTCGCCGCGTGCTTGCACTCGATTTGGATCCGATTGCAGTTACCTCTGCGACAGAGAATACGCGACTGAACAAGCTGGAAAACGATATTCAAGTGCATCTGAGTGATTTACTAGGTGTATTGAACACGGATGGCAGTCAAACGGATAAGCCCTTAAACGTGAAGGTACCGGTTGATGTTGTTGTGGCTAACATCTTAGCTGAGATCATTCTGCTGTTCATCGACGATGTTTATGCAGCGCTTAAACCAGGCGGCACCTACATTGCATCAGGTATCTTTAAGAATAAAGAGGATGCCGTTGCGGAAGGCCTCGAGCAAGCAGGTTTTGCGATTATCGATCGTCAGCGTGATCAGGACTGGATCGCTTTCGTCGCGAAGAAACCGGAGTAAGCTGAAGTTTCACAAAAACGTGTAGGAGGGTGAATGGTGTCGGACTTTTTGTGGTATCCGCTGAAAGATTTACCTTTTATCTTTCTTGTACTAATGATTGCGTTCACGCTGCACGAATTCGCGCATGCGTACAGCGCCTATAAGTTCGGAGATCGGACCGCATATGATGCCGGCAGGGTAACATTGAATCCTCGTGCCCATCTGGATGTTATGGGAACTATATTGCTGCTCGTAGCGGGTTTTGGCTGGGCCAGACCCGTTCCGGTTAACCGGAGCCGCTTTAAGTATCCTCGTTTGATGGGTATCGTTGTTTCGGCTGTTGGCCCCCTCAGCAATTTGCTGCTGACGGCAATCGGAATTCTAGCCGTATATGTGCTGAACCAGATTGGCTTACTTAATGCAGGCTCCTTTGGCGTACATAGTGCACTCGTCCACTTTCTTAATTACTTAATTACGCTGAATGTCATGCTATTTATATTCAATCTTATACCTGTGCCGCCGCTTGATGGATACCGGATCATTCAGGATCTAGCTCCGACCCCGCTTCGTGTGAAGATGGATCAATATGAAACATGGGGGATGTTTCTGTTCCTGCTGATCGTATTTGTCCCGCCGCTTCGCGCGGCAACGCTTGATCCGCTATTCGCCAATTCGGATTCGATTATTTCCGGCATTATGCATATTTGTGAATTGTTCTTTGACGATGTGAATTGGGCGCAGTTTGTAGCAGATTTCTACAGGTAAGGACAGTAAGCAGCTGCGCTTCTGGAAAATGTTTTACGACCCTAGCGGAGCGAGTGTAAACCGTGTATGATGTAGGTTGGAGTTTTGACACAGACCTTGTAGTTGTCGGCCTGTGATTTGACTGGAAAGGTTCTACCGAGGATGCAACGATATTTTGTCACGCCGGAGCAGTTTACTGACAATTTGGTTGTTCTTACAGGCGACGATGCTCATCACGTTACGCGCGTGATGCGGATGGAAGCGGGAGATACCATTATTGTAAGTGACGGCCGCACACGTGTCGCGGAAGCGACTATTCGCGCCTTATCACCGAACAAAGTAGAAGCTGAAGTTTCCGAATGGCTGACTATGAGCGGTGAACCGACTTGGTCGGTGACGGTAGCCCAAAGCTTACCGAAAGGCGATAAAATGGAGATTGTCATCCAGAAGGGGACAGAGATCGGCGCAGCAAGCTTCGTGCCGTTCCAATCCCAGCGGATGATTGTTCAATATGATGACAAGAAAGAAGCCAAGCGGCTTGACCGTTGGGGCAAGATTGCGAAGGAAGCTGCTGAGCAGGCACATCGCAGTCGCATTCCGGCCATTGAGCCGGTTGCGTCATGGCGGGAGCTGGTCGCACGCATTTCCGAGTACCACTTGGCGTTATTTTGCTATGAGAAGGAAGGCGGCGGACTTGGTTTGCGCGATGCAATCCAGGCACGCCGAAGAGCGGCAGAAGGCTGGGGCGACTATGAAGAGCCGCGCAATATTTTGCTTATTGTCGGACCAGAAGGCGGCTTCACAGAACGTGAAGCTGAGGAAGCAGAACAGGCCGGTGCTGTCATTATCGGTCTTGGCAAGCGAATCTTACGCACGGAAACCGCTGCGATGGTTGGACTCGCCTGCCTCATGTATGAATCCGGAGAAATGGGAGGCGTTTAACAACTATGCCATCGGTTGCTTTTTACACATTAGGCTGCAAAGTAAACTTTTACGATACGGAAGCGATCTGGCAGCTGTTTAAGAAGGAAGGCTATGAGCAAGTCGACTTCGAAACAACTACTGCTGATGTTTATCTAATCAATACATGTACGGTAACAAATACGGGGGATAAGAAGAGCAGACAGATTATACGTCGTGCCATTCGTCGTAACCCGGATGCCGTTGTAGCGGTTACGGGCTGTTATGCCCAAACTTCACCTGCCGAAATTCTGGCTATTGAAGGCGTTGATCTTGTCATCGGAACGCAGGATCGGGACAAGTTGATGAATTATATTACGGACCTGCAAAATGAGCGTAAACCAGTGAATGCGGTTCGTAATATTATGAAAACACGTGAGTTTGAGGAACTTGATGTGCCGGATTTTGCTGAACGTACGCGTGCGTTCCTTAAGATTCAAGAAGGATGCAACAACTTCTGTACCTTCTGTATTATTCCGTGGTCGCGTGGTTTGTCCCGCAGCCGTGAAGCGGAAAGCGTCATTAACCAAGCTCGCCAGCTGGTACAATCCGGTTACAAAGAAATTGTACTGACAGGCATTCATACCGGCGGTTATGGTGATGATATGGAGAACTACCGCCTTTCTGACCTGTTGTGGGATCTTGACGCCATTGAAGGTCTTGAGCGAATTCGAATCAGTTCCATCGAAGCGAGTCAAATTGACGAAGCGATGATCGACGTGCTGAACCGTTCCAGCAAAATGTGTCGTCATCTTCATATTCCGCTGCAATCAGGCGATAACGATGTGTTGAAACGGATGCGCCGCAAGTATACAGTGGAACAGTTTGCCGAGAAAATCAAACTGCTGCACGAAGCGATGCCGGGCGTTGCAATTACGACGGATGTTATCGTTGGATTCCCTGGCGAAACGGAAGAAATGTTCGAGAACGGCTTTAAGTTCATGGAGCAAATGGGCTTTGCCGAAATGCATGTATTCCCATACTCCAAACGGACGGGTACGCCTGCCGCGCGCATGGAAGATCAGATTGACGACGAGCTGAAGAACGAACGCGTTCATAAGCTGATTGACTTGTCTGAGCGGATGCAATTGGAGTATGCGAAGAAGTACGTCGGTGAAATGCTTGATATCATTCCAGAGCGTGAGCATAAAGGCTCAGAAGGCTCCGGCTTGATTATGGGCTACTCCGACAACTATATCCAAGTTGTATTCGAGGGTTCGGAAACGCTGATTGGCGAGCTGTGCAGAGTGAAAATTACGGAAGCAGGCGTCAATGAGTGTCGCGGAAAGCTTGTACGCGTACTGGATATCCATACAGCGTCTACTGCCCGTATCGAAGCTGCGACAGAGCCACAAGCGATGCAGGCGTAAGTTTGTTCGGATTCAATAGCATGCAGCGAGGATTCTTATGCGGCCCGGACAGGGCTGCAAGAGAGTCCTTGCTCTACATAAGAGCATAGTATCCAAGAAACGCGAAGGGGGAACGCAAATGAAGGAGATTTCAGCAGGTGGTGTCGTGTTCCGTAAGGTTGGCGATGAGCTGCAGGTGCAGTTGATCCAAGACCGCTATGGCAAAATATCGCTGCCTAAAGGCAAAATGGAACCGGGCGAAACCATTGAGCAGACAGCCCTTCGCGAAATCGTCGAGGAGACGGGGATGGAAGGCGTAATCGTTTCGCCAATCGATCAGATCAAATACAAATACAATCATGAGTCCAAGGGGCTTGTAGATAAAGAAGTCCACTATTATCTCGTGGAAGCAGTAGGCGGTAAGCTGCAGGCGCAGGTGGAGGAAATTCGAGGCGTGGAATGGTTTGAGCCGATGGAAGCATGGCGCAGGCAGAAGCAGTCCGGATATAACAACAATGATCGGATCCTTGCCGGGGCGCTTCGCCTGCTTGGATTGCATGTTCAGAATGGCGGCTGATTCACGTTGCTGACAGTTTCCTTAAACGCGGCAGATAGCAGATCGGCAGCGCAATCAACGAGCATAGGATATTAAAGATCGTTTGGGCATGGGCAATTTGACCGGCTGGAGACGAAGTTAATGAGGTTGCTATGGTGCCGAGTTCACCAGCGAATGGTGCAAACAAAGCTGCTCCGCCGACATTGAGCAGCACATGCGCCCAAGCGACGAAACGGCCGGAAGGCGTTCCTCCCAGTGCAGCGAGTACGGCAGTGATACACGTGCCGACATTGGCGCCAAGGACAATCGCGATGCCGACATCCAGCGGCATGGCGCCGGACTGAGCGAGTCCCATGACGATGCCGATAACGGCCGCGCTGCTGTGAACGGCAGCCGTAAGCACTGCCCCTGCGGCAAGTCCCCACAGCACACTATCTTCAGCACGGCTCATAAAGCCTTGAAAGAACGGTGTAGCTTGTACTGCAGGTGCAACGGATTGCATGAGACCGATTCCAATGAGGAGTAAAGCGAATCCTCCTGTAACGACAGTACCGTTGCGGAATGGTTTTAGGAAACGGCTGACCTTCTGCCCTGCGCGGCTGCCGCTGCCAAGGCCAACCTCACCGAAGAGGGCGGTCAGCAGCCAGACTGCAAATGATATCTTTAATAGAGGCCAGCCCAGACTGCCTAGATTAAGACCAATTAACTCGGTAGTTAAGCACGTGCCGATGTTTGTACCTAGAATAATGCCTAGCGTGCGCGGGAAGGTGAGCACGCCGGCATTGACCAGTCCTATTGCGATTACGGTAACGGCTGTGCTGCTCTGCAGTACAGCCGTTGTTGCTGTCCCGACAAGCATTCCGTGAAGCGGTGTGGCGGTAGATTTGCGCAGCACGTCCTGCAGCCGGTGGCCGACAGAGCGATGCATGGCCAGCTCCATCGCTCTCATGCCGAGCATGAAGACGACAAACCCTCCCAGAACGCGGGCTACGATCATGATTAGCATGGCAGTACGCTCCTTTAACAAGAATAACGATACATATGCAGCAGACTGGACGAGCATGACAAGATTGGATCAAGGCAGCTTACGGAAAGGATGAGGATGAACATGGAACGCGTAAAAGCAATATTGCAGCGTGATCGCAAGAAACGATTGGAGGCCGGACACCCGTGGGTGTTTGCAGGCGAAATTAACCGTATAGAAGGAGAAGCCACTCCCGGAGATTTGGTTGACCTTGTGACACATCAAGGCAGGTATTTGGCAACGGGCTACTGGAATCCAAAATCTCAAATTACTGTTCGTGTCACATCGTACAAACCAATCGAAGCCATGGATGAGGCGTACTTCCGAGAACGTTTCATCCAATGTGCGCAGCATCGGAATCGGTTTGTGCAAGGGCATGATTGCCGGTTAGTTTATGGAGAGGCCGATTTTCTGCCTGGACTGATCGTAGACCGGTTTGGCGGCGTACTAGTCGTTCAATTGCTGACACTGGGAATGGATATTCGCCGTGAAGCGATTGTCGCGGCGTTAGTTGATGTATTTGCGCCGCAGGGTATTTACGAGCGCAGTGACGTTTCCGTTCGAGAACTTGAAGGAACCGAGCAGCGGACAGGTGTTCTGTATGGCGATTGTCCTCGCATCGTCGATATCCTGGAGAATGGCTTGCAGATGGAAGTGGATATTGTAGAAGGACAGAAGACCGGCTACTTCTTCGATCAACGCGAGAATAGAGCTTCAATCGCACCACTGATGCTCGGCTGGGGAGCGCGCAGCGGCATTCAATTGAAATCAGTCGAAGATGGCGATTCTTCTTCGGCTCCGTCCGACGATACCGGCACATTAGCATCTCTTAATGAAGCGAAGCTTGTCCCTGTCAACGCGAACGGCAAGGTAGTCACATTCCCGTATTGGGACGGTGCCACGGTGCTGGAATGTTTCGCGCATACGGGAAGCTTCACGCTGCATGCCTGCAAATATGGTGCTAAGAAAGTAACATGTCTTGACGTATCCGAGCATGCCATCGAAACGGCGCGTCGTAACGTCATTCGTAATGGGTTCGAGGAGCGAGTGGAATTTGTCGTTGCGGATGCGTTTGAATATCTTCGCAGACAAGTGAAGGGAATCGAAGAGCGCCAAGAGCGCGGCAGCGCGAAAGTGGATACCTCCAAGAAGATGGGGGATGCGGGCCGGAAGTGGGATGTTGTCATTCTCGATCCGCCGGCGTTTACGAAATCGAAGAATGCAATCGAAGGCGCAGTACGCGGCTATAAAGATATTAACCTTCACGGAATGAAGCTGGTAAATGAAGGCGGGTACCTTGTAACAGCGAGCTGTTCCTACCATATGCGTCCCGAGCTGTTCCTCGAAACGATCCAAGCGGCTGCCATCGACGCAGGAAAGACACTCCGCTTGATTGATTGGCGTGCGGCAGGCAAAGATCATCCGCAAATCGTCGGCGTCAATGAAGGCCATTATTTGAAGTTTGGGATATTCGAAGTGCGGAGCCGCTAGCGACACTTGATTATAGTATTTAACGCTCCCTTATTTAAGCGATCGCTTAAGTAAGGGAGCGTTTTTTTGTTGTTAATTACGGTTGCTGGACCAACACCAACTCCAACAATAGTATCGGTGTCATACCACCGCCACCGCCGTCGTCGCGATCTCCGCCATTAACATGAAATGCTGCTCAAAAAAACGTACAACATTCCAATGTTATCGGGTGCTGGTTTCAGTCAATTGGGACAATGAACAATTTACCTAATTACAAATCGAACAAATGTTTGTGTTTTCGGATGAAACAAGCTGAGGCGTATGGTAGAATAGTAGAATCGAATAACGAGAAGAGGTTGGCGAATTATGACGCTCCGATATGTAATTGGCCGGTCAGGGTCGGGTAAGACCCATTATTGTTTGGATCAAATTCGCAGCAACGTGCTGGCACAGCCGGACGGGCCGCCGATCGTCATATTGGTGCCGGAGCAGGCAACCTTCCAAACGGAATATGCGCTGCTGAACCATGCGGAACTTAGCGGTTCTATTAGAGCGCAGGCGCTTAGCTTCCGCCGTCTTTCGTTCCGCATTATGCAGGAGACAGGCGGCACCGCGCTTGTTCCAATCAGCGAGAACGGCAAAAATATGCTGCTCTACAAAATCGTCCACCGTCTCGAGGAGCAGCTGCAGTTGTTCAAAGGCAGCGAATCCCAGCATGGATTCATCGAGCGTCTTGGTGAGCTGATGACAGAGTGGAAGCGATACGGCATCGGCACAGATGAGCTGACATCATTCGTCGAAAGCCGCATGCCGCAGAAGGGCAGCTCCCTGCTGGGGAGAAAGCTGCATGACTTGCAAATGATAGCCTCAGGCCTTGAACGAGAGCTCGACGGTCTCTACGTAGATGCCGAGGATTATTTGAGCTGGCTGGTCAAAGGTTTTCATCAAGCACCTTCTATGGCAGATACAGAGATTTGGGTAGACGGGTTTCATGGATTTACGCCAAAAGAATTCGACGCGCTCGGCACGTTAATGAAATACTCCAAAGGAATGACTGTGACGCTATGTCTGGACAAGCTTTACGAGCAAAGCGAACAGCCGCATGAGCTGGATTTATTCCGGCCGACTGCGGAGACTTATATGAAGCTTCGCGATTTGGCAATCGAGAACGGCGTGGAGATCGAGGAGCCGGTGCTGCTCGACGGCACGCCGTATAGGTTTAAGGAAAATCCGATGCTTGCACATTTGGAGCGTTACTATGGCGGAAGAAAGCCGCTCAGTCTACCGGACACGGAACTGGAGCAAGGAGGCGTATCGCTCCATGCTGCAGCTAATCGCCGAGCGGAAGTGGAGGCCGTCGCTCGGGATATTACGCGCAGAGTACGCGACGAAGAGCTGCGCTATCGGGATATGGCCGTTATGGTACGTAATGCGCCTGATTACAACGATTATATTAAAGCGGTATTTGCTGACTATGGCATCCCCTATTTCCTCGATCAGAAGAATGGAGCGCTTCATCATCCGTTCGTGGAGTTTATTCGATCTGCGCTGGAAATCGCGACACACGGCTGGCGTTACGAAGCCGTGTTCCGCTGTATCAAATCAGAGCTTCTTATCCCCGAGGACGGCAGTTTAACGCGGGAAACGTTTGATTTGTTGGAGAACTATGCGCTTGCATCAGGCATGAACGGCAACAGATGGACGACGCTCAGCCAGTGGAAGCCTTTAATGCGCGATACGCTGGATGGCGACCCCGTGCAAGCTGGCGAGAATGAACTGCGGGAATTTGATGCCATTATGGCCGCAAGGGAAGCGGTCGTACCGGTTCTGCGTAAATTCAGCAGGGAGATGAAGAAAGCCGGCAGTGTCCGACAAATGTGCGAAGCCATGTACAGATTGCTAGTGACTATTGAAGCGCCGGATCGTATGGAGCGCTGGAGCCGCAAAGCGATTACCGAAGGCAATCCGCTCCGGGCAAGAGAGCACAGGCAACTGTGGGACGGCGTTATGGATTTACTCGATCAACTAACCGAAATGACGGGCAGCGAAGCGATGCCGCTTGAACTGTTCACGGGAATGGTAGAGACGGGACTTGAGAGTTTGAAGCTTGCATCTGTTCCGCCTTCCCTGGATCAAGTACTGATCGGTAGCATGGATCGTACGCGTTCCGGCCAAATCACGATCTGTTATTTGCTTGGCGCCAATGACGGCGTCATGCCGCAGCGAATGAAAGAGGACGGCGTACTTACAGAGCAGGAACGTGAAACGCTGGAATATGGCGGACTGGTAATGGCGCCAGGCGTACGCCGCAAACTGCTCGATGAGCGATTCATGATCTACAATGCGCTTACTACACCGAGCGAGCATCTGTGGATAAGCTGGCCGTTATCGGATGAAGAAGGGAAAAGCTTGCTTCCTTCGGAAATTATCCGCCACATTAAAGGGCTTTTCCCCGGAATGAAGGAGAAAGGGATCGCTGGCGAGCCGGTTCCGGCTATGCCGGAATCCGAACAGCAGTCGTTTATGGCACATCCGGAACGAACGCTGTCCTACCTCATCACGCAATTGCGGCTTTGGAAGCATGGCGGCGACATTGCTCCGCTTTGGTGGGAGGCTTACAACTGGTTTGCGATTCGGCCGCAATGGCAGGACAAGCTGCAGCGCTTGGTTTCTTCTCTGCAGTATACCAATGAAGAAGTAACGCTTTCCGCGGAAACCGCCGAGCAATTATATGGAACGCTGTTGCGAGGAAGTGTGTCTCGGATGGAGCGTTTCGTGTCTTGTCCGTTTCAGCATTTTGCGATCCATGGGCTGCGTCTTCGTGAGAGAGCCCTTTACAAATTAGCTGCGCCGGACATCGGACAGCTGTTCCATGCCGCGCTAAACCGGCTCACGGAATCGTTGGGCGACAGCTGGGCTTCGCTTACACCGGAGCAGCTGCGTGAGGCTTCAACGGAGATCGTAAACGAGCTGGCATTGAGGCTGCAATCGCAGATTCTGTTCAGCAGTAATCGCCATCAATATGTTGCACGCAAGCTTCGCGATATCATTAGCCAAGCTGCGGTTATTCTGGGTGAGCACGCAAGGCGGGCACAGTTTAAACCGGTCGGACTCGAAATTGGCTTCGGGCCGCAAGGGCCGTTGCCGCCGGTTACGATCCCGCTGTCAGATGGAAAAATGCTGGAGATGGTAGGCCGAATTGACCGCGTTGACGCCGCGCAGACAACAGAGGGTCTGCTGCTGCGTGTCATCGACTACAAGTCTAGCGCGAAGCAGCTCCGCTTGGAGGAAGTTGCATACGGCATGGCGCTGCAGATGCTGACCTATCTCGATGTTCTGCTAACGCATGCGCCGGAATGGCTCGGACAGCCTGCGAAAGCAGCTGGCGCGTTGTATTTCCACGTGCATAATCCGATGCTTTCCACATCCAATGGTATGCCGCCTGCGAAGGCACGCACGGAAATACTGAAGCGATTCAAGCTTAAAGGGCTGGTTCTGGCGGATGAGGAAACCGTCAGAATGATGGACGGTGCGCTATCGACTGGTTATTCCGAGCTGCTGCCGCTTGCGCTGAAGCGTGACGGAGGCTTCTATAGCAGCTCTTCTGTCGTATCCGATGAACAATGGGGAACACTGCGTCGTTCGGTAAGAGGAACACTTCGTCGTATCGGCGATCGGATTGCCGGCGGAGATGTTTCGATTCGCCCGTATCGTCTTGGCAATAAGACGCCTTGTCAATTTTGCGCGTATAAGCCGGTGTGTCATTTTGACCCATTGGTAGAAGGCAATTGCTATACAAGGCTGAATAAGCCGGGTAAAGATGAAGTCTGGGAGCTGCTTGCGAGCGGCGATGATTCAGATGATTCAATTGATGCACAACAAGATGCAGGGAAGGAGCAAGAGCAATGACGACAACGTTAACCGGGAGCTCGATGATTCCACCAAAGCCGATCGGAAGCACATGGACGGATGACCAGTGGAGAGCAATTGTGACAGGCGGCAGTAATATCTTGGTAGCTGCGGCTGCGGGCTCAGGTAAAACAGCTGTTCTGGTAGAACGGATTATCCGCAAAATATCAGCAGATACCGATGTCGATCGGCTGCTTGTCGCTACCTTCACGAAAGCAGCAGCCGCGGAAATGAAAGAGCGAATTCGGATCGCACTTGAGAAAGAGCTGGATCGAAATCCGAGCTCGGATCATCTGCGCCGTCAGCTTGCTTTAATGGGGCGTGCCTCGATTACTACGCTGCATTCCTTCTGTCTTGATGTCATTCGGCGCTACTATTCTCTCATTGGACTCGATCCCGGATTCCGCATCGCCAATGAAACAGAAGCAGAGCTTCTGCGCATTGACGTGCTTGATGCCTTATTCGAGGAGCGTTATGGGGAGCCGGAATCCGAGGAAGGTCTAGCATTCCTTCAACTTGTAGACAAGTTTGGCGGGGAACGCGGCGATGAACCGCTCTACGCGCTTGTTATGAAGCTCTATCACTTCTCGCAGAGTCATCCTTGGCCTAAGGTATGGCTAGAGGAGACGGCGAATGCGTTCCTGGTTCAGAATGCGGAGGAGCTCAGTGGGACCGAATGGGTGACGAGCTTGACGGATGCTGTTTCGTTATCGCTGCAAGGCGCAGTTAGTTTGCTTGAACAAGCAGAAGCGCTGACCTACCAGCCCGGAGGTCCTGATGCCTACGGGGAGACGTTTCGAGATGATTTGGCGCTTGTTCGCTCTCTCCTGCATCGAGTGGAAAGTCAGCCATGGACGGCATGGCATGAAGGGTTCTCTACGGCAACCTTCGGAAAGCTGAAGAGTCAACGCGGGGATGCATGCGACAAGGCGCTGCAGGAGCAAGCAAAGGATCTGCGTGATCGCGCCAAAAGCATTATTGCCGATTTACAAGACGAGCTGTTTACGCGTACACCGGAGGAGTTTGCGGCGGAGCTGATTGAATTGGCACCTCTCATGAAGACGCTGGCCTCGCTTGCCGATCAGTTCGGCAGTAGGTTCGAAGCGGCGAAGCTCGAGAAAGGTCTGATCGATTTCGGCGATATGGAACACTATTGCCTTCGCATATTGCGCGATGCTGATTCCACAGCCACTTCGTTAGTGCCTTCAGCCGCAGCGTTGGAGTATCAACAGCAGTTTCAAGAGATTTTGCTCGATGAATATCAAGATACGAATATGGTTCAAGAAGCGATCGTATCGCTGATTTCGCGTTCAGGCAGAGGGAACCGATTCATGGTTGGCGACGTCAAACAGAGCATTTATCGGTTCCGCTTGGCGGAACCGGGATTGTTTCTGCGTAAATATAAGAGTTATCAAATGGCCGGTGATGCGGACGCGGCTGCTTCAGAGAATGTCCCTGAGGATCAAGACAGCGGTGAGTTCGGCGTGCGGATCGATTTGGCACGGAATTTTCGCAGTCGGCAGGAAGTCGTGGACGGCGTTAACAACGTGTTCCGCGCCATCATGCGCGAGAAAGCAGCGGAGATGGACTACGATGCACGTGCCGAGCTTGTGTGCGGCGCAACATATCCGTCTTCAAGCGAAGGCGGCTCTGCCGAGCGGTATGCGGTAGAGCTTGCCGTACTGGACCGTGGCAAAGGAGAATCGGTGGAGCATTCCGCTGAAACGCAAGAAGAGACGGAATCGGAAGGCGAAGGTATCTCAGCGGCTGAATCCGCGGAAGATTTGCAAACCGTACAGCTTGAGGCACGTTATATTGCAAGTCAAATTGTTCGGCTGAAAGGTATGCAGGCAGATGCAGCAAACGCAGAGCCTTTCGAGGTGTACGACGGCAAGAAGGGGCGTAAACGACCGCTTGCTTGGCGAGACATCGTTATATTACTGCGGGCAGATAAGCAATGGGCGCCTGTAATCATCGAGGAACTGCAGCAGCATGGCATTCCAGCCTATGCGGAACTGAGCAGCGGCTATTTCGAGGCGACTGAGGTAGAAACGATGCTATCTCTGTTGCGCGTTATCGACAACCCTTATCAAGATATTCCGCTTGCAGGCACACTTCGTTCACCGCTAGTAGGGCTGACAGGGGAAGAGCTCGCTCTTATTCGAATCGCCGCGGGACGCGTTTCCTATTTTGAAGCGGTCAGAAATGCTGCGGATGATCCTAATATGCCTGAAGATACGCAGCGGAAACTGCGAAGTTTCTTAGCTTCGCTGGAAGTTTGGCGGGGAGAGGCTCGGCAGGGATCGCTTGCGGATTTGCTATGGCGTATCTATCGGGAGACCGGCTATTACGACTTGGCGGGTGGCATGACAGGCGGCCTGCAGAGACAAGCCAATTTGCGCGCTCTTCACGACCGGGCAAGGCAGTATGAGGCGACAACTTTAAGAGGTTTGTTCCGTTTCCTTCGGTTTATTGATCGGATGCGGGAAAGCGGCGGTGACCTCGGGACGGCCAGGGCGCTGGGTGAACAAGAAGATGTCGTCCGAATTATGTCCATCCATAAGAGCAAAGGGCTGGAGTTCCCTGTCGTCTTCGCCGCGGGATTAGGCAAGCAATTTAATAAACGGGATCTAAGCAGCCCGTTCCTCATGCATAAACAGCTTGGATTCGGACCCCGTTATGTGGATACAGAACTCCGAGTAAGTTATCCGACTTTGCCGCAGTTGGCTATTAAACAACGTCTGGCGATGGAAACGTTGGCGGAGGAGATGCGGATTCTGTATGTAGCCTTGACGAGGCCGAAGGAGAAAATGTTCCTCGTCGGAACGGTTGCAGACGCCGCGAAGCAGCTGCAGCGCTGGGAGTCTGCGCTGGATGCGGACGGCGGATTGGCGGATTTCCGCATCGCCGGAGCGTCGAGGTTTCTGGATTGGCTCGGACCGCTCGCAATGGGGGCGGGGATCCCGACGATATTGGTGGGCGAATCCGCAGATCTTGAGGAAGTAGTCGATCATGCAGAAGTGATCGATTCCGAGGGCGTTGATGGTCCCATGTCAGAGATTGCCCTTCAAGCTGCTGAAACGATAAGAAGTGAAGATGCCGCAAAGGTCATTTCCTTCCGCGATTGGCGGACAGCAGTCGTTCCGGCTTCAGTCCTCGGTCTTGAAGCGGCGGCCGGTACAGTGGAAGAAACCGAAGAGGCAGCAGCATTCGCTGAGCGAATGCAGGCCGTACAGGAGCTTGTTCCACTGCCTGAATGGCCGGAGGCGGCAGCAGAAATTGAACGACGACTAAGCTGGCAGTATCCCTATACTGCAGCTACGATGACGGCAGCCAAGACATCCGTAACGGAGATGAAACGGCTGCATGCCGAAGCAGGGATGGATGAGGCGGCGTTTCTACTGCCGGAACTTGCGGGTGATGATGGCTTGGTCGGTTGGGGAATATCGGCTGATACCATTCTTGATGAAGAGGAGCCCGCGGATGAGGCGCAACGGTCTACTTCATCAAGTATAGGGATTGAGGAGCAGGTAGAGTTTCTTTTTGACGAAGCGTCTATCAGCTTGGTTCATGAGGAGCCTGAGACTCGGCGTGTAGTAGAAGAGAAAGCGGAACATAAAGGAAAACATGCCGGCGATGGTGAGTATACCTTCCGTCTGAGACGTCCGAAGTTCATGGAGGAAACCGCGTTAACGCCAGCCGAAAGAGGGATGGTCAGCCATCTTGTCATGCAGCATATTCCGATTACAGATGAAATATCGGAAGAGACGGTGCGGGTAACAGTTGCAAGTCTTCGAGAGCGCAATATGTTATCTGCTCAGCAGGCGGCGGCCGTGGACATCGCGGGTTCGGCGGCATTTTTTCAAAGTGAGGTCGGTCTTAGACTGCTCCGGGCTCAATGGGTGCGCCGCGAGACGCCGTTTAGCTGCACGTTCCCTGCAGATCGCGTTTATCCGAATGCCTCGCACCAATTGAGCGACGAGCCGATCCTCATTCAAGGGGTTATCGACTGTTTGTTCCAAGATGAACAAGGCAGACTTGTGCTGCTCGATTATAAAACAGACCGAATTACGATGAAACGTTGGAAGGAAGCGGCTGAGCGTCACCGTTTCCAGCTTACGCTGTATGCGGAAGCGATTCAGTCTATCATCGGTCGCAAGATTGATGAATGTTATGTGTTCTTCTTCGATGGGGGAGAAGCGGTTCAATTGTTTTAACAGAAGGGACGGGGAAACAAAGCGATGCGCATATTGCATACGGCAGACTGGCACTTCGGGCGATCACTCGAGGGCCGCAGCCGATTAGAAGAGCAAGCGGCTTTCGTAGATGAGCTTGCCGCAATCGTCAAGGATGAAGGGATTGACTTGGTTCTGCTCGCAGGCGATGTCTATGATTCTGTCAACCCGCCGGCAGCAGCGGAGCAGCTGTTCTATGAAGCAGTTGCCCGTTTGGCCGATGGCGGCAGGCGGACCGTTGCGGTTATTGCAGGGAATCACGATCATCCGGAACGAGTGTCCGCATCTGCGCCGCTTGCAGCACGCAGCGGCATTCGGCTGGTAGGCATGCCGACGGATCAACCGATTATTGTCGATGTTGCCCGCACAGGGGAGCAAGCGGTTATCGCAGCTTTGCCTTATCCGTCGGAATCGAGGCTGCGCGAGCTGCTAAGTGAAGCAACCGACGAGGCGCTGCTGCGCACGGCCTACTCGGAGCGAGTTGGGCGTCTCATGACGCAGCTTGGCGGTGCTTTTCGAAGCGACACGGTGAATTTGGCGATGAGTCATATTTATGTGCTTGGCGGTTTGGAGACGGATTCCGAGCGTCCCATTCAAATCGGAGGTGCCTATACGGTTGATCCATCCGCACTTCGAATCGGTGCGCAATATGTGGCGCTGGGGCATTTGCACCGCCCGCAGCGAGTAGCCGGGGATGAGACGATGCGTTACAGCGGATCGCCGCTCGCTTATAGCTTCTCAGAAGCAGGTCAAGCGAAGTCGGTTACGGTGTTTGATGCGGAGCCGGGTAAAGTGGTTGTGCCGCAGGAGATATTGCTTCGCTCAGGCAAACCGCTGGTGAGCTGGAACGCCAAAGGCGGCCTGGCCGAAGTGTACAGCTGGCTGGAAGAAGGTCGCGATGCGCGTGCATGGATCGACCTGGATGTGTGGATGACCGAAGCGATGACGCTTCAGCATATTCAGCAGCTGCGCAAGCTTCATGACGGATTAATCCATATCCGTCCCATCTATCCGGAGTCTGCCGAAGCATTGGAATCAGGTGAACGCTCACGTGAGCAATTACCTGCCGAAGAGTTGTTTCGGCGATTTTTTGCCAAGCAGACCGGAGGCGGGGAGCCGGATGATGGGACTGTTCAGTTGTTCTTGGAACTGATTGCCGAAGAGGAAGATTTGCAAAGTGGCGAGAATGGCACTGCGTCGCCACACGTTGAAGGAGGTGAGCCTGCATGAAGCCGATATCTCTTCGATTAAGCGGATTACAGAGCTACCGGGAAGTGCAGGAGGTCGACTTCGAACGGCTTTGCGAAGCCGGTGTATTCGGCATCTTCGGTCCGACTGGCAGCGGGAAATCCAGCATTCTGGATGCGGTAACTTTAGCGCTCTACGGAAAAGTGGAGCGGGCCGCAAACGGAACGCAAGGGATAATGAACCAAGCGGAGAAAACGCTCGCGGTGTCCTTCACCTTCGAGCTCTCCGGTGCCGGCGAGAAGAAGCGTTTCCGGGTTGAACGGCAATTCAAACGAGGCGGCGACGTCTCTGTTAGCAATTCGGTCAGCCGTTTCGTGGAGATTACCGAAGCTGGCGATGTCGTCCTAGCGGACAAGCTCGTTGATGTGACGCGCTGCGTGGAAGCGCAGATTGGTCTTCATATGCAGGATTTCACGCGTGCGGTCGTTCTCCCGCAAGGGAAGTTCGCGGAGTTTCTGTCGCTGACCGGCAAGGATCGGCGCTCCATGCTGCAGCGGCTGTTCCGCCTGGAGCGATTCGGCGACGGCCTGGCGCTGAAGCTTAGCCAGCGTATGAAAGCGGCAGAAGCCGCGCTGAATGAGGCGGCGGCCGAGCAGCTGGGCCTCGGCGACGCTTCTGCCGAAGCGGTGGCTGCCGCGGAGGCACGTTACCGCGAAGCGGCAGCCGCAGCCGCGGCCGCGCGTGCCGCGTTTGCCGATGCGGAGCGGCTGCACGCGGAGCGGCTGCACGTGCGCGAGCGCCTGAGCGCGCTGCGCGAGAAAGAGGCGCTGCAAGCGCAGCTGCTCGCGGAAGCGCCGCGCGTCGCGGAGCTCGAGCGCGAGCTTGCGCGCCTCGCCGCAGCGGAGCGGCTCGCGCCTGCGCTCGGCGCAGCCGCCGCGGCGGAGGCGGCGCTGCGCGCTGCCGCCTCGCGCCGCGAGGCCGCCGGGCTGGCGCACGCTGCCCGGCTTGAAGCGGCCACGGCCGCAGCCGCCGCGCGGACGGCGGCAGCCGCCGAGGCCGCGGCCGGCGAGCCGCGCCTGGCGCAGCGGCTCGAGCAGCTCGCGCAGGCGCAGCGGCTCGAGAGCGAAGCCGCCGCGCTTGCGCGGAGCGTCGCGGACGGCGAGCTGCGCGCCCGCGAAGCGGAAGAGCGTAGCCGCAGCTGCGGCGAGCAGGCTGCGAAAGCGCATGAGATGCTCGGCAAGGCTGCGGCCAAGCAAGGCGAGCTGCGTCAGGAGCTGAAGGCGGTAGAGCTTACCGCCGAAGACAGGGACAAGCGTAATGCGCTGAGCAAAAGGCTGCAGCAGCATAACCATCTAAATACGCAAGCTGTGGCTGCGCAGGCAGAGCTCAAGGCAGCCGTCAATACGTACAATCAAGCGAAGCTTCGGATGGAAGCAGCGCAAGCCGAGCAGCGTCTAGCAGAGAATGAACTGCTCGGACAGCTCCAGCAGCTGAAGCCGGTATATGTGTCGTTGACAGGATTGAACCGCGAGCTGAATGAGTGGAGCCGTTCGCTGCCGCTATGGTTGGAACGCATTCGCAGGGAGCAGCGCGACCAACAACGTCTGCAGCTTGCCGCGCAGTTGGCGGAAGGATTAGTCCAAGGTGAGCCATGTCCGGTATGCGGTTCATGCGTGCACCATGGCAACCACGACAATACAGGGAATGAAAGCTCCGCCGGTGATGGTGTCCTTGCTTCTTGGGAGCAGGCGATTCAGCAAGCTCAGCATTTGCAGCTGCGCTTATCGCCGTTGCAAACCAAAGCAAGCGCGGCTATGGAGAGATTAACCGATGCGATTGATTCTGAATCGACAACGGTTATGGATACCGAAATGCCGGAGGCAGCTGCTGCGGCCGAAGCGACAACCTTGACAGTTGAGGCGACAGTTATTTCAGTTGAAGCACTGGCGGCACATCAGTCAGCCCTTAAGGCTATCGCTGAAATGATAACCATGCACGAAAGCGGGCTTGCGAATGCGGAGAAAGCTTTTGCCGGCAGCCGAGTCCGGTTTACAGATGCCACTCGCAAGTGTGAACAGTTCGCTAACGACTACCGCACGCAAGCTGCACTCTCTAACCGTGCCCAGGCTCAAGTCGAGCAATGCGCGAAGGAATTGAAGCAGGAACAGGCGCTATGGCTGGCGCAATTCGGTGCAGCACTCCAGCCGTCGCAGGGGGAGGAGTTTCTTCAAGAGTTGGAGCGGCGAGAAACGGCTGCCCTTGAATTGAGGAGCCGCCTTGAGCGAAGCGTGAGCTACATTGAGGAGACAACGCGAACCCAGCAAGAAAGTGCGAATCAGTCTCAAACGGCACAGCTGGAATTTGCTACACTCTCGGCAACGCTTGCTGGTCAGCAGCAGCAGTTAAGCGAGAAGCGAAACCATCTGCAGGGCATTACAAACGGAGCCCGAGCGGTTGATTTAATTACCGCGGCAGAACAACAATTGTCTATGCTCCGCGTGAATCTTAAGCTGCTAACCGAGCGCCATGAAGCCGAGCAGCAGGCGCTGTCGGAAGCGGCGCAGCAGCGGAGTGCTGCTGAAGAAGCGCAGCATGCAGCTGACATCAGACATAAGGAAACGAGCTCGGTTTGGCAGGAAGCCTTATCGGCATCCCCGTTTGAGAGCAGCGAGGACGTCACTGCTTTGCAGCCGATGCTTATCCATCAACCTCGTATCAAAGAAGATGTCGCCAAGTATCATGAAGCGCAGCAGCAGCTTGCCGCGCAAGTTGAGCTGCTTCAGGATCAACTGCAGGGACGCAGCCAAACCGAAGACGAGTGGGAGGCAGCTGTTATGCTGCTGGATCAAGCCCGTACGATGAATGAGGGTATGCTGCAAGCGGCAGCAAAAGCCGAACGCGATATGGATGAGTTGAAAGCGAAACAGGAGCGGTGGAACGGCTTAGAAGCGAAGCGGTTGGAGATGGAACAGCTTTGCGGCAGGCTGAAGTCGCTGCAAACCGTATTTCGCGGGAACGCATTCGTGGAGTATGTCGCAGAAGAGCAGCTGGTGCAAGTATGCCGAGCAGCTTCCGAGCGGCTCAGCTTCTTGACGAAGCGCCGCTATGCGCTCGAAGTCGATTCCAGCGGCGGCTTTGTCATCCGAGATGACGCCAACGGCGGTATCCGCCGACCGGTTTCAACGCTTTCTGGAGGCGAGACCTTCTTGGCATCGCTGGCGCTGGCACTCGCGCTTTCCGGTCAAATTCAGCTCCGCGGCAAATATCCGCTGCAATTTTTCTTCCTGGACGAGGGCTTCGGAACGCTCGACCCAGAGCTGCTGGATACGGTTATTACGGCGCTGGAGAAGCTGCATAACGATACGCTGTCCGTTGGCGTGATCAGTCACGTACCAGAACTTCGGGCACGCTTGCCTAGACGCCTTATCGTTACGCCATCCGAACCGTCAGGTCGAGGCAGCCGGGTTGAACTCGAAACGATGTGACGGATCTGTTAACGTTGCTCCAATCTGGTTGCAATCGCGTGCGGAAAACGCTAACTTAGTGGAGGGCCCATTCGGATAGGTTATATGTGGGTGCCAATCCTGATTTGAACAAACATTTTGGAGGTAACACCGTGGAGGAGCATAAGCCAAAACGACCGATTTTCACGCCTGTCGTCCTTATTTTGCTTACATTTAGTTTAATTGGCAATGTGTTTCTATACAGCCGCTCGATTCAGCATGATAAGGATGCACGCATGAGCCGCGGGACGTCGATTCTGCAATCCGGCAACGACGCCAAGCTTTATTTTGATCAAGTTACGGCTGGAATTGAGGATTTGCTGAAGCATCAGGACATCCCAACCCGGTTGGCAGCCAAGAGCTTGCTGATCGCTGCATACAATAAGAGCTCTGCCATCACGACCTTTATCAAAGAAGCGGAGACTGTGAGTGGAGCACCGTTTCCAACGACCAAACGCAATGCAGCTACGTTCTTAGAGCAATCGGAGAAATCGCTGCAAACGCTCGGCAACCATACCGGTCCGCTGACGGATGAGGAACGAATTTATTTAAAATCGCTATTAGCCGTCAATCAAGCCTGCGCGGCAGAGATGGCAACCTTCAAGCATGATACGATTTCTGAAACGACCTCGCTAACAATACTTATCGATGAAGCATGGGTCAATTCGGGCAAGAAACTGGTAGAATTTATGAATAAGCCGGCGAATGTGATGTTTGGCAAGTAGAAGCTCTAACGCCATAAAGGCTGTTCCCCAAATTGCGACAACGCACCGGGGAGCAGCCTTTTTCTCATCACATTCCATGATTCATACTTCAATTCTTAATCCCCTTCGAAATAATCTTAACATCCACCTTCGTTTGAAAATCGATTTTCGGAAATTCAGTCTCCCAATTAACAGATTTCCAATAGGCAGGATGGAAGGCAATCAAGTCGCGGCCGATGCCAAGTGCATCGGAATTCGCGCGCCGAAGTATATTCGTGACCTGCGAGGTTTCAGCAGTAAGCAAAGCGGAGAGTCGTTTGTTTAAGTCTGCAACGACCTTCTTATCGCTGAGGTCGTCTTTTCCATATTCGATAACAGAAGCTTTGAGAGATAAATGGAGCTTCACGGTAACATTTCCTTCGGCATTAATCGAGACCTGTTTGGAGCGCTTTAACTTGACGATATCAACGGAAATGTACTCACGTAGATCACCTGGCGCGTCCTTTTTTCCATCTTCGATATTTCGGGTCATCACACAGATTCCTTCGAGCTTGCCGCTTAGTAATAATAACAGCGTGGACTGGTTCTCATTCAAGTGATACCCGGTATATTTGCGGTTATTCATCAGTGCGACACCATCGATTTCAGCGCGGCTGCCGACCTTTTTCATGATAGGCAGAACCGAATCTTGTCCCGGATCGAAGAAGATAGGAAAGACGGAATGCAGGGTCACGTTTGGAATTGCCGTTTCATAACGAGCGCTAATGATGAGCTTTCTCAGGTACTCTCCGGCTGTCGCCGACCCGAATCGCTCCAGTCGGATTAAATCGCTGGCTTTGCCTTGAACGATCGCAACCATGGAAAGCATTGGATCTGCAGAGCTGCGGAATGTGGCATCGAGCAGCGCGGCCAAGTCTTGACGTGCCAGCTTATCGCTGATCAGCATCACTTGATTCTTGGAGGTGGCGACGGGACCGGCTAATTGTACGCCGATTTTCTTATATAACGATTCCTCCATGGTAGCGCCAGATGCGGAAATTACCTCATGCGTCGGAGCCGAGCGCTCCTTTCCCCCCGGAGATTGGATGGTTACGGTAGTCACAATCTCGTTGTTATCATTCAAATCCAGCGAGGTAGCATAGATAAGCTGTAAATTCTTTAATTCGTTATGGTAGTTACACCCTGAAACCGTTATGGCGGCGAGCATACACAGCAGGAGCAGAACAACTCGCTTCATGCAGCATGACCTTCCTTTATACCCGTCATCCATGCAATCAGCAGCAGTGCAATCGGGAATCCGAGCACGAAATAGCCTCCGAATTCAACCATTTTCGTTAAGTGTGCGATCCCGCTCTCCGATCTCCAGAACAAGCCTGCAAGGCAGATGAGCGGAGTCATATAATAGATGGCCATCTTATGTTTATTTCGATGAAACAGATAACCAAGCCCTTTCCCTGTCGCATACACATAGCTCGTTAATGTCGCCGTTACTTTGACCAGCCACAAGGACAGAAACAACAGATCGAGCCGCTCCAAGAATGGCAGTGAGATGCCATTCATGTAGTAAGGAACCGGTTGTGGGACGCGTTCCAACGCTTCCGGGCTGAAGTTGAAAGAGCAGGCGAGCACGACCATAAGATAGAAAAACGTAGCTGATCCGTTTGCCCATAACATGGGAGCGACCAAGCTTTTCCCATTCTTCTTGACGTCCGAGCTGATGACGAGCAGAAGCTCAAAGCCGAGAAAAGAGATAATGGAGCTCTTCATCCCGAGCAGTATGGCATTCCAGCCCTTATCACCGATCGGCAGCAAGTAGCGGTAATCAAAGTTATCGTGGCCGAAGAAAAGCAAGGCAAGCATTAAGACGAGGATGAACGAAATCAAGGTATGGTAACGTGCGATAATTTTGGCGCTTTCCTTGGCGAAGTAGAGGAGGATGACGCCATTTGCGATGATGACAAGCCATGGATTGGAGAACGGGAGAATCCACAATTCAACGAACACCATCTCTAGGAGAAGGATCAATGTGGAAGTTAATGCAAAATAGGCGATATAGACGATAGTCACCAGGTTCCCGGCCCACTTCCCAAGCAGAAGCGGCGCGAATTCAAATAAGTTTTTCTGTGGAAAGCGGGCGCACAGCGCTACATAACCAAGCAGCAGCAGCTGAATGACGACGCCTGCAAGGATTACCGAAATCCAACCGTCCGGACCAGCCGTAATGTGCAGCTCATAGGGGAAAGCAAGCACACCAATCCCGACTTGCGTTTGTAAAATAAATCCGAACAATTGAAAGCGAGACATGCTGATTCACTCCTGCTTGGACGTCTTATTGCCGAATATCCGTGCAGGCAGCTGAATAAGCGCGGGCAGTAGACGCCGGGGCTCTAGAGGTGCAAACGGATAGAAATAAGGGACGCCGTACGATTCGAGTTTCGTTAGATGCATGAACAGCAGACTGAAGCTTAACGCGATTCCTACAAAGCCAAGCATGGCGGAAGCGAACATGATTGGAATACTGATAAGCCGAAGCGCAAGCCTCATTTCATGTGAAGGCACGCTGAAGGAGGCGACGGCGGTAAGCGCGATCACGACGATCATGGTAGTGGAGACCAGGTTTGCATTGACTACTTCCGTTCCGATAACTAAGCCGCCTACGATCGATAACGTGGAGGCAATCGATTTGGGCAGCCGAAGAGCCGCTTCTTGGAGCAGCTCCAGCACCGTAATCATGAATAGCGCTTCGATCAATGGATCGAACGGTATATTTTCGAGCGATGCCTTTAAAGAGAATACGAGATCAATCGGCAGTACTTCGAAATGATTGGAGACGATCGCAATATAGATCGAAGGCATTGCGACGGTCAGCAACATGCTTAGGTAGCGGAGTAACCGGAAGAATGTCCCATTCCACCATCTCGCTATAAAATCGTCCGATACTTGAAAAAACATAAAAAAGGTGACCGGAAGTATAACCGCCATCGCATTGCCGTCTATTAGCAGCACGATTCTTCCTTCCATCAGATGGGATACGGTCGTATCGGGCCGTTCGGAGTATAAGGTTTGAGGGAAAAAAGACAATGCGCTGCTCTCCATCAATTCAGTGATCAGACCGGCCGATTTCATGAAATCGACGGATATTCCTTCAATTTTGGCCGCGATTTGCGCTACCACGTTGGGGTCGGCCATGTCTTGAAGGTAAAGGAGCGATACATTCAGCGAGCTTTTCTTACCCAACACATAATTTCGTTCAACAAGATCAGCCGAGGATAACCGTTTGCGAATAAGTTGTGAGTTGATTGTCAAATCGTCGACAAATCCATCGTGAGAGCCGCGGATCGTTTGTTCGTTTTGCGGTTCGGCAGCATGTTCCGTCAGTTGGATGCTGACATCCACTAGCATGATCTCCGTGCTTTGATCCAGCAAAATCGCACATTTGCCCTGCATCATTCCCTCTGCAGCGGAATGGAAGTCGTTCACACGTTTGAGATCTAATATTGGGAGCACGTCTTCGAGACGATTCTCAGTCGCGCGCTGAAGCGGTTTTAGTACGCTCGTTTGCAGGAGCTCTCGGTCGGTGTAGGCAATATGGTAGAGGATGCAGCCTTTGATTTCCTGCAGCCGAAATTCTCTGCTGTAAATATCGCCGGGAGCCTTGAAAACATCGGTTAAACCGCGGATATTCGACTCCAAGTCAGTAGAAGTCGGCAAAGCAGCATGATTAGCCATCGCCACAATTCCTCCACATAGCTCGAATAATCCATTTGAGTATGTGCCATTATTGGCGTTTTCATCCAAAAATAGTAGTACTGCCCACTGAAACCGAGCAGAACGATACTTCCGCCATATCAAAAAAGCCGAGAACGGAATAACCGTTCTCAGCTCCTTACAATGACACGACAGTATTCATCTCATTTATCCATCCTATGTCGCTCTAGCAACGCCTATACGCCGTTCTACAGCTCCACAGCATGTCTTCTTAGCTTCGTATCCTGCACGTGCGATAACTCCGCAGCAAGCTGCTCCGCCACCCGTCTTCCGCTTGAGAAAGCACGCTCGGCCAGCTCGCCTTTGCCTTCACAGCCATCACCGCAGAAATAGAACGGCATGCTCTCAATCCGGTTTGGCACTAGCCGATTGCCCGCAATGTTCTTCACGCTTTGTACCATCGCTTTCTTCGATACCCGTTTCACAGCGACTGCATCCCGCCAGTTTGGATAATGGCGATCGAATAAGGATTCCATCTGCTGCGTGCGCTCTTCCAAGTATGCTTTGCGATCTTCATCGCTGCTGCTCTCATTGCTTAAGTAGGCGATGCCCTGCAGCAACTGCCCGCCTTCAGGTACGAGGGTGTGATCTGTGGCCGACACATCGGAAATAAACAGCTTGTGGTTCATATCGCTAATATAGCTGAACGGCCTCGCTACGACATGGCTCAATCCAATGTCGTAGACCATCACTTCGGTTGCCGTATTCAGCTCGTAAGGAGCCATGAATGGCTCCCAAGGCGTTCCGCGCAGCAGCTTGACGACCTGCTGAATCGGCATCGCGAATACGACGCGATCGAAGGTTTCTTCGCGCGCTTTTGTTTTCAGCACGTATTTGCCCTGCTCATAACGGATGCCGTCAACGCCTTCCTGAAGCGCGATCGACCAGCGTTCGGATGCATTGATTTTGTCCCGAAGCTGATTCGTAATAACCGCCCAGCTGCCCAGTACGTAGTTCACAGGTCGATGGGATAGAAACAAATTATGATAATAATCGCTAATGACGGTACCCGGTACTCGGCGCGCATCTTCCGGCGTGATGAAGAAGTTGCTGCACACGAGATGTTCCCACAGTTCTTTGACATCCTCAGCGGCACCTGATTCTGCTAAATAATCGCCAAGCGTCGCATAATGCTTGATTTGGTGAATATTCGCCATAATTGCTGTAATCTCACCGACGAATCGGACCTTCTGCATGGTGGTTAATAAATCTGTTTTTACTAAATTAACAAAATCCAGCGGAGCAGGGGTCAAATGCTCGCCTTTCTCATACATGACTTTGCGTTTGTCTACTTGTTTGCTGCTGAAATCTAAATTCAGCTCGCGTTCCATAACCGACAGTGTATGCCGATCCAAGCCATAAATCGCATGTGCCCCATAATTTAGCGTGAAGCCGGCCTTCTCATACGTGAAAGCACGTCCGCCAAGCTGCGGACTCCGCTCGAATAGAACACCTTTGACGCCGGGCTGCTCTGACAAGTATGCGGCAGCGGTCAATCCCGCAAGTCCGCCGCCGATGATGGCAACATTCATTTCCGATCTCCTCCTAGTGACAAGCGGCCGGGTTCTTGTATGCATGTCTGCAGCGTGACGAGCAGCTCGTCCAATCCATCCCTTGGCAACTTATGTCCTTGTACATTATACGCCGCTTGATTGAGGCCAATCTATCTCATTTCTGACTGATAGACTTGCCGAATCGGCATCGGTTTTCTATGCGACAAAAGCCCATTTTTAGCATGCACAGGCGCCATTTGCCTACGGGCGAATATCATGGTAGGAGAATGAAGGAGGTCATGATTCGCATGGAAAAGAAGGTTTCAACGTCGCCGGTTGGGAAAACGCCGAACCAGCCGATGTCAAACAAATCGATGCCTAACAAATCGATGTCAAACAAATCGATGCCTAACAAATCTATGCCTAATATGCCGATGCCTAATCAGCCGATGCCCAAGCAATCAACGGCTGTAATGCCGGCAAAACACGACAATAAACCGATGGAAAAGCATGAAATGAAAAAAATGTGTCAAGATCATATGCACCGTTATGTATTTGTGCAGACACATGACGGCTGGTGCTGCGATGGTATCGTTGAGCATATCGACGACGAGTGCGTCTGCATTGCCGTTCCCTACTGCGGACCGCATATGGATCGTGCATTCTTCCCAGGTGGAGGAGGTTTCTTTCCCGGTGGCGGTTTCTTCCCAGGAGGCGGATTCTTCCCGCGTCGCCGGTTTGTTCGACAAGTGTTTCCGCTTGGGGCACTGCTTGGCTTATCGCTGCTTCCGTATTATTGGTAAACGTGGGTATTACTCAGTTTCTGCTAGAGCCGGCGTTCCACTGGGCGCTGGCTTTTTGCACGTTCAACAGCCCTATTCTGGATTGGACTTGCCCTTGGTTTTTCGCTATGATGAACGAAGAATTGAAAACTCGTGAAAAGGAGCAGAGTCATGGACTGTATATTTTGCAAGATTATAGAAGGAACCATTCCTTCAAACAAAGTGTTCGAGAATGAACGCATACTTGCTTTCCACGACATTCAACCGCAAGCCCCGGTACATACACTAATCATTCCGAAGAAACATATCCCGACGATGAATGACGTTACGGATGCGGATGACGCAGTAATGGCGGAATTATTCATGGTTGCACGTCAACTTGCGAAGGAGCTGGGGGTAGCGGAATCCGGCTACAGACTTGTCAATAACTGTAACAGCGACAGCGGACAAATCGTATTTCACCTGCATCTTCACCTGCTCGGAGGAGAGAAATTAAAGCCGCTGGGTTAAGTGTATAAAAATAGCATAGTCTTTCAAGTTGACACTGCCTTTCCTTATAACATATAATTTAGTTTGATGAACCGTGTTAACTTTTACTGGACGGTCTGATTCGGAGGGAGGGAAAACTGGTGTCTGAAACAAAAGTTCGCAAAAACGAGACGATCGATGCTGCACTCCGCCGCTTCAAACGTACCATCGCAAAGGATGGCGTATTGGCCGAGGTGAAGAAACGCAAGCATTATGAGAAGCCTAGTGTCAAGCGTAAGTTGAAGTCCGAGGCTGCGCGTAAGAGAAAGTTTTAGGAGGATCCTTCCACAATGAACCTTAGCGAACGATTAAACGACGATATGAAGCAAGCGATGAAGAGTCAGGAGAAATTCAAGCTCACTACAATTCGAATGATACGAGCATCTATCAAGAATTTGGAGATCGACTTGAAACGTCCACTCGAAGACGCGGAAGTGCTTGATATCTTAAGTCGTGAGATCAAACAACGTAAAGATTCCCTCCAAGAATTTCAGAAAGCCGGCCGCGACGATCTCACGAAAGATGTCGCAGCAGAAATTGAAATTATTAGTGTATACCTGCCTCAGCAGCTGACCGAAGAAGAGATCAAGTTGATTGTTCAGCAGACCATCCAGGAAACCGGTGCTTCTTCCAAAGCCGAGATGGGGAAAGTCATGAGCGCACTTTTGCCTAAAACAAAAGGGCGTGCTGATGGTAAACTAGTAAACACATTTGTGCAGCAATTTCTGCAATAAACATAGGCTGACAGCCAAACACTCCCCTTAGGGGGAGTGTTTTTTCGTTATATCCGGCCTTACTCCAATCAAGACCTATTGACCATTTGCCCAAACTAGATGAAAATTAAGGCTAACCTATTGAAACGAGGCATACAGCAGCATGTTGCGTAATTGGAAAGAAATTCTATTGCTAGCCATTCCATCGCTTGTCTCTTTTGCAAGTATGACGATGACCGGTACCATCAACTTAATTTTGGTTGGACAGCTTGGCGCTCTGATCATTGCTATTGTAGGCGTGTCCAACATCATCATGTACAACGCTTTTGCGCTCTTCTCCGGTATCGGACACACCGTCAATTATTTAGTCGCTCAGAATCACGGCGCAGGTGATATGAAAAAAGGCATTCAGCGAACATACATTGCCATGTATATGTGTCTCATTTTTGCGCTGCTGATTGCTGTAGTCGGTTGGATCGGTGCAGATGATATTTTGCGCTGGACGGGCGGCTCGAAGGAACTGGTCGAAACCGGTGATTTCTATTTGGAACTGCGGTTTTATGGCATGTCCTTCGGTATTGTCAATTTCGCGTTCCACGGTTTTCTACGCGGAATAGGTGCAACTAAATTGTCCATGGTCGTTTCGCTTCTCGTCAATGTTCCGATTATTTTGCTCACGTACACATTGACCTTCGGCCATTGGGGGATGCCTGATCTCGGATTAACAGGAGCCGGAATTGCCATATTAATCGGTGAAGGCTTGCAAACGCTTATTTGTGTCTTTATCTTCTTCGTTGTGCTGCATAAGAAATATCATACCCGCAGCCGGATTGCTTTCGCGATCCAGTGGATCGAAATGAAACTTCTAATGACCGAAAGCGGAAAACTCGGCATCCAAGAATTTTCACTAAGCATCTCGATGTACATCTTTACCGCTTTCGTGGCAAGGCTCGGCGATCATGCGCTGGCTGCCAACGAAGTGGCTTTAAGCATCATGTCCTTTGGTTTCATGCCTGCATTTGCTTTCGGCTCGACCGCGACAATTCTTGTCGGACAGCATGTAGGCAAAGGCACGCCGCTCAAAGGACGCCGAGTCGGTACCGATACGGCGATATTAGGCTCGATCTTTCTTATTTTGCTCGGTACGGTTGAATTTATTTTCGCCAAACAAATTACGCATCTCTACACAAATGATCCAGAGGTATATAAGCTTGCTGCGTATTTGATTCAGGTGTCTGCATTCCTGCAGATTTTTGACGGGCTTCTGAACTTCTATGCAGGTGGTTTGCGAGGAATCGGAGATACAACCTTCCTGCTTCGCATATCATTCGTCGTAAGTTGGTTCATTTTCGTTCCGCTTGCTTATGTGTTCATCTTCGTCTTTCATTGGGGCAGTATGGGGGCGTGGCTCGCGCTTTACGCATTCCTCATGGTGTTCGGTATAGCCGTGATGGTGAGATTCTATCGAACAGATTGGACAGCCGTTCGACTGAAGGAAGCCAGCCATTAATAACTGAAACGAATCGGTGTTATGAACGTAACATTAACTAGGTAATAAGCTTGTTAATGTACAAGGAGGGACTGGCGTGCAGCAAGCCCATAGGTGGAGATTGAAAATGGTGCTGCCTGCTCTGATGGCGCTGCTATATATCGTGGCGATGGCTATTCCGGCCTTCGCCGCGAAAGGTGATTCGAACAGCGCATCAGTAGGCTCAACCATTTACGTCATGAAAGTGAAGCAGACCGTTGAATCCGGCTTGCAGAAAACACTGGAGCGGGCTTATCAAGAAGCTGATGATGCAAAGGCTAAACGCATGCTGCTCGTTCTTAATACCCTTGGAGGGCGGCTGGACAGTGCTCTTGAGATCGGAGAACTTATTAGAACGAGTAAGGTGCCGACAACGGTATATGTTCAGGGCAAAGCCGTTTCTGCAGGGACTTACATTGCACTAAACGCAGACCAGATTATCATGCAGCCCGGCAGCACGATTGGTGCGGCAGCCGTTGTTGATGGATCAGGCGAGCTGATCACGAATCCGAAGACGCTTTCCTTCTGGACAGAAGAGATGAAAGCGGCAGCATTGCTGAATGATCGCGATCCTAATATTGCAGCTGCGATGGTGAACCCGAATCTGGAGCTTGAATTGAGCGCTCTCGGGCGCACGAAAGCCAAAGGCGATATTCTTACGTTATCAGCCGGGGATGCGCTTAAAGTAGGCTATACGGAGTATACAGCGGAGACGGTGGACGACGCGATCGCGAAGTTGAACCTGCAGCAGCCGAACATTGTCAATTACGAGGTTAGTGTACTGGAGCGGGTCGGACAATTCTTAACCCTTCCAATTGTTATGACGCTGCTGCTGATTATCGGAATAGCAGGCGTTACGATCGAGCTTATGATGCCGGGGTTCGGAGCACCGGGTATCATTGGAGTCGTCGGCTTCGGATTGTATTTCTTTGGCCATTATATTGTTGGCTTTGCGGGGCTTGAGGATGTGATCCTGTTTATCATCGGGATCTTGCTGCTCGTATCTGAACTGTTCGTACCAAGCTTCGGCATACTGGGCATACTTGGTTCCATATCGTTAATTGCCAGTGTACTGATGGCAGCGCCGAATCCGAAGTCAGCCGGTTTATCACTCATTGTGGCTGTCATCGCAGCAGGTATTATCGTGTATTTCATTGCCAAACGATTTGCGCATCGCGGAATATGGAATAAATTCATTCTTCGCGATCAGTTGACGACGGCCGAAGGGTATGTCTCAACAGCAAGCAAAGTATCGTATCTTGGGATGAATGGCAAGACGCTGACACCGCTGCGCCCTGCAGGAACCGTTCGGATTGGCGATAACCGGATAGACGTCGTCACTTCAGGAGAATTTATTCCTTCCGGTGCCGATGTCAAGGTTATTAAAGTCGAAGGTGCACGAGTCGTAGTTGTACAACTTGATGAGAAGAATTAATTAATTGGAGGGGTTTACATGGCAGTCGATCCAACTGTAACGATTGTAATTATTGTAGTACTAGCGGTTATCGCATTATCCGTATTTCTAACCTTCTTCCCAATTATGCTCTGGATTTCTGCGCTTGCTTCAGGCGTGCGGGTCGGAATCATTACGCTCGTTGCGATGCGCTTGCGCCGTGTTGTTCCGAGTCGAATCGTCAATCCGTTAATTAAAGCGACTAAAGCAGGTCTTGGTCTTAACATCAATCAATTGGAAAGCCACTTTCTGGCGGGCGGTAATGTTGACCGTGTCGTTAACTCGTTGATTGCTGCGCAGCGCGCTAACATCGAACTTGAATTTGAACGTGCTGCGGCGATTGACCTGGCAGGTCGAGATGTCCTGCAAGCTGTTCAAATGAGCGTTAACCCGCGTGTTATCGAGACGCCGACAGTAGCAGCGGTTGCGAAGAATGGGATTGAAGTTAAGGTTAAAGCGCGTGTTACGGTCCGTGCGAACATTGAGCGACTGGTCGGCGGAGCCGGAGAAGAAACGATCATTGCTCGTGTCGGCGAAGGGATTGTAACGACAGTCGGTTCCTCCGACTCTCATAAAGATGTGCTTGAGAATCCGGATTTGATCTCGCGTACTGTACTTGGCAAAGGCCTAGATGCCGGAACCGCATTCGAAATCTTGTCCATCGATATCGCGGACGTTGATGTAGGCAAGAATATCGGCGCTCATTTGCAAACCGAGCAGGCGGAAGCTGACAAACGTATCGCACAGGCGAAAGCCGAGGAGCGCAGAGCGATGGCGGTTGCACATGAACAAGAAATGAAAGCGCGCGTAGTTGAGATGCGTGCACTCGTTGTGGAATCAGAATCCCAAGTACCGCTTGCTATGGCTGAAGCGTTGAAGCAAGGCAAAATCGGTGTGCTCGATTATATGAATTTCAAGAACATCGAGGCTGACACGAGCATGCGTAATTCAATTGGTAAAACCGATTCTGCGACACCGGATAAAGAAGAACATTAATCGCTGCCCCATTCTAGATGACAATGATATTCTGAAGGGGGTGAGCGTTTGAATGAGCTGATCAAGCTTCTGGTTTCCAACATCTACGTCGTTATCGTGCTCTTAGGTTTCCTGCTTACGCTCATAAACAAAATGAGAGCGAATAAGCCAGGAAATCCGACGACCAATAAGATGCCGCCGTTCGGAGGAGAGCCTCCTCTAAGGCGGCCGGGAGCGCCTCCAATCGAGGGGCGCCCAGCCCAACCGCAAAGACGTCCAGTCCAGCAGCGGCCTGCAGAGCAGCCTCCGGAGCCGCGACAAGGCGTATATAAGTCGAAATTCGATACGACCGGTGAAGAAGGCGTTAGCTCTGAGTACGCGGATACTGATCTTCTGCGGCGTAACGTGCAGTCGGCTCGCGGGTATGACAGAGCGCCGCTTCCCAAAGCCGCTCCCGCCCTTCAGCAGCAGAAGCAACCGGATGCCTTCCGCGTTCCGCAAGGCGATGAGCTGCGCCGTGCATTTATTATGGCGGAAGTGTTTGGTGCACCGCGTTCGAAGCGACCGCATCGCAAATAACAGACGATATACCATTTAGCCGCATAAACCAATAAAAGCAAAACCGACCTGAGGAGGGTCGGTTTTTTTGTGTTTGTTCGTTGTGCACGAGGCTATATTCCTCATATTTGGGGCTGCTCTCGCATAATTTGGTACAGTACGGGAAGGGGGCTTCTGCCTGCATGCGCCGATTAAATCGCAAACTGCGTAAGATGGCTGCGGATCTGCTGGATCTGCCGCCGGATGTCGTAATGGATTTGCCACGATTAACGATGATCGGCGACCGCCAATTATACATCGAGAATCACCGAGGCGTACTGCACTTCTCCAGTGACAAGCTGCGGCTTGCGCTCAGTAAAGGAGAATTGGAAGTGACGGGCAGCGAGCTGGTCATTCGTACGATTTGGACAGAAGAAGTGTTTATTGAAGGGGTTATTAAACATATCGAAGTACGAGAATAGGGGGCAATTGTAATGAATGCGACATGGATGCAGTGGCTCCGCGGATTTGTATCAATTCGCGTTCGCGGTGGAGCTATAGAAAAGCTTGTGAATGCTGCGCTGGCGAAAGGGCTGCAATTGTGGTCCATTCGCCATACAAACGATCGCGAGCTCGTTTGTTATCTGCAGGTCAATGATTTTTTTCGGCTTCGCCCGATTTTGAAAGAGACAGGCTGTCGGATTCACGTCACTTCAAGACAAGGACTGCCGTTTTGGCTGATGCGTGTAAGGAAGCGCGTTTTTTTTGCGGCGGGGCTCGTCCTTTTCTTCGTCGGCATGTACTTGCTCTCCTCACTCGTCTGGTCCATTGATGTGAAGGGGAATAACCGTCTATCGGAGGAGCAGATTCTTCAGGTGGCCAAGCTGGAGGGGCTGTACCCGTTTCAGTGGTCGTTCCGGCTGGACGATGCCTCAGTGTTGTCCAAGCGTCTCGCACAGCAGCTGCCTGGGGCGGCCTGGGTCGGCGTTGAGAAGCGAGGAACCCGCATTACGATACAGGTTGTTGAGACTTCAGTACCAACGCCTAAAATTCCTCAGAATCCACGGCATCTCGTTGCATCTACCGACGCGGTAGTCACTAAAATATTAGCAGAAACAGGGAAGCCGGTTGTCAAACGCAATATGAGGGTTAAGCAAGGAGATATTCTGATCTCAGGTTTGCTGGGGGATGAGAACAATACTGCTCCTGTGGTCGCGAAAGGCATAGTGAAGGGAGTCGTCTGGCATGAGTACGATATTGTGTCCCCGCTAGAGAGGACGATGAAGGTTTATACAGGCGAGAAGAAGGTCATCTGGTATGCCGTACTAGCCGGAAGGTCGCTTAAGGTGAGCGGGTTCGGCAAACCACCTTATTCCATGTATGAGAGCATCAAGCAGGAGGAGAAGGCAGCTTGGCGTACAATGAACCTGCCGTTTGGAAAAATCAAAGAAACGATTATGGAAGTGCGAATGGAGCACCAAACCGTTGGCGTAGAAGAGGCGAAAGCGGAAGGCATCCAGCAGGCCAGGGCGGATTTAATAGCGAAGGTAGGGCCTGATGCAGAGGTGCTGGCGGAAAACATTTTGCATGAAAAGACGGAGAATGGTAAAGTTTATATGAAAGTGCTTTTTGAGGTGGATCAGTCGATTGCGATAGAGAGACCGTTAGTTCAGATGCAAGGGGATTGAGTATTTTTGCAAAATGAATTCAAAGTAGCCAAAATTCCACTTGCCAACGCAGCGGAAGGACTTGCGCTGCTTGGACCGCAGGATAAATTTCTGCGATTAGTCCAGCAGCAGACATCGGCGGACATTATGTCTCGCGATGCGGAAATCGTCATTTCGGGGCCAACTTCCGAAGTGGATTCTATTGAACAGCTTTATACCGTTTTACAGCAGCTAATAAGAGGCGGATACTCGCCGACAGAGCGCGACATCGCGTACGCCCTGGATCTCTCCAAGACGATGCAGGCGGAACAATTGCTTGATCTCTTCAAAGCGGAAATTACGACAACGTTTCGCGGTAAACCGATTCGGGTAAAAACGATTGGTCAACGCCATTATGTCAAAACGATTAAAAAGATGGATATCGTATTCGGTATCGGTCCTGCCGGTACGGGTAAAACGTATTTGGCAGTCGTGCTTGCCGTGGCGGCACTAAAGGAAGGCTCGGTCAAACGAATCGTGCTGACGCGTCCTGCTGTTGAAGCGGGCGAGAATCTCGGATTCCTGCCGGGCGATTTGCAAGAGAAGGTTGATCCGTATTTGCGGCCGCTCTATGATGCACTTCACGATGTGCTTGGTCCCGACCAAACGACCAAGGCGTTTGAGCGAGGTCTCATTGAAGTGGCGCCGCTCGCCTATATGCGCGGACGGACGCTTGAGGATTCATTTATTATTTTGGACGAAGCACAGAACACGACACCGGAGCAAATGAAAATGTTTCTGACGAGGCTTGGTTTTGGCGCTAAGATGGTCATTACCGGAGACGTCACCCAAATCGACCTGCCGCGCGGCAAGCGCTCAGGACTCATCGAAGCACAGCGCATCTTAGCGAACATCCCGGAGATCGGCTTTATCTTATTTACTGAACAGGACGTCGTGCGTCACAGCCTCGTCCAAAAAATCATAACTGCCTACAACATCGACGCCGAAGTGCAAACGAACGAATCGGTAAGTAAGCCATATGACCGCAGGTCATAAAGCATATCAGTAGGTAAGCCTTGTGATCGCAGGTCACAAAGCGACTCCTTGCACAACGTAACGCTAGCGGCACGAATGCAGCAACATTCCACCCGGGGCACCAAGCCGGGGAAGGACGCCGCATGAAAAGTGTGTCCGCGCTTAAGCGGACGAAAACGAGCCAACGTCGAAGTATGGTCGAAGACGGCCCAGGCGGCTGGCACGGTACATTCCGGGTCCAGGGACGGAGTCCCTGGGGTCCCCCTTAGATAAGGGGGACTTAGGGGGATGTATCGGAAGTTGAAATAAGAAGTAGTAATTCCCATAAGGTACATATAGGGTCCAGGGACGGAGTCCATGGGGATCTCTTTACTGTTAGGGTTCCAGGGACGTGAGTCTCTGGGGATCTCCTTACGAAGGAGATCCAGGGGGATGTGTAGTTTCTAGGAGGATAACAACCATGGTAAATCAACAAGCCAACCCGGATGAGTCTAAGTCATCGTCGTCCTCCGGATGGAGTGGATGGAAGCACAGCTCGGCTGTTCGCTGGGTATTGCTGCTTCTGTTTGTTTTGCTATTTTATTTCTCTCTTGCCCCTCACGTGCTCCCCAAAACGTACAATATCGAGCTAGGCAAAGCCAGTGACCGCGACATTGAAGCGCCGGTGGATATTAAGGATGAGAAAGCGACGCTTCAGGCGCAGGAGCTGGCTGCTGATCGTGTAGAGCCGATTTATTCGATTGTTGCCCTCCGCAGCGAAGTGCTCTTGGAGCAGATTTTCGCACGGATGGAGCAGCTGAATCAGGACGACCAAGTCACGTTGGAAAACAAGGTGTCCATTTATCGCAACGAAATTCCGCGGCTGTATACGGATTACGTCGATCAATTTGTTCAGAATAACAAAGGAAATGGCACCTATAACGATATATTGCTGGACGCAATGGCAGAAGTGGTGAAATCGCAGGCTTATCGGATTCCGGAGGAAACCTATTATAAACTGCCTTCGCTCTCTGCGATCCAGCTAAGCGATATGCATCTTGTCGGCGTGAATATTGTCCGCAAGCTGATGAGTGATTCGCTGCGTGAAGCGGAGACGGCAAGAACGAAAGTAGCGGAGCTTGTCAATGCGAGCACGCTTACCGAACGCAAAACAAGGGAGATCGTGCAAGAGCTTGCCAGATACGCGATCATGCCGAACAAGTTTCTCGATACGCAGGCAACCAACGACGCGAAAGTGGCAGCCAAAGAAAATACGACTCCTGTCGTGGTGAAGCAAGGTGACATTATCGTTCATAAGGGCGAGGTCATCTCGAAGGAACTCTATGACCGGCTTTCCTCTATTGGTGTGCTTCAGACGAAGAAGTCCTATTGGCCGCAGCTTGGGTTGCTGCTGCTTTCTGTTCTCTTTCTCATCGTTATTTACAGTTATCTAGAGAGAGCGGCGGGCTTAAGCAGCGGATCCACGAATATGAGGTACAGCAATGCTCAGCTGTCGATGCTGCTCCTGATCTTCTTGCTGAATATTCTCGCCATGCACATTGTGGAATTAACACAAACGCAGGAGATGCCCTATGTCGGCTACTTAGCGCCTTCTGCAATGGGTGCAATGCTGATTGTGCTGCTGCTAGACATCCAGCTGGCAGTCGTGAGCTCATTTTTGTTCGCGATTGTGGGTAGTGTTATATTCAATATGGAATCGGGTCAGTTATTTGACTTTAACTACGGGTTTACGACGGCTGTCATTTCATTCGCCGCGATCTTCGCGATTCATCGCGCCAGCCAGCGATCGACGATTTTGAAAGCCGGTATAATGGTGAGCTTGTTCGGCTCGGCTTCCGTGCTGGCCATACTATTGCTTGGCGAGCTCCCTCCCAAATCAGAGATCATCATGACGGTCGCTTTTGCGTTTGCGAGCGGGCTGTTGACGGCGATACTGGTAGTGGGATTGATGCCGTTCTTTGAAGTGACGTTCGGGATTCTATCTGCTCTGAAACTTGTGGAGTTGTCCAATCCGAACCATCCGCTGCTTCGCAAGCTGCTGACGGAAACGCCTGGTACATACCATCATAGTGTCATGGTCGGCAATTTATCGGAAGCCGCGGCAGAATCGATAGGAGCGAACGGCCTCTTATGCAGGGTAGGTTCGTTCTATCATGATATTGGGAAGACGAAGCGACCTAGTTATTTTATCGAAAATCAGACAAACTATGAAAATCCGCATGATTCCATTGAGCCTAAATTAAGTAAATCGATTATTATCGCCCATGCGCGTGACGGTGTGGAGATGCTTCGCAATCATAAGCTGCCGAAGCCGATCCGCGATATTGCCGAACAGCACCATGGTACGACTTTTCTGAAATACTTCTATCACAAGGCTTATAAAATTGCTGAAGAAGCGGGCATTGAGCCTGATTTTACAGAGGACGACTTCAGATATCCAGGGCCCAAAGCGCAGTCAAAGGAAGCGGCGATTGTCGGCATAGCGGATTGTGTGGAAGCGGCAGTTCGAAGCCTGCGAAGCCCTACGGTAGAACAGGTTGAATCCATGATTCACAAAATCATTAAAGGCCGACTGGACGATGATCAATTTAACGAATGTGATCTTACGCTCAAAGAACTGGAGAAGATCGCGCAGACGTTGAAAGAAACGGTTATCGGTATTTTCCACTCGCGCATTGAATATCCGGAAGATGTTAAACCAAAGGAGCGGCTGGCATGAGCTTGAAGTTGGAATGGAGTAATGATCAAGAGAAAGTCGAAATATCGGAATCCTTTATCGGGGTGCTGGAACAGCTGTTGCAGCTGGCTGGTGAAGCGGAGGGTATGACTGAAGGAGACGTGACACTCTCGATCGTGGATGATGAAGAAATTCATCAATTGAACCGGGAATACCGTAATATTGATCGTCCGACAGATGTGCTTTCCTTCGCGATGCAGGAGGAAACAGACGAAGAGCTTGAGATCATCTACGAGGTGGAGGATGAGAACGAGACGGTTCCGTTTGAAGGGATGCTTGGAGATATTATTATTTCGGCGGAACGGGCTAAACTACAAAGTGAAGAATATGGCCATTCCTTGGAGCGAGAGCTCGGATTCCTGTTCGTGCATGGATTCCTTCACCTGATTGGCTATGATCATCAGGACGAAGCGAGTGAAGCTGTTATGACGGAGAAGCAGGAAGCCGTTCTCCGCCTTGCAGGTCTAACCCGTTAATGAAACGACTGCTCCGCAGCTTCTATTATGCTGGTTCAGGCATCGTGTCAGCCGTTCGCAGTCAAGCTAACATGCAAATTCATGTGGTTTGCGCTATAGGTGTTAATGCGGCGGGACTGCTGGTTGGACTGACGCGAATGGAATGGGTTGCTATTATAGCAGCCCAAGCTGTCGTGATGGCAGCCGAACTGATGAATACGGCAGTTGAGCATGTCGTTGATCTGGCGAGTCCGAGCGAGCATCCGCTGGCAAAAGCCGCCAAGGATACGGCAGCCGGCAGTGTGCTGGTTACTGCAATTGGGGCCGTTATAATCGGCCTGTTTGTATTTATTCCGCATCTTTGGCCTTAACGAAAGGAGTTTCAAGCATGACAGCAACATCAAACGGACAATTATCGCCGGTTTGGCAGCAGCTGATGCAGCAAGCAATTGAAGCTCGCAGTCGGGCTTATGTACCTTATTCGAATTTTCAAGTCGGAGCGGCTCTGCTGGATGCCGAAGGCGGCGTGCATTTTGGCTGTAACGTAGAGAATGCAGCCTATAGTCCAACGAATTGCGCGGAGCGTACGGCACTGTTTCGGGCTATTGCGGACGGGCATCAAGCTGGCTCGTTCGAGGCCATTGCGGTCGTTGGAGATACCGATACGCCGATTACGCCTTGCGGCGTGTGCAGACAAGTACTGGTGGAGCTTTGCCCGCCGGACATGCCTGTCATTATGAGTAATATGAAGGGAGATTGGCGTGTATCGACAGTAGCGGAGCTGCTGCCTGGCGCCTTCTCTTCGGATGCATTAACGAAAGCGTAGGAACGCGCAACGTTCTGAAAGGGGATAAAGTTACAACTTATGAATTCATCATCGTCGGGGTCTAAAGGATCCAAGGAGAAATATCATTCCGGGTTTGTCGCCATTATCGGTAGACCAAACGTCGGTAAATCGACCTTAATTAACGAGGTCATCGGGCAAAAAATCGCCATCATGTCAGACAAACCGCAAACTACGCGGAACAAAATTCACGGGGTATACACGAAGGACAATTCCCAAATTGTATTCCTTGATACGCCTGGTATACACAAACCGACATCCAAGCTAGGTGACTTCATGGTGAAGTCGGCTGTAGGAACGCTTGGCGAGGTCGACGCAGCCCTATTCCTCATCGATGCTTCCGAGGGACTTGGGGGAGGAGATCGCTTCATCATCGAGGCGCTTAAGAAAGTGAAGACGCCGGTATTCCTCATCATGAACAAGATCGACAAAATTCAGCCGGAAGCTCTGCTGCCGCTTATCGTGCAATATAAAGACTTGTATGATTTTGCAGAAATCATTCCGATCTCTGCATTGCAAGGCAACAATGTGAATACGCTTCTTAAAGTGCTCAGCAGCTACTTGCCGGAAGGACCGCAATATTATCCTGCCGATCAAATTACGGATCATCCGGAGCAATTCGTATGCGCGGAGCTTATCCGTGAGAAAATCCTTCATCTGACGCGCGAAGAAGTTCCACATTCCATCGCCGTTGCCATTGAAAATATGAAAGTACAAGAGAACGGCGTCGTAAATATCGGAGCTGTCATCTATGTCGAGCGTGATTCGCAGAAAGGGATCGTCATCGGTAAGCAAGGTACGCTCCTCAAGCAAGTTGGTAAAGAAGCACGCCGCGACATTGAAACCTTGCTCGGCTCACGCGTATTTCTGGAGCTGTGGGTGAAGGTGAAGAAGGATTGGCGGAACCAAGATCGGGTACTGAAGGATTTGGGCTTTAGGAACGACTAATCGACAATTTCCTTTCTTCGGGAAAATGTCCGAAATTTGTCTGGCATAGCGTAATCATCTTCATCGCATCCTAATCCGTGAGCAACATTTCTGAGCGCGGAAAGGATGAATACGAATGCGAGACTTTTCGTGGAAGTATTTTACGCTGACCGGGGATGTGGAAGCTTTCATGCTTTACAGGGAGATGGACGAGCAGGCAGTATCAACCGAAGCTGTCGGCAGTGAGGAAGAGGGAGAACCAGTGCCCGAAACGGACAACTCCGTTTAGGACGCGCAGGTTAGGGGAGAAGCGATATGCAGTACCGAGTCGAAGGCATTGTCATCCGGAGTATTGATTATGGGGAAGGCAACAAAATTATTACGCTCCTGACGAATACGCACGGCAAAATCGGGATTGTCGTGCGTGGCGCCAAAAAATTGAAGAGCAGGCATGGATCGCTGGCGCAATTATTTACGTATGGCGAGTATCTATTCTTCCGTAACAGCGGCCTGGGTACGTTAACGCATGGTGAGATTATTGAATCTCACCATGTTTTGCGTGAACAGCTGGATAAAACGGCCTATTCTTCTTATGCCGCAGAGTTAGTAGATCGTGCACTGCAGGAAGAGGACTTAGGCTCATTCATGTTTGAGCAGCTGAAGGCTTGCTTGACCGCTATCAGCGATGGAAAGGATTTACTCATTACGATCCAGCTCTTTGAGATGAAAATTCTGGCGGCAGCCGGATATGCCCCGGATCTCAGCGCTTGTATTTCATGCGGCAACGAAAGCGGCCCCATGGCGCTTAGCGTAAGAGGCGGAGGCATTATCTGCGGAAGATGCCGTTATAAAGATACAACAGCAATCGAGCTCAGCGAAGGCGCGCTTAAGCTGCTGCGATTATTTTGGCAGCTCGATATGCGCAGACTTGGCAACATTCAAGTAAAGGACGAGACCAAGCAGCAATTAAAGCATATCATGCGTTCTTTGATGGACACGCATCTTAGCCTGCAGCTGAAATCACGCTCTTTTCTGGATCAGTTGGATCGGTACTCGCTTTAAACAGGCAGGAGGAATAGGTTCGATATGGCTGCACAGACGACACCGAGAATTTGGTCGCTGACATGGCCGATTATGATTGAAATGATGCTGCAATTTATGCTCGGTACAGCAGACACCCTTATGGTGAGCCGAATTTCGGATGATGCCGTCGCTGTTGTTGGGATATCGAATATGTTTTTTAATGCAGTTATTATTTTATTCACACTTGTGACGAGCGGGGCCGGAATTCTTATCGCACAGAAGCTAGGCGGGGGCAAGCCGGACGAAGCACGCAAAATCGGTATTATGTCAGTATCCATCACCGTAATTCTAGGTAGTATCATTAGCGTTTTACTCATCTATGGAACACCATTATTCACGACGGCATTACATGTACCGGACAATTTGAAGGGCTTATCGCATACATACATGTCGATTGTCGGCGGTGGAATGGTGATTACGGCACTGAATTTGTCCATGAGCACAGCAGTTCGAAATACCGGCAATACTCGTTCACCTATGTACATTGCGCTTGGTATGAACGTATTGCATGTTGTGCTGAACTACGCGTTTATATTTGGGGCATTTGGTTTGCCGGAACTTGGACTAATGGGTGTCGCTATTTCGACGGTTATCAGCCGGACGGTGGCCTTCTTCTTCCAGCAGCATTTGTTCAGGCATGCCTTTGGAGCGCCGGTCTTGGTTCGTGAATTTGGCCGCTTTCATGCAAAGCTGCTCAAAGAAGTGCTTAAGATCGGCTGGCCAATCAGCGTGAACGGTGCTTCATGGACATTCTCGCAAGTTGTGATTTTCAGCATGATTGCCTCCATGGGTGAGCAGCCGCTGGCGGCACGTACATATATGAACACAATGGAGTCATTCGCGTTTACATTCGGCTGGTCGCTTGCGCTTGCTGCCCAAATTCAAATCGCACATTTGTATGGGGCGAAGAAACTAAGGCAAGCATACTATAGTGCATATCGAGCGTTAGGCTTCGGGGTAATCGTCGTACTTGCGAATACGGCTATACTGTTACTGTTCCGAACATCGATCATTACCACGTTTACGAAGGATCCTTGGATTATCGATATGGCAGTATCTCTTCTATGGCTCAATTTAGCACTGCAGCCTGGCAAAATGTTGAATATGGCGCTTGGTCAGTCTCTGGGTGCTGTAGGAGACAGCCGAACGGTAATGGCTTATTCATTGCCTAGCATGTGGATCATCGCGGTCGGTGTCTCCTATATGCTTGCTATCCCGATGCATTGGGGACTATATGGGATCTATGTCGGAATGATCAGCGACGAGTATCTGCGCGGTGCATGCTGTTATTTCAGATGGCGCAAGCATCGTAAGAAGTTGTTATTTGCTGAAGCTTTCCGTGAAGATGTGAAACTTGGCAGCCGCGGGAACAACAGTGATGCTGTGCCGCTGTAGGCGAATGAGTTACTCATTGACACGAGTGGTTAGAATTGCTAAGATAGGATATTATGAAATATGAACGATGATGGAGAAAGTAATCACGTACAGTCGTCAGACTTAGCGAGCCGGGGGCAGTGGAAGCCCGGTCGGACGTTCGCGATGAAAGGCACTCCGGAGTTTATGCAATTTCGAAAAGAGGGTTTTCAAGCATCCATGCGGATTAGCGCTTGAAGGCCAAGTAGGGTGGAACCGCGGGAGCGTAATAGCTTTCGTCCCTATGTCTGACATCAGACGTAGAGGCGAAGGCTTTTTTATATGCCTTTACATACGTTTCGTTCAGACGCACGGCATGGCAAACAATTCGATAGGAGATGAATGACATGAACTTTCAAAACATGATTTTGACGCTGCAGCAGTTCTGGGCGGAGCAAAATTGCATTCTCGTTCAGCCATACGACACCGAGAAAGGTGCAGGCACTATGAACCCGATGACATTCCTTCGTTCGATCGGCCCGGAGCCATGGAACGTTGCGTACGTGGAGCCGTCCAGAAGGCCGGCAGATGGCCGTTACGGCGAGAACCCGAATCGTCTTTATCAGCATCATCAGTTCCAAGTAATTCTCAAGCCATCACCAGACAATATTCAAGAACTGTATTTGGAAAGCTTGAAGCGCCTTGGCGTGGATCCGCTTCACCATGATATTCGTTTCGTTGAAGATAACTGGGAATCGCCGACACTTGGTGCATGGGGGCTTGGCTGGGAAGTTTGGCTGAACGGTATGGAAATTACACAGTTCACGTATTTCCAACAAGTCGGCGGCATTGATGCCAATCCGGTTGCGGTTGAAATTACGTATGGTATGGAGCGTCTTGCTTCATACATTCAGGAGAAAGAAAATGTGTTCGACCTGGAGTGGGTAGACGGCGTCACCTATGGCGATGTATTCCTGCAGCCGGAGTTCGAGCATTCGAAATACACGTTCGAAACCTCCGATACTGCGATGCTTTTCTCGCTGTTCAACATGTATGAGGAAGAAGCGAAGAAAACGATGGAGCATAAGCTTGTTTTCCCAGCTTACGATTATGTGCTGAAATGCTCGCATGCATTCAACTTGCTTGATGCAAGAGGGGCAATCAGCGTAACGGAGCGAACCGGTTACATTATGCGTGTTCGTAATCTGGCACGTGCATGCGCGGCGACCTACCTGGAAGAGCGTGAACGCCTTGGATTCCCAATGTTGAAGAAAGGAGTGAACGATAATGGCTAAAGACCTTCTGCTGGAGATCGGATTAGAAGAGGTGCCGGCACGTTTCGTCCGCGGTGCTATGAATCAATTGAAAGAAAAGATGGCTAAATGGCTTGAAACGAACCGAATCAGCCATGGTGCAGTAGAAGCTTATGCGACTCCGCGCCGCCTAACCGTCCTTGTTCGCGATGTAGAAGAGAAGCAGGCGGATGTTAGTGAAGAAGTCAAAGGCCCTTCCCGCAAAATCGCATTGAACGAGCAAGGCGAATGGAGCAAAGCAGCACTGGGCTTCGCTCGCAGCCAAGGCGTGGCCCCTGAGGATTTCTTCTTTAAGGAGCTTGCGGGTGTCGAGTATATCTATGCGAACAAGAGCAGCATCGGTACGGTCACGAGCGATGTGCTTCCTGAAGGTCTGGTTTCGCTCATCACATCGATGTCATTCCCGAAAAACATGCGCTGGGGCAACTATGATCTTCGATTCGTGCGTCCGATTCGCTGGCTGGTAGCCTTGTTTGGCGAGGATATCGTTCCGATCGAAATTACGGCTGTTCAGAGCGGCAGAACGACTCGCGGCCATCGTTTCTTGGGCAACGAAACGGTTATAGCGGAGCCTTCGCAATATGTGGAGCGCCTAAGAGAGCAGCAGGTTATTGTAGATGTGGCTGAGCGTGAAACATTGATCGTCGCACAAATAAATGCACTTGCCGCCGAGAAGGGCTGGCACATTGCCATTAAAGAAGATTTGCTCGAGGAAGTTGTATTCCTCGTCGAATATCCGAATGTCCTGTTCGGTACGTTTGATCCGTCATTCTTAAACATTCCACAGGAAGTGCTCATTACTTCCATGCGCGAGCATCAGCGCTACTTCCCGGTATTGGATGATAACGGCAAGCTGCTGCCATTCTTCGTAACCGTTCGTAACGGCGATCGTACCTCGATTGAAAATGTTGCTAAAGGTAACGAGAAAGTATTACGCGCACGTTTATCGGATGCGAAGTTCTTCTATGCGGAAGATCAGAAACTCGCTATCTCCGATGCGCTTGCGAAGTTAAAATCGATCGTTTACCATGAAGAACTTGGCACAGTTGCGGATAAAGTCGCTCGTATCGTAGCGACTACCGAGAAGCTGTCGCAGGCACTGAGTACGGATGCCCAAACCGCAACAGATGCTGCTCGGACTGCAGCCATTTGTAAATTCGATTTGGTGACGCAAATGGTTTACGAATTCCCTGAGCTGCAAGGCATCATGGGTGAGGATTATGCGCGTAAAGCCGGTGAAAGCGAGTCGGTCGCTAAAGCGATTAATGAGCATTACCAGCCGCGTTTTGCAGGTGACAGAGCTCCTGCTTCCTTGGTCGGAGCACTGGTCAGCCTTGCTGACAAAATCGATACCATTGTGGGCTGTTTCTCCATCGGAATTCTGCCGACTGGTTCGCAAGATCCGTATGCACTGCGCCGTCAAGCTGCAGGTATCGTACAGATCGTGCTTGCTCATGGCCTTAAACTGCCGCTGAGCACGCTGTTTGATCTATCGCTTGAAGTTCATGCTGCTCGTTCGTTGAAACGTGATGCGGCAGAAATACGTAAAGACTTGTATGAATTTTTCTCCCTCCGCGTCAAGAACGTGCTGTCGGAGCAGAGCGTTCGGTACGATGTAGTCGATGCGGTAATGGCAGTTGGTTATAATGATTTGCGTCAGACGGTTGACCGTGCAGCTGCTGTAATGGCTGTCGCTGCGGGAGATCGCCGCGATGAGTTTAAAGCCGTGGTTGATTCGCTTAACCGGGTTTGCAACCTTGCTGCGAAAGCAACGTCTAAAGAAGTAAGTGAAAGCTTGTTCGCGGACGAAGCCGAAGGCGCCTTGTATCGTGCTTGGTCAGAGGTTCGCGATGACGTAGCGGTTCAGGTGGAAGAAGGACGTACAGCAGAAGCGATTACTAAGCTTGCCAGCTTGAAGACGCCGATCAACGTATACTTCGACAAAGTCATGGTAATGGCTGAGGACGAAGCTGTACGGGCCAACCGTCTTGCTACGCTTGCTGCTATTGCTGGCAGTGTCGTGAAAGTAGCGGATTTTTCGAAAGTTGTTTGGTAAGTGTTTTTCCGCAGGAAAAGACACTACCTTGGACTAACTTGTTTTTCCGCAGGAAAAGACACTACCTTGGACTAACTTGTTTTTCCGCAGGAAAAGACACTACCTTGGACTAACTTGTTTTTCCGCAGGAAAAGACACAGGAGGGGAAGAAATGGCTACAGATACGCAGCCTGAGGTGATTATTTACGTCGTTTCCGATTCCGCCGGTGACACCGGCGAGCTTGTCGTCCGGGCTGCGATAGCCCAATTTCATCCCATCAACGCCGACATCCGCAGAGCGCCGTTCGTCCATGATGAAGCGTCGCTCGAACGGTTCGTACTGCAAGCCAAGGAGCAAGGTGCCATCATGCTTTATACCCTTGTGCTTCCGGGGCTGCGCGACCGAATGGTCGAGTTTGCACGGATCCACGAGGTAACAGCCATTGATTTGCTGGGTTCATTAATCACGAGTTTGGAAGACAAAACAAATCGCAAATCGCGGCAAGAGCCCGGACTCAATCATGTGCTGGATGAAGATTATTTCCGCAAGGTTGAAGCTGTTGAGTTCGCCGTCAAGTACGATGATATGCGCGATACGACGGGCATTCTGAAGGCGGACATTGTGCTCGTCGGTGTCTCGCGTACGTCTAAGACCCCGCTCTCCATGTATTTGGCCCATAAGCAGTTCAAGGTCGCTAACGTTCCGCTCATGCCGGAGCTTGACCCGCCTGATGAGCTGTTCCAAATTCCTAAAGAGAAAGTAGTAGGGTTAACGATTGATATCAATTATCTGAACGGCATTCGAAAAGAACGATTGAAGGCACTCGGTTTACCGGACAGCGCTGCTTATGCAACGACAGCGCGTATCGAGCGTGAGCTGAAATATGCGGCGCAAATCACCGATCGAATCGGTTGTTTGGTCATTGATGTCTCCCATCGGGCGGTCGAAGAGACAGCAAGTCTGATTTTGGAGTATATAGAATCCAATTGATGCAAGTTCGGTGCAGGATTTTTTGGTTATTTGCCGTATATAATAGTACGGTAGTTACAAGAAGATGCGGTGATGCAAACAATGACAGCAATACCAACGATTGTAGTAGATGCTGATGCGTGTCCGGTTAAGCGGGAAATTGTCGAAGTGGCGCGAAAATTCGCGGTTCCGGTTCTGATGGTGGCTTCTCATGATCACCGGCTCCAAGAAGAAACAGGTGTTTCGATTATGCAGGTCGATCGAAGTGACCAGTCTGTCGATTTGTATATCGCAAACCATATCCGGCGCGGCGATATCGTCGTCACACAGGATTTTGGTCTTGCGACAATCGTATTGTCTAGAGGCGCGATCGCTCTTTCGCCGCGCGGCCAACAATATGATGACAGCAACATCGATTACTTAATGGAGCGCAGGCACGAGCTGGCGAAGAAGCGTCGCAGCGGCGGAAGAACGAAGGGCCCAAAGGCGATGTCAAGCGAAGATCGTGCGTATTTTCAGCAAAACCTGACAAAAGTTTTGCAAACTCGGCAGGAGAATGCCAAGCCGTAGCGAATAGTATTACTTGTCATTTAGGATGAAGGTGAAGGTGTATGGCTTACGAGAAAATACCGGATTCTGTCATTGAAGCGGTGCTTAAGCATCACGATATTGTAGAAACGGTAGGAAAGTACGTTCACCTCTCGAAGCACGGGAAATACATGAAGGGGCTTTGCCCGTTTCATTCAGAGAAGTCTCCGTCGTTTACCGTTACCCCGGAGAAGGGAATTTTTTACTGCTATGGGTGCGGTAAAGGCGGCAATGCAATTAAGTTTATTGAAGAGATTGAGGAATACTCGTTCCCTGAAGCTATTCGCGTAATGGCGGAGGAAGCGAATATTCCCATCACCTGGTCAGGATCGCAGGAGCGTCAACAATCCGCTGATGGGGGAGATCGCGATACTCTGATTGAGGCGCATGAATTGTCCGTTAAGTTGTATCATTATTTATTGATGAATACGACTCATGGGCAAACAGCTCTGCAATACCTACGTAATCGTGGTGTTACGGATAAGCAAATCGATCAGTTCATGATCGGGTATGCGCCTCCGGAATGGGACACACTCACGCGTTTTCTCGAGAAGCGGGAGTATAATCTCGCGCTGATGGAGAAAGGCGGACTGCTTATTGCCAAGCAGGACAAAAGCGGCTACATCGACCGGTTTCGTGATCGGATCATGTTTCCGATTTGGAACCGCGACGGCAAGGTCATCGCGCTGGCAGGCAGAATGCTCGGTGAAGGTCAACCGAAATATTTGAATTCACCGGAGACGATGCTTTTTAACAAGAGCCGCAATTTGTATAACTTTCATCATGCCCGAACAGCCATGCGTAAGAGCCGCCGGATTGTTCTGTTTGAAGGTTATATGGATGTCATCAAAGCATGGAGTGCAGGTGTGCATAACGGCGTAGCCTCTATGGGCACGGCACTGACAGAGGAGCATGCCTCGATATTGCAGCGCAATGTTGAAGAGGCCGTGCTTTGTTATGATGGCGATAATGCTGGACAAGCTGCAGTGCTGAAGACGATCCCGCTATTGGAGCGAGTGGGATTGCGCGTTCAGGTTGCAATGCTGCCCAGAGGGATGGATCCGGATGAATATATTGAGAAGCATGGAGCAGATGCGTTCATGCGAGAAACGATTGAACATCCGGTGTCCGCAACGAAATTTAGACTACTATATGCAAAGAAAAACCATATACTCCTAGAAGAAGAGGGACAGAAGAACTACCTGCTCGAAGCGGTCGGCATCATTGCCGTGCTTGATTCTCCAACGGAGCGGGAGTTTTATTTGAAAGAGCTGTCCCGTGAGTTCGATATGTCTCTGGATTCATTGAAGCAGGACTGCTTTGATCGGCGGCAGCAGCTGCAAAAAATGAAACCGCAAAGGGATAATAACGACAATTCGTGGAATAATGGTAGGAATGAAAACCGCGAGAACCGTCGCACGTCCTCTGCACCGCCTGTTTTGCCTGCTTATCAGGTCGCTGAACGCAAGCTGCTTGCGCAGATGCTGCAGGATGCTGATACAGCAAACACGGTGCATCAGAAGCTTGGAGAGGCTTTTAATGTAGAGGATCACGCAGCGCTTGCTGCTTACTTATATGCTTACTATGCGCAAGGACATGATCCGGATGTTAGTCGGTTTATCGCTTCGCTCCAAGATAGCCGGCTTGAACGGACTGCTGCTTCTATATTGATGACGGATGATGACATTCCATTCGACGAGCAACTGCTTGCTGATTATGTGAATGAAATCTTGAAGGTGCCAAGGTTTCGGGAAATCGAACAGATGAAAGAAGCCATGGTACGCGCGGAACGTTCCGGGGACATGTTGAAAGCAGCACAAATTGCAATTGAAATGAATGCCCTAGAGAGACAGCTAAAAGGTCGGCAGGATGATCGTTTCTAGGGAGGAGGGAGTCGGATTATGGCGAATGATCAACATACTGAATTGGATACTGAACAGAAGCTGGAACTCGTCAAGGAACAGCTGATTGAACATGGGAAGAAGAGATCCTCCTTAACGTACAAAGAGATTATGGAGAAGCTCTCACCTTTCGATCAGGATCCGGAACAAATCGATGAGTTTTTCGAGCAGCTCGATGATATCGGCATTGAAGTGGTAAATGAGAACGATGATCTTCCGATCAGCAATCGGGACGATCAAGAGCGTGAGCATGACGACTTCAATTTCGATGATGATCTGGCGCTCCCGCCTGGCATCAAAATCAACGATCCGGTTCGCATGTACTTGAAAGAAATCGGACGTGTACCGCTGCTATCGGCAGATGATGAAGTCGAGCTCGCCAAGCGGATTGAGAATGGGGACGAAGAAGCCAAGCGCAGACTTGCTGAAGCGAACCTCAGACTCGTGGTCAGTATCGCCAAACGTTATGTTGGACGCGGCATGCTGTTTCTGGATCTCATTCAAGAAGGCAACATGGGTCTAATCAAAGCGGTTGAAAAGTTTGACCATACAAAGGGCTACAAGTTCAGTACTTATGCTACTTGGTGGATCAGACAAGCGATTACGCGTGCGATTGCGGACCAAGCTCGTACGATCCGGATTCCGGTTCATATGGTCGAAACGATCAACAAACTTGTTCGGGTTTCACGTCAGTTGCTTCAAGAACTTGGACGTGAGCCAAGCCCAGAGGAAATTGCGGCTGAAATGGATTTGAGCACCGAGAAAGTGCGTGAAATCATGAAGATCGCACAAGAGCCGGTATCGCTTGAAACACCGATCGGGGAAGAAGACGATTCACATTTGGGCGACTTTATCGAGGATCAAGAGGCGCTCGCACCGGCAGATGCTGCCGCATACGAGCTGCTGAAGGAACAGTTGGAGGACGTGCTGGATACGCTCACGGAGCGTGAGGAGAACGTACTGAGACTTCGTTTCGGACTTGATGACGGTCGTACACGTACGCTGGAGGAAGTCGGCAAAGTATTCGGCGTTACGCGTGAACGGATTCGTCAGATCGAAGCTAAAGCATTACGCAAGCTTCGTCATCCATCGAGAAGCAAACGTTTGAAAGATTTTCTTGAATAACAACCAGGACCTTTCTGCTTGAAGCAGCAAGGTCTTTTTTCCACCTTGTGGAATTTATATGTGTAACACTTATAAGAATCCAACCATGAGAGAGGAATCACTGTGACGTTATGGATCAAGAGCGCCGCAAGACTATCATAAGAGAGATCGAGCATTGGCAGCGCAGTAAACTGCTTCCCGAGCAATATTGTGATTTTCTGCTCAACCTTTATTTGGATGAAGGCGAAAAGCGTGCTCCGGCGACCTTTGCGGGTCGAGCAGCGGTTGTAGTGAAAGGAGCATCTGTTAAACAATGGCTCCTGACATTTGGGATTTTTTCCTTGATCTGTTTTGTTTTTCTTTATTTTACTGTTTTTCATCCAGTATTGCAAATTGCGCTGTCGATTACCGGCGTCTACATTCTGCTCTTTATCGGGCAACGATATCGGGCCAAAAACGAATCTGTAGGGATCGGTTTAATCGGGACCGGCATGCTGCTGATGTTAGGTGCCGGCTTATATATGCTGCAGCACCATGCGCTTGAAGCATGGGGATGGAAAGCTGGACTTCTTGCTTTCTGTTCGCTGTTTTGGATCGCATTTGGCATTGGAGCTCGAATACCGTTGCTTCATCTATGCGGCTGGATGGCTTCGTTCCTCGTATATGCGTGGCTGCTTGCAAACAACACGGATTCGCCTAAATGGTTTGAAATCCAGCTGTACTGGCTTCCGGCCTCGTTCGTATTTGGCTGGTGCAGCTGGTTCTTTCATCGCTGGTCAAGACCAGTGGCATCGATTCTGTTTGTTGCCGGTGCGCTTGTTTGGTTCATGCCCGAACTCTACGCCGCTGTATTCGCGGATGCAGAGTTTGGATTACAACTTCAATTAATGGTCAAAATTATGGCGGGAGGGGCACTGCTCTTCTCCCTTCGAAAACAATGGATTGCGTGGGTTGCATGAGATGATAAAGTTGTCTAAACGTTTACAGCAAATTGCAGATCTGGTCTCGCCACAATCGAGAATTGCCGATATTGGTTCCGATCATGCGTTGCTGCCGGTTTATTTGCTGCAAAGCGGTAAATGTCCGTCTGCTATAGCGGGAGAGCTTAACACAGGACCGTTCCAAGCTGCTAAGAGACAGGTAGCTGAGGCTGGTTTGACGAAGAAGATCGAAGTTCGTCAAGGTGACGGATTAGCTGTACTCGCCCCAGGCGAGGCTGACACGGTCACTATTGCCGGAATGGGCGGCAGTTTAATGGCTGACATTCTAGAGGCAGGGCGGCTGGCTGGTAAGCTTGAAGGCGTTCGTGAGCTTGTACTGCAGCCTAATGTTGGTGAAGAAATCGTACGCAAATGGCTTGTTCAGCATGGGTATGTCCTGCAGGATGAGGTGATTCTGGAAGAGGATGGTCGGATCTATGAGGTGATGCATGTACTGCATGAACAGCATAGTCCTTCTCAAGTCACCAATGAAGGCGTATATAACTCGTCGTTCCTGGAGATTCCGTCTATGTCAGAGGCTGCCAAGAGTGAATGGCTGTACCGTATGGGCCCGTATTTGCTGCGTCAGCCGAATGATTGGCTGCACAACAAATGGCTGCATGAGCACGGGAAGCTCGATCGGATATGTGGTCAGTTAGGTCAATCGGATTTAGCGGAATCGCGCGAGAAGGAAGCACAGCTGCGCGGCGAAATGAAAGGGATTGAGGAGGTGCTGTCATGTTTGCGAACGGCCAAACCGTCATCCAACTTATAGAGCAGCTTGCTCCCAAACATATCGCGATGGAGAACGATAAAATCGGTCTTCAGCTAGGTACACTGCAGAAGGTAGTCAGTAAAGTGCTCGTGGCACTCGATGTCACTGACGAGGTAGTCGATGAGGCTATTGCACTCGGCGCAGAGTTGATCATCGCCCATCATGCGATTATTTATAGACCTCTTGCAAAGCTGGACACCTCCACGCCGGCAGGTAAACTGTATGAGAAACTGATCAAGAAGGATATCGCTGTTTATATCGCACATACCAATCTTGACGTTGCTGACGGAGGCATCAATGATTGGATGGCCGATATGCTTGGAGTGCCTGCCGAAGGCCGCGCCTCGCTTGAGGATGTACACACGGACAAGCAGTTCAAGCTGGTCGTCTTTGTTCCAAAGACGCATCATGAACAAGTGCTTCAGGCGATATGGAACGCAGGGGCTGGCGATATTGGCGGCTACAGCCAATGCAGTTTTAATATCGAAGGAGTCGGCACTTTCCTGCCGGGAGATACAGCGGACCCGTTTATCGGTGAGAAAGGCAAGCTTGAGCGTGTGCAAGAAATTAGAGTGGAAACGATTGTTCCTGCAAGCGTGCACCGGAAAGTTGTACAAGCGATGCTAAAGGCTCATCCCTATGAAGAAGTCGCGTACGATTTGTATCCGGTTGATATGAAAGGGCGCGTATTCGGACTTGGGCGAGTAGGTAAGCTGCCTGCTGCTATGAAGCTTCGTGAACTCGCTGAACGGGCGAAAACAGTATTCGAAGTTCCTGCACTGCGCGTCGTTGGTGATCTTGACCGTGATGTACGCAAGGTGGCCGTGCTTGGCGGTTCCGGAGCCAGGTATGTGCGTCATGCGCTGTTTGCAGGTGCTGACGTGCTCGTAACAGGCGATATGGATTACCATACCGCGCATGATGCTGCGATGGCAGGGCTGTCGATTATCGATCCCGGCCACAATATCGAGAAGCTGATGAAGCCTCGTGTAGCGGATTGGCTGCGCAGAGAGCTCCAGCAGCGGAAATATGCGACTGAGGCGATTGCCTCTCAAGTCGAGACGGAGCCGTTCCAATTCCTATAAGTAGACCGTTTCAACTAGATGAAGCCACCGCGCCGCAAAGACGGCGACGGCGTTTCATCTTGATGGAAATGATTCAGACCTTGAGCTTTTCCTTCGTTCCGCGTATACTGTGTTGTACACGGAAAGTTTGACAGACAATCGCTGGCGGCCTTGTTGCCGCGAGAGGAAAGTCCGGGCTCCGTAGGGCGAAGATGCTGGATAACATCCAGTCGGCGCGAGCCGAAGGATAGTGCCACAGAAATGGACCGCCGATGGCCGGATGCAAATCCGGCACAGGTAAGGGTGGAACCGTGGTGTAAGAGACCACGAGCGCCATTGGTGACAATGGGGCTGGTAAACCCCATCTGGAGCAAGACCGAGAGAACGCAGTGGCTTCGAGCCGCACCTCTGCCCGGGGCGCGTTCGGGTTGGTCGCTTGAGCTGATTAGCAATGATCGGCCTAGATAGATGATTGTCGCTTCACACGTGGGAGGGTAGTTCCCGTCACACCACAAGAGGCACAGAACCCGGCTTACGGCAAGCTTTCCATATGCTCAAAAAACCCGCGAGGCTTATGCCTAGCGGGTTTTTTCGTTATTTATTCGTATTTGCTCGCGATCTGAGCCAAGCGACGTTCAACCTGCTGCGGAAATTGCTGCAGCGACACTTTCGACTGCTGCGCAGCTTTCAGCGCATTGACAACGTCGATTTGACCGTAGCCGAAATAATTATCCTTGCCTTTGTCACCAAGGTCTTTGGCCGATTTTCGCATAATATCCATTACTTCAACATTGGTCAGTTCCGGGTTGATCGACCGGATAAGCCCTGCGAGTGCAGCTACATGCGGACTAGCCATAGAAGTGCCGGAGAGCGCTGCATATTGGCTGCCCGGATAGGTACTTGCGATGCTGAAGCCAGGTGCAGCTACATCGATGTAATCCCCGTAGTTGGAGAAGGTCGAGCGCGTACCGTCCGAATTCGTGGATGCTACCGCGAATACTTCAGGATAAGCGGCCGGATAACCGGGACGTTCCGTATTGTCATTGCCGCTTGCCGCGATGAGGACTACGCCTTTGTCATACGCATATTTGATCGCATCATGAAGGAACTGAGCTTCCGCATAGTTGCCCAAACTCATATTAATGACTTTGGCACCATGATCAGTTGCCCATATGACGCCTTCAGCGACCGTGTAAGTTGAGCCAGCGCCGCTGCTGTCCAATACTTTGACCGGAAGTACTTTGTTGTACCAGGTCATGCCTGCAACGCCTTCTCCGTTGTTGACAGCCGCAGCGATGATTCCTGCGACATGCGTGCCATGACCGACATCATCATCCGGCGGTGTTCCTGAGATGACCAAATTCGTCCCTTCCGCAAGCTTACCTTTCAGATCGGGATGATCCATTTGCACGCCTGTATCCAGCACCGCAATAACGACATTGTTGCTGCCTTTCGATACATTCCAGCCCTTCTCCGTTTCGATTACGGGCAGATTCCATTGATATTCCGAATAAAGCGCATCGTTAGGGATAATATCCGATGCCGCATTAGTCATATATAGATAGTGAGGCTCGGCATACACGACATGCCAGCTCGTTCTGAAGTACCGCATCATCGATTCCGCGTCCATCACTCTGGAGCGGAAAACATACGTATACCCCAGCTTCTTCATGGAGAGAGCGGTAATATCCTGTTTGATTTGGGCTAACTGATCTACCGTTGGCGGTTGACGGAACCTCACGACAACCTCGTTCATATGGTAGTGGCTGGCATTTCCGTTGTCTTCACCGGTCTTCACTGTAATATCTTCCGTCGAATTCGGTTTGACAGACTCGATCTTGTACTTGCCTTCAGCCGGATAAGGGACAAGCCGTAAATTGCGCTGTTGATGGCCTTGTACCTTCGTCACGATGTCTTGCAGTAGAATCGCAGCAATTCCGTCTCCTTTATGCTTTGGATCAGGCTCACCGAGGACCATGTAACGGTGTCCATTTAATTGTAGTGGAGAGGAGGAATAGGCTTTCCCAGCAACGACATGCTGCTTCGCTTTCATCATTTCTTCATTGAGCTGGGATAAATCAGGCTTGCTGCCCTTCGTAATGGAATGACTTTGATGCCTCCACCAAACGTAGATCATCTGTTTGTGCATCTTCATTAAGTGAGTGAGATGATGCTCATTCGTCGATACAGCGGCTTCATGCTTCATTAGTTTCTGGAAGTTCTTCGCACATTCCGCATGGCATAGAACGGCAGTTGCGTCCATATCATGCTTTACTGTCGCCAGCTTGAGCTGACGTTCGCGGTTCGCGGACATTGTACGCATTTCGGGTTTCTTTTCTTTATTGGCGGGACTTGGCGAGCTGAACCAAGGTGTGAGCGGAATAAGCAAAGCGGCAGCTGCCAAAATACAAAACCAGCCGACCCACTTTCGCCTCGTCATGGTGAATACCCCCTTGAATGACTGTACCTGCTTTGTTTGACTGGAAGCCCGAATCGGGGCTGCTTGTCTTAGGGTGATATCGGGTAGGTGAAAATATACGGAGGCTTTGGTAATCCGGAGTACCATCTGTTTGCTATTTGTGGTACGATGTTGATGATTTAAGTATTGTTTGCGATGATGAAAGGGGATCTACCATAATGCCTTCGACTAACGTAAAAGCGATTAGCGAATCAACGAGAGACAAATTGAAACTTGCAGTCGGCCATTTGGAGACGTTTCTGAACCAGTATGCGCTTCCACAGCTTACAGAAGAAGACCAAGGAAACGATTCCGAGCTTTTCTATAAAGGTTTGCTGGCAGACCTTAGACACATGCTTGTTTTCTCCGAAGTTGCTTACGAAAAATTGGGTGTGGCGTTAAGACGTCCTAATTTCGATATTGATTTTGCAGAGCGTGGACTGTACGAAGCTTATCATCAATGTGTAAATGCATTTTTCTACCCTAAGAACGAATGTTATTCCGAGGACGGCCGTTACGCGTACACTGGACAAGATGCGATCCGTTTCCGCAAAAAGCCTGTACGTGCCGCTCGTGATATCGTACTTACTGTATCGAAGATTTATGAAGAGCTTCGCGATGATTTATCCTACTATGAGAGCGACTATATGACCCAGCGCCGTATGCAGGGTCAAAAATAAGGAAAGCATAACACACCCCCGGTACGGGCAACTTGATACCGGGGGTGATTTTTATGCCGAATGGCGTAAGCTGCAGTGTTGCTAACTGTACCTTCTGGAAAGAAGGAAACCAATGCAATGCGGCGAAAATTGAAGTCGACATCGACAGACATGCGAACAATCATTTCGGATCTGAATTTGCTGAAGAGGGCTTTGGCGGTGAACATCAAGATACCGCAACGAACAAGGCAGCAACCTGCTGCCATACCTTTAAAGCGAAGGAGTGAGGCTTGATGGAACGCGAATCAGAGGGGCAGTTCTCCCATAGCCCGCATGATGACTCATCGACTAATCCTTTGTATCATCCAGACATGAAGGCTTACAACGAAGAAATGTCTGCCGAAATTGCTATACCGCGTCAGTCGATCCATGCCTATCCAACTCGCGAAAGTAATCACATTACGAATGAAGCTATTCGTGAAACGAAGTCTGCAGGTCGGGCAACCGGTTGGGCAGCACTTATACTAGCGGCATTGTCATGGGTGGTATGGCCAGTTGTTCTCGGTGCTACGGCGATAATTGTCGGTTTCATTGCTTACAGGCAAGGTGCTAGAGGTCTTGGCGTTTGGTCCATTACGCTTGGGTTTATAGCTGCTGCTGCTTATTTGGTCCTTGTTCCCCTTTACTACGCGATAACCTAATGGATCTGAAGCCGGTCAGAGATTATCTCTGTGCCGGCTTCTTTATTGACAAGCATGAGACTGGGACTAACGGCTCACTGGCGGATCCCGTAAAAAAGATGTAAAATAGTGCTAACTAATGTCGAATTGCACTAAGGGATGCGGAGGAACATCATGAGTATCGATCCACGAATAATGAAATCATTGCTGCACTTGCAGATGATGCCGAGTCTAGATTTGAACGGTAATGAGAATATCCTGTCAGCAACAAGCGGCCAAGACGGTTCATCCATGTTCGATACATTGCTTCAACAGTATATGGCAGGTGGGACAGGCACGTCAGGACTTGCTGACATGGCTTCTCAGCCTGGTATGATGTCGATAGAGGCGCTTAACGGCTTAGTGCCTATGATCCAAGCTGCAGCAGTTGAAAGCTCTTCGGAGGGTAATAGCAGTCCAACCGGGTATGAGGCTTATATTCATGAGGCAGCAGCCAAATACGGCATTGACCCAACACTTATTAAAGCCGTTATACATACGGAATCATCCTATAATCCAAACGCGGAATCCTCTGCTGGGGCCAAAGGTCTCATGCAGCTAATGGATGGCACTGCACGTGGACTTGGCGTTACGAATTCATTTGATCCACAGCAAAACATTGAAGGCGGCACCAAATTCCTTGCTTATCTCATGCGCAAGTACGATGGCAATGAACAAACTGCATTAGCCGCCTATAATGCCGGTCCGGGCAGAGTTGACCGTGCCGGGATCAAGAGCAATGAAGATTTCGCGGCAATGATGGCATTGCTGCCCCATGAAACACAGCGCTATGTAGCGAAAGTACAGCGCGCGAAAGACCAATACGACAGTTCCATTTAATCATGCTAACAGCTGCAAGGGAACGTTAGCGGCTGGGGAGAATAGGAGATCACGGGGATCGCTGAGACTGGGGCAAGAAACCCCTCTCAGCATTTTCGCTGATCTTTTTCGTTTGTTGTCAGAAGGATGAGAGGAAGCTGGACATTATGTATTATTTTGACCACTGTGCTTCAACGCCGCCGCATGAAGAAGTCATTCGCACGATGGCAGAAGTAATGGCTAAACATTATGCGAATCCGTCGTCTCTTCACAGAAGCGGCCAGGAAGCGGGTAATGTGTTGGAACGTGCCAGAGGAGCGATCGCCTCCATATTTCCGGGTACGGATACGAAGGAATGGCTGTTCACTTCCAGCGGGACGGAAAGCAACAATATCGCGATCATGGGCGCTGCCAAAAGCGGAAAGAAACGCGGGAATCATTTGATAACAACGGCTGTGGAGCATCCGTCCGTGTATGAATCATTCAAAGCGCTGGAGCGTGAAGGATTTACGGTGACGTACTTGCCTGTCGATTCGCTGGGAGTCGTTTCTGCTGCAGACCTTGAAGCGGCATTAACGGATGAGACCATACTGGTAAGCGTGATGCATGTCAATAATGAAGTTGGAGCAATTCAACCGATTATCGAAATCGGCAAGCTGCTGAAATCACGTAGAGGTGTTCTATTTCATGTCGACGGGGTGCAAAGTGTCGGTAAACTAACCGTTGATCTGGCTGGATGGGGCATTGATTTGTTCTCGGCATCCGCACACAAAGTGAATGGCCCCCGAGGCGTTGGGTTGTTATACGTCCGGCAAGGAGTAACGCTCGAACCTTTGTTAAGAGGGGGAAGCCAGGAGCGGGAGCTTCGTCCGGGGACGGAGAACGTTCCGGCAATCGTTGCCTCTGCGAAGGCGTTCCGCCTAGCCGTAGAGAGCAGCCCTGCAAGAGCAGAGCGCATGTACAGGCTAAGGGCACTTCTCATCGCTTGTATTCAAGATATTCCGGAGCTGCTCATCAACGGCAGCTCAGATTGTGAATCCGGCAGCAGCGCAGCTCCCCATATTGTTCACTTCTCGTACCCTGGCATGAAACCGGAAGTCATCATTCATATGTTGGAGAAGCAGCAGATCATGGCATCGACCAAATCGGCCTGCTCGTCCAAGAGCGAGGAGCCAAGCCGCGTACTTCAGGCGATGCATGTTTCATATGAAAGCGCAGTGAGCGGAATTCGTATTAGTTTTGGCGATGAGCATGGTGAAACGGAGCTGGATTGGCTTTGTCAAAAGCTGCGGTTGGTCGTTCAACAGCTGAAGCCGCTCGAGAGGAAGGGGTAAACCGATCATGAATCCGGATATGATCCTAATTCGTTTTGGCGAATTTACGATGAAAGGCAAGAACCGTGACCGTTTCGATAAACGAATGGTCGAGCAAGTCAGACGTGCGGTGGCCAGTTATGTGCGAGCTGATATTACGCGTACGTATGGAAGAATCTATATCACTTTAAATGGTGAACCCTATGAGGAAATTGCAGCAAAACTCAGGGATATTTTTGGAATCGCAACATTCAGTCCTATCCGGAAGGTAACTAACGAATTGGAGGCTATTCGTGCTGCCGCACTGGAAGTGATGCGCGCGCTTCCGGCGCAGCCTGCGACATTCAAAGTATCCACAAAGCGGGTAGAGAAGCAGTTTCCACATGATACACAAGAGATGAACCATTTGGTCGGCGGCCATGTGTTGCGTGAAACGCCAGGTCTGAAAGTGAATGTAAGAGAACCGGAAGTTGAGCTTCGCGTTGAAATACAGCCGGAAGGCACTTACGTCTTCAGCAGCGTCGTACAAGCCGCTGGAGGCTTCCCTTACGGCACGAACGGTAAAGCGGTGCTATTGCTCTCCGGCGGGATTGACAGCCCTGTAGCGGGCTATCTGGCGATGAGACAGGGGTTGGAGATCGAGGCGGTTCATTTTCACAGCTATCCGTTTACAAGCGATAAAGCGAAGGAGAAGGTAATCGACTTAGTCAGACGGCTGTCGCACTACAGCGGAGTGCCGATCAAGCTTCATCTGGTCTCGTTTACGGATATCCAAACTTCACTGGCTCAGTCCGGGCAAGATCCGCTCATTATTACGCTGATGCGCCGTTCGATGCTTCGTATCGCAGAGTTGATTGCTGAACAGGTCAGTGCATACGGCATCGTGTCTGGTGACAGCTTAGGACAAGTTGCGAGCCAGACACTCGGCAGTATGAATGTCATTGGCCGGTCGATTCAGTTGCCGCTGCTAAGACCGCTTATTACGATGGATAAGAATGAGATCATTCGGATCGCACGTCAGATTGAGACGTTTGAGACATCGATTCTGCCCTATGAGGATTGCTGCACGTTATTTGTACCGAAATCACCAAGTACCAATCCGAATTTGGCTATCGTGGAGAAAACCGAGCAGGCGATTGTCGGTCTAGAAGATATGATTGCGGAGGCTGTATCGAGCGTGGAAGTCATGCGGATTACACCCGAAGTGCGGAATAAGGTCGAGACGGCAGGCGAGGATCGCTGGTTTTAAACAAAAAAAAAGCAGGAACCCCCAAATTAATGGGTTTCCCTGCTTTTTTCCATGCCTTCTGCTTGTTTACGTGAAACATTTTTCCAAAGACCTGCTACAATGATAACGATGACGATCAGAATTAAGAATGACCATTCAAATGCAGGGTTGTTCTTAAAGAATTCTTCGAGCTTAATTTCGTGCGTAATCATCTTGGCTGCCGTGTAAGCAAGCACTCCGGACCCTACGTAAACAATCCACGGGATCTTGTTGATCAGCTTAATAAACAATGTGCTGCCCCATACTACGATTGGGATGCTGATGATAAGTCCAAGCAAAACCAGCATTACACTGCCGTGTGCTGCCCCTGCGACCGCGATGACATTGTCTAAACCCATCGCTGCATCGGCAATAATGATAGTGCGAACAGATTGCCATAGTGTATTGCCTGCCGTGATATTGTCATGTGCTTCATTATCAACCAGCAGCTTGTAGGCAATCCAGAGCAGCAGAATGCCGCCTGCCAGCATGAGCCACGGAACATTTAGCAAATATACAACTAATGTGGTAGCAAGGGCCCGAATAGCGACGGCTCCGACCGTCCCCCATATTACGGCTTTCTTCTGTTGTTCCTTTGGCAACCTTCGAGCTGCCAGCCCGATTACGATGGCATTATCGCCGGCAAGAATGAGGTCGATAAAGACGATTGTAACCAGTGCAGAAAGAAATTCAAGCGATAAAATGTCCATTGTCTTTCTGTCCTCCTTTTCTTAAGTGCGTTGTGATATTTATCGTTCTTACGTTTGAAAACGAAGAAGGATTCAAAAATTGATAAACATAAGCTGTCCACTTGGGACATACACGTTCATAGACGAGTGCTTTCCGAATCTTTGAAGGAAACTCGCATCGTCAAAAGGGCGGCAAAAGCCGTTTCTTCTTGAGGAGGCGTAATTAGTGGACAGCTTAATCATTTTCGTTCAAATTATGTTTATCAATTTGCTTTTGAGCGGTGACAATGCCGTCGTGATCGCGCTGGCGAGCCAGCAGCTGCCTAAAGCTCAGCGGCGTAAAGCTGTTGCGTGGGGCGCTGCTGCGGCCGTGCTGCTGCGTTGTTTACTGACGCTCATTGCGCTGACGCTGCTGCAGGTGCCTTACCTTCAGGCCGCAGGCAGCATCCTGTTGTTCATGATTGCCATTAAGCTGGTAACGGACGCTTCGGCACATGCTGAGGAGTACCACAACATGCGCAAGGTAACCTCACTTTCCAGTGCAATCCGGACCATTGTGATCGCTGATTTTATTATGAGTCTGGACAATGTCCTTGCCATCGCTGCTGTGGCTGAAGGAGAGCCCGTACTTATTTTACTCGGGATTGCCCTTAGCATACCTATGATTATTTGGGGGAGTCAGCTACTTAGTACCATGATTCGAAAATTTCCATCCTTTGTTTATATTGGAGGAGGATTGCTCGGATATGCGGCTGGTGAAATGTTGGTTCATGATCCAGCCGTTCATCCTTTATTTTCGAATGAATTTTCCGTTCTGTTAAAGGCAATTCCGGTTCTGTGCATCCCTTTGGTCATTATTGTGGCATTGCTGCGAATAAAAAGATAAGGTAAACTATATTTTTAGAGTAAATGTAGCAGTACCACTGGTTTTTTGCCTGCTGTTCCAGTACACTAGTAAATGTTAAAAAAGTGCCAAAGAGAAAGGAACATAGGCATGTCGAAAAACCAATACACCATCGGTCTTCTCTTTTTGATCGCGGGTGCTGTTATTTTACTCGGAAAGCTTGGATTGTTTGCGTTTATCGGCACAAACTTCTGGCCGCTTTTCGTTCTGATCCCCGGCATATTGCTGCACGTGCTGTTTTTTGGACGACTGCTTCCTCCGATTGTTCTAATCCCGGGAGCTATTCTAACAATAAACGCCTTTATTTTTTTCTTTTGCATTGCGTTCGGATGGAGCAACATGCACTACTTATGGCCTTTATTCATTTTTGGGGTTTCCATCGGTTTATACGAGTATCATTTGTTTGATACGTACCATCCGAAGTTTCCACGAACACTTGCCATTATCCTTGCTCTTGTTTCAGCGTCGTTTTTTGGCATCATGCTAGTGTGGGGCTGGGGCTTATACCTCATTGCCATCGCATTTATCGCGCTTGGTGCTTGGCTCGTTGCGGGACGTAAAGCTCGTTGGTAAAGGTTCAATTGTTTAACACGTTTGTCGCAAGCCCGCACACAGCAGACTAATAAATAAAAAAAGTTGGAGTGGATTCTTACATGCAAGTCAGAGAGAACATCAGGAATATCGCAATTATTGCGCACGTTGACCATGGTAAAACTACGCTAGTCGACAAGTTGCTTCAACAATCCGGCACGTACCGTGATAATGAAACGGTTCAAGAACGCGCAATGGATTCCAATGATTTGGAACGGGAACGCGGCATCACCATTTTGGCTAAGAACACAGCTGTAAACTACAAAGAATTTCTAATCAACATCGTGGATACACCTGGACATGCCGATTTCGGCGGCGAAGTAGAGCGGATTATGAAAATGGTTGACGGCGTTCTTCTAGTCGTTGATGCGTTTGAAGGCTGTATGCCGCAAACGAAATTCGTACTTCGTAAAGCACTGGAGAGCAATCTGACTCCAATTGTTGTTCTGAACAAAATTGACCGTCCGAATGCCAGCCCTGAACAAGTTGTTGATGAAGTATTGGATCTGTTCATCGAACTTGGCGCTAGTGACGAGCAGCTTGAATTCCCAGTTGTGTACGCATCTGCATTGATGGGTACAGCAAGCTTGGATGTTGACAAACAAGACGAGAACATGCAGGCGCTCTATGAGACAATCATCGAGCAAATTCCAGCTCCAACAGAAAGCGTAGACGAGCCGCTTCAATTCCTCGTTACTTTGCTTGATTACAACGAGTACCTTGGCCGTATCGCAGTTGGACGTGTAAACCGCGGTATCATCCGTCAAGGTCAAACAGTCGCTGTTATCAACCGCGAAGGCGTGACCAAACAAGCGCGTATTGAGAAGTTATTTGGTTTCCAAGGTCTGAAGCGTGTTGAGGTTGAAGAAGCAGGCGCCGGCGATATCGTTGCCATTGCCGGTATTCGTGAAATCAACATCGGTGAAACCATTGCAGACCCTAATAACCCAGAGGCATTGCCGGTTCTGAAGATCGATGAGCCGACCCTGCAAATGACATTCCTTGTTAATAATAGTCCGTTCGCAGGCCGCGAAGGCAAATGGGTAACGTCCCGTAAGCTTCGTGAGCGTCTGTTCAAAGAACTTGAAACAGATGTAGCCCTTCGTGTAGATGAAACAGACAGCCCGGATGCATTTGTCGTTTCCGGCCGTGGCGAGCTTCACCTTGGTATCTTGATCGAGAACATGCGTCGTGAAGGCTTCGAGCTTCAAGTTTCCAAACCTGAAGTTATCATCAAGGAAATTGATGGTCAGAAGAATGAACCTTACGAGCGTTTGCTTATCGACGTACCGGAAGAAAGCACTGGCGCAGTTATGGAGAGCCTTGGTTCGCGTAAAGCCGAGATGGTCAACATGATCAATAACGGTACAGGTCAAGTGCGTATCGAGTTCATCATCCCAGCACGCGGATTGATCGGCTACCGTACGAACTTCTTGACACTGACTCGCGGTTACGGCATTATGAACCACGCATTCGACAGCTACGGGCCGCTTGCCGGCGCATCGGTTGGCGGACGTCATCAAGGTGTTCTTGTTTCCAGCGAGAATGGCGTAACCACTTTCTACGGCATGATGGGCGTGGAAGATCGCGGCGTTCTGTTCATGGAGCCAGGTACTGATGTATACGAAGGTATGATTGTCGGCGAACACAACCGCGACAATGATATTATCGTTAATATCTGTAAAGAAAAAGCACTGACAAACGTTCGTTCCGCGGGTAAAGACGACACCGTTCGTTTGAAAACACCGATCTTGTTCTCCCTTGAACAAGCGCTGGAATATCTGAACGATGATGAATATTGCGAAGTAACGCCGAAGTCGATCCGTCTTCGTAAGAAACTTCTCAATAAGAGCGAGCGCGAGCGCGCTGAGAAACAACGCAAGACAGCTCAAGCTGGCGTTTAAGAGGTTATAATCGCCATTGATGGTAGTAGATGACAGGCAGGGCTTGCAGCGTTCTCTTCAACTGAAGAGTCCGTTGTTGCCCTGCCGTTTCTCGTCCCTGACCTAATGGAAGTCATTTCAAGTAATTCAGGAGGTAGAAGCATCATGCAGAACTGGTTTCATGCTCATCCTATTTTGACCTATCTCATTATTCTGGCTTTGACCATTTATATTTTTAACGCAGTATTTCGTGTACAACGTTTGCCGATCCTGAAAGAGATACTCGTTCATCTGGTGATGGCAGGCGGCTCGTTCGTGCTGTTCGTATTGCAATTTGATAAACTGCCTATTATCCAATGTATGTCCGTTGCCGTGTTTATGATGGTGCTGCTTCGTGGTAGACAATTGTATGACAAGATTAAAGGAAAACGCGGTGGAAGCAGCTCGGATACGGGAGGGGCTTAACTTGCGGTTTGAGGATGCCTTGTTCAATTGGCTTCAAATTCAGCTTGTAGCAGATGCGAGACCGGAAGACCGTGCTGCAAGCGACACCCGAGACTTTTTCCTTGAGATTCTAACGGAGGATCACGGTATTTCGAATCTGCACATACATACGGTAGATGATACGATGATTCATTTGAGGTTTGACAAGGAAGGCAAGAGCAAGCTGCAAATGTTCCCCCGGGAGTCTGGTGAACAGCTGCTTCAAGATATCAACGAGAATCCGAAATATAATTGACGAAGGTGGAAGTCATGACTAGGGGATCCGATTTATCTCCACGTAAGGGCAAGAAGAGATATTGGCTGCGCCGGATGATGGTTCTGTTTCTGGCTTTACTGATCGGTGTAGCGGGGTATCTGGGTTATTTGTATAAGGTTTCGAAGGATGTACTGGGTGAGATCACGACGGATGCCGATCCGAGTGTAACGGTTTCTGCGAATCAGTCGGTTAAAGTGAAACCGGTAACGATTATGCTGCTTGGCGTAGATACACGGAAAGAAACCGGCAGCTTAAATACGGATGTCATGATGATTGCTACGTTTAACCCGAATACGAAGTCTGCCGTCGTCGTGTCTATTCCGCGTGATTCCAAAATCGAGCTGTCCGGCTACAACAGCCGTAAAGCAAATGCATACTATTCGAGATTCCTCGCTGGTGCAAGAAGCGACGGCTTGAAGGGCAAAGATGCGGAGAGACAAGCGAAGCAGGATTTGCGTGAGATGTTCAGCAAATATTTCGATATTCCGATCGACTATACGGCAACCATCAACTTTCAAGGCTTTGTTGATGTCGTAGACGCGCTAGGCGGCGTCGATGTTGATGTGGACATGGACATGCGTTATGTCGACTCTGCCGACGGAACGAGCATCGATTTGAAGAAGGGCCCTCAGAAGCTCAAGGGTGATGATGCGCTTGATTTCGTTCGTTACCGCAAGTCCAATGACGGTACGAATATGTCCAGTGACTTTGACCGCAATCGCCGTGAAAGTCAAGTACTGGGTGAAATCGCGGATAAGCTCAAATCCTTCTCCAGCGTACCGAAAATGGCAGGCGTTATTAAAGCAGTAGGCAACAATATGCGTATGGATATTCCGAGTAACGAAGTAGAAAACATGATGAAGACTTACTTCGGTATCAGCAAAAGCGATATCGCCTTTATCCCGCTGGAAGGGGAATGGCGGTCACCATATGTGCATCTGAATGAAGCCAAACTTCAAGAAGCGAAATCAGCACTGGCGTCCAAATTGGCGGAATGAATGTGGTAGTACGACGTATGCTATGTTATAATAAAACCATCGAAGCACTGACACAATAGGCAAGGAGGACTGCGGATGACTGAACCTGTCACCGTACTTACTGACGAGCTGCTAAGTGGCCTGGAGAAAGAACCGTTTGTACTGTTGCACACCATTGATGCAGACAGCGGATTTCCGACTTCCAGCGTAATTTCGTGGATTTATGCGGTCAACCGCTCCACACTTCGTTTCGCCATTGACGGCCGCTCGCGCCTAACGGTGAATATGACTTCGAAAATGGATGTAAGCGTTACTGTGTTTGCGCCGGGTACTGTTCAAACGATCTACGGCACGGCACGGCTTGTAACTGAAGCGCTTGAGGACGTGCCATTCAAATTGGTATGCTTCGACATCGACATTGCTTCGGTACGCGATGCGATGTTTTACGGCGCACGCTTGTCCGCAAGACCTGAATATGAGAAAACTTACGACAGAAGAGCTGCAGACAAACTGGATGGACAGGTGTTTGCTGCCATGAAGAAAGCCTAGTGATTGATCACTAGGCTTTTTGTGTTCTTATACCGACTCTCACGGTGCCGGTGTCTTCGTAAGGTTAGAGTTTTTGACTCATTTTTTGCTTGTCTGTCTTGGCAGTGTCTGGCTGCTCCGGTTGGATATCTCGCGGAACTTGTGGAACGATCCGCCCAATGATGTCAGCCATCTCTTCGGCAAATCCTGCAATGGGTCTGCCGCGCTTCATGTCGGCCTGTACTTCTTTCAGCCGAGTGCCGATATCGATATCGGCGGTTACAATGGCATCAATACCGTATGGATCTTTACGGAATGCTTCTGCAACCGCATATTTGATCGTTCCAACACGGGATCGTTCCAAATTTCCTGCCACATCGATACCAACAATCGCTGTATTTTTAAACACGACACAGTGAGCGGCCTTCACGCCGGGTACATGCCGCGCCAGATCCTCTAAATGAGCTGCGACTTGTTTGGGGCTGCTGATTTGCTTCTTCTGCGGGGCGCTCTGCTGTGCACGAACGCGATTATCATTTTGTGGAGAGGGTGATGTCTCATTGCGGGCGACAGTGTTACAGCCTGTTGCCAGCAAGCAAAGGATCATAGCGGGCACCAGCCACTTTCTCATATTCGCCACCTGACCTTTCTAGAGTCTGCAAAGTTTGTTCAAGCATAGTTTGCCTAGATGAAGGTTGCGCTATGTACGCCTTTGAACGAAATTCCAACGCCAGGAGGGCTCACGATGAAAAAGATATTCGTGCTCGACACCAATGTACTGTTACATGATCCGCAAGCGATCTTCGCTTTTGATGACAATGAGATCATTATTCCCGCGGTGGTGTTGGAAGAAATTGATTCAAAGAAAAGACTTGCTGATGAGCTTGGCCGTAATGCACGGCATGTATCCCGGCTGCTGGACCAAATGCGGCTGACGGGCCGCTTGCACGAAGGAATTGAACTTGATAACGGGGGCGTTCTCAAGGTAGAACTGAATCATCGCAGCTTCATGCGTGTACAGGAAATGTTCGGTGAAATGTCTAACGACAATCGAATCCTTGCAGTTGCGCTCAATTATCACCTCGAAGAGCAGGACAAAGGGGAACCGCGTCCTGTCATTATCGTCAGTAAAGATGTGCTCGTCCGCATTAAAGCGGATGTACTGGGGCTGGAAGCTCAAGATTATTTGTCCGATCAGGTGGTAGCGCCATCGGATGTGTATGCCGGTTATTTAACACTTAAAGTGCATCCTTCGGTCATTGATGAATTTTATACGTACCGTTTTCTAACGATCAAGAATCTGCTGCTCAATACGCGGCTGCACCCGAATGAATTTGTCATCCTGCGAGATGAGATGGGGACATCGAAATCCGCGCTGCTGAAAGTTAGCCAGGACGGAGCGAGGCTGGAGCCGCTGTATCTCAGCAATGATCCGGTATGGGGGATTACCGCCCGCAATGCGCAGCAACGCATGGCACTGGAGCTGCTGCTCAGTGACGACATTCCGCTCGTTACGCTGACCGGTAAAGCCGGTACAGGCAAGACGCTGCTTGCGCTTGCTGCAGGCTTGATGAAGGTAGAGGATGAGCATAAATACAAGAAGCTGCTGATCGCAAGGCCGGTCGTTCCAATGGGGAAGGATATCGGGTATTTACCAGGTGAGAAGGATGAGAAGCTGCGTCCGTGGATGCAGCCGATTTATGATAATTTGGAATATTTGTTTGATACGAAGAAGTCGGGCGATATTGATAAAATATTAATGGGGCTCGGCAGTATTCAAGTGGAGGCGCTCACCTATATTCGGGGGCGTTCGATACCGGGGCAATTCATCATCATCGATGAAGCGCAAAACTTGACTCGGCATGAGGTCAAAACGATCGTATCGCGTGTCGGAGAAGGAAGTAAAATCGTCCTGATGGGCGATCCGGAGCAGATCGACCATCCTTATCTGGATTCGATCAGCAATGGCCTTACGCATATCGTGGAGCGCTTCAAGCAAGAAAGCGTCAGCGGTCATATGACGCTGGAGAAAGGCGAGCGTTCCAGACTTGCCCAACTGGCAGCGGATCTGCTCTAATCGGATGCTTCCAGCACCGTTTCGGTGCTGCAGCGGTAAGCTCGTGCAATCCCCTCAATAAGTGTAACCTGATGACGGTCTACGGCGAGCAGCCGGCGGCCGTCATTTTGTATGAGGTGGGCAATGGCATGCTCGTCCGCTTGTTCTGCGGCTGAGGCAGGTTCGGCATCAGGCCCGCTGCCGGGAATCAAGCACATGATCGATGCGAGCAATAAGTCGATATAACGATTGTCGGATTGCGTAATCAGTCCATAATCCGTAAAGGTGAGGTTGTTAAGCGACCAATTCTCATCAATTTGGACCCATTGTCCATGCTCGCAGCTGACTTTAAGAGGAGCGACAAAAGCTTCAATGGCATCCGCATCTGCTTGGCTATTGACGAAGAGCAGTGTATCTTCGCTGTCCAGCAAGGTGACTGTCATTTCGTGTACAATTTGCAGGAAGTGATCTGGCAGCAAATCCTCCGGTAATTGCAGATCTACACTGTAAATCGGTTGCATGGTTTCAGCATCCTCTCATGAGGTGTTTTCTCCAAGTATGACGGATCCCAGGGCGGGAAGCAATTTGAAAATGAGTCGATCAACGGGAAATGACAGGCGACAAAAAAGCGCTTTCTTGTTAAAATAAAGATTAGCTAAAATTTTAACTGTAAGCGTAGAGCGATAGAGTTAAGAGTTTGACTTAGAGGAGGGACATGGTGTCACGCAGAAAATATGTCATGCTGCTGCTGTGCGTATTTACCATTTGCGCTGCGCTGCTTGTTCCTATGTTCGGTAAGCCGGGATCACCGGTCACTCACTCAGAAGACGGTCAATTATCGACTGACAAACCTCTGATCGTTGATGGGGACGAACAGGATCGAACGACACTTTCAATTGCAGTCTCGATGGATGAGGCTGAATACCAATATTGGCAGAGCGAGAATGAGCATTTTAAACTTACCCATCCTCGAATCAGCATTCAGATGACGAACATACATAACGAGGATGCAGATGAAGCGAGGAAGAAAGCATCTGAGAATGGCGAACCGTTCGATCTGATGCTGCTTGATAATGATCGTGTGCGCGAATTTGCAGTGCAAGGGTTTCTGCTTCCTGTCGATGAGATCGTTTCAGGGGATACAGCTGCCGACCAATTGGAAGCGCTAACAAGCATTGTGAAGTGGAATGGCTCTTTGTGGGGAGTTCCCCTCGACTGTAATCCGCTGCTTTTGGTTTGGCAGAAAAATCTGCTCAAGGCGGCCGGTTTGGCTGCACCACCAAAGGATCTCGAAGCACTGAAGGCCGCGGTTACGACATTATCAGCAACGAATCCGCAGCTAAGTCCATTTAACCTCAATACGGCTGACGCGAAGGAAATGGCAGCTTGGATGGGCATGTTCAAAGAGAACAGTGAGGCTGCTGCCAATCTGTCTCCATTCACCATCACTCAGAAGGAACAGCTCTATTACGCCGCTGAACATGCTGCACAGTTGTACAGGCTTGCACCAGCCCAGCAGAAAAATCAGCTGCTTGGCGCATTCGGTGCCGGTACACTCATGTCTGCCGTGATGCCATGGACGCTCTTTAAATCCTTGACGGATGATGATAGAGGGCTGCTTTCGATTGCCTCATCGACGGGCCCGGTAGTTCGCGCGAATGGAAGAAGTTTTGTCATGCTGGCAGAAACGCAGCGGGTAAGCGAAGCTAATGAGTATATTACGGAAATGACCACTACGGATTCACAATTGGATCACTATCGGTCACTGGGACGATTGCCTTCGCGCATATCGGCGATGACGAATGAATTTGAATATAACGATATCGATCAAAGGCCTCCGCACTTCCTGGTCGGGATGCTGAGCAGAACAGCTGTAACTCCTGATCCATCATGGAGGGAAAGATGGGAACGCTGGTCGAAGCTGCTTGTCATGCTTGGAGAAAACAAGACCGCACTAGTGCCTGAGCTGACGTCAGAATTTATTTCTCAGTGGAATGAGGAACCGGAACCTCCAATAGGCGGTGCCGAAGCACCGCCAGAGGAGTCATCAAAGACTGATGGTAAGCCTAATCAATAGCTTGCCTTCTTCTATCGTGACCGATTTGGTTTTGAGGAAGGATACGATTTTGGAAGGGTAGAAGCCGAGGTCGAATTCTTTCTCGAGTGCAGTTCTTGTCGTGTCCGGCAGTTCCAAGCCGTTAAAAATGAGCGAATCGACATGGAATAAGATGGATCCGTCTTTCTCCAATGAATAATGTCCAGTTAATTGCACTTCCATGTTGTCGCGTTTGCCGGTTACGATGACTTTGTCTGGTTTGAAAGCAAAGGAGAAATTGTTAAACAGTTCATTTTGCTCTCGCAGGAATGCATTTAGTTTATCATCAGGAATTGAGAGGGAGTAATTGAAGCCGTCTATTTCAAGCATATCCTTGTTGTTTTGCACCCAGGCCGGCATTTGCTTCATCGCTTTGGACAACGCGCTAAAGTATCGTTTCACCTCTAACAATCCGACATTTTGCCAGAAGTCCGTAAATTCATTGATGAGCAGCTTAAGTTTATCTGCATCGGACCGTCCACTAAGCGAGGTGTCTACATCCTGCTGAAGCGCAATGACGCGGCTTCGCTGTGAAGTGAGGCGTTCTTCGACTTCTGCCAGCTGTTCGGATTGTGTATCTAGTTTGCTAATGCTCTTCTTCAGCTCTCGATATTGCTTCATGTACATGTTCAGCGTAAGCTTGTCATTAGAGAAAATGAGATCAAAAAAATCAAGCAGCTGCAGCAGCTCTGATAAATTGTCTGAGGACACAAGCGCGGTCAGAAAAATATCTCTTTCACCTGTGTAATAGGCGCGAAGCACTTTCCCTGCCTCTTCGCGTTTCTTCGCGATGTCTTGTTCTTGGCTTGCCAGCTTCACTTTGGAATCATCCAGCTGCGCAAGGATCGTCTGCTGCTGTTCTTTCACGCGAGCAATTTCCTTGTCAATTTCAACGACGGAGAGGCTTTTCTCCAGTATCGCTCTGACCTCTTCATCCTTCGGGGTTGCAGGGTCGGCGAATACGGGGTAAATGGTCAGCCACACTGCGAGCGCGCAAACGGTGAACGCCGCAATCCGGCGGCGTATCGTTCCTTTCACGAAGGGCTCCCCTTTCTTCACTCTTTGCATGCACTACTATATGCATGTACCAATTCTATTATATCCGCAAGCATTAATTTTGTCCTTGATTTGGAGGGGGATTGCATGAACAGAAACGATCGACGATTATCCTTGATAATTGGGGAGCAAATTGCACAAAGTCAGCGGAAGGGGAGAGGTTCCTCGCTCTCGCAGGAGAATGCGGAGGTCAGCTGTATCTCGTTCCATGATTATATGGCGATGTGTTTATATGACGAGAAGGACGGCTATTATCGTTCCGGTAAAATACGAGTCGGCAAGACAGGCGATTTCTACACGAGCTCTGCGATCGGCTCCATAATGGGCGAGAAGCTGGCAAGCTGCGCAGCATCTTTGATTGAAAGCCAGAAGGAGTCAGCGCCTGTTAGGATCGCTGAATGGGGTGCAGGTACAGGCCTGCTCTCCCAGCAAATGATTGCGGCATGGTCCGCCGCGGGACATTCGTGGCTGTCACATGCGCAGCTCTATATTGTGGACAGCAACCCTGTACACCTGGATGAAGCACAGACGAGGCTGGAACAAGCAATGGCAGCCCAAAACGACAATTCCGATTCACCGCAGCTACAGTTGCGATTCTTGACGCCTGAGAATGCGATGAGCACATTGAAGGATGTAAATAACAGTCCAGCGCCATCGGCGCCTTATATGATCATTATTGCAAATGAACTGCTTGATGCTTTTCCGGTGCACCGGGTCGTCATGGTAGAGGGTCAACTGCTGGAGCTTGGCGTAGCTATGAATGTCAACGCGGATGAAGAAGCGTTCCGCTATGTCTATACAGCACTAACCGATGAACGGATTGCAGAGGTGCTGAAACGGGATGGAATCGATTTGCTTGAAGGGCAAATTACCGAGGTGAACCTCGCTGCTGAGCGATGGATTACGGAGATGAGCGAGTTGGTTGAACACGGAGCACTAGTGCTCGTAGACTATGGACATGAAGCACAGGAATTCACGGCATCGCATCGTATGCAAGGGACGCTGCTTTGCTATAAGGATCATGTGGCGCATGACCGTCCCTTCAGTGCTCCGGGGGAACAGGACATCACCTCACACGTCAACTTCACTGCTTGCAGCCATGCAGCCAAACAGGCGGGCTGGCAAGTGCAGTATTATCATACGCAGAAGCAATTTCTCCTGGATCAAGGCCTTCTAGAGGACCTAGTCGCTCATGATGGGACAAACCCATTCAGCGAAGCGGCAAGACGCAATCGATCCATAAGGCAGCTGCTGCTGAGCGACAATATGAGCGAGTCGTTTAAAGTGATGGTACTCGTCAAAGGTGATTAATAAAACAGTAGAACCATAACGAAAAAAGGCTGTTCCGGAGATGGAATTCCATCTTATCGGAGCAGCCTTTTGGCTATTTGTGAATGTCAGAAGGTCCGTTTATTAGAATGGGTTACCCATTACAAATACGGTCCAATACGTGAAGCTGACGAACGAGATAAACATGTATCCCCAGAACATCAACATATAGGTTCTTTCGGAAAAGTTCAAATAGCCTAACAGGACAAACACGACGGTTTGAATAAAGAACAAGAGTGCCATCTCGGTCATATGTCCTGCAAACGCCATAAGCGCGATTACAAGCGTCCAGAAACCGAGCACTCGGAACATGCGTGCCATGATTTCATCCCCCTTCTCGTCAGTCTCGACCCGATTACTATTGCCCATTATAACGTTTCAGGTAACAAGTGTAAACTGTTTCAGTCGTGACGAATTGGCAAACTTTTTGCCTCTTTTTCACGCTCTGATACAAGTTTGCTTCAAATTGAGAAAAAACATGTATGAGCCGTTAAAAAAATGGATATACAAATTAGTATCCGATAGATTCTATGAACTCTACCAAGGGCATAGAGATAAAGTAAGCGCCTAATGTTAGGAGGTTTTGGTTGCATGACAGCAGTCAGACAAGATGCCTGGAGCCCGGATGATGATCTCATCCTAGCCGAAGTGACGCTGCGGCATATCCGCGAGGGAAGCACGCAGTTGGCCGCTTTTGAAGAAGTAGGGGAGCGGATCGGCCGGACATCGGCCGCATGCGGATTCCGCTGGAACAGTTGTGTCCGCAAACGCTATGAAGATGCGATACAAATTGCAAAGCAGCAACGCCAGAAGCGGAACTATATGAAAAAACAAACGTACGTTGCAACACCTCATGTATCCGCAATCAGCTTGCTCGACACAGAAGAACGTACGTACAAGAACGATCCGTTGACGGAAGAATCGCTATCAATTGATACCGTTATCCGATTTCTGCGGCAATGGAAAGGTACTTATCAGGAACTCAATCGCCAGATCAAGACACTTGAACGTGATCTGCGCGAGAAGGATGAAGAATTGTTCACCTTACGTGAGCTGAATGAAAGATTATCACTTGAAGTCAACAATGCCCAAACGGATTATCGTGCGGTCAATGATGACTACAAGACGCTCATTCAAATTATGGACCGTGCACGCCGATTGACCGTGCTGACAGAAGAAGATGAGGCTAAACCTCGCTTCAAAATGGACGCGAACGGAAACTTGGAACGAATCGAATAGCCGGCATGCTTTAATGAAGGCGGCTCTCCAAAATCTCTCCGAACCTGCTATAGGTGCGGCGGGATTTTTTAGTTTGCTTCTGTTACGATAGGTTTAAACAGGCAGAGGAAGAAATGAGGCAGTACAGTGAGAATGATCATTGTGGGAGCGGGCGCGCTCGGACTTTTATATGGGGCAAGATTGGCAGAAGCCGGAATGGAAGTCACCCTTTTGACGCGCTCGGAAGAACAAGCAAAGCTGCTTCGTGAGGAAGGCATCCGGTTGACCAAACGAGATGGCGTGCCATGTCGGGCCAGTGTACAGGCTTCGACCATAGAATCGTATTCTCCTGATGTACTCCGACAAGAAGATTGGATATGGCTCACCGTCAAGCAAGTACATCTAAGTGAGCAGCTGCTTCAACAGCTGGGACGATTGACTGCCCACGGCTGTTCCATTCTAGCGCTTCAGAACGGGATCGGGCATCTGGATTTGCTGCGCACGGTATGTCCGGAGAATCAGTTGAATGTCGCCATAACGACAGAAGGTGCGATGCGAATCGACGAACATTCCGTTCACCATACAGGAAACGGGATGATAACGTTCGGCAGTTGGCTGAATAATGAAGAAAAAGCGAGCAAACCTCAAAAAATGTTGTTAAAAGCGCTCACTGGTGCAGGAATTGAAGGCAAACTGTCGAATGAAATGGATAATGTTGTTTACCGGAAATTACTAATCAATGCCGTCATAAATCCGCTAACCGGTATCTTCGCGGTGAGGAATGGAGAGCTTCCGTCCGATCCAAGCCGATTACGCTGGATGAAGGCACTCCATGAAGAGTGTGAAGGCATTCTAGTTCATGCCGGAATGGCGAAAGATGGAGGAAGCTGGGAACAACTGCTCCACATTTGCGAAGCGACCGCAGAGAATCAATCTTCCATGCTGCGAGATGTACTGGCAGGACGCCAAACGGAAATCGAATGGATTAACGGCGGCATCGTGTCGCTGGCCAGAACGATGCAAATACCTGCTCCGATGAATGCAGCCATGCTGACACTAATAAAGACACTCCAGACGAACTAATGACCGTAGAGAGGGGCGAATCGAGGATGCAGTGGATTTGGGAAAGCATCAAGAACGTCTACGCTTTTCTGGCCGTTCTTCCGATAATACCGTTTCTACTCGTATATTTTGGTTATGGAGCTTTCACCGGTGATAAGAAGAAAGCATTCAGCACAGCTATGGATGTAACAACGGCACTTCTAATTGGCTGCGTGGCCGTGTTGTTTAATAAAATTTTTCATAGTTCGTTTGGGATCTACGGAATCTTACTCCTTCTACTTCTTGGCGGCGGGCTGCTCGGCAATGTGCAATATCGGTTGAAGGGCAATATCAATATGCGCCGCATTATGCGCGCAATATGGCGACTTGGTTTCTTTCTAATGAGTCTTTGTTACGTCATACTGATGTGTATCGGTATCGGGAAGAGTTTTTTTAACGTGTAATCGTTGTCAGTTGTTCGATATGGATTAGAGGATCACTCTCCGTGTTATAGGAGGGTGTTTTTTTTGACGGTGCGCATTACGTTGTGTACAATGAATGAGAAAAACTGCAATTATTCTATAGGTGTTACTTACGAGGAAGAAAGGTAGAGACTGTCCATGAAAATCGATACGGTTCAGCTGCCTTTCGGACAGCCTGTCACCGAAGCTTATATACATCGAAGCCACCCCGGCGTAGAGGCGTTGTTCGGCAGCCACGCGGCAGAAAATATGCACTGGAAAAGTAGAATGAACTGGCTCTCGGAGAACGTAGATAAGCGCGCCGATGCTCGTCTGCTTGGCGATACGCTCCAAACGTACAATACGCGTTATAACAACGACGCTGCGGTCATGGCGAATGTCGATGCGATCCGTTTAGGGGCGCCGGTCATCGTGACGGGTCAGCAGGCTGGGCTTTGGACAGGACCGCTGCTCGTCATACATAAAGCGGTAACGGCGATTTCGGCTGCGAAAGAAGCCTCGGCACTGCTGGGTTCGGTTGTTGTGCCAGTGTTCTGGATTGCCGGTGAAGACCACGACTTCGATGAAGTCAACCATGCTTATGTGCGTGGAGAAGCTGCTGCGTTGACCCGATTGGCTGTCCAGAGACCGAAGGGTGCTCGCAACGCTGTCAGCAGGACGAAGATCACGCAGGATACGTTCACGGAAGCTGTTCACCTTATTAGCGCGGCACTGCCTGACACATCATTAAAGCCGGAGCTCCTTGAGAAGCTCAGACAGTTTGCGAAACAATCTGAGACCTTGTCCGATTTATTCGCCTATTTGCTAGGGTGGCTGTTCGGCAGTAATGGCCTTATTTTGCTCGATGCGGATGATCCCGGTATACGGAAGCTGGAATCGCCGATGTTCGGTCAAATGCTGGCACGTAATGATGAGCTTGAATCTGCTTACTTCCGCAGCGCAAGTCAGCTCCTAGAGCTTGGATTCACGCCTTCCGCGGATGTCACGCAGGGAAGTGCGAATTTGTTTCTCTTTGACGAGGAAGAGCGGATATTGCTGCATAAGCAGGATGGTCAGTTTCGGAATCGAAAAGGCTCGAAGTCATGGCCTGTAGAGCAATTGCGTGCATGGGCGGATAATGAACCGCAGCGGTTTAGCAATAATGTCCTGTCCAGGCCGATTATGCAGGACTATGTGCTTCCTGTTCTGGCCGCGGTTCTCGGTCCGGGCGAGATCGCTTATTGGTCGCTGACCGGCGAGGCGTTCAAGGTGTTAGGCATGGAGATGCCGATTGTTGTACCGCGGATGTCCTTTACGCTGGTAGAAGACAAAACGTCGAAGTATATGTCCAAGTACGGCTTGTCTTTCGAGGAAGTGGCTTTCCGATTTAAGGCATGTAGAGAAGCGTGGCTTAAGGAGCGGGATGAGACCGGAATTGAAGTTGGTTTCGCCGCAGCTCTTGCAGGTATCGATGCACTTTACGAGCCCTTGAAAACTTTAACAGTTTCTGTCGAGAATGGCCTAGGGGAATTGACCGATCTAAATTTGCTGCGAATCAAGGATCAAATCTCGTATTTGGAGAAGCGAACTATGGATGCGCATGCCAAGAAGTTCGGTGCTGCGCTTCGGCAGCTGGATTGGATCGCGCTGTCATTATGGCCGGATGGCAAGCCTCAGGAACGTGTATTGAACATGATGGATTTCTACAATCGATACGGGAGAACATGGATCGACAAGCTGCTTGAAATCCCATATGATCAGCAGGGCGGCCATCATTTGATTTCGATTTAGAGCAAAGATGAATAACGATGTATAAGACGAAAGGGTGCTGAAAAAATGACCGTTAATGCGAAGCAAAACAGTATCGTGCGTGATATGGCGCTTGCGCCGGAAGGCCACTTGAAAATTGATTGGGTTGCAGCTCATATGCCAGTTCTTAACCGAATTCGTGAGCAATTCGAGAAGGAGCAGCCGTTTAAAGGATTGAAGGTTGCGATCTCTCTTCACTTGGAAGCCAAAACCGCATACTTGGCTAAAGTTGTTCAAGCCGGCGGCGCAGAAGTAACCATTACAGGCAGCAACCCGCTGTCCACACAGGACGATGTATGTGCGGCACTTGTTGAAGATGGCATTACCGTATTTGCGAAATACAATCCGGAGCCGGCAGAGTACAAGTCCTTGCTTGTAAAGGCGCTTGAAACGAAACCTGACCTCATTATCGACGACGGCGGCGATTTCGTCTCGATCCTCCACGCTGAACGCCCTGATCTGATGGAGCAAATCCGCGGCGGCGCAGAAGAAACAACGACAGGCATTCTGCGTCTTAAAGCCATGGAGAAGGATGGTTCATTGAACTTCCCGATGGTTGCCGTTAATGACGCGTTCTGTAAATACTTGTTCGATAACCGTTATGGTACGGGCCAATCCGTATTCGACGGGATCAACCGGACGACGAATCTTGTTGTAGCCGGCAAAACAGTCGTTGTTGCAGGTTATGGATGGTGCGGTAAAGGTGTAGCGATGCGTGCGAAAGGTCTTGGCGCGCAAGTTGTCGTAACGGAAATCGATGCGATCCGTGCCGTTGAGGCTTATATGGATGGTTTCACTGTTCTTCCGATGATAGAAGCAGCTAAACTTGGTGATTTCTTCGTTACGGTAACAGGGAATAAAGATGTCATCCGCGGGGAGCATTACGAAGTGATGAAGAATGGCGCGATTCTATCCAACGCAGGTCACTTTGACGTAGAAGTGAACAAACCTGAGCTTGAGGCGCAGTCCAATGGCAAGCGCGTCGTACGCCGCAACATTGAAGAGTACCAACTGAAAGATGGCCGCAGCATTTATTTGATTGCAGAAGGTCGCTTGGTAAACCTGGCTGCTGGCGATGGCCACCCAGCCGAAATTATGGATATGACGTTTGCACTGCAAGCCATGTCGCTTAAATATGTGAACGACAATTATACCAGCATTGGCAAGAAAGTCGTTAATGTTCCTTACGCGCTGGATGAGCAAGTAGCTCGCTACAAGCTTGAAGCAATCGGAACAGGCATCGACAAACTTTCAGATGAGCAGAAGGCGTATCTGGAGAGCTGGCAAGAACATTAATACGCCTTAATACAAAGGCGCATGAGCATGAGTTCCAATCGGAACCGGTTCATGCGTCTTTTTTCTCCCGCAATATGCAACTTCTACCTTTCCTCCGACGTTTGATAGGTAGGTCGATCATATTACAAAGAAAAGTGGGGGTTGTATCATGAACATGCTTCATGGCAAAGGCGCAACAAAAAAGAGAAGCGTCAGATGGTTTATGCTGGTTGGCATTGCAGTCATGGTATGGATGCTGGCGGGTTGTTCTTCCAGCAACAGTAATTCAAATATGTCGAGCGACGGGTATGCTGGCAGCGCAACCAGTGACAATGCTGCGGTGAGTACGGAGGCAACAGCGCCGCAAATGGCAAACGGTGACTCTGAAATGACCTCGTCATCTTCAAACTCGAGTACTGCAGACAAAGCAGCAAGCAGTGAAGAGGCGGAGGCCCCTGCAGCCGGAATGAGCGACACTGGCGGCAATATTCCGGATGGCGAGTCCAGCTTCACTCGCAAAATCATTTACAAAGCGGCTGTAAACATGGAGGTTGAAGACTACGGAAAGGCTCAAACCTCTCTTCGCAACTTGATTCATTTGTCAGGCGGTTATTTGCTCTCTTATTCGGATAAGAAAACAACTTCCGAGCTTGGCGGCACTTATACGATTAAAGTACCGGCTGCCGGCTTTGATACGTTCATCAGCGAACTGGAGAAAATCAAACACGAAGGCTTCGAGAGCAGTGCGCAAGGAACAGATGTCACGGAAGAATACGTCGATATGGAGGCTCGGCTGAAGGCTCGTCAAGTGGTAGAGGCTCGGCTGACTGCATTCATGGAGAAGGCGACGAAGACGACAGATTTGCTGCAAATTTCAAACCAGCTCGGCGAAGTTCAAACCGAGATCGAGCGGATAAAAGGACGAATTCGCTATCTGGACAAAAATGTGGAATACTCCACCATTGATCTGCGGATGTATCAGGTGTTAGAACCTGTTAATACGAAAGACGAGGAAAAAACAGGGTTTCTGAATCGAATCACGGATGCCATGTCCGGCAGCACGAATGTCGTTTACGCGTTCATTCAAGGTGTGTTTATCTTCATTGCCGGGGCATTGCCGGTATTGGCATTGGCGGCAGTCGTAGGTATTCCTGCTTATATGGCTTACCGAAGCAACCGGCGCAAGCGTAATTTGCGTCCGGCTGCCAGCACAAAAACAGTCCCTGCGCTTGAGGCTGCGGAACCAGCTAAAGAAGATTCAGAACAATAGAATACCCCAGAAGCAAATCGAAGAGCTGCATCACATGTCCCTGGTGACATGTGGGTTCAGCTCTTTTTGCCGTGTTTGGCTATTGCCGGCAGCGCGCTGCAGGGCAACGGTTACGGCGGTTTTCCTAGCGATAGCTGAGCGTTCCTCCTCGGAAGCTTCCAAGAAGGTTGGATTGCAAAATAGAGCGGTCAGTGCTTCCTCGCTGGCAGCTGCTGCTTCTTCTTCACTGTGGAGTAAATAGTGTGTTACTTGATAACAAAGCAGCTCGACCGTGCGAAGAAGGTTGATTTTATAGGTCAAGGCGGAAGTGCCGGTCACAGGCAGGCCCCCTAATGTATGATTCATCCAGCATTTCTTTTCTAGTGTACACGAACCAAAGAACTAAAAAGTTTCAAAACCGTAACAAGGTTAATCCCATAAATTATTTTATTAAATCCTGCTAAAGGAGCAGGATTTCCTTTTGCTGTGGCGAATAGTTCAACACTAGTGGTGGAAAGTGGGGTTAAGTGGAGGATTTGGGGGAAGGGGTGGAGCGGTTCAATGTTTATGGGCGAATATCAGCATAGCATTGACGAGAAAGGCCGCATCATTATCCCGGCTAAATTCCGCGAACAACTTGGCGACCACTTTGTTGTCACACGAGGACTTGATAACTGTTTGTTTGTTTATCCGCAAAGCGAGTGGAGCTTGCTGGAACAGAAGCTGAAATCGCTGCCCATGATGAAGTCGGATGCACGTGCGTTCTCTCGTTTTTTCTTCTCGGGAGCAACGGAATGCGAGCTCGATAAACAGGGAAGGGTAAACTTACCGAATACGCTGTGCGAATATGCCAAGCTGGACAAGGACTGTATTGTGCTGGGCGTTTCGAACCGTGTGGAAATCTGGAGCAAACCGATCTGGGAGAGCTATTTCAAGCAATCCGAAGAGACCTTCAATGATATTGCAGAGAAGCTTGTTGATTTTGATTTTAATTTTTAGCTCGCTTGCCGAATCAGTTAGGGTAGCGAGGGCTTTAGAGCAGGGAGGATTACAGCATGTTTCAACACATCACAGTATTGAAAGAAGAAGCAGTAGATGGACTTGCCATTAAACCGGACGGTATCTACGTGGATTGTACACTCGGAGGCGCCGGTCACAGCGAACTTATCGCATCAAGGCTTGGACCTGAGGGACGATTGATTGCATTAGACCAGGACGACTGGGCACTCGACAACGCGCGCGTCAGACTGTCCGCTTACATGGATCGTGTCACACTAGTTAAAAGTAACTTTCGTTATTTAGCGCATGTGCTGAAGGATTTAGGGATTGCCGGTGTAGACGGAGTATTGTTCGATTTAGGCGTTTCCAGTCCGCAGCTCGATGAAGGTGAACGCGGCTTTAGCTACAATCACGATGCACCGCTTGATATGCGGATGGATCAAGACGGCATGCTGACAGCAGATGATATTGTCAATACATGGGATGAACGTGAAATCTCCCGTATTATTACGAACTACGGTGAAGAGCGATTTGCCAGATCGATCGCACGCAAGATTATCGCAGCCAGAGAGCAGAAGCGAGTCGAAACAACCGGCGAGCTGGTTGAGATTATTAAATCCGGCATTCCTGCTGCTGCAAGGCGGACAGGCCCGCATCCAGCGAAACGTACGTTTCAAGCGCTGCGGATTGCGGTTAACGATGAGCTTGGTGCAGAAGAAGAAGGTCTTGAACAGACAATAGACGTATTGAATGCCGGAGGTAGAGCTTCAGTCATTACGTTTCATTCCCTGGAAGATCGTATTTGCAAGCAGTTGTTTGCGAAATTTGTTGAAAAATGCACCTGCCCAACCGACTTCCCGTTGTGTGTTTGCGGCGGAGGCGGCAAGGTGAAGCTTGTGAATCGCAAACCGATTCTACCTAGCGAAGAGGAATTGGAGCAGAACCCAAGATCACGTTCCGCAAAGCTCCGAGTTGCCGAGAAATTGTAATCGCATAGAAGACAACACACCATAGATGTCGTTTTATAAGTAACAGAGAAGGGGAGAGGGTACCGCAATGGCTTATGTGAATGGGAATCTAGCGCTGCAACCGAAACGAAAACCGGAACAGCGGCCGCAATTCCGAGAAACCAAAAAAGTTGTAATCAAGCGAAAGTCGCTGCCGGTGCAGGAGAAACTGCTGTACATGTTTACGATTCTCGTTTGCGTGATTGTAGCTGGCGTCGTTATTTTCCGTTATGCACAAATCTACCAGATGGAGCTTCAAATCAAGCAATTGACGAAGCAGCATGAGCAGTTGACTGAGCAGGTAGCCTTTTTGACTTCGGAATACGAGAAGGCCAATGATCCGGCTAATATTCGGGATCAAGCAAAGAAACTAGGCTTGGAGCAGGATGACAATCCGATTAAAGTAAGCGTGTCGACACCAAAAGATACGAATGCAAGCGGCAAGGAATAGGTGAACCGTTATGACAAAGAGAATTAAAATACGGACATTGTTGGTCGGAGGGCTTATCACCCTCCTTTTTGTTTTATTGGCGGGCAGAATCTACTGGGTTCAAGTTGTACATGCAGATTTCTGGGCGGACAAAGCGAGAGAAGTATGGTCGAGGTCGGAGAAGCTTATTCCGGTTCGCGGTACGATTACAGACCGGGATGGCAATGTACTGGCAATGGATGTTGCGGCATATACGGTTGCCGTCAATCCAAAGGTCATTCATGACTTGAAGCTGGAAAACGTCATCATCAACAAGTTGAGCGGTGTGCTTGGTAAATCGCAGATTTCGCTGCGCGAGATTGTAGAGGCGAAGCAGAAGAACGGCGAATACTATCAGCAGCGCGAGGTGCGCAAAGAAGGCTGGAAGATTGACAAGTCGGTTGCGGATCGGATTCTCCGTTTCAGAGACCAGCTCGTCGAAGAAACCGGCCACAAGGATGTAGGCATCTACTTGATCGATCAACAGAAGCGCTCTTATCCCAAAGGCAGTTTGGCTTCCCACATTCTCGGTTATGAGAACAAGGAAGGTAAAGCTGTAATGGGGCTTGAGGCATCGCTGGATGAGCAGTTAAGAGGCACAGAAGGCGAAATCAAATACGAGCGGGACGGTAATGGCGTCATTCTGGAAGATGGAACAGTCAGTTTTAAGCCTTCCGTGGATGGTAAAAACGTTAAGCTGACGATTGATACCGAAATCCAGCACTATATCGAAGAAGCGATTAAAGAAACGTATGATAAATATAAGCCTAAGAGCATCACGGCGATTGCGGCGGACCCGCAAACGATGGAAATTCTCGGATTGGCGAATATGCCCGATTTTAACCCGAACTCGTACTGGACTGCACCGCAGGAGAACTTTTACGATCATTCTATTAAGTCCTTGTACGAGCCGGGTTCGACGTTTAAGATCGTGACGCTGTCAGGTGCCGTTCAGGAAGGCATGTTCAATCCGGACGAAACGTTCAAATCCGGCGTTATCAAAGTGGCAGGCGAATCGATCCATGATATCAATCGTGAAGGCTGGGGAACCATTTCGTTCTTGGAAGGGCTGAAGCGGTCCAGTAACGTTGCTTTCATCAAGCTTGGCTACGAACGGCTGAAAGCAGAGAAGCTGATGGACTATATCACCAAATTCGGCTTCAGCCAGAAGACTGGTATTGAGCTTCCCGGCGAAATCAAGGGACAGGTTAATTTCAATCCCCGTTATGCAACTGAGGTTGCAACCGCAGCTTTCGGTCAAGGTAAAGTACTCGTGACGCCGATTCAACAGGTTGCGGCTGTAGCTGCCGTTGCTAATGGCGGCAAGCTGCTTGTACCGCATCTTATTAAAGAAATTCAAGATCCGGTTTCGAAGAAAGTAGAAGTGATCAAACCACAGGTCGTCCGTCAGGTGATCACCGAACAAACGGCCAAGAAAGTGGATGAATATTTGGAGCAGGTCGTTTCTGACCAAGAGATCGGTTCCGGCCGCAGAGCCTACATTGAAGGTTACCGTGTAGCAGGTAAAACAGGTACGGCTCAGAAAGTTGTCAACGGCGGATATGCAGACGACAAGTACGTGATTTCTTTCATCGGCTTCGCGCCTGTAGGCAACCCGAAGATCGTTCTTTATCTTGTTATGGATGAGCCGAATGATCGGTTAGCTTCCGGTGGTATCGTTATGGCGCCTATTTTCAAGAAGATCGTGCAGCAAAGTCTTCGCCATATGGGTGTTGATCCGGTGACATCAGTGAAGACGACAGCCTCTAGTACGCCGAATCAAGAGCAAACCGTCGAAATTCCAAGCTTGACTAAGCTGGATCTAACGAATGCGAAAAATAAATTGAAATCGAGCAAGCTCAATTACGAAGTTGTCGGTAAAGGCAAGACCGTCCTGCAGCAAATTCCTAAGGCAGGTACGGCCGTCAGTCCGGATCAGCGGATCTATCTTCTAACCGAAGAGAGAACGAAGCTGCCAATTCCGAATATGACCGGCTTATCGCTTCGAGATGCGATGGAGATGTGCTCGATCCTGCAGATTCGCGTTATGACGACAGGGGAAGGCTTCGTAACCTCGCAATCATTAGCGAAACAAGGCGAGAACAAAGTGCTCAAGCTTGTCCTGTCACCGCCGGCTCTACAAGCCTCCACACAGACGGAAGACGGAGAAAATGCATCAAAAGGAGCAACAGACAACAGCAAATCGGGTACTGCTTCTGGGGGATAGGCTTGTTCTAACCCCCTTTTTCTTTGAATAGGCTTGGATTAGGAAACGGATGGACGAACGTTCCCGTTTTACGAGCTATTCGGAGGGGATGTTAAGTGAAGGTTTCGAGTGTGACGATTAGGCGCAGGCTGTTTACGGCGCTTCTTATTGGCATTCTTGCATTCTCGCTTCTGGCCGGACGGCTGGGTTATGTGCAGCTGTGGAAAGGCGAGGAGCTTGCAGCGAAAGCGGAGGACTCCTGGCGCAGGGAAATTCCGTTCTCGGCGAAGCGGGGCGAGATTTTGGACCGAAACGGCACCATGCTTGCGTATAATATAAGCTCGCCTACCGTTATGGCGATACCTGCCCAGATCAAGGATGCGAAGTCGACTGCCGCTCAGCTAGCCAGTGTACTGGATATGTCGGAGGAAGTAATCTATACAACGATTAAGAAAAAGCAGATGATCGTAAGTCTTAAACCAGGCGGTCGCAAAATCACTACGGAAAAAGCGCAGCAAATTCGGGATCTTAATTTGCCGGGAATTGTGGTAGCCGAAGACAACAAACGCTACTATCCGCTCGGAAGCTTCGCATCACATGTACTCGGATTTACCGGCATTGATAATCAAGGCTTAACCGGCATTGAAGCGAAATATGACGATCTTCTGGAAGGTATCAACGGAAATATTTCGTTCTTGTCAACGGCCGGAGGCGGACAGATGCCGGGCTCAGGCGATACCTATTTGGAGCCTAAAGACGGGCTTAACTTAGAACTTACGATAGACAAGCAGATACAAACGATTATGGAGCGGGAACTTGATCAAGCGATGGTCAAGTTTCAGGCCGATGACATCATTGCGATCGCAATGGACCCTACGAACGGCGAAATTCTCGGAATGGCCAGCAGGCCAACTTACGAACCGGACAAATACCGTGATGTTGATCCGGCGATCTACAATCGCAATTTGCCGATTTGGATGACGTATGAGCCGGGGTCCACGTTCAAGATCATTACGCTGGCAGCCGCGCTCGAAGAAGGAAAAGTAAATCTAACGGGTGAGCATTTCTTTGATCCGGGCGCTGTTGAAATCGGCGGCGCCAGGCTGCGCTGCTGGAAGAAAGGCGGCCATGGCAGCCAAACCTTCCTTGAAGTGGTGCAGAACTCTTGTAACCCGGGATTCGTCGCGCTAGGCAACCGACTTGGCAAAGAGAAGCTGTTCGATTATATTAAGAACTTCGGCTTCGGTAAAAAAACCGGCATCGACCTCGGCGGCGAGGAGAACGGTATTATGTTCAAAATGAGCCAGGTCGGTCCAGTTGAGCTTGCGACTACCGCATTCGGTCAAGGGGTGTCGGTTACACCAATTCAACAGATCACTGCTGTTTCGGCAGCGATCAATGGGGGTACACTGTATAAGCCGCATGTCGCCAAATCATGGATTAATCCAGAGACAGGCGATACGGTAAGTACAGTAGAGCCGGAAGCGGTTCGAACCGTCATATCCGAGAAAACGAGCAAGCAGGTGCGAGAGGCACTGGAGAGCGTCGTTGCCAAAGGAACAGGACGCAATGCCTTCATAGATGGCTATCGTGTCGGCGGTAAGACAGGTACAGCCCAGAAAGTTATCAACGGCCGATATTCACCGAATGAGCATATCGTATCCTTTATTGGTTTTGCTCCGGCAGACGATCCGAAGATCGTGGTATACGTCGCAGTCGATAACCCGCAAGGCATTCAATTCGGGGGTGTCGTCGCCGCGCCTATCGTACACAATATTTTGGAAGATGCACTGCCGTATATGGGAGTTGCTCCGCGGAAGGATCAACTGAGCAAAGAGTATAAATACGGGGAGACACCGATTGTGGTCGTTCCGAATCTCATCGGCAAGACTGTATCTGATATTTATGAGGATTTGAATATGAACTTCAATTTAACCTCGGCCGGGAGCGGGGACACCGTGATAAGGCAGTCACCTGCTGCGGGAACGCGGGTCGATCGAGGGTCAACCATACGGATTTATTTAGCAAAAGACGATGATGAAAGCTCTGTTCGCTGACTATAATGAGTATAGATAGATGAAGTAGGCCGCGACCCAACTTTGCTGCTTCTTCATAGGCGGCCCTGCGCAGATTTGATCTGCTCACGGGAGGGGACTTAAGCGATGCGTGTAGAACACTTGGCTGCACTGCTGCTCACATCTGTTCTGGTTGGTGAAGGGACGGCGGAGGTTGGTAGTATTGAGACCGACTCCCGCCGCGTCTTGCCAGGCTGCGTCTTTATCTGTTTGCGTGGACATAAGGTTGACGGGCATGATTATGCCGCGGAGGCCGTTGCTAGAGGGGCCGTTACCCTGGTTGTGGAGAGACAGCTGGATCTGCCAATCCCTCAACTTATCGTCAAAGACAGCCGTTATGCGATGGCCGTGATCGCCAATCATTATTTTGATTATCCAAGCCGTAAGCTGAAATTGATCGGCGTTACGGGCACGAACGGTAAAACAACGACAACGTATCTGATCGAGAAAATTATGAGTGACGCAGGGTTCAGTACCGGTGTTATTGGAACGGTGGAAATGCGCTATGCCGGCAAATCGCTGCCGATGTCGGGAACGACACCTGAGGCGCACGAGCTGCAGCGTTCACTTGCTGCCATGGCAGAGGCAGGGACGGAATACTGCATTATGGAAGTTTCCTCGCATGCGCTGGAGCAGGGACGAGTGAAGGGCAGCCGCTATCGGACAGCGATTTTCACCAATTTGACGCAGGATCATCTCGACTATCATGCTACGATGGAGAGGTATGCATCAGCGAAAGGGCTGTTGTTCTCCCGGCTTGGCAATGAATTCGGGCGTACGCCGGAGGATCGTTTGTTTGCGGTACTGAATGCTGACGACGCAGCCTCGCCTAAGTATGCAGACGTTACGACAGCTGAGGTTGTTACTTACGGCATCGATCATGATGCGGATGTGCGCGCCGATAAAGTGCGTATAACTGCCCACGGGACAGCTTTCCATGTGGAAACGTTCGCCGGTTCTGCGGATATTACACTGCGGATGGCCGGTAAATATAATGTGTACAATGCGTTAAGTGCCATAAGTGCTGCTCTAATTGAGGGTATTTCACTGAAGCAGATTAAGCAAAGTCTGGAAGACATCCCCGGTGTTCCAGGCCGCGTCGAGTCCGTTCAAGCCGGACAGAAGTTCGCGGTCATCGTCGATTATGCCCATACGCCTGACGGACTACAGAATGTGCTTACCGCTGTGAAGGAATTTGCCGTGGGGCGCGTCATTTGTGTATTTGGCTGCGGCGGCGACCGTGACCGGACAAAACGGCCGCTTATGGGCCAAATCGCCGCGCAGCTTGCGGATTATTGCATCCTTACATCGGATAATCCCCGTACGGAGGATCCGGAACGTATCCTGCTGGACGTTGAAGCAGGACTTGTACAGGACAATACGGCTGCGAATCGTTACGAGCTGCTCGTTGATCGAAGAGCGGCGATACAAAAAGCGGTTGAAATGGCGAGGCGTGACGATGTAGTATTAATTGCGGGGAAAGGCCACGAAACCTATCAGGATATCGGCGGCGTCAAGTATGACTTTGACGACCGCGAGGTGGCTAAAGAAGCGATAAGGAGTCTTTCATAGTGATTACACGTAAATTAAGCGCGATTGCCGCCATGTGCAGTGGAACGATACAAAACGATACAGATGCCGGCAGTCTGGAAATAACCGGCGTCTCCATCAACTCCCGGCGCATGTCGCCGGGTCAGTTGTTCATTCCGATCAAAGGCGAGAACTTTGACGGTCATGAATTTGCAAGCAGCGCCATTGAAGGCGGTGCAGTTGCTACGCTGTGGCAGAGGGATAAAGAACTTCCTAATGCGTTGGCGACTGGTGTGCCTCTTATTCTGGTGGACGATACAACTGCGGCACTGCAGCAGCTTGCTTCGGCATACCGTGACGAATTGCGGGTGCGCGTAGTTGGCGTAACAGGCAGCAATGGCAAAACGACAACGAAAGATATGGTCGCAGCGCTGCTGTCGGGCTTTTTTCGCGTGCATAAAACAGATGGCAACTATAACAATCATATCGGCTTGCCGCTAACGCTTCTGGCATTAGAAGAAGGCGTGGAAGTTGTTGTGCTTGAGATGGGGATGAGTGAGTTCGGCGAGATCGATCTGTTGACTCGACTTGCGAAACCCGATGTTGCGATCATTACCAATATCGGCGAATCTCACATGCTTCAGCTTGGTTCACGTGCAGGCATTACCCAAGCGAAGCTTGAAATTGTAGCGGGACTGAAGCCTGGCGGCCTGCTGCTTATTAATGGTGATGAACCGCTTCTGCACGAGGGGCTTAAGCAGGTTTCGTTGCCGGAACTGACCGAGGTACAAACCTTCGGTTTGCAGGAAGGCAATCGATGGGCGGCTGAGAATGTAGTCGTGAACGCAACAACTTCTGTATTTGATTTATGCGGCGATAATGGGCTGCAGCACGTTGAACTTCCTGTGGCCGGCACGCATAATGTATCCAATGCGCTCGCGGCGATTGCGACAGCCAAGAAGTTTGGTATGCCGGACGAAGTCATTCGCGAAGGATTCGCTGGGCTGAAGCTGACAGCGATGCGCATTGAGCCGGGTCGTGCGTATAATGGAGCAATGGTACTTAATGATGCATACAATGCCAGTCCGACATCCGTCCGCGCCGCGATTGACCTCGTAGCAGGGCTGTCGGGTTATCACTGTAAATGGCTCGTCCTTGGCGATATGCTGGAGCTCGGGCCGGATGAAGAAGCGATGCATGGCGCAATCGGCGCTTATGTGAATCCGTCGAAGGCAGATCGTGTGCTGACATACGGTAAGCTATCGCAGAATATCGCCTCTGAAGCGGCAAAGCAATTTGACGGCTCAGACCTCGTTAAAGCATTTGAAGATAAGCAACAACTTATAGAATGGCTCCGCGCACAACTAGTGCCGGAAGATCTCATACTGGTGAAAGGATCCCGCGGCATGCGCATGGAAGAAATCGTCCATGACCTGCAGCGTGCATAGAGGTGAAATTATGGACGTAAAGGTCATTCTTCTGTCAATCGGCGCTTCCTTCATGCTTGCGATACTGTTCGGACCTTTGTTCATTCCGCTGCTGAAACGGATGAAATTCGGCCAGCAGATCCGTACAGACGGCCCGCAAAGCCATCTGAAGAAATCAGGGACACCGACTATGGGCGGCATCATCATTATGCTGGCTGTCTTGCTGGCGTTCCTAAAGTTCTCGGATAAGACGTCTTCTTTCTGGGTGCTGCTTGTTGCATCGCTCGGATTTGGTCTGGTCGGATTTCTGGATGATTATATCAAAATCGTATTTAAACGTTCGCTTGGCCTTACAGCGATGCAAAAGCTAATTGGCCAACTGATTTTTTCCGTAATTATATGTGTACTGCTCTATCAAATGAATCACAGCACGGTGATCGGGATTCCAGGGACGTCCGCAGAGCTTGATTTCGGATGGTTCTATTATCCGTTCGTCGTTATTATGTTGTTCGGCACAACGAATGCGGTTAACTTCACAGACGGCGTCGACGGATTGCTGGCAGGGACAGGCGCAGTCGCGTTCACGGCCTTCGCGATTCTCGCGCTGCATGCAAGCGAACATGAATCCGCCATCTTCTCGGCGACGATGATCGGCGCGATGCTGGGCTTCTTGGTATTCAATGCGCATCCGGCCAAAGTGTTCATGGGCGATACAGGCTCACTTGGCATCGGCGGCGGTATGGCGGCTGTTGCGATTCTAACCAAAACCGAAATATTACTGGTCATTATCGGCGGCGTTTTCGTTCTGGAGATGCTGTCGGTTATACTGCAAGTAGGTTCTTTCAAACTACGAGGCAAACGAATCTTCAAAATGAGCCCGATCCATCATCATTTCGAATTGTCCGGCTGGTCGGAGTGGAAGGTTGTTACTTCCTTCTGGTTCGTCGGGATTGTATTCGCGGCGATCGGTTTGCTGCTGGGACGGTAAGTGCCTAAGGGCATGTTAGGGAAAGGACGCTGGGAGTACACCGCTGCGCGTGCGGATCATTGTTTCGATCGCTGTTGTCCCCCGAATTTCTTGATTCTATAACTGATCTAGTGGTAGAAATTCGGTTGACAAAGGCGAACGCTAACGCTTCTACACAACGATTCCGCCCGCTCCGCTCTTGTACCCGGCTATTTTTATAATGTCCCGAATGGACAAGGCGGCGCAGCCGCCGACGTGCTCTTAAGTCCCGAAGGGACAAGGCAGCGCAGCTGCCGATAACTAACCGTGCGCGGGAAATGGGAGCGTGTCCCGAAAGGGACGAAAGCGGGCACTACGCATTGGTTGCAACAACGACGCGCCGCTGTGACCAAAACGTTCTTCAGTGACGTAGTCAACAGGTAACACGGGAGCGCCAACATGAAAGTTAGTCCCGTAAGGGACTTCGAGCACCCCACCAACAGAAGCTAGGAGCGTTCCTCTGGAGCACCAACGTTACACCTTCCGGGTGTCCAGAGGGCCGGGGCCCTCGGGGTCCCCCTTTCAAAGGGGGATTTAGGGGGATTGTCAAGTAAGAAATGAATAAATGCATTGCTGAATTTTAAGGAGTTGTGACATAGATGAAACACCCATCCTTATACAAGGATCAACAGGTTATCGTACTCGGATTAGCCAGAAGCGGGGTCAGCGTCGCGAAGATTTTCCATAAGCTTGGCGCCAAGGTGACCGTTAACGATATGAAGGAACGTCATTTATCTCCCGAAGCGGACGAGCTGGACGCTTTGGGTGTTTCTGTTATTTGCGGCAGTCATCCGGCGAATCTCATTGATGCGGATACGGCACTGGTTGTTAAGAATCCAGGTATTCCGTACAAGTCAGCACCTGTCAAGCAAGCATTGGAGCTGGGCATTGAAGTCGTTACCGAAGTGGAAGTCGCTTATTTACTGTCACCGGCTCCAATGATCGGCATTACCGGTTCTAACGGCAAAACCACGACAACGACATGGATCGGCGAGCTGCTGGAAGCTGCGGGACTTCATCCGATCGTAGCCGGCAATATTGGGACTCCTTTGTGCGAAGCCGCACAGACGGCATCGAGCCAAGATTGGATTGTCGCGGAGCTTAGCAGCTTCCAGTTGAAAGGCACAACGGAGTTTCGGCCGCGAATCGGCATGCTGCTCAATGTAGCGGAGACACATCTGGACTATCACGGCGGTATGGAAGACTATGTCGCGTCCAAAGCGAAGCTTTTTGCGAATCAGACGCCTGAAGATACTGCGATCTTAAATGCAGATGATCCGGTTTGCCGCGAGCTTATGCATGCAGGGTCGATTAAAGCACGTATTCTGCCTTTCTCTACAACTAAAGAGCTTACATACGGATTATGCGTCAATCCGCCGTTCCCAGCTGATCTTACAGCGCCTGCCGGAGACGTCAACCGTGTTATCGTATGGCGAGATGAGCAAGGTCAGTCTCATGACATCATACCGGTTAATGAACTAGGTATTCCCGGTCGTCACAATACGGCTAACGCCCTTGCAGCCATTGCTGCATGCATCGTAGCAGGCGCAAGCATAGAAGCTCTGCTAGAGCCTCTTCGTCAGTTCCGTGGTGTGGAGCATCGCCTGGAATTTGTGCGCAATCATAACCAAATTGCTTATTACAATAATTCCAAAGCAACGAACGGAACAGCTACGATCATAGCACTTCGTTCTTTCCTGGGCCGTCGCGTCGTGCTGATTGCAGGAGGGCTGGACAGAGGCTCCGACTACATGGAGCTGCTGCCGCATTTCCGCGATCAAGTAAAAGCTGTTGTCTCCATAGGCGAAACCCGCGGTAAAATTGCCGAAGTCGCGAGACTCGCAGGTTTAACGACGATCAAAGTCGTCGAACCTGTGGAGGACGCCGAAAGCACGCTGCAGCTGGCAGTACGAGAAGCAGCAGCCCTCGCGGAGCCAGGAGATACCGTTCTCCTGTCGCCGGCCTGTGCAAGCTGGGATATGTTTACATCCTATGAAGAACGAGGGCGCATTTTTAAAGAATCGGCGCATAACTTGTAAGTAGGGGGCTTGTCCCTACTTAAGCTTGCAAGAGGTGTTCGCGCTATGGCAAAAGCCAGGTCTGCCCCGGATATGTGGATGATCATTTCGATTTGTCTCATTTTGGCTATCGGACTTGTAATGGTGTACAGCGCCAGTGCGGTGCTGGCCTTCCATGAATTTGGTGACAAATTTTATTATGTGAAACGACAGGTGCTGTTTGCTGCGCTCGGCATTGGGGCGATGATCGTCACCATGAACGCAGACTATTGGATTTGGCGCAAATGGGCAAAGCTCGGTCTGCTCGTTTGTTTCGGCATGCTGCTGCTCGTCTTGATCCCCGGCATCGGGGTCGTACGCGGCGGTGCGCGAAGCTGGCTCGGTATCAGTTCGTTTGGCATTCAGCCCTCCGAGTTTATGAAGCTGGCGATGGTCATCTTTCTCTCGAAGCTGCTCGCGGACAAGCAGCAGGCGGTAACCCAGTTTGCGAAAGGCCTCTTGCCGCCGCTCGGTATTATGGGACTGGCCTTCGGTCTCATTATGATGCAGCCGGATCTGGGCACAGGAGCCGTCATGATCGGTGCTTCGCTGCTCGTTATTTATACAGCAGGTGCGCGATTAGCACATTTGGGATCGTTGGCCTTAGTTGGTGTAGCCGGCCTTGTCGGACTTATTCTGGCAGCGCCTTACAGGCTTCAGCGAATTACAGCCTTTCTCGATCCATGGGCAGATCCGCTGGGGGCAGGTTATCAATCCATTCAATCTCTCTATGCGATTGGACCAGGCGGGCTGGTAGGCCTCGGCCTTGGCATGAGCAGGCAGAAGTTCAGTTATCTGCCCGAGCCGCAAACGGATTTTATATTTTCGATCGTGTCCGAGGAACTCGGTTTTATTGGCGGGACTACGATTATCACCTTGTTTGCCATCTTGCTATGGCGAGGCATGCGGACTGCAATTGCAGCGCCCGATACGTTCGGCAGCCTGCTAGCCGTTGGCATCATCGGCATTGTCGCCGTACAAGTGTTTATCAATATCGGTGTTGTTATCGGTATGATGCCGGTAACGGGCATTACGCTCCCGCTGGTTAGCTACGGAGGCTCCTCGTTGACACTCCTACTGACATCGTTAGGTATTTTACTGAATATATCCCGTTACTCGAGGTGACTAATACATGCGTATCGTATTGACAGGCGGCGGAACAGGCGGCCATATCTATCCCGCGCTTGCAATTGGCAAGCAGGTGATGGAAGAGCAGCCGGGCTCGTCCATCCTGTACATCGGCTCTCCGAAGGGGCTTGAAAGCCGGATCGTGCCTGCGCAGGGCATTCCCTTCGAATCGGTCGAAATTACAGGCTTTAGACGTAAGCTTTCCTTCGAGAATGTCAGGACGGTCATGCGTTTTCTAAAAGGTGTTCGAAGGTCTAAGCAGCTGCTGCGAGACTTTAAGCCGGACGTTGTTGTCGGTACTGGCGGCTATGTGTGCGGACCTGTCATCTATGCCGCTGCAAAGCTGGGCATCCCGACACTCATACATGAACAAAATGCGGTAGCAGGCTTGACCAATCAGTTTCTCTCCCGCTATGCCAGCCGTGTAGCGGTCAGCTTCAAGGATGCGCTGTCGCAATTCAAGCGGCAGCCGAATACATTATTTACCGGGAATCCTTGTGCGACCAGTGTCGTACGCGCAGATAAAGAACAAGGCTACGCCAGGCTAAACATCCCGGCAGGCAGTCAGGTAGTGCTGCTTGTAGGGGGCAGTCGCGGAGCGAAAGCGATAAATGATGTCATGGTGGACTTGGCACCGCTGCTTGAGCGGCTGCCAGAGGTCCATTTTGTGTTCGTGACCGGTGAAAGCTATTACGAGAATACGAGTCATCGCATTGAAGAGGTGTTGCCGTTACGTTCCGAGCGCCTCCAAGTGCTCCCGTATTTACATCACATGCCGGAGGTGCTTGCCATTTCTGATCTGGTGGTTGGAAGAGCAGGGGCGTCCTCTATTGCCGAATTGACGGCACTTGGTATTCCATCGATTCTGATTCCATCGCCGAACGTGACGAACAATCATCAGGAAGCGAATGCCAGAAGTCTGGTAGATGCCGGTGCCGCCGAAATGATCCTTGAACGCAATCTGAACGGTGAGCTCCTCTTCGAGCGCATCAGCCGGATTATCAATAGCAAGCAAACGCAGACGGCGATGAGTACGGTTGCGAAATCACTAGGCGTGCCGGAGTCGGCAGCGCTGATTGTGAAAGAATTGAAGCAATTAACAACTGGGCAAAAATAAGCCTGTCCTATAGGCGATTGTCACACTCCTGTGCGGGTAGGCATAGTATACAGCATAATCGTGACCGTCACCCGGCGGGCCTCAGAAGTCTCTGCTTTACAGCAAGGCGGCGGGCCACCCGGAGGAGCGAACGAGCGCCAGGCAAGTTTCAATCGCTATAGCAGAAGGAGGTACGACAGATGGAGCAGTTTTTGGCGGAGCTAAGCGAAATAGATGCAGGCAGAGTCCTGTTTAACAAGCCGCTCTCCGAATTTACAACATGGAAAATCGGTGGGCCGGCAGATGTACTTATTATTCCGAATACCGAAGATCAGCTGGTGTCGGTCGTCCGGTTGCTCCATAAACATGGGGTACAGTGGACCAATCTCGGACGCGGCTCCAATTTGCTAGTCAGCGATAAAGGAATCCGCGGCGTCGTCATTCAACCGGGTGAAGCATTCGATTATGCACGATTTGATGGCACGCTCGTTCATGCGGGTGCCGCTTTTTCCTTTATTAAGCTGTCGGCTTTGGCAGTCAAAGAAGGGTTATCCGGATTGGAGTTCGCGGGGGGAATTCCAGGATCGGTAGGCGGAGCTGTCTATATGAACGCCGGCGCTAACGGGTCGGATGTGTCACGTATCTTCAAATCAGCTGACATTGTACTGGAAACAGGGGAATTGGTTCGCTACGGAATAGAGGATATGAAGTTTACTTACCGTCATTCATGCTTGCATGAACGACCGGGCATCGTCATTGGAGCCGTCTTTGAGCTTGAGCAGGGAGATCGTAAAGAAATTATGGCGACTACTTCCGCTTACAAACAGCGTCGACTGTTGACTCAACCGCTTCAATTGGCTTGTGCCGGAAGTGTGTTCCGCAATCCGCCGAATGATTTTGCCGCAAGGCTCATTCAAGAAGCGGGGCTTAAAGGAATGCGCTGCGGTGGCGCCGAGATTTCTAACTTGCATGCCAATTTCATTGTCAACACCGGGCAAGCGAAAGCTGAAGACGTTCTCACCCTTATGAAAACCATTCAAAGCACAGTAAAGGACAAATTTGGAGTCGAACTGGTGGCGGAGGTACTGGTTATGGGTGAGCGGTAATCCGGAGGTGATAAATTGGACAAATTGGTGATTGAAGGCGGGAAACCTCTCTCAGGAACCATTGTTATCCAAGGCGCGAAAAATGCCGCTTTGCCGATTTTAGCTGCTAGTATGCTGGTAGAAGGAAAAGTGACGATCGATCATGTACCTAAATTGCTTGATATCGACGTCATGCTTAACATTTTGCGCGAACTTGGCTGCCGGGCAGAGCACGAGGACGAAACCGTCACGCTCGATACGTCAAGCTTGCATTCTTCCCACATTCCTGAGGCTCTTATGCGTCAAATGCGATCATCCATTTTTCTTATGGGGCCGCTGTTAGCAAGGTTTGGCGAAGTAACGATTTATCAGCCAGGCGGCTGCGCGATCGGAGAACGGAAAATCGATTTGCATCTTAGCGGCCTTCGGGCGCTGGGGGCGCAGGTCGACGAGGAAGACAGCCGAATAGTCTGTTATGCAAAACGGTTGAAAGGCGCGGAAATTCACCTGGATTTCCCGAGCGTCGGAGCTACGGAGAACATTATGATGGCCGCGGTGCTTGCCGAGGGGCTTACTACGATCAGCAATGCTGCACGAGAACCGGAGATTCAAGATTTGCAGCATTTCTTGAACAGTATGGGTGCCAAGATCTTCGGTGCCGGTACGGATACGATTACGATCGAAGGAATAGAGAAGCTTACGCCTTGCCGCTATCAAGTCATTCCAGACCGGATTGTTACTGGAACGGTGATGGTAGCCGCTGCCGCAACACGCGGGCAGGTGACTCTGCTGAATACATGTCCTTCGCACCTAACCTCTCTCATCCATGTGCTTAGACGCACAGGTGTTCAAATAACGGTTGACGATGATATAATCAAAGTAGGTGCAGCAGCACGCCCAAAAGCTGTTGACCGCATCGTAACCTCGCCTTACCCTGCATTTCCTACCGATATGCAATCGCAAATTATGGTGCTGCTTGCACTGGCAGACGGTGTAAGCGTCATGAAAGAAACGATTTTTGAAGGCAGATTCAAGCATGTCGATGAGCTCTCACGCATGGGAGCCGATATCCGTGTAGATCTGAACTCTGCTTTCATCCGCGGCGTGTCACGACTTTATGGTGCCACGGTTGAAGCAACGGATTTGCGCGCCGGTGCAGCTCTAGTCATTGCGGGGCTTGCCGCGCAAGGGAAAACTGTCGTTGAGCAGGTGCATCATATCGACCGCGGTTATGACCGGATTGAGACGATGCTAGGCAGGCTGGGAGCTAGAATTACCCGCTATTCACCTGTGCCGAACAATCAAATCGTTCCATAACAACGTGTGTGGACAGATATAAGAACGCGTGAGCGGCTCTTGCCATGATTGGCGGGAAGCCGTTTGCGTTTATACAAAGAGGGGACAAGCTATGCAAGAGAAGATGCCCGTGCTGCGCGAACCCGTGAAACGGCGCAGAGGCGGCAAGAAGCTGTTGGCGGTGCTATTCTTATTGTTCGTCGTGATTCTTGGCGTACTATTCTTTAATTCTTCCATAAGCAAAGTAGCTACCGTGACCGTTGAAGGTCAGCACTACCTGAATGCAGCCGAAATCCGCAAGGTTGTCGGCATCGTCGCCGGAGATTCCTTCTTCGGTACATCCGCAAGCAAATTAGAGGCAAGAGTGCATACGCTTAAGGCCATTGAGAATGTGAAGGTGACCAAATCATTCCCCGGAAGTATCACGATTCATGTGCAGGAGTTCAAAACCGTCGCCTATACATTGTCGAAGAACGGCGAAATCACGGCTATTTTGGCTAACGGCGCCAGTATTGCAGCTGGTTCCGAAATGATTGTCGACAAACCGATTCTGTCGGGCTGGAAAGCAGATGACCCTATTTTGGCCGAGCTTTGCAAGATGCTATCAACGATTCCGGAAGACTCCATAGGAGACTTCTCGGAGATTAAGCCTGAACCGTCCCCTTCTTACAAGGATCGGATCAAAATCTACACCAGGACGCGTTTTGAGGTGATTACAGCAGTGTCTCTGCTGCCGGAGAAGATCCCTACGCTGAATGCTGTTATTGAAATTCAGCCCCCGGGACTAATTACTATGCTGCTTGCGGATAAATATGCCTCATTTACGCCTGAAGTCGCAGATAATGAAGGCATTTCCCAAAAAGAGACTACTCAATAGCTTCAAAGAATGATAGAATTTTAGTTATGTAGATTTATTTGCCCTTTTTGCATTTTTTCGGAACAACATCAACCAGAGCATGTACATTCATGTAATGGACGTTTAAATAAACCTTGAAAAAATTGTAGAAAAAAGAGGGATATTCAGGATTACGTTGAATTAAAAAGAAATGCAAAGCAGTCACGGCATTTAATGTACTTAATTAATGTACCTAATTAATGTTGAACGGAGGTGCCAGAGGTTGAGCAGCAATGACATCATCGTCAGTTTGGACATCGGTACATCCAAGGTTCGTGCTATTATTGGCGAAGTGAATAACGGAGTCATTAATATTATTGGAGTTGGATCGGCCGACTCGGAAGGTATCCGCAAAGGGGCTATCGTTGATATTGACCAAACCGTTCAATCCATTCGCAATGCGGTGGATCATGCCGAGCGTATGGTCGGTATTCAAATAAGCGATGTATACGTAGGCATTCAAGGCAATCATATCGGCTTGCAAACGAATCACGGCGTTGTCGCCATATCCAATGAAGATCGTGAAATCGGAGAAGAAGACATTGAACGCGTATTGCAAGCGGCGAAAGTAGTAGCTTTACCTCCGGAACGCGAAATCATTAACCTAGTTCCAAAGCAGTACTTGGTTGACGGTCTTGAAGGCATCTCGGATCCTAGAGGCATGATTGGTGTTCGTCTAGAAGTCGAAGCAACACTCGTTACCGGGGCCAAAACGGCGATACATAACTTAGCCCGGTGCGTCGAGAAAGCGAATTTGCGTATTGCCGGCATTATTCTAATGTCATTAGCATCCGGTCAAATGGCACTCACCAAAGATGAGAAAATGATGGGTACTGTCCTCGCAGACATTGGCGCCGGATCCAGTACCATTGCAATTTTTGAGCAAGGAAGCATTGTTGCAACTTCCACGCTGCCGGTTGGCGGCGAGTATGTTACTAGCGATATTTCCTACGGACTCCGTACTCAAACCGAGCAAGCCGAGAAGATTAAGCAGAAATTCGGCTGTGCACTTATCGACGATGCTGCAGAAGATCAGAAATTCAAAGTAATGCGCATGGGCAGCAACGTGGAGAAGGAATTCTCTCAGGTTGACCTGGCTAACATTATCGAACCACGCATGCAAGAAATTTTTCATTTGATCCGGCAAGAAGTACGCCGACTTGGCTATGGTGATAAGATCAATGGATATGTTCTAACGGGCGGTACAGTGACGATGCCGGGAACATTGGCACTGGCCCAACATGAGTTGGAAGCAAGCGTACGCATTGCGGTGCCGGATTATATCGGCGTTCGTGATCCTGCTTTTACCAGCGGTGTTGGTATGATTCAATATGTTTCGAAGTATATGAAAGGCAAGGCAGTTTCGACTCCTAAGAAGAGTGCCAGCCGGAAGTCCAGTACAACGAATTCGCCCTCGAAGCCTGGTCTTTTTGAAAAATTGAAAAATATGTTTAGTGAATTTATTTGATCGGGGGAGCAATAACATGTTGGAATTTGATTTCGATAATGAGCAGATGGCCCAAATCAAAGTCATCGGTGTAGGCGGCGGCGGAAGCAATGCTGTTAACCGGATGATCGAGAATGGAGTCAGAGGCGTAGAGTTCATAACTGTGAATACAGATGCGCAAGCATTGCATATGGCGAAATCGGAGCAGAAGCTGCAAATCGGTGACAAGCTGACTCGCGGACTAGGTGCAGGTGCAAACCCTGAGGTTGGTAAGAAAGCAGCTGAAGAATCACGTGAATCGGTAATGAACACACTCAAAGGCGCTGACATGGTATTCGTAACAGCAGGCATGGGCGGGGGAACCGGCACAGGTGCTGCCCCCGTTATCGCTGAGATCGCTCGCGAATGCGGCGCGCTGACAGTCGGTGTTGTAACACGTCCATTCACGTTCGAAGGACGCAAACGCTCCGGACAAGCCGACCTAGGTATCGAAGCGCTTAAAGAAAAAGTAGACACCTTAATCGTGATCCCGAATGACCGTTTGCTTGAGATCGTAGACAAGAAGACGCCGATGCTGGAAGCGTTCCGCGAAGTGGATAACGTGCTGAAGCAAGCGGTGCAGGGCATCTCCGACTTGATCGCGATGCCAAGTCTGATCAACCTTGACTTCGCGGACGTGAAGACGATTATGGCGGAGCGCGGCTCTGCCCTGATGGGTATCGGCAACGCTACAGGCGAGAACCGTGCTGCAGATGCAGCGCGCAAAGCCATTCAAAGCCCGTTGCTTGAAACGTCTATCGACGGCGCGCGCGGTATTATCATGAACATCACAGGCGGCGCAAATCTCTCGCTCTATGAAGTGAATGAAGCGGCTGAAATCGTCATTTCGGCTTCCGATCCGGATGTAAACATGATCTTCGGTGCTAGCATCGATGAGAATTTGAAAGATGAAATTAAAGTAACTGTTATCGCAACAGGATTCGAGCACGCTAATAACAGAGCTGAGGTTCGTCGTCCTGTAGCTGGACAACCAGAACCAACAAGCGCTGAGGCTCCACGCCAACAGGCTGCAAGCACGGGTCCTAAACCGTTTGGCAGTAATGTATCCAGCGATCAACTTGATATTCCGGCATTTCTTCGCAATCGTCGCAACACCTAGTCATCTATAATAAGGACTTTAGCCGCTTTCCGGATCGTCGGAAAGCGGCTTTTTTGCTAGTTTACAATCCCTTTGCACTACCTATTTAGATGGATGCTGCATTCTCTAACTCACTTCAATGCACTCAAACCAATCCCTTTGCACTAACCGAACGCAGCACAATTCGCGTTAACGGTTAGTGCGTCCTCGACAAAAAAAGATTGCTCCTGACGGCATGTTTAGACAGACATTGTAATAGGATTTAACTATACTAGACACAAGCCGCAAATCCTCGCTAAGCTTTTACGAGGGAAACGGCGAGCAGGGAAGTGCGGCAGGAAGGTGAATGCACTGGATGCAGTTTATCTCGACGTATTATTCATGGTCAACCTGCTCATAGACGGCTCGAATTTGCTGCTGACAGCTTGGGTGCGAAGCATACGTGCAAAGTGGTGGCGAGTTCTTCTCGCTGCCGGTGTAGGCAGCTTGTACGCCGTAATGATTGTGTTTCCGCCGTTGTCGTTCATGTTCACAATCGTCATCAAGATCGCACTGTCTATCATCATGCTGCTCATAGCGTTCGGATTTGGAAGCGTTCAATATTTTGCTCGTCATGTCGGAGCGTTCTACGGTGTCAACTTTGCTGCCGCCGGTGCTGTAATTGGAGCCCACTATTTGTTTATGAACAGCTCCAATAAGCTTTGGAATACCGTCGCCACTGTAAATGGGAAACTATATTTCATGCTGAAGCCATCGATGCTCTTTGTCTTCAGTCTTATTGGCGTCGGCTATTATATCTACCGATCGGTGATGACACAGCGCAAAGAACGTGATTTGGTCACCAATCATCTCGCGGAGGTGAAGGTTCGAATCGATGATAGGGAGCATAGCTGCACAGGTCTGATCGACACGGGTAATCAGTTGTATGAACCGCTGACCCGTACTCCGGTCATGGTCATGGAAGCGGCCGTTTGGCAAGATGTGCTGCCTGCTTCATGGATTGCTCAAATTCGGGAATCGCAGGTCGATAAGCTCTTAGCGAGCATGACGGATGATACGCCCTTCATTTGGCGAGACCGGCTAAGACTAGTGCCTTATCGTGGTGTAAATCGCGGTGCACAGTTCATGCTGGCGATAAAACCGGATCTTGTCATCATCAATCGCGATGGTGAAGTCTATGAATCCAAGAAAGTGCTTATTGGTTTAGACGCCGGTAAACTTGTCGCTGACGGCACCTACCAGGCGATCATCCATCCGTCACTTCTTCAAAATCGAAGTGTCACGATCGATACAATACACAGTTCTTCGGGAAGGGATGGAACAGCATGCTCGTCAAATGGAAATTGATCCTGCAGTTATATTATTATCGCGTTTTGTTTTTATTCGGATTAAAGAGCGAGGAAATTTATTATATCGGCGGGAGCGAGGCGCTTCCACCCCCGCTAACTCGTGAAGAAGAGGAATATTTGCTCGAGAAGCTGCCATCCGGCGATTCCGCGATCCGGGCGATGCTGATCGAACGCAATCTTCGTTTAGTCGTGTATATTGCCAGGAAGTTCGAGAATACAGGCATTCATATCGAAGATTTGGTGTCCATCGGTGCAATCGGGCTCATTAAAGCGGTCAACACGTTTGATCCAGAGAAGAAAATCAAGCTCGCTACGTATGCCTCACGCTGTATCGAGAATGAAATATTGATGTACTTGCGCCGCAATAGCAAGACACGGACGGAAGTATCTTTCGATGAACCGCTCAATATTGATTGGGATGGCAATGAACTGCTCCTCTCCGATGTGCTCGGTACCGAGAATGATACCATTTACCGTAATATTGAAGAGCAGGTAGACCGTAAGCTGCTTCATAAAGCACTGGATAAGCTGACCGAGCGCGAACGGATTATTATGGAGCTGCGTTTTGGGCTTGCTGACGGGGAAGAGAAGACACAAAAGGATGTCGCTGATTTGCTCGGAATTTCACAATCCTATATCTCCAGGTTGGAGAAGCGGATCATTAAACGGCTGCGTAAAGAGTTCAATAAAATGGTCTAATTCGTGAACAAATGGTCCGCAATTTCCGTAATCCCGGGGATTGCGGGCTCTTTTGCGTTAAAGTAGCAATTCAATCCAGTGACAAAGAGCATAAAAGTTGTTTATAATGCTTGTTGTTCTTTCTACACATGCAGGTTGTTATTGGGGCAAAAGGGTATTCTAGCATGAATGGCATACGAAGGATGGCAGGAGGTTTTACCGCTGATTGAGCTCTTAGACATAAGCAAGTCCTATCGCACTGGCAAAACGTACGTGGATGCGATCACAAATATAGATCTTACTATAAATAAAGGCGAAATATTCGGTATCATTGGACATTCGGGGGCAGGCAAAAGCACGCTGCTTCGCTGCGTCAATCTATTGGAGCGTCCGACTTCAGGGTCCGTGAAGGTTGGAGATGTAGAACTAACGAGTCTCGCAACTACGCGATTGCAGCAGGAGCGCCGCCGGATCGGAATGATTTTTCAGCATTTTAATTTACTCACCATGGCGACGGTTCGAGATAACATTGCATTCCCACTAGAACTGGCTAAGCAGTCAAGGTCAGCAATTAAGCAAAGAGTGGACGAGCTATTGAAGCTGGTAGGCTTAGAGCAGCATGCAGATAAATATCCGGCTCAGCTCTCAGGCGGGCAGAAGCAGCGTGTCGGTATTGCAAGAGCGCTTGCCAACAATCCGGATGTGCTTCTTTGCGACGAAGCAACTTCAGCGTTGGATCCACAAACGACAAACGCGATTCTATCGCTTCTGCTTGATATTAATGAAAAGCTTGGCATTACGATTCTGCTTATCACGCATGAGATGCATGTCATTCGTTCGATTTGTGATCGCGTTGCAGTTATTGACGGAGGCGAAATCGTCGAAATGGGGGATGTGCTGGATGTATTCCTCAAACCGCAGCATACCATTACGATGGATTTTGTCAGCCAAATTGCAGATTCATTCGATCCGCGTGAGCTGATCGGTACGCGCAGCGGTCGACTCGTTAAGGTGAACTATGTCGGCGAAGTGACGTACGAGCCACTTCTGTTTAATGCGGTTAAATCCACTTCGGTGGAATTTACGATTTTGCAGGGGACCGTTTCACGTATGAAAAATACACCGTACGGCCAGCTTGTGATCGAATTTATCGGCAATGACCGTGAGATTGATGAAGTGCTTGCGAGCCTGCGCGGTAAAGGGCTGGAAGTAGGTGAGCTGAAATGATGCTGAAGCAAAGCTTTGATTGGTCCGATGTTCGGTGGGAAGAAGTATGGAAGGCATCGAAGGATACGCTGACGATGCTTGGCGCATCGTTGTTCTTCACGATCATACTTGGCTTGGTGCTCGGGGTTGTGCTGTTCCTGACTTCAAGAAAGCAGTTATTGGAGCAGCCTTTTGTTTATGCGCTTTTATCGATTGTGGTGAATGTGCTGCGTTCCGTACCCTTTATCATCCTCATGATTATGATCATGCCGGTGACGAAGATTCTGACAGGGACAACGCTAGGCGTGCAGGGCTCGATTCCGCCGCTTGTCATTGCGGCTGCGCCTTTCTTCGCCAGACTGGTGGAGACGTCTTTGCGCGAGGTAGACCGAGGCGTCATCGAAGCGGCTCAGGCTATGGGTGCCTCCAGATGGGATATCGTAAGGCGCGTTTTGCTGCTTGAGGCAAGACCTGGCTTGCTGGCAGCAATTACGATTACGGCCGTGACGCTTGTGTCCTATACGGCTATGTCAGGCGTAATCGGCGGCGGTGGTCTTGGCGATCTGGCATTGCGCTACGGCTATCAAAGATTTCAAACGAGCGTAATGCTAGTCACGGTTGGTTTGCTCATTATTTTGGTTCAACTCCTGCAGATGGCCGGTGATTATCTGGTACGCCGATTTAGCCGGAAGTAAGGTGAACAGCATAGAAAGCAATATACAGACGGAGGAATGAAAGAATGAAAAAGGTAAGTTTTGCACTATTACTGCTAGTACTCGTTGTAGCGTTGTCCGCATGCGGAGCGAAAAATAACGAAGGAAACAATGCGAATGCAGGCAATACTCCTGCAAATAATGGCACTAACGCTGCTCAAGAAGTAACGCTTAAGGTGGGCGCTACACCGGTACCTCATGCTGAAATTCTTAATTTCATCAAACCGGCCTTGAAAGAAAAAGGCATTAACCTTGAAGTTGTAGAATTCAATGACTACGTGCAACCGAACACGCAATTGTATGAGAAGCAATTGGATGCAAATTTCTTCCAGCATACACCTTACCTGGATCAATTCAACAAAGATAAAGGTTATGATCTTGTCAATGTTGCCGGCGTTCATATTGAGCCGTTCGGTGCTTATTCGAAGAAAGTGAAAAGTGTAGACGAACTGAAAGACGGTGCAAAGGTCGTTATTCCTAATGATCCATCCAATGGTGGTCGTGCACTGGCTTTACTTGCAGCAAATAATGTAATTAAGCTGAAAGACGGCGTAGGCGTTGCAGGTACCGTTCATGATATTACGGAGAACCCGAAGAACCTAGAGATTACTGAAGTTGAAGCTGCAACACTTCCACGCGTTCTGGATGAAGTGGATTTGGCAATGATCAACACGAACTATGCACTTGAAGCAGGTCTTGTTCCAACGAAGGATGCTCTATTCATCGAAGGTAATGATTCGCCATATGTGAATATTGTTGTTGCTCGCCCGGATAACAAAGATTCTGATGCGATTAAAGCATTAACAGAAGCGCTGCAATCGGCAGACGTGAAGAAATTCATCGAAGACAAGTACGAAGGCGCGATTATCCCGGCCTTTAAATAATACGAATGGTATCAAGGCACTGTCTCTCCCCAAGCTAATAGGGGGCAGACAGTGCTTTTTATTTTGCCGAAACAAGGAAGTTGACAATGGAGTGTACTACATGTATAGTACACGTATAAGGTGTATGAACTACGTAGTACACACACTTCAAAAACACGGAGTTGGAGACGTATGAACAATAGTGATGGCAGTGTGGATGTGAAATTCAATACGAGAGATCCTGTCTACCTCCAGGTAGTCAAGTATTTCAAAGAACAGATCGCAACAGGCCAACTGGCAAAAGGACAGGTCATTCCTTCGCGTCGTGAAATCGCCGGCACGCTCAAGATCAATCCGAACACGGCTCAGAAGGCTTATAAAGAAATGGAGGAACAAGGCTTGATCGTCACTGAAGGGAATTCCCCAAGTCGGATAACGACAGATGAGCAGGTGCTTAATCTAATTCGGAGCGAACTGATCACGGATGCCGTCGATGCATTCGTACAATCTATAGCTAATATCCATGTACCGGTTGATGAGCTGCTAGCAATCGTTAAGACCAAAGTAGAATCCAGCTACTCGAAAGCTGCAAGCGGTAGCGTGAAGGAGGGGCAATCATGATTGAAGTGAAATCGATCCGCAAAAAGTACGGCCGCAAGAAGGTGCTCTCGGACGTATCCTTCACGGCAAAGAAAGGTCAAATTACTTGTTTGATTGGCATTAACGGTGTTGGCAAGTCGACGATTTTGAAAGCGATCATGGGGCTTACGCCAATCGATTCTGGGACGATAACCATTGATGGCCAATCAATCGGGAAACAAATCTATGAACATATTACTTATGTTCCGGACAATATTACGATGCCGCCATCGATGACGGTAGCAGATAGCATGCAATTTATGAAAGATTTCTATAACTGCTGGAATGAGGCGCGTGCGGATGAAATGCTTACATTCTTTAAACTAAACCGTAAAGACCGCATCAGCGAGCTCTCCAAAGGAAATACGGCAAAACTGAATCTGCTGCTCGGACTTTCTCTTGATGTGGATTATGTACTCATGGATGAACCGTTCTCCGGGATCGATATGTTCAGCAGAGAGCAAATTGCATCGGTATTTACCAGTCACCTTGTTGAGGACAGAGGCGTTATCATTACGACGCATGAAATCAACGATATCGAACATCTCATTGATGAGGTCGTATTGCTTGACAATGGTGCGGTGAAATATCAGTTCAACTGCGAAGCGATGCGGATGGAAAATGGCAAGTCGGTCATGGATGTTATGAGAGAGGTGTATTACGGATGAATCGTTATTTAAAGCTGCTGCATATGGAGGTCACGCGTTTCTGGAAGCTTTATGTTTCGCTGTTCGTACTGACAATAGTGATGCAGGGACTCGGGATTGTAATAGCATGTAATCGGTACATGGATCAAGTAAATGAAGAGATGGGCCCAAACATGACTTCTTTCGCGAAGTTTGTGGAGGAGAACGGCAAGATCAAGTTCTCGGTTATACTCAGTCAAGCCAATCTGTGGTTTATGGCACCGATTGCGCTCTGTATCGGCGGGCTTTCCTTATATGTTTTCTTGATCTGGTACCGAGAATGGATGGGGAAGAACTCGTTCATCTATCGACTGCTTATGCTGCCAACAGAGAGACATAATGTATATCTGGCTAAGCTGAGCGCGATTATACTGTTTGTTCTTGGGCTGGTTGCCTTCCAGCTACTCATCCTGCCTTTGGAATATAAACTCTTTGATTCTCTCATTGACGAGGGACTGAGAAGCGCTGAAACGATGTCATTCATCATTCAAACGCATTCCCTTCTGCAAATATTGATTCCCTATTCCTTCACCGAATTTGTTCTCTATTACGGCATCGGCTTGCTTGTTGTCATCATCCTATTCACTGCGATCCTGCTTGAGCGGAGCTATCGTCTGAAAGGAATTATCGCAGCTGTGCTTTACATCGGAGTTTCGATTCTGCTTTTGGCTTTACCTGTTATGATTTCGAATCGAAATGTAGATTATTTGTATCCGATTGAAAGTTTCTTGATTGAACTGGTTGTCGCTGTACTCGTCGGGGCGATGTCGCTTGCTGTGAGCTTCTTCTTAATGAACAAGAAAGTAACGGTATAAGGAGGTAACGGGAAAATGAAACGCTATTGGTTCTCTGCATTGCTCGTCATCTTCATCCTTGCGAGCGTTGGCACCTATTATGTGAAGGCAGCTACAAGAAGTTTGCCTGAATATCGACTCGAAACGATATCAGGTGATGATAAGGAAGCCCAAAATGTGGTTTTGTACGGATCCGAAATCAATGAAGGTATGATCGAAATTACTGCGGATGGCAGCACTTACGACAGTCAGAAGTCGTTCTTCGAACGAAAGCTCTCGACTGCTCAGACGTACAAGTTTAGCCCGGAAATTGCCCAATTGATTAAAGATCACCGCACCTTCATGCGTGGGAAGCGCGCGTATTCCGGTTTCTATCAAGACGAGCAGTATCTGGCTTATGCAGGCATTAAATACGGGACTCAACGAAATGATGGGTCGCGGAGCATGAGCTTCAGCTTTGATGCACTCGAACTGAAAACGAAGGAAAGAAACCGTTTTACAGTCGGGGTTCCTAACAATCCTACCTATAATTGGGTCAGCGTAATCAATGTTCAGGTCGAGGATCAAAATATGAAAGTATTGACGTCCAATTCGATCAAGAGCAACGTATATACGCCGGAAGGTCCTTTGCAAGAGACTCATCTATATACAGTAGATTTGAAGGAAGAACGAATCGTTCGCGATGACATCGTCTTGTCCGACAAGAAGGAAGACAACGGGAATGTCATTCATTACAACATGCTGCAGCCTCTTCATTCATTAGCTCCTATAGGGCAGATGGTTTATAAGCAATCCACTTTGAAAGTCGTGAAGGATAAGGATGGCAATAAATCTTCTGAAATCATAAATGAGGAGCTGTACACTTACAATCTAGAGTCAAGTCAATCGCAACTGATTGCGGCAATTACAAACAGTGATATACTCGGTCAGCAGGTGTTCATCGACGGAGATTCGGTCACCTTAATGAATCAAGGTGTAAATCCGGTAACGGTAAAGCAATATAGCATAAGCAAGAAAGAGTTAAAGCAGTTCACAGTCCCATTGGTTGCGAGCAGTGAATCAAACTCGATGATAACCGGGGAACGGATCTATACGATCTCGACGAACAACGAATCGAAAGATGTTTCCATCATCGATTTGTCGCAAGGCAAAGTGGTTTATACAGGTTCTGTTACCGTTAACGAAACAGGCGCAGAGCGCAAGGAAATGCTGAAGCATCTGAATATTTATTCGCTTTACTTGAGTAAGAAGTAATCTTTCAAGCCCTCGGAATCACTTCGGGGGCTTGTTTGCGTTTACATTGCAGGTCAGCTTTGAGAATGACTTTCTTCTTGCGCGAGGGGGGAATAAATTGGGGGGGCAAGGAGATACTGAACATTAATGTTTCTCCTTGGGAGGTAATCACGTTGACCCGAAACAAAGTCGAGATTTGTGGAGTGGATACCGCGAAACTGCCTGTCCTCACAAACGCTGAGATGCGCGAATTATTTACCGCATTGCAAACGCAAAATGAGTGGGCAGCAAGAGAGAAATTAGTCAATGGCAACTTGAGGCTAGTGCTTAGTGTGATTCAACGGTTTAACAACCGCGGGGAATTCGTCGACGATCTCTTCCAAGTCGGCTGCATCGGCCTCATGAAAGCAATCGACAATTTCGATCTCAGTCAGAATGTTAAGTTTTCCACGTATGCGGTTCCGATGATTATCGGCGAAATCCGCCGTTATCTACGCGATAACAACCCGATTCGTGTATCGCGTTCATTACGCGATATTGCGTATAAGGCACTGCAGGTGCGTGACAGCTTAACGAACAAAAACTCAAGGGAGCCGACGATTTTTGAAATTTCCGAGGCGCTGAACGTTCCGAAGGAGGATGTCGTTTTTGCGCTCGATGCCATTCAAGACCCGGTATCATTGTTCGAACCGATTTATCATGATGGGGGAGATCCCATCTATGTGATGGACCAAATCAGTGATGACAAAAACAAAGACGTCTCGTGGATCGAGGAGATCGCTCTTCGAGAAGCGATGCACAAATTAAATGAACGCGAGAAAATGATTCTGTCGATGCGCTTCTTCGAAGGGAAAACGCAAATGGAGGTAGCCGACGAAATCGGCATCTCACAAGCGCAAGTATCCCGGCTGGAGAAATCCGCGATTCAACAAATGCAAAAGCATGTTAAAACGTAATTTGACCAAAATGAAACGGCGCCTAGCGCCGTTTTTTTGCTGTTTGACCAAGCAGCTATAATTACTGGGCAAGCAGGACATTTTGCCCATTTGGCACATATATTGATAATAAGGTGATGAGCAGTTCTCTCGGAAGCGTGGTGAACGGTTAATGAAAATTTCGGATTTTCAGACGAAGGATGTTATCAATATTGTAGATGGACGCAAGTTGGGACAGATCAGCGACTTGGAGCTGGATTTGCGGCAGGGAAGAATTGATTCCATCGTTGTACCGAACTATTCCCGTTTCTTCGGCTTGTTCGGCGGTGGCACAGATGTCGTAATCCCTTGGCGAAATATTGTGAAGATCGGCACAGATGTCGTACTCGTTCGAATTGATGATGCGAAGGTGTACCGAACTGAGGAAGACGATGTGCAAGTTCGCTAAGCGCATCCGCCAACCAGACGAAAGAAGCCTTGCGGGTGGATGGCCGCTCGCAAGGAGGCTGCCATGCATGGTACACTGGGATTTGAGGTGAATGAATCATGGAACCGTTTAAACATGCTAAAGCAGCGAAGAGTCCTTCGCTTTTTTTATTGCCGCAATGGATCGAGCGGTTTGATGGATTGACCGTCGGCTTCTCCGGACGGGAAGGCGGTGTCAGCAGCGCGCCTTGGCAATCTCTGAATTGCGGCCTTCATGTTGGGGATGCGCCGGATGACGTTGTACGTAATCGAAGCCTATTGGCAGAGTCTCTTGGCTGGCCATTCGAAGCATGGACCTGTGCGGAGCAAGTGCACGGTAATCATGTACATATTGTAGAAGCGAGTGATCGCGGCAAAGGCAGGGCGGAACGCGCGTCTTCGATTGCGGATGCCGATGCGCTTGTGACAAACCAGAAGAATGTTTTGCTGACTTCCTTCTACGCGGATTGTGTGCCGCTTTATTTCTTCGATCCTGTTCGCGAAGTGATTGCACTAGCTCATGCCGGCTGGAAAGGGACGGTATTGGAAATTGCCAGGTTGACCGTCGAACGAATGGTCTCGACCTTCGGCTGTAATGCAGCTTCCATTCAAGCGGCTATTGGTCCTTCCATCGGGATGTGCTGTTATGAGGTGAATGATGTCGTACTGGATCGTGTGCTGCCGCTCATTGCTGACTTGAATGCTAATGCAGCAAATATCGTTGTGCCGACCAGCGAAGGAAAAGCAAGGATAAACTTGAAAGAATTGAACCGACAGATTATGATAAAAGCAGGAATTTTGCCGAGCCGTATCGAATGTTCAGAGTGGTGCACCGGTTGTGCCACGAATCTGTTCTTCTCTCACCGAGTGGAAGGCGGAGCGACAGGCCGAATGGTGAGCTGGATCGGCATGAAAGAAGGAGACAAGTAAGGCGTGACGACTTTATCACAGCGTATTGAAGAAGTGGAACGGCGGCTCGCAGAAGCGTGTGCAAGAAGCGGCCGGCAGCGTTCGGAGATTGAACTGATTGCGGTAACGAAGTACGTAGGCGTACCCCAAACGCAAGCGGTCTTGCAGCAAGGTCTCGTTCATATGGGGGAGAATCGCTGGCAGGATGCGGCAGAGAAGTGGAACGCGATTACGGGCAGCAAGTGGGATGCAAACGCAGACCATGCGCCGTCTGGACAAGCTGTATGGCATTTCATTGGGTCACTGCAAACGAATAAGGTTAAAGAAGTCATAGGGAAATTTACATACATCCATTCCTTGGATCGTCTTTCATTAGCGGAGGCAATCGAGCGTAAGGCCGCGCAGCTTGATGTCAAGGTGCCTTGCTTTATTCAAGTCAATGTATCCGGAGAAGACAGCAAGCATGGCCTTCAGCCCGAAGAACTGATCCCTTTCGCCAAGCAACTCGTGGCCTTTACTCATATCGAGCCGGTTGGGCTGATGACGATGGCGCCGCTTGACGGCGAAGCCGAGCAATCCCGTCCCGTATTTCGCGGGTTAAGACAGCTTCGTGACGAACTGAACCGCAGTGCTGTTTTGAACAAGCAGGTTGACGGTTTGTCGATGGGCATGTCGGGGGATTTTGAGGTAGCTGTAGAAGAAGGCGCAACATGGTTAAGACTAGGAACGGTACTGGTAGGTCACAGCTAAGGATGCGTTTCAGCAAGTGATGACCTGGAATGCAAATTAAGAGGGAAGAGGGCGACGGGCATGATGAACAAATTTATGAGCTTTCTCGGCCTGCAAGAGGAAGAGGAAGTCGTAGAACGCGAACGAATCGACAATCATGACGAACAAGATAATGAAACTTCTCCCTTTGAGCAACGTAAACAACCAGCAAAGGGAAATAATATCGTCAGTATTCATTCGCAGAAGAATGTGCGCGTTATTCTGAACGAACCACGTTCGTACGAAGAAGCACAAGATATTGCGGACCACTTACGCTCGCGCCGTTCAGTCGTTGTGAACCTGCAGCGTGTTCGTTCGGATCAAGCAGTGAGAATCGTTGATTTTCTCAGCGGTACGATTTATGCGTTGAACGGCGGCATTTCAAAGCTTGGTCCTAATATTTTTCTTTGCACGCCCGACTCGGTTGAAATTCAAGGCGCAATAACGGAAATGCTGGCAGAAGAGCAAGATTACAAAAAAATGAGGTGACCTTGAGTTGGACGTAGCAAATTTAATTTTAACCCTATCACAGATTTATCAGTATATGATCATTGCTTACGTACTGTTGTCATGGCTGCCGAGCCTGCGTGAGAGTTTTATCGGCGAACTGCTGGGTAAGTTGGTTGAGCCATATTTGGCTCCATTCCGCAGATTTATTCCCAATATCGGCGGGGTCATTGATATTTCCCCGATCGTAGCTTTGTTTGCACTTCGTTTCGTGGCCTTGGGTCTGATATCGGTCATCGAGATGGTTATCTAATGAAAAACGATATTTATGTCCATTTCCATCCGGATGAGCGGCCCTTCGTGGACCGCGCCTCGGAATGGATAGAACGAGCAGCATTCGGTCACGAAGTGAAAGTGACCGATTTTCTCGATCCAAGGCAGGCCGATATCGTAGCGTCGCTGGTAAATCGGCGTGCAGATGTTGGTCTTCGCTTTGTAGGCGGCTATGAAGGCGCGGAACGCAGAAGGGCCATTATTGCACCTGATTACCGTGATCTCGAAAGTGAACCCGAAGGGATTGCATTAATTGAAGTAACCGGCGGTACGCAAGGTCATCTGGAGCTGGATCATGGCGATTATCTTGGCGCACTGCTAGGTCTTGGCATTAAACGTGATCGCATCGGTGATCTTCATGTGCATGAGGATAGCTGCCATTGTTTAGTTGTCTCGGAAATAGCCGATTATATTAATATTCATTTACGACAAGTCCACCGTGTTCATGTCCTAACGGACATCCTTCCTCTGCCTCAGCTGCGTCCCGCGGTGTCCGCAATGGAAGAGATGAATTTGTCGGTGGCTTCTTTGCGTCTTGACGGTATTGCCAGCGATGTCCATCGGATCAGCCGATCCAAGATCGTAGATCCCATCAGGGCGGGAAGATGCCGCGTCAATTGGAAAGTCGAAGAGGATCCTTCCGCACAGTTGAAGGAAGGCGACGTCATTTCGATGCAAGGGCTTGGCCGATTCAAAGTGCTAATTGTAGAGGGAGTTACGAAGAAAGGCAGAGTTCGGGTCAAAATCGGCAAATTTATCTAATCGTTTGCAGGAAAATGACTCCATCTGTCGAAATTAGAAGTAAACTCAGGAAGGATACAGCTTAAGGCGCTAGTCCCATACGGGGATGCCCTAAGCATGATCCCCTTCGACTACAATCAGGAGGTGCGCCAATGCCGCTTACGCCATTGGACATACATAACAAGGAATTTGGCAGACGACTTCGCGGGTACGATGAAGATGAAGTAAATGAATTTCTTGATCAAGTCATTAAAGACTATGAGGCGCTCATTCGCGAGAACAAGGAAATTCAGAATCAAGCTCTTACTTTGCAGGAGAAGCTGAACCATTTCTCCAACATTGAAGAAACGCTTAGCAAGACGATTATTGTGGCGCAGGAAGCGGCAGATGAAGTGAGAAGCAATGCGAAGAAAGAAGCGCAGCTAATCGTCAAAGAAGCCGAGAAGAATGCTGACCGCATCATTAATGAGTCGCTAAGCAAATCCCGTAAAGTGGCGCTTGAGGTAGAGGAGCTTCGCAAGCAAGCTTCGATCTATCGTGCCAGATTCCGGACGCTCGTAGAAGCACAGCTTGAGCTGCTCAGCCATGATAGCTGGGATACGCTCGATGGACCGCAAAGCTTGACGAGTGAAATCGCTCGCGGCGTGTAATTTTTGTTGCGATTGGTTTGACAATTGTTTAGGAATCGCGTATAAATGGTAATAATCAATCTATACGATCAGTTCGTTGACGAGAACGAGTACGTTTCTGTTAGCACCTCAGAGAGCCGGTATTTGCTGAAAGCCGGTGTGAGAACAGTTGCGGAATATCCTCTCTGAGAAGCACTGCCTAACCTTATGGATGCCATAAGCAGTAAGCAGTTCCGGAAGTCCACCGTTATTTGGAACTCGGATGCATGCATCCGTGACGAAGGTGCCAAGCATAGCGGCGCGTCCATTTGCTATCTCTGTATGAGATAGGCGTGGATCGCAGTTAAACTTGGAACAAGGGTGGTATCGCGAGCTATAGTCTCGTCCCTTTACAGGGGCGGGGCTTTTTTTATTTTTCAGGAGAACGAAAGGGGTATGAGCGTATGCAACGCGTCGATGTCAAAGAGAAAGCAAGAAGTCGGGACTCTAGAGTACTGGCTAAATGGAGAGAAGAAGAGACATTTAAGCAGTCGATTACAAACCGGGAAGGCAAACCGAATTTTGTCTTCTATGAAGGTCCGCCTACGGCAAACGGAGCTCCGCATATCGGTCATGTGCTTGGACGCGTAATCAAAGACTTCATTTGCCGCTTCAAGACGATGGATGGATATCGCGTAGTCCGCAAAGCAGGCTGGGACACGCATGGATTGCCTGTCGAGCTAGGCGTAGAGAAGCAGCTCGGCATTTCCGGTAAACAGGAAATCGAGAAATACGGTGTGGAAGCCTTCATCACAAAGTGCAAAAACAGCGTATTCGAATATGAGCGTCAATGGCGCGAACTGACAGAAGCGATCGGTTACTGGACCAATATGGATGATCCATATATCACGCTGAACAATAACTACATTGAGAGCGTATGGCATATTCTATCGACGATCCATGGCAAAGGACTACTGTACCGCGGTCACCGCGTTAGTCCTTATTGCCCATGCTGTCAGACGACACTTAGCTCACATGAAGTTGCGCAAGGGTATGAGGATGTTAAAGATCTGAGCGCCACTGTGAAATTCAAGCTAGTTGACTCCGATGAGTTCGTGCTCGCTTGGACGACAACACCTTGGACGCTTCCGGCGAACGTTGCGCTTGCTGTTAATCCAAATTTGGTTTACGCACGCGTACTGAAGGATGGTCAAGTTTATGTGGTGGCTGAGGCACTTGTTGAGAGTGTAATGAAAGGCGAATTTGTCATCCAGTCTACGGTTCAAGGTGCAGAGCTGGTCGGTAAGAAATACGAACCGCCGTTCAAATACGCCGAAGTCGAGAACGGACATATCGTCATTCCAGGTGACTTCGTCAGTGATACGAGCGGTACAGGTATCGTTCACATTGCTCCCGCACACGGTGAAGATGACTATAAGGTAGCTCGTCAGAATGGCGTCAGCTTCTTGAATGTGGTGGACAATGCAGGACGGTACGTCGATGTTGTAACGGATCTGGCAGGACGTTTCGTGAAAGAATGCGATGTCGATATCGTCAAAATGTTAAGCGAACGCGGTTTGCTCTTCTCCAAAGAACGTTACGAGCACAGTTATCCATTCTGCTGGCGCTGTAAAACGCCGCTGATCTACTATGCAACAGACAGCTGGTTCATCGAAACAACCGCTGTGAAAGATCAATTGATCGCGAATAACAGCGGTGTGGAATGGTATCCGGGTCACATCCGCGAAGGCCGTTTCGGTAAGTTCCTGGAAGATCTCGTTGACTGGAATATCAGCCGTAACCGTTACTGGGGAACGCCGCTTAACGTTTGGATTTGCGACAGCTGCGGCGGGCAGCATTCACCCGGCAGCAGAGCAGACCTGGTCGCGCGCTCGACATCGCCGATCTCGGAAGACATTGAGCTCCATAAACCATACGTGGATGAAGTGAAGCTGAATTGCCCGCATTGCGATGGCGGTGTTATGACACGGACTTCTGAAGTCGTTGACGTTTGGTTCGACAGCGGATCGATGCCATTCGCGCAGTACCATCAACCGTTTGAGAAACAAGAGATTTTCGCTGAGCAGTATCCGGCGGACATCATCTGCGAAGGAATTGACCAAACGCGCGGCTGGTTCTTCAGCTTGCTGGCGGTATCTACGCTGTACAATGGTCAGGCACCGTACAAAGCGGTTATTTCCACAGGTCATATTCTGGATGAGAACGGACAGAAGATGTCCAAATCGAAAGGGAATGTTATCGACCCTTGGGAAATCATTAACGAATACGGCACGGATGCATTCCGCTGGGCATTGCTGGCAGACAGCGCGCCGTGGAACAGCAAACGTTTCTCGCGCGGCATTGTAGGCGAGGCCAAATCCAAAGTGATCGATACGATCGTCAATACGCACGCGTTCTTCGCGCTCTATGCTTCGATCGACGGTTACGATCCTGCAGCACAACCGGCGCGCGTATCCGGCAACAAGCTGGATCGCTGGATTGTGTCCCGTCTGAACAGCTTGACTGCCCAAGTGAACAAGAGCCTGTCAGTTTATGACTTCCTCAATGCTGCGAAGGGCATTGAAACCTTTGTCGATGAGATGAGCAACTGGTATATCCGTCGTTCCCGTGACCGTTTCTGGGGAAGCGGCCTGACGGACGACAAGCTGGATGCCTATGGCACGCTTCGCACAGTCCTGCTTACGGTTTCTCGCCTAATCGCGCCGTTCGCGCCGCTGGTAGCCGAAGATGTATATACGAATCTCGGCGATGGCAGCAGCGTACATCTGGCGGACTATCCGAAAGCAGATGAAGCGGCAATCGATGAAACGCTGGAGCGCGATATGGAAACAGCGAGACAAATCGTTGAGCTTGCTCGTAATGTCCGCAACGAAACGGGCATCAAAACCCGTCAGCCGTTATCAGAGCTTATCGTCGCGCTTGACAATGAATTCGACCTCTCGCCATATGAAGCAATCATCAAGGATGAAATCAATGTGAAGTCGATTACGATTGCGAGCGGCGACACCGGTTTCGTTGATTTTGCCTTTAAGCTGAACCTCAAAGTAGCCGGCAAGAAGTATGGCAAACATGTAGGTCCAATCCAAGGCTACTTGAAGTCGCTGACTCCGGAGCAAACGAGCGGCATTATGAAAGCAGGCATGCTTACATTTGCATCACCGGATGGCGAGTCGCTGGAAATCGCATTGGATGAGCTGCTCGTAGAGAAGCAGGCCAAATCCGGATTTGCTTCGGCATCGGGTTATAACTTAACGGTTGCAATCAATACCGATATTACGCCTGAGCTGGAACAGGAAGGTTTGGTACGGGAAGTTATCCGTGCTGTACAGGATACGCGCAAGAAGCTTGATCTTCCGATTGAGATGCGCGTTCATCTAGTGCTGGATGTCGATGCGGAGCTTCTGGCAGCACTGCAAGCCTTCGAGTCGGTGTTGTTCGAAAGCGTCCTGCTGCGCAGTGTGGAGTATGGCAGCCAAGCGGAAATGGAACGAGTATCACTCGGAGATAAAGAGATTGGAATTTCTGTCGTAAGGGTATAGTAACCTCATAGCAGCAAACAACACGAACGCCCATGAAGACGAACGGCGAGCGGCATATTTGCCGCTTCCGAACTGCTGCATGGGCGTCGTTCTTGTTTGCTTTAAGCCCTGGGGAGGGATCCTTCATGACAGAAGAAAATAAAGATTTAGTCGGTGTAAGGCACGCACTGGATGCACTGGAGAAACGGCTGCAGAAGGTTGCCACAGAAATGGAGCGATCGCAAATCGCTGATTATGTGCTGCTCCTAAATCGCCCGTACTCGCTCATGTGGCGCAATTTGCTGGGCGGCACTGCGCGAGGTGTCGGAATCGCCATTGGATTTACGTTCTTTGCGGCAACGATTCTTTATGTGCTGCAGCTGCTTGGTGCACTCAATTTGCCGATCATTGGCGACTATATTGCAGACATTGTCCGCATCGTGCAGCATCAGCTGGAAGGGAAGACTTATTAATGGTAAGGAGCTCTATTGCTGTTCGAGCATATGATCGCCTTCCTCATGCTCCATATAATCATAATATTCGCGATTGCGGACAACACTGACATGCTTGCCTGTAATGTCAGTTGCCAAAAAGCTCTCGAGCGGCTCTACATACCCGTCGGCTTCATCAGCTTCGATGCCAATCTCTTCGTAAGAACGAACATTGGCATTCTCTGACATCGCGGGAGAGTCGGAATTGCCCCAGCTCTCGACGATTTGCCAAGCGTCTTCACCATCGAAGCCGTTGTAGCCATCTTCGTGTTCATCCATGCTCGAGCGGCCAAATCCAGGTGAAAGGAATTGTTCCTCCACCGGACGGTGCTCCGAAATTTCTTGTCTTGGTGAATGCGCAACGCAGTACAGCGAATCAGGAAGTGCCCGCAATCGTTCAAGCGGAATATCGCTGCCGCATGTAAGACAGCTGCCATAACTGCCTTCCTCGATGGCGGTTAGAGCAGCTTCAATGCGGCTAAGGTGAAATTCCTCTTGTTCATGAAGCGCAATGTCTTTGCCGCGTTCATACGTCTCTGTGGCTGCATCGGCGGGATGGTTATCATACGATGACAAATCGCCGGATTCGTCCTTAAGCGATGCGGAGAGTCCGTAATGCTCGCTGCTTGCAAGCCGTTGTTCAATGGCGGCTTTTTCCACGACAAGGCTGCTGCGTAAATTTTGTAGCTGACTGTTCGTAAGGTTCGTCATGATAAGTGCCCTCTCTTCACGTTGGCATGATGGCATACTTTCTGTCGTTAGTTTCCCAACTTAGGCGCTGTTTTAGAGGCGGGTATTCATGGGTGAATTGGCAGTGGCATACGGAAATTGTCCTAGTGTGTTTGAGCTCTCCTATGCTACAATGTTGAGGACAAGGGGGCATATGCGATGAAATATTATTACTATTGGCTGGCAGTTGTTGTATTCGTAATTGACTATTTTACCAAACAATGGGTTGAGAAAAGTCTTACGATCGGTGAAACAAAGCATGTGCTCGGCGAATTCTTTATTCTAACTTCCATTCGAAACAAAGGTGCCGCGTTTGGAATCCTGCAAGAGCAGCGTTATCTGTTTATATTGATTACGCTTGTTGTTGTTAGTGGCATCGTGTGGTATATGGTGAAGAACCGCAACTCCGGTAATGGTTTGCTTCTGGCAGGTCTTGGCCTGGTACTCGGCGGCGCACTTGGTAATTTCTTGGAGCGCGCATTATATGGTGAGGTTGTCGATTTTCTACAATTTACGTTTGGCAGCTATGTATTCCCAATCTTTAACATCGCTGATTCCGGTATCTGTATCGGAGTAGGCATGATTTTGCTGGATGCGATTCTGACATCCAAGAGAGAGAACGGAGATTCAAATGGACAAAAAGAACCTAATGGACAAGGGCACCAGTTTATTCAATGATGAGCCCATGAGTTTTACCGCTATTGAAGCGGATGCCGGCGAACGGCTGGATAAGTTTGTAACCGAAAGCATTGAAGAAGGCTCTGTTTCCCGCACGATGGTGCAGGATTGGATTAAATCCGGCGCCGTGCTGGTGAATGACCGTCAGGTGAAGGCGAATTACAAACTAGCCGTGGCCGACGTGGTCACGGTTATTATTCCTGAGCCAGAGGAAGCAGTAATTGATGCGCAGAATATTCCGCTGGATGTCGTGTACGAAGACAGTGATGTTATCGTGATCAACAAGCCGCGCGGAATGGTCGTTCACCCAGCTCCGGGACATTACTCCGGTACGGTCGTGAATGCACTTATGTACCACTGCAAAGATCTATCTGGCATTAACGGCGTGCTTCGCCCAGGCATTGTGCACCGGATCGATAAAGATACTTCCGGGTTAATTATGGCCGCGAAGAACGATCTCGCGCATGCTTCGCTTGCGGCGCAGCTCAAGGCCCATACTGTTACGAGAAAATATCTCGCCCTCGTGCACGGGACGATGCCGCATGAGCATGGAACGGTTGATGCGCCGATTGGCAGAGATCCGCAGGATCGGAAGGTCTTTATGGTTACTCAGAGGGGCAGTAAAGAAGCGATCACGCATTTCCAAGTCGCGGAGCGCCTCGGTGATTTCACACTGCTGGAGCTGAAGCTTGAGACAGGAAGGACACATCAGATTCGCGTGCATATGAAATATATCGGGCACCCGCTTGCAGGCGATCCGATTTATGGCCGCAATAAGACGATTGGTCTTAAAGGGCAGGCGCTGCATGCAGCAGTACTAGGATTCGATCATCCGCGTACGGGCGAATATATGGAGTTTGAGGCGCCGATTCCAGCTGATATGGAACATGAGCTGATGATTTTGCGTCAACGCTAGTTGTGTAATAGTACAAACTTTTCACCATTTTCTTTATATGGTTCGTGGCTTACGTTGCGCTATGATGATAACAAACTGTAAGCAGTGACAACGAAAGGTGAGATGGATCGAATGACTCAAATCAATCACAACTATACGCAGCTGCAAGGGAGCTACCTGTTCTCTGAAATTGCTAAGCGCCGTACTACATTTATTCAAAACAATCCGAATGCTCAAATTATCAGCCTCGGTATCGGCGACGTAACACGTGGCCTGCCAGATGCGGTAACGAAAGCCATGCATGCTGCAGTGGATGAACTGGCTAATCCAGGTTCTTTCCGCGGTTATGGACCGGAGCAAGGGTACGACTTCCTCATTAACGATATCATCAACAATGACTATAAAGCGCGCGGTATCGATATTGCGACGAATGAAGTTTTCGTCAGCGATGGTTCCAAGTGCGATGTCGGCAACATTCAAGAAATTTTCAGCCAAGATGCTGTTATCGCGGTTCAAGATCCGGTGTACCCTGTATACGTGGACACGAACGTAATGGCTGGCCGTTCCGGCAAATTCAACAAAGAAACAAACCAATACGAGAATATCGTATATCTGAAATGCGACGCGTCGAACAACTTCACGCCAAGCCTGCCGGAGCGCAAAGTCGACCTGATCTACTTGTGCTACCCGAATAATCCGACAGGTATGACGCTTTCGAAGGAAGAACTGAAGCGCTGGGTTGACTTCGCGAAAGCGAACAACTGCATCATCTTGTATGATTCGGCCTACGAGGCATTCATTCAAGAAGCGGATGTTCCACGCAGCATTTATGAAATTGAAGGCGCGAAAGAAGTAGCGATCGAATTCCGCAGCTTCTCGAAGACAGCCGGCTTCACAGGTGTTCGTTGTGCATACACAGTTGTTCCACGCGAGCTGAAAGCGAAGGATGCAGACGGTAATGTGGTACTTGTAAATGATCTGTGGAATCGCCGTCATACAACGAAGTTCAATGGCGTATCTTACGTGACTCAACGTGGTGCTGCTGCGATCTACACACCGGAAGGTAAAGAACAAATCGGTGCGATCATTGATTATTACATGACGAATGCAGGTATTATCCGCGATGGTCTTGCATCGCTTGGCCTTGAAGTGTTCGGCGGCGTAAACGCTCCTTACATCTGGCTCAAAACACCGAACGGTCTTGACTCATGGTCATTCTTCGATAAGCTTCTATCTGAAGCCAATATCGTAGGTACGCCAGGTGTCGGCTTCGGTCAAAGCGGTCAAGGCTACTTCCGCTTGACAGCGTTTGGCAGCCGCGAGAATACCGAAAAAGCGGTTGAACGCATCACTAAGCTTAGCTTGTAAGAAAAGAAACTTACGCGGCGTCCTCGGACGGCGCGTAAGTTTTTTCTATATAGTGAATTATACAGACTAACGCATATATATCCGTTAACTGTACAAAAGAACCTTGACAGCTTTTGTCGAACATGGGATAATTCTTTTGATAAACAATAAGTACCTTTAACTCAGTCCAGAGAGGCTGGCAAGGTAACGTGAATCGTTTATTCGCATCTTATAGCAGGACAACTTCCCACTCGCGCTGTGTGCGCAAGTGGAGCTTGTCTAACAACTGCTGAGGTACGAGTCCAATGAACGTGAAACTCCTTGCGCACCCGCAAGGAGTTTTTTTTGTGGCCATGCAGTATGCATCGAACGATGATTGGTTTGACTCAAGGAGGCGGAAGAAGCGCATGGATGAGCAGCATCGGATCATTATGGATGAGACGGCAATACGCCGCGCGCTGACTCGAATCGCCCACGAAATTGTCGAAAAGAACAAAGGTATCGACAATTGTGTACTCGTAGGCATTCGAACACGCGGCATCTATTTGGCACAACGTATCGCAGAACGTATTCACGAAATCGAGGGGCTTCCGGTCGAAGTACAAGAGCTCGATATCACCTTGTATCGGGATGACCGCGAAGCAGGAAGCTCAGGCGCAATGCATGGCAATGCCACATCGGTAAACGTGAAGAACAAACGAGTCATTCTCTTCGACGATGTACTCTACACAGGCAGAACAATCCGAGCAGCCATGGATGCATTGATGGATTGCGGCAGACCGCAATCGATTCAGCTTGCCGTTCTGGTTGATCGGGGCCACCGCGAGCTGCCGATTAGACCGGATTATGTAGGGAAGAACGTACCGACCTCTAAACAGGAGCAAATCGAGGTTTTTCTCCAGGAAGTGGACGAGAACGATCAAGTAACGATTATCCATTAAGGGGGTAGGCTTTAATCATGACAACCGCAACATTAGTCAGACAGCGAAGCTTGCTGGGACTTAAAGAGCTAAGCAAGGAAGAAATCAGCTCGATCTTGGACCGCGCCGCTTACTGGGAAGCAAGTTCAAACAAAGTCGAGTCGGTTCAGCAAGGCAAGTTTGTAGCGAATATGTTTTTCGAAAACAGCACGAGAACGAGATTCTCCTTCGAGGTTGCCGAGAAACGACTTGGTACGGAAGTACTGAACTTCTCCGCTGCGGTCTCAAGCGTACAAAAAGGTGAATCGATTTACGATACCGTGCGCACGCTTGAATCCATGGGAATCGACGCAGGCGTCATCCGGCTAAAGCCAATCGGCGTTCTGGCCGAGCTGGCACAGAAAATTAAAGTGCCGCTAATCAATGCAGGCGATGGAAACAACGAGCACCCGACACAGGGACTGCTCGACCTATATACGATGCGCAAACAGTTCGGCGAGCTAAAAGGGTTGACGGTTTCGATTATCGGAGATATCCGGCACAGCCGAGTTGCACGCTCCAATTTGTATGCCCTGCAGAAGTTTGGTGTACATGTCCGCTTCTGCGCACCAGAAACGATGAAAGCAGCAGAGCTTGATGCTCCGTATGTTTCGATGGAAGAAGCGCTCCGCTCCGATGTCATTATGATGCTCCGGGTACAGCTGGAACGTCACGAGAGCGGTATTCTAAGCTCAGCTGAATCCTATCGCGAGCATTTCGGATTGACAGAAGAACGAGCGGCTACAATCGCGCCGCACGCGATCATTATGCACCCTGCACCAATCAACCGCGACGTTGAAATCGATGATGCACTTGTCGAACATCCGCAATCGCGCATTTTCCCACAGATGGCAAATGGCGTACCGATTCGGATGGCGGTCATTGAACGAGCACTTACTTAACTAACTAAGGAAGCCGGAAGGAGAAAACGATCATGGCAATATGGATTTTAAACGGACTCGTTTGGGACGAACAGACAGGTGAGACAGCACGAAAGCACGTTCGAATTGAGAATGGACTGATCGCTGCGATTGCCGATGCGGCTTCCGGTGAGCCGGATACAGCCGGACACGACATTATAGACGCGCAAGGAAAGCTTATCTCCGCAGGATTTATCGACATGCACGTGCATCTGCGCGAGCCGGGCTTCGAATATAAAGAGGATATTGCAAGCGGAACACGCTCCGCGGCAAGAGGCGGGTTTACCACAATCGCTTGTATGCCGAACACTCGTCCCGTAACGGACACGCCGGAGACAGTGCGCTACATACTGGATAAGGCTAAGAGCGCAGGTATCGTCAATGTGCTGCCTTATGCGGCCATTACGAAGAACGAGCTTGGCCGCGAGCTGACGGACTTCGCAGCGCTCAAAGAAGCTGGCGCAATTGGGTTTACCGATGACGGAGTTGGCGTACAGAACGCACAAATGATGAAAGATGCCATGAAGCTTGCAGCTTCGATGAATATGCCGGTTATCGCACACTGCGAAGATGATTCTCTCGTAGTCGGAGCAGCAGTGACTGAAGGCAAATTTGCAGCGGAGAACGGACTTAAAGGCATTCCGAACGAGTCCGAAGCAATCCACGTAGGACGCGATATCTTGCTGGCAGAAGCAACAGGCGTTCACTATCATGTCTGCCACGTAAGTACGGAGCAATCGGTTCGCCTGATCAGAATGGCTAAGCAAATCGGCATTAAAGTAACAGCTGAGGTTTGTCCGCATCACTTGATTCTCTCCGATGAGGATATCCCGGGCATGGATGCCAATTGGAAAATGAACCCGCCGCTGCGCACACCGCGAGACGTACAAGCGGTTATCGAAGGACTAGAAGATGGCACGCTGGATATGATCGTTACGGATCACGCGCCGCACAGTGCGGAAGAGAAGGCACGCGGCATGCAGCTGGCGCCTTTTGGCATCGTCGGTTTCGAAACGGCATTCCCGCTTATGTATACGAAGTTCGTTAAAACAGGCAAATGGTCGCTAGGCTTCCTGCTTAAGCGAATGACATCAGACCCGGCGCGCGTCTTCGGACTTCGCAGCGGCGTTCTGGAAGCAGGCGCACCTGCTGATCTGACCATTGTAGATATCGAGAATGAACGTGAGGTTAACCCAGAGAGCTTCGCATCGAAGGGTAAAAATACACCATTTGGCGGCTGGAAGTTGTCCGGCTGGCCGGTAGCAACAATCGTAGACGGAAATGTCGTTTGGACAGAGCTTCAAGAATAGTAAGCAACTTGATAACTAGGAGTGATACGGATGCAAGCAAGATTGTTATTAGAAGACGGCACGCTGTTTACAGGACTCAGCTTTGGCGCTGAGGGTCAATCCGCCGGCGAGGTTGTTTTTAATACAGGGATTACAGGTTACCAAGAGGTACTTTCCGATCCGTCCTACTGCGGACAGATCGTAACCATGACCTATCCTTTGATCGGGAACTACGGCATTACGCGCGACGATTTCGAAGCGGTACGCCCCTACATTCACGGCTTCGTCGTTCGCCGCCATGAGCCGGTACCAAGCAACTGGAGAGCGGAATACACGCTTGATCGTTTGCTCAAGGAGTATGGCATCATCGGAATCAGCGACATCGATACACGGATGCTGACTCGTAAGCTGCGCCACTACGGCACGATGAAAGGGATGCTGACAACAGGCAATGAGCGTATTGAAGAGCTTGCTGAGCGTCTGTCCCTGACACCGCTGATGCGCGATCAAGTTGCTCGTACATCGACGAAGAGCATTTTCTCCAGCCCAGGCGAACGCGAGCGTATCGTACTGGTAGACTACGGCGCGAAGAGCGGTATTCTCCGCGAGCTTACGAAGCGCGGCTGTGATGTAGTCGTTGTTCCTCACGACACGACAGCTGATCAAATCCGCCGCCTGAACCCGGACGGCATTCAATTGTCGAACGGCCCTGGGGATCCGAAGGATGTTCCACACGCTGTCAAAATGATTCAAGAGCTGCTTGGTGAATACCCGATCTTTGGGATCTGCCTTGGCCATCAATTGTTCGCACTTGCTTGCGGCGCCGATACAGCGAAGCTGAAGTTCGGTCACCGCGGCGGTAACCACCCGGTTAAAGAACTGGCATCGAGCCGCTGCTACATCACTTCGCAGAACCATGGTTACACCGTTCTCGAAGATTCCGTAGCCGGAACAAAGCTGGAAGTTACGCATATCAACAACAATGACAAGACCATTGAAGGCTTGAAACATAACGAATTCCCGGCTTTCTCGGTTCAATACCACCCAGAGGCTGCACCGGGACCGTACGATTCAAGCTACCTGTTCGATCAATTCCTAGAAATGATTCGTGAACATAAAAGAAATAACCCGCAAATACCTCGTCAAGCACAATTGGCGGCATCATTGAGAGGAGAGCTGCAATATGCCCAGAAATAATAAGCTGAAGAAAATTCTCGTTATCGGTTCCGGTCCAATCGTCATCGGGCAAGCTGCAGAGTTCGACTATGCAGGCACACAAGCTTGCCAAGCGCTTAAAGAAGAAGGCTACGAGGTTGTACTTATCAACAGCAATCCGGCTACAATCATGACGGATACAAATATGGCTGATAAAGTATACATCGAGCCGATTACACTTGAATTCGTATCTCAAATCATTCGTCAAGAACGTCCGGACGGTTTGCTGCCAACACTTGGCGGACAAACAGGTCTTAACATGGCAGTCGAGTTGGCGCGTGCCGGCGTATTGGAACGCGAGAACGTTCAATTGCTGGGTACACAGCTTACGGCAATCGAGAAAGCGGAAGACCGTGATTTGTTCCGCGATCTGATGCGCGAGCTGGAGCAACCAGTGCCAGAGAGCGTTATCGTTACAACGATACAGGAAGCTGTGAATTTCGCTAACGAAATAGGCTACCCGATCATTGTTCGTCCAGCTTATACACTGGGTGGAACAGGCGGCGGTATTTGCGCAAGCGAAGAAGAGCTTCTCGAAACGGTAGCATCCGGTATCCGTTACAGCCCAATCGGCCAATGCTTGATCGAGAAATCGATCGCAGGCATGAAAGAAGTCGAGTATGAAGTTATGCGAGATGCGAACGATAACTGTATCGTCGTGTGTAACATGGAGAACTTTGACCCGGTTGGCGTACATACAGGCGATTCCATCGTCGTAGCGCCAAGCCAAACGTTGTCCGACCGCGAATATCAAATGCTTCGCTCGGCATCGCTGAAGATTATCCGCGCACTGAACATTGAAGGCGGCTGTAACGTACAGTTCGCACTGGACCCGTTCAGCTACCAATACTATGTTATCGAAGTGAATCCGCGCGTAAGCCGCTCGTCGGCGCTCGCATCCAAAGCGACAGGCTACCCAATCGCGAAGATGGCTGCCAAGATCGCAGTCGGCTACACGCTTGACGAAATCGTCAACCCGGTAACAGGCCAAACTTATGCATGCTTCGAGCCGACGCTGGACTATATCGTATCCAAAATCCCGCGCTGGCCGTTCGATAAATTTATATCGGCAAACCGTAAGCTGGGCACGCAAATGAAAGCGACAGGCGAAGTTATGGCGATCGGCCGTACATTCGAAGAGTCCATTCATAAAGCGGTTCGTTCCCTGGAAATCGGCACGCATCGCATTCACTTGAAAGAAGCACATGAGCTGCAAGATGATGTGCTGCGCCTTCGTCTGGCGAAGCCGGATGACGAGCGGATGTTCCTCGTAGCGGAAGCATTCCGCCGTGGCTACAAGCTTCAGGATATTCAAGATTTAACGAAAATCGACTGGTGGTTCCTTGAAAAAATCGAAAGCATTGTCGCATTCGAAGCGGAGCTTCGCAGTGCATCCGTACTGACAAACGAGCAGCTGTACGCTGCAAAACGTAAAGGCTTCTCCGACCGCTCCATTGCAGAGATCCGCCGTGAAGGCAACCATACAACATTCATCAATGAGCTGGAACTGCGTCAACACCGCCTTGAGCAAGGCATCAAACCGGTATACAAAATGGTTGATACTTGTGCGGCTGAATTTGAAGCAACGACACCTTATTACTACTCGACGTATGAAGTTGAGAACGAAGTAACGGAAACGACGAAAGAGAAAGTGCTCGTGCTTGGCTCCGGCCCGATTCGAATCGGCCAAGGTATCGAGTTCGATTACTCGACCGTACACGCGGTATGGGCGATTCAGAAAGCCGGTTACGAAGCGGTTATCATCAACAACAACCCGGAAACCGTATCGACGGATTTCAGCACTTCAGACCGACTTTACTTCGAGCCGCTCTTCTACGAAGATGTTATGAACGTCATCGAACAAGAGAACCCGATTGGCGTTATCGTTCAATTCGGTGGTCAAACGGCAATCAACCTAGCTGCTCCGCTGACTAAAGCAGGCGTTCGTATCTTGGGCTCCAGCTTGGAGAGCATCGATGCTGCCGAGGATCGCAAGAAGTTCGAAGTGCTTCTGAATGAGCTGAACATTAAACAACCGAAAGGCAAAACAGTCATTTCCGTGGATGAAGCGGTTGAGACTGCACAAGGCCTTGGTTATCCGGTGCTTGTTCGTCCTTCGTACGTCCTAGGCGGACGTGCTATGGAAATCGTATATTCCGACGAAGAGCTTCTCACGTACATGGTGCAGGCGGTCAAAATCAATCCGGAGCATCCGGTACTGATCGACCGTTACATGCTCGGTAAAGAAGCAGAGGTTGATGCGATCTGTGATGGCGAAACGGTTCTGATCCCAGGCATCATGGAGCATGTTGAGCGCGCAGGGGTTCACTCCGGCGATTCCATCGCTGTGTACCCGCCGCAATCCATTTCGACGGAATTGCAGCAGAAAATGGTCGAAATCACGATCAAAATTGCTAAAGGCTTGAACGTTATCGGATTGGTTAACATCCAGTTCGTTATCTTCCAAGACGAAGTCTATGTAATCGAAGTGAATCCGCGCTCCTCGCGTACGGTTCCGTTCCTTAGCAAAGTAACGAATATTCCGATGGCGAACCTGGCAACGAAGGCAATCCTTGGCGAGAAGCTTGCGGATCTTGGCTACGAAACAGGTCTATGGCCGGAAGATGACTTTGTATCGGTTAAAGTACCGGTCTTCTCTTTTGCGAAGCTGCGCCGCGTTGACCCTACATTGACGCCGGAAATGAAATCGACCGGTGAAGTTATGGGCCGCGATCAGCAGTACGCGAAAGCTCTGTACAAAGGCTTGGTTGGCGCAGGCATGCGTATCCCGCCAACAGGCTCCATCATTGCAACGGTAGCGGATAAAGATAAACCGGAAGCGATTGAAATTCTGCGCGGCTTCTACGAGCTGGGCTACAATATCATTGCAACCGGCGGTACTGCAACGTCGCTTGAAGAAGCGGGACTGCGCGTACAAACGGTGAACAAGCTGAGCGAAGGCTCGCCGAACATCTTGGATTTGATCCGCGACGGTCAAGCACATTTCGTAGTGAACACGCTGACGAAGGGCAAGACACCTGAGCGCGACGGCTTCCGGATTCGCCGTGAAGCCGTTGAGAATGGCGTCGTATGTATGACATCGCTCGATACCGTTCGCGCGCTGCTTAACATGCTGCAGACCATCAACTTCTCCTCGCGTCCAATGCCGGTACTGGCACAGAAATAACCAATAGAATGGCCGTAATTGGCCGCGAAAGCCTGCCTTCAAGCAGGCTTTCGCCATGCCTGTATAGACCTAGTGAAGGGGCTGCCTAATGATGAAACTTAGCAGAGAAGAAGCGGCTGGCCGTATTATGGTTGCGCTGGATTATCCGGATGCAGCAGCGGCAGAAGCGCTGGTCAACAGCTTAGAAGGTATTCCATGCTACATGAAGGTTGGTATGCAGCTGTTCTACGCGGCTGGTCCAAGCTTCGTAATTGGACTTAAGGAGCGCGGCTATAAAGTGTTCCTGGACTTGAAGATGCATGATATTCCGAACACGGTCAAAGGCGGGGCGAACAGCATCACGAAGCTCGGCGTCGATGTGTTCAATGTGCACGCTGCAGGTGGCTTAGATATGATGAAAGCGGCAATGGAAGGCGTGGAGCAGGCACTCGCGAGTGATGCCACATTGGCGCGTCCTCTCGTCATTGCCGTAACCCAGCTGACAAGTACGAGCAAGCAAGTTCTTAACGATGAAATCGGCATCAACGGCTCCGTTGAAGAAGCTGTCGTTCGTTATGCACAACTGGCTAAACAAGCAGGACTTGGCGGAGTAGTGGCATCACCGCAAGAAGTGCCAACGATTAAAGCGGCGTGCGGAACGGACTTCCGCACGATTACACCTGGTATTCGCCCGGCAGGAGCCGATCTGAATGACCAGTCCCGCATTATGACGCCACGAGAGGCGCTGCAGCAAGGAACCGATTATATGGTGATCGGAAGACCCATTACAGCTGCCGCAAACCCGCGGCTTGCACTGGAATCTATTATTGAGGAGCTGATCTAGTTGACTACACCTGTACTGGAACAATTACCGCGCGAGATTGCCAAAGGACTGCTGCAAATTAATGCCGTAGCCCTTCGTCCGAATGAGCCGTTCACATGGACAAGCGGCATGAAATCACCGATCTATTGCGACAATCGCCTTACGATGTCTTACCCGGAAATTCGCGATCTGATCGCAGAAGGATTTGCGACAGTCATCCGTGAGCAATTCCCGGATTGCGAAGCAGTTGCGGGTATCGCAACCGGCGGCATCCCTCATGCAGCATGGGTTGCGCAGAAGCTGAACCTGCCAATGCTCTATGTGCGCGACAAAGCGAAGGGCCATGGCAAAACGAATCAGATCGAAGGTCACTTCAAGCCGGGGCAAAAGGTTGTCTTGATTGAGGATTTGATCTCGACAGGCGGAAGCTCCTTGAAAGCCGCAGTAGCAGTGCGTGAAGCAGGCTGTGAGGTGCAAGGCGTGGTAGCCATCTTCACCTATCAGTTCCCGAATGCCATCGCAGCATTCGCTGAAGAAGGCATTCCGCTTGCAACTTTGTCGAACTACTCCGCGCTGATCGAGGTTGCGGCTGAGCAAGGAATCGTTCAACAGAGCGATATCGCGCTGCTGCAGTCGTGGCGTGAGAATCCGCAAGCATTCGGCGTATAATATGACTAAATTAGTAGTCCGGAGCAGATGCTCCGGATTATTTTTTTTTATTTACAATTCACTGGGAAGGTTTCATAAATCTCGTAATAGGTTATATTTAGCTAACGCACTTCATAGACTAGCTTATACCAAATAAGAGATTGCGAGGAAGCCAGTGATGAATACCATGTATGAAAGGCTGCTCAGATCAACTGAGGATTTGCTTTATCGTGTGCGCATTTATGATCGAGACTTGACCAGAAGTGAGGAAATCACGCAATTGGACGAAGCCTATGGGTTGATGAGCACAGCTCTGCTCCGTACCCAAGGCTGTGATGATCATAGTATGGAATGTTTTGCCTCACGACTACAGCAAGTAAGACTGCGATTAATCACGATGATGGAGGACCTCCTCCATCCCGCATAAACGGTTTACAAGCTTCCGGAAAAATGTCTTGCCAACCTTTGAAACGGCTGGTAATATGTTACATTAAACGGAAGGGTTTCTAGGGATCCGCACATGGCGAACCGAGCGAAACCGGCAAACGACGATATGTCATGCTACACCGTAGGGATAAAAGACCTTCGGCAAGTTCCGCCTTACAAAGATAAGGCGGTGCTCGCAGGAGGTCTTTTTTGCTTTACCGGAGCACCGTACGAGGGCAGGAGGAGAAATCAATGACGACAGCTGCATTACAGACACATGGATTAAGCAAAAGCTTTGCCGTGAAACGCAAGGATGCCGGACTTTCGGGGAGCATCCGCTCGCTCATTCGGCCGCAATGGGAGGAGAAGGTGGCCGTAAGGCAAATTGATCTGACCGTAGCAAGAGGAGAGCGGGTTGCGTTTCTGGGACCGAACGGAGCAGGCAAATCAACGACGATCAAGATGCTGACAGGTATTCTCCACCCTACCTCCGGTGAAGCGCAAGTACTGGGATTAACGCCATGGCGGGAGCGGACGAAGCTGGCTTTTCGAATTGGCGCCGTATTCGGGCAGAAATCGCAGCTGTGGTACCATTTGCCTCCGATCGATACCTTTGACTTGATCAGTCGGGTCTACGAGCTGAACCGAAGTGACTATCTAGCGAGACGGGCAGATTTAATCGAGCGATTCGAGCTGGGACCTTACCTGAATATTCCTGTTCGTAAGCTCTCGTTAGGGGAGCGGATGCGCTGCGAGATCGCGGTTTCCTTCCTGCACAGGCCGGAGCTGTTGTTTCTGGACGAACCGACGATTGGGCTTGATGTAGTCGTGAAGCAGCGGATTCGCGAGTTGATTCTGGAAGTGAATCGCGAGGAAGGGACGACGGTCTTCCTAACGTCTCACGATGCCGGAGATATGGAGGAGCTATGCTCGCGGGCTGTCGTTATCCATCATGGCGGGATTTTGCTGGATGCACCTGTTGATCGGTTAAAGCGAGAAGTATTGAGCCGCAAAATCATTTCCCTAACCTTGTCGGAACATTACATTGCCGGCATGCTGCCGGATCTTCTAGGCATGGAAATCCTCCGCTCAGAAGGTCGCCGCTTGAAACTTGCTGTGGACTTGAAACAAGTAGGCATTGAATCGGTAGTCAGCGCATTGATGGGTCAGTTCAGGCTGGACGACATGACGGTAGAAGATCCGCCGATGGAAGAGATCATTACGCATATCTATGGGTCGGGAGGGTAGGGCGATGGCCATTCGGAACTTAAACCCGTTATGGGTACGAAGAAGCAAGAAAATAGGAGCCGTTGCTCAAATTACGATGCGGCAGCAATTGGCCTATAAGACGGATTTTATCATGCGGGCTTCGTTTCTGCTGCTTATCCTGTTTGTATTCGTACAGTTGTGGAGTGCTGCCTATGACGGAGACAGCTCCCGTGTCATAAATGGCTATACGCTAAAGCAAATCATTTGGTATTTGGTATTCACAGAGGCGATTACGATGGGGGTGCCAGCCATATGTACAGCCATTGAGAATGAGGTGAAGAGCGGCGATATTGCGATCCGGCTTATCAGACCCATCTCGTACGTTGGCTATCACTATGCCGCTTACCTATCAGAAGCGGTATTCCGATTCTTCGTCCACTTGGCAGTTGGCAGCATGATAGCGTGGACGTTTGTTGGACCGCCGAATTTCGGCCTTGGTTGGGCAGGCCTGTTGTCTCTTACGCTCGGTGCGCTCACGATTGCATTTCTGCTGAACATGGTCGTTGCATTATGCGCCTTCTGGGTGGAAGAGACACGTGGGATGGAGTTTGTGCTGCACAAGCTGCAATTCACCGTAGGCGGCATGCTGCTGCCGCTTGATCTAATGCCGGAATGGCTGCAGCGCATCTGCTCATGGCTGCCATTCCAGGCTATGTTGTATTTTCCGGCAAGAACGGCTGTGAATTATGGGTCTGCCTCTTTACTGCAGCAAGTAGCGATTCAGGCAGCTTGGATAGCTGTGCTGACTTGCTTCACGATCGTGATGTACCGGAGAGGAGTGGCAAAGCTGCATGTCAATGGCGGATAACCTAGAGAAGGAAGATGAGAGAGACCAGGTGCAGACGCCGCTCGGGACGATTCGGTTTCTGCTCACCTGCTGGAAAGTCAACTTAGCATCCACAATGGAATATCGGCTCAGCTTCTTCTTGCTGGCCGGGATGATGTTTATTAACAATTTCATGTGGTTGTTCTTCTGGACTCTGTTCTTCAATCGATTCCAGGTGGTAAACGGTTGGGAGTTATCCGATGTCATGATGCTCTGGGCTGTCGGGGCAGGCGGTTTCGGCTGGGCGAATATGCTCTTCGGCAACTTTCATCGCATCGCTACTGTTGTTTCAAGCGGCCAGCTCGATGTGTATTTATCACAGCCGAAGCCTGTGCTGCTTCATGTATTGGCTAGCCGAATGTCCCTTACCGCTGCAGGAGATTTTCTATTCGGGCTGGCCGTGTATGCTTGGGTCGGCGATCACAGCTTGCTTGGTGCGGTGCAGTTCGGATTGGCTCTGCTTATTAGCGGATTGATATTTATGGGCGTCATGATTATTGCCGGCAGCTTCGCGTTCTTCTTCGGCAATGCCGAAGGGATAGCAGGTCAAGTATTTAACAGCTTTGTGGCACTTTCGACATATCCATCCGGTATCTTTCGCGGTGCGGCGAAGCTGCTCTTGTTTACACTTGTTCCTGCAGGATTCATTAGCTATCTGCCGATCGGTTTGATGCGTGATTTCGATCCGAGCTTCTTCTGGCAGGCGATAGCGATGACGATCGGCCTATTGGCGGCAGGTACGGTGTTATTTCGTATCGGACTCAAACGGTATACCTCAGGCAATGCCATTGCTATGCGCGGCTAGCAAGCAAAGCTAAGCATCGGGTACCACTCACGCTAATCCTTCTCTAGACCGAGATCAATTCCCCCCACAGGCGGTTCTTGCTTCTATTTTCCAGTGCTAAAGTAGGGGGAGAAGACAGCGTGAAGGAAGGGGAATGATGGCTGGTGACAAGGCATGAGGCAGGCGAGACAGTGCTGATCGTCGATGATCTGCGCAAGTCATTCGGAGGTACAGTAGCGGTGGATGGCATTAGTTTTACGGTGCAGAAAGGTGAGGTATTTACAATTATCGGACCCAATGGAGCCGGCAAAACAACGACGCTTGAAATGATTGAAGGGCTGCAGGAGCCAGACCGCGGATCGGTGACCGTACTAGGCATGAATTGGGCGCAGAACAAGTCTCAGATCAAAATGGAAATTGGCGTGCAGCCTCAGACCAATGCATTGTTCGATCTGCTGACGGTGGAGGAGAACCTCGAAACGTTCGCTTCCTTCTACAATAGGCGGCGGCCGACAGATGAAATATTGGGCTATATCAACTTGGCGGAGCATCGAAATAAACGGGTAAAGGCGCTCTCCGGCGGTCAGAAGCAGCGGCTTGCAATTGGACTTGCGATGATTAGCGATCCAGATCTGATCTTCCTGGATGAACCGACAACAGGGCTCGATCCACAAGCAAGGCGCAACATTTGGGACATCGTGCTGAAGCTCAAAGCTATTGGCAAAACCACGATTCTTACGACGCATTACATGGAGGAAGCAGACAAACTGAGCGATCGCGTATGCATCGTGGATCAAGGGCGAATCGTTGCACTCGATACGCCAAAAGCCTTAATCGGACGCCTGACGAAGGAGCGTGAGATTCATCTTACGTTTACCGGAGGGGATGAGCACGCATCGCTGGCGGAGCATATTGCATTAGGCAATACTGCCGTTACGCGTGTGAGACGAAGCGGTGATCATCTGGTCGTTTGGTCGCTGCAACCGGAGGAAACGCTGTATCAATTGTTTGGCTTTACCTCCCAGCAAGGCATTGAGGTTGAACAGGTATCCATTCGCGAAATGAGCCTGGAGGACGTCTTCATTGCGTTCACAGGCAAAGAATGGAGGGACTGAGCCATGAACCGAAACAGATGGAATCAATTCAAGAAGCTGTTTAGTGCACAGTTTAAAACAACGTTCCGTGATAAGAATGTATGGTTCTGGTCGATTTTCTACCCTGTTCTTCTGCTAGTTATCTTTATCATGATATTCGGCGGCAGTTCGAGCAGCAGTTTCTCGGCAAAGCTTGCACTCGTTGAACCCTCTTCCAATACTTTAGCGGAGGATCTGCGCACCGGGTTGAAGCAGATTGACGTATTCGAGTATAAGTCAGAAACGCCGGTAAGTCGTGAGAAGGCGGAGGAGTGGCTGAAGGATCGTGATGTGGATGCGGTTATTGTGTTGCCACAGTCGGCAGAGGCCTCCTCGCTTGAGCTGCTGCTGAATAAGGAGAAGCAGAACTCTCCTTCATCGCAGGCGATACAAAGTATTCTAAACAATATCGTGCTGCAGATGAATAGTGCCGCTTCCGGTGTTGCCCCTGCATTTACCCTGAAGACGGATTTCGTATCCGCAGGCAGTGAGGAACTGAAATATACAGACTTCCTGCTCACCGGATTAATTGCTCTTGCGATCTCGCAAGCCGGCTTGTTCGGCATGGTATCCATGGTAGAGATGCGGCGCAATGGTTTGCTTAAGAGACTGATTCTGACGCCGGCGAGTATGGGACTGTTCGGAATGGGCGGCATCGCGGTACGATTTATCCTTAGTGCGATTCAGATCGTCCTCCTAACGCTGATCGGCGTTCTCGCATTCGGTGCACATATCAATATGAATGTGCCTGCATTCTTGATTGTTTTCCTTGTCGGAACGTTGTCTTTTGCAGGAGTCGGATTTATGCTCGCAGGGTTTAGCAAGACGATGGAAAGTTATTTCGGCATGGCGAATTTAACCAGCTTCATCATGATGTTCATTAGCGGTGTTTTCTTCGATATTAACGTACTGCCCAGCTATATTAAACCGCTCGCGAACGTCATGCCGCTGACTTATTTCGCAAACGGGATACGCGACAGCATGGTGTATGATATCAGCGTGCTGCATGCCACATTCTGGGTAAATATCGCAATTATGCTGGCATGGGGCCTTGTCTCGGTCATCATCGGTTCGAAATTTTACAATTGGAAGCAGCCATAATGTGTTAGTCTTAAGAGAGAGCTTCTGCGCCTTTAAGCGGATCATGTCCGTTTATGCGGCTCAGAAGCTTTTTTAGCAAATATTTAACGAAATTGGTAGTTGTGCGCGTAACTTTTTGATCGCTTGCTCCGTCTAATCGTTATTGAGATTAAAGTTTTTTAATAGGAAGGGGGGTCTCTGCAGCCGCGATGGGATGGTGGAGAAGCAAACAAGCAACAAAGGAAGCTGTAGAATCCGACGCAACAAGGGAAACTGATGCTCCGTACATACCAACAATCGAGACCAAACCGCTTCTCACCGTAGAGTCGGTTGAACGCACATTCCAGGTAGGCGGACAGCCGCTTCATGTGTTGAAAGGGATTGCGATGGAGCTAAGACCAAGGCAGCTCGTGATGCTCCGCGGGCGTTCCGGCTCCGGTAAAACAACGCTGCTCAACATGATCGGCGGGCTCGATCAACCAACGAAGGGCCATATTTTCTTTCAAGATTTGCCCTTCCATAGCATGAATGATGATGAACGTACGAAGGTACGGCGCAAGCACATGGGGTTTATTTTTCAGGCGTATGCCTTAATGCCGCTCTTATCTGCTTATGAGAATGTGGAGCTGTCGCTCCGTATGGCGGGAATCCCGTCTCAAGATTGGAAGAAGCGCGTCGAGCATTGCTTGGATCTTGTCGGTCTGTCCAAAAGGATGCATCATCGTCCGTTCGAGCTGTCTGGCGGCGAACAACAGCGTGTTGCGATCGCGAAGGCCATCGCACATCGTCCGAGTATGCTTCTTGCTGACGAGCCGACGGCTGAGCTTGATTCGCAAATGTCCGCACAAATTATGTCGGTATTCCAGACCATTATTCGCACCGAGCAAGTAACAATCTGTATGACAACGCACGATCCCACGATTCTGGAGGTTGCCGATCATGTTTACGAAATGGTTGACGGGAAGTTCATTTAAGACTGCTGCTGTTGTAGTTCTTGGAGCTTCTCTTATTCTCACGAGCGGATGCTCATTGCTGCCTAACGAAGATAACGAAGAAGCTTTGCCTGCCATTGCGCCGCCGCAAATTTCGAAGAAGCCGGAGTACGAGGTGACGACCGCTACACTCGAAACGAAGAAGACGGGAATCGGGAAGCTGATTTCGCTTCAGGAAGAAACGCTGTATTTTACACTCGACGGCAAACGTTTGAAGGAACTTCATATTAAAGTCGGCCAGAAAGTAACTGCAGGCCAAGTGATTGGTTCCCTCGATGTGGACGATATGAAGAAGCTATTGCGCTCCGATAAGCTGCAATTCTCAAGAGATGAGCTTCAAATGAAAGAAACACTGCGCAAGAAGGATGAGATGGATCCGGTAGAGTTTGAGCTTGCCAAAATCACCTTCGAGGAGAAACGTCAGAAGCTGGTAGAATCGCAGACGGAGATTGATAAAGCGATTCTGAAAGCGCCGTTCAGCGGCACAGTGGTATCGCTTAACGTCATGAAAGGCGATTTGATTAAAGCCTACGATCCGATATGTATTATCGCGGATACAGGGCAGTTGACCGCAGCTGCGAAAATGACAGCCGATGAGCTTGAAGGCGTATCCGTTGGCATGCCGGTCAACGTTGAAATCAACAGTGCCGGTCAGTTTAAGGGCAAGATTGCTCAGCTTCCGATTCAGAAGGATGACGGCGGCAATGGCGGTGGTGAAGGCGGTGGCCAAGGCGGCAACAAACCGGAGCGACCGGAAGATTTTCTGACCGTGAAGCTTGATAAGATGCCTGCAGGTGTCACACGCGGAACGCCGCTGTCGATCTCAATTATTATGAACCGCAAAGAAAATGCAATCGTTATTCCGCCATCCGCATTGCGTTCAATCGGGTCACGTACTTACGTGCAAGTCATTGATGAGGACGGCAAACGCGAGGTGGATGTTGAAGTAGGGCAGCAATCGGCAACGCAAGTTGAAATCCTCAAAGGATTGACACCGGGGCAGAAAGTCGTAGGTCGATAAGCTATGGGGATGCCGCTATTTCGCTTTCTGCTTCGCAAAATGTGGAACACGCGATGGATGACGCTCAGCTCGTTGGCCGGCTTGATCATTGCCGTCGCCTTTGCGACCAGTATTCCGATGTATGCGGATGGAGCGCTGAAGCGGGTTGTGGCACAATCGCTTAAGGATGAGAGCAGCGGTCTGCCGGCGGGATCGCTTCTCATGCGTTACCAGGAAACGACTGGCAAGACGGATCTGAATGCATTGACCGAGGTGTCCCGTTTTATCCGGGAGGATGTTCCGAATGAAATAGGGTTTCCAATCGGTACGTATGTGCAAAGTCTAGCCATTCGAACAGCGGAGCTGACGCCGGAGGATCCAACGACCGTCGATGCGAGCCGTGTTCGTCAGATGGGACTTACGTCGATGAGCGGCCTCGATAAGAAAACAGAGCTGACGCAAGGGCGCTGGTTCACGGATGCTGTCGGTGATGACGATACGATTGAAGCCGTCATGCTGGAAGAGGCGATGTACCGCAGTGACGTTCATATCGGCGATGTGTTTGAATACCCGATCTACAGCGGATTGAATCTGACGCTTCGCGTTAAGATTGTCGGGGCGTTTAAGCCGCTGAGCGATACGGATCCGTATTGGTACCAAGGGCTAGAGGGCTTGATGAGCTCGCTGCAAATCGGCGAGAACGCCTTTCAGAAAGGGCTTATGAAGGATCGGAAGATTCCGGTTCATACGGCCAACTGGTATTATGCTTACGATTTGAAGGATATAAAGACAAGTGAATTGTCGCCGCTTAATCATACGCTTGAACGGTTGAACATTGAGCTGTACCAGCGTCTGAAGGATACGAGAGTGGAGATCTCATTCGCGAAGCTGCTGAATGAGTTCCGCAAACAGAGTCTCCAGCTGCAACTGCTGCTCTTCACACTGGCCGCGCCGATGCTGGCTATGGTGTTCTACTTTATTGCGATGAATGCGAGACAATCGCTCGATAAGCAGCGCAGTGACATTGCCGTGCTTCGCAGCCGGGGAGCGGGGACGAGGCAGATCATCGGCATTTATATGCTGGAAGGACTGCTGCTCGGAATAATCGCCCTTATCATAGGACCGTTAATCGGTTGGTTTATGGCGAAGAGTATCGGCTCGGCTAATGGGTTCCTGGAATTCGTGAATCGGAAATCGATCCCGATTGGCTTCGGGACCGAGTCGATCATCGCAGGTGTTGGCTCAGTGGTGCTTGCCCTTCTTGCAACAATCATCCCTGCGGTTATTTATGCTCGGGCATCGATTGTCGACTACAAGAAACAGATAGCGCGCTCTGATCGCAAACCGCTCTGGCAGAGATGGTATGGCGATGTGCTCCTGCTTGGTATAGCAGCGTATGGCTGGTACTTATTCAATGAACGCCAGATGATTTCGTTTAAGAGTAAAATGACGACAGATCAGCTCAATGTGCAGCCGTTTCTATTCTTTGTTCCGGCGCTCGCAATCTTCGCAATGGGGTTGTTCTTCCTTCGTGTTTTCCCGTGGCTGCTGAAGCTGTTTAATTGGATCGGCCGGAAGGTGCTTCCGGTGCCGCTCTACTTGACGCTGACTCAGCTGTCGAGATCGTCGAAGGGGTATTATCCACTGATGATTTTGCTTATCTTGACGCTTGGATTAGGGGTTTACAATGCTTCCGCTGCTCGAACGATCGACCTGAACTCAACAGAGCGGACGCTCTATAAATTCGGAACAGACGTTGTCATGCAGACCGTATGGGAAGGAACCGCCGAAGTAATTGACAACGGAGGCGGGGATACCGGAGGTGGCGGACAAGGCGGCGGAGAAGGATCCGGCGGCGGCAGTGGTGGTGGAGGCAATGGAGGCGGAAGTGGTGGAGGTGGCGGCGGCAACGGCGGCGGCTCGGCAGTACCGACTCGTATTAACTACTCCGAGCCGCCATTCGAAGTATTTCGTAAATTGGATGGCGTAGAGGCTGCGGCACGTGTGCTGCAGACCAAAGCTAATATCGTCGTTTCGGGACGATCGGCCGGACAAGGAACTGTTATGGGGATCGACAATGTCGATTTTTCCAAAGTTGCATGGTTCCGCAATGATCTGTATCCGTCACATCCGTTCCTTTATCTTAAGTATTTGGGGCTCTATGAACAAGCTGCTATTATTCCGTCCAACGTGGCAGAGAAGTATCAGTTGAAGCTCGGTGATACGATTTCTGCTGGCTTGCAGGAAGGGATGATTGATTTCGTCGTCGTCGGGATCGTTCCGTACTGGCCGAGTCAATATCCGGATGCATCACCGTTCATTATCGCGAATCTCGATTATATCTACGACCAAGTGCCGATCATTCCTTACGATGTGTGGCTGAAAATGAAACCAGGTGCGCTTACAGCTCCAATTATGAAGCAGCTGCAGGATGAGGGCATCGAGCTTGCGAATGTTCAGGACGTTCGGATCGAGCTGGCCGTGCAATCGAAACATCCGACACGCGGCGGGGTATTCGGCATTCTAAGTCTCGGCTTCCTCGTTTCCATTATCGTGTCGCTAACCGGCTATATTCTGTTCTGGTTCTTTAATCTATCGGGCCGGATCGTACAATTTGGTGTACTTCGCGCGATGGGACTTTCCAGGAAGCAATTAACCGGTATGCTGCTTCTTGAGCAGGTGTTTACTGCAGGGCTCTCTATCGGGCTCGGTATCCTAATCGGCAAAATTGCGAGTTTGCTGTTCTTGCCTTTCCTGCAGACGACCGACAATGTCGCGAACTCTGTACCGCCATTTAGGGTCGTGTTTGACTCCAAGGATACGACGCAGCTCTACATCGTAGTCGGATGCATGATGCTGATGGGTGCAGCGCTTCTGCTCATTCATATCCGCAGATTACGCGTACATCAAGCCGTTAAGATGGGAGAGGAGCGTTAAGACCTCATGATTACTTGCGAGGGACTCGTTAAAATTTACAAATCAGATGATCTTGAGGTCGTTGCCCTGCAAGGGCTGAACCTTCACGTCCGTGAAGGAGAAATGATGGCGATTATCGGTAACAGCGGCAGCGGGAAATCGACGCTGCTCAATATACTGGGCGGTCTTGACCGCCCTTCGGCAGGCCAAGTGAGCGTAGGACCTTGGGATTTGCTCAAGATTACCGATGAGCAGCTCGTCTCCTATAAACGCGACACCGTCGGTTTCATCTGGCAGAGTAATGCGCGTAATCTGCTCCCGTATTTAACGGCGCTAGAGAACGTGGAGATGCCGATGATGCTGTCTTCCAAATTAGATCGCGCTTATGCGAAGCAGCTGCTGGAGTGGGTGGGGCTGAAGGAACGTATGCACAACAAGCTTCACCAGCTCTCAGGCGGTGAGCAGCAGCGGGTTGCGATCGCCATTTCGCTGTCAAACCGTCCGAAGCTGCTGCTTGCCGATGAGCCGACAGGTTCTGTCGATACGCGTACGTCTGATCTCATCATGGATATCTTCCGCAGGCTTAACCGCGAAATCGGCATTACGATCGTTATCGTAACACATGACTTGTCGCTCGCCGGTAAGGTCGATCGCGTCGTGGCCATTCGGGATGGACTAACCAGCACCGAATTCATAAAGCGAAATCCGAATTTGGACGATAGAGAGCAGTTAGGCGCACACTCCGGTCTCGGGGGCGATCAAGCCATTCATGAAGAATATGTCGTCGTAGACCGGGTGGGCAGGCTTCAAATTCCGAAATCTTATTTAACCGCCTTACAAATTACAGATAAAGCATCAATGGAATTTGACGGTGAACGGATCATTATATCACCGCCTAAATCACTGGAGGGGTAGAACCAATGGAGAAGAGAGTTACACGTTCACGGGGAAAACTAATCATGAGGACTTCTGCTTTAGCGGTATCAGCGGGACTGCTAGTGTCAAGTCTTGCAGCTTGCAGTAAAGGTGACAGCGGCAACGAAGCAGAGCGCCATGTGCTGAGAATCGGCTTCATGTATTCCAATTCCGATAATGAGCCCTATCTGCGTCAACAGTTCACGGATGGTTATGAGTTAACACATCCGAATATCGACATCGAAATCGCGGCTGCTATCAATTACGACGACCAGCGTTTCGAAGAGCCCGATCCGAATAAGAAGCAGCCAGATCCATACGAGAAGCTCAAAGAGATGATCAACGGCAAAAACCCGGTCGATGTCGTCGTTCTGGAATCCTCCTATCTGAAGCGTCTTGTCGAGGACAATCTGCTTAAACAGCTGGATCCGCTTATTCAAGAAAGCGAATTCGATATCGAGGATTTCGTACCGACTGTTATTGACGGCATCAAGGATGCAGGAGGCGGCAGCCTCTATGCGCTTACGCCGACCTTCAACTCTTCGGCCCTCTACTATAACAAGAAGCTATTTACCGATGCCGGCGTAACTCCGCCGACAGACGGTATGTCCTGGACGGACATCTTTACGAAAGCGAAACAGGTAGCTAAGGGCGAAGGCGCTGAGCGTAAATTCGGCTTCTCGTTCAATCGTTGGAGCGGAGACCCGTTCTGGGATTCGCAAACCTACGCGGCACCGCTGCAGCTTAAGATGTTTGACAATAAAGCGGAGAAGATGACCGTGGATACGCCGCAATGGCGCAAAGTGTGGAGTGAAGTAGCCGGTCTCTATCAAGAAAAAATCGTTCCTACCCAAGAAGATATGAATAACGGCGGCGGAGGCGGTATTGCCAGAGACGAGAAAGCTGTCTTCAACCCGTTCCAAAACGATCTGTTTATCAGCGGCCGTATCGCCATGATGATTGGCGGATATGACTACGTGAATGAGCTGTCCAGAGCGAAAGATTATTCCGCTAAGAACCCTAAGATCCCATCCGTGGATTGGGATGTCGTTACGATCCCGACGTTCGAAGAAGCACCGGGCATTGGCGGCAATATCTACTTGAACAATCTGATGGCGATTAGTGCCAATGCACAAAATAGCGACGATGCTTGGGACTTCATCCAATTCAACAACAGCAAGGAATGGGCGAAGCTGAAATCCCGCAGCACGTACGAAATGGTAGCGCGCAAATCGTTCCTAAAGCCGAAGGATGGCATGAGCTATAACATCGAGGCATTCTACTCCCTTAAACCGGTACCGCCGCAGGATATTGCGTTAGAGAAGCTCTATCGTGATATGCCGAATCTGTATCAGGTTCAGCAGTTTGCACAGCCGCTCTTCCAGGAAGTCATTCAGAAGAAGAAATCCGTCGAAGAAGCGCTTAAGGAATGGCAGACCAAAGGGGATGCTATGCTGCAGAAGATCAAGGACAATCCGAATGGTCCGCTCGAGCCGGTTGAGGGCGGAGGCGGCGTAGGCATTGATGTTTACGGTGGTAAAGGCTAAATGAAAATGTGGAACCGCATTGGCGCAGTTAGCGTCAATGCGGTTTTTTTTGCTTTCGTGCAGCCGTGCGCGACCAATGCTTGTTTTTTCCGAAAATGGGGTATTCTAAGCGAAACGGCGAAGAAGGGAGTAAGTGACATGAAGTGGGTGTATTGGGGACGTCTGTATGAAACCAAATTTCAAGCCGGATGTCTGGTTAGACGGATGGAAAACGACTGGTGGGTATATGGGTACGAATGTCCGCAAGAAATTGAAGTATTTCGCTCGCGGAAAGGGAGATTTGGCGTTCGATTCCTCCCATAACAAATTATGCTTGACTTAATCATGCATCATATAGTATATTATTTCTTGTCGCCATTGATTGATTTGTAGTGAATGTGTGTTATCGCGGGGTGGAGCAGCTCGGTAGCTCGTCGGGCTCATAACCCGAAGGCCGCAGGTTCAAATCCTGCCCCCGCAACCAACCTTTCGATTATTATCGTAAGGGCCCTTAGCTCAGTTGGTTAGAGCGGTCGGCTCATAACCGATTGGTCGGGGGTTCGAGTCCCTCAGGGCCCACCATTCCACAATCATGAACATGCCGGGGTGGCGGAACTGGCAGACGCACAGGACTTAAAATCCTGCGGTGGGTGACCACCGTACGGGTTCGATTCCCGTCCTCGGCATCCTTAATATCAACGTTTAATCCGCTTATACCAACGTCGAGTCAGACGTTAGTGTGGCGGATTTTTTCGTATTATTGCGCCGCGCTTTATTCACAATCCTGTGCGAATGGACTATCCTGAACGCACCTCATAACCGCGCTTTATTCGTTTTTTAACGACAATTACGCGGAGGAGAGGTGTTTTTTTTATGCAAAGAAATCATCCAGTAAGACGAAAGAATACGATTGCTGCGGTAAGTGAAGGAAGAACACAATTAGCCGCTGAATCAACAGATTTGGATGTCGCTATATCGACCTTTTTACGTCATTGCCGAATCAAGAATCTGACTGGGCTTACTATCAAATATTACGAAGACGTTCTTGGAATGTTTAAACGATTAATTGAAGATAAAGAAATTCGTGGCCCAATTGAAGTAACTCAGGTGATTATTGAGGAGTGTATCCTTGCAAAAAGAAGTGAGGGTGTTGTTGACGCTACAATCAATAAATATTTGAGAGGCTGGCGTGCATTTTTTAACTATTTGAATATGGAAGGCTATATAACGGAGAATCCTTTTGAGCGTATATCAAATATAAAATCCGAGCGGAGGATAATCGAAACCTTTTCTAAACCACAGATGAGGAATTTACTCGATGCACCCAATAAGCAGACCTTTACCGGTTACAGGGACTATGTCATGATGTTATGCCTGTTTGAATGCGGCTGTCGGGCAAGCGAACTTGTTTCGATTCAAATTCCGCATATCAACTGGAAAGAAAGGCTAATACGCGTTTATGGTAAAGGTCGGAAGGAGAGGTACGTTCCTTTTCAAGCAACGTTGGATAAGCATTTAAAAGAGTACATCGCTATACGCGGTTTACTTGAACATGATTATTTGTTCGTCAATATTGACAATAGTCCAATGAAAAAGCGAACTATGCAAGAGAATATACAGAATTTCGGAGTTATAGCTGGATTAAAAGGCGTTCGAGTATCTCCACATACATTTCGCCATACGATGGCAAAGATGTACATAATGGCAGGTGGAGATATTTTTTCGCTTCAAAGAATATTAGGACATACAAGCCTTGATATGGTTCGTGTCTATGTGAATTTGTTTGGTACAGATATAGCGAAGCAACATGCTAAATTCTCACCGCTCGAACGATTAAATGACTAACAACAAAACATGGCACGCGAATATTTAGCAATTGTAACAAGCGCAATTGACAGCTCCGGCAGTGTAAAAAACAGCCTAGGGAAGTTCATCGTAACTTCATACGCACCTAATGACGACTACATACCTCGTACCACTCGACTAATCCTTAGTCGCAATCGAGTAAGTTCGATTACTCTTGATGCATAAAACGGACCGAATCACGATTTGGTAATACAAATGTAAGAAAAACAAATATGTACTAACAATAACTCTTCCATAAAAGTAATATAACGTGCTACAATAATGAAAATTATGATACATTTAGTATCAACAGGGAGGGCGAACCTGTGTCACACGATGTGTTTTATAAAGTAGAAGTAAGTCCCATTCAGGATAACATTATTTCGGAAATAGGAGTGACTAATTGGGCTGTTCTCACCTGCATTGCATCATATATGGATGCCGAAGGCATTTGTTATCCTACGCAAGAGCGTATAGCCAAAAATATCGGGGTATCGAGGACGACGGCAAACAAGTATGTTAATCAACTACTTGAAGTGAGGATAAACGGAGAACCGATACTGAAAAGAGTTAAAGTAAGAAACCCGAGGGTAAGCCCTAACGAATGTTCGATTTATACGGTGAATCAACAAATTACAGGGATTTCGATTTTTAGCTCTCAGGAAAAGTTGAGGACGCTGCCATACCAAGAGTATTTGAACACACCACACTGGAGAAAGTTAAGGAAGAAGGTTTTGGCCAAGTGTAAATATAAATGTAGTGTCTGCGGCAAGAAGGACGATTTAGACGTTCATCATAATACATATGACAGGATTGGAAAAGAAGAAGAATCAGATTTAATTGCACTATGTAGAGATTGTCATAGTTTATATCATTCGAATGGAAAGCTTCCCAAAGTTCTTGAACAATAATGTGAACACGATACTTTGAACAGTAGTCTATTTCACAAAAAAAGGCTTCTCTCTGGAAGCGTCATTGGTATTATCCTCTTAAGGTAGAAAGTGAAAATAAGTTCATGCTATGCTTAATACTGTTGACTGGCACTTAAAGGAATAATTTAGTACCTTCAACAGAGAATTCGAGAAATGTACTTCAAGCTTGGACTTTTTTAAAAGGTAGCATCAAAATACTCATAGATGCAATAGATCAAACACCGCCCATCAAATAGGTAGGCGGTTTTCTTTTGCTCGGTTACAGAGAAAATGATTAGTTCATTTGACATAATGAAATACAAAAAGCCCGAGAAAGAAGCTATACCGGTGTTGGATGGTTTCCCAGTCATCTCATATAAAATGTCGAGTCCTTCCATGATAAGCTTATACATAGGGGGACTTTGCACATGCTCAATACGATTATCAAGTCAATGTAACTTCAGGCTTCTTCAAAAGTAGTTCCGCATAAGATCGTTTTCACCCAAAGAAGCCTGATACTGTTCTCAGACTTGCTGAACAATATCAAGCTCATTTAGCCATTTGGGACATGATTTTTCACAATTGGGAACCTTTGTGAAAAACGAGTCTTCTGGAGTGTCTGGAATGGCTTCAGAGAGTTGTAATACCACTTCCTGTATCCTTAACATCTACGTATGAAGAAGGTCAGAGTCTGTTCCAGAAGGCTAAAGAACTTGGTCATAGAAGGTATTGTTTCGATGAATGCAGATTAAAACGAAGAACTACCGATATGGTGAGTTTTTGCTTTTCAGGTAAACGCAAGAAAGTGTTTAGGTGGAGCTTATCTGACAGAGGTAAGCATGTAGGGGTAATTGAGTTCCCCCACCTTCAGATGTTCTGAAAGCATTTGGAGCAGTTGCGACACAGATTGTTAAAGGGGAGAGTAAGGATTGGGTTTATCTTGAGCCAGTTCTGACTTGCAAAGTGAAATTTCAATGTTTCACGAAAGATGGGAAGCTACGTCATCCATCGTTCGAATCATTTGTCATTTGAAGCTGTAGAGATACGGCTATTTTGTTTATTCATTTTTTGAGGTGTAGGTACTTGGAGAAGGGTATTTACTTACTCCTTCAAAACTATTATGTGGTACAATTTTGTTATTAATTTGTCGATGATTTTAGTGTCAATGAAAAGATAGACTACCCGAATACAATATTGAACCATTGAAAATTATTAAAAATGGAAGGAAGAAAAATCAGTGGCTACTAGTGATTTAAAGTCATTATTTTTTAATTTGCCAGTTATTGATTATAACGAAGTAAGGAACCGCGGGCATAAACAGCAAATGGGTATATTTAAGCCCAAAAATACAATTCATGCTTTCAGCATAATTACGAATGTTGGTGAATCGCAGCCGAATTATGAAGATAATCTTTCAGATGATCTTGTTCTTACATATCATGGACGAGGGAAAGAAAAAGATCAAACCTTAGACGATTATGATAATAAAGCCCTTTTTCTTAATTTTAGAGACCAGGTTCCAGTGCATGTTTTTGCTGGGGGGGGAAATATTTATCGTGATTGGGGTAAGTGGATAATCACTGATTTTGGTACGGAGTTAGGGACTGATGGGTTTATTAAACTTGTTTACAAGATGGAACTATATGAGCAAGCAGCAGAATTAAATATCTCAAACGTAAGTGTTAGTAATCAAATCAACAGAGTGGCTGAAAAGAAAATGTCTCAAGTAGCAAGACAAGTACGTTATGCCCCCGAGCTGCGACAACTTAAGAAATCATATAATTATAAGTGTCAAGTAAATAACTCTCATGACGTTTTAGGAAGAACGGGGGCAAAAGTTGTGGTTCACCACTTGTTTCCAGTTGGCGAAGGTGGACCATTAGTGACTGAAAATCATAGTAATGAAATCGTTTTGTGTCCAAACTGCCATTCTTTATTTGATGATGGGTCAATTTATATTGATTGGAAAGATGGGCAAACATTACACCATTGGAATCGAGCTGTGGAGTATGAAGGTAGTAAAATTACACTAAATCCCGGTCATGTGCTTGATCGATTACTACTTGAAAAAGCGTATAACCTTCATTGGAAGAAATCAAAGAAATAGTAACATCGTGAATTATCTAATAAATACGATAAGTAAATTTATATAATGATATGGGGTTTGAGATGAAAAAGGTTACAGCAGCGCTTCTGATTCATGAAGGCAAGATTTTGATCGCACAGCGTTCTTCAACCGACAAGCTGGCTGGTAAATGGGAGTTTCCAGGTGGCAAAATCGAAGAAGGTGAAACACCAGAAGAATGTTTAGTTAGAGAGATGGAGGAAGAATTCAAAATCGCCATCAGAGTGGACGACTTCTATAAGGAATCAATATATCATTACGAACATGGATCAATTCAATTGTTAGCATATTGGTGTACGTGGACTGGTGGTGTTATAACACTTACGGTACATGATGAATACATGTGGGTTTCACTAGAAGATATGCAGAGGTTTGAGTTTGCACCTGCGGATATTCCAATCGTAAATACACTTATTTCAGAGGGGCATTAAATTAGAGACGAAAATATATGGGCAGGAAAGATAGTAAGACTAAAGGCACATCCAAGCTGTTGTGCTTTTTATTTTTTGAAAAGTTGATGATCCCATTCAGAACGAGCTATATAGCGAGAAGTAATACAAATCTAAAGGATATGAAGGTGACCTAGTTCTTTTCATGATGAAAAAATTTATACTTTAGAATCATATCGACATTATTTTGTGTCTATTTATGCGGTTTTTACTAGACCAATAGACATAGGTGATGTTAATATTTTCATTGAAAATATCTGCAAATAGTAAAATATCCCAAAAATATCCGAAGGAGTTTCCATTAATGAGAAAAATCATTCTAGGTATCGCAATCGGAGCAGCTCTCACTTTTGCAGGTCAAGCATTTGCAGATCAGATTCAGCACATCATCAATCCTGTTACATATCCTATCTTTGTTAATGGGAAGGAATATAAAAGTACGGATGCTAAACCACTCAACATTGATGGGAACACTTATTTGCCATTGAAAGCTATAGCAGCAGCATTAGGTAAGCCTGTAAAATGGAACAAACAATTGAAGCGAGTAGAAATTGGTGATGCGAATGCACAGCAAAGTATTGGTTATGCGAATGCACAGCAAAGTTACAAGTCACTATCAGATTATAAACCTATAGTGAAAATCAAAGGGAATTTATATGAATGTTATGTAGGAGTATTCCAACCTTTCGAGCAGTCTCCTGATGGTAAGTTGTTTGTACATTTTGAAACGGGAATCCCTTATTTAGAAGAGTTACTAGGTATAGCCCTAAATGATTACAAAATAAATCTATCGGATAATCCCTATGTTAAAGGTTCTATTGAATCTTATGATGATAGCAGATATGTTACCTACAAAACCGTGTATACAAATGTAAACCATAATAATTATGAGACTATTTTCCATAATGCCGATAATTCGAAAGTATATACTATATCAATTGATGAATCCGATCTCATCAATATACACCATGTACCGATGGATGATTTTTTCAATAAGTTAGGAATCAAACATACTATTGAAATTGATGATACGAATAAGGTGATAACTATTTCATTCGATTAGACGCACAGACGAAGTAAAGATAATTCTAAGTCCATGAAAGAGTTGTTCTAATGGAGTGGTGGAGTGATTCGCATATACTTGACTTCAATTGTTTAAAGAAATTGGAATAATACTCTTATTGAGATAGGATGAAATATATAGATGCGCTTATTAAAAATACTTTCAGTTATTACACTGTCTGCAACTCTACTCTGTGGAGTAACTTATGCAGCAAGCACTTCTTCCACTAAGGGTGCAGACCTAGAATAGGCATTTACTCAAGCGGATCAGAAACCAGAAAAACTGCTCATTAACGTAATCGATTCGGCTAAATCGACATTAGATATTGCTATCTATAGTCTTACGAAGCCTGATATTGTTGATGCAATCAGAAAGGCAAAGAAGCGCGGAGTGAACGTTCGAATTATTACCGATAAAATTCAATCATCTGGCAAGAGTCAGGCAGAAGCTTTAAAAATACTTGGTAGTGCAGGTATTCCGGTTAAGATCAATACTCATAGCGGATTAATGCATCTTAAAGTGACAATTGCTGATAGGAAGATGGCTACTACAGGTTCATTTAACTATTCTCAAGCTGCATCAACTACAAATGATGAGGTACTAATGGTAATTCGAAATGCTGATGTGGCTAAATCCTTTACGGTGGAGTTTGATGCAATGTGGAAGGATACAAAAGGTTATACATCTATTTCAGCTAAAATTGCTCAATCTGGTGCTTCACAGACTCAACCAAGTAACAATTCAAATGTAACTTACGCCAATTGTTCTGCTGTCAGAGCAGCTGGAAAAGCACCACTACATAAAGGTGACCCTGGTTACAGTACGAAGCTGGATCGTGATGGCGATGGAGTAGCTTGCGAATAATAATAATAATAATAATAATAATAATAATAATTCAATTTTTTGCGTTGGGGATCAGCGGAAATCTGATGCAATCTATATTGAAAGTGGCATTTCAATTAGCATAAAATAACCAGGCATTTCTGTATGGGAGCTTATCCTCTTGAAGCAGGGATGTCTTTTTTTGTCTAATAGTTCCTTCTTAACTGTGGGAAATACCTGTATAATAGGTTTTGAGGATGATATAAGAGTTGTGAGGGAAGTGTTGAATGGAGACTGCTGCTACTAAGGTAAATACAAATTGGATTTCTGTATTTCTAAAGGAAAATGATCGGCCAGAAAAAGAATTTGTAAACCTACAAGAGTGCTTCAGGTATCTAAGAGGTCTTGAGCAATTCAATGGCTATAGTAACAATGGTATTTATAAAGTAATTAACTCAGGAATCGATGATGATAAGCAGCTCCATCCTGGATTCACTTTCTGGACAACGAATGAAGCCAGAGAAAGACGGGCTAATCGAAAGACAAGGTGAAAAGAACACATAATTGACTGAGTTAGAATATCAAAAAGTCAATGTTTATATTGGTTTTTGATGGTGTATTTTTTGATAAAACATGGATTTCATTTGTACTATAACTTGCAGGATTGATAATTCACATACAAATTACATTAAGTGTCTGAAAAGGAGCAATACGCGTGAATTTATTCGATTCAGCTATTAGAGAATACAAAGGGCCTGCGTTTTATTCAGAACCCGAATATGAGTATTTAAACCGTTCTGCTCGACAAGAAAGTAGCTCAATTAGAGATATTCTTGAAAATTGGTTTTCCTTGTTTCCTGAGAACGGCAAAAAAGACTTAAAGGCACGGTTTTGCTCCAATGATGATGGACAACACTTTGGAGCGTTTTTTGAATTGTATTGCTTTGCTCTTCTGTACTTTCAAGGCTATTCAGTGGAACTACATGTTCCAACAAAAAGTGGAATTACTACTAAACCTGACTTTCTAGTTAAACAAGGGGATGAAATTGTATTTTATTTTGAAGCCACTTGTGCACTAGACTCAAAGGATGAGGTAGCTGCAAGATTAAGGGTCTATAATATTATTGATTATTTAAATAATACGAATTCTCCAAACTTCTTCCTTGGAATAAGTATTTTAAACTCTACTATTCAACCACCTAGAATATCAAAGTTAAAAAGGTATCTTGAAAATGAATTAATGAAGCACAGTCCTGAAACCCAAGAGTTACCCACAATTCAATGGGAAGAAAATGGATGGAAAATACAATTTCAGTTAATTCCAAAATCGGAATCATTAAAACAAAAGGAGCAGCACAGAACTATAGGATCTCAGGTTAATGAAGCTAGATCGATTGATTCAAGAAAATCACTATTTGCATCGCTACAATCAAAAGCGACAAAGTATGGGGAACTTGATCATCCTTTCATAATTGCAGTTAATAGAATTGGTGACTATATTAATGACATTGATGATATTGATGTTTATGAGGCCCTATTTGGTAGAGAGAAAATGGTATTTAATTTACATACTAAAGAACATGCAATTGAAAGAAGTCCTGATGGATTTTGGATTGGACCTAAAGGCGTTCAGAATAAGAGAGTAAGCGCAGTATTAATTGCATCTCAGCTGAGGACCTGGACTATGAATTCATATAGTCCAATGTTATTACATAATCCTTGGTCTAACATACCGTTAAATCCTGAAAAATGGATTGGTAATCAAAAAGTACCAAATAATGAAAGACAAGCGATGGAATTGTTAGAAGGAAAAAGTTTCATTGAAGTTCTAGGACTTAACCCCTTTTGATGGAACAAGTAAAAAAGAAGTTCCACCATGGCACAATCCAAGCGGTTGTGCTTTTCTTATGTCTCAAAAGTTGATGCTACCTACAAGTATCTCCTGTAAAATGAGCTGCTTTTTAATTGGGTTGGTTCACATAGGGAAAAAAGTCTTAGTTATCGATGGTAAGATTGACCTATTCTGATGTAAAATGACGTAAGATGTTTGGAACTTCTCATTAATCCTAGAGAGTTTAGATTTGGGGGAACAGATGGTTATTAAGGAACTTTGGAAAGCAGTTGATAAGAAACGAATGGTTGTTTTGACATTAGAAGACAATAGCAAGGTTCAGGGCATTTTAGAAGCTATTACGGAAGATCAGCGAGTGAAGATTCGCGACGATGCCGATGTAGAGTGGATTCCCATCAAAGATGTGGTTAAGGTTTCTGTTTTGATCCCGTTCAGATGAGAGTTTGGTTAATATTCAAAAAGGGGCGTTTCGAAACATTGAAGATAATAAACGGAGAAAGATACTATTCCAAGCAGGAAGTAGCATTACTTGTAAATCGAAGTCCTCAAACTATTAATTTGTGGGACAAGTGGAGTCAAGAGTTGTCGGATCAAGGAAAGGATCGCCTAATTCCTGAATCTATCCGAACTGATAACAACTATCGGTTTTGGAGTGAGAGTGATGTTGAGAAGATAAACCTATTTGCAGCGAATATTAAGTATGGTGATCTCTCAGAATTCTCACAGCGACAGTGGGGAACGCGTTCAAATTATACAGCCTCTAAGACAATAAAAGTCCTGACTTGGAACATTCGACATGGTGGTAATAGCGAGAAGATTGATAATATTATTCAGTCTATGATTCAACATGACGCTGATATCAATGTTATAACTGAGTTCAGAGAGAATGACAATGGGAGAAAGATTAAGACTTCAATGTTGGCAGCGGGATGGAGTAATGTTCATTCATCAAATCCACCAGATAAGCAGAATGGGATATTGATATTATCTAAGTACCCAATTGATGTTTCGGGGTACCAACATCAATTGCCAAAAGTACATCACAGATGGGTGGAGATTTATGTACCTATGTTTGATATACAAATTTTAGGGGTACATATCCCAGATTTCAATACAGAAAATAGTGACAAAAAAGGGTATTGGGAATCCGTGATTCGATTTGCTCAATCAAATATGAATTCACTATGTATGATAATCGGTGACTTTAATACAGGGCTAGCATTGGACACTGAGGGTACAAAATTTAGGCTTTCTGAATATATGGAGGAATTAATTGCACTCGGTTGGGTTGATTCTTGGAGGACACTGAATCCAACTTCAAAAGAATTTACTTGGTATAGTAATGCAAAAAACGGTTTTAGATTGGACTATGCATTTCTTTCTCCTGAATTGTCCAAAAAGCATAATAGTACCCACTCACATACTGAAAGACTAGAAAATTTATCTGACCATTCAATTCTAATTTGTGAAGTTGAAATATGAATTTAATACTATTGAAACAATAATAAAACGGAGATTTCATTGAATGCAGAATTTGACGATTAGGAATATTGATTTATGAATTCTACAGAGTTCTTGATGGTCGTTATCACATGCGGTTTAATGGGAGTTTAACGGTTTCGGTTATCAATACCGGTAGAACATTTTATCTCGATTACCTATAAAGTATTACCGCAGAAACAATTAATGATCATGATACGTGGAGCTTCATTCAAGGGATTTCTAGAAAACACATGACAAAAGTAATGAAAGATGAATTAAAAAAATTGGAGAGTCACTTATCAAATTTCTAGGATAGTTATAACCCTGACTTCTTCAACGAATTGTGAGGTGAAGGGTTTGAGAATTATGCAAGATTTTTGGGTTATAGCTGATACTCATTTTGATGATCCATGGGTAATACGATGGGGTAAGAGACCATTTAAATCGATTCGTGAAATGAATGAAATAATCATTGAAAATTGGAATAGAAATGTTGAGGATGGGGACACAATTCTACATCTCGGTGATGTGTTTAATAATTCCCACACAAGAAATGATTACTCAATCATATCCAGGTTAAAGGGATATAAGTATTTGATTAAAGGTAATCACGATTTCTATATTCCTTATAGAAACTATGGATTCTCAAGAGTTACGGATAGTCTGACTCTCTCTAATTTATTATTTACTCACCAACCTGAATTTCCGCTTGAAACTCAGTATTACGGGAATGTTCACGGACACCTACATCGGGAATCTGTGTATGATACACGAAGATATATGTGTGTGAGTGTTGAGTTAACAAATTATACCCCAATTCATAGTACCGAAATCAGAAAGCATTTTCCGTACTGGAGATGGTGAAATTGATTGAGATTCTAACTGTTGAGAATTAAAAAAATACAAAGCCACTGAAGGCTACTTCATCATCACTGATACCACAGAACGAAAGCTACTTTGAAACACGTAACATAGATGATAGTTGGAAAGTTGAAATAAAATACTATGAGTTTGGGAAGAGTTCGGAATTGCAATCTAAGAAAAGCTTTATGACAATTATCTATCACGATTAATAAAATGGATTAAATAATGAGGATTCAAGAAAATTCACCTTCTCATAAATTATAGTAACTTGAAATGTGTTTTATACAGATAGGGGGTGTGTTAGAGGTGGCGGAGTCGTTCCGATTACATTTAATAGAGGCCAAGCTCTCCAGGCAGATCGTAACCGTTAAAACCGACGACGGAGAGCAGTTGCAGGGGACGGTCGAGGGTCTGTCGACATGGACGGCAACGTTGCGACTACCAGACGGAATTATCTATATCTTGGTAAGTAAAGTGATCGCACTTACAGATAGTTACGAGTCCTCTGAATGTAGCAACCATCCCTCCATGGAGTCGTTTTCTCAGTTAAATCCACTAATAGTGTAGTTCTACGCAAGATTACACCCCTAAACATGAGTGGCAGTCAACTTCTACGCAACATACGAACAGATCGGGTGAAAGAATCAAAGACCCCTTCATCATTTTCGCAAGCTATGCGGTTCTTATCACGATCAAGCTTTATGCTGTACCCTGGTTCACCTTTATAAGAGTGATGCCTCCTGCGGGCTTTTATAGCTGCGCAATTCACGTAACTAATCATTTTGTTGTTTATCTCGGTATTTAGCTTAATTGTCGATTTTAGGATTTTTTGCCAGCGCTCATTAGCAGAGCCCATTTTTCCGTCAATAACGAACAATACGCGGCTTAAGTTGATTGCTGCATATAACCCCAATCTGCTTGGAACCGTCGCTACAGTCGCCATGAAGGGCCTAAATACCGTTCAGAAGTTTTGCCTGACATGTAGCAAGCCATTAAAACAGGTGAAGATCAACGAAATAAATATGTTTCATATTGTATCACGATAAAATGTATGATACATTTTGTATACTGATTGCAGGGAGGAATATCGGTTTGAATATAAGCAATAAAACAATTGTATAATTAGCACCTTACTTCTGATTTTTTCTTGTGCTGGAGTTTACGCAACAACGACTCAGGGTGAAACGATTTATTCATGCCAAGGAGTTAAGTTCGTTGAAATCGAAAGCGTTCGCAATTGAGGCATAGCATCCTCAAGAGAAAACAGTCCATAGGGGGAAGCAAATGAAATATCGAGTATTGTTAATTTTAACTATTCTTTTTTCAGTGTTATTATTACCGTTGCAAAGTGTAGCTGCTACAGGAATAGATCCTGTAACAAATGTAGAGCTCAATAAATCTACTGTCATATCCGGAGAGAAAATTACACTTTATGTTAACCTTTCAGATACTGTGAAGCCAATTAGTACAGATATTGAGTTAGAAGGTCCTCCTGGAAATTCATATAGTGGTGTTTCTGGATACCTGCAACAGGAACAAACAGGAAAGTGGTTCATTGATATCCCAATTCCTTATAATGCACCAGAAGGCAATTATTATATTAAAAATATCGAGATAACTTTTGACAATGGTAATAAATTTACGCAATCATATGAGCAACAAAACCCCCAATTACAATTTTATGTTTTGCAAGCCAATACTGGAGTTCCAGTGGATGTAAGCATTACTTTTGCCGGCAATAATTTAGTAGTTCAGGATATTATATTTAATTCCCTTAACCCACAAGGTATGGAAGATACGTTGACGGTTAACCAAGGACAAAATGTTCCCGAGGGTACTTATAACATTCAGATCAAAGCACATGATAATGAGAACAGCTATATATTATATAAACGAAACTATGATTATAATGGTACTACTAACAACTTAACATTCTTAAAAGAAGAAGTATCTCATCTTATAATCGATATGGAAGATACGAATTTACAAATGTTTGGCGTAATTCTTCGGCCAAAGGATTGGAAATCCTTTAATATGACAGCTCTTTATAATAATTCATATTCTGTGTATATTAGCAAAATGGAGTATGAATCTTTATGGTCTATGTTTAAAACAAATGATCAATTTCAATTACATTATGAAACATTTAATATTAACGCTAATGAAGATATTAACTTGAAATTCAATACGAATTTAAAAGCTGATTTTAATTTTGAAAAACCATCTTATACACCAAGTGAAATTGTCTATAATTTTCTTCAATTAAAAGATGGCTTTGGTAATAAAACTTTATTTGCAACAAATTCAAATTATAAACATGTAAATGGCTCTATTAACTTAGTAAATGTAAATAATGAGGCAGAAACATTCCTTGTTGCAGTGAATCCTAATCTTGCTTATCCTGAAATAACTTTGCCTTCTGCTCCAGGTACTTATAATGTTACCTATGAAGAAGAAATGCCGTTCGAAGTTGAATCTAGTCAAGCAACAATTATTATCAAAGATAACGATATTAAGCCGGACAAGCCGGGAAGTCTTGAATTTCATAATAATGGGATTACAGTAAACGAAGGAAAAGGTAGCGTGAAAATAAAGGTTGTCCGCTCAGGAGGAGCAGATGGTAGAGTAGAAGCAACATACTGTTTTTGTAATGCTAACGCGCAAAAAAATGTGGATTATGTAGGTGTGAATGGAATAATTACATTTGAGGATGGGGAGAAGTCGAAGGAGATCGAGATTACTATTATCGATGATAAAATAAAGGAAAACGATGAGATGTTTAAAGTGTATCTGAAGTATCCACAAGGAGGTGCGACATTAGGAAAGAAAACAACTGCTTGGGTGACCATAAAGGATAATGACAAGAATTAATTAACTTATTCGCCGGCCGATCTCATGTTTTGAGAAAAGCTGGCTTTTTTTATTTTAATGCTGTACAAGTGTAAATTGGATAATCTTTGGGTGCTGGGAGGGGGTGCTCCCAGTGGTCTGAGCCTAAACGAAAAAGCCCACCCACTAGGACTGAGCTTGAATCGCACGATATAGAACGGACTTGCTGACTCCAGTCATGTCCCTGATCTCTTGGATCGTGTACTGCTTGGAAGCGTGGAGCTTTAGCGCCTGAGTGAGCTTATCTACATCCTGAGCAGGGCGTCCTCCGACACGTCCACGTGCTCTTGCGCTCTTTAGGCCGTCTTTAGTACGCTCCCTGATGAGATCTGCCTCTAGCTGGGCGAACGCGCTGAGGATCGTGAGCATCGCTTTCCCTGCTGCTGTTGACGTGTCTATACTATCGCCTACGCTTGCAAACATGATCTCGCGTTTATGCAGCTCATCGACGAGATTTACGAGCTTTGCTGTGGAGCGTCCTAGCCGATCCAGTTTGTAGACGACAAGCACATCACCTGGACGAAGATAATCGAGACAGGCAGCGAGCTCTTCACGGTCGTCTTTCCTACCGCTGGCCTTTTCACGAAAAATGCGCTCACAGCCGAACGCTTTCAACGCGTCGAGCTGAAGATCGAGGTTCTGGTCTTTCGTCGATACACGAGCATATCCGATCTTTGCCATATTGATTCCCCTCCAGATATGTCTACACTCTATTATTCCCTAAAACGTTAAACCAGTCAACTTAAGGGAATGTGATTTAGGGACGGATATCGGGAATCGAAAAGAGCGGTTTGCAGCGATTCATAGACAGCAGTGAGATGTTTCCCGGAAACCACCGTTATTGGGATCCTTGCTCCTCAGCGATCAGACAATGTTGATTTTTGACAAAAAGAAAACCGCCCACAAAAGGACGGATTAATTGAAATATCGTGCCCGTTAGCTTAATCGATGGTCTTCATGAATTATACATAATAGGAGCTCAGTTGCAATCGCGAATACATTATCAGATATGGTACGTTTACTTATTCAGCAATCATCTCTTATTTAATCTCCAATATTTCCTTCATATACTTTTTAAATTCATCATTTTTCCAGAATCCCAGCCGAATCCCGTCAATTCCTCTTGTCATCAGAATATAGTAAATATTCAACACAAATAAGGTAAATTCATGTGCATTTTCCGGGCTTTCATCATCTTTAGAGAACTTGCCATTAACATTATGAAAGTTCTCTGGATTGCCGAATAACCTGCCCTGTGCGTCGACTTGAAGATCATTTCCGACTAAAACGCCCACTTTATTCAAATCAATTCCTTGAACTGCAAAGACGGAGCCAATCTGTTCCTCAGCATCGGCATCTTCTGAATAAATCCAATTTTCTTGAGTGGAATTCCATCTTCGTTTGATATTTCCTTCATGCCAATGAGTGATTAACGGATCTTTGCCATCAGCCTGCTTCCAAGGTTCAACTAATCCACCTAGCACGCGGTTTATATGTTCAGGATTGAAATTTCTGTCTTCTTCTACCCAATCAATCAAATTCTTTAAAGGTTCTGTTTCAAAATATCCAAAATAAGCATCAGCATCACTATCTTGGAACACAGCCCTGTCAAATTTCGAGTTAAAATTCGTTTGTTCTAATAGACCTGTATCCTTATACAAAAGATATTTTATTCCATTTACAAAGTCTTCTGATGAATAGTTCTTTCCTGCTGGAGGTTGGATTCTAAATTGCGTTGTTAAGTATCTCTTCTCAAAGTCTTTGGTTGCTTCATTGAATTGCGTACGTGTCATATTGGCAGGGCGAATAGCTTGCAATACGTCATACATTAACACGATTTGACGGCCTATTTTTTTTATAGCCTTTAAGTGGTTCTCATCCTGGGCAAATCTCCCCTTATACACTTTGTTAAAAGAGTCCATTTGTTTGGAAAATTTTCTGGAAAGTTTATGAGATTCGTCAACAATTACAACTTCATAATTTTCATTGTTATTAATCAGCTGTGTCGAGGTAGCAAGTGTCAGGTTACTGTTGTTCATCCCATATACTCTAAAGATATCCTTTGCCGTTTGAATCCAATTAGGCTGCAAAACGACTGCAATTCGCTGATTCGGTTTCTCTTTCAATAACTTAGCGACCAAATGAGTCAGTAATACAGTTTTGCCAGTCCCTGCGTCGCCATTAATCACAAAGCTTTTATCAGGATTCGATTCAATCTCCTTAAGAAAGTCCATCTGCTGGATTGTTAATTCTTTGATTGGGCTATATTTGACCAGTGCTCCATTACGTAACTCCTCTAAAATCGGTGTGCTTACCCATCCATTAGGATATAGTTCTTTTTCCCAAAAAGGCAAAATGACTTCTGTAGCGACCTTTTCTCGGTCTCGGTAGTCATTGACGCTATTGCCATTGGTTCGATTAATAATCTCATCATTATCAAACTGAACCAGTTGCTTTTTAGATTTTGGATTGTCGGCCATAAAGTATGTTATCAGCTGGCTTTCGACATCATCTAAGGCAGAACCGTTGAAATAGGATGAAATAAGAATAATTACTTGGTTGAAATCTGCTATATTAAATTTTTCCTCTTGACCATTGTAGTGCTGCTTATTTCTCTCATTAAAGTGTTTCGTTTGTCCAATGTAAATCTTTTTCGACTTCGTACCTTTATAGATATAAACGACATTGCCATTCCTAAGAATATTTTGCTCAGGCTGGCGAAGTTTATCGAAACCTTCCAATTCTCCATCTTTCACATTCAATGTTATACAGTTGTACTTAGCCATTTCTTAATCCACCTCATCCAATTCATTATATTTCTCTTTTTGATCAAAGCTTTTGGGAACTGGATATTTTCGGGCATTTTTTATCAATTTCTCAGCGATGATTTCATCTATATCAAATCCTAGATTATCGGCCATCATATAAGAGTAAATCAGCACATCTGCCAGTTCTTCTTTAAGTCGTTCAGGATTTTTCTTAGATTCATCTGGTGTTTTCCATTGAAATAATTCCAATAATTCATTTGCTTCTAAAGAGATGGAAATGGCCAGATCTTTTTCATTATGAAATTGCCGCCAGTTGCGCTCATCTCTAAATTTATTAATCCGCTGCATTGATTCACTCATATTAAATTCCTTTCATTACTTCCAGAAAATGATTCCTCGACTCTTTATTATTGACCAGATATATGTTTCTATTCTAGCAATACTTCCATATTTAGTTTATATTGCGATGCTTACTTCTTCAACTATTCTGCTCATTAGTTTAAAAGAGCAAAAACAAAAATGACATATTTCAGAAACAATCGAATCAACTGTAGGGTCGGTATAGGCTTCTGTATGTTACCAACATTGACTCGTAATTAATCAGATCTGGCATATAGTAGTTCAGTTATTGTACCGGGACATAAAATGCTTTTGAAATACTTGACGCAGTCCCTGTCCAATGAGGATCAGGGCTTTTTTTCGTACCCATTTGTGAAAATCCAAATTTAGTTACGACATAACGAATGTAAGCCATAAGTAAGCCACTATGAGAGGACGTGTGTGCAGGGAAAATTACCTTCCGCGACTTTTTGTGAAAATGATCTGCTTTTTGTGATTAACCTTGTGAAAGTGTTGTGTAGTGCGTCTAGTCAATTTTGTGGAAATCCAAATCGAGTCACGAAAATTAATTAGAGGGCAATTGTGAGTTTTGTTTGTGACCTGTGATTAATCCAATGCAGAACAAATTTTAGATTGAGAGGAGCAAGAAGTGTTGGGATGTCCAAGCTGGACAAGTATGTTTAAGGCATTTGCAAGGTATGTAAATTCAAAAACAAAAAGGGGTTGAGAAAGAAATGTTCGTTGAATTCGTAGCAGGAGCAAAACACGCTCTACCCACCGCTGACCAATCAGAGTACCACGAGTCGTTCAAGGATTGCGGATACCTGCTCAAGAATGATGAGATCGTGATCGACATTGACAACATACCGAAGAAAACCATTGATAAGCTGATCGCCACTTTCAACATCAAGACCCAGATCGTGCATACGAGTCGCGGAATTCATTGTTATTTTAAATTGCCCAAGGGTTACAAGAACAAGGCAGAATTCATTTGCCCTCTTGGGTTCCCCGTGGAGTCGTTCACGGCCAAGCAGCGTCCCAACGGTGTGACCATTAAGCGTGACGGTGTGATGAGAACCATTGACAATGCGGGGGTTCGTGAAGATTTACCAGACTTCTTCAAGGCTAACATCAAGGGATTGGAGGATTTGAATGGCTTGGACAGTGGCGATGGACGCAATAACAAGCTTTATAATCAGAAATTCAAGGTGATGGCCCTTGCTGATCACAAGAAGATTCTACGGTTCATTAACGAGCATGTCTTTGCCCAACCATTGGAAGAGGATGAGTTCCTTACAATCATTCGTGACGAGAAGTTCGAGGCGGGTGAGAACCAAGAACCACAGGTTGCAGATGGTTTGAAACGTAAATTGAAGGTCATCAAGTACAATGATCGATTGTATTCATACAATGGTAGACGCTATGTGTCCGAGGAGTTTGAACAGGAGATTTACGAAGAGCTGCCTGATAAGAAAACGTTCTACGTTGAGGAAGTTATTCGCCAGTTGAGCAAGCGTACCCGCAACGTGAAACAACCGGTAGAAGGTTGGGACATCAAGTTCAGGAACGGTATCCTCCGTAATGGTGAGTTCATTGAAGTGGATTCAAGAGAGTTTACGCCTTATTACGTGGAAGTTGAGTACAACGAAGAAGCAGAACCTGTACCCGACGTTGACGACTACTTAAACCATCTGTCACAGGGCGACCAAGGTTACGTCAAGCTGATTCTTCAAATGATGGCACATGGGTTGATCACAGATCCAGAGATGAAGCGACAGATCGCCAAGTTTTTTGTCCTGATCGGGGACGGTGGTAATGGGAAGGGTACACTCCTGACAATCATTCGTATGCTGTTCGGTGATGAGAACTGTGCCTCCAACTCAATAGAAGAGATTGCAGACGAACGTTACTTTGTGGGATTACAAGGGAAGCTGTTCAACCTTGGTGATGACATTCAGGATAAGCCAATTGACCACGAACAAATGAAACGTCTCAAGAACATTGCTACTTGTGATTTCGTGGCTACTCGCCAGTTGTTCAAACAGTCCAAAGATACAGTATTAACCGCTTCAATGATCTTCACTTCCAATCATGCACTCAAGACGTTTGAGAAGGGTGAGTCTTATAAACGCCGTGTCGTATGGCTGCCAATGTTCGCAAAGCCGACCAAGAAAGACCCACGCTTCATTTCCAAGTTGACAACAAAGGAAGCCAAGGAATACTGGGTCAAGCTGATCGTAGAAGCATACCAAGAGGTTTACGCCATGGCAGAGATCGCTATTCCCGATGTTGTCGCAGATCATAACAAGGAATACCACGCTGACAACAACAATGTCATTGAGTTCATCGAGGGACATACAACTGACTTTTTCGTTGGTCTACGTCCACCAGAGGTCTATGACATGTACGAGATTTGGGCGAACGAAAATGGACTGACGGTACACAGCAAGAAAATGCTCAAGGAAACGCTTGAGAAAGTGCTTGGACTAGAGGTCGGGTCAGTCAAGGTTAACGGTAAGGTAGCTAAGAAATACAAGCTGAAGCAAGCAGGGTAACTTATAGGTAACTTGTAGGTAACTTGTAGGTAACTTTTTTGGTAGACGTCCCAAACCCTTGGGAGAGTAAGGGGTAACCTAGGTAACCTATATTTTAAAGAAGTTTTTTGTATAGTTATTTAGTTCTCCAACACTCCTTTGCTAACTAGGGAACACGGATTTCGCCAAATGAGGTTACCAAGGTTACCCCTTGCGTACCAAGGGAAAGGGAAGTTACCCGACAGGTTACCCTGCGGTTACTGACTGGTTACCCCATACTGTGATTAAAAACAAAATTAAACTCATTGGAGGAATTGCTATGAAGAACACAACGTTAATCAACTGGCTAACCGAGGAAGCTGTACAGAACATCGTGACAAATATTAACGAGGGTCTAACTGATGGTACTTTGCAGACTTACGAAGCTATCATTCAATGCTGCATCGATCAAGGAGAAAACGAGATTCTTTACTCTCAGTTAGTGCCATATCTACCATACGTGCCTATGGGTGACTATCCTTGGATGCATCTGTCGGACTTGGAAAATAACATGTGTCTGATCTCGATAGGCAGGGCTTCAATTTGGGACGATGAACAGAAACGGCATGTCGAATCCGATGACTTCCTGATCTCATTCCGTGGCATCGCCATCGAACAATATAAAATCGAATACCAACCACAACTATCAGTTATCCAAGGAGGGAAAATCTAATGAACCTAACATTAAACAAGATTTACACCCGCAACAAGAAGATCATGAAAAGTATCCTGCCCACACTATCCAAGAGGTATGAGGTCAAGAGTGCCGACACCGATTGTATTTGGTTGAAGCTGACGGACAAAGATGACATCGAAATCTCCATGAGTTTGACAGCTAATCCGCAGTTTGGCATCCATGTTTGGAAAAATGAATCAAAGCAATCCGACTACATTCTGGGGATTACCGAGGAACGTCTATTTCGCGTGATCGATGAAATGATCCTCATGTACAACTGGAATTTCAAAAGACCTTACCCATTCCCTGACACATATGCATGGTACGTCAAATAACAACCTGATCCGCAACTGAACACCTGCTGAAGCCCCCTGATCTGTCACTGGATTGGGGTTTCCATGCCCGGGCGAGAATCGAAATATTTTATTTAGGGAGAATTTTTAGCCTTACTATGAACGTGCGGTGGTGGGGAAAGGGGGGCATTTCGATCTTGACCTCCCGGGGGGTGAGCAAGTGAAGGTTTCTTGATCAACATCTTAAAAAGGAATTCAACCTTTGCAGCTAAGCAGTATCAGTTTCTGATCAAAGTCTTTGTCAATTCTTGTTCCATGCTTACAATGTTGATAGATAAGATGAAATGAACCACCAGAACTTTGGTGACCAAGAAACAAAATTGACAATGTATGATCGACGAAGTTATAATTTTCATTGGTTATGTGGTGCGCAGGATTGGATAAAGGTGGTTGATTACGTTAAGTCATCGACGTGCCAATGATTGAATGAATCCTGCGAACTGGACAGAATATTGCGCGGATTGAAAAGCGATTAAACGTTGATGTTACAGCCGGCTTAACAGAACTGGCAGACGCACAGGACTTAAAATCCTGCGGTGGGTGACCACCGTACGGGTTCGATTCCCGTCCTCGGCATCCTTAAGTACAATAAGGATTTACGAATCCTTGAAAGCAATACATAGGCTCTAATGAGCCAAAGATTCTGAAGAGAACCTTTTCCAACACTTGTTCTAAACAAGCTTGGGGAAGGTTTTTTTTATTGTAAACCGTATTTTATATAGAATATAATTCAATTGGTTAAGGATTTCTTTAATTGTTCCTACTATGTAACGAGGTGAACCCAATGAACCTGCTTAGAACAATCACAGACAGTGACTTTGACGGTGGAGACCCTGTACACATGCAGCTAGTGTCTAGGCATGCTTCCAGAGGTGTGCTTGTGAATGACCACTTGCAAGTCGCGATGATGTATATGACGAAGCTGAACCTGTATAAGCTGCCTGGTGGTGGCGTAGAAGAGGGGGAGGCTGTCGAGGAAGCGTTTTTGCGTGAAATTAGAGAAGAAACGGGTTGTGCGGCTGTCATTATGCATGAGCTGGGGTACGTGGATGAGCATAAGAATAGAAATCAGTTTTTCCAGCGATCGTATGGCTACATAGCGAAAGTGGTAGACCTTCCAGGCGTTGCTTCGCTAACCGAGAATGAAATCAAGCTCGGCATGCAAGTGAAGTGGGTTCACTTGAATCAGGCGATCATGTATATGAATAGCCCCGTCAGCGACTATTCAACGCGATTTATGTTAGTCCGAGACAAACTCATCCTTGAAGAAGCTGCACAATGGTTGAAAATGAACGATAGATGAGCATCAGCATGAGGTGAATGCAATAAACCTCCTTTGCGGTACCTGAGTCAATCAGGTAGTGGCGAAGGAGGTTTTTTATTATGCCCATTTGATAAGTTCATTACTGTGGATGTCAAGCAGCGAGAAGGCTTTTGCGATCATATCTTTATCTTTCTCATAGAGATGCGTAGCTTTATCGAAGATACCGCTTGTCTTGGCCACATGATTGAGTTGTTGCACCATAAATTCGGAGTTACAGAGGGCAATGACTCGATTGCTGTATTTGGTTAACTGCTGTTGGAAAACGGTTGCCAGTTCCACAATTTCAGGAGAGTAGACAACGGCTTCGCCATCGGAAGCTTTCATCTCGCGATGATCGACCAATATATTCAACTCATTCTGCCCATAAGCGGAACAGATTCCCAAGATGACAGAAGATAAATAATCCACATCCTGCTTGCCTGAAAATAACCCTGTAACCGAGAAGGCCAGTACTTTCTTCTCATGATCCAGGTGATAGTGAAATCGCTCTTTGAACGGCACTTTAAAGTCTTTGGAAAGGTAGGTAGGCGTTAAGGGGAATCGCTCTTCAGAGAACATATATGACATGGTTACTTGAAGTGCGGCGGTAATCTTCTGAATATTGACAAGACTAATATTTCGTTCTCCACGTTCAACTCCGCTTATGTACGTCCGGTCTAGTCCGGTTCGATAGGCTAACAGCTCTTGCGACATCCCGCTTCTGGCTCGGAGTTCTTTCACTCGTTGTCCAAACTCCAGACGTATATCCATTGTTACGCGCGAACCCCCTATTATTTCCCATATATACATAATGAGAATATAGTCAATGTGACTTAAAGTCAACAGACGGAGAGCTGGAATCTAGTTATTATTTAATCGATATCTTCGCAAATGGTATAAAAACAATAAAGGAGTCATGAACAGTGAGAAGTAGATATGCTGGCAGGAGTTACAAGAAGCTTTCTATATTTTTACTTGTCTTCATCGTAGGACTAGTTACATGGCTTTTCTGGGGGAACCAACTATACATCAAGCTAACTCCCTTGTGGTGTGTCGTACTGCCAATTCTCTATAAAGTCATTGAGAACCGTAAAAAACTGAAGTGTGAACTGTTAATTAGAACCGTATACAAGGAAACGCCGATCCTGTCGGTTGAAGCATGGGGTGATGCCGGCTATGGGTTCTTATCGGTGACGAAAGAATCGATCTATTTTGTTCCCAAGAAGGGCATTGTGTTTTATTTGCCTCATCATGAAACCAGCAGTTACGGCTATGATTTTATTGGAACCGGTCATTACATCGCGACAACAAAACAAGGTGTGGAGCGCTCGAGACAGACGAAAGTTCCGGTCTTTTACGTGGATTTCACGGATCACAGGTTCTACTTTCAATCCCACAAGAACAAACAATTTTATCATGAGGTTGAACTGGTGAATCGAGCGGCAGTCCAACATTTTTAATTTGACTGCATGCGCGTGAATAATTCGATTCCATTCGGTGCATCATATTTATTGACGGTGAGAAGAGAGGTGTGGTTCCATTGGACCTTTTGGTGCTAGGGCGACTACTGGAGGAATTTATTTAATCACTTCACGATATGGAAGCGAGGGGTTGTGTCGCAGAGCAGATCTGAACACACGCGCTGATAACGATCCGTTAAACCGGATGGTGATAAGCGGTGCCCAAGTTTTTCAAAGAAGTTTAGTGTGAGAATGGAAGAATTCAACGATCGATCACCGTCGAGAAGGAGCCTGCAAAGGCTCCTTTTTCTATCCCGATGCGGCGCGGACTTTTTGTAATCGACCAGGCAGTATGTTAAAATAAATGTATTCGTTTCACAACAGACAACCTCCTTTGCTTCACTTCTGACTGAACTCAGAATGACGGCAGAGGAGTTTTTTAGTTCACAACCTATGGGGGACTATATGACACTTATACTTAAAAATGATTGGGCAGAAGTGTTGAGCGGAGAACTGGAGAAGCCTTATTTTCAAGACTTGAATATACAATTAGCTCAGCAGTACGTGACTGAACTGGTTTACCCCGATCAAGCTGCGATATTTAATGCACTCCACTATACCTCGTTTCAGGATACGCGTGTAGTCATTATTGGGCAGGATCCTTATCATGGACCTGGGCAGGCGCATGGGCTTAGCTTCTCCGTGCTGCCTGGTGTGAAGACGCCGCCATCCTTGAAAAATATTTATAAAGAGATGCAGACCGACCTTGGCTTGCCTATTCCGGACCACGGGTTTCTGGAAGCATGGGCGAAACAAGGCGTGTTATTGCTTAATAATGTGCTTACGGTTAAAGCGGGATCACCGGCCTCCCATCAAGGAATGGGCTGGGAGCAATTCACGGATGCGGTGATCGCGGCGTTAAACGAGCGGGATCAGCCTGTGGTATTTGTTCTATGGGGGAAGCACGCTCAGGAGAAAGCCGCAGCGATTAATCAGGAACGTCATTATTTGATTTCCTCCGCACATCCCAGCCCGTTTGCAGCGCGTCGCGGCTTCTTCGGAAGCCGTCCGTTCTCGCGCGTGAATCACTATTTACGCGAACTCGGCGTAAATGAAATCGAGTGGCGCATCCCAATGCTCGCTGAGCTGCAGGAAGCGGTTAACTAAAGGGGGAGCAGTGATTTGACTGCATCTGAACCTGCAAAGAAGAAGGCGGCTGTTCGCTTCCTCAATCCGGCCTCAGGTTATTTAACGGGATATGCGTACACGCTCAATCCGTATGTGGGTTGTTCGTTTGGCTGCTCCTATTGTTATGTTAGGCGGATGCCCCTTGCGATGTTTCGCAGTGAGCCATGGGGAGAGTGGTTGGAGCCTAAACGGTTTGAGCCTGAAGCTTTTCGCAAGGAATGGCGCAAGGCGCTTGCCAAAGGTGATGTTACCGTATTTATGTCGTCAGCCACAGACCCTTACCAGCCGGCTGAACATAAGGAAGGTGTAACGAGGCAGCTGCTTGAAATTATGGCTCTGGAGCCTCCGCAGTTTCTGCTCGTTCAAACGCGAAGTCCACTGGTGCTGAGAGATTTGGAATTGTTTAGAAGCCTTGGCGATCGAGTGAGAATAAGCGTGACGCTCGAGACGGATCTTGAGACGATTCGGAAGAAGCTGACTCCAGACGCTCCGCCACTGGCTGCGAGGTTACGGGCGATTCGTGAACTGCGCGCGGCAGGTGTTCCTGTTCAGGCAGCCGTATCGCCGCTGCTTCCATGCAGCGACCAATTTGCGGAAATCCTTGCAGCTAACGTGGATCGAGTCGTAGTCGATGATTTCTTCCGAGGCGATGGCAGCGGAGGCAAACGAACAGCGCAGTTAAAGATGGCTGATCGCTATCAGGAGCTGGGCCATGAAGCGTTATATACGCCGCAGACAGCGGATCTCTTCCTGAAACAGCTTAGCGGATTGATGCCGCAGGGGAAGGTTTATTTTGGCCAACAAGGATTTCTGCCCTAATACGATGAAACCCTCAAAGCAACGATGCTTTGAGGGTTTTTGTATGCCAACAATTATTGGCCAACAGCCAGATCTGGCGCTTGGGGGCTGGCAGAAGTACCGTTACCGCCAATAATGCCGGTTGATCCGCCTACCGATGCTCCTACATCACCGAGAACCGGTTTGAAGCCGGAAGCGATATACGCGACCGCTTTTACATTTGTAATCACCTGAGCGTAAAATTTGTCTTTGTCGGGATAGATGGGTTCGACGTGAATGATCGCTTGATCTCCCTCGAACGAAATCGAAGCAATGCGTATTCCGTATCCCGGATTTGGCGCTTGAGCAGAAACCGTCACCTCAGTGATGTCACTGTTAACAGCCTTCGTTGAAAGCTGCAGATCGTAAAGCGGGAACGGGATTGGCTCCTCCACCGGTGGAATTGGTGGTGTATTCTTCACGAATTGAATGGCACCATGCAGCCAACCTGCTGCCTCGCTGCGTGTAATCGCTGTTTTAGGCGAGAAGTTCTGCTCTTTGTCCAGCTGTGCGATTTTGAGAATGAGGAGCTTCTGAATGCTGTCCATATAGGCTTGGTCGACAGCTGCTTCATCCTTCAAGATGACATACAGATCAATGAAAGCAAAGTCACCTTGATGGAGAATGCCCTTCATGAGGTGATGCGCAAATTGCTCCCGTGTCATCAGAGCGGACGGATCGGTGTCTCTTGGGATATCTAGTCCGTTTAATGAAGCGATGATAAACGTATTTGCATACCAAGCGTCATCCTTCATTTTAGGAAAACTATCTGTCACTTTCGGTTCCTTAATAAAGCGGATGTTGTCGATGTTCAGTCCGAGTCCTTTCACAATCATGGAAATGCCTGCTGCATAAGTGAGCTTGCCCTTCGGCTGGAACACATCATTGCCACTTCCGGACAGAATGCCCATCTTCTGAAGTTCTGCGATTTTCGTTTCATTAGGGTCGTTTTTAATATCCGAGAATGCCCAAACCGATTGTGATGCCGTCAGAAATAACAGCAGCATCATCGAAAACAGTACGAATCGTTTCAACATAAGTGGTCTCACCTCTTAATTATGGATTGTCTTGCTTATGTAGACGCACCTTCTCTTGTTAAAGTTGCAAAAGAAGGAGCAAAACATGCGGAATTATGGTCGAATGGTAACCCGAGTGTTAATCGGCACAAGTGCAGATAAAGCAAGGACATCGTTATTATACATCCGGATACAGCCATGAGAGACTTCTCTTCCAATGGAGCCGGGGTCATTGGTGCCGTGAATACCGTAATGCGGTTTAGATAATCCCATCCACAACACGCCGAAAGGACCGCCAGGATTCTCCTGTTTATTGATGATGGTGAATTCCCCAGTCGGCGTGCGAGTAAGCATTTTGCCAATGCCAACGGGAAATCCTCGAACGACGATATTATTATCCAGCAGGTAAAGGTGTCGATCGGATAAATCCACGATAATTCTATAATTAGGCATGCTTGAATCACTCCTCTACGTCAGCATATGACACTGCAGAATCGGATGAGATAAATTGTTTATTTTCAACGAAGCGTATGGGGTATCCGAAGCTATTCATTAATACCTTCTTACTCACATTGATTAGTGGAAGCGGGCTTTCGTAAAAACGGCCAACCAGTATATTCTGGTTGGCCGTTTTTGTAAGCAAATTTGATGGTGGTAGACGGCACCCTATATTTCTAACGAACCGTACGGGCCTTATTTGATCAAAAAGTAGCAATTTGAAACTCTAACGAACCATACGGGCACTATTTGGCTATAAACTCGTGCATTTCTGCCTATCTCGACTCAATAAGGTCTCTGAGGTTCGTTAGATGAATTGAGGAGCCCTTTTTTCTCAAATAAGGCCTCTACGGTTCGTTAGAATAGCGAGGGAAATGACGAGTGGTTCGCTTTCAGATGCTGGTGTGGTAGTGCCGATTAGCTGGTTTTTAGTATGGGATTGCTGTGTCTGGGGAGCATTTCTCCATGCAAAATAAAGGCTGCTTCAAAAGTCATTAGATGCACTTTTGAAGCAGCCTCGTTTGTTTGTTGAGTTAAGCTAATTCGATAATCAATTTAGCTGCTCCGGACAATGGGATAATCCGAGCACCTTCTGAACCGGCATCCGTTTGTCCGCCTTGAACGGAAGCAACTGCATGCTCGCCGTGGAGGATGACACTCCAGCCTTCGGACTTGCCTTCTGTATCGATCGTGATCGTGGAGCCGCTGCGGCTTGCTGTAACCGTAAATGCCGTTTCACCGGTAACGGTTGTCACGACAGAGGCAGCAGTTGCGCCATCTTGAAGCGCGTAGAGCGAAAGCGTAACGCCTGCCGCATAATCGTAATCCGGACGGCTGTCTTCGGCGCCTACTGCGATCAGCGAGTTCTCGCGGACAAACAACGGCATGCTGAAGTAATCGAATGTTTCGGTGCGCCATACGCCGCCTTCCACTTGCTCGCCGCTCAAGTAGTGCGTCCATGTGCCTTTTGGCAAGTAGTACGTGGACTCGCCGTCGGCATTGAAGATTGGGGCAACAAGAATGGAATCGCCAAGCATATATTGACGGTCAATATAATCACAAGTAGGATCGTCACCAAATTCAAGCACCATAGCGCGCATCACCGGCAGGCCGATCTTCACGGATTGCACGGATTGACCAAACAGGTACGGCATCAAGCGCAGTTTAAGCTTCGTATAGTGACGCAGAACATCGACTGCTTCTTCGTCATACAGCCATGGCACACGGTACGATGTGCTGCCGTGCAGACGGCTGTGGCTGGATAGCAGACCGAATGCCACCCAACGCTTGTACAGATCCGGCGGGGAGCTTTGCTCAAAGCCGCCGATATCATGGCTCCAGAAGCTGAAGCCGGATAAGCCGAGCGACAGTCCGCCGCGCAGACTTTCGGCCATCGATTCATACGTCGCTTCGCAGTCACCGCCCCAGTGTACCGGGAATTGTTGACCGCCAGCCGTTGCGGAACGAGCGAACAGAGCTGCTTCGCCTTTACCGCGTTTCTCTTCCAACAGCTCGAAGACGACTTTATTGTACAGCTGTGTATAGTAGTTATGCATTTGCTGAGGATCGGATCCATCGAAGTAGACGACATCTGTTGGGATGCGCTCGCCGAAATCGGTTTTGAAGCTGTCCACGCCCATATCGAGAAGCACAGCCAGTTTGCTCTTGAACCAGTCGCAAGCAGCAGGGTTCGTGAAGTCTACAATACCCATGCCATATTGCCACATATCGGTTTGCCATACGCTTCCATCCGGTCGTTTCAATAGGTAGCCATGTTCCGCAGCTTCATCGAATAATGGAGAGCGCTGAGCAATGTAACTGTTAATCCAGACACAAATATGAAGCCCTTTCGCTTTCAGACGCTCCAGCATGCCCTTTGGATCCGGGAATACACGCTCGTCCCACTCGAAGTTACACCATTCGTACTCTTTCATCCAGAAGCAGTCGAAGTGGAATACGGCAAGCGGAAGGTCGCGCTCAGCCATACCGTCAACGAAGCTTGTTACTGTCGCTTCATCGTAATTCGTGGTAAACGATGTGGTGAGCCACAAGCCGAATGACCAAGCGGGCGGAAGCGCAGGCTTGCCAGTCAGTGATGTGTAGTTGGACAGCACATCCTTCAGCGTATCGCCGCCGATGACATAATATTCGAGCGACTCGCCAGCTACGCTGAATTGAGCCTTGGACACTTTCTCCGATGCGATTTCATAGGAAACGAGCTCGGGATGGTTAACGAAAACGCCATAACCGCGGTTCGTGACATAGAACGGAATGTTTTTGTACGATTGCTCCGTAGCTGTTCCGCCATCTTGGTTCCAAATGTCGACGACTTGACCATTCTTCACGAATGGGGTAAACCGTTCGCCGAGTCCGTATACCGTTTCACCGATACCAAGGTCAAGCTGTTCGCGGAAATGGTGTTTGCCGTTGTCCGCTTTGACAAAGCCGGTCGAACGGAAGCCGCTGCGCGTAAGTTTCTTCCCTTTGTACGTATAGGTAACGGAAAGCGGATGTGCTTTCGTAATCGTTACTGCTGCGTCTCCGCTTGTAAGTGTCACAGCATCTGCCGTTTCTACAATCTCTACAGGTGCTTGGCTGGCTTCGAGCAATGGGAACGAAGAAGGGCCGAGGCGCCGTGCTCCTTTGTGATGATAATACTTCGCACGGATGATATCTTTCATGGGCGAAGAGAATTCCATCGTCATTAAAGGCGCGTTCAACGTATTGCCGCGGTGCTCCAAATGGCTGTGTGTTGCGTATACGGTGATGCTATTGCTTGAAACCTCAACGTTATGCACTTCGTAGGGGGTAAGGACTTGGTAGCCTTCGCGCGTCATCCAATAACCGTCGCTGAATTTCATGGTTTGCAGACCATCCTCTCGATATCGCTTGAAATGGTTTATATCATAATAACAGTATAATGATTGAAAAATAGTTTATCTTGCATTATTATGCTATATATTAATACGATTATGATATATGGAGTGGGATCGATGGATATCCATCATTTGCGTGAGAATAGGCGGCACGGCAGTCCAGGACTTCCGGTCGGCATCTATCGGATGGAACAAGGGGCAGGAGAGCCGATTCTCGACAATCACTGGCATGAGGAAGCGGAATTTCTAGCTGTGGAAAGCGGGGAAGCGGTGTTTCAAATCGGATTGTCGACCTACTCGGTTCAGGCAGGCGAGGTGTTGTTCATCCCTGGCGGTGAACTGCATGGCGGATATTCGCCGAATGGCGGGGCTTGCTCCTATTCGGCGCTTGTCTTTGATCTGGATTGGTTGATGAGTCAAGGGGACAGCTTGACTCATCAATATCTGGAGCCCATCAAACGCGGCCGGCTAGTGCCTGAGCCGCATGCCGTCGTGACGTCAGAATTGGCGTTGGCACTCTTCCAACAGTTGGCCCCGTTGTTTGCACTTGAGCATTCGGATGATCCGGCGAAACCTATGCGGCTGAAAGCCGGACTGTACCAGCTGTTCGCGGAATACGTTTCACGCCAAGCATTCGCACGAAGAGAGCCGCGTTCGTCGCTCGACATGCATACACAGGAACGGCTGAAGACTGTATTGTCTTACATCGACGTACATTATGCGCGTAAGCTGACCATTAAGGAGCTTGCGGCTGAGGCAGGGATGAGCGAGGGTCATTTTACGCGAGTGTTCAAGTCGTTCATGCGCAAAACCCCGATTGAGTACATCAATTTGCAGCGAATCCGGAGTGCTGCTGCGCTGCTTGCAGACAACAATACATCTGTCGGAGAAGCGGCATTGGAGTCAGGCTTCGACAACTTTAGTTATTTCTGCAAAATGTTTCGTTCCGTGTATCAGTGCACGCCTTCTGATTACAGGCACCGTAAAGGCGAATAGAGCTATCCAGCTGTTTCCCCATTAAAGAACAGTTTCATCATTGGCGGCGTCACGATCGTCGTAACGAGCACAACAACGACTATAACCGCGAACATGCTCTTGTTTAAGAGAGCAGCATCAAGACCAATGGCGGCAATAATGAGCGCTACTTCTCCCCTGGAGACCATCGCTGACCCGATTCCAAGCGCCGGTTTCCAGCTAAATCCGGATAACCGAGCGCCGACGGCCGAACCAGCCAGCTTCGATATGATCGCAACTAAACTTAAACTGATGATCAGGCCATATTGACCGGCAAGACCGCTCAGTTCGACGGTTACGCCAATCGAGGTAAAAAACACCGGGACGAAGATCGAATAGCTGATGCTCTCGACTTTCTCGAAGATTTCATGCTTATAGTCCGTAACACTGATTGCCACACCTGCAATATAAGCGCCGATGATATCGGCTACGCCGGTGTATTCAGCAAAATACGCATAACTAAAACAGAGAACGAGTCCCGCGGAAATCACCGTTTCCGTCACGCGAAGCGACGAGAAGCGCTTCAGGAACCAAGGCACGGCGAACCAGCCGAACAGGATCGCAATAACGAAGAACATCCCTTTTTTCAAAACAACGATACCCAAATTCACATCACCGCCGGAGAAGCTCATGACAAACGCCAGCGCGATAATGACAAGCACATCATCGATGACGGCCGCCCCAAGTATTGTCGAACCTTCCCGCGACTTCAGCTTGCCCATCTCTTTCAGAGCCTGTACGGAAATGCTGACGCTAGTTGCCGAGAGCAGTAAGCCAAGGAAAATCGCTTCAAACTTCGGCAGATCGAGCCAATAGCCGGTTAAATAGCCCAGCGCAAAAGGCAAAATAATACCGGATATCCCCACGTAAGCAGCCGATTTGCCCGTTCGTTTAAACTCGTCCAAGTCTGTCTCTAAACCTGCAATAAACATGAGCAATATGACACCGATCTTGCTGATTTCCGTTAATACATCTGTCTCCGTAATGAGACCGAGTACGGTCGGGCCCAGCAATATGCCTACTAGCAGCTTGCCGAGAACGGAAGGCTGACCGAGCTTCACACTCAGATGTCCGGCAAGCTTTGAAGCAATTAATATGATGACGAGCTGATAAATAAGCATGTTCGTTATCGACACTCCTTTCCTTATTTGCTTTATGTTTAGCTCCGCAAGCACAAATTAATCATTTAAGAAATTCCCTCCAACGATTCTTTATCTCATCTTTATCTCAAATGAATGTGTTCTTGATTTACGTTAGATACAATATGGAATTGAGGCTATTGAAGCAAAAATTATGTTTCATCTCGTCGGTTTGTTAAACTGATTCTAGAGATCCGTGAAATGGGAGCGGCAGAATGAAAACCATATTGATTGTTGAAGATGAGGAAATATTGCGCGAAATCAGTAAAGATTATTTCTTAAGCGAAGGCTATAAGGTGCTTGAGGCGGCTGATGGGAAAGCTGCGCTGATGATTTTTCAGGAGCATGAAGTAGATCTGGTTGTATTAGATATTATGCTGCCGGAAATGGACGGTTGGTCGGTATGCCGCAGAATCCGTAAATCATCTGATGTCCCAATCATCATGTTGACTGCCCGTGTCGATGAAGACGACACACTGCTCGGTTTCGAGCTGGGTGCCGATGATTATGTAACGAAACCATACAGCCCGCCGGTGCTGCTCGCAAGAGCGAAACGTCTCATTGAAAGCCGCGGCCGAATCGGCAAGCAGGCGCAGCCGGAGGACGCTTTAAGTATGAAAGGGCTCAAGGTTCATTTTCCATCGAGGACGGTTACGATTGAGGGGGCTAATGTTGCGCTCACGCATACCGAATTCGAGATTCTCACCTACCTCATGAGCAATCAAGGAATTGTCATTACTCGCGAGCAGCTGATTTCGAAAATATGGGGCTATGAGTATGTAGGCGATGATCGCACGGTGAACACGCATATTCGCAACTTGCGCACGAAGCTTGGCGATAAGGCTCACTTGATCGTTACGATTGTACGGACAGGCTATAAATTCGAGGGTCAAGCATGAGAAGCGGCATTGTACTGAAATTGTTCGTTCTTACGACTACGCTTTGCATGCTAATATTAGCGACGATTTATATCGGGCAAACCGTTTTTTTCAAAGAGTATTACGCGAATCGCAAAGTGAGCGACTTACAAGCGAAGTTGGTGGATTTTAAGACGGCTTATGTGGAAGCCAGAGGGAATTCGCTTGCCATCCAATCGCTTGAGCAAGATTTCTACAGAAATAACAACGTTACGATTACAAGCCTCGATCATGATGGTAACTTAAAACATATAAACGACTTCTACTTGGAGATTAAACTGCTTAAGGCTAGGACAGAGGCGGAGAAGAAGCAGCGCTTTATAGTGCCTCTCTATCAGCTTATGAGCTTGGAGGAAGCCGCTTCGGGACAAGCGTTGATTACAACCGGAGTCGATATGATGATTCAAGGGATCAAGAGTAACTCCATGCTTATTCCCATTGTGCTTCAGCATCAGTCGGGGGAAGTGTTGTATGCCAATGATCTATTCAAGCGTAAAGTATACGGGGCCAACGAGAAAGTCGAGTTTAGTGAGAAAAGGAAACCAACAGTCTCAGATCGATCCTCTTTCGTGAATCTGTTTGGTATGGTCACAGACGTCCGTGTTCCAAATGGCGGAGGTTCATCAGACTTCATCTATTCCAATCAGTTATTCCTGGATCAAATCAATGCATTTCAAGCGAAGCTGTTATTTGATGACATGCAGCTTGAGGATGCACTTGTCATCCAGGATTATGAGCAAAATAACGTGAAGTACAAGCTGTTCATCCAGCCGGTTCATTATGACAACGGTACGACAAACTACATCTTCGCCATGGCATCGCTGCAGCCGGTAGATGAAGCTGTTCAAATGATGAAGGACTATTATGTGTATATCGTCGTGTTTGTTTTGGTGCTCATCTTGATTGCATCGCTGTACTTTTCCATGAAAATCGCAAGGCCGTTGCTGCGCATCAATCAGACGACGAAGAAGATCGCAAATCTCGATTTCTCGGAAAGCATTCCTGTTCGTTCGAAGGACGAGATCGGGGATTTGTCGCGCAACATCAACCAGTTATCTGCTACGCTGCATTCTTACATCGGCAAGCTGCGGGAAGATATCGAGAAAGAAAAGCAGCTGGAGCGCACGCGGAAAGATTTTATTGCAGGTGTTTCTCATGAGTTGAAGACACCGCTGAGCGTTATGAAAAGCTGCATTTCGATCCTCAAGGATGGTGTTGCTGCGCACAAGAAGGACTATTACTTCGAAGCGATGGAACAAGAAGTCGATAAGATGGATCATCTCATTGTCGATATGCTGGAGCTGGCGAAATACGAATCTGGAACGTATAAGATGCAGATGGACGAGTTTTATATCGATAAGTCGATCGAATCGATTAGCGAGCAGTTGGCGCACGAAATTTCAGATAAACAATTGCATCTAAGCCTTCATCTTGTTCCTGCTTTGGTTATTGCCAATCAGCATCGAATCGAACAGGTGATCACGAATTTCATGACGAACGCGATACGCTACACGCCTGAGAATCAGGAGATTATTATCTCCATGGTAGAGGAAATTGGCGGAATCGTCGTTTGCGTCGAAAACAAAGGCGTCCATATTTCGGAGGAGCAGCTTGATAAAGTATGGGATCGCTTTTATCGGGGAGATACGGCAAGGCAGCGAGCCGATGGCGGCACGGGACTTGGACTTGCCATATCCAAAAACATTCTGGAGCTGCACGATGCCGAATATGGCGCGTCTAACACGAAAGATGGCGTTGCTTTTTACTTTATCCTGAATAAGAAACGCTAATCTAATGTTCTGCTCTAACCGCTTGTCAAGAAGGTGCATGCTGCCTCCCTGACAAGCGTTTTTTTTGTGTGTCATCAATCTTTATTTCATCTTTATTTCGGCTCCATGTGGTCTTTATCGGCTGCTATTATGATGAATTCATGAAAACAACACCTAAATTCATTGCTATAGCCATTGTCGGAGTCATCGTGTCGACCAGTCTCTTTCAACTTCAAACGGAAGGTGCAACGAAGGCGAAACCAAGTGTGGAAAGGACCAAAACCATAACAACCAATAAAGACGCCAATTTACCCTTGAAAGGAAAAACGATTGTTCTCGATCCCGGCCACGGCGGCAAGGATGTCGGATCCACTGGTGCTCAAGGAACGTACGAGAAAGATGTAACGCTGCTAACCGCGCAAAATGTAGGTCGGAAATTAACAGAGCAAGGAGCAACTGTTGTTATGACGAGACAAGCCGATACGACGATCTCGCTGAAAGCAAGAACGGAAGTAGCGCGAGCCGAGAACGCGGACTTGTTCATCAGCATCCACTTCGATGCTTTTCAAACCAGTGATGTGTATGGGATGACTAGCTATTACAACAAAGCGCAGGATCGGAAGATAGCACAGAACATCCATGAGCACATCTTCAAACAAGACATGCGTACGAGGGATAGAGGCGTGAACTTCGGCGACTATCATGTCATCCGTGAGAATACGAAACCGGCCGTTCTGCTGGAGCTCGGATATATATCGAATAAGAACGAAGAAGCCAGAATGCAGACTGCGTTGTTTCAAGACCAAATATCGACGGCCATCGCGAGCGGCGTTATCGAAAGTCTCCGTTGAGCGGTGAGGGAGAGATAGAGGATATGTTTCGTAAAGTCATGCGGCGGCACAGTGTCGTTGCAACCTTCTTTCTTGCTCCCAGCGCGATCGGATTCTTAGTCTTTTACTTGATTCCGTTCGCAATGGGCCTGCGTTACTCCTTTATGAATCGAACGACCGATGGCGCGTTCGTCGGCCTGAGCAATTATAAGGAGGTACTGGCGAGCGATTCCTTCCTTCAAGCAGCGAGGAATACGTTTCTGTTTACTTCTGTCAGCGTTCCGATCACGATCGCTATTTCGTTACTGCTGGCCTTGTTATTGAATCAGAACCTTTATTTCCGCAATTGGCTCAGAACCGCTTACGTGTTGCCGCTTGTCGTGCCTGTTGCCTCCGTTGTGCTAATCTGGCAAGTTCTGTTCGATTGGAATGGAGCAGCAAACAGCTGGCTGCATGAACTTGGCGTGTCACGGATCGATTGGATGAAGTCGGAATGGGCAAGAGGCGTGCTCTCTATGGTCTATGCGTGGAAAAACATCGGCTACAACATTATCGTGTTTCTAGCCGGCTTACAAAGCATCCCGAAAGATTATTACGAGACGGCGGATCTTGAAGGCGCGGGCCCGTTCCATAAGTTTACCCGTATCACACTTGTCTATCTGACGCCAACGATGTTTTTCGTCGTCCTGATGGGACTGATCAGCTCGTTTCGGATATTCCGGGAAACGTATTTGATCGCGGGCGATTATCCGCACGACAGCATTTATATGCTGCAGCATTACATGAACAACATGTTCTTGTCGCTTGATATTCAGAAGCTTACGTCCGCCGCAGCAATCATGGTGGTTTGCCTGCTCGTTCTTGTTTCAGGGATGTTTGCATTAGAACGGCGTTTCACTAATTACTTGGAGTGATGGGGAGAACCAATGAAACTGAAAGTTGCCATTACCAAAGCGGCGATCTCGATTCCGCTAGCGCTAATCGCATTCTTGATGCTGTTGCCGATCATCATATCCTTCACCAATTCGCTCATGACGGAGCACGAAATTGAATCGAATTATAATTTGATCGGGAAGATGACGGATACGGCAGCCGGCGGCAAGGATGCCTTTGTCAATCTGAAACTTATACCCAACTGGGTTTCGTTCGAACAGTACAGCAAAGTGCTGATCGCCACCCCGACGTATTTAAATCTGTTTTGGAATTCGGTTTACATGGTTGCGCTCATTATCGCGGGGCAGGTTATCGTTGGCGCTCTGGCTGCCTATGCCTTCGCCAAGCTCCGCTTTCGGGGTCGAGACCGGATGTTCTTCGTTTATCTGGTGGCGATGTTAATGCCGTTTCAAGTGACGCTCGTACCGAACTATATTATTGCAGATCAATTAGGCCTTCTGAACAGTGCAAGTGCCATCATTCTGCCCGGTATCTTCGGCGCATTTGGCGTGTTCATGCTTAGGCAATTCATGTTGTCGATCCCGAGTGCTTACGTGGAGGCGGCCTATATGGACGGAGCGGGTCATTTTCGCATCTTCCTTCAAATCATTGTTCCGCTTATTAAACCGGGATTCGCGGCGCTCATCGTACTCTTGTTCGTCGATTATTGGAACATGGTAGAGCAGCCGCTGATCTTTCTCGATGATACCTTCAGACAGCCATTGTCGGTGTATCTCTCTGTCGTTCAGCAGGAAGCAATGGGCATAGGTTTCGCCGCATCCGTCTTCTATATGCTGCCGATGGTGCTGTTATTTCTATATGCGGAATCACATTTTATCGAAGGCGTTCAAATGTCCGGCATTAAAGGGTAGGAGGTTTGTTTGATGTGGAAAGGCAAGAAATCGAGCAAGAACATACGGGCAGGAAGAAGAAGATCCGGCTGCTCGCCATCTTGTTTGCCAGTGGATTAATCGTGCTTACCCTGTTCAGCAACACGCTGCAAACGATGAATTTAACGAAGGTGTGGACAACCATTGGACGACAGGAGGAGCTTGTTCAGAGCTATACCGGAAGCGGCGTATTGGAGCCGATTACTGAAGCTTCGTTATCGAACAAAGCGGGCTGGAACGTAAAAACCATTAAGGTCAAAACAGGAGAAACCGTGAAGAAGGGACAGACGCTGGTCCTTTACGAGAGCCTTGAAGCCGAAAATCGTTATCTGGATGCTAAGACCCAGCTGGAGCAGCAGCAATTATCCATACAAGGCTTACAGGACCGCTATGTTGAAGCCGCAGCCAGCGATGATGCGAATCAGTTGCGCAGCGCGAAACGGGATCTCGATAGCGCACGTCTGACGCTGGTCATGCAGCAGCGTAATCTGAACAGCATGAAGGCGGATTTAGTCAGTAACCGCGAGCTGAAAGCACCTTTCGACGGAATTGTGATGAACGTGAGTGCCGTGGAAGATATGATATCCGCCAGCGCCGGTCCTGATGTTCAAATCGCTTCATCCAGTCAAGGTTATCGCATGCAGGTACAGGTGCCAGCGAACATTAGCGAACGTTTGAAGATAGGCCAGAAGCTGGATGTCCAAGTCGGTCACGCGGAGGATGAGAAGCAGCTGGAAGGGAGCGTTACGGGGATCCAAAACAAAGAAAATCAAATGAATATCGTAGTTGCCGTGAAACATGATTCGCTTCGAGGAGGCGAAATAGGACGTATTGACCTTAGATTTGTTTCTGCGGCCGATATGGGCGGCATCGTGATTCCGAGCAGTGCCATTCACCTTGAGGGTGAAGATACTTACGTTTATGTCGTTGAGGAGAAGAAAGGCCCGCTCGGCGATACAAGTCATGTCCGCAAGGCGCCAATCAAAGTCGGTGATTCGAATGAAACCGATACTGTTGTGCTGCAAGGGATTTTTCCGGATTCGCCGATCATTCTGGAAAGCAGCGTACCCGTCACGGACGGAGAGCTTGTTCGAGTAATGACCCATTAATACTTATCATATCAGGAAAGCGGGAATGAAGATGACAAGAGTACTGATTGTAATCATGAGCTGCATCATAATGTTTAGCTTAACAGCGTGCGAGGGAAGCAAGAATACGAATAGCCCTACCGGAAATTCATCAGAACCCCGGGCGAATGAATCGCCAAAGAATACAAGCGATGAGTCAAAACCTGCAGAGAATGCAGCAGCTGACGCATCCTCGCAGGGGCTGGAACCGCTTGACGATAAACCCAAAACCATCGTCGTGTCTATTCTTGGAACTACCGACATCTACAAGCTGGCGAAAGAGAAGTATGAAGCGCTGCATCCGAATACAACGATTCAGTTTAAAGAATTTGAAACCGGCAGCATGATGAGCGCATCTGAGGTGGAGAGATATATCAAAACGACGACGACGGAGGTGTTGTCCGGCAAGGGGGCGGACTTGTTCGCATTTACGACTGTGGAGCTGCCTATTGATAAGTACGTCAGAAAAGGCGCGTTCGAAAACATAGACGATTGGATGAAACGGGATCCCAGCTTCGATCCGCAGCAATACCATATGAACATTATGGATGGTTCCCAAATGAACGGCGGCCTGTATATTATGCCTGTCGAATTCTACTTGGAAGCTTTGTACGGAGATGCGGATGGGATCAAGAAAGCTGGTTTAACGTTTGATGATAAGAACTGGACGTGGAACCAGTTCGCCGAAATCAGCAAGCAGTTGGCAGGCAAGAATGGACATACCTATTCCATGAATTTTTTGCCGCCTGAGGCGATGATTAATAATCTCGTGTCTGACAACTATAATCGATTAATCGATGGTGCTAATGGCAATGCATCGTTTGACACTCCCTTTTTCACGGATTTACTGAAGGAAGTGAAGGAGATGTATAATGAAAAGGAGTTAAGAAGTGATGCGTCGGAATTCACAAAAAGCTACTTATCCTATTCATTAATGACATCCCCAAGCGATTATCTTCTACGACTTGCCATGTATTATAAAGATGGGAAAGTTTATCAGAAGCCGCATGCTGCAGATCAAAAGTCGGGCATCTCGTTTCTTGTGACGAATCAAATCGCCATGAACGCCAATTCAGAGGTGAAAAGAGACGCTTGGGAGTTTATGAAGTTTCTGCTGTCTGAAGAGATGCAGTCCTATCCGAAACAGCCGGGAGCTTCGGGATTCTCGATGAATAAAGCGGTGAACGAAAGGGCAATCGAAGATGTTAAGGCCAATGGTATCGATAAGGCCGTAGGTGGTAAAGGTGGAGGGGTTAAAGTCGAAGCAACTGAGGAGAATTTACAGGTTGTCCGTGACATGCTGTCCGAAGCCAGTTTAAGAAATATAGGCTACGAAACGACGGTTCAGAAAATAATCGCGGAGGAAGTTAGAGCATTCCTCTCGGGGCAGAAAACAGCGGATGCTGTTGCCAAATTGATACAGAATCGGGTAACGACGTATTTGAATGAGTAACTACTAAACAAAGAAAACGGACGGTCACTGGGACCGTCCGTTTTCTTTAGCGTCTTGAAGCAGCGCTCACAAGCAGCAAGATCCCGGTAATGAGATGCATGATCCATCCTAGAAACGGAATCCAAGCTAATATCGATGTTAGGATACCGAGAATGGAGCCATATTTAGATTCTCTTCTTCCCATAGAAAGCGCCAAGGTGACAATATGGAGAATGAGCATCACGAATAATGCTACATAGTTAGTTCCGATGACAACTAATGCTCCTAAAATTGGAACAGCCAATAGAATCTCAAGTAAACCCGTAATTAACTTCATTTTCCTTGAAGAGGATGATGTTGTTTCACGATGTTCTAACATTAGATTCCCTCCTGTGAAATTCCTAATATATCCCAGTGTATCATAAAGAAGATACTCTTTGTAAAGGAAAGGCATTACCTCGAGCATATAATTGAAAGAAGCAAAAAGTAAGGCGATTATCACGCAGCGCTGCTTTCGCTCTTTTTCAACAATATTTGCACTCATCTAGCAAATCCATTTACAATAGAATGGAACGTCATATTCCATTCCGGAGGTTACGAACTTGAGCGCATTCAAAACATGGTTACAAACGTCGAAACAAGGCTTGACGGATCAAGTCAAGAAGTTTAAGAACAAAGATTTCTTGGATGCTGTAGTAGCCGGCTGTGCAATCGTTGCAGCTGCGGACGGTACAATCGGATCCGATGAAAAACAAAAGATGGCTGGGTACATGAGCCGCAGCGAAGAACTCAAAGTCTTTGATATGAGCGATGTAATCAAACGTTTTAATTACTTCGTTGATCAATATGAGTTTGACAAGATGATTGGTAAACAAATCGCGATGAAAGCAATCGGCTCCTTCCGAAGCAAGCCGGAGGTAGGTCGCGTCATTGTGGGTGTTTGCAGTGCAATCGGAGCTGCGGATGGAGACTTTGATGATAAAGAACAAGCCGTTGTACGCGAAATTTGCAACATGCTTGGATTAAACCCAGGGGAATTCAATTTATAAGAACTAAGAGCACTTAGGCATACCTAAGGGCTCTTATTTTCTTCCAGTTTAATCAGAAAATAGTACAAGGACTTTAAGGCTGGATGTGTTAGAATTAATTTTGTCGAATAGAGGAAATTGTAGTAGTTTTTTGAAACGTGTACGCCGATCATCCGTACTATTGGTTTGAGAGTTTCTTAGATTGAAGAACATCGAATTCCATCGAAAGGAGGTGACATAGACGACATGAGCATCAATCTGGTTAAAGGTCAGAAAATTGATCTGACAAAAGGCGTTGCCGGATTAACAAAGTTAGTTGTTGGCCTTGGATGGGACCCCGCAGAAATCGAAACCAAAGGATTCTTTGGTAAGAAGAAAGAGCGGGTTAATATTGACTGCGATGCTTCCGCTTTGCTTCTTGATGAGAACGGGAAATTAGCTCGCAAAGAGAATTTGGTATGCTTCCACAATTTGAGCAGTTCTTGCAATTCTGTGAAGCATTCAGGTGACAACCTGACAGGGGATGGTGACGGAGATGATGAGCAAATCAACATCGACCTTGCCAAAGTACCTGCCAATGTTCACAAAATCCTTGTAGCTGTTAATATTTATCAAGCAGAAACAAGAAAACAAGATTTTGGGATGATTAAATCTGCTTATATTCGCATTTTGAATGGCGCTAACAACAATGAGTTGGTGAAATTCAATCTCACGGAGAGCTACGCTGGAATGACGGCTTTAATCACAGGTGAAATTTACCGCCATAACGGTGAGTGGAAATTCCAAGCGATCGGTGAAGGCGCATATGCAGCACACGTCAACATTTTGGCGGAGCGTTATATTTAATCCAAAACTACTTAAAAGCGAGGGAATCATCAAATGGCTATTAATCTTTCTAAAGGTCAAAAAGTTGATCTTACTAAGACAAATCCGGGTCTCTCCAAAATCCTTGTAGGTCTGGGTTGGGACACGAATAAATACGATGGCGGCGGCCAGTTTGACCTTGACGTTTCCGTATTCTGTGCGAACGGAGCAGGCAAAGTCGAGAATGAGAAGAACTTTGTTTTCTACAACAATCCTCAGAACGAGAATGGTTCTGTTGTGCATACAGGCGATAATCGCTCAGGTGCAGGCGATGGCGATGATGAGCAAATCAAAATCGATCTCGCAGCTGTACCTGCAACGATTGAAAAAATTGCATTCACAATCACGATCCACGAAGCGGCTGATCGCAACCAAAACTTCGGACAAGTTTCCAACGGCTATGCAAGAATCCTTAATGAAGGCAGTGGCGAGGAACTCATTCGCTTCGATCTTGGAGAAGATTTTTCTATCGAGACAGGCGTAGTAGTTGGTGAATTGTACCGTCATAGCGGCGAATGGAAATTCTCTGCAATCGGCAGCGGATACAAAGACGGATTGGCTGGTCTTGCGCGCGATTACGGTTTAGCTTAAGGGTTACGCAGTGCTTGAACTTTTAATGAGAGGGCCGCTTCATTGCGGCCTTTACTATCAAATTAAGAGGTGGAGTGAGAACAATGAGTATCAATCTTTCTAAAGGACAGCGTATCGACCTGACAAAAACCAATCCAGGACTTACTAAGGTAATTGTTGGCCTAGGTTGGGACACGAATAGGTATAGCGGCGGCAAAGATTTCGACTTAGATACTTCTGCATTCTTGCTTCATCAGGACGGGAAAGCTAAGAGTGAGGCTGATTTCGTATTCTATAACAATTTGAAAGCTTATGATGGTGCTGTTCATCATACAGGTGACAACCGGACAGGTGAAGGTGATGGCGATGATGAACAAATCGTTATCGATTTCAGCAAAGTACCGAGTCAAATTTCGCGCGTTGGGATAACTGTAACGATTCATGATGCAGATAGCCGCAGCCAAAACTTTGGACAAGTTTCAAGTGCTTTCGTTCGTGTTGTTAACGAAGCGAACAGTAACGAGGTTCTTCGCTATGACCTTGGAGAAGACTTCTCCACAGAAACGGCCGTCGTATTCTGTGAATTCTATCGTCATGAAAGTGACTGGAAGTTCCAAGCGATCGGAAGCGGCTTCTCTGGGGGCTTAGGCGCATTGGTGAAGAACTACGGTCTTTCGTAATTCGTATAATCTCGGATATGGTGATGGATACGAGAACCGTCGCCTCTACCTTACATAAATTGAAAAAAAAGGGTGGTCGAAGATGTCCGTTTCTGTGGTCAAAGGACAAAAAGCTGATATAACGAAGGGGAATCCCGGTGCATCCAACTATAAAGTATTCATTGGGTGGAATGCGCAATCGCAAGTTGAACTCGATAGTTCCGCTTTTTTGCTTGCACAAAACGGCAAAGTTAGAGGAGATAGTGATTTAATATTTTATGGCAATCCAAGTAACTCTTTCATCTCTTATTCCGAGGTCGGAACAAATGAGAGACAGCTCAAAATTAATCTAAACCAAACCTTGACTCAGGTTGAGAAAATCGCGTTTACGCTTACGATTTACGAAGGAGAAAGCAGACGCCAAAACTTCAGCCAAGTTAGCGGTGCATATATCCGAATCGTGAATGAGACAACGGGGCAAGAAGTTCTCCGTTATGAATTAGGAAACAATTTCTCCGTAGAAACAGCTATTGTTATAGGAGAATTATATAGATACAACGGTGATTGGAAGTTTAATGCGATTGGTGCCGGTTACTCCGGAGGTCTGAATGCGTTATGCGCTTCCTACGGAATCGAGACGCAGGATACAGCGACGCCTGCACAACCGGCTCCCCCTATCCAGGAGAAATCTGCAGCACCAATACCGCAGCCGAAACCAACTCCAACGCAAACACCACTACCTATTAATACACCGCCAATAAATTTGAACCTTTCGAAGATTGAGCTCAAAAAGAAAGGCGATAAGATCAACTTAGAGAAGAAGAGCGGCGGACTCGGAGAAATTCTAATCAATCTGAACTGGAATCAGCAAACGAAGAAGAGCGGATTCTGGGGCAAAAGCTCAGGCACTGACCTAGATCTTGCCTGTCTCTATGAATTGAAGAACGGCAAGAAAGGGATCATTCAGGCACTCGGAGAATCGTTCGGCTCGCAGACGCGTGAACCCTATATCGTTCTTGACGGCGACGATCGGACAGGCTCTGTCAAAACCGGAGAAAACATCCGGATTAACGGAAGCAAACTTACGGAGTTTAAACGAATCCTTGTGTTCACCTTCATCTATGAAGGGGTTTCTCGCTGGTCCGAAGCCGACGGTGTCGTAACCCTGAAACAAAATGGCGGTCCGGATATTATCGTGCGATTAGACGAGTTCGATAATAATTTACGCATGTGTGCGATCGCATTGATTGAGAACCACAAGGATGAAACCTTTAGTATAGAGCGAATCGTCCGTCATTTTGCAGGACATAAAGAAATAGATAAAGCTTATAATTGGGGATTACGCTGGGTTGCAGGATCTAAATAAATAGAATCATATGGAGGCAAGCGTTAATGGTTGATTTTTTTGCAAGCATGCTGGACAACTTTTCAAACTTTTTTAATTGGGACAATTTATCGTCCGTCCTATCCGATCCAACGAGCTGGGGCTTCATCTTTACGCTCATTATTCTAGAAGGACTTTTGTCAGCAGATAACGCTCTCGTACTGGCGGTTATGGTTCGTCACCTGCCTAAAGCACAGCAGAAGAAAGCCTTGTTCTACGGTCTTCTTGGTGCCTACATCTTCCGATTTATTGCAATCGGAGTCGGTGTCTATCTGGTGCAGATCACTTGGATCAAAGTGGCCGGCGGTGTCTATCTGCTCTGGATCGCGCTTAGCAATCTCTTCGATCTGGAAGTGAAGTTTGCGAAGATCGGCAATGTGTCGCTCATTCCATATATCGGTAAGAAAGCAGATAGTGAAGATGGCGAAGTTGACAATAAAGGCCTTGGCTTCTGGCGTACAGTTATCGCAGTCGAATTGATGGATATTGCATTTAGTATTGATAGTGTTCTAGCAGCATTTGGTGTCAGCGATCAAGTGTGGGTACTGTTCTTAGGCGGTATCTTGGGCGTACTCATGATGCGCGGAGTTGCTCAACTATTCCTTCGCTTGATTGAGAAATACCCTGAACTTGAGAAGGCAGCATTCATCTTAATTATTATCATTGGTGTGAAAATGATTGCCGGTGCATTCGGTTTCCACGTATCTCATTTCGTGTTCTTCGGCCTACTGATCGCCGTCTTTGTCGGAACAATCATCTTAAGTGCTACTCGTAAAACAGCTAATTCTCAATCCAAATCCGTTTAATTAAACTCACCTAGTTAGCTCTTTCAAACATGTATATGCATACAACAAGAAGAATCGGAGCTCTAGCTAGGTGTAATCCCAACCATGAATCCCTCCCGTGTGTTAAGGAGGGATTCATTTTTACCTCTGACAGCAGTAAAACTTTTTACATCCATGGTCGCATAGATCGAAAGGAGGAAGACAGTTGCGGTACTTTAATTATTTAACGAAAGAAGAAGAGAAGCGATTATTCTTCGAAACCCCGACATCCTTTAACAACTACACGGATAAAGATTTGCTTGCGCATGCGATCGGAGCGGCGCTCTATTGTCCTGCAACGCGTCCGACGATTGCAGATGATATCATTAGCCAAAAAAACAAAGGCCTGACTACAATGGTCTTAGATTTAGAGGATGCTATTGGTGACGATCAAGTGGATATCGCGGAAGAGTCTTTGTTTAAGCAGGTGCTTAAACTCGCATCTTACATTCACAGCGGCTTACTATTAAGCAGCAATGTACCTCTGCTTTTTGTTCGCGTTCGCAATGTAGAGCAATTAAAGCGTGTTATTAATCAGTTGGATGAGAACATTACGCTGATAACCGGGTTTGTATTTCCTAAGTTCACACCTGACAACGGATGTGCCTACTTTGAAGTCATTTCTACGTACAATCGAACGAAATCTTCATCTGCACCAACGCTTTACGGTCTTCCGATTTTGGAATCGGCGTCGGTCATTTATAAGGAAACAAGAACGGAAACACTTCTGAACATTAAGAAAATTCTGGATGAGCATAAGGAGTATGTCTTGAACGTCCGAATTGGGGCAACTGACTTCTCCAGTTTGTTTGGTTTACGAAGAAGCCCTGACATGACTATCTATGACATCGTTCCTATTCGGGATTGTATTGCAGACATCATTAATATTTTCGGTCGGGTGGACTCCGCGTATGTGATTTCAGGACCGGTTTGGGAGTATTTCTCCAGTCGAGAAAGAGTACTGAAGCCCCAATTGAGACAAACCCCGTTTGAGGAGTCGCTTGGGCGCACCGGGCGAAGAGTTCGAATGGATATCATCACCAACTATGTAGATGGACTCATACGTGAGGTCATTATGGATAAAGAAAACGGGATTGTTGGGAAGACGATTATCCATCCCACCCATATCATTCCGGTTCAAACGCTTTTTGCGGTGAGGCACGAAGAATATATCGATGCGATGACGATAATGTCCAATAACAATGGATCATTAGGTGTTTTTAAGAGCGAATATGCCAATAAGATGAACGAGATAAAACCTCATACGAACTGGGCAAGCCGAATTTTAGCACGATCAATCATATACGGGGTGTTACATGAACAACATCATTATATCTCCTTATTGCCAGAGTCCGAGCCGGCATACGTTTAATATACTTGGGGATCTTTCTGTCTCGGTCACTGTCAAAGACAACCCTTTCCAATTTTCGCTCGAGACTTTATTCTCAATGGCAGCAAGAATGAATAAGAAGAGGGCATTTCTATTCGTAAGTAAGGTACTAGGTAAGCATATTCCGGTAGATCCCCATATTTCGATGTTAAGCGGTGCAGCACTGTCTTTACTGCTGGCCAAGAAGCTTGGCAACGACCACCTTCAGGATCTGCTGACGGAAACGATGGAGGGATTGTCTTCCGCTGAGCAAGCCCGACAAGCTTATCAGAAAATCGTTGATAGCAAGGTCAAATTATCCGAGCCGGTTAAGTTCATTGGGTTCGCCGAAACAGCCACCGCATTAGGGCACAGCATGTACACGGTTGTCCAAGAGGGCTGCACGTATATCCATACAACGCGGGAAACCATCCCTGGGCTAACCTCCCTGATTAATTTTGACGAGGAACATTCTCATGCCGTATCGCATCGCTGTTATGCGCTCGATCCCTCTGTCATTCAAGGAACTGAAACGGTTGTATTAGTAGATGATGAGATTACAACAGGCAAGACGGCACTCAACATTATTCGTGATATTCAATCCAAATATCCTCGCTCTACCTATATCGTTGCTTCTCTACTGGATTGGAGAACGCCTGAGGATGAATTGCGGTATCAACAGCTCGAGAATGAGCTCGGTATTAAGATCGAAGTATTGTCGTTAATCAAAGGGACTATTGAGGTTCATGGAGAACCCATCGTAACTGTTTCGAGAGAAGAGGCTCCTCTCAGCACAAGTGAAGCAACCAAAGTTGAGTTCACGTACCTCGGGGATTTATTTGAACAATCTGGTGACGCGTCTCTTAACAGCCAAGGATTCGTCAACACGGCTCCTTACTTACAAGGTACGGGCCGCTTTGGCATTAATGAAGTGGACAATTGCAATACTGATCGCGGCATCAAAGCTGCTGCAGTTCAGTTGATGGCGAAGCGTATCGGAGAGAATACGCTATGTCTCGGTACTGGTGAATTTATGTATGTACCGATGCGAATATCCGCTGAAATGGGCCGGAATGTATCCTATCATTCCACGACCCGCAGTCCGATCCATGCCGTTAGTGCGCCAGATTATGCCATATCGCACGGTGCTTCATTCGTGTCACCTGATGATGGCGGAGTTATCAATTACAGCTATAACATCGAAGTTGGCCAATATGACGATCTCTTTCTCTTCTTGGAGAGAGACCTGCCTATATCGCATGTACAGCCGATGCTTGATGTATTCTGCTGCAAAGGGTTCAAAGTCATCCATGTTGTTGTATGCGGACCGAAGATTCATGCCATCATTCCTCATCCCGAACGGATCGGAAGCTACGACCCCAAAGATGTCATCTTTTTGCTTAAAAATTTGAATGATATTCAGCTCGAGATCGGTACAGCAGATCGTGAAGAAGCGATTCAATCGGGCACTCACTATTCTGAAATGCTGCCGATTGAATATCGACCGGAGCCGGAGTACATTCAATTATTTCATGACACGCTTACAGATTCAGCAGAGCGAGTTGCCATTGCTGCCGGTGTTGTAGCGGAGATGATTCTGGCAAAGCGCGGCCGTAATACCGTGTTGGTATCACTGGCGAGAGCGGGAACACCGATCGGTATCCTCATTAAGCGATATCTCTCGTATCGGTATCAGATCGACCTTCCACACTATAGTATCTCGATTATACGCGGGAAGGGCATTGACGAGAATGCGCTCAAATACATGCTGCAGCAGCATGGAGCAGATACTCAATTGCAATTCATCGATGGATGGACAGGCAAAGGTGCTATTCGCAAAGTGCTCATACGTGCATGTCAAGATTTTGAAATCAAATACGGCGTGAAGCTGAATGATGATTTGGCCGTTCTGGCGGATCCTGCCTATTGTTCTGAAACCTATGGAACCAGAGAGGATTACCTCATACCAAGCGCATGTTTAAACTCCATCGTTTCAGGATTAGTATCGAGAACGATCCTTCGTGATGATCTCATTGGTCCGGATGATTTTCATGGTGCGAAATTTTATAAGGAATGGTTGGAGGACGATTTATCCAATCACTTTATCGAAACCGTGGCCAATTACTTTCCGGTGATTCTGTCAAAGATCGATAAGGAATTGGAACAAGCGCGTCTACATCCGGGGCAAATGACTTGGCAGGGGATGCGTGATATTCAAGCGATTCAAGAAGAATTCGGTATCGTCGACGTTAATTTAGTAAAGCCAGGCGTAGGTGAGACCAGTAGAGTACTGCTTCGCAGAGTGCCTTGGAAAATACTCGTGGATCGTCTGGATAATCCCAATCTACGTCACATTATGATGTTAGCGAACGATCGTAAGGTGCCAGTAGAAGTATATCCCGGCCTCAGCTACTCCTGCTGCGGTATTATCAAGCCTTTAAAGGGGGAGTCAGATTGATTTACGCAAGTGATTTGGATCAGACGCTTATCTACTCCACGCGATCGGCCGGATTGGAGTTAGACTCTCCTCTGCTTACGCCTGCGGAAACGATTGACGGTGTAGTGAGATCCTTCATATCTATAAAGGCGCTAACCCTTCTTGAGCAACTTGTTCAGGATATCGAATTTGTTCCGGTAACCACTCGGACGATGGAGCAATATAACCGGATTGAATTATTCTCGGAAAGAATACGTCCAACATATGCCATTACGAGCAATGGCGGTAATATTCTTGTTAATGGTGTGCAAGACATCGAGTGGAATTTGCAAATACAGCAAACAATCCTTCATCAATCAGCTTCCTCTGCTCAGATTATGGAGCTGTTCGGACAGATTCGTCATGATGAATGGATTTATGACGAACGTTTCTGTGATGAGCTATTCTTCTCTATCCTCGTAAACCGCGAGAAGATGCCAGTAGATGAAGTTGAGGATTTGGGCAATCAAATCAGGCAGCTGGGCTGGGAAATGTCCGTACAAGGTAGAAAAATTTACATGGTGCCGCGATCGGTTAGTAAGGGCGCAGCCATGTCCCACATTCAGCAATTGATCGGAACGGAGATTATCGTATCTTCCGGCGACTCCTTATTGGATCGCAGCTTGCTGGACCTAGCCACACACCCCATTGCACCTAAGCATGGCGAACTATTCCGTGAGGAAATGAGAAATACCGGCTCGATGCCATTTACTTTCACCAACCGAACAGGTGCTTTGGCTGCCGACGAGATCGTAGAATATGTCCATTCATTATGCAAAGATGCACGAGTTGGCTTAACCCAATCAAACTAAAGAGGTGGATTCTGTTGAAGAATATCGCAAGAGTGTGGTTTAATCGCTGGTTCTCAGTCGCTTATCATTATATGAATCATATTAAGAACAATCCGGATGGACTTGAAGTCATTTTGTATGGCACGCATCCGGACCCGATGCATATGTCTTTGCAAATTTGTGATCATGCTGAGGTAGAGCCGGTATTGGACGGCGATGAGTATGTCGAGTATTGCTTGGATTTCTGCCGTCGTCACCAAATTGATGTGTTTGTTCCACGTCTGAAGATGCTTCATATCGCGAAAAACGTGAGCCGGTTCGAAGCGATTGGAACAAAGGTCGTTGTTTGTTCCAATGCGGACCTGCTTGAGAAGCTAATGGAGAAGGACTTATTCTATCAAGCCGTTAAACCTATCGGTATAATGGTCATCCCTGACTATCATGTCGTACGAACCGCCTCGGAGTTTAAGGAAGCTTATCACGATTTGATCGCCAAAGGGCATCAAGTATGTCTGAAACCGACCAATTCGGAGGGCGGTATGGGATTCCGTATCATAGACGACAAGCGGGATCGATTAAAGGATCTGTATGGTTCCATTAACCCGTTCGTAACCTTCGATGAGGTATATCAGCTGCTTGCAAGCGTCGAGTCCTTTGATGATTTAATGGTCATGGAGCTTCTGGACGGACTTGAATACAGCATCGATTGCTTAGCTGATCCAGCAGGTAATCTGCTTGCAGCGGTTCCGCGGCGGAAGGTAGGGGGCAGACTTCGCTTGATGGAAGACGTTCCGGAGCTGCTGGAGATCGCACAGAAGGTTGCGGATACGTACAAAATCCCTTATAACTTCAACATTCAAATGAAATATAAAGACGGTGTGCCTAAGCTTCTTGAGATCAATCCAAGAATGTCCGGCGGTCTACATGTCACTTGCCTCACGGGTATTAATTATCCCTACTTGGCTGTGAAAATGGCGCTTGGCGGGACGGTTGAACGCCAAAACCCGCAATATGATGTACTGGCCAGTCACTTAGAGAAGCCGATGATCATGACGGATGTTACAGCAGCTGCAACGCTAGTATAAGAGGCTAAGGATAGCCCCTGCCAAAATGTGGCGGGGGCTTTACTATACGAAGTGACCTTATTTAATTGACAATAAGGCATGGGAAATCTACTATAAAACCAAGATCAAAGACAGATATTAGGTGGAGGTGAATGACATGATGATGATTCGACCGGTTATTGGATCCTTAGCAGGTTATGTAATTGGGCTGGCAGGCAGCCTCTTTTTGCCGACATACGTTATTTTGCTATTCCCTCTAGCCGGATTATGCGCAGGGCTGTTCATCCGAACCAAACAGCGAATGAAGGCTCCATCCACCACAGAACCACCGGCAGTGATACCAGCACCGCAGCCGCAGACGCAGACGCGGCAAACGAATGAGAGCGATCAGGCTAAGGAAGTGGTCAAAGCGGGTATTGATCCAGCCTTTAAACCGGCACTGGCGTATCTATCCGTTCTTGAAGAGATGGTCATCTCTGAAGGGCAGAAAAACAACTTGGATAATGAAATCGTGGAGAAAGCATGTTCCTTGTTCCTTCGCGTAGAGAAGGTGATCCCATTGCTGAGTGATCTGCGTGACAATGGTGAAGTTGCCCATGTGCTCAATCGTCTCGTGTTGAAGGAACTGAATGGAGTTATTAATCCGTTCCTTCGGCTCAGTGGAGATCTGAAAGTGAAGAACCGGAGGCTTCTCTTGACGGGCCTGCGTGATGTTAATAAGAAGATCAATGATATTGTGGCAACGATCGAACACAAGGATTTAATGGAATTACAAACCCGCGCAGAAGTGCTCCACCAAAGGTACGCCAATTAATCATAATGAGAGAGGATCGGATACGCATGTCCATGCAAGTCGTTCCATTGAAGGAAGCCGATGAACAATCAGTCGTCCAAGAAGCGTCAGCGATCATCCAGAAGGTTGCGCAAGCAGATACGGTAGCCTTAGATGCCTTAATGGATGAGGTAGGAAAATTCGGCTCGAAGGCGCAAGAAAAGGCGGGTCAAACACTCAAGATGCTTGAACGGCCCGTAAACGAGTTGATGACTGGAAAATCGAAGCAGGTATCCAACTTGATTTTGGATTTACGCAACCAATGTGAGTCGCTGGAGCAAAGTAAAAATGTTGGATTTATTGGCAAGTTAATTCGCAAATCACCATTGAAGAACTATATTTATAAATATCAAAGCGTAAAGACCAATATCGATGCGATTGTTACCGGTTTACGAGATGGCAAGGATACACTGGAAGAAAATATCATCAGCATGCGTACTTTGAAACGCAGTTCGCTCGAAGAAATTTATCAACTCCAATATAAGATTGCCATGGGTTCCAAACTGCGTGAGCTCTTTGAAGTGGAAATTGCCAAACCGGAAAATGAGAGTCGGAAAACGTACCTGGAACGCGGCTTGCGCAAAGTGGTTACTCGCATTCAATCGATGACCGAGGATATCATGCTGTTTAATCAAGCCATTGCTGCAACGGATATTGTAAACGACGGAAATGATAAGTTGATTGATGCCGTAGACAATTCAATCTACAAAGCGGCGAATTTGATCACAGTAAGCGCTATGATCACTATGGCCTTAGAGGATCAAATGCGGGTGGCAGACGCAGTAGAGAAAGTAAACAGCACCATTGAGGAGCAGTTTAAGCGGAATGCCGAAATGCTCAGAACGACTACAGAGAAGTCGGCCGAGCTATTGAAGAAACCTTCTATGTCCTTGGAATCGGTTAATCAGGCTCTCTCCGACCTGATGGCAGCACTGGATCTGAGTGAAAAATCTAATCGTGATATCATAACATCATGCAATGAACTTACACCTAAATTGACGGCAATCAATACACAGATAACCAAACGTCTTGGTTTGGAAAGCTAATACATTCCGTATAACGACTATGTAACTTGACCATACTATTCATAGAATAGACGATTCGTTCATACACATAGTGGAAATGAATGAAGAGGGGATGAGAGTTGTGATTGGTGAGATCCTTCTGGGAGTCTTTTTAATCGTACTCATCATAGTTGCAAGTAACGAGAAGGCAGAAGCCGTGTCACAATTAAATAACTGATATCGCATCGCCTGAGTGAGCCCCTTTTGGGGCTTTTTTTATTTTCCTCATAAACGGTACAGGCAGAAATGCGTTCTGTTAGAATGATACTAACACTGGTTGCTAGGGGGAGAAGAGTTGATAGATTTTTCTTTTGAAGTGTTAAGTGACACCAACATTAATATTGAATATGTATACGGAAGTGAAAAGTTTATCTTAAACTTATTCTTGAAGAATGGCGTCTGGACCGTTCATCCGTTTGATGGCATTCTACTTAGTAACCGAGAGTTATGTCGGAATGTAATCGCTGATCTGATCCGAAACAAAGAGTTTCAGATTATGCTGGCGAAAGAAAATATTATGATGTCGAGTATTCGAACATCAATTGACCTGGATTCCATACATAATGAGCCTCATTATAACGGACGAGAGCATGAGTCTGGCGGTCCATCTTCCGATATTCAGGAGCTAATTGATCAACATTCCGTTACCGATATCATTGATATGGAGATAACACGATTGGATGATAAAATCCATGTATTCGGTGAAATTCTCAAACAAATGTTTATGGAAGACTTTGGACCTGGTGATCATGAGTTTGATAAGATGCAAAGTCTAGTGAGGATCTACAAAGAGGCAAGAGAAAAAGTAGGAGGCCTGACAGAATTCGATTTTGGCGGAGACCGGAAAAGGTTTTGAGAGCATGAATTTAGGATTCAGGCAACATGGTGAGCAGGATAAGTGCATTAACTGCTAATAGTATGCCAAAGACAAGTTTTGTCCTGCGTTTCTGATTGACTTTCATTTAGAAGCTCACCACCGTAAATAGAGTTATATCTCTTATATCGGATAATAGATCAATAAATTGAAGGGTGGATGTCCTCACGTGAAACATGAAATCCTGTATGACAATACGTTCCCTATCGTAAAAGTAAAGCTTGAGCGTGGTGAAGCGATTAAAGCGGAAATGAATGCAATGGTGTCCATGAGTCCGAACCTAGAACTGAAAGGGACGATGGATGGGGGGCTTCTTCGTGGTTTTGGCCGAATGCTCAGCGGGGAGAAATTCTTCTTCCAGGAGCTGAGTGCAAACAATGGACCGGGCGAGGTGCTGCTGGCTCCTAGCTCAGTCGGCGATGTTCAAGCCGTTGAACTCGATGGCTCGTATACACTGATGGTCCAAAAGGACGGATTCCTCGCTGCCACAATGGGCATTGAGGTAGCGACCAAAATGCAAAATCTAACAAGAGGTCTCTTCTCGGGCGAAGGTTTCTTTATCCTGGAAATCAGGGGTAAAGGCACGGTGTTCATTTCATCCTTTGGTGCAATCCATGCCATTAATTTAGGTGTGAACGAGGAAATCATTATCGACAATCAGCATCTTGTCGCTTGGCCAAACTATATGAATTATACAATCGAGAAGGCTGCAAAAGGTTGGTTAAACACTTTCACGTCAGGTGAAGTTGCCGTTTGCCGTTTCAGAGGCGAAGGTGTCGTGCTCATTCAGACTCGCAATGCAAAAGGCTTCGGCAGCTGGGTGCAGCAATTTATTCCGACACGAAATTAGCAGAGCTGGGTTATACAAAAAGAACCTTCAAGTCCATGGTCTGGAGATGAAGGTTCTTTTTGTATGCAGCATAAGCTGCCGGCTTGCTTCAGATTTCTATGAGGATAAACGGTTAACGGGTTCAAAGCCTGCTGTTTTCTTGAACTTCATTTGGTGATCCATCTGGCTGATGGCATCTGAACAATCAACGGCGTCGAAGTTGATTCCATTCATAGCTGAGCGCGGGATCTTTACCGCTACTAGAGGGACAATTTCCGCATGGCCCGTTGCTGTATTCAGACGTTCATCCAGGGCATGAATAACGACTTGGTTGAGTGGGAGGAGGGCAAACAAATCCCGTGCAATCCGCAGAATACAGCTGCACACATACTCCTGCTGCAGGTCGTAATACTGACTTTTGGGCATATCTTTCGTCGATACTTTACCGGTCTTAGTGAGAGTGAGTGCTTGTTTGGGAATGGATGTATCCAGATGGACGTTGAAATCAACGGCAAGCTCATACGGTCTCTCTGAGATGATCTCGAACCCGCTTCCGAATTCAACCAAATCATCCAGAGGCGCAAATTGCTCAAGCACCACGAATAAAGCTTCAGGTTCACCTTTCATGATCTTAAAGGCAAGCTTGACCATACTTTCCCACGCGTTATAATCATCCAAATCTTCCCGGCGTGCGACTTCGATTTGCTCGGTAAGCTGTGCTTTCTTGGCTTCGTCATTATTTAATAGACGGGACATGAACGATGGTCGGAACGCTTCGAGTGCAGCATGTGCTTCTTTCTCCTTTTGCCCCATGTCTCCCTTAGGAAACGGAGGAGGCGTAGTTGAGATAACCTGCCAATTGACATGCTCGTCACACTCTTTATGTATCGATGAGATTAGCTGCAGCTTGTTTTCGTAGGCTTCGACTTGGAGCTGATTATGCTGAAGCTCTTCAGATCTGGCTTGCTCACGCAGTAGACGGTCAAGGTCGGCTTTACGCTGATAAGCCTGACCTTGATACGACCGACGCGAACCTGAACTATGGTTATGCTGGTAGTATAATCCTGATCCGGGAATACTGGCAGTCGTCGTCCGGCGGCCGCTGGAATGAATACTATGACGGAGCCCTTTGACCCCAAAGCTGAGTCCAAGCCCAGTGTGACTTGCATTTAACCGAACGCCAGGAATAATTGAATAGCTTTTACGCCAACCGAATCCCATTGCCCCCACCATCCCAGTCGTAGTTAGTCATGAATAGTTTATATGATTATATTATACTGTAATCACCTATTATGGTAACATACGGAACTTACGTTGAAGAGGTTGAATCGGGCGCATCTATTCTTGACGCTGGATCAGCCAGTGTGCTAACGTATCCTTATATATTCGAAAAACGCGATTGATGAGGAAGAGTAAGCAAGCATTCGAATTGCAGAGAGCCCTGCATGGTGGTGGAAGAGGGTATTCGAGCTTGAAGAAAGAAGCCTCGGAGCATCAGACTGAAAGATGGAGTAAGTCTGGCGGGTCTTCCCGTTATAGAAGAGATGCCGTAGTTTAATGCTGCATCTATGAGCGGGTCGGTTGACCCAATCAAGGTGGTACCACGGAAGCGATGCCTTTCGTCCTTGTTGTTTTGAGGATGAAGGGCTTTTTTTTATGGTCTGACCGTTATGCGGTTTAAAATTCTGAGGAGAAAGAAGGAACGATTATGAATCAAACCGTGCTCGCACATCGTTTATTCCCTGCCATTAAGAGGCTGCCGGAGGACGTTCTGGGCAGTTACCCCGCGAGACAAGTGAAGGAAGGAGCCATGGTGACTCGGTTCGGGCCGAGTCCGACCGGATTTCTTACGATTGGCGGCGTCTATGCTTCGCTAATTTCCGAAAGGCTTGCGCATCAGAGCGGCGGCGTCTTCTATTTGCGAATTGAGGATACCGATACGAAACGGGAAGTGGAAGGCAGCATCGGCGATTTTCTTCAGGCGTTCAGGTATTGCGGTATTTATCCGGATGAAGGTCCGACCGTGGCTGGCGAAGAAGCAGGGGAATACGGTCCATATAAGCAAACCGATCGAGTGAGCCTTTACCATGTCTTTATTAAAGATCTAATCGCGCGAGGTTTAGCCTATCCTTGCTTCTGCGATGCGGATGAGCTGCAGCAAATCCGCGATAAACAGCTAGCAGCCAAGCTCAACCCGGGCTATTATGGCGAATGGGCCATTCACCGTAATCTGACGCCGGAGCAGGTTGAAGCGGAGCTGGCGAAGGGAAAGCCGTTCGTCATCCGGCTGAAATCGCCGGGATCCCCTGATCGAAGAATCAAGTACAATGATCTGATCAAAGGCGAGATCGAAATGCCGGAGAATGATCAGGACATCGTAATTATGAAGTCCGATGGTATTCCGACCTACCATTTCGCGCATGCGGTGGACGATTGTTTGATGGGTACCACGCACGTGATTCGAGGTGATGATTGGCTTGCTTCAATTCCGGTTCATCTGCAGCTATTCGACATGCTTGGCTTTCGCAGACCGGAATACGGTCACCTCGCTCCACTGATGAAGATGGACGGTGCCTCGAAGCGCAAATTCAGCAAACGTAAAGATCCGGATGCGGCTGCGCGCTATTACCAGCAGGTTGGTTTTCCAGGAATATCAATGACGGAGTACTTGATGACGCTCATTAATTCCAATTATGAAGAGTGGCGGATGAGCCAGCCGGAAGCGCCATATACGGAATTCATGATCGACATGAACAAGATGAACGTGAGCGGCGCGCTGTTTGATATGAATAAGCTCAATGACATTAGCAAGGATGCGATAGCCCGGCTAACAGCAGATGAAGTATTCGAGCACACAGCGGCATGGGCGGCGGCGTACGATACGGAGCTGGAAGCAACGCTTCTTGCCAATCGCGAATATGCAACGGCCATCTTCCATATTGGCCGCGAGGTGGAGAAGCCGCGGAAGGATATTGCCAAGTGGTCGGACGTGAAGGAATTATACGCGTACTATTTCGATGAATCGTTCAACAAATCGGTAGCAGCGGGCTACGATGCGCTGCCTGCCTCAATTCCGTCGGAGCTGGCGAAGCAGATCGTCCGTGAATACACGCATACGCTTGATTTGCAAGATGACCGGGACAGCTGGTTCGGTAAAGTGAAGGCTATCGGGGAGCAGCTCGGCTTCGCCAAGGATGCCAAAACGTACAAGAAGAACCCGGAACAGTACCCAGGGCATGTCGGTGACGTTGCGATGATTCTTAGAGTCGCTCTGACGGGCAGAAGAATGACGCCGGAACTGTACGATATGATGCATGTTATGGGAGAAGCTCGTGTACGTAACAGGCTGAACCAGTTTATCGGCTGAAATGCAGAGCTATCAGGACTAATAGCTGCTTATTATTCACCACGGCGATTCGTGGTGAATAATAAGATACGAAACTAGAAGGTTGTCGGACAAGAGGGATTCGCTGTATCACAGTTCATTCTTCCGTGTTCTAACAAAAAAACCCTTGATTCCTCAAGGGTTTGTGCGTTTAAATTATGGTGATCTGGACAGGGTTCGAACCTGTGACCCCTACCCTGTCAAGATAGTGCTCTCCCAGCTGAGCTACCAGATCATATAGTGTTGCCTCGTTAGTGACAAGAATTAATATATCAAACGGGAAAAAAGATGTCAACAAGTTTTCGCAAAAAGAAGTCTAAATTCTTGTAAACCCGCATAAGGTGTACTCAAGCTTAATCTTGGAGAGGCGGGTTGTCTAGTGGCGGAAGCTGCCCATTTGGCGGTGTGGTTGGTAGGCTTATTCAGTATCGTCGGTACGGTTTGCGTGTGTGTGGCAAAGATGGTGATCCATGATACAGTCGCTTATGATGAAGCATTTGTGTGGAGAAGAAAGCTGCCGCCGGAGTTGAAAACCAAGCGTTAAGTTTGCTTCGGTGACAGCACGGGCATACTATTCCCAAAATGGTGAAGCCATAGGGAGTGGTATAGTTGAGGAAAGCAATTGGAGCTGCTATAGGTTTATTGATTTGTTCCGGGTGCTTACAGCAACAACATGCTTCAGACACGGTCCCGACCATGAAGGTCGTCAACCAAGAAAACGTGCTGGGTACGGTTTATCCTACATCGCGATCGGTGTTCGGTGAAGTCTACGATTCACCTAACAAACCAAAAGATATGACACCGGCTTTACCGGGCGCGGCGAATTCGCGCCAGCAGAAGCCTCCGCTTCGTGAAGAGAACAACCCATAAATCCGGAAGTGCCCTTAAGGGGCACACCGGATTTTTTTGGCTGCTGCGAACCTCTAAGCTGCATAATTTCAGAGAGAATGAGCCATCCTATTTGAGCGCTGCCAGCGTAGAGGAGGAGTACAATCATGTATAGTCCAGATAACGAAGGTGTGCAAGCGAGCGGTGCCGCTGCTGCAGCTGAGAGGTTCGTAGCGGCACAGAAGAATGGTGATGGAGATTTAATGGCATTTAAGACTTCCTCAGGCCGTGTGCTTGATTACGAGCAGGCGTTAGCGGAAGCGAATAACGGCACAATTGCCGGGGTCAACGTATTTAAAGGAAAAGATGGCGAGCATTATATTCGAGGGGACGCAGACGGAGATCCGACGAACAATTTGGATCAGCTGCCAAACTTCTAGCTGCCTAGCCGTCTGAGATAATGCACAAAAAAACCCGCTGCACCTCGCAGCGGGTTTATTATCGTTAGGGCTTATCAGAAGGTATATCGCTTATGCTGCTCTACAAAACGCATAACTCCGGCTTGATCCTGGGCCGTCGGCTTACTGTCATCATAGTGCATGAGCCAGATGCGCTCTTGGATGTATTCTGGCAGTGATTGGAGCTCTTCGAGTGTCGTATGAACAACACCGGGAGGTTTCAGCTGGCAGTCATGGAAGATCGTTTGAACCCCTTGATTGACCAATCGTTCTAGGAGCCCGGGATTGAATTTCATATCAGCTGAATAGAAGAAGTTCTCATTAATAAGGAAAGAGTAACTAAGCTTATTCGGAATATGTTCGGTATGAATCGCTTCGACAACAAATCCGGGCAGCAGCTCTGTGCTGACTCCTGTCTGAAGCGGGAAAACGTCGAAATAATCCTCGAGTGCTGCACATTCATCCTGGAGCAGTCCACCTTTAAGTGAGCTTTCCCAGAGGGAGTCCACTAGGGATTCATGGATAAACAGTTTCGGCTTGCGATTAAAAACAAACTTCATTTGAAATGCGAGCTCTTCCAAGCCGCCGATATGGTCGGCATGAATGTGGCTGATGAGTACAGCATCGATCTCGTTAACGGATTTTCCAAGCTGATGCATTGATAGCAGCGCTGTAGTGCCGCAATCAAGCAATAGGGTATTGCGATCTGTATAAAACAGCGCATTTGTATTGAAATAGGTTTTGGCAAATGCACTTCCCGTTCCAAGCATCTGAATATCCAATCGGGACATCCTCCCTAAGCTGTACGTTACTATTCAATTTATCATTTATGATTGAAAATGAAAAGGAAAACCTTGCTAATCCGGCTTCGTGATCCAGCGTTCTTCTGCCATGCACACAGCTGCCCATTCGTTCATACGATAGCTATGAACGGAATGCGAAAATAGGCAGGTGCGGATCAATATGGCTCCTAAAGGTAAAGTTGTCAAGAAGAAGAAAAGCCCTTCGGACCGGAAGCAGGCAGTACTGAAGCTTGTGCTTTCGGACACATGTGCAGTATGCAAAACCCCTTGTGCAAGAGGGATGCGTTATTATGAGAGCATGAAGCAGCCGGGAGCAGTAGGGAAAGGTGTGCCGTGTATTTTGACGCGGACCTATGTGTAAAAGCGCGAACTATTTCCCTTCAGTATTTCCCAGGCAAGCGCATGTTTCAACATAATATGACAGGTTTTGGTAAGGAAAATTTTTTGTGAACTGGCGCAACTTTGGACGACTTGGTGAGTATAACCATACATCCAGATTACGGACGGAGGGTTTGCTACCATGAAGTTCAGAAAGCTTCTCATGTTGACGTTAGTGTTGTCGCTGTGGGGCGGCACGATGCTCTTTGCGGATTCCGCTTCTCAACGGGTGCGGGTCATCGTGAACGGAAATGAGCTAGACGACGCGGGGATTTTTACTGACGGTAAAACATACTTATCAGTTCGCCAAGTGGCGAATACGCTGCAATCCATTGTGTATTGGGATGAGGCATCGAAGAAGGTTACCTTGTATAAGCCAAATGTACACATGTTCCTATTCCAAGACACCACAATCTTCGGCAATGTCACCAAAGGCAACCGAATCACATTCAAAGTGTTTGCCCAAATTGACAACTTGCTGACGGATATTTCCGCAGTGAAGGCGACGATCGTGGATCCACAGAATACGGAGACCTTAATTCAGGCGAAGACTGTCTCGATTGAGAAAGACAACTTCTGGTACCGTACCGATGACTTCAATTATACGTTTGATACCGCTGGCAAATACACGATTAGGTTTTATATGAAAGTAGCCGGTAACGACGATTGGAAATTAGTTTCCGAGAAAACGATTACGGCCAAAGCATAATTGGATTTACCCGGAAGCGCTGCATTCCCACTGGATGCGGCGCTTTCGTTTGACCCTGAGATTGTTCCATGTTACGATACGAAGGAAATAAATCATTAATGGAAATGAGGGTATACAATGAGCGATCACGTGCACGACGAGAATTGCAACCACGATCATGATCACGAAGAACACGTATTCCTTGTCACGGACGAGGAAGGCATTGAGCGTGAAATGGTCATGGTATTTACGTTTGAATCCGAAGAGCAGGTTTATTCCGTATTGCTGGACCGCAACGATCCGGAAGCTGACGGCGTTATTTTCCGTATTGAAGAAGAGGACGGCGAAGCATTCTTGGTTGGCATCGAAGATGATGCGGAGTGGGAACGCGTAACGAAGATTTATGAAGAAATCGCGAAGAGCGAGAACGAAGCATAAAACAGCGTATATGCAAAATAGAGAAAAACTCCGATGCCATCATGGCTTCGGAGTTTTTTCATTGTTTACTTACGTGGATTATAGTAAATGGTTCGGCCGTTAAACATCGTGAGCTCAGCCTTCAAATGCTTGGCAAAATATTTGCAAAGCTCATTGGCTTTGGATTTGTCGCCATGTGTTGCGGTATCCGGGAGCACGACCTGCACATGTGAGATGCTCTGATCACCAGTTTCCTGGGTGCCGACTCCGAATAGGATGTAGTTGTATTGCGGCGAAGTGCCTTTTAAGTAGAACCATCGATTCTCTTCTCCCGGCTTCGTTTCAACCGTATAGGGAAAAGCAGATTCGGTGTAGTCCCATCCAAGCTGACGGCCAGTTAACGAGGTCTGTTCCCGGTAGCGGCCAAGCCTTTCCTTCACCTCATCGAGGCTGAGACGTTCAACTGCTGAACCTTGCACAAATTTAATGTAAGCGCTTTGACCCATATTGCCCACCCCCTCCCACATCATAGCATTCTGAAAAAGGATTGACAATAACCGCCAATAACGAGACTCCGTAGAAACGAAAAGTCCCCAGCCTGCTCTTGGTTAGAAGAGCTGGAAGCTGAGGACTTTCTTACAGTCGTTGACTCTAATAGGGGAGGTCTAAGTGATCGCTTCTTCTTCGAAGATTACTTTCACGAATTGAATGCTGCGATCTTCCGGACCTTTTACCGGCAAGCCGACTTCCACATGATCGGTGATGTAATCGATATTCGTCTGAGAGATGACTTCACCGGGTAGAAGAATCGGAATACCCGGTGGGTACACATAAATAAATTCAGCAATGATGCGGCCAGCTGATTCTTTGAAAGGGACAACTTCTGTCTGGCCGTAGAAGGCTTCACGCGGCGTCAGAGAGAGATGTGGAATTTCCGGAATCTTAACTACCAGCTCATTGGCTTCATTTCCTTGATGCTGCTGGGCCAGATCGCGAAGCGCAGTGAGCAGTGTTCCAACGGAGTCGGAAGTATCGCCCGGTGTAACGAGCGCCAATATGTTGTACATATCGCTGAGCTCAACTTCAATGTTGTAATGCTCGCGAAGCCAGTTCTCGGTTTCGTATCCAGTGATGCCGAGATGGCGCACATGAATGGCCAGCTTCGTCGGATCGTAGTCGTAGGTTGCTTCACCACCGAGAATTTCTTCACCGATGCAGTAAAGGCCAGGCATCTTGTTAATTTCGGTACGTGCATGCTGAGCAAGCTCAATCGCCTTGCCTGCAATGTCATGCCCGTTAATGGCCAAGTTGCGGCGCGATGTATCCAGCGAGGACAACAAAATGTAGGAAGTCGAAGTTGTCGTCAGCATACTGATAATGGTTTGTACACGCTGCGGGTTGATGCGACTGCTCTTCACATTTAGAACCGAGCTTTGTGTCATGGAACCGCCCAGCTTATGAACGCTTGTTGCTGCCATATCGGCGCCAGCTTGCATCGCCGACATTGGGAGCTTCTCATGGAAATGAATGAGCACGCCATGCGCTTCATCGACAAGCACGGGAATGTCGTAGCTATGTACGAGCTCAACGATTTCCTTTAGATCTGCGCAAATACCATAGTAGGTCGGGTTAATGACAAGAACGGCTTTCGCATCATGATGACGATCCAAGGCACGCTTTACGGAACGAGTCGTAATGCCGTGATCAATTCCAAGATTGGCATCGCGGGCCGGTGATATAAAGATCGGACGCGCGCCGGCGAAAATAATAGCCGACATAATGGATTTGTGAACGTTGCGCGGTACAATGATTTTGTCGCCGGGATTACAGACGGTCAAGATCATCGTCATGATAGCCCCGCTTGTTCCTTGTACCGAAAAAAAGGTATAATCAGCTCCGAAAGCATCGGCTGCCAATTTTTGGGCTTCTTGAATTACGCCGGTCGGTTGGTGCAGGTCATCCAGCGGAGCAATATTTATAAGGTCAATCGACAACGCATTGTCTCCAATAAATTCGCGAAACTCAGCGTCGCTCCCTACTCCTTTTTTATGTCCGGGAATGTGAAATTGTACAGGGTTGTTGGCCGCGTGCGTTCGCAAAGCGCTAAACAGCGGAGTCCGGGTATGATCCATAGCATTCATCCCAGCCTTTCGTGTGGATTGTAACAAACAAAGTTGAGTATAGCAAAACTAGGGGGGATTGCAAGCAACATTTTTGTTGAGACTAGAGTCTACATAGCCAACAAGATTTATGAGCAGAAAAGGGGAACGATTATGAGTATCGGTAAGGGCTGGGCAGGGAAAAAGGTTTTGTCGTCACCATTCGTCGTCCAGCTGCTCATTATTATGTATTTGGTTGAATTCGTGAAGGGTGCTTTGCTCGTCTCGATTCTGCCTGTTTATATGAGGGAAGTGCTCCATTTATCAGCTTATGCGGTAGGGTGGGCGCTTGCTCTGCAATATATCGGTGATAATGCGTTTCGCAGCCCGCTTGGCTGGGTCATCGACCGCATCGGATACCGCTATGTCATGCTCTTCGGCGTTTTGTTTACGTGTGCTTCGGTGTTGATCGTTTCCTATTTGCACGGCATGGGATGGATTGTACTTGCTTGTCTGCTGCTCGGGATTGGGACATCACCGCTATGGCCATGTGTCATTAATGGAGCAACGACGGTTGCCGGTAATGAGTCCAGCGGTACGATCATGAGTGTCGTCTATATGGCTTGGCTGACAGGGGTCGGCTGCGGCCCGATCGTCATTAATTTCTTCATTGTACACACGTATACGCCTGCCTTTCGAATTCTAATCGGGATGATGATTGTCGTCATCGTCGTTGCGCTGCTGCTGCCAGGGAAGAAAAAGTCGATGGAGCTGGAAAACCGCGAAGAAGCGCCTGTTGCTGCAGCTTCCGAAGCGGACCAGGAGCAATTGTCCATGCGGGAGCGGGTACGCAGGTATTTCGCCAAGGTAAGCAGTTCCTTGCATGCGAGCAAGCTGCTGTATCCAGCGATGTTTACGCAGAACTTTGCACTGGGGCTGCTTACGCCTGTTCTAACTCAATATGCCCGTACGGTCCTGCATTTAACGCCGCAGCAGTACAGCATGTATCTCGTTGCAGGCGGAGCGGTTACGGTTATAGGCTTAATTCCGGTCGGCAAATGGGTGGATCGTTTCGGCACGAAGTGGTTTCTTCATGTCGGATTTCTAACAGCTGCAGTTTCGTTGGCTGTACTGGGTTACACCCGCTCCTTGCCGCTTGTATTGATCATTGTGACGTTTGTCGGTCTCGGCTATGCCTGTATTATTCCGGCTTGGAATGCATTGATCGCGCAAGCGATTCCCAAATCAGAGCGTGGAGCAGTGTGGGGATTCTTCCTGACGATTGAAGGCCTTGGTATGGTGTTTGGAAGCATTATGTCCGGCAAGCTGTGGGACATGCTCGGTCCTCATTCTCCTTTTTTGGTCAGCGGTGCCGTTCTGCTTCTCTTGTTTGTTCTTCATTTGTTCATAACAAGACATAAAGCAGATGTGGTAACATGATGGGGTGGAGGGAACAAGATGACACAAAACAAAGACAAACGACTTGGCATAGTTATGGTTATGCTCATTACGACATTTATCGGGTTTGGGATTATTATTCCGGTTTTGCCGGAGCTTATTAAGAAAGCTAGTCCGGGATCGGTAGAATTTCATACCGGCATGATGCTTTCCGTTTATTCAGCGGTATCATTCCTGCTTTCGCCGCTGTGGGGCGGACTGTCTGACCGTGTTGGACGCCGTCCGGTCATTCTTACCGGCGTGCTCGGATTTGCGGCGAGTTTCCTATTATTCGGCATCGCAGATGGAAGCCTGCCGATTATGTATGCCTCGCGACTGCTCGGAGGGCTATTCTCCGGCGCTGTCACGTCGGTTATCGTTGCATATGTTGCAGATATAACGCCGCCTGAACAACGGACACGAGGAATGGGTCTTGTAGGCATGTCGATCGGTCTCGGCTTTACGATTGGTCCTGGTTTCGGCGGTTTGCTAAGCCTCGTCTCTCAGAATACGCCCTTCTTCGCAGCAGCGGCACTAGCACTTGTAACGTTTCTGATTGCTGTAACGAAGCTGCCGGAATCACTGACGCCGGATATGAGGCAAGTGGCAAACGAAGCTGCAAGGCCTTCGCGCTGGAGTGCCTTTACGGGATCGGTCAAATACTTATATGTGCTCGCATTGATCGTCTCTTTATCGCTGGCAGGACTTGAAGCGACGCTGCAGCTGTTCGGGATGAAGCGATTCGATGTAACGCCTCTTCAAGTAGGCGTGATGTTCCTCGTATGTGGTCTCGTCGGTGCGCTGGTCCAAGGCGGAATTGTCCGCAGACGGATTCGTAAAGGGCAAGAACCGATGTATATCACAGCAGGACTGATCATTTCCGCAGCCGGTTTTCTACTTATGGTTACAGCACATTCGCTGCTCACTTCAACCATTTACTTGGCGATCTTCGGAATCGGCAATGCGCTTATTCGCCCTTGTGTGACATCGTTGATTACCCAGAAGACAACCGTTGGACAAGGTGTTGCATCCGGACTGAGCTCGTCCATGGACAGCTTGGGACGTATTATCGGTCCGCTGTTCGGAGCGTTCCTCTTTACAGTTGACCTAACACTTCCTTATGTAGCCGGCGGACTGTTATCGCTGGCGGCGCTTACGCTGCTGCTTCGGTTCCGGTTACTTGACAGCTCAGCGGTTGAACAAGCCAAATCGGTATCACAACGATAACTAGAAAGCACCTGCATCAGTGCGCCGTTACGGCATAACTGAGGCAGGTGCTTTTTACGTGCAGCTGGTTATTTGGAAATACCGAGACCTCGCATGATGAACGAAATCGTTTCCTCGCGTTCCCGCGCATCATCCCATACGGCGTCTTTTCGTTCCCCATATAATGTTCGTACTGCAACATAACCAATGATGGTAGATATACTCAGCCTCACGACAGTCATTGAAGGCAGATCGACCATCTGCCCCCTCGCTTGAAATTGCGTCACGAGCTTCTGAAGACGACTAAGCACCTTCGCGAGCACATCTCGTTGAAAATGTTCCTGCAGCTCCGGGTGAAACGGAATCTCCTGCATCAAAATCCGCAAGATATTGCGATGCTTCGAAATAAACTCGATCCGATTCTCAATCATCGCACGAATAACACCTTCGTAGCTCTCGTAGTCAGCATCAAGCACTTTGTTGAAGCCGCGCAGGACGAAGGGGGCGATCAGCTTCGTCATCGCAGGCGCAACGATCGAGAGCAGCAGATCCTTCTTCGTCTTATAATGGCGGAAAATCGTACCTTCAGCGACACCGGCACGCTGCGCAATTTCACTGGTAGAGGAGCCTGCGAAACCTTTCTCGGCAAAAACCTCAATGGCGGATTGCAAAATTTTAGCCTGCTTCTCGGTCATTTTCTCCCCGCCGCTGTCGTTTCGGAGCAGCTCTTCCACCCATTGTTCCATCGTATCATTCATTACGGACAACTCCTTCATGCCAGCACCACGTTCGATTCGTTATTCTAGATGATATCACAGAAGTGTAATCGGATTAAATGGCACGGTGTTTCTTCAGTGCAAGAACGTTCAGCAGAGCGAAAACAGTCGAGAACCCGATAAGCACGTAAACATCAAGCTGAATGTCGCTCCAGCCCTCGCCTCGGATCATGATCCCTCGCATGGCGTCAGCGCCATAGTAAAGCGGCATGATATTGCTGAGCTTCTGCAGCCAAGGGGCCATGGAATCCAGATTGAACAAGCCCGAGAAGAAGACTTGCGGCACAACAACGAGCGGAATGAACTGAATGATTTGAAACTCATTGCTTGCAAAAGAAGACAGGAGCGTTCCGAGCGTTAACGCGGTTAACGATAACAGCAGGTTCATCATGAGCACGAGCCAGATGGACCCATCCATATAGAGGCCAAGGACGTTAATGGCAAACCAGGCAATCAAGGCTGCTTGAAGCAGTGTAAACAAACCAAAGCCGGATAAATAACCGAGCACGACTTCAGAGCGCCGGATCGGAGTAGCTAACAGACGCTCTAAAGTACCGCTTGTTCGTTCTCTGAGGAAGGATACGCCAGCCAGCATGAAGACGAAGAAGAATGAGAAGAAGCCGATCAATACAGGCCCGAAAGAATCGAAGGAGGCCATATCCTCGCTGCCATGCAGATACGTAATCTGCGGCTGAACAGCAGGCATATCAGCGCCCATCATGCGCTGCAGCAGGAGCAGCACCATTTTGCTTGAAGCAGGGTCGCTTCCTTCTAAGGTAATAGAAGGTTTTCCTCCGCCGCCTAGCGAAAGCACTGCGTCCAAATCACCGTCTTGGAGTGCTTGCTCCGCCGCCGCAGCAGTATCGTAAGTCGTTACATCAGCCTCGGCCTTCTCAAGCCGCTCAACAAGCGCAGCCGGGATCTGTACAGCACCGATCTGAGGCTCAACCGTGTTGCCGTTAAATACAAGCTTCATTAATGTAAGAATAAGCAATGGGGCTAAGAACAGGAGTGCCAGTGTCCGCTTATCGCGGACGAATTGACGGATGATTCGAATGGCGAGCGCTCTGATCCTCATTCGCGAACACCTCCGCCATAGACGATAAAAGCTTCCTCGATCGTCGCGCTGCCACTGCTTTCTTTGATCGCTTCGGGTGTCCCGAGTGCAGTCAGCTTGCCGTCTCGGATAAGTCCGAGACGATCGCATTTGTCTGCTTCATCCATGACATGCGTCGTAAGTACGATCGTCGTACCGCGCTTGCGCATTTCGCCAAGCTCCTTCCAGATCGACTGTCGCAATACGGGATCAATGCCTACCGTCGGCTCATCGAGTACGAGCAGCTCCGGCTCGTGCAGCAAGGAGAGAGCGAGCGACAATCTTCGCTTCATCCCGCCGGAATAGGCAGCAACCGCTTTGTTCAGGTTATCCTGGAGATTGACGATCGTCATCGCAGCTTCGATTCGCTGCATCATGTGCTGACCCTTAAGTCCGTACAAGGATGCGAAGAACGTCAGATTCTCCTTGGCTGTAAGCTCGTTATACAGCGCATCAGACTGCGCCATATAGCCGAAGCGCTGAAGCATCGACAGCTTCGGCATCTGCTCGCCCAGCATATAGACAGAGCCGCCATCGGCCTTGTCGATACCGGTAATGAGCTTGATCAGCGTCGTTTTGCCGGAGCCGGAAGGACCAAGCAGGCCAAACAATTCGCCGCGTTCTACTTGTAATGTGATGTTGTCCAGTACGGTCTTGCTGCCGAAGCGGCGTGTTACAGAGCGTACATCGACAACCGGATTCGGCGAAGCTGAGTTTGATAAACTAGTCAATTGGGATCACATCCTCGTTAGAAAATGAGTGATTACTCACATTTATTTTACTGTTTTGTACCCTATTCTGTAAAGTGAGTAATCACTCATTTTGTCCGAAGACTTACGTTCGCCTCCGTCTTAGGTCGGGGATAAATACTGGTCTACAGACGTTTACATCCCCTATTGGAAAAAGGTATTCTTTAACAAGGAGTTCTGAGGAGAACCATATGAAAGGGGAAAAGGTTGAAATGCAGTTTATTACTAAATGGGCTTTTAACAATAAGGCCGCAATGAAACTCGTAGTGCTAATGGCACTCGTGATGGGGGTAATCAGTTACTACAGGCTGCCGATGGAGTTCTTGCCTGAAGCTGATAATCCGATGGTTACCATTGCAGCAATCGGACCTGGCTATGATGCCAAATCGATGGAGACCGGCGTAACGGCCAAACTGGAGGAAGCGGTACAGTTCGTGAAAGGCAAGAGCCTCATGACATCGTCCTCTGGTAACGGATTTTCCAAAATCGACTTAGCTTTCGATTCGAAGACAAATATGAAAGAAGCGAAAGCGGAGGTTGAAGCAGCGATTCGCTCGGTTCAATTGCCAGAGCGCGTGATGACTCCGTATGTGGTACAGTTCAACACTTCTATGATCCCAATCTCTTGGGTTTCCATTAACTTAGATGGTGTAGCGGCGCAAGACCGTGAGAAAGCAGAGAAAGATCTGATCAATGCCTTTAAGAAAGTAGAAGGCGCAGGCGATGTGTCGCTCGGCGGCAAATCGAACCCGAACATCTCGGTCATTCCGGATTCAGCTAAGCTGACAGAGAAAGGCGTTCCATTCGCTTCCCTAATGGGTGTGCTTCAAGGCCGCGGCGTTGCTGCTTCGATTGGCGAGAAAACAATTGACGGGGCATCCGGCAACATCAATGTTGAAGCGGCGATTAACGATCTGGAAACGCTTCGCAAGCTTCCTGTCGCTGAAGGCGTAACACTTGGCGATGTTGCCAAAGTGGAAGCTCAGACAGAGCAAGAGAGCATCAGCAGCTTAGATGGCAAGAACGTCCTCATGCTGACGATTTCCAAAACAGCTGATGCCAACGCGGTAAAAGTCGGCGATGGCGTTCAAGCAGAAGTAGAACGTCTTAACAAAGATATGAAAGGCGTCGAAATCAAAGTACTTTCGAGCACATCGGAGCAAGTTGTTCATTCCGTAAACTCGATGCTTCGTGAAGTATTGATGGGCGCACTCTTCGCTACAATTGTAATCTTGCTGTTCATGCGTAATTTGAGAGCTACACTGGTCACGATCGTATCGATCCCGCTCTCGCTTGGTATTACACTTTACCTGCTTCAAGTTTCCGGCGTAACGCTTAATATTATTACGCTCGGCGGTGTGGCGGTTGCGGTCGGCCGTCTCGTGGATGACAGTATCGTCGTCATCGAGAACATCTATCGCCGTTTGCAGAAAGAAACGTTCTCGGTTGGTCTTGTTATGGAAGCAACGAAGGAAGTCGCAACTGCAATTACGTCTTCCACGCTTGTAACGGTTGCTGTATTCCTGCCAATGGGGCTGCTGCGTGGTTCGCTTCAAGCGTTCCTGCTGCCATTCGCTTTGACAGTAACGTACTCGCTTCTAGCTTCCTTGCTTGTTGCACTAACCGTAGTACCTATTCTCAGCGCTGTGCTGCTGCGCAATACGAAGATGAAGGAGCACGAAGGCTCCAAACGTTTCGCCAACTTCTTAAACTGGAACTTGCAGCATAAATGGGTTCCGCTTGTCATTGCAGTGCTGCTGCTTGTTGGTTCTGTTGGTGCTTACATGTCGATGCCTAAAGGGGCAATTGATTCCTCCAACGCAGCGAACTTATCCGTAAACTTGGAATATTCGAGTGATACACCGAAGGATAAAGTAATCGAGGAAGGCCGCAAGCTTGAGGCATTCTTGAACGATCGGAACGACATTGACTGGGTTCTCATGCAAAACGGTAACAGCGCGGATGGGGCGCAATACGGTGAGGTAACTTCCCCTACACTGGTCACCTACTTGGTTGATATGAAAGAAGGCGCAGATGCTGAGAAGCTGATCGCCGATGTGAAAGGTCAACGTCCTTCTTATCCGGGAGCCGATCTGAATGCTGGCGCGATGGACTTTGCCGGCGGCGGAAGCTCCACTCAAGTGATGGTCGACGTATCCGGCGACGATCTGGATGCGATCTCTAAAGGCGCAGAACAAGTAATGGCTGCGATTAAACCGGTTAAAGATGTCATCAAAGTAAAATCGAATCAAGAGCAAATGAAACCGGTGTACACGTTCCAATTGGATCCTTTGAAATCGAAAGGCCAAGAGGTTGCTCAGCAGCTTCAAGGGATGATGAATCCGATTCCGCTAGGTACAGTGAATATTGATAATGTGCTGACAAACGTCATTCTGCAGCCGCTTGCGGATCCGAAATCGGAGAATGACTTGAATGAGCTGATCGTGATGACAGCGCAGGGCCCTGCAAAGGTTTCTTCTGTGGCAAAGCTTGTGAAGAGCGAGCAGGCCAGCGTGTTCTATCATAAAGATGGTAAAGCATATGTACGTGTAACAGCTGACGTAGATCCAGCTCAATTGTCGATCGTCGGTAAAGAAATTACGAAGCAAGTGGATGCCCTTAAAGCACCTGAAGGCGTAACGTTCACGGTTGGCGGCGCATCTGCGGATCAATCGGCGGACTTCGCTGACCTGGGTATCATCATGCTTGTAGCTATCGGTATCGTATACTTGATCATGGTAGTTACTTTCAAAACATTGCGTGCACCGCTAGCAATTCTGTGCTCGCTTCCACTTGCAGCAATCGGTGCGGTGGTAGCCTTGCTCGTCTCCAACGTTTCGCCTGACTTTACGGCGGTGTTCGGAGCGCTCATGCTCGTCGGCATCGTTGTCACGAACGCGATCGTTCTCATCGACCGCGTGAAACAAAACGAACAACGGATGGGTATCCGCGAAGCATTGGTTGAAGCAGCTGTAACGCGTGCTCGTCCGATTCTCATGACGGCAATCGCAACGATCTCGGCCATGCTGCCGCTCGTATTCGGTTCGTCGGAGAGCGGAAGCATCGTATCCCAAAGCCTAGCTATCGTCGTTATCGGTGGTTTGGCTGCAGCAACGCTGCTGACATTGCTCATCATCCCTTGTATCTACGAACTGTTCTTCTTCCGCAAAGCGAAACGCCAACGTTTGGCTGCTAAGATGACGAAAGCTGCTTAATACGAGAACAACAAGAAAAAGCCTTACGTCCGTCATGGACGTAAGGCTTTTCTACGTTCTATTAATAGCTCCCGGCAGGTATCGACGTCCACTGGCTAAGCCACTGCTCATACGACGCTTCGCTTTCCGGACGTATCGGACTTCTGGCAATAAAACCTTGTGCTTTGCCGCTCTCAGTAGCGACCGCAGTCGCTTCATAGCGGATATCCATGGACCAGCGCACAGCATCCGATTTGTTTGGCAGCGCTCGGTGAGGGAGAAGCTGGGTGAAACAAAGCGCGTCACCGGGCTCCATTTCCACGGAAAGAGCAACAAGCTTGCCTGCATCCTCGCGTTTAAGCCCCAGAAAGTTCGTCTCCTCGTCGATAACGCCATCAAGCAGCGTTTGATCGAAGATACCCGGGGCGACCTGCAGACAGCTGTTAAATTCGGTTACGCGCTGCAGCGGCATCCATATGGATACAACATGGGTTTTCTCGGCGTCTCGGTAATATTGGGCGTCCTGATGCCATGGCGTATCCGTCCATTTCTGATCGGGCAGTTTCGGTCTGGCATTGAATATCCCGTGCACGGAAACCTCCTTCGTTTCGAGCAATTGCTGTGCAATATCGAGCAGCGCAGGATCTTTCAAGAAATCGAACATGTCCCTGCCTACAAGGTCCCTACGAGGGCTTCGGCCGTACTTGGGTTTTCCTGCATCATGCCACAGCTGAACGAGACGATGCTGAAAATCCAGCTCTTGTTTCTTATCGGTAATAAGCTGCTGATCATACCAAGATTCCACCAAATCATCGACCCATTTGCTAATAATTCGTTCTGCCAAGACCAGTGCCCGCTTGGGCACGACATTCCGAAGCAGTACGTAATGATGGCGTTTATAAAATTGAAGCTGTTCCTCACTTAGACGAATCTGCATAGCGGCTTCTCTCTCCTTAGCGCTTGATACATCAATTGTACGGTCATAGATGGAGAATCGACTATGGCGATAACACGTTACAATTTGACCATTTGTCGTTAAAATGGAGAGAATGAAGGTCTAGATCGGAATTGAATTGATCATTATCCGATGAACAGAGGAGATGGCGGCATCTATGGTTATTCCATTTCACTATCATACACTGCGAAACGTTCTGGCCGTGGCCAATTGTCATTTTCGCGAAGTCGATGCAGGCTGGTCGTATCAGCTCCATGATCACAGCGGTTATGAGCTCCTTCATTGCTATAGTGGGCAGCTCACAGAGTGGATACACGGGGAGTCTGTGCGGATGTCTAAGGGGGATTGGCTGCTAATCGGCCCAGGCGTCAAACACAGTACGATTAATGAAACAAACGCTGGCTTCGAATATTTCTCTGTTCATTTCGGCATTGAAGACCCGGAGCTGACAAATGAGCTGAAAGACATGAACTATGTTCATCTATCGCAGCGAATTGAACATCTGCAGGAAGAGTTTGCTGATCTTCTCGGTCACATTAAGCGAAATCATATATCCGATACCGAAGACAAATGTGAATTACTACCTATGAATATTGATCGCTGCAGTGTATTGGTCAAGTACAGCATTCAACTCTCTGTTCAGAGGTTGGTGCTGTATGCACTTGAGCTGGCAACGCTGCAGGAAGGAAACGGCATACAAGTGCACCGTAAACGGCTTCACGCCTCAGAGGTAGAACTGGCTCATGTGATTCATCAGAAACTGCTTGAAGCGGTAGGTACCGATACGGAAATCAATCAGATTGCGATGCAACTGTTTATAAGCAGAAGTCATTGTAACGAGGTATTCAAGAAGGTGTACGGCATTGCGCCTAAACGTTTCTTAGGACTGATGAAACAAAGGAAAGCGGAAGAATTGCTAGTGCAATCCAGACATGCTGTGGAGACGATTGGCGAGATGCTCGGTTATTCTTCATTAAGTGCGTTCAGCAGGCAGTTCAAACGATGGACTACATTATCGCCGCAGGAATACCGACTGGGCCATAGAAGAAACGAGAAGGGCTGACTCCGTTATGTTCGAAGTTGAACACAAGGAGTCAGCCCTTTCTTTAGCTGAGGTTACATATTTAAAAGGACATTTTATAAAGAGGCAGTACTGTCGTGAACGTTTCCTTAACTCGATTAATGAATGCCTCGCCGTCAAGCAGCAGAGGGTCATTGCGGTCGATAATGATGCCGCAGAGCGCCTCGGACGCTTTCACCGTACGCAGACGCTGGAGCAGCTGTACAAGGCCGTCAGTGCCAAGCTCGCCTTGTGTATCGCCGCCAGGCACCATATGGTTGCCGGACCACACGTAATGGGCAGGAATATGCTTGGTGATGTCGTCCAATTGATTCAGCGCGTGTTCGGCAAACACCGACTTGTTATCCGACTCGTATATAATGGCAAATTGCACGAAGAGATGCGAGCCAAACAGTCCGATTTGGAAATGAGGGAACATTTTATAACCACGCTTGCCAGGAGCGAAAGCAATCCATGTATCGTTCGGCGGATTGATCGTTCTGCGGGCATGTTTGGCAACGTGAGGGAACATCGGCTCCCCGCACAGATCCGTTAAGAAAGGAGACAGCCGCTCACCCAGCTCGTGCAGCTTCGGCCGAATCCGTTCAATTAATAACGACATACGGGCTTCTAGGCCCGGGACTTCGAAAACATCAAAATCATTAGCGGAAAAGCCTGGGAATACAGCGGCCTCCGAAGTTGCTTGCAGCACCATTTCATTCATCATCCTTTTCAATTATTGCCGTTTCTTCATGATAATCGCAGCCGCCGATGTTTGCAATCTTGCTCTGATTCCGTTAGTCTACTCTAGTATGCATAAGCGAAAGGTTAGGAGAGATCAAGGCATGTGGCAGCAATTGTGGTTTGTAACCAATATGGTATTTGTAACGCTCGCAATCATATTTTTATTCGTTCATCGTTCCGTTACGTTAGCCAAGGAACAATCGGATCAAAGGCAGCTTATCAAAGCCAAGAGAGTCCGAATGATCGTTGCTATATTTACTAGTATCGCATTTGTTGTAATGGCAACTTTCTTCTTAATTAACATGCGAGTAAATGGTTAAACGACGATTCTGCAAATGTGTCTAAAGCTTGTCTCTTCCCAATCTCCCGCAACCTTTCCAGTCTCGGTTACGTTTAACGTGACAAGAGCGGCTGGCAAATCAGCAGCAGCACGCACGACAACACACGCTGTCTGCAACTAAGAGAGAACAAAGGAGACGCAGCATGAAATCGTTGAAATGGATACTGATCTTATCGTTCCTTATATTCCCTTTCTCTACCATTACCAGCGGAACGGCATCGGCTCAAGGTGCCTCAGATACGCTTATTTTGCAAATCGGAAGCAACGTAATGAAGCATAATGGGAAGTCTTACAAATCGTCACAACCGGTCACAGCAGTTAAAGATACAACATTTATTCCGTTCAGCTCCATCGCATCCCGTTACGGGTATACGATCTCGTATGATGCGAAGAAGAAGGAATCGATCGCAACCGGATCGTCGAATGTCCTTCGTTTCAAGCTCGGAAGCCTGTATGCTTATCGCGGCGGTACGCCTGTTAAGCTGACAGGAAAGCCGTATATTCTGAATGGTTCCCTCATGGTACCGCTTCGTTCATGGGGCGTGCTGACAGACAGTGCGATCGCAGTAGCAGGGAAGCAAATTACGCTTTCGTGGAACACGGTCGTCATTCCGAAGAAGCCCAAAGCGTTCTTCGAAGTACAGCCGGCTGATATTTATGCAGGACAAACAACGGTAGCGTATATCGATCGTTCGGTTAACTATACGGACGCGCCATTCGTCGATGAACGTTTTGAAGGTCGTATGGATGTATTTCCCGAAGCGGGCGTTTATACGATTACGAGACAGGTTCAAGATATTAATGGGTTATGGAGCGATCCCTTCTCTGTAACCGTTACAGTCAAACCGCCGAATCAGGTGCCTGTTGCCGACTTTACGACAGAACAATCCAGCTACCGCATCGGTGAGAATATTACCTACATCGATCAGAGTACGGATGACGAGAATGACATTGTTCGTCGTACATGGTCTGGAAATGATAAGGCATTCTTCGAAGCAGGCGATAAGCAAGTTACGCTTGAGGTAGAGGATCGTCACGGGATGATCCATTCCGTCACGAAGACGGTCACAGTGACGTCTGAAGTGCTCTACACACGGGATGAGTATAATAAATTGTTCACCAAAATCGGTGATAAATTCAGCATAGACAGCAATTCTGTGCTTAACATTCCAGCACTGACGTATACCTTCCAATCGGAATCGGCTCAGATGGTGCGCAGCAACAGCCCGGAGACGATGCTTCAAGAGGGGATTGCCTACGAGGCTCAGCTGACAGGGCAAGTACGGTTCATGTTCCATAATGTGAACAACATCGGTTATCCGGTCAAAATGTACCTGCTTGCTACAAACAACAACGGCACACCGGTTAATGTAAGCACAAGCTCTATTGGGATGGGCGGACCGGATCCCTATGTAGTGAATACCGGTAAGCTCTCTACCGTGCGTTACTTGAAGTCGATCGGCGAGAATCCTTCTCCGAGATGGATGACGATCAGACCGCATGAAACGAAAGAGATCCTGCCTGAAATTTCGAAAACACCGATGAAAATCATGGAAGTTCTTTCGGCTTATGCCGACGTCTACGCCGACCAAGAGCTGAAATTCCAAATCGTCGTTGTAGCCGCAGGCAAGAATCCGATTGCAGAGCTGCCGAATTTGTCCATCATGCCGCGTGATGGCAAGCATGTTAGAGGGACGTTCTATAACGCAGACCGTGACATCGACATCAATGACACGTTGGGTGAAACGCCGCAGCGTATTATGCTTGGCGACAAGAAGCTGGATACGTATTTGGATGGAATCGATGATACAAGCGGTCAATTAGAGTACAACATCGGCAATTTCGGCGTACTTTACAAATTACGTCTGCCGCATGTGGCACCTAATACGTTGATTGCACTGAATGCAAGGGGCGGGTACTATACCGGTGCCTTTATGATTAATGGTCAGGTGGTCACCGTCGCGAACGAGACGATTCTTAAGGATAATAAAGAAGCGGTCGTTCTATACCGCACAGGCAATTCGGAAGAATCCGTTGAAATGGTATTCACATTAGCTGCGGGCAGCAATTTGCCTGTTGCAATGCTGTTCCTGCCGCTTCCGGGATTCCGTAAGTAAGAGAAACGATAAAAGCCCGCACGCTGGATACACGCTCTGGAGAAGAGCGGGTACCTGGCTTGCAGGCTTTTTTATCGTTTGCAGCAGCTAGCTTAGTTTACCAAGGAAGTACGATTTCAACTTCGCGCCGCAGCTCTGCGGAACGAATAACACCGTCAATAATCGCTTGTTGAATCATGATTTGCTCGCCGGGAATCGGAGCAGGACGGCCTTCGCGAATCGCATCTACGAAGTCGCGGACTTTCTCGAAGAACAGGTCTTTATTATGTTCAATGGCCGGTACCGGCGTAGCCGTTTGTTGGCCCATGAAATCATGGTACAGCGTCATGCTGCCGACTTTGCCATCCCAAACGCCGGACCAATTACCGGTGCCATGCGGGTTGACTTTGAGGCCGCCATCTGTGCCAAGGAACATCGTGGAGCCGAGGGAGTCCATATGCATCGCCCAAGAAATCTTAAACTGAAGCACAAGATCGTTCTCGAAACGAACCATAGCAACGCCGAAGTCTTCGACTTCAAATTTGCTTGCTTCGGGATGATAAAGCGGATTCGTGCCGAAATGATTGCTTGTAAACGCCGACACGGTAAGAGGGCGTGGGTAGCCGAGTGCGTTCAAGGCCATATCGAGCGAGTAGCAGCCGATATCTGCCATCGCACCTGCACCAGCGAGTGCTTTGCTGATGAATGTGCCGCCAGGCATACCGCGTCTGCGTCCGCCGCCGGTTTCAACGTAATAGACATTGCCAAGCTTGCCAGACTGAACGATGTCTTGTACTAGCTTCATATTAGGGTCATAGCGCGGCTGAAAGCCAATTGTCAGCATACGGTCTGTTTCGCGGGCTGTTTGCACCATGTCTACTGCTTCTGCCAGTGTAACGGACATCGGCTTCTCCAGCAGTACTTGCTTGCCGGCACGAAGTGCATCGACCGTAGTGGCATGATGGGAAACGTTAGGCGTACAAATGCTGACTCCGTCTAGATCCAACTCCAGCATACTGCGGTGACTGTCAAAAGCTTGCGCTTCTGTTAATGAGAGCGATTCCGTAAATTGCTTTGCTTTGCCTGGAATGACATCGGCTACTGCAACAATTTCAACGCCCGGTAACTGTTTATATTGCCGAACGTGGGCATGTGCGATTCCGCCGCTTCCGATAATCCCAATTCGAATAGGCTTCGTTGTGGTCAACTTCGATTCATCTCCTTTAACTTCTCGTCCATTTCGGACGAATTCACCGACGTATGCTGAATGCGGAACTGTCTCGGCGTCATGTTGAACCGCTTCTTGAACACATAATACAAATAATTGCTGCTGGCAAAACCATGCTCAAGCGCAATATGCTCGATCGGATTCTGACCTTCAATAATCGCGGAGCATACTTGAGAGAGCCGATAATTTTCTAAATACGCACTGAAGGATTCCTCACCTTGCTCGCGGAAAATCCGCTGCAGCTGCCTTGCACTGATCGGTATTCGTTCAGCAACCTCTTGAAGTGTCAATGGCTGCGCATAGTTGTCATGAATAAATTGAGTAGCAATGCGAAACCGGTGTTCATTCATATTCCTTGAAGGCGGTTTGAAAGTAGCGTTAGGAACGGACGACATCCTCGATGCACGAAGCAAGATCTGGATAATGGATTGTTTGATCGAAGAGAAGGCACCAGGTTGACCTTCTGTCCAAGCTCGGTAAGCCGACAGAAACCAAGACATCGCATTATACTGGTCGACATGCGGACGCAGCGGCAAATTGTTGAGTGCCTGAATACAATTCTCTGCCTCATGGCGTTCCCAAGGATCTCCCCAGCTTTCCTCATCATCGCTTTCAGGGATCGGCACGATATCAATATGCAGACATAGCTCATCCATCGCCTCGCGGGCATCCGCTTCTTGCTGATGGAGTACATTCGGGCCGGTTAAATAAAACAACCCTTCATGTAGCTGGTGGACGGTGTCTTCCATAATGACAGTACCTTTACCGCGTGGAATGAAATGGAACTCGTATTCCGAATGCTTGTGGAAGCGAACGATTTTGCCCGGAGAGAAGGTAGCGAGATGGCAGCGAAGTACGCGAAAGCCATACCCTCCCCAGCGGAACTGTATGTCCAGCCGATCTATCTCATCACTGCGAGTTGCCATGATTGAATACGTAAACGGCTTTGCCAAGAGCGCTGCCACCTCCTTCTACGGAATCTCGTTTAGTTTTTCAGCTCGGACAGGGATACCGAACGTTTCTCGTTCTCGGAAATCGTGGAAGCTTCCATGATCTTAGTCAGATCGATTGCAAGCGCGATGTTCTCATCGGCTGTCGTATCGTTCAAGATATGGCCAACCCATTGATCGAATGCAGGAATGCGGTTAGCCGGTTGATCGATCGTCACCCACTCTTGCGGTGAATCCGATTTCGTGCTGCGTACGCGAATCGCATTGTCCGGGAAGCCGTATAGGAGCGATCCGTCTGTACCGTGGATTTCGAAACAGAATGGGGAGCACGCGTTAACGAAGCCCGCTTCTGCAATACCGAATGCGCCGTTTGCATAACGCAGTGTTGTAACTGTGTTATCATCGACTTCTTTGCCAGTAACGTGACCGAAAGTTGCGTTTACACTCTCCGGTAAGCCTAGGAACAAACGAGTCAGGTAAACCGGGTGGCAGCCCAGATCGATCAGAGCGCCGCCGCCGCATTGCTCCAAGTTGTAGAAATGCTCAGGCAGCCAGCCAGCTGTCGCACCGTTGTGGGACAAGCGAACACGTACTTGAGTCAAATCGCCTAGCAGACCTTGGCTAAGTACTTCTTGTGCAGCAAGGGTGTATGAATCGTTGATACGCGGAAGGGAAACCGTCAATTTCACGCCTGCTTCATTAACAGCAGCGATAATTTCGTTCACTTCGCTAAGTGTTGGAGCAATAACTTTCTCTGTGAAAATATGTTTGCCGGCACGTGCAGCTTTCACCATTACGTCGCGGTGCATATTTGTTGGTGTATCCACAACGACAGCGTCGATATCTGTGCGAGCAAGCAGCTCATCCAGATCAGCGATGAATTGTACGCCGAGTTTGTCCGCATTTTCTTGACCGCGGTTAGGCAGCTCATCCCATACAGCTACGATCTCTGTGTTTGGATTTTCTTGAACTTGTTTGGTGTAATCCCAGGCATGAACATGCCAGTAGCTAAGCATTCCTACGCGAATCATTTAGAAATTCCTCCTGTTAAGTGCATGGATTTGGGTATTGATGTCGTGCGATCGCAGTTTTTTGTGCTCTGATTATGCGACATGGATTAACCCTAACACAATTGAAACCGCTGTTAAATACGTTACTATGACATATTAACTATAAAATTACGACATTGCTAGTATAGAGTTGATTCGTATGGGCGTAAAAATTGACGTTATGATGAAATTACGTCATTATAGAGCGAAAGGAGGCTGCGGCCATGCGAGCTATCATTAAAGCACCGATTCACGTATACCGCCGGTTTATTTCGCCGATCAAGCCGCCGACCTGCCGTTTCTATCCAAGCTGCTCTGCATATGCATTGGAAGCCATCGATAAGCATGGTCCCCTTCGCGGAAGCTGGCTCGCAGCCAAACGAATTTGCCGCTGTCACCCCTTTCATCCCGGTGGGATTGATTATGTGCCGCCGACTCGCGAAGAACGTGAGAGGCAGGCGTCTGCCGGCCTTGACAGTGATACGCAAGATTCGGTATAGTTTTCGCAAGAGAATCATTACCAAATAGGATGTTCGATGAACGGATAAGTACAAGAGAAATGACCTAACCAGAGAGCCGGGACAGGTGGAAGCCGGCAAGGTGCAGCTTTTGGAAAATGGTCCCGGAGAACTCGCGCTCGAGCGCTCAGCCCGGATTTAGTGGCTGAAGTAAGGGTGCGGCGACTGACCTCGTTATCGGTTTGAAGGCCATCGCTTTGCATGTGCGGGCAGATGGTTCTAATGAAGCTTTCTCCACAGCAAGACGTCGGAGAGAGAAAATTGGGTGGTACCGCGTTAGCGACAAGCTTTCGTCCCATAGTGGATGAGAGCTTTTTTTGCGTTTATGATTCAGACCAAACCCGAATGAGGAGACGAGAAACAATGAGTGAAACGACGAAACCATCCTTTTACATTACAACACCCATTTATTATCCGAGCGATAAGCTCCATATCGGCCATGCGTATACGACGGTAGCAGGTGATGCGATGGCTCGCTACAAGCGGCTGCGCGGGTATGACGTTTGGTATTTGACGGGTACTGACGAGCATGGCCAGAAGATCGAACGTAAGGCTCAGGAGAAAGGCAAGACGCCTCAGCAGTTCGTTGACGATATCGTCGTAACCATTAAAGAGCTGTGGAAGAAGCTTGATATTTCCAACGATGATTTCATTCGTACAACCGAAGATCGCCATAAAGCAGTCGTGGAGCAAATCTTCGATCAACTGCTGCAGCAGGGCGATATCTATAAAGGAAACTACGAAGGACTGTACTGTACCCCATGCGAATCGTTCTTCCTGGAGCGTCAGCTGGTGAACGGAAACTGTCCGGATTGCGGACGTCCGGTCGAGCTTGTAAAGGAAGAGAGCTACTTCTTCCGTATGAGCAAATACGCGGATCGTTTGCTGCAGTTCTACGAAGAGAATCCGGAGTTTATTCAGCCGGAATCCCGCAAGAACGAAATGATCAACAACTTCATTAAACCGGGTCTGGAAGACTTGGCGGTATCCCGTACGACCTTCGATTGGGGCGTCAAAGTAAAAGGCGATCCGAAGCATGTCGTGTATGTATGGATCGATGCGCTGTCGAACTATATTACGGCGCTGGGCTATGGGTCAGACAATCAGAGCCAATACGACAAGTTCTGGCCGGCAGACGTACACCTGGTTGGTAAAGAAATCGTTCGGTTCCATACGATCTACTGGCCGATTATGTTGATGGCGCTTGATTTGCCGCTTCCGAAGAAAGTCTTCGCGCACGGCTGGCTTCTAATGAAGGATGGCAAAATGTCCAAGTCCAAAGGCAATGTCGTTGATCCGGTAACGTTGATCGACCGTTACGGCCTCGATGCGCTTCGTTACTACTTGCTCCGCGAAGTGCCGTTTGGTGCAGATGGCACGTTCACGCCTGAGAATTTCGTGGAGCGTATCAACTTTGACCTTGCGAACGATCTAGGCAACTTGTTGAACCGGACGATCGCGATGATCGACAAATATTTCGGCGGCAATGTTCCGGCTTATGACGGCATTGTAACAGCGTTCGATGAGACATTGTCTACGCTCGCGATTGGAACGGCGGAGCAGGTTGAAGCGGCGATGGAGCGCATGGAGTTCTCCGTAGCTCTAACTGCGATTTGGCAGCTTGTCAGCCGCACAAACAAATATATTGATGAAACGCAGCCATGGACGCTTGCCAAGAACGAAGAGAAACGCGGCGAGCTTGCTTCTGTCATGCATCACTTGGCGGAATCGCTTCGGATCATCTCGATTCTGCTGCAGCCGTTCCTGACGAATGCGCCGCTTAAGATCCGCGCGCAGCTTGGACTTACAGAAGGCGTTCAGACGGAATGGAACAGCACGAAGCAGTTTGGTCAATTCCCTGGCGGCACGAAAGTTGTGAAAGGCGATCCGATCTTCCCGCGCCTCGACGTAGCGGAGGAGACTTCGTTTATCGCCATATCTATGGGTGGCGGAACGGCTCCTGTGGAAGCCGCCGCAGAATCAGCGTCTGTTGAGACTGCTGCAGTTGCTGCAGCTCCTGCAGCTCCTGCCGAGACAGAAGCACCTGCTCCAAAAGAAGAGATTTCCATTGACGAGTTCGCCAAGGTAGAGCTGCGCGTTGCGCAGGTACTGGCTGCCGAGCCGATTCCGAAGGCGGATAAGCTTATGAAGCTGCAGCTGGACCTAGGTTTTGAGAAGCGCCAGGTCGTTTCCGGAATCGCCAAGTTCTACACGCCTGAGCAGCTTGTAGGACGCAAAGTCATTTGCGTAACTAACTTGAAGCCGGTGAAGCTTCGCGGTGAAATGTCGCAAGGTATGATTCTTGCCGCTTCGCACGGCGATCAACTGACATTGGCGACTGTACCTGAAGATATGCCTAATGGTGCAATTGTGAAATAAGCATGAACGATGGACCGCCGGAGCGCTATGCTTCGGCGGTTGCTTGTTGACAGGGCATTTAGCCGTCTATATAATCAAATTGTAATGTTTACGATTATGACAAGTAGAGGTGCAGTTCCCATGGTTTCGAAATTTATCCGTCCAATGGTACTGTCAGCGCTAACGCTGGCATTTCTTGTTTTTATACTCGCTGGCTGCGGTTCCGCATCGCAAGGTAAGCTTATAGAGGGTAAACTGAATGTTGAAACAAGCTTCTACCCGCTTTACTTCCTCGCAGAGGAGATCGGAGGAAGCGGCACGAATGTCATTAACATGATTCCGGCCGGCGTTGAGCCGCATGATTGGAGTCCGAAGAGCCGTGACTTGGACACGGCATCGGAAGCTCAGCTGTTTCTGTATAACGGTGCAGGCTTGGAAGGCTGGGTCGATGACTTCTTGGAAGGCTTGCCGAGCAATACGAAGGTAATGACGGTAGAAGCAAGCAAGGATATTGTGAAAATCTCCGGTAATCCGGAGGAGGAAGAGGAAGGGCACTCCGATGACAGCCATCATATTGATCCTCATACATGGGTTAGCCCTAAGTCGATGCTCATCATGGCTAAGACTGTACTAGACAGCTTCATTGCGGCAGATCAATCGCATAAGAGCGATTACGAAGCCAACTATGCAGCGCTGCATGCGAAATTGGTTGAACTGGATAACTCGTATACGAAGGCGCTAAGTGCAGCCCCTCGTAAAGATATTGTGACGTCGCATCAAGCATTTGGTTATTTGGCCCGTGATTATGGACTGAAACAAGTGGCTATAATGGGGTTGTCCCCTGATGCAGAACCGAAGGCGCAGGATTTGCTACGCATTGCCAAGTATGTGAAGGACAATGGCATCAAATATATCTTTTTTGAAGAACTGGTATCCGATGAGTTAGCAAAGACGCTTGCTAGAGAAGCTGACGTTAGTACCATGGTGCTAAACCCGCTTGAAGGACTTACGCCGGAGCAGGAAGCCAAGGGAGAAGATTACTTCTCTCTAATGAAGGCGAATTTGCAAAATCTAGTTCAAGCCTTACAATAGAAAGAAGGAAACAAGGATGCAGACAAAGCAGCAACAACAGCCGTTTGTGTGCCATCAGCCGATCATAGAGTTGAACGATGTCTCGTTTGCATATGAGCAAAAACCGGTCATCGACGAGGTCTGTTTTTCGATTCAGGAGCGGGACTTCGTCGGGCTCATTGGATCGAACGGTGCAGGGAAGACAACATTACTACGAATGATTGTAGGCCTGATGAAACCAACAAGCGGTACGATCAAGCTGTTTGGAGAGCCTATTGGGCAGTTTAGAGATTGGAACCGAATTGGCTATGTACCGCAAAAGAACTCCTTTAATCCGCTGTTCCCGGCTACCGTGCGGGAGGTCGTGTTATCCGGTTTATACAGCCGCAACAAGTTGTTTAAACGGGTATCGAAGGCGGATGGCATCAAATGCGACGAAGCATTGCATGCGATGAAGATCGAGGATCTGGCAGGCAAACGAATCGGGCAGCTGTCCGGCGGTCAACAACAGCGTGCTTTTCTGGCGCGTGCACTGATCAACAACCCCGCATTGCTCATACTGGACGAGCCGACGGTCGGTATCGATTCCGAGACGCAGGAAGGGTTCTTCCACCTGATCAAACATATGCATCAGCACCATAACATTACGTTCCTTATGGTTTCGCATGATATGGAGATGATTCGCTCTTATTTGGGTCAGCAGCCGAAGCAGCAAAGCGGCAAAATCAAGTTTTACGTGAAGCATTCCCATGATCTGGAGGATTGTGTGGAAACGAATTTGACGCACAGCTTACGCGAGCTGCGTCATTCCATGGAGAGAGGGAAAGTAGGCGTTTAGGTGGATATCGTAACGAGTGAATTTTTTCAGAGGGCGCTGATCGGGGGCGTACTCATTGGTATTACGGCCCCGTTGATGGGCCTTTTTCTTGTCTTGCGAAGGCTCTCTATGATTGGAGATACGTTAGCGCATGTTTCAATAGCGGGGGTTGCGCTTGGTTTTCTGATCGGCGTCTATCCAGTTGCGATGGGGCTGATCTTCGCTCTTGCCGCTACGTTCGCCATTGAGAAGCTTCGCAAGGCGTACAAAACTTACGCAGAGTTGTCTATCGCCATCATCATGTCGGGCGGCGTAGCGCTGGCATCATTGCTGTTCACAATGGGTAAAGGCTTTAATGTCAGCGTCAGCGGTTATTTATTCGGCAGCATCTATACGCTTGATTCCGTGGATCTCTTGTTAATCGGAATCGTAACCGTTATTGTCTTACTCGCTGTAGCGCTCCATGCGAAAGAGTTATTTTTGCTCACTTTCGATGAAGACGCAGCAGCCGTAAGCGGTTTGCCGACACGTTATTTTAATTTCATGATCAGTGTGCTGACGGCACTCGTAATCAGCGTATCGATCAAAATCGTCGGCGCCTTGCTCGTTTCCGCACTGCTTACCATTCCCGCGGCTTGCAGCCTGATTATTGCAAGAAGCTTCCGGCAATCGGTTGTCACGGTCGTTGTGATTGCGGAGCTTGCGGTAATAGCCGGTCTGTTAATTGCAGGCGTGTGGAACCTCGCACCTGGCGGCACAATTGTCATGCTCCTTATTGTTTTACTATTGCTGCTTCTTTCCATCAGACGGAAATTCAGCGCAGGATGAAGATGGAGGTGTTGTACATATGTCTGACGTAACGATATGGGCTGCGTTCGGAGCAGGGATCGCATCTTTCATTTCTCCTTGCTGCCTGCCGCTGTATCCGTCCTATTTATCCTATATTACCGGAGTATCCGTAAGCGACTTGAAGAGCGAGCATCCCGGCAAAGAGGTGCGTATTCGCACCATGTCCCATACGTTTTTCTTCATCTTGGGGTTCTCAGTCGTCTATTATACGCTTGGCTATGGCACCAACGCATTTGCAGAGCTCTTCTCCGAATATCAAACGTTAATTAGGCAGCTCTCTGCCGTCCTCATCATTCTGATGGGCCTTATCTTAATGGGATTGATTCAGCCGAAATTATTGCTGCGTGAAATGAAAATCCCGCTCAAAACCAACCGTTCCGGTTACTTTGCATCCTTTATCTTCGGCATCGGCTTCTCGGCAGGCTGGTCGCCATGTACAGGACCCATTCTCGCAAGCATCCTGTTGATGGCTGCTTCCGAGCCGGGAACTTGGTTCCAGCTTACAACCGCTTATGCACTCGGGTTCGCGATCCCATTCTTCGTACTAGCCTTCTTCATTGGCTCGACAAGATGGATCGTTCGTTATTCCAGTATCATGATGAAAATCGGCGGTGCCGTCATGCTGCTCATGGGCATCCTGCTCTTCACCGACCGGATGACGAAGATCACGATCTGGCTGAACACGATTACGCCGGATTGGTTAAAGTTCTAAGAGTACTTTCAATTACCGTTTCAAACAGGACGAAAGAAAAGAAGGGATTGTGACCGGAGAGTTTACGTGCTGCCTTTGATAGGGGGATATGTCCATAAAACCTAATCCCAGATAACCCCCAATCAACAGCAGCCGCAGGCACATCCCTTCGTTCTGAAGCTTACTTTTCTTCAGCAATCGACTTAAGTGAAATACTCAATCTTAGCATCTTCAAAATGTTCAAAGATGCGCTCCGAGATAAACATGCGGAGCGCTTCTGCTTGTTCATCGGGATAGACGTATTTGCCCTGTCCCCAGCGGCCCCATTTGTATTTGCGCTTCTCGATATCCATTTCAAGCTTGGTCCGAGGGTATCTTTTCTCAATGACGTTCTTTGCTGTCTTCGTGAAGCGGTGCTGGATGAGCTCGAAAGTCAAATTCGATGAGGCATCCTTAGGGAGAGCAGCAGCAAGAGAAGAGAGGAGCTCCGCATAACCTTCTTGCCAACCGTCGTGCCAAATAATTGGCGCGATGATGAAGCCGAGCGGGTAGCCGGCTCTGGCGATCTTCGCAGCTGCTTCGATGCGCTGTTCGAACCTAGAGGTGTTCGGCTCGAAGTTCTTGATGACATAATTGGCATTCACGCTGAAACGGATACGAGTATGATTGTTATGCTTAATATCCAGCAATGAATCTACATAGTGATACTTCGTAACGAAGCGGAGCCTGCCGTACTCTTGTCCGGCCATGAATGTAATGAGCTCGCGCAAACTGCCTGAAATGGGCTCAAGACCAACCGGGTCCGAGGTACATGCAGCTTCGAACCTCGTAATTTCCGGAATGCGTTCATCAATATAGGCTTTGGCGGCTTGTATGATGTCATCGGTATTCACGTAGATACGGATATAAGGCTTGGCACCAAGTGTGGTTTGAAGATAACAATAATGGCAGTGACCCATGCAGCCAGTGGCGATGGGAATGGCGTATTCCGCTGATGGCTTGGACGTATCAAATTTCAACGTTTTTCGGATGCCGACAACGAGCGTTCTTTTCGCGATTTTATATTGTTCCAGTTCCGTTTCTCCGGGTAAATTGGTGATGCGGTTATGAGAGGTCGTCATTTTGTAAGGGATGCCGATGGACTTCACCCATTCCATGATTCGTTGACCCTTAGGGTAGTCAAGCGCGGCAGGCTCGAAATAAACAAGCTCCGGAATAAAGGACTCATGCACCCGTAAGTTCATGGGCGGTCGTTCAACCAAAGTTGTACTCAAGTGGAATACACCTCCTTAGGATTCAAACGAAATGCAGCATTAGTTTGAGGAAATTCGTCACAAAGCAAACATGGAAAGTTAAGTGCGACAGGTTGCGGCGTGTATGGCAGGCGGTGTATGATACTAAGAGTAATGCGAGGATGGTCCTAACGTACGGGATGACGGTGAATGGAGGAAAGTGGAATGCCTACTCCGAGTATGGAGGATTATTTAGAACGAATTTATAAATTAATTGATGAAAAAGGATACGCGCGGGTCTCCGATATTGCGGAGGGACTTGAGGTTCATCCTTCATCTGTAACGAAAATGATTCAGAAGCTGGATAAAGACAGCTATCTGATCTATGAGAAGTACCGAGGCCTAGTGCTGACCAATAAAGGGAAGAAAATGGGCAAACGTCTCGTGGAGCGGCATCATTTGCTTGAAACGTTCCTGACACTTATAGGGGTACAAGACGAGAATATTTATAAAGATGTGGAAGGGATCGAGCATCACTTGAGCTGGGATTCGATCACCTGCATCGAAACGCTTGTGGAATTTTTCCGTCGGGATCCTTCGCGGATGGAAGATTTCAAGGCTGTTCACGCGGATCTGAATAACGAGTAGAACAAAGGGGCATCTCCAAGCCGTCATGATTAACATGGCGCTTAGGGATGCCCCTTTATAGTTGATATCGTCGCTTAATGATATTTAGGTAAATTGTCATCATCCTTGCCGCCTTCGATCACGCGAAACGGCATATTCTTGCGAGTTTTACTCTTGCTTGCCTGCTGCTGGTCCTTTCGCGCTCCGGTCTTGTAACGCGGCTTCGCTTTCGCTCTTGCAGCGCCGGGAGGGAATTTGTAGAGCAGGTAGATTGCACCGAATACGGCGACCGGGATGATAAGCTGGTAGGGATTGCGTATCGTTTGGCTAATGATACCGATGACGACAAGCGCAAGGATGATGACTGACAGAAGGCTCATTTTACGAGGCATGACCTTCACCCTTTCTTCCCATATCTTGACTATTAGGCTTGCGTTTTGGCTACTTGACCGTCAAGCTCCAGCATACGATTGAAGGAGGCGATCGATACGGCTACTTGCTCATCCGTAGGCTCTTTCGTCGTCAACTTCTGAAGCCACAGCCCTGGGTAACCAAGAAAACGAAGTACGGGCAGATCACGCAGTGCATTCGTGAAACGAAGTGCTTCGTAAGATGCACCAAGTACTACCGGCAACAACAAGATGCGAAGATAAATCCGCTCCCATAAGGAATCCCAGTGGAAGAACGAATATACGATCACGCCGACCAATACGGAGAACACGATGAAACTGCTTCCGCAGCGGTAATGCAAGCGTGTGAATCGTTGTACATTGGAAACCGTGAGCTCCGCTCCGGCTTCGTAAGCGCTTATTACTTTATGCTCAGCGCCGTGATACTGGAACAACCGTTTAATGATCGGTGTGAGCGAGATAAAATATAAATAAGAGAGCAGCAGCAGGATTTTGATAAAACCTTCAATAAGGTTGTGTACTATTATATTCTCGAAAGCTCGTTCGAAGAGCAACTGTTCGATAAGTGCCGGTACAAGTGTGAAAATCAGCTTACCGAATACGAAGGATAGAATTCCCGCAATCGCGACCCCGACAATCATGCTGAGACTCCAGCCGCTCTTCTCCTTGGTTGGAGTTGGCTTGTCACTGTCTTTAGCATCTTCAAGCTCATCTTCCGCATAGGATTCCATCGAGAAATTCAAATGCTGTGATCCTTTGGCGCTTGATTCGAGAATGGCAACCACGCCGCGGAGCAGCGGTATTTTTTTGAGCTTCTGAATCCAAGGTTTTGTCGTACGCGGTACCTCATAAAAAATGATTTCATTATTCTTCCGACGAACCGCAGTCACATTTGCATGCCTTCCTGCAAACATAACCCCTTCAATGACGGCTTGTCCGCCATAAATATTTTGTGTGCTTTGAGACAAGGGCGAATCACCATCCTTTAGTTTGACATTTGCGTCTATGAATAATTTCGAATTCTCTCCTTATTGTACTTGATTCCCGTGCTGATTGCGAGTAGCATCGATTCCCTGAAATGCCGAATGTTCCGATTTGAGGCAGAAACGATTGCACATACTAATGCCAATCACTGACTTGATCAAGCCAATTCCAGGAGGCATGCGAACAGATGCGGAAAATAAAGACAGAACGCAGTAAGCACAACAGTCCAAGCGATTACAACGGTAAGGCGCATACAAATTCGTTTCTCTATTGCTTGAAATTAGGCTTTTATGCAGGCCTTATATGGGGCTTGCTGCACTGGCTGCTTTATGCGATCAAATTTACAAAGGTATCTCCCGGGTTTCTCATTGAGCCTTTCTTCCAGCAATCCTTCTTGAAGACAGGATGGGGGCACTTCGTTGGAATCATGGTGTTTACGGTGTTCTCGATTGTGGCTGCTTTAATCTACAAAGTACTGCTTGGGAAGTTATCCGGTCCGTGGGCGGGGCTCATCTACGGCTTTGTCTGGTGGCTCGTGTTGTTTATGACGATTGGCCCAGTCATGAAGATGATGGATCCCTTCAATAAAATCGGCTACGATACGATTGTGACAGAGTGCTGCTTTTACCTTCTGTGGGGGCTGTTTATCGGTTATACGATTGCCTTCGAATTTACCGACGAAGCGTCCAGAGAGCCGGTTAGCGCACACTAGATACACACTGGTCTGGGGAGCACTTCTCAAAAGGTGGGTCTTTGTGATAGAATGGCTAATGATCTATGCGCCGGGAGGACTCTCCATGACTAGAATACTTGTACTAAATGGGCCGAATTTAAATATGCTCGGCATCCGGGAACCCGGTGTTTACGGTTCGATGTCGCTTCAAGCCATTGAATCGCTAGTGAAGGAAACCGCAGATTCGCTTGGAGCGGAAGTTTCGTTCTTTCAGTCGAATCATGAAGGTGCGATTATTGATCGCATTCATGAAGCGTTTGGCCAAGCGGACGGGATCGTTATGAATCCAGGTGCTTTTACGCATTACAGCTATGCAATTCGCGATGCGATCAGCAGCGTGGGCTTGCCTGTAGTAGAGGTGCATATCTCGAATATTCATAAACGTGAAGCATTCCGACATGTTTCGGTCATCGCGCCTGTTGCAATCGGTCAAATCGCCGGTTTTGGTGCACAGAGCTATGTGCTTGGTCTAAACGCACTGGTCCAACATTTACAGCAGCATAATGAAAAAGGGTGATTCCATGACATCTAAACGATTAGCCGGTTTACGTGGCAAGCTCCCTGCCCTGCAGGTGGATGCGATTCTCGTAACGAGTGCCGTTAACCGTCGGTACATAAGTGGATTTACAGGCTCATCAGGCGTCCTGCTCATCACCGCTACGGACAGTTGGCTGTTGACCGATTTCCGGTATATGACACAGGCTCCAGAGCAAGCAACGGACTTTACGGTTGTCGAGCATGGACCGAAGTGGATAGATACGGTAAGAGATCTGGCTGCTTCTGCGGGAGTCAGCAAGCTTGCTTTCGAACAGGATCACGTCGTATTCAGCAGTTATACCGCTTGGAAAGAAGCGCTTGGAGCTGCAATCGAATTGACTCCGGCTTCAGGTGTTATTGAAGATTTACGACTGTTCAAGGATGAAGCAGAGCTTGCGGTAATACGTGAATCATGTGCGCTTGCAGATGAAACGTTCAACCATATTCTTGGCTTTATCAAGCCGGGTCTGCGCGAACGCGAGGTTGCTCTTGAGATGGAGATGTTCATGCGCAGCAGAGGCGCAACTTCCTCATCATTTGATACCATTGTCGCTTCCGGAGAACGTTCGGCATTGCCGCATGGCGTTGCAAGTGACCGTGTCATTGGCAATAATGAGTTTGTGAAGCTTGATTTTGGCGCTCTATATAACGGTTATTGCTCGGATTTGACGAGAACGATCGTTGTAGGGAAACCTACGGACCGTCATCGCGAGATTTACGAAATTGTATTAGAAGCACAGCTTGCCGCATTGGCGGGCATTAAACCGGGCATGACCGGACGTGAAGCAGATGCACTGGCGCGCGACATTATTACTCGTCATGGCTATGGTGACAAATTCGGACATGGAACAGGTCACGGCTTTGGAATGGAAATTCACGAGTCACCGCGTCTGTCGGTGGGCGGAACAACCGTACTTGAACCGGGCATGACCGTTACGGTAGAGCCGGGCATTTACATTCCTGGTTTCGGCGGCGTTCGGATCGAAGACGATATTGTCATCACCGCTGATGGAAATTCGTTATTAACCTCATCCCCGAAGGCATTGTTCACTTTGGCATGAGTTTTATAAAAAGAAGAGAGTTTGACTCCATCAAACACCCTATAACAGGAGGAATACTTTGTGATTTCAGTTAATGATTTTAAAACAGGCCTAACCGTTGAGGTAGAAGGCGATATCTTCACCGTAATTGATTTTCAACACGTTAAACCGGGTAAAGGCGCAGCATTCGTTCGTTCGAAGCTGAAAAACCTTAGAAACGGTAACACCGTTGAAAGAACGTTCCGCGCAGGCGAGAACATCGGTAAAGCAAACATTGAGAACCGTGCGGTTCAATACCTGTACAACTCCGGTGCCGAGTATTCTTTCATGGACAACGAAACTTATGACCAATTCACGCTTGATAAGAAGCAGCTGGAGTGGGAAATTAACTTCCTGAAAGAAAACATGACCGTTAACATCTCCAGCTACAATACAGAAATCATCGGTATCCAATTGCCGAACACGGTTGATCTTAAAGTAACGGAAACAGAGCCGGGCGTAAAAGGTAATACAGCTCAAGGCGCTACAAAAAATGCAACATGTGAAACTGGCCTTAACGTTCAAGTGCCGCTCTTCATTAACGAAGGCGATGTGCTGCTGATCGATACACGTGACGGCAAATATATCTCCCGTGCTAAAGAGCAATAAGAAGCAGCAGCAAAGCCGTCCGGACATCGCGCCGAACGGCTTTTTTGTCATATTCAAACTTACGCAAATATGCTATAATCTTGTTTTATGAAGAACATTAGACTTTACACTTAGAACTGCGTTGGGAGTGGATCAGAAGTGTCGTTGATAGTAATGAAGTTCGGCGGCAGCTCCGTCGGCTCAACAGAGCGGATGCAACGGGTTGCAAGGCGAATCGCCGATTATAAGGAAGCCGGTCATAAGGTTGTAGTAGTCGTCTCCGCTATGGGGGATACAACTGATGATCTAATCGATCAATCCAAGCTGCTAAACGCGAACCCGCCCGCACGCGAAATGGATATGCTGCTGACGGTAGGCGAACAAATATCGGTTGCGCTGCTTTCGATGGCCATTGATGCAATTGGACACAAGGCTATGTCATTCACAGGTTGGCAAGCAGGAATCGAGACAGAAGCGGTACACGCGAAAGCACGGATTACGGATATTAAGCCGGCTCGTATTTTTGCTGCATTGGACAATGGGTATACGGTTATTGTTGCAGGCTTCCAGGGGTCAACTTCTGAAGGCGAAATCACGACACTGGGCCGCGGCGGCTCCGATACAACGGCTGTGGCACTGGCTGCTGCCATTAAAGCGGATGTTTGTGAAATTTACACGGATGTCGACGGGATCTATTCGACAGATCCACGCGTCGTGAAGTGCGCTCGTAAGTTGAGTGAGATTTCGTATGACGAAATGCTCGAACTCGCGAATTTAGGCGCTGCAGTACTTCATCCACGAGCAGTAGAATATGCCAAAAATTATAATGTACGACTTGTAGTTCGTTCTAGCTTTACGCAAAATGAAGGCACGAGTGTGAAGGAGGAAGCGGTCATGGAACAAGGGATGGTCGTTCGCGGCATCGCTTATGACAAAAACGTAGCACGAATCAGTATTCTGGGTGTAGAAGATATTCCGGGCGTACTTGCTAAAGTGTTCGGCGCGCTTGCTTCTAGCGGCATCGACGTCGATATCATCGTTCAAAGCGGCACCCAAGACGGTAAAGCAGACTTTGCGTTCACGGTTTCCCTGAACGATAAAGATAAAGCCATCGCAGTCGTAGAGCGCATCCGCAGCGAAGTGCCATACCGTGAAGTAAACTCCGAAGTGGATCTCGTTAAAGTTTCCATCGTTGGCGCAGGCATGGTCAGCAACCCGGGTGTTGCAGCGAAAATGTTCGCAGCGATCTATGAGCTGGGCATCAGCATCAAGCTGGTTTCCACTTCTGAAATTCGTCTATCGGTTGTTATCGCGGCCGACACAGTTCATGATGTTATCCGTGCGCTTCATACTGCTTACGGACTAGACACTGCCGAGCAAGTATTTGTTGGCGGACCACAAGACAGACGTTAATTGATTAGAAATAGAACAAAGGACAGCAGCGCCCTGGAGCGCTGCTGTCCTTTTTGTTGTTCCTGCCGAGCTGCTTGATTAGAATCGATCGGCAATAAAGCTGAATAACTTAAACAAAATCGCCGTTATCCCAGCTGCCATAAGTGGACCAACCGGAATGCCGCGTAGAAATACGATGCCAATAATAGACCCTACCACAAGGCCTACGATGAGTTGGGGATCAAACTTTAACATTTCGAGGCCTTTACCGTTGACGTAGGTAGCGATTGCGCCGCCGGTCAGCGCAAGTATTCCGGGCCAGGAGGTAATGACATTCAACATGTCCTTGGAGCTGATCCGCTCTGATGCGAATGGGACGAGAACGCTGAACGTCAGAAATAACAAGCCGAGTTCGAGTCCCCTGCGTTCAATGGAAGGAAGGAAACGCTCTAAATGAACTAGTTTGACGATGAGCAGCACACAAGCTGCCGTTGAAATAATCGGTGAACGGCCGACTAAGCCGATCACAATAAGAAGAACGAGAACTACTTCCCCACTCATGCTTGTTGACCCCTTCAATGTGGATGTCACCGCCTTCGCGCCTCACGCGCAGGCGCCCATACCCCATTGTATGGAACAAGCCTCCCGGTTATGTCTTGACTGCTCCGTTCAGCTCTGTACGAGCATATCCCCTTGCATCCGCGGCACAATTCCGCTTATGTTCACTTGACTGCAGCGCTCAATATCCCGTCCGCTGCCGTTCTTGTTCAGTCGTTTACCTGTCGTGCTGGTCTGAAGCAGCTCATGAATCGTGCTTCCAGCGCTCCTATAGAGCCCAAGCATCGCAGAGCCGATATCGTTCATCTCAAGCGGTGCAGGGCTGAGCTGCTGAAGTTCGCTAATAAGCAAGCCAGCGCATAACCCGTCCTCAAGGGCGAATTCATCGTGGCTTCCTGCGCAGAGCAGCACGATATCGCGGCGCAGCTCCAGCGCTGTTCGCGCACAAGCTGCCGCATTATTAAGGGAGCCTACGAGCACATGATCGGCCCGCATCGCTTTATGAATAGCACGGGTCCCGTTCGTAGTCGTTAATACGATACGACGGCCCAGAACGTTTTGAGTCGTGAACTCCTCCGGAGAGTTCCCGAGATCAAATCCGGGAATTTTGCGGCAGAAGCGCTCGCCCGCGATCAAATTGCCGCCGTTTTGCAGCGCCCTCGCTTCGAGGACGGTTTCGACAGGCACAATGCCGGCTGCTCCGGCTTCCAACGCAGCAACGATCGTACTCGTAGCGCGCAGCACATCAATGACGATAGCCGTCCGATGCGTAAAGCGTTCGGATTGCGCTTCGTTTACGTTGGAAATGACTTCAATATGCATACGTGAAACAACATCCTTCCCAAGCTTCCTTAAATCATATAAATAAACGGCTCAACACGAGCACCGAAATTGAACGTATCTGAGCGGAGTCCACGCCGCATCGTTTCCAGTGCCAACACTTCCGTAGGTTGTATATTGCCTAAGTTCACTTCTGAGCCGAAGGTTTGCAGAAGCAGAACCTGCTGCTGTTTCAAAGGCGTTTCCCACATGATGCGAGAAATATCGCCTAGAGAGTGGCTGACAGATTCCAGCACACTTTGGGAGCAATCGCCGTTACGATCGAATAATCCAACGTCCATCCCCGATTCTCTTGCTTCAATCGTGACCATAGCGGCACCTGCTTGCCAGTCTGCCTCGGCCGTTACGACTAATTCATTGGCATCCACAAGTGAGCCTGATAATTTCTTGCCGTATTCGGTGACGACATGCAGTCCGTTGTTCAGACCTTCTTTAATGAGTTCAGTACGGAGCTTCCGGTTCAGCTCAATCGTGCCATCCGAAACCTCGATTCCATTAAATCCGAGTCTGCACACCGTGCGGAAGAAAGCAGGCACGACGTCTTGTTGAACTGCCGTCTCCAGCAGCGTGCCTCCGGGCATGATCGTAAGCCCACATCGTTTGGCCAGCTCGATTTTGCTTAAGAGCAGATCGGTTGGATAGAGGGGAGCTGTACCGAAGCCAAGTTTGATGCAATCGATGTACCCTGCTGCTGTTTCGAGCAGATCTGAGAACGCATGACGTCCGAGTCCTTTGTCGATGACCATGGTTGTGCCGCGTCCGGAAGACCGGTGCGCATTCTGGGCGACCTCACGCTGGCCGCTTGGATCGTTTAATGCCGAAGGCCAAGTAGCCTGTGAAATAGATCTCATGTTATCTCCTCGCAATCGTTTCTTTTCCACAGCAATATATGCAGTGAGCCCAGAGCGTGTGCGAAGGGAAAGTGCCTCGTACTCGTATTATGCCAAAGTTGTGAGAATGAAAGAGAGACAGGCCTGCATAGGCTGTAGAAGAGCCGGGTGTTCTAGCAATACGTACTGCGCGCTCATGTTCACTAGGGAAAGAGGCGATAGAGATGCTTAACAAAATCGTGCTTAGTATGGCATCGATCCGCATGTTCTCCGGCTCGCTGGAGATTATGGCCGCATTGCTTATGCTGCGCCTGAATCAAATCGATAAAGCGCTCGTTGTGAACTCGTCGCTTGCGCTTGTCGGACCGTTCGTTCTTATTTCGACGACGATGATCGGCCTCATAGGTCTCTCCGATAAATTATCCTTTGGCAAAATGCTTTGGATCGTATGCGGCGTCGCATGCATTCTGATAGGAGTCCTCAAGAAATGAATCAAGCAGCCTTCTGCGGCTGTTCGTTGATGCAGTGAATCTAGTCATATTACGCGGCTTTGCGGAATAGAATGGGATACAAAGATGGACAATCACTCCATCACTCACTCTATCAATCTAGTAGAAACGAAAGCCGGGAGGGATGCCGGATGCTAAAAAAAGTGCAGCACTTGCTGCCTTCCGAGCTTACAGAGGTGCTCGGACGAATACCGGAGCGGCTGAAGGATGCCGTTGAAGAGATTCGAATCCGAGAGAACAGGCCGCTAGAAATCAGCACCGGACTAGCCTTCTGGTTCGTCTCCGCGCAAGGCGTCCTGCTGCAGAATCCGGAGGAGGCGTACAAGCCTTCTTCAGAGACTTGCCGCAAGCTGCTCGAACGTGTAACGAATCATTCGCTCTACGCGATGGAAGAAGAACTGCGTCGCGGCTACATCACAGTGGCCGGCGGCCATCGAATTGGACTGGCTGGGCGCACGGTGCTGGAGCACGGACAAGTTCGAGGTATCCGTGATATTGCTGCGTTTAATGTTCGGATCGCAAGAGAAGTCATTGGTGCTGCTGCATCGCTGCTGCCGAAACTGCTGGACCATCAGAGGCGTTCCTTACAATCAACGCTCGTAATCGCTCCGCCGCAGCAAGGAAAGACGACGTTGGTCCGTGACTTGGCAAGGGCGATAAGCAGTGGTTCTTGGGGACATCCTGCTGCGATGGACTGGCCCGGACGCAAGGTCGGCATTGTGGATGAGCGTTCCGAAATTGCGGCTTGTGTCAGAGGTGTCCCCACCTTTAATGTTGGGCCTCGAACCGATGTGATGGATGCTTGTCCTAAAGCAGAGGGGATGATGATGATGCTTCGCTCGATGTCGCCGGAGATTATGATCGTCGATGAAATCGGCCGCGAGGAGGATGGCGATGCCATTCTGGACGCGAGCCATGCAGGCGTTACGGTCATCGCGACCGCACATGCCAAGGACCTGGAGGATGCAAGAGGCCGGCCGGTGCTTGGCAGATTGCTCGCTGCCGGGGCATTCCAACAATGTGTGGAGCTTCGTCGCAATGGTGGAAGCCTGATGAGCCGAGTGCTTCCGGCCGCGGCGGCCGGAAGAGCCCCTGCGGCAAGAGAGCCGACTGCATGGAAGGGGGGCGATCGCCATGGTTAAGCTTATCGGCGCTGCGTTAATCTTGTTCGCCGGCACCATGATTGGCTTCCTTCAAGCGTCGCGCTATGCCGCGCGGCCGACTCAGATCAGGCAGCTCATCTACGCTTTACAGCGGCTAGAGACCGAAATCGGCTATGGATACACGCCGCTTCCGGAGGCCATCAGCCGCTGCGCCGCGTACTTGCCTGAGCCGGTAGCTTCGCTGCTCCTTGATGTAAACAGGCGGCTTGAGCACGCGGGCGAGCTGACCTTCCGCGAAAGCTGGGAAGGGGCGGCGATCGCGTTTTGGCCGCATACGGCCATGCGGCAGCCGGAGCAGGCTGCATTGATTCGACTCGGCTCTGCGCTGGGAATCAGCGACAGGGAAGATCAGATCAAGAACCTGAAGCTTGCGATGCAGCAGCTGCAGTCGGAGGAAGAAGCGGCACGGCACGATAGTGCGCGGTTTTCGAAAATGTGGAAGAGCCTCGGAGTTCTCACAGCCGCGCTAGTCGTCATTTTGATTTTGTAGCGGGGTGCCGGAAGAATGAACATTGATGTGAGCGCCATCTTTCAAATTGCCGGAATCGGCATTATCACTGCGATGATCCATACCGTACTTAAGCAGATGGGCAAGGAAGATATGGCGCACTGGGTGACGCTGATCGGCTTTGTCGTCGTCCTATTTATGGTCGTGAGCCTCTTGAACGATCTGTTTCAAGAAATCAAAACGATCTTCCTGTTTCAATGATGCTACTGGGGCAAGGCGGGTGAACGAAACTTGGAAATCATCCAAATCGTCGGACTCGGTTTAGTTGCGACGGTGCTCGTCCTCGTCGTACGCGAACAGAAGCCGATGTTCGGTTTCTTGCTGGCAGCATTTACAGGGCTCTTCATTTTCTTGTTTGTCATCGGCAAAATCGAAGCGGTCATCACCGTGCTTGAGCAGCTGGCCGATCGTTCCGGAATCCCGTCCATCTACCTGAAGACGATTCTGAAAATAATCGGAATTGCCTACATTGCAGAGTTCGGTTCCCAGATTGTACGTGACGCCGGTCAAGAAAGCATCGCCTCGAAGATTGAATTTGCCGGCAAAATACTCATTCTCGTGCTGGCCGTCCCAATTATCAGCGTCATCGTAGAAACAGTACTCGGCCTTTTGCCGGTAGGGAGTTGAAGCATTATGCGGCGGCACTGGACCATTCGCTTCGCGGTGCTGCAAGCAGTGCTCTTGCTGGGGCTGCTGACGATTCTGCCAATCGCTGCATTTGCGGAATCGCAAACCAGCAGTCACAATGCGGCTGTGAGAGCTGAACCAACAGCTGCACCGGAAGCGGACGACCCCTCTCCAAACGACCATGCGGCATCGGTCAATAAGAATATGGCCGGTGATCAGGTCAAGGAGATCAACACGGAAGACGTAGAGAAGTACTGGAATAAGCTGGTGTCTGAATATGGGGGATTCTTCCCGGATAACGATGTGCCAAGCTTCGCTGAAATGATTATGCCAGGCGGAGAAGGTCTCAAGCTGACAACGGTACTGGCGGGACTGCTCAAGTATGTATTGCATGAAATCTTGTATAACGGCAAGCTGCTGGTCACGATCGTCATTCTAACGGTGTTCAGCATGATGCTGGAGACGATGCAAACCGCCTTCGAACGCAATACGGTCAGCAAAGTAGCGTACAGCATCACCTACATGGTCATGATCGTCCTGGCGGTGAACAGCTTTAATGTCGCCATTGGCTACGCGAAGGATGCCATCACCGGAATGATCCAGTTCATGCTTGCCATGGTGCCGCTTCTGCTGACACTGCTAGCCACAATGGGCAGCGTTGTAACGGTTTCGGTACTTCACCCGCTTATTATCTTCATGATTAATGCGGTCGGCACGGTCATCTATACGTTCGTATTCCCGCTGCTCTTCTTCTCGGCAGTACTTCATATTGCCAGTGCGGTGTCGGATAAGTTCAAGGTGACACAGCTGGCGAATGTACTGCGCAACTTCAGCGTTGGTTTACTCGGTGTCATGCTGACGGTGTTCCTTGGGGTCATTTCCGTGCAAGGTGCTACCAGTTCTGTGACCGATGGCGTCACGATGCGGACCGCGAAGTTTATTACGGGGAACTTCGTTCCAGTCATTGGACGAACCTTCTCGGATGCAGCTGATACGGTCATGTCGGCTTCGCTGCTCATGAAGAATGCAATCGGTCTGGCAGGTGTGGTCATTATTTTGTTCCTGTGTGCGTTTCCTGCGATCAAAATCATTACGCTTGCGCTCATCTATAACGTATCCGCAGCCATCATGCAGCCGCTTGGCGATAGTCCCATCGTGAGCTGTCTGCAAACCATAGGCAAAACGCTGATTTATGTGTTCGCCGCACTCGCCGCTGTCGGACTCATGTTCTTCCTGGCCATCACAATTATACTCACAGCAGGCAATGCAGCAATCATGATTCGGTAAAAGTAAGGTGGTGGATGTCAACATGATGAGCTGGCTGGCGGTTTGGCTGCAGCAAATTATCGCGGTAGTGCTGCTGGCCGGGTTTATCGATCTGCTGCTGCCGAACAAAGCGATGCAGCGTTATGTCAGACTTGTAGCAGGCTTGATCATTCTGCTAACGATCCTGACACCGATAATAAGACTACTGCAGGGAGATTTTAACGCTAAGCTTGACGCGCAGATGGAAAATTGGGTCCACAGCACCAAAACCGAACAATTTCACATGCCGACACTTGAAGATATCCAGCAAAATGCAAAGGACCTGCAGAGCAAGCAGCAATCAACCGCAACAGCATTGACGGAGCAGAAACTGGCGGAAGCGATGAAAGCCGAACTGGCAGAGAATGCGGGCCTTCATGCTGCGGCTGTCCACGTCAAACTCGAAATAAACAAAGACAGTCAATCCGTTCAAATTGCAGCTGTTACAGTGTCGCTGCTGCCGCCTGAAGAGCAGGCCAAGGTCGAAGCTGAACAGTCTAATCAAGCGAAAGGCGTCGATGAAGTTGAAGCTGTTGAAGTCACCGTGCAGCCAGAACAGACTGTGCAGGGCGATAAGTCATCAGACACGACGAAGAAAGACGCGCCAGCGGCAGTGACAGATGCGGTGAAAGACGTACTTCGGATAGGCTGGGGCGTTTCGCCTCGATTAATTGAGGTGAAGGTACAGCATGCAGCTTCGGATGCGGCTTACTAATGAAAGGGGAGAACGACGTTGGCCAATTGGCTGAGTGGGTTAGAGTCAACTTTCGGCAGGGGGCAAGGCGGACCTAAGCGGGTCAAGACGCTGCGCTGGCTGCTCATTATTGGCTTAATCGGAATAGGGCTTATGGTGGTCAACTCTTTTCTGTCCTATCAGAAAGTACCGACTGAAGATCAGGCTGCTTCCGGGACGCCGCCTACTGAAGAAGCTTTCCTCGGCAATCAATCATCCGAACATTCGTCCTTTGATGGAATAGAGCATCCGCTTGAGACGAGGCTCAAAGATATTTTAGAGAAAATCGTCGGTGTCGGGCTTGTCGATGTCCTTGTGACCGTCGATTCAACAGAAGAGGTTACGGTTCATATCGATGAGAAAGAATCACAGCAAATTACGAACGAAATCGATAAGAACGGCGGCAAACGCAGCATTACTTCCATCACTAAAGAAGGCAAAGTGGTGCTCTACAACACGAATGGGGATACGGCACCGATAATCGTAAAACGCATCCAGCCGAAGATCCGCGGTGTTCTCATAGTGGCTAAAGGCGCGGAGAACGGCGTGGTTAGACGTTTAATTATAGACGCGGTGGAGAAAGGGCTCAATGTCGCGATTAACCGAATTTCGGTTGTACCACGAAAGCATCAATAATACTAATTGGACAATGAAAAGGGAGGCTGTTCGTTCATGAACAACAAAAGGCAAACGATTTGGCTGGTATCCATGCTGAGCTTGATGGTCATTTTATCGGCCTACTACTTGTTTACCGAAGATGTGAATCCATCACAGGTAGCAACAGACGGAACACAGCAAGAGCAGGTGAAGGGGGATGCAACTGAGGCATCCGGCACGACGGCAAACGATGATGGAATTACGGTTTCGGACGTTACTGACGGTTCAAGCGCGAATGCAGCTGACCCGAATGCAGCTGACTCAACTTCAAATGCTGCGCAGGATCAAGGAACCGCAACTGATCCTGCGGCTACGGCAGCTGCGAATCAGGAAGATCAAGAGGTGCTTCGTCAGCTCGAAGAAGCCGGCGGCTTTAGCGCTAGTGTATTCAGCCAAATGCAAGAGAAGCGTGATCAGAAATTATACGATGAGTATAATAAACTGTATGGCACGATCTCTGATACGAAGCAAGATGACAAAGCAGCCGGCTCTGCTGTCGAACAGCTGAATCTGCTTGAAGACAAGAGCTCTAAGATCACGGGGCTTGAGGAAGAGCTGGTGAAGCAATTCAATAACGCCGCTGTATATCCGGACGGTGATCGCTACAAAGTCGTTGTACAGAGCGACAAACTGGAGAAAAGCCAGGCTGACAGCATCCTTACAATGGTCATTACGGAGCTCGACGTTTCGCCGGAGCAAGTCACCATTCAGTACGTGAAGTAAGGCAAAAGCGGAAGGCCCCGATGCCAAAGTCAGTGGCAATGGGGCTTTTTCCCATCAAGGATGTATAAAAAATGGGTTCGTGTTCCGCGCGGTTTGTGCTATAATGATTTCGGTATGTGCAGGTTTTGGTAAATGTCACCTTATCTAAGGTGCAACCGACCTTACACAGTAGAAGCAGGCTGATGCATGCAGTAGAGCAGCAGGCAGCAACGCAATCACACAGCGTCTTCTTGCATGAGGCGCAAAAACTTATAGGAGTGAAACGATGTTTAAGCTGAGCGAGATTAAAGAATTGATCAAGCTGGTTGATGGGACTTCCGTACACGAACTTGAAATTGAAAACGATGGCGCCCGCCTGATGATCCGCAAGCCCGGCAAAGCGGAAGTGGTGAATGTACAAGCTGCGTCTCTCGTTCCTACATATACGCAGTCTTACCAGCCGCAAGTTCAACCGGCTCAAGGTATCCAAGGCGGCGCTCCGGCAGCAGCAGCTCCGCAGGCACCGGCAGCTAAAGAAGAGAACTATCACCAAATCTTATCTCCGATGGTCGGTACGTTCTACCGCGCATCTTCGCCTGAGAAAGGTGCATTCGTAAACGTAGGCGACCGCATTAACGAGAAGTCGATCGTATGTATTCTAGAAGCGATGAAGCTGATGAATGAGCTGGAAGCCGAAGTTCGCGGCGAGATCGTGGATATTCTCGTTGAGAATGGTCAGCTTGTTGAGTTCGGGCAGCCATTGTTCCTGGTTAAACCGGAGTAGCAGAACAAAGCGAAGGTGACACCTAGATACAATGCGCACGAGAGGAGCTTTTACCGTGAAATTCAATAAAATTTTGATTGCCAATCGGGGAGAAATTGCCGTTCGTATTATTCGTGCTTGCCGCGAGCTGGGCATTCAAACCGTTGCCGTCTACTCTGAGGCTGACCGTGAATCGCTTCATGTCCGTTTGGCGGACGAGGCGTATTGCATCGGTCCTGTTGCTTCCAAAGACAGCTATCTAAATTTAACTAATATTATGAGCGTCGCAACTTTAACGGATTGTGATGCTATTCATCCCGGCTATGGTTTCTTGGCGGAGAATGCCGATTTCGCGGAAATTTGCGAATCCTGCAATGTGACGTTTATTGGTCCTTCTCCTCAAGCCATCAGCAAGATGGGCGATAAAGCAGTAGCGAAGAAAACGATGAAGGAAGCGGACGTGCCGATTATTCCGGGCTCCGACGGACTTGTCGAGGATATGGATGATGCGATTCGCGTCGCACGCGAAATCGGTTATCCGGTTATTATTAAAGCGACTGCGGGCGGCGGCGGTAAAGGCATCCGGATCGCAGAAGATGAGGATACCCTTATTTCTCAAATCTCGACTGCACAGAACGAAGCGCAGAAAGCTTTCGGTAATGCAGGCGTGTATTTGGAGAAATATTTGACGGGCATGAAACACGTCGAGATTCAAATTATGGCCGATAAGCATGGCAATGCTGTTCACTTGTTCGAACGCGATTGTTCGATACAGCGTCGTCGTCAGAAGCTCGTTGAAGAAGCGCCATGTCCTGTGCTGAGTCCTGCAATGCGGGAACGTATGGGTCAAGCGGCAGTACGCGCTGCACTGGCTGTACAATATTCAGGTGCCGGAACACTGGAGTTCCTGCTTGGTCCAGATGGTAATTTCTACTTCATGGAAATGAACACTCGTATTCAAGTTGAGCATCCGGTGACGGAAATGATTACCGGCGTAGATTTGATTAAAGAGATGATTTCCGTTGCGGAAGGCAATCCGTTGTCGATCAAACAAGAAGAGCTGAAGATTAACGGCTGGTCGATTGAATGTCGGATCAATGCCGAAGATTCGGAACGCGGCTTTATGCCATCTCCCGGTCAAATCCAGTTCTATTTGCCGCCGGGCGGATTAGGCGTTCGCGTAGACAGCGGTGCTTATCCTGGCTATACCATTTCTCCTCATTACGACTCCATGATTGCGAAGCTGATCGTGTGGGGAGCAACGCGTGAGGATGCGATTGCAAGGATGAAACGAGCGCTTGCTGAGTTTGCCATCGACGGCATTCGCACGACGATACCGTTCCACATAAAGCTGCTTAATCATCCAAAGTTTCTCAAAGGAAATTTCGACATCAAGTTCTTAGAGGAAAATGACGTCAACAATCCGGAGGAATAATCGTCTGTTAGGACGGTAATCTCCATTGCAACGGTTTGTCATATTTCCCTCAGAATGCTATAGTATAGGAATAAGAAGCGGATAAGCTATCAGTTTTTCGATTGGTAGCAAGCTACTTTACGGGAGGTGTAGGATAACCATGAGTACGCTGGCAGCGGACTATGAGAAAACAGACATGGGCACTATTCAAATCGCACCCGAAGTCATTGAAGTGATTGCAGGACTTGCGACAATTGAGGTTCGTGGCGTGGCAGGCATGAGCGGCGGTTTTGCCGGTGGCATCGCTGAGCTATTGGGCCGTAAAAATTTGTCCAAGGGCGTTAAAGTTGAGGTAGGTCAACGCGAAGCGGCAGTCGATGTGTCCATTATTGTGGAATACGGTCATCGAATTCCGGAAATTGCGGCAGACATCCAAAACAATGTCAAACGTTCGATCGAAATGATGACTGGCTTGCATGTCGTCGAAGTGAATGTTCACATTCATGACGTTCATTTCAAGACAGCAGAGAAGCCGGAAGAAGAAGAGATCCAACTGCGAGTCAAATAACGGATCAAGCGTGAATGAATGACGACATACCCCCTAGTGGTTGGGCTTGCCGCTCGGCGCTAGGGGGTTTTATCTAGTGCGCCCCGAGGAGGAACTCTCGTTGATAAGAGTGTTGGATAAGCTTCTGCTGTTTCTATACAGCATCGCGATCGGCGCTGTAGCCGTTATCGCGTTTAGTGCAGGCGTATACTGGTTTCCTGAAGAATGGCTGAACAACCTGGTACATAATTTGTACAACGGTGATTACCGCTGGCTGCAAGCGACGGTTATTATTGTTTCCACGATTGTTTTATTAATCAGTCTTCGCTTCCTTTATCTATCGCTTCGTCGCAGCAACGCCTCGGCACCTTCGATCGATCAACGGACGGAATTCGGTGATATTCGTATTTCGCTGGAAACGGTGGAGAATTTGGCGCTTAAAGCAGCGAGCCGTCAAAAGGGTGTCAAAGATTTAAAGGCGCGGATCCGAATCAGTGAAGCGGGTATCGAAGTTTCGCTTCGTGCAATTGCAGATGGTGAGAGCTCTATTCCGACATTGACGGAAGAAATACAGCGTGCTGTCAAATCCCATGTGGAAGAGATTACAGGTATTCCTGTAGCTGGCGTGTCCGTATTTGTAGCTAACATCATCCAAACCGCGAACTTCAAAAGTCGCGTAGAATAGGGGTGATGCCGATGTGGAAGGAAATCTGGACAACCTATGGTGGACGGATCGCCGGTGTGTCAGTAGGTATCATTCTCGGATTACTTTATTTTATCGTAGGATTTTGGGATATGTTGTTTTTCGGCTTGCTGCTTTGGGTCGGTTACACGATCGGGAAAGTTAAAGACGAGCAAAGCGGTCCAATTATTCCGTGGCATCGGGTAACCGAATGGCTCATGGAGAGATGGCGGCCGTTCAAATAGTACTATGGTCTCCTCCGTACCCCGGACATTAGCACGTTGTATGTTCGGGGCAGGGAGGAGATCATATTTTGTAGATCGAATCTGAGCGAAATTGTCAGGAGGCCCCATGAAACGTAGGTTAGCGCGGGAGATTGTGGTACAGAGTTTGTACCAATTGGAAATGAATGAAGAAGCTACAGCGTCGTCAGCTGTAGATATGCTTGTTAACGAAGTGAATGAAGAGAATGAAATTGAAGCCGATGCGGCGGATGTGGAACGGATTAATGTTTATGTCCGTGAAATGGTTCAAGGTGTTATTGAACACAAGACGGCGATTGACGACATGCTGCAGAACTATTTAACAGGCTGGCAAGTGGATCGTTTATCGCGCGTTGACCGTCAAATATTGCGTCTGGCTTGTTACGAGTTGGTGTTCCGGGATGATGTACCTCCGAAGGCGATTATCAATGAGGCCATTGAGCTTGCGAAGCATTTTGGAACCGATGAATCCGGCAAGTTTGTCAACGGTGTTCTCGGACGACTGCTTCAGGCAGTGGACGAGTTAAAGCCGAAGGCGTAATATGTCATGCAGTTACTTAGCTTCATAACGAGTAGTACGAGCCCCTTAGAGCCCTCCATCATGAGGGATTTAAGGGGCTTACGAAAATTTATAATTAAGACACGATTGGGAGTGATTGCATGTCTGCACAGCGTATCGAGGGAAAAGTGATTTCAGATGCAATTCGTTTGGAAATTAGTGAAGCTGCGGCGAAGCTTGCCGAAAAGGACATTAAGCCAGGACTAGCCGTAGTATTGGTTGGTGAAGATCCGGCTTCCAAAGTATATGTGGGAAGCAAAGAGAAAGCTTGCCAGCAGCTTGGCTTCTACTCGGAAGTACATAAACTGGATGCAGCGACATCGCAAGAAGAGCTGCTTGCCCTAATCGATAAGTTAAACAATCAAGCGAACATTCATGGCATCCTCGTGCAATTGCCGCTGCCTAAGCACATTGATGAGAAAGCAGTCATCGATGCAATCAGTACGGCTAAAGATGTTGACGGTTTCCATCCTGAAAGCGTAGGTAATCTCGTAATTGGTGATGACAGTCTGCTTCCATGTACACCGGCCGGTGTCATTGAGATGATCAAACGGACAGGACTTACGATTGCAGGCAAACATGCCGTTGTCATCGGGCGCAGTAATATTGTCGGCAAACCGGTATCGATGCTGCTGCTAAGAGAACATGCGACTGTGACGATCTGCCATTCCAGAACGGCTAACATGGAGGAGATCGCGCGTACTGCCGATATTCTCGTAGTCGCAATTGGTAAAGCCAAAGCAATTGGTCGTCAATTCGTGAAGCCAGGCGCTATTGTAATCGATGTTGGCATCAACCGCCTTGAAGACGGCAAGCTTGCCGGCGACGTTGATTATGCTGATGTTTTGGATACAGCGGGCTATATTACCCCGGTTCCTGGCGGCGTTGGCCCTATGACCATTACGATGCTGATGCAAAACACGCTTAAAGCGGCAAAACAACAACACGCAATCAAGGAGTGAGTAATCCGAAGATGGCTGAACCGGCGCGTATACTTTCGATTAAAGAAATAAACCGCTATATCGGGATGAAGCTGGAATCGGACGAGCTGCTCAGCGACGTTTGGCTGCGCGGAGAAATATCAAACTTTACGCATCATTCCAGCGGACATATGTATTTCACGCTGAAAGACAAAGACAGCCGGTTGAAATGCATCATGTTTGCTTCCTATAATCAGCGACTTCCGTTCATCCCGAAGGAAGGTGCCAAAGTGTTGGCACGCGGTAATATATCCGTCTATGAACGAGATGGCAATTATCAATTTTATTGTATAGCGATGCAGCCGGATGGAATCGGCAGTTTATATCTTGCTTATGAGCAGTTGAAGCGCAAGCTTCAAGAAGAGGGACTATTTGATGGGGCAAGGAAAAGGCCGATTCCCCGTTTTCCGAAAGCAATCGGTATCATAACTTCACCAACAGGCGCTGCAGTTAGAGATATAATTATTACGCTGCAGCGCCGTCATCCTTCTGTGCCAGTGCTGCTTTTTCCCGTGCTGGTACAAGGGACAGGCGCAGCACCTTCGATTGTGAAGGCAATCGAAACAATGAACCGTTTAGCCGAAGTTGACGTATTAATAATTGGCCGGGGCGGAGGCTCTTTGGAAGAGCTTTGGGCCTTCAATGAGGAATCTGTAGCTAGAAGTATTGCAAAATCAGCCATTCCGATCATATCCGCCGTCGGACATGAGACGGATTTTACAATTGCTGACTTTGTGGCTGATCTTCGTGCTGCAACGCCAACAGCTGCTGCTGAGCTGGCTGTTACGAGTATGCAAGAGATGAGAACGAGACTTGCCCAAGTAGAATCCAGGCTCGTGCAGAACCTTCGAATGACTCTGCAGAATAGGAGAGATAGGCTTGCGAGACTGCGGAAATCACCGCTTTTCTTGAACCCGCGCAAGTATCTGCTCCAGCAGGCCGAACGGCTTGACCGTACGGAGGAGCGATTGAGGGCGAGAGCCGTTCGTTTCGCGGAGAAACACAGAGAGCGGTATGCAGCACTGAATCATGCGTTGACCCGGGTTCATCCGGGAGCTCAAGCAGCGCTGGCTGCTAAACAACTAGACCGATTGACCGTTCGATTAGAATCGACCATGCAGCAAGGCTTGAAAGAAAGACGAGTACAGCTTCTAGCTTCCATTCGGCAGTTGGATGCCCTCAGTCCCCTCAAAGTCATGTCACGGGGATATAGTTTAGTTTACGATGATAAGGATCAGAGGCTCATTAAATCCATTTCCGAAGTACAGCTTGGCGATTTGCTCCACGTTAAGGTAGCCGATGGTCAGCTGGAATGTCAGGTTTGGGGAATGAAAGGGGAGGCCTAGCAGATGGCAGCAGCTAAAGAACAAGAAGCGATGAGCTTTGAAGCGGCGATGGAGCGTTTGGAGTCGATCGTAAGCAAGCTGGAGAGCGGCGATGTTCCACTGGAGACGGCAATCGAGCTATTTCAAGAAGGAATGAAGCTGTCTTCGCTTTGCGGCTCCAAACTTGAGCAAGTAGAACGGAAGATCGAGGTTCTGATTGAAACCGAAAATGGCTTACATAAAAAACCGTTTGCGCAAGCAAATGAAGATAGAGGGGAATAACAGTGAAAACTTCGGTTTCTACTGCAGATTATTTAACACGCTCCGTTCTGGAAATCGAAGAGGCGCTGCATTCATCGCTCCCGCAGGGATGGGATATCCCGCCTAAGCTTCGTGAGGCCATGATGTATTCCCTTGAAGCGGGCGGCAAGCGTCTTCGTCCGATTCTTGTGCTTACAGCTGCCGAGGCGGTTAGTCAAGATCAAAAGGCACGTAAACAAGCGATGCCCATTGCTTGCGCGATTGAGATGATCCATACGTATTCGCTTGTCCATGATGATTTGCCTGCGATGGATAATGATGATTATCGTAGAGGCAAACTAACCAATCATAAAGTATTCGGTGAAGCGATGGCTATTTTGGCAGGAGACGGTTTGCTCACACATGCTTTCCACGCTGTGACTCAGGCTGCCGCACTTGGTGCATCGCCGGAGACAACGCTTGCGATTGTGGCCGACTTGGCTAAGCTCGCGGGAGCTGCCGGGATGGTTGGCGGACAGGTAGCTGATATTTTGGGTGAACAAGGTGTTACATCTCTGGAAGAGCTGGAATATATCCATCTTCACAAAACGAGCGATTTAATCGTCTTCTCTGTGCTGGCCGGTGCTCGTATCGGCGGAGCCAGCCAGCAACAGCTGGAATCGCTGCAGCAATTTGCTCGGAAGCTTGGTCTTGCGTTTCAAATCCAGGACGATATTCTCGATTTGATCGGTGACGAGTCTAAGCTCGGCAAGCCGGTTCAAAGTGATGTGGAGCAGCAGAAGGTGACTTATCCTTACCTGATTGGGATGGATGAAAGCCTTGCACTCGTAGAGCGGTTGACCCAAGATGCGAAGCAGGCACTTGCAGATGCAAAGCTTTCAATGCCTGATAATTTGCTCGCGATTGCTGATTATTTAATGCGCAGGGATCATTAATATAGCGAGACTTGGGATTTTTGCGTCGTTCTATGTTATAATTTAGCCACATTTGGAGTTTATTGGACAACGGGGATTGCCCACCGGGAAAGCGAGGAAATACCGTGTTACTGGAACACATTCATGACCCTAAAGATTTGAAATCTCTCTCAGTTGCACAATTGGAACAGCTCGCAGCTGAAATTCGTGCTTTTCTCATCGAAAAGCTTTCGGAGACGGGAGGTCATCTTGCGCCGAATTTAGGCGTCGTCGAGCTTACTTTGGCGCTGCATTATTTATTTGACAGCCCTAAAGATAAGTTTCTTTTCGACGTAGGCCATCAATCATACGTTCATAAAATTTTAACGGGTCGTAAGGACCAATTCGATACACTTCGTAAATATAAGGGCCTGTGCGGTTTCATCAAACGCTCTGAAAGCCCGCACGATGTATGGGAAGCAGGACACAGCAGCACATCGCTGTCTGCTGCAATGGGAATGGCGCTCGCGCGTGACTTGAAAGGCGAGAAGAACAAAGTTGTCGCGATTATCGGCGATGGCGCGTTGACGGGCGGTATGGCTCTGGAAGCGCTCAATCATATCGGACATGAGAAGAAGAATCTATTGGTTATTCTCAATGACAATGAAATGTCAATTGCGCCGAATGTCGGTGCCTTACATCATTATCTCGGCAAGATCAGAACAGATCGCCATTATCAGAAGGCGAAGGAAGAACTTAATCAACTGCTGAACAAGATTCCGGCAATCGGCGGCAAACTTGCTAAGACTGCGGAGCGATTAAAGGACAGCGTGAAATACTTGCTCATGAGCGGTATTTTGTTTGAACAGTTTGGTTTCACATACTTCGGGCCAGTCGACGGTCACGATTTGGCGCAATTGACGGAGCTGCTTGAACAGGCGAGCCATGTACCGGGTCCGGTTCTAGTGCACGTTATTACGACTAAAGGCAAAGGCTATTCGCCGGCGGAAGCCGATTCTCATAAATGGCATGGCATCTCTCCATACAAAATTGAGTCTGGTCAAGTGTTGAAGGCCGTAGGTCCGCCGATGTATACGGAAGTATTCAGCGATGCATTGATGGATCTGGCTGATGAAGATAACCGAATTGTAGCGGTAACGCCGGCGATGCCCGGTGGATCCGGGTTGATTAAATTCGCAGCTAAGTATCCGAATCGAATGATTGACGTCGGAATTGCCGAGCAGCATGCGGCAACGATGTGCGCTGCGATGGCGCTGGAAGGTCTAAAACCGGTATTTGCGGTATATTCCACATTCCTGCAACGTGCGTATGACCAAGTTGTTCATGATATTTGCAGGCAAAATACGAATGTCGTATTTGCGATTGATCGTGCAGGCTTCGTTGGACCGGATGGCGAGACACATCAAGGGGTATACGATATTTCTTACTTGCGCCACATTCCGAATATGGTGCTGATGATGCCTAAGGATGAGAATGAGCTTCGCCGCATGATGAAAACGGCAATCGATTATAATGAAGGCCCAATTGCGATTCGATATCCTCGAATTAACGGAGTTGGCGTACAAGTTGAGAAAGAAATGAAGCCGATTCCTTTCGGTACTTGGGAAACCGTGCGTGAAGGTGATTCGGCTGTCATCGCAGCCATCGGACCTATGGTTCAAGTTGCGGAAGAAGCAGCTGAGCTGTTGAAACGCGAAGGCCTCAATGTACGGGTGGTTAACGCGAGATTTATTAAACCGATGGATGAAGCGATGCTGCTGCAGATTGCTAAAGAAGGTTTGAATATGCTTGTATTGGAGGAAGGTGCAGTACAAGGCGGCTTAGGCAGTGCAGTGTTGGAATTCTATTCTTTGAATAATGAGCATAATATTTCGGTTCGCATTATGGGCGTTCCGGATCTATTTGTGGAACATGGGTCAATTAAAGAACAGCGTCAGGAAGTCGGCCTTACTGCCGAACATGTGGCAGCTGAACTGAAGACACTGCTGCCGCGACTTCGTAAACGCGTAACCGGCCAAGTGTAGAAGAGCAGGAGAAACCGATGACGATTGCGAAAGAACGAATTGATATTTTGTTAGTAGAGCAAGGCTTCTACGACAGCCGTGTGAAAGCGAAGGCGGCTTTGATGGCAGGGCTCGTCATCGTCGACGGAGAGCGGATCGAGAAGAGCGGCATGAAGGTGCCTAGAATGGCTTCTATTGTCGTTAAAGGAGCGCTGCATCCCTATGTCAGCCGCGGGGGGCTCAAGCTTGAGAAGGCGATCAAGCAATTCCAGCTTCAACTGGATGGAGCGGTCATGTTGGATATCGGCGCTTCCACCGGCGGCTTCACGGACTGTGCGCTGCAAAACGGGGCGGCATATGTGTATGCTGTCGATGTTGGCTACAATCAATTGGATTGGTCGCTGCGACAGGATGAACGTGTCAATGTGATGGAGCGTACCAATTTCAGGTATACTGTGCCGGAAGACTTGAAAGGTCCACAGCCGACATTTGCGACAATCGACGTCTCCTTCATCTCGCTTAAGCTCATTCTGCCGACACTTGGCACACTGCTTAAGCAAGGTGCAGGAATCGTAGCGCTGATAAAGCCGCAATTCGAAGCAGGTCGCGAGAAGGTTCCTAAATCAGGTGTGGTGCGTGAATCTGCTGTACATCGAGATGTGCTTGGGCAAGTGCTCCGTATGGCGGCTTCGGAAGGTTATGTGCTGGATCAGCTCACGTTCTCACCGATTACCGGTGGAGAAGGAAATATCGAATTTCTAGCTTACTGGCGATGGGAACCAGGTAGTCAATCAGAACCCCTAGGTGAAGAAGCTATTGCGGCCGTCGTGAAAGAAGCTGCTGGAACATTCTCTCAAGAGAGTAAAGTGTAACGAAATGAAAGCCTTTCTTCATGGCGGTGGCTGTGATGAAAGGCTTTTTTATGTTTTTTTAGGCAGTCCCTCTTTGCAGGAGGGACATTATTTGGTACACTAGGAACGAAACCAAACAAACGTTCGGTATTGGGCCGAAACCTCTGCACTAGTACTCCCGTTAGAGGAAAACCTTCCAGGAAAGCGAAATGAATAAGGTATGCCTTATCATAGTGCTGGAGGGATCCTGATGGGAAACTACGGGGACTGGCTGGTTATGATTGTCGCTGGCGGGTTGATCTTGTTCTGGCTTTATCGCATGTTTTACCGCTGGCTTCACGAACCGCCCGGAATGAATACGAAGCTTCTACTAAGCGATGCCGAAGCTGTGCGCGAGGATGATATTAACGTACAGTTTCTGGAGAACGCTGGCTATGAGGTTACACATGGCAAGTACCGAGTTCCCATTACGATCGACTTAGATGGCACAACTTTGCACAGCCGATTATTTATCGATTTATTTGCAGAGAAAGATGGCAAACATTATATTGTAAAAACAGCACGCGAACGGATGCCGATTGATTGGACAGGCAGTGGCGTTCGAGACCGATTGCTTGTCTATGCGCTGCTATTGCCTGAGTGCGAAGGGATCTTATTTGTAGATCATAAGGAGCTTACCGTTCGCATCATCACATTTCGATTCGGTTCTTAACAATTATGGAACAAGATTGATTTCTAATTCATGAATTCAATCTTAATCCTACAGGAGGAAATTATGAAGAGTGTCCGACAAATGAAAATACGCGAGCTAATCACAAGCCAAATCGTAGAGACGCAGGACGAGCTGGTCGATACGTTGCGATCGGAAGGCTTGCAGGTCACACAAGCGACCATATCAAGGGATATTAAAGAGATGCAATTGATCAAAGTTCCCATCGAGGATGGGCGGTACAAATACTCGCTGCCTCAGGAGACTAGATCCAACTCCATTCATAAACTGAAGCGGACGCTGTCCGATCACTTTCTTCATATCGACTACACGGATAATCTGGTCGTCATGAAGTGTTTGCCGGGTACGGCGAACGCGATTGGAGCCATGATTGACAATATGGAATGGCCAGAGATTATGGGCACGATCTGCGGGGATGATACGATTTTATTGATTTGCCGGACGAAACCGCAGAGCGGGGAAATTGTGGAACGACTACTGAGCTTAATGAATTAATGACGTAATGACGTCATGCATGCAAGTATACCAATGGGCGCGGAGAATCTTTAAGGAGGAGAGCAACTATGCTAAGCGAGCTGTCTATACGCAATTTGGCTGTTATTGAATATGTTTCGGTAAAATTCCACGATGGGTTTCATGTGTTAACAGGCGAAACCGGGGCGGGTAAATCCATCCTAATTGATGCGCTGAGCCTTGTGGTGGGAGGAAGAGGCGCATCTGACATGGTCAGATACGGCTGCGATAAAGCTGAAATCGAAGCCATGTTCGAACTGCCAGCTTCGCATCCGGTCTGGTACACGCTGAAAAAATTCGGCATTCATGTTTCGCCAGAAGAAGGGCTTGTCATTAGACGGGAGCTCTCCTCACAAGGCAAAAGCATCAGCCGCGTCAATGGGCATATCGTGACCTTATCGATGCTTCGCGAAACCGGGGAATGCTTAGTCAATATCCACGGACAGCATGAGCACCAGTCTTTGCTGCGAACTGAGAAACATTTGGAATGGCTGGATTTATATGCTGGAGGTGCAGTTGCAGAAACTCTGAATGCATATCGATCCATTTACAGAGAATATGAGAAAGCCCGCATTCAGCTTAAAGAACTGGAAGACACTTCGCGTCAGAATATGCAGATGCTGGACTTATTCCGCTTCCAAATCGAGGAGATCGCGTCTGCTCGGTTGAAGGCAGGGGAAGATGAAACATTGGCGGAAGAGAAGCAGAAGCTCATGTATGCAGTCAAACGCAGAGATTCGGCTTCCGAGGCATACGCGCTGCTGCACGGCAACAAAGGATTAGACGCAATTAGTCGTGCTGTCAGCCGAGTATCCGACATTCGGGAGTATGATCCCGTAATTTTAGAGCCGCTGCTGGAGCAGTTGCAATCGGCCTTTTATCAGCTTGAAGATGCTGCATTCCAGCTTAGGGACTACCGTGACACCGTTGAATCCGATCCGGAACGATTAACTTATATTGAAGATCGGCTTGATTTGATTCACAGCTTGAAACGGAAGTACGGGGAAACAATCCCTGATATTTTGTCCTATTTGAGCGGAATCAAGTCAGAAGCAGATAAGATCGAGAATCGTGACGAGTATTTGGCGCGATTGCAGGCAGACCAAATCCGTTTGTTCGCAGAAGCTGTTGTTCTCGGCAAAACGCTTTCCACGTACCGCAAGGATGCAGCTGATAAGCTGTCTGGAGCCATTGAGAGCGAGCTTCGCCAACTGCAAATGGAACGTACAACTTTCCATGTTCAGCTGCAGCAAAGTAAAGATGGTGAAACGTACAAGCTGCATGCAAACGGAATAGACGAAGCAGCATTCCTAATCGCACCGAATCCGGGCGAACCGTTAAAGCCAATCAGTAAGATTGCCTCCGGCGGTGAAATGTCGCGTATCATGCTTGCGCTCAAAACCATCTTTGCATCAATAGATGAAGTGCCTGTACTCGTATTTGATGAGGTGGACACAGGTGTGAGCGGCCGCGCCGCTCAAGCAATTGCCGAGAAGATGTCAAGACTGTCGACGCATTGTCAGGTGTTCTCCATCACTCACTTGCCTCAGGTTGCTTGTATGGCAGATCATCATTATGAAATCAAGAAAACGATCGTAGCAGAGCGGACTTCAACAATGGTCACAGAGCTTAGCTCGCCGACTCGTATTGAGGAGCTTGCCCGAATGTTGGGTGGTGTGGAAGTAACGGAAAAAACCCGTCATCACGCACAAGAAATGCTTGACTTGGCAGATAGACAAAAGGGAGCGTAATGGAAGGCAATTAGGGAATGTTTTTGGCGACATAAAACTGTTGGGGCGGGGATACCTTAAAGGTACGCAAATGGCGAACCACCTTTCTCGTCAAGCGATTTTGCAACAGGGAGCGTGAAGTCATTGAATGCCAATCAGCGGAAGCGGTGGCTGGGTTTACTTCTCGTTATCATCGTTTGCATGCTTGGTCTATCCTCTCCAATTCAACATTTCGCCGCATTTCCGAACGAAGTTCGTTTGTTCTCCGGCCAGTTGAAGCAGTTAGACTATGGTATGCCTGTACATGCTCAAGTTACCGTTGATCCGCACATGCTGCAAGTTAACGGTTCATCTGACCGTTCAATGTCCATTAATTTAAACAAACCGCTCTCCATCCAGTCGTCACACAGCGGAAAGACTACGATGAAATTGAAATTATTTGGAAAAATTCCGTTTAAGACTGTTAAAGTGAACGTTGTACCTGATTTACGTGTTATTCCCGGTGGACAAACCATCGGCGTCAAAGTGAAATCAGCCGGTATTATGGTTGTGGGTCATCATCAAGTCACGGATGCTAAAGGCGCTCGAGTATCTCCCGGCGAACAAGCGAATTTGCAGCTTGGCGATCTTATTATCCGAATTAATGGCAAGTACATTAACGAGGTGCATAAAGTTGCTCAGATGGCAGAAGAAGCAGGTGATGCGAAGCAGGCGCTGCAATTAACAGTTAAACGAGGTACACGATTATTTGAAACGAAGCTCGCACCTGTATTCGATTCGGAAGACCGTGCTTGGCGGTTAGGACTGTACATTCGAGATTCTGCTGCAGGTGTAGGAACATTGACTTTCTATGCTCCAGATCAAGGCGTCTACGGTGCGCTCGGACATGTCATTACGGATATGGATACTCAAACTCCGATTGAGGTTGGTGAAGGTCAGATTTTGCAGTCCAATGTGACGTCCATCAACAAGAGCCAAAATGGCGAACCCGGAGAGAAAAGAGCACATTTCATTAAAGAAAGTAAAGTGCTTGGCAATATAGAGCGCAATACGTCGTTTGGCATCTTCGGCAAAATGAAGGAGCTTCCGTCACACAGCTACAATCAGCAGTCGCTTCCTGTAGCATTCGCGGAAGAAGTGAAGGAAGGTCCGGCACAGCTGCTTACTGTTGTGAACGGACAGAAGGTAGAGCGTTTTAATGTGGAGATCATCCATGTCACAAGGCAGCAATCACCGGCAACGAAGGGCATGGTTATCAAAATTACGGACAAGCGTCTGCTTGAACAAACAGGAGGCATTGTACAGGGGATGAGCGGCAGCCCAATCATCCAAGATGGCAAGCTGATCGGCGCCGTTACACACGTATTTGTGAACGATCCTACATCGGGGTATGGCTGCTTTATCGAGTGGATGCTGCAAGATGCAGGTGTTCTCCTCAAACCAGCAAGCTTAAATCTTAAGGCGGCTTAGCCACCTTAAGATTTTTATTTTTTTGTCGAATTTTTACGAATTCTGAGAAATATTGTAGTAAATTATTTATTATAAATCAGATCAAATTAATAATAAAGAAAAATATTATTCGACAGAAGGAATTTCATTGGCCATGTCGAAAATGTTAGTTAGACAAGCAAAGATACGCACAGAGGGCTTTTAAGCGTTAACTACAATTGAGTGAATTACTAGTCTAAGGAGGACTATACCTTGCAAAGAATTGAAGTGTTGTTGGCTGATGACAATCGGGAATTTACGAATTTGTTGTCCGAGTATATTTCTGAACAAAACGATATGGTCGTTACCGGTGTCGCCTATAACGGCGAGGAAGTGCTTCGCTTGTTGGAAGAAACGCGGGAAGTGCCGGACGTTCTGATTTTGGATATTATTATGCCTCATCTTGATGGGCTTGGCGTATTAGAAAGACTTCGTGAAATGAATCTGCCGCAAATGCCAAAAATTATCATGCTCACTGCATTTGGTCAAGAGAATATTACTCAAAAGGCTGTACAGCTTGGCGCATCTTACTACATATTAAAGCCATTTGACATGGAAATTCTCGCGAACCGAATTCGCCAGTTGGTGGGTAACCCGACAGTCATTTCATCTTATAATTCTTCATCCTCATCGTCTTCCATTTCGAAATCGAATGTTGTACCAATTGCAAAAGGTAAAAACCTTGATGCAAACATTACGAGCATCATTCATGAAATCGGAGTGCCTGCGCACATTAAAGGGTATCAATATTTGCGTGAAGCCATTACGATGGTTTACAACAATATTGAAATTCTTGGTGCTATTACGAAGACGCTTTATCCTGCGATTGCCGAGAAGTTTAAAACGACGCCTTCGCGTGTTGAACGTGCTATCCGTCATGCTATTGAAGTTGCATGGACGCGCGGCAATATTGACAGCATCAGTCACCTCTTCGGCTATACAATCAATATCAGTAAATCAAAACCGACAAACAGCGAGTTTATCGCGATGGTAGCCGACAAGCTGCGGATCGAGCATAAGGTTTCCTGAGACGGTTAGAAGCTTTGCGTGGTAAGAGTTAACTAGTTATTGCTTTAAAGGTTACGATGAGTCTTGTACAAGCCACTTTTCGGATTTTCCGAGAGGTGGCTTGTTTTCGTTATTGAGGTACTGCATCATAAGTTCTTCGCGAACGCCGAGCGGACAAGTTTATTTATTCTTGTCCACGTTTATACCTTACCAAAACTTGTCCATTTGCATTTACTGAACAATATCAATAAGAAAGGAGGTATCAGGTATGGGAGTAAGATATCCACTCGTACAGATTCATAACTCTACGCCATATAATGCATTTGGGACAGTTGAATACGCATCAGTACTTTGTTCCAACGACGATTACAGTGTTGCACGTGATGAGACTTGGACAGCTTCTAGCCGTGGAGCCTGTTTGGTGACGAGAATCACCGCAATCGTTAGAACTCCAAGTGGAAATATTCAAGCGGAACCATATACTTCTTCCGGCACTTCTTTCAGCCAGTTTGCAATTATACAGGTAGGGGTAAATCAGTTCCAAGTGACGCGTGTTGTGAGTTCCAGAGGACGTAAGTGAAATCCCAATAGGGCATTTCAAAAATAGGTAACAAACGAATAGACGACCGGCCAATAATGGGCTAGTCGTCTTATTTTCAATCGTCAACTGCTTAATGTTTCTGATACCATCGTATTCTGCGATACATGGAGGGATCTTTCAAGAGCCGGAAAGGGTACAAATCCGGCATGTAATTCCCTTCGATGATCCAAATCTGCCGCTTCTTATCGATTCCAATGTCAAACCCGACCTGCCTCAGCTTAGGGAAATGCTTTCCAAGCCGTTTAGCAGCCAACAGTGAGACCCGTTTGGCTTTGAAGGGTAAGCTTCGATCCTTGATGCGAGACAGTTTCAGCGCCCCAGGCACTGGAACGATGAGGCTAATCACATTCGTGACGAGATATCCCTGCGCCGCCACTTTCGCGTATGAGCCTGTTACTTTCCAAGTGGTCGAAGTACCTTTTCTTCGCTGCACCATGATCCGAATATCGAACGGCTTGTGTTGAATTTGAGCAAGCTGCAAGCGGTTTTGGACAATAAACCCACGTCCTTTGGTTTTTTTACGGATCCATTTGAGTAACTGCTTGGTGTTTTTCATTATGACCGTTTTATTTTCGTTATGAATACGATAGGCGTTCGTTCCGATTCGGTTAATGAACAGGATGTCACCTCCGAACCTCCCGTCACGCGGCTTCAGAACGAGGCTTTTAAATTGAAGTAGGAGCTTTGCTAATTCGTTTAGCTTTAGCAGCCGCGTTTTGGGCAACCGAGCGGCGAGAGAAGGCGTATCCTTCAAGATGCGATATTGTTTCCATTTGTCTCGTTTAATCGACATGGGAGTCGGTTACCTCCTTATAATGGTTCGAGGTGAGAGCTATATATATTCTTACTCTGCTTGCACGCGTTTTGACCGTGTAAAAATGACGGGGGCGAATCGTCCATTATTATGACGGAAGTAAGCAAGCTCGAAAGGGTTGGCACGCGAAAAACATGGAGACAACGCACGACTTGTCAATTGCAACTTGCGGGTTGTATACTTTGGGAGAACGTTGGAATGTACTCGACAATAGTTCTTCATAATAAGCGCCACTTTCGTGCAAGCTGCGATAGTGGCGCTTATCTTGGTTGATATTTATAATGTCAGAAAAATACACTCAGGAGGATTGTTTTGTCACCTATAGAATTAACTGCTGCTCCTTCAAGGAAGCGATTATTTATTTTGCTCTCCGTAACTCTCGTCTCGGGTTTCAATCAAGGGTTAATTTTGCCTCTGTTGTCCATCTTACTGGATCGCCAGGGGGTATCATCGGATGTAAATGGCATTAATTCGATGGCGTTATATATCGGTACGTTCAGTACGATGTTCTTTATCGAGAAGCCGATCCGCAGCATGGGATACAAGAAAGGCATTGTTATTGGCATTATTCTTGCTGCGATTGGGACGCTGCTTTTTCCGTTCCTGACGTCAATATGGATATGGTTTGTACTTCGCATTATCGTTGGCGTTGGTGACAGTGCTCTTCATTATTGCACGCAGCTCTGGATCGTGAGCAGCAGCCCCGCAGAGAGTAGAGGCCGTTATATTTCACTTTATGGGATGGCTTATGGGATCGGGTTTAGTTTAGGACCTACAGGCATCAATCTATTGTCCATTGGGGAATGGGTTCCATTTTGTTTGAACACACTTCTGTTCGTGCTCATTCTGCTGTTTGTCAGGACACTGCAACCGGAGTATCCTGAGCATTCGGCCAAGCTTGCCTCTGCTTCTTCGAACCGTTATGCGAGGGTATACCGCATTGCATGGTTTGCGCTCTTACCAGCTATTCTGTATGGTTTGATGGAAGCGACGATGAACAGTAATTTTCCGTTATACGGTTTGCGCATTCATTTGAGTCAAGCGTCAATCTCGCTGCTGCTTCCAGCTTTAGGTGTCGGCAGCTTGCTGCTGATGTTCCCGCTCGGTATGCTTAGTGACCGAATCGGTCGAAAACCGGTACTGATGGGATGTGCATGTATTGCCGGCTTGATGTTTCTGGCCGTTCCACTGGCAGGAGATAATGTCGTCGTATTATTTATTTTGCTCGCAATGATTGGCGGATTTATCGGCTCGTTTTTCTCACTTGGGCTTGCCTATGCAGCAGACTTGCTCCCGCGTGAACTGCTGCCATCAGCGAATGTAACGGCATCTATCCATTTCAGCATCGGCAGTTTGCTCGGTCCCGGTATTAGCGGTTTCGGCATACAATATGTATCTACGAATAGTATGTTTATCATGCTCGGCTGCGCATTTACGCTGTTTGCGCTTATTGGACTCTTTACTCGTGAGGCGCGGCATCGAAAATTGCAAACAAATCCATTAAATTAATTGAATGCGTATCTTTTTGATCCTTTCATTCGTTTACGTCATGAATCTACGCTAACAGATGAGGAGGTGCCATTATGACATTACAACCAACTGTCGATGAAATGCGAATCGCTCTTTACCGCTACTGTCTATCGCTCACGCGTTCTACATGGGATGCGGAGGATCTTGTTCAGGAAACTTGCTTACGGGCGCTACCGGTCATGAACGGCGCGCTTGTACATCCTAATCCGACTGCTTATATGCTGCGTATTGCGAAGAACATCTCGGTCGATCAAGCGCGCAGAATGAAGCGAGCCAGACGAGTGCTGGAACAACAGGAAGCTGTGCTGGACCGTTTGTTCGGCGAATCGCATGAGCTTGAATATGCGCTCCGGTTACTGATCTATCATTTATCGCCGCTGCAGCGGACGGTGTTCCTGCTTAAAGAGGTGTTCGGCTATAAGGGCCACGATGTAGCCGCAAAACTTACCATGTCAGAAGGGGCAGTGAAAGCAGCGTTGCACAGAGCAAGAGCTGCTATTGCAAAGCTCAAACAGCAATCGGATCTTGCGCAAGTTTCGAGGCAGACGGAGCGAGAAGTAAAGGATAGTCAGTTATATGCCTATGTTCATGCCGTTCGTGCAGGGGATGCTCAGGCGTTAATCGTGCTTGCTAACGTGGAAGAGCAGCTTATGGATCCGGTACAGGCAATTGGCCAGCTTCATGCGTCACAAGGCAACCGCTCATCCGTTAGCATGATGTATGCAGCCTAATCGGCAGCGAATGAGGAGGTTTCCGGCTATGAGTTTAGTGCCTTATATTGTGGAATCAACCAATCGGGGAGAACGCAGCTACGATATTTATTCGAGGCTGCTCAAAGACCGGATCGTCATGGTAAGCGGTGAAATTGAAGATCAAATGGCCAATGCGGTCGTGGCACAATTACTCTTTCTTGCCGCAGATGATCCGGATAAAGACATTCAGCTCTATATCAACAGCCCCGGCGGCTCAGTAACGGCTGGTTTCTCTATTTTTGATACGATGCAGTTTATTAAACCGGAGGTTTCAACGATTTGTACGGGGTTTGCTGCGAGCTTCGGCGCGATTCTGCTGGCAGGCGGAGCCAAGGGAAAGCGTTATGTATTGCCCAACAGTGAAGTTATGATCCATCAGCCGCTCGGTGGTGCAAGAGGGCAGGCTTCCGACATCCAGATTCATGCGAGCTGGATATTGAAGACGCGTGAGAAAATCAATGCACTGCTAGCGCAGCACACGGGGCAGTCGAAAGAGCAGATTGAACGAGACTCGGACAGAGACCGTTTCATGAGTGCGGAAGAAGCGGTTGCATATGGGATTGTAGATAAGATCTTATAACACATAAAAGGGCGAGCATCTCCATCACTTGGATAGCTCGCCCTTTTTGCCATATCGATGTAGGTTTATACGCCCGGCCGAGGCGGACGCTGCCGCTTCTCGCGAAAGCGGGACGAGACATAATTGCGTTTGCGGTCTCGGAAAAAAGTCCATCCCCCGATAAATCCGACCCCAAGCAGAAAGAGCACCATGCCTAGAATAAAGGTCCACCATTCAAAATCATGGACGGCAGCATCGTTGCCGAAGGATGAGAAATAATGAAAGATAGCATCTTTCATGAGAAGAAATCCATAAGTTGCGGCGATTCCCGGAATAACGAGCAGTAAAACGGCAATAAAACGAATAGTAACCTGCTTCATGCGAATAAATCCTCCTGTACAGAAACAACGACAATGATGCTTTAATCATACCTTTTTCGGGGGAGACTGTCCATTTCATCACTTGTGGCAGTTTCAAGGAGCTTTGAAAAAAGGTACAATAGACATGTAACGGCTTTATGATCTGGAGAGGAGCAACAAGAATGACGATTCAATGCGATTTGGCCATAATTGGCGGAGGCATTGCGGGATATACAGCTGCGATCAAAGCGGCACAAGCAGGGAAGAAAGTTATCGTAGTGGAGAGAGAGAAGCTGGGTGGCACGTGTTTACATAAAGGCTGTATACCGAGTAAAGCGCTACTGCGCAGTGCAGAAGTATACGCCACGATGCGCAAAGCTGATACATACGGTATAAACGTGGCAGAGGGAGCGATTTCACTCGATTTCCCTAAAGTGCAGCGTCGGAAAGAAAATACGGTAGAAGGTCTGTACAAAGGACTTCAATATTTAATGCGTAAGCATAACATCACCGTCATGCATGGTAACGGCAGAGTAATCGGTCCCTCCATCTTCTCTCCGAAGAGCGGAAGTGTGGCCATTGAGCTCCCGGATGGCGAAATGGAAACCATCGTTCCAACGAATCTGATCCTTGCAACGGGATCGCGTCCTCGTTCGCTGCCGGGTCTGGAACCGAAACAAGGTGAAATCATGTCGAGCGATGAAGCACTGACGATGGACGAGCTTCCGGACTCCATCTTGATCGTTGGCGGCGGCGTCATCGGTGTAGAGTGGGCTTCGATGCTCATCGACTTCGGCGTTGAGGTTACCTTGATCGAAGCGGCATCACGGCTGCTGCCAGGTGAAGATGTTGAAGCATCGGCAGAGCTCACGAAGCAATTAAGCCGCAGAGGCGTACGTATACTGACAGGTATTCAATTGAAGCTTGATACGTATACCTATAATGACGGACAGGCCTCTATCACAGCAGATACAGCAGATGGTCCGGTTATCTTGAATGCACAGCGGCTGCTTGTTTCCGTAGGGCGTCAAGCGAACGTCGAAGAGATCGGTCTTGAAAATACGGATGTTCGAGTAGAGAAAGGCGTTATTCGCGTCAACGGATATTTTCAAACGAATGAACCTCATATTTATGCCATTGGTGATGTGAACGGCGGCTTGCAGCTGGCACATGCGGCAGCACATGAAGCCATTGTTGCTGTAGACCATATCCTTGGCGGTAAGGAGCAGGCGCCTGATCACTCACGAGTGCCAAGAGCGATCTACTCCAAGCCGGAGCTGGCATCCATTGGACTGACGGAAGACGAAGCACGCAAACAAGGGCATGATATCAAAATCGGCAAAGTCCCGTTCCAAGCGATTGGTAAAGCACATGTGCTGGGTGAAACGGATGGTTTTGCCAAAGTAATTGCAGATGCGAAAACAAATGACGTGCTTGGTGTGCATATGATCGGGCCTCACGCTACGGATTTATTGTCCGAAGCATCGCTTGCCATGCTGCTGAATGCGACGCCTTGGGAAGTGGGACAAGTCATTCACCCGCATCCAACGCTCTCCGAAGTGCTAGGCGAAGCAATGCTGGCAGTTCATGGTAATTCATTGGCATTTTAGGTCGCAGCTGCATCTTTATATAGTAAGCAACAACGCAAATGGGAGCAGTGGACGGAGCATTTCTTTTTCGGTAAAAGTCGGTTATAATAGGTATAGTCAAGTCTTAGTACCTGGTTATAATAGCAGCTAAAAGGAGGGCATCCCTCATGACACAATCCGAATCTGCCGTGCAGCAAACCAAACATGCTGCACTTGGGCTAACGGACGATCAAGCCATTGAAATGTACACGCTGATGACAACCGCTCGTCGGTATGATGAGCGCTGTCTGCTGCTTCAACGGGCAGGCAAAATCAAGTTCCACGTATCCGGTATCGGTCAAGAAGCCGCTCAGGTTGGCGCAGCTTTCGCGCTCGACCGAAATCAAGATTACTACTTGCCTTATTATCGCGATTACGCATTTGTGCTTGCAGTAGGTATGACATTGCGCGAGCTTATGCTTTCCCTATTCTCCAAAGCGGCTGATCCTAACAGCGGCGGTCGCCAAATGCCGGGACACTTCGGTTCGAAGCGTCTGCGCATCGTTACGGGCTCAAGCCCTGTTACAACGCAAGTTCCTCACGCAGTTGGTTTTGCACTGGCTGCCAAGATGAAGAAGAAAAATTTTGTATCCTTTGTCACCTTCGGCGACGGCTCCAGCAATCAAGGGGATTTCCACGAAGGTGCCAACTTTGCCGGAGTGCATAAACTGCCGGTTATTTTCATGTGCGAAAACAATCAATATGCGATTTCGGTTCCGATTCATAAGCAAATCGGCGGAAAAATCGCTGACCGTGCCATTGGATATGGTTTTCCTGGCTATAGCGTAGATGGGAATGATCCTCTCGAAGTGTACCGCGTTGTCAAAGAAGCACGTGAGCGCGCTGCAAACGGTGAAGGACCAACCCTGGTAGAGGCCGTTATGTACCGGTTATCGCCGCATTCCACGTCAGATGAAGATCTTGCTTACCGAACGAAGGAAGAAGTCGATTCGCATCGCGACAAAGACGGCTTGCCGAAGTTCAAACAATATCTGATTGACAGCGGGATTTGGGATGAAGAGCGCGATTCAGCGTTGATGCAGCAGATCAAAGCGGCTCTGGATGATGCTACTTCCTATGGAGATCAAGCAGCCTTCCCAGAACCTGAAGATATATTGAAACATGTTTACGCCGAAGATCATCATGGCGAAGGGGGACGCTAACATGCCGAAAATGGACTATATTGATGCGATCCGCTTGGCCATGAAAGAAGAAATGGAACGCGATGAAGATGTATTCGTACTCGGTGAGGACGTTGGTCATAAAGGCGGCGTATTCACGACGACGAAAGGGCTTATCGGCCAGTTTGGCGAAGAGCGTGTGCTAGATACACCGCTTGCGGAATCCGCGATTGTCGGCGCTGCAATCGGTGCGGCTATGTATGGCATGAAGCCTATTGCCGAGATGCAATATTCAGATTTCATGTTCCCGGCTACGAATCAAATTATTAGCGAAGCGGCCAAAATCCGTTATCGCTCCAATAATGACTGGACATGCCCGCTTGTCATCCGCGCGCCGATCGGCGGCGGCATCTTCGGCGGATTGTACCATTCCCAATGCCCGGAGTCGGTATTCTTCGGGACGCCTGGTCTTAAGATCGTTGCGCCTTACACGGCATACGATGCGAAGGGGCTGCTGAAAGCGGCTGTTCGCGATCCGGATCCGGTTATTTATTTTGAAAACAAGAAATGCTACAAGCTTGTGACCGGCGAAGTTCCGGAAGGCGATTATATCGTCCCGATTGGAGAGTCCAATGTCCTTCGCGAAGGCGAAGACATTACCGTCATCAGCTATAGTCTGCCGCTTCATTTCGTGCTCGAAGCAGCCGAGGAGCTTGCAGAAGAAGGCGTATCCACACATGTGCTCGACTTGCGTACACTCCAGCCGCTTGACAAAGAAGGCGTTCTGGAAGCTGCCCGTCGTACAGGTAAAGTGCTCATCATTCATGAAGATAACAAATTCGGAGGCATTGGCGCAGAAGTATCGGCTATTATAGCAGAAGAGATGCTGTATGAGCTTGATGCTCCAATTATGCGACTATGCGGTCCGGACGTTCCGGCAATGCCGATCAATCCTCCGGGCGAGAAATTCTTTATGCTGAATAAAGATAAAGTGAAAGAAGCGATGAAGAAGCTGGCATTATTCTAAGATCGAATTCGCTTCGCAAAACATTTAGGAGTGGTCGGAATGAAGAAATTGACGGAAGTCGTCATGCCACAGCTCGCAGAATCGCTTGTCTCCGCAACGATCGACAAATGGCTCAAGCAGCCAGGCGATTCGATTGAAATGTATGAGCCGATCTGTGAAATTCTTACTGACAAAGTAAATGCAGAACTACCCGCGACCATTCAAGGGACGCTGATTCGAATATTAGTCGGTGCAGGCGAAACGGTACCCGTTGGAACGCCGCTGTGCCTCATAGAGGTTGATGAAGAGGGAACCGGTACTGCCACGACTACGTCACCTAACGCAGGCAGCAACAGTATCTCTGCATCGTCTGGCGCTCCTGCACGTAACGAGCGAGCAGCGGTTCGTGCTCAAGGTACAGCAGCCGAAGCAGGCAGCGATGGCAATGATCATATGCGTTATCGCTATTCCCCTGCGGTTCAGTCACTTGCGGCAGAGCATAATGTGAACTTGACTGCGATTGAAGGAACAGGGCTTGGAGGACGGATCACGCGTAAAGACGTTCTTGCTTTCGTGGAATCCGGTCGAGGTGCTAAAGCGACAGGAACAGTAACTGGAAATGCAGGCAGCGCCTCACAAACACAGCAATCGAATAAGAGCGGCGGGGAGCAGGTTCGTTCTTCCGGACTTCATTTGTCTGAAACGCCGCGAATTCCGGGTGTTGAAGTGGAAGGGCAGCAAATGCCGGGCAGAAGGGAATATTTTATCGATGTTACCCCTGTCCGTAATGCTATTGCACGTAACATGCGCCAAAGCGTCACTGAAATTCCGCATGCTTGGATGATGATGGAAGTAGATGTGACTAACCTCGTCTCCCTGCGCAACAAATTGAAGGATGACTTCAAGAAGCGTGAAGGCGTGAATCTTACTTACCTCGCATTCTGGGTGAAAGCCGTCGTGAATGCGATTAAAGATTTCCCGATCATGAATTCGGTATGGGCTGTCGACAAAATCATCGTGAAACGCGATATTCATATCGGTCTTGCGGTAGGTACAGAGGATGCGGTTAAAGTACCCGTCATCAAAAATGCCGATCAAAAAAATATTGCCGGCCTCGCCCGGGAAATTGAAGATCTGGCTCGCAAAACCCGAGATGGCAAGTTGACACTGGCAGATATGGAAGGCGGAACGTTCACCGTTAACAATACGGGTTCTTTCGGTTCCATCTTGTCTTACCCCATCATCAACTACCCGCAAGCCGCAATCGTTACTTGCGAATCCATCGTGAAACGACCTGTCGTCATTAATGACATGATTGCTGTTCGTTCAATGGCGAATATTTGTTTGTCGCTGGATCACCGGATTCTGGACGGCGTCATTTGCGGACGTTTCTTGCAGCGTGTGAAAGAAAATTTGGAAAGCTTCAATCTGGATACGAAGCTGTATTGAAACGGGGCTTACATGTTATGACAACGAACGTGAAAGCGATCGATGTTCACTATACGCCTATGCTCGGTTATGCCGAAGCATGGGATTTACAGAAGGCATACGTCAAACAAATCGACAAGGAGGAGCGACGCGAAACGCTGCTCCTTCTTCAGCATCCGCCGACCTATACAATCGGATCGCAGCGTCATCCCGAGCATTTGCTTTATTCGGAAGAGGAATTAGCTGCTCGCGGAATCGGTGTGTTTCAAATTGATCGCGGCGGGGATATTACGTATCATGGACCGGGACAGCTGGTTGGGTATCCGCTGCTTTATCTGGATGGAGCGGGCCTTGATCTGCACGGTTACCTGCGACAGCTGGAGCAGGCAATCATGGATTGGCTGGCAGGGTATGGGATCGAAACCAATCGGAAGTCGGAGTATACCGGTGTTTGGGTTGGCGATGCCAAAATTGCGGCAATCGGTGTGAAGTTTAATAAAGCCAGGACTCGCCGCGGATTCGTGACGAGCCATGGCTTTGCGCTCAATATTAAAGCAGGCATTGCGCAGGATGGATTTCGAGGCATCATTCCTTGTGGAATCCAGGAATATGCGGTTACTTCTTTTGCCGATGTAACAGGCATTAACTTAAGCGTGGAACAAGCGGCACGCGAGCTGCTGCCGCATTTCTGCAAACAGTTTGGCTGTGAAGTAGAAGACGAGACTGGACTATTCGAAGATCCAGCCGATACCCATCAATAATGTGGAAATCAACAGCGAAGCGATGAGCAGCCAGATGAACATTTTCATCAATCGGTTCTGACGCACGAGAGCATGCTCCTTTCGTATGTGAGATGTACAAGTATGAGACTATTGTAAACGAAATCAATGGACGGAGGAAAGCCGATGATTAACAACCAACGAATTATTGATGAATTTATGGCGCTTGTCCAAGTGGACAGCGAAACGAAATATGAGCGTGAAATTTGCAATGTGCTTACAGGAAAGCTGAAAGAGCTTGGCTTCTCTGTAGAAGAAGATGATGCGGCAAGCATCACCGGCCACGGGGCAGGCAACCTGTTCGCGATGCTTGAAGCAAACGGCAGCGAGAAGGCACCGACGATATTCTTTACTTCCCACATGGATACGGTAGTGCCGGGAAAAGGAATTAAACCGCGTCTAGATGCTGACGGCTACATAAGAAGTGACGGTACGACAATCCTTGGAGCCGATGATAAAGCCGGACTCGCAGCCATGTTCGAAGCCATACGTGTGATCAAGGAACAGAATCGTGCACATGGTCCCATTCAGCTCGTTATTACGGTTGGAGAAGAAAGTGGACTTGTAGGTGCGGCAGCGATCGATCCCAAGAAGCTGAAGGCGAAGTTCGGTTACGCGCTGGATTCCAATGGTCCGATCGGCGATATTGCCGTTGCTGCGCCGTCACAAGCTAAGATTACAATCAAAATTCACGGTAAATCAGCACATGCAGGCGTTAATCCCGAGGATGGCATCAGCGCCATTCAAGTAGCAGGCAAAGCGATTTCCCGTATGTCATTAGGAAGAATTGATCACGAAACAACGGCAAACATCGGACGCTTCGAAGGCGGAGGCGCAACGAATATCGTATGCGATTTCGTGAAGCTCGACGCGGAGGCGCGCAGCATTGTACAGGATAAACTCGATAAGCAGGTCGAATCGATGCGCGAAACCGTCTTGGCTGTTGCGGCTGAATTCGGCGCGAAGGCGGAGTTTGAGAGCAAGCTGATTTACCCGGCGTTCAACTTCACGGATGGTGATCCAGTCGTAGAGCTAGCGAAGGCTGCGATCGAGAAGATCGGCAGAACGCCGAAGCTGTTTCACTCCGGCGGCGGGAGCGATGCGAATATTTTCAACGGACATGGCGTTCCAACCGTTAACCTTGCGATTGGGTATGAGCATATCCACACGACGAATGAGCAAATCAAGGCTGAGGATTTAGTGAAAACAGCAGAGCTGGTTGTAGCGATCATCGAACAAGCGGCAGAGCTGACAGAATAACGGCTTCGCTAATACGAATAAGGGTTGCCAGCTGTAGTGTCATCTACGGCGGCAACCCTTTCTATTGTTTGTGAAGGTTCGGACTCTAATTGAATCAGCGGGTCGATTGCAAATATTCACCTAGCGTGCGTCCGGATTTGCCGTCTTGCTGGCTCGTCTTCGTGCTCGCTTTGGCGAGCAGCTTCAATTGGTGACGGATTTCCCAAGCTTTACCGATAAGCGTTAATTTACTATTTACCGCGTATTGTTTCATGAATGATCTCCCCTTTTGCTATACTGATAGATAGATATGAGAGAGTTAGAGAACATATGCCTACCGAATTACCATTAAAGGAGCCGATGACAGATGTTAGAGAAAACCGATCAATTCCGTGAGAAAACAATCAAGACTGAACCGATTTTCGATGGAAAAATCATTTCACTGCAGGTCGATACCATAGAGCTGCCTGATGGCAAAACAGCTACACGCGAAATAGTCAGACATCCCGGTGCGGCAGCAGTTCTTGCGTTGATCGATGATAAGATGCTCGTCGTCGAGCAGTATCGGAAGCCGATGGAGAAGTTCCAAATCGAGATTCCGGCAGGCAAGCTTGACGCCGGTGAAGATCCAATGATTGCGGCTGCACGTGAGCTTGAAGAGGAGACCGGCTATCGTGCGGGGAAGCTGCGTCCGCTAAGTGCGTTCTATACGTCCCCAGGATTCGCCGACGAGAAGCTGTATGTGTTTATCGCAGAGGATCTTGTCAAAGGTGAAAGCGCGCCGGATGAGGATGAGTTCTTGGCGGTAGAAGCGATTACGTTCGAGCAGGCGCAGCAGTATATGAAAGAAGAGCGGATCAGCGATGCGAAGACGATTCTGGCCGTTTATGCTTGGCACATTTATAGGCTTACAGGAGAGATCTAGAGGTGACTGTGGCTGCGGCACAAGAAGGAAAACTAAGCCGAGTATTTGCCGATCTTCATCTGCATATTGGGCGGACGGAGCGAGGGGAACCGGTCAAAATCAGCGGAAGTAAGGACTTAACGTTCCGCAACATTGCACATGAGGCGGCGGTTCGCAAAGGCATCGGACTGCTCGGCGTTATCGACTGCCATTCTCCAGGTGTACAGCGTGATATTGAATCCTTGCTTGATTCCGGGGAAATGACCCAAATAAGCGGTGGAGGTATTCGTTACAGAGACACGACCATTTTACTTGGCTCTGAAATTGAAGTGCGAGATGCCGGCTTCGGCACCGCGCATCATCTGATCTATTTGCCGGACTTTGCTGAGATGCAGTCGTTCACGAAGTGGATGTCCCGCTCGATGCGCAATGTGCAGTTAAGCTCACAGCGGTTATATGTGCCATCCCGCGAGCTGCAGGCGGAAGTGAAGGGGAGAGGCGGACTGTTCATTCCTGCTCATATTTTCACCCCGCATAAAAGTTTGTTTGGCAGCTGCTCCGATCAGCTTAGCGATACGCTCGATCCTGAGCTCGTGGATGCTGTCGAGCTCGGATTAAGCTCGGACAGCGAGATGGCAGGGCTCATTCCCGAACTGGATAACATCCCGTTTCTGACGAATTCAGATGCTCATTCCTTGGCGAAGATTGGCCGTGAATATAATGAACTAAGCCTTCAAGAACCGTCCTTTCACGAGTTGAAGCTTGCTCTGGAAGGGGCGGAGGGTCGAGCAATTACGGCCAACTACGGGCTGAATCCGGTACTTGGCAAGTATCATCGCACGTTCTGTGTGAATTGCGGCTCGCTCGTTCAGGACACGCAGGATGCCGAGCGATGCAAGCAGTGCGGGAGTCTTAAGCAAGTGCGTGGCGTATTGGACCGGATTATGGAGCTCGGAGCACAAGCTGGTCGCAGTCAGCCGGTAGTACCGCAAGATCGTCCTCGCTATATCTATCAGGTGCCGCTGGAATTTATCCCGGGTATCGGTCCGAAGACATTGACCAAGCTGCTGAATCAGTTCGGAACGGAAATGAATATTCTTCATGATGTACCTGAGGAAGCGATTGCCGAGATTGCAGGTGAATCGGCAGCAGCGATCATTTCTGAAGCTCGAAGAGGCTCGTTGAAGCTGCAAGCAGGCGGCGGAGGCACTTATGGAAAAGTCGCGAGTCGTAAGTAGACCGTCATAGCTGCAGAGGCTTGGACATACACTGAACCATCTGGGTTTAGGAGGATGTACCATGCGATCATCCACGCTTCAACCGCTTATGAAGGATCAGTTGACGCTATATGTATTCGTGTCTGTTTTATTTGTCGTAGGGGTAGTGTTTGGCGCGCTGCTCGTTAATGCGCTGACACTGGATCAGCAGCAAAATTTAGCCGGAGATGTGCAGCAATTCATCCATCATATCCAGGAAGGCGTCTTACAAAGCGGCGGCGAGTCGTACTGGGATCGGGCTTGGTTCCATGCGAAGTGGCTGCTGCTCATTTGGGTGCTCGGTCTGACAGTCGTCGGGATGCCGCTCGTGCTGGCGCTTGATTTTCTAAAAGGAGTATTGGTGGGCTTCGCCATCGGTACGCTGGTACGGCAATTTGCATGGAAGGGTCTGGTCTTCTCGCTTGCTTCTGTTGCGCCGCCTAATTTGCTTGCAGTGCCGGCATTTCTTATCATTAGCGTGTCTGCTGTTTCATTCGGTCTCTACGTGATTAAGAATCGCCTTTTGGGCCGTTTCGGAACGTTAAGCCAACCGCTATTTGCTTTTACATCGAGCGCTGCCTTGATGCTGCTTATCATTCTGGGAGCGGCGGCTGTGGAATGTTACGTCACCCCGATGCTGCTGAAATGGGCTGCACCGCTAATTGTAGAAGCAGGCGCTGAATTGTAATCATTCTAAAAAAAATTGACTTTGTTCGTAATGAGCACCTATAATAAAAGCAAACCGATTCCGTGATGATGGCACAAGTCAGGTATGAGGGGGGAAGCCATGGAATCCCGGATTGATAAGATTAAGCAGCAGCTGCAGTCGCAGGGGTACAAGCTCACCCCACAGCGAGAAGCTACAGTTCGTGTGCTTCTGGAGAACGAAGAGGATCATTTAAGCGCGGAAGACGTGTTCATGCTCGTCAAGGACATCGCGCCTGAGATTGGATTAGCAACTGTATATCGGACATTGGAGCTGCTTAGCGAGCTGCATGTTGTGGAGAAGATGAATTTTGGAGATGGCGTTGCGCGGTATGATTTGCGGGCAGACAACAACAAACATCATCATCATCACCTCATCTGCGTGCAATGTGGAACCATGAGTGAAATATTGGAAGATTGGCTTGGGCCGCTCGAAGAGCGACTTGAGCGCGAATATGGTTTTATGGTTTTGGACCATCGCCTTGATTTTCAAGGGGTATGCGTCAATTGCAAAGCGAAGAACGATTCACTCAAGGTCGAAAACTAAACACTCCCTTCTGCAGTGTTCTCAGCACTCATGCTGAGCAACACTGTTAAAGGGAGTTTTTTGTGCGCTCTTCTACTGTCTCTTCCTTCGGGACTTATGGCCGGATTTGGATTTGCGCGATGCCGCTTCGGTTGTTTGATCGGAGGAAGAGGAGGCAGCTGCCCCTCCAAGCTGCATGAGCCCATAGCCCTGTGCTTTATAGGAGTAGTTCGAGATTCGCTTGGCTGAAGCACGCAGCCGCTTCGTGATCGTCGCGGGACCAAGCGTGGGATCGAGCGACTTTAGAAGCGCAACGCCGCCAGCCACATGCGGGCTGGACATGCTCGTGCCGGATAACACTTGATAGCCGCCGCCCAGTGATGTCGATTTAATATAGCTCCCCGGAGCGGTGACGTCGATGCCATAACCGCGGCTGCTGTAATTTGCGACCTTCCCTTTACGTGTGGATGCGGCGACCGCTATCGCCGTTGAGTACCGAGCCGGCTGATCAATACGGCCGGTACTTGATCCGCTGTTTCCGGCCGAGGCCACGACAATGATACCACTCTGTCTCGCTCGCAGTACTGCTTCCTTCAGGGCGCTGCTCGTTTCGCCTTCCAGTCCAAGGCTCATATTGATGATGGGAATCTTCTTGGAGATACACCAGTCGATGCCTTTGATAATATCGGAGACATAGCCGGCGCCGCTCGCATCGAGCGCTTTGACGGCGTATAGCCTTGCTCGAGGTGCTACGCCATGCATCATGCCATTTGAGCCGACGGCCGCCGCGATGCCTGCAACATGTGTACCATGGCCGTTGTCGTCTTTGTAAGATGAACCGCCCATCGTATTGACGCCCCCATATATGCGAAGGTCAGAATGTTTGGCGATTCCTGTATCGATAATGGCGATTCCTGCGCCTTTGCCTTTCGAGGATGACCACACTTTATGCGCTTCAATTTGTGAGATATTCCAGCCCACACTGCTTGAGGACGTATCCGAGTGCAGCTTTCCTTTGCCTGCACCGCGCGTTCGCAAGTTTTTTCTCATGTAGAGAGAAGCTTTTGCGCTGATGCGAACCTTCGAGTTCTTCGCCTTGGACTGCACCGGAAAACCATGTGCATGAAGCTTGAAATCGGGTTCGACATAGCTGACATTCGGATGCTGGGCAAGCGATTGCAGCTGCTGCGTACGGCGGCTGTCGACGTGACAGCAGATGACGCGGTTGCGGCGAATGCTCTTAACCGGCCTAATGCCGTATTTGGCAAGCTCTTTGAGACATTGCGTATACTGGGATTGCGATTTGAATCCGATTAATTTACGTGTAGTATGACCTGATGATCTGCCTTTTGAGCAGCTGAGCAGCAGCCGTTCAACATTTGGCAAAGATGCTCCTCCTTTAACGATAGACTGAACTTGCACTCGGTGCAGGAACCAATACTCCAGTGTATGGAGACATTCGTACAAGGGCATGGGTAGATGCTGATACGCTGGTACATATTTTCCGTTTCGCGAGAGAAAGTATCAGGGAGGACTGTCAACCCGTCCTCTGCCTGCATATGAAGAATCAAGGAGACGGAGAGGGAGATGCATATGATTATCGGCGTGCCGAAAGAAATCAAAGCAAGCGAATATCGAGTTGCGCTTACCCCTGCAGGAGCGGGAATGCTGAAGGCTGCCGGGCATGAGGTCGTGGTCGAAAGCAGTGCCGGTGAAGGAAGCAGCTTTACAGATGAAGCTTATGTAGCCGAAGGCGCTGTCATCTTATCGACGGCGAAGGAAGTATGGGCCAAGGCAGAAATGATTATGAAAGTGAAGGAGCCGCTGCCGGAGGAGTTTGGTTATTTCCGCGAGGGATTACTGCTATTCACTTACTTGCACTTAGCTGCTGCACCTGATCTGACAAAGGCGCTTATCGAGAAGGATGTCTCAGGGGTTGCCTATGAAACCATTCAGATGCCTAACGGCAGCTTGCCGCTGCTCACACCGATGAGTGAGGTAGCGGGCAGAATGGCGGTGCAGGTAGGCTCTCAATTCTTGGAAGCCTTCTATGGCGGACGCGGAATATTGCTTGGCGGCGTACCTGGTGTTCCTCCTGCCGAGGTTATTATCCTTGGCGGCGGCATCGTAGGGACGAATGCAGCTCGTATTGCCCTTGGCATGGGTGCGAGTGTCGTTATTCTGGAGCGCAGCGCGGATCGGATGCGTTATATCGATGAAGTGTTTGAAGGCCGCATTCGCACGTTAATGTCTAACCCCTACAATATTGCGAGCGCGGTGAAGAAAGCAGACTTGCTGATTGGGGCTGTACTCATTCCGGGTGCCAGAGCGCCTCACTTGGTCACCGAAGAAATGGTCAAAACGATGAAGAAAGGTGCCGTCATCGTGGATGTTGCCGTTGACCAAGGGGGAACCATTGCGACAATCGACCGTGTAACCACGCATAAGGATCCGGTCTACGAGAAACATGGCGTCCTTCATTATGCAGTTGCTAATATGCCGGGAGCCGTTCCGCGGACCTCTACGCTTGCTCTGACGAACGTGACGATGCCTTATGCGCTGGAGCTTGCCAGCAAGGGGCTGGAGGAAGCCGTACGCGCGAACGAGCCGCTACGTAAAGGCGTGAACACGTATAAAGGCCGCGTTACTCATCCGCAGGTAGCAGAGGCTGTGAATATGCCGTACGTCAGCATGAGTCAATTGCTTGAGAGCGTACCATTCGATAAACTAAGCTAGCTGGGCGCTTATGCATGATTCGCCGTCCCTGCTCATAAGGTGTTGTAAAGGACAACCATTTGCCCGATTGCAAACGGGAAAGGCTGCCCATTCTTCGCTTTAGAAAAGGGGAGTAAGCAATGGTGGTATCGGTTCGCAGGTGGCTGAGACGGATATTTTTTGTGCTGCTGCTCTGTTTTTTCACCATTACGATGTATGGCGGCTGCAGGTTTATTGCGGTTTGGATAACGCCTGAGGATCCGTACCGCGTACCGCAGGGCCAAGCATTGAAAGTATTCAAGGAAGAGCCGTTTCAGGTAGATGCAAGCAGCATTTATGACAAGCTTCGGTTATTTTACTGGTATGGCGAATAGGATTCAGGTGTTTTGGCTTCCTTTGGCAGGAGATGAAGCAGCTTTGTGGAATATAGCAGGGATACCTGTTGAAGCTGTTTATCCGGGAAAGGAACGACCGATGAGAGTGCATCTGCGAACATTTATACAGTATTTACAGGAAGGGCGGAGACTGTCTGCCAATACGTTGTTGTCCTATGAACGGGATTTGTCCTTATTTCTGGATTATGCGGAAAGACAGGGCATTTCGTATGTGGATGGCATTCAAAAACACCACCTCTCTCTCTACATGCTTCAATTGAAGCAGCAGGGACGGGCGGTTGCGACTGTTTCCAGGCATATGGTCTCAATACGTGCTTTTTTTCATTATTTGATTATGCAGCGTCATATGCAAAGCGATCCGTCTATCCATTTGGAGATGCCTAAGCAAGAGAAGCGGCTGCCCAAAATCGTCACGATCACGGACGTGGAGCGGCTGCTCGCCGCACCAGATCCCGGAACGAATGCCGGTATACGCGATCTCGCCATGCTGGAGGTCCTCTATGCAACTGGGATCCGTGTATCTGAACTTATTTCTTTAGATGATGAGCATATTAACCTGGCTATGGGCTTTATACGCTGCATCGGCTCCGGGACCAAAGAGCGAATCATTCCACTCGGCACGGTTGCGACTGAGGCGCTGACCGTCTATTTGGAGCAGGTGCGTGTGAAGCTGCGTAAGAAGGACGAAACCGCGTTGTTTCTAAATCAGCAAGGGGCCAGAATGACCCGGCAGGGCTTCTGGAAAATCTTGAAGAAATACGCCGCAGAAGCGGGCATCGAAGGTGAAATGACGCCGCATACGCTGCGGCATTCCTTCGCCGCACATCTGCTGGAGAACGGCGCAGATTTACGTGCTGTGCAAGAAATGCTCGGCCATGCCGATATCTCCACAACCCAGGTTTATGTGCAGGTGACAAAACCGCGCATTAAAGAAGTGTACAACCTGGCACATCCGCGGGCTAGAAGCAAACAAACGAATTCGGAGTGATCAGGCTATGAAGTTTGACCGTATTACAGTAATCGTGCTCGACAGCGTCGGAATCGGCGAGCTGCCGGATGCACCGGCATTTGGCGATGTAGGTTCCCATACGCTAGGTCATATTTTGCAAGAGGTACCAGAGCTTCAAATGCCGAATCTTCGCAGCTGGGGACTTGATCGGATCGCCCCGCTGGGCAGTTGGGAACCGGAAAGAGCGGCATTAGCTTACTATGGTAAAATGGCTGAGGTGTCCGTAGGTAAAGATACGATGACCGGCCACTGGGAAATCGCCGGCCTCAAGGTGACCGTGCCATTCCGGACGTTCCCGGACGGGTTCCCGGGCGGGCTGCTGAGCGAGTTTGAGGCTCGGACCGGCCGCGGCGTGCTTGGCAATAAATCGGCCAGCGGCACGGATATTATGGACGAGCTGGGCGAAGAGCAGCTGCGCACAGGCAAATGGATTGTTTATACGAGTGCGGACAGCGTCTTCCAAATTGCAGCCAACGAAGACATTATTCCGCTTGAGGAATTGTACCGTGCTTGCGAAATTGCACGTGAGCTCACAATGGACGAGCGTTACGCTGTGGGCCGCGTCATTGCGAGGCCGTTCGTGGGCAAGCCGGGCTCTTTCAAGCGGACCTCGAACCGGCATGATTATGCGGTGAAGCCGCCGGAGCCGACCGTGCTTAATGCGATGAAAGACGGCGGTTTCGATGTGATCGCGGTCGGAAAGATCGACGATATTTTCGTCAGCGAAGGCATTACGGAGGCACTTCATACGAAGAGCAATGAGGATGGTGTGAATAAAACCATCGCCGCGCTGGATCGACCGTTCAAAGGACTTCTCTTCACGAATCTGGTCGATTTTGATTCCTTGTACGGCCATCGCCGTGACCCGCAAGGATACGCCGGTGCGCTCGAAGCATTCGACCGAAGTGTGCCGGAGCTGACCAAACGGCTTGGGGAACGTGATCTGCTCATCGTTACAGCCGATCATGGCAACGATCCGACCTATTCCGGTACCGACCATACAAGAGAGTATGTGCCGCTGCTCGTTTACGGTCCGGCTTTGAAGACGCCGGGATCGCTTGGCATTCGCTCAACATTCGCAGACGTCGCGGCAACCATCGCCGATAATTTCGGTGTGAAACGTCCGGACAACGGAGTGTCATTTTTGAACGAGCTAAACTGATTACGTTACAACTGCAAGGTGACAACAATTATAGGAGGTTCATCAACGTGAACACACTCAAAGCATCCCATATCCAAGAAGCAGCAGCCTATATTAATTCGAAAATTTCCATTAAGCCTGAGGTCGGCCTAATCATGGGTTCCGGACTTGGCATCTTAGGCGACTATATCGAAGAGGCTGTCGTCATTCCTTATCATGAAATTCCGCATTTTCCAATTTCCACGGTAGAAGGCCATGCAGGCGAGCTGATGATCGGGAAGCTTTCCGGTCGTCCGGTCGTCCTCATGCGTGGACGGTTCCACCTGTATGAAGGATACGGCCCTGATTTGACGGCTTTCCCCGTGCGCGTAATGAAAGCGATCGGCGCTTCGAAGCTTGTTGTTACGAATGCAGCAGGCGGCGTTAACACGAACTTCAATCCAGGCGATCTCATGCTGATCAGCGATCATATTAACTTTCAAGGCCGCAACCCGCTGGTCGGTCCCAATGACAGTGAGCTTGGGGTTCGTTTTCCGGATATGTCCCAGCCTTACAGCAGACGTTTGCGTGAACTGGCAAGAGGCGTGGCGCTGGATCAAGGGTTCTCGCTTCAAGAAGGCGTGTACATTGCAGTGCTTGGACCTTCCTACGAGACACCTGCAGAAATCCGCATGATGCGTATATTAGGAGCGGATGCTGTCGGCATGTCGACGGTTTCCGAGGTTATTGCGGCAAGTCATTCCGGCATCGAAGTGCTCGGCATCTCCTGCATCAGCAACATGGCATCGGGTATTTTGGATCAGCCGCTGTCGCATGATGAGGTCATGGAGACGACGGAACGTGTAAAATCCAGGTTTCTCGGCCTAGTCAACGGCATTATTCCACTGATGTAGGCTGTAACAAAAATGTAACAAAGGCCTCGACTGATTATGACATTCTTTGTCCGCTTGTCGTCGTATAATGTCCGTGACAGATAGTACACAATAAAGCGGGGATTGGAATCTCATGGACAATCAAAGTTACCTTCGATTGGAAAGACTGCGAGGACAATTGGTGGCGGCTGCAATGCGGAAGGAAACCTTCCTTCACCGAGATGTAATTCAGCTCAGCCAGACGCTTGACCAATTGATCGTCAAAGTGCAGGCAGAGAAAAGCAAATCTTCGAGTGCCCAACGATGATCCGAAGCATATTGCGAACATGGTAAGTACATAAGGAGGCTCATCCGCTTGCGAGCAGTCGATATTATTCAAAAGAAACGAAATGGCGGAGTGCTGTCAAAGGACGAGCTGTCATTTCTTATAAAAGGCTATAGCCAAGGCGACATCCCAGACTATCAACTTTCCGCCTGGGCTATGGCTGTTTTTTTTCGCGGTATGAATGCGGAAGAAACGGCAAACTTAACGATGGCTATGGCAGAATCAGGCGATCAAGTAGATCTGTCTCCGATTCGCGGCATTAAAGTCGATAAACACAGCACTGGCGGTGTTGGTGATAAAACAAGTCTGATTATCGGACCGCTTGTCGCATCATGCGGAGTTCCGGTAGCGAAGATGTCAGGTCGCGGACTTGGGCATACAGGCGGAACGATCGATAAAATGGAAGCGATGGCAGGGTTCCGTACCGAGCTGACGAGCGAGGAATTTATTGCGCAAATGAACGACATCGGTCTTGCCATCGTCGGCCAAAGCGGCAATATGACACCGGCTGACAAGAAGCTCTATGCGCTGCGCGACGTAACGGCGACCGTTGAGTCCATACCGCTTATTGCGAGCTCGGTCATGAGCAAGAAGATCGCAGCAGGTGCGGATGCCATCGTGCTCGATGTGAAAACAGGCAGCGGCGCATTTATGAAAACGCTGGAGGATTCCGAGGAATTGGCCAAAGCGATGGTTGCGATCGGGACAGAAGTAGGCAGAAAAACCGCGGCGCTGATCAGCGATATGGATCAGCCGCTTGGCTATGCAATCGGAAATGCGCTTGAAGTACAGGAAGCGATTGATACGCTGCATGGAAGAGGGCCTGAGGATTTGACAGCCCTATGTCTGGCGCTCAGCTCTCATATGGTTGTGCTTGGCGGACAAGCAAGCAATCTGGCGGAAGCGGAGGCGATGCTTCGAGATCGCCTTGCTTCCGGCGCAGCTCTGGAGAAGTTCAAAGTATTCGTAGCCGCTCAAGGCGGTAATCCGCTGGTGGCTGAAGATCCGTCCTTATTGCCCCAAGCTCCGCTTGTGCTTGAGGTTCCAGCTGAGCAGGATGGATTTGTGAAGGCGATTCAAGCGGAAGAGCTTGGACTTGCCGCCATGCTGCTTGGTGCAGGTCGTGCAACGAAGGAATCGATCATCGATTATGCAGTAGGCGTTGTCATGCAGCGTAAAGTCGGCGACAGCGTGAAGAAAGGCGATGCGCTTGCCTTGCTGCATATACGTGAGGACAATGCATCTGTTCGCGAAGTGGTCAAACGCGTACAGCAAGCCTACACGTTCAGCAGGGAACCGGTAGCACCGTCACCGCTTCTGCTGTCTGTGGTGACAGAGCAAGGCGTGAAGCGGTTGTAAAGATGGAAATTAGTTAGAAGAGAGAAGCGGCTATTCGGGCTCATCCCGAATGGCCGCTTTTTTTTTGCGTGATTGTTTTGATTTTCAATCTAAAAAATGGAATATTTTGCTGTTCACTCGTCCACACTAGGAATGAGATATTAGCCGAATTGCGGCCATAGCTATGCCGCGGGCATCATTCAGGAGGAGAACAACCTATGATTAGCAAATGGAAGCAATTACTCGCCATGACTTTAACGGCGATATTCGTTCTATCGGCACCTGCTGCAGCCTTGGCGAAAGAAGGAGCAGCGCCGAAAGCGGCACCTGCCGGCGCAGCGGATTTGGCACCGTCTGCCCGCTCCGCGATTCTGATGGACGCAGACAGCGGGACGATTATTTATGAGAAGAACAGCCATGCTGCCTTGCCGCCTGCCAGCATCACGAAGGTCATGACGATGCTGCTCATCATGGAGTCGCTGGACGAAGGCCGCATCAAACTGACAGACAAAGTGTCCACGAGCGATTATGCCGCTTCTATGGGAGGCTCGCAAATTTTTCTGGAGCCGGGCGAGCAAATGAGCGTGGATGAAATGCTCAAGGGCATCGCGCTTGCATCGGGTAATGATGCTTCTGTGGCCATGGCGGAGAAGATCGCCGGAACGGAAGCCGCTTTTGTCGACATGATGAATAAACGTGCGGCTGAGCTGGGCCTCAAAAACACCCATTTTAACAATTGCAATGGGCTTCCGGCTACGGACCACTACTCATCCGCCCATGATATTGCGGTGATGTCGAGAGAGCTGCTGAAGCATGCCGAAATTACGAAATATACAGGGTTATACCAGGACTATCTGCGTAAATCCAGCGAGAAACCTTTCTGGCTTGTGAACACCAATAAGCTTGTCCGGTTCTATACAGGTGCTGACGGTCTCAAAACCGGTTTTACAAGCGAAGCTAAATTCTGCTTGACTGCTACAGCTCGTCGTGACAATCTGCGCGTTATCGCAGTCGTTATGGGAGAGCCGAATACGAAAACGCGCAATGCCGAAGTTTCCCAAATGTTCGATTTCTCTTTCGCGCAGTACATGAACCATACGATCTTCCAGAAGGGGGATGCGATGGGAGTTGTACCGGTTGAGAAAGGCGTATTGCCGGAATTGCAGCTGACAGCGAAGCATTCCTATAGCGTACTGCTGAAAAAAGGCAGTTCGGTGAAGGACATCCGTTATCAACTGCAGCTTAATCCGCTTAAAGCGCCTGTGACGATCAACGAACCGATCGGGAAACTGATTGTCTTCCAAGGCGACCAGGTATTGACGGAGTTCGCGGTTGATTCACCTGCCACGGTGGAACGTGCAGGTTGGTGGACCTTGTTCAAACGGTCTTGCGGCAGCTTATTTAAATAGAATTTGTCGTTAAAAGACAGGGTTCCCGCGCGGTATTTGTCTGCTTCTAGCGCTCTGCTTCTAGTTTTGTCGTGGTGCAGGAAATGAAAGCTGAAGCGTAGAATTGCTTGTTCAACACTAACTTATCCATCGACTTGTGTCTTACACCGGCTGCTGGATAACTCGAGCTCCGCAATAGCAGGGCAATAATCGTTAGGAGTGAACAACATTATGAGTCTTCAGATCGAATTGGAGCATTATCGAAATGTACTGATTGTTAGACTGCGGGGCGAGCTTGATCATCATACCGCGGACATTGTCCGGTTCAAGATGGAAGAAGCGATTCTGCATGGAAACAGCGCCCATATCATTCTTAGCCTGAAGGATCTGCTGTTCATGGACAGCTCAGGACTTGGCGTCATTCTAGGCCGGTATAAGCAGCTTAAGGCCAAAGGCGGCAAGATGGTGGTTTGCGACGTGAATCAAAGCGTCTACCGGCTGTTCGAATTGTCGGGTTTGTTCAAAATATTGCCGATTCACGAGAACGAGCGGCTCGCGCTCACAAGTTTGGAGGTCGTTTCATGAACGGAAGAAATGAGATGACACTTTCCTTCTCCGCACGTTCGGAGAATGAAGCGTTCGCGCGTGTTGCGGTTGCGGCTTTCGTATCTCAGCTGGACCCGACGATGGAGGAACTGAACGACTTGAAGACGGCTATCTCCGAAGCGGTTACCAATGCGATTATTCACGGCTATGACGGCGATCCAGACGGTGTCGTTACGATCGAAGGCTTCATTGACGGTGATGTCGTTAAGCTTACCGTCCATGATAAGGGCAGCGGCATTGAAGACCTGGACCTTGCACGCCAGCCGCTTTATACCTCCAAACCTGAGATGGAACGCTCCGGTATGGGCTTTACCATTATGGAGAACTTCATGGATGGCTTCGACGTGTACAGCGAGCCGGGCAACGGGACGTCTATCGCGATGACAAAGCGCATTGAATCGAAAAAAGCGCTGTTTAATTAGGCGCATAGGGGTTGGACCGCATGAATGTCGATATGAAACAAACGGCGCAGCCTTATTTGGATGACTCCGAGGTGAAGCGGCTCATTGCGCTTAGTCAATCCGGAGATACGCTCGCGCGCGATACGCTCGTGCAATGCAACATCCGGCTCGTATGGTCCGTAGTTCAGCGGTTTATGGGGCGCGGTTATGAACCGGAAGATTTGTTCCAAATCGGCTGCATTGGCTTGCTCAAATCGGTCGATAAGTTCGATCTCTCCTATGAAGTGAAGTTTTCCACGTATGCAGTACCGATGATTATCGGTGAAATTCAGCGTTTCCTGCGGGATGACGGAACGCTTAAAGTAAGCCGCTCGTTGAAAGAGACGGCCAATAAGGTGCGCAAGACCAAGGATGAGCTGTCCAAGGTATTGGGACGCCTTCCGACGATTAAAGAAGTGGCGGAGCGGCTTGGCATCACCCCCGAGGATGTCGTCTTCGCTCAGGAGGCGAATAAGCCGCCAACGTCTATTCATGAGACCGTATTCGAGAATGACGGAGATCCGATAACGCTGATGGACCAAATCGCTGATGATTCCCAGGACCGCTGGTTCGACAAACTGGCGCTGAATGAAGCGATTGGCGGCTTGTCAGAGCGGGAGCGGCTCATTGTATTTCTCAGATATTATCGTGACCAGACGCAGTCGGAGGTCGCCGCGAGGCTCGGTATCTCGCAGGTGCAGGTATCCCGGCTGGAGAAAAAAATATTGCAGTTGATTCGCAATCAAATTGCGCAATGAGCGCTGCTGATCAAAGCCAAATCGTCCGAAAGGACGATTTGGCTTTTTTTGCTGTGTTTGTTCCGATTATCCTGCCCCTCCTTTAATCATACTAACAAGGAAATCCTGACTGGAAAGGGGGTGCCGGCATGAACGCTGACATGCAGCCCAACTTGTATTTGCGCCTTCGCAAGCGAATTGGAATACGACCGGGTGAGCAAGTAACGCTGGGTCATGCCGCCCGCTTGTTCTCAAGCGATGCTGAGCTCGAGCGAAGGCTTACGTCGCTGGTGCTTCACCGCCATTCAAGGAAAGACGGCAATCGAGTCGTTATTGATTTGCTCCAAATCGTCAAGCTGATCAGAGAAGCGGAACCCGGCACACTTGTCGATTCGTTTGGCGATGCACAGGTGCTTGTCATCGTCGCTGATGCCCCAAGAAAACCTCGAATTGTCGTTCTAATCGTTACTTGGCTGCTTCTCTTCTTTGGTTCCGGCTTGGCCATTATGAATTTTCATACTGACGTCAGTATGAAGGAAGTCCATGCACGTATCACGGAGATGGTAACGGGTACGAAGTCCGAGCATCCGCTTTGGTTCCAGGTGCCCTACTCCTTCGGAATCGGCATTGGGATGATGGTGTTCTTCAATCATCTGTTCCGCAAACGGTTCAATGAAGAGCCCAATCCGCTCGAGGTTGAGCTCTATATGTATGAGGAGAATGTCAATGCTTACGTCATTGCCGATGAAATGCGCAAGAAAAGCGAATCCGGTAATGCGAGCTCTGCATTAAAGCAGCCGGGAACGGGGATTGACGATGGCTAGTGCAGCAGCGAATCTGTTTGTCGCGATATTAGGCTTTGCAGGGGGACTTGGGGTAGGAAGTGCACTTGTCGCCTTGTTGATCGTACTGGATGTTATCCCACGGCTTGCTCAGTTGGCTTATGCATACCGAAAGTCCATTTGGTTTGAGACGGCTGTCGTTTGCGGTGCCGTATTCTGGTCGCTTGCCGACTTCCTCGATTGGCGGCTGTGGCTTCCGAGGTCAGGCACTTTGGCTGTTATCGGCACATTTGACGGCATATTTGTTGGGATGCTTGGTGCTGCACTGACTGAGGTCATGAATGTGATTCCGATTCTAGCCAAACGAATGAGGCTTAGCAGGTACATGGTTGGTTTGGTGATGGCCATGGTGCTTGGCAAAGTAACCGGCTCTTTATTTGATTGGCTCGTTTTTCAATGGATAGATGATGCGTCGTAAATGCGATTGGAAAGGAAGGAAGGGTTCAATATGAGTGGACGCGAGACTGGCGACAATGAGGAACATACGGGTTCAGGATTCAAGAAGCCCGTTCATGTTTTTTGGTATGACAACGAGGGGAAATTGAAAGAAAATGATGAGGCCGAAGAGGCAAAAGCTGATTCCGGTGCTGATGCTGAGCAACATGAGAGTGTTAGCGGAATACAGTTCTCGGAGCCTCCGTTTGCAGAAGAAGATCAACCGATTATCAGCCATCGCAAACGGCCGCAATCTCAGACGGAGAAGCCGAAAGTTCCAATCCCTCCGAAGATGGATGATTTCATGCAGAAGCTGGAGGATGAGGTCGGATTCAAGAAGAGCTTCGATATTGTTGTCCGCGAAATGACCTTCGCGAACAAGAGGACCGCATTCTTCTTTATCAACGGCTTTGCCAAAGACTCGGTGCTGACCGAAATTATCAAACGGTTGACCTACTTGGAGTCGGAGGATTTCTCCACGGATGTATTGCATGATTTTCTCGATCTTTATTTGTCGGCTGTGCAGGTAGCACAGGAGAATGACTGGGAGTTGATGATGAACAATGTACTTGCAGGCGGCACTGCGATGTACATCGAAGGACAATCGACCGTACTGCTCATAGATGCCAAAGCCTTCCCGGGGCGGAATCCCGAGGAACCATCTTTGGAGCGCGTCGTCCGTGGCGCACGGGACGGTTTCGTCGAGACGATGCTTGTGAATGTGACGCTTGTCCGTCGGCGGCTGCGGGATAAGAAGCTGCGTTATGAGATTGTTCGTGTTGGGGAACGGACGCAGACGGATGTTTGTATTGCCTACATCGACGATATCGTCGATAAAGAAATGCTGAGCGCCATCAAGGAAAAAATCCAACAAATCAAGATCGACGGCTTACCGCTTGCAGATAAGCAGCTTGAGGAGGCTACTGTGAAGCGGGGCTGGAACCCTTTCCCGCTCGTACGTTATTCAGAGCGTCCGGATACGGTGGCTGTTCATCTGATGGAAGGGCATATCGCGCTATTCGTGGATACAACGCCGAGCGTTATGATCTTGCCGACAACGTTCTTCGATCTTGTTCAGCATGCCGAAGAAAATCGGCAAACGCCGTTTATCGGCACCTATCTGCGCTGGGTCCGTTTCTTCGGGATTGCAGCCTCATTGTTCCTGCTCCCCTTGTGGTTTCTGTTCACGCTCAAGCCAGAACTTAAGCCGCCGGCGCTCGATTTCATTGGGGCGCAAAAGGCGGGCAAACTGCCGATGGTTGCGCAATTTCTACTTGCCGAAGTTGGGGTCGATTTAATGAGGATGGCCTCCATCCATACGCCTACTCCACTCGCAACTGCAATGTCATTGATTGCGGCTATATTGATCGGTGATATCGCGGTCAAGACGGGATTGTTCGTCAACGAGGTTGTATTGTATATGGCGATTGCCGCGATCGGAATGTTCGCGACGCCAAGCTATGAGCTAGGTCTTGCCAACCGAATCATCAGGCTGCTTCTTATCGTCGCTGTGGCCATTTTCAAGGTGCCGGGATTTATGGTCGCAACGACAGTGACCTTCATAATGCTGGTTCTGAGCCGCTCCTTTAACAGACCCTATATGTGGCCGCTTATCCCGTTTGACCCGAAAGGATTGCTAAGCATTCTTATCCGCGTGCCGGTGCTGTCGAACCGGACAAGGCCGAATTTGCTCAAGCCGCAGCAGCGAGACCGGATGCCTACAGGCAAGCATCGCTGAGCGCTTTTGCAAAAAATGCAAATGAAATGTGAATTTATCCATTTCGGCCATTGACCGAATACGCTATACTGATGTTAAATGGTGCAAACATAATCATTGGGAATTTCATGGGAGAAAACGGAGGAGAACTATATGTACTTACACGGAACTAGCAAAATCAATGCACAAGGCCACCTGGAAATCGGCGGCTGCGATACGGCTGATTTGGCCGCGCAATTCGGAACACCCCTATATATTGTCGACGAGGCGCTCGTTCGTCAGAGAGCTCGTGAGTATGTCGAATCTTTCCGCGCTTCAGGCCTTAAATTCCAAGTTGCCTACGCAAGTAAAGCATTCAGCGTAATGGCGATGTGCACGATTGCTGAACAAGAAGGTCTGTCGCTGGACGTCGTTTCCGACGGCGAGCTCTACACAGCGATTAAAGCAGGCTTCCCGGCTGCACGCATCCACTTCCACGGCAACAACAAAACGCCGGAAGAAATCAACATGGCGCTTGATGCGAACATTGGCTGCTTCGTAGTCGATAACTTCAATGAAATGTACCTGCTTAACGCTCTGGCGGGCGATAAAGGCAAGAAAGTTAACGTATTGCTCCGTATCACGCCGGGTGTTGAGGCACATACGCATGACTATATTTCCACAGGCCAAACCGATTCCAAATTCGGCTTCGACCTTGGTAACGGCACGGCTTACAAAGCCATTCAAGAAGCGGCTGCACAGCCTAACCTTGAGCTGCTCGGCGTTCACTCCCACATCGGCTCGCAAATTTTCGAAGTTGAAGGTTTTGCGATGGCTGTAGATAAGGTTGCCGGCTTCGCTGTGAAAGTACGCGAAGAACTGCAAATCACGTTCCGCGTGATCAACCTTGGCGGCGGCTTCGGTATTCGCTACGTAGAAGGCGATACGCCGCTTCCGATTTCGCAATACGTGAAAGCTATTACGGATTCCATTAAAACAAACTTCTCGGCAGCCGCTTATCCTCTTCCTGAGATCTGGGTTGAGCCCGGCCGCAGTATGGTTGGCGATGCAGGTACGACGCTGTATACGGTAGGGACAAGCAAAGATATCCCTGGCGTACGCAAGTATATTGCCGTTGACGGCGGTATGACAGACAACCCGCGTCCAGCGCTGTATGAGTCCAAATATGAGGCGGTTCTGGCAAACCGTGCTAACGATCCGCTTGTAGAAACGGTTACCGTTGCAGGCAAATGCTGCGAGAGCGGCGACAAATTGATCATCGATTTGGAGCTTCCTAAAGCGAATAGCGGCGACTTACTTGCTGTATTCTGCACAGGCGCGTACAATTATGCTATGGCGAGTAACTACAATCGCATTCGCCGCCCAGCAGTCGTCTTTGTAAAAGACGGTGCAGCTGACGTAGCTGTCAAACGGGAATCGCTTGACGATATTATCGGCAATGATGTCATTCCTGCGCGTATGCAGCAAACGTCGGCAGCTAAATATTAGGGTTTTGAGGAGGCAGCAATACAATGGCTAAACAAGCAAAAATCACGATGGAAAACGGTGCAGAGGTTCATATTGATCTATTCGAGAAGGACGCGCCAAGAACAGTTGCAAACTTTGAGAAGCTGACAAACGAAGGCTTCTACAACGGTTTGACATTCCACCGCGTCATTCCAGGCTTCGTCGCTCAAGGCGGATGCCCGAATGGGACAGGCACTGGCGGCCCAGGCTACCAAATTGATTGCGAAATCAATCCAAACAAACATGAGCGCGGATCGCTCGCAATGGCGCATGCTGGCCGTAACACCGGCGGCAGCCAGTTCTACATCGCTTACCAGCCGCAGCCGCACCTTGACGGCGGACATACCGTATTCGGTAAAGTGTCCAAAGGCATGGAGCATGTTGATACGTTCAAAGGCCGCGACAAAATGAGCAAAGTTGAAATTGTAGAAGTGTAAGAAATGAACAAGGGGTTGTCCTTTATGTCATCTTGTGATGACAGGAGGCAGCCCCTTGTTTGCGTGCAAATAGGGGGGATCAACGATTTCCACACTGACTATCGATTTTGTTGGCATCGAAAGCCCGAAGAGGGTCGGCAAAATTGAAATTAAACCCGACTCATTATCAGCGATCTATGACAATGAAGAAATTCAGATAACAAACAAACGAATGGATCGACAAGCGTTTTTATATTATTTAGATCATATTGAAAATACGATCGATGCTTTTCATTTTGTATGTCATATTGTCAAACAGCAAGGCGTGGAAACGGATGTTGTCTCAACGTTATTTGTGCGTAACAAACAGGATATGGAGTCCATTCGAATAGCACTGGATCAAATCAATAAAAGTAATGAAATACATAGAAACAAGCTTCAACCGGGCGTTCAGCCAGAAACGAAAACGAAAGTGAACGCGAGAGGCTGGCTCTCCCGCAAGAGAGATTAGTGGAAACAAGTTGCATTTTCCATGGTGAAGTGGTACCATTTCTACAAAGTATTTGCGTTTTTCCTTCGGGGTCGGGTGAAATTCCCAACCGGCGGTGATCAAAGGGCTGTACTGCTCGTTATCGTAATGGCAGCCATTAACTTTGTCAGTCCGTGACCCGGGTCACATTGTTCCAGACGCCGAGTGGCATGGGGCATGTGAAACGGTGGACCTGGTGTAAATCCGGGACCGACAGTAAAGTCTGGATGGGAGAAGGAGACAGTACGCGAATTCCATTTTTTCATTTCTCGCCAACTTTGTTCTTTTTTTCACAATGTTGCTGAGTTTGTTTGAATGTGTCTTCGATTACGTCCCTTTATGGTTTCTCACACCCATCACCCCGTTGGCCGACTGCCAAGGGGTGATTTTTGTTATGTCAATCGCAGTATTGAACGATGAAATGTATATGCGACTCGCACTGGATATGGCGTCAAAGGCACAAGGGCAGACGGATATCAATCCGGTTGTCGGCTGCGTAGTCGTCAAGGATGGCCGCATCGTTGGTCTTGGCGCTCATCTACAGCGAGGCGAAGGTCATGCAGAAGTGCACGCACTTAACATGGCAGGAGAACAAGCAGAAGGTGCGACCGTTTACGTAACGCTGGAGCCGTGCAGTCATCATGGCAGAACACCGCCATGCTGTGACCGGTTAATTGCCGCTAAGGCTGCGAAAGTAGTCGTGGCATGCACAGATCCGAATCCGCAGGTTGCGGGTCGGGGGATCGCGAAGCTGCAGCAGGCGGGGATTGAGGTCGAGGTTGGCATTCTCGGTGAAGAATCTACACGCATGAATGAAATGTTTAATAAATTTATCGTCACTCGGCTGCCTTTCGTCACGATGAAATCAGCGATGACGCTGGATGGGAAGCTGGCAGCGAAGACCGGCGACAGCAGATACGTCAGCGGCGCACAGGCTAGAGAGCTGACACATACGCTGCGGCATCGACACATGGGCATTATGGTTGGCGTCGAAACCGCGCTGGCAGACGACCCTGAGCTTACGACTCGCTTATCGGTACCTGCCGTGCATCCTGCTCGTATCATCGTGGATTCAACGCTTCGACTGCCGCTTGAAGCCAGAGTGATTCAAGACCGCTCCTCGCGTGTCATTGTCCTCACGACGGAAGGCGCTGATCCAATCAAAGAAGCCGCACTCACAGAAGTCGGCGCCATAGTCATCCGCTGTGGAAGCGGGAGCCGAGTGGATCTAAAGCTTGCCATGCGGAAGCTTGGTGAACTAGAGATCGGCTCGATCCTGCTCGAAGGCGGCGGCAAGTTGAACGGGGCAATGCTGGAGCTTGGATTAATTGACAAGCTGCTTCTGTTTATTGCACCGAAGCTGATCGGTGGATCCGGTGCGCCTGGAGTCTTCCAATTCGATGGCTTCGACAAGATGTCAGAAGCGATCAATTTGGAAGAGATGTCCATGGAACGAGTGGGAGACGATGTTCTCATCAGTGGCTATTTGCGTAATCGGACTGAAGACGGTCAGGTTAACGCTGAATAATAAGCGTTACGAGCAAACCGGAGAGAGGGGGAGAGAACGTTGTTCACCGGACTTATTGAAGAAGTCGGCACGCTTAAGAAGACCCATAAGCAGGGTGAAGCGATGGTCCTGACGATCGAAGCACCTCACATCCTGAAGGACGCCGCCATAGGCGACAGTATTTCCGTTAATGGCGTATGTTTGACGGTGACGGAGCTTAGCTCCACTATTTTCACTGCAGATGTCATGCCACAGACGTTCCGGCACACGAATCTAAAGGATATAAGACCTGGCGAGCGTGTGAATTTGGAGCGGGCCATGCAGGCAGGCGGTCGTTTCGGCGGTCATATTGTACAGGGGCATGTTGATGGGACAGGTGAAGTGCTTAGCCGAGAGAATAATGTGAACGCGGTTGTGTTTACAATCCGTCCCCATGATTCCGGACTTATGCGCTATGTCGTTCCTCAAGGCTCCATTACGCTTGATGGCATCAGCTTGACGGTAGTGACTGCGAGCGCAAGCAGCTTCTCCGTCTCCATCATTCCGCACACACTTCGAGAGACTGCGCTGCAACTGAAGCAAGCGGGCAGTGTAATCAATGTAGAATGCGACGTGCTGGGCAAGTATGTCGATCATCTGCTTCATTTTAAAGGCGATCGTCCACAAGCAGATGGCAGTGGCGACAACAAAGCTTCGGAGCCGAAGAGCAGCATAACGGCAGCTTTTTTGGCAGAGAACGGTTTTATGTAAATAGAGATAGGAAGTCTTGATGAGGAGAGTGAGAAATGATGAGTACTTCAGAATTTGATACAATCGAGGAAGCCATTTATGATTTGATATTAGGCAAAGCGATTATTGTCACGGATGACGAAGACCGAGAGAACGAAGGCGATCTAATTGCACTTGCCAGCAAAGCAACTCCCGAGATCATCAACTTTATGATCACGGAAGCCCGCGGACTCGTATGCGTACCTATTACAGCTGAACGCGCCGAGGAGCTGGATCTTCCGCCGATGGTGCAGCGCAACACGGACTATCACGGGACGGCCTTCACGGTTTCTGTTGACCATGCTTCAACGACAACTGGCATTTCCGCCTATGAGCGTTCGCAAACCATTCAAGCACTAATGGACGATTCCGGCGCGAAAGCAGACGATTTCAGACGCCCGGGTCATATTTTCCCGCTTATTGCGAAGAAAGGTGGCGTACTGCGCCGTGCCGGTCATACGGAAGCGGCAATCGATTTGGCTCGCATGTGCGGCTCCAAACCTGCAGCAGTCATCTGTGAGATTATTAAAGAAGACGGCTCCATGGCTCGGTTGCCCGATCTCATCGAGTTCAAAGCCAAACATAATTTGAAGCTGATTTCCATTCAGTCGCTGATCCACTACCGCAACGAGAAGGAAAAGCTGGTTGAGCGGGTAGTCGATGTGAAGATGCCAACGGATTATGGCGTGTTCCGCGCTGTTGCATACACGAACGAAGTCGATAACAAGGAGCATGTAGCCCTGGTTAAAGGGGAAATCGATCCTGCACAGCCAACGTTAGTCCGGGTCCACTCCGAATGTTTAACCGGTGACGTCTTTCATTCCCATCGTTGCGACTGCGGTCCACAGCTTGAAGCGGCGCTGAGTCAAATTAATGAAGCGGGCAATGGCGTACTGCTCTATATGCGTCAAGAAGGCCGTGGTATTGGCTTGATCAACAAATTGAAAGCCTACCAGCTGCAGGAGCAGGGATTAGATACTGTGGACGCGAATATTAAACTGGGCTTTGCCCCGGATTTGCGCGAATACGGCATCGGTGCTCAGATTCTTAAAGATCTCGGCATTCGCAAAATGCGTCTGCTGACGAACAATCCGCGCAAGATTCGCGGCTTGGAAGGTTACGGAATCGAAGTTGTCGAGCGTGTTCCGATTCAAATGGATGCGAACGAAGACAACAACAGCTATTTGCACACCAAAAAGTCAAAGCTCGGCCATCTGCTGAATTTTGATGAATTGCCTCAATAAAACAAAACTAACCTTGCTAACAAGGAAAACCGAGAGGATGAATTTTCAATGCCGCAAGTTTTTGAAGGACATTTAATTTCTGAAGGAATGCGATATGGTGTAGTTGTAGGACGTTTTAACGAGTTTATTTCAAGCAAACTTCTTGGCGGAGCGCTCGACGCATTCAAACGTCACGGCGCTGCCGACAGTGAGGTGGATGTAGCTTGGGTACCAGGCGCATTCGAAATTCCGCTTATCGCGCAAAAGATGGCTGAAAGCGGCAAGTACGACGCTGTTATCACGCTTGGCGCTGTTATTCGTGGGTCAACTCCTCACTTCGATTATGTGTGTAACGAAGCTGCTAAAGGCGTTTCGGCAATCGCGCTCAAAACAGGCGTTCCAACGATCTTCGGCGTCTTGACGGTAGATTCGATTGAGCAAGCCATTGAGCGTGCTGGAACGAAAGCAGGCAATAAAGGCTGGGAAGCAGCGGTTACAGCCATTGAAATGGCGAACCTGACTAAAGTATTGCAAGGCTAAGACGAGAACAATGTAGGAGTTGGCTTTCACCATGGCGGTGACGTATAAGCTGGAATCGTTCGAAGGACCGCTCGATCTTCTGCTTCATCTCATCGATAAAGCGGAAATCGACATTCACGAGGTGTCCATCAGCGAAATAACGGATCAATATATGGACTACTTGAATGCGATGCAAGAGCTGGAGCTGGAGGTCACGAGCGAGTTTCTCGTCATGGCGGCCACACTGCTTTCCATCAAAAGCAAACAGCTGCTGCCGAAGCCGCCGGTCATGGATCACGACGACTATGACGAGGAATGGCCCGATGACGGGCTTGACCCTCGTGATGAGCTCATCGCGAAGCTGGTAGAGTATCGGAAGTACAAGCAAATCGCCGAGCAGCTCCGCGAACAGGAATTCGAGCGGAGTCTTGTCTATACGAAAGAGCCGGAGGATTTGACGCCTTTCATGAAGGCTATTCCGGAGAACCCGGTAAAAGGACTGAATGTCAGCGATCTTATCGCGGCTTTTCAGAAAGCGCTCCGCAAAGCGGCAAGACGTAACGTCATCGCGACTATACAGCGTGACGAAATTTCGGTCAAAGACCGTATACGCGATATTATCGAGGTGCTCCGCGAATTCGAAACGGTCCGCTTCTCCAAGCTGATCCGCGACGACATGAGCAGGCACGAGGTAGTCGTTACCTTCCTGGCGCTGCTTGAGCTGATGAAAATGAAGCATATTCGCTGCTATCAGCACAGCCTGTTTGATGATATCGTCGTGCATTGGAGAGGAGAAGCAGTCGAAGGTGGATTTCTCGAAACTGAAGTCGATTATTGAGGGTCTGCTGTTCATGGCCGGGGATGAAGGGCTGACGACCAAACAGCTATCCGAGATTCTTGAGTTGGATGCAGCTGTGGCGGCAGACATTGTGAAAGATTTGACGAAAGATTTGAAGAGCAAGAAGCGCGGTATTCAGGTTTCCTTCGTTGCCGGTGCGTACAGACTTACGACCAACCCTGCACATGCCGCTTACTTCGAGCGAATGGCACACTCGCCGACTCGTTCAAGTTTATCGCAGGCGGCGCTTGAGACCTTGTCTATCGTTGCTTACCGGCAGCCGATAACACGTGTCGATATCGAGGAAATCCGTGGTGTGAAGAGTGACCGGGCGATTGCATCGCTGGTGAATAAAGACTTAATCGAAGAGATCGGCCGCGCTGAGCAAATCGGCAGACCGATCTTATACGGAACAACGAAGTCGTTCCTCGATTACTTCGGTCTCGCTGGTCTTGATGCGCTCCCGGAACCGTCGGCCGTCATCGATGATTCCTTGGACGAGCAGACGCAAGCCCTCTTCGAGAGGCTGGAAGGCCGTCAAATGACGCTCGAAGAAGTGCCTGCTCCAGTTGAGGAAAGCTAGAAACAAGAATGAGATTTGTCCGCTAGGTCATACTATATCCGACCAATTAAGGGAAACGGGGGAAACGCCATGTTAGGCTACCCGCTCGGATGGATGATCGGGACAGGTCTCTTTTTTTTGCTCTTGATCATTGCGCTTTCGTCTCCCGTTGTGATTCGCGGCCATATGAAACGGGTCGGCAGCGACGATGATGCGGAATTGCGTATTCGAGCACTATTCGGTTTGATTCATTATCATTGGCAGCTGCCCGTAGTGAAGTTCAAAGGAATGAGCATCGAATTGAAAGAGGAAATGACTGCAGAGAATGCAGGCGGGGTTGATCTCGATACCAAAATGAACAAAGTGGATGCGAATACGATTATGAACTCCATCGACAAAGCACATTTGCTGCTCAAGCATACGGACGATATGCTGGGCTGGGTTCGGATTACGCTTAGACATGTTAGGCTGACGGAATGGCAATGGCGGACTGCGGTGGGCACTGATGACGCCATGTGGACTGCAATGCTTACCGGCATGGTCTGGTCGGTGAAGACTACAACAATTGGCGTCTTGTCGCAGCTGGTTCGCCTAACCGCGAACCCGATCCTTGCTGTTGAACCGATTTATCAGAAGGTTCATTTCTCAACGGAAGGTCAATTCACCGCAAAGGTACCGTTTGGTTATGCGATTTTTGCGGTGCTGCGGTTATTTGTTCGAATCAAGAAAGCACATGGTCTTCCTGGCGGTTTAATCGGTCTGCAGCGAATTCTGCTTCGCGGCTGATTACATAATGCTCCTTAAGCGGGGGAACGATATGAACGGCAAGATGCAGCTACCGACTTTGAACCAAGGAGGACTTTTCTGAGATGACAGACCATCCGATTCAAGGCTTAATGCAAACCGCAATGGAAAATATTAAAGAAATGGTCGATGTAAATACGATTGTCGGTGATCCGGTCCAAACACCTGACGGCAGCGTCATCATGCCGATTTCGAAAGTAGGCTTCGGCTTTGTCGCAGGGGGCAGTGATATCCGATTCGACGAGCATAAGCATGGAGAATCGCATAATGCAGCTGTTCAATTGCCATTTGGCGGCGGCAGCGGCGGCGGTGTATCCATAACGCCTATTGCTTTCCTCGTTGTCGGCGCGCAGGGAGTACGAATCGTACCGCTGGATAATCAGACGCATCTGATTGAACGGGTCATTGATTCTGCGCCGCAAGTATTCGAGAAAATCCAGAGTATGTTCAAAAAAAGCACGACAAGCAGTGACAGCGGGCTGGAATCAGTCCTCATCGAAAGTATGGATGGCCACTAATCGCATATGGAACCGTCCCTGCGGGGCGGTTTCTTTTTTTTCAGGACGGGCTTGGTAGTATATCTCATGGACCTGTTCATATACTGGTACAAGACCATGTTCTTGCCCGCCAGTTTCGAAGGAGGAAGTGTATGAGGTCGAGATTCACCCGAAATGCGAACAAATTGATTCTGCTTGCAACTGCGGCTTTGCTCTTCCTGTCGGGATTAACGACAGCGGCCGCTGCCCCGAAAAAGACCGTTTCTACCCATGCCAGAGGCGCAGCGCTTATTGATGTGGAGTCAGGCCGCATTCTCTACAGCTATAACGGGGACAAGCCCATGCTTATTGCCAGCTTAACGAAAATCATGACAGCGATCGTAGCCATCGAGCACGGCAAGCTCACCGATAAAGTGAAGACGAGTATTCGGGCTGCAGGCAAAGAGGGTTCATCCATCTACTTACAGCGCGGCGAGGAAATGAGTTTGCAAAATATGCTGTACGGGCTCATGCTGAGATCCGGCAATGATGCGGCAACGGCGATTGCCGAGCATGTCGGAGGGACTGAGGAAGGGTTCGTTCATTTAATGAATGAGAAGGCGCAAATGCTCGGCCTCTCCAACTCACAGTTCATGAACCCTAGCGGTCTGGACGCAGAAGGCCATTATTCGTCGGCGAACGATCTTGCCAAACTTACGGCTTACGCCTTGAAAAACCCGGTGTTCAAAGAAATTGTCAAGACGAAGGAGAAGAAAGCTCCTAATCCGAACGATAAATGGGACTACCTATGGCGCAATAAAAATAAAATGCTGACGATGTACGAGGGTGCAGACGGCGTAAAGACAGGCTATACGAAAAAATCACTGCGCACCTTGGTCAGCTCGGCCACTCGTAATGGCCAGCAGCTTGTAGCTGTTACATTAAATGATGGTGATGACTGGCAGGATCATCGGAAGCTGCTCGACTTCGGATTTGCTAATTTCCGATTAACGGAAGTGACGCATAAAGGTCAGACGATAAACGGATATCCACTTGCGGTTGGACGGACGCTGCTTTATCCGTTTGCCGAAGGAGAACAAGAACAGCTTCGATCGAAGTTAACGCTGATTGATGCAAATTCGACCGCTTATAAGCTTGGCGAACGCGGGAAGCTGGAATGGTTTATCGGCGAGGATAGGATCGGTTCGACGCCGGTATTTGATCCGCAGAGTGAGCGAATTCAATTGCCGGAGAAACCGGCATGGGTAATCGGCGATCAAGCGGAATCAGCGTATAGCGGATTATCGTCAGCGTCCTTCCGCCGGGCGCTGACGGTGACACTGTCGACCTTGTTTGGAGGGAAGGAGGCCGGGGGATGGTAAATTTCATTTGGCTTTTCTTTATTGCAGTCAGCTTCGTTGCAGCAATTGTGAATGGTCGAATGGAAGCCTTGACCGAAGCTGCATTTGAAGGGGCGAAGAGCGGTGTGACGGTCAGCTTCGGGCTCATCAGTGTTATGGTGTTCTGGCTCGGGCTCATGCGGATTGGCGAGGATGCCGGACTGCTTCGGAAAATCGCCGTCCTGCTGCAGCCGGCTGTGCGGTTTCTATTTCCAGACGTGCCGAAGGGTCATCCGGCCCTCGGTTACATAATGAGCAATATGAGCGCAAACATACTTGGGCTTGGAAATGCTGCAACTCCGATGGGGATCAAAGCGATGCAGGAGCTGCAGAAGCTGAATCCCGATAAAGAGACCGCGTCTGCGGCGATGTGTACGTTGCTCGCGCTTAATACCTCGAGCATCACACTTGTACCGACTACGCTGATCGCCATCCGTATGACATACAGCTCAGCGCATCCCGCAGAGATCGTGGGTACAACACTCGCAGCGACCTTGATCGCTACCGCCGCTGCCATTACCGCTGACCGATGGTATCGGAAGCGATATCGCAATAAGCCGCCGCGATGGACGGATCGCGATGGAACGGCACCTCCTCGAAGCATGGAGTCGCTGGCGGCAGACGGTCAAGGAAAGGGTGAGGCCGTTGTATGAATGGATAACGGCCATCTCTGCTTGGATTATCCCGTTCATGATTGTGTTTATCCCGCTCTATGCCGCATTTAAACGCGTACCCGTATATGAAACGTTTATTGAAGGCGCTAAGGATGGCTTCGGTACGGCCATTAACATTATTCCTCATCTAGTCGGCATGATGGTAGCGATCAGTATGTTTCGGGCATCAGGCGCAATGGATATGATGGCTTCGCTCATTAGGCCATTGTTCGATGGCTTGGGAATTCCAAGTGAGGTTTTACCGCTCGGACTGCTAAGGCCGCTAACCGGAGCGGGATCGCTTGCTTTCACGACGGAGCTGATTAAGACGTATGGACCCGACTCCATGATTGGTCGGATCTCGTCAACGATCCAAGGCAGTACGGATACGACATTGTATGTACTTACGGTTTATTTTGGAGCAGTAGGGATCAGGCGCAGTAAATATGCACTTAAAGTAGGGTTGTTTTCAGATTTAGTAGGATTTTTCGCTGCAATTATTATTTGTTTAATGGTGTTTGGCTAACTTGTAAGGATAAAGCCCCATGGAGTGCGGCCCGAACGGTGCATCGCTCTTACGGGCTTATTTGTTGTCTACTTTCTTTCCACCTGTCATTTAGGGTATGATGGTGGGTGAGGTGAAATTCATTGGAACGTTTACAGAAGATTTTAGCGCAGGCGGGCGTCGCATCACGCCGCAAATGCGAGGAGCTCATTTTGTCCGGACAAGTTCAGGTCAATGAGGAGACAGTTACTACACTGGGTGTTAAAGCAGACCCCGCCGTGGATATCATTACGGTAAAGGGACGCCGTATCCAGAGTGAAAACAAGCTTTACTTGATGCTTCATAAGCCCAAAGGAGTCATTACAAGTGCGAGTGACCCGCAGGGACGGAAGATTGTGGCGGACTATCTGCCCGGTATTACAGAGCGCGTTTATCCTGTAGGCCGGCTTGATTATGATACGGAAGGTTTGCTGCTGCTTACGAATGACGGCGAGTTTGCGAACTTATTGACGCATCCAAGCCATCACGTACCGAAGACTTATTGGGCTACTGTTAAAGGGGTACCGCATGGCACGGCGCTGGAGCGGCTGCAGCAAGGCATTCTGCTTGAGGACGGAATGACTGCACCTGCAGAGGTAGAGTATCACGACGTGAATACGGAGAAGAATACGGCAACGATTACGATCACGATCTATGAGGGCCGTAACAGACAGGTTCGACGTATGTTCGATGCGATTAATCATCCGGTATTGCTGCTTCGCCGTGTACGTTTCGGTGAATTGGGATTACATGGTTTGGCGCGTGGAAAGTTCCGACATTTAACGCCTAAAGAGGTTCAAGAGCTGAAAGCTGCGGCTGTCAAGACACATAAAATTCAAAAATAACGAGCGACGGCAACCTCAATTGCCGTCGAATTTTCGTTATAATGATAGTATTCGATTACAGCAAATTGCAGCATAAGAACGGGCGGTGACTAACGAACAATTATGAAATCGAACCGCAGACTCATTCAACTGGTTATTTTTCTAGGTGTATTGCTCCTTGGGGGCTATGCGATCGGAAATGCGCTGTTCAGCTCTCACGATGGGCTTCCGCGGAAAGGCTCGAAGCCGCCGGATTTCGCCCTGCTTGGCATGGACGGCCAGACACACCGACTCGCAGATTTCAAAGGCAAGGCGCTTGTCATCAACTTCTGGGGCACTTACTGCCCGGGCTGCGTTACGGAAACGCCGGATTTGGTAGCCCAGTACGAGAAGCATAAGGACGAACCGTTTGAAGTTGTCGGGATTAATCTTGGCGAGGACAAATTGACGGTCACTAATTTTGTGAAGCAGTTCGATGTCAGCTATTCGATCTTGCTTAACGAGAACAACGACGTACAGCGAAAGTACGGTTTGAAGTCGTATCCCACTACCTTCTTTGTGAAGCCGGATGGAACGATTCAAGACATCTTTGTCGGACCGATGGCGGAAGCGGACATGGACAAGCGCATCGAGAAATTGCTTCAGTCCTAGTCGAAGGAGGTTTTTTGCATGTTGACTTTTGAAAATACGAAATGTGAATGCGGTCACCAGAATCCGGTTGGAACCGTGCTTTGCGAGTACTGCGGCAATCCGCTCGATGGCGAAGAGGCAGAAAGCGATGCGCCTCTTGAGATGCGGTACGACGGCATTGCCCGTCGCTCGCAGAAGACCAATCCATCACCGATTGACCGTGTTTGGAACTTTTTCTCCTCCGTGAAAATTGCCGTTCGACTGATTGTGATTACGCTGATTGCGGCCATGATCGGCACGATTTTCACACAAGAGAATGCCTTTATCTCATTTGATCCTACGACGTATTATGAAGAACGTTATGGTTGGATCGGTAAATGGTATTATAAACTCGGCTTCTCTAACACGTATGAGTCGTGGTGGTTTATCGGATTGCTGGTTATGATCGGGACTTCGCTTGTTATTTGCAGTCTTGATCGCGTGCTGCCGCTCTACCGGGCACTAAAGAAGCAGCAAATTCGCAAGCATAACACCTTCTTGACCAGACAGAAGACGGTATTCACCAGTGATATTGAAGGCTCAGCAGAGAATTGGACCGCAGCTATGGCTAAGGAGCTAAAGCGCAAGCGCTATAAGGTCCATCATGAAGGCGATGCATTGCTGGCGGAGAAATATCGGTTCAGCCGCTGGGGTCCTTATATTAATCATATCGGTTTGATTGTGTTCTTGCTCGCGGTACTGCTTCGCACGCTTCCGGGCTGGGCAATGGACAATTACGTAACGGTGTCGGAAGGGGAAACGGTTCAAATCCCTGAAACGAACTATTACGTGAAGAACGAGAAGTTTACGATCGACTATTATACGGATGCAGAGCTTCCGGAATCGCTGAAAGGAACGGCTCGTGCTAAGCTCTATGAGACGAAAGCCGTGCTGTATGAATGCGAAGCCGATTGCGATGATCCTTCCAAACAGCCGCAGCTGAAGGAAGTGAAGCATCACAATATCATTGTGAATGATCCGCTTTCCTATAAAGGCATCAAAGCTTATCAATTTGGCTTTGACGATACGCCGAAGCTTAAAGCCGTTCACCCGGTCCTGATCGATCATAAGACAGGTCAAACTTACGGACCCATCGATCTCGTCATGCGGAATCCGGATCTGAAGTATTCACTTGGACCTTATACGCTTGAACTCCGTCAGACGTATATGGATTTTGCACTGAATTCGGAAGGCAAGCCGACGACGAAATCCAAGGAGCCGAATGCGCCGGCGTTTGTATTCGTGCTGAAAGGCCCGGATTTGGCGGCAGATGGCGAGCCGTATATGTACTTCCCGAAACAGACCGACAAAGCGCGATTTAGTCAGGATCTCATTAATGGTGAATTGGCTAAAAGGTTTGAGCTGAAGGTGCCATCAATGGAAGGCGTTGAGTTCGCTGGTGTAATGACCTCGCTCAATATTCGCTCAGATCGGGCGATGCCTTATATCTGGGTAGGGGCCGGCATCTCGATGTTTGGACTGCTGCTAGGATCTTATTGGCATCACCGCAGAATTTGGCTTCGGATTGACGGCGGCCGCGTCACGTTAGGCGCACATACGAACAAGAACAATTACGGCATGCGTGCCGAGGTCGCTTCCGCGTTGCGCGGTTTAGGCGTCGTCGTAGAGCCGAAGTCGCTCGATAACGGGAGGAACAAATCGTGAGTTTGCTTGATTTTAGCAGCGACGCGTTTATTGTCGCATTTTTTCTGTATTGCTTTGGATTTATGTTTTATGGTGTTGCCGCTCTTGGTCGCAAATGGAGCAACCGGAAGCCGGAAGAACATATTCGCCGCTGGGGCCGGATCGCTTATGGGGTTTCGATACTCGGATTCGCTTCTCATGTAACCTTCTTTATTACGCGCTGGATCGGCGGAGGTCACATCCCGACCAGTAATATGTATGAGTTTATGACTTTCTTAGCAATGGCGATCATGTTTGCTTTTATCATCGTCAATGCGATTTACCGCAAACCGCTGCTTGGTTTGTTTACACTGCCTTTAACGGTTATTATCGTTGCTTATGCAGCGGTCTTCCCGCAAGAAGTGCAGCCGCTCATCCCGGCACTGCAATCGATTTGGCTTAAAGTTCACGTTACGACAGCTGCAACAGGCGAAGCCTTCTTCGCAGTCGGTTTTGCTGCAGGACTGATGTACCTGCTTCGTACGGTTGACTTCAAGAAAACAAGTCCACAAGACAGACGCGAACAACGCTGGGTCGAATTTACACTTTTTGTCATCGTTATCATCATTGCTTTTATCGGATCGGTCTTCTCGTTCCGTGGTGCAGGCTATGAAGCGACGTTCAAGCAAGAGAATGTTGTCATTGATGATAAAGGGATTGAGAGTACGACGACGGAAACCGTTGAATACTCCCTTCCACCGATCTTCAAGCCATACAACAGCCAAAATGTATCGGTTGATTCGTTCCTTGGCGTTAATGAACCGCTGATGGAAACACCGTCTTGGATGAAAGGTGTCAATGCTGCACGGAAGCTGAACACGATTACGTGGTCGATCATTAACGGAGCCATACTATATGGACTTCTGCGCCTTGTCTTGCGCAAGCGGATTGGGGCTGCCATTCATCCGCTGATGGATGATATCGACGAAGATGATATCGATGAAATCAGTTATCGTGCCATTGCAATCGGTTATCCGATCTTCATGTTAGGTGCGCTTATATTCGCAATGATCTGGGCTTATATTGCCTGGTCGCGTTTCTGGGGCTGGGATCCGAAAGAAGTATGGGCGCTTATTACTTGGTTGTACTATACGGCCTATCTGCATTTGCGGCTTTCCCGTGGTTGGCACGGTTCCAAGTCGGCATGGCTTGCGGTTATCGGCTTTGTCATCGTGTTGTTTACGCTGATTGGGGTTAACTTGGTCCTCGTCGGCTTGCACTCCTACGCAGGCGTTTAAAGATGATTAGCAAGATTTGAAAGGAGACAACGGACATGTCTGAAGAACTTCACCGCATTCTTGTAGTTGACGACGAAGAACGGATTCGCAGGCTGCTCAAAATGTATCTGGAAAAGGAAGGCTATCTCATTGAGGAGGCCGAGGACGGTGAAACAGCACTGCGCCTTGCAACGGCAGGCGAGTTTGACCTGATTCTGCTTGATGTCATGCTGCCGGGTATTGATGGCGTAGAGGTCTGTTCCAGACTTCGTCAGGTAAAAGCAACTCCCGTTATTATGTTGACGGCTAAAGGCGAGGAAATGAACCGCGTTCAAGGCTTCGAAGTAGGTGCTGATGATTATGTTGTGAAGCCATTCAGCCCTCGCGAAGTCATTTATCGCGTAAAAGCCATATTGCGCCGTTCGTCTGCTACCGCGTTCTTGACTAAGGAAGCGCTGACGAGCAATAATATCGTTTTCCCGCATCTCATTATTGAACATGACGCGCATCGTGTTATGGCAGGCGGACAAGAGGTCAGCTTAACACCGAAGGAATATGAGCTGCTTCATTACTTGGCGATTTCGCCGGATAAAGTATTTTCCCGAGAAGAATTGCTGAAAGACGTCTGGAACTATGAATTTTTCGGAGATCTTCGTACCGTAGACACCCATGTCAAACGACTTCGCGAGAAGCTGAATAAAGTTTCTCCGGAAGCTGCGATGATGATCACGACGGTCTGGGGCGTAGGCTATAAGCTTGAGGTGCCAAAGTAAGTGATGATCTGGCGCAGTGTTGTCGGGAAACTATGGATTACGATTATCGCGCTTGTGGCAGTCGTCTTGCTCATACTGGGGATGTTCCTTCTGCAGTATATCGACATTGCCTTCAAAAACTCGCATGATGTCAAGGTATTGTTTGTCTACACGGCAATCATCGGGTTTCTATTATCGACGTTCTTTGCGTTCTTCCTCTCGACCAAAATCACCCAGCCGCTGCTTCAACTGAAGAAAGCGGCTGATCTGATCTCCCAAGGCGAGTACCGTACACGAGTACCCATTCGCTCGACCGACGAGATCGGCGATCTGGCTAATACGTTCAATAATATGGCCTCTGAGCTGGATACCTTGATTCATGACCTGAACCACGAGAAGGATCACTTAGCGAGCGTCCATCGCAGCATGGCTGATGCGGTCGTGACTTTCGATGCGGAAGGTCAGATCATACTGGCTAATCCACATGGACAGAAGCTGATCGACAAGTGGAATGAGCTGGAGTGGACAGAGGATTACATCGGCTCACATACGCAGGTGCCGGAGCCGATGTTTGACCTTTACCGCAAAGTGCTGCGGGAAGGTCGGGATTTATCGGATAAGGTGCATGTGCAGAGCGGTGTATGGTCAGTCGTAATGGCACCGCTCAAATCCAATCATACCGTTCGCGGAGCGGTTGCGGTTATGCGGGATGTAACGGAAGAGACGAAGCTGGAGAAGCTTCGCCGTGACTTCGTTGCCAATGTCTCGCATGAGATCAGGACGCCATTATCGATGCTGCAAGGCTACAGTGAAGCATTGCTTGATGATATTGCGGCTTCACCTGAGGAGCGTAAGGAGCTTGCGCAGGTGATTTATGAGGAATCGCTGCGCATGGGGCGCCTCGTGAAAGATTTGCTCGATCTGGCCAGAATGGAAGCCGGTCACATTGAGATGAAGCTGGTTGAGACGGATCTGACCGGACTTCTCAAACGAGTCCATCGCAAATTTTTAGTGCTTGCGAAGGAGCAGGACATTCACTTGCACATCGAGCTCCCTTCTGAGCCGCTCGTCATCGCGCAGGCAGACGAGGATCGAATGGAACAAGTGCTCACCAACCTGCTGGACAATGCGATTCGCCACACAGCTAAGCAGGCGTCCATCACGCTCAGTGCGCGAAATGTAATCTTAGATCAGAAGGCTTTTGTAGAAATTAAAGTAACAGATGAGGGAGAGGGGATCCCGCAAGGTGACCTTCCGTTCATCTTTGAACGATTCTATAAAGCAGATAAAGCGCGCACACGCGGGGCTTCAGGCGGAACAGGACTCGGTCTTGCCATTGTGAAGAACATTATCGAATCTCATCGCGGTCAAATCAAGGCGGAAAGTGTTATGGGAGCCGGTACTACTTTTACCATTCTGCTGCCTGTTCTATAACCATTTAGAAGCTGCTCCTCCTAAGGGGCAGCTTTTTTAGTGTGTTTACAAGCATAAAACGTCTCCAAAAAAAAGTTGCAATAAAGAGCTTGGTTGCTATATAAGGCTATATTGACTGGTCAAATTATACTAAATTAAACTGAGCTTGCATGGCATCATGGTGTAACGCAACATTCACTTCAACTTCAAAGGAGGAAGTTTATGATTGCCAATGAGATGAAGAAATGGGTCCTGCTGTTCCTATCCACTGTCTTGATGACCGGCATGTTTGCAACGACGGCAACAGCAGGCGCCAATCCATGGGCAGGCGGCGATATCGTTTCGATCAGTGTCACGAATGACGCCAGCAGCACAGCGAACAAGTATATCTACAAACGAATATCGAACAAAGCCTATACGTTTGTTTCCGGGGATTACATCGAATATGACGTGAAGCTTTCAAATGGAATCGATGGCGCCGGCGGCATCGAAATTATGAACACCGACGGGACTTATTTCCGAGATACCGGAACATCCGTCTGGAGGGATCAGAATAATATTAGCGGTCATCCCAACGCCAATATCTCCGCTTATGCCACTAACAAATGGTACCACCGCAAGCTCGCGGTTCCAGCCTCCATGATTGGCAAAACCTCGTCCAAATGGGATATCGTCGGGGAGAATGACAGTCCTTCCCAAACTTATTCCGCTCAGTACGACAACATTAAAGTTACAAACGGAAGCACGACCACTAAGAGCGTTGTATTTGTCAATGGTTCTGACTATAACTCGGCTGCAACGGATATTGGCCCTGCGGCAGTTTCCTCCAGTAATGTGACAACCTCGAATATCGCATCCAACATGTCGCATTTGATGGACAATCAGGCATTTATTAAGCTGGATAAAATCAATCCGTTTATTGGGACCTCGTTCTCGATGCATTTTATATCTACCCTCAAAGTGAATGGCGAAATTTGGGCGTATTACATCAAATGGGATGCGTTCGGCAAAGGCGGCGTCGGCTTGGCTAAGTCAACCGACGGTGTCAATTTCACGGATAACGGCTTTGTTTTGACGGCAGGGTCGCCTGGACAATGGGATGACTCGTTTGCTACGTTTCCCGGCGTATGGTACGACAGCGGCACCTTCTATCTCGTCTATGAAGGAACAGGATCCGGATCGACCGGACAAATCGGCTTGGCAACCTCGACGGATGGCGTCAATTTCTCCAAGCAAGGTCAAATTTTAACGCATAATTCTACAGGCTGGGAAAGCGTCAATATTGGAACTCCGTCGCTTTTTAAAGAAGGCAGTACGTGGTATTTGTTTTATCATGGCTACGACGGCTCAGATTGCCGCATAGGCGTTGCAACGGGAACGAGCCTGACATCCTTGACCAAATACTCCGGAAACCCGGTAATCGATACCGTACCCGGTACATGGGAGGCTGGAACAGCAGGTCATCGAGATATCGTCAAAGTAGGCAGCACCTATTATATGACCTATGAAGGCAGTGAGGATCCACCTTATAACACGGCCAAATGGTCTTCCGGCGTTGCGAGCTCGACTGATCTGCTGCACTGGAGCAAGTTTAGTCAAAATAACATTTTGCCTCAGACAGACAATACGTTCGGAAATGATGGACCGAGCTTCTTAGCGGTAGACGGCGAGAACTTCATCTATTATCGGACGAATCCTACAAGCAGGGCGCTGATTGCCAATGAGAATGACGGTGGCTTTGATTTGAAGTGGGGGATGTCGGATAGCGGAATCGGTCATGTGATTGGTCGCAGCGACGGCGATGGGTGGTCGGCTTCCACCAGCTTAGACGGACCGGATTACATGCAATATGGTCCGTATACGACCAATACACCGATAGGGGATAACATCGCCACTTGGAAAATGATGGTGGATAACAATAGCGGCACAACTGACGTAATCAGGCTCGAAGTTGTCGATGCAGACGATTCGGGTGCCGTGCTCGCAACGCGTACTCTGCAGCGCAATGACTGGAAGCAAACGAATCGCTATGAATATTTCTCCGTCCCGTTTCATTGGGCTTCCGGCCGAAGCGGTCATCGCATTGAGCTTCGTGCACATTGGTATGATTCGACTTATGTTAGAATGCAACTAGTCGGGATTAGTTGATCGGGAAAGTCGGTTCTTGTTGAAGGAAGTAGAGAAATCTTGTTTGTCGTGAAACATTTTCATGATGGCTGCTTGCATAAAAAAGCTCCGACCCTCGAAAAGGGTCGGAGCTTCTTGTATTAATAGAGATTAATTTCTTTTGCTTTATTCAGATCAGGCAGTTTGACCAGCTCGGCGATAACGTCCTTGGACACGCCTTTGTCTACAGTCAACACCATGATTGCAGAACCGCCAACAAGCTCGCGACCAACTTGCATCGTTGCGATGTTAACGTTGTTGTTTCCAAGCAGCATGCCGACATTACCGATAATACCCGGTTTGTCGTTATGTGAGATCAAGATGATGTTGCCTTCAGGCGCAACATCTACAGGGAAACGATCGATTTGTACAATTCGTGGTCCATAACCAGTCAACATCGTACCTGTTACAAGGCGAGTTGCTGATTTGGAGCGAAGGGTAACCGTAATGGAATTCGTGAAGTCACGCGCTTCATGCGACTTCTGTACGACGATATTCACATGGCGTTCTTTAGCAAGATGCATGGAATTAACGACATTGACTTGATCCGAACCCAGGTGGTGGGAAAGCACGCCGCGTACAACATAACGCGTCAGCGGCTGTGTATCGACTTCAGCAAGCTCGCCTGCATAGCTAACCGTAATTTCTTCTACGGCACCTTCAGTCAATTGAGCGATAAAGTTGCCCAGCTTCTCGCCAAGGCCGAAGTACGGTTGAAGCTTGTTCAGCACGTTTGCCGGGATCGGAGGCATGTTGACCGCATTCATAAACGGCTTATCCCGAAGGATGTTCAACACTTGCTCCGATACATCAATCGCCACGTTCTCTTGAGCTTCAACTGTCGACGCTCCAAGATGCGGTGTAACGATGATTTTCGGATGCTTCAGGAAAGGATGATCGGCAGCAGGAGGTTCAACTTCAAATACGTCGAATGCTGCACCGGCTACGATTCCTTGATCGATCGCTTCAACGAGCGCGTTCTCGTCGATGATGCCGCCGCGTGCGCAGTTCACGATGCGCATGCCCTTCTTCATCACTTCGAATTGCGCACGAGATATCATGTGACGCGTTTCAGGAGTAAGCGGCGTATGAACCGTCATAAAGTCCGCGTTACGTATGATGTCATCTACGCTGGAGAGACGAATGCCAAGCTTCTCAGCACGTTCTTCTGTGAGGAATGGATCGTATCCCCAAATTTCCATGTCAAACGCTTTCGCGCGTTTGGCAACTTCGCTGCCGATACGGCCCATACCGAGTACGCCAAGCACTTTGCCGCGTAATTCGACACCTAGGAACGACTTGCGATCCCACTCGCCGCCTACAGTCTTCAAGTAGGCTTGTGGAATGAAACGAGCAACCGACATCATCATTGCAAAAGTATGCTCGCAAGTTGTGATGGTGTTGCCGTCTGGTGCATTAATAACGATAATTCCGCGTTGTGTAGCTGCTTCCAAGTCGATGTTGTCCACTCCGACGCCGGCGCGACCGATAACCTTAAGCGATTTACCTGCATCCATAATGCGCGGTGTAACGCGCGTCTGACTGCGTACGAGAAGGGCATCGTATTCGCCGATAATGGCTACGAGCTCGTCCTCGCTTAATCCAGGCTTCTTGTCGACAACGACATCCTCTGCATCCATAAGTTTCTGAATGCCTAGATCGCTGATTGGATCTGAGACCAATACTTTAAACATGGTGGGTTGCCTCCTGAGCGTTTGTATGATGGATGTATAGTAGAAGTGAAAGACCCTCGTTAAGATGCCGCATAGCGCAGCAGCTTAGGCGAGGGTCTGTCACACGATCACACGTCAAAGCTATTGTTGTACCGGATGGACCAACAGAACCAGGCTACATTAATGTTTACTATTTTAATGCAAATGCAACTCAAATTGCAATGATTAAAACTTGCCCAAATGTGAAATTTTCGTTATGATCGACCGTAAAAAGGGGGCATTCTTGTGGAACAATGGAGCAATATCGAACCAGAGCCGTTTAAGGCGCTTGTGCGCGAGGGAAAGCTCTCGTCTGATCAAATCATTGATGTCAGAGAATTGGATGAATGGAACTATTATCATCTAGATAACAGTACGCTAATGCCACTATCGACTTTCCAGGAAAACTCGGAAGCCTTACAAAAGGATCGAACGGTATATGTTATTTGCGCACATGGCGTAAGAAGTGCTGCCGTCTGCCGCTATTTAAGTGAAAGAGGATACGGCAACCTCACCAATGTTATTGGCGGAATGGCTGCCGTATCCTCGTTGGATGGCTTTGAATACGATTAAGGTCTTATTCTTGCTCCGGGAAGAAGAAAGGCAGCTGTGGAAGCAGTTCTTTGGCGTACAGCTCGGCTTTGCTGTCGCTGAAATCGCCTGATCTCACAGCCTCCGTGCTGATCAGCAAATCGACGATGGAATCAACCGTCTTCATCTTCATGCTGCTGGCTTGTCCGGAAACGATAAACTGATCGACCCTTGAGGTCAGATCCTGCGGGTAGAACGAAGCCAGCGTTTTGCGGGAATTCAACATATCCGCCATCAGCTTATTCTTGATGGTCAGCGGCAGCGGCTTCCATTGTTGGATGCTTAGAACCGAAGCCACATCGTAATGGTCCGGAATGTTCGGGTTAACCGAAGCACTCCATTTCAACATTGCATTATAGTAACTTTGCTGACCAGCCATAACGAATTTCACACCTTGTGTGTAATAGGCGTCCTTCATTAAGGCTTTCACTAGATCTGCATTGGTCATATCCTTGGCTGATCCGGCACCGCGCTGCGCGGCTTCACTGAACATACGCAAGCCCTTGAGCAACTGGAGCTGAGCAGATTCGAGAAGCGGCGAGCTCTTCGGCACAGATGCATGTTCAGCCTCTTCATACTTCTGCTCGGCTACGTTCGATAATTCTTTCATAGCGGAACTGATATCCGTCAACTGCTGAGAGGAAAGCTTATGAATGGTCTCGAACCAGTTCGATTGAAATTCACGATAAGGCAGAAATACAGTATGATAGAATGATACGAGATCCTGTTGTTGATAGGCACCGACACTTGCATTCTTGTTACTGCTAAGATGTTTGGCGTTCTCAATTAGTTTCGCTTCGGTTTTGTCAGAGCCTATCTTCACGCCGTAGAAAAAGGCTGCCACGGCGAAAACGAGCATGAATAGGAAGCCTAAGCTAAAGAGCATTTCAGTACGAGTCAGTCGTTTCTCCATGTTAATCTCCTTCATCCGATATTTCGCCAAAATGCTAGTAAATACAAGGTTTAATCTTTAAGTGTTTGTCGAATTCTGGGACTTGATTGGATCGTCCTACTAGTATAGGGGAAAACCTTTGAAAAGGAAATATGAACCTTTCATAGCATAGCAGGGAGTTGGATATGAAAAAATTTGACATACGCAAGTTGAAGATAAAACCGGTGAGCATAGATCAGATTGATGATCGGATGCTCTTGATCAATTTGTATGCCACACAGGCGATTACTTTAGTTATCGGTTTCATATGGTTATTTTTTCAGCATCGAAATCCATTTTTATTATTTGTTTTCCCGGAAGGGCTTCAATTTCTATATTTCGGAGCTGGTTTGGCTGCTGCGGTCATTGCAATTGATTTCCTTTCGGCCAGATTTGTACCTGAAGAAGCGAACGATGACGGCGGTGTAAATAATCGCATTTTCAAAGATCGTGCGATTTGGCATGTTGTTGTGTTGTCCTTCATAGTTTCAATTTGTGAGGAAACGTTGTTCCGAGGCGCGATTCAACACCAGTTCGGCCCCTATTGGACAAGTATTATTTTTGCAACCATTCATGTGCGTTATTTGAAACATTGGATTCCGACAGGGCTTGTATTTGCCATCAGCTATGCGTTAGGCTGGATCTATATCCAAACTGGCACTTTATGGGCGCCGATATTGGCACACTTTCTGATTGACATGATTATGGGCTTCGTAATCCGTTTCCGGAGGGAAGAATGAGCAGAGTTCAGAAATTTGGCAGCAGGAAATCGACTTCGAGGGTCGCTGCGGAGAAACAGGCGGAACTTGCTGCTTCCGAAGCAGCTGCAGGCAGCGAGGTTCCATTGCCGTCCAGAAGGAAATTACATCCTTCTAATAAGCAGCAGAGGGCAGGCTGGTTTTACAAAATCCTAATTTTACTTTTCGTACTCTTATTGGTAGGACTCCTTCTTTGGGGAAAGCAGTTTGAGTAACCGTTTTGGCGACTAAATCCATTGAGAGGGTGGTGCTTCGTTTCCATGACGATTTGGATTTCGGCAGCGGCAGCGGCCATGGTGCTGTTTGCTGCTGTATTAGTGAGGACATCTTATAAATATAAATTGGACCAGCAAACCGTTACGTTGGATCGACTGCCATTGTCTTTCGACGGTACGACCTTGCTGCTTATAACTGATATTCATAGAAGACGTATCTCGGATGAAATGATCGATGGGATTGTGGCCGATGGTGGAGCTGATTTGGTGTTAATTGGCGGTGATCTGAGGGAGCGGAGAGTACCGCTTGCCAGGACTCGACGCAATATTAAGCAGCTTGCACGAATTGCGCCTATCTATATGGTGTACGGCAACCACGATTACGACGAAGATATGAGGCCGCTTGAGGTCATGCTGACAGAAGAGCGGGTACGCTTGCTCATCAATGAAGCTGTTGTACTGGAACAAAGAGACGGCAGCCGCATTCGGCTGGCAGGCGTGGATGATCCCCGCCTGGAGCGTGACCGTCTGGATATGGCCTTAAGCGAGCCGGAAGCGGCCGCCGGCAGTGCTCACTTGTTTACGATCGTACTGGCACATGATCCCATCCTTGTCGACCGAATGAGCGTAGAAGAGAAGCAAGAAGTGGACTTGATTCTGTCCGGCCATACGCACGGCGGTCAAATTGCATTACCGTACATTGGTCCTGTATTGCGCGGACGAGAGGACTCTGATTATTGGCGCGGCTGGTTCGACTTCTCCGCACAACAAACAACCGGAGCCAGCGGACCCCGGTTGTTTGTCAGTTGTGGATATGGTACATCCAGATTGCCCATTCGGTTGATGGCACCGGCACAATATCATCGCATTACTTTGCGGTCTGCGGCTGTTCCTCCAGCCCCAAGTCAATTGTAGCGGGATCAATGAAGCCATAACCTTTGCTCTCGAGCTTCGTAAGTAAGGTATCGAGTGCTTCCGTCGTCCAGGGCAGCTCATGCATGAGGATGTTCACGCCGGGATGAAGTTGCTCAAGTACATTGGCAATAACTTTGTCCGGCTTATCCTTTGTGCTGCTATCCCAGTCGAGCGAACCATTGGACCAAGTCATGTAGAGCATGCCATGATCTCGGACAAGGCCTTTTACGTAGTCATTGCCGTTACCAAAGGGAGGGCGGAAGAACTGCGGCTCTGTGCCGACTACTTCCTTCACGATTTGCTGAACATCCTCGATCTGCTTCTTTACCGAAGCTTGTGATTCTTTTTTTAAGTCAATATGATCCCAAGAATGATTACCGATCGTTTGCCCGCGATCGGCTATTTTTTTGAGCAATTCGGGGTGTTTCTTCACCCGGTATCCGTTCACGAAGAAGATTGCTTTCGCTTTATGTTTGTCGAGCGTTTCGAGCAGAGAGCTGACCATTTTGTCTTCTTTCGGGCCGTCATCGAAGGTCAGCAGAACCATCTTATTGCTCGTAGTCGCTTTGTCGATCGGAACGAAGCTGTATACTTTATTCATTTTATAAAGCTTCTTGACCGGCTGTGGATCAGACGTGGCATTGGGATCAGGCTCTGGTGCGGTCGTGTTCTCCGAAGGAGCTGTTGTATTCGCATCATTGTCATCCGCAGGCTGATTGCCCTGTCCCGGATCGGTTTGTCCACTGGCCGTATCTCCATTGTTGGTTGATGGAGATGTGGAGTTGTTTGCCGGGTCTGGGGCGGGTTCCGTTACTGCCGGCCCGCTGCTTGCAGCATTGCCTGTTGCATCCGTATCTGCGTGGTTAGATTGGTTTCCGTTGTTGCTGCTGCATCCGGATGTAATGAGTAGGGCCATAATAATGACGATGGAGATAAGGTGAGGTTTACGAATCGGCATGCTGTCGTCCTCCTGTGGCCTTCGAGTTGGTTGCTTCAAAAAACAATGCACTTATTGTATCATATTTCGAAAATGAACCGAACTTTACTACTTCCTTAATTTGTGCAGGGATGACCTTCGCTCGCAGAGGCAAACTAAACGCGAGTCGTAAGCAGCATTCAGTGCATAGGAGGATTGCCACAATGAAATTGTCCGGTTTTCTGATTGGAAGTCTTGCCGGTATGGCAGCGGCGGCTTATATAGCGAAGAAGAGGCCCGGCATGTTTGCCTGGGCGAGCAGCGCAGCAGGCACAGCTGTTACCGGGATGTCGAAGAGAGCGATGGGAGCTGTCATCAGTCGCAAATTTAGCGGAGACATGGTGCAGCATGCAGCCCCAAAGCATTCAAACGCTTCCGCAAAAGAGTCCGGCAACGCTTGGGGACAAATTGAGCTTCTGCTTAACAGTGACCCTAGTGTAAAGGAGCAAGTCGATCAAATTAAAGCTGAAGCGAAACCTCACTAATAAGGACATTAAGCTTGTAGAAATTTATAGGTAAATTGTTATAATTTCTACACGTACAAAAAGAATCGTTTTGCCGTTCAATTGCGTATAAACAATTGGCGGCGGAACGATTCTTTTTTTTTGCGTCTGTAGTGCATTCCACCCACAGACATGCTAACATAGCAACATAAACACATTTTATTCACCCAAATAACTGCTGCTTCATACGCTATGTATAACAGATACTATCCGCGTTCAATGTGCTTTCGAAGACGGTTTTTGCTCCGAGAATACGAAGCAGATACTACTCGAGAAGGAGGATCCTATCATGAAAATCGAACGGCTCAATCAAGACAAGATACGAATATTCCTGACGTTCGACGACTTGCTGGAACGGGGGATCCAGAAGGAAGACATGTGGCGCGAAATTCCAAAGGTGCACGAGCTGTTCAGTGAAATGATGGACCAAGCTTACAGCGAGCTCGGCTTTGACGCCAGCGGACCGCTCGCCGTCGAAGTGTTTGCACTTCCTGCCCAAGGTATGGTCGTCATCGTTACACGAGGTAAAGTGAACGGTAAGTCCGAGGATCATATTCAAGAAGAAGACAACGATGAAGACGTTTACGAGATGGAAGTAACGCTCGAGCAAAGTGACATTGTGCTATATGCGTTCCGAGACATCGAGGATGTCATTTCAGTTTGTAAGCAGCTTAAGAGCGCTGAACTGATTGAGGATGGACGTCTTTATGCCTACAACGGCAAATATATGCTGGCCTTTGAGCCAGTCGGCATTGAGCTTCCACGCTATCACGCGATTATTGCGCTGTTGGCAGAGTACGGTGAGGCGACATCAATTACAACCGCGATTCTCGAAGAGTACGGCAAAGTAATTGTCCCTGCCAAAGCCGTCATGGAAATTTGCAATCATTTCTAACACGTACAATCTTAGAAAGCATCAGCTTACGGCACTTTCCGTAGGTCTGGTGCTTTTTGTTTGTTTCAGACTATGTGCGCGAATGGAAGTTTACCGCATAGCCGATTCGGTAACCGCTCATATTACAAAGGAAAAGGTGGTGAACATTCCTTTGAATGGAATGGAGAGTAGCAACGTACTGACATCGACGCAAACCGTGATTGAAGAGGCGCTAAGGAAACTTGGTTACGGTGATGATATGATTGCTTTATTGAAAGAGCCGATGAGGCTTCTGACCGTTCGCATACCGGTTCGGATGGATGACGGCAAGACGCGGGTATTCGTGGGCTACAGGGCCCAGCATAACGATGCTGTAGGGCCGACGAAAGGCGGAGTCCGGTTTCATCCGGATGTAAACGAAATTGAAGTGAAGGCGTTATCCATTTGGATGAGTATTAAGTGCGGCATCGCCGATTTGCCTTATGGCGGTGGCAAGGGCGGTATTATTTGTGATCCGAGAAAGATGTCATTCCGTGAGCTGGAACGTCTTAGCCGCGGGTACGTTCGGGCGATCAGTCAAATTGTCGGACCGACGAAAGATATTCCGGCGCCGGATGTGATGACCAATTCGCAAATTATGGCTTGGATGATGGATGAATACAGCCGCATTCGCGAATTTGACTCGCCTGGTTTTATAACCGGAAAACCGCTTGTACTTGGAGGATCACTTGGCCGCGAAAGTGCTACTGCCAGAGGCGTTGCCATCATGATTGACGAAGCTATGGCGAAGAAAGGAATTGCACTTAAGGGAGCCCGTGTTGTCATTCAAGGCTTCGGAAATGCAGGCAGTTATCTGGCCAAATTCATGTTTGAAGCAGGTGCAAAGGTTGTGGGTATTTCCGATGTCAACGCTGCGTTGTATAATGAACAAGGGCTCGACATTGAAGATTTGATGGACCGCCGTGATTCATTCGGTACCGTAACGAATTTGTTCAAAGATACGATCAGCAATGAGGAACTGCTGGCAATCGATTGTGATGTTCTGGTGCCCGCCGCAATCGAGAACCAAATAACGGCAAACAATGCGAACCAAATTCGTGCTAAAATCATTGTAGAGGCCGCTAATGGTCCAACGACGCTGGAAGCGACGCAGATGATTACAGATCGAGGCATTCTGCTCGTTCCTGATGTCCTTGCCAGTGCAGGCGGCGTTATTGTTTCTTACTTCGAATGGGTGCAGAATAATCAGGGCTATTACTGGTCTGAAGCCGAAGTCGATTCTAAGCTGCGAGATATGATGATCCGCGGCTTTAATAGTGTATATGAACTGCATAAGCTTAAGAAAGTGGATATGAGGCTCGCTGCTTATATGGTGGGCGTCCGCAAAATGGCAGAGGCCGTCCGCCTTAGGGGGTGGGTGTAGCCGATTGCCGATCAAGCGAGCTTTGTCTGCATGGCGCAGGGAAAGCTCGTCTCTCGGAAGGTGACTTCAACGATGCTGCTCTTTTCAATACTGACAGCGGCGGTTGCTCCAGGCATATCGCTGCTGACTTACTTTTATTTAAAGGACCGATATGATGCGGAGCCTATTCATATGGTCATCCGTGTATTCTTGCTCGGTGTATTAATCGTGCTGCCGATCATGGTGATTCAACGGGGCTTACTGCTATGGCTCGGAGACGGTCCGATTCTGTTCTCGTTTACGGTATCCGCAGGCGTTGAAGAACTGTTGAAATGGTTTGTCTTGTATCATATCATTTTCAACCATACGGAATTTGACGAGCCTTACGATGGGATCGTCTACGCAGTAGCGATTTCACTTGGTTTTGCAACGGTGGAGAATGTACTTTATGCTGTTTTCCAGCCTGCGTCGGTTGGTTCCTTGCTTATTCGTGCCTTGCTGCCGGTATCCGGTCATGCATTGTTTGGCGTAACGATGGGCTATTATTTGGGTAAAGCGAAATTCGCGGCTGAATCGAACAAGAAGCGAAATTTCCTCTTGCTTGCCGCATCAGTACCGCTCGTGGAGCACGGTGTTTATGATTATATTATGGGCTCCGGCAGTACCTACTGGGTATGGTTTATCGTACCGCTCATGGGTTATTTGTGGATTAAAGGCGTGCGGAAGATGAATCATGCAAATGCCAGATCGCCGTTTCGTATGCTTGGCCATGAGGAAGAGATTAAGCTTTAGCATTTCCGTCTATAATAGGAAAAAAGCTGCATCTTACTCAGGAGGATACGATGATTACGGCTCGTGTGAAGGTAACCATTCGCTGCAATTTGTGCGGCGAGAAATTCGTCCTGCGCGGACGCAAGGAGAAAGATAAGATCGATACCGGGTTCAAGCAGTGCCTATGCAACAATATCAACGACTTCGACGTCGAAGAGCTGGCATTGTAGGAACAGCCATGTAAGCAAAATCATACCAATATCATGCATAAAGCTCCTTTCTGCAAACCAAACTAACACCAGGTTTTGCATACGAAAGGAGCTTTTGCTATATGTACCGTCGTTTAAGCGCAGTGCTGTTTCCTGTGATGACGCTGTTTTTTATCGGCTCTATCTATTGGGGCTATCAAGAGCATCAAGAGAAAAACTCAATACTGATTAAAGCAGAGAATCAGTACCAACGTGCCTTTCACGATCTGACCTACCATGTAGAGCAGCTCCATCGTGAGCTCGGAAACACGCTTGCCGTGAACAGCACGTCCCAAGGCTTTCACCGAAAGGGTCTCGTTAACGTATGGCGGCTGACCAGCGAAGCGCAGAACGAAATTAATCAACTGCCGTTAACGCTGCTCCCATTCAACAAGACAGAAGAATTTTTGTCGAAAATCGCGAATTTCTCGTACAAAACCTCCGTTCGTGACTTAACGAAGCAGCCGCTGAGCCCGGATGAATATAAGACGTTAAAAACGTTATATTCCGATTCGGAGTATATCTCCAAGTCACTCTTTGGCGTTCAGGATAAAGTCATCGCGAACAATTTGCGCTGGATGGACGTTGAGATTGCGATCGCTTCAGAGAAGTCGACGCTCGATAATACCATTATTGACGGCTTCAAAACCGTCGACAAGAAAGTCGGCGAATACCCGGAGATCAACTGGGGTCCTTCGGTAGCAAGTATGTATCAGAAGCGTTCGATTAAGATGCTCGGAGGCAAAATGGCGACGCCGGAAGACGTTAAGAAGCTGGCGGCGAAGTTCCTTAAGCTGGACAACCCCAATGATATCAAGGTGGTCGAGAATGGAAAAGGGACCGAGTACATGTCTTACTCAGCCACCTATAAAGGGAATAAAGGAGATAATCCGATCGAGCTGGATTACTCGCAGAAAGGCGCTCAATTGATCTGGTTTGAGAATCCGCGCGATATCGGCAAGCCGATTATCAGTGTGGGCGATGCAAGGAAGAAGGCAGATGAATTCTTGTCCCGCCATGACTATCCGAAGATGAAGGCAATCACGTATGACCAAGACGACTCGATGGCTGTATTTACTTTCGTAGCCAATCAGAACGGGGTGTTGATTTACCCGGATAAGCTGACGGTCAAGATTGCACTTGATAATGGAGATGCGGTTGCACTACAGGCTTCTGACTTTGTGTATGAGCATCACAAACGCAATTTACCGAAGCCAAAGCTGATGAGTGCGGATGCGAGAGCAGCGCTTAACCCGGACTTCAAGGTGCAGAGGGAACAGATGGCGCTCATCGATAATGACATGGGCGATGAAGTGCTATGTTATGAATTCGTAGGCAAAATCAATGGCGGCGTTTATAAAATATATATAAACGCGGACAGCGGTTTAGAGGAATCCATCGAGCAATTACCTGAATAAACAAGGGAAGGCGTGCATGTTATGCACGTCTTTTCCTGTTATCCCACCTCTCCCCAAATTTCGACATGCTGTGGTATAATCGAACCATTAGGGGAGGGGAAGCTAGTATGCTGCCAAAAGTTAATCATTTTCTATATTTGCATGTAGCTTCGTCCGATGAAGAAGAGGCCGCGATCGAGTATAAATCCAGAATTGCGGACAGTAATAACGACGAGTTGCTTATTGATATACCGCTTGTTGAAGGCACGGGGAAATATAAAAGGCTGTTTCTAGGGGACGAGCTCTCTGCGTATTTCGTATCCGAAGACGGTGTGAAGAACTATTTCAATACCCATGTACTGGGTTTTAAAGAAGACGGCGTGAAATTAATCCGTATTCGCAAGCCTGAGCCTGAAGCGATTACGAAAGTACAGCGACGTAATTTTCTGCGTGTTGCCGCGGAGCTGGAAATAGCTATTCAATTGGGTACTAATATTAGATTTATCGGGATGACAGATGATGTCGGCGGTGGCGGGATCTCGTTCCTCGTCGATGGCAAATGGCCGATGAAGCAGGGCACTAATTTGGAATGCTGGCTTCTGCTGGCCTATCGGAACGGCTCGGTCGATCATTCTCATTTCAAAGCAGAGGTAGTTCGCGTAAAGCCGCTTGAGTCAGGGCGCAATCAAGTCATGGCGAAGTTTTCGAGCATTCTCGACAGCGAACGCCAGCGTATAATTCGGTATTGTTTTGAACGCCAGCTGGATTTCCGCAAAAGGTAGAAAAGCAGCATTTAATCTTGTTGCATAGCTGGGTGCATAAGGAATGACAACGTGGAAAAACTACCCTTATCCGAGTAATGCCGGAACAGGGGGACAACCATGGCAAAGAAATCACAGCGCAACTATTTGTCCATCTCGGACGAGGTCACACGTGTGCTGATCATTATCTTTCTGCTGCTGCTTGCTGCAGTCTTAATAAGCCAATTAGCGCTGCAAATTCCGGCAGTTCGGCTATGGGTAACAGGCGTAGATCGCCTTGAAGGAACCCCCTTCTAGTAGGTCTTTCGTTCTTTGCACTTCATGGGCTGCTGTGGTATAATTCTCACTATCGCAGGCAGAGCCTGCTTTTTTAATGGCGATAAGAGCAACATAGCAGCCGCTTACGACTTTCAAGGAGGGTTTACACCGCTTGGACATGGATGGGGGAAACAACGGCGGCCGCATTAACGTAGCAATCGACGGTCCTGCAGGAGCTGGCAAAAGCACTGTCGCTCGAAGAGTCGCTGAACAGTTAGGGTACATATACATTGATACAGGGGCGATGTATCGAGCGGTCGCACTCGCTGCGAATCGTGCAGGTGTTTTGCCGAGTGATGCGGACAGGCTGGCGGAGCTCGTGAAAACAGTGGATATTACACTGGAACCGGGAGCCGAAGGTCAGATTGTGCGGCTCGGCGGTGAGAACATCACAACCGACATACGTTCAAGAGAAGTAACGCTTAAGGTTTCCGAGATCGCTTCGCATGAAGCCGTTCGGTTGCGTCTTGTTGAGATGCAGCGGAAACTGGCAGCAGCGAAAGGTGTCGTTATGGATGGCCGCGATATCGGTACGCATGTACTGCCTGGGGCCGAAGTAAAGGTATTTCTAGTCGCAAGCGTTCAAGTTCGCGCGCTGCGCCGATACCAGGAGCTATCTGAGAGTGAGCTTGTGCCGCTTGAGCAATTGGAGCAAGAAATTGCTGATCGCGACCGAAGCGACGAGAGCAGAGAGTTTTCTCCGCTTATTCGTGCGAAGGATGCAGAAGTTCTTGACAGCACAGAACTGACGATTGACCAAGTCGTCGCACATATTCTAGACTTATGCCGAACCAAAACGGCGGAGGCGAAGTAAACTATGGTATATAACATTTGCCGAAGCTTACTGCGAATCATCTATGCCGTACTATTCCGGTTCGAAGCAACCGGATTAGAGAACATTCCGGCCACAGGTCCTGTCGTGCTTTGCTGTAATCATATCAGCTTGCTTGATCCTACAACGGTAGGCACGAAAGTAAACCGCAAAGTTCATTACATGGCAAAGGCGGAATTGTTTGAGGTACCTCTACTTGGGCCGTTTATTCGGACGCTTGGCGCATTCCCGGTGAAACGGGGAGGAGTCAGCAAGGATGCTATTCGCAATGCCATCAACTTGCTTAAAGAAGGCAATGTGATGGGGATTTTTCCTGAGGGCACTCGAAATGCAGGCGATAACAGCGCAGGTAAGAAAGGTGCTGCCATGATTGCGCTTCGAAGCGGAGCCGTAGTCATTCCGGTCGCTATTATCGGCAAGTACCAAATATTCCGTAAGATGCGCATTAAGTATGGCAAGCCCATTGATATGACGGCCTTTATTCAGGATTCATCTTCCGATGTGCTCGAACAAGTAACAGAAACCATTATGGCGAATATTCGTTTGATGGCGAAGCAAGGGTAATTATTTTTGTTTTTTCACATGTTTTAGACGGTGGGCCTGCGAGAGTGTTTCATTCTGAGGCTGCACGTTTAAATAAAGTTGGGGTATGATCTGAGGAGGTAATTTTAAATGTCAGAAGAAACAAAAGTGCAAGAAACCGCTGCTGCGGAAGTAAGTCAAGATGCGATGGACAATTTCGTGTCCTTGAAAAAAGGGGACACTGTGAATGGTACGATCGTCAAAATTGAAGATAACCAAGTGTTCGTAAGCCTTGGATATAAATATGACGGCGTTATTCCCCTTCGTGAGCTTTCATCGGTTCAACTTGAAAGTGCGCAAAACGCAGTTCAAGTCGGCCAAGAAGTACAACTGAAAGTCGTCAGCATTGACGATGAGAAAGAAAAACTTGTGCTCTCCAAGAAAGTGGTTGACGGCGAGAAAGCATGGGATGGTCTTCAAGCTCGCTTTGATTCCGGCGAAGTATTTGAAGTTACCGTTGCAGACGTCGTTAAAGGCGGCCTAGTCGCTGATGTTGGCGTTCGCGGCTTCATTCCTGCTTCCATGGTAGAGCGTCATTTCGTTGAAGATTTCAGCGATTATAAAGGTCGTACGCTTAAAGTGAAAGTGAAAGAAATCGATCGCGAGAACAACAAAGTGATCCTGTCTGCGAAAGAAGTACTGGACGCTGAGTTCGAGCAAAACAAACAAGCGGTTATCGGCGGCTTGCAAGTTGGTCAAGAGCTTGAAGGTACTGTTCAACGTTTGACTCCATTTGGTGCATTCGTTGATATCGGCGGCATCGATGGCTTGGTGCACGTATCCGAGCTTTCCTGGCAGCATGTAGCTCATCCGAAGGATGTCGTTACAGAAGGCCAATCCGTTCGTGTTAAAGTACTTAAAGTGGATCCTGCTGCGGGCAAGATCAGCCTGAGCATCAAAGCTGCTCAACCAGGTCCATGGGAATCGACAAACGGTCAATTCAATGTTGGTGACATCGTGACAGGTACGGTTCGTCGTATCGTGAGTTTCGGTGTATTCGTTGAAATCGCACCGGGCGTTGAAGGTCTTGTACACATTTCGCAGCTTGCACACCGTCACGTAGCAACTCCGAATGAAGTTGTGAAAGAAGGCCAAGAAGTGAAAGCGAAAATTCTTGACTTCAACCCAGCTGAGAAACGCGTTTCCCTCAGCATCAAAGAAACCGAAGAAGCTCCAGAGCAAGCGCCTGATCAAAAGAGAGAGCGCAGCGACCGTGGTGAGCGTGCACCTCGCGCACCTAAAGTCGAGCTTAACAATCCAAATGTCAGCCTAAGCAACGAAAGCATGAGCTTCACGCTGGCTGAACGTTTCGGCGACAAGCTGAGCAAATTGAAATAATCGTAATTACGATGGTAGAAGAGCCTGTTACTTTGCACATTTGTGCAGGGTAACAGGCTTTTTTCGTTGCCTAAAAATAGGTCTGCCTGGATTAGGTTCACACTCCTAAGCGCATAATATAGGCCATAAGAGGTGAAGGTTGTGAATGATGGGTTTATTGCGTTCTGGCTGTTGTCGATGGCATTCATTCTCTACGCGACAGGCTGGAAAGAGCAAGTAGCGGAAGGGATGCCAGCCCGGGTACTTGGTTTATTTATTTTGGGAGCCTTATTGCTTCATGTCGCTGAACTCACTATAGGGGATAGCGTTGTAATCACCGGCAGTGGTGCCCTCGCTATAGCTGTGGCGTTTCTTCTTTTGTTTAAGATCCGTCATTTTGGAAGTATGCTGTTCGTCTTCTTCTCTGCGCTGCTTACCGGATTTATGTGGATGTGGGTGCGCTACATTTATGGTATGGATCCTGTGTTTGTTGCCCTGAATCCGGCATGGGATGGTCCGCTGCTTGCAGGTTTTTTTGCCGGCCTGCTGGCAGATCGGTTCCGCAGTCAATTTGTTATTGCTGTAGTTGCCGCTGTTATCTCCCAGCTCGATCTGCTGATTAGCCCGCTCGTCATGACGAAGCTGCTGTTGATCGGCTCCCCCGCGTGGTGGGACGGCTTAGTCATTGCACTTACTGCTGCTCGAGTAACCGGCAATGTGAAGAGTTGGTTGAAACAGAAGGCCGTCCGTTTTGTTGAAGGTCGATCAGGCGAGAGAGGGGGGAATGTATAGTTTATGTGGGAGCAACTATGGACACAGCTGAAAGCAGGAGAACCACATCATGTGCTGTATGGGATTATGCTTGGCGTCGTGTTTGGAGTAACCGCAAGATTATTAATGCTGCGGACGGACTATCGGCAGTACCCGACCTATCCACACGGCAGAATCATTCACATCTCGCTTGGCGTCATTGCGGCTGCATTAGGCGCAGTTGCGGTTCCAGCGCTATACAAGAAGGATTTCACAGCGATAACATTTCTGACGCTGGCTGCGCAGCAATTTCGTGATGTTCGCAAGATGGAACGGGAGACGTTGGACAAAATCGACAGTATGGAGCTTGTCCCTCGCGGTACGACATATATAGAAGGTATAGCGATGGTCTTTGAGGGCCGCAATTACCTCGTTATTTTTTCAGCCTTATTGACCAGTCTTGCTTCATTGGCACTGGGACTGCCGTTTGGCTTAGGTATGGGGCTTCTGTCGCTGCTGTTTGTCTATGCTCTGAAATCCGGCAAAGCCGTATCCCATATTGCCAAAGCCGAAATTGCTGAGGTCAAAGTAGATGGTCCCGATTTATTCGTCGGTGACATCTATATTATGAACGTGGGACTGACGTCCAACCAGCAGCTGATTGCCGAACGCGGACTGGGCATTATTTTGACACCTTACAACCCTAATGGGAAAGCGACGTTGAGTAATTTAGGACAAAGACAGGCGATCTTGTTTGATTTATCCACCATTCTTGGCGTGTACCGTGACGACGGCGAACCGGCGCTCGTACCTATGGCGAAGCTCGATATGAAAGACGGGAGGCTGGCGATATTTCTGATTCCTCAGGAGAAAGATGCGACGAAGGCGAAGATTATCGTGGAGAAGGTACCGATTCTGGAATCAGCGGTGCGTATGCCGACAGAAGCGAGTGTGAACAAGAAGAAGGGAGAACAGCATGGCTAAAATTGTGGCAATCGTGACGATGCAGCATGAGCAGGTAGGAGGAGGTGCCCCGATCTTCGTGGAACCTGACATCGCGAAACGAGAATCGACCGCTTTTCTACTCGAAAAGATATTGGATGCGAGTGTGCACGATTTGAAGAACGGTTGTTTCATATTGGTAGATCATCACCGAGAATGAAATGTTAGCCAATCCCGTTGTTTTTTGCTATGATGGTAGGCGTGAGTATTTGAGTATGCCCCTCTATTACTTGTCCTGCACGTTTGAGTGTTACCATTTTAGTCGGCGCAAAGCCGGTTCATTATTGAGGAGTGAAAGATGTGTCTAAACCCATTATTGCCATAGTAGGTCGGCCTAATGTGGGGAAGTCTACGATATTTAACCGCGTAATTGGCGATCGGTTAGCCATTGTAGAAGACAAGCCTGGTGTAACCCGAGACCGTTTGTACGGTTCGGGAGAATGGAATGGTCGTGCTTTCAGTATCGTAGATACTGGCGGTATCGAAATTGACGGTGAAGATGAAATCATGAAGTCTGTCCGCATGCAAGCGGAACTGGCAATTGAAGAAGCTGACGTCATCATTTTCATGGTAGATGCCAAAACCGGGCTGACCCATGCCGACGACGAGGTTGCACAAATGCTGCTTCGTTCACGCAAACCGATTGTGGTTGCGGTTAATAAAGTCGATAACTTAAATCGGCGCGATGATATTTATGAATTTTATAACCTTGGCTTCGGAGATCCGATTGGGATCTCGGGCTCGCACGGAATGGGAATCGGCGATCTGCTGGATGCAGCGGTCGAGAAGCTTCCTGAAATTGTAGAAGAGCATTATGATGATGACGTTATTCGGGTTGCATTAATTGGACGGCCGAATGTGGGCAAGTCTTCGCTTGTTAATGCACTGCTTGGCGAAGAACGCGTCATTGTAAGCGATGTTGCAGGCACGACTCGTGACGCAATCGATACGCCGTTTGAGCGTGATGGGCAGAAGTACGTGCTGATCGACACTGCGGGTATGCGCAAACGCGGCAAAGTGTACGAGTCGACGGAGAAATACAGCGTTATGCGTGCGCTTAAAGCGATTGAACGCGCAGATGTTGTACTTGTGCTGATCAATGGTGAAGAAGGGATCATTGAACAGGATAAACATATCGCAGGTTACGCGCATGAAGCGGGTAAAGCTTCGATCTTTGTCGTGAATAAGTGGGATGCTGTCGAGAAAGATGATAAGACGATGCAGCGTTTCGAGAAAGATATCCGCGATCACTTCCTGTTTATGACGTATGCGCCGGTCATCTTCTTATCCGCACTTACCAAGCAACGGCTCCATAAGCTGCTGCCGGTTGTCTGTCACGTATCGGAGCAGCATGCGCTTCGCATTCAAACTCATTTGCTTAACGATGTGGTGTCAGATGCAATCGCGATCAATCCGCCGCCAACCGACAAGGGCAGACGTCTTCGCATTAATTACGTGACGCAGGTTGCGGTAAAACCGCCGACGATCGTACTGTTTGCGAACGATCCGGACATGATGCACTTCTCGTATGAGCGTTACCTTGAGAACAAAATCAGGGCAGCCTTCCAGTTCGAAGGCACGCCTGTACGCATTTTCACCAGAAAGAAATCCGACGAAGATTAAGACTAATTGTTGCTGCTCGATTCTGGTGTCTCTGTTTATCGGGGCACCAGTTTCCTTATCTGAAGAAAGAGGCGAAATTATCGTGTTCACCATACTTGCGGTACTCATCAGTTATTTGCTAGGTTCGCTTTCATTTAGTATTTTGATTGCCAAATGGGTCAAAGGCATTGATATCCGCAATTTCGGCAGCGGTAACGCCGGAGCAACCAATACGCTCCGTGTGCTCGGCAAAGGCCCGGGAATCAGCGTATTTCTGCTGGATATTGCCAAAGGAGTCGTTGCGGTGCTGCTTGGCTTATATATGGCTGGCGGCGATTGGGGCCCTGTTCTGTGCGGTTTGGCGGCGATTGCCGGTCATAACTGGCCGGTATGGTTTGGCTTTAAAGGCGGGAAAGGTATTGCGACGACGGTTGGTGTAATGGCGACGCTTGCGATCGTTCCGGCATTGATTGCAGGGGCTGTGGCGATTCTTTCGATCGCCATTACGCGTTTCGTTTCACTTGGATCGCTTATTTTTGCTGTGCTGATGCCAATCTTCGTATGGAATTTTGGCGATAAGCCATTCTCCTATGTTTGGGCTAGTCTGATCGTCTGTGTGCTTGCCTTCGTTCGTCATCGTACGAACATTGTGAAGCTGCTGCAGGGGAAAGAGAATAAGCTTGGAGCCAGAAAAGGGTAAGGAGGCGCGTACATGACGAAACGAAAAGCGGCGGTGCTCGTAGGGGGCAGCTGGGGTACTGCACTCGCGGCGGTACTGGCTGACAATAATTACGAGGTTGCCTTGTGGGCTCGCAACGAAACGCAGGTCGATGAAATCAATACGCATCATACCAATAGTCGTTTCTTGAAAGATGCGGTATTGCCGCATCACATATCGGCTACAACCGATATGGAGTCAGCCGTTCGGGATGCGGAAATTGTATTGTTCGTAGCGCCTTCCTCTGCGATGCGCGATGTAGCTAAACTGGCTGCGCCTTTTATTTCTGAGGATGCCATTTGCATCCATGCGACGAAAGGTTTTGAGTCGGTTACCTACAAACGGATGACCACTGTGCTTCTGGAGGAATTGCCGATCACGGCGGATCGCCTAGTTGTATTGTCAGGCCCGAGCCATGCCGAGGAGGTTGTCCGCAAATTGCCGACAACGGTCGTCGTTGCCTCAGCCAGTGTAGACGCGGCAGAGAAAGTGCAGGATGCATTCATTACGCCTTACTTCCGTGTATACACCAATAAAGATGTGATCGGCGTCGAAGTAGCGGGAGCCATCAAGAATATTATTGCGCTTGGAGCGGGACTCACAGACGGACTGGGCTTCGGCGATAATGCCAAGGCAGCGCTCCTTACGCGCGGATTGGCTGAAATCAGCCGGCTCGGCAACGCGATGGGCGCTAATCCCCTTACGTTCGCCGGACTAGCAGGCGTAGGTGATCTGGTCGTGACCTGTACGAGTAAGCACAGCCGTAACTGGCGCGCAGGCGCTATGCTGGCGGAAGGCCTGTCCTTAGACGAGGTGTTAAGCCGCATGGGCATGGTAGTCGAAGGTGTACGTACAACGAGTGCCGCTCGTGAACTAGCTCACGAGTATGGCGTGGAAATGCCCATTACGGAGCAGCTCTTTGCTGTGCTGTTCCAGAACAAAACGCCGCGCAGTGCCGTTGAATCGCTGATGGGCAGAGGTCGTACGCACGAGACAGAAGACCTGGCGGGCGAATAGTATGGAAGTTGTTTAGCCTACACCAATCCCGTCCTTCCTTCATATGATGCTAGCAGCAGCCTTCGGGGTTGCTCGGAAGCGAGTTTTTACGATGTAAAAACTTGGAGGAGGGAAACTTTTGAGCGGGAAGAAAGATATCTCTAAAGATGTTCTGAGCGCTGTCAATAAAAAGACGGGCAAGCCGGTTACCGAGAATGCGGTCAAAAAGCTAGCCAGCGGTGTTACTCAAGAGACGATGCAAAGCGAAGAAGAGCTGCGCAAGCTGATCCAATCCGTCTCCGCCATGGCGAAGGTGCCCGTATCGGAAAAAACGATCAATGACATCGTTGGAGCCGTCAAGAAGAGCGGCATGAATATCAATAGCATGGAAATGCTGATGAAGCTGATGCTCAAGAAGTAATCATGAGGACTTAAGCAAAAAGCGCCCGGCATTGCAAATACGCCGGTTTTAGCTTTCGCTGAAGTCCTTTTCTTTTTGTACCAATTTCGGATAATCGCGGCAATAGTAGCTGTTCAAACACGACAAGTGGTATAATAGAACGAATAATTGGTGCACAAGGTGGTTTGAGATCATAATGGATCCAATGATGAAGATGTGGGTTTCATTCGTAGGTATCGGATTAATGGCGATAGCAGCTGTATTAATATCGCTGGCAAGATTCAAAACAAAAGGGCTGCTTCGGCTGCTGCTTTCTATGACAGCCTTTCTATTTCTGGTTATCGGCGGTTTCCTCGGCCTGATCTCCATTTCATAACACACAACTATTAGACGAACTCGGACATGGAGTGGAAAAGGAGTAACGAAAGATGCTGGAATTGAAGGGACGTACGAAAAGTACGACAGTTTATCCTTTACAAGGGATGTCGCTGCTCGATATGGCAATGAAGCATGATATCGATTGGGCTTTCTCTTGTTCGAGGGGGACATGCGCAAGATGCCGCTGCCTTGTTGAAGAAGGCGCAGAGTTTCTCGAGGAGGTCACGGACCAAGAATGGGACAGACTTGAGCCAAGTGAGCTGGAGGAAGGTTATCGCCTCGGGTGTCAAGCGATCATCAAGAAGAATGCGGGCACGATCAAAGCTGTGAACCGGCCATATTTCTGATGAAAAGACGTGAGCGCATGCAGGCTGCTGAGCCGTTCTACCGTGCACTTGAAGTCATTGCAAGGGAAGCCGCTCCAACTGGAGCTAAATGGCTGATCGGCGGCAGTGCAGGGCTGCTGCTGCGAGGGCTGGAGCTAACTGATCCGCCCAGGGACCTGGATCTATACGCAGACGATGAGGCTGCGACCGCGCTTCATAAGGCGCTGCTGCCATACGCTGTTGATGAGCAGCACGAAAGTGTGAGTCCGATTTATCGATCGGTGCTCAGCCATTACCTGATTGAAGGCATTCAGGTTGAGCTAGTCGGCGGATTTATCGTATCTGCCGGTCGGGATCGTTATGCAGTCGAAGTGGAAGAGGTACTCTCAACACTGCAAACACCCATTACCATTGGTGAATATAAGCTGGGCATCGTCCCGCTCGCGCACGAGCTGTGGTTTAATGTTCTGCGAGAACGAGAGGACCGCACCGGGCTCATCGTTTCAGAAATACACCAAGAGCCTGCTTTGCACATGGAGGCTGCCAGCGTGATTGCCTCCAGAAATCAGTTTACAGAGAAGACGAAACAATATGTACAGCAACTGCTCGGTGAATAGATAGCACGATGAATATAGGAAGCAGGAAGCGAGGGATTCGCCATGAATGTTCAAGTTACATTCCTCCCTTCCGGACGCAGTGTAACGGTGCGTGCCGGGACAACGGTCCTGGATGCTGCCAGACGTGCCGGAGTACCCATTCGAACACGGTGTGACGGGAAAGCTGCATGTCTCATGTGTAAAGTAACAGCGCAGAACAGCTCCTCAGGACTGTCTCCGCTAAATGACAATGAGCGTTATAAGCTCGCAGGTCTAGACCGCTCGGGGACAAGGCTCGCTTGTCAGGCGCGAGTATTTGGCCGTGCCGTAGTCGAAGTTCCGGAAGATCCGTTTCGCGCAGCAGTCAGAAGACAAATGATGCGCCAAGCGGAAGATGATGAATTGTGGTAGGGGGACGTTAGTGTCATGAAAGGCTTGAGAAAAGCGGCTGCAGCTATGGTGCTTGCACTTATGGCTGCTTTGCTGTCTGGCTGTCTGTATCCGAAGGACCAATTAGGTCAATTTCAGAAGCCGCCAAAAGATGCGATTCTAAATGTACAAACGGTTGTTGACCAGTTTCAGAAAGATACGGGCTTGCTTCCGATTCAGAACAGCACCGAATCGACGCCGGTATACGAGAAATTCAAAGTGGATTTTGACAAGTTGAAGAGAATGAATTACGTCTCAAGTATCCCGGAGACTGCGTATGAGCAGGGCGGAAGTTACTATTATCTCATCATTAACGAGGATACAGATCCTACTATCAAGCTTATGAATCTCGTGCTCTATCAACAAATGAATGATGTACAAGCGGCCGTTAAAGGGTATGCGGATTCAAACAACGGTAAACTTCCTGAAGGTGCTGAACGCTATCCGGACTTTAAAGCAATCGATTTCGATGCGCTGGATCTAAAGGAGCCGGTACTTCAAAGTATGTTCACGGGGGGCATTTTGACCCCAATGATGGACCCAAAAGGAAATGTTTATATTGACTACGGCGCAGACATTATGCAGGTCGTATCGAAGCTGGATAGCGGCAATAAGCCGGATGAACACTCGGATTTGCGAGCGCTCCTTGTAGATTCTTCAGACTTTGTACCTGTCAAATCTCCTGTATATCGTTTAGTGAATGGAGAACCGCAGGCTGTTCTCAAATAACCGCAATCAACTTGCTCCACCAAAGCTCCTGTCCGTCACACGACAGGAGTTTTTTTGTTGTTCAGGCATAGGTTTCGTCTTTCTCTCATATATCTCAATCTTGGAAGGCCGGGAGCGGAGAAGCTCATCGAAATCGAAAGATTTCATGTTTCAGTCGTCATAATCGGGCCATGGACGCAATAAGCTATTACTAGTCCAAAATCATGTACGAGTTGCGTCGCTTGTTTGCAACTGTGGCAGGCGGGTAGCGGCGAACCCTGACGACGAACAGCAGGAGGAAAGCAGCAGTAACGGTACGTCCATGTACAGGCGAAATACGATTGGGAGGGGATATTCAGTGGAGAAAGTGGACATTTTCAAGGACATTGCCGAACGAACCGGCGGGGATATTTACCTCGGCGTCGTTGGTGCAGTCCGCACAGGCAAATCAACCTTCATCAAGCGGTTCATGGAGACGGTTGTGCTGCCGAACATCACGAACGATGCCGATCGGGTGAGAGCTATCGATGAACTGCCGCAAAGCGCAGCAGGCAAGACGATTATGACAACGGAGCCTAAATTTGTGCCGAACCAAGCTGTACAGCTTCGTGTGGCCGAGGGGCTTGATGTAAATGTCAGACTCGTTGATTGCGTTGGATATGCGGTAGTAGGCGCGAAAGGCTATGAGGATGAGAATGGCCCTAGAATGATAACTACGCCATGGTTCGAGGAGCCGATTCCATTCCAGGAAGCGGCCGAAATCGGAACGCGTAAAGTCATTCAAGAGCATTCCACGCTCGGCGTCGTCGTGACGACGGACGGTACAATTGCGGAAATTCCGCGCAGCTCGTATGTTGAAGCCGAAGAACGAGTTGTGAATGAGCTCAAAGAGGTCGGTAAGCCGTTCGTCCTCATTGTGAACTCCACACGGCCGAAGAGCGACGAGGCGCTTGCGCTTCGCAGTGAACTTCAGGCTAAGTATGACATCCCGGTCATTACGCTCAGCGTAGCGACCATGGGTGAAGAAGAAGTCATGTCGGTGCTGCGTGAAGTGCTCTATGAGTTCCCAGTGCATGAAGTAAACGTCAATCTTCCTAGCTGGGTTATGGTGCTGAACGACAATCACTGGCTGCGCAGCAATTACGAGAATTCGGTACGCGATACGGTCAAAGATATCCGACGTCTGCGCGATGTAGACCGAGTCGTCTCGCAATTCATGGAATACGAATTCATCGCTCGCGCCGGACTAAGCGGCATGAACATGGGGCAAGGGGTCGCCGAAATCGACTTGTATGCGCCGGATGAATTGTATGACCAAATCCTGATGGAAGTTGTCGGCGTAGAAATCCGCGGCAAAGATCATCTGCTGCAGCTGATGCAGGAGTTCTCCCATGCGAAGCGGGAATATGACCGTTTTGCAGAAGCACTCGAAATGGTCAAAACGACCGGTTACGGCATTGCAGCACCGACACTTGCAGAAATGGCGCTTGATGAGCCTGAGCTCATCCGCCAAGGCTCACGCTTCGGTGTTCGCTTGAAAGCGACTGCACCATCGATCCATATGATTCGCGTGGATGTGGAGTCCGAATTCGCGCCGATCATCGGTACAGAGAAACAAAGCGAGGAACTTGTCCGCTACTTGATGCAGGATTTCGAGAACGATCCAATCAAGATTTGGGAATCCGACATCTTCGGTCGCTCGCTCCATTCCATCGTAAGGGAAGGCATCCAAGGCAAAATTGCGATGATGCCGGACAATGCGCGCTACAAACTTCAGGAAACGCTGGGCAGAATCATCAACGAAGGCTCCGGCGGTCTGATTGCCATAATCTTGTAATACGTAAGAGACACGCGAACACAGCGTGTCTCTTTTTTGTCGTTTTGAGGGGTATTTCGCAGTAAAAAGCATGAAAAACCTAGAGAAATCCTTGGAAAAACTTGTTCAGCCTCTTGAAATTCTATAGCCAACTGTATTACTATAAATCTGTTCATGGTTCAGTATGCAGGATTTGCACATAACGGAATTTCTTTGCACCAAGGCCTGCAGGTATATTTTCTGAGGTTTCGGTAAAACAGAATGATAATGATGTGCTTATGAACTGCCGTCAGGGGAGGTGAAAGAAATGAACAAAACGGAACTGATTGCGAAAGTAGCCGAATTGACTGACCTTTCCAAGAAAGATGCTTCCAAAGCGGTTGATGCCGTTTTTGATGCCATCTCCGACTCGCTGCAAGGCGGGGATAAAGTGCAATTGGTGGGTTTCGGTAACTTCGAGGTGAAAAGCCGCGAAGCCCGTAAAGGTCGCAACCCGCAAACGGGTGAAGAGATCGACATCCCAGCAAGCAAAATCCCGTCTTTCAAAGCGGGTAAATCACTTAAAGATCTTGTCTCCAAATAAGAAACGGTTTAGGCCGTTGATAACGTCCGGGTGCTTGCTGCATCCGGACGTTTTTCGTCTCTTAGGGGCGGTTTCGTTTCTATTGACAAGGGGAGTTAATTCCAGTAGACTTTTTCTTGCGGTTCTTGGGTTGACTTTGAATCGCCGTAAATAAGCCGTGCATAACAAGCCATAGCTGCTGTCCTGAGCACGATGTTCGGGAGGCAGTTTTTTAACAGATACGGTCTAAGGGCCAATGATCGAATAGGAGGCAGTGCACATGGAAGACATGAGTGGGGAATATATCGTCATTAAAGCGAAAGCTCAAGGCGTACAAGTCATCGGACTGACTCGCGGGCAGGATACGAAATTTCATCACACCGAGAAGCTCGACAAAGGAGAAATCCTTATCTGCCAGTTTACAGACCACACGTCAGCGATAAAGATTCGCGGCAAAGCAACAGTACTTACGAAGTATGGTACCGTCGATACAGAGGATTAAAGCGAAAAGCAGGCATAGCCTGCTTTTTTAGTTTGTACACTAGAGTAGCAGGACATTCTGTGCGCGAGAGGCGGATGGTAGATGTCGCATTACAAAAGACTGCTCTATGCGTGTGCGGTAACAGCAGCTGTTACCGTGTTACTATCTATACTTCCGTTAACGGATTCACGAATGAAGCAAGCCAAAGGCGATATATCTGTCTTTCACCCCGTACCGATAAAGCGGTTGAACGCAGGGGTGATCGTAGATTCGATGCTGGGACTTCATCTTGGATTGGACGTTAAACGGGTCGATTGGAAAGGATCGGTGCTGTCGGTCGATTTATCTACAGAGCATTATGGGAATGCTGTAGAGGAGTGGATGAGCGATTTGCAGCGACTTTTGGAATTTGCATTTGTACATACGGATAATGTGAGCCGTGTTTTAGTCCGATTCGTCACCCCAATGCAGTCAGAGAATGACGATGAGATTCCCGTTAACAGGCTGCTTGCTGCGGTTGATGTCAGACGGACGGATCCCTGGCTGTCCACAGATCTGTCAAACTTAAGCGCAGCAGAGCCATTTACTAACGAAATTTGGAGGCAGCGCCTGCGTTTGTCCATTTCCCAGTTGTAGCGAAACGCTACACATAGTGCTATAATTATTTAGATTATTAACTGATGATTGGTTTGAGACGACCTCTGGTCGACTCAGCATTCATCAACGTGATTGGTTCGAGACGACCTCAGGTCGCTTAGCAATCATCTAAGTTTTGTCCGGAGGCTAGGCCAAATGAAACCATATAGAATTCCTGAGATTGCAAAAAAGTATATTGAATACGATATGATTCAGATGCATACCGAGCTGCCGGATTTTCCCGATACGAGGATCAGGCTGCTCTTCGCATTTCTGGCCAATCAACGCACGCCGCTGTTCCACAGCGAGCTCTATTCGCTTGTCACTTCCCTCGTACAGATGGGGATGGACACGCATGACCTCATTGATTCCGAAAGCGGTCGTCTTCAAGAGCGTGAGATGAGATCGCGACAGTTGAAAGTACTTGCAGGCGATTACTACAGCAGCCGATTCTATCAGCTGTTGTCGCAAGCCGGTCAGGTCGATATGATTCGCAGGATCAGCAGCGGTGTATCTGAGGTCAATAAGCTCAAGGTTAACTTATACCTGAGAATGAAACAGCTCAAGCTGACGGCTGAAGAGTACCTGAACCACTGCGTACAGCTGAAGACTGAGTTATTTCAAGCTTTCACAGTCAGCATGGATGAGAAGTTGACACGCGCCTGGACGGAGCTGCTGCAAGGCTTCGGACGCTGCGAGGTCGTCATGGATGAGCTGATACGCAGCGAGAAGCCAGAGCGGTTCAGCGGCAGCTGGGCATACTGGCATGTGTGGAATAATGGAACCGATGAAGAGAAACGCAAGCTATCCGATCTAATCACTGAGCCGTCTTATGCACAGTCCTTGATCGCAAAATATGATATTCGCACTCAATTGGCCGAGAAGCTGAAACAATCTGCTCTGCATGTACAATCGGTCGTTTCGTGTCTTGATTCCGATAAGCTCGTCCGCGAGTTGATGGGCATCGCAGAAACGTTTACACGTCCTCTTGTACCTGCGGCATCGGCCCAAGGCGAGAGAAGGTAAGGTGACTACCATGCAATCCAAATCCAAGGAACAGCACGTGCATGCCGTGTTTGAAAGCATTGCGCCAACGTACGACCTCATGAATGATTTAATCAGCTTCCGTCGACATAAGGCGTGGAGAAAATTTACGATGCGCAAGATGGATGTAAAACCCGGTGCTACCGCAATCGATTTGTGCTGCGGCACTTGCGACTGGACCATTGCGCTTGCGAAGGCAAGCGCAAGCGGTGAAGTAGTAGGGCTTGATTTCAGCGCAGGCATGCTTGAAGTAGGGAAGAAGAAAGTGAAGAGCGAAGGGCTTGATCGCCAAATTTCGCTCGTACAAGGCAATGCGATGGAGCTTCCATTCGAGGACAATCGTTTTGACTTCGCGACAATCGGTTTCGGCCTTCGCAACGTACCGGATCTCGAACAGGTACTTCGTGAAATGATGCGCGTGGTGAAGCCTGGTGGACAAGTGGTTTGCCTGGAGATGTCCAAGCCTACATGGCAGCCGTTCAAAGCGATTTATTATTTCTATTTCGAACGTGTGATGCCTGCGATCGGGAAGATGGTCGCGAAGCGGTACGAGCAGTATAAATGGCTGCCGGAATCGCTTAAGGCATTTCCGGACTCGAAGCAGCTGGCGGCGAAATACCGTGAAATCGGACTTAACAATGTTCGTGTATTTCCGCTGGCAGGCGGGGTTGCGGCATTACACATGGGGACGAAGGGAACGGACAACGCATGATTCGCAAATTTCGAATAATTTTAGAAATGATTAAGTTTGAACATACCATATTCGCCTTACCATTTGCTTTCATGGGCGCACTGCTTGGTGCGATTATTATGGAGAATCGGTATCCGGAATGGAGTGAAATAGGCTGGATCATTCTGGCGATGGTCGGAGCAAGAAGCGCCGCAATGGGGCTGAACCGAGTCATTGACCGTGTTATCGATGCCAAGAACCCGCGCACCGCGAAACGGGCGATCCCGGCAGGCCTGCTGCGAGCTGGTGAAGTCGGCTTGTTCATTGCGGTGTCCTTTATTGTGTTATTCTTTGCTGCTTCACAGCTGGATCCGATCTGTATGAAACTGATGCCGCTCGCGGTATTCATGCTTGTGCTCTACTCGTATACAAAACGTTTTACATGGCTTTGCCATGTTGTGCTTGGGCTGACAATCGGACTTGCGCCGCTTGGCGGATGGGTAGCGATTGCGGGACATTTCGAGCTGTCGGCTTGGGTGCTCTATGCAACAGTTGCTTGCTGGCTTGCCGGCTTTGATATTATTTATGCTTGCCAAGATTTCGAGTTTGACCGCAAAGAAGGCGTGTTCTCGATTCCGGCTAGGTTTGGTATGACCGGAGCTTTGCGGCTATCGCGCGGGTTTCATCTGTTGACGAGTATCGGATTCATTTCATTATATTGGTTAACCCCGCTTAGCTGGCTTTATCTGATTGGTGCCATCATCTCCGTAGGTATGTTGTGTTACGAGCACATCTTGGTAAAACCAAATGATATGAGCCGTGTGCAAACGGCATTCTTTACCATGAACGGGACACTGAGTGTTGTATTGTTTGCCAGTGCATTGCTCGATTTGGTGGTGCTGCATAAGTGGTAGAGCAAGTTGCTGAAGTAACGCGCAAGCGTATGGTTGTCGGTATTACAGGAGCGAGCGGCGCGATCTATGGGATCAGGCTGATCAGCAGCCTTCTGGAAGGCGGGCTGAGCGTACATCTTGTCGTGACCGAAGCAGGTTGGCGTGTGTTGAAAGAGGAGCTTGGATGGGATACAACGAAGCGTCAACTGGCGCTTGCCGCTGTGTTTCAAGATGCGATGGAAGCAGGGCAGTTGATCCTGCATCCCAATGCGGATATCGGAGCTTCGATTGCAAGCGGTTCTTTCCGAGCAGAAGGCATGATTATCATGCCATGCTCGATGGGGACGCTGGCATCAGTCGCACACGGCATTTCGGATGATTTGATGACACGTGCTGCGGATGTTATGCTGAAAGAAGGACGCAAGCTAATTCTTGTGCCTCGCGAAACGCCGCTGCATGCGATTCATTTGGAGAATATGCTGACGCTTGCCAAGCTTGGCGTTAAGCTGATTCCGGCGATGCCGGCCTTCTATCATGGACCGCAAACAATTGACGATATGATAAATTTTCTAGTCGGGAAAGTGCTTGATCAGCTTCCGCTGGATCATGATTTGTACAGAAGATGGGGAGATGAACAGCATGGGGTTAAATCGCCCGATTACAGTCGGTCGCATTGACTATGCGAACGTTTGGCCTATTTTTCATTATGCGGAGCAGCAACTGCCGCAGGAACGGTTCCGTATTGAGAAGCGTGTGCCTGCAGCATTGAATAAAGCGCTTCGGCAGGGTGAGATCGACATAACCTCGATGTCCTCGTATGCATATGCGGAAAATGCCAGTGAATACTTGCTGCTGCCGAATTTATCGGTTAGTGCGAAAGGACGCGTCAATTCGATACTGTTGTTTCTTAAGAAACCGCTCGAAGAGGTGCTCCAAGGACGGATTGCAATGACAGCAACGTCTGCAACATCCGTTAATTTGCTTAAAATTCTAATGAAGCTTTATTATAAAGCTGAACCTTCATATATAACGATGGAACCTAACCTGGACACCATGCTGGAGGAAGCGGATGCTGCACTTTTGATCGGGGATACAGCTATTCATGCTTCGTGGGCGAATAAGGAACGAGGTATGGCCGTTATCGATTTAGGTGAGCTATGGCGCAATTGGACAGGTTACGGCATGACTTTCGCGCTTGTGGCCGTCCGCAAAGAAATTGCCGCTGCTGATCCGGAGGCGGTATCGACTGTTCTGCATGCGCTAACGGCAAGCAAGGACAGAAGTCTTAGCGACCTGCAGCCTCTTATCGATAAAGCCTGCACATTGCTGGGCGGAGAAGCATCTTATTGGAAACGATACTTCAACGAGCTGCACTATAATTTCGGAACGGACGAGCAGGCAGGTTTATCGTTGTATTTTGACTACGCGCATCAACTAGGTTTGTTGTCGCACGAGGTTCAAATGCAATTTTTCGTAGACCAGCCTGCCCTCAAGGTGAACAAATGAAACTACTCGATATCTACGCTAAAATGAAAAGCGACTTGGATGCGATCGAAGATCAATTGGCGCGCAGCGTTACTTCCGAGCATACGCTGCTCACGGATGCTTCGACTCATCTACTTAAAGCAGGCGGCAAGCGGATACGTCCTGTTTTTGTGCTGCTTGCAGGTAAGTTCGGCACATACCGCCTGGAAGTGCTCCAAAGAATTGCTGTACCGCTTGAACTCATCCATATGGCTTCCCTTGTGCATGATGATGTGATTGACAATGCCGAAACCCGTCGCGGTCAACTTACGGTTAAATCCAAATGGGATAATCGGATTGCGATGTACACCGGCGATTACATTTATGGTAAGGCGCTTACGATTGTAACCGAGCTTGAAAACCCGCAAATTCATCAGATTTTATCCAAAGCGATGGTACAAATGTGTATCGGAGAAATGGAGCAAATCCGCGATTTCTTCAATACAGAGCAAACGGTACGCAACTACTTGCTTCGCATCAGGCGCAAGACGGCTTTGCTGATTGCGATCAGCTGCCAACTTGGCGCTATAGCAGCAGGTGCGGATCGGAAGACAGCAAACTGTCTGTATCGGTTTGGCTATAATGTCGGCATGACCTTTCAAATTCGTGACGACCTGCTTGACCTTCTTGGCACCGAGAAACAAATCGGCAAACCGCCAGGTTCCGACATTAAACAAGGTAATATGACGCTTCCGGTACTGCTCGCGATGCAAGAGCCATCGATAAAAGATGACTTACTTGTAGAAATAAATAAAATTCGCGAGTCGAATGGAGCAGGTGAAACGAAAAAAGCGTTGAACATAATACGTAAGAGCGCCGGTATTCATATTGCTGATGCCATGGCGACAAGATATATGAATAAAGCGATTGAGGCCCTAAGTGAACTGCCGAACATTTCGGCGAAGAAAAATTTGACGGATATTGCGCATTTCGTAGCAAAACGAAACTACTAAAGCGTTTGGGAGGGAATTCAGATGGAAAGAACATTTCTAATGGTAAAGCCAGATGGCGTACAACGCGGATTGATTGGTGAAATCGTATCACGCTTTGAACGTAAGGGGCTAAAGCTCGTTGGAGCCAAATTTATGATGATCACGCCTGAACTGGCTGAACGTCATTATGCAGAGCACATCGGAAAGCCCTTTTATCCGCCGCTTGTAGCCTTTGTGACGTCAGGCCCAGTATTTGCAATGGTTTGGCAAGGGGATAATGTCATCGGTCTTACAAGGGCGATGATTGGCAAAACGAATGCGCTTGAAGCAGCACCGGGAACGATTCGTTCCGATTATGCCGTACATACGAATTTCAATCTTATTCATGGATCGGATTCGCCAGAGAGTGCGGCACGCGAAATCGGTATTTTCTTCGCTCCGTATGAATTGGTGGACTACAATCAAACGATTCAGCAGTGGATTTAACTATTTTACTAACAAGCGATTCAACAGTGGAATTTAACATCAGGCGGCCATGTGTCTGCGACAGCGGGGGAAAACATGATGGAGGACAAGGATTTTACGCTTTTCATCAAGAAAATCAAAGAAAAAACAGCTATTGATCTTTCCCAGTACAAAGAAGCGCAGATGAAGCGGCGTTTGACGACGCTTAGGCAGAAGTACGGCTACACTACATTTGCAGCCTACTGGGATGGCCTTGAGAAGGACAAGAAGCTGATGAACGAATTTCTCGATCGGATGACCATCAATGTATCGGAGTTTTGGCGTAATCCGAGCCGCTGGGAAGCCATGGAGAAGAAGTTTTTACCGGAAGCAATCAAGGGCAACTCTCGCGTCAAAATATGGAGCGCAGCTTGTTCGACAGGCGAAGAACCATATACACTGTCCATGATCTTGACAGAGCTTGGCGCACAGGACAAATCATCCATTCTTGCAACCGACTTGGACAATATTGTTCTGCAGAAGGCGGCACAAGGCATTTATCAAGACAGGTCAATCCGCGAAGTACCTCGCACTTATATGAGTAAATATTTTACGAAGCATGATGAAGATAATGTAGCTGTAGTGAATCAGCTCAAGCGCAATATTACCTTTAAACAGCAGAACCTGCTTCATGACACCTTTGACACCGGTTTCGATGTGATCGTATGCCGTAACGTTATGATCTACTTCACGGAAGAAGCGAAACATCAGCTCTATCATAAGTTTTCGAAAGCGCTTAAGCCTGGCGGTCTGCTTTTTGTTGGCAGCACCGAGCAAATTTTCTCGCCGGCGCAATATGATTTTGATTCGGTTGAAACATTCTTTTACCGCAAACGCGCGTAGAAGTGTATATCGTTTTCCAACTTCTCCAATACTATGCTATGGATAGAATGGCATTGGAGGCACAGCATGGACAAACGTAAGGTTATTGCAGCGTATAAACGTGGATTCATAACGGTCCAGGAATGCGCCCAAATTCTCGGCATTGATACTAGACAAATGAATGGTCTCATGAGTGATCCACATTTGAATGAGGAACCGGAACGTCTGCGGGGCCATCAATCCGTGAATCATTAGTTGATAAGTGCGTGAAAGCTGTCTTGTCATGCCTTCTTCGGAAGGTGTGCTGGGCAGCTTTTTTATTGCGAAGCCGTCTAATCGGAGGCGCTCATTTCCTTGTCAAACCGCCGACGCTATACTATAATGAGCAAAGATATTTGGCAGACATACATAACCGGAATATTCGTTTGCGGTGTTCGGGATGAGGGAGGGCTTTACTGTGAGTTTACGTTATTTGACAGCAGGAGAGACACATGGTCCACAGTTGACAGCAATAATTGAGGGGCTTCCGAGCAATTTGCAGCTTGATTTTCAGGAGCTGAATTTTCAATTGCACCGTAGGCAGAAGGGTCACGGCCGTGGCCGCCGCATGCAAATCGAGAAAGATACCGCTAACATTGTCGGTGGTGTTCGTCATGGTAAAACAACCGGAGCGCCTGTAGCTTTGATTGTGGAGAACAACGATTGGAAGCATTGGACATCGGTTATGAACATCGAGCCGATTGAAGGCAGTGATGAAGAGAAACGCCGCGTTCATCGCCCGCGTCCTGGACATGCGGATTTGAACGGTGGACTTAAATACAATTTAAAAGATTTGCGTAATGTCCTTGAGCGCTCCAGCGCCCGTGAAACGGCTGCTCGTGTAGCGGTTGGGGCAGTTGCTCGCCAATTCTTAGCTGCTTTTGGCATTAAAGTGGGCGGTCAAGTGATTCGGATCGGCGAGATTGAAGCTCCGGCTAATCAATTGCCGCTGGATGAATTGGTTCGTTTGACGGAAGAGTCTCCGGTTCGCGTCGTAGACAAGGAAACCGAAGAGAAGATGACCGCTTATATCGATCAAATCAAAGCTGAAGGCGATTCCATCGGCGGAATTGTGGAATGTATCGTGGAAGGCGTGCCGATTGGTCTTGGCAGCCACGTGCAATATGACCGCAAGCTTGACGGACGGATCGCACAAGCTGTTATGTCGATCAATGCGTTCAAAGGTTGCGAAATCGGCATCGGCTTCGAAGCAGGCACCATTCGCGGCTCTCAAGTGCATGATGAAATCATGTATTCGGAAGAGCACGGCTATTATAGAGCGACTAACCGTCTTGGTGGATTTGAAGGCGGGATGACTAACGGAGAACAAATCGTCGTACGCGGCGTTATGAAACCAATCCCGACGTTATATAAACCGCTGCAAAGCGTAGACATCGATACAAGAGAGCCGTTCACTGCACAAGTAGAGCGCTCTGACAGCTGCGCCGTGCCGGCAGCAAGCGTTGTTATGGAACATGTCGTAGCATGGGAAGTAGCAAGAGCGTTTCTGGAGAAATTCGGCGGCGACTCCATGGAAGAGATTACTGCGAACTATAACAACTACTTGGCACAATTGAGGAGCTACTAATGAGCGGCGCTCATCGTGAACTGACAGTCGAGCTTGGCGAACGCTCCTACCCGATCTATATCGGGGAAGGGGTGTTGGATGAAGCAGGTAGCCTGTTTACTGAGCGAGGCATCAGCAAGAAGTCGCCGCTTATGATTATTACCGATGCGAATGTTGCAGAGCGACATTTAAGCCACCTGACAACGGTATTATCCGCGGCAGGTTTTACGGTTGTAACAGCTGTTGTTCCGGCAGGAGAGGGTTCCAAGTCCCTTACAGAATTGGAAAGATTGATTGGGATTGCACTAGAGCATGGACTTGACCGCAAATCCACAATTGTAGCACTGGGAGGCGGCGTGGTCGGTGATCTCGCCGGCTTCGTTGCAGCTTCTTTCATGCGCGGCATTAAATTCGTGCAGGTTCCGACGACGATCCTTGCTCATGACAGCAGTGTCGGAGGCAAGGTTGCGGTCAACCACCCGCTTGCGAAGAATATTATCGGTGCTTTTCATCAACCTGAGTTGGTGCTTTATGATTTGAAAACGCTGCAAACCTTGCCTGAGCGCGAAGTAAAGGCTGGTTTGTCGGAAGTTGTGAAGCATGGACTGATCTGGGATGCTTCATTCGTGACGTGGTGTGACGAGAATGCGGATAAACTGACTGCACTTGATGCCGATGCGCTTGGTTATGCACTCTACAAAGGCTGCAGCGTTAAAGCAGCCGTCGTCTCGAAGGATGAGCGGGAGAACGATCTTCGCGCGATTCTAAATCTTGGCCATACAATCGGTCATGCACTTGAGGCTGTTGCCGGCTACGGAGAGCTTTTGCACGGTGAAGCGATAGCGATCGGTATGGTTGGGGCTGCGAGGCTGGCGGTTCGTCTGGGTGCTCCTGAAGAGGTCTATATCGTGACGAAGCACGTACTGCAGCGAGTAGGCTTGCCGGTGCGGCTTCCTGCGCATTTGGATTCGGATGAAATCATGCGCGCAATGATGCATGACAAGAAGTTCCAAGAAGGTACAATGGTCTTTATCGTACCAACTGCAATCGGCGTCGTGGAAATCAATAAATCGGTTTCTACTTCTCTCATCCGGGAGATCGTGGAACAATTGAAACAGGAGGCCATCTAGAATGAGTGTACGGGGAATACGCGGAGCGATCACGGTCGAATTGAATGAAGAACTGCCGATTTTACAAGCTACAGAGGAATTGTTACATACCATCGTGGCATCTAACGGCATCGAGCCCGAGGACATCGCAAGTGTGTTTATTACGGTGACCGGCGATTTGGATGCAACGTTTCCGGCAAGAGCCATTCGTGTGATGCAAGGCTGGGAGCTTGTTCCGCTCATGTGCGCTGTTGAAGTGCCGGTTAAAGGAAGCTTGGCCAAATGCATCCGCCTTCTCGTCTCGGTCAACACAGAGAAGTCGCAGAAAGAAATCGAGCATGTTTATTTAGGCGGTGCGAAGGCATTGCGTCCGGATTTATCGAAAGCATAGATACAAGTAAAAAGCTCATTTTTAAAGATTGACGGATCCGTTTACGCTGGTGTATAGTGATTTCATACTTGAAGAATGAGCCGAGTTGAGCAGAGTAGTTAGTGAAGTTAGAAGAGATGAGTAGAGCTGAGCTGAGTTTTTAGTGCAAGATTGAGACGAGTGAAGAAGTGACGCAGGTCGTAGTTTGGCGCACCCTCCTGGATGGAATCTAGGCCATAGGTGTAGCTATCAGTCTATAACCGACGTTATGTTCTATTGCCGTATCAATGCTCATTTTCCATCTTCTGACATGATCACTCCTGCTGCGGCAGGAGTTTTTTTATTTTCCGACAGAGGGAGAGATTGGTTATGAATCAGGAGCTTCAAGGTGTCATTCGATTGTCAAGCACGTATAATTTGATTCCAATTGTCAGACATGTAATGGCGGATACAGAGACGCCAATTCGTATATTCCAGCATTTCTATAAGGAGCGCCGGGCCTTCTTGCTGGAGAGTGTAGAAGGTGGCGTGAAATGGGCGCGTTATTCTTTCATCGGTACCGATCCTTTCATGCTCATTCGGGGCAAGAACGGCGAGATGGTTATCGAAGTCAATGGCAAAGAAGAGGTGCTGCGCGAGAAACCGATTGAGCTGCTCAAAGCTCATTTGCGCTCATTCCGCAGTCCTTCTATCCCTGAATTGCCGCCGTTCACTGGCGGTGCAATCGGATTCTTCGGCTATGATCTGCTTCAGTATTATGAGAAGCTGCCGCCGCACCGCATTGATGACCTGAACATGAACGATCTGCAATTTATGTTTTGCGATCAGGTTATCGTCTTCGATCATTTCAAACAGCAAATCCAAGTGATCGGGAATGTACATATCCCGAATGCGGCGACAGATAGTGAAATTCAAACTGTCTACGAGCAAACGGTCAGCCGTATGGAGGCAACTATCGAGCGCTTGCAGCAGCCGCTGCCGTCCACTTTGATGGCGGCAGGAAGCATTCCGGCCGATCCCGATCTTGGGGAGGTAGCCTCCAACCTGACAAAGGAACAATTTCTAGCGAATGTTGATAAATCGAAGGAATATATTCGTGCAGGTGATATTTTCCAGGTGGTGTTGTCGCAACGGTTCAACATCGAAACAGAGGTCGATCCGCTTCATGTATACCGCGTCCTGCGCACGATGAATCCTTCACCTTATATGTACTATTTGAAAATGGATGATGAGGTCATTGTCGGTACTTCACCGGAAGCGCTGGTCAAGGTGGACGGAGAACGCGTTGAAACTCGTCCGATCGCCGGAACGCGTCCGCGCGGCAAGACGCCTGAGCAGGATTTGGCGCTTGAGAAAGAATTGCTGGCAGATGAGAAAGAACGCGCTGAGCATTTGATGCTCGTCGATCTAGGCCGCAATGATATTGGACGCGTATCGGAATTCGGTACTGTCCGCTGCGATTCATATATGGAGATTGAGCGTTACTCCCACGTTATGCATATCGTCTCGAATGTATCGGGCAAGCTTCGCGAGGATAAAGATTTCTTCGATGCCTTCGTTTCTTGCATGCCAGCAGGTACGGTATCCGGAGCTCCGAAACTGAGAGCGATGGAGATTATTGCAGAGCTGGAGAACGAAGCACGCGGCGCCTATGCCGGTGCAATCGGCTATCTCGGCTTTGGCGGCAGCCTCAATACCTGTATCACGATCCGAACGCTGATCTTCAAGAATGGTAAGGCCTATGTTCAGGCTGGGGCGGGCATTGTTTGGGATTCCATTCCGGAGAATGAGTATATGGAAACCGTTAATAAAGCAATGGCTATGCTCAAAGCGGTTCGAGCTGCGGAAGCAATCTTCGCCGTACCGGATCGCACGAGCAGCATGATCAATATGGATTACTATGCGGATGCGAAAGGGTGAGCAGGGGCATGGCAGTTACGAATGAAATCATGACTATGCAGCAGGCGCTGAACGTAGTAGTTAGCGGGACTAACCTTACACGTGAAGAAGCACGCGGCGTAATGGAGATTATTATGAGCGGCGAAGCTTCCGGCGCGCAAATCGGCGCTATCGCTACCGCGCTTCGGATGAAAGGTGAAACCAAAGACGAGATTACGGGCTTTGCAGAAGCGATGCGTTCGTTTTCGAATCATGTTCAAACCGAGCGTGACGGACTTCTGGATACCTGTGGAACCGGTGGATCCGGGATTCATAAATTCAATATCTCGACTGCTTCTGCTATCATTGCTTCAGCAGCCGGCGTCCGGGTTGCCAAACATGGCAACCGGGCGATGTCCGGCAAGTCCGGCAGCGCAGATACGCTTGAGGCGCTTGGTGTCAACATTACACTATCGCCGGAGCTGGCAGCACGCTGTCTGGATGCCATCGGGATTTGCTTCATGTTCGCACAGCTGTATCATCCATCACTTAAACATGCCGCTGGCCCGAGACGTGAAATCGGTATCCGTACGATCTTCAATATGCTTGGTCCATTAACGAATCCGGCAGGCGCTGACCGTCAGCTTCTCGGCATCTATGATAAATCCAGAACCGAGACGATTGCTTCCGTATTAAGTGAGCTTGGCTTGAAACGTGCGATGGTTGTAAGCAGCTTTGATGGTTTGGATGAAATCAGCATCTCTTCACCGACGCAAATTTCGGAGCTGCAAGGCGGTTCCGTTCGCACGTATACGATCACGCCTGAGGAGCTTGGTTTGACTACACGTTCACTGAGTGAAGTCATCGGCGGCGATGCCGCTGAGAATGCACGTATCATCCGCTCTATTTTTAATGGTGATGACTTCGGCGCTTACCGAGATATTGTCCTAGCCAATGCAGGCGCATGTATCTTCGTTGGTGGCGGTGCGGATTCCCTCCAAGCAGGTGTTGCTGTGGCACGGACCGTCATCGATTCCGGCAAAGCAGCGATGAAGCTGCGGCAGTTGATTGAAACGACAGGAGAGTTGAGCCATGTTTCTTGATAAAATCGTAGCATCCAAACGGAAAGAAGTAGATGATCTGGCGGCACATTTCTCCATTCAAGCTGCAGAACGGCAGATCGCAGAATTACCGCCATGTCGAGGCTTCGAGCGTAGATTAATTTCTGATACGAAGCGTGATCTTGGGTTGATCGCCGAAGTGAAGAAAGCTTCGCCGTCGAAAGGGCTCATCCGGGCTGATTTTGACCCTGTTGCGCTTGCCCGTATCTATGAGGAAGCAGGAACGGACTGTATCTCAGTGTTGACGGACGAGGATTATTTTCAAGGAAAGAACGAATATTTGACAGCTGTTTCGAAGGCAGTAAATGTTCCATTGCTTCGTAAAGATTTCACGGTAGATCACCGTCAAATATACGAAGCTCGCTTAATCGGTGCGGATGCGATTCTGCTCATTGCAGCCATCCTACGGCCCTCCCAGCTAGCGGATTTCTATGATACAGCCAAAGCGATTGGCCTCGATGTACTTGTGGAAGTACATGACGAAGAGGAAATGGAATCCGTCCTTGGCCTGGGCAAAGCAACACTGGTTGGCATCAACAATCGAAATTTACACACATTTGTAACGGATATTAAGACGACAGAGCGACTGATTGGTTTAGTGCCCCCAGGTATAACGGTTATTAGCGAGAGCTCGCTTTCCTCGCGTGAGGATATTGAGTTCGTGAAAGCGGCAGGTGCAAAAGGCGTGCTGATCGGCGAACACTTCATGCGTCAACCGGATGTAGGCGCAGCTGTTGAGCAGCTAATGGGACCGGTGAACGCGTAATGTCAGCTGCAGAGACAGAACAAGATCATAATGGTACGTCTAAACAGACACGCATCAAAATTTGCGGTTTGCGAGATGCAGCTACCATTCGCCAGATGAATGGGCTTGCCTTTGACGAGATTGGTTTCATATTTGCACCAAGCAAACGTCAAGTATCACCGGAGCTAGCCGGGACACTCATCGAGGAAGCCCGGAAGCTGCGTGCGGAAGGCGGTAAAGCTCCGTTGACGGTCGGCGTGTTCGTTAATCCTAGCCTGCAAGAGTTGCAATCCATTCTTGCTGCTGCACCGCTCGACGTTGTTCAATTGCATGGCGAGGAATCACCTCAGCTGTGTGCGCAGGTGAAAGAAGTGCTGAACGTGCACGTGTGGAAAGTGTTTTCCGTTAAGGATATCGAAGGAGATGTCTCAAGCGGAGCTTCAAGACTTGAAGGTTACGCAGGGGTAGTAGATGGATTTCTCATTGATACAGCCGGCGGCGGTACCGGACAGACGTTTGCGTGGCATGTCATTGATCATTATGCTCAAGCTGCGGCAGCCATCGGCGTACCGCTCTACGTAGCAGGCGGGCTTCATCCGAATAATGTTGTGGATTTGTTAAGTCAGTATTCCCCGGGCGGCGTTGATGTGTCGAGCGGTGTGGAGACAGACGGCTTGAAAGATATTCAGAAAATTCGATTGTTTGTGGAAAGGGTGAGAAGCGTATGAACCAAGTCCCGGACGTAAACGGGCGCTTCGGTAAATTCGGCGGACGTTATGTGCCTGAGACGCTCATGAACGCGCTGCTTGAGTTAGAGGAAGCATACCAGCACTACTCGAAGGACCCAGAATTTATTGCAGAGGTTCGTTATTTATTGACTAAATATTCAGGCAGACCGACTTCGCTGTATCATGCGCAGCGTTTATCCGATCATCTTGGCGGCGCTCAAATCTATTTGAAACGCGAAGATTTGAACCATACAGGTGCGCACAAGATTAACAACACCATCGGACAAGGTGTACTTGCCAAGCGAATGGGTAAAACAAAGATTATCGCAGAAACAGGAGCAGGCCAGCATGGTGTTGCATCCGCTACAGTAGCAGCGCTTCTAGGTATGGAATGTAAGGTGTTCATGGGCGAGGAAGACACGAAGCGCCAAGAGCTGAACGTATTCCGCATGAAGTTGCTCGGTGCGGAAGTGGTTCCCGTTATGTCCGGGACAAGAACGCTCAAGGATGCTTGTAACGAGACGCTTCGTTACTGGGTTAGCCATGTAGATGATACGTACTACATCCTTGGCTCCGTTACAGGACCACATCCATACCCGATGATGGTTCGCGATTTCCAGCGTATCATTGGCGATGAATCCAGGGAGCAAATTCTGAAAGAAGTCGGACGTTTGCCGGATTATGTAGTTGCAGCTGTCGGCGGAGGCAGCAATGCGATCGGTATGTTCTATCCATTCATCGGCGACGACGGCGTGAAACTGCTCGGCGTTGAAGCGGCCGGTCGCGGCGTGGAAACGGAAGAGCATGCGGCAACAATGACGAAGGGCCGCCACGGTGTATTCCAAGGATCGCTCAGCTATGTGCTGCAGGACGAGCATGGACAAGTACAGCCGGCACATTCGATTTCGGCTGGCCTTGACTACCCGGGCATCGGACCGGAGCATGCATACCTGAAAGATACGGGCCGTGCAAATTATGTACCGATTACAGATGCTGAGGCACTCGAAGGATTGCAGCTTCTATCGCGTACAGAAGGCATCATCCCGGCACTGGAGTCGGCACATGCCATCGCTGAAGTTATGAAGCTCGCTCCGACACTCAGCCGCGATCAAATTATTGTGGTCAGCTTGTCAGGACGCGGAGACAAAGACGTTCAAGCGATTATGGGCTACTTGGGAGGCGACGAAAACCATGGCCATTAATGAAATAGATGCAGCCTTTCAGCGGCTGCGCGAAGAAGGCCGCACTGCGTTGATTCCTTTCCTTACAATTGGCGATCCTGATCTTGGCACTTCTGTGGACATCATTGGGGCACTAGAGCAAGCGGGCGCTGACATGGTGGAGCTTGGCGTTCCTTATTCAGACCCGTTGGCGGATGGTCCTGTCATTCAACGCGCTTCCGAGCGTGCCTTGAAGAATGGCCGAGTCACGCTGGTCGATTGCATTCAGGTTGCTGAGAATGCCCGTCAAGCCGGCATTAAACTGCCATTCATTCTGTTCTCGTACTATAATCCAATTTTGCAGTATGGGCTGGAACGTTTCTTTGAACTCGTAACAGAGAAAGGAATCAGCGGCTTAATAATTCCGGACTTGCCGATTGAAGAGGATGCAGAGGTTCGCGCAATGGCAGAGGCAGCAGATATTCATCTCATTCCGCTTGTTGCTCCTACATCTAATGACCGTGTGAAGCGTATTGCATCCATGGCGCGCGGATTTGTATATTGCGTATCCTCGCTGGGCGTTACCGGCGTACGCGCTGACTTCCATAGCGGAATTGACGAGTTTCTCGCAACGGTTCGTGAAGCAACAACGACGCCGATCGCGGTAGGCTTTGGTATTTCCAGCCGTGAGCAGGTGGAGCGTTTCGGCAAACAGGCCGATGGCGTTATTGTCGGAAGCGCGATTGTGCGCAAGATCGAAGAGGTCGTGCCACTGCTGCAAGCAGCGGATACGAAGCAAGAAGGCTTAGAACAAATTCGTGCATTTGTTCAAGAATTGCGCGGCTAAAGCATGAATCCGATACCCTTTGGGCTGCCTCCGGCAGACTGAAGGGTATTTATTTCATGAAACGCTTCTGCACATAAAAGCTTAAAAGCGCGAAAGAAAATGAGGCAAAAAGCTTTTAAATGACCACAACTTGTGAGACAATGTTGGAATAGCAATTCTAAACTATACGCCACATATACGAGGTGATTATTGGTGCAACCCAAACAAAGTATCGTTCATTTGCCAGTGTACCAACCAGGCAAGCCGATTGAAGAAGTAAAGAGAGAGCTTGGCCTTAAAGAAGTGATTAAACTGGCATCCAATGAGAATCCGTTCGGAAGCTCCGAGCATGCAAAGGCTGCCATTCAGAATGAGCTTAACAACATTAGCATCTATCCGGACGGCGGAAGCGTCGAACTGACGAACGATTTAGCACAATATCTCGGCGTGCTGCCGAAACAAATTATTTTTGGCGCTGGATCCGATGAAGTTATCCTCATGCTTGCCCGCGCTTACTTAATGCCTGGCGACGAGACAATTATGGCGGATGAGACGTTCCCGCAGTACAAGCATAACTGCGAAATCGAAGGTGCTACGATTATTGAAGTACCTCTGAACAATGGCACGCATGATCTGTCTGCGATGCTGACTAAAGTTACGGACAAAACGAAAATTATTTGGGTATGCAACCCGAATAACCCAACAGGTACGATCGTACGCAAGGAAGAGCTCGAAGCATTCGTGCGTCAAGTTCCTTCGAACGTAATCGTTGTTCTGGATGAGGCTTACTACGAATATGTAACGGATGCCGGTTACCCGGATGGGATATCACTGCTTCCGGAATTTAAGAACGTTATCGTATTGCGGACGTTCTCCAAAATTTACGGGCTTGCCTCGCTTCGCATCGGCTATGGAGTCGGTCACGAAGATGTTATTCGCTCGATCAATCAGGTTCGCGAGCCATTCAACACTTCACGTTTCGGCCAAGCTGCAGCGAAAGCATCGCTTGCTGACCTCGCTTTCTTGAACAGCTGCAAGGAGCGTAATGCGGCAGGTATCAACTATATGTGCGAACAATTCGACCGCCTTGGTCTGAGCTATTTCGAAGCGCATGGCAACTTTGTCATGGTGGATGTGAAGCTGCCTTCGCAGCAGGTATTCGACGGTTTGCTTCGCAAAGGGATCATCTCTCGTGCGCGTTGGTCGTATTACCCGACTCATATCCGCATTACGGTAGGCAGCCAGGAGCAGAACGAAGCTTTCGTTCGCGCGCTTGAAGAAGTACTCTCAGAAGCGGCGGTGCTGGGTTAACATCATGACGAAAATTGCGATATTCGGCGTCGGTCTAATCGGCGGTTCCCTCGCGCTTTGTTTTAAAGGCAAACCGGGTATTACGGTCGTCGGTCATTCCATACGTGAATCATCCGCAGCCAAGTACCTCGAGAGAGGCGTCGTCGATCATGCGACGACGTCGCTCCGCGAGGCGGCGGAAGGCGCGGATTTTATTTTTCTATGCGTGCCTGTAGGTTCGCTTGAGCAGTATGTGCATGATCTTAGCGGGCTCGACTTAAAGCCGGGATGCATCATTACAGACGTGGGCAGCACGAAAGCATCTGTTGCCGCAACGGCACGAAAGGCTCCGCTAGGCAATGCCGTATTTATCGGCGGACATCCGATGGCAGGATCAGAGCGCTCAGGTGTAGAAGCAGCCTCCTTCTATCTATTCGAAAATGCTTTCTACGTATTGACGCCGGATGCTACAACAGCGCAGCGTGATATCGACAGACTAACCGAACTGCTCGCCTATACGCGAGCTCATATTGTACATGTGGCTCCTGATGAGCATGACGAGATTGTCGGTGCGATCAGTCATCTTCCTCATATTATAGCGGTGGCACTTGTTAACTTGGTGCGTGGCTATAATGACAGCAATTCGTTATACAGTGTTCTGGCAGCTGGGGGCTTCCGCGATATTACGCGCATCGGTTCCAGTGATCCGGTTGTATGGCGTGACATTCTGGTGAATAACCGTGAAGTGCTGTTAAAGCTGCTGCACGAATGGCAAGATGGGACAAGCGCCTTCATCGAAATGCTTCAAAACGAAGACGGAGCAGGTATTGAACAGGCATTCCAGCAATCCGGTCAATTTCGCAGCAAGCTGCCGGAGCGTCGCAAAGGAATGATTCATTCCGTATATGAATGCTATATTGATGTTCCTGACCATCCCGGTATAATCGGCCATGTCACAACAGAGCTGGGCAACAGCAATATCAATCTGAGCAATATCCAAATTATCGAGAGCAGGGAAGATGTGCCAGGTATTCTAAGACTCAGCTTCCGTAAGCAAGAGGATCTGGATCTCGCCGTCCATAAACTGGATCAAATTGGGTATTCTGTTCATTTTTAAATTAGTTGTCGCTAAAATGAAAACGCTTATTGACAGAATGAAAACGTATACATATAATAAAGGTACAGTATGGTTTCTCTCCACTCCTATCCAAATCCATCGCAGAATTTTGCGGGGCCGCCTTTATAGGCGGTCTTTTTTTTTGTTTATAAATCCATTTCAATGAAACATTACGCACGGAATGTTCGTCACTGACATAGAGAACGAATGCTACAATAGCCCTAATATAGATACCAACGGGAATGTGTTCATAATTCCTTCACTGGGTCCCGAATCGGATCTTTGAGAAAAATTTACCCTAACACCTGATAAGACATGTTACAATCGGTGTAGATTATGTAAAAAAGTGGGTCTTTGCATTATGTCGAAAGAAGCAGGATTTTCGGTTTATATAACGAATTAATAATGGAATAATGCGAGGAAACATTTTTTTAATGATCGCGCAACTTTTCACTCTCGTGTCGGTACAATATATTACCGAACCGGGAGCACTCCTAAGGCCAAGGAGGGTCGCCCGCGATGACGGATTCCCAGCTTATACGCGAAATCAAAGATGGTAACATACAGCTTTATTCCGAATTGATGCGGCGCTACCAACGTAAAATCCTTGCCTTCATCTACCACATGTTAAAGAGCGCTAAGCTCGAGCTTCTGGCAGAGGATTTATGCTCGGAAACGTTCTACAAAGCGTATCGTAGTCTGCACTCATTCCGGGAAGTTGATGCTTCCTTCTCTACATGGTTGTATACCATTGCACGAAATACGGTACTTAGTGAATTGCGCAAGCAGAAAGCAGGCAGCGTATCCTTTGACGAAGTCGGATACATACCTATCGCGCCGCCGGAAGCCGTTCCGGAGCAGCGTTTGCTGCAAAGCGAGCGGATGTCAATGGTTCGTGATGCGATTAACAGCCTGCCGGAGAAACAGCGATCAGCGCTTATATTACGTGAGTATGACCAACTGGATTATCAAGAAATTGCTAATATTCTTGGTCAAACGGTAAGCTCCGTAAAGTCGCTCTTGTTTCGAGCACGCAGCAGTGTCAAAGTACAGCTTGAACCGTATTTCGGCGAATCGCCAATGCTGGAGGAATACGAGGGGATGAAAATGCGATGAAGTGCCTCGAAGTACAACAATCGTTTGGCGTCTATTGGGATTTATCCGAAGATGATAGCGAACGAAAGTCAGTCAACGAACATCTTCTGACCTGCGAGACTTGCAGGGAGGAATTTCGTGTATGGGAAGAAAGCGAGCAACTAATCAAGTTCTTCTCTGATCATTCCGATGAAATCGGCCCGATTGATCATTTAAATACCGGGGTTATGGACCGTATCTATACGGAACAGTCCTGGTATATGCCTGTTGCTAATCGCAGCTACCAATTCACCAAATCATTCCGCAGGAATGTGACGGCTATTATTGCATGCTGCATGGCGATGTTCGTTTGCGGACTCTTCTACTTGTTGAAAGGAATCGGAAATTCCTCTTCGGTTGAGGTGGCAAAGCTTACAGGATTGCTCGAAACAGCCAACGCTGCCAGCGACAGTTCCTTAATCAGTGCAGACTTCTACGCAGATGTCCCTGTTGCCAGCATTAGCGATCCAATCGTACTGAATATCGTGCCAACGGTACCGCAATACTATGTGGCGTTATCGTTACTCGGCATAATAATCACACTGCTTATTCTCAATTGGTTCTCTCGTACACGGAATTAGCGAATACGTCTACATATACGATGACTTCTCATTGAAAGAGGGAATGAATGTTGCGGATCGGACTCATACGCCATGGTAAGACAGACTGGAATGGACTTGGAAAAATCCAAGGACAAACCGACATTCCGCTTAACAGTGAAGGAATCAGGCAAGCACAAGCGTTAGCTTACCGTTTGGTGCATGAACCGATGAAGTGGGATGCTGTCGTGTCGAGCAACCTGTCCCGTGCAGTCGAAACCGCTCGAATCGTTGCCGACACACTTGGTATACCGTTGTTGCCGGGCGATGCGAGACTTCGAGAGCGGTTCTATGGTGAGATCGAAGGAACGACAGAGCCTGAGCGTTTGGCCAAATGGGGACCGAACTGGAAACGCTGCGACTGCGGTCAAGAAAACGATGGTTCTGTTCGAGAACGTTCTCTTGCTTTCGTTGAGGAAGCCGCAACTGCGATTCCTGCGAGAAACTTGCTGGTCGTGACTCATGGAAGCTTGCTTGCCCAGTTACTGCAAGCGATGTGCGCTGATTTGGCGGATAAACCCATCCACAATTTATCGTTTTCAATTATGGAGCGGGAAGGAGCGGCCTGGACGCCGCTGCTGCATAACTGCACGCTTCATCTCGAACAGCTTCAACAAAGCTGACGATATCGTTTTTTAATGTAAAGACAGCCACTGACCAAGAATTACGAGGTCGGTGGCTTTTTTTATCTCAGGAGGTTATAAATTTCGCCAATGTTCCCATAATGGTAGTAAACCTGCAAGCGGGGCCGGGAACGGAGGTTTGATAGATGAATTTAGCGGACATGCTTAGCTACGCGGATATTGGCCAGCTGAGCCGGATTGCGACAACCTATCAATGTGAGTGCAATGGAAACTCGAAGAATGATTTGATTCAGTCTATTTTGTCCACGGTGAATCGCAGGGATGTATTTGAAGCACAGATCGGGGCAATGAAGTTAGAAGATCTCCGATTTATCAATTCTCTCTTGTTTGATGCTAGAGATGCTTTCAGTTTAGAGGAGCTGATTGCACGCGTACAGCAGAGCAAATTCAGCAGCCCAGGAGCGGATACGCAGACAGAGACCGGGATTGGCCAAGTGGTTGTGAGTGAAACGGCGGCTGATACCAAGAAGAGTCGTACTTCCAAAGCCAAGGCAAAGCCGACCAGCAAAACCAAAGCAGCCAAAGAGAAACAACAGCCTGAAGCCGGACCGAGAGATACGATTTCGAGGTTTAAGCAATACGGTTGGTTGTTTAACGGATATGCCGGACCTGACCGTTATTTGTTCCAGGTTCCGAGTGATTTGAAGGAACGGTTTAAAGAAACGATGGAACGCAAACTCGTCTCTCAGGTTACATATACGGACGATGAGCCGCACGCTTACCGGGATGAGCAAATGTTAATGGGGGACGATGTCTCGCAGCTTCTGACCTATATTCACTTGAACGAAATCTCACTGACGTCAGAAGGAAACATGTATAAGCGTAATATTCTGCAGCTGCTTGAGTTGTTCGGTGTTAAGGAACAACTTCCGGTCAAAGGGGAATGGCGCTTTGGCTACGGAAGAAGAATCAAGGAGTATCCGAGCCGGATGTCGCTGCTATATGACTATTGCTACTATAAAGGTTGGATTACAGAGACGGAAACGATGCTTGTATTGACTCCGGCAGGCAGAGAAAGACAAATGCTGAAAACTCCGGAGCCTCCGGACAAGCTGTATCAATTCTGGCTCAGACTTTACAAAGGTCCAATACCTAATATTCGGGCAATCGTACATTGGATCGATAAGCTCGGGAGCCGCTGGGTCAAAGCCGAGACCATCTTGATTACGCTGACCCCTTATATTAAACCTTTCTATTATGATCAGCCTGATACGATTCTCGAACAGCGATTAATTAGCATGATGATGCATTTAGGACTTCTGAGGATCGGGGAGCATGCCGAATTTGGACAAGTGATCCGAATGACTCCGCTCGGCAGGACAATAATAGCGGGGCAAAGTATCGACGATGAAACGATTGTTCTGAACCGTTAGCAAGGCAGGTGTCCGGGAAACCGGTAGGCATGAGCACATTCATGGCCCTAAGAGGGCCATCGTCCTTAGCGGAGTTCGTTGTGATGAATATGATTTAGTAGAGCCGGTTCGCTCAATGATGGGGTTTACACAGATGGAACCCACCTATACGCTTTCACTTATTCGCCTGCGGGAATCGTCACAGCTTAAGACAAGAAAGACGATCGGCCTTGATCAACAATAGACGATGGAGAGCGGCTTACGTAAGGAAAGGAATATAGGATCTCTTAAACGCAGTGTTGGAGGTGTATCCTATGGACAAAATGAAAGTATCGTACGAAGTGATGCTCGGGCTTGCTGCAGAAATGTTACTTGATGAAGCTGTACTCAAATTCCGTAGGGATAAGCTTTATCAAGCTATTGATCAGGCGCTTGCCTCCGGCGACAAGGAAAAGTTCCGTCGCCTGACTGATGAGCTGAAATCTTTATACGCATAAGCAAGCAGCTGTTCATGCTGCCTAAAGCCAAGTCTGCAGTCCGCTTCGGAGTTATCCGACAAGCGGCTTGCGGGCTTTTTTTTGTGGAGGTATGATAGGTTAGATGCTAGAATACCCTAAGTACGTTTTACGCATGCTTATGATAAAGGAATGGTGAGATGAATGAAATTCAGCGAACTAAGCGCTGAGCAGTGGGCGGAACTGCAGCCTTATCTGGACACAGCAGTGCTGCCTGTTACCGGACTAACTGGAGCAGAAATGCCCCATGAAGCAACCGCTGCACTGGAACGGCTTCGAGATGTGCTAGACTTAATCGAAAATCCGTTCAAAGGAAGAATTGTTACATACCCAGCTTGTCAATACGGCGAATGGACGCCGGCATTCATAACGCAGCTTAAAGGAGTTTGTGACAATTTACGCGTGATCGGCTTTAAACATGTCATCATTGTCACTTCATTTCATGTCGTGATCGAAGGTCTAGAGACGGGCGCGGACCTAATTGTACAACCTGTCCAAAGCGGTCATTTACCAAGCGCAGCCGAGGTTAGCGATGCTGTTCGAAAGCTCTGGCTCGGAAGAGTGTAGCATTCTTGTGTTGCGTTGGCATCTTATTGCATAAGGTGACAGCTCTTGGGGAAAAACAAATGCCAGACAAGGTCAATTGTGACAAAATGATAACAAATCTAAGAAGCGTTTTTGATCAGAACAGCAAATTGCCCGCCATATTCTTGACGCTCCAAATCACCTAGGCTATTATAGGTAATGTCCTAGTTCATCATATGTTTTGCCTTCTCCGGCAGAACACAAGATATGGCTCAGCAAAGGGGGTAGAACAGAAGATGAGTAACCATGAACAACACGAAAACTCGCATCGCTCAGTGAAACAGAGCGGGATGTCTCGGCGTCAATTTTTGTCGTATACGCTCGGAGGCGCAGGCGCATTCATGGCTGCAGGCATGTCACTTCCGATGATACGTTTTGCGGTTGACCCGATTTTGAAGAAAAAAGCGGGCGGTACCTGGATCAAAGTAGTCGAAGCAAACAAGCTTACGAACGAACCTCAGGAATTTAAATTTAAAATTCACCAGGTGGACGGTTGGTATGTCAGCGATCCGGAGTTAACGGCTTGGATTTCCAACGACGATCAAGGTAAAGCATTCGCGCTTTCCCCGGTTTGTAAGCATTTGGGCTGTACAATCGCTTGGAATACGGAGAAAAACAATGAGTATGTTTGTCCGTGTCACAACGCTCACTACACCAAGGACGGTAAGAACTTGATTGTAGCACCTAAGCCTCTCGATGAGTATGATCTCAAAATCGAGAATGACTGGGTATATCTTGGACCAATTAAAGCAAATACACGGGTATAAGGAGGCGTAAGCTCAGATGTTAAAAGATGTATACAACTGGATTGACGAACGTCTTGATATTACGCCGATGTGGAGGGACGTTGCGGACCATGAAGTTCCAGAGCACGTTAACCCTGCTCATCATTTCTCCGCATTCGTGTACTGCTTTGGCGGATTGACGTTTTTCATCACAGTTATTCAAATTCTGTCAGGTATGTTCCTGACGATGTACTTCGTACCGGATATTATCAATGCTTACAAGAGCGTTGACTATCTCCAGCACAAAGTGGCATTCGGCGGTATCGTCCGTGGTATGCATCACTGGGGCGCATCACTTGTAATCGTCATGATGTTCCTGCATACGCTTCGCGTATTCTTCACAGGTTCATACAAAGCGCCTCGCGAAATGAACTGGGTTGTCGGGATGTTGATTTTCTTCATCATGCTTGGCCTCGGATTCACAGGCTACCTGCTTCCTTGGGATAATAAAGCCTACTTCGCGACGAAGGTTGGTATTCAAATCGCGGAATCCGTACCGTATATCGGTACATATATCAAAGAATTGATGCAAGGCGGCGAGATCGTAGGCGCTGAAACGTTGACGCGCTTCTTCGCTATCCACGTCTTCTTCCTGCCAGGCGCGCTTCTTGCGCTTCTTGCGGCACACTTCTTTATGATCCGGAAGCAAGGTATTTCGGGACCACTATAAGCCGAAAGGAGGCATTTTGCGCATGGCACACGGCCACAAATCAAACGAAAAAGTTGTATTCGTTGGTGACTCTCGAGTTCGCAAAAAAGCGAAAACGGGCCCAGTCGTGCCACCAGACTACTCTGCATATCCAGGTAAATCGGAAGCCTTTATTCCGAACTTCCTGCTTAAAGAGTGGATGGTTGGTGTCGTGGTTCTCGTTGGATTTCTCGTTCTGACGATTTCCGAAGCGGCTCCGCTTGGTTATCCGGCTGATCCTACGAATGCAGCGTTTATTCCGATGCCGGACTGGTACTTCCTGTTCCTGTATCAATTCCTTAAATTGCAATACGTATCGAAGGACTATGTCGTTCTCGGTACAGTAGGCGTTCCGGGTATCGCATTCGGTGCGCTCTTGCTAGCTCCATTCTTGGATACGGGTAAAGAGCGTCGTTTCTACAGACGTCCAATTACATCGATCCTGATGTTCATGTCGCTCATTTCCGTCTTCTACCTAACGAAACAATCGTGGGATCACTATCAGCACGAGCTGAAGCTCACGAACACGATTCCTGAGCATATCGTTCGTGAAGAGAAAGCGGAAGAAGCTGCTAAGAAAGCCGCAGAATCCGGCGGCGGCGGCGGAGAAGCAGCAGCTGTTGAAGTTCCGCTCGTGGATAAAGACGACCCAGCTGTCGAACTGACTAAGAAAGCACAATGCGTAGCTTGTCATGGTGCGGATCTGAAAGGTAACGAAAGTGCTGGAATTCCATCTTTCCATGGTATCGGTGATGAATTCAGCAAGGAAGAACTCGTTGATATCGTAACAAACGGTAAAAACAACATGCCTGCTTTCAAAGACAAGCTGACAGCTGAAGAAATCGAGCAGCTTACAACTTGGCTCGCGAAGCAAAAAGCAGAATAACATAGCACAAACTAAACCTGATCGTACGCTGCGATCAGGTTTTTTTATAAACTATAAGCGATTTGTTGGTTACGGTTACCACCTTGTAGGAGAGTGATCTGGTGTTGAAGACTGCGGGATTCTTGTGGAGTCGCGCTTTGTGGACAAATCGGCTGTTTCTATGGCTGATGGTGTTAACGAATGCTGCAGGAACGGTATACGGTTACATCTGGTACGGTAAGCAGATGGAATATACATTGCAATTTCATCCGGTTTGGCGGGTTGTTTTTGTACCAGATAGTCCGACAGCCAGCTTATTCTTTTCGTTATCCCTGCTGTTTCTCTTGTTTCCGGTGCTTGCGAAGCCAAATCCCCTCTACATAGGAATACGCTCTATTATTGAAGCGCTTGGTGTTGTCACTTCGATTAAGTACGGGATATGGGCTGTCACGATGATTGCTGCAGGTGCGGCCCAAGGCGATCCGCTGGAATGGCAGCATTATATGTTGATCGTTTCCCATTTAGCCATGGCTGTTGAGGCGCTGATTTATATTCGTTTTATGGTCTTTGGCCGATTTGCAGCTTTCCTGGCGCTGCTGTGGCTGCTGCTGAATGATACGATGGATTATACCTACTTTATCTACCCGTGGCTTCCAGATGTACTGGAGAATGATTTGCCGGCGATTCAGTCCTTTACGATGGGGTTATCCGTTGTCAGCTTACTCGCAACTTGGCTTTTTATCTCATTTCGAAAGGTCTAAGTTTGGACATCCCCCCATACCTTGTTAATGGGGGGGATGAGAGCATGCGTTCATCAACGTTAATCGCACTGTTATGCAGTGTAGTGATCATCGTGCTGCTTTCGGGCTGCAATCTATCTACTTACGCTGCCGGAAATTTGGCCAAGCCTGCATCGACATTGAAGCCTGTTACAGACCAAAGGGCCAATGCGATCGCACAACTGAGTACATTGTCTGATCAGATCTATACGGCTGCTTATGGGTCGAACCGCCAGCTGGTGTTTACGCTGCTGCAGCGGCTTGAAACGATTTCGGCTGAACAGATCGTACGTCAAAGCGGAACGGCAGCAGGCTGGACTGCTTTTGACGAAAGTATGGCTTTAGCGAAAGATGCACTCTTACAAAAGCAAGCAAGCGGGTTATGGTATACGCAAGCGGCCAGACTTAAGCTGGCGAGTGATGCGCTGAACAGGCCGAAAGTGCCGCTGTGGCTGCAATATGAAGGCGTACTGCGAGAAGATGAACAACGGATTCGTACGGCTTGGCAGATGCAGTCTGAGGGGCGTGCGGAAGCCGCTTCCGTAACGCTCGGTATTTACAGAGAGCATGTAGAACGTTTCGAGGTTGCTGCATTGATGCAGCGTGATGAAGCCAGCTTGCGGCAGTTGAAGGAACAAATGACGTATGCGGAAAGGGTACTTGCAGGTGTCGAGGGCGGTACGGTGAGTCCGGAAGCAGTGCAGATTGCGCTAAGCGGGCTGGATCATGCCGCGAATCAGTTATTTAGGAACTCGGACGGGGAAGCCGCGATCGCAGAGGTGATTCCGCCGGGATCGACCATTGGCAGTCTTCGCAATGGCCGCGCCCAAATAGCAGAAATGTTCATTGCCGCTTTCGTCATGGCGATTCTGGCTCTGGCTGGCTGGCGCAAATACAGACAGCAGCAGAATGGGATTCCATTTCCGCGCGAGCGATTCAAATAAGTGTTGTTATTCTTCTTTAAACCCTTCACCGAGCACATCTTGTACTTCGGATATAACGATAAATGCAAGCGGGTCTATACTGCGAACGATCGATTTCAACTGTCGGATTTCATGACGGGCGACGACGCAGTAGAGGACCTGTTTTTGTTTGCCCGAATAAGCGCCTTTCGCTGGGAAAATGGTCACGCCGCGTTCCATTTCTTTCGTGATTTGCAGTCCAATCTCATCGCCGGATTCGGTGATGATGGAGAATGCTTTTGCCGCATAAGCACCTTCTTGGATGAAATCGATCATCTTCGATGCAATGAACACGGCCACAAGCGTATACAACACTTTCTCCTTCGATATGTAGAGAAGCGAGACGCCGATGATGATAATATCGAGCGTTAGAATGACTTGCCCCATGCTCCAGCCTCTCAACTTAGTGGCAATGCGTGCAATGATGTCGACTCCGCCGGTAGTACCTCCGAAGCGGAACACGATTCCAAGACCTGCACCGAGCGTTACACCTGCATATAGCGCAGCCAGTATGTAGTCATTGGAGGTTTGAAACGGTACAATCCATCCTGCCGCGATCATTTTCTCCATTAAATAGAGAAACAGGGACAAGGAAACGCTGCCGAATATCGTATAACCGGTATGTGAGCGTCCAAGTACTTTCCAGCCTAAGAAATAGAGCGGGATATTGAGCACAAGTGTTGAGATGGAAAGCGGCCAGTCTAGTGAGTAGTTAAGCAGGATCGCGATCCCGGTGACGCCGCCTTCCATGAGCTGATTCGGAATGAGAAAGTAATGGAGCCCGAATGCATAGATGGCCGTACCCAGCATGACCATCGGGAGCGTGCGAAGCAGCTGTGAATAATTGGTTTTCAAAGGGTGATTCTCTCCTTTCCGCAAGGTCGTAAAATTATGAAGGCTTTAACATAGTATGTCTCTTTGCAGGGATTGTCAAAAGCATTGTTTTCAAAAGCGCTTTGATATAACATATGAAAAGAACCTCATGTCAAGAGAGGGTGTTTCATGTGTCAGAGAAATCAATGGCCGAGCTGCAGCGAGAAGTTGACGCGTATATCTCCCAGTTCAAGGAAGGTTACTTTAGTCCGCTGTCCATGCTGGCCAGAATGTCAGAAGAAGTAGGCGAGCTTGCGCGAGAGGTCAATCATCAATTCGGCGAGAAACCTAAGAAAAGTGATGAAGCGGACAACTCCATCGAGATGGAGCTCGGTGATATTTTGTTTATCGTCATTTGCTTTGCAAACTCACTAGGAATCGACCTTACCGAAGCGCATGACCGTATCATGCACAAGTTTAATACAAGAGATGCCGATCGCTGGACACGAAAAAACGTCGAACCGTAAGTCGTGTCCTTACATATGCTGTACCATCACCTGTGTACAAGGAGGATGGGCGGATGGACGGAGAGAGCAGTATTAAGAAAGCTTACGAAGCCATCCTAAGCGGCGATTTCGAACAGGCAATCCTGTTTTTTGAAGAAGCGATTGCGCTGGAACCGAGTAATGGAGCAGCTTACTATAAATGCTCGATCACTTGTGCCCGCAGCGGAAAATGGCAGAAAGCGCTCCAATATGCAGAGCAGGCCGTACAGTTGGAACCTTTCCAAGTGATTTATCAGTTTCACTTGGAAACGGTAAAAGCTAAAGCGCTTGTACTGCAAGCAGAAGGATTGTTGTCACGTTCGTCGACGCATACCGAGGATGCACTCGCCTTGCTTCATGAAGCATCAAGGCTGGATCCCCTCAATATCGAGGCGCTGCTTATGCTAAGCGCGGCCTACGCGACGGTAAGCCGGTTTGATGAGGCTTCCCTCTATGCTCGCGAGGCGGTAAGGCTTGAGCCTGAGCATGCGGCTGCACGCCGGTTATTCGCCGATATGAATCGCAAGCGGCGAATGCTTAAGGCGAACAGTCAACGAACTAAACGGAAAAGGAACAGGTGAAAGTAGGATGGCAACGGAATTGATTCGAGTAGCAGTTATCGGTGCAAGCGGCCGCATGGGTCGTGAGGTCGTGAAAATGGTTCTACAAGATGAAATGCTAACGCTGGCGGCTGCGGTAGCGCCTTCGGCAGGTCCGATCGATGCCGGTACATTGGTCGGACTTCAGCCGTGCGGCGTTACAGTCAGCGCGGATCTAGACGAAGCGCTGGCAGCGGCACAGGCAGATGTACTGGTGGATTTTACAGTACCAAGTGCTGCTTATGGCAATACTAGAATAGCCATTTCTCACGGTGTTCGCCCAGTTATCGGGACGACGGGACTCACGCCTGAGCAAATGACTGAATTGGACGAGCTGTGCAAGGAGAGAGGCATCGGCGCTTTAATTGCTCCGAACTTCTCGATAGGCGCTATCCTTATGATGCGTTTTGCCGCACAGGCAGCCAAATATATGCCTCATGTTGAAATTATTGAATACCACGGGGATCAGAAGCTTGATGCGCCGTCAGGGACATCCATCAAGACAGCTGAGTTGATCTCGGCAGCACGTCAAGAGCTTCGACAAGGGAACCCGAAGGAAGAAGAAATTATCGAAGGCGCACGCGGCGGCTATTATAATGGATTCCGTATACATAGTGTTCGTTTACCAGGCGTATTTGCACAGCAAGAGGTTGTTTTCGGCGGTCATGGGCAAACACTCAAAATTCGTCATGATTCCTACGAACGTGCCGGCTATATGCCTGGTGTAAGCGTAGCTTGCAAGAAAGTAATGACGTATACGGGACTTATTTACGGCTTCGAGCATTTGATGGACTAATGAACCTAATAAACCGCGCAATTGACATCGCATGCGGATATTCAGGAGAGGAGTGCGGCTAGTATGAACATCGCGTTTATTGCGCACGATCGAAAGAAAGATGAAATGGTTAACTTTGTCATCGCATACGAGCATGTTTTTCAAGGCCATAAACTCTATTCGACAGGTACGACCGGAACACGAATTATGGAGCAAACGAACTTGTCGATTCATCGTTTTATGTCCGGTCCGCTTGGCGGCGATCAGCAAATTGGTGCGCTTGTCGCTCAAAATGAAATGGATCTGATCATATTCTTGCGCGATCCGCTGATGGCGCAGCCGCACGAGCCGGATATCATCGCTTTACTGAGGCTTTGTGATGTGCAGGGAATACCGGTAGCAACGAATGTGGCTACAGGCGAGCTGCTTGTTAGAGCGCTGCAGCGCGGTGACTTCGCTTGGCGTGAGCTTGTTCATAAATATAAGCCAGGTGTTGCTGAATGATCGAAGTCGTCGATATACTCGCATTCGGCGCGCATCCCGATGACGTTGAAATCGGCATGGGCGGTACAATTGCCAAACATACATCTGAAGGCTTTAAAGTTGCCATTTGCGATTTGACAGAAGCAGAAATGTCCTCGAATGGTACCGTGGAAACGAGGCGGCAAGAAGCGGCCGAAGCATCTTCGGTGCTTGGTTTATCCTACCGCTCGACGCTGAAGCTGCCGGACCGGGGTTTAACGGGTGCTGCTGATCAAATGGAGGCCATCGTAGCTGAAATTCGTCGATTGCGGCCGCGCCTAGTCTTTGCACCTTATTGGTCGGACAGGCATCCGGATCATGTAAGCTGCAGCCGTCTGATCGAAGAGGCCGTCTTCAATGCTAAGCTTCGCAATTATTTGCCTGAATTGCCGCCTGTACAGGTGGAGCAGTTGTACTTTTATTACATAAACGACAGCAATGAAATTAGTCTTATCACCGATATCAGCAGTCATATAGATACGAAAATCAAAGCGCTGCAAGCTTATCGCTCGCAGTTTGCGCCGCCGCTGCAGGGGGAAGACCGCGTACAGACACCACTAACCGATCGATATATTCAGCGTGTTGAAGCGCGGGACATGCTGCTTGGGCAGACGAGAGGCTGGGCTTATGCGGAAGGATTTGCAATAAAGCGCCCACATACGGTAACTTTATTTTAAAGATTGATTTGATGTAGCGGAAATCGCCTAATTAAGGCATATAATTGGAAAAAACGAGTTCATCCGCCTGAAAGATGGCGAAATGCCGTTTACCTTAACAATAGCGTTGTACAACAGGAGGTGGAAGACATGGCCAAACGCTTGAAAATCGGGATTACTTGTTATCCGACACTCGGCGGCTCCGGCGTTGTTGCAACGGAGCTTGGAAAGCTTCTTGCAGAGAAGGGGCATGAAATTCATTTTATTACGCATAGTGTTCCTTTCCGACTTGGGCAATTCCAGAAAAATATCTTTTATCATGAAGTTGAAGTAAATGATTATTACGTGTTCCGTTATCCGCCTTATGATTTATCTCTGGCCAGCAAAATGGCGCAGGTTGTCAAGAATCAGAAGCTTGATGTGCTGCATGTACATTACGCGGTTCCACATGCCGTTTGTGCGTTCCTGGCGAAACAAATGGTCGGCGATCATTTGAAGACCGTTACAACGCTGCATGGTACGGATATCACCGTACTTGCGCAGGATGAGTCGCTCAAGGATCTGATCCGGATGGGCATTAATAAGAGCGATGCAGTGACAGCTGTTTCAAATGATCTCATTCGTGAAACACGCGAGCTGCTCGATATTAGCAAACCAATTGAACTCACCTACAACTTTGTCGATAAGCGCGTCTATTACCCGCGGGAATGCAGTTCGCTTCGGAGCGATTTTGCGAGTAAAGACGAGAAGATCTTAATGCATATCTCCAACTTTAGACCGGTTAAGCGGCTAAGTGATGTCGTAGATATTTTTGCAAAAGTGTCCCAAGAGGTGCCAAGTCGATTGCTGCTCGTTGGAGAAGGACCGGATTTGCCAAAGGTACAGATGAAGATTCGTCAGCTTGGCCTGCAGGATCGGGTTCATTTCCTTGGCAAGCAGGATGATGTGGCGCAGGTAATCTCGATTGCGGACGTCATGCTGCTGCCTTCGGAGAAAGAGAGCTTCGGCCTTGTTGCACTGGAAGCCATGGCCTGCGGCGTTCCGACCATCGGTTCGATTGCCGGCGGTATTCCCGAACTTGTCACGCATGGTGAAACCGGCTACTTATCGCCGATCGGCGATACGGACAGCATGGCTGCCCATGCAATCAAGCTGCTTCGCAATCCAGAGTTGTATCGTCAAGTTCGTGAGGCTTGTCTTCACCGGGCACGCCGCCAATTCTGTAATGATCTGATTACAGCAGAATACGAGCGTATTTACTACAAGGTGCTCGGTATTGAAGCTGACATTCCGGTGCCAGTCTGCGATTAATGAGACCTAAATCAATGATGACAAATAAACCTCAGGAGGGGAGTGCCAATGTCGTGGAGTGATGCGCTGACAAAGGCGCTCCCTTTGCTTCATACGCTTGAAAGCTTAGGGCATGAAACGGTGTTCGTAGGCGGCTGTGTCCGCGATACGATGATGGGACGGACGCTCAAGGATGTTGATATTGCAACGGCAGCATCTCCGGAGCAGGTTATTGCAGCATTTCCGCATACCATTCCTACCGGACTTCAGCATGGAACTGTTACGGTGGTGCATGAGCGTGTAACCTACGAGGTGACTACGTTCCGTACGGAAACGGCTTACGAGAAGTTCAGGCGCCCTGCACAGGTTCAATTCGTGAAGAGTCTGGATGAGGATCTGCAACGGCGCGATTTCACCATAAACAGCATGGCTATGCGCAGTGATGGCACAATCTATGACCCCTTTGACGGGCAGCGGGATTTACGTGAAGGCGTACTACGCTGCGTCGGTGATCCGGATGCGAGGCTGCAGGAAGATGCGCTTCGTATTGTGAGAGCTGTGCGATTTGCTGCTGCGTTCAATCTGCGAATCGCGATGCAGACTTGGCGAGCCATTCTGCGTCATCAGCATTTGCTTGCACATATTGCGATGGAACGAATCGGCTTGGAGTTTGACAAAATGATCGGAGGCCGTGATCCCGCACGTGCAGCTGCATATCTTGCGGTGAGCGATCTGCTCAAGCATACGAAAGAATCGCTGCCGCAGCTTATGGTGGAGTCAGCGGAACAGTACTTGCTTAATAGACATGAACATAAAGAGGCGCCTATGCAAGCTGCTAGTAGAAGTCGATCCGTGGTACAAAACATGATTCGATTGAAATCCGATGAGGATCGGTGGGCTGCGCTTTGCATGACGCTGCGGTTAGACCAAGGACAAGCTGTCGACTTGTTCGCAAGACTACGTTATGCAACAGCTCGGAGCTCACAATTGAAAGCCGTGATCGGCATTCATACCGAGCTGCAAGGTGATCTTCATTTTGACGAGTCTGGACGTCGCAAGTGGGTTCGACTTGTTTTGCAATACGGGAAACAAGCTGCACAGCAGTGGCTGCGAATAGGAGCGGCAATACCTGTTCTTGTTTCGGCAGATTCAGCTATGTCCAATAACATAGTGGAACAGCTCCACGCATGGTTGGATGCCGTTCCGGCTTCCAGTCTCCGAGAGCTTGCTGTTAAAGGAACGGATATTCTTGCTTTCTCGAAACAATCATCCGGGCCATGGCTTGGCAGTCTGTTAAGTGAACTGCTCTATGCTGTGGCAGCAGGGGATATCGCGAATGATAAACAAGCGTTGCTGAAGGCTGCAGATGCGGCATTGCTCCATAACCATAGATCAGAAGTCCAAGAGGGGTTAACATGAATCGAATACTAGAGCTGTTAGAGCAGCAATCGACTGGTTACCTTTCAGGCGAACTGCTAAGTCAAGAGCTCCATATCAGCCGAACGGCGGTTTGGAAGCATATTAAGAAGCTGGAGGCGGCAGGCTACCAGATTGAAGCGTCAAGGCGGCTGGGCTATCGTTTAATTGGCCGGCCCTCCACGCTTACACCGCAGGAATTGACGATGAAGCTGCAAAGTAAGGGAACTTCGATGATACAGAAGATTCGGTTGTTCGACTCCGTTGATTCCACGCAAAATATTGCGCAGCGATTGGCAGAGGAAGGCGCAGCAGAAGGCACGCTTGTAATCGCGGAGCAGCAAACCAGCGGACGAGGACGACTAGGACGCAAATGGGTGTCGCCATCAGGAAAAGGGATTTACATGAGCTTCATTCTGAGACCGGGAATGCCGCTGCACTTCGCTCCGCAGCTGACGCTGCTGACAGCCGTGGCACTTTGCCGAGCGCTGCGAATGATTGCCTCGCCGCTCGATATCGGCATCAAATGGCCCAATGACCTGTTAATAGGCGGCAAAAAAATCAGCGGTATTCTGCTGGAATCCACCGCAGAGGAAGAACGGCTGCGTTACGTCATTGCCGGGATTGGAATCAGCGTCAACCTAACAGTCGAAGACTTTCCGCAGGAGCTGCTGGATATCGCAACATCGCTGCAGATTGAGCTTGGCCGGCCGCTGGATCGGGCTGACATAATCGCAGGTTTCTTCGAACAGTTCGAGCAGCTTTACACGATCTATCAGAAGGACGGCTTTGGCCCGATTCGGATGTTATGGGAGGCGCTGTCAGTTACGCTGAATAAACCGACAAGATTGATTCTTTCGAGCGGAGAAACAATCGCGACACCGATCGGACTCAATGAGCAAGGTGCTCTACTGGTACAGAAGAGCGATGGGACGATTGTACCTATATTTTCGAGTGAACAAGTGCCCCCAGGATAGGCGAAGGGTTCATAGACGCGGCATCGTTTTTTTGTTATACTCGCCTTACTAGCATGCTCCATTAATGGGTGGTATCGTCCTGTACGAACTGCACCGGGAAGTGGAGCTTCAGTTTGCGGATAGAATTGGATGTATCGTTAGGCAGTGCGCATTCTGCTCTGAGCCGTTAGGGACCGAGACAGAAGGAAGCTCTTATTGAAACTGACTTCTCCGCCACTAGGATGGGGATGGTCGTTTCACCTTGAAACAGGACGTTCCTTTTTGGATTGGACCTTTGTAGCGGGTGCTAGAAGGTTTTTTTGTGTTGATCACATAGGACGACCCGCGATCGTGAAAGCTTAAACTAAGCTTTACAGATCCACGAGAGGAGTCGGACCAATCCCTGAAGGAGGACGGAGCAATGAAACAACCGTTGACTATTACAAAGCTTAAGAAAATGAAGCAAAGCGGCGAGCCGATTTCCATGCTGACCGCCTATGATTATCCTTCGGCTAAGCTTGCCGAAGAAGCCGGAATTGATGTTATTCTTGTCGGTGATTCGCTCGGCAACGTCGTGCTCGGTTACGACACGACAATTCCTGTAACGCTGGACGATATGGTTTATCATTCCAGAGCAGTAGCTCGGGGTGCAACAAATACATTTATCGTCGCCGATTTGCCATTCATGACGTACCGGCTTGGCAAGGAAACGACGCTCCGCAATGCGGGCCGACTGCTGCAAGAAGGTTATGCACACGCGGTTAAGCTAGAAGGCGGCGCAGATATCGCGGATGAAGTTGCCGCATGTGTCAGAGCAGGCATTCCTGTTATGGGGCATATCGGGCTTACGCCACAGTCCGTTCATCAACTTGGCGGTTATCGCGTGCAAGGTAAGCTTGAACGTGAAGCACAGCAGCTCATTGAAGATGCCAAAGCACTCGAAGCCGCCGGAGCATTCTGCATTGTGCTCGAGCTTGTGACGGAACCGCTGGCTGAAGCAATCTCATCGGCGCTTTCGATTCCGATCATTGGGATCGGTGCAGGCCGCGGCTGTGATGGTCAAGTGCTCGTGTATCATGATATTTTGCAATATGCATCGCCATACCGGGAGAAGCGGTTTGTCAAAACCTATGCGGACCTCGGCACAACGATCCGCAACGCCATTGGATCGTATGTATCCGAAGTGAAGTCCCGTGAATTCCCGCAGGAAGCGCATGCGTTCCCGATGGAACAGGAATTGCTCCGGCAGCTCTATGGTTCAGGTCCAACAAGCGCAGCTTCCACATCCGATAAAGGAGAAACAGCCTCACCAGCGTCGCCGCAGAAGGCTGAGAAGCCAGCCGCAAATGCTGTGAAGGGAGGCGGACTGGCGTGATTGTCTGTACCACGATCCAAGAACTCAGAGCTCATCTGGCGCAGCAGCGTTTGAACAAGCCGGAGGGGCTCATTGGAATCGTTCCAACCATGGGATATTTGCACGAAGGTCATGCAAGTCTGATGAAGCGAGCACGTGAAGAATGCCATTATTCGGTTTTAACCATATTCGTAAATCCGCTTCAATTTGGACCAAATGAAGATTTCGACCGCTACCCAAGGGACTTGGAGAGGGATTCCGCTCTTGCACGAGCGAATGGCATTGATTTGCTGTTTGCTCCAACCGTTCAAGAAATGTACCCGACCAAACCGCTTACCAAAGTGTTGATTAGCGAAGTAACCGAACGTTTGTGCGGTGCCTCGCGTCCAGGCCATTTCGATGGTGTCGGTATTGTCGTTAGTAAGCTGTTTAATCTGGTTCAACCGGATCGTGCCTATTTCGGCATGAAAGACGCCCAGCAGGTTGCAGTAATAGAGCAGATGGTGCATGATCTCAACATGCCGGTTCAGATCGTGCGCTGTGAAACCGTACGCGAAGCAGATGGCCTTGCCATGAGCTCGCGGAATGTGTATCTAAGCGGCGATCAGCGTAAGCAAGCCGTTATCTTGTCAGAGACGCTGCGGGCGGCTGAGGGCTGGCTCGAACAGCCGGGGATGACACCCCTGAAGCTGTCTAAGCTCATCGCGGATTCTGTTCGATCCGTTCCGCTTGCAGAGATCGATTACGCAGAAGTGCTTGCTTATCCGAATTTATCTCCTTTGGATGCGAATATGGAATTATCCACTTTATCTCAAACCATCATTATCGCGCTTGCAGTCAAATTCGGCAGCACGCGGTTGATTGACAATCGATTATTTCTACTGGGCGGAGGTGACACAAATGTTCAGAACGATGATGAAATCCAAGCTTCACCGGGCGACCGTCACGGAAGCGAACCTCAATTATGTGGGCAGCATCACCATCGATGAGGACTTGATGGAACTTGCCGATCTTTGGCCTAATGAGAAAGTACAAATCGTCAATAATAATAACGGTGCTCGTTTGGAGACCTATGTCATTACAGGGCCGCGCGGCTCCGGCGTGATTTGTTTGAATGGCGCAGCGGCACGCCTCGTACAGCCTGGAGATAATGTCATTATTATCGCTTACGGAATGATGACCGAGGAAGAATCTCGAACGTACAAGCCAAAGGTTGTCATTCTCGATGCGGGAAACAAGCCTGTTCAAATGCTTGAGCAGGAATTGCATTCCACTATTTTGTAAGCCGCCGTCTACCGCACTTGATACCAGCGCTGTGAAACGTCTGGGACAGGGTATGAAAAGCAGTGCCGGGGCAAAGAATGAGCATAACAAATTCACTTCTATCCTGGCGTGAAGGTGGGTGCGACGATATGTTCAAACATGTATTTGCTACCATGCAGGAAATGCTCGAAGAAATTATTATCCATTATCCGCACGCAAACGGCGCACAACGGAAGCAGCTTGATGAACAACTAACCTCGCTGAAACAGTTCAGCGATACGTTTATCGAGGAATGGCTTCAATTTGAAGAAAAGATGGCGGATTTCCGAGATCTGCAGCTGGCACACTCTAAAGGCACTTCTGCCGGTCAAGGTCAAGTACCGCTTAAACCAGCACCGGCACCAAGTTATCCCAAGATTATCTCGGCTGTTCCTGCACCGCCGCTCCAGCAGCAGAAGCCTGCTGCAGCAAGCAAAGTAAATCATAGCACGGCAGCGCCAATCGAGAAGTCAGATCCATTAGACGTAGACGATGATGCTGCATTCGAAATGCAGCAGGCGATGTCCAAAGGTCAAGGCTATTTTAAATTATTTATGTTTAAAGAAGCGTTTAACCATTTCCAAGATGCGGTCAGAAGATCGCCGGATGATAACCGTGCACGGCTGTTCCTAGGCATGACATGCATGCATTTACAGGAATGGCATGAAGCTCAGCGTCACTTTCAATTGCTCGTAGAAGTTACGGAGCATCCGAAGTGGAAGGCGCTTGGCCTAAACGCACTGGGCTGCATACAAGCTGTCCGCATGAATTTAGAACAGGCGGCCATTTATTTTGAGAAGGCCCATGAAGCGGATCCTAACTTTACGGATCCATTGTCGAACATGAAGTCATGCGAGCAGCATGCAGGCCAGCTATCCTTGTTATTCGGGAGTGGCCAGCTTTAGTATTTGTGAGAGGATACTTACCGGATGAATTATGCCGTACTGGATTTGGAAACGACCGGTCATAGTGCCGGCGATGAAATGATACAAGTTGGTCTTGTGCTGCTGGATGAAGAATTAAACGTGGTTCATTCTTACAGTACATTCGTAAAACCGACGATTACGATACCGCCGTTCATTACGCAGTTAACCGGCATTGATGAATCGATGGTTGCAGACGCGCCAGAGCTTGATGAGGTGCTTCTGGAGCTCATACCGCTGCTGAGCGATGCCGTTCTCGTTGCGCACAACGTCAGTTTCGACGCAGGCTTCCTTAACACGGCGCTTGATCGCTGCGGATATTTGCCTTTTGACGGAAGACGGCTGGATACGATTGATTTATTGCGCATCCTTTATCCGACCTTAACGACTTATCAGCTGGGCGCGGTGACGGAATTGTTCGGCATCGAACATGACCAGCATCACCGTGCAGACAGCGATGCGATGGCAACGGCGGAGTTATTCACCAATTGTTATAACAAGCTTAAAGGACTGCCGCTCCTAACCCTGCAGCGACTAGCTAATCTGCTCGGCGATGATTTGGATGATTTAGGCTGGTTCGTTTCCCAAATGGCGTTCATTAAAGAAACGCAAACTTCCATCGATCCTGACGCCTATCATTACTTCCGTCAATTTGCCATGAAGGCAGGCGATTGGTCGGAAGAGCAGCATCCAAGGGAAAACATGGATGAGGAATCTGGAACGTCTGTGACAGACTGGACGTTCCCGCAATTTCTGACGCATATCAAGAGTGAAATTGCCGCCCTAATTTCCGGTTATGAAGAACGCGAGCCGCAAAATATGATGTTTCAAGAAGTGATTGATGCGCTGGATGAAGAGCGTCATTTGCTCATTGAAGCGGGTACAGGCACAGGAAAGTCGCTGGGATACCTTATCCCAGCTCTGTACTATGGTGTCCAGCACAATAAGAAGATAGTCGTCAGTACGCATACGATCAACCTGCAGGAACAACTGCGTGCGCGCGATCTGCCGCTGCTGCAGGCTGTCATGCCTTATCCATTCCGAGCCGCCGTCTTTAAAGGACGCGGCAATTATTTATGTTTACGCAAGTTTGAAGGTAAAGTAAATATGCGTGATTTCGCTTCACCGGCCGAGGACAGAATTACGGCTTCGCAGATGGTCGTATGGCTCAGCGAATCGAATCATGGTGATCAAGAAGAATTGAATTTCGGTAATCGCGGTGCTGATTTCTGGGGGACGGTTGCCAGTGATACGGACTCCTGTCTCAATCGTGCATGTCCTTGGTTCAAACGCTGCTACTATCACAGGGCGAAGCAGGAAGCGAATATTGCGGATGTCGTCATTACGAATCACTCGATGCTCTTCACTGACATTCGAGCCGATCACCGCTTGCTTCCGGGTTATGAGCATCTTATCCTCGATGAGGCCCATCATTTGGAAGAAGTCGCAGGCAAACATCTAGGCACACAGGTTTCCTACTATTCCGTTCAGCACCCGGTGATCAGACTCTGCAAAGATGCACGCAATGGTCAATTGATTGCACTCAAGAGCAGGCTGGCGAATGAGAATGTCGAGAAAACCCAGAAATGGCGCGAAGAAATTGATGAAGTTGTTCCCGTATTCGGCGACTTGCGTGATGAATGGGATCGTTTATTTGAAATGCTGTACACCTTGATGGGAAACAGTGCTTCCGGTACGAAGAGCTCAGGAGACGCCACAAGCGGCGAGACCGGACAGTTCGTACTCAGACTCCGCAGCGCTAAGCTGCCGGACTATTGGTCGGATGCACAGCTCATTGAGGAAGCGATTAACGGCTACTTAAGCCAAATCATTCGTCCGCTCGATAAAGTGTTTGCTGCCATCAAAGAAGAGATCGACGATCCTGGCATTGCCGCGCTGGTGACGGATTTAAGCGGCACGATCAAAGATCTGTCAAGGGCAAGAGATGATCTGCGTCAGTTTATGAAGGCGGATAAGACAGATACGGTATACTGGCTTGAAGCAAACAGCAATTCAAGAGCGAAATCGATTCAGCTGTATGCTGTACCTGCAGATGTGAGCAGCCAGCTGCGAACTTATTTCTTCGATATTAAGAAAAGCGTCATTCTCACTTCAGCGACCTTATCCGTTCAGAAATCATTTCAATATGCTTGTGAACAGCTTGGTCTAACACAAGATGAGGAGCAGGGAAGACTCAAGACGGTTCAATTGCCGTCTCCATTTAATTACAGAGAGCAAGCGCTGGTCATTATTCCGCGTAACTTTCCTGTATTGAAAGGTGCGGCCGGCGATCCACAATTTAATGATATGCTGGTGAAGTCACTGACAGAGGCAGCTATTGAGACAAAAGGACGTATGCTCGTTCTCTTCACGTCTTACAGGATGCTGAAGCAGGTCTATGATCCGCTCAAGGAAGCGCTAGCGCCGACCGGTATTCACGTTCTCGGACAGGGGATCGACAGCAGTAATCGCAGCAAGCTGACCAGAAGATTTCAACAGCAGCAAGCATCTGTTCTGCTCGGAACAAGCAGCTTCTGGGAAGGCGTAGATATACCCGGAGATGCGCTGACATGTCTTGCTATCGTTAGACTTCCTTTCCAGCCGCCTAACCATCCACTTGTAGAAGCGAAGTCAGAATTGCTGCAGGAGCAGAAGCAGAACCCGTTTATGAAGCTTTCCATCCCGCAAGCGGTTATTCGCTTCAAGCAGGGCTTTGGCCGCCTTGTACGGACTGCTAAGGACCGCGGCATCGTTCTTATCTACGATACTAGAGTGATTGATACGTATTATGGAAAATACTTCCTGTATTCCTTGCCGGGGCCGAAGATCGAACATATGCATTTGGAGCAAATTGTACCGCGCATACGCGAATGGCTTGCGCCAAGTCCAAGTGAAGAAGAGGTGGAGAAATGAAGCCGATGAAAATATCCGAGGCGGTCGTTCGCAGACTACCGGTTTATCTGCAGGTCTTGAACGATCTGAACATGCGGGATGTCCAGACGGTTTCATCGCAAGAGCTTGGGAACAAGCTGGATCTGAATCCGGCCCAAATCCGTAAAGATCTCGCTTATTTTGGTGATTTTGGTCGAAAAGGGATCGGTTATGACGTCACTTATCTCATCGAGAAGATCCGTCAAATCCTAAAGCTGGACCAGCCGCTGAATGTAGGGCTGGTCGGTGCCGGTAATTTAGGCCGAGCGCTGTGCAACTATAATACGTATCTGAAGGATAATATGAAGATTACAGCCGTATTCGACGTTCATCCATCTATGGTTGGCGCCTCCATTAACGGGTTGACGGTATTGCCGATGGATAAATTGAAGGAAACGGTAGCGGAGTGCAATATCCGCATTGGAATCATTACAGTACCTGCAATTGAAGCGCAAAATGTTGCAGATAAATTCGTGGAAGCAGGCGTGGACGGGATCTTGAATTTTGCCCCAACGATTCTAAGGGTACAGGAGCATGTGCGCATCCACTATGCGAATTTCACCACTGAACTGCTGAGCTTAGCGTATTACTTGGACGAAGAAGGGGACGACGAGAATGAAACGGTTGTGGATTGAGAACGGCACTTTTGTCACGATGGACGAACAGCGTCCCGTATTAAAAGGGCATATGGTTGTGGAAGGCGATACGATTCTATATTTGGATGAACTAGCGCCGGATCCTGCTCCTGCAGGGGCTGAACGTTTAGATGGCCAAGGGCTTGTGTTCATGCCTGGTTTAATTAATACCCACGGACATGCTGCGATGTCGTTGCTTCGCGGTTATTCCGACGATGAAGCGCTGCAAGTATGGCTGGAGCAGAAGATGTGGCCAATGGAAGGCAAATACACGGATGAAGATGCACGCTGGGGAACAGCGCTCGCCGTAGCTGAGATGCTGAAATCCGGAACGACGACTTTCGTCGACATGTATGATCGGATGCACATCGTAGCTGAGGTTGTAGAGCAATCCGGCATGAGGGGTCTGCTGACTCGCGGTGTAATCGGACTTTGCCCGCCGGATGTGCAAACAGCAAAGCTGGATGAAGCCAAGCAATTTGCTCAAGAGTGGAACGGAAGAGCAAACGGTCGTATTCGTACGATGCTTTCACCGCATGCTCCGTACACATGCCCACCGGATTATATCGCTCGTATCGTAGAGGCTGCGAATGAACTTGATCTGCCGCTGCATACGCATATGTCGGAAACGGCTGCGGAAGTACAATTCAATGTCAATGATTATGGCTGCCGTCCTGTCGAGCATCTGGACAAGCTCGGTTTCTTCTCTCGCCCGGCTTTGGTCGCGCATGCGGTTCATTTGACGGATGAAGAGATCGCGCTGCTTGCCGAGCGCGGCGTCAGCGTCTCCCATAACCCAGCAAGCAACCTGAAGCTTGCAAGCGGCATTGCCCGTGTGCCGGATATGCTGAAAGCCGGCGTAACCGTATCGCTTGGCACTGACAGTGCGGCGAGCAATAATAATTTGGATCTGTTTGATGAAATTCGTTTGGCTGCCCTTATCCACAAAGGTATCTCAGGCGATCCAACTGCAGTTCCGGCTTGGGAAGCACTCAAGCTTGGCACCGTATATGGTGCACGTGCGATCTGGCAGGAAGAACGGCTAGGTATGCTCAAACCGGGCATGAAGGCTGATTTCATCGCCTTGAATATCGAACAGCCGCATTTCTATCCGCAGACTGAAATTGTCTCGCATCTGGTGTATTCCGGATCAGGGCGCGACGTCGTGCATGTATGGGTAGATGGTGTTCAAGTGGTTAAGCAAAGCGAATGTGTCTTCCTGGATGAAGCGCAAATTCGCGCTGAGGCGCAGCGCTGCTTTGAAAGGCTGCTCTCGAGCTAATGCGTGCGAATCGACGCAAAAGACCGCCGGTATTGACAGCAGGCCGATGGATTGCGCTTAGTGCGACCTTGATCATTCTGATCTTGATTGCGCTCAACTGGTACTATCGGTCTGTGCAGTCTCCTGTTTGGAAAGAAGAACAAGCTGCAGAAGCCGAGGCTAAGGATCGAGGCAGTCTCAGCAGTGTGGACAGTTCTTATCATTATGTTTGGGATGAACCGGTCTGGATTGTGAAAGGGAAAGACCATAACGGTGACATTACATATGTATGGTTGAAGCAAAATGAGTCCATTACGCTTCGTGCAGATGAAGGCATCGCGAAAACAGAGATCAAGGAACGGTTTCTACTTGGGAAGCCGGACGCCGCCATCTCCCATTTGAAGCTCGGATTATTCGGAGGTGAGCCGGTGTGGGAAGTATTTTATTCCCGTAATCAAGCCGGTGTAACGAATCATTATTATGAGTTTTATCGTTTCCGTGATGGCGTGTTTCTGATTACGTATAAGCTGCCTGCCAGGTAAAAAGCAAATGACATGAAGTAAGTTCGACCAGAGTTCCCTTTTATTACACGCCCTCTGCATCAGCAGGTTGTGATATACTTTCGTATAGCAGCAAGTGATAGACGAAAGTGCAGCGCAAATTGTTCGATGAAGGGGGCTTTTTGCTATGAAAATACGTTTGCTTCCAGCCATTCTAACTGCTGTGATTTCCGCCGGCTTGTTAGTTGGCGGCTGGTATATACACCGTAATGTGGCGACGATAGGGCCACTGGAACGAATTGTTGCCGAAACACCTGGCGTCATAGAAGGCGAGCCGGTAATTGACCGCAGCTCGGTTACGATAGATTTAAAGCTGGACCGTGATGCGAATCTGCGGGACGTTTACGATACGATTGCAACGAAAGGCGATAACATGATCGGAAATCGTGAGCTTAAGCTTGATATCCGAACTGAAAATACGTCAAAACAGCTGGATGATGTTTGGTCATCGATGCTCTTCGATATTGCGCAGGCTATGGAGCATCGCAATTATGCGGATATTCCGGCAACCTTGAAGCAAGTCCAGAACAAGTACGCCGGTGTTACGGCTGTATCCGAAATGGATGATAGTAATGTATATATTACGTTAAAAGACAGCAAATCCGAGAAGTATATCGTCTTGCCTCGTACGCCAATTACGTTGGGAGCGTGGCCGAATGCTTAAGTATGGGAAAGAAATGGCGATCGGCTTCGTGCCGGTCTTTATCTTATTTTTACAGTTTTATGTAGGTGTAAACACCATTCCACTCGTATTCCTTGCTGGTATTGTTGGCGGATTGCTCTACATGGCGAAGACGCGCGGCAATCTAGCTACCGTTGGCGGCGGAAGCAGAGGAAAGGTAAGGCCGACGAAGCCGCTATCATTTGACCAAATTGGCGGACAGGACCGGGCGAAGCAGGAGCTCGTCGAAGCACTTGATTTTCTGATCCATGTCGATCAAATTTCGAAATTCGGTATTCGTCCACTGAAGGGCATCTTGCTTACAGGTCCTCCCGGAACAGGGAAAACGCTGCTGGCGAAAGCGGCGGCACATTATACGGATTCGGTCTATGTGGCCGCCTCCGGCTCTGAGTTTGTGGAGATGTATGTCGGCGTCGGCGCAAGCCGTATCCGTGAATTGTTCAAGGAAGCTCGTCAGAAGGCAGCTAAGCAGAACAAGGAAAGCGCCGTTATTTTCATTGATGAGATCGATGTAATTGGTGGAAAACGTGATGGCGGACAGCAGCGCGAGTACGATCAAACGCTGAATCAGCTGTTAACAGAGCTTGACGGTATTCATACGTCGGATACGCCGCGTATTCTGCTGATCGGTGCAACGAACCGCAAGGAAATGCTGGATAGCGCATTGCTGCGTCCAGGCCGATTCGACCGTCATATCGCCGTTGATTTGCCGGATAAGAAAGGCCGCGCGCATATTCTCAATATCCATGCGGAGAACAAACCGCTTAATGCCGAGGATGTGAATCTCGACAAGATTGCTGAAGAGTCCTTCGGTTTCTCCGGCGCACAGCTGGAGAGTGTTATGAATGAAGCTGCCATCTATGCCATGCGAGAAGATGGTGAAGTGATCAGCCAGCGGCATTTATCCATGGCAATTGATAAAGTGATGATGGGTGAGCGTACGGATCGTGAAGCGACGAGCGAAGAGCGTGAACGCGTGGCATTGCACGAATTGGGTCATGCGATCGCCGCAGAGCTAGTCCGTCCGGGCAGCGTATCTCAGGTTGCGCTGCTGCCAAGGGGGCAGGCGCTGGGCTATGTTCGTCACAATCCGCAGCAGGATAAATATTTGTATACGAAGCCTTTCCTGGAAGGCCAGATTATGATTGCGCTTGGCGGCGCAGCTGCAGAAGAGATCTTTTATGGCGGACGCAGCACTGGCTCCAGAGGCGATTTCGATCAAGCCATGAGCATTGTTCGTTCTATGGTGGAATCAGGTCTTACTGATCTTGGCATTATCGACAGCTCGATGATGACGCCTGACAAATGGGCTGATGTGAACGGTCGTATTCTGAACGAGCTTATGGAACGCGTGAAGCGCATGTTGGAGAGCAATCGTGAAGTGTTCACGTCCTCACTGATTGTGCTTACGAATGAAGAAACATTAAGCGGGGACCGGTTCCGTTCTCTGCTTGGCAATGCGGTTTCGGAAGAACAATTGCTTGTCGCACAATAACTGAAATGACGAAGAAGGCGGAGCCTATCCGCCTTCTTTTTTGGCATTGCAGAATATATAAGAAATGAAATGCACCTCCAAAGGACGGGGACAGTCGTTTCTTCTTGGTTTAAAAAAATGTATAATAGACGCAGAACCATGGAGGTGTGAAAGTTGACAGCGGTCCGTAAAGCAGGCGTCGTTGGCGCCGGTACGATGGGGCAGGGCATTTGTGAAATGCTGGCCTTTAATGGTCTTGAGGTCTACATGGTAGAACAAGACAATGCACGACTGAATCATGCGATCTGCATGATTGAACAAAGTTTAGACAAGCAGATGGAGCGTTGGGCGCTCACGTCAGCGGAGAAGAAGCTGGTTATGAACCGCATTCATCCGATGGCGCAGCTCACCGATTTGGCCGAATGCGAGCTTGTCATTGAGACGATTACAGAGGATTTGGACAGTAAGCTGGACATCTTCAAGCAGCTGGATCAAATTTGCGCGCCGCAGGTAATTCTGGCGAGCAATACGTCAACACTGAGCTTAACGGAGCTTGCGAGTGTGACGAATCATCCGGAGCGTGTTATCGGCATGCATTTCGTCTATCCGGTCAGCAAGACGGACTTAGTGGAGATCGTACGCGGTCTGAAAACCTCGGATGAAATCTTCGAGCTCACCAAACATTTTGTTGAGGAAACGATACATAAGAAAGGCGTCATGGTGTTTGAATCGCCCGGATTCGTCACCACGCGGCTCATTTGCCTATTCATAAATGAGGCGCTTCACGTGCTTGAAGAAGGTGTCGCCTCGGCAGACGATATTGACAGCGCGATGAGAATCGGGTACGCGTTCCAGCATGGACCCTTCGAGATGGCGGACCGTTTCGGTCTGGATGCGGTACTTGCAGCGCTTGAGCGGATGTTCCGGGAATATGGTGAACTCAAATACCGGCCATCTTTTATTCTGAAAAAAATGGTAAGAGGCGGTCAGCTCGGCGTGAAGAGCGGAGAAGGCTTCTTCAGCTACGACAAGGATGGGGGCCGCGTATGATCGTTCTCGTCATGAATGCAGGCAGCTCTTCATTGAAATATCAGCTGTACAACATGGAAGATGAGTCGGTCCTCGCACAAGGCCGCGTAGAACGGATTGGCATGGATGATTCGATTCTTACCCATGAGCCGGCAGGCGGTATTGAAGTGAATCGGGTCAGCGAAATTCTCGACCACAATGAAGCCGTACGCAAAGTCAGCAGCATACTGGTGCACCGTGAACACGGCGTATTGAAATCGCTGGATGAGATTAAAGCAGTTGGTCATCGGGTTGTCCACGGCGGCGAAAGCTTCAAGCAATCTACCCTCGTCACCGCCCAGGTGAAGAAAGAAATCAGGCGTTTGTTCGACTTGGCGCCGCTTCATAATCCACCTGCGATGATGGGGATTACTGCTGTTGAGCTGAACTTGCCGGATGTGCCGCAGGTGGTCGTGTTCGATACGGCTTTCCACCAATCGATGCCGATGGAGACGTTTCTGTATCCGATTCCGATGGTGCTGTACCGCCGTCACAAAATCAGACGATACGGCTTCCACGGTACCTCGCATAATTATGTGAGCAAGCTTGCCGCACAGAAGCTTGGCAAGCCGCTGAATGAGCTCAAAATCGTAACCTGCCACATCGGTAACGGCGCCAGCTGCGCGGCTATTCTGAACGGGGAGTCTTTTGACACCAGTATGGGGTTAACGCCGCTTGAAGGGCTTATGATGGGGACTAGAAGCGGGGATTTGGATCCGGCAATCGTGCCGTTTACGATGAACAAGGAAGAGCTGACGCTGAACGAAGTGAACTCTATGCTGAACAAACATAGCGGATTGATGGCGATTAGCGGAATCAGCAGCGATATGCGTGAAATCGTGACAGCGATGGAAGATGGCGATAAACATGCGAAGCTGGCTTTCGATATGTATACCTACCGCCTTCGCAAATATATTGGCGCCTATGCGGCCGGCATGAATGGCTTGGATGCAGTCGTATTTACGGCCGGTGTAGGCGAGAATTCCGTTGCCGTCCGTAAAGCTGTCTGTGAGCAGCTGACTTTCCTCGGCATCGAGCTCGACGAAGAACGCAACTCGGAGCGATCCAAAGAAGCGCGGTACATTACGAAGGATGGTTCACGTGTCCGTGTGCTAGTCATTCCGACGAATGAAGAGCTGTTAATTGCAAGGGATACGTATGAGATCGTGAACAAATAGATGGTTGCTGAACATTAAGATCCGTATAGACGGAAAGGATGGAAATGAACGATGAAAACATTAACAACGATTGCACAACTGAAGGATTTTGCCGGTCAGTCGGTTTGGATTGGCTGCTGGTTGAACGGTAAACGCTCCAGCGGTAAAATCCAATTTCTTCAACTACGCGATGGAACAGGCTATGTGCAAGGTGTCGTCGTAAAGAGTGAAATTGAGGAAACAATATGGAACTCAGCGAAGGAATTGACGCAGGAGAGCTCCCTTTACGTGAAAGGTATTGTACGTGAGGAGCCGCGCAGTCAGTCCGGCTATGAGCTGACAGTCGAAGATATCGAAATTATCCAAATCGCGCAGGATTATCCGATTACGCCGAAGGAGCATGGCGTCGACTTCTTGATGGACCGTCGTCACCTATGGCTGCGTTCGCCGAAGCAGCGGGCAATTCTCGTTGTTCGTGCAGAGATTATCCGCTCGATTCAGCAGTTCTTCGACGATCGAAACTTTACGCTCGTGGATCCGCCGATTCTGACGCCATCTTCTTGCGAGGGAACGACGAATCTGTTCCACACGAAATATTTTGACGAGGATGCGTATTTGACGCAAAGCGGCCAGCTGTACATGGAAGCAGCAGCGATGGCGCTTGGCAAAGTGTACTCCTTCGGACCGACGTTCCGTGCGGAGAAGTCAAAGACTCGCCGTCACTTGATCGAGTTCTGGATGATCGAGCCGGAAATGGCGTTCGTTGATCATGAGGAAAACTTGCGCGTGCAGGAGCAGTTCGTTTCTTTCGTGGTGCAAAATGTCGTGAAGAACTGCCGTAAGGAGCTTGAAACGATTGGCCGCGATATCAGCAAGCTGGAGAACATCGTAGCGCCGTTCCCGCGTATTACGTACGATCAGGCGATTGATTTCTTGCAGGAGAACAAACATGAAATTCAGTGGGGCGAAGATTTCGGTGCGCCGCATGAAACGGCAATTGCGGAGAAATATGATCGTCCTGTGTTCATCACCCATTATCCGGCTTCGTTCAAAGCGTTCTATATGAAGCCTGACCCGAATCGTCCGGAAGTTGTACTTTGCGCGGATATGATTGCGCCTGAGGGGTATGGCGAAATTATCGGCGGTTCGCAGCGGATCGACGATCCCGAGCTGCTGGCGGAGCGGTTTGCCGAGCATGAATTGTCAACGGAAGCGTACCAATGGTACCTAGACCTGCGCAAATACGGCACAGTGCCGCATTCCGGTTTCGGTTTGGGACTAGAGCGTACGGTTGCATGGATTTGCGGCTTGGAGCATGTGCGTGAAACGATTCCGTTCCCTCGTTTGCTGTACCGTTTGTATCCGTAAGCGCATGGGAAGGGAGGACTTACGGTGAAAACCGAAATGTGGAAGGCCTACGCACGCGGAATGGCCGCCGCCATGAACGGCGGCGGCGTCGTGGTGCCGGCCGGTCTGCTCCGTGCTTATCGCGGCATTGGGTTAACGGATACGGAGATGCTGCTTATGCTGCAGCTGATGACGTACCGTCAGGTTGAAGGCGTCGATTTTCCGACGCCGGAGCAGCTGGCAGAGCGGCTTGGCATTCTGCCCAATGCAGCGCATCAGCTGCTAAGCCGCTTGATGAAGGAAGAGCTGCTTGCCATTGACGAAGAGGTTGATCCGGTGAGCGGCATGCAATTCGAACGCTACAATTGGAACGGCTTCATCATCCGCAGTGCGGAGTGGCTGGCTGAAGAAGCGAGAGTGTCGTTCGAGAATGAGCGGGAGCTGCAGCGCGTCAGTGCCGCAGGCGCTGGGACTGGAGTTGGAGTTGGAGTTGGTTCTGGTTCTGGTTCCGGTTCTGGAGCCGGAGCAGGTTTTGGTGGAGCGGGTTCTGTCGGCACAGCAGTAGGCGTGGGGAATTCGCATGCAAGTGCTGGCATCGCAGGCGAGTGGCCGAAGCAATCGGATTTATTTTCAATATTCGAGCAAGAATTCGGCCGCCCGCTATCCCCGATGGAATGCGAGACGATCAGCGCATGGGTCGATCAAGATCGTTATGCGGACGAGCTGATCCGATTCGCGCTGAAGGAAGCCGTCTTCGCGGGCAAGCTGCATTTTCGCTATATCGACCGCATTCTCATCGAATGGAGCCGCAACCGGGTTACCAATACCGATGAAGCAAAAGCACATACTCAGAAATTTCGCGGTGGCCGCGGGTCTTGATGACCTGCGGTTTTTTTGTGTTTTTGGCGGGGAGGGGTATAAGTTGATAAGTGCTTGTTGCTTGTCCGCAAACGAAATAGGGCGAAGTTGCATAAGCTGTTGTCATAGCTGCGTGAATAGGCTTCACCCTAGGAAAGCGGAGAGGATGACAGGACAGCGATGCCGGATAATTCGTTTTGGCAAGGTAAGCAGGTATTTGTGACGGGGCATACCGGTTTTGTGGGAACATGGCTGAGTTTATGGCTGCACCACTTAGGGGCGGTTGTTACCGGATACAGTGATGAATTGCCGACTACGCCATCGATGTACCGTCTGTGTGGACTAGAACACATCATTCCATGGACGCGTGGCGATATACGGGATTCTGCAAAGCTTACGGCTGCACTGCGTGATGCAAAGCCAGAGGTGGTTTTTCATTTAGCTGGGCAGTCAGAGCATCAAGGGAAGCATGGCACGGTTGAAATTTTCGATGTGAATGTCGCTGGGACGGCTGCACTGCTGGAAGCGGTGCGTATCGTACACGAGGATCATCCGATCCGCGCTGTAGTTGCCGTTACGGCGGCGGATTGTTATGCGCCGCGCGATTGGGTGCTCGGCTACCGCGAAGCCGATGGCCTCGGCGGAGCGGAGCCCGGCTCCGCAAGCAAAGCATGCGCGGAGCTTGTCGTGTCCTCCTTCCGGCGCGCTTACTTCGCCGGAAGCGCTGGCGGGCCCGCGGTTGCGACCGTCCGCGCGGGCCACCTCATTGGCGGCGGCGACTTCGCCAGCGGCCGCCTCGTGCCGGACTGCGTGCGCGCAGCAGCCGGAGAGCGCGCAGCGCAAGCGCAGCAGCGGCAGGTATGGCCGAGTGGCTTCCGGCCATGGCTGCACGTGCTTGAAGCGCTGGCGGGCTGCCTCGCGCTCGCGCAGCGGCTGTTCCCGCCAGGCGACGGCAGCGACTTCGCCGAGGCGTGGAACCTGGGTCCGCGCACGTGCGAAGCGCGGACCTCGGCCTGGCTCGCCGAGGCGCTGCGCGTTCGCCTCGGGAGCCAGTTGGCTGCGCCGGCTACTGCTGGCGCAGCGGCCTCGAGCCTGCGTCAGCAGCCTGACGCAGCGCCGATGCTGCTCGACACGACAAAAGCTGCTTCTCGCCTAGGCTGGCGGCCCCGCTGGGATGCACAGCAAGCGGCGCAGCTTACGGCCGACTGGTACGCAGCCTGGATGCAAGGCGCGCCGATGCGTGATATTAGCGTATCGCAGATCGTGCACTATGAAACGTGAATAATCGGATTAAAAGAGCAGCCGTTTGGCTGCTCTTTTAATCCGATGCCATTCTATCGCATGGATGAAATTGCGCAAACGGGATGAAATTCGAGAGAAATATGCTAAACTAAGGGTATCACTTCCGAAAAAGCAGCTATAGGCGGCATGAACCTTCGGAATATTGGAAGGACGTTTATCGATGTCAGAACTTCATTCCCATTCCCATTCGGATGCCCATAAATCGCAAGATACGGTCAAACAAATGATTGAGATCATGTCACAAAGCGGCTGGCGGATTACTGAGCAGCGCCGAGAACTGGCTGAGATTTTCGCTAAGACGGAGGGTTACTTGTCTCCGAAAGACGTATACGATCAGATGTCGCGTGCGTATCCCAGCGTGAGCTTCGATACCGTGTATCGTAATTTGCGTCTTCTAAGTGAGATGGGGGCGCTGGAACAGTTTTATTTTATGGATGGGGGCTTGAAGTTCCGTGTAAGCTGCCTGTCGCATCATCATCATCACTTAATTTGCATCAATTGCGAGAAGACGCTTACGTTCGAATATTGTCCGATGGACCAGTCACTCGATTTGCCGGGTTCATTCAAAATTATGAATCACCGATTTGAAGTGTACGGCGTATGTGAAGCTTGTCAACGGGAATCAGGTACATGATCATCATGTATCTGACTCCCGTTTTTTAATTGGTACCTATATCACGAGATGAGTTGCAGAATGCTCTAACGAACCGTACAGGTCTTATTTGGCCCCAAGCAGCTCCGAAAATCTCTAACGAACCGTACAGGCGTTATATTGTCACTTTTGGTGATTTTTGGAGTTTTTGAAGTGAAATAAGGCCTCCAGGGTTCGTTAGAATTTCAGAATTGAGAAATTTGGCCCAATAAGGTCTCTACGGTTCGTTAGCTTTTTGCTGCAAGCAGCACGCGGTTTGTGGAAGCGGGTAGAGGGTTTTGGCACGTTGAATGGAGAACGGCAGCGGTTTAAGTTTATTTAGCTAATGAAAGCATGAAATTGGGCTTGTATATCTCCCCTGAACAAACCGCTAGGAGTATCGAGTACGAGTTTGATACAAATTGTATCCTTCGGATTTTGAATCTTAAATATCCCATCGGGAGTAAAAAGTGGATATAATTAGAGTGTTAATCAAATCGTTCACGAGGGAAGAATGCATAGCATGTGGCAACTGACGAAGTACGTTAAAGAATTAAGAAAGGTGATGGCTGCCGGATCCGTCGCAATTGTTCTAATCATTGGTTTAACAGCCTGCAACAAAGGAACGACGACAGTGAAGGAAGTGGTTTCATCACCAGTGCAGTCGATCTCAGTGAAAGGCAACATGACGCTGTCCAGGAACGAGTTGGCGAATCATCAAAGTGAGTCCAAGTGGCTGAGTCTCGTGCTTTCGAATGGTGTATATTCTGAGGATTGGAATTATGGCCCGAATATGGGTCGTAATTGGTCAGGTACCTTTGATTTAGTGCTGTCAGATGATACCGGGCGTGTAATTAATCAATTGTCACTCAACCAGTTTTTCACGGAGAAGCTGGAGTTTAATAGCTTTTTCGATATTATTTTCGACGACTATAACGGTGATGGAAATGTCGATTTTTCAATTGGACAATATGGGACAAGCAATGGAGATTTCTATAAACTATTTTCATTGACCAAAGACAATCAGTTTGTTCAGCTATCGGTTAAAGGGTATGATGAATTATTTATCAGCAGCAGGGAAGGTAGCCGTTACTCGGTGAAATTGGACAAGGCTGGCGATAAGGGGTTCAAAAAAAGCTATTACGACAATGCAACAGGCGAGAACAAAGATGATGTTTTTCAATGGGATGGCAATCAATTTGTGCCTCAGACTGCAATGAAATAAAGTTATCCGTGAAGCAAGATTGGAGTATAGCGATCATGATAAGGCATAACCGGATCAGCCGGTTATGCCTATTTTGCTTACACAATAAACATGGCAACGACCGTAGTCACTGCCAGCCCGAACAAGACCGGCTTCAAGTTGCGGCGGGCTAGCTCGAACGGATCAACGCCGCAAATCGCCGCAGCAGGAATGAGCGCCCACGGAATCAAAGTGCCTCCGCCGACCCAAATCGCGGCCACTTGCCCGAGTGCTGTAAGCGTTGCCGCACCGGATCCGATTGCAGATGCAAAGAGCTGTGCAATCGAGCCGGCAAGCGATATCCCCGAGAATCCGGAGCCGTCTAGGCCGGTAATGGCACCTGTCACAGCTAATGTTACGGATCCGATCGCTTGGTTAAGTGGCACATGATTGGCGAGCGCAACCCCCAAATCATTCACAATCCCATGCGAGCCTTCAGGTAGTCCGCTGCCGAACAGCTCAGCAAACGCCGAATCTCCCAAGTAGAAGAATGCCGCGATTGGAATAACGGGTCCAAATACTTTAAATCCAAACTGAAAGCCCTCGATGAGGTAAGCGGTCGTCTGCTCCAGCCCTTTGTTCCGGTGTGCCAGCATGGTAACTAGGATCAGAATGAATACGGCCGTGCCCCCAATCAATGCTGTCGCATCGCCTCCTTGAAGATCGAGTACGAACATGGCGACGACATCAACGACAAATAGGAGCGGAATGAGAATCGCGAGCGTTTGTTTCCATTTTGCAGGTAAACCTACGCGATCTTCCGCGATCGAATGGACGGGATTTGTACCGGCTGCAATAAGGCCGTCTCTCCATTTGCCGCTGCGCATATCTCTGCGCATCATCCAGAAGGCCGTAACCGTGGTGACAACGCCCATAACAATGACAAGCGGAACACTTGCCTGCATGACGCTGGTAACGGATAATCCGGCCGCATCGGCGGTCAATTTCGGTGCGCCTTGTATAATATAATCGCCGGATAAAGCGATTCCATGACCGAACAAGTTCATCGCCATCGCAGCGCCAAGTGCCGGAAGCCCGACACGGACAGCAACAGGCAGCAGTACGGCTCCAATTAAAGCGACGCCCGGAGAAGGCCAGAAGAACCATGAAGTCACCATCATGATCAATCCGATTCCCCAGAAAGCGAGTGCCGGAGTGCGCAAGAATCGCGTCAGCGGCTGAACCATCACTTCATTGATCCCGGTAATGATCAAGATGCGACTCATTGCTACGATGATCGAGATGATAAAGATTGTTCCCAGAAGCTCCTTTGTTGCATAGATGAAGCTATTAAAAACACCGCTCACCGAATCGCTTAAGCTTTCTGTTGCGATTAGGCCAAGCGCAAAAATGCCGACCACACAAACGAGCGTCGTATCTCGTCTTTTGATCAGCACACCCATAATAAATACGATAAAGGCAAGATATACCCAGTGCAATGGAACTAACTGCAATTCCACCAACCATCACCCTTTCCAGCGGCTGTTGCATGTATCGTATGCAAGCCGTGATCTGGGCGTTCGTCTTGACTGCAGGTGTACGCTGGGGCGATTGACGGTTGCCAAGCTGTTGCTATTTTCATATATATGCTAATAGGTTGCAAGTTCGAAACGGTAGGGAGGTGTCGTGTTTAGATGGACAAACAATCGTTTTTCACTCTGCTGCTGCCGGTCACTAAACAGTTATTTGCGGAAGGTTCCCCTATTTTCCCCTCCGTTCGATTAGCACAGAGTTGGCTGGAAACAGGCGGCAACATTCCGTATTGGAACAACCTTGCTGGGTATAAAGTCGGGAGCGGCGTACCTAACGGTTATTGGAAAGGCGCTGTAGTGGATAAACGAACATGGGAAGTCATTAACGGCAAACGAGTTACGGTCACGGCGACGTTCCGGGCCTACGATAGCATCTATGCTTTCTTCAAAGATCAGGATCTGTTGTTCGCACGAAGCCGTTATGAACGAGTGCGTTCGGCCAAAACGCCGTTTGAGCAGGTTCAAATGCTTCTTGAATGCGGCTATGCGACGGATCCCGCTTATGCGGTTAAATTGACAGCTATCATCCAAGGCAGCAACTTAATGCAATATGACATCAAGAGCGAAGGAGATGAACCGATGACTGCAGATGAGAAGAAGGCGTTCGATGAGCTGCAGAAGCTGGCGCTGAAGCTGAAGGCTGACAATGATCAACTCAAAGTCGCGCTGCTGGACCAGACGAATGCGTTAAGAGAATTGCAATTATGGGCGCTTGAAATGGATGCCAGCAACAAAATGGAAACAGTGCCTGCTTGGGCAAAAAATGCGGTAGATGCTGCGGTGAACGGAAAGCTGATTGATACGCCAAACGGAGGGAGCTATGATTTCTACAGGCTGCTCTCTGTGCTGTATCGGAAGAAATTGATTTAAGGATGTATAAATGCTCCTGATCTGGGCATTCTTAAGATATCGGCGTCGCGAGATGCCGTAGACAACCGCGGAGAAGACTTACGTTTCCCCATAAGCTCTTCGTCCGGTTTCTCCTCTCCCATGAAAGGGGCCCCAGCAATGGGGCCCCGGATTTTTTTAATGGTCGCCTTAAGTTCCGAATCGCAATAATAACTGAATACGATCACACGAACAGGAGCCTTATTACGATTAGGCTCCTGTTTTATGTGCATATTTTCTCACTTATCATCAAATGAAGCAGGAAGCAGTTGAAAATGTAACGAAAACCGATTGTAAATTTATTCATTTCGTGTATTTTATAAGTAGGAGGTGTTTTATTTCTATGACAGAGAAGTGCAATAAAAATTTTTGGACATATATGGTAATTCTTTCGTAAACAGATTAAAATGAATATAGATATTCTTGAGGGATTTCATCAGGATATTGTCGGATTGGGGACGGTTGTCTATGCTCCTTGAATTTATGGAGTTTATGTTTTTTTCAACTTTCGAAGGGATTGCAGTCTACTCACTGGCATTTTACGTATTTAGATTTAATTTTAAGAGATACATAGGTCACTCGTTAATTATTATAGAGTTGATTAATCTGCAGAATTTCTTGACTCGTGAAGATTTAGCCGCGGTCTCTAACATGGCTCCTGTGATCAATCTTATTATTACGATCATATTCTTCAGAACTATTGCCCGAATACCTCTGCTAGGCTCATTGGTGATGGCGTGCGTTGGATATGCGAGCTTGATCGCTATTCAAGCGGGACTCATTTTCACGCTTTTCTCGATCGACCAAATGCACTCGTCTCCGATGAAGGCACATATCGTACAATTACTGACTGGATTGTTGGGTATTGTTATTGGGAGGCAGATTTATAAAAGGGGTTATGGTTTCGCGAAAGATTTTGAAAAATTCAGATTCAAGTGGGAACATATGTCAGTTTTAATCTTGACAGTGGCATTTATTGTGCTTGTTGGGGTCATGATGTACTTCCTTAATGTATTCGGCAGTTTGGTTGGTTTTTTGGCATCGCTTATATTATTGCTCCTGTACTCCTTACGGAAAGAGAGGGAGATTACCCGTTGATTAATGCACTATCCCATAAGATCGCTGTATCCATTAAATCAAGAGTGCCAGAGCATCCTTCGAGCGTTAAAGTGCTCGAGTATTTTCTTATCAATTTTCTTAATATTGTTTTTATTACCGGGTTATCGCTAATGATTGCCTTGGTTACCGGTCATGTTTCGGAAGTGATGATTGCTTTAATTTCTTTCGCCGCGCTGCGACAGGTTTCCGGCGGCTACCACTTGCAATCTGGATGGACTTGCATCATTGTCTCTGTACTACTTATGACAGCGCTATCAATGGTGTCGTTGGAGTCAGTCGCACTGCTGGTCCTCAGTGCAATTTCATTTATTCTCTGTCTTATCTTCTCGCCTTCCAATATAACAAAACAGACTCGTATTCCGCATCAATATTTCCCTCTACTTAAGGTCATATCTCTAATCATGGTAACCGCAAGCTTCTTTATCGGCTCTGCCGTGCTCATCGCGAGCATCTTCGCACAGTCACTTACGTTAATTCGGACAAGGAGGTGAGGAGCCATGAAAAAACGTATTCTTTACAACTTAGCCACATTGATGTCAATGGGTGCAGTTATGATCGTATCTGTCGCAAGCTGGGCATTTATACACCAGCCTGAGACTCCTGAAGAGCTGCTGAAGTAATAAATCAATAGGGGATGGTCGGTATGCAGCGATGCTGCGAATACTTAGCTGTAACAAAGGATATCGAAGGAAAGTCCGCTCTGATATCCGTCCCTATTGAAGATATTTTACTGCTCTATTTTGATGGAATTTCTGACAGAATGATTATTCACACTTTACAGGATCACTTTTATACGATGGGGACTCTAAAATATTGGACTGAGGCATTGAACAGTTCAGGGTACGAGTTCCGCGTTGTAGACCGCAGCAATGCAGCGAACATGGAGAAAATCGTCTTTATTGATTCAAAGAAAAAAATCGTGTATTTCGAGAAATCAATTCATTCGAAATCAAAGTGCTGCACGATTTCAGAATCGCAATTCAAGAAGATGAAGGCTGAAAGTGCATGGAGAGTATTATTCGCTTAAACAAAAAAAGCTTCGCCCGATTAAAGGGCGAAGCTTTTTTTGGCTGTGCGGATTTTAAACACGCACTCCTCATCTTACATTCCTCGACAATAATCTAACGAACCGTAGAGACGTTATTTGACCGAATTTCGAGGCTTCAAGAATCTAACGAACCGTAGAGACGTTATTTGAGGATAATCGGTGCCCAAATACTCCAAAAGCATCAAATAGAGCTCCTAAAGTTCGTTAGAATTATTCCGGAGCTATTATTGGGCAAATAAGCGCCGTATGGTTCGTTAGAGCATTCTACACTTCCAACTCATACTTCTTTATCAATTTGGGAAGGTTTTTGTTATGTTTCACAACTGGTGCAAGGATTAGGCAATGATTCGAGAGAATCGGGATAACGGACGTTTTCTCATTGCTGCATAATAGGTAGGTGTCGGGATATGGACATCACATTGCTGTAAGTGGTCGGATTCATTATCAATTATGGAAGCAGGGGCTGCTAATGGATTATGTGAAATTAGGAAATACAGGATTGGATGTTTCCCGAATCTGTCTTGGATGTATGAGCTTTGGTGTTGCTGAGCGGTGGACACATCCATGGGTGTTGAATGAAGAGAATAGTCGTCCGATTATGAAAAGAGCGTTGGAGCTCGGCATCAATTTTTTTGATACGGCGAATATTTATTCGGTTGGATCAAGCGAGGAAATAGTGGGGCGAGCGTTAAAGGATTATGCCAATCGAGATGAAATCGTCATCGCAACAAAGGTTCATTTTCGCATGCATGAAGGACCAAATGGTGCTGGACTATCCCGCAAAGCTATTATGAGTCAAATCGACGAGAGTCTTAGAAGATTGGGTACAGATTATGTGGATCTGTATCAAATTCATCGCTGGGATTACAACACGCCTATTGAAGAGACAATGGAAGCTCTGCATGACGTCGTGAAGGCAGGGAAAGCAAGATACATCGGTGCATCTGCCATGTACGCTTGGCAGTTTCTAAAGGCGTTACATGCAGCTGAGAAGCATGGGTGGACTCGGTTTGCAGCGATGCAGAATCACCTTAACCTCATCTACCGTGAAGAAGAGCGGGAAATGATGCCGCTTTGCAAATCGGAGAAAATCGGTGTTATTCCATACAGTCCTCTCGCTTCAGGCAGACTGGCAAGAGATCGGTCCGAAACAACCTATCGTTCCCAAACCGACCAGGCGCAGCGAATGAAATATGATGCGACTGCAGCTGGAGACCAATTCATAATAGAGCGGGTTGCTGCAATTGCAGAACAACGTGGTCTGCCTCGCGCTCAAATTGCACTGGCCTGGTTACTGCAAAAAGAGCAGGTAGCGGCACCTATTATCGGCGCAACGAACATTTCTCAGCTTGAAGAGGCGGTTGGTTCACTTCGTGTTACGTTGACCTCTGATGAAATTAAATCGCTGGAAGAGCTGTATGTTCCTCATCCAGTAGTTGGCGCACTATAAACACAGCAGCAGTTTTGGATGAAGTTCATGTCCACAACTGCCGCTGTTTTTTTATGTTCAGAAAAGGGGAGGTAGGGGTTAACGATGTTTGTAGACATGCAAAAAACGCTATATATAATGAAGAAACTTTTTGGGGAAAACGCGTTACAGCAATAAAGCTACACTCCGTATATGCGTTGAAGTGATAAAGCTACGTAAATTGTAGCTGAAATCCGGTAAAATCTGTTCGCATCACAGCATGAATGAGGTATGATCAACGTAATGGCATGAATATGAAATACTCTAATTAATGCGGGAAGAAGGGGGAGTTTTACGCAATGAAAATTGTAGTTTTGGATGGCTATACGTTAAATCCCGGAGATTTGGATTGGGCTGAGTTCAACAAGCTAGGCGAACTGATCGTTTATGATCGAACGGCTCGAGAGGATATTCTAAGCCGAGCCATACGGGCCGATGTCATACTCACGAACAAAACGCCGATTTCAGCGGAAACGATCGCTCGTTTGCCGGAGCTCAAATACATTGGCGTATTGGCTACCGGCTATAACGTCGTGGATACGAAAGCAGCTGCCGAGCATGAGGTTGTGGTGACGAATGTGCCGGATTACAGCACACATTCGGTTGTTCAGTTGGTCTTCGCACTCATGTTGGAGCTGACCTATCACGTGAGTGCCCACAGCAGTGCCGTACATAGTGGTCGTTGGTCTGCCGGGCCGGATTTTACATTCTCATTGCATCCTCTGATGGAGCTCTCGGGCAAAACAATGGGGATTGTGGGTTACGGTCAAATTGGTCAGCAAGTCGCCAGAGCAGCGTTGGCATTTGGAATGAATGTCGTGGTACATACGCGTACCCCTCGAGTGGTTCCGGGCCTTGAAGCCGTTACATTTGTTTCGAACAGCGAATTGTTTCGTACCTCTGATGTAGTTACGCTTCACTGTCCGCTGACCCAAGACACGAACGGATTTGTAAACCAGCGTACACTGGGTCTCATGAAACGTTCGGCTATACTCATTAACACTGCGCGAGGCGGTCATATCGTGGAGCAGGATTTGGCGGATGCACTGAACAGCGGGCGGATTGCCGGAGCGGGTCTTGATGTTCTGAGCGTGGAGCCGCCCTCTGTTGATCATCCGCTGCTCCATGCTGCTAATTGTACGATTACCCCACATATCGGGTGGGCCACTGTTGAAGCAAGAAGAAGGTTAATGGGGATTGCAGCGGAGAATTTGCGTTCGTTTATACAAGGCGATGTTTGCAATCAGGTGAACTGAGCGATGCGTGGGTTTTGCATCATTATCGGGTTTGACGGACTAGGCTGGCTGCTGCATCAGTTTGCAGCTGTTCCGCTCCCCTCACATGTACTAGGGCTGCTGCTTCTGTCAGCAGCCCTATTTATGGGAATTGTGAAGCTGGAATGGGTAGAACAGAGCGCAGGATTTCTTAACAGGCATATGATGCTGTTCTTTGTTCCACTGCTTGCTGGTGCTGCAGCGTTCGGCCCACAGCTCAAATCATCCTGGTTAGCAGCAATTGTAAGTCTTACCGCTGGGACTTTAACGATCGTAATCACGACTGGACTTACGACGAAGATGCTGCTTAAGCGGAAGGAGCGTGCCGCGGATGAGAAGTGAGCTGTTCGCAGATCCGATGTTTGGCATCGGACTGACGCTGGCTGCCTACGCATCGGCAGTGCTTATCCGTCGGAGATGGGGATGGCTGCATCCTTTGCTGAGCGCACCTATCCTTGTTTATTTGGTATTACAACTTGGTGATATCTCCTACCCTGATTACCATGCAGGTGGGGATATCGTCACCTTCTTTCTCGGCCCAGCAACGGTGGCGATGGCAATCCCACTGTACAAGCATGCCATGCGGCTTCGCCGCATGCTCCCGTCCTTATTGCTTGGCGCATTGGTCGGAAGTGCTGTTGGACTTCTGGTGAATGGATTATGCGTCATGCTATTTGGCGGAACGGAAGCCTTTCTGCGCTCGGCACTGCCTAAGTCGGTAACCGCCGCGGTAGCCGTTGATTTATCCAGCTGGTTGGGCGGAGCACCGGAGTTGACTGCAGCACTTACCGTATTGACAGGACTTGTTGGCAGTATCGCAGGTCCTCCGCTGCTTCGGTTATGCGGCGTTCGAGACAACATTGCATCGTCCATTGCAATTGGTGCTGCCGCACATGGCATTGGGTCGGCGAAGCTGCTGTCTGAATCGGAAGAGCGGGGAGGTCTCAGCGGCTTCTCTATGGCCGCATGCGCGGTGTTTACACCTGTACTTTTGCTGCCGGTACATGCATGGTTATTTTGACGAATTTGTGAGAATTTCGTCATATTTCATCTTATCTTAAGGTTTATGGGGGTTATACATGATATAGTGACTCAGTAATGTTAAAACTGATTGCAAATGCCGGAAGGGAGTTTTCAAGTTGAACGAGAAAGATAAAGAGAAAAATGTGAATGAGAATGAGCTTGAGACAGTAGAGCTAGAAAAGAAAAAGCAAGAAACCAAAGAGGATGTCTATTCGGATGAAACGGCTGAAGTTTCAGGTGCGGAACGCACCGAATCGGATACAGACAATGAACTTGGTGACGAAGAAGATGAACAAGAAACTGCAGTAGTGCAGCCTCAAAGAGAGGTAGAAGCAGCTCCTGCGGTTCAGAATAGCGGTAAGGCGTGGATGTACATCTCGATCGGACTAGCTGTCATTTTGATCTTCACAATTGTGAAAATGCCATTTGGCGGCGGCAGCAGCGATACAGTAGGCTCCGTTAACGGCGTGGCGATAACGCAGGATCAATTGTATGACGAGATGGTGAAGGTTGGCGGCGAGCAAACGCTTGATAACATGATTCAGGACGAGCTCATCAAGCAAGAAGCGGATAAAGCGGGTATCGTTGTAGGCGATGCTGAAGTGACACAAGAAATTGAGAACATCAAGAAGCGTTTCCCATCTGAAGCGGAATTCGAATCTGCGCTTCAGCAAGCAGGCATGACGCTCGACGATTTGAAGAAACAGACACCAATGCAGCTTCGAATCCGCAAAATTCTTGAGCCACAGGCGAAAGTAACGGACGAGGATGTAAAAACCTATTTCGAACAAAATAAAGCGCAATTCGACGAGCCTGAACAGGTGAAGGCTTCGCATATTCTTGTAGCAACTAAAGAAGAAGCAGATGCAATTGAGAAGCAGCTTAAAGAAGGCGCAGACTTTGCAACGCTGGCTAAAGAGAAATCAACGGATCCAGGCTCCAAGGATCTAGGCGGCGACCTTGGTTTCTTCGGCAAAGGCGCTATGGATCCAGCATTCGAAGCAGCTGCTTTCAAGCTGAAGAAAGACGAAATCAGCGAACCGATCCAAACGCAATATGGCTATCACATCATCAAAGCAACGGACCACAAAGATGCGAAAGCAGCAACGCTTGATGAGAAGAAAGCAGATATTAAAGAGCAGTTGATCGCGCAGAAGGTATCAGAACTTTCACCGACATGGTTGGAAGATCTGAAGAGCAAATCGCAAGTTACGAACACGCTTAAAGCAGCATCTACTGACGAAGCGGTGCAAGAACCGGCTGCTGACAACGCTGCGACAAACACTTCGACTAACGCGAAGTAGTCCTGAACTCAATAAAAATAAGACGACCGCCGCAGGTAAAATTTGGCCTGCGGCGGTCGTCTTATTTTGTGGCACAATAAGTTCGTAAAAGCTAGTAAGCACAAGGGCTGAATACGCTACCAGTCACGTTCTTGTTAACTAATATGACACGAGTGGATAGTAAATCTTTACAATTGTTCAAAATGTGTTTTACAAATTGTTAAATTCGTTGTATTATTGGCTCTGGGTTTAAAAAAATACACTTATCAACATGGAGGCGGGTTCTAAGCAATGAAAAAGAAAATGCTAGTTCTAGTTTCACTCATGCTGGTTCTTACAGGCGTATTGTCAGCCTGCGGGAAAAGCGGATCGGGCAGCGATCAAACGTTCCGGATGAACCTTACATCCGAGCCGCCTAGTCTCGATGTTGCACAAGCACAGGATCAAGTATCCTTCACTGTGCTGAGCGGACTCTTCGAGGGTCTTACACGTATGGACGACAAAGGTAACATCGTTCCAGGCGTAGCTGAGAAATGGGATATTTCCGAAGACGGCAAGAAATTCACGTTCCACCTTCGCGACGATGCGAAATGGTCCAATGGTGACCCAGTCACTGCAGGCGATTTCGAATACTCCTGGAAACGTACTTTGGATCCTAAGCTAAACCCACCGGCTCCTTATGCTTACCAGCTCTATTACATCAAAAATGCGCAGAACTATAACATCGAAGCTGACAACCCAGATCACATCGCTGATCCAGCACAATTAGGCGTTAAAGCAGTCGATGATAAAACTCTTGAAGTTGAGTTGGAAAACCCAACACCATACTTCTTGAATATCACAGCGTTCTTCACTTCCTTCCCGGTTCATAAATCGGCGAAAGACAACGCTAACTGGGCTGCTGAGTCGAAAGACTACATCAGCAATGGTCCTTTCAAATTGGCATCGTGGAAACACGGCGATTCCATTGAGCTTGTACCAAACGACAACTACTGGGCTAAAGACGAAATCAAATTGTCCAGCGTTAAGTTCTCGATGGTTAAAGACGCTAACACTGAGCTTAACATGTACAAAACAGGTCAACTTGACTGGGCAGGCGCTCCAACAGGAAGCATTCCGCCAGAACAACTTGACAAGTTCCGCAAAGAAAACAACGAAGAGCTTTCTGTAAAAGGTATTGCAAGCACATACTACTACAACTTCAACAACCAAAAGAAACCTTTCAACAACGCAAAAGTGCGTAAAGCTCTTGCGATGGCTGTAGATCGTCAAGCGATCGTTGACAACGTAACTAAAGCTGGTCAAGTTCCTGCTTACGGTTTCGTATCCACTGGTATCCACGGCGTGAACGGCGAGTACCGTGCTGAAGTTAAAGATGACTACTTCAAAGAAGATGCAGCTGAAGCTAAGAAATTGCTTGCTGAAGGTCTTGCAGAAGAAGGCATGACTGCTATGCCTGAATTCTCGCTTTCCTTCAACGAAGGTCTTCACAAGAACGTTGCTGAGGCAATCGCTGACATGTGGAAAACAAACCTTGGCATCACAGTTAAACTGGATCTTCAAGAGTGGAAAGTATTCTTGAAAAACCGTCAAAGCTTGAACTATGATGTTGCACGCGCTGGTTGGGGTGCTGACTACAATGACCCGATGACATTCATCGACATGTTCACTTCCAAAGGCGGTAACAACGATATCGGCTTCGCAAGCCCAGAGTACGATGCACTGGTTAAAGAAGCTTACAGCACAAACGATCAACAAAAACGTGTAGACGCAATGGCTAAAGCAGAGAAATTGCTGATTGGCGACAATCAAGCTCTTATGCCGCTTTACTACTACTCTTCTGCACAATTGGTTAAATCGTATGTAAAAAATGCGGTTGTAGATTACAGCGGTAACGTTGATTACACTCGTATCTCGATCGAAAAATAATAGCAGCAAGAAAAAACTAAGGGGTATAGGGATATATGTGGGTTCCCCATATATATCCCTTCTCTTTGATTGGGGGGGCTTGGGATGGCTCGGTATTTAGGTGGTAAGTTCGTTAATATTGTGATTTCGTTGCTAATTCTAGCCACCGCAACCTTTTTCTTGATGAAGGCTGTCCCAGGGGACCCTTTCACACAGGAAAAAGCAATTCCACCGGAAATTAAGGCGCAAATTATGGCGCATTACGGCTTGGATAAACCGATTGGCGAGCAATACATGATTTACATGAAAAACCTGTTCCAGTTGAATCTTGGTGAATCCATGAGAAGTCAGAACAGGACAGTAACGAGTATTATTACGGATTCCTTTGGCACATCGCTAAAAATTGGTTTGATTGCAGTTGTTGTTTCGGTAATAATCGGGATTTACCTCGGCATGATGGCAGCATTAAGACATAAGAAATTGATTGATAACTTGGCGATGTTCATTGCTGTTATCGGGATTTCGGTTCCAAACTTCGTTATCGGTGCCATGATTCAATATTACCTTGCCGTTAAGGTACCGATATTTAATGTTGCAGGGTTGGAAAGTCCGCTTGATTACGTGCTTCCAGTAATCACCTTGTCAACACTCCCTATTGCATTCATCGCGAGATTAACGCGTTCAACAATGCTCGAGGTACTGACCTCGGACTATATTCGTACTGCTAAGGCAAAAGGTTTGACGCCGTCAGCTATTCTGTGGCAGCACGGACTTCGTAACGGTATTTTGCCGGTTGTTACTTATTTGGGTCCAATGACAGCGAACATCATTACCGGTTCCGTCGTAGTAGAACAAATTTATGGTCTCCCGGGATTGGGTGCTCACTTCGTGGATAGTATCACTAACCGTGACTATACACTCATTATGGGCATTACGATTTTCTACGCCGTAATTCTTATGGCAGCACGCTTCTTGACAGATGTTGCTTACATTCTTGTCGATCCGCGTATCAAAATCAGCGGAGGTGTCGTTAAAAAATGAGTACGCATCTGAAAGATTTGCAGCTTGATAAACAAGTTTCTGTGGCACCGTTCGAAAAATTGAAGCAAAGACATACAGAAGCTGAAGTGATAACTGCGCCGAGCCGTTCCACATTCCAAGAGAACTGGGCGCGCCTTCAGAAGAATAAATGGGCCATGACAGGGATGTATGTATTGATCGTCATGATAATTTTGGCGGTTGTATGTCCAATGTTTTCGCCGTATGATTCATCTACGAACAATTTGAAGAATACCTATGCCTCGCCTTCTGGCAGTCATTGGTTTGGAACAGATAACCTAGGCCGCGATCTCTTTACGAGAACATGGATGGGCGTTCGTATCTCGCTTCTTGTTGGTTTCACTGCTGCTTTTATCGACCTTATTATTGGTGTCGCTTATGGCGGTGTAATGGGCTTTGCAGGTAAACGTGTGGGCGATGCAATGAATAAGTTTGCTGAAGTGCTATATGCGATTCCGCATCTGCTTGTTGTTATCTTGCTTTCCGTTGTCATGGGCCCTGGTCTTGGTACCATCATTCTCGCCCTATCCATCACCGGTTGGATTACGATGTCGTGGATCGTCCGCGGTCAAATTCTGCAGCTCAAGAACCAAGAATATGTTCTTGCGGCACAATCGATGGGCGCAAGCGGATCCCGCATTTTGTTCCGTCACTTGATTCCAAATACACTCGGTCCGATTATCGTTACGGTAACGCTGTCGGTTCCGTCCGCTATATTTGCAGAAGCATTCCTAAGCTTCTTGGGTCTTGGCGTTCAATCGCCAGCCGCTTCGCTTGGTACATTGATCGGCGAAGCAATGTCCTCGTGGACACTGTACCCATGGCTGATGCTGATTCCTGCATCCTTATTGAGCATTACAATGCTTGCCTTCAACATTTTCGGTGACGGTCTTCAAGATGCGTTTGATCCGAAAATGAAAAAATAAACAGCGCAGGGAGTGAGCTTATGAGTAATCCGATTCTCAATATTTCTGATTTGCATATCTCGTTTCACGTGCGCGGTGGAGAGGTTCAGGCTGTTCGCGGGGTTGATCTGGAAATCAACCGCGGTGAGTCTGTTGCTATCGTCGGTGAGTCCGGCAGCGGCAAGAGCGTAACCGCTCAATCTATTCTTCGTCTGATCCCTACACCTCCAGGTGTGTACAAGCAGGGTTCCATTGAATTTATGGGCGAAGATCTTCTAAGCAAAACCGAGAAAGAGATGGAGTCCATCCGTGGTAAGGAGATCGGTATGATCTTCCAAGATCCGATGACTTCACTGAATCCTACACTTACTGTAGGTCGCCAAATTACTGAAGTGCTTATTAAACATCAGAAAATGAGCGCTTCGGAAGCGAACAACCGTGCGATTGAATTGTTGAATTTGGTTGGTATCCCGAATACAGCGGAACGTATAAAGCAGTACCCGCATCAATTCTCCGGCGGTATGCGCCAACGGGTTATGATCGCAATTGCACTTGCTTGCAATCCAACGCTTCTGATTGCGGATGAGCCGACAACAGCGCTGGATGTAACGATTCAGGCGCAAATTATGACGTTGATGAAGGATCTGCAGAAGGAAACCGGCACATCGATCATCTTGATTACGCATGACCTTGGTATCGTTGCCGATATGTGTGACCGCGTCGTCGTTATGTATGCAGGACAAGTAGTTGAAACCGGTACGAAACAAGAAATTTTCAAAAATCCACAACATCCATATACGAGAGGACTTTTGCGTTCCCTTCCTCGTTTGGATCATGATAAGAATGAGCCGCTTGTTCCGATTATCGGAACTCCGCCGGATATGTCATCGCCGCCAGTTGGCTGTGCGTTCTGCGCGCGTTGTGATGAAGCGATGCGGATCTGTGTAGACAACGATCCGGTTACGTACACAATCAGCGAAACGCAAGCAGCGAAGTGCTGGTTGCATGACGCGGCCCTCAAAGGGGGAGAAAGTGCATGAAATCAAACCAAGAAATGTTGATCGAAGTTGATCACTTGATGAAGCACTTCGATATTGGTAATGGTAAGACGCTTAAAGCAGTAAATGATATCTCGTTTGGTATCCGTAAAGGTGAGACGCTCGGTATGGTAGGCGAGTCCGGCTGTGGTAAATCGACAGCTGGCCGTACGCTCCTCCGTCTGTACGAACCAACTGCAGGATCTGTGAAGTTCCAAGGTCAAGATATTATGACGGCTAGAGGCTCCAAGCTGAAGGCGCTAAGACGCGAAATGCAAATGGTTTTCCAAGATCCATACGCATCGCTTAACCCGCGCTGGAAGGTTGAGAATCTGATTGCTGAACCTCTCGACATTCACGGTCTAGCTGGCAGCGCGAAGGAAAGAAAGCTGCAGGTAGAACGACTGCTTGATCGTGTCGGTCTTCGTTCGGATCACGCGAAACGTTACCCGCATGAATTCTCAGGCGGTCAGCGTCAACGGATCGGGATTGCTCGCGCACTTGCACTTAATCCTAAATTCATCGTCTGCGATGAGCCGATCTCGGCACTTGACGTTTCCATTCAGGCGCAAGTCGTCAATTTATTGCAGGATTTACAGCGTGATTTTGGCCTGACCTACTTGTTTATCGCGCATGACCTTGCGATGGTTAAACATATCAGTGATCGCGTTGCGGTCATGTACTTGGGTAAGACGGTTGAGCTTGCTGAAAGTGAAGAGCTCTACGCCAACCCGAAACATCCGTACACAAGAGCGCTGATGTCCGCGATTCCGGTTCCGGATCCGGATGTAGAAGAGAACAAAGAGCGTATCGTCCTGACAGGCGAACTGCCGAGTCCTGTTAACCCGCCAAGCGGCTGTAATTTCCGGACACGTTGTCCGTTTGCAACAGAGAAATGTGCTGCAGAAGTGCCTGCATTCCGTGAGGTTGAACCTAACCACTGGGCTGCCTGCCATTATGCATAAATAAATGAGAAGGACGGTTCGCATACCATGCGAATCGTCCTTTTTTCTTCTATAAAATACGTTCGCCCAGCAATGAGCCGATAAGCTCAACGGCTAGCCTGGCTGTGCGTCCATTTGTATCGAGCAGAGGGTTGACTTCAACAATATCTGCAGAAATCACCATTCCGCAATCAAATAACATCTCCATGGCCAAATGCGCCTCTCTGTAATTTAGACCGCCGCGTACAGGAGTCCCTGTGCCCGGAGCTTCGCCCGGATCGACACTGTCGATATCGAAACTCACATGCACGCCTTCGGAGCCGTACGAAGCGATCGCGATCGCTTTCTCCATTACGCGTCCCATCCCGATGCGATCGATATCATGCATGGTGAAGCAGGTTATGCCTGTTTCGTAAATATTCTTTTTCTCACCTTCATCCAGTTCCCTGACACCGACAAGTACGACGCGTTTGGCTTGCAATTTGGGTGATCTCCCACGCAGCTCCGTAAACCTCGTATCGCCAAGTCCGAGGCATGCTGCCAAAGCCATCCCGTGAATATTGCCCGTTAATGATGTTTCCGGTGTGTTCATATCGGCATGTGCATCGATCCAGATGACGCCTAATTGCTGAATATGCTCCGTGATACCGGCGATGGTACCGATCGCGATGCTGTGATCTCCGCCTATAGTGAGTGGGAACGTTTCGTTCTCCATAGCCAAATGAACCGATTGTGCTAAAGCTTCGCTCATCGTGAGTACACGTCCCCAGTTGCGTAACCGTTCCAATGTCCGGCGTTCGATCGCGGATTCACCTGGTTCTTCCCAAGGTAATATGGAGTAACGCTGGTTCAACAGCTGAAGCTTCTCGGGTAACCCCGCTTGCAGGACGGCCTCTGGACCACCGCTTGCACCGGGTCTGCTGGCTCCGTGATGAAAGGGGACGGGAAGGACTGTTACGGGCTGCCGATCTTTGTTCATGGGAATCCCTCCTATGGAATGTGTTGCGCTGCATGGTTATATATAGACGCGAAGGAGCGAAGTCATGACAAACTGGAGGCAATCCTTTAACATGCTGGTTGAATTATGGTACGATACAAGCAGCAGTAAGGATGGATAAGGCGAAAGGGGCAAGAGCGGCTTTGAGAGTAATAGCAGGCACGGCTAAGGGCCGAACCTTAAAGGCGGTACCGGGTAAGAATACGCGTCCGACAACCGATAAAGTAAAAGAAGCGATTTTCAGTATGATCGGCCCTTTCTTCGAAGGCGGATTAGTGCTTGATCTCTTCGCTGGTACCGGAGGTTTAGGTATCGAGTCGTTGAGCAGAGGCATGGAACGTGCCGTTTTTGTCGATTTGGACGGAGGCAGCATTGATATTATTAAACAGAATGTACAGGCTGCCGGGGTGGCGGAACAAGCGGAAATATACCGTACGGAGGCAGTGCGCGCGGTGAAGGCGCTGGCGAAGCGCGGGCTAAAGTTTGAGCTCGTTTTTCTGGACCCGCCTTACCGGATGAAAGAAATGGACAGTTTAATGAGTGAGCTGGCAGAGCGTGAGCTGCTCGGTACGGACGCGACAATAGTCGTCGAGCATGATGCCGACCATATTTATCCGGAGACGATGGATGTTTTCCGGCAGATCAGGCATTCGAAGTATGGCGATACGGCAGTGACTATTTATAGGTACGACAAGGCTTCAGAGCCAGACGTACATATGGAGGCGTAAGCATGACAACTACAACTGGAACGCCGAGAGCGCGTGTTGCCGTATATCCGGGCAGTTTTGATCCGGTCACATGCGGGCATTTGGATATCATTAAGCGCGCGGCTAAGCAGTTTGATCATTTGATCGTGGCGGTGCTGAACAATTCCAGCAAAAATCCGCTGTTTACAGTGGAGGAGCGTAAAGCGCTGTTAACCGAAATCACCAAAGAACTGCCGAATGTGACGATCGACAGCTTCCGTGATCTGCTCGTTAACTTTATGCGCTCGCGCAATGCGGATTGTATTGTGCGCGGAATTCGTTCGGTAACGGATTTTGAATATGAGCTGCAGATGGCATCGACCAATCATCAGCTCGATGGTGAAATTGAAACGATATTTATGATGACGAATCCCAAGTACTCGTACTTGAGCTCTAGCATCGTGAAGGAAATTGCGAAGTTTAAAGGAAATGTGCAAGATCTTGTGCCTGATGAGGTACGGGAAGCATTGATCGCCAAATATGCGGATCAGGCTTAATTCGTCTTCGATTGAGGTGCGGCCAGCATTGAGGTGACAACGAGTGCTAGCAGCATGAAGAGGAATAGAAGGAGCAGGACAGGTGTATAAGGCCACAAGGAATGTAAATCACCCGCATGGATGATTGCAGTCGATGAGGCGCCTGTCTTTTCAGTTTGTTCCAATGCCGGAGCGGCAGTCGGTACGATGCGGCTGAACAGTGTGGACATGGGCTTCCAAGCTGCTAGTGTAAGGATGAACGCGAGTATGCTCTGAATGACCCTTGTAGCGGCAAGTCGCTTCAGCGATAAGCCTGTGCCGGTAATGGCGCTGCCGGCCTGGAGAAGGGCACTTACGCCGCCAAAGCTGAGTACGGCTGCGATAGCTGCCGCATTCCAAGGCAGGCCTCCGGTAAATGTCGATGAAGCTGCCGCGTATGTGCCAATATGGCTTTCAATCAGTCCCGGCAGCAGGAAAGCTGGTGTGCCCTCTGGCAGGAGCGGCTGTGCAAGCTTGACCAGTACGGCGCCGAACATCATGAAACCGCCAACGGCCATAAGCTTGTAGACGGACGCGGTAACGGAATCGCCAAGTACTTTGCCGAAGGTTCGACCATCGCGGTTTCTTGCGGCCAGCATGGCGACAGCGGCTTGTTTCAACAATGTCGACGTTGATGCAGATGCAGATGGCTGAGATTGCTTGCTTGCTCCGCTAAGTTTCTTCTTGGTGAAACGGGCGTGAAGGAAAGCTGTGAATAGTGCGGAGACCCATACGGCTGCAGCAATTGCGGCACCAACTCCTGGGCGTTCCAAGAAGCCTGCACCGACGACGAGCAGCATGAATAGGGGACTTGGCATATGTGTCAACGCGAGCAGTCTTTGTCCTTCCGGAGCGGATACAGTCTCACTGCGGCGAAGAGCGGCCGTCGTTTCCGCTCCGCAGGGGAAACCGCCTGACCATCCCAGTGCAATCGCAATGCCTGCTTCGCCCGGCAGGCGAAACAGTTTGCGCATAAGCGGCTGCAGCAGCGCTCCGAAGCCGTGAATGGCGCCAAAGGCGAGCATCAGCTCAAGTAAGGTAAGGAATGGGAGCAGTCCGGGGAAAACCAGATTCCACCAGACAGTCAGCCCTTGCAATGAGGCTTGGAAGGCTTCGTCTGGCCGCGTAATAATAGAAGCGACGAGCAATATCGACAAGCATGCGAGCATGATGGTTCGCGTCATGGGTTTCACTCCAATGATTCATGTAGGGGCTGGGACAAACACAGCCACTACATTTTTACGCTTGTCTACGTAAGGATAGACCTAAGTCATGCAATCCGTCTTAGATTGTGATCGGTTTCTCGTAATAATCGCGGAAGAGATCGCGGGGGGTTGCATTCGGCCATCCCAGCGCGTACACCGACGTAGCTTGGACATCAAGCTCCAGATACGGATCCGATTGCTGCGACCGGGCGGCGCTGTTTAAGATCGGAAGTTTAGCTGTTTTCCTCATTCGTTTGAGCAGCTCTTGCCCTCGAGGGCTGTAACCGAGTATTCTTATGTATTGTATGCCGCTGCGCAGTTGCTCCGGTGATAAGAGTTCCTTAGCATGTCCTAGAAGCACGGAGAGCAGCGCTCTCTGGAGTTTTGTGCGAGTATATCGTTTTGTTTTCAGCTTCTCGAGCAGCGGTTCAAAGGCGAGCGTATCGAGTGCAGGGAGTATCTTCTTTAGTCGATATTCCAAGCCTTCGGTCATTTCGTGATAGCTGCCAAGCGTGGCTGCCGACTCGCTGGCGAGTTTATGAAACAGATGCGGCGTATATTGCTCCCAACTGTTGCGCCCTCTTCCGATGGCATGATCGCGCAGCAGCAGCTCAAGGGTTGTACGCGGCACGTAAGACGCCGCGCCTTCAGGAGAGGCAGACTCGAGCGTGAGCTTGCGAATCGCTGTGGCGCTCGCGATTTGCGCATCTGTAATGGTCGTCTGCGAGTAGCCGGCCTTCTCGCGCTTAAGAGAGAAGGGCTCGATTGTGCTGCCAAGCCGCTCGAGCGCAAGCAAATAATGCAGCCCCAGCGTGTTGTTCGGCTGGGCAAGCGGGAAGGCAGCCGCTTCAGCATCACCGGCCGCTTCCATATACAAGCGAACAGCTTCGCTGTAGGCTGACGGGTAGCTGGTTCCCGTCCGCAGGCAATCCGTCAAGAGCGCGCTGAAGGCCGCTGGCTCATGTGCGAGCAGCCGGGCAACTCGGCGCAGCGGATCGATCTCGCCGGCCTCGCTGCCGAAGCAGAGCGCGTCTACGACGCCTGTCGCTTCAAGGAGCGCGACAGCGCCGTAGCCGAACCATTCCGCCGCCTGCGTAGAATAGGCGACAGGCAGCTCGATGACGACGTCGCAGCCTCCGCGCAGCGCCATCTCGGTGCGCGTCCATTTATTAAGCAGCGCGGGTTCGCCGCGCTGCAGGAAGTGGCCGCTCATGACGGCGATGACGGCATCGCTTTCCGTTATTTTAAGCGATTGCTGCAAATGATAGTGATGACCGTTATGAAATGGGTTATACTCGACAATGAGCCCGACGGTTCGCATGAATTTAAGCCTCCAAAAGGGGATAGGTTATTTTTTCACTATATCACGGTGTGAAAATGTTGACAAAACGATTCAATAGTCGATATAATAAACTTTGTTTGTTTGGAGTGATGGTATGGAGATTTATGTCCGGGAATTAATCGCCAAAGGATTGAAAGTTCCCACTCAGTCAAGCTTAAACACGGATTGGCTGCTGCAAGTTCGTAAAGACGTATTACATGCAGACCCAATGCAAGTCAACATGACAGCTTGGGGCGAAGATGGTATTGCTCATGTGGAGGGCGAACTGTCCGTTGATGTCGATCTTGCATGCTCGCGGTGTCTGGAGTCGACGAAAGAACATGTTGTCGTTCCATTTCACGAGCGTTTCAAGCCGAAAGCCGCTTTAAACGGAGCTGAGGAAGAAGAAATCATTCCGGTGGAGGAGGACAAGCTTGAGTTTGAGCCATTTCTTGAAGAAATGCTGATGCTCGCTTTGCCTTTCGTACCGCTTTGTGAAGAGGACTGCAAAGGACTTTGCCACACATGCGGCACCAACTTAAATGAGACAAATTGCGGATGCCAAAAGGACGATATCGATCCCAGACTAGCCGCGTTGAAAGATTTGTTTAAGTAGGAATGAAACGGGATTGTTATAGTCCAGTTTCGTTCCAAGGATCAAAAGGGGAGTATTCTATTCCCTTTTTGATCCGGGAATACCGAATTCTGTTAAGGAGGTGGGAAACATGGCAGTACCACAACGTAGAACATCCAAAACACGTCGTGACAAACGTCGTACGCACTTCAAACTCGCGGTGCCGGGTATGATTAAATGCGATCAATGTGGAGAGTTGAAATTGGCTCACCGGGTATGTAAAGTGTGCGGAACTTACAAATCAAGAGAGATCATCAAACAATAGTTTTAGGCTTAGCAATAGTACTTCATCCCGTGATGAGGTGCTATTTTTTTGCCCAGAAGTGCGGTTGAACATTGCGCTCGGCTGCTTTCTTTACTATACTATTAGTACCTGGTTATAATAGCTGATTGTAAACAGTGTGCTCCATCATGGTGTATGATAAACAGCCGAGGTACATACTTAGAACATTAGGCAAAGGTGGTGCGGACCATCGAACGTCTTCCGAAGAGACAAAGGCATCAGCTGCTGACTGGACTTATTGAAGATAATCCGTTCATTACGGATCAGGAGCTGACACGTCAGTTGAAAGTAAGCATCCAAACGGTGCGGCTTGACCGGCTGGAGCTTGGCATACCTGAGCTGCGGGAGAGAATGAAGCTGATGGCGGAGCGTTCGTATGACGCCGTCCGATCACTGCCGCTGCATGAGGTAATCGGGGATATAGTGGATTTGCAGCTGGATAACAGCGGTATTTCTATTTTTGAAATTAAGGAAGAGCATGTATTTTCAAGAACCGGCATCGCTCGCGGTCATCATGTCTTTGCACAAGCGAATTCACTCGCGGTAGCGGTGATTAACGATGAAATTGCTTTAACGGCAACAGCTGACATAAGATTCGTACGATCCGTGAAGCTTGGAGAGAAATGTATCGCCAAAGCTTACGTTCGTTCCGGCGGCCGCAGCAAAGCAAAGGTTGAGGTCTGCTCGTACGTAGGCGACGAATTGGTGTTCCAAGGCCATTTTGTCATCTATCGTTCCGCAGGCGCAGGCGAACCGGGTATCGAAGGAGGAATGGATGGTGCGGATCGCAATTGACGCGATGGGGGGCGACCACGCTCCTTCTCTGATTGTACAGGGAGCGTTGGAAGCAGCACTCGAATGGCCGGCAGTACACTTGATTCTCGTTGGTGATACGGCTCAGATTGAAACGCATCTGGGTTCCAAGCGGCCCTCAAACATTGAGATTTTACACGCGGAGGATGTAATCGGTCCTGATGATGAACCGGTTAAAGCCGTTCGCAGGAAGAAAAATTCTTCGATGGTCATGGCCGGACAGCTGGTGCGTGAAGGCAAAGCGGAAGCGATGCTCTCGGCCGGGAATACCGGTGCACTGATGACGACCGGACTGCTGGTAGTCGGGCGGATGGAAGGCATTGAGCGCCCCGCGCTGGTTACCATGCTGCCGACTATGGATGATAAAGGCGTGCTTGCGCTTGATCTTGGAGCGAACATGGATGCGAAACCGGAACATCTGCTGCAGTATGCCATCATGGGCAGCATCTATCGCAGCAAGATGAATGGCATGGATAAGCCTCGCGTTGGTCTGCTCAACGTAGGGACAGAGGCGATGAAAGGCAATGAGCTTACGAAAGCGGCGTATGAGCTGCTGGAAACGGCACCGATTCATTTTATCGGGAATGTGGAAGCGCGTGATGTACTGCTGCGTAATTGCGATGTGCTGATCTGTGACGGCTTTGCCGGCAACATCATGCTCAAAGCGATGGAAGGAACAGCAGGCACATTGTTCAAAACGATGCGTGACGTGTTCACGAGCTCGCTGCTATCCAAACTCGCGGCGGCAATCGTACAGCCTAAGCTTAGAGCGCTTCGCAACAAAATGGATTACAAAGAACATGGCGGTGCGCCGCTTCTTGGCGTTAATGGTCTTGTCGTTAAATGTCACGGCTCCTCGGATGTGAAGGCGGTTAAGAACGCCGTGCGTCAAGCCAAATTAGCAATCGAGAGCAATTTAATATCATCTATAGCAGCGGAAATCAGCAGGAAGTGAGTGGGACTATGCAGCTACATCCCGTAGGCATTATCGGTACAGGCAAGTATGTGCCGGAACGCATTTTGACAAATAAAGATTTGGAACAAATGGTCGAAACGAACGACGAATGGATTGTGACGCGGACCGGTATGCGTGAACGCCGTATTGCTGCTCCGGATCAAGCGACATCGGACTTGGCGCTGCATGCATCCAAGAAGGCGCTCGAAGCAGCAGGCATTTCGGCCGAAGAGCTCGATTTAATCATCGTAGCAACCATTACACCGGATATGTTCTTCCCTTCGACGGCTTGTCTGCTGCAAGAGAAGCTCGGTGCTAAGAAAGCAGCTGCTTTTGATTTGTCTGCTGCATGCTCGGGCTTCATCTACGGTCTGGCAACGGCTTCAAATATGATTGCGACGGGTATGTACAAGCATGTTCTTGTAGTCGGGGCAGAATGTCTCTCCCGGATTACGGATTATACGGACCGCAATACGTGCATTTTGTTCGGTGATGGTGCAGGTGCTGTTGTCCTTGGGCAAGTCGCAGAAGGCCGCGGCTTCCGTTCGTTCGAGCTTGGTGCAGATGGCGCCGGCGGTGAGCTGCTGAAAGTGTGTGCAGGCGGTTCCCGTACTCCTTCCTCACCGGAGAGCATTGAGAACAAACAGCATTATATTTATATGGCGGGCAATGAGGTCTATAAATTTGCAGTTCGAATCATGGGAAATGCAGCCGAAGAGGCGCTTCGCAAAGCTGGTCTCGACAAAAGCAAGATTGATCTTCTCATTCCGCATCAAGCGAACATCCGTATCATTCAATCCGCACTCAATCGTCTGGATTTGTCGGAAGAGAAGTGCATGATTAATCTAGATAAATACGGCAACGTGTCGGCTGCATCGATTCCGATTGCACTTGCTGAAGCGGTTGAACAGAACCGTGTGAAGGAAGGCGATCACCTCGTGCTGGTTGGCTTCGGAGGCGGCTTGACTTGGGGCGCTTCAGTGCTTGTTTGGTAATTTGGCAACGCCATTATAGATGTATATAAAGATTCGTGGAAAGCACGGAGGTGCAGTGAAGCTTGGGTAAAATCGCATTTGTATTTCCCGGTCAGGGGGCGCAAGCCGTCGGTATGGGAAAAGACGTATATGAAGCGTTTGACGCATCAAAAGCTATAATTGACGCTGCGGACGAAGCGCTCGGCTTTAAACTGAGCGATATTATTTTTAACGGTCCTGAAGAGCAATTGAAACAAACGGCGAACACGCAGCCTGCACTTCTTGCAGTCAGCATTGCGCTGCTGGAAGCGTTGAAAGACCGCGGCTTGAAGCCTGACTTCGTTGCAGGTCACAGCTTAGGCGAATACAGCGCGCTCGTTGCAGCAGGCACATTGTCTTACCAAGATGCAGTGCGTACCGTGCGTGCGCGCGGCGAGTTCATGGAGCAAGCCGTTCCAAGCGGTCAAGGCGCAATGGCAGCCGTATTAGGCGCAGAACGCGAAGCTCTTGCAGCACTCTGTGCAGCAGTTTCTTCCGAAGTAGGCGCAGTGGAGCTCGCAAACGTCAACTGCCCAGGTCAGATCGTTGTCTCAGGTACAGCCGCAGGCGTACAGGGCATAGTCGAACGCGGCAAAGAAGCAGGCGCGAAACGCGTCATTCCGCTGGAAGTAAGCGGACCGTTCCACTCCTCGCTAATGAAACCAGCAGCTGAACGCCTTGAAGGCGTGCTGGCAGCTATTTCACTAAGCGATGCTTCTATACCTGTCATTGCGAACGTAACCGCTCAGCCGGTCACAAACGCAGACGAAATCCGCAAGCTCCTGGCCGAGCAAGTATACTCGCCGGTGCTCTGGGAAGACAGCGTACGCTACTTGATTGATCAAGGTGTAGACACTTTCGTCGAAATTGGATCTGGCTCCGTTCTAGCTGGCTTGATCAAGAAAATCGACAAAACCGTCAACATCATCTCGATCAACAGCCTAGAGTCGCTAAAAGCGGCCGTCCTGTAGTAAGCCGCTGCGGCTTAGCCTGTGGGTTTATGGTTTTGGTTTGGTTTTGGTTTTGTGGTTGGTCTGATTCGCCGATCAGGCGAACAGCACTGTGGCACCGCAGGTGCCATGCACTTGATCTGTTCGGCGAAGATGAAGTCGCCGACACAAAAAGCCAGCCGCAGGCGCAGGCTGACAACGCCTGCACCAAAGGTAAAGCGTGTCCCGCAAGGGACGAAAGCGAGCATAAGCACGAACCCCCACCCACGCGGCTCTTATACAGTCCACGTTACCATGTGTCCCGAAAGGGACAACAGGCAGCTAAACAGGGCCAAAAGTAAAGCGTGTCCCGAATGGGACGAAAGCGAGGATCCGCACGTATGCATCACGCGAGCGGTCCTCTGCAGCACCAACGTTATCCCATTCCGGGTGTCCAGAGGGTCGGAGACCCTTGGGGTCCCCCTATATAGGGGGAATTAGGGGGTCATTAATACAAATGAAAGTAGGTGCCCCACTTTGACCTTTGCAGATTTGTCAGGCAAAATCGCCCTGGTAACAGGCGCATCCCGCGGAATCGGCCGCTCCATTGCAATCGCACTGGCAGAAGCAGGTGCGGATGTGGCGATCAACTATTCCGGCAGTGAAGCCGCAGCGGCAGAAACAGCGCAAACAATCACTGCTCTTGGCCGCCGCACGCTTGTTCTGAAAGCGAATGTAGGCAAGACCGATGAGTTCGACGGCATGGTCAAGCAAGTCGTGGAAACATTCGGCTCCATCGATATTTTGGTGAACAATGCCGGTATTACCCGCGACAACCTCATCATGCGTATGAAGGAAGAAGAGTTCGACCAAGTCATCGAAACGAACCTTAAAGGTGTTTTCAATGGCATCAAAGCCGTAACTCGCCAAATGATGAAGCAGCGTTCCGGCCGCATCATCAATATTTCGTCCGTTGTTGGTGTTCTGGGCAATCCGGGGCAGGCTAACTATGTGGCTGCGAAAGCAGGCGTCATTGGTCTCACGAAAGCATCAGCCCGCGAGCTGGCTTCCCGTGGCATTACAGTTAACTGCGTCGCACCGGGCTTTATTCAAACCGATATGACAGACAAATTGCCGCAAGAAATGCGTGAGAAGCTTGCTGCGGACATTCCGCTTGCAAGGCTTGGCGACCCGCAGGATATTGCTGCTGCGGTTCGTTTCCTTGCGTCTAACGCGGCGGGATACATGACCGGTCAGACGATTCATGTGGATGGCGGCATGTACATGTAACTAAGGCGGAGCGTCCTTAGAGACGCCGCTGGGACATGCTCGGTATGGCAATTTGTCCGCAATTCTCGTATAATACCATGGAGGAGGTGAACCGGATGTCCGATGTATTTGATCGTGTAAAGCGCATCGTTGTCGACCGCCTTGGCGTTGACGAGTCGGAGGTGTCTCTTGAGGCTTCTTTCAAAGAAGATCTTGGAGCTGACTCTCTTGATGTCGTTGAACTCGTCATGGAGCTGGAAGATGAATTCGATATGGAAATCTCTGATGAAGATGCAGAGAAAATTACCAGTGTGGGAGAAGTAGTGAACTACATATCTTCTCTAGCTAAGTAATACAAATGATTAGTCCCGTTGTTACAGGCGGGACTTCTCTCCATATTCGTGTGCCTTGCCATAATAACTGCTGTAAGCGCATTAGCGTTTTTATAGATAGATTAACCAATTGGGTTTCCCATCAGAGGTGAATAGGTATGACACAGAGAGTAGTCGTTACGGGCATGGGGGTTATGACTTCGCTCGGTTCCGATTTGAATACGTTTTGGGGTAATTTAATGGAAGGGAAATCAGGTGTCTCGTTAGTGGAAGCTTTCGACGTATCTGAGTATCCGACTCGAATTGCCGCAGAAATTAAGAACTTTAATCCGGAAGATTATCAAATTGATAAAAAAGAAGCGCGTCGTATGGACCGTTTCGTGCAATTCGCAGTCGTTGCGAGCACACTGGCTGTTAAGGATGCCGCGCTAAACATTGGCGAAGAAGTAGATGCAGAGCGCGTTGGCGTTATGATCGGATCGGGTATCGGCGGTCTGGGCACTTGGGAAGACCAGCATAATATTTTGCTGGAGAAGGGTCCTAAGCGCGTCAGCCCATTCTTCATTCCGATGATGATTGCGAACATGGCTTCCGGTCAAGTGTCGATGGTTACCGGTGCCAAAGGCCCGAACAGCACAGCGGTTACGGCTTGTGCGACTGGAACGCACTCCATTGGCGATTCCTACAAAATGATTCAACGCGGCGATGCCGATGTCATGATTTGCGGCGGCGCAGAAGCGACAATCAGACCGACAGGTATGGCAGGATTCTGCTCCTTGCGTGCAATGTCGACAAGAAACGATGAGCCGACTAAGGCTTCCCGTCCTTTCGATGTGGACCGCGATGGATTCGTTATGGGCGAAGGCTCAGGCGTAATGATTCTGGAATCGCTTGAACATGCACAGAAGCGCGGTGCTCGCATTTATGCGGAAATCGTCGGTTATGGCATGAGCGGTGACGCTTATCATATGACAGAGCCAGATCCGGATGGAGCTGCTCGTTGTATGGTGAAAGCTCTTCGCGACGGCGGTATCGAGCCGTCCCAAATCGATTACATTAACGCACACGGTACATCAACTCCGGTTGGTGACAAGTCCGAGACGACGGCCATTAAGAAAACCTTCGGTGAGCATGCTTACAAGCTGGCAGTAAGCTCCACGAAGTCAATGACCGGGCACTTGCTTGGCGCAGCCGGCGGTGTGGAAGCCGTTATTCTGGGACTATCCCTGAAGAACGGAATGATTCCTCCGACGATTAACCTTGAGAATCAAGATCCGGAATGTGATCTCGATTATGTGCCGAATACTCCGCGTAAAGCCGATCTTAATTATGCATTGTCCAATTCCTTCGGGTTCGGCGGTCATAACGCAACGATCGTGATGAGAAAATATGAAGCATGATAAGTTTGAAGAGCTGCAGCAGCGTCTGCAGCTCCATTTTCGTACCATTCGACTTCTTAGGCAGGCATTCACACATACCTCATATGTGAACGAACATCGTCAAACCGCGATGGAGCACAATGAACGGCTGGAGTTTCTGGGCGATGCGATCTTGCAGCTAACCGTTTCCGAGTTTCTGTACAAGACTTTTCCGGAACGGCCTGAAGGACAGCTAACTCGCATGCGAGCTTCGATTGTTTGCGAGCCTTCGCTTGCACGGTTTGCGGATCTGCTTGATTTAGGCTCACATGTTCTTCTTGGACGCGGTGAGGAGCAGTTAGGTGGACGTCATCGTCCTGCGCTGCTTGCGGATTTGTTCGAAGCTTGTGTAGGTGCGATTTATTTGGATCAGGGCTTGGATGCGGTTCGTACGTTTCTCACAGCGCATATGTTCCCGCACATCGACAGTGACGGCGGCTTGCTGGTGAAGGATTTCAAATCGAACCTGCAGGAGAAAGCACAGCATGCCGGGATGGGTTCGATTGAATATCGCATTGTGGAAGAACGCGGTCCAGCGCATGACCGAGAGTTCATTGTTGAAGTCTATATCGGGGATACCAGTTATGGTTCCGGTACAGGCAGAACGAAGAAGGAAGCCGAGCAGCAGGCAGCCGCAGAAGCATGGCGTAAGCTGGTATAGCATCGATGTGAAACAAAATTCTGGTCGCCACTGGTAACCGGGATTTTTTGCATTTACAGAGCCGGTTAGATGCGACACTTGGAAACGCCTTCCTGTAACAGTCCCTAAAGGCCTGCAAAAGGCGGGAATTCGGGCATATTTCGACGTTTTTCGACCTGACCTTTTGGAACAGTTATGGTACAATAATCGTTGAGGTGAAGGTAAGCGATGTTCCTGAAAAGGATTGAATTAGCAGGGTTTAAGTCGTTTGCCGACAAGACGGAAATGGAATTCGTCCGCGGTATCACGGCGGTCGTTGGCCCCAACGGCAGTGGTAAAAGTAATATCAGCGATAGCATTCGTTGGGTATTAGGGGAACAAAGCGCGAAGAGCCTTCGCGGCGGCAAGATGGAGGATATTATTTTCGCAGGGAGCGATGCGCGCAAAGCGGTCAACTTCGGCGAAGTATCGTTGACGCTGGATAATTCCGATGGCGCTCTTCCGCTTGATTTTAACGAAGTAACGGTCACGCGCCGCGTGCATCGCAGCGGTGACAGCGAATATCTGATTAACAAGCAGTCATGCCGACTGAAAGATATTACTGAATTGTTTATGGATACGGGGATCGGTAAAGAAGCCTATTCCATTATCGGACAAGGCCGTATAGAAGAAATTTTAAGTACGCGCTCCGAGGACCGGCGCGGAATCTTCGAAGAAGCTTCCGGGATCGTCAAATATAAATCACGTAAACGCGAAGCCCAGAAGAAGCTGGAGGAAACGGAATCGAATCTGCTCCGGATCCACGATCTGGTCACCGAACTTGAGGATCAGGTTGAGCCGCTGCGGGTACAATCCGAGAAGGCCAAGCAATTCAAGCTGCTGCGCGAACAGTTGAAGCACACCGAAATTTCAATGTATGTACATAACATTGAAACCGTTCATAATTCATGGAGCGATTCCAATGCGCGCATTTCCAAGCTGCAAGAAGAGCAATTGTCATTGTCTACAGTAGTAAGTAAGCATGATGCGGTGCTGGAGAAGGATCGCTTCAAGCTTCGTGAGCTGGAGGAAGCGCTTGATCGATTGCACGAATCGATGCTGCAATACAGCGAAGAGTATGAGAAATGCGAAGGCTACGGCGAGGTACTCAAAGAACGTAAACGTAACCTGGAGCAAAATCGTACCCAGCTTGAAGCAACGCTTGCTGCGCATAACGAACGGATCGGTGCATTGACCAAAGAAGAAGCTGAGTTCCGCGGCAAAGCAGCATCATTGGAGAATGATTTGAACTCGCTGCGCTTCAAGCTTAGCGAAGAGGAAGCGCAGCTTCTTGGGACATCCGCTTCCGCTTCCGGCGATGCCGAGGAATCGCTCAAAGGCGAGCTGCTGGACGTGCTTAGCACAATGGCGCAGCTGCGTAACGAGATTCGTTATGCGCTCCAGCAAGAAGAAGCGCTCCAGCGCAGAATGGAACGGCTTGGTGACGAGCATTCCAAGTGGCAGGAACAGCATGAGCGCGTAAGTGCGAGACGGACAGAGCTTAAGCACCGATTGGAAGCAACGCTTGCTGAGATCAATAAAGTGCGGAATCGGTACATTACCGAAGCGGAGCATCTCCAGAACGGACAGAAGCTGCTTGAAGAAGCACAGTCTGCTGTACGGAAATGGGAGCAGAAGCTCGAGGCACTTACATCCAGACGCGATACGATGAAGGAAATGCAGGATGATTTGGACGGCTTTATGCAAGGCGTCAAAGAAATTCTGAAAGCTTCACGTCGCTCAAGCGGCGGTGTTGATGGCGTACATGGTGCGGTTGCAGAGCTGATTCGCGTTCCTGAGAAAGTGGAGCTTGCGATTGAAACTGCGCTTGGTGGAGCGCTGCAGCATGTCGTCATGAACGATGAACGTACTGCACGAGCAGCTATTGCATTCCTCAAGCAGCGCCAGCTGGGACGCGCGACGTTCTTGCCGCTCGATGTCATCCGTGGGCGGAATATCGGCGAGCACGACAAGCGCACGATTTCAGGAATGGATGGTTTCGTAGGTGTTGCGGCCGATTTGATCTCATGCGATGCGAAGTATGCGCATATTGTTGAGAACTTGCTCGGCAATGTACTCATCTCTGAAACGTTGGAGCATGCCAATCGGATCGCGGCGAAATGCCAGTACCGGTTCCGTGTCGTAACGCTAGAAGGTGACGTCGTTAACGCCGGCGGTTCCATGACAGGGGGAAGCATCCAGAAGAAAGGTGCCAACCTGCTTGGAAGACAGCGTCAAATCGAACAATTGGACGAAGAGATTCGCTCAACCGATTTGCAGCTCGTTAAACTACGCGACAAAATCAGCGATTTGCGCAAGGAACAATCCATCCGCAATCAGAATGTAGATGATTTGCGGGAGCAAGGCGAGAAGCAGCGGATTGATGAACAGCATATCCGTGCAGAGCTGCAGCAACTGGATAATGAAAAGCGCAACTTGGATGATCAGGCTCAGCTGTTCCAAGCAGACAGTGCCGGTCACAAGTCCGAGCAGCAGCAAATCAGCCAATCAGCGAAGGATGCAGAAGTGCGTCTTGAAGTGCTGACCAAGGAAGAGGCTCGTTTACAGGAAGAGATCCGAATCGCGGAGGATCGCCGGAAAGCCGGTGAATCGGCGAAGGAGCAGCTGCAGGATCATTTGACAGATTTGAAGATCGCGCTTGCCAAGACGGATCAGGAGAAAATGTCATTCGAGGATCAAGCATCACGCGTTCGATCGGAAATTGGACGTGCGAAGCAGGAGCTTGCCGGGCTTCGGGAAATGCTGCAGCGCCAAGAGGAAGAGGCAGAGCAGCATCTTGCGGAGAGTGTGAAGCAGGTCGAACAGCTAAACGCGCTGAAGCTGAAGAAGGACGGCTGCTCGGAGCAAACGGACTTCAAGCGTGCCCAGCGTGCAGAACTTACACGTGACCTGGAACTAGGCGAGAGCGAGACGAAAGAGCAGCGTGTTCAGCTTCGCAGCATTGAGGATCAATTGCGTCAGATTGAGATTGCAGCGAATCGACTCGATGTTGAACTAGATAACTTGCTCCGCAAGTTGAGCGAGGAATATGAGCTCAGTTATGAGCTCGCGAAAGAGCGCTACCCGGTTCCAGAGGATGTTCAGGCTGCACAGAACGAGGTTCGTGATCTCAAGCGTCGCATTTCAAGCTTGGGTGAAGTCAGCCTTGGTGCAATCGATGAGTATGAGCGTGTTAAAGAACGGTATACGTTCTTAAACGATCAGAAGAATGACCTTATCGAAGCCAAAACAACGCTGTATCAAGTTATCCGCGAAATGGATGAAGAGATGAGCAAACGGTTCCGTACCACGTTCGAAGCCATTCGCGGCCATTTCGTAGTCGTCTTCTCGAAGCTGTTTGGCGGTGGGCGTGCGGATCTGATTATGGTCGATCCTGAGCGGGTGCTAGACAGCGGTATCGATATCGTGGCTCAACCTCCGGGTAAGAAACTGCAGAATTTACAGCTTCTCTCCGGCGGCGAGCGGGCTTTAACTGCAATTGCATTGCTGTTCGCAATCCTGCAAGTGAAGCCTGTTCCGTTCTGCGTACTCGATGAGGTTGAAGCGGCGCTTGATGAAGCAAACGTTGCACGTTTTGCTCGATACTTACGCGAGTTCTCGGAATTGACGCAATTTATCGTCGTTACCCACCGGAAAGGCACGATGGAAGAAGCAGATGTCCTATACGGAGTTACAATGGAAGAAGGCGGCGTTTCGAAGCTGGTATCGGTACGACTCGAGGACGAAGAAGAAGCGTTCTCCGCATAAAAAAGAATCAAATGCACGAATACACTCGTACTATGAGAAGCCGGAGCTTGGCGCACCTTGCGTCACAGCCCGGCTTTTGCAAGTAAAGGATGGAGGATTAGAAGATGAGCTTCTTTAAACGCTTGAAAGAAAGTATTGCACAGAAAACCGAAGCGGTAACATCCAAGTTCAAAGAAGGTTTAACGAAAACCAGAACGGCATTCGTCGGCAAAATCGAGGAGCTCATTACGCGTCGCAAAAAAATCGACGAGGCGTTCTACGAGGAGCTTGAGGAAATTCTGATCGGCGCCGATGTAGGCGTTAATACGGTGATGCAGCTTATCGATGATCTTCGTGCTGAAGTGAAGAAGCGCAAAATTGAAAATGCAGCGGATTTGCAGCCTGTTCTATCCGAGAAGCTGGTTGAGCTGCTTAAAGGCAGCGCGAAAGCAGAATTGCGAATGGCAGATCAAGGCATGACGGTCATCCTATTTGTTGGCGTGAATGGTGTAGGTAAAACAACTACAATCGGTAAACTGGCGCACAAGTTCAAGAGTGAGGGTAAGAGCGTGCTGCTTGCAGCAGGAGATACATTCCGTGCCGGTGCGATCGAGCAGCTTGAAGTGTGGGGCAAACGCGTAGGCGTAGACGTCATTAAGCAAGAGTCCGGCGCAGATCCTGCGGCTGTCATGTACGATGCTGTTCACGCGGCTAAGCAGCGCGGCGTTGATGTCCTGTTGTGCGATACGGCGGGCCGACTGCAGAATAAACACAACCTGATGGAAGAGCTAAACAAAATTTTCCGTGTCATTCAGCGTGAAGTGCCAAGCGCGCCTCATGAAGTGCTGCTGGTGCTCGATGCGACAACAGGTCAAAATGCACTTAGTCAAGCGAAGCTGTTCGGCGAGAAGAGCGGTGTTACCGGTCTTGTGCTGACGAAGCTCGACGGAACTGCGAAAGGCGGTATCGTCATTGCCATTCGTAATGAGCTTGATCTGCCTGTGAAGTTAGTCGGTCTTGGCGAGAAGATGGATGATTTGCAGGAGTTTGACTCCGAACAGTTCGTTCATGCGTTGTTTGGCGGTCTTCTGCAAAGCGTGGAAGAAGAGTCGGAAGATGGTGACAAGTAAAATTACTTGACAGTCTATAGGCGGCTGAGCTATGATAAACGTCGTGGAATTGATGTAAAGGTAATTGCCTTGACGCGAAGGAGTGGCTGGCATGAAGACGGTCCATGAAACTGACGCCTCGGCGAAGAAAACTCACTTACCTGAAACAGATGCCCTGGCGAAGACAAACCGAATTAATATGCTGTTTGACTTCTACGAGAAGCTGCTTACTGAGAAACAGCAGACCTTTCTGAAATATTATTTTCATGACGATTATTCACTTGGCGAAATTGCGGCTGAGTTCGATATTAGCAGGCAGGCCGTCTACGAGCATGTTAAACGTGCGGAGACTGTTCTGGAGAGTTACGAAGGCAAACTGCAATTGCTTGCCAAGCACGAGGCGGCAGCACGAATGCTTTCCCAGCTCGAAGAGCTTGTGGAGCAGGTTGTGACGCAGAAGGAATTAAGTATGGAGCTGCATAAGCTCACCCAGAGCTTTCGCGCTCATATACAAGGAGTTACATAGTAGCGACTAGGAGGTGACGATCATGGCATTTGAAGGGTTGTCCAGCAGGCTGCAGAATGTATTCGGCAAACTGCGCGGCAAAGGCAAAGTGTCTGAGGATGATGTTAACGAAGCGATGCGCGAAGTACGATTGGCGCTTCTAGAAGCCGACGTTAACTTCAAAGTCGTCAAGGATTTCATCGCAAAGGTGAAGGAACAGGCTGTCGGACTTGAAGTGATGAAGAGCTTCACGCCTGGCATGGTCGTCGTCGACATCGTAAATAAAGAGTTAACCGATCTTATGGGTGGTACGCAGTCGAAGCTCGCGAAGGCTAACAAGCCGCCAACAGTCATTCTAATGGCAGGTTTGCAGGGGGCTGGTAAGACAACATCCACTGCGAAGCTGGCGAAACTTCTACTCAAGGACAAGCATAAGCCGCTTATGATTGCAGGTGATATTTATCGCCCCGCTGCCATCAAGCAGCTGCAAGTATTAGGTGAACAAATAGGTGTTCCGGTCTTTACACTCGGAGATCAAACGTCGCCGGTTGAAATTGCCCGTGCAGGTTTGCAATTTGCCAAAGACAACGGTCATGATTATGTGATCGTGGATACTGCCGGTCGACTTCATATCGATGAGGCGTTGATGGGTGAGATTCGTCAAATCCATGAAGTTACAAAGCCGGATGAAGTACTGCTTGTCGTGGATGCGATGACAGGTCAAGAAGCGGTTAATGTAGCGCAAAGCTTCCACAGCCAGCTTGAACTGACAGGTGTCATTCTGACGAAGCTTGACGGAGATACGCGCGGCGGTGCCGCATTGTCCGTCAAAGCAGTAACAGGCTGCCCGATTAAGTTTGCGGCATCCGGTGAGAAGATTGAGCCGCTTGAGCCGTTCCATCCGGAACGTATGGCTTCACGTATTCTCGGAATGGGCGATATGCTGTCCCTGATCGAGAAAGCACATTCCACGATCGACGCTGAGAAAGCGGCTGAGATGGAACGCAAAATGCGTACAGCGGAGTTCACCTTTGAAGATTTCCTTGAGCAAATGGAACAGGTTCGCAAGCTTGGACCACTGGATCAATTGCTAGACATGATGCCTGGAATGGGCAAGATGAAGGATATGAAAAACCTCAAAGTGGATGAGAAGCAGATCGGACGTGTCGAAGCGATTGTGAAATCGATGACGAAGGCCGAGAAGCAGAAGCCGGAAATTCTCAATCACAGCAGACGTAAACGGATTGCAACAGGCAGCGGAACTTCGATTGCAGAAGTAAACCGACTCATCAAGCAGTTCGACGATATGAAGAAGATGATGAAGCAGTTCTCGTCGATGATGGGTCCTAAAGGACCTAAAGGCGGAATGAAGGGTCTTAAAGGGATGCTTCCTAAAGGAATGAAATTCCCGTTCTAATATAGGGCTGAGAAATTTTTTGAAGGAGGTGAATTATCATGGCAGTACGTATTCGTTTGAAACGTATCGGTGCGCACAAAGCGCCTTTCTACCGTGTGGTTGTATCGGACTCCCGTTCCCCACGTGACGGTCGCTTCATTGAAGAAATTGGCACTTATAACCCGGTTGCACAACCGGCACAAGTGAACATTGATGAAGAGAAAGCTCTTAAATGGCTTCAAGACGGAGCACAAGCTTCTGACACAGTTCGCAACTTGCTTTCCAAAGCAGGCGTAATGACTAAGCTTCATGAGCTGAAGCTTCAAAAATAACTACTCGATGCGGGGGGCCTATTGTGATGAAAGATTTGATTCTTGTCATAGCGAAGGCTTTAGTGGATTACCCGGAGGACGTACGTGTCGACGTGAAAGAAGACGATCGCGGCACCGTCTATCTGTTATCCGTGAATCCTGACGATGTTGGGAAAGTCATTGGTAAACAAGGACGGATTGCTAAAGCGCTACGGACGGTTGTCACATCGGCAGCCGTCAAAACGCAAAAGCGTGTCATGGTCGATATTATTTCGTAGCGATCGTACATCGAAGCAGGGTTAGGATACGAAGGTATCCTAGCCCTTTTTCGATGGTGAATTACGAAAAAGATAGGAGAACACAATGGATCAATGGCTATCGGTAGGTAAACTTGTGAATACACATGGTATTCGCGGCGAAGTAAAAGTGGTTTCGCAAACTGATTTTCCGGAGGAGCGCTTTGCTCCGCGTAAAATTCTTACACTCATAAACCCAGAGACCAAGCAGCAGCTTGAGCTTGAAGTACTGTCAGCAAAATTGCACAAAAATATGTACATCGTAAAGTTCCGCGGCTTCGAGGATATTAATGAGGTCGAGAAGTACAAGGGCTGGGAGCTTAAAGTGTCGAAGGATGATCTTGTTGAGCTCGAAGACGGCGAGTATTATCAGCATCAAATTATCGGCTGCACGGTAGTTACGGACGAAGGCGCCATACTTGGTGTCATTACCGAAATCCTTGTTCCAGGTGCAAACGATGTTTGGGTCATTCAACCGCCAAAAGGCAAACAAATATTGATTCCAGTCATTGATGAAGTCGTGCTTGATGTCAATGTGAAAGACAAAGTCGTTAAGGTTCACCTGATGGAAGGGCTGATTTAACGATATGCGCATTGACGTATTGACGCTATTTCCGGAAATGTTCCATGGTGTTTTCGGAGCAAGCATTCTTGGAAAAGCGAAGGATAAAGGAATTGTCAGCCTGAACGCGGTTAACTTTCGTGATTATGCAAATAATAAGCATAATACGGTTGATGACTATCCTTATGGCGGTGGCGGCGGTATGGTCCTTAAGCCGGAGCCGCTGTTCGCCGCAGTAGAGGACTTGATGCCGGAAGGCGCTGAGCGTCCTCGTGTCATTCTGCTTTGCCCGCAAGGGGAGCCTTATACGCAGAAGAAAGCTGAAGAGCTATCTGCTCACAAGCATCTTGTGTTTGTATGTGGTCATTATGAGGGATATGATGAGCGAATTCGTCAGCACTTGGTGACAGATGAAATCTCCTTAGGAGATTACGTGCTGACCGGCGGCGAACTGCCCGCAATGGTGATGATCGATAGCATCGTTCGGCTTCTGCCCGGCGTTCTGGGTAATGAGAACTCCGCTGTGACGGATTCATTCAGCACAGGGTTGCTAGAGCATCCGCATTATACACGTCCAGCTGTATTCCGTGATTGGGAAGTGCCGGAGGTACTGATGTCCGGTCATCATGCGAATGTGGAAGTGTGGCGTCGCCAGCAGTCTATTTTACGGACATTGGAACGTCGTCCGGAGCTGCTTGAGACCGCTGAGCTTACGAAGAAAGAACGTCAATGGCTGAATGAACAGATCCGTTCCCGTGAACAAAGCAGCAAGAACTAACTTTGAAGCACTAGTTCAAAAAGTTTATGATAAGTTATTGTATGCTAGGCTTGGATGTGTTATAATTTCAGATGTTGCTTTTGCAAAGTCGGACGGTCCGCTATGTAGCCATGATCCGGTTTTCTTATGATTCCGGTTAGCTTATAAGAACGTCTATGGTGGAAGGAGTTGAAACTACAATGAATCTTTTACAAATCATTGCTCAAGAAAATCTTCGTACAGACCTTCCTAACTTTCGTCCAGGCGATACGTTAAAGGTGCATGTAAAGGTTATCGAGGGAACTCGTGAGCGTGTACAGTTGTTCGAAGGCGTTGTTATTAAACGTCGCGGCGGCGGTATCAGTGCTACTTTTACAGTACGTAAAATCTCGTACGGTGTTGGTGTGGAAAGAACTTTCCCACTAAACTCGCCGAAGATTGAGAAGATTGAAGTTGCTCGTCGTGGTAAAGTTCGCCGCGCGAAACTGTACTATCTTCGCGAACTTCGCGGTAAAGCTGCGAGAATCAAAGAAATTCGTTAATTATCGACAAGAGAGGGGACTTGCGCAAACAAGTCCCTTTTCGTTTTTTTAAAATACTAGATTACTTACATAACTATACTCCCAGCATAGAAGAGGGTGGAATTTGTGGATCAACAGAACCGCACAGAAGAGAATGGACAAGAGTCGAGCGAATTGAATCAACGTGATCATGTGCATGCTGCAGCAGACGGTGTTGATCCTTCAATCAACAAGTCCAGATCTAATCGATCGAACGGCAGCCGCGCGCAGAAAGAAGTGTTCGAGTGGGTTAAAGCACTCGCAATCGCAGCATTGCTTGTGCTTGTGATCCGTTATTTCCTGTTTGCGCCGTTCATCGTAGATGGCCCGTCGATGGAGCCAACCTTCTATACAGGGGAACGACTCATCGTAAACAAAGTGCTTTATGATATTCGTGAGCCGCATCATGGCGAAGTAGTCGTTTTTCATGTCCCGGAAGAGGGCAGAGATTTTATTAAACGGGTTATTGGTGTGCCTGGCGATAAAGTCAAATATGAAGGCGATAATTTGTACATCAATGGCAAACAGGTCGACGAGCCGTATTTAAAGGAATCGATCGAGAATGCTAAAGCTAACGGAGAAATCTTCAACAATCAAGGGACAGACCGTAATTTCCCGAATGCTAATTTTACAACCGATGTTGTTCCTGAAGGGATGATTCTTGCGTTTGGCGATAACCGCCGCAACAGTAAGGACAGCCGGATGATCGGTTATGTATCGATGAAGGAGATCGTTGGCCGTGCGGATATCATTTTCTGGCCGATGGACAAAATTTCTTTCGTGAAACACAAATGAGGTGAAGTAGTAACATGACGATTCAATGGTTTCCCGGTCATATGACGAGAGCAAGAAGGGAAATTCAAGAGAAGCTCAAACTGATTGATATTGCGATTGAGCTGCTGGATGCCCGTGTGCCGCTTTCGAGCCGGAACCCGATGATTGATGATATTTTATTGAATAAGCCCAGATTGATTTTGCTGAACAAATCGGATTTAGCGGATGCGCGTACGACTGAGAAATGGATGGCTTATTTTGCGGACCTTGGTTATACAAGCTTGGCTATCGACTCATCGACAGGTACACGTGTCAATGAAATTCCGGTCAAGGTAAGGCAGTTGCTCCATGACAAAATCGAACGTCAAATTTCCAAAGGAATAACACCGAGGGCTGTTCGCGGGCTGATCGTGGGCATTCCGAATGTTGGGAAATCAACACTCATTAACCGTCTGGCTGGTCGAAGTATTGCGGCTACCGGTGATCGTCCCGGTGTTACGAAAGGCCAACAATGGATTAAAGTCGGCACGGAAATGGAGCTGCTCGATACGCCGGGTATTCTATGGCCGAAGTTCGAGGACCAGCTTGTTGGTCAACGACTTGCCATGACTGGCGCGATTCGTGAGCAGGTGCTGAACATCGAAGATGTAGCTTTCTTCACCGTGAAAGAACTTGCGAAGCGATACTGGCCGATGCTGTCGGAACGTTTCGGGTTGAAGGACCCTCCGAAGGATTACGATGACAACGACGAAATTGTTCGTTTGATGGAGGATATCGGTCGTAAACGTGGCTGCTTAATAAGTGGAGGCCGCGTTGATCTAGAGAAAACGTCCGGCATTATTTTACGCGAGATGCGGGCAGGTAATTTGGGACGGCTTTCGCTTGAATCTCCGGAAGATTTTATGTAAAGGGCAGATTGGTTTGCGGTTGAAGCCGAGGCTTCAAATGCAGCATTCTGCTATTGGGAACGGCTGCCTTGATCGTGAGGGAGCCGTTTGTTTTGTATATGGGGAAAAATTGCAGTGGACGGATAGGCTGCAAAGCTGGGATAGTAGAATGAGCTGTAAGAGCAGGAGAGTAGAGGGACTGACGAGCTTGAATGCTGATGTTGAAGCGGTTTGGGATTTAGTGGTGGAGAGCGGGGATCGATATGTTGGAGTTTGAGAAGCCGTTATGGGAGCAAGGGTTCCGGAATATTGCCGGCATAGATGAGGTTGGTCGCGGCTGTTTGTTTGGGGATGTAGTGGCGGCGGCAGTTATTTTGCCAGAGGGATTGATTCTTGATGGTGTTGACGATTCCAAGAAGCTGACGGAGAAGAGACGCGAGGAACTATATGAACTCATAGTCGATCAGGCAGAAGCTTGGGCCGTATCTTGTGTGAATGCTGCAATAGTTGATTCCATTAATATCAAGCAAGCTGCGCGACTTGCTATGAAGCAAGCAGTGGAGCTGCTTTCCGTTCCGGCGGAATATTTGCTCGTGGATGCGGAGAAGGTGGATATCGATCTCCCGCAAGAGTCCATCATTAAAGGGGATGCGAGAAGCCAGTCTATCGCAGCAGCCTCGATTATAGCGAAAGTAACGCGAGATCGGCTGTGTAAAGGGGAATGGGATCAACTGTATCCCGATTACGGAATAGCGATACATAAAGGTTATGCGACGAAGCTGCATCGTGAGAAACTACTTGAGCTTGGAGCAAGCCCTATGCACCGCCAGAGCTTCCTGGGGAAGCTGTTTATGGAGCAGCAGGTGCTGTTTTAGGTGATGATGGAGCAGGCGTGGAATTGTGATAGGATAATGTGAGTGATGTTATGAAGTACGAAGAAGTGCGAAGATGTGTGATGAAGTGCAATGAATAGCGATGAAGTGCAATGAATAACGATAAAGATCAAATATGAACCGCTCGTTCCTCTATCATTGGGATGGTCGGTTTTTTATTTGGAATCATTAATCTGCGACTCTGAAGAGCCGATAATAACGATATAGGGTAACTCAAGATACGAACGGAACGTTATCGGAAGCTTGATAGGAAGGAAGCGGTCGCGTTATGACATTATCGATCGGGCAATTGATGAAGGGGCTGCTTGGCGATGTTCAAGCTGGCGATAGTAAGGCGTTAGAGCTTAAGGTTGGCCAAATTGTGCGTGGCGTTCTGGTTAAGATGTTAAGTGATCAAGAAGCGATCATACAAATAAATGGAACACAGGTGCAGGCTAAATTGGAGACGCCGCTGCAGCCGGGACAATCGACGTTGCTTCAAGTGCAGCCGCAGTCAGTCGATGGAACGCTTGTATTGAAACTGGTCGATCAGCAATCGGCAACTTTGAATGATGGGAGCTTGAAAGACTGGCTCAAGGCGGCAGGTTTACCCGAACAGAAATGGACGCAGGAGCTTGTGCGGGATTTGCGTCGTGAAGGCGGTACTCTGACTCGCGAAACAGCGAGTCAATTTAAGCAGGCGCTAACTGCTATGCCGCAAGGCAGTGACGCGCAGGTTTGGGCTAAGGCTGCCGCGCTCGCGAATAAGCGCGGCTTGCCGATGACAAGCGCAACGATCGGAGCGCTTGCACAGACGCTCTCCGGCACTCCAGCACATGCGCTGCTGGAGTCGCTGGAGCAGGGGCTTGCCGCTTGGCGCGGCGAATCCGCCGCCGGTGATGCGGCGGGCGAGACCGCGCAGCCGCAGACGGCGGCGCAAGCGGCTGCAGCGAAGCTGCAAACGCTGCTGCGCGAAGGCGCAGCGTTCATGCGCGCAGCGCCGGGCGGGGCCGAGGCGCAGCCGGCTTCCAGCGCCGAAGGCGCACCTGGCGCCGGGGCGCAGCCGGCGCCAGTGTCCGCGGGAGCAGCGGGTTCCGCTGCTGCTCCCGCGGCCGCTGCGCGCAGCGCAGCGGGCGAAGGCGCGGCGGCTGGCACAGCCGCGCCGAGCTCCGGAGGCGCAGCCGCGGCAGGCGCGCAGCCCGCGGCACCGCCGACAACAGCCCCGCCAATCACTACTGGCGGCGGGGCTGCAAAGCCGGCTTCGCCGGAAGCGACAACGCAGAAGCATGCCGCAGACGATGGCACTCCAACCCCATCGCCGCAGCCGGCCGGATCGTCATCGAACTGGGTAGGCCAGATGATGAAATGGCTGGGCGTCGATCATGAACGTCTGCTTGCAGCTGCAGTTACAGAAGATCAGCAGCAAGCATCGAAGCAGCAGGAGCTGCAGAAAGTACCAAGTGACCCTGAGGTTCAGAATGGTCAACCTAACAACTCCTCGTCGATGACTCAATCTCCGAAGGAAAGCATAAATCGGAATGTCGAGGGCCAGATGAATGATCGAGCTCAGCTCCAGCCGGGGAACATTCAGCTTCCGAACGTTTTGCCTTCTTCGGAGAATGCGCTTGGTACTGTTAAGAATCCTGCCGATGATTCGCTCAAGAGTGCATTAATGACGCTTGCTTCCTCGGACGACGTACCGCCGGCGCTTCGGGAAACGGCACAGCAGCTCGTTTCACATATTACGGGGCAGCAATTGCTGTTATCCCCGGAGAAAACAAACTCGTTGTTTTCCCATGTGACAATGTTTATTCCCATGCATAGTCAAGATGGGGGACAAACGGCGTCGGTACATATTCAAACAAGGCGAGGTCGCAAAGGTGAGCTCGATGCGGATAATTGCAGGCTTTTGTTTGATCTGCGCATGAAGTCGTTAGGCGATACTGTCGTAGATGTGCAGATAGTCGACAAGATTGTCAGTCTTAATTTGTGGAATGACCATCCGATGGCCGGTTCACTCATAGAGACGTCCCGTGCTGAGTTGTCGGAGGCGCTGCAGCGTGCTGGATATCAGCTGCTTACACTGAAAGCGACTCCGATGCCGGAAAGAATGGCTGAGCGTATGAACGCTTCTGATGCAGCGGCAGTAGGACCGGGTGCGACCGAGTGGTCGACGAAGCCTTACAAGGGAGTAGACTATCGCGTATGAACGAGAAAGAAAAGAAGGAACAGTCCCAAGACGGAATGCTGCAGAATAAGAAAGCAGTTGCGCTCAAATATGAGCCTGGTGAGCGAAACGCACCGGTCGTTGTAGCAAAAGGTCGCGGTAAGATGGCAGAAGCTATACTCGATAAAGCTGCTGAAAGCGGAGTTCCTATCCAACAAGATTCTTCACTCGTTGAAGTACTATCGAAGCTCGACTTGGATCAGGAAGTGCCGCCGGAGCTGTATACACTGGTTGCAGAGATATTGTCGTTCGTTTATCGGTCGGATCGTAAGGCGGGGGGAAGCAAAGAGTGAAGCCGGATAACCACACTGCTAGAACCGACACGAGACAGGCCATAGGCAAGTTCGGTGAAGAAGAAGCTGTTCGCTATTTGAAAGAACAGGGTTATACGATCCTTCATCGGAACTGGCGATGTCGTACGGGAGAACTGGATATTGTCGCGAAATCGGATTCCGTCATCATTATTGTCGAGGTTCGGACGCGCAGAGCAGGCGGTCGGTTCGGCACAGCTGCGGAATCGGTCGATATCCGTAAACAACTGCAGGTCAGATCCACAACAGAAGTTTATCTGACAATGAATAAACTGCTTCATCAGCTTGGGATACGTTTTGATGTTATTGCAATAACCGCAACGGTTCAGGTAGGAACGCTTGATCCGTATCATGTCGCCGAACTCAAACATATTGAATCCGCGTTCTAAATCAAAATTGTTAAATAAAGCACAGAAGAGATGGTCGCGGCCATCTCTTCTTTTTGTTGTAGACTACTACAAGGCATGAAGTTTTCGATCCAGACTACGATAGCCGATCGCCTCGGCGACATGTTGACTGTCAACAAGGTCGCTTGATTCTAAATCAGCGATCGTACGAGAGAGCTTTAATATTCGATCATGAGCACGTAAGCTGACGCCAAGTGTATCGAACGCAACACGCACCAATTGTTCGGCTTCTCGTGTTAAATGAACGACCTTGCGAAGTGACGCACCAGCGAGTTCAGTTATCGAACGGCCGGATAGGCTAGCTGTTCGAGCCTGCTGGCGCTCCGTTGCTTCAAGTACAATTTCTCTCATTTGAGCAGATGTCATACCGGATGTCAGACCTTCGGTCGTCGGCGGTCTGGGTACTTCAATGTGCATGTCAATGCGGTCCAGAAGCGGTCCGGAAATCTTCGCTCGGTAGCGTGCGAGTAATAAGTCACTGCACACACAGCGATGCTCGTCAGTGTCATGTCCATAGTAGCCGCACGGGCATGGATTCATGGAAGCGGCAAGTAGAAACGAAGCTGGAAAACGGAATACGGCACGTGATCTGGCTATCGTTACTTCCCGATCTTCCAGTGGCTGCCTAAGCACCTCAAGTGATGCGCGAGAAAATTCAGGCAGTTCGTCGAGAAACAGTAAGCCTCGGTGAGCAAGCGTAACTTCACCGGGTCTCGGTATAGACCCGCCTCCAATCAACCCAGCGGATGAGATTGTATGATGCGGACTGCGAAAGGGGCGCTCTCTCATTAATGATGGAATGCCGCCTGGAAGCTTGCCGGCAGCACTATAAATCTTCGTAACCTGAAGTGCTTCTTCTTCGCCTAACGGAGGCATAATGCCTGGAAGCCTTCTTGCGAGCATGGTCTTACCTGTTCCAGGAGGTCCCGAGAGAAGAACATTGTGTTTGCCAATCGCCGAAATAAGCAAAGCGCGCTTTGCATGATGCTGTCCCAGCACATCCCCATAGTCACCGTAAGAAGCCCCGTAATCTCTGGAAACAGGGGCGGAGTTCAGATCCGTATAAACATCATATCGAAGCTGCTCCCATGTACGTTCATCAGCATTCGCTTCGACCAGCTCATGCAAGTGAGAAATGGCAAACAACTGCATACCATCAATACATGCAGCTTCAGCGGCATTGGCCTTCGGCAGCAGCACTTGGGTAATGCCGCTCAATCGTGCCTGCTCAACCATCGCAAGTACGCCGGGAATTGCCCGGAGCTCACCATTTAGTGCCAGTTCCCCTAACACTAAAACATCCTGAAACAATTTGCTCTTCAACTGTCCGCTTGAGGTTAGAATGCCTGCAGCAATTGCTAGATCAAAGGCAGTGCCTTCTTTGCGAAGGTCTGCCGGTGCAAGATTTACGGTTATCCGTTCCATTGGAAAGGTGAATCCGCAGTTTTTGACAGCTGCTCGGACACGTTCAATCGATTCTCTTACTGCCGGATCAGGAAGTCCGACCACATTGACTTGGGGAAGACCATTTGAAATATCGACTTCAACGGCAATCGATTTGCCTTCCACGCCATAAACGCTGCCGCTGCAAATCTGAGTATACATAACAAAAAACACCTCCATCGTTATCGGATGAAGGTGCTTCCTCACAGGTCCGTATGTACTATTGCTCTAATTGAATCATAGCTCAGCTGCAAAACAGCTGTCAACGAGTTCGATTTAACCTGCGATAAACCGATCGATTTCATCTAAATGCTGCCGATCATGAGAGACAAAGTCCTCTAAATAATGATGTATCGTAAAAGGGTTCCCGTCGCCATCGATATAGCTCATTTCTCTCCGCTCTTCAGAGAGGGCAGTCAGAAGCTGCCATAGTGCTTCTCTGACGGACATACATTCATCAAGCAGTTGCTCTTTGCTGATCGATTCCGCATAGGCGGCGGCACGGCGATTGAAGGTATCAAAATCCGAATGTCTCAGTGTCAACGGTCTGCCTTCGACGATAGGTTGAATCGCTTCTTGCAGAAAATGTCGATCCCACAGCATAATATGTCCGATTACGGAGCGGGTGGACCATTTGTCAGGACTAAGCGGAGCGCCCCACACCTCTTCCGATAATGAACGAAGGGAGTTGGCGAAAGGGATCAGGGATTGGAATGTTGATAGTAGAGCGGAATAGGTGTTCATCCAGCGACCTCCTAAATAAATGCATATTCACAGGATACAAGAACATATGTTTGGTGTCAATAATTAGTTAAACTTAGGTAATACTAGTCAAGTAATCCTTATTTTAGCCCATACATCTCTAAGATGCGTGCATTTCATCTATTCCATATCGATATGAGATGAAACTAATATCAAAAAAGATGGCATTTCAGGCTAAAAAAATAGGAAACACATGACGAAACGTGTTACAATACTTATGGTTTTGTGTACATACGTAGGATTTGACTGCGGATAGGAGGATTTTCGTCAATGAATATCCATGAGTATCAGGGTAAACAACTGCTTAAGCAGTATGGGGTTGCCGTACCGGAAGGTAAAGTGGCGTTCTCTGTCGATGAAGCGGTGGCAGCAGCAGAAGCGCTGGGCACACCGATTGTCGTTGTAAAAGCGCAAATTCATGCAGGCGGCCGCGGTAAAGCGGGCGGCGTTAAAGTTGCCAAAAATTTGGATGAGGTTCGCACTTATGCAAGCCAAATTCTGGGCAAAGTTCTCGTAACCCACCAAACGGGTCCAGAAGGTAAAGAAGTAAAGCGCCTGCTTATCGAGCAAGGCTGCGACATCAAGAAAGAGTACTACATTGGTCTTGTTGTTGACCGCGTAACTGGACGGATCGTCATGATGGCTTCCGAAGAGGGCGGCACGGAGATCGAAGAGGTTGCTGAGCACTCGCCGGAGAAGATTTTCAAAGAAGTTATCGACCCAGCGGTCGGTCTTCAAGTATTCCAAGCGCGTAAGCTGGCATACTCCATCAACATTCCTAACGAGTTGGTCGGCAAAGCGGCTAAATTCATGCTTTCTCTGTATGCGGCATTTGTAGAGAAAGACTGCTCGATTGCAGAAATCAATCCGCTCGTCGTAACTGGCGACGGCAATGTTATGGCGCTTGACGCCAAGTTGAACTTCGATTCCAATGCTTTGTACCGTCATAAAGACATCCTGGAGCTTCGCGATTTGGATGAAGAGGATGAGAAGGAAATTCAAGCGTCCAAGTTTGATCTGAGCTACATCGCACTCGATGGCAACATCGGCTGTATGGTTAACGGCGCAGGTCTTGCAATGGCGACAATGGATATCATCAAGTACTACGGCGGCGACCCTGCCAACTTCCTAGACGTAGGGGGCGGTGCGACCAAAGAGAAAGTTACGGAAGCGTTCAAAATCATCCTCTCCGATGAGAAGGTGAAAGGCATTTTCGTTAACATTTTCGGCGGTATCATGAAATGCGATATTATCGCAGACGGTGTTATTTCAGCGGCTAAAGAGCTCGGTCTTGACCGTCCTCTTGTTGTTCGTTTGGAAGGCACTAACGTTGAACTAGGCAAGAAAATGTTGAACGAATCCGGACTAAACATCGTGGCTGCAGACTCCATGGCCGACGGTGCACAAAAAATCGTCGCGCTTGTAAAGTAAGACTTAATTGTCGCACTTTACGCGGCATACGAATTCATTTAGGGGATGTGAGTTTCGATGAGCATTTTGGTAGGCAAAAACACAAAAGTCATTACCCAGGGTATTACTGGTGCCACAGGGTTGTTTCATGCGAAGGGCGCCCTGGAATACGGTACCCAAATGGTTGGCGGAGTTACGCCGGGCAAAGGCGGAAGCAATGTTGACATTACACTAGATAACGGAACGGTAATTTCGCTTCCTGTATTCAATACAGTTGCAGATGCGGTTGCCAAAACAGGCGCTACAGCATCCGTTATTTATGTTCCGCCTGCATTCGCAGCAGACTCCATCTTGGAAGCTGTAGATGCTGAGCTAGACCTGGTTATCTGTATTACAGAAGGTATTCCGGTTATCGACATGATTAAAGTAACACGGTACATGGAAGGCCGCAAAACGCGCCTGATCGGACCGAACTGCCCTGGCGTTATTACACCGGGCGAATGTAAGATCGGCATCATGCCGGGCTACATTCATACAAAAGGCCATGTAGGCGTCGTTTCCCGCAGTGGAACGCTCACTTACGAGGCTGTACACCAGCTGACTACTCGCGGAATCGGTCAATCCTCCGCAGTTGGTATCGGCGGCGACCCTGTTAAAGGTTCTGAATTCATTGATATCCTGAACATGTTCAATGAAGATCCGGATACTTACGCTGTCATCATGATTGGTGAAATCGGCGGCTCTGCTGAAGAAGAAGCAGCGGAGTGGGTTAAAGCGAACATGAAGAAACCTGTTGTTGGCTTCATCGGCGGCGCAACTGCACCTCCGGGCAAACGGATGGGACATGCAGGGGCGATTATTTCCGGCGGTAAAGGAACAGCAGCTGAGAAAATCGCAACACTTGAGAAATGCGGCATTCGCGTAGCACCAACGCCTTCCGAAATGGGTTCTACCCTTGTCAGTGTTCTGGAAGAGCGCGGCATGCTAGACAAGTGCAAAACGCACTAACAGCTTAAGATTACTATAGCTTTAACTAAAGGTAAGCAACCTTTCGATTTGCCCTATATGGGCATTCGGAGGGTTGCTTTTTTTCATTATTCAGAATACTTGGCTTGCATTCTCCTTGCTGCGCGGTCACAATAAGATAGAATGCGAGCCGTCACTTGAAGGGACGGTGCATTATTAATGAAGGAATACATTAAAGAGCGAGAACTGCTGCTTACTTTGCATGAGACACCGGGGGTAGGCTGGCAATCGGTACGCAAGGCTGTGGCGTATGGTGAGTGGCGATTGTATGAACGGTTTTCGCCCGAAGCATGGGTTTCATCAGTCGGATTAAAGCCGGATCAGGCAAAAGCGATTTCGAATGCGTTTTCAACAGTTAAGGTGGAGGAACGTCAGGAACGAATGTCTAAGCTCGGCATTCAAGTGATTACGTGGTTCGATGAAAGCTATCCAAAGTTGTTGCGTGAAACACCGCAGCCGCCATGGGTACTTTACGCAATGGGTCGAGTTGAACTATTGAACCGGCATGCAATTGCCCTTGTAGGAACGAGAGGACCGACTGCTTATGGCCGTAAAACAGCTTTTGACCTGTCTAGAAAGCTCTCAGAGCGAGGATTGACCGTCGTTAGCGGAATGGCGAGGGGAATTGATGCTTTAGCCCACGAAGGCGCGCTGGAGGCTTTTGGAAGCACTATCGCTGTGCTGGGTACTCCTGTAGATATAATCTACCCCTCAGAGAACCGTGGACTCTACCAACATATTGTGGGCAGAGGCTTAGTGATTTCGGAGGTTTCACCTGGCACACCGTTTCATCCGGGATTGTTTCCGCTTCGGAACCGGATCATTGCAGGACTATCTCTGGGTACCGTTGTCGTAGAAGCGGCAAAGCGGAGCGGGTCATTGATCACTGCCGACCAAGCGCTTGATATGTCGCGGGATGTATTCGCCGTTCCGGGTCCGATCTCTTCACCGAAGAGTGCAGGGACAAACGGGCTGATACGTCAAGGGGCTAAACTTATCACATCTGTCCAAGATATCTTGGAGGACTATGAGGGACTGCTCTTGCAACCGGAAATAACAAAGGCGCAAGAAGGTTTAAAGTCTGAATTGCAGGTCGTGGATTTGGATGGAAATGAAGCTGTTTTACTTCATTTATTACAGGATGGTCCTCTATCAATTGACCGTCTTCATGAGCTATCATCCTTTCCTTTTGGACTTTTGCATTCAGTTCTGATAAATTTATCTATAAAACGGAAGATTGAACAGCATCCAGGTTCCATATATAGTGTAATGTAGCATGCATTGGAGAGGAGGGCGCATCAATGGCAGATTCACTTGTCATCGTCGAGTCACCGGCAAAGGCGAAAACAATCGGTAAATATCTAGGAAGCAAATTCATCGTTAAAGCATCGATGGGTCATATCCGAGATTTGCCCAAGAGCCAGATCGGTGTAGAGGTCGAAAATGATTTTAACCCCAAATATATAACGATTCGTGGAAAAGGGAGCATCCTGAAAGAATTAAAAGACGCCTCCAAAAAAGTGAAAAAAGTCTATCTAGCGGCTGACCCGGATCGCGAGGGTGAAGCGATTGCGTGGCATTTGGCGCACTATTTGGAAATTGACGAAGGCGACTCTTGCCGCGTTGTATTTAATGAGATTACGAAACAGGCCGTGAAAGACGCCTTCAAAACACCAAGACCAATTAATATGGATTTGGTAAACGCCCAGCAGGCGCGCCGGATACTGGATCGTTTGGTTGGGTATAAGATCAGCCCGCTGCTGTGGAAGAAAGTTAAGAAGGGGCTGTCTGCGGGACGGGTACAATCCGTTGCCGTGAAGCTGATCATCGATCGGGAGAACGAAATAGATGCATTTGTTCCCGAGGAATATTGGTCGATTACAGCTCAATTGAAACAAGGATCTGCAACCTTCGAAGCAAAGTATCACTCTCTCAATGGCGGCAAGCGTGAGCTAGGCAACGAAGCGGATGTTCAAGAGGTTCTGCAAGCAATGGGCACTTCCGCATTCACTGTCAATGAAGTGAAGGAAAAGGAGCGCCTGCGCAATCCTGCAGCTCCGTTTATTACAAGCTCGCTTCAACAGGAAGCAGCACGTAAGCTTGGTTTCCGCGCTTCCAAAACGATGTCAGTCGCCCAACAGCTTTATGAAGGGGTTGACCTCGGCAAGGAAGGGACTGTCGGTCTCATTACTTATATGAGAACGGACTCTACCCGTATTTCGACGATCGCACAAGAGGAAGCCAAAGCTTATATTGAAGAGAAATACGGTGCTGCTTTTGCGCCTGAACAACCTCGTGTGTATGTAAAGAAGAACAGCAACGCACAGGATGCGCACGAAGCGGTTCGTCCAACATCCGTATTGCGTGACCCTGATACCATGAAAGAATACTTGAGTCGTGATCAATTCAGGCTGTATAAGCTTGTTTGGGAGCGGTTTGTAGCCAGTCAGATGTCTTCTGCCGTGCTGGATACGATGACAGTTGATTTTAATGTCGGCAATGGCGCAGTGTTCCGTGCAGTAGGCTCGAAAGTGAAATTCCATGGTTTTATGAAAATCTATGTCGAGGGCAACGATGATGGTACGACGGACGAAGAGAAGTTTCTTCCGCCTCTGGCTGCAGGGAATGTCGTCGGAACGGAATCGGTAGAACAGAAGCAGCATTTCACTCAGCCGCCGCCGAGATATTCAGAAGCACGTCTTGTACGGATGATGGAGGAAGTGGGCATTGGACGTCCGAGTACGTATGCTCCAACGCTTGAAACGATCCAGAAGCGCGGATATGTTGCCATCGAAGAGAAGAAATTCATTCCGACGGAGCTGGGCGAGCTAGTCATTCAAATGATGGAAGAGTTCTTCCCTGAAATTCTCGATGCAGAGTTTACTGCGCACATGGAGGATGACCTTGACCATGTGGAAGACGGGAAAGAAGATTGGGTGAAAGTACTGGCTAATTTCTACTCCTCATTCGAGAAGCGACTTGAGGTTGCTGAGGACGAGATGAAGGAAGTGGAGCTGCAGGATGAAATATCCGATGAGCTCTGCGAGAAATGCGGCCGTCATTTGGTTTATAAAATGGGCCGATTCGGCAAGTTCCTAGCTTGCTCCGGATTCCCGGATTGCCGCAATACGAAGCCGATCGTCAAGGATATCGGCGTTCCATGTCCGAAATGTGCGGAAGGGAAAATTATTGAGCGCCGCAGTAAGAAGGGACGTTACTTCTACGGCTGCGATCAGTATCCTGGTTGTGACTACGTATCTTGGGATAAACCGACTACTAAGCCATGTCCGCAATGCAACAGCTTAATGGTAGAGAAGCGGAATCGCAGCGGCGCGAAGCTTGCCTGCACGCAGTGTGAATATAATGAAGAAGTACCTGATGAGCAAGAACCGGCTGAGGGTTAAGATTGAAAGGATGGTAAGTTCATTGTCAGAATTACAACGTGTGACAGTCATCGGCGCAGGGCTGGCAGGCAGCGAGGCTGCTTGGCAAATCGCTTCGCAAGGAGTGCCTGTTACGCTTTACGAGATGAGACCGGCGACGAAAACGCCGGCTCACCATACGAATAACTTTGCCGAACTGGTATGCAGCAATAGCTTACGTGCTAATGGGCTGGCAAATGCAGTCGGTGTACTTAAAGAAGAGATGCGCAGAATGAACTCCCTGATCCTTGATTGCGCGGATCGTAATGCGGTCCCTGCAGGCGGAGCGCTTGCCGTTGATCGTGACGGATTCTCCGGCGATGTGACGAGAATTTTGAAAGAGCATCCTCTTATTGATGTGCGAACAGAGGAAATGACGGAAATCCCGACTGAAGGTATTGTCTTAATAGCGACAGGACCTCTGACGGCGCCGCGCTTATCGGCCCAAATTCAAGAGCTGTTAGGTCAAGAATATTTCTATTTCTATGACGCGGCTGCTCCAATCGTGGAGAAAGATTCCATCGATATGTCGAAGGTCTATCTTGCTTCACGATATGATAAAGGTGAGGCTGCTTATCTCAACTGTCCAATGACGGAAGAAGAGTTTGAGCGTTTCCACGAAGCTCTTACAACGGCTGAGACAGCCGAAGTGAAGGAATTTGAGAAAGAGCAATATTTCGAAGGCTGTATGCCGATTGAGGTTATGGCTAGCCGTGGCAAACAAACGGTGCTCTTCGGTCCAATGAAGCCTGTTGGTCTGATGAACCCGCACACTGGCAAGCTGCCTCACGCAGTTGTTCAGCTTCGTCAAGATAATGCTGCAGGCACTCTGTACAACTTGGTTGGATTCCAGACTCATCTCAAATGGGGTGAGCAGAAGCGGGTACTATCCCTTATTCCGGGTCTGGAAAATGCGGAGTTTGTACGTTTCGGCGTCATGCATCGCAATACGTTCATCAATTCACCGAAACTGCTTCGTTCGACCTATCAAGCGATCAGTCGCGACAATTTGTTCTTTGCCGGACAAATGACCGGTGTTGAAGGGTATGTTGAATCCGCTGCTTCAGGTCTGATTGCGGGGTTGAATGCAGGTAGATTGGCTCGCGGCTTAGAACCGCTAGTCTTCCCAGCAGATACTACGCTTGGCAGTATGGCGCAGTACATTACTACGGCTGACTTCAAGCATTTCCAGCCGATGAATGCGAATTTTGGTTTATTCCCGCCGCTTGAGCAGCGTATGCGCAGCAAGAAGGATAAGAACGATGCGATTGCTAATCGCGCGTTAGACCAGCTTGCTCGCTTTAAAGAAGAACAGCTGGGCTATCCGGCAGAGCCAGCGCCCGTTGTGGCAGAACCGGTCACGGAGTAACGATACAACCAGAACAGGCAAAAGAGCAGCGGCTTCGAATGATTCCTCGGCCGCTGCTTCCTTTTTTGCATGAATATGTTTTCCAATTTGTTTTACCGTCGTTGGCGGAAACAGCTAACTTACCTTGGAAGTTTTTGCAAAACTCAAGCTATTCGAACGAAGTAGTTTAATTATCGTTATCTGAAAGAATATTTTCTTCGCGAAACTTATGCCTATCCTTACGAAGCAGTTTCGCGTATGCGAGACTTTTAGGAGGTTATTGATAATGGAAATGCAATTTCATGCGACAACGATCTGTGCGGTTCGGCATAATGGGAAAGGTGCAATTGCAGGCGACGGACAAGTTACCTTTGGCAATAGTATGGTCATGAAGCACCATGCGAAGAAAGTTCGTCGCTTGTATCGTGGGCAAGTAATTGCTGGATTTGCCGGTTCGGTAGCCGACGCGATTGCGCTCTTCGAGAAGTTTGAAGGTAAATTAGAGGAACATCACGGCAATTTACAGCGTGCTGCTGTTGAACTTGCGAAAGACTGGCGCTCTGATCGCGTGCTTCGTAAACTGGAAGCCATGATGATCGTTATGGATGCGACCGGTTTACTGCTCATTTCCGGTGGCGGGGAGATTATTGAGCCGGATGATGGCATTTTGGCGATTGGCTCAGGCGGCAGCTTTGCGCTTGCAGCAGCACGAGCTCTCTATCAGCATGCACCTCAGCTTGAGGCAAAGGATATGGTTAAATCAGCACTTGAGATCGCTGCTGATATTTGTGTATTCACGAACCGGAATATTATCGTGGAAGAAATAGGTTAATATAAGCTTTCAAAAACGGACTCATTTGGAGGGATCGGAAATGTCAAATGAAGCTATGACACCGAAGCAAATTGTGACGGAGCTTGATAAATATATTGTTGGTCAGAAGCCGGCCAAGCGTTCAGTAGCAGTAGCTCTTCGCAACCGTTACCGGAGAAGTCGTCTTGATGAAGCTATTAGGGACGAAATTGTACCGAAGAACATTCTAATGATAGGTCCTACAGGTGTTGGTAAAACGGAAATTGCAAGACGCTTAGCGAAACTTGTAAATGCACCTTTCGTTAAAGTGGAAGCGACGAAATTTACAGAGGTCGGCTATGTGGGCCGTGATGTAGAATCCATGGTACGCGACCTCGTAGAAACATCGATTCGGATGGTTAAGCAAGAAAGAACCGAGAAGGTTAAAGATAAAGCGGAGAAGCAGGCGAACGAGCGTATTGTCACGTTGCTGGTGCCGTCCGCCGCTAAACCCAAAAGCCAAAAGAATCCGCTGGAAATGCTCTTTGGCAGCACACAAGGTACGAAAGAGCCCGATGTCGAGCCTGAAGAGTCGGCATCGGTTATCGAGCGACGCAAGCAAGTAAAGGAACAACTCGCTGCCGGTAAGCTTGAGAATGAAATGATTGAAATAGAAGTAGAGGATAACTCACCGAACATGCTGGATATGCTTGCCGGGCAAGGCAATGAAGGTATGGGAATGGGTGCCAACATGCAAGAACTGTTCGGGCAGTTGATGCCGAAGAAATCGAAGAAACGGAAACTGCCTGTTAAGGAAGCTCGGAAGGCACTTATGCAGGAAGAAGCCAACAAGCTAATCGATATGGATGATGTTATAACCGAATCGGTCAGCAGGGCCGAGCAGTCCGGCATTATTTTCATAGACGAAATTGACAAAATTGCAAGCTCCTCGCGAGGCTCAGGTCCTGATGTTTCCCGGGAAGGCGTGCAGCGTGATATATTGCCAATCGTTGAAGGCTCTACTGTGATGACAAAGTATGGTCCAGTGAAGACAGACTATGTGCTGTTTATTGCTGCCGGTGCTTTTCACATGGCCAAACCATCCGATTTGATTCCGGAGCTTCAGGGTCGCTTCCCGATTCGGGTGGAATTGACGAACTTGACCTTGGAAGATTTTGTTAAGATTTTAACCGAGCCCAAAAATGCACTGACTAAACAATATACCGCACTCTTGGAAACGGAAGGCATCACGATTACTTTCTCTGAGGAAGCGATCCGCGAGCTTGCAAACATTGCGGCTGAAGTAAATCAAAACACAGAAAATATTGGCGCGCGCCGACTCCATACGATCTTGGAGAAGCTGCTTGAAGATTTATCCTTTGAAGCGCCTGAGCTCTCTCTCGAGGAACTGGTTATTACACCGGAGTATGTCCGTGAGAAATTAGGCAGCATTGCGAAAAATCGCGATTTAAGTCAATATATACTGTAAAGGACCGGTAAGGAAAGTAGGGGGCATAAGTTAATGATTTTATTAGCAAAAACAAGAACGCTTAACCGTCTGCTGCAGCGCGCGGCAGGCGGAGCGCTCAATTTCCGTGAAATGGCAGAGGTGCTCTGCACAACGATTCAATCCGACGTGTTCGTCGTAAGCCGCAAAGGTAAAGTACTGGGCTGCGCGGCAGTGGGACCATTCCAACATGAACAGCTGCGTGCACTACCAGTCGCAGATTTGCGATTTTCAATTGAAAGCAATGAACGATTCATGAATATGCAAGAAACTGTCAATAATGTCGTTCCGGATGAAGGGATTAGTGAGTCGTTCCCAATGATGGCGGGTCAGCGTAAGATGACGGTGGTTCCGATTGTCGGCGGCCGCGAACGTATCGGAACGCTGATTTTGCTGCGTAATGCGGAGCCTTTCGGTGATGATGAGTTAATTTTGGCAGAGTATGGAAGTACAATTGTGGGCATGGAGATTTTGCGTGAACGCGCAGAAGAGATTGAACACGAAGCTAGAAGCCGCACAGTTGTGGCAGTGGCTGTTGGTTCTCTCTCGTTCAGTGAACTTGAGGCCGTTGAGCATATTTTCGAAGAGTTGGATGGAAAAGAAGGGCTTCTTGTTGCATCCAAAATAGCAGATCGGGTTGGAATCACAAGGTCCGTTATCGTCAACGCACTACGGAAATTAGAGAGTGCCGGAGTGATTGAAACTCGCTCGCTGGGAATGAAAGGTACTTACATTCGAATACTAAATACCCAGCTGCTCCAAGAGCTAAAAAAGAACAAAAATTAAAATATTAGACAATTACATTACAAATTCATTCGCAAACCAGTACAATAATCCCAATTTGAGGTCCTATCTTCGACAAAGATAGGGCTTTTTTCTTATTGTAATAAATTAGGAAAGTGAGGAAGATTAACTTGACGGAAAACTTCGACACAACTCTCTCATATTTTTAATAATTCTTTGTCGAAAGAAGGAGGAATGAGAGAGAATCTGTTGAATTAAATATATTACACAAGATGGAAAGTGGGGTTTTTCAGTGAACCTGTTGAATGGCCCGGAATTCAGTCGATTACAGGGTGCTATGAATGCTGCAGAAATGCGCCAACGCATCATCTCCAACAATATAGCGAATGTAGATACGCCGAAATTCAAGCGCTCCGAGGTTGTTTTCGAACAATTGCTGGAGCAAAGCATGGGCGGTAATAACATCCAGATTTCTGGTAAAAGAACGAATGCTCGTCACATTGCTATTGGTGCTTCATCATCTGTTCCAGGAGCACGAGTGATTACGGACGAAACAAGCGTGATGAACAACGACATAAACAATGTCGACATTGATCGAGAAATGTCGCTTCTTGCTAAAAATCAATTGAACTACAATTATTACGTTCAACAGATCAATCACGAAGTGAAGATGATGCGATTAGGCATTGAAGGGAGAGTTTGAGTATGAGGTTAACTAACGGATTTGATGCCAGTGCATCAGCATTAACTGCTCAGCGGCTCCGGATGGACGTCATTTCCTCGAATATTGCGAACGCAGAAACGACGAGAGCGAATTTTGTGAATGGCCGTTACGAACCTTACAAACGCAAACTGGTCGTGCTGGAACCGACTTCTAAATCGTTCGCGGATGTGCTAAACGGACAGCTGAACGGTAAGGATTCTTCTCCTGGCGTTAAGGCATCACGTATTATAGAAGATCAGACGCCATCGAAGCTGGTATATAACCCAAGCCATCCTGATGCAGACGAGAATGGGTATGTAAAAATGCCGAACGTCGACGTACTGAAAGAGATGGTCGATATGATCTCTGCTTCTAGGTCATACGAAGCCAACGTAACCGCATTGAATGCAACAAAAGGTATGTTTATCAAAGCGCTTGAAATCGGTAAATAGACAGAGATAAAGCGGAGGGATTCCATTGATTAACCCATTGTCATTGAATATGCTTCAATCGCAAAATGTTAAACTTTTTGATTCCGGTATAGAGAAGAATGCTGCTGCTCCGGCTTCAGCTTCGGCTTCGGACATGACGAAATCGTTTAGCGATTTCCTGAAGAACGCACTGGATGGTGTCGGTGCGCAAGAAAAGAACGTACATACTATGTCTGATCAATACTTACTAGGCAATGTGGATATATCGCAAGTTATGGTCGCTTCGCAGCAGGCAGAACTTGGCTTGCAGCTCACCTCACAAGTCCGCAACAAAGTGATAGAAGCATACCAAGAGATCATGCGGATGCAAATCTAATAGCAGCACAACTGGCATTAGAGCATAACAGTGAGGTGAAATCGTGAACGAGAAATTTGCCCAGTATCGAGCTAAGGTTGCTCAATATTGGAACGCAATGGAGAAGAGACAGAAGATTTGGCTGGGAGCCTCGGTCGGCATACTTATTCTAACAATCGTATTACTAACCATGATTTTTTCAAGAGTGAGTTATGAGGTTGCGTTTCGCGATTTGGATAGTACGGACGCCGCGGCAGTCATGGAATACTTGGATACGAACACAATTCCTTACAAGCTTGAAAACGGCGGGCAAAGCATACTGGTTCCGACGGCGGATGCCGCGAAGGTTAAAATCGAAGCGGGGTCGCAGGGGATTGTTCGTAACGGTTCAATCGGACTCGACATTTTCAATGATACGAATTCCATGTTCGGTTCAACGGATCGTGAATTCGATGTGAAATTAAGAAACGCTTTGAATGGAGAAATTCAGCAGTTGCTTAACGGTATGCAAGGCGTTCAGAAGTCGAATGTTCTCGTTACGATACCGAATGAATCTCCCTTCATGACGGACGAAGAAAAGGAACAGTCTTCTGCTGCGATTACAATGGCTTTCCGTCCGGGCTATCGCCCGAGTCAGAAAGAAGTCGACGGCTACTATAACTTAGTGAAAAGCTCTATACCTAATATCAAGCTTGAGAACATTACGATCTCAAGTCCCGAAGGTGAGCTTCTTGCATCAGATGAGATCGGCGGCGCAGCTTCAGGCGGAGATTTAATTGAGACGCATTACCAGCTGCAACGCAAATTTGAGAATGATCTAAAGCGAGAGATCCAAACGTTCCTAGCACCGATGGTTGGCATGGAAGATCTGGTTGTTAATGTTTCCAGCTCACTCAATTTTGAGAAGAAGGTTTCAGATCAGAATCTCGTGAGACCATTGGAAAACAATAATGGCAACGGGATTATTGTAAGTGAATCTCAGAGTAACAAAACCGCTACAGGAGCTGGCGGGGCAGGCGGAGTAGCCGGAACCGGCGAAACAGATGTTCCTGGATATACAGCAGATCAAGGCGCTGGCGGCACTTCTGAAGAGAATAGTCGTACAACGAACTATGAATTTGATAAGATTCATAATCAAATCGAATCAGGACCATATGCCATTAAGGACTTATCTATTAGTATCGGCGTAGAGAAGAGCAAACTTAATGACGAATCGAAAAATGATATTAATAATTTCTTAATATCTCTTATTCGTTCACAACTAGTAGAATCAGGTCAAGATGTTAATGATGACGCGTTAATGGCCAAAAAGGTTTCAATCATGGCGCAAACTTTTGTCGACAATGGCAGTGCTTCTACTTCCGCTATCTTATCGACAGGTTGGTTAACCGCTATTGGACTAGCTGCTCTTGCTATAATTGGCGGACTTGGTTATGTCGTCGTAAGACGTCGCAAGCAAGCGGCTCAAGCAGAAGAACTTGCAGCAAATCAGGCGAAAGTCGAATATCCTACAATCGATTTGGAAACCGTCCAAAACGAAAGTCAAGTACGCAAGCAGCTTGAAACACTTGCCAAGCGCAAGCCAGAGGAATTTGTTAATTTGCTCCGGACTTGGCTTGTTGATGAATAGAGGTGGCCAGGGTGGCAAGGATGCATGGATTCAGTGGTCGTCAGAAAGCGGCAATATTGTTAATTTCGCTTGGACCTGAAGTTTCCGCTCAAATCTTCAAACATTTGAGAGAAGAAGAAATTGAACAGCTGACACTTGAAATTGCAAATGTTCGTAAAGTCGATACGCTGGACAAAGAAACGATATTAAATGATTTTCATCAAATCTGTGTTGCACAAGAATATATTTCACAAGGCGGTATTACCTATGCTCGTGAAATTCTGGAGAAGGCGCTTGGCGAAAGCAAGGCAATGGAGGTCATCAATCGCTTAACTGCTACATTGCAAGTTCGTCCATTCGATTTTGCCCGCAAGGCGGAAGCGAGCCAAATTCTCAACTTCATTCAGAACGAGAATTCGCAAACGATCGCATTGGTACTTTCTTACTTGCAAGCAGAGCAAGCTTCTCAGATTCTTTCTTCGTTACCGCAAGAGAAGCAAGCTGAGGTTGCTCGTCGAGTAGCGCTTATGGACAGCACTTCACCGGAAGTTATTTCGCAAGTGGAACGTATTCTCGAACAGAAGCTTTCAGCTACCGTTACTCAAGATTACACAAGTGCTGGCGGTATTGAATCAATTGTTCAAATATTAAATGGTGTCGATCGCGGTACAGAGCGTACCATCCTGGATGCACTTGAAATTCAAGATCCGGAGCTTGCAGAAGAAATCAAGAAAAGAATGTTCGTTTTTGAAGATATCGTCAATATCGACAACCGCTCGATCCAACGCATTATCCGCGATATCGAGAATGCCGATCTGCAGCTTGCGCTTAAAGTTGCGAGCGAAGAAGTTCGGGAAGCAATCTTCCGCAACATGTCCAAGCGAATGGCAGAAACGTTCAAAGATGAAATGGAATACATGGGACCTGTCCGGCTGCGTGACGTTGAGGAAGCTCAAACGCGTATCGTAGCAACAATCCGTAGACTCGAAGAGTCCGGTGAAATCATCATCGCCCGTGGTGGAGGGGATGATATCATTGTCTAAGTTGTACAAATCTTCGCATGTCATTTCCGTAGAAGATTTAAAGCGGCTTGAATGGTATAACAAGTATATTCAAACGCCTGCTTTTGACGAACATCAAAGCGAGCCTGCAGGGCCAAGTGAGGAAACACTTACCATGCGAGATCAAATTCTTGACGATGCTGAACAATTCGCTATGCAGCGCATTCAAGAGACAGGCGAGCAGATTGAGTCGATGCACGCAGAGGCTAACGCCCAAATTGACCAATGGTGGTTAGAACGTCGTCTGCAGGACGAGCAACTGATGGAACAAATCCATCATGAAGGTTTCCAGCAGGGCTACCAAGAAGGCAAGGCACAAGCCGAAGCCGATGTGCAAGCGCAATGGGAAGTGATGCTGACTGAAGCCAGATCGATTCTCGATTCTGCCTATGAAACAAAGGAACAAATCATTCAAGAAGCGGAACCGTTCGTCGTTGCGCTCAGCACGGCAATTGCAGAGAAGATCATTCAGAAGCAATTGACGATTGATCCGAATTGGTCACTTGATATTATTCGTAAGTCGCTAGAACGGCGCAGAGAGCAGGGTGTAATCACATTGTGCGTTTCCCCTTTGCAGCTAACGTTCGTACAAGCGGCACGTGAAGAATTATCACTCGTCATCGATTCTCAAGCCGAATTACAAATTGTGCCAGATGTTTCGGTCAAGGAATTCGGTTGTGTTATCCGCTCCTCCTTTGGCAGCATCGATGCACGAATTGATACACAGTTGACTGAAATAAAACGTGAACTCATCCAATTAGCACACCAAGCGGATGAACAAGGAGCAGCTGATGACTACTAATAGGTTGGATGTAGATCGCTACATTGAACATTTACGTCCAATCGATCCCGTTCGCGTCAATGGTAAAGTCACACAGGTTATCGGTTTGACCGTTGAATCCGAAGGACCTGACGCCAGTATCGGCGATGTTTGCTTAATTTATCCGGCCAAATCTACTAAACCGCTTAAAGCGGAGGTAGTCGGGTTCCGCAATAACAAAGTAATTCTAATGCCGCTTGGCGAGCTTCAATCGATTGGCCCTGGCTGCGACGTCGTTGGTACTGGTAAGCCTTTAACTGTACAGGTTGGTTCTGATCTGCTAGGTAAAGTACTAGACGGTCTCGGACAGCCGTTAGACGGTTCTTACATCTCGAGTCGAATGCCGCATCACTCTACACATAATCTGCCGAGCAACCCTCTTTCAAGACCGAGAGTAAAGGATCCTCTCAGCATTGGTGTTCGAGCGATCGATGGATTGTTAACAGTTGGGCAAGGTCAGCGCGTTGGGATATTTGCAGGCTCCGGTGTAGGGAAGAGTACACTTCTCGGGATGGTTGCAAGAAACACTTCCGCTGACGTCAACGTGATTGCACTGATCGGTGAGCGCGGTCGTGAGGTTCTTGAGTTTATGGAGAAGGATCTTGGTCCCGAAGGACTGGCTCGCTCTGTCGTAATTGTTGCAACCTCTGATCAACCGGCTTTAATTCGTATTAAAGGCGCGCTTATCGCCACGACCATTGCGGAATATTTCCGTGATCGAGGACTGAATGTAATGCTTATGATGGATTCTGTAACACGTTATGCAATGGCTCTTCGCGAAGTAGGCCTAGCCATCGGCGAACCTCCTGCAACTAGAGGCTACACGCCTTCTGTGTTTGCAAACCTGCCTAAGCTGCTGGAACGTGCTGGAACGGGTGAAAGAGGCTCAATTACTGCATTTTACACGGTTCTGGTTGATGGTGACGATATGAATGAGCCTATTGCAGACGCTGTTCGCGGTATTTTGGACGGACATATCGTGCTCAGTCGTGCTTTAGCCCATAAAGGACATTTTCCAGCAATTGACGTGCTTCAATCGATTAGCCGGGTCATGAAGGAAATTGTACCCGAAGAGCAGCAAGAGGCAGCGAATGAACTGAAACGTTTGCTCTCCATTTATAAAGATTCGGAAGACCTTATCAATATTGGGGCGTACCAACGCGGTTCAAATGAAAAAATTGATCAAGCAATCGATTCTATCGAAAATATCTGGTCCTTTACTCGTCAGAAAACGAACGAAAAGGTTGGCTACGAGGAATCAAAAGAGAGGCTCATTCGCGATTTTTATACCTCAAACGGGAGATGAACTAGCTAGATGGCACGATTTCGCTACGCCTATCAAAAAATCGTCGACTTAAAAACAAGCGAAAAATCGCAAGCAGAATGGCAACTATCCGTCGTCGTCGGTGAACTTCAGAATGAGGAGCAATCACTCCTGAAGCTTCATCAGGATCGAGCCGAATGGAGTGACCGTTTACAGCTTTCATCGAATCAAGCTGTGACGCTTTCAGAGCTGATGGTGATCCAAGAGTACATTAATTATCTGGATATTTGTATTAAACAGAAAATGATGGATATCAAGAGAGCTGAAGCTGCCGTCGAAGTGAAACGTAATGAATTGTCTGAGCGAATGAAAGACGAGAAGGTTTGGCAGAAATCGAAGGATAATGCGCGCCAGCGTTTCCAAGCCGACATGTTGCTTGTCGAGCAGAATGAGTTAGATGAAATGGCATCTGTTCGATTCATGTACGCAGTGCACTAACAGTTGAGACGTTTTGCGAATCGGGAGCCAATACCCGAGGGAGGGACTTATTTTGGCGGATTTGGATATGGAAAAGCAAGGCTACAGCGGGTTTGAACGATTTATGTTTTTTGTAACTCCGATCTTGTTTACACTCATTCTTCTTGGAGTACTGGTCACTTTATTTAATTTCGACTTGCGAAATAAGGCACTTGAAATTGGGAATACTGTTCCATTCTTAAACAAAGTGCTGCCGGAGCCTGTGTCTGATGAGAATGCATCTGTTGTGGATGAAGGGAAAATCAAAACGGAAAATACGACTGCTAAGATTAGCGAACTGCGGGCGCAATTGACTGTTAAAGAAACCGAGCTCAGCAAGGCTGTAGATGAGAAAACAAGATTATCGCAGCAGCTTAAAGATCTACAAGCTCAAGTAGAGCAGCTCAAGCAAGATGGAACGAAGAAGGCGCTTGAGGATGCCGAGTACCAGAACCAAATTAATGAGCTTGCTGCCATGTATGGCAAGATTACGCCAAGCAAAGCGGCACCAATTCTTGAAAGCATGGAAATGGATGAAGCGGTGCTCGTGTTGGACGCCATGAAACCGGATGATCGTGTTCTAGTACTTGAGAAGATGAATCCTAAGAAAGCTGCTGAAGCCACTGTTAAGTTGAAAGATGTAAAAACAGCTAAGGATCGTCAAATTGCCGCGCTGCAAGCCAGAATCAAGAAACAAGATTCCGCAGTTTCGCAACCAGAGATCGTACTTAGCAAAGCACAGCTCAACACTACTTTCTCGACAATGGATCCAGCAAGTGCAGGTGAGTTACTTCTTAAGATGGCGGATGTGAGTCCAAGTAAAGTATTACGTATTTTAAACGCTGTAGATGATGCATCCCGTTCCAAAATTATTGCGGAAATGTCGGGATTGAACAAAGATATTACAGCACAATTAGTTTCGAAACTCATGCTTGGCAAATAATGTTATTTAATAAAGGAGGTGAAAAATAAAATGCAAATGTCAGTATCAAATGCTTCATCCAGTGCCAGTGCGCCTACTTCGGTATCAGGATGTACATCTGCTGCTAAAGGGGCGGATGGCAGTGAGTTTAACCAGACTTTAGTTCAGACACTTGCTGGTAATGGAACGGGTTCTACTCCTGCTCAAACTTCAAAAGATGGAGTCGTTGTTGCACAGTTGCCATTGAATTCCCTAACAGCTCTGCTGGGGGAAAATGTATCTTCTACTGAATTACTAACTGCTATTGAAGAGCTTCTAAAGAAGCTTGATGAAGCAGACACAGAAGAGTTGGCTCAAACGACATCAGAAAGTAGTTTAAGCGACGCTTTGGCCCAGTTAGACAATTTACTGAGTATGCTATCCGGTGTGCCTGCGGCACAACCAATACTGCCGCTTACAGGAAATCAAACAACGGACAATAGCAATCAAGGCGAAAGCGAATCAAATGGTGGTAACAACCAACTGCTTAGTATCATTGCAGGATTGAATAATGGTCAAACGTTAGTGGCCAACATTCAAAGCCAGGCGGCACAAACGACTTCAGAATCTTCGAGCGTGGAGTCAGTCAATCTGGAAGAAATCTCTGTATTGAAATCAGGTTTACTGGATGCATTATCCGATTTGCGTTCACTCTTGCAAAAGCAAAAAGGGAACGCGTCAGATCGAGACCAAAATGTATTGGTTAGTAAGCAATTGATTGCAATCGAACAATTGATCAATGGGAAGAAACTTGAGTCGGCAGCCAATTTAGGCGCACAGCCATCAGATCAATCGAATGAGATCGATTCCATCCCAGCGCTGCAAACAATGCCTGTAACAAACAATCATCTTCAGCGCATGGCACACCAGTTCCTTCATGTAGGTTTGTTGAAAGCAGTAGCCAAGCCTGTAGATGAGCAGCTCGAAGCTGATTCTATGCAGACATTATCCGAGCCAAACAGTATCAATTTAGCGCTATTAGCTGGTAATCAAGAATTGCAGCGCCAAGCACTAACATCAACGAAGCAACTGGTTCAACAACCTGTTCCAATCCAGCAATTTGCTTCGACCATTCAGAAGATGGTTGTGGGTCAGTTCAATGTAACGGCAAGCAATGGCATGTCCAATGCACAATTGACGCTATTTCCTGAACATCTAGGTCAAGTAAATGTCAACCTGTCGATGCATAACGGCACATTGACTGCGCAATTCATGACAGATACTGTATCTGCAAAGGATATGCTTGAGAATCAAATGGCACAGCTTCGTTCCGCACTGCAATCACAGGGGGTACAAGTTGAGAAGCTTGAGGTAACGCAATCGTCTGTACTGCCGAACATGTTCCAAGATCGACAAGGTCAAAGCGGACAAGACAAAGGGACTTCCAAACGTCAATCCAGCGATGAAGCGATCGGTGAAATTGATTTTGATGCCGATCTGGAAGAATTAACGATGGAACAAGCGGTTGACCGTGATCTAGGCTTAGGCCGAGGCATTCATACGAGAGCATAACCATTCACGGTTATGGATGTTAACGATGAACCTATAGATCGGAGGTGACGAGAAAAATGTCCGGTGATAATATTTCTACCCGTAACGTCTGGCCTTATTACAGCGCTAGCAATGTACAAGCAGCAGCAGAGAAGAAGGCGGACACTTCCCTTGGCAAAGATGAATTTCTGCGGATTCTTGTAACCCAGTTGAAAAATCAAGATCCCATGCAGCCTTTACAGGATAAGGATTTCATCGCGCAAATGGCTCAATTCTCATCTGTCGAGCAGTTGGTAAATATGTCAGATCAGTTAACGCTGCTCCGTCAAAACCTTGGAATGGCTTCCAGCATGATCGGTAAGGAAGTTCAGTGGTATGAATATGCCGATACAGGTGAGATGCTTGCAGTAACTGGTAACGTTGATTCCATTATTATCAAAGATAAAGCGCAATACGCAAGAATCGGTGAAAAAGATATTAAACTGGATGACATCGTATCGATCGCTGATGAAGGCGGTGAAGAATCCAATGGATGATATCTTGAAGATCGGACATTTACGATTAACCGGAAATAGTCAACTTCGTAAACCGAACCAGCAAGAAAGCACCGCAGCAAGTACGGCATCGTTTAAAGAGGTGCTGGACCGCAATGTGCTTAAATTCAGCAATCACGCAGAACTACGTATGGCGCAGCGCGGTATCACTTTCAAACCTGAAACGATATCCAAAATCGTGAGCGCAATCGATCAGGCTGCTGCAAAAGGTGCGAAGGATTCGCTCGTCGTTTATCGCGACATCGCGATGATTGTCAATGTTCCAAGTCGTACTGTCATCACTGCATTGGATGGCAACTCACTCCAAGGCAATGTATTCACCCAAATCGACAGTGCAGTCATTGTTTCTTAATCGGCTGGACCTTCTTATTGGAAGCCGAAGAGTCGTGGATCGACTGAAGCGACTCGCACGATAGACTTCTTGCAAGGCAGATTAACTGTACTTACACCACTAGGAGGTTGACAATTCATGTTAAGATCAATGTACTCTGGCGTTTCCGGCATGCGTGGTTTTCAAACGAAGCTTGACGTCATCGGCAATAATATCGCGAACGTAAATACAGTAGGTTTTAAAGCAGGCCGCGTTATGTTCAAAGATATTCTAAGTCAAACGGTTTCAGGTGTAACACGTCCTGAAGAAGGAACGACTGGCGGCGTCAATGCGAAGCAGGTAGGCCTTGGTGTTGCTATTGCTTCAATTGACACGATTCACACACCTGGTAGTGCAATGACTACGAATGTTCCTACAGACGTTCGAATTGATGGTGATGGATTCTTCGCAGTTTCTCCATCGGCGGACGGTGCTGAAGCTCCTTATCTAACGCGCGCAGGAAACTTCACGCTCGATGCAGCGGGTCAGCTCGTGAATGGCGACGGCATGTTTGTATTGGATTCTAATGGTGGACCGATTGTACTAGATCCAGCTGAGGTTAAATCCTTTACGATCTCTCAAGATGGCTCGATCATTTCGGTAGGAGCAGACGGTCAAAGCCAACCATCAGGTTTCCAGCTTGGCGTCGTGAAAGTAACAAACCCGAACGGTCTTGAGAAAATCGGCGGCAACCTTTACCGGATGACGCCAAATGCGAACGTTGACGGCGAAGTAGTTATGACTACAGCTGGTGACGCTGAAGCAGGTACAGGTGCTATTATTGCGGGTCAGCTCGAAATGTCCAATGTCGATTTGACATCAGAATTTACCGAAATGATCGTTGCACAACGCGGCTTCCAAGCTAACTCACGTATCATTACGACTTCAGATGAAATTCTGCAAGAGGTTGTTGGCTTAAAACGATAGGTGAATAACCGAGGGGGAGGCTAGCCTGCCTCCCTGCTAGTTTAAGGAGGAAGCCCATGATTGCTGTGAAGCGTTTAAACGGAAAAACATTACATATTAACGCGCTCCTTATTGAGCTAGTTGAAGAAACGCCGGATACACTGATTACATTGACAACTGGAAAAAAAATATTGGTTTTGGAGAAAGCCGATGAAGTCATTGCCTCCATACAGTCGTATCTTCGCTCAATAGGCGTTTATGCGGCTTCCATTAAGAGTGAACAATCGGAGGGACCCTCGACATGAAAAAAATGCTGCCATGGCTGATTACTATTTTACTAGCCATCACACTAATTGCTATTGTAGCCGTTATTTTATACAACTCCGTAATGGGCGGCGACGACGCGAAAGACGCTGTCGGCGAAGCGGCCAACAATGCGGAAGCCGTAAAAGTAGTCAAGCTTACTGCGGATGAGCGGGTGAAATTGACCAGTGAAATTGCGGATATTAAAACAAACCTAGCGGACCCGGAATACATCGCGGTTCTGGGGCTTGCTTTTCAACTAGATGAGAAATCGACGAAAGAAGATTTCGATAAAATTAAAGACATTCAAATCAAACCTATCATTATTCGAACGCTGTCCGACATGAAGCCTGATCAAGTTAAAGGCTCTGCCGGTAAAGACGAGCTGTGCGCGAAGCTGCTGAATTTAATCAATCAGGAGCTGCCTGAAGGCAAGCTCATTAAGGTAGAGGTAACAAACTTTATCGTGACGACGCTGTAGTCAATATTTTGCAACATGACGCATTCCTTGAAGGGGGTGAAATAATTGGTTGATGTTCTGTCGCAGAACGAGATTGATGCGTTGCTCGCTGCTCTATCATCCGGTGAAATGGATGCTGAAGAATTAAAAAAGGAAGATACGCAGAAGAAAATTCGTGTCTATGAGTTCAAACGTGCGGTCCGTTTCTCCAAGGATCATATCCGAAGCTTAACTCGGATACACGAAAACTTTGCGCGATACTTGACCACCTATTTCTCAGCGCAGCTTCGTACATTCGTTCAAATTAGTGTCGTTCAAGTTGAACAGCTGCCCTATGACGAGTTTATCCGCTCCATTCCGAAGATGACCATTCTGAATATTTTCGAGGCTGAGCCTCTAGAAGGCAGAATGGTGCTTGAGGTCCATCCGAACGTTGCATACGCTATGCTGGATCGACTACTGGGCGGGCAAGGCTTAGCGCCTTCCAAGATTAACGCACTGACTGAAATTGAAACGAATATTATGGAGCGCATTTTCAGCAGAGCGTTTGAGAGTTTACAAGAAGCTTGGAAGACTATTATTGACATTTCGCCTAGGATGGAAGCACTTGAAACGAATCCGCAGTTCATGCAGATCGTTTCACCGAATGAAACAATCGCACTGATTTCGCTTAGTACGAAGATTGGTGATACAACGGGGATGATTAATTTATGTATCCCACACGTCGTAATCGAGCCAATCATGCCAAGACTTTCTGTTCACCATTGGTTCGTGTCACAGAAGAAGACAAGGGCGCCAGAGGAAGTAGAGGTCCTGAAGCAGCGCGTAAGTAAAGCTAAGCTTCCAATCGTATGTGAGCTTGGTCAGTCCAGTATATCGATTCGTGAATTTTTAGGTCTTTCGGTGGGGGATGTCATATCGCTCAGTAAACCAATAGATCAAGGGCTTGATATTAAGGTTGGGGATAAGCGGAAATTTATCGGCAGCCCAGGGTCGATTAAAGATCGTATGGCCGTTCAAATTGATGAAATCCTCACTGAAGGAGTGGAAGAAGAGTATGACGAGTAAAGATTACTTATCACAAGAAGAAATCGATGCCTTGCTGCGTCAGACTTCCGATGAGCCCGATATGCCGGAGCCATTTAACCGGGAGCAAGAATTAAATAATTATTTGAGCTCAATCGAACAGGATGCACTTGGTGAAATCGGTAATATAACATTCGGAAGTGCAGCAACAGCACTTTCGACACTGCTTGGTAGGAAAGTTGATATTACAACACCGAAAGTATCCTTGATTAGACGCAGTGAGCTTGATGATGAATTTCCAAAGCCTCATGTAGCCGTATCTGTTAGCTATGTTGATGGTTTCCAAGGAATCAATTCACTCGTCATCAAAACGAAAGATGCTCAGACCATTGCGGATCTGATGCTTGGCGGCGAAGGGAAGCTGCTTGGTTCAGAGTTGAATGAAATCCATATCAGTGCCGTGCAAGAAGCAATGAATCAAATGATGGGCTCTTCCGCTACATCGATGTCGACCATCTTCAACCGTTTTGTAAACATCTCACCACCGGGTATCGATATTCTGGATATTCATAATGGATCAGGCGTTGAGAAGCTGCCGCCGGACGATCTCTTCATTAAAGTATCGTTCCGTTTGGCGATTGGTGACTTGATCGATTCAACCATTATGCAGCTGCTGCCGATTTCTTTTGCGAAAGAGATGGTAGACACGCTCATGGGGGGCACTTCTGCTGCTGAGCCTACACCTGCTCCAGCGCCAGCGCCAATACATACGCCTGTAGCAGCTGCACCTGTATCTGTTCCGGCACCTGTGCATACGCCGCCTCCGGCTTATATACCGGAACCGCCTGCAGCTCATATGCCGCCGCCAGCTGCCTATATGCAGCCACCGATGCCGCAATATGCAGCAGCGCCGGTTGGGCCTCAAACCTATGGTGCCGCAGCGAACCGGAATGTGAATGTACAGCCTGTGCAATTCGCTAATTTTCAAGGCGCGCCGTATGTACAGACAGATGATTCAAATTTAAATTTATTACTCGACATACCGCTTAAGGTCACAGTAGAATTAGGAAGAACTCAGAAGCAAATCAAGGATATTCTTGAATTGTCACAGGGTTCAATCATTGAGCTGGACAAGCTGGCAGGGGAACCGGTTGATATTTTGGTCAATAACAAACTAATCGCCAAAGGCGAGGTTGTCGTTATTGATGAGAATTTCGGTGTTCGTGTCACTGATATCGTAAGCCAATGGGATCGTATCCAAAAATTACAATAACACCTTAGGGGGAAGAAACAATGGCAAATCGCATTTTGATCGTAGACGACGCAGCATTTATGAGAATGATGATCCGCGACATACTTACTAAAAACGGATATGAAGTTGTAGGGGAAGCACAAGACGGTGCACAAGCAATTGAGAAATATAAAGAATTGAAACCGGATCTTATTACAATGGATATCACGATGCCGGAGATGGATGGAATCGTAGCTCTGAAAGAAATCAAGAAGATTGATGGCAATGCAAAAGTTATTATGTGTTCCGCTATGGGACAACAAGCTATGGTTATTGATGCTATCCAAGCCGGTGCAAAAGACTTCATTGTTAAACCATTCCAGGCTGACCGCGTAATTGAAGCGATCAAGAAAACGCTAGGTTAATAGAATGAAGGTTTTGAAGGGTGTTCGACTTGCTGCTATGGCTGTCTCCGGCTGGCTTTTGACAGCAAGTCTTGCGTCAGCAGAGATAAGCGGTGATGAGGATAAACCGGTAATCGGAACGAGTGTCGGGTACTACATCTGGGTCATCATTGCGCTCATGCTAGTCGTCGGACTAATCATACTCGTTATTAAGTGGCTTTCCAGTCGTAATCGTGGTTGGGGGACCAATCGGGCGCTTCGTTCTCTAGGAGGCATTCCACTTGGTCAGAATAAATCGTTGCAAGTGGTTGAACTCTCCGGCAGAGTTTATGTTGTAGGTGTTGGTGAAGATATAACCCTGCTCGATAAGATCGATGATCCAGAAACGGCATCAGCTATCTTGGAAGCTATTGAACAGCAGAACGGTCGTACATGGAACACACCGACTTTGACGGATGTTATCAGTCGATTCCGTAGAAACAACAAAGCTGAAGAGCCTGCTAGCGAGCCTTGGCAATCTGCAACTTCATTCAAAGAGCTGCTCAAAAACGGGATGATGCGTCAGTCTGATCAGAAGCAGAAGGTAGAAGAGCTGCTTAAAGAGCAAAATCAAAATGATCGGTTGTTGGATGAATGAACAAAAAACTATTACTAGCGGTTGCAGCTTTTCAATTGTTCACCCTATTGTTTCACTCCCATGCCTTTGCAGAGCCGCTGCCTAATGTCAGCGTAAGTATTGGTGGTGACAGTGGCAGTGAAACTCCTGGAACAAGCGCGCTTTCCCTATTGCTGATGATTACCGTTTTAAGTGTGGCTCCGGCCATTCTCGTATTAATGACAAGCTTTACACGAATCGTCATCGTACTCGGTTTCGTTCGAACTTCCCTCGGAACGCAGCAAATGCCTCCGAATCAAGTTTTGATCGGACTTGCGATGTTTCTCACTTTCTTCATCATGTCGCCAACCTTAAGTGCAGTTAATCAAGTGGCTCTTCAACCCTATCTCAAAGGTGAATTGACTCAAACCGAAGCGCTGAGTAAAGCCGCTGTACCGATGAAGCGATTTATGATGAAGCAAACGAGAGATAAGGATTTATTGTTATTTCTGAAATATACGAAGACAGAGAAGCCGAAGTCCATTGAGGATGTTCCAATTACAATTATGGTTCCGGCTTACGCACTAAGCGAGCTTCGAACTTCCTTTCAGATGGGATTCATGATATTCATTCCGTTTCTTATTATCGACATGGTGGTCGCCAGTACGCTCATGGCGATGGGGATGATGATGCTTCCACCAGTTATGATCTCACTACCGTTTAAGATTTTACTTTTCGTTCTGGTAGATGGCTGGTATCTGATCGTCAAGTCGTTGTTATTAAGCTTTAATCCGTAGGTTCTGTCAGGAGGGAGTACAAGCATGAGTACTGACTTCATCATCGCCTTAGCTGGACAGGCTGTATATACGGTACTGAAAGCCAGTGCGCCAATGCTCTTAATCGGACTTGTAGTAGGTCTTCTCGTTAGTATTTTCCAAGCTACTACACAGATTCAGGAGCAGACACTAGCATTCGTTCCTAAGGTGGCGGCTGTGCTGCTTTCTATCTTGTTATTCGGGCCGTGGATATTGAATACGCTGGTCGATTTCACTTACAACCTGCTGAATAACTTGTATAAATACATCGGATAGGCTGTGGGTCGATGGAGTTGTTTCTTCAAGGATTCCCTATTTTTTTGCTTATTTTTTGTCGAATAACAGCGTTTTTCGTCGTAGCGCCAATTTTTTCGACTCGAAATGTGCCGAATACATTTAAATTGGGATTCTGTTTTTTTATATCACTGCTCGTTTTCTTAACTTATGGCCTCAAACAAACGATCGTCCCCGACGCTGACTATGTATTAGCGATCATTCGAGAGATTCTGGCAGGTGCCTTGCTCGGATTTGCAGCCTATCTATTTTTTACAATTGTAAATACGGCAGGAAGCTTGATTGATATGCAGATGGGCTTTGGTATGGCCAACGTTATTGACCCAATGACAGGTGTTTCTGCTCCGCTTATGGGTAACTTCAAAGGGATGATCGCAACTCTCGTTTTCTTGTCGATAAATGGTCATCATTACTTGCTTTCCGCTTTACTTCAAAGTTATGAATGGGTTCCTCTAACGAATACGCTGTTTGCCCACGTCAGTAGCGGTAGCATATCCAGTTACTTGACCGGAATGTTCGGACAAACATTTTTGCTTGCCGTTCAGATGTCAGCACCATTAGTTGTCACGATGTTCTTAACGGATGTTGGGCTTGGATTTCTTGCGCGGACAGCGCCGCAATACAATGTGTTTGTCATTGGGATCCCGATTAAGATTTTAGTCGGCTTTCTCATGTTGGCTGTTATGATGCCAGGTCTGGTCATCCTGTATGAGCACGTGTTTGAACAGATGTTCACTGCCATGCGGAAGCTATTCGACATTTTACAAGGTCCTGCAGCTTAGGTAGGAGGGCAGTATTTATGGTTAAGTATCGTTGGACGCTCGACCTACAGATGTTCAATGGTGAGAAAACAGAGCGTGCAACACCGAAGAAAAGGCAAGATGCTCGTAAGAAAGGTCAAACGGCCAAAAGCCAAGAAATTCCGGCTGCACTGATTCTATTCTTCATTTTTCTAAGTTTTATCATGATGGGTGATTACTACAAGGTTCGACTGATGCGTATTTTTGGACTGATATTAGAACAGAAGCTCTTGATGCAAGTGACGACGGAAAACATCGTTGCGTTGTTTTCTGATTTGATGCTGCAGGGCTTGATGTTACTAGCGCCAATATTTGCGATCGCTGTACTCATCGCGATATTGGGAAATTACGCACAGATCGGAATTATGTTTACCGGTGAGCCACTCTTGATGAAATTCAGTAAAATCAGTCCATTAAAAGGTTTTAAACAAATTTTCTCTATGCATTCGGTAGTCGAGTTTGTGAAAAATATTTTGAAACTGCTTCTCATTGGATTCATGGTCTATTGGATTTTACGAAGTGAGCTTGATGTCATTATGCAGCTCGCAACAGTATCGATTAGCGGAATCTTTAGCATCATTGCAAAAATAACCATAAATCTTGGCTTATATATTGGTGCCATACTAGCCGTACTAGCCATGTTTGATTACATGTACAAGCGTTACGAGCACGAGAAGAGCTTGAAGATGTCTAAGCAAGACATCAAGGACGAATATAAGAAATCTGAAGGTGATCCGCTCATTAAAGGCAAAATTCGAGAGCGGCAGCGCCGGATGGCTCTGCAACGAATGATGCAGGATGTACCTAAGGCTGACGTCGTCATTACAAATCCTACCCATTTCGCTATCGCCATTCAGTATGAAGGTTCGAAAATGGAAGCCCCTAAAGTAATCGCAAAGGGGATGGATTATGTGGCCCTTCGCATTAAAGAGGTGGCAAAGGAAAACGGCGTAATAATGATGGAAAACAGGCCGCTTGCCAGAGCGTTATACGATCGAACGGAAATCGGCGATTCGGTTCCCGTTGACCTATTCCAGGCTGTGGCTGAAGTACTGGCATATGTATATAAGATCAAAAAGAAAGTGAAATAATCTATATTTATCTACGGAGGAGGGAACGTCATGAAGGCTAGAGACCTGACCATACTAATCGGGATCATCGGCATCGTTCTTATGATGGTCATTCCGATTCCACCAGCTTTGCTTGACGTGCTCCTAATTGTGAACATTTCAATTGCGCTTATCATTTTGCTTATCGCTATGAATACGCAAGATGCATTGGAATTTTCCATATTTCCAGCATTGCTGCTCATCACAACCTTGTTTCGTTTAGCACTAAACGTTTCAACCACGCGGAATATTCTACAGCATGCACATGCCGGTAAGGTAGTTGAAACCTTTGGTAATTGGGTAGCCGGTGGTCAAATTGCAATTGGTTTCGTTGTTTTTCTAATTCTTGTTGTTGTTCAGTTCCTCGTTATCACCAAAGGCTCGGAACGTGTCGCAGAGGTTGCTGCAAGGTTCACATTGGATGCGATGCCCGGTAAACAGATGAGTATCGACGCCGACTTGAATGCTGGCCTCATAAACGAAGTACAAGCTAGAGAGCGCCGTAAAAAAATCGAACGCGAAGCTGATTTCTACGGTTCGATGGATGGTGCCAGCAAATTTGTTAAAGGGGATGCCATTGCATCCATTATCATTCTCATTATTAACCTGCTTGGCGGATTTGTAATCGGGATGTCGATTCATGGCATGAGTTTTTCGGATTCCTTACATACCTTCTCCGTTCTAACTATCGGTGATGGACTTGTCAGTCAAATTCCTGCTCTGTTGATTTCGACAGCAACAGGTTTAATTGTCACCCGTGCTGCATCTGACGGTAACTTGGCACATGATGTTACTACTCAGCTGTTTCGTTATCCGAAACTGCTCTACATTGTAGCAGGTACAATTACACTGCTCGGAGTTGGAACGCCAATCGGACCGATTGCGACTTTACCTTTTGCAGCAATCATTTCGTATGGTGCCTATCGGATGCAAAAATCGCTTTCGAAAGAGCAAGAAGCACAAGAGCTTCTTGTGGAAGAACAGGAAATTGAAGAGGTTCGAAGCCCCGAAAGTGTAATCAGCTTGCTGCAAGTTGACCCGATTGAATTTGAATTTGGTTACGGTTTGATCCCACTTGCCGATACGCAGCAGGGGGGGGATTTGCTGGATCGGATTATCATGATTCGTCGACAATGTGCACTCGAACTTGGGCTTGTCGTTCCCGTCATTCGGATTCGAGACAATATCCAACTAAAACCGAATGAATACATCATTAAGATTAAAGGTAATACGGTAGCGCGAGGAGAGCTTCTGCTCAATCACTATCTTGCGATGAGTCCTGGATTTGAAGATGAATCCGTTATCGGTATAGAGACAATAGAGCCGGCCTTCGGTTTACCGGCCATTTGGATTGATGAGGCAACAAAAGAGAGAGCTGAGCTGACAGGTTATACGGTGGTGGATCCTCCGTCTGTTGTTGCGACTCATTTGACAGAGCTGATAAAACGTCATGCGCATGAGCTGATCGGGCGCCAAGAGACGAAAGCACTTGTGGACAATGTTAGAGAGTCATACCCTACTTTGGTTGACGAACTCATTCCGTCTATTCTAAATGTCGGTGAAATCCAAAAGGTACTGTCAAAACTGCTGCGTGAGAAGGTATCCATTCGTAATATGGTAACGATTTTCGAAGCACTTGCGGATCATGGATCCTACACGAAGGATACGGATATTCTGACCGAGTATGTTCGTCAGGCACTATCTAGACAGATTACTCAGCAATTCTCCCAGAATGGGGATATGCTTCGCGTAATAACAGTTGGACCAACACTAGAGAAGAAGATTGCTGAATCGGTTCAAAGTTCTGATCAAGGCAGTTACTTGGCACTTGACCCAGTCTCGACTCAAACAATCTATCAGAAGTTGAATGAACAGGTAAACAAACAGATTCAATCCGGCAATCAGCCGATCGTGCTCGCTTCACCTACCATTCGCATGTATTTAAGACAAATCGTAGAACGTACGATGCATGATGTCCCTGTTCTATCGTATAGCGAGCTCGAGCCAAGTATTGAAGTACAAAGCATTGGAGTGGTGAATCTATGAAGGTAAAGCGTTATGTAGTAAATGCATTACCCGAAGCGCTGCCGATGATTCGCAATGATCTTGGTGTAGATGCCATAATTTTGAATACGAAAGAAATTCGAGTTGGTGGATTTCTTGGTATGTTCGGCAAGAAGCAAACCGAGGTTATTGCGGCAGTTGAGGCGGGGGGTAAAGTAGCTGCTTCTCCTAAGTTACCGGCTCGCACTCAACCGACTATGCAGCCAGTGGTTTCTCCGGCAACAATGGCTTCAATTGCTTCAATGGCATCAGCAGCTGTCGCAGAGCGTGAGACCGCAAGAGAAGCAATGGTAAGACAGGCAGCTACAGTTACTATGGTGCCAGAATTGCTGGAGCTGCCTCGGGTATCACCGGCATCCATCTATGAAACAAGATCACAAGTACAGCAATCAAGTGTTGAAAAACCGAAGCCTCTGTTGACAGAAGAGGAATTGATTTCTGAGATCCGAGATATGAAGCAATGGATTGTAAGAATGTCGAAACAGCAGAAGCTGGAAACAAGGCCTGAAGCATTGCAAGCTTTACAGGATCGGCTATTGGATCAAGAAGTCAGCCAGAAGTTGATTGACAAATTAATTGAGCAAATAGAAGAAAAGCTGGAAGCTTCTGATTTATCGAGTCAAACGACTGCAATTGATCGATTGACCGTATGGCGTATTGCCGAGGAGACACTTCTAGATTGGCTCAAAGAATTTGAAGCCAGTGTTATTGGAAGAGATACGCAGGTTATCCATTTCGTAGGTCCAACTGGCGTTGGGAAGACGACATCTATTGCTAAACTGGCTGCTGAACAAACGTTGAAATCAGGTCGTAAGGTAGGATTCATCACATCGGATACTTATCGAATCGCCGCGGTCGATCAATTGAGAACGTATGCTACGATTTTGAATGTACCTCTGGAGGTAGTATTCTCGCCATCGGAAGTTGCTAGAGCTTTCAAACAGCTTGAAGATCGCGAACTAATATTTATGGATACAGCAGGGCGTAACTTCCGCAATGAGCTTTATGTGTCTGAAGTAAACAGTTTGCTCCAATCCGATCGTCGCTCGGAAACGTTCCTCGTACTCAGCCTAACCGGCAAATTTGCCGATATGTCGAGCGTTGCTGAGAATTTCGCCAAATACGGTATTAATCGAGTGCTTTATACCAAACAGGATGAGACGAACGCAAGTGGAGCCATTCTCAATTTGGCTATAGAACAAGGACTCCGTCCTACATACATTGCATACGGTCAAACGGTTCCTGATGATATTACCACATTCAAGGTTTCTAGTTATGTTTCGCAATTGCTGGGGGATTCCCAATGATAACTGACCAGGCGGAAGCACTGCGAAATTTAGTGCGCAATCAAGAACAGAAGAATGAAGGACGCACTACCAAAGTCATAACGGTGACAAGCGGCAAAGGCGGCGTTGGTAAATCTAACTTTAGTCTGAATTTCTCGCTTGCACTGCAGCGGGTAGGACAGAAAGTTCTCATATTCGATGCCGATATCGGCATGGCCAATATCGATGTGTTAATGGGTGTGTCGTCGCCCTATAACCTCTATCATCTCTTAAAACAAGAGAAAACGATTTGGGAGATCATACAAGAAGGGCCGCAAGGTGTTCATTTTATTGCAGGCGGGTCGGGATTTAAAGATCTTCTTGATTTATCTGCTGCGCAGCTGGACTACTTCGCTGAACAAATTAGCCGACTGCATGGTCAGTATGATGTTATTTTGTTCGATACCGGGGCTGGGCTCTCAAAGGAAACGGTGAAGTTCATCACTGCTGCCCAAGAAACCATCGTCGTTACGACACCTGAGCCGACCTCGATTACGGATGCTTATGCACTAATTAAGATGGTCACGGCAATGGAACATGATGTCAAATTTAAACTGATTGTGAATCGGGCAATCGATAACAAGGAAGGCAACGCAACCGCAGACAAAATCGGTCTCGTGGCACAGCGTTTTCTAAATATTGAACTGCCGGTGCTTGGCATTTTGCCGGATGATCCCAATGTAACAAAGGCTGTAAAGAAACAAATTCCTTTCGCTATAGCATATCCGAGTACTGAAGCGTCGAAGTCGATCTTGGAAATTGCCAAGCGATTCGTTGACGTTCCTCAAACTCCTGCCGCCGCGAATAGCGGTGTCAAAGGATTTCTACATAAGATGTTCAGACTATCATAATAATCCTTTGAATCGAGGAGGGCACATCGATGAATGCGATTTCGCGTGTATTGGTTGTAGATGATTCTGCTTTTATGCGGAAAATTCTGTGTGATTTGATCGCTGTTGATCCCCAATTTGACATTATTGCAACAGCTAATAATGGCCGCGAAGCAATCGAGGCTGTACGGACGCTTAAACCGGATGTCATTACGATGGATTTAGAAATGCCGGAGATGAATGGGCTAGAGGCGTTGGAGCGTATTATGCGAATTCATCCGGTACCGATTATCATGCTCTCCAGCATAAGCGATGATGGAACTAGAGAGACCATTAAAGCACTGCAGAATGGCGCTTTTGACTTTATCCGCAAGCCTTCTGGGCCAATGTCTCCTGATATTCATACCGTCGGCGAGCAATTGCTGGAGAAACTTCGAATCGCTGTACTCACGAATAGACATTCTTACTTATTCCAGCCATCGAAACCGGCTCCGGCACCGAAAAAGCCAAGTATCGCTAAGGCGAAGCCGACGACAGTCAGCTTTGAATCAGCACCTATGTTAAAGGACGAGCTTTCGCTGAAGCCAGTACAACCGCAATTGGAAGAGTTTACAAATCTTCGTGAAATGAAGCCTGTTGCCAAAGATAAGGTTGAGAAACCAAAGCCTTCGATTGAGGCAAACAAGCGCGCCATTAAGAAGGAAGCTGAACCATTCTTGTCAACAGTGGATCAAGAAATGGAATCGGCCATTAAGCCGAATAAACCTGTGAGGTCCAGAAACTTCAAGCATTTAGTCGCGATTGGAACTTCTACTGGTGGACCACGTGCCCTTCACGAAGTCATAACGACTCTGCCTATCGACTTCCCGGCTCCTGTACTGGTTGTTCAGCATATGCCTCCTAAGTTTACTCGATCATTGGCACAACGGCTCGATACGTTTAGTTCGCTGCATGTTACAGAGGCTGTACATGGCGAACGTGTTGAAGCTGGCGTCGTTTACATTGCGCCGGGCGGTTATCATATGGAGCTTGTCAAAGAAAGCGGAGGCTATTCGATCAAACTATCCGAAGAAGCACCGCGCGGCGGACATCGACCTTCCGTCGATACAATGTTCGAATCCTGCGCTGCATTCCCGGAATTGCGCAGACATGCGGTCATTATGACTGGCATGGGGAGCGATGGAGTAAAAGGGATGAAAGCTCTTAATGATAGCGGAGCAGAAACTGCTATTGCCGAATCGGAAGAGACTTGTGTCGTCTACGGAATGCCGCGTTCCGCAGTAGAAGCAGGCGTCGCAAAGTCTATTGTGCCGCTTAGACAAATAGCAAACGCAATAAACCATGCCGTCAGAAAGTAAAGCATACATTTTCGCATGGCAACCATTTATACAGGAGGTGCATGAAAATGGATATGAACGCTTATCTATCAATGTTTATCGATGAATCAAATGATCATTTGCAGTCATTAAATGAAAATTTATTGAAACTTGAAAGCGCTCCGGAAGACATAAGCGTCGTTCAAATCATTTTCCGCTCTGCCCATACATTAAAAGGCATGTCAGCGACCATGGGCTTCGAAGATCTCGCGTCGCTAACGCATGAGATGGAGAATGTACTTGATCTTGTCCGCAATAACAAGCTCAAAATGGATAATTTCATTTTTGATACGTTGTTTAAGAGCCTTGATGCACTTGAATCTATGGTGCAAGACATTATCGGAGGCGGTACGGGTAAGGCAGATGTTACAGCCATCGTTGCTTCGTTGCAAACCATCGTGAAAGCTGATTACAAAAGCGAGCAACACACTTCCGCTTCTGCGGCGGCAGCAGGTGGCAGCAATGGAGATGGAACGGTCTTAGATGAGTTCCAAAGCTCTATTCTTCTGCAATCTATCGATGCGGGTCATTCTGTCTATCATGTCGTCGTGACTGTTCGCGAGGATTGTGTGCTAAAAGCAGCACGGGCTTATATGGTATTTGACTTCTTGGAACGAAGCGGCGAAATTGTTAAATCCACGCCAAGCGTACAAGAGATCGAGCAAGAAAAGTTCGATCGCTCATTCACCGTATTTACAATCGCCAGCATCTCGGAAGACGAATTGCGTAAAGGAATCGAATCGGTTTCTGAAATCGAAGGTGCAGCAATTACACAGCTGGATCGTGAATCGTTGCAGCAACTGTGCGGAGCAGCAGCTCAGAGTGCGTCTGTTGCTTCAGCGAGTCCGGTTCACGCAGCCCAAGGTGAAGTGAATGCCGCTAGATCGCAGACAGCAGCAGCGACAACAGCACCTGCGCAGGCAGCAGCAGCAACCGGTGGAAATGTTTCTCGCACGATTCGTGTAGATATCGAGCGGTTGGATGCATTGATGAATCTATTCAGCGAGCTGCTGATTGACCGAGTAAGGCTCGAACAACTTGCAAGCGAGATCCGCCGTAATGAACTGACCGAAACTGTAGAGCACATGACTCGTGTTAGCAGTGATTTACAGAATATTGTATTGAAACTGAGAATGGTTCCGGTGGAATCCGTATTTAATCGCTTCCCTCGGATGATTCGCGATCTTGCCAAGACGCTTGATAAGAAAGTGGATCTCATCATATCAGGTGCAGATACAGAGCTAGATCGTACTGTTATCGACGAGATAGGTGATCCACTCGTTCACTTGCTTCGTAACTCGCTGGACCATGGCATCGAACCGATTGCAGATCGTATTGCAGCAGGGAAGTCGGAAACGGGCATTGTTCATCTCCGTGCTTTCCATAGTGGCAATCATGTCTTCATTGAAGTAGAAGAAGACGGCCGCGGAATTAATAGAGAGAAAGTGAAACAAATTGCCATTAAGAACGGAGTTGTTTCTGCTGAGGAAGCAAAACGTTTAACAGACAGCGAAATTAACATGCTGATCTTCGCAGCAGGCTTCAGTACGGCAGATAAAATTTCCGATATTTCCGGTCGTGGTGTTGGACTTGATGTCGTGAAATCTAAAATTACTTCGCTAGGCGGTCATGTCAGTGTAGATTCCGAACCTGGTAAAGGTACGAAATTTTCGATACAACTACCTCTTACGCTTTCGATCATTTCTGCCATGCTCGTTAAGCTAGGATCGGAGAAATATGCAATTCCGCTTTCATCCATCGTTGAAACGGGAATCGTTCCACGGGAGCAAATCCGTAAAATTCACGGTAATCGCATGATTGATTATCGCGGATCACTTATTCCTCTCATCTCTCTTAGTCAAGTACTGGATGCAAAGTCCTTCTTAGAGGAAGAAGAGCATGAGACGGAGATTGTCGTCATTCGTAAAGGCGATAAAACTTGCGCAATTACGGTGGACGAATTTATCGGTCAAAGTGAGATCGTATTAAAGTCGCTCGGCAAATATTTAACGAATATAGAAGCAATCTCCGGTGCAACCATTCTTGGTGATGGACAAGTTGCCTTGATCGTCGATCCAAACGCGCTCATTAAATAAAGGAGGGATTACGTATGGCTGAGGAAATTAAGGTTATCGTATTTGGCCTGGCACATGAAGAGTATGGAATTGAAGTAGAAAAGGTACGCACGATTGAGCGTATGATGCCGATTACACGCGTTCCCAAAACACCGTCTTTCATAAAAGGTGTCATTAATCTACGAGGTGTTGTTCTACCTGTCATCGATCTTCGCGGTCGCTTTAGCTTGCCGGAATCAGAAGAAACAGAAAGCTCTAGAATCATCATCGTTGCCGTCGATGATTTGGAAGTCGGATTTATTGTGGATTCGGCAAACGATGTCATCGATATCGATCCGGATGTTATCGATTCGCCTCCAGAAGTTGTAGGTGGCATAAAGGCTAAGTACTTACGTGGTGTAGCAAAAATCGGAGACAGCCGATTGCTTATCATGCTTAACCTTTCCGAAGTGCTCAATAAGAGCGAAATTATTCAACTGGAACAGCAAGAGGTTTAAGCAGCGTGAACCCATTAGATTCGCTAGAAGCATTCAAGCTTGATGTATTGAAGGAAGTCGGGAACATCGGTGCGGGCAATGCAGCAACGGCGCTTTCTAGACTTCTGGACAAGCCTGTCGATATGAATGTTCCCACTGTCAGTTTAATCCCCTTCGAGCAGGTTGCTGATCGAGTAGGCGGATTTGAACAAGTCGTCATCGCTGTGTTCCTTCGGGTTGAAGGTGACGCACCGGGTAATATGTTCTTCTTAATAGAGGAGCATTCTGCGAAGAAATTATTACGTAATTTGCTTTCCATCCCAGTGTCAGAAGAAGGATATTCCGAAATGGAATTTTCCGCACTAGCTGAGATCGGTAACATACTAGCAGGTTCTTATTTATCATCTTTGGCCGATTTCACGCAGTTGTACATGTCACCAACTGTCCCTGCCATCGCAATCGATATGGCTGGTGCTATCTTGAGTTATGGACTTGTTCAATATGGTGAAATGGGCGATTCCGCGCTGTTAATCGATACCACGTTTCTTGAAGGTCGGGAGGAACTTGCAGGTCATTTCTTCCTTATTCCGGATCCGGAATCGTTTGGTAAAATATTTAGCGCTTTAGGAGTGCCTAACGAATGATGCAGGAAAATCTCGTGAAAGTGGGCATGGCTGACCTTCAGATTGCACTGAATGGTGCAATCTTGAAAACAACGGGTCTTGGGTCATGTGTAGGCTTGACTTTGTTTGACGAACGCTCGAAGGTGGCAGGCATGGTGCATGTGATGCTGCCCTCCTCCGAGATTGCAAGAGAGGCTCCGATCAATATCGCAAAATATGCAGATACCTCGGTTCCTCATTTGATTGGGCTAATGAAGCAAGCAGGCGCTGAACCGAGAAGACTCGTTGCCAAAATGGCAGGCGGCGCGCAAATGTTCGCTTTCACAACAAACAGTGATTCGATGCGGATTGGTCCGCGTAATGTCGAGTCCTGTAAAGAGATGCTGCGTCAATTTTCGATCCCGCTTTTGGCGGAAGATACCGGAGCAAATTACGGTAGGACGATTGAATTTAACAGTCTAAGCGGTGTACTAGTAATACGCAGTGTGCAGCAAGGAGTAAAGGAGATTTAGCATGGTAGGGTCTTGGCGCTGGAATGTCTTCCTTGGAGTAGGCGGCAGTTTACTTACATTATTATTCTCGCTTGGCAGCAATGGGATGGCGGTGACTAGCCTCCGATGTTTATACGCTTTTCTAACCTTCTTTGTTCTTGGCTTTCTATTTCGCGCTTTAGTGGCACTTATTATGACTCCAAAGGTTCAGGCTTTTTCACAGTTAGACGGTGACGAATCGAAGGGGAATTCAGTTGATTATGCAACACCGGATCAAAGTGATGAGTTGAACAGTTTGTTGAGAAGTCAGTTGGATGGAAACCAAGTGCTTGAACCAAGCGAAGGTGCGATCTTTCAACCGCTGACACCTCCCAAATTAGTATCAACTCAGAACCGAGAGCCTGAAGAATTGGCTAAAGCAATACGTCACCTAACAGGAGGGTGAGAAGATGATTGAGCCGAAAGCGCCTCATTTGTCTAACATCGAGATTTGGCAGAAGTGGAAAGAAGACGGGGACATTGAAGCGAAGAAACTGCTGATTGAACAGTACTTAACGTTGGTTGATTATGTAAGTAACCGTATGGCTATCGGTTTGCCTAAGAATGTTTCCAAGGATGACTTGGCAAGCAACGGGGCTATGGGGTTAATTGACGCGATTGAGAAATTCGATTATAGACGTGGTCTTCAATTTGAAACCTATGCTTCTTGGAGAATTCGAGGCGCCATAATTGATGGGTTGCGTCAGGGTGACTGGGTTCCACGATCGGTTCGTGAGAAAGCAAAGCGTATCGAAGAAGCATATCAATTGCTTGAGCAACAATATATGCGTTCTGTGACGGATGCGGAAATCAGCGGTTATTTGGATGTTTCGGAGAAAGAGTTTGACGTTATGCTGCAAGAAATTGCAGTTACGACGGTTTGTTCACTTGAGGATCCAATTCGTGAAGAAGAGTCTGAGACGCGTTTGTCACTGCTGATCGATGAGAAAGCAAAGAATCCAGATTATAAGGTACATGAGTTTTTCCTTAAAGAATCGCTGATTCGTGGTATTGATCGTCTGACTGAGAAAGAGAGGACGGTAATTTCACTCTTCTATTATGAGGAATTATCGCTTAGCGAAATTGCTGAAGTCATGTCATTATCGCCTTCAAGGATTTCTCAACTGCATTCAAAAGCGATTTTGAGACTACGAGGTGCATTAGAAAAACAAAAGGATCAATTAATGCAGCATTAATGTAATAAAGGGGGGCCAGTTTTGTCTACATCTGAAGCATTACAATCATATCTCGTTGTTCAGCTTGCACCTGATAAACTGACCGCTACGATCCAATTTAATGTTGCGGATGAGCAGTTCTCATGTACGGAAGAGCAGCTTGAAGAGTTTTTGAAAAGCCACGGGGTCTGTTACGGAATAAGTCGTGACATGCTTCGAAATATCGCGCAGCGACCGAGTGCCTATTTCTATAGTCAAAATGTCATTGCTCAAGGGGATCAGCCCAGTCATGGTGAGGATGGCTACATCCGTTTCTCCCACGATATGAATGAAGGCGAGTACCGTCCGGTAGAACTCGAAGGCGGTAAAATCGATTTTAAAGAAGTTACACAACTAAGAAATGTGAAGCGTGGTCAGTTGATTGCCGAGAAGGTTCCGGCTAAACCGGGAGTGGATGGCAAATCAGTATTCGGTGATGCGATTGTTTGCAGAAACGGGAAAGAAGCGTATTTCAAGATCGGCAAAAATGTCGTTTTGAATCCTGAACAAACAGCCATGTACGCCTCTATAGACGGACTTATCTCACTTACAGATAAAAGCAAGATCAACGTGTTCCCGATTTTTGAAGTAAATGGAGATGTCGATTACAAAGTTGGCAACATTGACTTTGTAGGCACTGTGGTCATTAGAGGTAATGTTTTAACAGGCTTCAAGGTTAAGGCTTCCGGCGATATTCGAGTAATCGGCGGTGTTGAAGGTGCCATACTAGAATCAGACGGCTCTATCGAAATTACCGGGGGTATACTCGCAAGTAATAAAGGCTACATAAAAGCGAACCGTAACGTGAAAAGCTCGTTTATTCAAGACAGCAATGTCACAGCGGGTGAAGATGTACTCGTTTCACAAAGTATTATGCATTCTCATGTTCGTGCAGGCCGCAATGTCATTTGCAGCGGACCTAAGGGGCTCGTGGTTGGAGGGAATATCCAAGCAGGCGATCGCGTTGTGGCAAGAACGATTGGGAATACAATGTCTACGGCTACAACGCTTGAGGTCGGTGTGCGTCCGGAACTGAGAGCGGAACTAACCGAGCTTCGTTTGCAGATCAAGCAAAGCGCAGATAATCTAGACAAAACAGAAAAAGCACTGAAGCTGCTCGACCAGCTAGCTGCTGCTGGCCAACTGACACCGGATAAAATGGCGATGCGCATTAAACTAAGTTCCTCCAAACGCGCAGCTACGGAAGAAATCGGATTAGCAAAGGCACGTGTTCTCGAGATCGAGAGGTCTCTTGAAGATACCGACCGCGCTAAGATTGATGCCGTAAATGTTGTATATGGTGGTACCAAGATCGTAATAGGCCGCTATACGCGATTTGTCAAAGACGCAACGCAGCGTGTATCCTTCCGCTATTATGAAGGTGACATTGTAATGGCACCTTACGTCTAGCACCTTATACTTACTATGTGATAGGTTTGAAGTTTAGGAGGAAACAGAATGCCTTTTAAACCGATAGATTTCCAAATGTCTATACCTCGTACGCCGGATAACAGTACGCATCAACAGCAGTTAAATCAGAGGCCAGTCGCTGAACAAATGCGATTAGAGACGGATACGGCTAAACTAACCGAACAACTGCGGAATCGCAATACCGCTGTTGAGCAGAACATAGACACTAAGATTAAAGACAACCGTGAGCGGGAATCCCAGAGCAGGCAGAATCGGAAGAAGAAGCAGGATGGCGAAGCTGGGGCTGATGCGCAAAACGAGCAAGGACAGAAGCATCCCTATAAGGGAAAGCATATCGACATTTCAATGTAACTGATTGTTAAACCGAATTGCAGGTGAATGAAGATGGAATCATGGCAAACGATCATGCTAATAGGCGGTATTGTTGTAGTCTGTGCAGCTGTTCTGCCTCGTAGAACGGCACCACAGGGTAAGCAGGAGCAATCGACACAAACCGTTCGCAATATGGAGACGGCACTGGAACAGTTTATGGAGAATATGGAAGCGGACAATCGAGAGCTTGTAGAGCTTGTCAGCAAATCCACACAAGATACACAGTTTCAGTCCAAGAAGCGCGATGAGCGCATAGAGGGGCTTGAGAAACGCTGTGCTGAACTTGAGCTGCTTCTAGTTGAACAAACCAAGATGCATGCTTCTGCAATGGCGCTCCAGACTGTGGTGAACTCGAATCCAATCGTTCACGTACCGGCAACGAATGCAGCTCCAGCTGCGTTTCAAAATCCATTTCCAGCGGTTGCGACAGAAGTGGAAGTGGACGTAGAAGAACCCATTTTATCCATACGCGACCGATATTCCGACTTATTTGAGATGTATCAAAGCGGAAAATCCATTGATTCAATAGCTAAGAAACTCGGCAAAAATAAAGGGGAAGTCCAGCTTATTCTTCAGCTATCGAAGCAGGAGGAAGCAGCACGTCATGAATAAACGTACATTTCTCTTTGGCATAGGTATCGGAATTATTATTGGCGCAGCTCTTCTGCAACTCATGCTGATTGGAGAGAATCAAGTGAACAGCATGGAAGAGTCGGTCAAGCAGGAGACTACAGAGGCAATCGGTTATTCGAAGGCAGAACTGGATCAAGCTGTTGCCGATGAGCGTAAACGGGTAGAAGCTGAGTATAAAAAGAAAGAAGCTGACAAGCAGGCAAAACAGGAGCAAGTGAAGCAAGATGCCGCGGCCGCAGCTAAGAAAGATAATAACGACAAAGAGACAGCAGCGGCATCTGAGAATCCAGCTGTCTCTAAACCTATTGTAGTGCGCATTCCGCCGAACTCTAGTGTTACCGAAACAGCAGATATTTTGAATTCTAGCGGCGTCATAACGGATAAGAAAGCCTTTATCAGCCTGATGCGTACAACGAAGATACGAGCAGGTTATTTTGCTTTTAAAGGCGATTTATCTCTGCAGCAAATTGGTGTTATTATAACGAGTAAACCGAATGCTTCTTCGTCTGACCTGCCTTCATCCGACCGTTAATTCGGTGTCTAGCGAAATAGGAGAAGGAAACCTGTCAATTGCGGTTGCATAGGCACATTCAGATGTGGTATAGTAATTGACGGTGTTAAAAACACACGCCGATTAATTTCGTTATTGGTGCTTCGACCCGGTCGAAGTGATGACGGAAAATGATATTGGCGGAGGTAACCACTAAAAACCATTTAACAGGAGGTGTGTAAGAGATGGCGGTAATTTCCATGAAACAGCTTCTAGAAGCTGGGGTACACTTCGGTCACCAAACTCGTCGTTGGAACCCAAAGATGGATCGTTATATCTTCACAGAACGTAACGGGATTTACATCATTGACTTGCAGAAAACAGTTAAGAAAGTCGAAGAAGCTTACAACTTCGTACGTTCGATCGGCGAAGAAGGCGGCACTATTCTCTTCGTAGGTACTAAGAAACAAGCACAAGATTCGGTGAAAGAAGAAGCAGAACGTTGCGGTAACTTCTACATCAATCAACGTTGGCTCGGCGGCACGCTGACTAACTTCCAAACCATTCAAAAACGTATTGACCGTCTTAAAACGCTTGAGAAATGGGAAGAGGACGGCACTTTTGAAGTTCTTCCTAAGAAAGAAGTTATCATTCTCCGTAAAGAGAAAGATCGTCTTGAAAAATTCCTCGGCGGTATCAAAGGCATGAGAGGTTTGCCAAGCGCATTGTTCATCATCGACCCACGCAAAGAGCGTATCGCGGTTGCTGAAGCACGCAAACTTGGTATCCCAATCGTAGGTATCGTTGATACAAACTGTGATCCGGATGAAATCGACTACGTGATCCCAGGTAACGATGATGCAATCCGTGCAGTAAAATTGCTGACAGCTAAAATGGCTGATGCAATTGTTGAATCGCGTCAAGGCGAAGTAACAACTGCTTAATAGAGTTTACGATACGTCACGAAAGGGTGGTCAGAAGGTGCATAACCTCTCACCGCCCTTTTTTCGAATGTTCACGCTGATTGTTTTGATTGGACTGTTTGTTCGTTCAGCAGTCAGTGATACTTAACTAAATTCAGGAGGTTTCCAACATGGCAGTTAGTGCTAGTGCAGTAAAAGAATTGCGTGAAAGAACAGGCGCAGGTATGCTTGATTGTAAAAAAGCGCTTGATGAAACAAATGGTGATATCGCGAAAGCAATCGACTTGCTTCGTGAAAAAGGTCTTTCCGCAGCAGCAAACAAAGCGGGTCGTGTAGCTACTGAAGGTACAGTAGAATCCTACATCCATGCTGGCGGCCGTATCGGCGTATTGGTTGAAATCAACTGCGAAACTGACTTCGTTGGTAAAACGGATCAATTCCGCGAGTTCGCTCGTGATATCGCAATGCAAATCGCTGCTGCAAACCCTAAGTTTGTTAGCCGTGAAGAAGTTTCCACTGAAGAGCTGGATAAAGAGCGTGAAATCCTAAGAGCTCAAGCGCTGAACGAAGGCAAACCAGAGAAAATCGTTGATAAAATGGTTGAAGGCCGCATCAGCAAATACTACGAAGAATACTGCTTGCTTGAGCAGCCGTTCATCAAAGATCCAGACAAAACAATCCATACGTTGCTGAAAGAGAAAATCAGCACAATTGGAGAGAATATCTCTATCCGCCGCTTTGCTCGTTTTGAGCTTGGTGAAGGCCTTGAGAAAAAAGAAGACAACTTCGTTGCAGAAGTTATGTCACAAGTTAAATTGTAAACCGAACGCACAGGCGGGGCGGGGCGTTCGCCCCGCCTATTTCCTATAATTAGGTCTAAATTTTCAAGTCCGTATACGGCCTTTTAAACAAAGTTGAAGATGGAGGTATACCAAGTTGCAAAGTCCCGTGTACAAACGTATAGTGCTGAAGGTGAGCGGCGAATCGCTCTCGGGTAACAATGGTTTTGGAATTGACTCCGCAATGATTTCCTCAATTGCAGAGCAAGTGAAAGAAGTCGTCAAATTGAATGTAGAAGTCGCGATCGTATGCGGCGGTGGAAACATCTGGCGCGGAATTGCCGGATCGGAAAAAGGTATTGACCGTGCTACGGCAGACTATATGGGCATGCTGGCAACCGTGATGAATTCTTTGGCGCTTCAAGATGCGCTTGAGCAAATCGATGTGCCAACACGTGTGCAAACATCAATCGCCATGCAGCAAATCGCTGAGCCTTACATACGCCGCCGGGCGATCCGTCACCTGGAAAAAGGGCGCGTCGTTATTTTCGCGGCAGGCACAGGCAATCCGTTCTTCTCGACAGATACGACTGCAGCTTTACGCGCAGCTGAAATCGAAGCAGAAGTTATCCTAATGGCGAAAAATAAAGTGGACGGCGTATACTCCGCAGATCCATTTAAAGACGCGACAGCGGAGAAGTTTGAAACGCTGACGTATATGGAAGTCCTGAACCGCAATCTAGGCGTCATGGATTCAACCGCTTCATCGCTGTGCATGGACAACAATATTCCGCTTGTCGTCTTCAACATTACCGAACAAGGGAATATCAAACGTGTTGTCCTTGGTGAGAAAATCGGTACTATTGTGATGAAAGGTAGTGTGAACTAATGCCACAAGCAATCAAGAAAAGCGCAGAAGATCGGATGGAGAAAGCGATCGGCGCACTTAGACGTGATCTCTCAACACTTCGTGCCGGCCGTGCTACTCCGGCGCTGCTTGACCGTATCCAAGTTGAGTATTATGGGGCAATGACGCCGGTAAATCAATTGGCTAACGTCAATACGCCTGATTCTCGCACGCTAATGATCCAGCCTTGGGATAAATCCTCCCTGTCTGCGATTGAGAAAGCGATCATGAAATCGGATCTAGGTTTGACACCATCGAACGATGGCGCAACCATTCGCCTCAGCATCCCAATGCTGACAGAAGAACGCCGCTCGGAGCTCGTCAAATTGACGAAGAAGTTTGGCGAAGAAGCGAAGGTAGCCATCCGTAACGTTCGTCGTGACGCGAATGATGACATTAAGAAACTCGAAAAAACCGAGATTTCTGAAGATGAGTCCCGCCGTCATCAAGATGACGTTCAGAAAACTACGGATAAATTTATCGCAGAAGTGGATAAAGTACTCGCTTCGAAAGAGAAAGAAATCATGGAAGTATAATGCAAGCTCTCCGGCCCCTCCAAATGGTGGGGTTTGTTGCATAAATCAACGTTAGCGTGGGAGGACGAGCATGTGTTACAACGATTGAAGGCTTTATTCGGTAGAGCGTCCGCGAAACCAACTTCGCCGACGCTTGATTCGGATGGCATCCCCAATCATATTGCCATTATTATGGACGGCAACGGCAGATGGGCCAAGAGCCGCGGTTTGCCTCGCATGGCCGGCCATCACTCTGGCATGAAGACGGTCAAGCGAATTACAATGGCAGCCGATCGACTTGGTGTCAAATACTTGACGCTGTATGCCTTCTCCACGGAGAACTGGAAGCGACCCAAAGCTGAAGTGGAATTTCTCATGAAGCTGCCACAGGAATTTCTGTCTATTGAGCTTAAGGATCTGATTGATAATAACGTTCAGGTTCGAATGATGGGATATAAAGGTGATTTGCCGGACTATACGCTGAAGGCTGTCGAAGAGGCAATCATCAAAACGGCTAATAATACGGGTCTTGTTCTCAATTTCGCCTTAAATTATGGAAGTCGAAAAGAAATGATCGAAGCGGTACGTACGATCGGTCAAGCTGTTCAAGATGGCAAGTTGTCTCCGGATGATATCGATGAATCGATGATGGAAGCGAATTTGCTATCAGCCGGTGTTCCTGATCCTGATTTACTTATTCGTACGAGTGGAGAGCTTCGTTTGAGCAACTTCATGCTCTGGCAGCTCGCATACAGCGAGATGTGGTTTACTGACGTCTATTGGCCAGAGTTTACAGAAGAGCATTTCTTTGAAGCTGTTCGAGAGTATCAGCGTCGCGGCCGCCGCTACGGCGGACTGTAAATCGGCCTTACTGGAGAGTGTCAAACAGGTGAAACAACGTATAATTACCGGCTTAATTGGCGGCGCAGCATTTATTTTTCTGACTGTACTCGGCGGATGGTTTTTCTTTGCACTCCTCCTATTACTAGCTGTTATTGGATTTATGGAATATACACGGATGAACGGTGTTTCAGCTAAACATCCGTTGTCTTTAATCGGGCTGGCGGGCATGCTGGTCTTATTTATTCCTTGGGAAGACTTCGGACTAGACTCGCCTGCAGCGATACATACAATATGGTTATTGCTATTCTTATTGCTCACGGTAACGGTTCTGACGAAAAATGTCATAACCATAGACGGTGCAGCATTAATGCTGCTTGGTGCATTATATGTAGGCTATGGGTTTCATGCGATGTACGAAGTACGTAACGCGGAATTCCATGGTTTGCTTACGACGTGCATGGCTTTCGGCGCGATTTGGGCTTCTGATATCGGAGCTTATTTCACCGGACGAGCATTCGGTAAACATAAACTTTGGCCATCCATCAGTCCAAATAAAACAATTGAAGGTTCGATCGGCGGTATTGTGCTTTCACTTGCCATCGCAGCCGTTTTTGCATTGATTTACCCGGATATCATCAGTATCAGCAGGGCGCTGCTTATCGGTCTAATTGCAGCCGTTGCAGGGCAGCTTGGAGATCTTATTCAATCGGCTTACAAGCGGATTCGCGGCATCAAAGATACGGGATCGATTTTGCCCGGTCATGGCGGTGTGTTAGATCGTTGTGATAGCTGGTTAATCGTGTTTCCATTGCTTGTTATGACCGAGCTGCTCCCCCTCTGATTGAAGGAGGCTCCTTAGAGTGAAGAAAATAACGATTCTCGGTTCTACCGGTTCTATAGGGACGCAAACCTTGGATATTGTCAGCCATGAGCCTGATCGCTATCAGGTTGAAGGCTTGGCCGCAGGCAACAACCTGCAATTACTTATTCAACAAGCCAATCAATTTAAGCCGAAGAGCGTTTGCTTGTCGACTAAGGCGTTAGCCGAAGAAGCTGCTCCACATCTGCCGCAGGGCACAAAGGTGCTTTACGGCAAAGAAGGTTTGATTGAAATTGCTGCTGATAATGAATCTGATACTGTTGTGACCGCAATTGTTGGCAGCCGAGGACTGCAGGCCACACTTGCTGCCATTGATGCCGGTAAGCATATCGGACTCGCAAATAAGGAAACACTCGTAACAGCAGGACACATCGTGATGCGAAGGGCTGCCCAGAAAGGCGTTTCCATTCTGCCGATTGACAGCGAGCATTCTGCGATCTTTCAATGCTTAAACGGCGAACGGCGCAGCGATGTACGCAAAATTACGATTACGGCTTCGGGAGGCTCCTTCCGAGATCGTACACGTGCCGAATTACATGGTGTAACGGTTTCAGAGGCGCTCAATCATCCGAATTGGTCGATGGGCGCTAAGATTACAATCGATTCCGCTACGATGGTAAACAAGGGATTAGAAGTAATAGAAGCTCATTGGTTGTTTGACCTTCCTTACAGTCAAATCGGAGTAATTATTCATCCTGAAAGCATTATTCACTCTTACGTTGAATTTGTGGATCATAGTATTATAGCTCAGCTTGGCATGCCGGATATGCGTGTACCCATTCAGTACGCACTCACTTATCCAGAGCGCAGGCCAACACCAAGCGAACCGCTCGATTTAGCCAAAATGGCGACATTGCATTTCCGCGAGATGGATTTCGAACGTTATCCTTGTCTCCGTTTTGCATATGAAAGCGGTCAGGCAGGCCAATCCGCGCCTACAGTATTCAATGCAGCGAACGAAGTGGCAGTTGCTCGTTTCTTGGCAGGCGAAATAACATTCCTTGATATTGAATCGGTTATAGCAGGCGTGCTGGATCGACATCAACTAGTGGATGTGCCTGACGTCGAGGCTATCACTGAAGTTGATGCCTGGGCTCGAAGAGAAGCGGAAAGCATCTAACCGGGGGTTCTCTTGTATCGAACGGGAGAATAATGATAATCTAAGTACAGGCCGTTACGAACAGGAGGCAAGGGGAACGATGCATACGATTCAAGTCGTCTTTTTGACGGTAATGGTCTTCTTCGTCATTGTGACCATTCACGAGTGGGGTCATTTTTATTTTGCGAAGCGCGCCGGAATATTGGTTAGAGAGTTTGCGATCGGGTTTGGTCCAAAGCTGTTTTCCATTAAACGTGGTGAAACCAGATACACGCTGCGGCTTGTCCCGGCAGGCGGTTTTGTCCGAATGGCCGGTGAGGATCCTGAGTTAGTTGAGATTCATCCCGGACAGACAGTTGCGGTAAGGGTGAAAGATAACGCCGTTACCCGTATTTACTTAGACCGCTTGGATGATCGCAGCAATGTGATTCGCGGTGAAGTTGAAACGATCGATATCGAACGTAAACTTAAGCTTGCTTTGAGTGCGGACGGAATCACCGATTCCTACGATGTACATCCGCAAGCGCTTATGATCAGTAAAGGAAAAGAAACGCAGATCGCACCGGTCGATCGTCAATTTGGCAGCAAAACGGTCGGTCAACGGGCCCTCGCCATCGTTGCGGGTCCTGTCATGAACTTTGTTTTAGCTTTTGTGTTGTTTGGCCTGTATTTCCAAATGGCTGGCGTTCCGATGGAAAATCCGGATCGTTTGTTAATTGGCAGTGTAGTTGAAGGAATGCCGGCATCACAGACAGATCTTCGTGTAGGCGATGTGATTGATTCGGTAAATGGAGAGAAAATCGGCGGAGATTCGAATAAGATGATCGAGCTGATCAGTAAATCGGTCAATGTGCCGCTTGTATTTAACGTGCTGCGAGACGGAAAGCCGATATCTTTCAAGATTACACCGAAGAAGGATCCCACAACAGGTGTCGGTAAACTCGGCATTTCAGCTGCGGTACCTACGCGTTCGGTAACTTTTGGCGAAACATTCACTTATGCCGGTAAAGCGATGAAAAACATGACCATCATGATCTTTGATGGATTTAAGAAGCTAATTCTCGGTGACTTTAAGATGGAGGATCTTGGCGGCCCGGTTCGGACTGCTCAAGTGACTAGTCAAATCGCCGATGAAGGCCTGGTACAGTTGACTTCATGGGTTGCGGTTCTTAGCCTGTATTTAGGTATCTTTAACCTGCTGCCGATTCCGGCACTGGATGGAAGCCGTTTGGTTTTCCTCGGATTTGAAGCTATACGAGGCCGTCCGGTTGATCCAAACCGGGAAAGCATGGTGCATTTTATCGGCTTTGCAATGCTGATGCTGCTCATGCTGGCGGTTACTTATAATGATATTTTGCGATTGGTACGAGGGGAGCACTGAGTCGGTCATGTCGAAGGATAAGCAATTCGTGACGGAAATTACGCCGCAGAACGAGGATTTCTCGCGGTGGTACATTGATGTAATTAAGAAAGCGGAATTAATGGATTATTCCCCGGTGCGCGGTTGTATCGTATTCCGTCCAGAGGGTTTTGAAATTTGGGAACATATGAAGGATGAGCTGGACCGCAGATTCAAAGAAACCGGTCACCGTAACGCTTACTTCCCGATGTTCATTCCGGAGAGCTTCTTCCTCAAAGAGAAGGAGCATGTAGAAGGCTTTAATCCGGAGCTGCCTTGGGTAACCGAAGCGGGCGGAGAGAAGCTTGAAGAACGTTTGGCGATCCGTCCGACATCCGAAACGATAATTGGCCATATGTACTCCAAATGGATTCAATCCTATCGTGATCTGCCAGTGCTGATCAATCAGTGGGCTAACGTTGTTCGTTGGGAGAAACGGACGCTGCCTTTCTTGCGTACAACTGAGTTCCTATGGCAGGAAGGCCATACCGCGCATGAAACGGAAACCGAAGCGCGTGAAGAAACGAACCAGATGCTTGATATTTATCGCGATTTCTGTGAGAACTATTTGGCTATTCCGGTCATCATGGGGCAGAAGACACCATCAGAACGTTTTGCCGGAGCGGTAGATACGTATTCCATCGAAGCAATGATGAAAGACGGCCGTGCCGTGCAGGCAGGTACGTCGCATTACCTTGGTAATAAATTCGCAGTTGCGTTCGATATTAAGTACTTGGACCGCGAGAATACACAACAATTTGTTCACACCACCTCATGGGGGGTATCGACACGTCTGCTAGGTGCGTTGATCATGGTGCACGGTGACGACCGTGGTCTTGTGCTTCCTCCGAAAGTAGCACCGACACAAGTCATCATGATTCCAATCGGCCCGGCGAAGACACGTGAGCAAGTGGTTGGACGTGTGGACGAGCTATTCGCTGAGCTGAAGAAAGCAGGCATCCGTGTGAAAGTGGATGACCGCAGCGACGTGAGTCCAGGCTGGAAATTCAATGAGTATGAAATGCGCGGCGTGCCCATTCGTCTTGAGCTTGGACCTCGTGATATGGAGAATGGACAGGTTGTTCTCGTGTCGCGTATTACCGGGGAGAAGCGGATTGTCCTGCAAAGCAATTTGAAGGAAGAAATTGAGGGTATGCTGATTGAGACTCATAATGATATGCTTGAGCGTGCAAAACAATTCCGTACGGAACATACCTACTCTGTAGAGACGCTTGATGAGATGAAGGCACTTTTCGAAGAACAGCGCGGCTTCGCGCTTGCCGGATGGTGTGGATCAGATGCATGTGAGCGTCAAGTGAAGGAAGAAACGGGTGCAACGAGCCGTAATATTCCGTTTGAGCCTGCAGAGCACAAAACAGTTTGTCTCGTTTGTGGAGAGAAATCCGAGCATTCCGTCGTATTCGCCAGAGCTTATTAATAGCAACAAGAGTAAAAAAGGAATAAACGGCTGTATTCGCTGAAAGGCGGCGACAGCCGTTTCGTCTTGGGGGAGGACAAAATGAACCAAACCGGGGGAAAGCGTCAGCGGTTCGAGCTGCTCTTAAAGCAGGCGGAACTGCCGCAACAATTGGTCGATGAGCATTTTGCAGATGGATATATAGAGAAAGTAATCGTAAGCCGGAGTAACCGGGAATGGACGTTTTGCATAGCCAAAACGACTGTGGTTCCTTTACCGGCTTTTGGTGTTTTTTGTCGTGCAGTCGTTGCGAAGTATGCCCATATTGCCCAAATCTCGTTTCAGTTTCAGTATGGCAGCGATGTACCGAAGGATGAGCTGATTCAAGAATACTGGCCAGCTTTCGTAGAATGGCTGCAGAAGAACAACCCTTCCGTTAACGGCTGGATCAGTAAATCGAAAATGATTGCTGAGGGCGACCTGATTACGCTTCATTTGATGGATGAGATGGGCCTGGAGCTAGCCAAGAAGAAGAAGATTGATGAACTTGCAACCGATTTCTTCAAGCAGCAATTTGCTACAACTTGCCGGGTGAAGATGATCGTCGGTGAATCTAATCAAGAGGTTTATGAACAGTTCGCACAAAAGCGGGATCAGGAAGAGCGCGAAGTTATTGAAGCGATGATGACTTTCACTCCTTCCGAAGAGCCGGTTGTTGACGAAGGTGAAGTTCGCCTTGTCGTTGGTTACGACATTCGAGACGCACCAGTGCCGATTATGAATATCATTGAAGAAGAGAAGAAGGTCACTGTACAAGGTGCGGTATTCGGACTCGATGAGAAGGAGCTCCGCAATGGCAGCACATTATTTACGTTCAATGTAACTGATTTCTCTGATTCGATTGCAATGAAGATGTTTGCCAAGACGAAAGATGATGTCAAAGTACTGAAGCAGTTAGCTAACGGCAAATGGATTAAGGCACGTGGACGCGTCGAGTACGATCGTTTCATGATGGAGCCTGAGTTAGTTATGATGCCTTCTGATTTGCATGAAGTTATAGCGCCTAAGGAAACGAAAGATGATGCCGAAGAGAAGCGCGTCGAATTCCATTTGCATACGACGATGAGCACCATGGATGCTGTTGCTCCGGTTGATGCCTACATTAAGCAGGCTGCCAAATGGGGCCATAAAGCAATAGCGATCACGGACCATGGCAATGTGCAGTGTTATCCTGAAGCGGCCAAAGCGGCTAAGAAACATGGCATTAAAGTGTTGTTTGGCTTAGAGGCGAACGTAGTCAATGACGCTATTCCGATGGTTTTGAATGCGCGCGAAGAAGCGATGCAATCGGCAGTTTACGTTGTATTTGACGTGGAGACGACGGGACTATCGGTTGTGAACAACAAAATTATCGAGCTAGCCGGCGTGAAAATGCATGAAGGCAAAGAAATTGACCGTTTCTCAACGTTTATTAACCCGCATGAGAACGTTCCTTATCACATTCAACAGTTAACGAATATTACGAACGAAATGGTCGAAGACGCACCGGAGCTCGGTCCGAAAATCCACGAGTTTATTGAATTTATTGGCGATGCGGTGCTTGTTGCCCATAACGCTCGATTTGATATGGGGTTCCTTCAAGCTGCTTGTAAGCTTCATGGTCTTCCGGAAGTGAAGAATCCCGTTCTAGATACACTTGAATTTGCGCGATTCCTGCATCCGACGATGAAGAATCACCGTCTAAATACCCTTTCGGATAAATATAAAATCAGTCTCGAAAATCATCACCGTGCGATTGACGACTCCATTGCACTCGGCGGCGTTCTATTTGGACTCATTAATGATGCAGCTGCTCGCAACATAACCGGTTTACAAATGCTGAATGACTACGTTGGACTTGACTTATCGAACATGCGTCCGTTCCATTGCTGTATTTACGCGCTCAATGGTGCGGGCAAGAAAAATTTGTTCAAGCTGATTTCCAAATCGCATACGGAACATTTTAAACGCGTCGCCACTATTCCTAAGAGTAAACTGACCGAATTTCGTGAAGGCTTGCTAGTCATCTCGGGTTGCGAGAAAGGCGAGTTCTTCGAAGCGGTAATGAATAAATCGGTGGAAGAAGCGGAGGAAGTCGCGCATTATTACGATGTGCTGGAGATTCAACCGATCGACTTCTATATGCATCTTGTTGAGAAAGGTTTTGTCGCAAGCCGTGCTGAGATTGAGCAGGCGATTCGCCGCGTATGCGAGATTGGCGATAAGCTCGGTAAACCGGTCATCGCAACAGGCAATGTGCATTACTTGCTGCAGCGTGACAAGTTGTTCCGTGATATTACGATCCATGGTATTACAGGCTTTAGTCCGCTAAAAGATATCCGCAAGCCGGATGCTCACTTCCGCACGACGAAAGAAATGCTGGAGGAGTTCGCTTTTCTCGGTGAAGCACGCGCGTATGAGGTTGTAGTCAAGAATACTACAGAGCTTGCTGATCGATTTGAACCTTTTGATATGTTTCCACCGAAATTATTCGTTCCTATTATTGAAGGCGCCGATGATGAAATGCGCAATACGTGTTATGACACTGCACGTCATCTATACGGTGAGCCTTTGCCAGATGTCGTCGTACAGCGTCTTGAGAGAGAGCTTGTTCCGATAACGAAAGCCGGTTTCGCGGCCAACTATCTCATATCTGCGAAGCTTGTGAAGAAGTCTAATGAAGATGGGTACCTGGTCGGATCACGGGGTTCGGTAGGTTCGTCCATCGTAGCAACGTTCCTCGGGATCTCTGAAGTTAATCCATTGCCTGCGCATTACACTTGCTTAAATGAAGCATGTAAGTTTAGTGAATGGTTCCTTGACGGAAGCTATCCAAGCGGATTCGATTTACCTGATAAGACTTGTCCGAACTGTGGTAAGCCGCTTAAAGGTGAAGGGCAGGATATTCCGTTCGAGACCTTCCTTGGTTTTAAAGGGGATAAAGTTCCCGATATCGATTTGAACTTCTCCGGTGAATATCAAGCGGTAGCTCATAACTTCACGAAAACGATGTTCGGAGCGGAAAATGTATTCCGTGCAGGTACAATCGGTACGGTTGCGGAGAAAACTGCTTACGGGTATACGAAGAAATATGAAGAAGATCACGGGAAAAAGTGGCGCGGCGCAGAGCTTGCAAGGCTCGCGAGCGGCTGTACCGGTGTGAAACGAAGCACGGGCCAGCATCCAGGCGGTATCGTCGTTGTACCGGATTACATTGAGGTTGAGGATGTAACACCTGTGCAGTATCCGGCCGATGATCAGAATGCCGAGTGGAAAACGACCCATTTTGACTATCATGCCTTTGAGGATAACCTCTTGAAGCTCGATATACTGGGGCACGATGATCCGACTATGATGCGCATGCTGCAGGATCTTACCGGTATCGATCCAACAACCATTCCGATGAATGATCAGAAAGTCATGAGTATGTTCAGTTCTACGGATGCCCTTGGCGTCACACCGGATAAAATCCGTTCCTCAGTTGCGACCTACGGCGTGCCGGAGATGGGAACCAAGTTCGTACGTCAAATGCTTGAAGAGACGAAACCGGCGACCTTTGCCGATTTGCTGCAAATTTCGGGGTTGTCTCATGGAACCGGGGTATGGCTGGGCAATGCGCAAGAGCTGATTAAGAACCGTACTTGTACGATCAAAACCGTTATCGGTTGTCGTGACGATATTATGCTCTTCTTAATTTATAAAGCAGGTATGGATGCAGGACTTGCCTTCAAAATTACCGAGAGCGTTCGTAAAGGTAAAGGTCTGACTGCAGAGTGGATCGAGGAAATGAAACGCTGTAAAGTACCGCAATGGTACATTGATTCCTGTCTTAAAATCGAGTACATGTTCCCGAAAGCCCATGCGGCTGCTTATGTTATCTCGGCTGTACGGACAGCGTACTTCAAGCTGTATCATCCTATTGCGTATTATGCGACTTACTTCTCCATTCGTGCTGAGGACTTTGACTTGGAGCTGCTTTGCAAGGGATATGATGCCATCTCGAAGAAGCTGGTCGAAATCGAACAAAAAGGCTTCAATGCAACGCCGAAAGAGAAGAACAGCGTCTCCTTGCTTGAGATGGCGCTGGAGATGACTGCTCGCGGCTTCTCTTTTAAGCCGGTTGACCTCTATCGTTCAGAAGCTACGCGATTCATCATTGACGGAAACTCGATCATCCCACCATTCGGCGCAATCAGCGGGATCGGCGAAAACGCTGCGAAGAACATTGCGGGAGCACGTGATTTCGGCGAGTTCTTGTCTATTGAAGACTTCCAGCAGAAATCAAAAGCAACCAAAACCATTGTCGAGGTGCTGACGACAATGGGCTGCTTCCGCGGTTTGCCGGAATCGAACCAGTTGTCATTGTTCTAGGATAAAGTTCACTGTAGGTGGACAAGTCCCCCGAAGGGGGCGACTGCTCAATGGGTTAAGCTCTTAAAGTTCACCGCAGGTGGACAAGTCCCCGAAGGGGGCGACTTTTTTTAAAGTTTTTCTTCTGGGGTTTATGGTAGTTAAAGGTGGATGGGTTCACCGAAGTTGCCGGAGGACATCGGCAACTTCGGCTCTGCCCTTAAGCGCTGGTAAGCGAGGGGAAGGAGTGGAGTTCGGGGTGCAGCCGAAGAGTTTACGTGCCGCCTTTGAACTCGGGATGCCACCGCGAAGCCGTCTAATCGAGCATCCCGAGTTCAACAGCGGCCGCTGGCGCACCCCGAATGCAGCGACTCACCATGAGCGAACCCTCCAGCGCCGTATTGTCACCACATCATGGTTATGTTATAATCTTTCTGGTAATGCTGATGATACGACCTTTTCGCAGAAGAGTGGGGAAACCCACTCTTTACGTTTTGTCTGCACCTTTTTACATATACGATGAGACATAAGCAGGTTCTGCAACAGGTGCATTTCAGCTGAAAAATTAAACTGACCGTACGCCGCCTATGTTGTGGCGCACCGCTGCAGTGGGAGGTACATTGTTTTTGAGCACATCCACAATCAAAACCGCTGTCGAAGAAATGGTTCGACCTTTCCTCGATGAAAATGGATTTGAACTCGTTGACGTAGAGTATGTCAAAGAAGGAAGCAACTGGTTCCTTCGTGTCTACGTGGACAAAGAAGGTAACATCGATATCGATGAATGCGGCCGGATTAGCGAATATTTAAGCGAGAAGCTGGATGAGAATGATCCGGTATCTGACGCTTATTTTCTTGAAGTATCCTCTCCGGGTGCGGAACGTCCGCTTAAGAAGCCCGAAGATGTTAAGAAATCGGTCGGCAAGCATGTGTTTGCAACGACCTATGAGCCAATTGGCGGCTTGAAAGAATTCGAAGGCAAGCTTCTTTCTTTTGATGGGGAAGAGATCGTCATTGAAATCGGTAAGAAGAAACACACCATACCGTATGCGAAAGTTGCAAGTGCCCGTTTAGCCATTGTTTTCTAAGGAGAAGGCAGCGGCATGATTATAACGTTAGGGAACCAGTTGAAAGGGGGAACTCATTTCCAATGAGCATGGAATTTATTGAAGCACTGACGGAAATCGAAAGAGAGAAGGGGATCAGCAAGGATATTTTGCTGGAAGCCATTGAAGCAGCCCTGATATCGAGCTACAAACGCAATTTTAATACCGCCCAAAATGTACGTGTTGATATTAACCGGTTTACCGGAGTCATTAAAGTGTATGCACGCAAAGCCGTTGTGGAGGATGTGCTGGATCCTCGACTCGAAATCTCGGTTGAAGCTTCCCGTGAGATCAACCCGCATTATCAGCTTGACGATATCGCGGAAATCGAAGTGACGCCTCGTGATTTTGGCCGGATTGCGGCTCAAACTGCAAAGCAAGTCGTTACGCAACGTATCCGAGAAGCAGAACGCGGCCTCATTTACAATGCCTTCATTGATAAAGAGGAAGACATTGTGAATGGTATCGTGCAGCGTCAAGATGTGCGCAACCTGTTTATCGACCTTGGCAAAGTAGAAGCGGTGCTGCCGCTGACAGAATTAATGCCAACGGACAAATTCAAACATGGAGACCGTGTGAAATCGTTCATCACGAAAGTGGAGAACACGACGAAGGGACCGCAAATTTTCCTTTCCCGTACGCACCCGGGCTTGTTAAAGCGTCTATTCGAACTCGAAGTGCCTGAGATTTATGATGGCGTAGTCGAAATTCGTTCAGTCGCACGAGAAGCGGGCTTCCGTTCCAAAATCGCAGTTTACTCCCGTAATGCCGAAGTTGATCCGGTTGGATCGTGCGTAGGTCAGAAAGGGATGCGTGTGCAAACCATCGTTACGGAACTCAAAGGCGAGAAGATTGACATTGTCCGCTGGTCCGAGAGCGTTGAAGAATATGTTGCAAATGCGCTTAGCCCTTCTAAAGTCATCGAGGTAATCGTATACGAGCAAGAGAAGATGGCACGCGTTATTGTACCTGATTACCAGCTCTCGCTGGCAATTGGTATTAAAGGTCAGAATGCTCGTTTGGCTGCGAAGCTGACGGGTTGGAAGATCGATATTAAGAGCGAAACGCAGGCGGAGCAAGAATTTGGTCGTCCAAAGTCGCCGATGAGCACAATGCATCAGGATTCCGTCTCCATCGACTAAGGGCTGATGTTCAGGGGGGATGAACGGTGAGACCAAGAAAAATTCCACTGCGTAAATGTGTAGCTTGCCAGCAGATGATGGCAAAGAAAGAGCTAATTCGCGTCGTTCGTACGCCTGATGAATCGGTTCTGATCGATTTGACGGGGAAAAAAGCAGGTCGCGGTGCTTATCTTTGCGGGAAAGTTGCTTGCTTTAAGCTAGCCAAGAAGAGCAGAGCACTTGATCGGGCTTTGAAACAAACGGTTGGCATCGAAATATATGACCAGCTCGAGCAAGATTTTATCGCTGTCGAGGACACGTTTAACGCGAATAAGGATGAGATCGATGACGAAGACGAAGCATAAATCGCTTAACACGCTTGGCATGGCGATGCGGGCCGGTAAGCTTGTTACCGGGGACGAAATCGTATTGAAAGCAATCCAGCAGGGAAAAGCGAAACTTGTCATAGTTGCCGGTGATGCATCAGATAATACGAAGAAGAAGTTTCGGGACAAATGTGCCTCCTACAATGTTAAACTCGTAGAAGCATTCGACCGAATTACGCTTGGGGAAGCAATCGGCAAGTCAGAGAGGGTTCTCCTTGGTGTAACCGACTCAGGCTTTTCTAAAAGCATTGCACAGAGCTTAATTGAACCTACGGAGGTGGAGTATATTGACTAAACAACAAGACAAAGATAAAACGCGCGTTTATGAATACGCGAAATCCTTAAATATGAGCAGCAAGGAAATCATTACGATCCTAAAGCGACTCAATCTTCCCGTTAACAATCATATGAGCGTCATGGAAAATGAAATGGTTTCGAAGGTGGAAGGTTTCTTCCGCGATATTAAAGCGAATGCAGCAGCGAAACGCGCCCAGGAGAGCGCGACCGTCTCTGCAGCAGCTCAATCGTCTAATCGCCAGCAACCGCAAGGTCAGCCTGATCGCAAGGCTCAATCAAGCACGAATGCTCCAGCGCAAGGACATGGACAGGTCAACAAAAATACTCAGGAACAGCAGGGGAATATGAATACAACAAATACGCAAGCACCTAGCACGAATGCAGCTCCGACTGCGAACGCAGCACCACAGCCGGCAAGTACACCAACACCGGCAACAAGCGTAACAGCGGGCACGACACCGACGACCTCCACTCAACAGCCTACAACAGGCCAACCGCAAGGCAGCTCGAGCTCCAATCCGCGTCCGCAAGGTCAAGGCGGCTATCAAGGCAACCGTCCGCAAGGTCAAGGCGGCTACCAAGGCAACCGTCCACAAGGCCAAAGTGGTCAAGGTGGTCAAGGTCAGCGTCCACAAGGCCAAGGCGGCGGGTATCAAGGCAACCGTCCACAGGGTCAAGGCACCGGCTATCAAGGTAATCGTCCTCAAGGTCAAGGTTCCTCTCAAGGTGGCCAAGGTCAACGTCCGCAAGGCCAAGGCTCCTCGCAAGGTGGCCAAGGTCAACGTCCGCAAGGTCAAGGCGGCGGTTATCAAGGCAACCGTCCTGCAGGTCAAGGCGGCGGTGGCGGCGGTTATCAAGGCAACCGTCCTGCAGGTCAAGGTTCGAATACCGGCGGCGGCCAAGGTGGCGGATTCCGTCCTTCGACTCCGCGTCCAGATCAATCGAGTCAACAACCGAATCGCAGCAGCGCACCAGCTCGTACATTCGAGTCGCGCAGCACGACTTCCGATGATCATGCAAAGAAAAGAAACAATCCGAAGGCAGCGAACAGCAACTTCGGTGCGAATAAACGTTTTGAAGATTCCCGTTCGGGTAACTTCAAAAACAATCGCGGCGGTAAGAACAACCGCGGTAAAGGACAACAGCAAGAACGCAAAGAGAAAATCGACAATACGCCGAAGAAAATTATTGTACGCGGTACAGTAACGGTTGGCGAATTTGCTAAATTGCTTCATAAGGATGCCTCTGAAGTTATCAAGAAGCTCATCACGCTTGGTGTAATGGCTACCATTAACCAAGAAGTTGATTTGGATACCGTTCAACTAATATCGACTGAATATGGCGTTGAGGTTGAAGTGAAGATCCCTGTTGAGGAAGATGCATTCGAAACACTGGAAGAGAAGGACGAAGAGGGTACACTTGAAGCTCGTCCACCGGTTGTAACGATCATGGGTCACGTCGATCATGGTAAAACAACGCTTCTTGATGCCATCAGACACACTAGCGTAACCAGCGGTGAAGCAGGCGGTATCACGCAGCATATCGGTGCTTACCAAGTTGAAATCAACAATAAGAAAATTACGTTCCTTGATACACCGGGTCACGAAGCGTTTACGCTTATGCGTGCTCGTGGTGCTCAAGTAACGGATATTACAATCATCGTTGTGGCAGCTGATGACGGTGTTATGCCTCAAACTATTGAAGCGATCAACCATGCTAAAGCAGCAGGCGTTCCAATTATCGTTGCCGTAAACAAAATCGATAAACCAGGCGCAGATGTTGATAAAATCAAACAAAGCATGACTGAATATGCACTCGTTCCGGAAGAGTGGGGCGGCGATACGATCTTCGTAAACGTGTCCGCTAAGCAGCGCACTAATCTTGAGGAACTCCTTGAGATGATTCTGCTGGTTGCCGAAGTGAACGACTACCAAGCGAACCCGAACAAACGTGCACGCGGTACGGTGATCGAGGCTGAACTTGACAAAGGTAAAGGTCCGGTTGCTCGCGTTCTCGTTCAGCACGGTACGCTTAAGATCGGTGACGCATTCGTTGCGGGCAACTGCTTCGGCCGTGTTCGTGCGATGGTTAATGATAAGGGCCGCCGTCTCAAAGAAGCGGGACCTAGTACGCCAATCGAGATCACAGGTCTGACGGAAGTGCCGCAAGCGGGCGATCCGTTCCTCGTGTTCGAAGACGAGCGTAAAGCGCGTGCAATTGCAGATCGTCGTGCAATTAAGCATCGTCAATCCGAACTTGGTGCAAATACACGAGTAACGCTCGAAGATTTGTACAATCATATTAAAGAAGGCGAGATAAAAGATCTGAACGTTATCATCAAAGCTGACGTTCAAGGCTCCTCCGAGGCCCTTAAAGGATCTCTTGCCAAAATCGACATCGAAGGCGTACGCGTTAAGATCATCCATAGCGGTGCCGGCGCGATTACAGAATCCGATATCAACCTTGCAGCAGCATCAAGCGCAATCGTCATCGGCTTTAACGTTCGTCCAGAGCCGCAGGCGCTTGCAACAGCAGAGCAGGAGAAAGTCGATATTCGTTTGCACAGCATCATCTATAACGTGATTGACGAAATTGAGCATGCTATGAAAGGGATGCTTGATCCAATCTTCAAAGAAGTTATTATGGGTCAGGCTGAAGTGCGTAATATTTTCAAAGTTACCAAAGTCGGCGTTATTGCGGGCTGTATGGTTACTTCCGGAAAAATTACACGCAGCGCGAAAGCTCGCTTAATTCGTGCCGGTATTGTGGTCTTGGAAACGGAAATCGAATCGCTTAAACGGTTCAAGGACGATGCAAAAGAAGTGGCGCAAGGGTACGAGTGCGGCATAACGCTCGATAAGATGAACGACCTTAAAGAGGGAGACATTATCGAGGCTTACGTTCTGGAAAGTGTAGAGAGGTGATTAACCTATGGCTAAAGTCCGTGTAGGACGTGTAGGTGAACAAATTAAGAAAGAATTGAGCCAAATCATTCAGACGGAGCTCAAAGATCCGCGTATCGGTTTCATTACGGTTACCGGTGTTGATCTTACGAATGACTTGTCGCAAGCACGCGTGTATTTAAGCGTGCTTGGAAGTGAAGAGCAGAAGGAAGAAACGCTTAAAGCTCTTGCACGTGGCACAGGTTTCATTCGCTCTGAGCTCGGGAAACGAATTCGATTCCGCCATACACCGGAGTTGCTGTTTAAATTCGACAGCAGCATCGAGTACGGCAGCAAGATCGAAGCGTTACTGCATACGATTAATGGCCGGAGCGGCGAATGACCGCGGCGAAAGCTGCGGTTTTCTCGGCCGCTTATAAAGAACAGCTGCAAGCGGCGCTTGACTTCATACGAGACGGCAATCGGTTTCTTGTCGTCTCGCATGTTCAGCCGGACGGAGATGCAATCAGCTCGACAGTAGTTGTCGGCTGGATTCTTCGCCAATTGGGCAAGCAAGCTGTCCTAATAAACGAAGGTGCAGTGCCGATTCGGCTTCAATTTTTGGAATCATCTGCATCGATCATTCATTATAGCAAGCAGCCATTGGAAGAAACATTCGACCGCATCATTGCAGTTGATTGCGCGGACTTCCGCCGAATCGGGCAGGTGAATGAAAGGTTTGCCGAATCAGCTCAATTGCTTAATATCGATCATCATCCTACGAATGATGCTTTCGGCACAGCTAACCTGATCCGAATCGATGCGGCTGCAACGGTCGAAATTTTATATGATCTTATCGAGTATGGGGCCATTTCACTTGATCGTGAAGTTGCTACCGCCATTTATACAGGTCTTCTAACCGATACTGGTGGATTCCGTTACTCCAACACTACTCCTAGAGTCATGCAGGTTGCATCGCGCATGCTCGCTGAAGAAGTTGAAGGACATTGGATTGCCAATCATTTGCTGGAGCAAATGACTAAACCTCAGTTACTTCTTTTGCAGCGTGGACTTAATCGGTTAACGTTCTCGGAAGATAACCGGATTGCATGGTTGTATGTTGCTTTCTCCGATATGGCAGAAACCGGTGCAGTTGGTGATGACCTCGAAGGTCTAGTCAACTACGCAGTAAATGTGGAAGGCGTTGACGTGGGCATCTTGTTCAAAGAAACCGAGAATGGCGATGTGAAAGTTAGCATGCGTTCCTCCGGTAAAGCAGATGTAGCAGCAATTGCGCAAACGTTTGGCGGCGGCGGACATGTCCGAGCAGCAGGCTTTCGAATGGAGCTAGGGTTGCAAGAAGCAATCAGTAAAGTCGTGCAAGCAGCAGGAGAGGCGCTTAACCTATGATGGATGGCATTTTGGCAGTCTGGAAGCCGGCTGGCTGGACCTCGCATGACGTGGTCGCGAAAGTCAGAGGCATTGTAAAAGTCAAACGAATCGGTCATACCGGTACGCTTGATCCTGCCGTAACCGGTGTGCTGCCGCTTTGTATCGGTCGGGCGACGCGCGTAGTGGAATATGTGCAGGAACGGCCTAAATGTTATGAAGCGGTGATGCAATTCGGCATTGCGACAGATACGGAAGATTTAACCGGAACTGTGCTCGAAGATTTGCCTGCGGTAACGTTGACTGAAGGGGATATTCGCCGCGTCTTGTCTTCATTCATTGGCGAGATCGAGCAGGTGCCTCCGATGTATTCAGCCGTTCGCGTTGACGGTAAACGGTTATACGAATTAGCGCGCGAAGGTCAAGTCATTGAACGGAAATCCAGACCGGTAACGATCTATGCCCTGGATTTGCTGGATATGAAGCTGGATCAGCCGCATCCGACGATTCGATTCTCCGTTTCCTGCTCCAAAGGCACTTATATTCGCACGCTATGTGTAGATATTGGACAAGCCCTTGGCCTACCTGCTGTCATGGCAGAGTTAATTCGAACCATGTCCGGAGGATTTACAAAGGAGCATTGCTTCACGCTTGAACAAATTGCGAAGCTCCAAGCTGCCGGCGAACTTGAAGAGAAGCTGACGCCAGCTGATGAAGCGATTGATCATTTTCCCCGTGCTACAGTTAGTATGGAGAATGTGCAGCGTGCATTCCAAGGCAAGCGGATCTACTTGAACGCTATGTTTGATCATGGAGACTATCGTACGGATTCCATCATTCGCCTCTATGGTGTAGATGGCTCATTCGTCGGATTGTTTACTCCGGATGAAGAAACAGCAACGCTTAAAGCTGTTAAGGTATTTACCAAAACAGCAGATTAGTGAAGAACATAAAGCAGGTGTGACTGCAGTGGAAATCATCTCTTTACAATATCCGATTGTCTCGTCTCAAGCAGCGCTTACCGCGAAACCGAAAACGCTGGCAATCGGTCATTTTGACGGCGTACATCGCGGCCATCAGAACGTGATTCGGCATGCGATGGAATCTGCCCGTGCAGAAGGTCTGCAGGGGGCGATTATGACCTTTCATCCACACCCGAAGGAAGTGCTTGGTCAGAGCGGCCAATATACAACCAGTTTAACTCCCCTTGATGAGAAGGTAGATCGCTTTCGCAAATTGGGTGCTCAGGTCGTATATATCGTGAACTTCGATTTGAACTTCGCCAGCGTTACGCCGGCTGATTTTGTCGAGTACGTGCTGCGACCGCTTCAAGTGAAGAAAGCGACGGTGGGCTTTGATTTTACTTTTGGAGCCAAGGGTGCAGGTAAGCCAGAAACATTATGGGCACTTGGTGAGCCTGATATCGAGGTGGAAATCGTGGATCCGTTCATGCAGGATGGGGATAAAGTAAGCAGCACGCTGATTCGTGAAGCACTTTCTGAAGGGCGGCCCGAAGCAGCAGAGCAGCTTCTCGGTGAACCGTACCAAGTACGAGGTGTTGTAATACATGGAGAAGGCAGAGGACGGACGATTGGTTTTCCGACAGCGAACATTAAGCAAGAAGCAGCCTACGTTATTCCAAGACAAGGCGTTTATGCTGTAATGGTTCAGGTTGACGAGAAGCGATTGCCGGCTGTTCTCAACATTGGCGTGAAGCCGACTTTCCATGAGAAATTGCCGGAACCTGTTATGGAGGCGCATCTGCTCGATTTCAGCGGTGATCTGTATGATAAATCCATCTCGGTGCAATTTATCTCTTTCTTGCGAAGTGAGAAGAAATTTGGCTCCATTGATGAATTGATCGCTCAGATCAAATCAGATGCCGAACAGGCGAGTTCTGTTCTGGCTGCTTACAATAAGAATTAAGCTCGGCATTTACTTCTTATAGGCAGATGTGGTATACTCTATTTCGTTGCGTAATCATATTCTGTTCTCACTACGCGCAGCTTAACAGAACCTTAGCTTGGCCAGTTCGTTTTTCACCGGGCGACGGCGAGGCTAACGGCGATTATGATAGAAGGAGGTGAACATGGATGGCACTTACACAAGAGCGTAAACACCAATTGATCGACGAACACAAAACCCACGCGAACGATACCGGTTCTCCGGAAGTTCAAATCGCTATCCTGACGCAAAACATCGTCAACTTGACAGATCATCTTCGGACGCACAAGAAAGATCATCACTCGCGTCGCGGTCTGCTTAAGATGGTTGGTCAACGTCGTAAACTGTTGGCTTACTTGAAAAACAAAGACGTAAAACGTTACAGCGCATTGATCGAAAAACTCGGCCTTCGCCGATAATAGATGCGGGGATAAAAGCAACCTGGTTGTTAAGCCGCCTGGGATTCCAGGCTCAGCTGCACTGGGTTGCTTTTTGTAAATGAACCATACATAATGTTTTTGAGCAGCTCCATTAGGAGCTTTTCTTATAGGTACTTTTTCAGCAGTTTTTGGTATGTAAGTACGCGTTTGGAAATTAATGAAACCTGACAGCCGAGCATTCCGGGTGGAATGTAGCGGCTTGCGGTTAAGGAGGAATAATATGCTGCATCGTGTAGAAACAACGCTTGGCGGCCGACCGTTCATTCTTGAGACGGGTCGTCTGGCTAAACAAGCAAACGCAGCAGTAACCGTGAAATACGGTGAAACTGTAGTATTATGTACAGTCGTATCGTCTAGCGAACCGAAGAATCTAGACTTTTTCCCACTGACAGTCAACTATGAAGAACGTCTATATGCAGTAGGTAAAATTCCGGGCGGCTTTATCAAACGTGAGGGACGTCCAAGCGAGAAAGCAATTTTGGCGAGCCGTTTGACAGATCGTCCGATTCGTCCGCTATTCCCGGATGGCTTCCGTAATGAAGTTCAAATTGCTAATATCGTGATGAGCGTTGATCAAGACTGCACACCGGAAATCGCAGCGATGATCGGTACGTCAGCGGCTTTGACGTTGTCGGATATCCCGTTCAACGGACCGATTGGCGGCGTTATTGTCGGCCGTATCGATGGTCAATTCATTATCAACCCAACGGTTGAGCAGGAAACGAAGAGCGATGTCTACGTTGTAGTCTCAGGTACTAGAGATGCGATTATGATGGTAGAAGCGGAAGCAAACGAAGTACCGGAAGATGTTATCCTTGAAGCGATCATGTTTGGTCACGATGAGATTAAACGTATCGTCGCAACAATTGATGAACTCCAAGGTCTTGCAGGTAAGCCGAAGGTTGAAGTGAAATTGAAAAAGGTAGATGCTGCTGTCAATGAGGCTGTTCGCGCGTATGCGAAAGCACGTCTGGATGAAGCGGTAAGCATTGTGGAGAAGCATGCCCGTCAAGAAGCGATTGATGTCGTGAATGCGGACACGATTTCCCACTTTGAAGTGGAATATGCGGAAACGCCTGAACTGCTTGGCGATGTGAAGGAAGTCCTTTACGATATCGTGAAAGAAGAAGTTCGTCGTTTGATCACGCATGATAAGGTTCGTCCGGATGGACGGGCTCTAAGCGAAATTCGTCCAATCGAGTGCGATGTCGCATTGCTGCCGCGTACGCACGGTTCTGGCTTGTTCACACGTGGACAAACACAAGCACTAAGCATCTGTACGCTTGGCGCGCTTGGCGATGTGCAAATTCTTGACGGTATTGATTTGACTGAAACGAAGCGTTTCATGCATCACTATAACTTCCCTCCGTTTAGCGTAGGGGAAGCTAGACCGCTGCGTCCTCCGGGCCGTCGTGAAATCGGACACGGTGCTCTCGGTGAGCGTGCGTTGTCCAAAGTCATTCCGAATGAAACTGAATTCCCATATACGATTCGCCTTGTTTCTGAGGTGCTCGAATCGAACGGCTCCACGAGCCAAGCAAGTATCTGCGCAAGCACACTTGCGATGATGGATGCAGGCGTTCCGATTAAGGCACCGGTTGCTGGTATCGCGATGGGTCTGATCAAAGACGGCGACCATTTCTCGATCCTTTCAGATATTCAAGGGATGGAAGATCACCTCGGCGATATGGACTTCAAAGTTGCGGGTACGGCTGCAGGCGTGACTGCGATTCAAATGGACATCAAAATCGATGGTATCGATCGTGATATTCTTTCGCAATCCTTGGAGCAAGCACGTGTAGGTCGTTTGCACATTCTTGGTAAAATGAATGAAGTGATGCAAACACCTCGTACGAGCCTGTCGCAATATGCACCGAAAATCGTCATTATGAAAATCCATCCGGACAAAATCCGTGATGTTATCGGCTCCGGCGGTAAAATCATCAACAAAATCATTGATGAGACCGGCGTAAAAATCGATATCGAGCAAGATGGAACAGTCTTTATTGCGTCTTCCAACGCGGAAGCCAATGAGCGTGCGAAACAGATTATTGAAGGAATCGTTCGTGAAGTCATCGTAGGCGAGGTATACCTCGGTACAGTGAAACGGATCGAGAAATTCGGCTGCTTCGTTGAAATTTTGCCAAACAAAGACGGTTTGGTTCATATTTCGCAAGTTTCTACAGAGCGCGTTGCTAAGGTTGAGGATGTCTTGAAAATTGGCGATCAAATTACAGTTAAAGTAACGGAAATCGACCAACAAGGCCGCATTAACTTGTCCCGCAAAGCGGTTCTTACTCCAGAGGTTCCTGCTCAGCAGTAGTCCTAAGGTATACCCCGAATAGACATAAAGTAGAGACAGATTATAGATCTGTCTCTTTTTTTGTTGCATTGTAGTCCTTCGCTTCTTCTCATAAAGTGGGCCGAGCCATAATATGATGAAGGAGAAGGGTGGGACAGCTCATATGAAGCTGAAGAAAGCAATTGTTATGGCACTAGTCATGTGCACGCTGTTATTGGTTGTAAGGCTTTATAGTCCGCTCTCTGAATACGTGATGGCACTTAAAGGTGGTAACCGCGGAGCATCTGTAGCCACCCTATACGCATTTTCTGGGATCAACTCAACCTTGATGGATACGATTCGATTAGAGGCAGAGAAGAAGCGTATTGCATCGGTTGACGCGAGAGTGGACCGTGTATGGAAAGCGATTCCGGGTTATAACGGGTTGGAGATCGATGTGGACAAAACGTATCGACTCATGGAGAATGCACCCGAGAGTGAGCCAATTCGGTTTGTATATAAAGAAGTAGAGCCCAAAATCAGTTTGGATGATCTCGGACGGATTCCAATCTATAAAGGCAATCCAAATAAGCCCATGGTAGCGCTAATGATCAATGTCGCTTGGGGAAATGAGTACATTCCATCCATGCTGAACACGCTGAGAAAGGAAAATGTAAAAGCGACTTTCTTCTTTGACGGGTCATGGCTAAAGAAAAATACCGATGTGGCCAAACTTATTCAAGCTGAAGGACATGAAATCTCGAATCATGCCTATACACATCCTAAGATGAGTCAACTTGATCGGCGTTCTGCATATAATCAAATTGCAAAGACCGAAGCCCTTCTTAAATCAACTTTGAATGTCACGAACAACTGGTTTGCGCCGCCTTCAGGTGATTTTAATCAAATGACGGTTGATGTCGCAGCGGAGCAAGGGCTCAAAACAGTCCTATGGACGCTCGATACGGTAGACTGGACGCATCCGCCTGCCTATTCGATCATTCGCAAGGTGCGCACCCGCGTGGAGCCGGGATCGCTCATTCTGATGCATCCGACGGATTCATCAAGCGCTGCTCTTCAAGGTATCATTACCGCCATCAAGCAGAAAGGGCTTATGCTCGGTACGGTAAGTGAGACGCTCTCCTCCAAGAGAGCTTCGTTAGTTGAGGCAAGACCATAATTTTGTTATAGTGAAGTCATTGTATTTCTGCTAGTTGAAGATGTAGAAATAAGCAGCAGAAAACGTGTAGGAGGAACCGAATTGAATAACTATACCCTTAGCAATGGTTTACGCGTCGTAGTAGAATACATACCGACATTCCGATCGGTGGCCTTTGGGATCTGGGTCAAGACGGGCTCGCGAAATGAATCGCCTGAGAACAATGGGATTTCCCATTTTATCGAGCACATGTTGTTTAAAGGAACGGAACGTCACAGTGCCAAGGATATCGCAGATTTGTTCGACGGTATCGGCGGTAATGTAAATGCGTTTACAGCCAAAGAATACACCTGTTATTTTGCCAAAGTATTGGATCAGCATTTGCCAATTGCCGTGGATGCGTTAGCGGATATGTTCTTCAATTCGCAAATGGATGCTGCGGAATTGGCAAAAGAGAAAAATGTCATTCTCGAAGAAATTTCGATGTATGAAGATACGCCTGACGATAAGGTCCATGATGAAGCGTCACGTGCTGCTTACGGAGATCACCCGCTTGCTTATTCCATTCTCGGTCTTGAAGAGCGGCTAAGTGCCATGAATGGCGATTCACTGCGTGGCTACATGAAGAGTCAATATCGCATTGATAACACCGTCATTAGCGTGGCTGGCAACGTTGAAGAGAAATCACTGCTGGAGCTGCTGGAGAAGCATTTCGGTGAATTCCAAAATAACGGTACGGAAACAGCCGTTTCCACACCAACTTTTAGCGGGCAGTACCTGTTCCATAAGAAAAAAACAGAACAAAATCATATTTGTATCTCATTCCCGGGTTGTTCCATTGCAGACCCTCAGCTGTATGCGATGATTTTGCTGAATAACGCAGTAGGTGGGGGCATGAGCTCCAGACTATTCCAAGAAATTCGTGAGAAACGCGGTCTTGCTTATTCGGTGTATTCCTACCATACGTCTTATGCTGACAGCGGATTATTTACCGTTTATGCAGGGACAGCGCCTAAACAAACCAAAGAAGTGTTGGAGCTTACCATGGCGCAAATGCATGATTTGGCTGTAAAAGGTCTAACAGATATAGAATTGCACCGTGGTAAAGAGCAGCTTAAAGGAAGTTTGATTCTTAGCCTTGAAAGTACTTCGAGCCGCATGAACCGACTTGGCAAAAACGAGCTGATGCTCGGACGCCACTATACGCTTGATGAAATGCTGAAGCGTATTGACGATGTCGATATGAAGGACATTCAAGATGTAACGAAAAAAATGTTATCCGTTCCTTTTGCTGTGGCGATGGTCGGCAGCAACGATAAAGCAGCAGCGTCAATCGGGAGGGATTCACTTGTTTCAAGTACTCTTTAAACGACTGCCTGGCAATGAAGAAATCGAGCTGCCGCGCAAGATGTCAGAGCTTGCAGCGGGATTCGATCTTCAAGCAGCAGTAAACGAGCCTGTCATCTTGAACCCGGGAGAGCGCAAGCTCATCCCGACGGGTTTCTCGATGGCAATGCCCGCAGAATTGGAAGCTCAAATCCGTCCTAGAAGCGGGCTTGCGTATAAGCATGGTATCACGTGCTTGAATTCGCCTGGGACGATCGATGCTGACTACCGCGGCGAGGTAAAGGTGCTGCTCGTCAATTTGGGACAGCAGCCATTTACGATTGAGCGCGGGGAGCGAATCGCGCAAATGCTGTTTCAGATCGTGCCTGACGTAGCGATTACTGAGGTGGATGAATTGCCGGATACCGTACGCGGTGCAGGTGGATTTGGCCATACGGGAGTATAGCCTGAAACAGGTAGGAATTATTTATTAATTGTGCGAAGAGCACCGGGGCAGAAGCCTCGGTGCTCTTTTGTGTTTTATGACGCATGAATTTCATTTTCACCCCGCTCTGGGCGGGTGCATAAGATGGTCTATAACCAAGTGCGCATACTGTCATTTGGGTTGCCTTGACGGAAGGCGCTGGGGCAGTTACAGAGGTGCTGCTAACCGAGCCGCGATGCTTACGTGTCTAACGGTTACAGTAGGACTGCTAACCGAGCCGCGATGCTTGCGCGTCTAACGGTTACAGTAGGACTGCTAACCGAGCCGCGATGCTTGCGCGTCTAACGGTTACAGTAGGAAAGGAGTGATACCCTTATGTTGACAGGGGTTCAGGTCTTGCTTCTTGGCGGTGACGCTCGGGGGCTTGAGGTCATCCGGAAGCTGACCGAGCTCGATGCATCGGTAACGGTTGCGGGCTTTGATCAGCTGCATTCCTCACTGGACGGAGCGGTACGCGCCGAGATCAGCGAGGATTTATTTGCGACTGCGGATGCGCTTGTGCTGCCGGCTGTCGGAACGGACGATGACGGCAAAATCATAGCTGTTTTCAGTGACCGCGAATTAGTGTTGACTGATGAATACGTGGCACGATTACCAAAGCATTGCACCGTATATACGGGGATGGCAAAACCATATTTGCGGGATTTATGCGCTAAATATGCAATCCGGCTTGTCGAACTGTTCGACCGTGATGATGTCGCCATTTATAATTCCATCCCGACAGCGGAGGGGGCTGTCATGATGGCGATTCAGAATACAGATATCACCATTCATGGTTCATCCTGCATGGTGCTCGGTATCGGCAGAACAGGATTTACATTGGCACGAACATTGCAAGGACTTGGGGCAAAAGTGAAGGTTGGCGTGCGCCGCGAGGAGCATTTTGCAAGAGCGTATGAGATGGGGTTCGAACCCTTCTATATCAAGCAATTACAGCAGTTTGTAGGGAATATTGACTTGCTTTTTAATACAATTCCGACTATGATAGTCACAGCGCAAATTATAGCAAATTTGCCATCGCGAGCGGTCATAATTGACCTCGCTTCGAAGCCCGGCGGGACGGATTTCCGCTTTGCGGAGAAGCGCGGAATTAAAGCGTTGCTCGCCCCCGGCCTACCAGGAATCGTCGCACCCAAAACCGCTGGACGTATCATTGCGGATTGTCTAAGTCGATTGATTGAGGAAGATTTCAGGCAACGGGGGAATGAGCAATGAAATGGCAAGGCAAAACGGTGGGCTATGCGCTCTCCGGTTCTCACTGTACGTTTGCAGAAGTCATGCCGGTCATTCAGCGGTTTGTTGATGAGGGAGCGAATGTAGTTCCGATCGTGACGCAAACACTGATTACTACGGATACGAGGTTTGGAACTGCGGCAGAGTGGCAGCGGCAGCTGAAGTCGATCACTGGCAATGAAATTATCTCGACAATCGTCGATGCTGAGCCCCTGGGGCCGTCTAAACTGCTCGACGTTCTTGTTATTGCACCTTGCACGGGCAATACGACAAGTAAACTCGCCAATGCGATGACTGATAGCCCTGTTCTCATGGCTGCGAAAGCGCAAATGCGCAATCAACGTCCGCTTGTTCTCGCAATCTCGACGAATGACGGTCTCGGCTTAAACGCCGCTAACATTGCAAAACTTTTAGTTTGTAAAAACGTTTATTTTGTACCGTTCGGGCAGGATAATCCCATCCAGAAGCCCAACTCGCTTGTCGCCAAAATGGAGCTGGTACCGGAGGCTTGTGAAGCCGCCTTACTTGGTAAACAGCTGCAGCCTTTATTGATCGAACGTTCTTAATTTGTAAGTAGAAAAGTCTCAATTTTACGAATTTAGATGTATTTGGAGAAATCCTTGACTTACGTTCTTTTTTTGAGGGGAGACAACAACCAGCATGTCAAATCAGAAGTTGTTTAACGTCGCAGTAGTTGGAGCGACAGGCGCAGTAGGAGAACAAATCATTGGTTTGCTCGAGAAAAGGGATTTTCCAATTGCTGAGCTGAAATTGTTGTCTTCCGCTCGTTCAGCAGGTACGACGATCATGTTCAAGGGAATAGAGATTACGGTGGAGGAAGCTACACCGGACAGTTTTAAAGGAATCGAAATCGCCTTGTTCAGTGCGGGCGGCGATGTGACAAAGGCACTTGCCCCCCACGCTGTCGAGCATGGCGCTGTATGTATCGACAATACGAATGCTTATCGGATGGATCCGGATACACCGCTTGTCGTACCTGAGGTTAATATCGATAAGGTAAATGACCACAAAGGGATCATTGCCAATCCGAATTGCTCGACGATCCAGATGGTTACTGCATTGAAGCCACTGCAAGACAATTACGGCATTTCTCGTATTATTGTCTCTACTTATCAAGCCGTTTCCGGTGCAGGCAGCCGTGCAATCGACGAAATGCTGCGTCAAACTCGTGAAGTTTTGGATGGGAATGACGTGAATCCGGATATTCTGCCAGTTGGCTCGTTACCGGTGAAGCATCAGATCGCATTCAACGCGATTCCGCAAATTGATAAGTTCCAAGACAATGGGTATACGCTTGAAGAAATGAAAATGGTTCGTGAAACAAAGAAAATCTTGGATGATGAGTCCATCGACGTAACAGCGACATGTGTTCGTATTCCTGTCGTTTATGGCCACTCGGAATCCGTATACGTAGAGCTTAAAAAAGATTATGAACTGGAAGACGTCAGGACGCTCTTAGCCGAAGCTCCGGGTATTGAACTTGTCGACGATCCTGCAGGTCAACGTTATCCACTCGCTACTGAAGCGGCTGGCAAACCTGAAGTGTTCGTTGGACGACTTCGCCGTGATTTAGGCCATGCACGCGGTTTGAATCTGTGGATTGTTTCCGATAATCTGCTCAAAGGTGCAGCATGGAATGCTGTGCAAATCGCAGAATACATCGCCATTGAGAAGGAATAGACATTTTAGATTAGAGGCAGGTTGTTCAGGAAGCTAACGATTCGGCGACGTTATTCTCGTTCGGATACGGAGGCTTGTAATGCGCATCCTCGTTCAGAAGTTCGGCGGGACATCATTGTCCTCGGACGAAGCTAGACAATTAGTAATCGGGCATATTGATCGGGAACGGCAACGACAGTACGGACTCGTCGTTGTCGTCTCTGCAATGGGGAGAAAAGGCGATCCCTATGCAACGGACACGCTTCTCTCGCTTATTCGCAATCATGGTGATTCATTGCCTGCTAAAGAACGCGATATGCTGCAGGGTTGCGGAGAAATCATCTCCGCCGCTTTATTGTGCAGTCTATTGCGTGCCTCTGGGATCTCAGCGATCGCATTGACCGGCGGAGGTGCAGGAATAATAACGGATAATCAATATGGGCGTGCCCGCATTATTGAAATTCGGACGGCAGCCATTCACAAAGCACTTGAGGATGGCCAAGTTGTAATCGTTACCGGATTTCAAGGTGTGACAGAAGCAGGGGATATTACGACGCTCGGCAGAGGTGGCAGCGATACTTCGGCAACTGCTTTAGGAGCTGCTCTCCGCGCAGAGCGAGTCGATATTTATACAGATGTGAATGGCATTCTAACCGCAGATCCTAGGATCGTGAAGGATGCTCGGCCATTATCCGTTATCAGCTATGCTGAGATCGGCAATATGGCAAGGCAAGGAGCGAAAGTGATACATCCACGAGCGGTAGAGATTGCTCAGCAAGCTCGAATTCCGCTTCGTGTACGTTCGACCTTCTCAGAAGAGGAGGGAACGCTTGTGACGGACACGTTCGATGCCGCTGCAAAAGCTTCATCGGTCCGTGATCGTCATGTCACAGGAGTGGCTCATGTCAGCGGCGTTACGCAGATTACCGTACAGGCGCAGGACGGTCACACCGACGTACAACTGCAAGTGTTTCAAGCTATGGCTAGACATCAAATCAGCGTAGATTTTATTAACGTAAATCCTGGTGGAGCGGTGTATACCGTATTTGATCATGATGCGGATAAAGCAGTTTCGGTTCTGCATGATATCGGATATGCACCTCGAGCAGTAAGCGGATGTGCCAAAATCTCCGTCATTGGCGGTGGAATGAACGGTGTTCCCGGCATCATGGCACGTATTGTGGAAGCGCTGACGGAGCAAGGCATTCCGATTCTACAATCAGCAGATTCCAACACCACAATCTGGGTGCTGGTCAGTGAGAAATATATGGCCGGCGCACTGCAAGCCTTGCACACTAAGTTCTCATTACATGAGTAGGAATCGTAAATAGTCATTACAATCATGCAATTCGAAATGCGAAACCAGATTACGAAGTCAAGCTTTGCGGAGCAGGACAACGGACAGCGCTGTTTTGCTTCGCAGACCTTTTTTAGGAGGAATCATATATGGATTTCGGAAGAATAATTACGGCAATGGTTACCCCGTTCCATGCGGACGGATCGATTGACTGGGAAACGACAGGGCGGTTAATGGACTACTTAATCGAGGATCAGCAGAGCGACAGCATCGTCGTTTCCGGGACGACCGGTGAATCTCCGACGCTCACCGATGATGAGAAAATCGCTTTGTTTACTTATGCTGTAGAGCACGCTCGTGGACGCTGCAAAATTATTGCAGGCTCCGGAAGCAATGAAACGGCACATTCCATCCATTTGACTCAAGTGGCTGAGAAATGCGGAGTTGATGGTGCATTATTAGTCGTGCCTTATTACAACAAGCCCACGCAAGAAGGGATTTTCCAACATTTCAAAGTTATTGCTGAAGGCACTAAACTGCCAATTATGGTCTATAACGTTCCTGGACGTACGATTGTCAGTATGACTGCCGAGACTACGCTTCGTCTTGCTCAAATTCCAAATATCGTCGCTACTAAAGAGTGTGCATCCCTTGAGCAAGTGACAATGATCGCTTCGCAAGCACCAGCAGATTTCCGTGTATACAGCGGAGATGACAGCTGTGCGCTGCCTGCGGTTGCAGTAGGGGCACACGGTATTGTCAGTGTGGCCAGCCATATCATTGGCAAGCAGATTCGTGAAATCATCGAGTCTTATCTGAAGGGTGATGTTGCGCAAGCCTACAAAGTGCATGCTGCTTCGCTGCCAATTTTCAGAGGGCTGTTTGATCTTCCGAACCCTGTTCTTGTGAAAGCGGCACTGAACCTGAAAGGGTTGCCTGTTGGCGGCGTTCGTTTGCCTCTGGTTGATGCGAATGAGTCGGAGTTAGCTGCGCTGCGCAGCATTTTGAACTAATATAGCATTCACTGCTCGTGGTACTTCTTTCCGCAGTCGCCACAAACCGGTGCGCTTGCATCGGTTTTTTGTTTGTACATAGAGAAGGTCATTCTGGACTGGACATTTTCTCCTTTACTTGTTTTTCGTATTTTCAATCATGTATAATGAAAGCAAGTGACGGTGTGCGGCAAAATATTGAAAATGTGTAACGCCTAGGGTGGCGTTGAACAGCACTAGTTATTACTTGTATGAGCACGTTCCTGCGGGAGGAACGTCCAGCCATACAATTTGGACAACTATTATATAAGTTCGATCAGATTAGCTTCGGTTTCTGTCGTTTCGGCAGTGATGAGGTCTGGTTTGTTTCGTAAAACTATTAGGAGGTACGGATACACTTGTCTAAGAAAAACATCCAGGATAAGCTGCTTATTTTCGCACTAGGCGGCGTCGGTGAAATCGGGAAGAACATGTATGTCATTCAATATGGAAATGATATCGTAGTCGTAGATGCAGGTCTTAAATTCCCGGAAGAAGATATGCTCGGAATTGATATTGTTATCCCAGACATTACGTATTTAACAGAGAATCGCGATAAAGTCAGAGGGATTTTGATTACGCATGGTCATGAGGATCATATTGGCGGTTTGCCGTATGTATTGAAGCACCTGAATGTGCCGATTTACGGTACGAAATTAACACTTGGTCTTATTGAAGGCAAATTGAAGGAAGCGGGCTTGCTTGGCGAGACAAAACGCATCCTAATCAATGCTGATTCTGAAGTTCAACTGGGATCCATGAAAGCGTCGTTCTTCAGAACGAACCACAGTATTCCGGATTCAGTTGGCGTATGCTTAGATACACCGGAAGGAACAGTCGTACATACGGGCGACTTTAAATTTGATCATACTCCCGTAAATAATCAATACGCAGACTTGCAGCGTATGGCGGGAATCGGTGCGCGCGGCGTTCTGGCCTTGCTTTCGGACAGCACGAATGCTGAGCGTGCAGGATTCACACCTTCGGAGAGCATGATTGGTGCTGAGCTTGAAGATATTTTCCGTAAAGCAACACAACGTGTCGTTGTTGCAACATTTGCATCCAACGTTCACCGTATACAACAAGTTGTGAACGCTGCAATCGCAACAAAGCGTAAAATCGCTGTTGTTGGACGCAGCATGGTTAATGTTGTGTCGGTTGCCTCTGAGCTTGGCTACTTGAATATTCCGGAAGGCACGATTATCGAGCCTGAAGAAATCAACAAAATGGCCGCTGACCGCGTTGCAGTCCTTTCGACAGGCAGCCAAGGCGAACCAATGTCCGCTCTTACGCGCATGGCGCGTTCGACGCATCGTAAGGTTGATATTATGCCTGGCGATACAGTTATTATTGCAGCAACTCCAATTCCGGGTAACGAGCGCTATGTTGGCCGTACAGTAGACGAGCTGTTCCGTCTCGGAGCAAACGTTATTTACGGACCAGGGTCTGTTTCCGGCGTTCACGTTTCCGGTCACGGCAGCCAAGAAGAATTGAAGCTGATGCTTAACCTCATCAGACCGAAATATTTCATTCCGATCCACGGTGAATACCGTATGCTTCGCCAGCATGCATTGCTTGGTGAAGCTGTCGGAATCGAGCGCGAGAATATTTTCGTGATCGATAACGGTGATACAGTTGAGTTCCAAGGCGGAGTTGCCCGTAAAGGCAGCAAAGTGCCTGCAGGTAACGTTCTGATTGATGGACTCGGCGTAGGCGATGTAGGTAATATCGTACTTCGCGACCGTAAGCTTCTGTCCCAAGACGGCATTCTGGTTGTCGTAGTAACGCTGAGCAAGCAAGATGGCGCGATTTTGTCCGGTCCGGACATCATCTCCCGCGGCTTTGTTTACGTTCGCGAGTCCGAAGGGCTGCTCGAAGAAGCGAACCGTATCGTAACTTCAACCTTGCATAAGCTGATGAACGACAAAGTCAATGAATGGGCATCGCTCAAAACAAATGTGAAAGATGCACTCGGACGTTTCTTATATGAGCAAACGCGCCGTCGCCCAATGATTTTGCCAATCATCATGGAAGTATAAATTGTCTTAAGCAATAGGAAGCGGTCTCCGAAGAGCATTATGCTCAATTCGGAGGCCGTTTCTTTTTGCCCGAAATTGCATAATTCTACAGGCAGATTCCATACTATGCAGAGCCGACCATAAGCAGTCTAGGTGGAATGTTGAGGAGGACAAGGCATATGTTTGAAGATCAACTAGTATATAAATCGGAGCAGCCGGAGCCACCGGCACCTGATCGCAAACCGAGCACGAATCCGATCGTGGAAACGATTCAGCAACTGGGTCAGACGGCAACACCGCAATCGGAGTCCAACATATTTTGCATGACGATTATCGGGCAGGTGGAGGGGCATCTCGTATTGCCTCCGCAGAACAAGACGACAAAGTACGAGCACTTGATCCCACAGTTAGTGGCAGCAGAACAAAATTCCAAGATAGAAGGCATTATGATTGTGCTTAATACGGTCGGCGGGGATGTGGAAGCGGGACTCGCGATTGCTGAAATGATCTCTTCGCTAACCAAACCAACGGTAACCCTCGTTCTTGGTGGAGGCCATTCAATCGGGGTGCCAATAGCTGTTGCCGGAAACAAATCGTTTATCGCTGAATCCGCGACGATGACTATTCATCCGATCCGGTTGAACGGACTCGTTATTGGGGTTCCGCAAACGTTCGAATATCTGGACAAAATGCAAGAGCGGGTCGTTCGTTTCGTCACATCCCATTCCAACATAACTGAAGCCAAATTCAAGGAATTAATGTTCAAGACAGGCGAATTGACCCGGGATATCGGGACGACTGTCATTGGTTCGGATGCGGTGAAGCATGGTTTGATTGATGCGGTAGGAGGAATTGGGCAAGCGCTGCGGGATCTGAATTTATTGATTGATCAGCGTAAGCAAGCAACAGCTGCCGGGGCAGGAGGGCTGACACAATGACAATCTATTCAACAATGCCACTTGAGCTTGTCTATGACGGAATCAACCATCAGCCGGGGCCTTATGTGTCCATCAAGATTGGAGATGTACAGCTGCAAATAGAATCGGTTACGCCTGGCGTTGGCCGTATCGTTCGATTGCTGGACGGGCCGTTAGATGCCTATTTACGTCCGGAGCTATCGCCGGGAACGTTGATTGCTTTTGGGCACGCATCCTCGTAGAAAGCCCGCCCTTGCTGGATAATAGTAGCACAACCTATGGTCTCCTATGGTATAATGACTACCAGAGGTGACCATTTTGGCTAAGAAAAAGAAGAAGCGTAAGAGCTCAATTGGGACGAGCCTTAAATATGAAGTATATGGTATTTTACTCATAACCGTATCCGTAATCGCGCTGTCGGGTGAAGCAACGGTTGGCCGTTCCTTGTCCAAATTATTTGGTTTATTGCTGGGTAAGTTTTATTTTGTCCTTCCGCTTGTCGGCATTTATGTCGGGCTAATCGTCATGATGAAACGCGCCTGGCCTACCGGCTGGTCGACTCGTAAGACTGGCTTTCTACTCGTTGTGCTTGCTTGTACCTTATGGAGTTCGGTAGCTGTAATGGATTTGAAAACAGAGCCGACAGGCGGGCTGTCAGCATCTTACATACTAACGCAACTTGGAAGCGATATCCGCGGGTCACTCATGAACTCTGCACAACAGGCACAAGCGGAAGGTGTCGTTCATCCTGTCAGCGGCGGGTATGCGGGAGCGATTCAATATACGCTTCTTTATTGGCTGTTTGGCTATTTTGGCGCTAAGTTCGTTATGATCGTCATGTTTGCGATCTCAGTTATGCTCATGACTGGCAAATCGTACGTAGATTTATTGCGAGCGGGCCGTATCAGAGGCGGTCGTTTCTGGTCGCTGCTGCGCATGAAGTTGTTCTCGAAGCGGCAAACTCTGGCGTCTACAGGCGCAAAAGCGGCTTCGGTTAAAGGCAATGTCGTTACATTGGATGACCTTGATGACGATGATGACGAGAACTATGCGCCGGTGCATAACCCGCGTGCGAAGAAAAGCAGATTTCCTATTTTCTCTTGGTTTAATGAAGTCCCCAAGACAAACGAGGATGCTCATGATACCGAGTGGCAAATGGATGATGGACACAGGGCGGATGCTAAAGGTCAAGCAGGGCGTATGCCTTGGCAAGACGACGAGGATGCCGACGAGCTTGGTTGGCAGGCGAATGTACTGGAGCAAATTGAGGCTCGGACTGAGAAACCAAAGGAACAGTCAACTGCAACAGCTGCATGGGAACTACCTTACGATGCTGATAAGGGTCTTGACGACGAAGTCGATGTTCTAACTGATTTAGGGCCGCAAGACGATCTGGCTGAGGTGGAAGAAGACTTACCTGAGGATGATTTCGAAGTCGTGTCGTCTGCTGCAGTTATTCCGACAAGTCCGGCTATTATGCCTGATGACCCTGATTCTTTGGAGGGCACTGTCCATGTAGTGAAGCGTCCAACGGAGAAGCCATATGTATTACCGTCGATGGCACTCCTGCAGAAGCCAAGCGGACTTGGTAAAACAGGCGAAACGGCGGATTCATTGGAGTCCAGACGCAAACTGGAAGCGACGCTGGAGAGCTTTGGCGTAAGAGCCAAGGTACTTGATGTTGTACGAGGTCCAGCAGTGACACGGTATGAAGTACAACCAGCAACAGGCGTCAAGGTTAGCCGGATTGTCGGTCTGACCGATGATATTGCGCTTGCGCTTGCAGCGAAAGATATTCGGATGGAAGCACCGATTCCAGGTAAATCGGCAATCGGAATTGAGGTTCCGAATACGGAAGTATCGGTTGTTACGATGCGTGAAGTGATGGAGACGCCTTCTTTCTTAAATGCCAGTTCGAAGATGTCGATTGCCTTCGGGCGAGATATTTCCGGTCAACCGATCGTCGGTAATTTGGCGAAAATGCCGCATTTGCTTGTAGCAGGTGCTACGGGTTCCGGAAAATCTGTCTGTATCAACGGGATTATTACAAGCATTCTGTACAAGGCGCGGCCAGATGAAGTGAAACTGCTTATGATCGATCCGAAGATGGTAGAGCTCAACATGTACAATGGGATACCTCATTTGCTGGCGCCGGTTGTTACAGATCCAAGACGCGCTTCACTAGCACTGAAGAAGATTGTCGTTGAGATGGAGAAACGTTATGAACTGTTCTCCAAGTCAGGCACACGAAATATTGAAGGTTATAACACGCTTATGGCGGAGAACCCGGCAGCGGTTCTGCCTTATATCGTTGTTATCGTGGATGAGCTTGCTGATTTAATGATGGTTGCCGCTAACGATGTAGAGGATTCCATTTGCCGGCTTGCACAGATGGCACGTGCATCGGGTATCCATCTGATTATTGCCACGCAGCGTCCGTCCGTTGACGTCATTACAGGCGTCATCAAGGCAAATATTCCTTCACGTATTGCTTTCGGCGTTTCATCGCAAGTCGATTCACGTACCATTCTGGATATGGTGGGTGCGGAGAAATTGCTCGGTCGAGGCGATATGTTATTCTTGCCTGTTGGCATGTCCAAACCGATTCGGGTGCAAGGCGCATTCCTTTCCGATCAAGAGGTTGAGGCTGTTGTAGCTTATGCACGTGGTCAAGGCGAAGCCGAGTACAAGGAAGACTTGGTACCGGAGATTGATGATACCGTCACTGAGAATGAAGAGATCCTGGATGAACTGTACGATCAGGCGGTTCGTATCGTACTGGAAGCGAAGCAGGCATCGGTTTCGCTGCTCCAAAGACGGATGCGTATCGGGTACACGCGTGCTGCAAGGTTGATCGATCAGATGGAAGCGCGTAGTATTGTCGGACCATACGAAGGCAGTAAACCTCGTGAAGTGCTGCTCACTATGGATCAGTATGACGCAGGAAAGATTAGCTCTTAAGCCAAATTCATGCATAATCGTATCCTTGATTTCTCATACTAGGAATATGCTTCGCTTGCTTTGCAAATCCATTTGCAAGAGAAAGGCAGATTCTAAAGATGAGAAATCGTTTAATTACGGTGACCATCGTCATCGTCCTTCTGTTGTTCGGCGCCTTCACATTGAAGCATGCCTCGTTCGGTAAAACAACCGAAACGTTCAGCAGCGCTACACTCAAAGTCGGGTCATCAGGAAAAGATGTCACGGAGCTGCAAGGCCGTTTGAAAGCACTAGGCTACTTCGACGGCAAAGTTGACGGAGTTTTCGGGACCAACACGAAAAAAGCAGTCACATGGTTTCAATGGAAGTTCGGCCTCAAATCCGATGGGGTTGTCGGGGCGAAGACGAAATTGAAGCTGTGGGAAGCAACAAAGAATTGGAAGCCGACCGCAGGTACAAGCAGCGGCGGCAGCAGCAGCGGAAGTGGATCAAGCAGTAATAAGAACACATCGGGATCGGATGTAAATAAGTCCAATAACCTTGGCCTATCTGCGAACGATCTGAAGCTGATGGCCAATGCAGTGTACGGTGAATCACGCGGAGAACCGTTTATCGGGCAAATAGCAGTGGCAGCTGTTATTTTGAATCGTGTGAAGTCACCAAGCTTCCCGAATACGGTTTCCGGTGTTATTTTTCAGCCGGGTGCTTTTACGGCGGTAGCTGATGGACAAATTTGGTTAACGCCGAATGAGAATGCGAAGAAAGCGGTCCAAGATGCCATTAACGGCTTAGATCCTACCGGCGGGTGTCTCTATTACTTTAATCCGGTGACTGCAACATCTAAATGGATTTGGTCACGTCCACAAGTGAAAACGATCGGAAAACATATTTTCTGCATGTAGTAATTTGAGGAGCAGCCTGCTTATCGACGCGGGTTGCTTCTTCCATTTCCGATCGGGTAGAATGGAATAGATCCTTGGAAATTGGAATAGATTGACTTTATAAACTTGAGCGGAAGGGGGTCGTGTTGCGTGAGCAACTCTCCATTTCAACGAGGACAGCTGAATCGAATTCGATTGCATGTTCTGCCCACACAGCGCTTCAAAACATTTTCCATTTCCTTGTACTGTGGTCTCCCGCTGACGGAAGAGACCGTTACTCCGATCGCGCTGATTCCATTTGTGCTGCGCCGGGGAACAGCTTCAACGCCAGAGACAATCGAGTTCCGCGAACGTCTAGATGAATTATATGGCGCAGGCTTCGGTTTCGACGTCTACAAACGCGGTGACGCACAAATCGTCCAGTTTAGAATGGACGTCATCAACGATCGGTTTGTTTCGTCCGAGCAGCCGCTGCTCGGCGAATCATTGAAATTGCTCGGTGAAGTGCTGACCGAGCCGACATTAGAGAACGGGCATCTTCGCGCGAAATACGTAGAAGCTGAGAAGGAAACGCTGCGTAAGCGACTAGAGGCGATCATTAATGATAAAATCCGGTATGCGGCGGAGCGTTGCTTAGAGGTTATGTGTGAGGATGAACCCTATCGGCTTCACCCACTTGGTAAACTCGAAGACATTGCAGGTTTGACACCTGAATCTGTAACAGCAGCCTATCGCAAATGGCTGTCCAATGCAGCGTTTGATTTGTATGTGGTCGGAGACACTTCGCTGGAAGAAGTAAAAGCGCTCGTTGCGGAAGCGTTCCATCATAATGAGGGGGCTCCAGCCGATTATAATCTGCCGGAAATTCGCAAGCCGATTAGTCAGGTTCAGACGGTTGTGGAGCAAATGGACGTGAGTCAAGGGAAGCTGAATTTGGGACTGCGTATCAATACGGCTTATGGCGATGATGATTACCCGGCCGCTCTGCTCTATAACGGTATACTTGGCGGCTATCCGCATTCCAAGCTGTTTCTTAACGTTCGTGAGAAAGCTAGCTTAGCTTATTATGCTTCCTCTCGCTTAGACGGACATAAAGGCATTTGCACGATACAATCCGGCATCGAAATCGCCAATTATGACAAGGCGACTACGATCATTAAAGAGCAGCTGGAGAGTATGCGAAGCGGTACGTACAGCGACCTAGAAATGAACCAGACGAAAGCAATGATCGCCAATCACCTGCGGGAGCTTCAAGATTCCGCTAATGAAATGATCGGCTTCGATTTTAATGCGATTCTGTCCAAGCGTGAGCGTTCCGCTGCGCAGCTTCTGGAGCAAGTACAGGCCGTTACAGCTGAACAAATTGCAGCAATCGCACACAAAACAGAGCTCGATACGATCTATTTCCTGCGTGACAGGAAGGAGGGCTAAGCCTATGGAAACGTTAGCTTACCCAGGCGTTCAAGAAACGCTGTACCGTGAAATATTACCCAATGGCTTAGAAGTAGTTGTGCTGCCCAAAGAAGGGTTCAGCAAGACCTATGCAACATTCTCAACGCGTTACGGATCGATTGATAATCGGTTTGCCGTAGGCGACCAAGCCCCCATCTCAGTTCCGGACGGCATCGCTCATTTCTTGGAGCACAAGATGTTCGAGGAGCCGACTGGCGATATTTTCGCAACATTTGCATCCCAAGGGGCATCGGCGAACGCGTATACCAGCTTCGATCGAACAGTGTATCTCTTCTCGGCTACGGAGCAAATCGATGCCAATTTGGAAACCTTACTCGACTTTGTGCAAAATCCTTACTTCACCGACGAGAACGTCGAGAAGGAGAAAGGGATTATCGAGCAGGAAATCAATATGTACCGTGATAATGCGGATTGGCGCGTTTATTTTGGACTGATCGATGCGCTTTATCACAAGCATCCGATACATATCGACATTGCCGGTACAGTCGATTCTATCCGTCAGATCACTAAGGAGACGCTGTACAGCTGCTATGAGACCTTCTACCACCCATCCAACATGTTCTTGTTTGTTGTAGGCGGGGTTCAAGCAGATGCTGTTATGAAGCTGGTACGGGAGAATCAGGCACGCAAAACCTTTGAGCCGCAAGGCCCAATATCCAGATTCTTCGATCCGGAGCCGGATACGGTGAAAATTCCGCGCAAAACAGCAGCTTTACCTGTTTCCATGCCCAAATGCATGATCGGATTCAAAGAGGATCGAGGCGCTTTGAAGCCGGAGGAACTGCTTCGCACAGAGCTTGCAACTAAACTGATGCTCGAAGCGTTATTAGGTTCGAGTGCGCCAATTTATCATGCTTTGTACGATGATAATCTCATTTCCGATTCCTTTGGGCACGAGTTCAACAGCAGTGAGGATTACGCCTTCTCCGTTGTGGGTGGTGAAACCCGCGATCCGGATGAGCTTATTCGCAGGCTTCGTGCTGCAATTGATGAAGCACAAACAGTAGGATTAAACGAAGAAACATTCGAACGGACCAAACGTAAAAAAATCGGCGGATATCTTCGTATGCTCAATTCCCCTGAAGCTATTGCCGGTGAATTTACACGCTATCGATTCCGTGGTGCAGATTTGTTCAAGCTGCTTCCTGTCTATGAGAGCATTACGCTCGAAGAAGCAAATGAACGGCTGCGCAGTCATTTTGACTGGAATCGAATGGCAGTATCCATTGTAGCGAAAGAATCCATTTGAAAACATTAAAAGAAATGACGGTGCTCGTGACCGGGGGAAGCCGTGGGATCGGAGCGGCCATTGCGCGCCGCTTCGCCGCGGAGAACATGAACGTCGTCATTCATTACAATCAAGCCCATGAAGCCGCCAATGAGACGGCTCGTAGCTGCATGCGGCTGGGTGCAGCCAATGTGCTGACCGTCACAGCGGATATTCGTTCCAAGGAACAACTCATTCGTATGCGTGAGAAGCTCGAAGCTAGAGGGATGATGCCGGATATCGTCGTTAATAATGCCGGAATTGCCCATTACAGCATGTTAGAGGACGTTACGGAAGATGCTTGGGACGAAGTCATGAATGTGAATTTAAAGGGTATGTTTCTCTGTACGCAGCTCTTTATGCCCGCAATGATTTCACAGCGTTTCGGGCGCATTATTAATGTCTCGTCCATTTGGGGAATGTCCGGTGCCTCCTGCGAGGTGCTGTATTCCACCAGTAAAGGCGGCATGAATGCCTTTACGAAAGCATTAGCCAAGGAACTGGCGCCATCGGGAGTTACCGTTAACGCGGTGGCACCCGGGGCCGTCGATACGGTCATGCTGGACAACCTTAATGCTGAAGAAAAATCGGCTCTGGAATCTGAAATTCCTGTTGGGCGTTTTGCACAGCCAGAGGAAATCGCTTCGCTTGTTTATTTCTTAGCATTGCCGGAGTCCGCCTACATCACAGGCCAAATCATTAGTCCAAACGGCGGATGGCTGACTTGATGTCCGAATCTGAATAAGATTTCTCCTTTGCGTGTACAATACGGGTGTTGCCGTATAACGGCTAACATGTGAAGGAGGAACAGAAACAATGTCAACTGTCCTTTCTAATTTCGAAACATGGAAGCATTTCTTGCACGATCGCGTGGATCAGGCCAAAGGAATGGGATTGAACGAAGACACCATTTCAAACCTTGCCTATGAGATCGGTTCATTCCTTGGAGAAAAGGTCGATCCCAAAAATGAGCAGGAACGCGCAATCAAGGAACTATGGGATGTCGGCGACGAGCAGGAACGAAAAACGATTGCTGGCCTAATGGTCAAGCTTGTACAAAATTCGTAAACCTTCCACGAGAAAAGCCTCCCGAAACGGAGGCTTTTCTGTAATGTTCGCCGGAGGTTGCAGGATATTGACGAATATTGTAGAATAATCTTTTATCACACATGAATTATTATCATATTATTACCTATTCCTCCACAAACACGAGGTGTCATAATGGAATTCAAACAATGGTACATGGAATACAGAATACATAAGAACCGTCCGGGCTTGCTTGGCGATATCGCTTCCTTGCTCGGTATGCTTGAAGTCAACATTCTTACGATTAATGGTGTTGAGAACCGTACACGCGGCATGCTGCTCCAAACGAATGACGATGAGAAGATTGAAATTCTCGGACGCATGCTTCAGAAGGTCGATAACATTACAGTGCTTAAACTGCGCGAACCAAAACTCGTAGATATACTGGCTGTTCGCCATGGCCGCTATATTGAACGTGACTCTGATGATCGCAAAACGTTCCGTTTTACGCGGGACGAGCTTGGGATGCTGGTTGATTTCCTTGGCGAAGTGTTTAAACGAGAAGGTAGCCAATTAATCGGACTGCGTGGAATGCCGCGCGTCGGCAAGACGGAATCCATTATCGCAGGCAGCGTTTGCTCCAATAAGCGCTGGACATTCGTTTCTTCCACGCTGCTCAGACAAACGGTGCGCAGTCAGCTGTCGGAAGAGGAAATGACGCCGAACAACATTTTTATTATTGACGGGATTGTCAGCACAATTCGTTCGAATGAGAAACATCATGCGCTTCTGCAAGAGATCATGGCAATGCCATCAACGAAAGTTATCGAGCATCCGGATATTTTCGTGAAAGAATCGGCGTATGAATATAGTGATTTCGATTATATTATCGAATTGCGCAATACACCCGACGAGGAAATTTCTTACGAATCGTTTACGATGGGTTTTAACGATTTTTGATGAATTAAGGAGGTGTGGTCATGTCGGATTTGGGTGCCTTGCTTCAGAAGGCGAGGGAACAGCGAAGGCTGTCCCTGGATGACATCCAGGAGTTGACGAAAATTCGCAAACGCTATCTTGAAGCGATTGAGGAAGGCAATTACAGTGTGCTTCCCGGTTCATTCTATGTGCGTGCGTTTGTAAAGAATTATGCAGAAGCCGTGGGGCTTGATGCTGATGAAGTTCTTCGATTGTACAATAAAGAAATTCCCTCGAACGTTCCAGAGCAAGTGGTGGAGCCGATCCAACGACCACGCCGTTCCCAAACGCAATCCAACGATCGATGGGGAAAATGGGGATTCCGTACGCTGATGTGGTCGTTTCTGCTCTTGATTGTCGTGGTTGTCTATATTTATGCGATCAAGCAGCCGAACAAAGATAATGTGGATACGACAGATCAGACGAAGATGACGGATCAGACGAAAGCGCCGGAGACCAATCCGGATAAGGATACGGTCAAAAATAATGATAATGCTTCCACGAACGAATCCGTCGGCGGCGAAGATACTGTTCCGGTTACGCCACCGCCTACACCTGAGGAAACGGAGGAACCCGTTGTGCCAGCTACAACGCTGACACTGGATCGTTCATCCGGCTCCACGGATTATTACAAAGTTGCACCTGCAGGCGCGCACAAAATCGTGTTCAATGCGACAGGCCGTGCTTGGATTGGGGTTAAAGAGAAGAATAAGAGCGGGAAATATATTTTGCAGCATCAATTTAATAAAACAGGCGAAACGATTGAACTTGATATAAACGGCCCTGCTTATATCAATGTCGGACGTGCAGATTTAGTTGAAGTGACTCTCGACGGCGTTGCGATGGAAGATGGAAATGCCGCAAATCCACATCGGATGCAGCTGGATATGGTTGAAGAAGAAGCGGCTGATAAGCCTGCGGAGTAGCACACAGAAGGCATTCATCCTGGGAATAGCCGGGAGGGATGCCTTTTCTTGCGGAGTAAGATGCGTTATAATACGTGACAATGAAAAAGTAAAGGAGCTGCAATGAAAGATGGCTGAGAATTCATTTGATATCGTATCGAAGGTCGATATGCAAGAGTTGAACAATGCAATCACACAAGCGGAGCGGGAGATTGAAACACGTTTCGATTTCAAGAACAGCAAAAGCAGCATTGCGCTGGAGAAAGAAGATATCGTCGTTGTGTCGGATGACGAGTATAAACTGAAGAGCGTCGTTGATATTTTGCAATCCAAAATGATCAAACGCGGTGTTCCTATCAAGAACATGGAATTCGGTAAATTGGAGCCGGCTTCGTCGGGTACGGTAAGACAGAAGATTAAGCTGAAGCAAGGAATCGAGCAGGATATTTCGAAGAAGATCAACATTCTGATTCGGGATTCCAAGCTTAAAGTGAAAAGCCAAATTCAAGGTGATTCCATTCGCGTAACAGGCAAGAGCCTCGATGATTTGCAAGCTGTTATGGCCTTGCTGCGCGGTGCAGATTTGCAAATTGATCTGCAATTTACGAACTACCGCTAAGCAAATTAAGTACATAAGAGGAGTCCTGGCCCACTGGAAAAGTCGCGGTGGCTGGGACTTTTTCGTATTTTGACACTGAATATGCCTTGTATTATACTTGTTAGGATAGCTTTACGGAGGGGTTTGGGGGATACAAAATGACAGAACGAGTGAAAGTTGTAACATTGGGCTGTGAGAAGAATTTGGTCGATTCGGAGATTATGTCCGGTCTAATCGATCAACGCGGCTACCAATTGGTGGATCAAGCAGATGATGCCACCGTGATTATCGTGAATACATGTGGATTTATTGATGCGGCTAAGGAAGAGTCCGTTAATACAATTCTGGACATGGCCGAATTCAAGCAAACAGGCCGGCTTAAGGCGCTTATCGTCTCCGGTTGTTTGACGCAGCGCTATAAGAAGCAGTTGATGGAAGAAATGCCTGAGATCGATGGTATTGTCGGAACAGGGGATTTCCATCATATTACGGATATTGTCGATGAAGCGCTTCGCGGTAAACGTCCAGTGAAAGTCGGAAATCCGGTATTTGACTACGATCAGAAGCTCCCGCGTCTTGTTACAACGCCGCGATACACCGCTTATGTGAAAATCGCCGAGGGCTGTGACAACGCTTGTACATTCTGTTCGATTCCTATTATGCGCGGTAAGTTTCGCAGCCGTTCGATGGAGTCCATTGTAGCCGAGGTTGAGATGCTGGCTAAGCAAGGCGTGAAGGAAGTCAGCTTGATCGCACAGGATTCCACGAACTACGGTACGGATCTGTATGATAAGTTTATGCTTCCAGAGCTGCTGAATCGCGTGAGCGAAGTGGACGGCATTGCATGGGTGCGTCTGCACTATGCATACCCGGGCTTCTTCACGGACGAGCTGATTGATACCATCGCAGCAAATCCGAAAGTGTGCAACTATATTGATATGCCGCTTCAGCATAGCGAGGATTCCATTCTCAAGAGAATGCGCCGTCCAGGACGCCAAACGGACACTCGTGCTCTAGTGCAACGTATTCGTGCACGTATTCCGGATGTAGCGCTTAGGACTTCAATTATTGTTGGGTTCCCAGGCGAAACCAACGAGGATTTCGAGCGACTTTGCGATTTCGTACGTGAGATGAAATTTGATCGTTTGGGTGTGTTTACGTACTCAGCAGAAGAGGATACGCCGGCGGTTCGTTTACCGGATGCTGTTCCAGATGATGTGAAAGAGTGGCGCTCCAATACACTCATGGAAATTCAGCGTGAAGTATCCAAGGAGCTTAGCGGCAAACATGTCGGCAAAGAGATCGACGTGCTGGTAGAACGCTATGACGGCCGCAGTGATGTATACGTTGGCCGCTCGGAATACGATGCACCTGAGATTGACGGTGAAGTGTTTATCTCGAAATGTAAGGCCGCAATCGGCGAAATTCAAAGGGTGCGAATTACGCACGCTTACGAGTTTGATATGTCCGGGGAGGGGCTCTCGTGAATTTAGCCAACCGCATTACGCTTGTCCGCATCTTTTTGGTGCCCATAATTATGGTGCTGCTGCTGATCAATGTTGATCTAAAGCCGCTCACCTACGATGATTTTTCCATTACTTGGAATCAGATTTTGGCCGCGCTGGTCTTTATCGTTGCAGCGAGCACGGATGGACTTGACGGCTATATTGCGCGCAAGAACAAAATCGTCACTAATTTGGGCAAGCTGTTAGATCCGCTGGCAGACAAGCTGTTAGTTGCGGCGGTGCTTATTTCGCTTGTCGAAATGGCTAAGCTTGATGCTTGGATCGCGATCGTCATTATTAGTCGTGAGTTTGCAGTCACCGGCCTTCGCCAGATTGCGCTGCTTGAAGGCTCTGTTCTGGCTGCCAGCACGTGGGGCAAATGGAAGACGGCCGTTCAAATTACGATGATTATCGCGTTATTGCTTAACAATTTCCCGTTTGCATTTCTGGATTTTCCGTTCGACCTTATTTCTAGTTATGCGGCGGCACTCATCACGGTTTACTCCGGCATCGATTATTTCGTCAAAAATAAAAATCTCATTCCGGTAGCATAAACCGGCTTAAACAAGCAGCATCACTCCTTCTGTTCGTCAGGAAGGGGTGATGCTTTGCTTTTCCTTGACCGATTCCGCCCGAATTCAACTTATACATAGATTGGAGCTGTTGTTATGCGTGCTGAAATTATTGCGGTAGGTACGGAATTGCTTCTTGGTCAGACCGTGAATACGAATGCCACTTATTTATCTCAAGGGCTTGCGGAGCTGGGTGTCGATGTTTACTTTCAAACCGTCGTTGGCGATAATGCAGGCCGAATTCGCCAAGCGATCGAGCTTGCGCGCACAAGAGCCGATCTTATTCTCTTTACCGGCGGGCTTGGGCCGACGATGGATGACTTAACGAAGGATGCGCTGGCGGACTACTTGAATCGTTCCATTGAGATTCATCAGCCGTCTATGGACAAAATTGAAGTGTTGTTCAGCTCGCGCGGCATTCATATGGTGGAGAGCAATCGCCGACAGGCTCATCTGATTGAAGGCAGCGATCCGCTGATGAATGATGCGGGGTTAGCTGTAGGAAATGCGCTAACGGTAGAAGGAACGAGCTATGTCCTGCTTCCAGGGCCGCCGCGTGAAATGAAACCGATGTTCGACGGACCCGCTAAAGCGTGGATTAGATCCGTTATGGGAGAGGAGCGTAAGCTGTTCTCTCGTTTGCTGATGTTCGCCGGAATCGGTGAATCCAGCTTGGAGCAGGCCATCATTGATTTAATTGAGGGACAATCCGATCCATCCATTGCGCCGTATGCCAAAGAAGGCGAAGTCGCCATTCGGATTTCGACGAAAGCTTTGAACGAGCAGGAAGCAGAAGCACGTCTCAAATCGGCTGAAGAGCAAATTCTTGCACGCGTTGGTACGCATCTGTACGCGCGTGAGGACATTCCGCTCGAGGAAGCTGTCATAAGGCAGCTTCGTGCTACCGGACGCTCACTAGCCAGTGCAGAGAGTCTCACAGGCGGTCTGTTCGCGCAGCTCGTGACACAGGTGCCCGGAAGCAGCGGAGAGTTTGTTGGCGGCGTCGTAACGTACACCAACTTAATGAAACATAAATTGCTGAGCATCCCGATGTCGCAGCTCGAGGGGACAGATGCGCCCGGAGCTATCAGCGAATCGACAGCGGCGCTCATGGCGGAGCGGGTACGCGAACTCGCAGGCAGCGATTTCGGCGTCTCGTTAACAGGCGTAGCCGGCCCTGCCGAGTCCGAGGGGAAGCCGGTCGGACTTGTGTATTTCGGACTTTCGGAGCGCGGGAAGCCGACGCAGGTGTTCACGGCGCATCTTAGCGGCAGCAGAGGCATTATTCGACTGCGTGCAGCAAAGTCGCTTCTTTATCGGCTGTGGCAGGCACTGTAAACTAGAATAAATTGTTAATTTAGGCTTGTCAGATGATATATTTTCGACTATAATCGACATTAGTTAGCGGAAGAACCGTGGCGAAGATTACTTTGCTGCGGTTCTTTTTTTGTCATTCTATTTGGCCAAATAGAAAATAAGAATATATGTTCGTAAAAATGCTTGTCAAAGTACTAGAAACAAGGTATCATGAAAGTATAAATTATAAGGGATGTGGATTCGTTGGCAGATCGTAAAGCCGCATTAGAAATGGCATTGCGTCAAATAGAGAAGCAATTTGGTAAAGGCTCCATCATGAAGCTTGGTGAATCAACTCATATGCAAGTTGAAACAGTATCCAGCGGTGCACTTGCATTAGATATTGCACTTGGAATTGGCGGCTTCCCACGCGGCCGGATTATTGAAGTATACGGGCCGGAATCTTCCGGTAAAACAACAGTTGCGCTTCATGCGATCGCAGAAGTACAACGTGCTGGTGGACAAGCTGCATTTATCGATGCGGAGCATGCACTTGATCCTGCGTACGCAAGCAAACTTGGCGTTAACATTGATGAATTGCTTCTGTCGCAGCCGGATACGGGTGAACAAGGCCTAGAGATCGCGGAAGCACTTGTTCGCAGTGGCGCGGTAGACATTGTCGTTGTTGACTCCGTTGCGGCGCTCGTGCCGAAAGCGGAAATCGAAGGCGACATGGGAGACTCCCACGTTGGTTTGCAAGCACGTTTGATGTCGCAAGCACTTCGTAAGCTTTCCGGTGCGATCAGCAAGTCGAAGACGATCACGATCTTTATTAACCAGCTTCGTGAGAAGGTCGGCGTTATGTTCGGTAATCCTGAGACAACGCCAGGCGGTCGCGCACTGAAGTTCTACTCCACAATTCGTCTTGATGTTCGTCGTATCGAGTCCATTAAGCAAGGGAACGACATTGTCGGTAACCGGACACGTATTAAAGTCGTTAAGAACAAAGTCGCTCCTCCATTCAAACAAGCTGAAGTCGACATTATGTATGGTGAAGGCATCTCTAGAGAAGGAAGCATCGTGGATATCGGCGTCGAGCAGGATATCGTTCAGAAGAGCGGTGCTTGGTTCTCTTATAACGGCGAGCGTCTTGGGCAAGGCCGTGAGAACGCGAAGCAATTCCTTAAAGATCATAAGGACATTGCGGCTGTGATCGAGAAGCAAATTCGTGAAGCCAGCAACATGGCTGCTGCAGCTGCGGCTGGAGCTGCGTTCAGCGAGGACGAAGAGGACGAGGACGAATTGGATTTAGATGTGGAATAAACCGGTTCTGATGATCGGTTACCCGGAGAAGCACCTGTAAAGGTGCTTCTCTATTTATTAAGCGAGTGTGCGAAGTGGGGGAGGGACTGAGGTGCTAGTAATTACCGGCGTTGAGCAGGACCGGAAGTCCAAGCAGCGCTACCATCTGTTTGTCAATGATTCGCGAGAACCGTACACCAGCGTACATGAAGACCTACTGATTAAATTTCGGCTGCTTAAGGGCAGAGAAATTCATGCGGATGAGCTGAAACAAATTGTCGAAGAGGATACTCGGCACCGGGCCTATATTCTTTCTCTATCGTACTTAGGAGCAAGGCAGCGGACGGAGAAGGAGATTTTGCGGTATTTGGCACGGAAGGAAATTGATCCCGAATCTGCTGAGAAAGCGATAGAGCGTCTGACACAAGAAGGTCTGGTAAATGATAAGCAGTATGCCAATATGTACGCTTCCGAACGGATGCGGACTCAGATGAAAGGGCGCCGCTTATTGCAACAGGAGCTCGTGCAGCGAGGAATCTCCAGAGATATGGCTAAGCAGGCCTCTCAGAAGCTGAATGAGCAATCAGAGACTGAGATTGCCATCCGTGCAGCACATAAGAAATGGCCTTATGTTAAAGGTGAACTTCGTGAGAGGAAACAGAAATTAGCTGTGTTTCTCCTGCGCCGCGGGTTTCCGATGAATACAGTTAGAGAAGCGGTAAAGGCAGCTGTTCTCGGAATGGAAGATGATGAGGATGGGCATATGCTTGACAATTGATTTTCACAAAAGATAAAATAAGTTTGTATTCTTTATTCTAGAATCGATTTTCCTTCCAAAAATTGATTCGAAACGATTATTTTCGTCAAATTTAGTTATGTTGATCGGGTTAAAAACCGGCTAGAAAACCAAATACTGTCCCAAGCGTTTGCTTAGGTGAGCAACGAGGAGGTGAGAAAGATGCCAGTAGTGGTATGGATCCTGATCATTCTCGTTGTTGGTGCAATTTTCTTTGGTGTCGGTTATTTTATTCGCAAATCGATCGCCGAGGCCAAAATTTCAAGCGCCGAGCAGGCCGCTAGTCAGATTGTTGACAATGCGAAGAAAGAAGCCGAAGCGCAGAAGAAAGAAACGGTTCTCGAAGCGAAAGATGAAGTCCACAAGCTCCGTACCGAGGCTGAGAGAGATATTCGCGAACGTCGCAATGAGGTACAGCGTCTTGAAAGACGACTTATTCAGAAAGAAGAGTCGTTGGATAAAAAAATAGAAGCGCTGGAACGCAAAGAAGAACAAGTTGCCAACAAAGAGAAGCGGATCGAGGAAACACAGGAACAAATCGATACCCTTTACAAACAACAGCTTCAAGAGCTTGAGCGGATTTCGAACTTAACGATGGAAGATGCGAAACAAATCATCTTGAACAACGTTGAGCAGGAAGTTCGTCATGAAACTGCACAAATGATTAAAGAAATCGAGCAGCAAGCGAAGGAAGAGGCAGATAAGAAAGCACGTGATATTATCTCGCTTGCTATCCAACGCTGCGCAGCGGATCATGTGGCTGAAACTACGGTTTCCGTAGTAGCATTGCCAAATGAAGAGATGAAAGGCCGCATTATCGGACGTGAAGGCCGCAACATTCGCGCACTGGAAACGTTGACCGGTATCGATCTCATAATCGACGATACACCGGAAGCGGTCATCTTGTCTGGTTTCGATCCAATTCGTCGTGAAATTGCTCGTACATCACTCGAGAAGCTTGTAGCTGATGGTCGTATCCATCCTGCACGTATCGAGGAAATGGTTGAGAAGTCACGCAAAGAAGTGGATGAACGTATCCGTGAATACGGAGAACAGGCGACTTATGAAGTTGGTGTGCATGGCTTACATCCAGATCTCATTAAGATTTTAGGTCGTCTCAAATATCGTACAAGCTATGGTCAAAACGTGCTCAAGCACTCCATGGAAGTCGCTTATTTGACCGGCTTGATGGCTTCTGAGCTGGGTGAAGACCTTACGCTTGCAAGACGTGCCGGATTGCTGCATGATATCGGCAAAGCGCTCGATCATGAAGTGGAAGGCTCACATGTCGAGATCGGCGTAGAGCTGGCGAAGAAGTACAAAGAGCATCCTGTTGTTATCAACAGTATCGCGTCCCACCACGGCGATTGCGAAGCAACATCTGTTATCGCAATGCTTGTTGGTGCGGCAGATGCCTTGTCGGCTGCAAGACCGGGTGCACGCAGAGAAACACTTGAAACGTATATCAAACGGCTGGAGAAGCTGGAAGGCATCTCTGAATCGTTCGAGGGAGTTGAGAAATCATACGCGATTCAAGCAGGCCGCGAGGTTCGCGTTATGGTTCAACCAGACAAAATCGACGATACGGAAGCGTTCCGCCTAGCACGTGATATTACGAAGAAAATCGAGAGTGAGCTCGATTATCCGGGGCATATTAAAGTAACGGTCATTCGTGAGACACGTGCTGTAGAATATGCGAAATAAGTAAATAGCAAGTTACCTAGAAAAGTGGCTGCTTGCAGCCACTTTTCTTTCACTAGAGAGGTTATGGTGTCATGAACGTATTGTTTATTGGGGATATCGTCGGTAATGTGGGACGCAATGCGGTCAAGAAGGTGCTGCCGGCACTGAAATCCAAATACAACCCGCACATTATTATTGCCAATGGCGAGAATGCAGCAGCAGGCAGAGGTATCACATCAACCATTGTGAAAGAGCTGCTCGAGGCTGGTGTACACGGCATTACGATGGGCAATCATACATGGGATAACAAAGATATCTTCGAATGGATCGATGATCAGCCTCGTATGGTTCGCCCAGCGAACTACGTGGAAGAAGCGCCTGGTCAAGGTGCAACGGTCATTAAGGCAAACGGCAAAGAACTGGCGATCATTAATCTGCAGGGAAGAACGTTCCTGCCGCCAATCGATTGCCCATTCCGTAAAGCAGATGAGCTGATCGAAGAGATGCAGCAGCAAACGAGAAACATCCTGGTCGATTTTCACGCCGAAGCCACTTCGGAGAAAATCGCGATGGGCTGGTACTTAGATGGACGGGCATCCATCGTAGTCGGTACACATACACATGTGCAAACGAATGATGATCGCATTCTGCCGGGAGGCACGGCTTATTTGACGGATGTAGGTATGGTTGGGCCTCGAGATGGCGTGCTGGGCATGGAACGGAATGCAGTGCTGCATAAGTTCTTGACGCAGCTGCCGACACGGTTTGTGGTGGATGAGGGTGATTGGCATCTCCATGGCATCGCGGTTGAGATTGATGAATCAACTGGGGCTGCAACGAAAATACAGAAAATACGACTTACAGAAACAGATTGGCTGCTCATGTAGCGGCCAATCTGTTTTTTTTATAACTAGTTCTATGAAAATTCTCATTATTCAGAATATATTGCAATGTGAAAGAAGGAATTATTTCACCTCTCACGAATATCTATCTAAATAGCAGTATTCATCCATCATTCCCGAGGAGGTACTATCCATGGATGTCTTAAAAGTTTCAGCAAAGTCCAATCCAAATTCTGTTGCAGGGGCGCTGGCCGGCGTGTTACGCGAACGCGGGGCAGCTGAATTACAAGCAATCGGGGCTGGTGCGTTGAATCAAGCGGTAAAGGCGGTGGCAATTGCAAGAGGGTTTGTAGCGCCAAGCGGTGTAGACCTGATTTGCATTCCGGCATTTACAGACATCGTAATAGACGGCGAAGATCGTACAGCGATAAAGCTAATCGTTGAGCCGAGATAGAGTCCGCAAAAATAATTCCATCTGAACTCTTCGACCTGTTTACGCTGTAGGCAGGTTTTTTTGCGTGAAAAATAGGCGATACAGGAGGGGTTGTCCATGCCGAATTTAAGAAGTGTGGATTTTCATTGCGATGTGCTGTGGAAGCTGCTTGAAGATCAGTCTTTGTCATTTGAGCAGGATACCACAAACAAACTCGATGTCACGTTACCGCGGCTTAAACAGGCTGGTGCTGTTCTTCAGACCTTTGCCATTTACGTTCCTGAACGGATGGAGAAATCAATGACTCCCATTCTACATAGTATTGATTTGTTTCATCGAAAAGTACTGTCTGTGCCGGAAATGACCTTCGTTCGGACTTCTGCTGATGCGGCCAGTCTCATGAATAACAGCAATTCAATTGGAGCGATGTTGTCACTCGAAGGCGCAGACGGTCTGTATGGTGATCTGGCGATGCTGCGCATCCTCTACGAGCTCGGGGTGAGGGCGCTGGGGTTGACATGGAACTATGCGAACTGGGGCGCTGACGGGGTTATGGAGCCGCGTGGAGGCGGTCTAACAAAAAAAGGCCGATCCCTCGTAAAAGAATGTGATAGATTGGGTATACTGTTAGATGTGTCTCATTTGAGTGACAACGCCTTTTGGGAAATGATACAGGTTTCAACAAAGCCACTGATTGCATCGCATTCAAATTCCCGGAGTCTGTGCGCGCATCCCCGCAATCTCGCGGACGAACAGCTTACAGCGCTTATTGAACGGGGAGGAATGATTGGGATTACTTTCGTGCCGCAATTTGTTGCGTCTCAACATGCAGCGGCAATTGCTGACGTGCTGCGTCACATAGAGCGAATATGCGAGCTTGGCGGAGAAGAGCAGCTGATGTTCGGATCGGACTTCGATGGAATTGAAGCCCATGTACAAGAGTTGACGCATCCAGGAGAGTTGTACAATCTGCAGAATGCACTGCTTGCACGATATTCCGAAGAGCTGGTGGATGCATTTTTCGCCGGAAATGCATTACGTTTTCTGGTAAAGCATCTACCAAGCTGAACGATCTGGGGATTCCCATCTCGCTGTGATATGGGTATAATCGAAAAGAACTATGTGATGAAAACGCATTTACACCTTGCATTTTAGTACTTTGAGTCATAAAATTTATTTGACTGTTAAAAAAATTTAATTATCATTGTTAGAAGATGTCGAAAATATTGCAGGTTCTTCAAAAGAGGAGATGGACGTTTTGATTAGTCAATTGTCTTGGAAAATCGGGGGACAACAAGGGGAAGGCGTTGAAAGTACCGACCGTATTTTCTCGACAGCTCTTAACCGACTTGGTTACTACTTGTATGGTTACCGTCACTTTTCTTCACGTATCAAAGGCGGTCATACCAACAATAAAATTAGAATCAGCACCAAACCGATGCTTGCCATTTCAGATGATTTGGACATTTTGGTTGCATTTGACCAAGAGAGCATCGACTTAAACGCACATGAACTGCGTGCAGGCGGCGTAGTTGTTGCTGACGCTAAGTTTAATCCTGTTCTGCCGGAAGGCATTAATGCACGTCTATTTGCAGTACCGATCACTTCGATTGCTGAGGATCTGGGTACTTCCCTAATGAAAAATATGGTGGCGTCCGGCGCGTCTTGGGCGCTTCTTGGTCTGCCAGTTGATGTCTTTAATAAAGCAGTAGAAGAAGAGTTCGGCCGTAAAGGAGCTGCTATCGTAGAGAAAAATATCGAAGCGGTTAAACGCGGTTCGGACTATGTACTAGAGCTAGCCGGCGGTCCATTGGAAGAGTTCCAGCTTGAGCCGGCAGACGGCAAACAGAAGCTGTTCATGATCGGTAACGAAGCCATCGGCCTTGGCGCTGTCGCAGGCGGCTGCCGCTTGATGTCGGCATACCCAATCACTCCGGCTTCTGAAATTATGGAATACCTGATCAAGAAGCTTCCTAAGTTCGGCGGAACTGTTATTCAAACCGAAGATGAAATCGCGGCTGTAACGATGGCAATCGGTGCGAACTATGCAGGTGTTCGTACGATGACTGCTTCTGCAGGCCCTGGTTTGTCTCTCATGATGGAAGCCATCGGTCTTGCAGGGATGACAGAGACGCCGCTTGTAATCGTGGATACGCAGCGTGGAGGCCCTTCTACAGGCTTGCCGACGAAACAAGAGCAATCCGACCTTAACGCAATGGTTTACGGGACACATGGTGAAATTCCGAAGATCGTTATTGCGCCGGCTTCCCTCGAAGATTGCTTCTACGACACGATTGAATCATTCAACTTGTCGGAGCAATATCAAGTACCTGTTATTCTAATGACTGACCTTCAGCTTTCGCTAGGTAAGCAATCCTGTGATGCGCTGGATTTGAATAAAGTGCCAATTAATCGCGGTAAGCTCGTTCGTGACTTGCCTGAGCTTGAAACCAATGAATTGTTCAAACGTTATGAATTAACGGAAGACGGCGTATCCCCGCGCGTTATTCCGGGCGACAAAGGCGGTTTGCACCATGTAACGGGCGTTGAGCATGACGAGACAGGACGTCCTTCGGAAAGTGCCATCAATCGTAAGAAAATGATGGATAAACGCCTTACGAAGCTTGACGGCATGTATATCCGTGATGCTGTACGCGCGGATGCTCCTCATGCAGAAGCTGATCTACTCATCATCGGCATGGGTTCAACCGGCGGTACGATTGACGAAGCTCGTCTACGTATGGAGAGTGACGGTTTGAAAACAAACCATATTACGATCCGTCAAATTCACCCGTTCCCTTCGGAGCTTGTGAAGCCTTACCTGCAAAGCGCTGCGAAGGTTGTGGTGCTTGAGAACAATGCAACCGGCCAACTGGCTGATCAAGTGAAATTGCATGCAGGTTACGCGGACAAAATCAAGAGCGTTCTGAAATACGACGGTAATCCGTTCCTGCCTTCCGAAGTGCACAAAGCCTGCAAGGAGTTGGTCTAAGAGATGGCTACATTTAAAGAGTTCCGTAATAATGTAAAACCGAACTGGTGCCCAGGCTGCGGAGATTTCTCCGTTCAAGCCGCTATTCAGCGGGCTGCTGCTAACGTTGGGCTAGAACCTGAAGGATTAGCTGTTATTTCCGGGATCGGCTGTTCCGGTCGTATCTCCGGTTATGTGAATGCTTACGGTCTTCACGGTATTCACGGCCGTGCATTACCGATCGCGCAAGGCGTGAAGCTTGCTAACCGCGAACTGACGGTTATCGCTTCCGGCGGAGACGGTGACGGCTTCGCAATTGGTATGGGCCATACCGTTCATGCCATTCGTCGTAACGTTGATCTTACGTACATCGTTATGGATAACCAAATCTACGGTCTGACGAAGGGTCAAACTTCGCCGCGTAGTGCGGAAGGCTTCAAAACCAAATCAACACCGGATGGTTCGATCGAAACAACGTTGTCGCCGCTTGAAATTGCAATGTCCGCAGGCGCTACGTTTATCGCGCAATCGTTCTCCAGCGATCTGAAGCAGTTGACTGCACTGATCGAAGCGGGTCTGAACCACAAAGGTTTCTCGCTCATCAACGTATTCAGCCCATGCGTAACGTTCAACAAAGTGAACACTTACGACTGGTTCAAAGAACATATCGTAAACCTGGATCAATTCCCGGATTACGATCCGACGAACCGTATCGCGGCTATGAACAAAATCATGGAAACGAACGGCATGCTTACAGGTCTTATCTACCAAAACAAAGAGCGTAAATCGTATGAGGATTTGGTGAGCGGCTTCCAGCCGGAAGGTCTGGCAAACCAAGATCTATCCTTGTCGCAAGAACAATTCGAGAAATTGGTAGCGGAATTTAAATAATCGCAACGTCCAGCCCATATAGAAGGCATACAGTTCATCTCTTGAGCTGTATGCCTTTCTTATCGACCTGACGCGTTATAGAAGGGTGTTAATAAGCATATGAAAATGGTTCCGGTTGGCGTATCCGCCAGACATATTCATCTTACCCAGGAACATGTAGAGGCATTATTCGGACAAGGTTCCGAGTTGACCGTCTTTAAGCCGCTTTCTCAGCCTGGCCAATATGCGGCTAATGAAACGGTAGAGGTTATTGGACCGAAGGGGAGCTTCGGCAAAGTCCGGATTCTAGGTCCTGTACGTAAACGGACGCAGCTGGAAGTATCTCGTACGGATGCGTTCACGCTCGGCATTAATCCGCCGGTTCGCGAATCCGGAGATATTGCCGGATCAGCGGGCATCACGATTAAAGGTCCAGCAGGGGAAGTAACAATCGAGGAAGGCGTAATCGTTGCAGCGCGTCACATTCACTTCCATACGAGTGATGCGGAGCGTTTCGAAATTGCGGATAAGCAGCGTTTGACAGTACGATTGCAAGGTGAACGCGGCCTTGTACTTGAGAACGTCATTGCCCGCGTCTCACCGGAATTTGCGCTTGATATGCATATCGATACGGATGAGGCGAATGCGGCAGGTGCGTCCACAGGCGATCAAGCGGAGATCATTGGGTAACCTTCTATAACCGTTAGCTAGAATGAGACAGTTGCTCGCAAGAGTGAATTGTCTCTTTTTTGTTACATTTTGAACGGCTCCGGTATGTACGACGGTTCATTTTTCTTTATAATCGTGATGGGGTTTGCTATAATATTGGAATGGACACGTATGGAGGAAGGGCGTGAAGGTTTGTGAGTAAGGAGACGCATGACGCGGCTGCGGGCAAAGCAAAGTCCGTGAACGGCGAAAAGGACTTCTCCAAGTATTTTGACTTCACTGGTGCGAAAGTACTGAGGGAAGAAGACGGGAAAACAACCTACCGGATTAACGGTCGAGATATAACGGTGAACGCTGCGCCTAACTATAAGGACGAGAAGCGTAGAGGGAAGGAAGCCATTCAGGTTCACTATGAATCTGCGACGCCTCCGGAACTATTGCAGCTTGGCAAAGGCAAGCTCTATCATATTACGACATACGGCTGCCAGATGAATGAGCATGATACGGAAGTTATGAAGGGTATGTTCGAGCTAATGGGCTACCTGCCGACGGATGACCGGAATCTTGCGGATGTCATCTTACTCAACACCTGTGCGGTTCGCGAGAACGCAGAGGATAAAGTATTCGGCGAGCTTGGGCATTTGAAACATCTGAAGCTGGAGAAACCGGGATTGATTCTGGGTGTGTGCGGATGCATGTCACAGGAAGAATCGGTTGTCAGCCGAATTATGCAGAAGCATAGCTTCGTAGATCTCATATTCGGTACACATAATATTCATAGGCTTCCTTACCTGCTGCAGGATGCGCTGTTCAGCAAGGAAATGGTAGTAGAGGTATGGTCCAAGGAAGGCGACATCATCGAGAACCTGCCTAAGAAGCGCGAAGGGATGCGCGGCTGGGTAAACATCATGTATGGCTGTGACAAGTTCTGTACGTACTGTATCGTGCCTTATACACGCGGTAAAGAACGCAGCAGACGTCCGGAGGATGTGATCGCTGAGGTTCGCGAGTTGGCTCGCCAGGGCTTTAAGGAGATTACACTGCTGGGACAGAATGTTAACGCGTATGGGAAAGATTTTGACGATCGTGAGTATCGGTTCGGCGATTTGATGGCGGATATGGCCAAAATCGACTTGCCTCGCATTCGGTTTACGACGAGTCATCCGCGAGACTTTGATGATCACCTAATTGAAGTGCTGGCAACACGGGGCAATCTTGTAGAGCATATTCATCTGCCTGTACAATCCGGGAGCACGGAGGTGCTCAAACGGATGAGCCGTAAATATACGCGAGAAATGTTCCTGGAGCTTGTAGCCAAAATCAAACAGGCGATCCCGGATGTATCGATGACTACAGATGTCATTGTCGGTTTCCCCGGTGAAACGGACGAGCAGTTCGAAGAAACACTCTCCCTTATGAGGGAGGTCGGTTTTGCATCTGCTTACACCTTTATCTACTCACCGCGTGTGGGAACACCTGCTGCAGATATGGAAGATAACATTCCGGAGGCGGTCAAGAAAGCGCGGCTCGCGCGGCTGAATGCAGTCATTGCAGAGCTCAGCCGTCAAAGCAATGAAGCCGCGATTGGCCAAGTTGTCGAGGTTCTGATTGAAGGCCAGAGCAAGAACAATGCACATGTATTGTCCGGACGTACGCGTACGAACAAGCTGGTTCATATCGAAGGACCGGCTGAGTGGATTGGACAATTCATAGAAGCAAGAGTGACCGATGCTCAAACTTGGTATGTCAAAGCAGAGTCCATCATGGAATATACGAAACACGAAGCGGTATCTTAACAAACTAGAGGAGCTGGAACCATTGGCAAAAGAGCAGACAGCGAAACACGATCATAAACATGACCACGACCACGACGCAAATTGTAACGTTCCTAAATTCAACACGGAAGACATTATCGTGCGTGCGGATATCATGGCAAAGACGAAAGAGCTTGCAACGATGATCTTCACTTCGGAAGAGGTTCAACAGTTCCAACGCGCGGAGAAACAAATTCAAGGCAATGATCGCGTTCAAGGTTTGATCGCGCAAATCAAGAAGAAGCAGAAGGAAATCGTAGCTTTCGAGACAACGTTCAAGAACGCAGATATGGTTGCTAAGATCGAAAAAGAAATCGAAGTGCTTCAAGATGAGCTGGACGGTATTCCGATCATTACGGAGTTCCAACAAAGCCAAGCGGATATTAACTATCTGCTGCAAACCGTCGTTTCTGTTATTCGCGACACGGTTGCCGAGAAGATCTCGATCGAAGATGCTCAGGTTGAAGATCCGGAAGAGTGCATGTAGTTAGAGGCAATTAGAAAAACCTGCCGCGCGAGTCGAGCGGCAGGTTTTTCTGTTGTTAAGCGGATTGTGACGCCTGACCGCGTCGCCAGAGGATGGTGAGGGCCAGTGCAGCCAATGCGAAGAGGCCGCCAAGCCAGAATCCGTAATCGCGGCCGAAGGCTTCGTTAATGAAACCGGCTAGGAAAGGGCCTGCGAACATGCCGATGGAGTACACGGCTTGGTAGAAGCCCATCGCCGTTGCACGTTTAGAGGACTCAAACGGCTGTATCGCGAGCCCTAGCAGCAAAGGCAGGTGCATGCCTTGTGCAAAGCCGTTAAGCGCCTGCGTAAGTGCCAGCCATCCCAGAGAAGGCGAGTAAGCAATGGCAATCGTACATACTGCACTAAGTGCGAAGCCTATTGCGATGACTTTCCGGCTCCCATAGCGCGGTGCAAGAATTCGTCCTGTCAGCAAGGAAGCGATGGCATGCGGGACCATGAAGGCAATGACGATTAATGTGAGCTGGCTGCTTGATGCCCCTAAGGATGTGGCTTTCAGCGGCGTGAAACCAAACATCGTAATAAACAGTACGCAGTGAGCCAAGATCGACAGCGTCGATACCTGTATGAGTGAAGGCGTTCGAACGACTTCACGCAGATGCTGCAGCGAGATTGGCGGACGTTCGACACCTTCGCGAGGCTCTTTAACTGCAAAGGAGAGCAGCAAACCGGCGATGCCGAGTCCAATTCCAGCGATAAAAGCAGCATTCCAGCTGTAAGCACCGGCAAGCCAGCCGCTCAGTGTCATCCCGATTAGTTGCCCGGAGACAGTCATGAAGCTGATATTACTCATTGCTTTCGTAGCTTCGGAGGAGGCATAGTAGGCTGCGTACAGCACAGTGAAGGCTACCCACGCGGAAGCGCAAACGCCTGACATCATTCGCCCCGCTAACGGCCAGAGCCAAGAACCGGGAATCGTGAACAATACGCAGCTTAATGCACCGCTGACCATGCCCAGCATAAGGAACGGCTTGCGCTTATGAAGCTTATCAGAAGCGAGCCCAAGCGGGAAACGGACGAGCATCTGCGTGAAGCCGTAACTGCCAAGTACGATGCCGATCAACACATCGGCATACCCGCTGCTTTTCATAAACGGAGGAAGTATCGGGACATAGACATAAAGAGTGGACCAGTACAGTAATGTGACAATGATAAATATGACATGGTCGGATCGGGTAGTAGGTATAAGTGCAGCCTTGGCATCAGCGGACAACGAACATTCACTCCCTTGGAAAAGTTGCATTAATCTCCTAACTTTATCCTACCAGAGTGTGGACGGGCAATGCTTTTTACAAAAAGCTGTTTTCAAAGAAACTATTTGATGGTTAAATTCGTAATAGTAATAAGAAAGTTTAACTAGAGAACGAACTGCAAAACCGAAAGCTGTACGAGTAGGAAGGAGAAGGAAATGGAGAAACCGGAAATTACACCTACACATAAGAAACCGTGGGCGAGAGAGATAAGGGACTGGATTCTCACGCTGGGAGTGGCTATGGTAGCCGCGCTGCTGATCCAGAACTACGCATTTGCCCAAACCGAAGTAAGGAATATTTCAATGCAAAAAACATTAGTTGAAGGACAACGTTTAATTGAGGATAAAATCAGCTACAGGTTCGAATCTCCGCACCGGGGAGACATTGTCATCATCAATGGACCTGAAAGTGACAAGCGACTAATCAAACGCGTGATCGGCTTGCCGGGGGATGTCCTAAACATTACCGGAGATGGTCATGTGATTCTTAATGATAAACAGCTGGATGAGCCGTACATAAAAGGTCTCACCTTCTCAAACGGACTGGAGATGCCCTACACCGTTCCGTCTAATACCGTATTTGTAATGGGCGATAATCGAGAAAACAGTCAAGACAGCCGCGTATTAGGCCCCATCGCCTTATCCAGTCTGGAAGGTCGAGCTGTTTTTCGTCTATGGCCTTTAAATAAGTTCGGCGGGTTGGAATAGCCGTGCCTTTTACATTTGCGCATCCGTTCTTTGCAGTTCCGCTAAGACGGATAAAGCCTAAATGGGTAAGTGTTACCGGACTTATCCTAGGGAGTATGTCGCCTGATATGGAGTATTTTGTGGCGATGGAGCCCTATCAGAGTATTGGACATTCGATATTAGGTTTTTTAATACAAGGGTTGCCCTTGTGTATTGCTTTCGCATTCGTGTTTCATTATTTGATCAAGCCGGTGCTGCCCAAGTTTCTTCCATCTTTGGGGAGAATGGATCAGTTTGTCAAAAGTTTGTGCGTGGATTGGAAGCTAGACTCGGTCCGCGCATGGATCGTTTTTCTCGGTTCATTATTAATTGGGTATTGGACCCATATGTTCGTCGATGCTTGGACACATGCTGGCGGTATATTTGTCGAGTCGTTCGATTTCCTGCGCGTACTTCATGGCAGATCGCCATTGTATGCACAACTGCAGATTGACTTCTCGTTAGTGGGGCTGTTAATACCGGGACTCATGCTCCTGTATCGATACTTTCGCTTCATAATCATGACTCGTAAAACAGGGAAAGAGAAGCTCGCTGCTTCAAGCACGAAAATCTCCTTATGGATCGTGCTGCTGATCACAACTATGATTATTTATAAGATTAAAATGATGGTTATCCATAGGCATGATTTTGTCAGTACTGTTGTTGTAGCACCGTTGTCTTCCGTTTTGTTTGGATTCTTTGTTGCTTCTCTGCTTTACTGGGCCGTGAAGAAGCGACAAATATGGCATGCGCTAGGATCGCTCTCACTTATCGCAGCCGCTATTATCGCGCTTCGAATCGGTTCCAACATTAGAGACATTCTGCTCACTGACGGCATACCTTATGAGTTTCTTCACCCGCCTAAAGGAGCATTCGACCCGCTTTGGAATGGTTTTCTATGGTGCTGGAGTGCAGCGCTGCTGCTGTCATGTCGTGTCGTGACTAAAAATCATCGTGTGATCAAAGGTTCAATCGAATTGAAACAATAAGCTCATGTATGAATGCATGATTGAGATAAAAATGGGGAATTCTACCATCGCCTAGACTATGGAGGTGGAAGAATGAGACCCTTAATTATTCTAATGATGACTTGTATGACGTTGTTCTATGCCGTAACGTCTGTTTCCGCGGAACCGCCGTACGCCAAATGGGGCCGTCTCGCGATGAAGGAGACCATGCACCGTTATCATGCTGAAATCGTGGATTATAAGCATGTCGGCAGGAAAGTGGAGGAAGCGGGACTGATGTCGGAAACGTTTCGTCTGCTGCTGCACAAAGGCTCCCGAAAGTTCGAAGTTACCGTTCGAATCTGGTTTGAGCAGCATAACGAGAAAGTCGTTCGCATTCAATTCATGGAAGACGGAAAAGTGGACGGCTTGCCTGCCTTTTCGTCCATGATTTGAATCCATTGTCTGTCTTCTTGCGTATGACTCACTATACCGATTAGGAGGGATTTCAATGATCGTAACGACTACGCCTACAATTGAAGGACATCCGATTCAGCAATACCTTGGCGTTGTAACTGGGGAAGCGATTATGGGTGCGAACATCATGCGTGATTTGTTTGCCAGCATTACCGATATTGTCGGCGGGCGTTCAGGTGCTTATGAGACAAAGCTGAAGGAAGCGCGTGACGTCGCATTTAGCGAAATGCAGAGTCAAGCATCGAGGCTGGGCGCAAATGCGCTTGTCGGCATCGACATCGATTATGAGGTCGTTCGTGAAGGTATGCTGATGGTTGCAGTCAGCGGTACAGCGGTTCGCATTTAACGACATGCATGGAGAATAAGGAGCAGCTTTCGCAGGGAGTAGCGGATGCTGCTCCTTCTTTTGTCGCTGAATGGACATTAGGCAAGGCAGAGGAGTAAAATGCAAGTATAGGATACAATTTTAGCGTTAAGGAGCGATTTGGGAAATGGGAGAAATAACAGCAAGTGAACTGGAAACTCGGCTTCGGGAAGGCGAGAAGCTGAGCGTTATCGACGTTCGTGAACCTGATGAGTGGGAATCCGGTCATATTAAAGAAGCGGTGAGCATCCCGCTCTCCGTCTTTATTGAACGACTTGGCGAATTGAATGATTTCGAGGAGCCGCTGTACATGGTTTGCAGAAGCGGCAATCGCAGCGGTAAAGCTTGTGATTATTTGGCTGCGCAAGGGTATGAGGTTGTTAATGTGCTCGGCGGCATGCTGAGCTGGCCCGGGGAAGTTGCTACCGGGGAATAGTGTTGTTTAAGAGAGTACTTTCGCGCTTGCTGCGCGAAGGTGCTTTTTTTGTTTGTATCATGAGTCGAACAACCCTGCCATATAGTGGAGAGTAGGACAGCTAGTTTGCTTGATTTAGGAGGTTCCATATGCAGCAGCAACGCGGAGACCAAGCACTTGATTTGCGTATACACGGCATGAGCTGTACAGCCTGTGCAACCCGCATCGAACGGGCGGTCGGCAAGCTGGACGGCGTATCCGGTGTATCGGTTCATTATGCGGCCAAATCAGCTTACATCACCTTCTCACCGGAACATACGACGCCGACGTCTATTATAGAGCGAATCGGTCAGCTTGGCTTTCATGCTTTCCTCTACGGGAAGGAAGGAGACGGACCATCTGAGCTGGATTCGCTCAAGGTGCGTGTCTTCGTGGCAGTGTTATTCACGATCCCGCTGTTATGGACGATGGTTCATCATTACGCCTGGCTGGAAGCCATTCCGGTGCCTTTAATTATTCAGGAACCGCTGCTTCAGTTTGTGCTTGCGGCAATCGTGCAGTTCTTTATCGGGATGCCTTTCTACTTCGGAGCTTTCTATGCCCTACGAGAGCGAACGGCGAATATGGATGTGCTCGTAGCGATTGGGACTACGGCTGCATTTGCTTACAGTTATATCTCCATGATGACCGGAGGAGCGTTATATTTTGAAACGTCAGCAGTAGTCATAACCGCTGTGCTGCTAGGTAAGCTGCTGGAAGCCTCCGCATCGGAGCGGGTCATGAAGGAAAGCGACAGCTATGCGTCACTTCAGTCTAATGAAGCGACCATCATCCGAGGCGGCAGCAGGGAGAAGACTTCGCTTGCAAAAGTAAGGATCGGCGATCAGCTAATTGCAGCGATTAATGAACCGCTTCCGACGGATGGCATTATTGTTGAGGGACATTCCACGATGGATGAATCATTCTTAACCGGCGAAAGTGCGCTTGTAGTGCGGTCAGCCGGAGATCAAGTATATGCGGGTACAATCGTTCGCGGTCAAGAGCTGCGAATTCGGGTCACGGCGACAGGGAAGGAGACGATGCTAAGCCGAATTGCAGCGTTGACGCGCCAAGCACAAGCGACGAAGTCCTCAATCGGGAGAAGAGTGGATCGGTTATCGGCTATATTTGTCCCTATCATGATGCTGCTTTCCGTGGCAACTTTAATGCTATGGTTAGTTTGGCTCGAGCCGGGCGATTGGGGAAAGGCTTCACTGCATGCGCTCGCTGTCCTTCTGGCCGCTTGTCCATGTGCGCTTGGTTTGGCGGCGCCGATATCGCTCGTTTTGGCCACCGGAAAGCTTGCCCGGCGCGGCATTGTCATGAAGGAAGCAGGCGCGCTGGAGCGTCTGGCTCAATTGGATACGATCGTACTGGATAAGACCGGCACGTTAACGGAAGGCAAGCCTGCATTAACGGAAGTATCAGCATTGTCCGGCTCACCAAGTGCATTGCTGCGCTTAGCGGCATCTGCAGAGGCAGACTCGCAGCATCCTTTCGCATCAGCCATAAAGGCGGCGGCCAAGCGGGCGGGGCTTGTCATCCCGGAATCGACAGCTTATCTCGCGTTCCCAGGCAAGGGGATTGAAGCTGTAGTCGAGGGCAAGCGGGTCGAAGTAGGAAATGCAGGATTTGCCGCTGAGCGAGACTGGAAGATGAATCGTGTCTTGCTTAGTTTCGTCAATCGTAAAGAAGAACTCGGAGAGACGGTCATCTATGCCGCGATCGACGGTGAGTGTGCCGGCGCGTTTGCCTTCACCGATCAAGTGAAACGCTCCTCGACAGATGCGGTGTCCGCGATGGCAGCCGAAGGGATCCGCGTCTTGCTTGCAACAGGCGATCATCCGTCAGCGGCATTGAACGTAGCCGGAATCACGGGTATCGCACGTGATCACGTTCATGCTTCTATGTTGCCGGAGCACAAGGCTGAGCTCATTCGGAAGCTGCAAGCAGAAGGAGGAGTCATTGCAATGGCTGGTGACGGCTGGAACGATGCTCCTGCACTTGCAGCCGCAGATGTAGGTATCGCGATGGGCGGTGGGACGGAAGCGGCGCTTGATGCCGGACATATGACGCTGCTTCGCTCGCGCCTGACAGGTATATATGAGGCGCTGCAAATAAGCAAACTGACGGTCCGGAATATACGCCAAAATCTTGGTTTTGCGCTGCTTTATAACTCCATTGTGATCCCATTTGCAGCAGTAGGCGGCATAGAGCCTTGGATGGCCGGAACGGCTATGGCGCTCAGCTCTGTATCTGTCGTCTTTAATGCCTTGCGTTTAAACGGTCAAATGAACAGGTTTCTCCGGAAGTGAAGCCGCATGTAGACATCCTATATGGGTGATGGTATATTTACTCAAGCACAATTTCATAGTTTAAGAACAGGTGCTAAGCGTATGCGGTTGTTTCAGTGGGTTGGAACACGCAAGCTTAGCTTAAAAGGGAAGACCGGTGCAATACCGGCACGGACCCGCCACTGTAAGAAGCGTCGATAGGGATGGATGATTTGCACGTCCATCACAATAGTCGACAATGCATCAATGATAAGTCACTGAACGATGATGTCGTTTGGGAAGACGTTGATGACAGAAGCTTCGAGTCAGGATACCTGCCTGTTTCAGAATGAACGCTACCTACGAGGACTTAGGGAGGTGTTAGAGATGGGCAACGTTATTTTGCCCGCTGATGTTCTACGGAACGTAAGCATTTCTGACGCTCAAAGTCGGAAATGCTTTTTTTTTGTGATTACTAGAATAGGGAGAGTATGAATCAAATGAAATTAAAATTAATGTCATTAACTAAGGTTGCATTAACACTAACCATGGCGGTACTGATGCTGATTACAGCTGCTTGCGGTTCAGGCGGTAATAACACAAATCAAGCTGCTGCCAACGAGGGCAACGCCGTCAATACAGCTAATACATCTGATCAAGCAGCGAATAACTCGGCACAACATTCCGTATACCCACTGACGTTGAAGGACGTAACGGGAACAGAGCTTACATTCCAGTCGGCGCCTGCGCGCATCGTTTCATTGCTGCCTAGTGAGACGGAAATCGTCTATGCGATAGATGCGGGGGCTTCTCTGGTCGCAGTCGATAATTACTCCAACTATCCGAAGGAAGCGGAGAGTTTGGCGAAGATCGGTGACATGGACGCGGATATTGAGAAAATCGTATCGCTTAAACCAGACCTTGTGCTCGCCTCATACACCATGGGGAGTGCCGTTGTCGATAAGCTTCGCTCGCTCCAAATCCCGGTATTTGCTACAGATCCAAAGACGTATGATGCGGTCATGGAGAAGGTGAAGCAGATCGGTGAAATTTTGGATAAAAACGATCAAGCAGCAGAGGTTACGGCTCATATGGAGCAAGTTCGCGAACAGGTCATTAATGCCGTTAAAGATGTGCCGAAGCAAAATGTGTATTTGGAATTTGCGCCGGGCTGGACCGTCGGAAAAGGAGAGTTCTTGGATGAGCTCATTACTCTTGCAGGGGGTGTTAATATTGCGAAGGAGCAGGGTTGGTACGAGATTGATCCCGAGTCGGTCGTGAAATCGAATCCGGATCAGATCATCTACGCTTCTATGACGCTCGCTGAAGGTGAGAAAAATCCAATTCTGACCGGAATTGAAACTAGACCTGGCTGGGCAACAATTAATGCCGTTAAGAATGAGCGAGTGTTTGAAGTGGATCAGGATCCATTGACCCGAGTAGGGCCTCGACTTGCTGAAGGGCTGCTGGAGGTAGCGAAGAAGCTGCATCCGGATCTGTTCAAGTAAGATGAGAAAAAAGCTGTATGTTTATGGAGGAGCAGCGATGCTCCTTCTTGCTGTATCTGTCGTCGTCAGTTTGTCTATTGGCTCATCGAGATTGCCTTTATTGCGTGTATGGGGAATTCTGATTCACCAGCTGCCATGGATGGAAGATACGAGTGGTCTCTATGATGCCAGCGATATCGCTATCGTGACACAGCTAAGATTATCCAGAGTCGTATTGGCTATGCTTGTCGGAGCATGTTTGGCACTTGCTGGCTCCGGATTTCAAGGTGTGCTGCGCAATCCGCTTGCCGATCCGTTCACATTAGGTGTCGCAACAGGATGCTCTGTAGGCGCGGCCTTCATGATCGTCTTTGGTTATCAGACGGTAATCGGCTTATGGACTGTCCCAATCGTCGCGTTTACAACAGGAATCATTACACTCCTTATTGTATTTGCGCTCTCGCGTGCAAGGGGCGCAATTAATGTCGAGACGTTAATCTTGTCCGGCGTTATTGTTCAAGCTTTTCTCGGCGCTTTCGTAACGTTCATGGTGTCGATGTCGCAAGGCGTTATTAACGAAGCTTTGTTCTGGCTAATGGGCAGCCTTAGCGCACGAAGCTGGGAGCATGTCCAGTTGATCGTGCCGTTCCTCATCGTCGGACTGCCGGTGATGATTCGTTATGGACAGCATCTCAATTTATTCGTGCTGGGTGAGCGCCATGCCGCGCATCTAGGAGTAAACGTCGAAGGTACGAAGCTGATCGTACTTATCATTTCAACTTTATTGACTGCGGTTGCGGTTTCCATTGCGGGCGTTGTTGGATTCGTTGGCCTGGTTGTGCCTCATCTCCTTCGATTACTGGTCGGTCCTGACTATCGCTTGATTATTCCGCTTTCTGCCGTAGGTGGCGCTATTTATCTCTTATGGGCGGACACGCTCGCCCGGACTGCACTAAGTCCGAAAGAAATATCGCTTGGCGTGGTGACAGCGCTAATCGGAGCGCCATTCTTTGCCTATTTGCTCTACCGGCGTAAAGTGCTGCAGGGAGGGTCTCAGGCATGATCGAAGTAAGACGATTATCCAAAGTGATTGCGGACAAGCCAATATTGCGAGAGATTAGCTTCTCCATGCAGGAAGGTCGGATGTACGGCATTATCGGTCCTAATGGCGTCGGTAAATCAACGCTTCTGCAGCTGCTGACAGGAATGGATCCGCCGACTTCAGGCGAAGTACTGTTAAGGGAGCGGTCTGTTGCAGCATATAAGCGCAAAGATCTGGCCAAATGGGTTGCCGTACTGCAGCAAGGCGGACTTCCGGCGGTTGGTTTTACCGTTCGAGAGGTTGTCACGATGGGACGTTTTCCCTATCAGAACTGGCTAGGCGAGGAACCTTCCGGCAGCGGTGATGTTGTCGATGAGGCACTAGGAGCAATGGGGCTGCTTGAGCTGCAGCATCGACGGATCGATCAGCTTAGCGGAGGCGAGCGCCAGCGTGTTGCCTTGGCAAAAGTAATGGCCCAGGAGCCCGAACTGCTGCTTCTCGACGAGCCGACCACTTATCTGGATATCGGATACCAGGTTCAACTGCTTGATACGGTGAAGAAGTGGCAGCGTGAACGGGGACTGACGGTCATCGCCGTACTGCATGATTTGAATTTGGCCGCTCATTACTGTGATGAGCTGCTCGTTCTGCACGATGGAGGCATTGAGGCTTTTGGACCTCCTTCGACTGTCATTCGTCCTGAGCTCATTCAAACGGTGTTCGGTGCCAGATCCATCGTGATGCCGCATCCGGATACCGGCGTACCGCAGATATTGCTGCAATCCGCGGTGCAGCCAGGTGAATACGTCCGAGGCGAATAAAGATGGTATAGATGGATTCGCGAACAGGAGAGGGAGAGTTAACATGAATGATGAAAACTATTTAATGGGGTTAATAGACAGAATTCAACCGCTCGATGCGGAACAAATAGAAGCAGCAAGGCTGCATTTGGACAATTTGACGAAACCTCCCGGCAGCTTGGGGAAATTGGAGGAGATCGCGAAACAAGTATCCGGCATCACAGGCGAAATTTCGGCTGATTTATCGAAGCGAGCCGTCATCGTGATGGCCGGCGATCACGGTGTTTGCGAAGAGGGAATAAGTGCTTTCCCCGCTGAAGTTACTCCGCAGATGGTAATGAATTTTCTCTCGGGCGGTGCATGTGTGAACGTGCTTGCCAGAGGTGCCGGTGCTGATGTCTACTGCGTGGATATGGGTGTGAATGCGGATTTGGAGCATGCGTCATTGATTAACTGCAAAGTCCGCAAAGGAACCGCGAACATGACCAAGGAGCAGGCGATGACTCGTGAGGAAGCGATCTCGGCTATCACAGCAGGGTTTCATCTGACGGAGAAGCTTGCTGCTGAAGGCTACCGCATGTTTGCAACAGGGGAAATGGGAATTGGCAATACAACGGCAAGCGCAGCACTTTGTGCTGTGCTTGGCAGCATGTCGGCTGATGAATCGGTTGGGCTGGGTACGGGCATTAACGAGGAGCGTCGTTTGCATAAGATTGATGTCGTTAACCGGGCGATCGCCTGCAACGCGCCTTCTTCCTCTGATCCAATCGGTACATTGGCCAAAGTAGGCGGACTTGAGATTGCCGGACTGGTCGGCGTCATTCTCGGTGCGGCCGCTACTCGCAGCCCGGTTATCATTGATGGTTTCATCTCTTCGGCAGCAGCACTTGTTGCAGCCTCGATTGCACCGCAGTCTGCGGCGTATATGATCGGCTCTCATCTCTCGCAAGAGCAAGGACATCGCAAGCTGCTGGATCAGATCGGACTTTCGCCAATGATTCATTTGGATATGCGGCTTGGTGAAGGAACGGGCGCAGTGCTTTGTTTCCATCTCATCGATGCGGCACTTCGTGTGATGCGCGAGATGGCTACGTTCGAAAGCGCTGGTGTGTCGCGCGAATAGCTGACTGTAAAGATTGGTGGTACGTGAGGAGGGGGAGAGAATGGCGATATTCATTACCGGCGGCGCCCGTAGCGGCAAAAGCGGCTTTGCCGAAGCATATGCGATGAAGCTTGCCAAGCGGGGCATCTATGTCGCCACATCGCAAGCTTGGGATGAGGAGATGAAAGATCGCACCGAGCATCACCGTCGTACACGCGAGCTGTCTGGTTATAGATGGGAAACGATTGAGGAACCGCTTGAATTAGCAGATCTGCTGCTGCAGCTTGAAACGGATGCGGCGTCGCTTGAGGGGGAGCGGCCTGCCGTTCTCGTTGATTGCCTGACGCTATGGCTGACGAATCAGATGCTTCGCATTGAAGAGGGAGCCACTGCAGAAGTTTTAACTCACGAAGACAACGTGCAAATCGCTGTTGATAGGCTTGTCGATGCCGTAGCCAGCTACACCGGTCCGCTGCTGCTAGTGACGAACGAGGTCGGAAGCGGGATCGTGCCTGCCTACCCGCTGGGAAGACGGTTTCGGGACGAGGCCGGCCGATTGAACCGGAAGCTGGCGGCATGCTGTCAGCAAGCTTTCCTGGTAGTGGCTGGCATCCCGCTCGATTTGAAGGCGCATGCTTTTCACCTGGAGGAGGAGTAGCTTGCTTAGCCGAATACTGAAAGAACAGCTGCAAGCTGTTGGAACCGCTTTTCAACTGCTGACGAGAATTCCGGTCCCTGTCGTGATCCCGTTCACGCCGGAGGTGCTGGCGCGAAGCGTCGTCTACTATCCCGTTGTAGGCGCAGTGATCGGCGGTGTTGTGGCATTGGCTGGTATGCTCCTTCATGACGCGGTGCCAGCGATGCCGTCTGCCGTTATTCTGCTCGTGGTCTGGATTGCGCTTAGCGGCGGACTGCATACAGATGGGCTGATGGATACCGCGGATGGGGTGATGAGCCACCGCTCCCGCGAGAAGATGCTGGATATTATGAAAGACAGCAGGGTCGGCGCGATGGGCGTATTGACGGCGGTGCTGCTGCTTTTGTTTAAATTTTCTAGTTTGACGGCCGTAATGAACGTATCGGAGCTGGATTGGCGCGTCTTCTTCCCTCTGATCATGATGGCTTGCGCCTGGAGCAGGCTATGGATTGTCCTTGCCATGGCAGTATTTCCGTTCGCAAGGCCAAACGAGGGGATGGCATCGTTGTTTCGAGCGGTGCATTTTCGTCATGCCGCGTGGGCTGTGTTGGTGACCATTTTGCTGGCGGCAGGATCATTGCTTGTATGGCCGATCACTGGGCTTCAGTCGGCGTTTGTTACGCTGCTGCTGCAAGGGGGGATCGCGGTTGCCGCGGGCTGGATGCTCGGCTTTTGGCTGACCCGCAAGCTGGGTGGTTTGACCGGAGATACCTATGGAGCCATGTCAGAAATCATAGAATCGATTCTGCTGTTTAACCTAATGTTGGTTCTGGTGTAATAAATACTAATTAAGGGACGACCTGCGACTTCGATGTCTGCAAGGTCGTTCTTTGTATGTCCAAATGGAGATTTCGTTAACAATTAGCCATTCGACCAAACAAATGCATAACAAATTGCAACATCTGATTTACCTTTGGCAAACTGTTTGCTATGATTAGTTTACAACAAGCGGCAAATTTGGACTCGTTCATCGAAATGCGGTCAAAGACCGATCAATAGGCTGAGACACCTAAATTGTGCACAGAATGGACTGGTCCGAATGAGAGGGAAAGTGAAAATCCAAGAAATCGCCGATTTTGCGGGCGTTTCAAAGTTTGCTGTGTCGCGCGCGCTATCAGGCAAGAATGGCGTGAGCGAGCGAACGAGAGAAATGATCATGAAAGCGGCAGGCCAGCTCGGATACTTCAAAAATAATGAGCCCGCCCGGTTTACGGGAGAGCTGAACGAGCATGAAGACGTGAAGCGAAGCGGGACCATTGTCGTACTGTTTCCGAACGTGCGTTATCAGAATCGGGATTCCGTCTACTGGGGTCCTGTATTTGACGGCGTCAACGCGAGATTGAGCCAGCGGGGCATGGACATTATTACGCTGACCGAACCGTCTGGCGAGCATGTATTTTCTCTTCTCAAGCCCGAAGCCATTCAAGGCGTCATTACGATCGGCTCTGTCTCCACTCAGATTCTGCTCGATATTAAACGAATGAATATCCCTGTCGTCATGATCGACCATAGTGATCCGGCACTCCATTGCGACACGGTATTCTCCGACAATTTTAGCTGTATGCAGGAGCTCATGACGAAATTAATCAGTAAGGGCTACCGGAAGTTCCAGTACGTTGGGAGCATCAAGGATGCACCTAGCTATTTCGAGAGATGGCTTGCCTTCCGCACAATGTTGGAAAGCTACCAGATCGAACTAAATCAAGACCCGCAGCTGATCGGTCCTGACGCTCAAGATATGTATCTCTTATTCTCCAAGATCAAGCTAGGAGAGCTGCCTGAGGTATTCGTCTGCGCGCACGACGTGAATGCAAGGTATTTGATCGAAGAGCTGAATAAGCTTCAGATCCAGGTGCCAGAACAATGCGCCGTTACGGGCTACGACAACACCTGCGACAATTATCCGATTCTTGCAACGGTCAATGTGAACAAAGAATTGCTTGGGATGAGAGCTGTCGATCAGATACTGTGGCGGATCCTTAATCCGAGCTCGTCCTATGAGAAAAAGTTGATTTACGGCGATATTATTATTCGAGATGCCCATGCTCATCCCATTGCGAGCATGGAATCCGTTATCTGAATCGATATCCGGGAGCCATTAGGCCCGCTTGAATGCGTCGAAGCATTCAGGCGGGCTATTTATATGCCGCCAGGAATGTCTAAAGACCTAACAAAATAACAAATACATAACACTTTAAAAAATAAATATAATTTAATTTGTTATTTTAACCAAAATTTAATTGACTGTTTTTGGTGGTGGGTGCTATGATCGGCATGTGGTTTTGTGAAAGTTAGCCTAACGGTGGTGGTGATAGAACATTAAGCGGTAAAATGTAAACGTTTACGTTGGGGAATCTGGTAAAGAAATGCAGTTCGGAGGCGGATTGGCTATTGCTCCGAAGTGCGGCAAGACAAACAAATAGGAGGTTGTTTTGCAATGAGAAAAATGAAAGCACTTACAATCTTGTCTGTCGCGTTAATGCTTACTCTAAGTGCATGCGGAGGAGGCAACAGCAATAACAGCAGCAATGGCACAAACACAACCGAAAGCAACACTGCATCCAACACAACTGCTGAACCCGCCGCTAACAATGCCGCAACCGAAGAAAATGCCGCAGCGAACGAGCCTGTGGCGGAAGCCATCGATTTAGGCGGCCGCACAGTCAAAATCTCCATGTGGTGGGATGGCAAGCCAAAAGGTGAAACGGCCGGCGAGAAAGCCTCCCTCGCGAAGATTGCAGAGCTCGAAGAAAAATATAACATGAAGCTCGAATTCGTGAACATTCCGTTCGAACAATACATGGACAAGTTCACGACCGCAGTGCTTGCAGGCGAGCCGATGGCCGACATTTCGATCATGGAGTTCAAACGTGCGATCGCGCCAATTAAACAAGGCTTGGTACTTCCGCTAACGGACTTCACAACGGCTGATAACGACATCAACAAAGAACAGAAGCACGTTCAGAAGTTGCCAGCAATCGGCGGAACGGAATATTCGTTCAACACGCCTGGCATTTCGGCAGTGGGACTGTACTATAACCGCGATCTAATCAAGAAGCTTGGCTTGCAGGATCCGCAGGATCTGTACAACAACGGCGAATGGACTTGGGAGAAGTTCATGGAAATCGCGAAGCAAGCAACGACTGACTCTAACAACGATGGCAAGAAAGATACATGGGGCTACGCAGGCTGGGCAGCTGACGCGGCTCGTCACATTGGCGTAACGAACGGCGCGCTGTTCGTTACAGATACGGACTTAACGTTAGGTTTTACAGATCCGAAGATGTCTGAAGCGCTAGAATTCATTAACCGTCTCTACAGTGTGGAGAATGTCGTGAAAGTGAAATCAGGCAATAAAATGGACTGGAACGAAACAAATACGTTCAAAGACGGCGATGTCGCCATGTCGATCAACTATGACTGGAACATGGGTGATCTGACCTTCGAGGTTGGTATCGTGCCTAACCCGGCAGGTCCGCAAAGCGACGGGAAATACACCTTCGCGAACACGGCGCAAAATGGTTACTTTATTCCAAAAGGAACGAAGGACCCGGAAATCGTCTACCAAATTTTCGAAGAATTGCAAGATATCCCTGCGACAGAAGAGTACCTCGGTCAAGACTGGCTTGAGGCCCGCTTCAAGAACGAAGCCGATATCAAGATGGCGATCGAGCATGTAAACGGTACTGGCCGCCTTTCGATTGAAGAAGGCGTAGCAGACTTCCCGTTCTTCACGATCATGGATGACATTATCCTCAAAAATCAATCCGTAGCGGCAACGCTTGAGAAGTATAAGGCAAACGGCCAAGCTGCGCTGGATAAGCTGAAATAAGCTGATTGGAGCTGTACTGGCAACTAAGGAGAGGGGCTGCCGACTAATCGGTACAGCCCCTTTTGTTTCACCAATTCCCGGATGCAACTTCAACCTATCATTGGATCATAACAACCTAACCGTCTAGTTAGTTCGTTAGGTGAAAAAATACGAGGTTGGTCGTAGATCAAGTCGCCGCATAGGAGGGCTGACATTGAAAGGAACTGTTCGAAAGAAGAAGTGGACAATAGGGGCGATCGGAATCCTTGCATCGGCCGCATTAATCGGGCTCTGGTCGCAACTAGGTGCTGACAATGTGAGTGGAGCGGGCGAGAAGTCGACGTTCGTCAGCGGTTCGTGGACCTCGCTGCAGCAAGAACGAGGAGACTACACATCGTACCTGGCTAAGAATCAAAGTGCCGGATTCCCTGATCGCGAAGTAATCATCAACGCTTCCGACTATGCGAATGCGGAAGGCGATGACATCGAGAAGCTCGACAATTACGAGGGAAAGAGCGGAACTTCGCTGAAGACCGGCGAGCAAGGGCAAGTCGACTGGTCGGTGAATGTCCCGGAAGCGGGCTTTTACAATATTTCAGTGCAGTATTATCCGATACAAGGCAAAAGCTCGAGTATTGAACGGTCGTTGTTGATCGATGGCGAGTTGCCGTTCGAGGAAGCGAATTATTTGCAGTTCGACCGCATTTGGGACAATGAACTGGATCAGGTGAAGCGGGATAACCGCGGCAACGACCTGCGCCCGCAGCAGTTTGAGCGGCCGGAATGGCGTGAAGCACTACTTAAAGATTCGAACGGCTACTACGCGGATCCTTTCCGGTTCTACTTGACCTCAGGAACGCACACGCTCTCCTTGGTATCGCAGCGCGAGCCGATGGTCATTCGGCAGCTGCGCTTATATCAAGACAAGCATCCTGCGCTATATGAAGAAACGGTCAAGCGTTACGAGCAGGAGGGCTTGAAGGAAACAGACGGAAAGATCATTACGGTTCAAGGCGAGGACGCGCGTGTTAAGTCGTCTCCGACGCTTTATCCGCAGACTGAACGAGCCAGCGCAGCCGTGAAGCCATATAGTCCGGAGCTCGTTCGGGTGAATACGATCGGCGGCTACAATTGGCGCATGCCCGGTCAGTGGATCGAGTGGGAGGTTAATGCTCCGGAAGCCGGACTTTATAAGATCGCTCTAAAGGCCAAACAACAATTCGTTCGCGGCATCTACTCGACTCGAACACTTTACATAAACGGCGAAGTTCCGTTCAGGGAAGCAGAGCAAATTCCGTTCCGCTATAAGAGTGGATACCGCATCGACGTCATGGGAGACGATGAGCCGTATTTGTTCGAGCTAAAGAAAGGGAAGAACATCATCCGCCTTGAAGACACGCTCGGCGAATTTGCGCCGCTCATCCGCGAAGTGAAAGACAGCTTATTCAACCTCAACGAGATGTATCGCAAAATCATTATGATTACAGGCGCATCGCCGGATAAGTTCCGCGACTACCGCGTGGATGAGCAGGTGCCGAACCTGCTGAAGACGTTCAAATCGGAGGAAGAAAGACTGACGGCCGTCAGCAAAGAATTGAAAAGACTGTCGGGTGGAAGCAGCGATTCCGAAGCGCTTCTCAAGACGATGGCGCTGCAGCTTGGTGAGCTCATCGATAATCCGGACACGATTCCGCGCCGCCTTGCCGCTTACAAGAGCAACACGGGCGGTCTGGGCACTTGGCTGCAGAAGGCGCTCGAAATGCCGCTGCAAATCGATGAAATCTATGTTGCTTCGCCGAATAAGAAGCTTCCATCCGCGGGTGACGGATTTTTTACGAGGCTTAGCCATGAGATCACAACGTTCGCGTATTCCTTCTTCATCGACTACAACCAAATCGGCAATGCGTCCGATGAGAAGAATCCGCGTTCCATTACCGTGTGGATCGGAAGCGGCCGCGACCAGGCGAATACGCTGAAAGCGATGATCGACGAAACATTCACACCGGAGACCGGCATTAACGTGAATCTGAAGTTGGTACAAATGAATACGCTGCTGCCGGCTACGCTTGCAGGCCAAGGGCCGGATGTCGCGATGCAAATCAGCAACGATATTCCGGTGAACTACGCGATGCGCAAAGCTGCGGCCGATCTGTCGCAATTCCCGGATTACCAGGAAGTAGCCAATTGGTTCCGTCCAAGCGCGCTTGTTCCGTTTACTTATCAGAAAGGCGTCTATGCACTGCCGGAAACCCAAACCTTCAATATGCTTTTTTATCGGAAGGATGTCTTAAAAGAGCTGGGCCTAGAAGTGCCTCAAACTTGGGACGATATGTATAAGCTGCTCGCAGTACTGAACAAGAACCGGATGCAGCTTGGGATGCCGATTACGACGCCTGCGACTTCCGTGCCGATTCCGGGTCAGAACATTCCGCCGAATTCCATCTTTGCTACGATGCTCATGCAGAACGGCGGACAATTTTACCGGAACGAAGGTAAGGAATCCGATTTGGATTCCAGAATCGGGGTCGAAACGTTCAAAACCTGGACCGACCTCTACAGCGATTATAAGCTCGAGCGCGAATTCGATTTCGCGAACCGCTTCAGAACCGGTGAAATGCCGATCGGTATCGTCGATTATACGACGTATAACCAGCTGTCTGTATTCGCGCCGGAAATTCGCGGCATGTGGGGCTTCGTTCCAATTCCGGGCACGAAACAGCCGGACGGCACGATCCGCAGAGATACGCCGAGTAACGGAAGCGGTACGCTGATGCTAAGCGGCGCGAAGGATAAGGATGCCGCATGGCAGTTCATGAAATGGTGGACAGGCGAAGATGCGCAGACGAAGTACGGCCGCGAAATGGAAGCGCTTATGGGCGCTTCTGCCCGCTATCCGACCGCGAACGTCAAAGCGCTTGACAGCTTGCCTTGGCCGGTGGCTGATTATGACAGCTTGAAAGAGGAATTTGAGTGGGTCCGCGGCATTCCGGAAGTTCCGGGCGGTTACTTCACCGGACGGCATTTGCAGAACGCATTCTTGAAAGTCGTAGTCGGTGCGGATACGGAGGCGCGCGAAGCGATTCTCGACTACGCGCAGTATATCCAAGATGAAATTCGCGCGAAACGCAAAGAATTCGGCCTGCCGGAATAAAGGAGGGGTCCAAATGTCAAATATCGATATTCCGAATCAACGTACAACGACAGTGGCTGGAAAAACGCCGACGAGCACTCCGAGCTGGTGGGCTGTCAAATGGGAGATTATGAAGGGGCACAAGCATTCTTATATCCTGATGTCGCCCTATTTGCTGCTCTTTGCCGTATTTACAGTACTGCCTGTCATTATGTCCATCGTTATTAGTTTCACTTACTTCAATATGCTTGAGTTTCCGCGTTTTATCGGCTGGCAAAATTACGGCCGCTTGTTTCTGGAAGACGACGTGTTCTTAATTGCGGTTAAGAACACAATTCTCTTCGCGGTTATTACAGGACCACTCAGCTACATCGCCTGTTTCGTGTTTGCTTGGCTCATTAATGATCTACGGCCGAAGCTGCGCGCATTCATGACGCTCGTGTTCTATGCGCCGTCGATCTCGGGAAACGTGTATTTCCTGTGGCAGATGATCTTCTCGGGCGACCGTTACGGCATCGCGAACGGTTTCTTGATTAAGATGGGGGTTATTCTTGACCCGATTCTATGGCTGAAGACGGAAAAGTACATCATGCCGATCGTCATCCTCGTTCAATTATGGCTCAGCTTGGGTACCGGCTTCCTTGCCTTCATCGCAGGTTTGCAGACCGTCGATAAGACGCTCTATGAAGCCGGCGCCGTCGATGGCGTCAAGAACCGCTGGCAAGAGCTATGGTATATTACGTTGCCGTCGATGAAGCCTCAGCTGATGTTCGGCGCCGTCATCCAGATAACGGCGTCACTAGCCATCGCGGACGTTTCCATCTACTTGGCCGGCTTCCCAAGCGTGAACTATGCCGCGGAAACGATCGTCACGCATCTGATCGATTTCGGTACGATCCGATTCGAAATGGGTTACGCTTCCGCGATCGCGACCGTCTTGTTCCTCTTGATGCTTGGCGCGAATTTGGCGGTGCAACGACTTCTCAGGAAAGTGGGGAATTAACCGCATGAAGCTTGCGCTAACGCTTCGTAAAAAACGCGTAAACCGTTCCTTTGTCGGGACATTCTGGCTTTCGGTATTTCTTGCTCTCGTTGCTTCTTTTATGGCGCTGCCGCTCGTTTATGCGATTAATGCGGCGTTCAAGCCGCTGGATGAAATTTTCTTGTTCCCGCCTACCTTGTTTGTCAGACATCCGACCACGAGCAATTTCATTGATCTGATGACGCTGCTCGGTCAATCGTGGGTTCCGTTTTCGCGATATATTTTCAATACGTTCTTCATTACCGGGATGGGAGTAGTCGGTCACGTATTGCTGGCTTCCGCCGCAGCCTATCCGCTAGCGAAGCATCGTTTTCCGGGCAGCAAGATCATCTTTACGATTGTCGTACTGTCGCTGATGTTTACGCCGCAGGTTACGGCAATCCCGAACTATATGGTCATGTCCTGGATCGGATTAATCGACACGTACTGGGCGGTCATCGTGCCAGCCTTCGCGTTCTCGCTCGGCCTCTATTTGATGAAGCAGTTCATGGAGCAAATTCCCGACGCGCTTCTCGAATCGGCGAAGATCGACGGGGCAAACGAATACCGTATTTTCTGGCAAATCGTCATGCCGAACGTAAAGCCGGCTTGGCTGACGCTTGTCATTCTCTTGTTCCAGATGCTCTGGGGTACGGACGGCAACGGATTTATCTATAGCGAACAGTTGAAAACGCTTCACTACGCGTCCAATCAAATTATTTTCGGCGGGATTGCCCGTGCTGGCGTTGGCTCGGCTGTCGCATTGATTCTCATGAGCGTACCGATTGCCCTGTTCATATTCTCGCAAAGCCGCATTATCGAAACGATGACGACATCCGGCATGAAGGACTAGAGGGGGTGGAAGCGTGCAAATAAAGAGAGTGTTCCTAATTGCTGCGATTATAGCGCTGGTGATGACGATCGTTGTGCCGCCGCCGGCTTCGGCAGCTGCGCCTTATGAAGCTTACAATTACGATTTCTACGGGGATGCAGTGCCGCTGCCCGCGCCCTACTTGCCGGACTATGCGATTACCGGGAGCAGCTTGGGTGTCGGCGATTTCAATCAGCCTAAAGATATGTACGTGACGCATGACGGCACTATATATATCCTGGACAGCGGCAATGCGCGCGTGGTCATCCTTGATAGTCAATTAAACGTCACGCAGATCATCACCAAGTTTGACAATAACGGCAAGGAAGATGGTTTCGCGGCGCCTGAAGGGCTGTTCGTCTCGGAGAAGAATGAAGTCTATGTCGCCGATACCGAGCATAATCGAGTCGTCGTGCTTTCAAACGATGGCAAGCTGATCAAGATCGTGGAAAGTCCGAAATCGGATATTTTGCCGAAAGACTTTAAGTTCGTGCCGCTTAAGGTAACAGTGGACAGCGCGGACCGATTATTCGTAGTCGCCCGTGGCGTCTTTGAAGGCATCATGCAATTCGACGACAAGAAGGTATTCATGGGATATGTCGGCACGATCAGCGTATCGCCTAGCCTGTGGGACCGGCTCTGGCGATCGTTGTCCACGAATGCGCAGAAGCAGCAAATGGAGCTGTTCATCCCGACCGAATTCGCAAGCGTAGATATTGACAGCAAAGGGTTTGTTTACGCAACGGCCATCGATAACACGTCGAATGAAACGATCAAACGGCTTAATCCATCCGGCCAAGATGTGCTAAAACGATTCGGCTACTGGCCGGTCAAAGGCGACATCCGCTTCCGGAGGTTCGGCAATAACTCGGGTCCGTCGAAGCTCACTGACATTAAAGTGCTTGACGGCGGCATGTATGTAGCACTGGATTCGAATCGCGCGCGACTGTTCACGTACAATGCCGAAGGCGACTTGCTCTATGTTTTCGGAGACAGAGGCAACCAGCTTGGCTTATTTAATACGCCAGTGGCCGTGGAACAAATTGGCGATAAGCTCGCCGTGCTCGATCGGGGCAAGAACAATATCGCGGTCTTCCGTCCTACGGAGTTCGGCAGCCTGGTTCGTCAAGCAACGATTCAGCATTACAGCGGGAACGATAACGAGGCCGTCAAATTATGGGGTCAAGTGCTGCGTCTGAATACGAACTATGAGATCGCCTACCTAGGTATCGGCAAATCGCTGCTGATGGCGAAGAAGAACGAAGAGGCAATGGAGTATTTCAAGCTCGGCATGAGCCGAAAAAACTATTCCGTTGCCTACAAACGATATCGCCGAGAAGTGATGAAGGACCATTTCGGCCCTTTCATGACGGTGCTGATTTCGCTTATAGCCGCATTTATCGTGTACCGCATCGCCAGGAACGTTATAAGAAGGAGGACTGTGAAACGTGAAGCAGGATTATATTAAGTTTCCGCTCCATCTCATCTTACATCCGTTCGACGGATTCTGGGACATGAAATATGAGAGCAAAGGGAAGGTCAAAGTTTCCTTGGCCATTCTCCTGTTGCTTGTACTGACGCTCATTCTGCAGAAGCAATTCGCAGGTTTTCTCGTCAATTTCGTGGACCCGAGATCGTTAAACAGTCTGGATGATTTGCAATTCACGGTGCTGCCGTTCTTCCTGTTCTGCATAGCGAACTGGTCCATCACGACGCTGATGGAGGGCGAAGGCAAATTTAAGGATATTATTATGGCAACCGGCTATGCGCTGCTGCCAATGGTGCTGCTCAATCTGCCGATCACGTTTATAAGCCGGTTCATGACGCAGGAGGAGACGCCTTTCTATTGGTTGGTAAACAGCGTAGCGAGCATTTGGTTCCTCCTCTTGCTGTTCATCGGCATTATGACGGTGCATCAATACACGCCGGCCAAAGCCATTCTCACGTTGGGGCTGACCGTGATCGCAATGGGATTCGTCGTGTTCCTCGGCACGCTGGCATTCAGCTTGGGATTGCAAATTTATTGGTTCGTGTATGATGTGTATCGCGAAATCATATTCCGTACGTAAAGGAGGCCGCACCTTTGAATAACCGAATGAAATGGTATGCGGCGCTGGCTTGTATCGGGATAGTTGGTATCTCGGCTCTCGCCTATTACCGGTCAACTAAAGGAGCTCCGGCGATCGAGGTAAGCACATATATGCAGCCTGTTGTGAAGCCGGCTTCGGCCGCGGAGTTAAAGTTTTTGCCTGATAGCGAACCAGCCGTTGCAGGCATGAAGCTTGCGGCCCAATCGGATACGCTAGCGTTGTATTTCAATCCGGACTCGACCGAAATTGCGGTGCTTAACCGAACAAGCGGCAAAGTATGGCGGAGCAATCCGGAGGATTTGGGTTCGGACGCTAAAGCGTCGCCTTTCGAGAAGGATCGGCTGGCCGCCCAGATCACGATCAATTATAGGGATTCTATCGGAACGCTTGGATCGATTACGAACTTTACGGATAGTATCGCACGCAAGCAGTTCAAGGCTGATAGCATTGACAATGGCATCCGGATTACGTATACGATCGGGGACACGTCACTCGGAATAGATGCGCTGCCGAAGAGAATCAGCAAGAAGCGTATGGAAGAGAAGGTATACAGCAAGCTTGATGAAGCGACGGCGAAATATGTAGGCAACCGGTATTTCCCGCTCGAGAACAATCCGGAGGTGCTGGAGCGGCTCGATACGGCGGTATCCAGAGCGCTCGTGCTCAGCAGAATGCTGGATGCTTTTGCGAAAGCAGGCTACACGGCAGAGGATTTAGCCGCTGATAATCAAGAGAACGGCTTGGCTGTCGAGGGCGGAGCGAGCCGACCGAACTTCACGGTTCCCATCGAGTATCAGCTCGCCGGCGATGAACTGACGGTCCGCGTTCCTGTGCAAGAGATTCAGGAAAGCAAGGGCTATCAAATTCGCTCAGTGGAGCTGCTCGATTTCTTCGGTGCAGCCGGTACCGATGCGAAAGGCTACATGCTTGTTCCGGATGGCTCCGGGAGCTTGATTCAACTGAATAACGGCAAGATCGGCGAGGAGGTCTATTCCCAGCGTGTCTACGGAGAAGATGAGAACAGAAACTCCCGTCGCCGAGGGCAGGTCTCGGAAGCAGCACGCCTGCCGGTGTTCGGCATGAAATCCGGCGACGACGCCTGGTTCGCCACGATCGAGAAAGGCGAAGGTATCGCCAGCATCAACGCCGATATTAGTGGCCGCAAAAATTCGTATAACTATGCGTACGCGAGCTTCGCCATCCGTGGGGAGGATGCGCTTGAAATCTACAAAGGCAATAAGGTAGACGAAATACAGCTTCTGACCGAGGATTCTTTCAAAGGTGATCTGCAGGTCTGCTACAGCTTCTTATCCGGAAGCGAGGCGAATTACTCCGGCATGGCAAAGCACTACCGCGAGAAGTTGGTTCAGGATAAAGTCTTGCAGACGAACGAATCGCAAGGAGGGCTGCCTTTCTATCTCGATGTACTGGGGGCCGTGGACAAACGCAAGTCGTTGCTCGGCATTCCGTATAAAGGGCTCATGCCGATGACTACGATCGAACAAGCCGGCCAAATGACCGAGCAGCTCAATGCCGCTGGCGTTTCTAACATCCAGATGCGTTATATCGGCTGGTTTAATGAGGGCATCGATCACAAAATTCCAGAGACCGTCAAATTGGACAGCGAGCTTGGAAGCAAATCCGAGCTGAAGCAGCTGTCTCAGAAGCTTGAGGGGATGGGCGGTCGTTTATATCCGGATGTCGCGTTTCAACATGTGCTTCGCGAGAATCGCAACTTTAAGCCCGCCTCGGATGCGGCGCGTTTCGTAACGCGCGAGCAAGCGAAGCTTGCGCCGATCAATCGCGCGTTCAATGCGATGGACCTTTCGCTTGGATCTTTTTACTTGCTTTCTCCGGCCAAGCTGCCTTACTTCGTTGACCAATTCATCGACAGCTATGACGGCTACGGAATCGATGCCGTTTCGCTCCGCGATATGGGAGACTTGCTGCAGGCCGATTACCGGGTAAGCCGCGTCGTATTCCGCGATGTCGCTAAGAACATCGTTACGGAGCAGCTAGGAAAGTTGGACAAGAGCTATCCCAATATGATGTTGACCGGCGGAAATGCTTATGCGCTGAAATATGCGGATCAGTTGATCGACGTACCGATGGCCTCCAGCGGTTTCGGCATCACCGATCAGGAAATTCCATTCTATGAAATGGTCATACACGGTTACAAGAATTATGCCGGCTCTGCTGTTAATCTGGGTGACAACCAAGATTTGACCTACCACATGCTGCGTTCATTAGAGTATGGGGCCGCGCCGCATTTCTTCTGGTCCTATGAATCGTCGTCCAAGCTGAAATTGACTGCTTACGAATCGTTTTTCTCGACGCATTATACCGATTGGCTCGAAGCCGCTTCCAGTCTATACGGCAAAGTAAACGATGCCCTCGCCGATTTGCAGAACAGAACGATTGCAGAACATGTCCAGCATCAACCCGGCGTCGTACAAGTGCGCTATGACAACGGTACCTCCGTTTATGTGAACTATACGGAAAAGTCGGTTACGGTCAATGGCATTCAAATCGCAGCCAAAAATTTCACGGTAGGCGGTGATAATTCGTGAACCTCAGACGATTAACCTTGTCGCAGAAGCGTGCATTTCTCGGAGTCGCGTTTATTACGCCTTGGCTGCTTGGCTTCGTATTCTTGTTCGCGACGCCGCTGGTTCAATCCATCCGATTCAGCTTCAGCGAGCTGAAGGTGGCTCCGGGCGGGTACTCGTTGGACTTCATCGGACTGAAGAACTTTACCGATGCGCTCTCGGTCGATCCGAACTATAACCGGATCCTGACCGAATCGTTAACGGAAATGGCTTGGAACGTGCCTATGATCCTGTTCTTCAGCTTATTTACAGCTGTCATGCTGAACTCGAAGTTTAGAGGCAGATCAATTGCGAGAGCGATATTCTTTCTACCGGTCATTCTCGCTTCAGGCGCCGTAGCCGCAGCTCAATCCTCCGGATTGATTCAGTTGACGGGCAGCTCCGAAGTTGCACAGGAATTAGGTCTTGCACAGAACGGCTTCGATCCGCTTATGCTCGCTTTTATGCTTGCCGATGCGGGCATGCCGACCGTTTTCATCGAATACATCATCGATGCCGTACAGCGGATCTATGAGATCATTAGCAGCTCCGGCGTCCAAATTCTTATTTTTCTAGCGGCGCTTCAGTCTGTACCGGTCACGATGTACGAGGTCGCCAAGATGGAAGGCGCAACGCCTTACGAGACCTTCTGGAAGATTACGTTCCCTATGGTAAGTCCGCTTATTCTAACTAACATCATCTATACGATTATCGACTCCTTTACGGAAAGCCAGCTAACGAGAACGATCTATACCACGGCATTCCAAGCGCAAAATTTCGGTCTGAGCGCCGCGATGTCCTGGATCTACACCATTGTCATCAGTTTGATTCTCGTTGTCGTCGGCATTCTGGTTTCCAGGAAAGTGTTCTACTATAACTGATGTAGAAGGGAGGAGAACAGCTTGAAAGGATCGCTTATGGAGAACGAAATTGTAGTCTTGAGGATGCAGAAGGCGAAGAACAAATCGATCGAGCTGCTGTGGTCGATATTTCGTTACATTCTGATTATCGGCATCTCATTCGTCATCATCTATCCGCTCCTTCAGCAGCTTTCGGTCGCTATCAAAGATAAGACCGATATTTACAATCCGACGATCTATATGATTCCCGTTCATTTCACGACGGAGAATCTACGGCTCGCATTGAGTGTGCTGAATTATTGGCCGCTGCTGAAGAATACGCTGCTATTCGTCGTCTCGACGACGGTACTGCAAGCTGCGTCTTGCGCCCTTGCAGGCTATGGCTTTGCGAGGTTCACATTTCCGGGACGTAATATTCTGTTCACGCTCGTTATTTTGACGATTCTCATTCCTTCGAGCACGCTTATGGTGCCGATGTATTTGCACTTCCGAAACTTTGACATCATGGGCTTGGTGAACCTGTTTACGGGCAAAGAGGGCATCAACATGTTGAATACGTACGGACCTTCCCTGATAACAGCGGCGCTTGCCAATGGCTTGAAATCGGGCTTGTACATTTATATTTTCCGTCAATTTTTCCGCGGCATGCCGGCGGAAATTGAGGAAGCGGCGCTCATCGACGGAGCGGGAGGCTTCCGGACGTTCTTTACGATCATGCTGCCGAATGCGATTCCTCCTTTGATCACGGTCACGCTGTTCGCTTTCGTATGGCAGTATAACGATACCTTCTACAGTTCGCTCTTTATGAGCCAAAGTAATCTCATGGCGATTAAGGTTGCATCCTTACCGGCTGACGCCAACCAATATTTGCCTGGCATTCTAGGCGTCGGCGCGGGCTCGAACGTGAAGGTCGATCCGAACCTGGTATCTATGATTGTGGATACGGGGGTTCTGCTGGCAATCGCGCCGCTTGTGGTCATGTATTTGTTCGTTCAACGATTCTTTGTAGAGAGCGTCGAGCGGACAGGCGTTGTTGGCTAACCGGCTGAGCGAGGGGAGACATCACGCATGATCAATCGCAAGCTAGCCCTCTTCGCAGGCGGAAGTTTACTCGTGCTGGCAGCAGTCGGCTTTATAGCGCTGACTGCCGGCGGCGGTCCGGCCAATCAAGCTGGACCACTGCTGAAGGAGCCGTCATCGGCAGTTAATGCGGGGACGGCACCGGATGCGGCGCCAACAGCGAAAGTGCCGGTCATTCACAATGTCGTGGCGAATGCAGATGCAATCGAGCTCTATTCGAAATTCGAGCTCACGCTGGAGATGGACGCCGATTATAAGAATCCGTACGATCCGCGCGAGATTGACCTTTCCATGGACTTGACTTCGCCAAGCGGGAAGAAGTGGTCGGTTAACGGCTTCTATGACGGTACCGGATTTGCCTGGAAGGTCCGGTTCTCGCCGGATGAAGCCGGCAAGTGGAGCTACCGGCTTCATGCCGTAACAGCTGGAGCTGCGAGCGAAGGGTCGCAAGGCTCGTTCGAGGCGACTCCTACCAAGAGTCGGGGCTGGATTCAGGTTTCGGACGATAATAAGCGGTATCTCGAATATAGGGACGGCTCTTCCTTCTACGGTGTAGGCGTAGCCTACCCGTGGGGAATTACCGATGTCAATCTTGATAAAATCGCAGAGCACGGCGGCAACCTCATTACCTACTGGAACGGCAATTATGACAGCTCCGGCAACGGCGGCGGCAGCAATCAGCTGCAATCCGCCACATTCGGCGTCGAGAAGATCGACCCGCTGAAGGCGAGGCGAATCGATGATTTGATCGAATCGTTCGAGCAGCGGGGACTGCATATGAATTTTGTCGTTTGGCCGCATGATTCGTTGTCCGACACCTTGGACGGATGGCCGAAAGCATGGGAGAAGAGCGGTTATGCGGCGCTTGGCGAAGCGAAGGATTTCTTCACGAGCCAAGAGATGTGGGTGTATCAGGAGCATCTCTACCGGTACATCATTGCCCGCTTTGGATATAGCAGCGCAATCGGCATTTGGGATTTGGTATGCGAGATTAACGGCACGGACGGCTGGGTGCACGGCAGCACAGCAGATACCGATGCTTGGACGGCGAAAGTGCACAGCTATTTCAAAGAGCATGATCCGTACGGGCATCCGACGATGGGCTCGATGGCGGGAAATCGTCAGGATTATTGGGATTATGGCTATCGGACGCTGGATATTGCCGATCGAGAGAACTACTACAATCTCAATTACAAAGCCTATGCCCAGGATATTCGCAAACGGTGGGACAGCTATGAGAAGCCGCTTATGATCGGCGAAACGGGCAATGTGACCGATACGCTGAAGTATCATCAAGCGATCTGGATTTCTCTGGCAAGCGGCTTGGCGTCCTCGCCGTTCTGGTGGGATTTCGGGCAACTAAGCGACGACATGTTCGTGCATATGAAGCATTTTGCCGCGTTTACGGCTGGTATCGATTTTCTCGAGAAGCGCGTTCCTGTTACTAGCGCGGAAGGCAATAATGGTGGTCAGGCGCAAGCTTGGGCGATGCAAGGAGAGAGTCAAACGTATGGCTGGCTGCTCGCGGAGGACGGTGGAGCCAGGGGTAAGTCCGTAACCTTGCCGAGCTGGTCGGCCGGTACATACACGTTGTCTTGGTACGATCCTTGGACAGGCGCTTCGCTTGACGGCGGGACCGTAGAGGCTGTGGACGGCAAGCTCGTTCTCGCCTCGCCGGACACCTCTCAATCCGATCTGGCGTTTACGATTACGCGGAACTAGTGGCAACAATCAAGCATGGGAGGCGGAGTATGTCAGCATATGCTGGAGATCACAGCCGATTTCAGGTACAGCCGAAATTAATCAATCCGAATGCCGATGATTGCGCCAAACGGCTGATGGCTTATTTATGCGATACCTACGGACGCAAAATGTTGACAGGACAGCAGATTGGCGTTGTCACGACGCCAGAGATGGAATTCATTTATCGTGAAACAGGCAAATATCCGGCTGTCGGCGGCTTCGATTTCATGAACGATTCCCCCTCGCGCCTGGAGCGCGGAGCGGTTGGGACGGATACGGAGCTGGCGCTCAAGTGGTGGGAGGAAGGCGGCATCGTCACCTTCTGCTGGCACTGGAACGCGCCAAAGCACCTCATTGATCAGCCGCCCGATAACGGATGGCATCGAGGCTTTTATACGTCGGCGACGACTTTCGATTTGGCAGCAGCGATGGAGGATCCCGATTCCGAGGATTATCAGCAGCTGCTGCGCGATATCGATGCCATATCTGGCTTGCTTGCCAAACTTCGCGACGCCGGCGTTCCCGTATTGTGGAGGCCGCTTCACGAAGCTTCCGGCGGCTGGTTCTGGTGGGGGGCGAAGGGCCCTCAGCCGTGCATCCGGCTGTGGAAACTCATGTTCGAACGCATGACCCAGATGCACGGACTACATCACCTGATTTGGGTTTGGAACGGCCAGCATAAAGACTGGTATCCCGGCGACGAATACGTCGACATCATTGGCGAGGACGTTTACGTCCCAGAGCGCAATTACGTTTCGAACGTTGTTCGTTTCCGCCAGGCGCTCGATTATACCGATGATGCCAAAATCATCGCTCTTTCGGAGAACGGGCCGCTGCCCGATCCTGACAGCATGGTTGCGGACGGCGCGCTTTGGTCGTGGAACTGTACCTGGTATGGCGATTTCGTAAAGTCGGAGCAGTTTACCGACTGGGAGATGCTCCGGAAATTCTACAATCACGCGTTCACGCTGACGCGCGAGGAGCTTCCCGACTTGAGAAACTATCCATTGCCAGTGCTAGAATAACAACATAAAGGAGAGAAGATGCGTTGCCTACCGAATTGTTCGTCAAAGGGATGACGTATGGATGGAATAGTTCCCGAGGCTCTTACAGGCAGCCTTATGCCGTTGATTCTCTCCGCAAGCTGAGCGAGACAGGCAGCGAATGGATCGCATTATCGTTTTATACGATGCAAAATAATGTGTATGCCACAGAAATTCCGTTCGATTACGGATGGACCATGACCGACCGGGATATCGAGCACACCGTAAAAGAAGCCAAGGCGCTGGGGTTGAAAGTATGCTTAAAGCCCGTCGTCAACTCCAAGGACGGGATCTGGCGCGCGCATATCGGCTTTCCGGAGGAAACCGGTGCTGAGCCTTACTGGGATGCATGGTTCCAGTCATATGGCAATTTTCTTAGCCATTATGCGGAGCTCGCTCAAGAATTAGGCTGCGAAATGTTCTGCATCGGCTGCGAAATGGTGAAGACCGAAGCCAAGCAGGAGCATTGGACGCGGCTGATCGCGCGAATCCGGAGCATCTATGACGGGCCGATCGTCTATAACGCCAACCACGGGTCGGAGGAGCGGATCAAATGGTTCGACCAAGTGGATCTCATCGGTACGAGCGCTTATTATCCGGTCGCGAATCATCCGGGCGACAGCGAGGAAGCCATGATTGCCAACTGGCTGCCGGTGCGGGAGAAGATGGCTTCGCTTCACGCGAAATTCGGCAAGCCGATTATCTTCATGGAAATCGGCTGCCGGAGCGCGCTTGGCTGCGCGACGATGCCTTGGGATTTCACGCATACCGAGCTGCCCGTCAGTGAAGAAGAGCAGGCGAATTTCTACAGCTCGGTCTTAAAGGTGTTCTGGGATGAGCCATGGTTTGCTGGGTTCTTCTGGTGGGATTGGAGCGTGAAGCTATACGATAGGGAAGAGGCTGAATCGAATGTTGGCTTTGATATTTATGGCAAGAAGGCGGAGCACATCTTAAAGGAATGGTATGAGAAGCCCAAGCAATCGTTAGTCCAGCTTGGATGAGCTTCGCTTGCTGTATCTGTGCAGCCTAATTTCTGGAATGCGATAGTGCTTGTTATGACCGTCAGAGAGTTGTTCTCTGGCGGTTTTTACATTATAGGCGTGCTCAGAGGCACGTATCTTCTAGCCATGCTCGTAGGTTTTGATTTTTGACGGTGGAAGCAGTAAGTCTCTATAATAGGACTTATGAGATTTGAGAGACAGGGGATCGAATGATGAACGAACGTAACAACAATCGAACGGTTCGCGCTGAAGAACCGCTTCCGATTGACGGGCTTCTGACTGAGCTGCGGCAGGTGCTTGAAGAGCGGAATTCTGCCGTGCTCGTAGCGTCGCCCGGTGCTGGTAAGACGACACGGGTACCGCTCGCTTTGCTGGATGCACCGTGGCTTCAAGGCCAACGCATACTTATGCTGGAGCCGCGCCGATTAGCGGCACGATCCGCAGCGCGTTACATGGCTTCAGCTTTAGGGGAACAAGTAGGAGGAACGGTCGGTTATCGCGTACGAATGGATACCAAAGTCGGACCGAATACCGTTATTGAAGTCATTACGGAAGGCGTTCTGACACGGATGCTGCAAACGGATCCTGCGCTTGAAGGCGTTGGTCTAGTCATCTTTGATGAGTTTCATGAGCGGCATTTGCATGGCGATCTGGGGCTGGCATTATGTCTGCAAACGCAGTCAGTCCTGCGAGAGGAGCTGCGGCTGCTTGTCATGTCGGCTACGCTGGAAGCAGAGCCTGTTGCGGCATTGCTTGGAGATGCACCTATGCTTGTGAGCGAGGGACGTGCGTACCCGGTCGAGACATACTATGCTGCCAAACCGGTTTCCGGCAGAATTGAGGAAGCAGCCGTACGGACTGTTATTGAAGCGATGCGTCAGCATGAAGGGGATGCGCTTGTATTTCTGCCCGGAGCCGGTGAAATTAGACGGGTTGAAGGGCTGCTGCGCACTGCCCAATCCTCGTCTTCACTGCCCGGGTCGGCGGAATCGCTAACCATCATGCCGCTCTATGGTTCGCTGCCGCCGGAGGCGCAGGATCGTGCCGTCGCACCGCCTAGCGCGCCAGGAATGCGAAAAATCGTCCTCGCCACCTCAATTGCGGAATCCAGCGTCACCGTGCGCGGTGTGCGTATTGTTGTGGACGCAGGACTTAGCCGCGTACCGCGTTTCTCGGCACGTACCGGAATGGCGAGACTTGAGACGGTACCCGTCTCTATCGCTTCCGCAGATCAACGGCGCGGTCGTGCCGGACGGGAAGCGCCAGGCTTCTGTTACCGGCTGTGGACGGAACAGATGCATGATCAGTTGCAGCCTCAGAGTGATCCGGAGCTGCTCGGTGCCGAGCTGGCGCCGCTTGCACTAGAGCTCGCGATTTGGGGAATCGCTGATCCAAGCGAGGATCTGGCTTGGCTCACGAAGCCGCCGGCAGCAGCGTATTCGCATGCGATGGAGTTGCTCCGGGAGCTTGAAGCCATCGATGCCCAAGCTAAGCCTACCGCTCATGGGCGTGAAATGGCGGAGCTTGGTATGCATCCGAGGCTGGCGCATATGGTGCTGGAAGCCAAGAAGCTCGGGCTTGGCCGCCTCGCGTGCGAGCTCGCGGCACTGCTGAGCGACCGCGACTTGCTGCGCCAGTCTCGCAGCATCGATATGCAGCTGCGTCTTGATGCGCTGCACGGGCGTGCTGCAGGTGAGCAGCCAGACGAAGCTGCGGTGAAGCGCATTGCAGCAGAGGCGAAGGAATGGATGCGCACCGCAGGCATCCGTGATGCTGCGCCGCAGCCGGGAGACAGCTGCGGGTTGCTGCTAGCGCTGGCGTATCCCGACCGCATAGCGCAGCGCCGGCATGATGGGCGCTATTTGCTGCGCAGCGGTCGAGGCGCAGCCATCCAAGAGCTGCAGCCGTTATCGAGCTTGGCTTATCTGGCCTCGGCGGAGCTGGAGGACAGCGGAAGTGACAGCCGAATTCAGCTGGCAGCACCGATAACGCTTGCGGAGATTGAGCACCATTTTGCCGATCAGATCGAGACGGAAACGGAAGTGAATTGGAATCGCCAGACGGAATCCGTGCGAGCACGACGCAGATTGCGGCTTGGGGCGCTGATTCTCAAGGAAACGCAGCTCACAGATGCTGAACCCGCTCTCGTTGTTGAAGCACTGCTCAGTGGCATTGCTGAACAGGGGTTGGAGCTGCTGCCTTGGACGAAGCAAGCGAGGCAGCTGCAAGCGCGGATTGCTCTTATGCATACCCACAATAGCAGTTGGCCTGATGTTTCGAATGAGGCTTTGATATCTTCGTTGTCTGATTGGCTTTCTCCTTATATTGGCGGCATGAGAAGCCGAAATGATCTTTCGCGGCTGTCTATGATAACGCTATTGGAATCGCTGCTCACTTGGCAGGAACGTTCGGAGCTGGATCAGGAAGTACCTACGCATATTACGGTGCCGAGCGGCTCGCGCATTCCGGTCGATTACAGCGATCCGGCAGCGCCTTTCATCGCCGTTCGTTTGCAGGAGTTGTTTGGACTTCAGCAAACGCCTCGCATTGCAGGAGGGAAACTGCCAGTGACGATTCATCTGCTTTCTCCGGCACAACGTCCCGTGCAGGTGACACAGGATCTGGCTAGCTTCTGGCAGCATGCCTATTTTGAAATTAAGAAAGATTTGAAAGGTCGCTATCCGAAGCATTACTGGCCGGATAATCCGCTGGAGGCAGAACCGACTAACCGCGCGAAACCGCGCCCCAAGAATTAAGGAGGTTTGCTTCATGACACTTACTTTACTAGACAAGCTCGTTCTGGGTTATATCATCATTATAAATGTATACGTGTTCGCCTTGATGCGCATAGACAAAACGCGGTCCGTCCGCGATCGCAGACACCGCATTCCCGAGCGTCGACTGCTCGGAATGAGCGCCATCGGTGGAGCGCTCGGCGGGTTTATAGCCATGCGAATGTTCCGGCATAAGACGAAGCACCCTTCCTTTTCTGTCGGGCTGCCACTCCTGCTTATTTTGCATATTATCGTATTGATTTGGCTGCTCCGAACGGTGCTGTAACAGTCGTATCCTGTCTAAAATGGGATGGATTGACTCCGGTTGTTTGGTTATGCTATATTGGTCACTCGTGCTCCGCCCTGGAGCCTTAGCTATTATCACATATTTTCAGACCAAGCCGCATGCGAATGCGGCTTTCGCCGCCTCCTGATTAGTCTACCGGGTACTGGCAGTGAGAGCCGTGTACGCTTCTAAAGAATGTAAGCGGCTTGCAGTCGCAGAGGGAGGTAACTGACATGACCGTTCAAAGTGCCTTTCAAGAAGAGGCTGCGCGCGTAGACGAAGTGCTGATGCAAATTCGCAAACAGCTTCGCGAAATCGGACCGCGCTACACCGGCAATGATTTCACCGAGCAAATGTTGGAACTGCAGCGCGAACAGCGGCAGCAACGGCTGGAGGTGGCCGAGCGAGAGCCTTATTTTGGCCGAATTGATTTTCAAGAGATGGTGCATCCTGCACCGAAACCGCTCTATATTGGAAAAGCCGGCGTTGCCCATGAGAAGTCGAATGAAGTGATGGTCGTCGACTGGCGTGCGCCTGTGGCAAGCTTGTTCTATGCTTTCAGCGGCGGGGAAGCTCCTGTTACGTATGAATCGCCAGATGGTGATGTTGAAGGTACGGTGCATCTCAAACGCAACTTGATGATCCGGGACGGGAAGCTTGAGCGGGTTGTCGACAGCTACGTGCGGGGTCAGGAAGAAGAGTCCGTTACTGATGAGTTTCTACTCTATCGGCTGGGTGAGAGCAAGGACAACAAGCTTCGCGATATCGTTTCGACGATTCAACAGGAGCAGGATCGCATCATTCGTACGGATAAAAATAAAGCTGTTTTCATTCAAGGGGTTGCGGGTAGTGGAAAAACAACCGTTGCGCTGCACAGGCTAGCTTACCTGCTTTATCGTTATGCAGGCGCTATCCGAGCTGAGCGCATGGTTATTTTCGCTCCGAACAGAATGTTTCTTGATTATATTTCCGGCGTCTTGCCGGAGCTGGGTGTTGGTGACATTCTGCAGACTACGTTTGCCGATTGGGCGCAAGAGCAGCTGCAGCATGAGGTTCGTCTGGATGAAGCTTATGATCCTTTCGTGTATTGGTTCGAACAGCCGAGGACGCGGGACGAAATGGAGCATGCCCCGAGTCGTGTGAAAGGTAGTCTTGCCTTTAAGAAGTTGGTTGACGAGAAGCTGGCTCTGACCGAAGCCTCGCTTATTCCGGAGCAGTCCTTCGAGCCAATGCCTGGTTGGAAGGTAACGCCGGCTATGATCGTCGAGTGGCTTTCAACGGACGATGCAAGCGAGCCGTATATGAAGCGACGCAACCGGCTGGTTAGCCGGCTCAAGCGCTGGCTGGAGTCTGAGTGGAAGACGCGCAGACTGACCGACAGCAAGCTGAAGTCGCAGCTGGGCACGAAGCTGAATGCATATTCGAAGAAAATTCCTTCGTATACGGCATCCCAGCTCTACAGCTCGTTGCTGCGTGAGCCGGCTGCTCAAGAGCTGCTGCCCGCCAAAAGCACGGCAGCGACGATCAAAGCGCTGAAGCAGAAGCTTGTTCAGCCGGAGGATCTGGCGCCGCTTGTTTATATTCAGCTGCGGCTGTTCGGATTTGAGCATTCGCCATATGATCACATCGTAATCGATGAGGCGCAGGATTACTCGCCGTTCCAGCTTGAAGCGCTGAAGCAGTGTCAGCGTCAGCCGTCGATGACGGTGCTAGGCGACTTGCAGCAAGGGATTCACGGCTATGTCGGCATTCATAGCTGGAAGGAGCTGACATCGCTGCTGCCGGACGAAGATACGGGCTATTTCGAGCTGGACCGGAGTTATCGATCCACGATGGAAATTATCGATTTCGCGAACCTTGTTCTCGGAGCGATGGGGACTGGCGTGAAGCCGGCTGTACCCGTATTCCGCAGCGGCGAAATGGTGGAAGTGACGAACGCTTCCACCGACGAGAAGCGGCTCACGATGGTCGTTGAAACCGTGAAAGAATGGCAGAAATCCGGCCATTACCGGACGATGGCCGTACTTGGCAGAACGGCACGCTCTTGTGAGGAGATAGCCGATAAGCTTGCTGAAGCAGGCATCGCGGCTTCGCTCGTGCAGAGCAAGCAGGATGCCTATGGCGGCGGGTTGACCGTCGTACCTGCTTATTTGTCCAAGGGTCTTGAGTTCGACGCTGTACTGATCGCGGATGCGGACGGTGACAGCTTCGGCAGCAACGATGCAAAGCTGCTCTACGTGGCTTGCACCCGTGCGCTGCACAAGCTGAAGCTGCTTTATTGCGGCGAATTGACCTCCTTGGTTTCCGAGCCGGTAGCTGCTGTTTAGTGTTTTTAGTATTTGTGTGAGGGCTGTCCCATCTGTCATCAGTTGATGACAGGGGGGCAGCTCTTTTTCTTTGTAGGGGGGCAGCTGAGGCTGAATGTCGGAAAATTCGACCTCAGTACTGAAATTGCCTCGATTTCGCCGCCTGCGCAGGCCGAGAGTAGGAAAAACCGACTCTCAGCGGCAAAACAGTCGCTTAAAAGGGCTGAGAGTAGGAAAATCCGACTCTCAGAACCGAAATTGCCTCGATTTCGCCGCCTGCGCCTGCCGAGAGTAGGAAAACCCAACTCTCAGCAGCAATACAGTCGCTTAAAAGGGCTGAGAGTAGGAAAATCCGACTCTCAGAACTGAAATTGCCTCGAGTTCGCTGCCTGCGCCTGCCAAGAGTAGGAAAACCCTACTCTCAGCAGCAAAACCATCGCTTAAAAAGGCTGAGAGTAGGAAAACCCAACTCTAAGTACTTAGAGAGAATCGATTTCGGAGATTGTACCACTTCGAGAGCGGAGTATCCGCACCAGCTCCTTGGAGGTTGCTCATAATTAGGTATCGCCGCCATCGCAGGCTGTGACCGCCTATTCCCCCCATTTTCAAAATAAGAAAGAAAATAATTCAACTTTTCTCTTTTTGCCGGAGGACAATACCGATACTATGTGGAGGGAAGGTCCTAAACTGCATGGCGTAAAGGAAGGGATTGGTGAACATGAACTTGAACTTGAACAAATCCACGATTCCAGACGAACTAATTCCGTTGATGGACGATTTTGGCCGGTTGCTTCGCTTGCATGTGCCGCATCTCGTGCATGGACTTTATCTTCAAGGCTCGATTGCCCTAGGCGGTTATCAAAGCATGAAGAGCGATATAGATTTCATTGTGGTGTTAAATCAAGCGGTCATTGAAGAGGAAGATCATGCGAAAATTACTGCTATCCATGAGGAATTACATGCACAGCAACCTTTTCACCTTGCGGCTGAAGGGCTATATACGAGCTTGGCACATTTGAGCAAGAAGGCGGAACCGGCAGGGGAGACATTTCCGAGACTGATCCATGGCGGGAACAAGAGGCTTCATACAGGTTATGTTGATGCCACTTCAGCATGGATATTGAGGAACCATGGAATTCCTGTATTTGGTCCTGAAATAGATAAGCTCGACATCGTCGTGGATTGGGAAGAAATACGGGCAGCGATGGACTATAATTTGAACGTCTACTGGGCGGGGAAAGCCGATCGCGCAGAGCTCTATATGGATGAAGAATGGATCGAATTCGCTGTTCTGACGCTTGCCCGAATCGTTTATACAATGGAGCATAACAGTATGATAACGAAGCTAGAAGCAGGTCAATATTTGCTGCAGCAGGAGACGAATCGGTGGCACCGTGTTCTCCGGGAAGCCGTGCAGATCCGCAGCGGCGGTACCGGCGGTACGATGTATGACACGGATCTGGAACGTGCACAAGAGGTGCAGCAGTTTGTGTTGACTACAATTGCGGAATGCAACGCGAAGTATCATTTCTAACGATTCCGAATTCGGTTTCCGGCAGGACAGGCTGAGGCGAATTATGCTATGCTAATGACTTGAGTGTCAGAATGACCACTTCGCAGATTACATCAGTCAAAGGAGTTTACATAACGAATGGATTTTGTCGTAGAGTACTTATCGTTTTTTGTGATACAAGGTGAAGGTGGCGACAATAGCGCCGCGAAGACGTTTAAACATTTTCAAACCTTGGATCGGTATGATTATGCCGAGAGCGAGCTGAAGTCCTTCCTTGATGGGGAGTTCACGCGTATCTGTAAACGGAAGGCAGAACGTCATCCGAGCACGGAAGGCGCGCCGACCAAAATCGGCCGTTTTATCGTGGAGCCCGGCTACGAGCTGGACAGCAACCCGAACTATAATACGTTCCAACGGCTCCGTTCGTCTGCTTCGGCCTCAGAATTTCATGGTTTTGCCGATGAGCTCGTTCGCCTCTATATGGAGGCGGCAGCTGTACGCGGCGGTGCGTTATTAGTTGTACATGCCACGCCGAATCGTCATACGGATGAGCCGCTGATATTCGTATTGAAATGTGATTTCGAACCGAAAATCGCCCGTATTACGGATGAGCATAACCTCATTTCTCATGTCGAGATGGCAATCAGCGCGCGCAATATGAAGTCGATCCAATATCCGTTCATGCCGGAAGAAGGTATGCTGGAGCCATGGGAACTCAAGATCCATCAAGCGTCGCATGCCCGGTATTTTGAGGATTTTCTTCGATTTGTCAGCTACGAGAAGGCGATGCCTGAGCTGATGAGCGAGCATATGCTGACGATGGTCCATGAGTATATGGAAGACAAATGGCAGGGGCATGTAGGTGAAGAGCGGCAGCAAGAAGAGAACCAGTTCGAGGTGTGGGCGGCCAGCGAGAAGCGGGAGCTGCAGCAGTCTTGGGATCAGGAGCGGGTCGTTGCCGCGGCGGAACGTCTGGTCGAGCAACAGCCGAACTTAAGCGTTGCGTTTAAGCTTGGCGAGATTTCGGTGAAAGGACCGCTTGCGGAATTTGGGCAATCGATTCATTTTGCAACCTATAATGGCCGTTATATTGCACTCATTGAAGGGGATGCCTTCCAATTCGACCGCAGTATGTCACCGGTTGAATTGCTGCAGCCGCCGGATTTGCTGGAAGTGCTCGAAGTCGTCGGACGGAAGAAAGAGAAGGCGGACACGAGCAAGGATAATCTGCCTTACTAAGACCATAATGGCGGAAGATAGGGGCTTCGGATGAGACGTCGTATCCTATATTTCATTGCAGCTTTGGTGCTAATTGTACTTGGGGTGTCTGTAAGGCACTTCGCTGATGCGCTGCCTGATTGGGTCGCGAATCACGCAGGCGATGCCCTTTGGGCAGGTATGATATATGTTGGTTGTCGAGCTTGCTTGGTTCGACAGCGTGCATCGCTGGCAGCCGGAATTAGCTTCCTATTCTGTATGGCGATAGAATTCAGTCAGCTGTATCAGGCGGATTGGATTCATACGCTGCGCTCGACTGTCATTGGCGGACTGGTGCTGGGGCAGGGATTTCTTGGCATCGATCTGATCCGATATACGGTGGGCATCCTAATCTTATATGGATTGGATATCGGGATCAGGGCGGTTTATGGACGAATGGTCAAAAGAATGGCATACAAGAGCGATCTGTGAGCGTTGTGCTTGCAGGTCGCTTTTTTGTGCAGGTTGCGAAGTTTATCCATAGATCGCTACAATAGAGGAAAAAGATACCAGGGAAGGGCGGCTGTTATGAATCGGGGAAAAGCAGTTGCAATCGTAACGGGTACGTCGCGAGGCATTGGTGAGGCATTGGCACTTGAGCTGCTATCAGCCGGATATGAGGTTTATGGATTATCACGTTCGGAATCAAGCCAGCTAGCAGGGCGTGATCAATTCACTTCTGTACCTTGTGATTTGGCGAATACCGAAGAACTTGAGCAGATAATTGATCGTTTGTTTGTGGAGATTGGCGAATACACTGAAGTAGGCGAAATGCTGCTCGTCAATAACGCCGCGATGTTGGAGCCATTAAAGCCGATTGATGCAATCAGCACTTCGGAAATGACTGCGCATCTACAGACAAGCCTGCTGGCACCGATGCTGCTCTGCAGCCGATTTATTCGCCATACGCGCACATTACCTACACTTCGCCGCAAAACAATCGTTAATGTGACATCCGGACTTGCCGAGTATCCGGCTCCTTCCATGAGCATGTATTGCAGCGGCAAGGCAGCGCTTAATATGCTGACACGGTGTATTGCGGACGAACAGCGGGATGAACCGAATGCGGTTCACGTGTTCGCTTTCGATCCCGGTATGACCGATACACAGATGCAGACTGTTGCGCGCGGACGGGACAAGTCGGATTTTCCACTGCAAAGCTTCTTTCAAACCAGCTATGAACAAGGGAAATTGCGTTCGACCGCTGAGGTGGCGGCTGAGCTGTTTCGCTTACTCGGGAAGTCTCCTCAGAGCGGCAGCCTTCTGCGTGCATTCGAGAATGATCGGTAGCTGTTCATATTTTGTTCATGGAGCGGCCTTATAATAAGCGCAAGAAAGAGTAATTTATAGACCGGAGATGATCACCATGACCAAACTGCTTATCGTAGATGACGATCCCCATATTCGCGAACTTATATCGCTGCTTCTTGCTGCTGAAGGCTTCGAGATTGTCGAAGCGGGCGATGGGAGGGAAGCGCTCGCCGTTCTTGAATCAACACAAGTTCAGCTTGTCATTCTGGACGTGATGATGCCGAATATGGATGGCTGGGAGCTGTGCAAGGAGATTCGCGACGGCATGGAGCTGCCTGTTCTGATGCTGACGGCAAAAGGAGAGACGAGCCAGAAAGTAAAAGGGTTCGAGCTTGGCGCGGACGACTATCTCGTAAAACCGTTCGAGCCGCTTGAGCTGATAGCCAGGGTGAAGGCACTGCTGAAGCGTTATCGCATCGCAACTTCACAAACGGTGCAAGCCGGAGGGGTTGTACTGAATCGGTCAACCTATTCGGTGACGGTTGAAGATACGACGATGACACTGCCGATGAAGGAATTTGAACTATTGTTCAAGTTAGCGAGTTACCCGGGCAAAACCTTCTCTCGTGAGCAATTGATCGAACAGCTCTGGGGTTACGATTACGAAGGCGATGAGCGAACGGTGGATGTTCATATTAAGCGTCTTCGCGAGAAGTTTCCTGAGGAACAAAGCCGGTTTCGCATTCAGACTATTCGTGGTCTTGGCTATCGGTTGGAGGTATAGTGATGCCGAAATGGAAGAGGTTTCTCTTTGGCTTAGCAGGTGTTCTGCTAATGAATCTCGCAATATATACGAGCTATACGGCTGCTTACACCATCGTTTCTTATACGAAAGAAAAGCGGAATCACTCCACGGTTACATCGGCGCTGCTTCATGAGGTTGATCTGATTACAATTACGCTTGCTAATCGAGAAAATGTATCGGAGTGGATCGGCGGCTTGAAGTCGATTTCGAACAGTAAGGGCTATCGGTTTATAGTGATAGATGCCACTGGTCGCGAGCAACGTGTCGGTGAATTGCGTGATGGCGGCAAAGAAGTCGCAACGGCGGTTGAGCAAGAGCATACTGCTAAAGTGCTTGGCGGTGGAAGCGTCGAAGATGTGGAGCGAGGTAATTTTGTTGGTAAAGGTCTCGCGTTGGTGGGGATGCCTGTTGATATTGGCGGAAAGCGCTATGCACTGTTCGCTGAACGGATCGTACCTGGCATATATGCCGGATTCTTGGAGCAGGTGTTTACCGTGTTCCTCGGCTTCCTTCTCTTGTTTATTGTCTTGTTCATTATTGGACGGCCATGGAGGCATCGGGAGGGTTTCAATATCTATATCTCGGCGATTCGCCGCATGTCGAAAGGGGATTTCTCCGTCACGATTGAATTGCCGAAGCAAATGCGCGGTGAATTCAGTGAACTTGCCCACAGCATTAATGATATGGCTGCGGAGCTGAGTCAGATGGAGCAAATGCGGCAAACATTTATCTCTAACGTGTCGCATGAAATCCAATCACCGCTGACGTCCATTCGAGGCTTCGCACGTGTTTTGCAACAATCGAAGTTGGAAGAGGAACAGCGCCAGCACTATGCGAGCATCATTGAAACCGAGAGTGTGCGCCTCTCCAGGTTGAGCGATAACTTGCTGAAGCTAACAACATTAGAGGCCGATCAGCAGCCCATGCGAATGAAGCCCTTTCGGCTTGATCAGCAGCTGCGTTCCACGATTCTGGCTTGTGAGCCGCAGTGGACGGAAAAAGATTTGCTCATGGATGTGAATTTAGACGAAGAAGTCACTTACAGTGGTGATGAAGAGCTGCTGTCGCAGGTATGGACAAACGTGCTGGCGAACAGCATGAAGTTCACGCCGGAGGGTGGTAGTATTTCCATTGAAGTGAAAAGGACAAGCGGCGGAGCGAGTGTCTGTATTTCGGATAACGGTGTGGGGATCTCTCAGGAGGATCTGCCTCATATCTTCGAGCGTTTCTTCAAGGCGGATAAAGCGCGCAGCCGTATGGCAAGCGGGAGCGGACTTGGTTTATCCATCGTAAAGCGTATTGTCGAGATGCACGGCGGAACGGTCAACGCGAGCAGCAAACCCGGAAGCGGGACTACAATTACGGTATTACTGCCTGATGCAGCAGTTAAGCAGCAATAGTGTGAAGCTATGACGGAAAAATGAAGAGGTTGCAACGTCTTGTGGGACGATTGCAGCTTCTTTTTTGTTATTTCCAGTTTTTACTATGGCTGATATACTGGGAGGAAACATGCGTTATAACCGGAGGAGATAAAATGAGGATTTTGATTGTCTCCGATGAAGAGTCAAAATATATCTGGGATCATTTTGAACCCAAGAAGTTTCAAGACATTAGCATCATCATTTCATGCGGGGATCTAAAACAGGAATATTTATCCTTCCTTGTTAGCATGATTCACGCACCATTATTTTATGTTCACGGTAATCATGATTCTACATATAAGCAAGTTCCACCTGAAGGGTGCGAAAGTATTGAAGACCGAATTGTTACATGTAAAGGAGTTCGAATATTGGGACTTGGCGGCAGTTATCGTTACAGTCCAGGCGAATTTCAGTACTCTGAGAGGCAAATGAAATGGAGAATAACGAAACTGAAGGCAAAGTTATGGTGGACCAAAGGCGTTGATATTCTAGTCACTCATGCTCCGGCGTACAAAATAGGTGATGGCGAGGATCTGTGTCATAGAGGGTTCGAATGTTTTATTGAATTTATAAATCAATATCATCCAACATTATTACTTCATGGTCATCAGCATTTGAACTATGGTAGAAACGAAAGAATTCATCATTATAAAAATACTAAAATCATTAATGCTTTTGGTTACTATATCGTAGAGATCTAGCATGAATAAATAAGGAGAGCCAAAAAATGAAGAGAGTCGACGTTGCTTATTCATTAATTACGAATCAGTCAAAAACGAAAGTATTAATGGTCAAAAATGTAGGCAACTCGAGTTGGTCGCTTCCTGGCGGAGCTGTTGAAGAAGGTGAAACGTTAGAGCAGGCTGCTGTAAGGGAAGCAAAAGAAGAGACCGGTTTGGAAGTCAAAGTGTTTGGCATCGTGGCATTAAACGAGTGCAGATCACAACAATCACAGCACCATCTCTTATTCTTCATCTTCAGAGCTGAGATCACCGGTGGAGAAGAAGCTATACAAAGACCGAATGAAATCTCAGAAATTGCGTGGGTCGAGATTGAGAAAGTGGATGCATTACTGCCATTTTACAATAACGGATTTGCACAACTGTTTGGCGGAAATGAAATTACGTATATTGATGAGGGATATTTGGGTGAGTGACCTTAGGATTCAACTATGCACAATGGAAGATCTAGAGCTGCTTGCCGTATTGAATAAAGAGCTCATTGAAGATGAGAAACATGACAATACGATGGATGTTGAACAATTGAAAGAGCGAATGAAGCATTTCATCGAAACCGACTATACGGCATATAAATTCGTGGTGCGCGATGTAGTTAGAGGTTACGCACTGGTTAATCATAATAGGGAGCCACTTTATCTAAGGCATTTTTTTATTTGTCGGAATGATAGAAGAAACGGGTATGGTAGATTGGCTTTTCTGAAGTTGACTGAATGTTTAAATACATCGGAATTGGATTTAGAAGTCATGCACTGGAATGAGGCAGCTCATCATTTCTGGAAGTCGCTGGGGTTTAAAGAAAGAAGTATTTATATGAGGTTGGAGAGTTCGGGAAAGTAAGCTGACAATAGAAGGAGAGCCACGCATGATCTCAATTCAAAAGGTTGAATACGAGCAGAAATCCATTCTGCGAAATTTATTGGAGCTGTACCGATACGATTTTAGCGAGTTTTTTCCGGAAGATGATCTCAATCCGCAAGGGTTGTTTGAGTATAAATACTTCGATCATTATTGGACAGAAGACGGTAGATTCCCGTTCTTAATCAAAGTTGATGATAAGTTGGCAGGATTTGCTCTCGTCAGAGAGCTTGGCACCAATGACAGGCAAGAAACGATCTATTGGATGGCTGAGTTTTTTGTACTGAAGAATTATAGAAGGCTGAAAGTCGGACAAAGTGCTGCTTACCAGCTGTTTAATCGCTTCTCCGGATCATGGAAAGTTGCTCAAATCGAAGCGAATGTACCTGCAAAAGCTTTCTGGAGGAAGACCATAAACAGCTACACGAATGGTGTTTATGAAGAAATCAGTGAGGCGGGTTGGGATGGTCCGATTCAAACGTTTTCGTCAGCCAAACAGGATAACGGTGCAGGAGAGGTCTTGTCCAGCACACCTCATATACTGATGGGTTCGTCGGAGGATGCGGCATATGTGCGAAATAAGCTGATCGAATATAACTCTAAGCACGCGCCAAACGGCAGGTACGAGGAAGTTAATTTATGTTTGAAGGATGATAAGGGCGAGATTATTGCGGGTCTAAATAGTGTTATGAAGTGGAACTGGATGGAAATTGATATTTTATGGATAGCTGATGCACAACGTGGGCAAGGGCTCGGGAAGCGGCTTTTGGAAAAAGCAGAGCAGATTGCAAGAGCAAAAGACTGTACGTTTATCAAGTTAAATACATTCAGTTTCCAAGCTCCGGAGTTCTATAAAAAGTACGGATATCAGGTAATCGGGATTATCGAGAATGCTCCATTAGGCAATAAACACTATTACTACAAGAAGGATTTGGATTAGGTTGTCTACGACTCAATAAGGCTCTTGCAAACTCTCTAATGGTAGGTGCTTCCATGGAAGAAATAACACTCATTCTAATTAGCAAATTTGAAGAAATCGAACGAAGAATACGTTCCGTTCTCGAGCTATTGAATGATGAAGAAGTTAATTGGCGTCCGAATGAATCAAGCAACAGCATCGCGAACTTGATCGTACATATCAGTGGCAATATTAATGAAAGAATCTTGAACGGCATACTTAACCGAAACGCGGCGAGAAACAGAGATGAAGAGTTTGAAGAATTATATAGAACGAAACAAGAACTGCTCGATATAACGCATGAATCTTTTCATATTACGATCGAAACGATTAAAGGATTGACGAGCGAGGACTGGTGTAAGACGCAGATTGTTAGAAACAAGGAAAGAACTCATATGGAAGTAGTCATTCAATGTGCTGCTCATTTCTCTGAGCATTTGGGACAACTTTTTTATATTGGAAAGATGATCAAGAACACGGAGTACGTAACGACATCGATTCCGAAAAGGATCAAGCCGTAAATGGAGGAATTGCCATGAAACCAAGATTATTAAATGTTGATAGTATTTATTTGCCGGTGAAGAATCGCGAGCAATCCATGGCGTGGTTTATAAGGAACTTTAGGCTCATTCAAGACGATCAGAACAGACTGAAAATCGGAGATGTCGAAGTATTTTTCTTAGAGACTCTGGATGAATCGAACTCTACTCTTCTGACCAAAGATTGGGTTGAAGGTAATGATCATTTTCCGATGGCAGCCTATTGTTTACGGACGGAAGGAATCACGGAATTATATAACGACTTGAACATGGATGGAGTAGAAACGGAAGAAATCCAGGATCATGGCTGGTTTCTTGAGTTTGATTTCTATGATCTTGATCGCAATAAGTTCAAGGTTTGGGAGCCGAAGAGTAAGTAATGCGTTACTGAAATACCCCGCGGAGGTATCGATGGAAGTCAAGAAACCGTTATGGAGAACGCTGCAGAAGTGCGGATTTAAACCTCTGTACTATGAAGGAATTTTTTGATTATGGAATACAAATATTGAGGCCTTACTGGCCGGACATAGATGGAGTGAATCAGATTGCCAGCGAATGTCACACACAAAATCTACACGATGTGTATGGTGCAGGATGGGACGAAAGTGCTGTTAATGAATAGGCCCGATAAGCGCGGTTTTCCGGGCTACATAGCTCCGGGAGGCAAGGTTGATTTTCCGGAAAGTATTGTCGATGGGGCCATACGAGAGGTCAGGGAAGAAACGGGATTAGTCGTGAAAGACATCATTTATAAAGGGCTGGATGAATTTTGCGAACCTAATCAAGGATTACGGTATATGGTGTTTAATTATTTGGCTACATCCTTTGAGGGGGAGCTGCTTAGCAACCCACCTGAAGGGGAGTTATTATGGGTGGAAATCAATGACGCCTTAGATCTGCCTATGCAGGATTGGTTTAAGCGAAGATTTCCGTTGTTCTTTGAACCGGGGACGTTCGAATTAAGTTTCGTATGGGATGAGAAACAAGATGAAACCTTAGGCCAGACGATCAAGAATTATGGTGTGGGCAAAGTTAAAGTTAATGTAGCTGATCGATGAACAGCTTGATTGAGCTGACTTCCTTTCCAGTCGCGAATATCTAACGAACCGTAGGGGCGTTATTGGGCCGAATTTCTGCGCTCCGAGAAGCTAACGAACCGTAGAGACGTTATTCTGGCGAAATCGGCTTCTAAATACCTGCAAAGTGTCAAATAGAGCCGCTAGGGTTCGTTAGAATTTTGTTGGAGCTATTTTTTGGCAATTAAGACCCCCACGGTTCGTTAGAATTTTTGTATTGGAGGTTGGGAAAATGAAATCCTACGCCGTTGGTTATTTTCTCCTTTCCGTTGTGATTACTATCATATTGTTCATTACACTTGCAGTAATCTTGCAATTCTCAGGTGACGAAGGACTCTTGATTATGATTGGAATCATCATTTCGCTTCAGATCTCTTTTCTAACTGGCTGGACCATCAACAAATTGAATCAAATTCAAAGAAAGCGATAAATAAAAAAGTGAAGAAAGCGAGTGGATCCGCTATGTCGAACACGAATGTAGGACTCGATCTTGAACGCATTATTTTCATCGGAAGAACCTTTAAAGAATATTGTGATATTTTCAACCTGTCTAAGGAAGATGTATTGAATAATAAGATATTGGATTGCCCATCAGGCGCCTGCTCGTTTACCGCGATTGCTAATCAGCTTGGCGGAGATGTTACAGCTGCAGATATCGCCTACTACCATCCCGTTGAGTCGCTTAAAGAAAAAGGTCTTCAAGATCTGGAGCATGGCATCGCACATATTCAGAAGGTGAATCAAAATTATCGGTGGGATTATTTCGAATCAACGGATGAGCTGCATGCAACAAGATCGAAAGCGTTGATAGACTGCACGAACGATATGATTGCAAATCCACAGCGTTATGTTGCCGCAACGTTACCTCAATTGCCGTTTGCAGATAAGCAGTTCGATATAACGTTATCGGCGCATTTCTTGTTTATGTATGCGGACCGGCTGGATCTTAGCTTCCACAAAGCTACGCTTACCGAACTCATGAGGGTAACTAGAAGAGAAATCCGTCTATTTCCGCTCGTCGATCAAACCAGTGAACGGTCTGAGTTTGTTGACGATATGCTCAGCTTTATTCAGCAGATGGGCTGGAGTTATGAGATTCAAGACACAACCTATGAGTTTCAACGAAATGCTAATCAAATGTTAATCATTACCGCTGCGGGAGAGTAAGAATGAACCTTTTTACGATTGAGTGTGAGGACGTCTTGCTAAGAGAATTTATAGCTGCGGATTTGGAGCCTTTCCATTCCCTGACCTGGCAGCCGGAAATTCATGAATTTCTGCCTGGCTGGAATGTTTCGAGAGAGCAACGAGAAGATTGGTTCATCAACTACGAAATACCGGAAAATAATGCGTTTCTACGTGCCATATCAGACGAAAGCGGCGACATTGGTGAATTGCGCCTTCGTTTGGGCATTATTCATAAAGAGTCGGGAGAGCTTATTGGCTGGTGCTGTACGGGAATGAAGGACGAACTGCCGGCTCCTAACCGTGAGATCATGTATGCAATTTCAAAGGATCATCGGGGAAAAGGATATACCACGCAGGCGGCAAAAGGGTTAATTCAGTACTTATTCGAGCATTCCAATGTTGAGGTGCTTAATGCGGTAGCGCTTCTGCGAAACAAACCTTCGAATAAAGTCATCGATAAATGCGGGTTCACGTTCCAAGGGATCATCGAAATGGATGATGAGCGATTTAATTCCTACAGGTTGAATAAACAGCATTGGAGAAAGTAGGTAGTTGGTAAAATGGCTGAGCGGAACTTCCCGCTCAGCCTGTTTTTATTCCACTAGTATGTCATTGCGGCCAAGTGTAACGGAGCGAATGGCATTTCGCAAATGTGGAGCGCTTAGCCCCCCGTCGATATGGAACTCGCGGATGGCATCCGTATCCTTAAGCATACTGCCGGTAAGGATGCACGCTGCCGTTTCCTCAGGCGCGATGATGCCATCTCGCACGAGTATGCGAAGCCCGGCGACAGCCGCCGCGGAAGCGGGTTCGCAGCCGATGCCGCTTCGGTCGACGCAGGCTTTGGCTTCCATGATCTCTGCGTCACTGACAGCTGCGGTTACGCCATCCGTCATATCGAGCATGCGCAGCGCCTTGAGCCAGCTCGGCGGGTTACCGATATTCAGCGCGGACGCCCGCGTCGAAGGTTTCAGCTCTGATGTGAGCGTGCGAAGTGAGGCTGCGACCATGCGATGGAAGGGGCTTGCACCTTCAGCTTGAATGACGGCTACTCGTGGCAGCCTATCTATAAACCCTAGTGTGTACAGATCTTGCAATCCTTGTCCAAGTGCAGCTGCATTGCTGAGTGCGCCTCCCGGAAGTACGATCCAGTCAGGCAGTTGCCAGTCGAGATCATGGGCGAGCTCGAAAATAATGCTTTTCTGACCTTCGATACGCAACGGATTAATGGAATTGCACACATACATGCCAAGCTGCTCGGCATTGCTGCTTAGCCATTGAATGCCGTCGTCGTAGGTGCCGCTAAACGTATTTACCGTTGCCCCATAAGCAAGTGTTTGCAGCACTTTATTAGGTGATACCTCACTGCTCGGCACTAGAACCATAGCCTGCATGTTCGCTGCAGCCGCATACATGGCTAGTGATGAAGAGGTGTTCCCTGTTGAGGTACAGGCGAAGGTAGAGTAGCCGAGCCACTTGCCGTGTGACACGGCAACGGCCATGCCATTGTCTTTGAAAGAACCGCTCGGATTCTCGCTTTGAGCCTTCAAGTATAGGCGGCGAACACCGGCAAACTCCCGTACCGGTGCCGGTTCGTACAACCCCGTATTGCCTTCGTTTCTAGTCACAACGGCAGCCTCCGGCAGTTCAGGAGCAATGAGCTCCTTATACCGCCACACGCCGCTGGCCGCGATGCAGTTTCGCATCCCGCGCCGCTCATCGAATATCCGCTTCAACCGCGCAGCATCCGCCTGACTGAAATCATGAACGATTCGCAGTAATCCCCCGCATATACAATGATACTGCATCGGTTTTTGGTCTAGCACCACCAGGGCTCCACATTCAATACAAGCTGCCTGCATCGACGCCATGCCTCCCTTTAGCTGTTCTTTAATGTTTGTTCGCTTGTGAAGCCGCTTCATACTTCATACAATAAATTGGAATCATTAATAATTCCAATACAGAGTTTTACGGTTAACATAACTTATAATTATGATAAACACTGCTAAGGCTAGCTGTCTGTCTCAATAGGGAGGCTCTAACGAACGATGAACCTGTACGGATTTATTGTCTTTCACCATGTCGCTGCTTCGGGCAGTGTTACAAGAGCGGCTGAAATCCTTCGTATCAGCCAGCCGGCAGTTACTGCACATGTACGCAATATGGCAGCTGAGCTTGGACTCACACTGCTGGCGCCGAAAGGAAGAGGGATTTTACTCACTGAAGCAGGTGAGCGTGTGGCCAAGCACGCGGCTAAACTATTTGCGCTCCAGAATGAAATCGCGCGTGATCTCGATCAATACCGCTCCGGTGAAGCAGGAGAGCTTCGCATTGCGGCTACTTCTTTGCCAGCCAACTTCTTGCTTCCGGAAAAGCTGGTTTCCTTCAAGTCTGTTTATCCGGAGGTTCATGTCTCCATACAGACGCTGAATGCAAGCGATGCGCTTGGGGCTCTTCAACATTATAAGGCGGATCTCGCTGTTATTGGAGGCGGGGGAGATTCGCGTCCAGGACTGGATCGGACGCTACTGCTTGAGGATGAGCTTTGGTTTGTCGTAGGGGCAAATCATCGATATGCAGGGCAGCGTGTAACTTTTGCAACGATTATGGAAGAGCCTTTCATCATGCGTGAACCGGGCAGTGCTGCGCGAGAGAGACTGCTTTCTTTATGCCGCGTTCAAGGTACTAGCTTGCCTAGAGCGGCCTTGCAGGTGAGCGGCGTACATGAATCGATTCATGCCGCTGCAGCAGGACTCGGAGTATCGTTCGTATCTTCACTTGAAGCGAATCGTGCCGTATTACGTGGTGAGCTGGCCCGAGTAGAGGTGGAAGGGGCGGACCTTAGCAATCCGATTGTTCTGTATACGAGGGAAGGAGAATCGCTGCCGCCTGCTGCTCAGCATTTTATCGATGTGATCATGAAGCAAGCGGAGGTGATGGTTTGATCGATGTCGAATCTGAGAGGTCAAATCGAAAGTTTCTAAGTCGGCCTGTCATAATCCTAGTAGTCTTTATCTATGTTTGTATGCTGGCGGGATCGATCATCGCCCGGCTTCATGCTCAGGATAACACGTATGCGAGTGATGTTAGTCGCCTTATGGAGGTTCGTATCTTTAAGACAGTTCATGTGCAAGAAACAGCAGATATTAAGGGGGCACTTGAGGAAGCCAAACGAAGAGGACTGCCGATCTCTGTTTCCGGGGCCAATCACAGCCAAGGGGGACAAACCTTCATAGAGAATGCGATCGTGCTGGATATGAAGCCCTATCATCAGGTGCTCCGACTTGACGTGAAGCGTAAAGAAATAACCGTCCAAAGCGGTGCGACTTGGGAGCAAGTACAGGAGGCGCTGAATCCCTATGGCCTCTCACCTCGAATCATGCAATCGCAAAATCTGTTCACCGTAGGCGGCACAATGAGCGTTAATGCGCATGGGCGGGATATTCACGAAGGTCCATTTATCGAGTCGGTTCGATCTTTTCGGCTGATGAATGCGAATGGCAATATAGTGAAGGTGAGTAGAGAGGAAGAGCCTGAACTGTTTGCGAATGTCATAGGCGGCTATGGATTATTTGGTATCATCTTGGACGTCACGTTATCTCTTACGGAGGATGAGGTTTACAAGCAGCATGTGATGCCTGTTCATTATGAGGCTTTCCCGGAACTCTTCAAGAAGCAAGTGCGCAAGCAGCCATCTGTCGTAATGGCGATTGCGCGATTGTCGGTGTCACCAGACTCATTCTTAACAGACATGTTCGTCACTACGTATGAGCGGACCGAAGATCCGTTGGATGAAGATCTGCGGGAGCTTCGAGAGGAGAATTTTGCAAGTACAGGGATTACGAAGTTCGTATTTGGCTTGTCACGCAAATGGGAATGGGGAAAGGAGCTTGTCTGGAAGCTGCAAAAGAAAGGTTATCTTCTTAGTGACGGAGATCTGATCTCACGTAACAATGCAATGCGCCCGGCAGCCAAGTTTATGGAATACGCCGATACGCAGCGGACGGACTTATTGCAGGAGTATTTCGTACCGCTTGATCAATTTAAGCCTTTTGTTGATGGTATGAGAACGATTATGCGCGAGGATGAGCTTAATTTGCTCAATATTACGGTTCGTTATGTGCCACAGAACGAGGAGTCGACGCTTTCTTATGCGAAGAACGAAAGCTTCGCTTTTGTGCTGCTCTTTAATAACAAACGTTCCGCGGCTGAGGTAGAGAAGCTTGCAGCATCCACTCGGCGTTTGATCGACTTAGCGATTCAGAGCGGCGGCACGTACTATTTGCCGTATCAGCTGTTTGCAGACGGAGAGCAGCTTCGAACCGCTTATCCGAAGACGGACGCGTTCTTTGAAGCCAAGCGGCGGGTAGACCCGAGTCTGCTATTCCAAAATGAATTTTATGCGAGGTATGCGAAATGACGAAGACGATGCGTTTCATGATGCTCTCGCAAAGTATGATGACGTTCGGTTCAGGAATTGTGTTCCCGTTCTATCTGATTTTCGTTAAAGAAATCGGCGGAGACTTCACGCAATATGGCATTGCCTACGGCTTATTTACGCTCTGTTCGGCATATCTGAATTGGTGGTTTGGCAAATCGTCGGACAAATATGGCCGCAAATTATTTCTACTGCTGAGTGCTTGGGGGACAGCGGTATTGTTTCTTATTTTCCCCATCGTAACAAGCATTTGGCAGGTATACGCACTTCAAATTGCGATGGGCGCGTTCGGTGCGATGCAGCGTACATGTGAAAAGGCTTTTCTAGCCGATCTGACAGAGGAAGGACGCCGTGGCGAGCAAATCGGACGTTATCATGTCGGAGTGTCCATCTTCTCGGGAGTCGCTGTTATTGCTGGCGGTTTCCTTATTGATTTGTTCACGCTGGATTTGATGTTTTATTTGGGATCGGTCATCTTGTTTATTAGTGGACTTATGCTTTCGCGTGTGGATGAAGCAGAAGTGCATACACGAAGCTGAGCGTCATACAAACATACTGTACTTTTTGACATTGTCTCCAATAAGACTTTCTTACATGCAGCGCTTCGCCGTACATCGATCGCCCCTTGCCGGTACACTCTAATCAGCGTGTTCGCATTCTAACGAAGAGGCAGGGATCAATACCTTATGGCAAAGCTTCTGTATATTACTGCGCATCCTCATGATCACCAGGCTTCGTATAGTATGGCCGTCGGCAAAGCATTCATTGATTCCTACAAAGAGTCACACTTGCAGGATGAAGTCGTTCATTTGGATTTGTACAACACGCAAATTCCTTATATCGATGCTGATGTGTTCAGCGGGTGGGGGAAGCTGAGGGGCGGTGGCAGCTTTGATGAGTTATCGGCCGAGGAGAAGCAGAAGGTGACACGGCTTGGCGAGCTGTCGGATCAGTTTGTCGAGGCGGATAAGTATGTGTTTGTTTCGCCGATGTGGAACTTCTCTTATCCACCGATTATGAAGGCCTATATTGACGCGATTTGCGTCGCGGGCAAGACGTTCAAATATACGCCGCAAGGTCCCGTTGGTCTCCTGCCAGACAAATCAGCCATTCATATTCAAGCCAGTGGCGGAATCTACTCCGAAGGTCCGGCAGCTGACTTCGAATGCGGGCATAAGCACTTATCGAAGATTATGCAGTTCTTCGGAATTACGGATTTCAAAGGCATCTTCGTTGAAGGCATGAATGCGGCCCCCGATCAGGCTCCGGCTATTAAGGAAAAGGCGATCGCAGAGGCGCAGAAGGAAGCCAAAGTATTCGGCAACCAATTAGCAGCCGCAAGGAAATAACGAATAAGAACTCCTTCCTCCACAGGCACTGGTTTCAGCGCACTTGTGGTGAAGGGAGTTCTTGTGTTTACATAGAAGAAGATACGGCTGTCGCCGAAACCATAATAATTCTATAATAGTAAAGAATGCAAGGTATCTTTCTCTAAAGGCTGGAGATGAAATCGGCTGCGGCTCTGCTGGTACTTGGGCGGGTTCATCTTATTTCAAGAGAGGATGGGTTTAGGTTGAGTCAAGATGAGGTGTGGAAAGTAGAACAAGCACGTGTAGTCTCGGTCGTCAAACAGATCGGTCAACGTATCGAAACACTGGAGCAACAAACGGCGGATACTAGGGAAGAAATGGTCGATATCCGCAAAAATTTCTGGGATGAAGTAACCGTCAACTTCGAAGATTCGGTTGAAATGGCGGAATCCTATGCAAGCTTGAAGCAACAGGCGGAGGTTCTCTCGGAGCGTGAACGGACGCATCGTCAAGCTGCGATGCAGCTGAAGACGCTGAGAAAGCTGAAGTCGTCGCCATATTTTGGACGGATTGATTTTCAGGAGGACGGCTTAGGTGTCCATGTCGATCAAGTTTACCTCGGCATTGCATCGCTTCGTGATGCAGAGGACGAAGATTATCTCATTTATGACTGGCGTGCGCCGATTGCGAGTCTCTATTATGACTATCCTCCAGGTCCGGCTCAGGTGGAGACACCTATGGGAACCGTTAATGGGGAGCTGAAGCTGAAGCGGCAGTTTGTCATTAAGGATGGGGAGATCCGCAGCTTATTTGATACCGGTGTAACAATCGGAGATGAGCTGCTGCAAGAAGTGCTGGGCAAACAGTCTGATGCATCCATGAAGAGCATTGTCGGCACAATTCAGCGTGAGCAAAATCGTATTATCAGAGATGAGCGAAGCCGTCTGCTGCTGGTTCAAGGTGCGGCGGGAAGCGGTAAGACATCAGCAGCGCTGCAGCGCGTGGCTTATTTGCTGTACCGGTTCCGTGGAACGCTGAGTGCCGATCAGATTGTGCTGTTCTCGCCGAATCCGATGTTCAACAGCTACGTATCTACCGTATTGCCTGAACTTGGCGAAGAAAACATGCAGCAAACGACGTTCCAAGAATACTTAGCCATTCGAATGGGGAAATCGTTTAAGCTTGAAAATCCATATGCTCAGCTGGAGTATGCCCTTACGGCGGAGCAAGAACCCGGTTATCAAGCTAGGATCGCGGGTATTCGCTACAAAGCATCGACTGATTTTGTCGCTCTGATCGAGCGGTATTTAGTTGTTCTAGGTCAAGAAGGGCTGAAGTTCCGCGATGTTGCTTTTCGCGATGAGCTTCTTGTTTCGGCGGATCAGATTAGGGACTATTTCTATGCGCTTGATGATTCGATTGCGATACCAAACCGGCTTCGACTCGTTGCGGAATGGCTGCTCGGCTTACTAAGGGAGCGTCAGAAAGCCGCGCTGGAAGAGGCATGGGTGGACGAAGCGGTTGAGCTGCTGGATAAAGATACGTATTTGAAGGCTCACCAGAGCCTGAAGAGGCAAAATCGTAAAAACAGAGAAGATACGTTCGACGATTTCGATCGGGAGCGTGAGCTGCTGGGTCACTATGTCGTTCAAGAGCAGTTTAAGCCGATTCGTGCTCGCGTGCGCAAGCTTGCTTTTGTAGATCTGAAGGCAGCGTATGTGAAGCTGTTCAGTGATCCGACATTCGCAGCAGGGTTGACTGATTCCATCGGGAAGTCATTGCCTCAGGAGTGGACCGAAATCTGCAATCAAACGACCTCGCGCCTACAAAATCGGGTCATGGCGTATGAGGATGCCACGCCGTTCCTGTATGTGATTGAGCGAATTCGTGGATTCCAGACGAATACATCGGTGCGTCATGTACTGGTGGATGAAGCACAGGATTACACGGGCTTCCAATTTGCGTATTTGAAGAGGTTGTTTCCGTTTAGCCGAGTAACGGCGCTTGGCGATTTAAATCAATCGATTAATGCGCATACGGTGTCAGATGAAAGTACAGGTTTTGCAGCACTGGCAGCCCTATACCCGACGGAAGAAACGGAGACGGTTGTGCTGAAGCAGAGCTACCGGTCAACGCGTCCAATTGTGGAGTTCACCAGCCAGCTCATTCCTGGCGGTAACGAGATCCAGCCTTTCAATCGGGACGGCAGCCGGCCGACTGTAACGTTAGCGACTGATCTTGATGATTTACATCGTCTCATTCATACTCGTATAGAGAAGCTGGCCGCAGAAGGCAACCGAACGATTGCCGTTATTTGCAAGACAGCTGTGCAAAGCATAATCGCCTTTGAAGCGCTTCGTGATGACTCTAAAGTTAGGTTGATTGAGAAAGAAACGACAACCTTTGAACCTGGGATAGTCGTCATTCCATCGTACCTTGCCAAAGGGGTGGAGTTTGATGCGGTTCTGGTATATGATGCATCTGCTGCTGCATCCGGTTATGGTAGCGAGAGCGAACGCCGGTTGTTCTATACCGTTTGTACACGTGCCATGCATGAGCTTCATCTGTTTGCAGTAGGCGACACGCTGAGTCCGTTTCTGCTTGGAGAAGCGGCAGCTTACTACGATGTTCCAGGCACTCGGTCTGACACCATGCCGGTCCATACTTTATAAATGTGAAAGAGGTATTTATTCGTGGATTATATTCGAGCGATTACAACTGATTTGTTAGAAGAAGCGATTGCGGTACGCTTCGAAGTGTTTGTAGATGAGCAGAAGGTGCCTGCGGATCTGGAGCGGGACGAATATGATGATTCACCGGAAGCTTGTCATCATTTTGTCGTGAAGGATAATGGCAAAGCCATTGCGGCCGGAAGATGGAAAGAATACGAGCCCGGCGTAGCGAAGCTGCAGCGAATTGCGGTTCTGCTGCCTTACCGCGGACACGGCATAGGCAAGAAGTTGATCGAAGTGATGGAGCAGGATGCTCGTGAGTGCGGTTATACGTCTTCCATTCTAGGCGCGCAATGTACAGCTGAAGGTTTCTATCAGAAGCTGGGTTATGTGACGGAATCGACAGAGCCGTTCCTTGACGCCAACATTCCGCATGTGAATATGCGCAAAGTGTTCTAATACGCGCGTCATGCACAGATAAGACACCTGTAGACAGTCGGCAATTTGAAGCCGCGGTCTCTACAGGTGTCTTTTTTGTAAGAGGCTGCGTCTCGAAGACCCATTCTTGCAACCTGCGAAACGAGTATGCGATAATCGCGAGATAGAAAGCAGGTGTACGTGCGTTGAAACGCGTATTGATTATCGTTTGTTATGCTTTAATTATTGCGATTGTTTGGTATAACAAAACTGAGCTGCTGGAATGGATGAAAGCAGGAGAAGCGCCGGTTCTGTTGATACTGCTGCTTGTAATTGGCCTTGCTTGCATTCCCGTAATTCCATTCAGCATCGTGATCGGAACGATGGGTTTTCTGTACGGGCCATTTCTTGGCGCGCTGCTCAGTTTGATTGGTGCGTGGCTTGCCGCGCTCTTCATGTACGGCTTGTTCCGTTACGCCCTTCGTGAACGAGGTCGAGAGCTGCTGCGGCGCTATAAACTGACTGAGCGGTGGACGACGATGGTCGAGCAGCACCCGTTCCGTTCCATTCTCCTTGCAAGGCTGATGCCGATCCTGCCGCAAACCGCGGTTAATTTGTATGCAGCTGTTGCGGCGATACCTTTCTTGCCCTATGTCTCTGCTTCTCTACTCGGCAAAGTGCCGGCGATGCTGATTTTTGCTTTCATTGGTGATCACATTTCGGGGGATTGGCAGTCGTTGCTGCTTGTGGCAGGTGTATATATCGTGTTTCTGCTTTCGGTGTATGGTTCATTTCGGTATTGGCAAGCAAGGGGGCATAAGGCATGAATGACCTAAATAAGGCTATTGCGCTGCGAGAGACAGGTCAATTGGAAGAGGCTCGTCAACTGTTGCTTGAATTGCTGAAGACGGACGCGGACGATCCACATGTGTGGTATCAATGCGCCTGGGCTCATGATGTGATGGAGCTCGAACGAGAAGCGATCCCCTATTACCAGCAGGCACTTGCGCTTGGAATCACAGGTAAAGACAGACAAGGCGCATATTTGGGACTTGGCAGCACGTTTCGCGTGTTAGGGCAGTATGAAGCAGCAATGAAAATCTTCGAGCAGGGTCTATCGGAATTTCCGGAGTGCAGGGAGCTTAATGTCTTCTATGCGATGGTGTTGTACAACTTGAAGGATTTCAGCAGTGCGATGTCCATCATGATGCGGGAGCTCGCCGAAACGAGCGAGAATGCGGGTATTCGTGATTATAAGCGAGCTATACTTTATTACTCGGACAAGCTGGATGAAGTGTTGAACTAGCAGATGAATAGAAGAACAGTTAAGGAGAGTGCAACTGATCCTAAGGGGTGCGGTTGCAATCTCCTTTTTATATACCTTTTTACCATATCCTGCTATAATCAACAAAAGATTGATCCTATTGGAGGTGGAACAGTATGCTGAACAAAATGAATAACCATCTTATCGAAATCGTCGGTTATGCCGCATCCATCTTCACGACAGTTCTTTGGATGGTTTTAGTTTGGAAGGACCCATACTTCGAGGGGATGAACAAGGTCGATCCAACTCACTCCTTCCTTATGTTAGTACTGCCTGCTTGTTTATTTGGCATTGGATTACTACATTCTCGGGTCATCATTATGCTCGTTGCGTTTATTTGGAGTGTTCCGTTTAGCATTTTCATGCTGTTTTCGTCCAGTATTTTTGTCCTTTTTGGCGTTTGCTGCCTTTTATATTTGATTTGTGCAGTCTTGTCACGTGTGAATAAGATTCGATATTGGTAGAGAGAGATTGTCAGGCGTGGTGAAACATTATTGCGGATCATGAAGTTGGTAGGATATAGAAACAACTAATACCAAGGTCGGTCATGGAGGCGGCAGTTCTGAGAAATTACGTCCGATCACCCTTGCGGAGGCCTATCCCGGGGATATTTCGAAGGTAACGAGAATAGAACTTTTAAATGGTTCCTCCGGGGAACGGGCTGCAGTTGAAGATAAGGAAACGATATTGCATTGGCTCAATCAGGTAAAGGATATGAAGCTGAAACCGGACGATAATCAAGAAGATCGAGCGGGTTATGTGTTTGGCCCGTTCCTTATTCGAGAAAGCGTTCGGGCATGCGTTCTAGGCGCGTGAAACGAACGCAGTGTGGCAGGATTTTAGGGTAGCGGTACCGTAAATATAATCTTATCTAGTTCGAAAAGAGGGATTCCATGCCAAAGGGTCAGGATGCTTCAGGAATCATCATCATCGATGTGCAGAACAGAGTATTGCTGGTTCGTCAAACGTATGGGAAGAAGAAATGGTCCATTCCCGGCGGCATGGTCGAAGATGGGGAATCAGCTTGGAACGCGGCCGAGAGAGAGCTGTTTGAAGAAGCCAATATCAGAGTTCGCGACATGGAGCTGTCCGGGCTCTATTTTCAACCGCATAAAAACCGATACATCCACACCTTTAAAGCAGATCACTATGTTGGCACCATACGCGTAGATAACAACGAAATTGATCAGTATGGATTTTTCGATGTGGAAGCACTGCCGAGGCCGATTTCCAGCTTCACCATTCAACGCCTGAAGGATGCGATTCAACAAACGAAAACCGTCTTCAAGGAAGAGTCGATTGATCAGTATGAGATTTTGTATTAAGTGTGGGGCAGTGGTACATAGTCACTCACGCTAACGAATCCTAGAGGTCTTATTTCAACAAAAAGAAGGGGTCCCAAATTCTAACGAACGCTACAGGTCTTATTCGGTATCAAAAGGCTCTTTTTCTCCCCATTTTGCCTGAATAGCGTCTCTACGATTCGTTAGATTTAATAAGGGGCTAATTTCGCACCAATAAGACCCTCAGGATTCGTTAGCGCGTAACCATGTAAACAACAGACTTCTTGCTGCAACAGGCACATGAATACGATTGATGAACTCACCAAACTGCTCCAGCTCTTGTTACAATAAATCAGATCAAACGATCCGGAGGACAATACCATGTTGACTTTCATTACGGAGCTTCCAACTGATTATCCAATCGGAGGCGTGCATTGTGTGCCTATTATGGATAATGGCAACTTGATCATGGTTTGGGATCGAGAGGAGAAAGTGCTCACTACAATAGGCGGCAGGCTGGAAGCTCATGAATCCCTGGAAGAGGCTTTAGATCGGGAAGTGTTAGAGGAAGCGGGGATTGAACTGACAGAGAGACGTATTCCTTTTGCCAGCTGGTTCTGGAAGGAGTCTAGCGGATATACGATTTATTATTTAGCTCAAGTAAAGAGATTCGCCGAGATGCCTGTGGGGTACGAGAAGACGGGTTATGTGGTGATGAATTTCGAAACTGCCATTGATATGATAAAGAGTATTGAAGGCAGACAGGAAAGAATCGATATTATTCGGCGAGCTGGTATATTGTCAGGTCACCTTATTGAAGATGATAGCTCAGAATCTAGTTTGGAGGCGACCACTTGATCGTTAAAGCTGTTTTCTTCGATTTGTTTGAAACGTTAATCACTGAATTTGAGCAAGGGAAGAGAATGTCGAATCGGAACTATGATTACAGTACGTTACTGGGCATCTCAAACGCTGACTTTAAGAAAGAGTGGAGCCTTCGCCAAGAACAACGAATGAACGGGCATTTCGACTCTTACGAGGAAGTGCTTAGAGACATCGCTCTAGCGAGACATCTGGAGATCAATGAGGACTCTGTTCGATATCTATACCAAGCAAGAGTAGAAGAGAAAAAACTCCCCTTCCATGCAATTCAAGGTGAGATACTGGAACTGTTAACTGACCTTCGCAGCCATCAAATCAAGATTGGCTTAATAAGCAACTGCACGGAAGAAGAAGTGACCTTATGGCCGGAATCCCCTATATCGGCGTTCTTCGATGATTATGTGTTCTCTTTTGATGCAAAATGCAGCAAGCCGGATGCAAGAATCTATGAGATCGCATGTGAGCGGTTGAAGGTGAAGCCTGAAGAGAGTGTATTTGTAGGCGATGGAGGATCCAATGAACTAGAGGGGGCTTCAAGAGCGGGAATGCGCGTGTATCATGCCTTCTGGTTCAACACCTACGTGCAAAGTGATTTTAATAAACTGCGAAACCCGAAAGAACTTCTTAAGGAACTTTGGTAGGCGGTGGCTGACAAACATGCGAAAGGAAGTCCACATGGAACTAAGGCAGATGGCAACGGTTTTCTTATTTCATGACAACCATGTATTGATGATGAAGAAAACAAGCAGCAGGCTCTATCAGCATGAGTTTTATTCCGGGTTAGGCGGGCATCTGGAGCCAAGTGAGCTTAATGATCCAAAGACAGCCTGTCTCCGGGAGATTCAGGAGGAATCAGGCATTTCTGAGCAGAACATCCATGATTTGAAGCTCAAGTATATCTTACTTCGTGTGAAAGAAGAGGAGATCCGGCAGCAATTCGTCTATTTTGGACGGACAAATGACAGGCAGTGTGTGCCCTCTGAGGAAGGCGAGCTGCTGTGGGTCGAAGAGAGGGAACTGCTGAACCTGCGAACTTCGAAAATCATTCATTTCATGCTGCAGCATTACTTCGCTCATCCTCATTCCGATGAGGTCATGGTCGGGACAATCGCTCTTAACGACGAACAAGAACCCGTTATGCAATGGTCAAGATTGCAAGATCCGATTATTTTCTAGACAGGCGTAATACCGTTACCAATCCTGGTAATGGTATATTTATTTCCGAATAGGTAGGTGGGTCTGATGAACATTCGCGAAGCCTCAATTGCTGACTGTGAAGGAATAGCCAAGGTCCATCTGGAAAGCTGGAAGACGACGTATGCTGGTCTAGTTTCAGAATCCTATTTAGAGGGCCTGACATTAGAAGGTCGTATGCGCAACTGGATATGGACGTTCAACCATCCCAATCCTGATCAAATTACGCTCGTAGCCGAAGAGGCGAACGGCCGTATTATTGGTTTTGTGAATGCCGGGAAGAGCCGAGAGGCGGATTGGGGTTACGAAGCAGAGCTATATTCAATCTACCTGTTGAAAGAAGCGCAAGGTCAGGGCTGCGGAAGCCGTCTGTTCGCTGCTGCTCGGGACGAGATGAAGTCCAGATCTTATTCCTCGCTCATGCTCTGGGTATTGAAAGACAATCCATCACTGCAGTTCTATACTAAGCTTGGCGGTGAAGTCATCGGGAGCAAAGAAATTCAAATCGGTGAGCAGCTATTGTTGGAATCGGCGATTGGTTGGAAAAACATATAAAGGGAGGGTGACGGCAAAATGTCTTTTCCTATTCGAGTCAGGCCTACCGCTCTTATTATCGACAATGATCATATACTGCTTATCGAATATAGCGAACATAAGGATCGGCTTCATTACAATCTCCCTGGTGGAGGTGCCGAGCCAGGTGAATCCGTTAAGGAAACGCTGGTTCGCGAATTGCGCGAAGAAGCCAATGTCGAGATCGATATCGGCCCGATCGCGTTCGTGTACGAGTTTGCACCGCATCGTCAGTCTGGAGAGTATGATTCGGTAACCCCCTGTCTTAATCTTATTTTTGAATGCTCGATTCGAGAAGGATCCGTGCCAAGATTGCCGGATATCCCCGATCCGACGCAGGTAGGCGTTCGCTGGGTTAGTCTTCAAGAACTCGAAACCATTACGCTGTATCCCAACATGAGTAAACTTATCATTGAATACGCCCGCGCGAAAAGATCCATTCCTTTGGTTGAAGACCATCAACTAGAACGGTATGCTAATAACAGGCAATAACCTGACCTAATACGAAGGAGCTGTTCTCAAAATGATCGAAACAACGTTGATTGCTGAACCGGGCAAACAGGAGTATTTTATGAGCGTTACGTTCAATGCGCCGCGTGAGCTTGTTTTCAAGACCTATACCGACCCGAGTACGATTTCGGATTGGTGGGGGCCAAGACGCTTAACCACAAGAGTGGACCAAATGGATGTCAGAAAAGGCGGCGTATGGCGTTACGTTCAGCATGACAGCAGAGGCAATGAGTATGCGTTCAGTGGGGTCTATCATGAGAGTGTTGCGCCTGAGCGACTTGTACAGACGTTCGAATTTGAAGGAATGCCAGGTCAAGCCGGGCTTATTGTAGTGACTTTCGAAGAGCTCCCAAATGGCAAAACGAAGCTGACGGAGCAATCGATTTTCCCATCGCTTGCCGCCCGAGATGGTGTGCTTCAATCGGGCATGGAAGCCGGAGCGAAAGAGCTCTTTGAACGATTTGCCGAGCTGCTGGCGAAGCTTCAAGCGTAACTTGAATGATTAACCGGAACGAGGGTGATATAACCTTGTTAGACAAATCGGTTCCCTACTTTAACATCATTATGAAGAGGTCGGCAGGTAAGCCGATCGCTGAGGCTGTGCTGCCTCCGGGCTATTCTTTTGTCCCTTATACGTCTGGCCTTGAGCAGGCTTGGGCCGAGATTGAGACTTCGGTGGGGGAGTTTGATGATCCCGCGGCGGCGATGGCATATTTTCAGAACGAATATAGCATTCATCCGACGGAGCTTGCGGAGCGGTTGACGCTGCTTCAGAATCCGGACGGGCAGTTCGTTGGTACGGTCATGGCGTGGTGGAATGGCGATGGGGACGAGAGAGTCCCTTCGCTGCACTGGCTGTCGGTAAAGCCGGGTTATCAAGGATTAGGTCTTGGCCGGGCGCTTGTGTGTCATTGTCTGCAACGGCTGCTCGAAACAGAAGGCGACGAGAATGTTTACTTACATACGCAAACGTGGAGCTATCCCGCGGTCGGATTATATTTCAGCACGGGATTTGAGCTTGTACGAACGGGGAGCTTCGGCCACTATCGGAATGATTTTGAATTGGCGGAACCTATCTTGCTCCAGCGGTTGAAGGGATATCGAAAACGTGACTGAGTGAGGTGGGAGCGGGATGTCGCCATCCTTGACGATGAAGAGTGAAACGGCCTACACCTTGAATTTTCTTGTGTACATTCAAAATCTGTATCTAAACCAACGAAGCGGACAGGGCGAGGAGCGCTATAAATTTCCTTTTCTTTCGGAACGAGAGATTCCGTTCTTGGCTGATTTTGAGATGGAATTTGCGAAGGTGTGGGCGGAAGCCGCTACACCACGTATAGCCGAAGTGCCCTTTCATGATCTGAACATGTTCAAAGCGCATCGGGAGCTGGTGTACGAGAGGCTGTTCGTGCAGGAGGAAGACAATGATCGCCACTATAACGAGATCCATCAATCTTTCCTTGCTTGGTGGAACAGCATGGCCGGGAGATTCGCGCTGGAGAACGCTTTTGACATTCAGAGGCTGTATGCTGCATTGAAGGCTGCTGTACAAGCGGCCGGTGGTGAAATCCGCAAAACGTTCGATATTAGCATTTTGTATGACGCTTGCACACTAGGGGACGAAGAGGTATTTTCGTATTTTGCGATTATGCCGTATGCGGATTGCTTATTGAAAGAGGAAGTCCTCGTGGATAAATTGATGGCTTGTTTACATAACTAGAGGTTGGGGAGATAGCTATGCAGCTAGAACGTATGAATCATCTCTGTTTCTCTGTATCCAGTTTGGAGCGTTCCGTATCCTTCTATGAGCAGGTGTTTGATGCCAAGCTGCTGGTGGTCGGGCGCTCACTTGCTTATTTTGACTTGTTAGGTTTGTGGATTGCTTTAAATGAAGAGCGGGACATCCCGCGAAATGAGATTCATGAGTCGTACACGCATATGGCCTTTACGATCGCAGAATCAGACTTCGATGCTTGGCTTGCGAAGCTGGAAGGTCTTGGAGTGAACCTATTGCCGGGCCGGTCAAGAGAAGCGGAGGATCGTCAATCCATCTATTTCACCGACCCGGACGGACATAAATTCGAGCTGCACACGGGAACGCTGGAGGAGCGATTGGCACATTACCGAAACACGAAGCCGCATATGACATTCTACACGTAGGCTGTCTCGCGGCTTGATTACTGCCACTCTAGAAACTCTAGACGATTGCCGAAAGGATCAACGACATAGAATCGTGTGACGCCTTCGTCTACCCGTGCCTCATCATCGATGACTTGAAACTGATTGTGGAGCAGATGCTTGCGCAATTCATGAATGCCGCGAACGTGGAAGGCCGGATGCGCTTTGGTGGCGGCGACAAAATCACGCTGCACCCCGATATGGACTTGGTGGATGCCGCATTGAAACCATACGCCGCCGCGCTGTCGCAGCGGCTCCGGCTTGGGCAGCTCCGGCCAGCCGAGCACATCGGTGTAGAAGCTGCGAGCTGCTGATTCACAGCCTTCAGGTGCTGCGAGCTGAACATGGTCAATGCCTTCGAATTGGTGGGGCATAGCAGGTTCCTCCTTGTCGTTTTAACGTGATAGTTGTTTCATTGTACGCAACTGAGTTTCATGAATTCACATCTCAATCATAGTGGAATTCGATAGATCGGTCCAGCACAAATAAGCTCAGCCCCGACTTGCGGAGCTGAGCTTCATAGCAGATGCTGCCTTACGCTAGTGCAGAGCCTCGTCTCCGACATCGCGCATTAGCTGCTCCATCTCAAGCGTGAGCGATTTAACAATCTGCTCATAGCCCGGAGAATGGTATACGTTGCGCAGCTCGTAGGGGTCCTCGGCAAGATCAAACAATTCCCATTCCGGCGGCTTCGATTCGTCCCGAGAATCTGTCGTACCGAGCGCCTGAGCATAATAATAAATGAGCTTATATCGCTGTGTTCTCATCCCATAGTGGGCGTAAACTTCATGGTTACCGTCAAGATGCATCCAATATCGGTAGTACATGGAGGTTCTCCAGTCCGCCGGTGTGTCGGCGTTCAGTACGGTTCTGAAGCTGCGGCCTTGCATCGTCTCCGGGATCGGGTGGGCGGCATAATCCAAGAAGGTTGGCGCGAAATCGACATTCAAGATCATGGTGTCGCTGGAGGTTCCGGCTTGGATGGCCCGAGGATAACGGATCAGGAATGGCATACGCAGCGATTCCTCATACATAAATCGTTTATCGAACCAGCCATGATCACCCAAGAAGAAGCCTTGATCGGATGTGTAGATGATAATCGTATCGTTCGTTTCGTCTTCTTCATCTAAATAATCCAGTAAACGTCCCACATTGTCGTCAACGGAGGCAATGCAGCGTAAGTAATCCTTGATGTACCGCTGGTATTTCCACTTCTTCTGCTGCTCCGGTGTTAGCCCCTCAGGCGGAGAGCCTTTGGTATCAAAGTCATTTAGGTCTTCAATGCGCATCTTCGCATTCACGGCAGCCTGTGAACGAGTGGCATAATCGTCGTAAAAGGTTTCCGGCTCTGGAATGTCGATATCGTCGTATAAGTGCAAATGCTTCTCGTCCGGCTCCCAACTGCGATGCGGTGCCTTGTGGTGACACATGAGCATGAACGGCCGCTCTCTATCCCGGTTCTTCAGCCAATCTAATGATTTATCGGTAATTATATCGGTTACATAGCCGTCAACGTGCTGGGAGACGCCCATCTCGATCATGACGGGATTGTGATACTCTCCTTGGTCGGGAAGGACGCTCCAATAGTCGAAGCCGGTCGGATCGTAGTTGCCACCGTGGCCGAGATGCCATTTGCCGACAATCGCGGTTTGGTATCCGTCTTTTTGGAGCAGTTTTGGAAAGGTCGTCATGCGCCCATCGAGTGGGTCGGCGAGCGTCTTTACCCCATTCATATGATTGTATTGCCCTGTTAAAATGGCTGCGCGGCTCGGTGTGCAAATCGAGTTGGTGCAGAAGCAATTGTCAAAACGCATGCCGCCTTCTGCGATACGGTCAATATTCGGCGTTTCATTGATCTGGCTCCCATAAGCGCTGATGGCATGGGAGGCGTGGTCATCCGACATGATAAACAGAATGTTCGGTCGTTTCGGAGTGTTCGTGGTCAATTTTCATCTCTCCTATCCTCTTGAAACGTTTCGATAGATTCACGGTTATTGTATAATATTCCCTTGGAAGCGTCTACAACGGGTGCCGATACCGGCAGTCCGATAACGATATGCTAGGAGATGACAGAGATGTCTGAACAAATGAAGTCCTGCTGCTGCGCAAGCAGAAGTGATGCATCTGTAAAGGCGCTAGAGTCAGAGATGTCAAACGAGCGCAGCGATTGTGAAGAACATCAACAGCGATTACAGGAGCCGGAATCTTCTCCGCGTTCGCTGCAGGCTGACGAGAATATGATGCTCATTCCCGCAGGCGAGTTTCTGATGGGAACTGATGATGCGGAAGGTTTTCCGCAGGACGGTGAAGGTCCGATTCGAAACGTGAGACTGGATGCGTTCTACATCTCTCGTTATGCGGTTACGAATGCGCAGTTTGCTCAGTTTGTGGCAGCTACCGGTTATGTGACGGAAGCGGAGAAGTTCGGTTGGTCATACGTGTTTCACCTTCTGGCGTCTGACGCTATTCGCGAAGCTGCGGCTGGCACACCTCAAGGCACGCCTTGGTGGCTCGCGGTGAATGGCGCATATTGGGCGCAGCCGGAAGGCCCGGACTCCTCGATCGAGGAGCGGGCGGATCATCCGGTCGTACACGTGTCTTGGAACGACGCAGCAGCTTATTGCACATGGCGAGGCGGGCGACTGCCGACCGAGGCGGAATGGGAGTATGCGGCAAGAGGCGGACTGGTGCAGAGGCGGTACCCATGGGGCGACTTGCTGAAGCCGGACACCGAGCATCTCTGCAACATTTGGCAAGGGAAGTTTCCGGTCAAAAACAATGCGAGCGACGGCTATCACGGAACCGCGCCTGTAGATGCTTATAAGCCAAACGGCTACGGACTGTACAATATGTCCGGCAACGTGTGGGAGTGGTGCAGCGACTGGTTCACTCCGCAATATCACCGGGTCACATCAGCGGTTAGTCCTCACTATACGAAGCCGACCCATGCGCGTTCCATGCGCGGGGGCTCCTACCTGTGTCACAAATCCTACTGCAACCGTTACCGGGTAGCGGCGCGAAATTCCAATACGCCGGACAGCTCGACCGGGAATTGTGGTTTTCGTATCGTAACGGCAGTTGGCGCAGGCAAAGGAGGAATCGGCAGTGAGTGATCCGATTATTGTTGTTGCTTATGATGCGGAGTGGGTACGTGAGTTTCAGGTCATTGGTCTGCGTGTGCGCGAGGCACTTGGTGAAACGGCGCTTCGTATCGACCATATCGGATCTACGTCTGTTCCGGGATTGGCAGCGAAGCCTGTTATGGATATTCAAGTTTCGGTCCGCTCACTTGAGCCGGTCGAGCAATATCGTCAAGGGTTTGAGCAGCTCGGCTATGTGTTCAGGGCGGATAATCCGGAGCTCACTAAACGTTATTTCAGAGAAGGGACAGGTATGCGGCGCACGCATATCCATGTCCGAGAAGCAGGCAGCTTCGGCGAGCAATTCGCGCTGCTATTTCGAGATTATCTGCGGGCGAATCAAGAGGATGCGGATTACTATGCTGACGTGAAGGTGCGGCTGATGCATCAGTACGGGCAAGACCGCGGTCGATATGTGGACGAGAAAGAGCCTTACATCTGGGAGATCATGCGCAAGGCCAGCAATTGGAGTCAATGCATGGGCTGGAAGCCGGGAACATCGGATCTATGATGAAGGTTGATTTTGCGGCCTGGAAGCATTATTTTCTGCAAAATCAGCAGAATCTGATGGCCATTGATTGGGACGATTCGTATCGGCTGACGGAGGCGGAGCGGGCGTGCATTCAGAAATCCATTCAGCAGTTCCAGCTCGGCGAGAGCTCCGAAGGCAAGCATCTCATTCATCAAGCGAAGCGTTATGCCGAGCGAACCGGGAATCACGATTATTATGCTGCAGTCACCGCCTTTATTCGTGAGGAGCAGCGGCATGCCAGAGACCTGGGCCGGTTTATGAAAGGGCAGCAATTGCCGACCATCCGCGGTCACTGGGTGGATCATGTCTTTCGCAAAATGCGCCAATTCGCTGGGCTCGAGCTGTCCGTTATGGTGCTGATTACAGCCGAAATTATCGCGAAGGTTTATTATATCGCACTTCGGCAGAGCACGGATGCGAAGGCATTGCGCGACTTGTGCGATCAGATTTTGCAAGATGAGGAGAAGCATGTCGAGTTTCAATCGGAGACGCTCTATACGCTGGGCTTAGGCAGAATGTCAGTCGTGAACCGCTTTAATCGGACGGCCCATCGCATGCTGCTTGAAGGAACACTCGTCGTCGTTTGGGTTCAGCATCGAAATGTATTTCAAGCCGGCGGGTACCGGTTCAGCGACTTTCTGGCTGCTTGTCGGAAGGAGTTTCGCTTATCGGGAATCATCGTTGCCGGAGCCACTCAAGCGGGGAGGGCGTTTGAAGGATGATCCGTATTATGGAGCTGCATGATCAGCCGCAAGCTTGGATCGAAGAAGCGATTCGATATATTTGGAACCAGTGGGGCAGCGAGCATAATTATCCGTTCTATCATGACTGCATCGTACACGCGCTGCAAGGGGAAGTGGATGTGCCGAAATTCTATGTAGCCGTTGATCTGGAAAAGGAGCAGTTTATCGGCATGTGCGGTGTGCTGCGCAACGATCTCATCAGCCGGCAGGATCTGTTTCCGTGGCTCGCTTGTCTCTACGTAGACCCGTCTTATCGGGGCGATGGACTCGGCAGCCGATTAATGGCGCATGTGGAAGCAGAGCTTGCAGGCAAGGGTTATACACAGCTTTACTTAAGCACAACCCTTGACGATTATTATGAGAGATACGGGTGGAACTATTTCAGCGATGGCTATTACTTGGATGGGAGCAGCACGAAAGTGTATCGTAAACTGCTAGGCGGTTAAAGACCAGTAGAGCATCCCGTCTTGCGCGACCGTTTGCTTCATGCCAAGCTTCTTCAGTACGTTGATCGAAGCGTGATTGTTCGCGTGGCACTCGGCGATGATTGTCAACGCTTGGCCGGTGGAGAAAGCCCAGTCCAGGAGTGCTCGAACGCTCTCTGTCGCGAAGCCCTGATTGCGGGCGGAAGGGAGAAAACCATAACCGACTTCTGCGACGCCTCCGGTTGGTGTGCCTTTAAATCCGATGTCGCCAAGCACTTCGTGAGTCGTTGTGTCAGTAACCAGCCACACGCCCCATCCGAGCAGCGCTTTATCGAGCTTCAACTGCTCGACATAGCGGCCGATATGCTTCTTATCTTGGATATAGGGCTGGAAGTCATCCGCGTTGTCGACGGTGATTGGGAGAAGCGTGAGTCGTTCAGTTGTAACGTTAAACAACGAATTTGTTCACTCCTTAAGCAAGTGCAGTTTTTATCATCATAGGGGCAGGCTACGGTTCAGCACAAGTTTTTGTGGAAATAAGAGAGGGAGGCTGGCCATGATTGAGGTCAAAAATATTACGCCTGACGACGTAGAGTTGTATTGGCGATTGCGCTTGGAAGCGTTGCGAGATAGTCCGGAAGCGTTCGGAGCGACGTATGAGGCATCGGTTGACACTCCGATTGAATCGGTTAAAGCACGGATTCAAGTGACGGCGGATCAATTTATTTTAGGCGCGTTCACGGCGGACGGAGGGCTTGTCGGCATGGTTGGGTTTCAGAGGGAACAATCCGTCAAAGCGAAGCATAAAGGTTTCGTGTGGGGGATGTACGTGTCTCCAAATGCACGGAAGCAGGGAGTTGGACGACTGCTTCTGCAAGAACTGCTGGACCGGGGGCGTGAGCTGGATGGGCTTGAGCAAATCAATCTCATGGTTGTCACGGGCAATGATCGGGCGAGGGGCTTGTATCTGTCGCTGGGCTTCGAAGTGTACGGCTTGGAGCGCAGGGCGCTTAAGTATAAAGGGAACTATTACGATGAAGAATTGATGGTATATACGCTCTAATTGGGACAAGGGGAGGTTGTCAGAATGGTGATTGTTCGCCCGTATGAATCGGAGTCGGATTTAGAGCCGCTCACCGCGCTGATGGCCGATTTGGGATCGCCTTCGACGCATGAGGATATGAAGCTGCGAATGGCGCAGATCGAAGGGAGTCCGAATTATTTTACATTCGTGGCGGAGCTTGAAGGTGCTGTGGTCGGCATGGTCGGGCTGCGGATGCAGTTCAGCTATGTCAGCAATGATGTGAAGACGCAAATTTCCTCACTGGTCACGAAGAAGGAGTTTCAAGGTCAAGGCGTCGGCCAGGCGCTGCTTGCGCATGTGGAGCAGTGGGTGCTGGAGCAAGGCGGGCATTTTATCTATTTAAACAGCGGAATCAAGGAAGAACGGACGGAGGCTCATGGATTTTATAAGAAATGGGGCTACTCCATTACGGGATATCGGTTTGCGAAGAAGCTGCAGCGCCCGTAGATGAAACAAAACAAAGGGAGTCTATCACGTTGAGAAAAGTTGAGATTCGCGAGATCGGCACGAAAAGTATGTTCAAAGCGACGATTTATCTTATGATCATTCCAATGGCGCTGATGGCCTTGATTGGTTTGATGATTACCATTATTGGAGCAGCTACAGGTAAAGGCACGCTGCTCCTTGTGGGAATTCCATATTTGATCATGCCATTCTTTCTAGTTTTCGTTTACGGGGCACTGAGCATGCTTGTTGCCTTGGTCTATAGCGCGTTTGCGAAGAAATTCGGCGGATTGGAGCTAACGCTGGCGGATAAGGATGCGGGGGCAGATGTCTGAGCTGAGGATTCGCTCATTAGGCGAGGGCGAGGCGCTGCCTTATGAACTGCTGCTTCTGGCCGATCCGGAGCGGCAGGCGATCGATGCTTATGCGGGTCGGTGCGTGTGCATGGTGATAGATGAGGATGGCGAGGCGGTCGGCGTATATTTGCTGCTCGCCACTCGGCCGAAGACAGCTGAAATCATGAATATCGCCGTACGGGAGGACTGTCAGGGCAGAGGTCTCGGCAGGGAACTGATCGAGCATGCGGTTCAGCATTGCAAGGAACAGGGATATCGTGCGGTTGAGATCGGAACGGGAAATTCCAGCCTGGGGCAGCTTAGGCTTTATCAGAAATGCGGTTTCCGCATAGTGGGCGTTGACACCGACTACTTCGTTAAGCATTATGCGGAGCCGATTATCGAGAACGGGATTCCTTGCCGGGATATGATTCGGCTGAGGCTTGAATTGTAAAAAAGCCACGAAAATTTCATCTCGCACTCCTCATCTTGTATTCCGCGAAAATCTAACGAACCGTAGAGGCGTTAATTGACTGAATTTAAGGGTTCCGAGAATCTAACGAACCGTAGAGACGTTATTGGGGGATAATCGGTTCCCAAATACTCAAAAACTGTCAAATAGTGCCCCTACGGTTCGTTAGCTTGTTTTCGGAGCCACGAATGGGCAAATAAGACCCGTACGGTTCGTTAGAGCCTTCCGCCGAAACAGTACCGGATTCGCAAGTGTTGGGGCTGCTCCTTTTCTCATAAAAATGCTGTTCCGAATCGTTTAATCGGAACAGCATTTTTTTGGCACTTGCATTGCGAACATACATTCGGTGTATAATGATGATGAGAACATACATTCCTATCGCTGAAAGGTGGGGGCCATGGAACGCATCATTATGTTGGCGGATTGTCAGTCGTTCTATGCGTCCGTCGAGAAGGCGGCGCACCCGGAATATCAGAATAAGCCCGTCGCCGTCGCAGGAGATCCCGCACGGCGCTCTGGCATTATATTGGCAGCTTGTCCGATTGCCAAACAATACGGCGTTACAACGGCGGAAACGCTCGGCGAGGCACTTGGCAAATGCCCGCAGCTTGTTATCGTGAAGCCGCGCATGCAGGCTTATATCGACGTTTCTTTGATGATTACGGAGATTTTCGAATCATTCACGGACTTGGTGGAGCCTTTCTCCATTGACGAGCAATTCCTCGACGTGACCGGTTCTGTTGCTTATTTCGGTTCTGCAGAAGAGATCGCAAGGCGTATTCAGAACAAAATCATGCTGTATACCGGCGTCTGGTCGCGAGTGGGCATCAGCTCCACGAAAGTGCTCGCCAAGATGGCGACGGATATATGGGCCAAGAAGAGCGAGAGCGGCATCTTCACACTGCCGAAGTCGGAGGTGGATACGAAGCTTTGGCCGCAGCCGGTGGGTAAGATGTTTGGCATCGGATCACGGATGACAGCGCATTTTCAGCGGATCGGGATCTTCACGATCGGCGACCTGGCGCGGATGGAGCTCCATGAGCTGAAACGCAAAATGCGCGTATTGATGGGGCGCAACAGCGATATTCAAGCGGAGCTGTACTGGCAGACAGCGAACGGCATAGACACAAGTCCGGTTAAGCCGAGCACACATAACAATCAGCAGGCGGTCGGTCATCAGATGACGCTGCCGCGCGACTTCTCCAGCCGTGCCGAAATCGATGTCGTACTGCTGGAGCTCAGCGAGGAGGTCAGCCGTCGGTGCCGGGCCAAGGGATATATGGGCCAGGTGGTCGCGGCCGGCGCTCAAGGAGCGGATTTCGACAAGCCGACCGGGTTCTTCCGGCAGACGACGCTTACTGATCCGACGAATATTACGCGAGAAGTGTTCGATGCAGTGCGCAAGTTGTTTGATACGCACTGGGATCAGATGCCGGTGCGAAAGCTTGGCGTTACACTGTCGAAGCTGTGCCAAGATGACCAATATCAGCTTACGCTGTTCGGTAACCGAGAGCGGGTGCGTAAATTGGAACGAACGACTGATCAAATCAAGTACCGTTACGGGAGTACGGCGATTCTGCGCGCCTCCTCGCTGCTGGACGCTGCCCAGGCTCGCGAGCGCAGCGTGAAAATCGGAGGGCATTATAAATGAGCAAGAAGCTGGAAGGAAACGGCCGCTGGGAATCCAGCCGCATGATGCTGCCTGAGCATCGGGAGCAATATTTGCAGCGCAGGGAGCAGACTGAGGCAGCGGAACAGCCTCAGGATTCGGGGAGATCCACGCCCGAGCAGCTGCCCACGAAGGAGGAGCTTGAGCTCATTCGCGACTTTGTGCTCCTGCCGATTATGATGACAATCGTCGATAAGAACTGTACCGAAATCAGCTTGTCCTCTTATTCCATGAAGAGTTTATATATCAAAGCTTCGCAAGTGCTGATGACCCGCCTTCATGGGGAACTAAGCGAGGTGCGCAAGCAGATGAAGCGGTGCCAGATTAAGGTATTCGAGGATGAACGGGTGGACAGCGCGATTCATTATCACTTTACCTGCCGCGGTTATAAGGATAAATTCGCAATGATGCGTGAAGTCGTGCGTGCGGAGATGAGCGTTCGCATCGCCAGATATGTGGCGGAGATGTTTAAGGCGAACAGTTGACACGAGGCGAGTCCGGAATTACCGGAGCGAGTCCGGAGTTACCGGACGATCATCCATGCAACTTTCGGGGATGTCTTCGCGTCGATAGGCATGAGGTGATTCTAGATGATGAGAAAAGCGGCAATGATTGGATTAGCCCTGCTGCTGCTGACGGCTTGCGGCCGAGAAGGAAGTAACGGTCAAACCGTAGGCAGCGGACAGTCGCAGGGGGCCGAGAATGATTTTCCGAAGGTGACGGAACCTTACCATCCTGAACAGGCGATAGCAAACGGTGACGTTGTTAATGTGCATGGGAAGTACTCGAATTTAGAGAAATGGAATCAATTTGTTACGCATGTGAAGCAAAAACAAGCCGGTCGAATGAATGTCCGAATCACCCAGTATACGATTGAAGGGGATCCGATCTTCTATGAGCTTACATACGATGGGAAACAGATTTATTATACGTTTGACAATGGCATGGATGCATTCGGGAGCGATCTAGGCAGGCCAAGTACGACATGCGAAGGCTTGGACACCAAGGAGATCGAAGGAGGACAGAGATTCGTAGTGCTGACAGGCTGTGTAGATCAGAAGACGGCGGATACGTTCTACTTTGATGCTAATGCCAAATGACGAAAGCGGTTGAAGGCGCCCTCTGCATCCATTAGAATAGGAGGACATTAGCAAGAGGAAAGGCGTTCTTATGTGGAAGTATACGTTTCATCTATTTCGTGATCTATCTCCGGGCGTAAAGCGATTTATTGCCACGGAAAGTCTGTTTGGCATCGGGGCAGGTATTTTCAGTCTCATTCTCAACTTGCATCTTCTTGATCTTGGATTCTCCAAGGGTGCCATCGGTCAAATAACGTCGCTCGGGGCGCTCACCATCGGACTGACAAGCTTGCCGGTCGGGCTTATTGTGCAGCGGGTCGGACGCAAACGAATGCTGGTTATTGGGATGCTGCTCTCCTTTATTTCGCTTGTTGTGTTCGGCTTCGGTACGAGCAGGGTCGCAGTTACGGCGGCGCAGCTCATATGGTCGCTCGGGGTTACAGCAATCGTGAACTCTGAGATTCAATTGATCTTCCAATATTGCAAGAGCAAGAAGGAAGAGACGAATGCCTATTCACTGCTTTTTGCCGTATTTACTCTGTTTACAGGGATCGGCACGCTGCTTGGCGGGTTTCTGCCGAACTGGATTCATGGCAGTACGACGGTTTATCAATATGCATTCTTCGCAGCGGCAGGCTGTTTTGCACTGTCTGCGATTCTGAGAGGGATCTTACTGCCGTCGCCTAGCGAGGCACCGAAAGAAGGACAAGCGAAACATAAAGAAGACGCGAAGGGCGAGGCTGTCAGACGGCAAAAGAAACGTCATGCTGTGTATTTCCTGCTTGCGCTTTCGCTGCTCATCTTTAACTCCGGCTTCACCTACGGATTGCTCAGTCCGTTTCTGAACGTCATTCTGAAATTCCGGTTTGCTATGAATGATGACACGATCTCCGGTTTGCTTGCACTGTCCGGATTCTTCTTCTTCATCGGTTCCATCATTATGCCTTATTTCATCGAGAAGCTGGGAAGCCGTAGAAGCTTCATCATCTTGTTTCTCTACAACATTCTGATTGTGGCGTTAATGGCAGTAGCTATACCGGCGGCACCATTTGCCATTCTGCTCATGCTGCGCGGGACAGGCTTTACCATGCTAAACAACATTATTGACAGTGAATCGATGTCAGCGGTAGCCGAGGAAGACCGCAATTTATTCGCAGGCATGCGAACGGTTTCTCGAAGCGTTGGCAATACGATTGCCTCCTATTGGGCCGGGTATATTCTGGCCGGAGATCACTATTTGCTGCCCTTTGTACTGACGGCTGTAGCCACGTTGCTTGGTTTTATCGGGTATACTTGGTTTATACAGGGAATGTTGGAGCGAAGAGGGCAGAGCGATCCGGCAAGTGTCTCTAATTAAGTTGGCGATTTGAATTAATGGTGCAAATGGATAAGTTGTATGAATAAAAGTTATGAGTGAATACAACGATCATACAAAAACAGAACTGGGGAAATGAAACCAGTTCTGTTTTTTGTCGTTGGCGTTAGAATCGGTTTGAAGAACTTGCATTTGTTATCCGAAACCACTGGAGTCTCAGATTTCAGGATTCAATCAATAAGTAGTTATTGTGAATCTAGTCTGTTATATTGAATAATTTAACCTGTAGTATTGCAAACTTTTGTTGTATTTTCAATTGTTTTTTATTTTATTTTATTCTGTTATATACAAAATTGGTGTCTGTAATATAGAATAAATTTGACTACATAACAGCTGCGGCGGAAAGGAAAGTACAATTGACTACTACATTTCAGCTAGATGATGTTTTTATTAAGAAAACTGTTGAATCTCTTTCAGACCTGTTGCTTGATTATTATATTTTCCCAACAACTGCTGAAACCATTAAGACGGTTCTATTTGAAAAGCTTACTGAAGGTGACTTTTACAATGTGGAGAGTGGCTTAGCTTTAACGGAGAAGATTAATAGTTATATGCGTGAAATAAGTAATGACATACATTTGAGTCTACTATTTAGTGAAAAGCCGTTACCTCTTGATTTTCACGATTCACTCGATGATGAGGACATCAAATTAAGCGAAAAACTGAGTAACTACGGCTTTGAAAGGGTAGAGAGATTACCAGGAAATATAGGATATCTTGTTCTAAATGAATTCGCTTATCCCGAGCTTGCAGGTGAAACGGCAGGACACGCCATGAGTTTTTTAGCGAATACAGACGGGTTAATTATTGACCTTCGTAATAACCATGGGGGCTCTTCATTTATGGCGACGTTAATTGCCAGTTATTTGTTGGATGGCTCTCCTCCAGTACATTTAAATGATATTTATTGGCGATTTCATGATATGACACAATCTTTTTGGAGTTTGCCATTCGTGCCAGGGAAACGATTTGGCATGAATAAACCTGTTTATCTGCTGACCAGTCAAATAACATCTTCTGGTGCTGAGGAATTTGCTTACAGCCTACAAGCAATTAAAAGAGTTAAGATTGTCGGCGAAAAAACTCGCGGCGGAGCAAATCCAGGTGGCGTCCATCGCATAAATGAACATGTTCAAGTCTTTATCGCTAATGGACGTGCAATTAACCCGATAACCAAAGATAACTGGGAGGGCACTGGAGTTTTGCCGGATATCGAGATCAACAGTGACGATGCTCTCGAAAGGGCATATAAACTGCTCCTTCAAAAGTCATTAGAACACTTTAGCGAGAACTTGGAACCAGGACGAGAGGCGTTATTGAAGGATATCAAAAAAATATTAGTTTGCTGAGAGCCCTATTAACTAATGGACTTTGGTAGCTCTCAAGGGGTTACATCATGCAGGATAGTGCTTTCGGCTCCGTCACCATACAAATAAACGGCAAAGGCGTACAATCAGCCTTTGCCGTTTATTTGTGGGGACAGAAATTGATCGGTCTTGGATTTCATAGTCGCAATAATCATTTGCTTATGACGAATGGCAAGGAGGAGCACTTGTGCTTGCTGCTTGCGCGAAAGCTGTTTGAATCGCGGCTCTTCATTCAAATAGGCGCGAACGATTGCCCAGCTGGATGGCGTTAACCGCCGATTCAGCGCACTTGAAGCGGGTTCGGATGCAGTTGGCTTCCGAGCGAAGCGATGCAGCCAAGCTTGTAGACCGGCCCCGAGCTTGGATTCATCGACGATGCAAGGTGCCGTCAGTTTCTTCGTATGGTTGCGCAAATACTCATAGCGGTCATTGCCGAGTAGAATTCGATATTGGCCGTCCTTTCGGTCTTTCTGCACGACGATGAGATGTAAGCCATCCCACATCAAATGACGTAAATACCGAAGGCGGGCAGTCATGCCGACAGGCAAACCAGGCTTGATTTTGCTCAGCGGGATGTAGCGAACTGTGAAACGCACCATGATCCCCTCCCTTATTGGAGGATATGGGGAGCATCCGTTGTCCTAGTCCTTTCCTCGCAGGATCGTTACTTCCCTTTGCGAGACAATGCGGAAAGGGCATCCCATTGTTCATCCGTGACATCGGCAAGTCCGTTGAATTGGCCTGCGCCTTGCAGCCATTCGCCGCCATCGATCGTCACAACTTCACCATTAATGTAGCCAGCGTAGTCGGATATCAAATAAGCGGCGAGATTAGCGAGCTCGGTCGGGTCACCGACTCGCCCGAGCGGAATGCGGCTAAGCAGACGCTCCTCGATCTCCGGTGTCGGCATAAGGCGTGACCATGCTCCTTCGGTGGGGAAAGGACCGGGTGCAATGGCTACCTGCCGGATTCCGTGAGGCGCCCACTCGGCGGCAAGCGAGCGAGTGAGTGCGAGTACGCCTGCTTTTGCCGCAGCGGAGGGCACTACATAGCCCGAACCGCTGGTGGAGGAGGCGTAGGTGGTCACGATATTGAGCATGGTCCCGGCTCTTCCTTGCGCAATCCAGCGTTTACCGAGCTCAAGTGTTGTGTAGAACGTACCGTGCAGTACGGTGCCGAGCACGGCATCGACTGCACGGTGGGAGAGCCGCTCAGTCGGACTAATGAAATTACCGGCTGCATTGTTGACGAGTACATCGATATGACCGAAATGTCCTTCCACCGCATCCATTAAAGCTTGGACGGCGGCGGGGTCGCGGACATCACAGCTTTGGAAGAACACCGGCGCCATCCCGGGTGAGCTCATTTCTGCACTGGCTTGCTGCAGTACCTCCTCACGGCGGCCCGCAATGGCGAGCCGAGCCCCGAGGGCAAGAAACTTCTCACCCATTGCGCGGCCAAGGCCGGTTGCTCCGCCCGTGATGAGCACGACTTTCCCGTTCAATAAATCAGGTGCAAAAGGTCCCATAAGCCGATTCTCCTTCGTGTCAGACATGCGGCAATTATGGTTATAGGTATGTCACCAAGGCAAGCGGCATGCCTGCCCGCTCGATCCAAAGTTACGTTGCAATCTGGCGAAGCTCGGGATAGTCCTCCAAATAACCTGCGTGCTTCAGTTCAAGCAACGCTTTGCGGATAGACGTCTCGTCTTCGTCGGACTGATCGGAAAGGGCGATTAGCTCGGTTACACTAATGCGTGGATGTTCTTTACAGTAGGTGAGCAGCCCTTTGGCCGCCCATGACAGACGGTCGTCTTGAAATTCGCCGATTAAGTGACGGAACACTTTATGGGAGATCAGTTTGTGCTCAGTAAGATCCTGCATCGCTTTGATAACCTGTTTAACTGACATTCGGCCTTTGCGGGCCATGTCAGGCACGCTCAAGGATAAGGAGTCCGTGGAGCCGGAGCTTAGCACGATATACGTCATCTGGGCATAAATATCGAGATTGGGCATCGAGAAAATTTCACCTGAAACCGTGAAGCTGCGCGCAGAGGCTGCAGAGGATTCTTGCGACATCGTTATCTTCCTCCATTTGGCAGAATATAGCGTACGTTTATACAATACGAGCCTGCTGTTTGGATTCAGGGGTTTATGAAAAGTTTTTAACCTTATTTGCCGATACATCTTCGCGCGGCGTTGTGAGCCATGCGGTGCAGCGCATTGTTCGTCTTATGACGGCGCATATGCTTGATGCTTATTTTGATATCCGGGTGTAAGGTGTGCAAGCGATCAACGAGTGTGAGGATCTCATCACGCACCACTGCATATCGGGAATCGGCAAAATAAGACTTCTCCAGCATTCTTACGATTGTATGGCAATCGGTGAAAACAACAGCAGTTTGAGGCATAGGTTGGAACTGCTCGTCTGATAAGGCGTGAGCAAGCCATTCCAAGCTAAAATAAATCGCCTGCAATTCCCCGTAATCAGAACCGATGGTGTAGTCATATTCAAGCCGCTTGGCCTCCACACGAAGGGAGCGGTTAAAGACAAACGTGCAAGCAACCGCGTGAACATGCTGCTCCGATCCGGAATAATCACAATAAAGCGAAATCATGCCGGCATTGACAAGGTTTGCTCTGACTGCCGGGTTGGCGTAAGCTTGCCTGGTTAAAGCATCCATTCGAGGATCCATCATGCGTTCTCCTTCTGATTGAATTCCCCATATTGAGCTGCAATGGGAGTGGCATTACCGTTTATAGCTGATAGCATGGACAACAAAATGATTGGACAAAACAATTCTTCGTGACATAACAAAATTCGCATCGCGATAACGTGTGTGATATATTTGTGGCAAACATGACCGGGGCAACGACTGCCTCAATTGGTATTTGTAATAAAGATCATAGGAGGATCCATGTCCTGGAGCAAATTAAAGCAGCAGCTAGAGAGTTTTCTCAGTCCGGCGTTAGATGGAAGGGTCGAATACCGTGCGACCAGCTACCGTTATTTACCTGATAAGGCAGGTCATTGTTATATTGCAGTAGATAAAAAGAACGTACTCAATATGAGTGATAACACTACCTTAATCAAATGGTATCAGACGGAGCTCGAAATCAAGAATGATTCAGATATCCAACTTCCTATCAGCGATGAGGAATTGGAAGCGGTAAGAATAGAAACCAAGGGGACAGTTCCGGAGGATCGTCTAAAAGTAATCGCTAGAAGCAGAAAGATTTCAGGACATGCAAAGGAACTTTTGTCAGCACAGTCCTCATTAAGTAAATCTAATTTTACGGTTGCTGCTACTAAGTTTTTAGCCAGTTCGATAGAAGAAAACATAGAAAGCAATGATATCTTATTGAATATTCTAGCATTGGTAGACAGGCGAGTTGGGAAAAAACGAATGTTAAACATGACCGAGATGATGAAGATCAAGCATCCCAGCGTGCAGTATTTTTATGAACTACGGCGTAGTACGTTATGAAAAAGAGGGACAACCGATGCAACTTCCGGTTGTCCCTCTTTTATCTACGGCAAATCAAGCAGCGTCTCAAACTCCGATAGATCCTCGCTGTATTCTTTATAAATTCTTCTCCAGCTCATCACGACTTCATCAATAATCATGATTAATGCGGGATCGAATTGCGTTCCACTGGCCTCTTTGATTCGCTCAATTGCATCGTTGACAGAAGCAGCCTGGCGGTACGATCGGCTCGAGGTGATGGCATCGAACGTATCGGCTATGCTTAATATCCTTGCCTCTAGCGGAATATCCAGTCCTGATGCTCCAGTCGGATACCCTTTTCCATCCCACCGCTCATGATGATAGAGAACGCCTGGTTTTAATTGTCCCAGTCCTGGTATTTTCTCCACCATCCGGCCACCGGCAACCGTATGCGATTTGATGATCTCGTATTCTTCGTCCGTCAGCTTTCCTGCCTTCGTCAGCACCGATTCGGGAATATTGATCTTTCCGATATCATGAAGCAAGCCGGATAACCGAAGCGTCTGCATGCGCTGCTTATCCTGAAACTCAGGAAGTCTTGCTGCCAGCTCGACTGCGTATTTGCTCACTCGCTCACTGTGACCGAAAGTATAGCTATCTTTGGCTTCAATGGATACAATGAACGTTTTGACAACTTGTTCGATCGTTGTTTCCATCGAGTGGATAATCAAATTCACTTGATTGTTATACAGTTGATCCAGCTGTTTCGGCAGCAAGTAGCTGAACGTCCCGAGGACCACATAAAGCAGCGCCCGATTGGAGATGTCGATCGAGTCAAACACGCCGGTGACGAGCGGATGGGTCAGATTTACACCTAACATCGTGGCTAATCCAACAGCCGAATAAATGAACAATACCCGTAGATTACCATACATGCCCGCCAGAATAGGGATGACTAGAAAATAGCCCCACGCCTCTCTGTACCCAGAGCCAAAATATAAGCAGCAGATGACAAGAACACTAAAGGAGAGAACGATATGCTGCATAATAATCGGCTTGATTTTGATAAAACGATTGAGGACTAGTATAACGGCCAGAACAGCAACCGGAATGAGCAGAAATTTGATTTCTGCCCTCGAATAAGGCATATCGAGCAGACGGAAAACCGAATTCCACCCGATGCTAAGAAGCAAATAGATGAGTGCAATCTTCAATATGTTTAAGCTGAGATTTCGCTGATGTGTTTTGTAGTACGAAGACAGTAGTTTTTTTCGTTCGCTCAGCATACGTCCATCCCGTCCGGAGTAGTAGACTCCAATTCGTAAATCAATTAATCTTTCATCCTCTTGCACCTCTATGAATACGACAAACCTTTGGTATAGTGGATATATAATCCATTTGAACTAGGAGTTGATAGACGGAGAGAGAAAAGTCCTACATCGCACCTCAGTCATGACCCAATTAACCTCAGCATGAGATATGCAGATGATTAAAATCAGTGTATCACTCGGCATTCGACAATAAAAGACCAAAAGCAGGAAGAAGTAACCGTTTTAATGAATAAAAATATGCCGAAACACCGTACATAATTCAAAATAAGAGGAGTGTTTATTTATGAAAACAGATTCTCAATATTCATACAGCGTTGCAAGAGGGAAATTGCGTGAAAAAGCGATTAAGCTGCATGTCGAAAGATACCTTGAAGTCGGATTTTTTAACAAAAATGAGAAAGACCCCTATCAAGCCAATTCTACCTATTTCACCACACAACCTATCGGATCTGACGAGGTAGTTGGCGTAACCCGATTGATTTTCGAAAAGCTGGATGAACTGCCTACTCTGCAAAACTTTCGCATTTTTGACATTGAGCGCATTAAACTCCAGCAGCTTGAAGTCATTCGTTATGCCGAACTGAGCGCTTTCACCAAATTGCCCGCACATGACGTTGCGCTTGGATTGCTGAAGACGGCCTTGCAATATTCGCTTCAAATCGGCATCACGCATTGGGTTTGCTGCGTAGATGAGAGAGTCTATAATTATATGAATCGGATCTTCAAATTCCCTTTCCGACTGATCGGGGAGCCTCGCGTTTATTTGGGTTCGAATACGATCCCATGCGTGCTAGTGCTGGATGATGTATTAAATACGGTTAGAGAAGAGCGCCCTGCGCTATACGACTACTTAGTTGAACAGGAAGCTCGCTATTTGGAGGTGCTTAATTAATGAAAGAGCAATTTGTTCGCAATTTAGGGATTATGTCCGAAATCGACGTGGACAAGCTTCAGCATTCGACGATTGCGATTGCAGGCTGCGGCTGCATTGGCGGCTTCTCGGCCGAGCTGCTGGTGCGCATGGGAATTGGCCGTCTCGTGTTGGCCGATCCCGACACCTTTGACATTTCTAATATTAACAGGCAGTGCGCAGCAACCTATCATACCGTCGGTATGTCCAAAGTAACTGCGCTGCGCAATCATTTACTGGCCATTAACCCGGACTTGGAAATTATTGAATATCCGAATGGTGTAAGCGAAGCGAATGTTGACGAATTCGTCCGAGATGCCGATTATGTCATCGATGCGATCGATTATTTTGCCTTTCCCGATGCGGTTGCTCTGCACCGCGCGTCCCGCAGCTTCGGCAAGTATATTATTACGGCAGCGGCACTTGGGTTCGGTACTACGGTGCTCACTTTTGCGCCTGATGGGATGACGATCGAACAAATCGCCGGTATCCCGGAAGATATGCCGATCGAGCAGCTGAGAGGCGCAACATTCCCACCATCGAGCTATGCCGATAAGCTGCCATCTTATGTGACGGCCGATCATCTCCAAGAATGGTTGACGAATAGGACGATTCCGACGATCAGCGTTGGACAAGCCTTAGGTCCGGGTGTTCTCGTATCGCAGCTCGTTCTCCATCTGCTTGGCAGAAAGCAGCCGCTGCTAGTGCCGGAATCTTTTCAACTACAATTTGAATTGTAGCGCTGCATTGACTGCTTTCGTGAACAGTCAAACTCATGGAGGGAAGTATAAATGTCTTATAGCTATTATGGAAAGTTATGTACAGAAGTTTATGATTTAACGAAACATGTCGGCCAGTCTTTCGGCGGCGATTTGGAATATTACCAAGCACGATTGAGCTCTTGCAAAGGACGAATTCTCGAGGCGATGGTCGGCTCGGGGCGCGTCATTATTCCACTGCTCGAAGCAGGATTGCTTGTTGACGGTGTGGATTATTCGCCAGAAATGCTGGAATCTTGCCGCAAACGGTGTGAGGAGAGAGCGCTGAACGTCAGATTATTCGAATCGAATCTCTTAGAGCTGGACTTGCCTGATCGCTATGAAGCGATCATCATACCGGGCGGATCGTTCTTGTTAATTGAGAATCGCGAGGAATCTCTAGCCGCATTGAAGCGTCTGTATGAACATCTGCAACCAGGCGGACGACTCCTAATGGATTTATTTCTGCCGGACACTAATTTTGAAAGCGGCGGGTTCAGCGGCTCATCGACCTTTCATCTGCCGGATGGCGATCTGATTACGATGGAGGGCAAGCTGCTTGAAGCAGATTTATTCGATCAGTATAAAGTGTCTTTGTTAAAATACGAAAAATGGCGCAAAGGCACCTTGATAGAAACGGAGCTGCAGCGTTTTGCCTTACGTTGGTACGGCGTTCACGAATTTAAGCTCGTGCTGGAGAGCATAGGCTTCACGGATGTAGTCGTGTCAGCGGATTTCGAGTTTGGCCACGCTCCAAGCCACGGCAAACAGAAGTATGTGTATGAGGCGACAAGGAAGTAAAGCGTGTTAAGGGCGGTTTCAAAAGCGGGTTTGTGGCTTTTGAAGCGGCTCTTTTTTATTTTGTCCGGCGGGGGAGATGACACTGACAATGCGGGATGGTATACGAGAGTCCGATTTCGGAACTCTCGGTGCAGAAAGTGTGGGGTTTCGCGATTGAGAGTGCGATTTCGAGACTTTCAGCCTCTGATGAGGGGGAGGTTAGGAGATGCGAGAGTCGGATTTCGCGACTCACAGCGTCAGATTAGTGTGTTTTCGCAATTGAGAGTCGGGTTTTCCGACTCTCAGCCGCTGGTGAAGGTGAGAATTGGGAATTCTGAAGTGCGAGAGTCGGATTTCGCGACTCTCAGCGTCAGATTAGTGAGTTTTCGCAATTGAGAGTCTGGTTTAACGACTCTCAGCCAATGGCGAAGGTGAGAATTGGGAGTTAGGAAGTACGAGAGTCGGATTTTACTACTCTCAGCGTTAAATTAGTGAATTTTTTCGGTTGAGAGTCGGTTTTTCCGACTCTCAGCCTGTGTTGGAGGTGGAAATTAGAAGTTAGGAAGTACGAGAGTCGGATTTTCCTACTCTCGGCGTTGAATTAGTGGATTTTCGCATTTGAGAGTCGGTTTTACCGACTCTCAGCCCCCTGTCTGCTTCCGTAGATGGGGGGGGAGCACGGCGGAGCCGGTTAGGAGGTTTTGTAAGTCTAGTCGGTTTTCATAATGTTGGCGTAAAACTGCTTCGAGGATGTAAACAGACCCTTGAGCGCGGCGTGCAGCTGTTTCTTGTCGCGAGAAGTAAGTGCGGCTAGAATGGCCGATCGCTGTTTGACGCTGTTTTCTTTGGCACCGGGCACGCGCAGCAGCTTCAGGCTTGTTTCTCTTCGGAGATGAATGCTCATCTGCATCAGTTTGTTGAAGATCCGGTTATCGGAGCGTTCGCCGATGCGTAAGTCGAAGTCATCAAGCAGCTGTAGAAAAGCATCTGCCTCCATATGAACCGACGCAGACATGTGGGAAAGTTTTCTGTCAAGCAGAGTAAGCTCCTCTTCGGTGAGCTGTTCGGCGGCGGACAAGTAAACCTCGGTTTCGATCAACTGCCGCGCGGCATAAACCTCATCGAGATTATGCTTCTCCCGGTGAAACATCCATGCAATCGTATCCGAAGGAATCGGCTCCTCCTGTTTATTAACAAAGCTGCCTTCGCCCGCCTTGATAGTGATCAGGCCGATGAGCGCAAGCGCTCGAAGCGCTTCGCGAACTCGCCCGCGGGTAACGCTGAACCGCTCGGCAAGCTCCCGCTCATTAGGCAGTTGCGCTCCGGGCTCAAGGTGACCGTTCGTAATGAGCTGAGCGATCTGCTCCATAATTTGTTCGGTGACGGTTAATCGTTTGACGGGTTCAATCTGTATCATGAAAGGTAGTCTCCTTAGTTTCACATAGGATCAAAAATTAAGATTGATGGAAGTTCATGGTTCATGGTAATCTGGTCTCGTGGTACTACCAGAGAACCGTTCAACAAAAGCTTAACATGAATCTGAAAACGAGTAAAGAACATGCAATCATCGATGACAATGATCTGTCCTATCAATCGTGGTACTACCAGAATACCAACTAACGATAACCGAGCCGAAGCAGATGAAAGGTGATGACAAAGTGACAACAACTTTAAGGGGCATTACATGGAACCATAGCAGAGGTTATGTGCCTAAGGTGGCCACCGCGCAGCGTTTTATGGAAACGCATCCAGGCGTGGAAATCACATGGGAGAAAAGGTCGCTGCAAGAGTTCGCCGACTCGCCAATTGAGCGGCTTGCCGAACAATACGACCTGCTCATAATCGATCATCCTTGGGCGGGTTTCGCGGCGGACAAAGGAATACTCGTTCCGCTTGAGCAGCATGTATCTGCAGCATATCTTGCTGATCAAGCGCTGCATACGGTCGGTCGCTCGCATGAAAGCTACCTGTTCGATGGGGTGCAGACCGCATTTGCTGTTGATGCGGCAACTCCGGTTGCTTCGTATCGGCAGGATTTGCTTGCGGCGGCGTCTGAAGAGGTGCCGAAGACATGGGATGAGCTGCTTGCATTAGCGAAGAAGGGCCGAGTAGCTTTTGCAGGAATACCGGTAGATACGTTGATGAATTTCTATATGCTCTGCGTCACGCAGGGTGAGGAGCCTTGCAGCAATAACGGAGAACATGTAGTGAGCGAGGAAATCGGCGTCCGAGCGCTGGAGCTGCTTCGTGAGCTAACGGTCTTGTGCACAGAAGAGATGTTGAATTGGAATCCGATTCGGGTATATGAGGCCATGTCTTCCGGGGATAGCATTGCTTATTGCCCGTTCGCATATGGTTACTCGAATTACGCTCGGGAAGGGTATGCTCAGAACTTGCTACATTTTGCCGACATGGTGTCGCTCGGTTCTCATGGGCCTCTACGGTCAACGCTTGGCGGAACGGGAATTGGCGTCTCGGCACGATGCGCTAATATAGATCTTGCGGTAGAGTATGCTGCCTTCATGGCTAGCCCGAAGATCCAGCGAACCGTATTCGCGGAGAACGGAGGGCAGCCCGGACACCGCTCGGCTTGGGTCGACGAGGAGCTGAATCGGCGCACGAACGGATATTTTCAGGCTACATTGCCGGCACTTGACCGCGCCTACTTGAGGCCGCGATACAGCGGGTATTTGGAATTCCAAGATCATGCGGGCGACGTGGTACGAGATTATATCATATCAGGCGGGCGGCCGCAGGAAGTACTCCATCGCCTCGATGAGCTTTACCGGTTATCCAGATTGGAGGCGGCGAAGTGAAACCATTAGAGGGACTGTTGGTTTTGGATTTCAGTCAGTTTCTGGCAGGTCCGTCGGCTGCGCTGCGGCTCGGTGATTTGGGTGCGCGGGTCATCAAGATCGAAAGGCCGGGGACTGGAGAATTAAATAGGCAGCTGTCGATCAAGAATCAGATGGTGGACGGCGACAGCATGCTTTTTCACACGATTAATCGGGGAAAAGAGAGCTATGCGGCGAATTTGAAGGACAGCGAAGATGCAGCAAGTGTAAGGGCATTGATCGCGCAAGCGGATGTGCTCATTGAGAATTTTCGGCCGGGGACCATGGAGAAGCTTGGACTTGGCTATGATGCGGTCAAGGAGCTGAACAGCGGCATCGTATATGCCTCTGTGACCGGTTATGGGCAGGAAGGTCCGTGGCGGGATAAGCCTGGGCAAGACCTGTTGATTCAATCTTTATCAGGACTTGCATGGCTGAATGGCAATGCGGATCAGCCGCCCGTACCGTTTGGGCTAGCGATTGCAGATATGTTCGCAGGTGCTCACTTGGTGCAAGGGATTCTAGCCTGTCTAGTGCGTAGAGGACGAACCGGGCAAGGGGCGCGCGTGGAAATCAGCCTTCTGGAATCTGCGCTGGATCTCCAGTTTGAGGTGCTGACGACACACTTGAACGATGGCGGTGAACTGCCGCAGCGAAGTGCGGTGAACAATGCACATGCCTACTTGGGAGCGCCTTATGGCATTTATGAAACGAAGAACGGCTATTTGGCGCTTGCGATGGGCTCGGTTGTGAGGCTCGGCGAATTGCTGGCATGCGAGCCATTGGCGGCCTTTCAAAACCCGAAGTCATGGTTTACGCAGCGAGATGAGATTAAACGAATTCTTGTGGATCATATCCAAACGCGCAGCACGGAAGAGTGGCTGCAAGTATTGGAGCCGGCGGATTATTGGTGCGCAGATGTGTTGACGTGGGAGCGATTGTTTGCCCATGAAGGATTTAAGGCGCTTGGTATGATTCAGGAAGTAGGACGGGAAGATGGCAGCCGCCGAGTCCGTACGACGCGCTGTCCGATTCGGATTAATGGGGAGCGGCTGTTCGATGGCAAGGCGGCGCCGAAGGTCGGGGAACATAATGCGGCGATTGAGCAGGAATTTCAGCTGCGCGACGTACCGGCATCAGAAGAAAAGCGGACAAACGGAGGCGAGGGAGGTTGAGCGAGTTCAGCAGCGAGAGCGATTCCATACATTTCAGCACTATGCAGCAGCGTCCTTTAGAAGGACTTCTCGTGCTTGATTTCGGGCAGTTTCTGTCTGCTCCTTCCGCCGCGCTAAGGCTGGCTGATCTTGGTGCACGCGTAATTAAAGTGGAGCGGGCAGGCAGCGGAGATATATGCCGCAGCTTGTATATTTCCAATATGGAGCTGGACGGAGACAGCACACTGTTTCATTCGATCAACCGAAATAAAGAGAGCTTCGCTGCCGATCTGCGCGATCCGGTTGATGCAGCCGAAGTGCATGCACTCATAAGGCAGGCTGATGTGCTCATTCAAAATTTCCGCCCAGGCGTTATGGAGCGATTAGGCCTCCATTACGAAGCAGTCAAGGAGATCAATCCAGCCATCGTCTATGGAGAAATTACAGGCTACGGTAACGAAGGTCCGTGGGTAGGTAAGCCAGGTCAAGATTTGCTCGTGCAATCGATGTCCGGATTGACGAATGAAGGAGGAACCCGAAGCGGTTCGCCAATGCCGCTCGGGCTGGCAGTTACGGATATGATTGCCGGTGCGCATCTCGTTCAAGGCCTATTAAGCTGCCTTGTGCGAAGGGCAGTGACCGGAGTCGGAGCGCGAGTAGAGGTCAGCCTGCTGGAATCGGCGTTGGATCTTCAGGTAGAGTCATTGACCGCTTATATGAATCGTAGTGATGAGAAGCAAAAACAGCCGCCCATTCGATGCGGTATTCATGCAGTTGGTGACGGATATGCTGCAGCTGTGCAGCGGGAACATGAAGAAGAGTATGGGGAACCACTAGGATCTGCCGGATATGACGTCTCACAGGTGCTGGATTGGCGGCAGCTTCTCCAAGAGGAACATGTTAAGCAGCTGAATATGGTTCAATCGATCACCAGAGGCAATGGAACAACGATGCGGACGACATGCTGTCCGATCCGCATAGACGGCATTCAATTCCGGTCGGAGAAAGGCTCGCCGAAGGTCGGCGAAGATACGGCAGCAATTCGGAAACAGTTCATTAATCCTACAATTTAAAGGAGGATGACTCCCGAAGATGATCAAAATCGACGCACACCAGCACTTTTGGAACTTGGAGAAAGTCGCTTATCCGTGGCTTGATCCTGCATTCGGTACAATTTGCCGCACAATCGAGGCGCCTGAACTGGAACCGCTTCTGAAGGAAGCAGGCATCGATAAGACCGTTATTGTTCAGGCGATGAACAGCTATGAAGATACGGAATACATGCTGCAAGTGGCGGAGGAGAAGGACTGGGTGGCTGCGGTCGTAGGCTGGGTACCGCTAAACATCCCTGAAATTGCAGATAAGAAACTAAAGCAATTCAAGCAGAATCGGTATTTCAAAGGCGTCCGCCACCTCATTCACGAGGAGAAGGATCCGGATTATATCATTCGCGATTCGGTCATTGAGGGCTTGCGCGTGCTGGCTTCCTATGACTTAGCCTTCGATCTGGTGTCCGTGTTTCCGGATCATCTCAAGCATGCTCCGCGCCTGGCTAAAGAAATCCCCAATCTCAGAATCGTCATTGATCATCTGGCCAAACCGCCGATCAAAGACAAAACGTTGGGCGACTGGGCGGAGCAGCTCGCACGTGCAGCGCAGTTCGAGAATGTTTACGCCAAGGTGTCCGGGTTGAATACGGCTGCGGACCATGAACGCTGGTCAGCCGAAGACATAAAACCGTATATCGATTACGCCAAGGAGCAGTTCGGCGCGGATCGCCTCATGTTCGGCAGCGACTGGCCTGTTGCGAACTTAGCCGGTGATTACGGCAAAGTATGGAGAGAAACGAACCGCGCCATCGCCGCTTATTCGGAAGCGGAGCGGGATGCGATCCTTGGCGGGACTGCAGCAACATTTTATCAAATCAAATAAATAGGGAGGCTTGCGTAAATGCAGCGATATGGCAGTGTAATCCAAGTGAAACCTGAGATGCTGGAGGAATACAAACGGCTGCATGCCGCGGTTTGGCCGGATGTGCTGAAGCGCATCAAGAAGAGTCATATCCAGAACTACTCCATCTATTATAAGGACGGCTGGCTGTTCAGCTATTTCGAATATACCGGCGAGGATTACGAGCAAGATATGGCGCAGATCGCCGCCGATGAAACGACGCAGCGATGGTGGGATGTATGCAAGCCATGCCAACAGCCGCTCGCGACAAGGCAAGAAGGTGAATGGTGGGCGGACATGGAGGAAGTCTTTCATCTCGATTAACAGACCCAAGGAGGAACAACACAATGAAAAGCTTATTTTACGAAGATTATGAGATTGGAGCAGCAAGAAGCACATTCGGACGCACCATTACGGAGACGGATATCGTGCTGCATGCCGGGCAAACCGGCGATTTCTACCCGCATCACATGGACGCGGAATGGTGCAAAACGCAGCCGTTCGGTCAGCGAATCGCACATGGCACGTTGGTATTCAGTGTAGGTGTCGGCTTGTCTGCAGGAGAAATGAACCCGGAAGCGTTCTCCTACGGTTACGACAAGCTGCGATTCACCAAACCGGTATTTATAGGCGATACGATCTCGGTAAGCATCACCATCTCCGAGAAGCGCGACTATCCGAAACGTCCGGAATACGGCGTTGTCGTGGAACATGTGGAAGTCATCAATCAAAATAAGGAAACCGTTCTGGTCTGTGACCATTTGCTGCTAGTTAGCAGAAATAAAAATCACGCCGAGTAAATAGGAACATCTACCGCGAAAGTAGAAACGATTGACCATCTGCTAGGCAAGGTAGTATGGTAAGCTTGCAGCACCAACGAAGGGGCTAGGAGGCTTCTGCATGTTCAACGTCATGATTGTTGAAGACGAAATGCTGGTACGATTAGGGTTTAAAAACTCTGTGCAATGGGACAATTACGGGATGACCGTATGTGCAGATGCAGCCAATGGCAGAGAAGCGTGGGAATATTATACGAACAGCGTTCGTCCGGATATTATCATTACCGATCTTCGCATGCCGATCATGGGCGGGATTGAGCTTATCAAGAAGGTACGAGAGCAGGATGTGCAGACGCGTATCGTCATCTTGTCGTGCATGGAGGATTTTGATTTAATTCGTCAGGCGATGCAGCTTGGAATCTCCAGTTATATTTTGAAACTAACGATGACGGAGGAGGAGATCCATAATGTTCTGATGCGTGTGCGCGAGGAGCTCGGCACACAAATCACGCTCGGTACATCGAAAGGAATCATCCGCAATCCGGATCTGCTGAAAGAAAATATCATTAAAAACTTCGTCTTCTATCATCTCTACTCCAAAGACGAGTTCGTTCATCATATTGATCAATTGAAGCTGCGGCTGCACCCGGAGCGTCTTATCGTGTCCATGATGGAAATCGATCATTTCGAGCTGGTACAGACGAAATTCAATGACGAGAAGGGTGAGCTGATTCGCGTTACCTTCCTGAATGTCTTGAATGAGCTGCTCGTACAATCGCAGCGGGGCGAGGTTGTATCCGATGAAGATAAACGGTATCTCTTCATCTTCAGCTTCCGGGATATCGCCAGCGAATATCAAATCCGCGAGGAAATGATCGGGATCATGACCCAGATTCAGAAGGTGCTGGGGCGGTTCTTCAACATCTCCGCAACATTCGGCGTGAGCGGAATGAAGAGCGGTTACGCTTCACTGCACACATTGTACAAAGAAAGCGAGCGAGCTGTCGCGCAGAAATTCTTCTATGGCACGGAGCGATTACTGTTCCTCAGTGATGTGGATGCCGATGCGACCGAGGAACTCGTGCGAAGGAAGCTGCAGCAGTTTCATGAGAAATGGTCGATGATCGAAGAAACGGCGCAGAAGGATGTGGAAGCAATTGTGCAATCCTTCCTCACATCCGGCCGACTCAGTCATGAACAGGATATTAGGAAGCTGTTCGTTCGCCTGCTGCATTGCCCATCTGTAACCGCCTCGCTTAGTGAATCGGAAGTAACGGCGCTTGTCTCGACTTACGGGGAAGAGATGCAGAAATGCGAAACGCTGGATGAAGCTGCTACAGCCTATAGTAAGTTCCTAACCGAAATCATCTCAAGAGGCGGCATTAAGAAGCAGCTAAGCAAAGACATTGCTCGTGCCGTCAAGTTCATTCAAGATCGATTCCACGAAGACATCTCTTTGCAGCAAATCGCGCAGTACTTGGAATTGACGCCGAACTACTTGAGCGTACTGTTCAAGAAAGAACTGCAAATGAACTTCTCCGAATATCTCAATCGCATTCGTTTGGAGAAAGCGAAGGAGCTGCTGCTCGGCACCAATCTAAGATCGTATGAAGTGGCACAGCAGGTGGGGTTTACCGATGACAGCTACTTCAGTCGCGCCTTCAAGAAGCACACGGGCGTCAGGCCGAACGGCTTCCGCAGACTGTGGATCAACGACTGGACGACCGGTGTGGCGGAGGCGGAGGACAAATGATCGCTAAAGCATCGAGGTTCAAGTTCCGACTCTCCGGAATCTCGCTCAAAGCCCAGCTGATTTTCTCGTTTATGGCTGTTACGCTGCTTGTCCTGTCCATCAGCTCTTATTACAGCTACAAGAAAACGCTGGACATCTTCCAAACGAGAACGCAGGAGACCACGTTGTCGCAATTTCGTCAGATTGAAATGAATACGCTTACTTTACTCCACGAGGTGGATAAGCTGTCCAAGACGTTTCTGATGGAGTCCAAAGTCCAATCCTTTCTGCAGAGCGACAAGCTGTCGCATCTTGAATTCATCGCACTGGAACGAGAAATTATGGATCGAATCAATCAATACTTAACGACTTACAATTATTTGGATTCGGTTTATATTTTCGCGGAGAATGGCACGGTTATCGGGGGAACGCTCTCTCAAAATCAGAGTACGGCCGAAGTAGGCAGAAACTATCCGTTCTACGACACGCAGCTCTATGAACAAGTGAAATCCAGCTTCCCGCAATCGATCTGGAGCGGCGGATTGGAGACGATCGACTTCATGCGCAGCTCGATTCCGGATGGGTTGTCCAATGCCAGAGTGATCTCTTCGCTTCGAGGCGTCAGGTGGATCGGCGGCAGTCAGATGAGTGCAGAGCTCGTCTTTAATGTGAATGAGCGGTATTTCAATTCCGGCTATGGAAGCCTGCAGAGCACGCCGGGCGGCTCCATGCACATTATTGACCGCAATGGCAAAGTCATCTCGAGCACGATCGAGGATACGATTAATCAGCTGTATCCGTTAAACGCTAAACTTGCACCGGAGCAGGCATTCGGCAGCTTCGCGGGCAGTCGAACCGGAACGCATGAGCAAATCATTTATTACCGAATGAAAGAAACCGGCTGGACCTTGGTGAATGAAGTGCCAACCGAGCTATACACGAAAGATATTAGCCAGATTGGGCGCTTTACCGCTGCCGTTTTCCTGCTGTCGCTCATTCTGATCGTTGTATTCGCCTCCCTATGGATGGACCGCATTATGAAATCGCTGCACCAGCTGATTAAAGGGATGAAGAACGTTGGACGGGGGAACATCGGCATGACGCTGCCGCAAGCGTCGAATAAAGAAATCGGGCTGCTCATTGAGCAGTTCAACAACATGTCTACCGGGATTCTGGAGCTGATGAACCAGAATGAGGAGACAGAGAAAACGAAGCGGCAGTTGGAGATCGAAGCGCTCCAATCCCAAATCAATCCCCATTTCCTATACAATACGCTAAATACGGTGAAGTGGATGGCGGCCATCGCCAAGGCGCCGAACATAATGGAGTGCATGACCAGCTTAGGCAATATGCTTAGGCCGATCTACTATGATCCTTCGCCATTATGGTCGATTAAAGAGGAAATCGCGTTCGTACAGAACTATATCAACATCATGAATTTCAGATACGGCGAGGAAATGAGATTCGAATTTGACGTGCCGGAGCGGCTGCTGCACTGTCAAACGCTTCGCTTCATGATCCAGCCCTCAATCGAAAATGCGCTCATTCATGGCGAGATGCATAAAGGGGTCATTCAAATTTCGGTATCCGAGCATGGCGACGATTTGCTTGTAGTCGTGCATGACACCTGCGGCGGCATGGCGGCGGATAAAGTAATTGAGGTCAACCAGAAGATCCAATCCCAGTTGAACGGTGATCGGGCATCGAAAGGAATCGGGCTGAACAATGTCAACAAGCGGATCAGGCTGCATTTTGGCGATCGATATGGCATTGAAGTGCAAAGTAAAGAAGGGGTAGAAACAAAAGTCTTCATGACCATCCCCGCCATTTATGAGAGTGCTGCTTTCCCAGAAGTGCGAACCAACCTTACCGGAGGCGAACAGCTTGAAGCCGATATTTAGGACGCGAACCGTATTCACGATGACGATTATACTTGCCTTGCTGTCCGGCTGCAGTGGTACCGGTAAGCCGCAGCAGCAATCGCAGAATGCGCAGAATGAAGATAACAAAGATACGGTCGTGCCGGGCAAAGAACCGGTTACGCTTAAGGTACAGCTGAACAGTGTGGGTAAAGATTTCGAGCATACCGAAGTGTATGACGAAATCACGAGACAGACCGGTGTCACGATGAATCTGGAGTTGTATGATGAACAGAAATTCAAGGTGGAGCTGGCTGGCGGCGATTTGCCCGATATTATTCAAGTGCCGAACAAGAACATCAAGGAGCTTATTGAAGGCAATAACATCATTCCGCTGGATGAGCTGCTGAAGACGAATGGGCCAGATCTGCAGCTCCCGATCTACGAGAAAAGCTTCGAATATATCCGGAAGTTCTGGAGCGACAACACGAACAAGCTGTACATGGTTCCGGTGCAGATCGGCACGAGTGATTTTGGCTTCGAGCAGCAGATCGGCTTTAACGTCCGTTGGGATTATTACAAGGAGCTTGGATATCCGAAGATCGAATCCATTGATGACATGGTGAATGTGCTGGCAGATATGGTACAGAGGCATGGGACGACGAAGGATGGCAAGAAAGTGTACGGCGTGAGTATGTGGAATGACTGGTCGACATGGGGCATTCGAAGTCTGGGGCTGATTACCGGCAACGGCATGTTCAATACGAATGCGATGCAGTTGATCAACACATACACCGATGCGGCTCACAGTGAAATTTGGGACACCGCGTTGTTCATGTATAAGGCGCAGCAGAAAGGGATTCTGGATCCGGATGCGTTTACTGCCAAATATAACGACATCGTTGCCAAAGCTTCTGAGGGTACGCTAATCTCGGCTGTTGCGACATGGCCGTTTACACAAGTGAATGCAGACCTGCTGAAGGAAGGGCCTGATAAAGGGTTCGTCACGATTCCACTCGACTGGGGATTCACGAATGTCGGAGGCACGACGATAGCGGGGTGGAACGATCGCGCTTTTGCCATCTCGGCGAACTGCAAGTATCCGGAGCGAGCGATGGATCTCATCAATTTCCTTGTGTCCGAGCAAGGCTCGCGGCTTATTGCCAGCGGCATTGAAGGTGTACATTGGACTTATGTGGATGGGAAGCAGGCGATGAAACCAGATACCGTTTCACTTGCTGCAGCCGGTGGAGATAGCTGGAAGAAAACGGGGATTGGCATGATCGCTAACCAGCAAGGTCTTGCCGACTATACGAAGCTAAGCGACGGAGGAATTGTGAATCTGTTCAATACGCCTGAAGTATTCACGACCAAAGTGAATTCGCTGAACAAGGATTACGATGAGTACTACGACGTATCTTACCCGGCAGAGGCGTATAAGAAGCTCGTGGATCAAGGGAAAGTGAAAACGCTCGCCCATATGCCGCTGGATGTGCTGAGTGCGATGCCATCGCCGCCGGATGATATGAAGCGGATCCAGACCAAACTGGATGAGCTGCTTGTGAAAGGAATGCCGATTATTGTGCTTGGTTCCAAGACGGATGAGGCATTCAAAGTCAATCAGCAAGAGTTGATAGATGAATTAATAGAGGCTGGCGCAGATACGTATTTCGCATGGTATAAACGTACGTATGAGGAAACAAAGGCGCGGCTTGCAGGCGAATAAACGATACTTCCCGATGTAAAATCAAACGAGGCTCTTCCAAAGCAGCATGTTGCTGCAGCGGGGGAGCCTATTTTAGTCCAAAAATCGTAGAAAACTTCATATTTCCGTTTATTGCGATTTCTTATACTGAGGATAGAAAAAGAGATGGAGTGATAAGAGAGATGAAATGGAAAGCAAGTCGAGTCACATTGTTTCTGATGGTTATCCCGTTTATCCTTCTAGTGTTCGTCTTTAACTACATTCCATTATTCGGATGGGCGTACGCTTTCTACGATTACAAGCCCGGCATACCGCTGTCACAGACACCGTTTGTCGGATTGAAATTCTTCCGCTGGGCGATCGAGGAGAAGGAAGATCTGCTCCGGGTGTTAACCAACACGCTTGCACTCAGTTTGTTATCCATCCTTGCTTCACCGCTATCGGTTATCTTCGCCATCATGCTTAACGAACTAAACAGTAAGCGCTTTCGGAAAGTCGTTCAGACATTGACGACACTGCCGAATTTCATAAGCTGGATCATCGTGTATTCACTGGCGTTCTTCATGTTCTCATCCGGAGGTTTGCTGAATGAAGTGCTGATGAGGCTCCACATCATCGATGAACCGACGACGGTGCTCGGCAACTCTGCAGCAACATGGTGGTTTCAGACCGGCGTTACGATTTGGAAGAGCTTAGGCTGGGGCGCCATTATCTACTTGGCCGCGATTGCAGGCATTGATCCTGAGCTGTACGATGCCGCGAAGGTTGATGGAGCGGGTAGGTTTCAACGCATCATGGCCATAACCGTTCCGGGTATTATGCCAACCTTCTTCGTCTTGCTGCTGCTCAACATTGCCAGCGTTCTGTCAAACGGAGCATCCGGTTTTGAGCAAAACTTCGTCTTCTACAATCCATTGGTAGCAGATCGAATTGAAGCACTTGATTACTATGTCTACCGCGTCGGGATTACGACTGGCGACTTTTCCTTCGGTACCGCAATTGGAATTGCCAAATCATTAATCAGCATTCTGCTGTTGTTCTCAATGAATGCATTGTCTAAGAAAATTAGAGGCCACTCGGTATTCTAGCTGGAGGTAATGACGACCAATGAAAAAAGATTCAACCACAGTATTCGATGTATTCAACTACAGTGTTCAAATTATCTTCACGCTCATGTGCGTATACCCGTTCTATTATATCTTGATCTATTCGTTCAGCGATCCGCAACAGGCGCTCAAAGGCGTGTTTCTAATCCCGAGGGGGCTGTCCATTGTCAATTATACGACGATCTTCCAGCTCGATAATATGCTTCATTCGTTTGGGGTTTCCGTGCTGCGAACGGTTATCGGAACTGCGCTCACCATCGCATGCTGCTCGTGGTTTGCTTATGCCGTGACGAAGAACGAGCTGTATCTGCGCAAATACATTTATCGTTTCCTGGTCATTACGATGTATTTCAACGCCGGTCTGATTCCGTGGTACATCACGATGAAAGAGCTCGGCTTGAAAAACAATTTCCTTCTCTACATCCTGCCTGGTGCAGTTGTCGCTTATTATGTGGTCCTGCTGAAGACGTTCATTGAACAGCTTCCGCAAGCGCTGGAAGAGTCCGCCATGATCGACGGCGCAGGTCATCTGAAAATCTTCACGAATGTCATCTTCCCGCTATCGATGCCCATTGTAGCCACCATTGCCGTATTCGCTTCGGTGGGGCAGTGGAATACCTGGTATGACAATTACTTCCTTGTCTCAAGTGACAATCTGCAGACGCTGCAGCTGATTCTGTACAACTATTTGACCGATGCGCAGCGCATCGTGGCAAGCAGTAACATGCAGGATCTGAATCGTGGTCTGGCTTCCAAAATATCACCGGACTCCATCCGCATCACGATTACGATGGTCGTCACATTACCGGTTATGCTGGTGTACCCGTTCTTGCAGCGATATTTTGTCAAAGGACTTATGCTTGGTGCGATTAAAGGATAACAAGGTTTGGCTTCGGCTCCAACTGCTGTAGGATGCAATAGCCCAATAGAGGCTGTCATCATAGAAATTAAATTCGGGAGGTCATGGTATGAAGGGGAACAAAGCATTACGCGGCAAGGCAGCAATGATGCTGGCCGCTATGCTGGTAGTATTGTCAGGCTGCGGTGGAAACTCGAATAATACAAACAATACCGCTACGACGAATGCACCGGCAGCAAGCGATAACACAACAACGGCGACTACGAACAACACCGCCGCAACTACGGACGAAGCTGCCGCGACCAACGAAACGACAGAGCCTGCCAAGGCACCTGTTACATTGAAAGTACAAGTAAACAGCACGACGAAGGACTTCGAGAACACCGAGGTCTACAACGAAATAACGAAACAAACGGGCGTAACGATGGACCTTGAAACGTTCGACGAAGAGAAGTTCAAAGTACAGCTTGCAGGCGGTGATTTACCGGATATCATTCAAGTGAAGAACGTTGGAACAACTTACTTGAAACAGCTGGTTGAAGGTAAGAACATCATTCCGCTTGATGATCTGGTGAAATCGAATGGACCTGATATTCTGAAACCTGTCTTCGAGAAGAGTATTGCGTACAGCAAGAAATTCTGGAGTAATGATACGGGCCAACTGTATGTCATTCCGGTACAAATCGGTAACGCAGGCTGGGGCTTTGACCAACAAATCGGCTTTAACGTACGTTGGGATTATTACAAGGAGCTTGGCTATCCGGAAGTGAAAAATATCGATGATATGGTTAACATCTTGGCTGATATGGTTGCCGCGCATCCGAAATCCAAGGACGGCAAGAAGGTATACGGAACGGCAATTTGGAATGACTGGGGCACATGGGGCTTAAACGGCATGGGGCTTCTGACAAATCCAGGCGACCCTGTTGTCAACAATTACACGGATGTACCGAAGAGCGGCTTCTGGGCAACGTCGGAATTCTTGTACAAATCCAAGCAAAAAGGCATTCTTGATCCGGATGCATTCACAGCGAAATACGAGGATCTCGTAACGAAGGCTTCCCAAGGTACATTGCTTAACTCCATCGCAACATGGCCGTTCCAAGCCGCGAATGGCGAGCTTCTGAAAGAAGGCCCGGATAAAGGCTTCGTAACGATTCCGCTGGATTGGGGCTTCGCATGGACCGGCGGCTCGACAATCGCAGGCTGGGGCGACCGTGCTTGGGCGATTACGTCGAATTGTAAAGATCCGGCTCGCGCTATGGATTTGATCAACTTCTTGTCCTCTGAGCAAGGCTCACGTCTGATTGAGAGCGGCGTTCAAGGCGTTCACTGGGATATGGTAGATGGTAAACCGACAATGAAACCGGAAGTTGTAGCACTGGCTGCAGCAGGCGGCGACCCTTGGAAGAAAACAGGGATTAACATGATGGCGAACCAACAAGGTCTCTCTGACAATACCGTTCTTAGCGACGGTTTCCCGGTCAACCTGTTCAACTCGCCGGAAGTATATGCAACGAAGCTTAACTCGCTTAACAAAGATTATTCCGAGCACTACGGTGTTGCTTACCCAGCCGCTGCGTACAAGAAGTATGCAGATGAAGGCAAAGTGAAGACGCTTGATGTGATTCCGCAAGACGTGCAGGCTGCAATGGCACCGCCGCCGGAAGACATCAAACGGATCCAAACGAAGTTGGATGATCTGATTACGAAAGGCATTCCGGAAATCGTCTTGAAATCGAAGAATGATGAAGATTATAAAGCAAGACAACAGAAGCTGATCGATAAGCTTAACGATGCAGGCGCTGATCAGTACTACCAATGGCAGCTTAAAGCCTTCGACGAAGCGAAAGCTAAATTTGAATAATCGGTTGATGCTGGCTTAAAACATGCAGCGCCGGACTGTTGAGAGGAATCAACTTGTCCGGCGTTTGTGTTTTTTGCCATGTAAGAGAGGAGACAGACATGGGAATTGGCAGACAGGAATTGAATGGCGCATGGAAGCTGCGCGGAGCAGACGGACAGCGAGGCGCGGTGAAGACGCATCACTTATTCGAAACGGATGCTGCAAAGTGGATGGATGCGACGGTACCGGGAGAAGTCCATTTGGAGCTCATCAAGCAGGGGCTGATTGAGGAGCCAACTATTGGACTTAATGCGTTGTCCTCAAGGTGGGTAGAAGAGAACTTATGGAGCTACAGAAGAAGCTTCACCGCTTCTGATGAAGCGATCAACAACCATGCTTGGTTGATTTTCGAAGGACTGGATTACCATGCGAAAATCTATCTCAACGAAGAGTTGATCGGCGAGCACGCTAATTTCTATCGACCTTGCAAAGTATCTGTGACCGGCAAGCTGCGCAAGGAGAATCTGCTTGTCGTCGTGCTGGACAGCGGATTACATATGGCTGGCAGCAAATCCGTTGAAGGCTACTATGAGAACTCACAGGATCATGAGCTCCATAAGCGGATATGGCTTCGCAAGCCGCAAAGTTCATTCGGCTGGGATTGGTCGGCCCGCTGCGTGAATGTCGGCATTCATAAGCCTGTTGCGCTTGAATGGGCGACGAGTGTTCGGCTCGATGATGTCGTTATTCTATCTCAAGTAAATGAAACGATGGATGAGGCGGTCGTGACTGTTCGCGCATTCGTAGAAGGCTGCGGGGAAAGCGCCGTTTCAGGCAAGCTGACGGTCCGAATCGGCGGCGACACGAATGCCGTCCAATCGTTTGACTATACAATTGAACCCGGCATGCGGCGGCTTGAAGCCAAGTGCACTGTGGCACAGCCGAAGCTGTGGTGGCCGTCAGGTCAAGGGGAGCAGCATCTCGTTGAGATAGCCGTGGAACTGCTTGCTTCGGGCGAACTCGTCGGGACGCGCACGAAGCGGATCGGATTCCGCAAGCTGCGTATCAATCAGGATCCGCATCCCTCCGGAGGCAGTTACTTCTATCTGGAGGTTAACGATCGCCCGGTGTTCGCGAAAGGCGCGAACGCAATCCCGGCAGATATGATTTTCTATCGCGCGGACCGCGCACGCTACGAAGGGCTAATCAGTCGGGCGCTCGAAGCGAACTTCAATTTCTTGCGTGTCTGGGGCGGCGGCGTCTACGAGACGGATGACTTCTATGAGCTGTGCGATGAGCACGGGATTATGGTTTGGCAGGACTTTGTATTCGCCTGTGCGGACTATCCCGTGACAGATGCCTCGTTCATGAGCAATGTGAAGCGGGAGGCTATCCATAATGTCCGGCGTCTGGCGCATCATCCGAGCCTTGTGATGTATTGCGGAAACAATGAGAACGAGTGGCATACCTTCAATCGTGAGGAAGGCATTATCTACCCGGACTATGCACTCTACCATCATATCCTCCCCCGCATCGTACAAGAGGAGGATCCCGGCAGGTATTATCAGCCAAGCAGCCCGTTTTCTCCGGATCATCAGTATCCGAACGCAAACGATCGCGGCGATCAGCATCCTTGGTCAGTCGGTTTTGAAAATAACGATTTCCGCGAATATCGCGAAATGATCTGCCGATTCCCTAATGAAGGCGGCATTCTGGGCACGACAAGCTTGCCAGCCACTTATGCTTGTTTGCCTGAGAGCGGGCGCCATGTGTGCTCCTATGCGTGGCAGCAGCATGACAATGCGGTTGACTCTTGGTTCGCGCTGTCGGCACCGGATAAGCAGATCAGCGACTGGACCGGACTTGATCCGCGCGGCATGTCGATCGAGCAATTCGTCTATTACGGTGGCTTGATTCAAGGAGAAGGCTTAAGAGAATATATTGATAATTTCCGGAGGCGCATGTTCGACTGCGCTTCGGCGATCTTCTGGATGTTCAACGACTGCTGGCCGGCTACGCGCAGCTGGACAATCGTCGATTATTATTTGAACCGGACTCCGGCGTTCTATCCGGTGAAGCGGGCGTTCCAGCCGATTTCTGTCGTGGCGGCCAAAGAGGGGCAGACGGTTCGCATGTTTGGAATCAATGAGACCGAACAAACGTGGGTCGGGGAGTTGAATGTAGGCCTGTTCCGTTTCTCCGGCGAATATGTGATGGATGAGCTTCGCAAAGTGGAATTACCGCCGAATACATCCGTTTGTGTGATGGAATTCAGCGATGAGCAGTGGGAAGAAGCGGGAATTGCCGAAACGGCTGTTTTCGCAAAGCTGCTTAATGAACAAGGCGTTACAGTGGCGCGGAATCGGCTGATTCTACCTCGTTTTGTCGAGATGAAATGGGATAAACCGCGTATTGAAGTGGCCAGAGAAGATGCGTATGCGGTGTTCCGCAGCGACGTCTTTGCATGGGGCGTTTGTATCGATTTGGATGGATTGAAGCCGCTATCGGATAACTTCTTCGATGTATGGCCGGGGATGGCTTATCGGATTCCGTGGCCGGAGGATCAGGAGCTGCCGATCGTCCATTATGTTGGGAATTTAGTTGAATAATTTTATGTGAGGCGGCAGTGCGCGAATGGAGCGTACCGCCGCCTTTTCAAATCAAATGTCCAAAAACAGTAGAAATCTTCATTTCACCAATCGGCTTCGAAACGCTATACTTTTACTTGGGTTAGAAAGCGTTTTCATAACTGATCGTTTTGCGAGGAATAGCTTCTTAGGCATGGGAGGTAGGTAGATTCAGGTGAAGTGGAGCTGCTGATTTCAAGTCCTCGATTTCAGAGGTTTGAGATACAATCTTTTAGTGAGGAAGGGTGTAATTGATGAGGAGAAGATTCATCTCGTACTTTCTGATTGCGGCATTGCTGTTGACCGGCTATGTCACGGCAGCCCCGCAGAAGGTATCCGCAGCAGGCAACACGTACTACGTCGATGGCATGAACGGCAACGACACAACCGGCACAGGCAGCACGGGAAGTCCGTGGAAAACGATCAGCAAAGCGGCAAGCATCATGACAGCAGGTGACACAGCCAAAATCCGTACCGGCATTTATCGCGAAACGGTCAAGCCGACTAACTCGGGTACTCCGGGCAATGAAATCACGTTCCAGCCGGATACCGGCGCAGATGTCACGATCAGTGGCGCGAATCTCGTAACCGGTTCGTGGTCGGTTCACTCCGGCAGTATTTACAAGGCAAGCGCTGCACTGCCTATGGGCGATTACTTGGATTCGGTGTACGTCGATGGGATTGCCAACAATTTGGCCCGATCCCCGAATACAGCGGTCGGCAACCTGTACGATCCGGCCCTCTATCACTATAACAACACCTCAAACCGTGGACTGCTCGTCGATTCCACCAATCTGACGCAGGCTGCCGGCTATTGGGATAATGCTTCTGTTTTTGTGGAGGATTCCGGCGAATGGAACTTCAGCAACGCGCTGGCAACCACCTATACCCCCGGTAATTTGAATCTCAAAACCTCGCAAAATGCATACAGCCTTAAATTTTCCACCTATGATAACACACTCAAACTGCTTGGCGCAGGCGGGGCCGTATTAGGCTCCTACAATGTAACAATCACTCAGAACACGACCTATAACCTGAAGGTTACGACATCCGGCAGCACCATTAATGTCTATCTGAATAATGGAGCATCGCCTGTCATCACAGCGACCGATTCGAATTTGAAGGAAGGAAGCTTCGGCTTAGGCGTGGAATCGAGCAGTTCCACGACTGCAGCAAAGGCGGAGTTCACCAATGTTAACGCAACCATCACAAGTCAAGATCCGAATCAAGCGACAGGCAGAGAGGCAGCACCTTTCACGAGTAACATCAAAGGCTGGTTTGCGCCGGAATCTACGGGGTACTGGAAACCAAGCGGAACTACGCTGTTTGGCTATACACAGCCGCAAACGTCAGGAACAACAGCTTGGTATGAGTCGACGACGACCGCGAAGGATTTTACGTACTCGGCAGACGTGAAGCTGACGAGCGCAGGTACGGCATATCTTGTGTTCCGCAAAGAAATGCCGCCGGGCAGCGTCATCGATTTATCCAACTGGGGCTATGGAGCGGCAGAATATTTTATCATGGGCAAGCTTGCCGCGCTTGATTATCCGGGGGAATGGTACTATGACAAAACAGCCGGTCAGCTATACTTGCGGACAACGGCAAGCAATAGCCCGGCATCCCACACGGTTGAGTATAAAGCGAGAAATTTGGCGTTTGACTTGTCTGGCAAATCCAATATCGTCATTAAGAATGTGAAGCTGTTCGCAGCGGCCATTGATACGACAGATGGTTCTAACAATGTCATCGACGGTATCAATGCCAAATACGTATCGGAGTTTAACCGAGCGATCACGTATTCGGCCGGAGTGTGTCTGTGCGGGACGAACAATACGCTGAAGAACAGCGAATTGCAGTATTCATCAGGCGCTATTGTCACCATTGAAGGAGATAACAATAAGCTGATCAACAACTCCATTCATGACGGAACATATGGACCAATCGTCTTCAACTCCGTCGTTGATATTACCGGGAGAGGCCATCTGATCAGCCACAATACAGTCTACAACTCAGGAAGATCGCTTATCGGAGGCGAATTCTTCGCGACGGTCATCCAGTATAACGATTTCCATCATGGTAACTATTTTGCCAAGGATACCGCGATGTTATATACGGCCCATAATGATCTCGGGAACTCGGAGATTCACCACAATTATTGGCATGACAGCGTCAGCCGCACAAACGCGGATGCCAACGGTTCAGGCGGGTGGACCGGTGGGATCTATTTGGACGAATCATCGGCCAATGCCCTTGTTTATAAAAACGTGACATGGAATTTATCGTGGGTTGGCGTTGTCGTCAATCATCTCTCGGACTATGTCATGGTCTATAACAACACGACGCATAACTTCTCGGGTATCCGGATTTCGGAGCCGACCTACGGAATCGATGCTTACAAGGACCGCATTGCCAACAACATTGCGCTTCAAGAGTTCGGTATGGGCGCTTCCGCAATCGGTGCGGTGTTCAGCAACAATATGACTTCCGGTTCGCCGCTTTATGTCAATACAGCAACGAATGATTTCCACTTGCAGTCCGGATCAGGTGCCAAGGATATCGGACTTGCGATCAGAGGGATAACGGATGGTTTTACCGGTTCTGCACCTGACGCCGGAGCCTATGAATTCGGCGGCACGAACTGGACGGCAGGTCACAACTTCGCCAGCCCGCCAAGTCCTGTCTATCAGCTTGTGGATACGGATTACAAGAATCTGGTGATTAACGGCAGCTTGGATATGAACCGGATGCGCCATCTGGCGGTAGATAGCTTGTATGGATGGACAAAGACAAATTCACAGACGGCACAGCCTGCCTACGACTACACCGGTGGCAAGGTTTCGAGCAGATTTAGTTATGAGACCGCCGCCAGCCTGGGTACAGGGGCAGATGGAATCGAGCAGACGATTACCGGCTTGACGCCAAATACAACCTATGAACTTTCGGGTTATCTGCGGGCCGGCTCTTCCGGGCAAACGGTCCGACTTGGTGTCAAAAATTACGGCGGCAGCGACACGTACCAAGAGAACACCACGACAGCATGGGTGAATAAGACGTTTACCTTTACAACCGGCGCCGCCAATACAAGTGCGACGATTTATGGGTTGAAGCCGACGACTGGTGGTTATGCTTTCGTCGACGACATTATGCTGTCCGCGACCACTGCAATATCAGGCAGCGACACAACTGCTCCAAGCGCTCCAACGAGCTTGGCAGTTGCTTCAGTAACGGATACAACTGCATCGCTGACGTGGACGGCATCGACGGATAATGTGGCTGTGACGGGATACAGAGTCTACCGTAATGGCGCGGAAGTGGGGACGCCATCCGGAACCAGCTTTACGGATAGTGGATTGACGGCTAGCACGACCTATACGTATACGGTAAAAGCAATCGATGCCGCAACCAATCTATCGGCAGCAAGCAGCTCGGTTAACGCTACTACGAGTGCCGGTTCGAGCGGCGGTTATTCGGAAAACTTCGAAAGCACGACGATTGGGCAAATGCCCGCCGGCTGGACGGTCAACACAGCGGGTGGCGCGGTGTCCGTACAACAAGTTGCTGACGGAGCAAATACGACGAATCGCGCATTGACTTTAACGCAAACGTCGGCGAACTATGGGGTGGCGGATGTTAGCGCGACGAAGTCGTTCACCGCGGCAACGGGAACGGTAACGATCGATACGCGCATGAAGGCGAATCAGACGAACGCGCTCACCGCCAGCCCAGTCTTGATGAACAGCAGCGGAACACCGATCGTGCAGCTCGGCTTCCGAGATAACGGTAAGTTCGCTTACGTCAGTTCAAGCCTGGCATGGACGGACACGACGATGACGTATGCGGCGAACCAATGGTACGATGTCCATATTGTGGTCAATCTGCCTGCGGGAACGTTTAGCCTGACGATCAACGGTACAGCTGTATTAACGAATGTGCCTGTAATGGCTTCATCCAGCAATCTGTCGCAAATTAATTTCTCGTCAAACATGTGGTACACAGGGGCAGTTTCTTACGACAATATCCAAGTCGGTACCGGTGGTGGCGGATCCGGGGATACGCAAGCGCCGACTGCTCCGACCGGTTTGGCTGCAGCTTCGGTGACAGCTGCAACCGCATCGTTGACGTGGACGGCATCGACCGATAACGTTGGCGTGACCGGATACAAGGTTTACCGTGGTGGCGTTGAAGTAGGAACCGCTTCCGGAACCAGTTTTACGGACAGCGGCTTGACGGCGAATACAACCTACACGTATACGGTAAAAGCTTACGATGCCGCAACCAATCTGTCGGCAGCGAGCAGTTCTGCAAATGCCAAAACGAACATTTTCGCGGAATGGTTTGATGCCACGACGATTGGGCAAATGCCTGCGGGATGGACGGTCAACACTTCAGGCGGCGGAGCGTCGGTACAGCAGGTTGCTGACGGAGCCAACACGACGAATCGTGCGTTAACCTTGACGCAATCGAATTACGGGGGTGCGGATGTCAGCGCCGTGAAGTCGTTCACATCCACTTCGGGAACGGTCACGATCGATACGCGAATGAAAGCGAATCAAACGAATGCGCTCATCGCCGGCCCGGTGCTGCTGAACGGCAGCGGAACGCCGATCGTGCAATTCGCCTTCCGGGAGAACGGGAAGTTCGGCTATGTCAGTTCAAGCATCGCCTGGACCGACACATCGATGTCTTATGCGGCGAACCAATGGTACGATGTCCGTCTCGTCGTGAATTTGACGGCAGGAACGTTTAATCTGTCGATCAACGGTACAGCTGTGTTAACGAATGTTCCTGTGATGGCATCTGCAACCAGCGTTTCACAGCTTTCATTTGTCACCAACATGTGGTATTCCGGCGTGGCTTCCTACGACAAAATTCAGATTTCACAGTAACAAGAGGTGATTAAGGGTTAGCACATGCGTTAACCGCAGGCTGTCGAGAAAGTCTCGACAGCCATTTTTTTATCTATACATCGTGAGCAAAACTTTAACGGTTGTCAGCGTGGCTATTTCATGAAAATGAGCCAGTTGTAAACTCTAACGGTTGTGACAGACGTTATTTGCAGTAAATTGGTCGATTCTAGTGGAAAACGTTCAAATAAGCTCGCTAGTAACCGTTAGAAAATAAAAAGGGTAAATCTATGCCAAATAACCACTGTCACAACCGTTAAAGTTGGAAAGCGACAAAGTATACACAAGATCGCCAACCAGCCTTCCACGCAGGCAGGTTAAGGCGATCTTGTTGTTTGGGAGTGTGAAGACCTTCATTTCTTTGGACCCTAAGGCAATTCGTCCAAAAATCGTAGATTACTTCATATTTGGTCTTGCTTCCGGCTCGTATACTCGAAAGTGTGAGAGTGGGATTCCATGACTATTGAAGATCGAGGTGTACGGATGAAGCTGACGTATGACGGAAAATCATTTATGAAGGATGGCGAGCGGATTTGGATTGTGGGCGGTGAAATCCATTATTTCCGTCATCCAAGAAGCGAATGGAGAGACGTGCTGCTCCGGGCTAAGCGTGCCGGATTAAATACGATTTGTACGTATGTGGCATGGAATTTTCACGAAGTGACGGAAGGTCAAGTGGATTTCGCTGGCGACAAGGATCTTGCCGCTTATATCGACCTTATCGGGGAGCTGGGTATGTACGCGATGCTGCGCCCAGGTCCATATATTTGCAGTGAATGGGATGGCGGCGGTATACCGGCTTGGCTGTGCGCGAATCCGGTTCTTCGATTCCGAGAGGACGATCCCGTCTATATGGCTGCCGTAGAAAGCTGGTTCGATCAGCTCATTCCGATCATCAGTGAGCGACAGATTACGCGTGGCGGCCCTGTCATCACCATTCAGAACGAGAATGAATATCCCGGCGGCTGGGATGAGTCGATGCGCCGCTATCTCTATAAAATCAATGAAATCTATTATGGACACGGCATCGAAATTCCGATTCTGGCCTGCAATGTCCATGGTGCAACCCCTACAACGGTTAAGATCAACGATTCCACGGATGCCGCGGATCAATTTATCGATGAAAGCATGATTCTGACCTACAACCATCATGTTGAGGTTGAGCCTGTGTATGACCTGAAGAGTAAGCAGCCGAATGCGCCGCTGATTACGACCGAATTCTGGTGCGGTGCACCGATCTATTGGGGCAATCAAGTCACTGATTGGCCGAACCGGCTCGATCTAGCACGAGCGGTTTATGAGTATACTTCATCCGCCACGCAAGTTTGTTATTACATGTTCGAAGGCGGAACCAACTTCGGGTTCTGGGGCGGCAACAATATTGCCACCTCGTATGCCTCCGGTTACCCTGTCGGCGAAGGCGGGAAGCTGACGGACAAATATTATGCGGTGCGTCCGCCAAATTTGTTTATTTCGCATTTCAACGATTACATCATGGATAGCACAGAGGTTAAGGATCGCGGCGGCATGACATGCGAAGAAGGCGTGCGGCTTATTGTCCGTGAGAGCGACAAAGGCTCACTAGCGTTTGTGTCGACGGCTGCTGCGAAACGGGAGCTTACGATTACGACCAAGGCAGGGAAGCAGCTGACTGTTCATCTAGGCGAGGTAGCCGCGGCGGTTATTCCGATTGAACTGCAGTTGTTTGGTGCTTCAGGTGAGGTAACGATCAATTACAGCAGTCTTTGCCTGCTGGCTTGCAATGAATCGAAGAAAGTTATTGTGTTGTACGGTCCGGCGGGGACAGAAGGTGTTATTAGTGTAAATGGCATTGAACACGACTTGTCCGTTAAGAGGCGGAAGGTACAGCACACGGCAGCAGATGGCGTTAACATTATCGTTGTTGATGAAGAAATGGCCAGAAGATGCTGGATCGTCGAAGATCATATCGTCTTCGGCCCAGATTATGCGGCTGAGCAGCAAGCTGACGGTTCTCTTGATATTCGGGTAAGCGATGGTACGCCTGAGGTCGTATATCTCGATGCGAACGGACTTCCGGTCAGTCGCACCTTTAAGCATAAGACGTTGGAGATCACCCTTCCAGAGCTTCATTCGTGGAAAATAGCGCCTTGTCCGGAGATTCATGCTGGGGCATCTGCGGATTGGTCAGCACTTGATAAACCTCATTCCCATGAGGACTTAGGTGTCGTTCAAGGGTACCTCTGGTACAGTGCAGAGCTGGAGTGGGACAAAGACGGAGTGGAGACGATGCTGCTCAGTCATACGCCAACGCGGGCAACTGTGTTCGTGAATGGACAACTATGCGGCATCCATGCAGAGCGCAGATCCGTGCGAATGAGAGACGAATACGGACATCCGGCGGATTGGGCATTCGAGGAAATTACCGTAACGCTGAAGAAAGGAACGAACCGCTTCGTCTTCTTATCCGATGATCTCGGTCACAATTATGACGTGCCGATTGCAGTCGGTATTCAAGGACCGGTCGTTGTCGGCTCGCGCAGGGTTCAGATCGAGACTTTCCGTGAAGTGAGTGCTCAGCCGATGTCCGCACAAGCATTCCACTTCTTATATAACCGATTCTACAGAGAACAAGAGCCGCTGCCAGCAATAGAATTTGATCTTGCGCTGCAGGCGGATCAGCAATCTTTCATTATGATTCATGGCGTAAAGGCATGGGTGACGATGAATGGCGAAGAAGTGTTGCCTTTGTCTTATCCGGACTCGCCGTGGACGATGTTCTCCCAAATCAAGCGATGGATTACATGGCAGCTTCCAGTGCCAGCTGCGGGCGGCGGAAAGCTCAATGTCCGGATTCATTACGCCGAGAATGTGCCGGATGCAGTGAAGGAGAATTTGGCTGTTTATGTGGCGCCGAAATCAGGTGAACTGACCAATTGGCAGTGGAAGCCTTGGGAAGAAAGCGGCGACTTCTCGGCATCGCAGCTTATGAACGGCCATGCCAAAGAAGAAGAAGGACTTGTGGTTCTGCTTCCGGTGGGAAACAGGGTTGCTAGGAAAGGCAGAGCATTGAAACCGGCTTATCTGGAGACTCATTTCAAGCTGCCGGATGGTGATCGTCCCGTCTATCTTCTAATCGGGGAGCTGCAGAAAGGACAAATTTTCTTGAATGGCCATAATGTCGGACGGATGTGGGCCTACGGCGGCACGCAAGATCGCTATTATTTACCGAGAAGCTGGATGAAGGCGGAGAATGAGCTGATCATCTTCGAGGAGCTCGGGTTACATCCGCAGAACACTTCACTGGTAATTGGCGATGCCGGCAATTGGAGCAGTGTAAAGCTGCAATTCGAGCAGAAAGAAGCTCATAAGGGGTGATTTCGGTTTGACTACTACGAAGACGGAGACCCTATATGTCGCGCCCAATGGGCTGGATTCCAATTCCGGTACGAAGGAGCAGCCGTTAGGGACGCTAGTTGAAGCGCTGAATCGCACAAGAGCAATGAGGTCCGAAGCTGATGCGAAACGCATTCTCATGCGCGGAGGACATTATTACGATGTCAGCTTGACGCTCAGCAAGGAAGATGCGGGGCTTCAGATTGCAGCCTATCCGGATGAACATCCGATTCTGTTCGGCGGCTCCCCGATCACGACTTGGCAGCGGGAAGGTGATTGGATCACGGCACCGATTGCCGGGGTGCATGATCGTGAGCTGGATTTTCGGCTGATTGAAGTGGATGGAAAGTATCGGCAGCGCTCGCGCCTGCCTGAGCAAGGCGCATTCCGTCACTTGAACGAATTTCAGGTGGAATGGCTGTCCACTTTCGCGGGCGGATGGAAGCGCCCGCCGACAGAAGAAGAAATGATGTCGTTACGCGTGAAGCGAGAGGATGTAGCAGAGTGGCTTGATGCTCGTAATGCGGAGCTAACCCTTTATCACGAATGGGATGAATCGCTTCTTGGCGTTGCAGCTGTTCGATCAGAAGGCGATGAATCCGAAATTCAGTTCTTATATGCGCCTGGACATCCTCCGGGTGCATTCTATGAACGCAATGACAATGCGCGAACCTATGTGATTTGGAATGTGCGCGAGGGCTTGAGGCAGCCGGGGCAGTGGTACTTAGATCGAACGAACGAGAAGCTGTTCTATTGGCCGCTGCCCGGCGAGGAAATGGACCGCATGCAGCTCATTGTTCCTTCGAAGGAGCATATCCTCTATCTGGGGCCGGGTGCACATGATCTTCGGTTTGAAGGACTAACCTTCGCGTGTGCGGCTTCGCCACTCTCAGCAGGAGGTTTCGGGGCGATTTCCGTGAGTGCCGCCATCCACGGTGAAGAGGTTGAAAGGATCATATTTGAAGGCGTAACCGTACGGAATACGGGCGGTTGGGCTTTCAATCTGAGCGGTAATGACATCCGCCTGCACGAATGCCATATCCATCACACCGGAGCGGGCGGCCTGAAGTGGAAAGGCGAAGGTGTTCGGCTGGAGCGTTCACGCATCCATGATATTGGGCTGTCGTATCAGAGTTCGATCGCCGTCAACAGTGATGGTACGGGGCATACCATCGCCCACAACGAAATTTATAATACGCCTTACAGCGGGATCGCAAGCAGCAGCCCGAATACGGTGATCAACGGGAATTTATTGTATAACACGATGCAATTTATGAAGGACGGCTCCGCGATTTATATTTGCTGGTATAGCGACAACGTGACCGTAAGCGGAAATGCGGTGTTTGCTAAGACGAACTCATCCGAGAAGATTCGCAGATATGCGTACTACTTAGATGAGAAATGTACGAATTGTTCCGTGCAAGGCAATTTGGCGGTGAATCTCGGTGTTCCTATGCTCAGTCATATGACGCGTGATTGCCGATTCGAGAACAATATATTTATGGATCAAGGGCTGCAGATCGTCTCGGTCTTGAATTCATCCGGCACCATTTTCGAACGGAATATTCTCCTAGCAGGTGCGATTGAAATCCATACCCCGCAGGGGAATCCGGAAGGTATGATATCGGAGGAATATGACTCGCATCCGTATATGAGCACATTCTCCTCGTCGGATGGGATCATATCCTTTCAGAACAATATGTTGGTTAGCCGGATTCATTCGAGACGATTCAAGCGATATTTTCATTATAAGGCCATTCATGAATATGAACTGCAAGAGGAAGACGGTAACGTATTTGCTGACCCCTTGTTAACAGGACCCTCTGCAGGGGAGTTTTCGTACGATGCGAGTTCAATGGCAAGGTCACTCGGAATCCGTCCGTTATCTTTTGTTGATGTAGGCTGTGACGGGCGATTTATTGAGGTATATAAACAATTCAACAGCGAACAAAATGATGACGGAGAGAGGTCGTAGCGAGATGGCAAGCACCGTTGCACCACATATGAAATGGTTTATGGACGATCGATTCGGCATGTTTATCCACTGGGGGCTCTATGCGATACCGGCGCGAGGTGAATGGGTACGCAGCCTGGAGAAGCTGTCCGCAGCGGATTATGAGCCGTTCTTCGAGGAATTTAACCCTATTAAATATAACCCGAAAGAATGGGCCAAGGCTGCTAAAGCAGCAGGAATGAAGTATGCGGTTATGACGGCAAAACATCATGATGGCTTCTGCTTGTTCGATAGTAAGCTGACGGATTACAAAGCTACCAATACCCCGGCAGGCAGGGATTTGATCCGTGAATATATAGAAGCCTTCCGCTCGGAGGGGCTTCGCGTTGGGCTTTATTATTCCATCATCGATTGGCATCACGAAGACTATCCGCACTTTGGGGACAAAATTCATCCTATGCGTGATAACGAAGACTATCGAGATCATCGCATCGAATTTGACCGTTATCTTACCTACATGCACGGACAAGTCAAAGAACTGCTTACGAATTACGGGACCATTGACGTCATGTGGTTCGACTTCTCCTATGATGACATGACGGGAGAGAAATGGAAGGCGACCGAGCTCGTACAGATGATGCGCAGCTTGCAGCCGGACATCGTGATCGATAACCGTTTAGGCGGCGATAAGAAATCGGCAGAACCTGAAGTGTACGCCGGAGATTTTATGAGTCCGGAGCAGCTTCTGCCGCCGGAAGGTGTTGTGAATGAGGCAGGCGAGCCGATTCCTTGGGAGGCGTGTATTACGCTGAACGATCATTGGGGCTATTGCGCAGGTGACAACAACTACAAGTCGCCGAAGACCGTCATTCGCGGGCTGGTCGAATGCGTGAGCAAAGGCGGCAACCTGCTGCTTAATGTCGGACCTAACGCGAAAGGAGAAATCCCACGGCAATCACTCGAGATCTTAGCCGAAGTCGGCCGGTGGATGGATGACAACGGCAGCAGCCTATATGGCAGCGGTCCCGCCAAGCTGGAGAAACCGGAGTGGGGTCGTTATACGCAGAATGGCAAATACTTATACGCTCATATTTATGATCGAGGCATGGGGCCGATTAACTTCCGCGGTTTGAATGGCAAGATCAAGCGCGCCCGTCTGCTCGCAGACGGTACGGAGATCAAAGTAGAAACACCGTGGAATGCCTGGGAATATCCACATGATGCCTTTATTATCTTCAGTGGCGCATCGCTCCCGGATGACATCAATACGGTAGTGGAGCTTGAATTGTTGGATAATGCGTTAGATGATTAACTACATTAATTACTTCATGTAGAGCAGTGTTGCAGTTGGAGAGCCCGCTTGAGCAAGGAGCGAGGGGGTCTTCGGCAGCAATGCTGTTCTTCTTTTTCATAATAGAGTGGGGTAATATGGAAGAAGTGGAGGTGATTGTTATGGACGAGATTAAACCTAACAAAATAACGCGGAGAGCATTTATCGGTAATACTGGCAAACTTGCCATAGGAGTAGTTGGTGTATTGGCAGGGACGAGCGGCTTGTTCTATTACGGGGCGATCAAGCATCGAAGTGCAGGTAAGGAACCTTTGCCGCAGAACTATGCGCTGCTGGGTGAATTCAACTGGTTAATGTCATTAAATAGTGTCACGAAAATAGAATACGAAGCCACCTACGTCGATGCATGGAATACCAAGCCGCTGAAGGGATTTGTCTATGTGGCTAGAGATGCGGAGAGAAAGGTGCGTATCATGTCGCCGGCTTGCACCCACCTCGGATGTACGATCGCACCTGCTACTGCAGAGCAGAAGAGTGCGGCAAAGGACAAATCGCTTTACTTTCAATGTCCCTGCCACGGTGCTCAGTTTGACCAAGTTGGAAATGCCATCTTTGTCGTAACTAGAGGCCTTGATTTATATGAACCGATTATTATTGACGGCAACGTGTATATCGATATTATGAAACCGATGATGCAGGAAGAAGCATAGTTACGTTACATATTGCGGTCTGCCACTTGAATCAGGTAGGATTTAAGAGCGCGGCATTCATGAAAGCGCGCTATGCAATTTAGGAGGAAATTAACGTGGCTAATCAAGAAGGATATATTGAAGTACCTGGCGGAAGGGTCTGGTATGTGCGAGTTGGTGACACAGGGAAAACGCCGTTAGTCGTGCTGCATGGCGGACCTGGTAATGTGCATGATCCGCTCAAGTCCGTGCTAAGCGCTTTAGCGGATGAGCGGCCGGTAATTTTCTATGACCAGCTTGGCTCTGGCAATTCCGATCGACCCGAGGACCCATCATTATGGAATACCGAACGATTCGTAGAAGAACTCGCATGCATACGCGAAGCGCTCCATCTGGATGATATGCATTTACTTGGGCATTCGTGGGGAACGATGCTGGCATCGTCCTATTTCATACAGCGTAAGCCAAGAGGCATCAGAAGCTTGATTTTGTCCAGCCCATGCTTAAGTGCGCTTCGTTGGAAACAGGATGCGGACCGTTTGCTTGCGCAGCTGCCGGAAGCTTCTCAGCAGATAATAGCACGCCATGAGGCGGAAGGGACTACGGACACCGAAGAATATGGGGAAGCCATTAAGGCTTACTACAATCGGCATGTGTGCAGACTCGATCCTTGGCCGGCTATTATGGCAGAGAGCAGGCCGAAAGGGAACAAAGAGGTTTATCTGTCCATGTGGGGGCCATCAGAATTTTGTCCGACCGGCAGCTTGAAGACCTATGATGTCACGGCACAGCTTCATGAAATCAACGCTCCGACGTTGTTTGTTTGCGGCAGATTTGATGAAGCGACTCCTGAGGCGACGCAGTATTATCAATCCCTCGTTCCAGGCGCGAAGCTGCATGTATTCGAGGAAAGCTCGCATATGGGGTATTTAGAAGAGACGGACGCCTACTTGCAAGTGGTTCGTCAGTTTATTCGCGAGGCAGAGGACAAGGATAGCAATCATGGTCATTAATGAAACGGAGTTTCCACTGACTCGCGCATCTATTGCTCAAGCATTGACGCAAATAGGTGTAACACCGGGAATGACCTTACTCGTTCATTCCTCGCTTAAGTCATTCAATCGATGGATCGTCGGCGGCGCCGAAGCTGTCGTACTGGGACTAGAGGATGCCATTGGAGAAGAAGGTACACTGGTTATGCCGACGCACAGCGGGGATTTATCCGATCCCGCTCTTTGGGCAAATCCTCCGGTACCGCAGGACTGGTGGCAAACCATTCGGGAAGAGATGCCTGCTTTCTCCCCGGATCTGACGGTAACGCGGGGTATGGGTCAACTGGTGGAATGCTTCCGCAAGCAGGATGGAACGCTGCGCAGCCAGCATCCACAAGTATCATTCGCAGCACGTGGACCGCGGGCAGCGTTTATTATAGAGAACCATTTGCTAGCCTTCGCTCTTGGAGAGCATTCTCCACTTGCTAAATTATACGAATGCGGCGCTTATGTACTGCTGCTGGGCGTTGGACATGGCAATAATACTTCGCTGCATTTATCCGAGTATCGGGCGATCTACCCGGGTAAGAGCGAAGTTACGCAAGGAGCGCCGATTGAGATTGATGGCGTCAGAGAATGGGTGACCTTCCCGGATATTAACATCAATTCGGATGATTTTGCTGAGCTAGGCGCAGCCTTTGATACACATGCCGGTGCCTCTATGAAGTCGGCTCTCCTGGGAGAGGCTGAAGTTAAGCTGATGTCGCAGCGAGAGCTTGTTGATTTCGGTATACACTGGCTTACTAGCTTCCGGAAACAGTAATCAAGGCTAAGCGGATTTGAACCCCATTTCCCCCCTATCCATAAGTGGATAGGGGGTTTTGCGCGTGTGTCCAAGCAGCTTATTTTACCGTTCCCGTTCTATTTTTCGATGTCAGGTTTTCTAGTATTTCATTTATATTACAGATGCATGCGGGGGACTTTCTTCTCTTTATTCCACGCATATTTTCAAATATTACTAAGTAAAAATGAGTATCGCAATCATTACGAGCGAGCACATTTTGTGTGAAAAGGAAGTGTAGCCATGAGGAGTTATCAGTGGATCAAGTGGCGCAAATTCCTCATAAGGCTCACCGTCATCGTCATCATTGGCGTGTTGGTGTGGTCAGGAGGGCCCCAAGTCTGGGGGATTACGCTGAGCATAGTCAGTCTCCTATTCCAGCTGGTCTTCGCTATGATGTTCATGATCGTGCAATTCGCAGCCCTATTCTGGTTCCTTGCCAGGGGAAGAACCTATTGGATTCTGCCCGGCGAGACCGGCGCCACCTGGGACGATTACCGAGGGAATCCCGAAATTGTAGAGAATGCGAAGCGGATTGTAATCCTGCTCAAGGGGGTTAAAGAGTTCAAGGAGATGGGAGGAGAAGCGATCCGGGGATTCCTGCTTTGCGGTCCACCGGGTACAGGTAAATCCTACTTGGCTCAAGTTATTGCGAATGAGGCACAGGTTCCCTTCGCTTACGCATCGGCACCGAGCTTCCAAAACATGTTCTTTGGGGTCGGTAACCTCAAAGTCATGCGTATTTATAAGAAGGCTCGAAAGCTTGCCAAAATGTACGGTGCGTGCATCATCTTCATCGACGAAATTGACGCCATCGGCATGAAACGCCAATCCGGCGCAGGCGCAATGGGCGGGATGATGGGGATGGGCGGCGGTTCGGGGCTCCTCAATGAGCTGCTCCTGCAAATGGATCCGCCTAATATCGATAATACGAGAATTGCGAAAATGATGCGTATGCTCGGGCTGCGCCGCAAGAAAGCGGATCGACCGGCCGTGCTTACGGTCGCAGCGACGAACTTGCCGGATGTTCTCGACTCCGCGCTGCTGAGGCCGGGACGGTTCGATCGCCAGCTTTGGATCGATACGCCGGATTACGACGGCCGTGTGGACGTCTTCCAATACTATCTCAAGAAAGTGAAACATGATTCTTCCCTTACGCCGGAGAAGGCAGCCTTGGATACAATTGGGTACAGCCCGGCTCAAATTAAGCATATCGTCAATGAAGCTGTCGTCATCGCTCATCAGCGCGGTGTCTTTGTCGCCGAATATCCGGATTTCCGCGTTGCAATGGAGACGTATGAGTGGGGACTTAAACAGCCGCTGCGCTCCATGCGTCCCGATGAGAAACGAAACGTGGCTTACCATGAGGCGGGTCATGCGGTTGCCCAGTATTTGCTGAAGCCGCACGATCGGGTATGGAAAGTAACGATCGTTCGGCGCGGGAATGCGCTCGGTCTTGCTGCCACCAAGCCGACGCATGAGCGGTATAACCGGAGCGACAGCGAGATTTTGGCCAGTATTCAGGTCTGTTTGGCAGCTAGGGCGGTTGAAGAGCTGTTCTTAGGGAAGAAGTTAAACGGCGTGACCTCCGATTTGCAGCAGGCCACGAATATGGCGGGTGCTTATTTGGGTGCAGTTGGTATGGGCGATGAATTGTTCAGCTTCCTGGCTGTCGGTTCCCAAGCGGATGCGCTCCGGTCGCTGCGGCCGAAAATCAACGAGCTGCTTAAAGATATGATGAATCAAGTGAAGAAACTCGTATCGGATCATACGGAATTTGTGGATACGATCGCAGAAGAACTGCTGAATCAGGATGACTTGACCGGCGAGGAAATCGAGCAAATCTATATTAGGCTCTATGGTCAGAACAGGCCGGAACCGTCGATTATTCGGACGATCATATTCGACCAGCCGTCTAAGATTAAAGAAGTTGAGGCAGCAGAGGAGTCAGAGGAAGAAGTTGTGGAAGAAGAGAAGGAAGTTACGGAAGAGGATGGCGATACGGAGAAACCGGAAGAGTCTTGAGACTGAAAGATTGTCGATTAGAAGCAGTGGCTGCTTAAGTGCAGCCGCTGCTTTATTTGTGTCGGTAAAGATCGAAATAGGAGTGAAAAAGACAAAGGATAAGTCGGATTTAAACTCGAATTAATAATCTAAGCTCATCGTGCAATACGATGCAAGTTGCTTGGCGGGAACGTAAATGTCAAGGAGGGCAATCATGTTTGTGAGATGGGGTCAAAATGACAAGTATTTGGGGGAGCCTTCGTTTGTTCACGATGAAGTCCAATACAATCTGCTTTATCGCATTACAGCGATAGAAGACTCGTTATGCATACGTTCCGTAGATGGTCAACTCTTATTTGCGCAATCGATGGGGAATAACGGTTGGTTGTGGACACCAAGAACGCTAGCCGGAGATGAAGAGAAGCGGCTGCTTCAAGGGTTGGTCAATCATCTGGATGGTCATTTGCTGCCTGGCATTTCCGGCGCGCCACACACTGCATATCCTTTTGCAATTGAATATTCCAGGGCGAACAATCTTCGGTATACCACTCAAATGACGATGGAAGCGTATCATTGTCCATTGGTAAACATGCCATCGCATGTCAAGGGGGACGCGGGTCTCGCGGCGCAGCAAGATGTTGACGTCGTTGCATTGTTTCTCGCCGGATTCTCGGAAGACGCACATGGAAAAAAAGTTGAACCGGAGAGTCAGATCGAGTCGGCGAAGCGGTATATCAACGCTGGCGGGCTTTATCTGTGGCGCAAGCAAGGTGAAGTGGTGTCGATGGCAAACATTGCCCATCGATCGCCGAGACACGGACGTATCAACGCCGTGTTCACGCCGCTGCGATTTCGGAAGAAAGGGTATGCGAGTGCAGTTGTGGCCGCAGTTTCCGAGCAGTTGATTCAAGAGGGGCTAATACCGATGCTTTATGCTGATGTGCGCAATCCGGATTCCAACAAAATATATCGAAACATCGGCTTCATGCCAAACGGGCAAATTTCAGATATTGGATTTAGTCCGAACTGAATGGTTGAATTTAAGAAAGACACCTCGAATCCTATTAATGGATGAACGAGGTGTCTTTTTTTATAGAGTTGCGCCCTAACAACTGCCAAGATAGCAGCATAGTTATAAATAAGGAGTAAGGAAGCTATTTTGGCTGATTAAAGGGGGAAGCAGCGCGGACAAATGGTTACGATAAGCCTTTGTATGATCGTGCGTGACGAAGAGCTGGCACTGGAACGATGCCTATTATCGATCCATGATCTTGTGGATGAAATCAACATCATAGATACGGGATCCGCCGACCGTACGAAGCCAATTGCTCGGAAGTTTACGGAACATATTTATGATTTTGAGTGGATTGATGATTTTGCTGCTGCTCGTAACTTCGCTTTTCAGACAGCAACTAAGGATTATGTATTGTGGCTGGATGCCGATGACACCATTGAAGAAGAAGATCGGATCCGCTTCAAACTGCTGAAGCATGCATTAACGACTTCAGTTGATAGAGTGACGATGCCTTACAATTTAGGGTTCGATAATGCCGGCAACGTAACGTCCAGTTTAAGGCGCAATCGACTTGTGCGTAGGGAATGCAATTTCCAGTGGATCGGGCCTGTTCACGAGTATTTAAATGCTTGGGGACCGGTGCTGGATAGTGATGTTTGCGTCACGCATAAGAAGGAGAAAACGTACACCGATCGGAATCTGAAAATTTATCAGAAACGGCAAGCGGCAGGCGAAGAATTCTCCATTCGTGACTTGTATTACTTTGCCAACGAGCTGCGTGATCATAGCATGGATGCAGAAGCCGTCGTTTATTATGACAAGATGCTGAAGTCCGGACAAGGATGGATTGAGGATAACATTCAGGCTTGCCTCAAAATGTCGGAGTGTTATCAACGATTAGCAAACAAGGAAATGCAATTCAACTCACTTACTCGCGCGCTCCATTATGAGCGTCCGCGACCCGACGTGTCCTGTGCGATAGGGGCTTATTTCTTGGAGGAGAAACACTACGAGACCGCTATTTACTGGTATCGCCAAGCAACTGAAGTGCCCCAACCGGCGACGATGGGAATGGTGAATGCAGCGATGTCGACGTGGTATCCACATCTGCAGCTCTGTTTATGTTACGACAGACTGGGGCAGTATGAGACCGCCTATGCCCATAATGAGACTGCACTGACGTTTAACCCGACACATCCGAGTTTATTGTATAATCGCAATTATTTTGCAGAGGTTCGTAAGCTAGGAGGTACAGCTTAAACGAAGGGGGCAGTGACGAGTGACAGAGAGACATGGGCGAATAACACTTTCCATGGTTGTACGGAACGAAGCAGGACGATATTTGCGACAAGCGCTCCTGCAGCATCGCGAATTTATTGATGCGGCGGTCATCATTGATGATTGCAGCGACGACGAAACCGTTGCGATTTGTCAGGAGATGTTGGCGGGTTTACCGCTCAAAATCGTAACGAACGAACGATCGGAGTTCAGCAATGAAATCGAGCTTCGCAAGCGGCAATGGGAAGAAACGACAGCTACGAATCCAGAGTGGATCTTGAATCTGGACGCCGATGAAATCTTCGAGGCCAATATGCGTGATTATGTGCCTGCGCTGGTTAATCAGCATGCGGTCGATACATTTGGTTTCCGTTTATACGATATGTGGAGTGAAACGCATTACCGGGAAGACCGCTGCTGGCAGGCACATCTCTTCTATCGGCCGTTCCTAGTAAGATACCGGCCAGACGTGGTCTATAGATGGAAAGAAACACCGCAGCACTGTGGACGTTTTCCGCTGAATGTGCTCGAATTTCCTTTTGGCATCCATGAGGCTAGGTTGAAGCATTACGGCTGGGCGACTCCGGAAGACCGACAGTACAAGTATGAGAGGTATATGCGTCTTGATCCGGGTGCCAGATACGGGTGGAAGGAGCAGTATGATTCCATTCTCGACCCGGCACCTCTGCTTCAGGCATGGACGGAATAATAGGAATGGAGACTAGAACGTGTTGACGAAGAAACGTGTGCTGATCGCCAGTCCTGTCAATCAGGTCAGGGTTATTTTGGAGCCATTTCTGGAGTCGCTGCTGGGGCTGGAGAAGAACGAAATCATCGTTCATTATTTGTTTATCGACGATAATCAGGATCCGGCGTCGAGCCTCCTCCTACAGGAGTTTCAACAGAAGGCAGGCCATATCGAGCTTCTGCCGTACATGAGTCTCAACTCGCCAGCCTCCGGTAATCCAATCTACTACAAGGATGAGAATACTCATTATTGGAAAGAGGATTTGATTTGGAAGGTCGCTGAAATGAAGGACTATATGATCCGAAAGGCGATTGAGCAGCGGTTCGACTATATCTTTCTGATCGATTCTGATTTGGTCCTTCATCCCGGGACGTTGGAGCAGCTTGTCCAAGCGCAGTGTGATGTAGTCTCGAATGTATTCTGGACGAAATGGCAGCAAAGCGGGATGGAGCTCCCGCAGGTGTGGTTGTCGGATGAATATGTCTTATACGATAAGAAGCGAGAGGAACATCTGCTGCCTGCTGAAATTACAGCCCGCACGCAGCAGTTCTTGGAGCGGCTTTGGATACCTGGGGTTTATGAAGTAGGCGGTTTAGGCGCATGCACCTTGATCAGTCGCCAAGCGCTTCTTGCCGGTCTTCGCTTTGCGAAAATTCCAAACCTCAATTTCTGGGGGGAGGATCGACACTTCTGTATTCGGGCGGCCGCCATGGGTTTTCCATTACATGTAGATACTCATTATCCAGCTTATCATATCTATCGAGAAGCCAATTTAGCCGGACTAGAAGCCTTTAAGGCAAATGGGCACAGAACGGTGCGGGATCGACTGGGCAATGCGAAATGGCTGGAGCAGCAGGAATGCTATGATTTAGCTGTCGTGCAATATGAAGCTTATTTGGAGGAGGAGAGTGGATCGCCTGAGCAAATGGCTGGCGCAGCCATTAGCCAGGCAGCATGCTGGGAGAAACGGGGGAATCAGCTTAATCAATTAAGATCACTGCACCGTGCACTCGTTTTTGGAGTTCCGCTGCCAGAATGCTGCTGCCAACTCGGAGCCGTATATGTAGAAAGGAAGGAATGGCAGCAGGCCATTGAAGCCTACACCGCTGCTGCGAACATGAATGAGCAGGAAGTACCCTTTGAAATATGGAGCAAGTATTGCACATGGCTCCCTCATTTGCAGCTGAGCCTGTGTTATGACCGTTTGGGGTTGTTAGAGGCAGGCAATCGCCACAATGAACTCGCTTACTCCTATAAACCGGATCATCCCTCTATTTTGTATAACAAAGCTTACTTTACAGAAGCGTTAAAGGGGATAGACACGCAGCATGATTGAATAGAATGTCCTCTTTTGAGATATTTTCAAAATGCTGCATCTCGCATCTCATCTTGTATTCCGCGAAAGCTAACGAATCGTAGAGGCCTTATTTGGCCGAAATTCAGAGCTTCGAGAATCTAACGAATCGTAGCGGCCTTATTTGGTGATAATCGGCTCCCAACACCTCCAAAATCGTCAATTAGAGCTCCTACGATTCGTTAGAATATTTTCGGTGCCATTAATGGGGAAATAAGGGCTGTACGATTCGTTAGCGTTTTCTGTGCGAATCTAACGAACCGTAGTGACGCTTATGGGTAGGATTCCGATTTGATTTGATATAAAGGCGACGTGCACCGCATATGGCGGTAAGCGTCGCCTTTTTGTTAGCAAGAGGTTGTTCGCTTCTTTAATAACAGCCGGAAACAGGACAAGCCGCCCCATTGATCGGTGTAAAGAGCATGCTGCGGCAGCGCCGTATCGATCTCATGCGGCATCCAGTACAGTGTCCTCGGCTCCGGCAAATAACGAACACCACTGATATTCATAAGGCCGGCTCCACCAAGTGCTCGGAAGCGGAAAAACGAAATCACTGGAATACGGATCACTGTCAAGAATAAATCGTGATACGAGGTCGGACGGAGGCAAACGGTTCAAACGTTCACACTCCTTTACGGTCGATCGTTCGTATTTTGATGATAGTTTATGAGTGGAGCGATCCTTTTTGTTCGGCCGACTGCGGAGCAGTTCGAAAGACTTTCGTAACATTTGGGAAAGGGTCAGGTATGGTTTCTCCATTACGATTAGAACAATGAATGAGTGGTGGAGGGAACAAGCAATGAACGAACCTATTGTTGAAGTAAGTAATCTAACGAAGCAAATACGTGGAAAAACAATTGTTCATCAGCTCAGCTTTCAATTGAACCGCGGCGAAGTCTTTGGTTTACTCGGTCCCAATGGCGCTGGTAAAACAACAACGATCCGCATGATGGTAGGCTTAATCGAGATGAGCGATGGCGATGTTCGAATTGGCGGCAGCAGTATTCGAAGACAGTTTAAGCAAGCTATACGGCATGTTGGTGCAATCGTGGAGAATCCTGAGCTCTACAAGCATCTCACAGGCATGCAAAATTTGAAGCAATATGCCCGCATGGGCGATGGGATTACGCAAAGTCGGATGGAGGAGGTTGTCGCACTTGTCGGACTAACTTCCCGCATCCATGACAAAGTAAAAACCTATTCGCTTGGCATGCGCCAGCGACTTGGCATCGCACAAGCACTGCTGCATGAGCCGGCCGTACTTATTCTCGATGAGCCGACCAACGGCCTTGACCCCGCAGGCATCCGTGAGATGAGGCAGCTTGTTCGCAGACTCGCACATGAAGATGGCATTGCCGTAATGGTGTCGTCACATCTGCTCGCCGAAATGGAGCAGCTGTGTGATCGATTCGGCGTTGTGATGGATGGCCATCTGCGTGCGACCTTTGCGTTGGAGGATCTTGCAGGTGCGTCAGCAGATCAGTCTAAGATGCCACAAACCTTAGAAGAGAAATATATGCAGCTAACGGAGGGCGAAAGCGATGCTACGACAATTACGCAAACTGCTCGTTAACGAGCTGGCTAAACTTTATACGCGGACGGGTACTTGGATTATGGTTCTTCTCGTTCCTATCATGGTCATTGCTGCCGGACTGCTTTGTTACTACTCGAGCGAGCAGGAGATTCAGATGAGTCATGTTTGGGAATTTCTTGACCTTACGCTTACAGCAGTGCCAAATCTGATCGATATTGTGACCTTATTTACGATCATCGTTGCGGCAGGGATTGTCGCATCAGAATTTTCCGGCGGCACCATAAAGCTGCTGCTTATTCGACCTTATAGCAGATCGCAAATATTGCTGGCTAAATACGCAGCAGTGCTTTTATTCGGACTTTCGCTCGCTCTGCTCATGGTGATTACCGCTTTTATCGCTGGTGGCTTATTATTCGGTTTCGGAGCTGGCGAAACTGCACCAGACGCAGGTAACGTGCTCAAGGCAGCCTTCTACGGCGTTATTGAACTTGTTGTCATGGCAACCTTCGCTTTCATGATCTCATCTGTTCTTCGTTCTAGTGCAGTCGCTATCGGGGTTTCAATCTTCTTCCTGCTGAGCGGTCCGCAGCTTGCCTATATGCTGAAATCATTCGGCTGGACGAAATATCTGATGTTTGCCAACTTGGATTTATACTCGTATACCGCAGGCAGACCGTTTCTCAGCGACATGACACTGACCTTCTCACTGCTTATTCTAACGGGATATACGGCTGTATTCGCTGCACTCGCTTGGTATGTATTCGCAAAGCGCGATGTCGCGAACTGACGAAGCCGCTTGCTCTGTTCATCGAATGGCAGAAAACGGTATACTGGTAGCAACTAATAACCAAGGTGGTAGCAGCATGCAAAGTCAACTTTTACTTATTGAGGATGATTACGCGATTGCAGATATGGTCCGGCAGCATTTGACGAAAGAAGGCTTTGTTATTCGCCATGCGGCAGATGGGGAAGAGGCGCTTCGTCTGCTGGCCATTGAAACGTATCAGCTAATCCTACTTGATCTGATGCTGCCCGGCGTCGATGGCATGGAAGTACTGCGTCACGTGCGGGGAAGAAGTACCGTTCCGGTCTTGATCCTCTCTGCCAAAGACAGCGATGTGGATAAGGCGCTTGGGCTTGGTTTTGGCGCGGATGATTATTTGTCTAAGCCGTTCTCGCTGATAGAGCTGACAGCCAGGGTGAAAGCCGCGCTGAGAAGGGCATCGCAATATGCGAGTACCGCGTCCGTTACCGCACCGCAGCAGGTGCTTCGCGTTCATGAACTGACACTTCATTCCGAGGAGCATCTGGTGACGAAACGCGATCAGCCTATCAATCTAACAGCCAAAGAGTTGCTGATTCTGAAGCTGTTGATGACATATCCGAAACGAGCCTTTTCCAAGGAACAAATCTACCGTGCGGTGTGGAATGACGATTATTTTAACGATGTGAATGCGATCCAGGTTCATATATCACGGCTTCGGGAGAAGATTGAGGATGAGCCTGCGAGCCCGAAATACATTAAGACAGTTTGGGGTATCGGTTACAAAATGGGGGAGTTCCAGCATGATGCTTGATCTTGTTCTAGCTGGACTCGTCCTGATTCTGCTTGTGCTCGTTGTCATTCTGTTAAAACGTCGAACGGACCTCACTCGTGATCTTCGCTATGTGCAGTACAAACTAAATGCCATTATTGAACAAGATTCCACGGAGAAAGTGCTTCGGCATACGGAGGGAAGGCAGGTTCAAGAGCTGCTTATTGCTGTTAACCGACTTCTTGATGCCAATCGGAAAACGAAGTCAGACTACATCCGGATGGAGAATGCGCTGAAGAAAATGATCGCCAACATGTCGCATGACCTGAAGACACCGCTGACCGTAGTTCTCGGGCTGACTGAAACGATGGCACAAGGCGCTTCGGAAGATCCTGGCGAGCATCGCAGGCTCTCACTTAAGGTTCATGAGAAAACGCTTGATATCATCAATTTAACGAATCAATTCTTCGATTTGGCTAGGCTGGAATCCGGCGATCGACCTGTTCCGCTGTCCAAAATTAACCTAAGCAGTTCATGTAGCAGCAGCATCCTGTTCTATTATGAGGAAATCGAGGCGCATGGACTGCAAGTCGAGGCTGACATCCCGGAAGAGCCGATCTATGTCTATGCGAATGAAGACGCGATTGGCCGCGTACTCCATAATCTACTATCCAATGCCATCCGTTACGGACAAGATGGCGGTGTAGTTGGAATTACGTTAAAGCAGCAAGGAGACCAAGTGCTCATTGAGGTATGGGATAGAGGGAAGGGGATTCGGCAGCAGGAACAAGCCCATGTTTTCGAGCGGCTGTATACGCTGTCGGATTCCAGAAATCAATCGCATCAAGGAAGCGGACTTGGTTTAACGATTACGAAACGGCTTGTAGAGCTGATGGAAGCAGAAATTTCGCTAAAGAGTATTCCGGATGAGAAGACGGTATTCACGGTCCGGTTCACGAAATTCCGCTTCTAACGAAGGGGGGAAGACAGACATGAGCATGATTCTACAAACGAAGCAGCTATCAAAGACCTATAAGAAGAAAGAGGTCGTCTCAGGAGTTAACATGAACGTACGGAAAGGTGAGATCTACGGGTTTCTCGGACCGAACGGAGCAGGCAAAACGACCGTTATGCGCATGGTGACAGGACTTGTACAACCGACAAGCGGCGAAATTGAGCTGTTTGGCGAGAAGCTGAAAGCGGGCTCGTATGAGTGGATGAAGCGTATGGGAAGTATTATTGAATATCCGATCTTCTATGATCATCTGTCCGCTAATGCCAATATGGAGCTGCATTGCGAGTATATGGGCTACTATGACAAAGCTGCAATCGCAAACGCACTGGAGCTTACTGGTTTATCCGGAGTTGAGCGGGGAAAGCCGGTCAGAGATTTCTCGCTTGGCATGAAGCAGCGGCTTGGCATTGCACGTGCGATATGCACGAAACCGGAGCTGCTCATTCTCGATGAGCCGGTCAATGGCATGGATCCGTCCGGAATCAGAGAGCTGCGGGATCTGTTTCGGATGCTGAGCAAGGAGTACGGGATGACCCTGCTGATCTCCAGTCATATTTTGCAGGAAATCGAGCAGTTGGCGGATACGATTGGCGTGATCAATCATGGGCGGCTGATCGAAGAAGTGTCCATGGAGCGGGTAAGAGAAAGGCAGAGTGAATACGTGGAAGTAACGGTTACGGATAGCAAGCGAGCGGTACTTGTCCTTGAAGACAAGCTGTCCATCGCCAACTATAAAGTGATGGGTCAAGGGGCGATTCGCATCTATGATTCCGGCGTAACACCCGTTGAACTGAATCGGCTGCTTGTACAGCACGACGTTGGCGTTGAGGCGCTGAATAAGAAGTCACGTTCGCTGGAAGAGTACTTCCTCGGATTGATCGAAGGAGGCGGCGGGCATGTTATGGAAGCTGATCAAGCTCGAGCTTAAGAAGACGCGTTGGCGTGGACTGCTGCTCTCTGCTGTGGTTACCATTCTGATACTGGCGCTTTGGGTGGTAGGCAGCGACATACCTAATAATGAGGTTAAATCGTATGATCGTGCATTTCAAAGCATTATGAATTACGTGGGCATTACGTTTGTAATCTTCGCATCTGTGCTCATGTCGAGAATGGTCATCGATGAATATCGCAACAAAACAGTGACGATTCTGTTCGTGTATCCGGTGCCTCGCAATATGATCTTCGCTGCCAAATTGATTATTATCGGCCTCTGGACGTTTCTGACTGTTATCATCGGGCATCTTGCCGTATCTGGCGCACTGCTGCTTGCCAATTCTCATTATCACTATATTACAGAGGCGCTAACGAGAGAGCGGCTCTTACAGGAAGCACTTCGAATCATGATCCTCGCTGTTATAGCTGCGGGATTGTCACTGGCTCCGCTGTTCTTCGGCATGCTTCGGAAGACGATGCCCGCGCTGATCATCAGTTCGTTTATCATCTCCAATTCGGGGATGGTCGTTCTTAATAACGTTGTCCTGTATGAGAGTCTGCAATCGATGTCGATATTGGCTGCATGTAGCGTTGGAGTTGGCTCGTTGATGGCTTATTTCGGGGTAAGGCGGAGTGGTGAGTTATAGGGGAGTACGGGAAAGAAGGGAGCCGGAGGGGAGCGCTCGTCGCGTGATCGTTCGTTTCGACGGTCAATTAGCGAGCGAGTACCCACCGGCTCGTCTTGTGTTAGACGGATTATAGCGATCCTGTCAGCCAATCCGCGCTATTGCGGATCAATTGACGGCAAGTCGGATGCAGGAAAGACGGCTTATGATGTCCGGGCATTAGGTAAACCAGCCGGCCTTTTCCACGGTTAGCGGTCCATGCGGCTGGATAACGTTGGCCCTCCAGCGAATATTCCATCAGCACGTTGACGACGCTTGCCGGATGGAACTCGAACATATACGGTTCTTCTTCAAGGGAGAAGGGCTGGGCGCCAAGTGTGACCGGATGCTCCTCTCTGGAGAAGTGAAATTCAAGGCTTTGATAGTCGGGGTGGCCGGTAAAGCGCGCACCGATGAGCTCCACGCATTCTGGACGGGACTGAAGGGATATTCCGTTATGGATGACCAGCAAGCTGCCTCCTTGATGTACAAATTGCATCAGAGAAGCGGCTTGATCCGTTTCAATTGGTGTACTCCAACAGTCCGTGTAGGAGATAAACAGATCGCATGCATGCAAAATATCGGCATCGAGCGTGTTGTAATTATCGGTGTAACTGATCTCATACTGTTCCTCGCCAAGAATGGCGGAGAGCTCATCTTGAATGTTGATCAGCGGGTGGTAAGGCGCCCTCGCATTATCGCCAAGCACGAGCACATGCTTCCTTGTAGTCATCGCAACATCCCTCGCTTTCTAGTTCTCACCAAGGCATTTCATTTCCTAAGTAGTCTCTGTACAGCGGCTTATCGGACGGTTCATTATGTTTTAGCTCACGGATACGTTCGATGATATGAGCTGCAGACTGATCTGCCGTGAGGGTAGCTTCGGTATTTAATGTACCACTCATATAGGACTGAACCCAGCCGGGATGGAGGAGTAGGACTTGCCCGCCTACCTGTTTCACTTCGTTATGGATAAGTGCGCCTTGCATATTCAGCGCTGTCTTCGACATGCAATAGCCAAACCAGCTTGTACGCTCGCAATCGGCAATGCTGCCGGCTTCTGAGGAAATCGTGACGAACAGCTTAGCTTCGCTGCGAAGTACTAGCGGAGCAAGTGCGTTGGTAACGCGCAGCGGTCCGAGCGTGTTGACATTGTACACCTGCTGCATGTCGGCAAATGGAAGCGGATCCATAATTGTCGCTTGAATATCGCCTAATATCCCGGCATTATTGAGCACCAGATCCAAGGTGTCCGTGATGGCGGCTATTTGTACTGCCGCTTCGGCCACGCTTTGATCACTCGAGACGTCCAGCTGCACCAAGCTGAGCGAATCTTGAAGTTCGGACGCCAACAGCTCGAGCTGCGGACTTTGTTCCAAATAGTGACCTGCGATGACGTGATATTGTTCTTGAAGCAGTCCTTTCACAAGAGCAAAGCCAAGTCCGCGATCGGCGCCTGTTACGAAGGCATATCGTTTCATCTAAGCAGCCATCTCCTTGTGCGATCGAGTAGTAGTAATGGGAATTATCGAACCCATTTCCATTTTACTCTTTTTCAGGCTGCCGCTAAAGGGTAATATTGGATATGTAAGCGAATTCTAACTTGTAGGCAAAAGGTGGCTGTACAATTGACAACCTATTCGGGCATTATGGGCATTCCGGTTCCTAAACTAACGATGAATGAAACAATCGCCATTATTGATCAGGTTATAGACGAACGACGAACTGAATTATTTCATGTTGTTACCCTTAATCCAGAAATTACAATGTCCTGCCAGCATGATTCGCAGCTTCGCAGCATCGTTGATGAAGCGGGTTTACTTACAGCGGATGGCATCGGCGTTGTAATGGTTGCTAAACTGAAGGGAAATCCACTTCCTGAACGCGTTACCGGCTGCGATCTGCTTCTGAAGCTGCTGCAGTCCAGGGGTCCGATTGCCAGAACGTATTACTTGCTTGGCGCAAGTGAAGAGACCAATACATTAGCGGCGAAAGAGATTGATCGGAGCTATCCCGGTGCTAAAGTGATCGGAAGACAGCATGGTTTCTATGGAGAACAGGAAGAGGAGCGCATTATTGCGGAGATTGAGAGGCTGAGTCCAGATATCTTGGTTGTTGCGTTAGGAGCGCCTAGATCGGAGCGGCTGATTCACCGCTATAAGAGTAAGCTTAATGCGAGGATTGCCATTGGTGTCGGCGGCAGCTTAGACATCATCGCCGGGACCGTGAAGCGGGCACCGGCGATCTGGCAGAAGTTGAATATGGAGTGGCTGTACCGGCTGCTTAATCAACCGTCCAGATGGCGCAGACAGCTGATTTTGCCGCGTTTTGCAATTCGGGCACTGATGTATAAGGACAAGCGTTAAGACTGCGGCATTAGCTCTGCAGCAGTAGATTGTTCAATTGTTGAGCTAAATTGGCGCTGATCGGACTCATGGGCAGTCGCAGCGAAGGTGATTCTAGAAGGCCTTGCTCAGCCAGTACCCATTTGAGCGGAGCGGGATTAGTCTCTTGAAACAGGGCATGTATCCATGGAGAGAGCGAATGAAACAGACTTTGCGCTTCAGTCATATCTCCCTGGGTAAAATGCTGGAATAATTGCACAAACAGATCGGTCCGAACATTCGCCGATGCTAATATCCCTCCGGATGCTCCGTGAGCTAACATATCCAAGTACGTTTGATCATTGCCGCAGAGGATCGGTTTCGCATCGGATTGTACAAGCCGGGTAAGGAGCTGCGTGCTGCTAGTACTGTCTTTCAAGCCAATTACGCGCTGTAAATCAAAGACGCTCCGAACCGTTTCCGATGTTAACTGCAGCCCTGTGCGAGTCGGGACTTCGTATGCAATAACTGGAATTCCGACTTCGGCTGCTCTATGGAAATGCGCAATGACGCCTTCTTGCGAAGGACGGCTATAATACGGAGTTACGATGAGGACGGCATCTGCGCCTAATTCAGCGGCTAATTCGGTTCGCTGCACAGTGGAGCTGGTGCTGTTCGTTCCTGTACCGACAATGATAGGCAGCTCTCGGTTGCAGCGGGTCATCGTCTGTTTAGTCACTGCATAGATCGCTTCCACTTCATCCCATGTCACTGTCGGGGCTTCGCCGGTGGTACCATTAATGACTAGACCTTGAATGTTATGTTGCAGTAAATTCGCCAGATAGCGCTGGTAGGATTCCAGATCCAGCTCATCTGTCGGCAAGAATGGAGTAATCGTAGGCACGAATGTTCCGGTTAAATCACGTTCGTTCAGCATGACAGCATCCTCCTCAAGTCTCGTTGCTATCACTTTAACATGTTCTTTCGCATCACAGTTATCTATAATAAGTGATGAGCGTTATCAATAATTTTGAAGTGGTGACAACATGGATCTTACCTATTTCCAGACCTTTCGCGAGGTTGCATTCCATCAGAGTTATACGAAAGCAGCGGGAGAACTAGGTTATGCGCAGTCCAGCGTTACGATGCAAATCCAGAAGCTGGAGCAAATGTACGGGGTAAAGCTGTTTGAACGGTTTGGCCGAGGATTGCGGTTGACCTTGGCAGGAGAAGAGCTGCTTAAGATCTCCGTTCAGATGCTGAATTTATTCGAACAATCGAAAGGAATGCTGGCCGTTCAAGGCGGGGGAACCTTGACGATCGGGACGATCGACTCGCTGGCATCCTATTATCTCCCGCCATTTATTCAGCATATGAGGCAGCAGTACCCGGCTCTTACGATTCGAATTCAGCCGGATCGCGAAGCTGCTATTGTGGAGAAGGTGCGAGAAGGGGAGTATGATCTTGGCCTTTTGCTGGAAAACAAGCCAGCTCATACTCCGCTAACCTGGACGGCGATAAGGGAGGAGCCGCTTGTTCTGGTAACAGGCGCAGATCATCCGTATACAGCGGTTGAAGTCGTTAACCTAGAACAGCTTCAAGACGCGGAGTGGCTGATGTCCGAGCCCAGCTGCAATTATCGGGTTATGCTGGAACGGGTTTTGCAAGAGCAAGGCATTTCGTATCGTGTTGGTTTAGAGCTCGGCAACCCGGAAGCGATCAAGCGCTGCTTAAAAGCTGGCTCAGGCATCGCTTTGCTGCCTCGAATGGCTGTGCAAGAAGAGATCGAACGCGGGGAGCTGAAGGTTCTGCCTTTCGTTCATGCAGATATCAGGCTGGACCTGCAGTTAATCCTTCACCCGAAGAAATGGATTTCTCATGCCTTACAAGACTTTATCAAAATGTTGCACTAGGAGGTGACTGGAGTGCTTCACAAGTTAGGTTTTGCAGCTGGGGATCGATTGTTAATGATCAATGCGGATGATTTGGGTATTACGAGGGGGACGAATGAGGCTGTCTTGAAACTGTTTGCCAGCCGCGCCATAACATCGGCTTCTATCATGATGCCATGTCCAGGTGCGAAAGAGGCAGCTCAACTATGCATCCAGGATGACAAAAGTCATATTGGCATTCATCTCACTTTATCCAGCGAGAAGACACATCGATATCGACCTGTGTATGAAGCAGGAAGCTTGTCCAGTTTAGTGACTGCCGATGGTTATTTTCATAATGACGATTCATACATCGGGCAGCATGCCGAGCCGGATGAAGTTCGCAGCGAGCTAGATGCGCAGATACAGCTTGCGCTATCTCTTGGCATCGACCCGACCCATTTGGACAGTCATGGCGGTACGATTATGGGACTTGCGGGAGGGCGTGATTTCTTAGCGATTGTGTTTGATTTATGCGAGAAGTACCGACTTCCTTTTAACCTGCCGACACGCATCCTAGAACAGCCTATGATCACTTCGGAGCTGCGGATGATGTTTCAGGCGAGGATAGATACGGCTCGGCAGCGGGGGATCGTGCTTATCAACGACTTGATCTCTTTGCCGTACTGCATCGATGAATCGATGGGTTACGATCAAACGAAGGATCAGCTAATGAAGCTTATAGACCATCTAAAGCCAGGCGTCACGCAATGGACAGTTCACCCTTCATTCCAAACGCCTGAGGTGGAAACGCTCACATCCTGTGCACGTGATAGGGAAAATGAATATCGATTGTTAATGGATGTTGATGTCAGACGTCACATGACAAGAGAAGGCATTCATCTGGTTTCTTGGAAAGAGATAAGAGATTTGCAGAGAAGTCAGTAAGGAATGGATTTCTTCCATCTCCATGCAACAAAGAACAGCCTGCCAACAAGGGCAGGCTGCTCGTAGACAAATAGTTACTTCATTCCTGTGATCACGCTTTGTGCCGGCAGTTCATTGCTATCATACATACTGATGTTCGCGCCTAGGGAGCGGAAGGAGCCGACAACATCCTCATAACCGCGATCGATATGCTGGACACCGGCAATCGTGGTTGTACCTTCTGCGCGTAAACCGGCAAGGATCAAGCAAATGCCTGCTCTCACATCGGATGCGTGCACCAATGTGCCATGCAATACGCTGCCGCCTCTAATGGAGGCTACGCCTGAACGGATCTTAATATCCGCACCCATGCGAATCAGCTGATGGGCATGATTGAATCGAGCCGGATAAATTCGCTCGCCGATGATGCTTTTGCCGCGGGCTTGGGTAAGCAGTGCGGTCAATGGCTGCTGCAGATCGGTCGCAAAGCCCGGATACATGGCAGTACGCACTCTTGTTGCTCGAAGGATACCGGTTGAATGTGCGGTAATGGCGTTATCGTGTACATCCAACTCCAATCCGATTTCGCGCAGCTTTGCTAAGCAGGATGAGAGATGCTCGGGGATCACATTGTCCACGGTAACCGAACCGCCTGTAACGCCGGCTGCCATCAGAAATGCTCCGGCAATCAGCCGATCCGGTATAACGGTATAGGAACCGCCGTGCAGGGAAGATACACCTTCAATGCGAATCGTATCTGTACCGGCTCCGGTAATTTTTGCACCTAACAAATTAAGTAAATTCGCCGTATCCGTGACTTCCGGATCGCGAGCCGCGTTAAGCAATACGGTCGTGCCTTTCGCACGAACCGCTGCCATCATGACATTAATCGTGGCGCCACATGTAATCATGTCGAAGTATATAGTGGCGCCATGCAGCTCCTTAGCTTCTACGGTGTAAGAAGTCGGTTGAAACGTGAACGTTGCGCCCATCATCTGGAGCGCTTTAATATGTTGATCCATCGGACGGCTGACGAAGTCGTCACCGCCGGGGTATCCGACGGAAACCTTGCCGAATTTAGCTAGAAGTGATCCGACGAAATAATAGGCAGCCCGGAAAGAAGACGATTTGACAGGATCCAGTACAGTACTCGATATATTTGACGGGTCCAATGTAATTGCGCCTGATTCATGGCGCTCTACTTGAAGTCCGATTTCACGGCTTATTTCATAGATGACTCTTAAATCAGCAATGTCCGGAATACCGTGCAGCGTAACCGGCTCATCGGCCAGACAGACTGCCGCAAGCAGTGCAAGCGAACTGTTCTTGGAACCGGGGATTTGAACGCTGCCATGAAGAGAGTTGGACCATTCCACTTTAATTGCTTTCATCGATTACGCCTCCGCTTGGATATTGTTCATCGGCTATGATGACATTGACGTTACGGTTCTCACATTCCTGTATGAATGGATCGGGAGCCTTCTGGTCGGTAATCAGCAGGTTGATCTGCTGCAGGGGGACAGATGTGGCAAAGCTTCGGACGCCAATTTTCTCATGAGGAGCAAGACAAATTCTACGCTGAGAGGCATCGGCGACCGCACGGATTAATGCGGCATTCTCCGGCGTAGCGACACAGATACCATTCTGAGCAATTCCGCCACCGGTAATAAAACCGATATCGAAATTAAATCTGCTGATCATTTCGACGGCTATGACATCGATTAAGCTTTCTCCTGCAGCCCGAAGCTTACCGCCGACAAGATACGCTTCAATATGAGTCATTGTTCGTATAGATTCAGCAATCATGAGTGAATTCGTAACAACGGTAAAAGGAAAGTCAGTAGGGAGATATTTCAGCATGCCGTATTGAATACCGGCTCCTCCGATAAAGATCGTGTCGTTCCGTTGAATGTAAGAGGCCGCTAATTTGGAAATGGCGTTCTGGTGCGGCGCACCTTCCCCGTACCGGATGTTCTTCGGCTGCGGTTTGGCACGTACTTTATGCGATTCGCTCGGAGCAAGCGGAATCGCGCCTCCGTATGTTTTCTGAAGGAGGCCTTGCTCTTTCATAATCGTTAAATCACGGCGAATCGAGTCAATGGAAAGCTGGAATTGCTGAGCCAGCTCTTGTGCGACGACTCTTCCGTCCTTGGCAAGCATCTCTAGGATGCGCTGCCTTCTTTCCTCTGCGAGCATAGTGACAGTGACCTCCGCGGCTTTACTTCCTATCGAACTCTTTTGCCTATATCCTATTCCGTATTGTTCATTATTGTCAACAGCTTTATTCGGTTTTCTTCATGGTTGTTCATTATTGGTCAAGAGAGGGAGAAGAACATGAATATCGAACACAATGAAGTACTTATCCGGCAATGGGCGGAATCGATTGTAGATTCATTAGGGCTGCAGCACGGGACTGATGTGAAGGTTACTTATATTTACAATCCTGGCGGATTTGTGAATCAGTCTTATCGGGTATCCGATGGAAAGACGATGAGGCATCTCAAACTCGCACCTGATGAGAAAATGCATCGACTTCAGCAATGGGCCGAGGTCAGCGACCAGCTGTCGAACCGATATAACGCTCCCCGGTTAATCCGTGAAATACAAGGTGAAATCATACCCGATTATCGATATGGGCTGGTGTTCGAATATATTCGTGGCGATTCTTTGACATCGATTCCGAATCCTTCGGATGCGATTCCGAATGTGCTGCTCAAGTTACAGCAGCTGCATGGCGATCAAGAGCTCGCATCGGCACTCGCTCAAAGTAATGAGGAGTTTACATATGCAGATGCTTTCTCTGATGCTTATATCTCTCGCTTTGAAGGGGACATGGTTACGATCAGAGAAGGGAAGCATCTGCTTCATTTCGTAACGGAAGAGACGCTGGATTGGTTTGATGCTGAGATTAAGGCGTTGCGCGAAATCGTGTATGCTCATCCGGCTTTCCGGAAAGCAGCGAAGGATATTGTGCACAATGATTTAAATTGGAACAATGTCCTGGTGGATGAGAGTAATCAGATTTGGATGATTGATTGGGATGACTTATCTGCAAGCGGAGACGCGGCGATGGATTATTCCGTACTGCTATGGCCGTTCTATCATACGGCTGATTGGCCTTATTGGCAGGCGAAAGTGATCGAGCAGGCAGGCGAGGAGCTTTACGAGCGACTGTCGATCTATTTTCGAGCTAGTCTATTAGATGATGTTATCGACATCCTCGCTGATTATGTAGATTCCGAGGCGATACCGGAGCTGAGAGAGAAGACGCAGGCAAGAGCACAAGCGGTACATCTGCGCGCTTATCCCGAGTATTTGAGGTTATATTCGGCTGAAACCAACTAGGTTAGGAAGGCGGAGAACCTTTTGAACATTGAAGTAACTTTACTGCCGTATGAGGACAAAACGATCCTTTACCAGCTCATTCAACTTTATCGTTATGACAGCAGCGAGTAATGATCAATAATGTGTCGCTCTCGTACCTCACAGGAAAGTAGGGATTGTATGACTGTGCTTAGCCGCAGCGCTGCGAAACAAATGATCTTGTCGGTATTGTCAGCCAATTTGGCTTGTTCGGCATCCCATCTCACCAACCCAGGTGTGACCTATCATCTAGCAGCGAAGAGGGAAGGTGCGTTTCGGTTTCCTTTTCGCGAGAAATCTCTACAGATTGTCACATTGGGGCAAGGTGTCGTGGTGTCTTGCAGCGCTGATAGGATGGACTGGGTAAGAGGGCAACTAGAGCATTTGACGCGAGGACAAATCTTCTCGGCCCGATCGTTGGCAGCGCTCGATGCTTATGTAAGAGAAGACAAGCAACTATTGGCTGGTCCGGATCAGAAATATGTCTGTTCATCGGATGATATCGTCCAGTTTGATGTGCCGCAGGATATTGTGATCAGGATGTACGATGAGGCGAATGTCGCAAGTTTATATTCCCAAACCCAATTTAACCATGCACTCTCCTTTAGTTTGGATAGTTCAAGACCGGATCGATTAGCAGTAGCTGCGGCGTGCAACGGAAAGATCGTAGGCATTGCCGGAGCATCGGAGGATTGTGAGCGAATGTGGCAAATTGGCGTCGATGTACTTCCCGAGTATCAAGGACGTGGTATTGGAAAAGCGATTGTCGGGAGGCTAACTCAAGCTATATTAGCTAATGGCATTTTGCCGTACTATTCAACAGAGGTAAGTAATCTCCAATCTCGTCAGCTAGCGATATCATTAGGATTTTGGCCGGCCTGGGTAGAAGTATATGCACGGTAGATGAGTTAAACAAGGGGAGTAGAAGGGATGCTCGTGACGTCATATTTTGCCCAAAATCAAGATCTCGCAACTCAGATGGACAGCCTTATCCGGATTGTTCAAATGAATCCGGTACTTGAGCAAGTGACGGAGAAGGCACAGTCGCTCCAATTGGACCATTATTACATTGGGGCGGGCTGTGTGACACAAACGGTCTGGAATTATCTGTGTGGGCGTCCGCTGAATGATGGGATTAAGGATCTGGATTTTGTGTATTTTGACGAGGATTTGTCGTACGACAAAGAAGGGGAGGTCATCGACAAAGTCAGAGAAACATTCGGTGAACTGCCTTATCAGCTGGATGTGAAGAATCAAGCTCGCGTTCATCTTTGGTATGAAGACCATTATGGGTACCCGATTCAGCCGTATCGATCCTTGGAAGAAGCGATAAATAAATGGCCAGCGACAGCAACTGCAATTGGACTAAGAAGAGCGGTAGATGGAGCTTGGAAGGTATATGCGCCATTTGGCTTAAATGATCTGTTCGGACTGATTGTTCGAGCAAATAAGGCACAGATCACGCAGCCGTTCTATGTGAAGAAAGCGGAGAAATGGAAATCGAAATGGCCGGAGTTGACAGTCATTCCATGGGATGAGTAACGAAGCGGAGGCGAGACGTGTTATGAGGAATACGAAGCTCATTCTCCTTGAAGGGATTCCTGGATCGGGAAAATCGACTTCAGCACAGTTCATTTCAGGAGCGCTGACCCGTGCCGGCTTGAAGCATAAATGGTGGTATGAAGAAGAGGCCGGGCATCCCATCTATGTCTTTAACGATTCGGCAACGCTGCAAGCGGTTGTGCAGGACCTAGAGAACGGGGATTATCAGAAAGTGATAGATGCCGCTCTTGAACAATGGCACAAATTTAGCACAGCTGTTCAATCATCTGACGAGATTATCATCATCGATAGCTGCCTGTTTGGCTATCTAAGTTGGAGCTTATTCCCGCAGCTCGTTCCTCCTGATGAAATCATTCAATATGTCGCGGAAGTGGAGCGAATCATTGAGAAGTGTAATCCGCATTTGATTTATTTTCATCAGCAGGATGTCGGGAACGCTTTGGGACGTATTTTCTCCCGCAGGCGTGGTCATACGGAGTTACAGTTCATTGATGCAGCTACACAGTCCAACTATGGCCGAGCTCATCGGTTGAGTGGCTTCGAAGGAACAGTTGCTTACTGGCAGGCTTATCGTGCGATAACGGACGAGATGTTTGAGAGACTGATCAGTAACAAGCTGTCGATCGACAATACGGACGGGGATTGGTTGGATTGCGAGCAACAGTTGTTAGCTTTTCTGGGGCTTGATTCGAGTCCTGGTAGTGGAGTTCTGACTGAGGATTTGCGGCGGTTTGCTGGGATTTATTACTCAGAGTCAGAAGGTGAGATCCATTGCGAGGTGCGGTATGATCCTGATTCCGATTCGATTAACGTCGACCGACTTCCACATGTATGGACGCGAACGCCATTAATTCATTTAGGCGAAAATGTCTTCGATGTTCAGTCCTTTCCGTTCCAAATTCGCTTCGAAGAAGAGAACAGTGTTGGTATTCGCTTGCGCTTAACCGGGCCAACGCTGCTAGGCGGGAAGGTAGATCATTTGTTTATGAAGCGGCTTTAGATTGTCCTGCTCATAACTCCCGTACAAATTGGAAAATATAAACATCATATTTTCTAACTTGTGAGAAGGAGACAGTCTACGATGAGCCTTACTGGAAAATCGAACGATCGACAGGAAGTAGTCGATGCGATCAAGCAACGGGCGAACCGTTTGGAGCAGCCTGCCGATCTTCAGCGGCTTGCGAACGCAGCGGCCGGATCAAAATACGTTTTGCTGGGCGAAGCAAGCCACGGAACGAGTGAGTTCTATACGAATCGGACGGCGATCTCCCAAATGCTGATCGAGCAGCATCAATTCACATTCATTGCCGTTGAAGGCGACTGGCCTTCCTGTTATGAAGTGAACAAGTACATCAAGCATCACGCTGAGGCGAAAGGTTCCATCGAAGAAGTGCTGCAAGCTTTCGACCGGTGGCCGTCTTGGATGTGGGCTAATCGGGAAACGGCGGAGCTCATTTCTTGGCTGCGCGACTATAATCGCGAACTGCCTGAGGAATATCGGATCGGTTTTTATGGACTTGATGTGTACAGCCTCTGGGAGTCGATGGATGAAATTATTAAGCATTTGAAGAAGACGAATTCGCCGGAGCTTGCTGCAGCGCTGAACGCCTTCTCGTGTTTCGAACCGCACAGCAGGGATGGTCAGAACTACGGCATGTCCTCTGCCTTCTTCTCAGAGTTGTGCCAGGATGAGGTGCTTCAACTATTGAGGGACCTGGAAGCGAAGCGCAATCGAGCCGGAGGCACACATGAAGCGTTGTTAAATGATGAAATCAATGCTTTGGTTGCCGTGAATGCAGAGCGTTATTATGAGGCAATGGTAAAAGGCGGCCCTGAATCGTGGAATATTCGTGATCGGCATATGGTCGAAGCGCTCAATCGAGTTATGCATTTCTATGGTCCGTCTGCAAAAGCAATCGTATGGGAGCACAACACCCATATCGGGGATGCGCGTGCCACAGATATGGAAGCCGACCATATGGTGAATGTCGGTCAGCTGCTCCGGGAGCAGGGCGAAGAGATTGAAGTGTTTGCTATTGGATTCGGGACGCATAGCGGTAAAGTCATCGCGGCCGATGCTTGGGAATCACCGCTTGAGGTGCTGCGAGTGCCCGAAGCGCGGCGAGGCAGCTGGGAGGATCTGATGCACGAAGCCGGCCCGTATGATCAATGGCTTATTTTCCGTGGGACGGATACAGAGGTTTTTCACCATACGTACGGTCATCGTGCGATTGGCGTGGTTTATCATCCGCACTACGAGCGAGGTAATTATGTCCCCAGCGTCATGGCGGAACGGTATGATGCTTTCGTGTTTATCGACCGATCCAATGCGCTTCAGCCGATAATTCCGGTTACGGTGTAACGTGGTGAATGAGTAAGGAGAGCTAAGCATGAATATGCTTAGCTCTCAGTGTGTCGAGAAACCCACGTTTGATATAATTGTACACCCGCGATGAGCGAATGCTTTGTCGTATTCCAACTCTAACGGTTGTGAAAGTGGTTATTTGGCATAAATAGACCCTTTTCAAATTGTAACGGTTGCCAGCGAGCTTATTTGAACATTTTCCATTAGGAATCGACCCATTTGCTGCAAATAACGTCTGTCACAACCGTTAGCCTTTCAATAAGGCTTATTTTCATCAAATAGCCACGCTGACAACCGTTAAAAATTTTGTTCATGAATCATATTAAAATGGCTGCACTCCTAGAGTGCAGCCCCAGGCTGTCGAGAAAGTCTCGACAGCCTTCATTTTGTCCAAAAGGTTTAATACGTCACCGCGTTACTGCGTTATAATATAACTAACATATACGAACGGATGGTGCCGCTATGCTACGCTCGAATAAAGAGAAACAACAGAATTATGAATTGGTTTCCATTGAAGAGTTGGTGCCTGCCGATCACATGCTCCGCAAGATCGATAAGTATATTGACTTCACCTTTATCGACGAAAAGGTGCGCCATCTCTATTCACAAGATAACGGGCGTCCAGCCATCGATCCGTTGGTCCTCTTCAAAATGATCTTTATCGGTTATTTCTACGGCATTCGTTCTGAACGTCAGCTTGAACGCGAGGTCCAAACGAACTTAGCGTCATGGGTTTCGCTATTGCCGTTTGCGGGGGTTGCACAATGTGATGGAACAAGCGTTGATGACCGCTGCCGTGCAGAACATGAAAAAGATTGCCCTCCACCTGGAAAGGAGGGCTTCGGAGGGGTAATTCGCCCTCCAAAGCCCTGAGGCTGAACCAAAAACTAAAAAGAGAAACCCGCCGTTTTGAAAAAACGTGGGTTTCTCTACAATCTGGGAGCTAAGCATGAATATGCTTAGCTCTATTTTTCTGCTAAATCCGTTCACTTTCTGCCGAAGTGTTGCTCTAGGAGCAACACATCCACGAAATCCGCTCATATACCGCTAAAGTGTTGCCCTGCAAACCACAATTTTGCCAACGCCAACTACTTCCAGCCAAGCTGTCGCCAAACGAGCTATTTTTCTCCCGAAGACCGAAAAAACACGGACTAAAACGCCTGTTTTGTATGCTATGATGGAGATATTTGGGACGGTTCTTGATGTCTAATCAATCATCGGTAGGGGTGAGATCCAATGACGATTACGATTATGGCAAATGGGGTATTAAGAAAGAGCGAGCGGAACCCGAGGTATTTTGAAGATGGTTTAGGGAACATCATCTTGTTGACCGGCTCGCATACGTGGGCAAACCTGCAGGATATCCGATTAGAGGGTGGTCCGACGTTTGACTACGAGGAATATCTCACTATGTTGGAAGATCATAACCATAATTTCATGCGGTTATGGCAGTGGGGGCATCCGCTCTATGCACCATGGACGTTAGATAACGTGTATTTCGATCCGATGCCCTACATGCGGACCGGAGACCAAGCAGCTCATGATGGGCTGCCGCAATTTGATTTGACGAAGTGGAATGAGAGCTATTTCCTAAGATTGCGGGAACGAGTAGTGCAAGCCGGGGAACGCGGCATCTATGTATCTGTAATGTTCTTCGACGGCTGGTGCCCAAAGAATGCGAGAGAGGGCAGCGATCCTTGGCTCTCACACCCTTATAACCGTGCTAATAATAGCAACGGTATTCATGGGGATCGCAGCGGCGATGGCAGGGCTGATATTTATAGCATGGAAATTCCGGCGATTGTAGAATTGCAGCAGGCTTTCCTCCGCAAATGTATCGATACGCTGAATGACTTGGATCATGTGCTCTTCGAAATTATTAATGAAGTCGAGAACTCGGATCGTGCACTGGAGTGGCATTCCCACATGATCCAATACGTGCAGGAATACGAGTCAGTTCTACCTGAGCAGCATCCGGTCGGGATGACAGCAGTAGGCGGCGAGCAAGAGAATGCCATATTGTTTGCCTCTCATGCCGACTGGATGTCACCGGGAAATGGACCGAATCAGGAGTATAAGCTAGACCCTCCTGCTGGGGATGGAAGCAAGGTCGTCATGACGGATACCGATCACTTGTGGGGACATGGAGGAAACTATCATTGGGTGTGGAAATCATTCCTTAGAGGATTAAATCCCATATTCATGGACTCGTGGTGCCCGGTTCCGGGTGCCCCGCTGCCGGATTATCCGGGTAATACGCAGCTGAATTCTCGTGATTATCCGGATTGGGAGCCGCTTCGCCGAAATATGGGCTATATTCGGCAGTATGCCGATCGAATCGGTCTTGAACGTACGATACCAAATGAAGAAATCGCCAGTTCCCGTTATTGTCTTGCTTCTCCGGAGAACGGTTTTCTTATTTATACCCAGCAAACAAACGAAACGTTAATCGTCGATTTAAGCGAGGCCAACGGAATTTGGCGCGTAGAATGGTTTGATCCGGTGAATGGCACTGCTCAAGCGACTGATTCCATACAAGGCGGTTCAAAAGTGACGTTTGCGGTTCCATTCTCAGGTGGAGCCGTACTTTACCTATATTAGAAAGGGGTATCAGCATGATTACGTATAACCGATTCAGTCAAATCCCAGCTAACGAACTCGTCTCCCTGTGGAACAAAGGCTTTGAAGGGTATTTCACAAATGCCGCACTGGATCTCGACCGTTTCCTGGCTCGAACAGTAAGTGAAGGGTTATCGCTCGATCATTCGCTCGCGATGGTTATTGACGGGGAACCAGCTGGGTTTATCATGAACGGCTTTCGAACCATCCATGGCAAGAAAACGGCCTGGAACGGCGGTACAGGAATTGCCCCGGCACATCGAGGTAAAGGATACGGAAAACGGCTCATGGAGCAAAATATTCAATTGTATCGGGAACAAAATGTTCAACATGCACTACTCGAAGCGATTATTCAAAATGAACCGGCGATCAAGCTCTATCAAGGTGCTGGCTACCAGATAACAGGACAATTGGTTTGTTCCATTCAGGAAGACGCTTTAGACCCTGCCATATTGCTGCCTAGCTTTCCACATCGGTTTGTGATCAGGCATGCGAAACCGCGCGATGCCAGAGTACTTTCCTTCTATAACCACGATGCCGCTTGGCAGACAGGCTGGCAAAGTCAGAGGGATGGAGAATGCTGCATCATCTCGGATGGTGAAGAACAGGTAGGCTATGCGTTATACAAACGGAATTATGGCGAAGACGGATTTTTGAATTCGATCGTGCTCTTTCAATGTGAGGCTGCACCTAGCAGGTCAGATTCAGGGAAGATTATCAAAGCGCTGCTCAAAGAAGTATTCGGTCCGCTGGAAATGCCATATAAACGGATGACGCTTAACATCAGGCATACCCATCATGAGCTGCTCGAGCTGCTGGATCGTCTTGGTTTCAAGCCCTATATCGAACAGGTGCATATGTCACTCCAGCTGTGATGGACAACTTGCAACCGCTCTATGGAATGGCTTATGATGTGCATAGCAAGCTGCTATGATCTGTAATCCTATGAAGGAGTGATTATTCATGTTCGACATTATCATTATCGGAGCAGGCCCTGCAGGAGCTAGTGCAGGATTATTCGCAGCAAAGGCTGGCAAGAAGACACTTCTGATTGACAGCGACAAGAGCATGACGAAGAAGGCATGGATCGAGAATCATTACGGATTGCTGGAAACGACAGGTCCTGAGCTCGTGGAGACAGGTAAGAAGCAAGCAGTTAAATTCGGTGCAGAGCTGATTCAAGATACAGTTGTCCTTGTTACAAAGAATGAGAACGGTTTCAGCGTTGCTACCGAATCGCAGCAATACGAAGGCAGCCATGTTATTGTTGCTACGGGCATTTCGACAGATTTGGCTGAGAAAATCGGATTGTCGGTAAAAGAGGGTACAGAACCGCGCATCAAACAGGTGTTCGATGTGGATGCCAGCGGCAAATCGAACGTGGCCGGAGTCTGGGTAGCTGGCACGGCGGCTGGTGTCAGCGTGCATACGATCATCACGGCTGGCGATGGCGCTAAAGTTGCGATTAATGTAATTAGTGAGCTGAATGGAACACGTTATGTGGATCACGATTTGCTGAAATAAGGTAAGATTCTAGATTCGTTTAACATCGATGAAGCATATTAGGATATAACACAAAGAATAGCCCAACTGAACGTAGAAGTCGTTCAGCTGGGCTATTTTTTCGTTTTGATAATAATCTAGAAATGAGGTGATAAATGTGGAAAAAGATGGGCGAATTGAACTCCTTGCTCCTGCCAACGAAGAGGATAAGGAATGGCTGACAAACCTGTGGTTAAGCGAGTGGGGCAGCGAAATCATGATCTCGAGAGGAAAACAGTATCATCTGAATGACATGGAAGCAATCATCGCTTGGTCAGATGGTATGCGAGTCGGAGCAGCGACTTATCGAATTAGCGAGCACGAAGGAGAGTTGATGAGTTTTAACGCAATGATTCAAGGACAAGGAATCGGAAGTCGATTGATTTCGGAAGTGGAACAAAGAATCAAGCTTTTGGGGAAGCCTCGTATCTGTTTTGTCACGACGAACGATAATGTGAATGCGATGAAATTTTATCAACGACGTGGCTACCGAATTAGCGCCATAACTATAAACGCGATTGACGAGGCTAGGAAACTGAAGCCAGCAATCCCCTTAGTGGGTTATTACGATATTCCGATTCATGACGAAATTGTATTCGAGAAAATACTATGATCATTCGCGTGAATACCGTATATAGCCTAGAGAGGAGAACTGCGCATGATCTATGTCGTTCAAGGCGGCGATACATTAGAGCGAATCGCTGACCGCTTCGGCTCAAGTGTCGCAAGGCTGTTGGAAGTGAATGTGATCTGTGACCCGCAATTGATTCTGATAGGTCAACCCATTCTGATTCCGGACGCAGGCATCGACTACCAAAGGGCCGGCGGATATCCCTATTATGTCGTTCAATACGGGGATTCGTTAACCTGCTTAGCGCCTCAGTTTCATCAAACACCGGCTGCCTTAGCATCTAGTAATCGACTTTCGATAGCCGCGCCTTTAACGGTTGGAAGTGAGCTGCTTGCTGGCTTCACAGTACCTGATCCGATACGCTTAGCTTCCGAATGGGAGAAAACGGCCGCACCGCCAGACTGCAATCTCAACTCTATGCAGCAGCATGGCATTTACTATATTGGTTCTTTTCAGTGGGAGACACTCGGGGAAACAGCGGTTCCGTTCCTTGTGCCGCTGCTGAAGCATGCTTGTGAAACGGTGCGATACTACACGGTAATGAGTTTAGGGCGAATCGCAACAGGCGAAGCAACTCAGGCCGCATTAGAGTCGGCTCTGCAAGATAAAGCACCGTATGTGGCAGAACTTGCGAAGCAGGCCTTGCGCCGAGCGAAATTAGTGCCGGAGGTGACCAAGCGGCTGCATCTCTTAACGGCAGATCAACGTTTGTATTCGGAGCCTAATGGGAGTTCTACTTCGATCCCGTTACCTGCCGGTACGGAGATTTTCTCGATGCGATGGAACATTCCAAGCAGCACGAATGAAGAAGGTCCTAGAGGCGGACTGGAATATTATGACCAAGTGCAGGTTCGGAGCACCGGTCAGGTCGGCCATTTGGGTCGTATCGGCTTCAATGATGCTCAGATGATTTAATCGGACTAGGGTGGTGGAAAAAGTACAATAACTGCTGGAACCTGTTCATTGTCCGATGCTCGAATCTCCTTGATAATAAAGGTAAACCACCTTCTTCATCCACTATCGAGGAGTGAAATGAAACATGCTGAATGCGGAACAGTTGAAGCAGTATCATGAGTTGGGATATGTTATCTTAGATCATCTATTCACAGACGATGAGATGGACCGAATTCGCGCCATTATTGACGTTTTTGATTGGGAAGGCGAAGAGGCGTTGAAACAGAGCGGCAAAGGTTTCATCAATATTCCGAATCAAATTAATTTCACATGCAATTTGGCTAGACGGAATGAGGAGCTGGAGCAGTTCATCGGCGATCAACGTTTTGTCGATCTGACCACTAGTGTGCTGGGCGGAGACATCCGGCTGTACTGGGATCAATCCGTCTATAAACGACCGGAGGCGAAGAAAGACTTCCCTTGGCATCAGGATAATGGTTATGTGCCGACTGATCCTGTTCATTATATGACCTGCTGGCTGGCACTCGACGATGCGACCATCGAGAATGGCTGCATATGGATTCAGCCCGAATCGCATCTGCAAGGATATGTCGAGCATGTGCAGACGGACACAGGCTGGCAGTGTTATTTTGGCGAAGATCCGGGTCAACCGGTTCCGCTGCCTAAAGGCAGCATGGTGATCTTTCATTCGCTCCTCTTTCACCGCAGCACGCCGAATCAAAGTGACAATACGCGCAAAGCTTATGTCATTCAATATTCGGTTGAAGGCGCTAAGAACCCGGTAACCGGCAAAGTGTTCGACAATGGGCCGCTTATCGCCCAAGACGGCAGAGCACTGATTGCCAAATGAGTACAGTCATCGTTGTTTGTTTGCGTAATTTGCAAGAGAATCGACACGGCACGACGCTTGATCAGCTCGTCGAAGAAGGTCATGATGTCTCCTTATCTCACTGCCTGAATCAGTGCGTAGGCTGCAGAAGAGGACCGGCGCTTTCCATCGATGGGTCATGGATCGGTGCTGTCGATGAAGCAGCGCTTCGAAATGAGATTGACGCGAAGCTGATGAAATAACGTTTCCAAACGATGCTACGGCTGGTGTAAACTAGGAGTATACTAGCTGATAGGATTGGCGGGGGAACCGGTGGAAACCAGATCGCTTATTAGCACAAGCTTCGATCAGTGGCAGGTCAACGTCTACATGGTGGACGAAGGTAAATACGAGTCCCTTAATCATCAGCACATTATGTATCCGAATTGGGTTATCAGCCATGTGCGGCAAGGGCAAGTAATCACAACGACGAATGGCGAACAGCACGAGGTACGCGAAGGAGGGGTTATGCTGCACCCTCCTTTTTTGCCGTTCTCGGAACGGGCGGATCGGCCAGGCCTTCATGAATGGGTTTCGGTACAGATTCAAACGAGCTATAACGTAGACCTGTTTCAGCTCTATCAAGTGCAGCCCGTAGTGCAACTTCTAGATGGAGACGCATATAGTCTCGTGTTTCAGTCACTGCTTCGCACTTGGAAGAGCAGCTCGTCATTTCGCGAAATTTCACTAGCTGCAGATATGCTTCGATTGTCTACAATGCTTCTCGAGAGCTGGGAAGCACAGGGTAGAATCGGCCGCAGCGAAGCCTTTTCCGCGAAGTATGATCGATTCTTTCCTATTATTCGTTATATGGCTGACCATATGGCAATGAAGCTTTCGCGCGATATGCTGGCGGAACAGGTTCACTTGAATACGAATTATTTTGACCGAGCCTTTCAAGAAGCCTATGGCATTAACCCGATGCAGATGCTCAGACAAATGAGGCTGAACAAGGTGAAGCGTCTGCTCGAGACGACTGAGGAGCCGCTCAGCCAGCTGGCGCAATTATGCGGGATGGGTGACGCTGCGTATTTAAACCGCCAATTCGTGAAGACGTTCGGCATGACGCCGGGCAAATACAAGCAAACGATTCGTTCGGCGCAAACAAATTTTATGGCGGATAAGAAATAAAGACTAGTGAAGTGAAAGTAACTGACTTTTGTTCATGCGGCACAAATGGTACGATTATTAGGAAGAGTGTACAAGTTTGCAAAGTTGAGAGGAGTGGCAAGTAACCTTGGAGAAATCAGGCATTAAGGCGCTTCAGCTGCCTATGTTGGCGAATGGGAATGACTTCATTGTCCATGCAGCACTTGTTTGGGACGAGCAGGAGCTTATCCTCGTGGATACCGGAATACCCGGACAAGTAGAGGTGATTCGAGAGGCAATGGCCAAGGAAGGCTTGAATCTGACTGATCTGACCAAAATCATCATCACACACCAAGACCGTGATCATATCGGCTCGCTTCCTGAGCTTGTGGAATTGTTTGATGGCCGTATTAAGGTACTTGCTCATGAAGTAGGAGTCCCTTACATTGCCGGCGAGCTTCCGCTTCTGAAGAGTAAGACACTGGTACCTCCTGTCAAGGTTGATACTGTTCTGAATGATGGGGAGCAGCTGCCGTTTGCCGGCGGTTTGCAAGTCATCTATACACCGGGCCATTCGCCGGATCACATCGCGCTCTATCATATTCCAAGCAAGACGCTGGTTACGGGCGACGCGCTTACCTCAAACGATGGCGTACTGATGCCGCCTGCCGCTAATTTCACCCCGGATTGGGACACGGCGATTGCTTCCGTCAAGAAATTCCAAAAGCTTGATATTGCCACGGCCATTACTTATCATGGCGGCGTTTGTTCGGAGAATTTGCAAGAGCGATTGGCTGATATCGTCAAATGAATGTTCAAGTGATCACGATCCTGATCTTCGTTGCCGGTGCATCGGGTTCATGATCTCGTTTGTCGGCTTGCTATTGATTCGACTCTTTATGCGAGACTACTTGTCTGATCTGGATCCGAATGAACTAAGTGCTATTTTTATCCTGGTGGCTGTCGGTTACGTCATTCCATGGCGTGTCGCAAGTTATATTAAATTCCGTACCGTTTATGCAGGAAACATGCAAGTATCCGAATAATATTGAGGAGCGTGTGGAGGATGAATCAAGAAGTCAGCAGCTTTATCGAGGAATTGAAACAACCATGGCAGGTTGAGGCTTGTAATCAACTCCGTCAAATGGTTCATCAGACAGTTCCATCGATTGATGAGCGTATTCAGTACAAAAAGCCGCATTTTATAAAGGACGGCAAATACGCAGCAGTCATCAGCACGGCGAAAGATACGGTTACGTTTATGATCTTCAATACGTCGAATCTTGATCTGTCGGATGGAAAATTTGAAGGGCCGACGGAACGAAGATGGATGAAGTTTCGTGAAGGGGATCCGATTGACTTGGCCTTACTAGGTAAGGTGCTTACGGAGGCGTCGAGCACATTATAGACGAGAGAGAGCGTGCACTCATCATGTATAAGGCGATATTGTTCGATCTGGATGGAACGCTTACCGATCCGAAACAAGGGATAACAAGAGCAGTACAGTACGCGCTGGCGAAATACAAGATCATCGAGCACGATTTGGATCTGTTGGAGCCGTTTATCGGGCCGCCGCTTGCGAATTCTTTTCAAGAACGCTATGGTTTCACTGCATCTGAAGCGCGAACGGCGGTAGATTATTATCGTGAGTATTTTGCCGATAAAGGCATCTATGAGAATGAGATATATGGCGGAATACGAGGGCTGCTAGAGCTGCTTGTGGAACAAAAACGGACTTTGATTGTCGCGACGTCCAAACCAACCGTATTTGCGGAGAAGATTTTAACCTATTTCCAAATCGATACCTATTTCGATTATGTTTGCGGCAGCAATCTCGATGGCTCAATGTCGGATAAAAGTGAAATTATCGCTCATATTCTGCATTCGCAGCAGCTTGATGCGGCATCGGCCGTTATGATCGGCGATCGTAAACATGACTTGATCGGCGCTCATCGTAACGGAGTTGCATCTATCGCGGTAGAGTATGGTTATGGAAGTGAAGAAGAATTGCTGGCGCAATCGCCGAAGCATTATGTGCGAAGTGTTCGGGAACTGCATGAACTGTTCCAAGGTGGCGCCAAGTAAGGATCGCCGGAATCACTCCATTAGCTTAACTGTTCGACATAGCTCAATCAATTGATGAACACCTTGAAATTGATTCCGAATTCGCGCATGGATGCCTTGAATTGCAGTCTCTGTCAGCTTTCTAGCTTGCTCAACGCTCTGGTGCTCCACGGCATGAACGATGTCTTTCAAATTTCGGAGTAGATAAACGGTACTTCTTAGCGTCCTGATAATCAGGATTTGCCGGATATGCAGAGGGGTATACAGCCGATAGCCGTTGTCCGAGTCGCGTAGTGGCGTGAGGAGCTCTTCTTTCTCCCAGTGACGGAGAGCAGATGTTGTGACTCCGGTATAAGCAGCCGCTTCGCCAATGGACATCGGATGTTTCCTCCTCGAATCAACGAAAGCGGGAAGCTCCAAGTGATGAAGCAGTTCCAAGGTTTGATCTGCGGCTGTTTTATCCTGCTGCAGCAGGGCCTGTTCTTTGTTCACTAGCCAGAAAGCATCATCCATTCGGCCCGTCTGGATGTGACGCAGAACTTCACAGGTGACAGCGACACCGAATCCGGCAAACATCGTACGCAAGCATCGGAAATAAGCCAAATGGGTGTGGGTATAGAGGCGATAACCATTAGAACCGCGTTCGGGGGCTGGAACGACACCCCAAGACTCATAATGTCGTAAAGCGCTTGTACTGATCTGCAGCTCTCTGGCAATCTCGATTGGCTTATAGATTGGTTGCATGACTCCGCTTCACCTCGATTCTAAACGGATCGTTAATGATCCATATTACCAGATGGTAAGCCTACTGGCAATCGCCTGAACAATCGCCTAAATACGCGATCGTTCAGGCTTTTTTGTTTGAGTAACAAAATAATATGTAAAAATTATTATATCAAAACTATTGACGCCAGCTGTCAAAGTGTAGTATTTTCTTAGAGGCCTAATATCTTATCCAGTAAGATAATGAGAGGGTAAGCAACTGATGAAGGAAAGTAACGCATTGTTCAGATCGGAGGGAGGATGATGACCATTTCAGGCGGAAATAAACTAGCTGAGCTTCAGCTCCTCATGGAACGATTTGCGCAGAGAGCGAAGAATCAGATGAAGATGCTTGAAAATCCGTTTAACCTCGCGAATGGGCATATTTTCGTATTGATGTATTTAAAACGTACGGAAATTTGCCGGGTGAATGATGTCGTGAAGCTCCTCGGCATTACATCAGGCGCTGCTACGGGATTGACGGATAAGCTTGTTGCGCTTGGCCTCATTGAACGGACGAGACCGGAGGATGACCGCAGAGTCGTACAATTAAGCTTAACGGAGAAAGGCAAGGAAACCGTTGAACACATTCGTAAGCAGCGAATGGAATGGTTCACTAACTTGGTCGGACAGCTGGAAGAAGATCAGGTAGATCTCATCGCGGATGCGTTTAAACTGCTATTGCAAGTTCTCGAGGAAAAATGACAGAAGGAAGTGGTACCATGACAAATTTAAGTCCAAGGCAGCTACGCTGGATCGTGACAGGACTAATGCTGGGCTTGCTGCTCGGATCGCTCGATCAAACAATTGTATCGACGGCCATGCCGCATGTCATTGCAGAGCTAGACGGTTTTAGTCTGTATAGCTGGGTTTTTACGATTTATATGTTAACCTCAACAACGGCTGTTCCGATATTCGGAAAGCTTGCCGATTTGTTCGGCAGAAGACTTGTTTACTTGATCGGGATGGGGTTGTTCCTGGTAGGATCAGCTCTTTGCGGTCTGTCTCATAATATGACGGAGCTCATTATCTTCCGGGCGATCCAAGGTATCGGTGCAGGTGCGCTTATGCCAATCGCGATGACCATTATCGGGGATATCTACCCACCGGATCGTCGTGGTAAAATGCAAGGTATTTTCGGAGCGGTATTCGGATTGTCCAGTGTTCTAGGTCCCGCAGTAGGTGGATTTATCGTTGACCATATTGCTTGGCAGTGGATTTTCTACATCAATCTTCCGTTCGGCATATTCGCAGCTATCATTCTATCCATGGCATTGAAAGAATCAAAAAGCACGGAGAAAAAATCGATCGACTGGGGCGGCGCATCAACGCTTACAGGCGCGGTTGTTGCCTTCTTGCTCGCCATTGAAATGGGTGGAAGCGGTCCAGCAGAAGGCGGCATCACGCATTACGCTTGGGATTCACCACAAATTCTCGGCTTGTTCGGAGCGAGCATCCTGCTCATTCTGATCTTCATTTGGATCGAATCCAAAGTGAAGGAGCCGATCATTCCGCTTAAATTGTTTAAGCTTCAAGCGATTTCGGTCTCCAGTATTGTTGGCTTCATGATGGGAATGGGGATGTTCGGCGCGATTACGTACATTCCGCTCTACTCACAAGCTGTTATCGGTACGTCAGCATCAAATTCCGGCTACATTCTTACTCCGCTCATGCTGTCGCTTATTCTCTCCAGTATCATCGGCGGGATTCTCATTAAGAAGCTGAGCTACCGCACAATCGTGATGTCAGCTATGGCGATTATGACAATAGGTTACTTCTTTATGTCTCAAATGAGTGTGGATACAACCCGATTCGAACTGATTATTTACATGATTATTATCGGTTTCGGTATGGGTGCACTTATGCCAGTACTCACAATTGCAGCTCAAAGCGCGGTTGGTCATGATCTACGCGGAGTTGCAACCTCGACTACGCAATTCACACGCTCCATTGGCGGTACGGTTGGTGTTGCGATCATGGGTGTTATTATGACGAATAACATGACAAGCGGGATCAAAGACATTCAAGGTGATTTCACCGATATCCCGGCAGATAAGCTTAGTCAGTTTGCCAATCCACAGTCGCTGCTTCAGCCGGAAGTGAAGGCGCAAATACCGGATAAGCTGCTTGCCGCCTTGCAAGGCATTCTGAGCAATGCGATTACGTCTGTGTTCGTGATCGGTATAGTTGTCGTCTTGATCGGATTGGTTGCGGCCATCTTCTTCGGCAAACTTCGCATGCCTAGAAGTGAAGAGGGCAAGGAAGCATTCAAAGCGGAACCGGATATGCTTTAAAGGATTGAAGTGGACAGCATTGGAGCTGTCCACTTTTTTCATAATCACAGTGGGAAAAATACCCATACAAAACATGCAGAAGCTGATATAATACGGTTTATTACAAATTTGCGAATGAGGTGAGCAGTATGTACATACCGAAACCGAAAGCAGGGGAATATATCGCTGTATGGGACAATTACTATGCAACGGTTGATGAAGGTGATATTCATCAGCTTCTCGTAAGCCAAGGGAAACAAATTTGCGAGTTGTACAGTTCGCTGACGGAGGATCAAAGCCTATTTCGCTACGCGGAAGGCAAATGGAGTCTCAAAGACGTGCTGGGTCATATTATCGACACTGAGCGGTTGATGACGTATCGGATTCTTGTTGCCGGACGGGGAGATTTGACCCCAATGCCAAGGCATGCTGACGTGTATGTGAGCTTAACCAACTTTGATCGACGTCCGCTTAGTGATTTAATCGAGGAGTACCGTACGGTGCGAGCCGCATCTTCTTCACTGATCCACGGTTTAACGGAAACGGAAATCCAGCAATTCTGCATCCTAAATGAAACGAAAACGTCGGCTGCTGCAGGTGCTTATTTCATCCTTGGACATGCTGAACATCATATGAATGTTGTACGTGAACGATATTTGCCTCGTTTAACTTAATTTAGGAAGCCGCGATCAACGTTCGCGGCTTATTTATTTTCTGGCTTGCCGGGTCATGATGTTCGCATCTGGAAGACAGGATTTACGAACACGTTGGCGAATAGGTATGATGTTGAAGAATGATACCGTAAATTCTGTTCGCGAAGGAGTGTCCACGTCAAATGCTGAAACTGTTTGAATACAATTGGCAGGTCCGTCAGGACTGGTTTGCATGGTGTGAGAACGTATCTGAAGAGGAATTGCTTAAGACACGTGTTGGCGGAGTGGGCAGTATTCTCTATACCTTGTTTCATATTATCGATGTCGAATACAGCTGGATAAGCGGCTTGCAGGGCAAAGCCGAACCTCAGATGCCGCCCTTCGAAGAGTATGCAACGATTGGGAAAATAAAAGAATATTCGGAGCAATGTCACGCGGAAATTGCCTCATTCGTATATAGCTGGAGCGACAGCTTGGAAGAGAAGATCCTCTCCGACATCAACGATGAAGGCGAGACAGAAGTATTTAAATACGGTGAAATTATGAGACATGTCCTTGCACATGAAATTCATCACATGGGGCAATTGTCGATATGGTCACGTGAGCTGGAATTGAAGCCGATAACGGCCAATCTCATTCGAAGAGGGCTGTTCAATTAATTCATAGATAGAGGAGCGAGTTCAGAGATGCCGAAGGATATTTGGATTAACCTGCCTGTAAAGGATGTCTGCAAATCGAAAGCGTTTTTCCAAGAAATTGGCTTTACATTGAACAAACAGTTCGAAGATCAGGATGATAAAGCAGGGCTGATCATTGGGGAGAAGAATGTTGTCGTGATGCTGTTTCCGGAAGAAACGTTCCGGACGTTTACAAGCAGTCCAATCCCAAATGAAGCATCAGAAGTATTGCTCTCCATTGGAGCAGACAGCAAGGAAGAAGTGGACGAACTGCTCGTGAAGGTCGCTGCTGCCGGTGGAACGATCTATAGCAAGGCACATGATGCAGGCTGGATGTATGGCGCAGGGTTTGCGGATCTAGACGGGCATAAGTGGAATGTGCTCTATATGGACTTTAGCAAAATGAACGGATAGTTGAAGAGGAGTGTAATTTGATGACCAATAGCCGATTGAACCATAAAGTGGATGTGTTCTTAAGTACATCCAAGACTTGGCGAGAAGAATACGAGGAATTAAGAAATATCGTTCTGGATTGTGAACTGACCGAAGATTTTAAATGGATGCATCCTTGTTACACGTTTCAGGATAAGAACATCGTCTTAATCCACGGATTTAAAGAATACTGCGCGCTGTTGTTTCACAAAGGTGCTTTGTTAAAAGATCCGCAGGGCATTCTCATTCAGCAAACGGAGAATGTGCAGGCCGCACGCCAGATTCGGTTCACCAGTGTTCAACAAATCGTGGCCATGGAATCCACTTTGAAAGCCTATATTCGTGAAGCAATCGAGGTTGAAAAATCCGGCGTGGAAGTGAATTACAAGAAGAATACAGAATTTGCTGTTCCCGAAGAGTTTCAAACGAAACTGGGTGAAGTCCCGGCATTGAAAACCGCTTTCGAGGCGTTGACGCCGGGACGACAAAGAGCTTATCTTCTTCATTTCTCTGAACCGAAACAATCCAAAACAAGAGTGTCACGGGTTGAAAAATATACGGAACACATTCTCAGCGGCAAAGGATTAAATGATTAATTCACTTCCATGAGCTGTTTAACCAGTCGTTTTGGCGCAGCATGCAAATAAGCTTCCTTCAATAGAACGGCCATCTGATCCCAATCCGTAGGTGAATTCACGCCGACCCATCCGCGATGCCCGATATACTTGGGTTTGTAGAATTGCTCCTGCTGCAAAATAATTTCTTGATTCTCCAGATCAGACTTAAATGTCATGCCATAATCGCTCATGATAATAAACGATTTGTCTTTCACTTTAAACGTGTTATGACCATGCCCGTCGATGAGTTCGATTGTTTCGGGAAGGCTGCTGCAAATTTTTCTAACCTGTTCCAGCATGTGAATGCCTTCCGGTGTTTGCATCCCAATTGGATGATTCATTCGTTTGTCCTCCTTATGAAATGACCGGCTTGTCTGACTCTGCAAGACAAGCTCTGCATTCTCCTTATATAAACATGACAGGAAAGAGTTCGCATTTCAAGCAGATCATGTTTGGTGCAACCTTTTGAAGCCCAGTCGAGTCAGTATAAGTGTAGTGCAGCTTGACTAATGAGGGGGTTAGAGAATGAAAACATCCGTTCTCTTTATGTGTCTAATTAGTGGGGTCGTCATGGCAGCAGGCGTGTGGAGTTGGATCGTCGTTCAAACCATTTAAGTAAGATTTCGTTTTCTAATAGATATAGCAAGTTAAGAGAAGGTGGCTAGTCTGGAACTGTCAACTAGATGGCGTATGATTCGGGCATCAACCATTCTGCTGGGAATCGCAGCGGTTCTCGGCGGAATGTTACTCTTGCTGGTGAAAGCATTAAATGCCCATCATACACCGAGAGTGGTTCGATATCCTGCGCATAATTATCAATATATGGAGCGGGGAGCGTCAAACGGATTCAAGCTTCATGTGCTGCAAACGCAGCCATCGAATATAACCTTTGAAACGATACGTCAAAATATTACGTTATCCGATTATTACGGCATTAACGGTGGGTTCTTCTATGAATCCGCTCTACTCAGTATGGCGGTTGTGAATGGAAACCCGGTAGCGGGCGAATTAAATCATTATGGCTCCGGATCGGAAAATGCGAAATACCCGCGCGGCACACTCGTCTGGGATGCAGCAGGTAATAAACTGAGTGTTCAGGTCGTATCCAACGTTTCTGAGCTGCAAGTGAAGGATCGGAGACATTTCTGGGCGCAAGGCGGAATCAGCATGAACCTTGGAGATGATGAGGGGTGGCTGATGAAAGCACAACGTGAGCATGCACCCAATATGGACGATAACAGGCTCCGAACTGCAGCCGTTTATGACTACTCGGGAATGTTGTACTTAATTGTGAGCAGCACGAAGGGGACGCTTGCTGAGTTTCGAATGGCGATTATAGAGCAAATTGGAGATGGCCAGTTAGCGGATGGGATATTCCTTGATGGTGATGGTTCATCGCAAATGCAAGCTGCCGAAACGGTGCTGTCAGGCGACAACAGGCAGATTGTACAGATGATTCGGCTCATTCATTGAGTGATTTCCGAACATTTTACACTTACATAACGATTCAAATTGTGGTAATCTAGTAGCTATTATTGCTTTATTGCAAAAAAGCGTCAAAGCGCGAAACTGCGACGTTTGCTAAGCGACTAAGGAGAGACTTTAGATGACTACTAGATTGGATGAACTCAGACAAAACATTGATGTCATTGATAACGAGCTGGTTGCGCTGCTTGCCAAACGGTTCCAACTGACGGAAGCAGTAGGGAACTATAAAGCAAACCACAATTTGAATGCCCAGGATACAAGCCGCGAAACGCAGCAGTTTCTCAAAATCGTGCAATTGTCGGAAGCTCACGGACTAAACGCTAATTATGCGACAGCTATATTCAGATGTGTGATGGATCAAGTGATCGCCAGGCACGAGGAGTTAAGGAACATAAGTGTACCTCGGTAACGAATCACGGGGATAACATTACAGCATGAAGGAACAGACGCCAAAGGAAGTGAGGCGTCTTTTTCTTATTTCAGAGAGGTTGGCACGGGAATTGCTCATTCAGCATACAGAAGGAAGAACCACTTCGCGCGCGGAGCGCGGAAGGAGCGCGATGAATGAAGAAGCACAGAGCCTTTGTATCGGTTTCGGAACCATTTCCAGGTCCAGTGGCGAAAGCGCTGCTGGAGAAGCGAAAGCAATACGTACCGCTCGGCATTGGCAATACGACTCCGATCTTTGTGCAGCAGGCCAGCGGCGCACAGGTGACGGACGTGGACGGGAATGTGTTCCTTGATTTTGCCGGTGCGATCGGTACACTTAATGTCGGGCATTGTCCGCCAGAGATTGTAGTTGCCGTGCAGAAACAAGCTTCACAATATATCCACACCAGCTTCCATGTGGCGATGTATGAGCCTTATGTTCAGCTTGCGGAGAAACTGGCGGAGATCACGCCGGGCAAGTATTCGAAGAAAACCATTCTGCTGAACAGCGGGGCTGAGGCGGTAGAGAACGCAGTTAAGATTGCGCGGAAGTTTACTGGGAAGCCCGGGATTGTGTCGTTTACCCGCGGATTTCATGGGCGTACGCTGCTCGGGATGTCGCTCACCAGTAAAGTCAGGCCGTACAAATATCGTATGGGACCTTTTGCGCCTGCTACTTACAAGGCGATGTATCCATATCCCCTGCACAGACCAGATGAAATGACTGAAGAGCAGTATGCTACATTCTGTGTGGAGCAGTTCGAGGATTTTCTGTTGACGGAAGCGGCCCCCGAAGAGCTGGCAGCGGTCATTATGGAACCGGTTCAGGGAGAGGGCGGCTTCATCGTTCCACCTGTATCATTCGTGAAAGGGATCTATGAGATATGTAGGAGAAACGATATCTTGTTTATTTGTGATGAGATCCAAACCGGCTTCGGGCGAACGGGATCGATGTTTGCTTCGAGTTATTTTGGCATAGAACCGGATCTGATTACGATGTCCAAATCTCTTGCAGCAGGTATCCCACTAAGCGCAGTTACCGGTCGAGCAGAGATTATGGATGCCCCGGCTCCGGGTGAAATCGGCGGTACTTACGGCGGCAGCCCGATTGGCTGCGTTGCTGCGCTGGCGGTTATTGAGAAGATCCAAAGGGAAAATCTCTGTAATCGCGCGCTGGAGATCGGAAAACAAATCATAGACTGCTTCACAGTGCTACAAGAACGTGTACCTGTCATTGCAGAGGTGCGCGGCTTAGGTGCGATGTGCGGCGTTGAATTTAAAGACCCCTCGTCCAAGAAGCCGTTGAAGGATTTTACCGCGAAAGTTATTCAAGCGTCGTATGAAGCAGGTGTCATCTTGCTTAGTGCGGGCATCTATGGCAATGTGATTCGTTTCTTGACGCCGCTTGTGATGACAGATGAACAGCTGCAAGAAGGGCTGGACATTATTGGTAATATCGTGGAACAGCTTTATTCGCAGGAACTGGCAAACAGATAAAGGAGGCTTGGCAGATGATAAAGAAGCAGCTTTATATAGGTGGACAGTGGCTGGAGGCCAAGGCCTATACGACGTTGACAGCGCCATACTCGGGTGAGGCATTAGCCGAAATTCCGCTCGCTGACCGAGAGGAGACGGAGCAGGCAATCGAAGCTGCCTATCAGGCAAGAGGCGCAATGGCGAAGCTGCCCGCTCATAAACGGGCAACGATATTGGAGACATTAAGCCGACTTCTAACGGAGCGAGCAGGTGAGGCTGCCCGTATTATAGCGACGGAGGCGGCCAAACCGCTCAAAGCTGCGCGGGCTGAAGTGGATCGCACCATTCAGACATATAAGTTTGCAGCTGAAGAAGCGAAACGCCTCAGCGGTGAAATGATTCCGCTTGATGCTGCTCCTGGCGGTGAGAGGCGAATCGCGTATACGATAAAGGAACCGATCGGCGTCATCGGCGCGATAACCCCGTTTAATTTTCCAATGAATCTAGTGGCACATAAAGTAGGTCCTGCAATTGCGTCTGGGAACACAATCGTGCTTAAGCCGGCATCGCAAACGCCGTTGTCTGCTTTCTTCTTGGCCGAATTGCTGGAGGAAGCGGGACTTCCCGCAGGAGCGCTGAATGTGGTGACTGGATCCGGTTCCGTCATCGGAGATATCATCGTGAAGGACGATAGAGTCAAGGCGATCTCGTTCACGGGCAGCCCCAAGGTCGGCATCGGCATTCGCAATCGTGCCGGCTTGAAGCGTGTTGCGCTTGAGCTAGGCTCGAACTCCGCTTTACTTATCGATAAAGGGGTTCAATTGTCCAAAATCATTCCGCGCTGCGTAGTCGGTGCGTTCTCTTATCAAGGTCAGGTATGTATCTCCCTGCAGCGAATTTATGTGCACTCGGATAGTTATGATGAGTTTGTCGCTCAATTCTGTGAGGCAGCGTCTAAGCTGAAGGTAGGCGATCCGCTTGATCCGGATACCGATCTATCCGCGATGATAACGCAAGGCGATGTCAGCCGCGCACTGTTATGGATCGATGAAGCGGTTCAACAAGGCGCAGTGGTTGCATGTGGAGGAGGTACTTCTTCCGCTCAGATTCTTCATCCTACGGTGCTTCTGGAGGTGGATCGTTCGGCCAAAGTATGCTGCGAGGAAGTATTTGCTCCAATCGTACTTATTAACCGGATCCGGAACGTGGAGGAAGGGATCGAGCTTATTAACGATTCCAGATTCGGTCTCCATGCCGGGATCTATACGGACAATATTCATACGGCGCTCGATGCCGCGGAGAAGCTGCATGTTGGCGGTGTCATGATTAACGATATCCCTACGTTCAGGGTGGATCAAATGCCGTATGGCGGTGTGAAAGAGAGCGGGCTTGGACGTGAGGGAGTAAAATATGCCATCGATGAAATGACGGAAATCAAAACGGTTATTATTAATCGAACCTAGCCCATCCCGAATATACTATAGGAATCCACCCTCAAAGCAGGTGATTCTTATGACCTCCCGGTACGGGTTCGGGATGTATCAGCAGCAGAAGTCGCATGTGCATATGTCTCCGCAGCTGCAGCAGGCGATCAAAATTTTGCAGCTGCCGACATCGGATTTGCTTGACTTCATTCGGGAAGAAATCGAGGATAATCCGTTTCTGGAAGCGTGGGATGGTCAGGGAGGAGCAAGGCAGAGCATGGACTTCGCACGAAGTCAGCGAAGTGCGGCTCCGCTCGATTACATCGCAGCAGAACAGGGGCAGACACTGGAGAAACACTTGAACGAACAGCTGCGTTTCGATTCGGAGATGCCGGGTTCAATGAAGAAAGTGGTCGACTATATCATTGGAAATTTAGATGCGAATGGTTATTTGGACTATCCGCTGGAGCAAATTTCCGGTGATCTGCAGATTGGGCTAGACGTGGCCGAGCAAGCGTTAAGCTATGTGCAAAGCTTGGAGCCCGCAGGGGTTGGTGCCAGAAATTTGGCAGAATGTCTGCTGCTGCAAGTGAAAAGACCGGAGGTTAGCAGTCCACTGGTTGTCGCGTTAATTGCCTCACATCTGGAAGAGGTTGCGGATTATCACATTCAGAAATTAATGAAGTTGCTGCATGTCTCGTACGAGGAGATCATATCGGCAATCGGATTCATTAAATCGCTGAATCCTAGACCGGGTGCAGCCTTTCAGCCGAAGCACGCAGATTATATTATCCCGGATGTGCTCATTCGCATGGTCGGCGATCAGTTTGTCGTGGCCGTTCAAGATTCGGCAGCGCCTAGACTTACGATGAACGCAAGGTATGAAGGGCTCGCGAGGGAGGCGGGAAAATCGGATGAATCTAGCCGCTATTTCATGGCTAAACGAAGTGCCGCTTCTTTCCTGCTCAAGTGTTTGGAGCAGCGCAGACTGACGCTATTGCGAGTGACGAGGGCGATTGTGGAAGAACAGTCTGGATTCTTTCGAGGAGGCGCCAGCCACCTGAAACCGATGGTGCTCAGGCAAATCGCGGATAACGTCGGCCTGCATGAATCGACGGTCAGCCGAGCGGTCGCAGGCAAATACGCGCAGACGCCATGGGGCACTTTCGAGCTTGGTTACTTCTTCCCGTCCGGCTTCAACAGCGGTCAGGAAGATGCGTCTACAACGGAGAGTGTGAAGGCGAAGCTTCGTGAACTGGTAGAGCAGGAAACGGGCGGTGTACCGTATTCCGACCAAAAGTTAGCGTCTATGTTAGAAGTGGAAGGCATTCCTATCTCCCGGCGAACCGTTGCCAAGTATCGGGAGGAGCTTGGCATTGCCTCCTCCTTCAAACGCAAACGTACGAACAAGGGTTGTGATTAGTGCTCCGGTAGTATTTTGCACCATAAATTCATATCCTCGAACTTATCGTAGATATCGCAGTTCTTCGTCAGACGGCCATGATAGTCATAGCCTAATTGAAATAAGGCAGCATTCATGCCGAAGGACAACGCGCGTGAGAGCGAATAAGCACAGTGGATATTTCGCAGCTGCAGATCCTCTTCCAGCGCTTGAAGCAGCTGTCGCATCAAACCATGTCCGCGATAGGCGGGCAGCGTCAGGCAGTCCGTGAGTTCCGCGTTGCGATAGGTATTGTTGATTTCGGCAGAGGCAGCGCTGATGATTCGGCCCTCATGCTCCACGACATAAAACACTGTACCTTCTTCCATGACATGTGCCACATAGGCGGGATCATTCATCGGAATGGGATAGGTTTGAAAAATCTGTCCATACAGGGAGGCCAGCTCCTGCGCATCCTGGACTGAAGCACTGCGCATGGAGAACGAATCAGGCAGTGGTTCTCTCTCTTGCTTCGGTTGTAGTGCGAGCACTTGCTCCAGAATCAGATCCTCTTCGATCCAGTGATCGCTCGAGCGTCTGGTGAGGTCGGTGTATTTGGCCATACAATACGCATCTTGCCCATCGTAATACCCCTTATAAATCCCTTCCAGCATATAGCCCCGGGCCATAAAGGATCGCATATCTTGTTCCCGCGTCTTAATAAACAGCTTCGTAAACTGGGGGTTTCCCATTAAATCCGCGAGGCGTTTGCAAAGTGAATCCACATTACCCTCGTAACTGTAATCATCGACCCGCAGCCGTTTGTTGAATTCATCTCTGCATAGTAGAAGGGTGAAATTCCTTCCCTGTTCGGTTTCCATTGCGTAATACTGCTTGTTGTTCGGCTTCGATTCCATGAAGACTGATCCTCCAATCCCGTTTCCGTTATTCTACATGGATTGGATGCAAATTCAATGCCAGATTGGTGAAATCGTAGGTTATTAGCTCGAGTTGGCACCAAAATTGCTTCAAATTGGGCAAGAAGATAGGCCGATTGGAGGGGAAGCGATTGACGCGGGAGCATTTGATCAAGCCGCTGCTTAGTACCCAATATCCGAAGATTGACTATGGCAAGGGCGTATTTCTGTACGACGAGCATGGAAAAGCATACTTGGACGCCTCGTCAGGCGCTGTAACAGCAGGGATCGGACATGGCGTGCAAGAGGTGATCGATGCGATGCTGGCTCAAGCGCAGAAGGTTTCTTTCGTCTATCGGTCCCAATTTACGAGTGAACCAGCGGAACAGCTTGCGAAGCGGCTCAGTGATTTAGCACCGGGCCAGGATTACTGGTCCTTCTTCGTGAACAGCGGCTCCGAGGCAACGGAGACTGCAATGAAGATTGCGATTCAATATTGGCAGGAGCGAGGTCGATTCGGCAAAAATAAAGTGATCTCAAGGCGGATGAGCTACCATGGCATAACACTTGGAGCCTTGTCGATGTCTGGTCATGTCACAAGGAGGCGACGTTTTATTCCGCTGCTTGAGGAGCTGCCAGTAGTAGCAGCACCGTATTGCTATCGGTGTCCCTACCACCTCTCGGCGTCGAAATGCGGGCAATCGTGCGCAGATGACTTAGAAACGAATATTAAGCGGATCGGCGCTGAACATATAGCGGCATTCATCGCGGAGCCGATTATTGGAGCGGCCGGAGGAGCCGTCGTCCCGCCGGACGGCTACTACGAGCGGATCAAAGGCATCTGCGAGAAATACGAAATCCTGTTCATCGCCGATGAGGTCATGACCGGCATTGCCCGCACGGGAGCGATGTTCGGTATGGAGCATTGGGGCGTTGAGCCGGATTTGATCGCCCTCGGTAAAGGGCTTAGTGCGGGGTATACGCCGATCGCGGCCACCTTGGTGAAGGACCGGATCATGGAGCCCATTCTGGCCGGCTCTAAGATTGTCATGTCGGGCCATACCTTTAGTGCAAATCCGTTGTCAGCGGCTACAGCGCTGGCCGTTCTCGATTACATCGATGCCAAGCAGCTTGTGGCTGCCGCCGAGGAGAAAGGCAATTATCTGCTGCAAGCGTTGGAGAGAATCGCGGCTAACTGCGCCATTATTGGCGATGTCCGGGGCAAAGGGCTGCTGCTTGGGCTGGAGTTTGTCGCCGATCGGGCGAGCAAGGGGGTTTTTCCAGCTGCGCTCGGCGTAACGACTCGGATTGTAGAGCGTGCCCAGAGCAAAGGGCTGCTCATTTACCCTGCGGCCGGAGGCGTGAATGGAGAGGGAGATGCCGTCATCATCGCACCGCCGTTAGTGATCTCAATGGAAGAAATGGACCTGCTGGCCACTCTGCTTGAAGAGACGATTGTTGAAGTGATGGGGGAGGTCATGGCCGGATGACGAAACGGAAGACGATCGCGATCGATGATGCGCTTCAATGGATTGTAGATGGCTGTACGCTTATGTACGGCGGATTCGGCGGTATCGGGACGCCTCCGACACTTGTTGATGCGCTTCTAGATAAAGGTGTAAGGGACATCACGCTGATCGGGAACGATACCGGTTTCCCGTGGATTGGCATCGGTCGCTTGGTCACGGAAGGCCGTGTTCGGAAAGTGATCACCTCGCATATCGGCTCCAATCCCAATGCCGGTCGCATGATGGAGGATGGTCGGATGGAAGTGGTTTTCTATCCGCAAGGCACGTTAGCTGAGAAGATCAGGGCAGGCGGCGTTGGGCTGGGCGGTATTCTTGTCGATGTAGGGATTGGCACGACTTTGGAAATAGGCAAGGAAAAGGTCGTGGTTGACGGCAAAACGTATCTGGTCGAACCGGCGCTCACAGCAGATGTGGCTATCGTTCATGCCTTGAAGGCTGACGAATATGGCAACTTGATCTACGACAAGAGTGGCCGTAACTTCAATCCGCTTGTTGCTATGGCTGGCACGCGGACGATTGCGGAGGCGGATGAGATCGTTCCAATAGGCGATCTGGATCCCGAGAGTATTGTGACACCGGGAATCTTCGTAGATGCGGTCGTTGCAGGGAAAGGAGTGAACTGGCAATGGGTGTGGGAGAAACAAGCCGCGACCGGATCGCTAGGCGAGCCGCCCGTGAAATAAAGGATGGCATGGTCGTTAATTTAGGGATCGGCATTCCGACGAGAGTGGCTGATTTTATTCCGGAAGGCATCCATGTGACTTTCCATGCGGAGAACGGTATCTTAGGAACGGGTCCAACGCCTGTGCCAGGCGAGGAAGACGGGTTTCTTTGCAATGCAGGCGGTTACCCGGTAACGCTTGCTATCTGCGCTTCTTATTGCGATAGTGCGATCGCTTTTGCCATGATTCGTCGCGGTTGTATCGATATGACGGTGCTCGGGGCGCTGGAGGTCAGCGAGCAGGGGGATTTGGCCAATTGGATCGTACCCGGTAAACGGACGGCGGGAATCGGCGGTGCGATGGAGCTGGCGCAGAAAGCCAAACGCGTCGTTGTCGTGATGAATCATGTGAATCGCGACGGCAAGTCGAAGATCAAGAAGCAGTGCGAGCTGCCGCTCACTGCCCAGCGTTGTGTCGATTTCATCATTACCGAAATGGCGGTTATGGAAGTTACGGATGAAGGACTTGTGCTGAAGGAAGTGATGTCTCCTTTCACGATTGAGGACGTAATCAACTGTACCGAGGCCACGCTCCTCATACCCGATAAGGTTGATTACATCACGTAGCCGATGAAGGAGGCGGACAGCATGAACCTGAAGGCGCAACTCCATGAATGGATGCTGCAGCACCGCGAGGAAGGCATTGGATTGCTGCAATGCTTGGTCCGAATCGCCAGTACGCAAGGCAATGAACAGGAAGCGCAATTGCTCGTTGCGGGCAAATTATTCGAGATGAAATTGGATGTGGATCTGTGGGAGCCCGATGGTGCCCTACTGGAAAAGCATCCTTATTTCTATTCGCCGAGATCGAGTTTCGCAGGCAGTCCCAATGTCGTGGGCATCATGCGGGGGAGTGGAGGCGGCCGATCGATCATTTTAAACGGTCATATGGATGTGGTGCCGGAAGGTGATCGATCGCAGTGGCGCAGTCAGCCTTACAGCGGCGAAGTGGTGGATGGGAAGCTGTATGGGCGCGGTGCTTCGGATATGAAGGGCGGCAATGTTTCGTTGTTGCTTGCGATACAAGCGATTAGGAGCTTAGGTATTACGCTGAAGGGAGATGTGATCTTTCAAAGCGTCATCGAGGAAGAAAGCGGAGGAGCCGGGACGCTCGCGATGATCATGAAAGGTTATAAAGCGGATGCGGCTTTGATTCCGGAGCCGACCAATATGCGCATCTTTCCAAAGCAGCAGGGGTCCATGTGGTTCCGCATTGTGGTGAAGGGCCGGGCGGCGCATGGGGGAACAAGATACGAAGGTGTCAGCGCGATTGAGAAAAGCATGCTTGTGGTCGCTCATGTACTGGAGCTTGAGCAGGTGCGCAATGCGGGGATTCACGATCCATTATTTGCGGATAATCCAATTCCGATTCCGATCAATATCGGCACGATTCAGGGAGGCAATTGGCCATCCTCCGTGCCTGATACGGTCACGTTGGAAGGACGCATGGGTGTAGCGCCGGAGGAGTCGCTTGAGCATGCCAAGGAACAAATGGCTAATTGGCTGGAGCTGCTCGAGGAGAAGGACGATTGGTTTCGCACAGCGCCGCCGGTACTGGAATGGTTCGGTGCAAGGTGGGTGCCGGGAAGCGTGGATCCGGCACATGAATTGGTTCGGATCGTGGCGGAGCAATACACGTCGGTGACGAATAATCCGGCGGTATTGGAGGCTTCGCCGTGGGGCACAGATGGAGGCCTGCTGACAGTTCTGGCCGATACGCCTTGTATTGTATTCGGTCCCGGCCTGACGCAGATGGCCCACTACCCAAATGAGCATATCGAGCTCGATGACATGTTCGAAGCAGCGGAGATTATCGCGCTCACGTTAGCGGAGTGGTGCGGGGTTGAGGTTGATGGTGCCGGCGATGGTGAGGGTGTAGTTGGGAGTGTGTCTGGCTGCTACGAGGAGAATGAAGTAGCGGTAGAGGTTGAGGTTGAAGTTGGAGCGGAAGCTGCGGAAACGGTAGCGGGAGTGAGTGTAGGGGCGGAACCGGTAGGAGTGGTCGTGGAAGCAGGCGTAGGAATGAAAGTTGAAGCAGAAGTAGAAGCAGAAGCAGAAGCAGAAGCAGAAACAGAAACAGAAACACTACTAAAAGACCGTATCAGAAACTAATCGGCACTAGATTTTCGAGCGGAAATGGTCACCGATGAAGGAAAAAAAGCTCTAACGAATCGTGAGAGCCTTATTCATGCGAAAACTGCTCTTAATTAATTCTAACGAATCGTAGAAGGCTTATTTAAAGGAATTGGAGTGCAAATGGACATTTTGACAGCCAATAAGACCTGTAGGATTCGTTAGCGTTTCAAATGGAGTCAAAAGGGCCAAATAAGGCCTCTGTGATTCGTTAGAGTTTTGCATATGGCGAACGCCGCTAAATTAGCATAACAAAGGCCGCCTCAATTGCGTATCGCGCATAATGAGGCGGCTTTTTTAGAGCTGTTCGATGACTGATGGTTGCGTTCTACTTGTGATTCGCGTCTTACGCACCATAGCCTGCCGACGTAGTTACACGCTCACGAACATGAACTCGCACACTTTACGTCTTCGCCAACGGTCGCCCGAGCTCGGATCCCACAGGCTCGCGCACCTACGCACCATCGCCCGAGCTCGCCGCCGCGCGTACTCGCTCGATCCCCCTGGCTCGCGCACCTACGCACCATCGCCCGAGCTCGCCGCCGCGCGTACTCGCTCGTGCCCCCAGGCTCGCGCACCTACGCACCATCGCCCGAGCTCGCCGCCGCGCGTACCGCTCGATCTCTCAGGCTCGCGCACCTACGCACCTTCGCCCGTGCTCGCCGCCGCGCGTACCGCTCGATCCCCCTGGCTCGCGCACCTACGCACCATCGCCCGAGCTCGCCGCCGCGCGTACTCGCTCGATCCCCCAGGCTCGCGCACCTACGCACCATCGCCCGTGCTCGCCGCCGCGCGTACTCGCTCGATCCCCCAGGCTCGCGCACCTGCGCACCATCGCCCGAGCTCGCCGCCGCGCGTACTCGCTCATGCCCTCAGACTCGCCTATCAACGCCTAGCTTACTCGCTCGAGCCCTCGGGCTCGCCCTTCGGCGCCGCCGCTTGCTCCGGCGCGCCATCCCCGCTAGCTGGCGCTGCCTGCTGCTTCGCGCCTTCGCCAGCCGACTGATCCTGCTGCCTCGCCCGCATAAGCTTTTGCTTCATCTCGTCGCGCTTCTCGCGTTTATCCTTGAGCGAGTGGTGGTCGGCCGCCTGCTCGTATAGTTTGCGTCTCCCGATGCGGCGCAAATTTTCTGGCACCAAATTGAAATTTTCATCTTTGATGAGCGAGATGATGCCTGTGCTGGGCGGCTGCTTCTCAATGCCATAGATTTCGTTAAAATATTCATCTGCACGGCCGGACACATAATTGGTAGGCTCAGGATAACCGACGATGACGCCTTCATAGTTGCGCAGAATCACTTTATCTTGACTTTGCGAGATGAGATAGTTCGGCTGCAGCGCAATTTTACCGCCTCCACCGGGAGCATCGACGACGAAAGTAGGCACAGCATACCCGCTGGTATGGCCGCGCAGCGCTTCAATAATCTCCAGCCCTTTGGAAACGGGCGCCCGGAAGTGGCCGATCCCTTCAGATAAGTCACACTGATAGATATAGTAAGGCCGCACGCGGATTTTGACCAACTCATGCATGAGCTTTTTCATAATATGGGTACTGTCGTTAATCCCTGCGAGGATAACCGATTGATTGCCGAGCGGCACCCCAGCATCAGCTAACATCGCGCATGCCTTCTTGGCCTCATCTGTAATTTCCAGCGGATGATTGAAATGCGTATTCAGCCAAATCGGATGATATTTACGAAGCATCGTGCACAGGTTCTCTGTAATCCGCTGCGGGAATACGACCGGTGCCCGCGTGCCGATCCGAATGATCTCCACATGGGGAATCTCGCGCAAGTTTTTCAATATATATTCGAGAATCGTATCATTGATCAACAAACCATCCCCACCGGATAACAGCACATCCCGAACCTCCGGCGTATTGCGGATATAAGCGATGGCATCGTCCATCTGTTTCTTCGGCACGCCCATGCCCACTTGGCCGGAGAAACGGCGGCGCGTACAATAACGGCAATACATCGAGCATTGGTTCGTCACGAGGAAGAGGACACGATCCGGGTAACGATGGGTTAATCCAGGGGTTGGTGAATCTTCGTCTTCATAGAGCGGATCCTCGAGATCATATTTCGTCTTCAGCAGCTCCGCGGAAATCGGAACCGATTGCAGCCGAATCGGGCAGCGCGGATCGTCCGGATGCATAAGGGAGGCATAGTAAGGCGTAATGTTGAGCGGGATCGTTTGCGTCGAAATGAGCACACCTGCCTCTTCATCGGGCGTCAAATTGACCACTTGCTTCAGCTCATCCAATGTCTTAATCGTATGGGTGAGCTGCCAGAGCCAGTCATTCCATTGTTCATCAGTCACATCTTTCCACAACGCTACTTGCTTCCAGTGCCTCTTGCTGCTTAGGGGCACCTTGTCCGTCCTACCATCGTTTGACATGCTCATGATTGGCGCACCTCCACGGATATTTGCTACTCACCCTTATTGGTGCAAGAAACATGCCAACAATGCCATTCGGAGCACATTCCACAACAAAAAGGCCTCTGCCTATAAGCAGAAGCCAACTCGCCAGCCTATCACCTTGCCATCTATCCCTTCATGGTTTCTTCGTGATCCCATACCTGTTCAGCTTATATTGCAGAGCTTGACGCTTCATACCGAGTTCCTGCGCCGTTTGACTAATGTTGAAGCCATTCTTCTGAAAAGCTATCGCAATCGCCTCTCGCTCCATCTGCTTCATACGCTCCGGCAGTCGATCGATACCACCGCTTTCCGCTTCAGCGACGACCCGATCCACAATCAGTCCGGCAGGTAAATGTCGTACTTCGATTGTTTCCTCATCGATTTCCACCATATTAAAGGCAGATTCAATCGCATGACCCAGCTCACGAACATTGCCCGGCCAGTTATAGGCAGTCAAAAGGCGCAGTGCATCAGGTGAGATGCTTCGGATTTGAAGTCCAAACACCGGATTTAGCTTCTCGATAAAATGGTTCACCAGCAGTGGAATATCTTCTTCCCGTTGCTGCAAAGGGGGAAGCTCAATCTTCACCACACTCAGCCGATAAAATAAATCATATCGCAGCAGCCCTTCTTCGAGCGCCTGCGCCGGGTCCATATTCATGGCGGTAATGATGCGAACATCTGCCTGCTGCTCGTTGGTCCCGCCAATTCGCCTAACCATGCCGTCTTGCAGCACCCGCAGCAGTTTTGCTTGTAAATAGACATCCAGACTGCTCAGCTCATCCAGGAATAATGTGCCGCCGCTAGCTTGCTCGAACAGACCCGCCCGGTCGACAGCACCGGTAAACGCGCCCCTTGCCGTACCGAACATAATGCCTTCCAACAGATCGGCCGGAACAGCAGCGCAATTCTGTGCTATAAAAGGACGATTCCGCCTCGCTCCGGCATTATGAATGCTTTGTGCGAACAATTCCTTGCCAGTACCGGTCGGTCCGCAAATCATGACCGGGGATACGGTACGCGATGTTTTTTTCGCAAGAGCCAATGCATCTTGAAACGGTTTGGTTCGACCAATGAGATCACTGAACTCGTACCTGGCTGTACCTTTATTCTTGTTTTCCTTCTGCTTGGACTGATAGAGCTGATGCCGAAGGTCGAGAATCTGATCATGCAGCTGCACAATGCTCGTAATATCTTTCGCGACTTCCAGTGCGCCGATCATTTTGCCGTTGTCGTAGAGCGGATACGTGCTGTTAATGGTCATAATGCGTTTACCCGTCACATTGAAATAGGTTTGAATATGGGCGGGCAGCTGTTGTCCGGTTTGAAGCACCTTCTCAAGCGTGCTCGTTTCTTGCGTGAGGGAAGGGTAGAGGTGCAAAATATTTTTCCCGAGCACTTGCTCCCGGTCCAGCCCATCGATTTCAGCCATTTTATCGTTGTAGAAGACGGTATTGCCTTCTTGATCAATGAAATGCACACCCACATCTATCGTGTTTAAAATCTTCTCAAAATAGTCGGACACGAAGCTGTTCCGATCGGACATCGTTCGCTCGCCTCCATGCATGCCACGATAATCTCCAACAAATCACACGCTATACACAAAAGTTATGCACCACAGCGAATAATCATCACCCAGAAAGCAACCTAGCATACTGTGTAGGAAGGTGGTGATGAAAAATGACATTTACACTTGCAGCTTGGGTGACCTACACGATGTGGGCCGTATTTGCCCTGATGATCATTGATTTTGTTATAGCCTTTTCCAAATCGTTCTGGAAAGGGACTTTCGATACAACATTTCTCGGCTATTTGAAAGACATTGTCTTCTATGTACTTCCTCTGAATTTCCTGCTTTCGATGGTTTCCATCGACCCGACCGAGTACACGCTTATCGTGCTCTTCTTCTTAGGCGGTGCTTCTGTCATGTATAAGTACGTGATGGATATCATCGGACGCTTCCGTGAGGAAAATACAAATTGAATTGCTGTAGGGGGCTGCGAGGGGCGAGCCCCAAACGGCCTCTTTTGGTATGGATGCGTTTAGGCTATAATTGGGAGGTCATGCTGGTAACGCTTGCATGCATTGTTGCATTATTCTATTCATTTCCGTTACGAAAGGTTAGGTGCGTATTCATGAAATTTAGCGAGTACCGGTACGAACGCCCGGATGTTAAAGAGTTTGAACAGAAGTTTAAGTCGCAATTGGAATCGTTCCTATCCGCGCAAACCTATGACGATCAAGACCTTGCCATGACACAGCTAAACCAACTTCGCAGCGAATTCGATTCGCAAGCGCAAATCGCGAGCATCCGCCACTCCATTGATACGAATGACGAGTTTTATAAAGCCGAGCAAGATTTCTTCGACGAAAGCGGCCCGATTGTGCAAGAATACATAACGGATTACTATCGCGCACTCGTGGGTTCCAAATTCAGAACGGAGCTGGAGCAGAAATGGGGCCGTCAGCTGTTTCAATTGGCCGAGCTGTCGCTCAAGACATTCAGCCCGGAGGTCATTGAGGATCTGCAGCAAGAAAATAAGCTGACGACCGAATACTCGAAGCTGATTGCCTCTGCCAAAATCCAGTTCGAAGGAGAAGAACGGACATTATCCCAACTAGGGCCGTTTCAGCAATCCAAGGATCGCGATATGCGCAGACGAGCTATGGAAGCATCTTCTGGCTTCATGGCAGAGAACGAAGCCACATTCGATCGCATTTACGATGATCTCGTGAAGGTGCGTACGAAGATCGCGAAGAAGCTTGGTTTTACCAATTATGTAGAGCTCGGTTATGCGCGAATGAGCCGCACGGATTATAACGCGGAGATGGTTGCGAACTTCCGTAAACAGGTGCTTCAATATATCGTGCCGGTTGCCTCGAAGCTTAAAGCAGCGCAGCAGAATCGCATCGAAGTCGATGAATTGCTGTACTACGACGAGAATTTCGTGTTCAAGTCCGGTAATGCGGCACCTAAAGGCAATCCGGAATGGATTGTAAAGAACGGCGAGAAGATGTATGCGGAGCTGTCACCGGAAACCGACGTGTTCTTCCGTTTCATGCAGGAAAACGATCTGATGGATCTGGTGGCTAAGAAAGGCAAGCAAAGCGGCGGTTATTGCACGTATATCAGCAAATACAGAGCGCCTTATATTTTCTCGAACTTTAATGGAACTTCGGGTGATATTGACGTACTGACGCACGAAGCCGGCCATGCCTTCCAGGTCTATGAAAGCAGAGACTTCGCGGTGCCGGAGTACGGTTTCCCGACCTATGAGGCTTGCGAAATTCACTCGATGAGCATGGAGTTCTTTACGTGGCCGTGGATGGATCTCTTCTTCGAGGATGAGGCGGACAAATACCGGTTCGATCATTTAGCTAGCAGTTTGATCTTTATCCCATATGGCGTAACGGTGGATGAGTTCCAGCATTTCATCTATGAGAACCCGGATGCAACACCTGCAGAGCGTAAGCAAGCATGGCGCCAAATCGAACGTAAATACTTGCCGCATCGCAACTACGCGAACAATACGTATCTGGAGCAAGGTGGATTTTGGCATAAACAGGGTCACATTTTCAGCACGCCGTTCTACTATATCGACTACACGCTGGCACAGATCTGCGCGTTCCAATTCTGGAAGAAGATGCATGAGGCGCGTCCGGAAGCATGGGCAGATTACTTGCATCTATGCCGCCAAGGCGGAAGCTTGTCGTTTACGGAGCTGGTGAAGGTTGCCGGTTTGAACTCCCCGTTTGAAGATGGCTGCGTAGCTTCCGTAATCGGCAGCATTGAGAGCTGGCTGGATGAAGCAGCGCCGAACGTTGAATAAGGAATTTTGGGATGAAAAACCGCCATTTTGGCGGTTTTTTTTGTGGGTAAACAGGTTTCAGCTTTGCTGCGAGGAATTAGAGTACAGAGTACAACGGGATTTGTTGCAAATTTTTTTAACCATTCAGATAGATTGCAGCCTCGGCTGGCATCCATAGATATAGGTTGATGAAAGGAGGTAGTGAATTGTTGGTTTCTGCGCATGCTGATCCGGAGCAAAAGGATGAGAAAGGACCAGCTGGGGAAGCGGAGCTGGTAGCCTTGGCTAGAACAGGAGACCCGGATGCTTTCGGGGAACTTGTCCGAAGAAGCCGGGCCAAAGCATTCAATCTGGCGTACTCCTTAACGCAGGACCACCATCTTGCGGAAGATGTGGTGCAGGAAGCGCTCGTACGCGCATTTCTTCATCTAGGATCGCTCGTGGACAGCAACCGGTTCGCCCCTTGGCTGAAGACCATCGTGCGTAATGAAGCCAACATGAAGCTGCGCCGAGGAGGGCCACATCGAAAGGAGCGGCCATTCACAAGCTGGAGCAATGCGGAGTTTGCTTCGGTCGAGGGGGCAGTCGCTACCTTGGACGATCCGTATAACATTGACCATGTGCTGTTCCGTCTCAGTAAGCTTGCGCTTGATGAAGCGAAGCAGGCGAATGATCCTTCTGCTGCTTTGCTGCGCAAAGATTTAGTCGATGGTATTCGCGGCTTGATGCACTGCTTAACCAGTCGGGAGAAACGAATCTTCGAAGCTTATTTCTTTGATCAGCTGCCGCCGCAGCATATCGCTTCCTTGATGAACACGGCGGTTGCCAATGTGTACAACAGCATTTCAAGAGCGAAGCAGAAGCTGCAGCAAGAGCGAATTCGCAATCAAATCAGCATGTACGTCGACGGACGCAGGAAGTTAGGAAAGCCGGCAGTTAAACTGCTCGCTCCACCACAGTATCAAACTACATGGAGGGATTGATAACAATGGAAACGATAGCGAAAACCGAGTACAACTGGAGCCATAATACGGATACGACGGCACTGCACAGCATGATACAATATTCGGAATTAACGGGCATGTCTTTGGTAGAAGTGATGGGCTACACCGCACATGCGTTTAAGATCATTATCGATCCAGAAGCCGTGGAAGTGGGGAGCTATTCACACTTCGATTGGAAGCTGCATCATGAAGAAGCGCTGAACAATCTCGGATTCTCGGTTCAATATGCAGGCAAACAAACGAATAATCCTCCGACACCTGAAGAGCTTGAGGAAGGGATTGCGCTTGTACAGCAGGCGATAGACCGCGGCATTCCTGCGCTTAGCTGGGATCTCTTCATACCGGAGTGGGGCGTCATTTATGGGTATGACGATAATCGGCGCGTATTCCAGTGCAGAGATGTTCGTCAAGACGGCGAACTGCCTTATGAGAAACTCGGTCGAGGCGAAGTAACCGAGCTATATGTGCTTGGTATTACGGGTTATCGCCCTGTCAATCGGAGAACTATGTTGAAAGGGGCACTTGAACTTGCTGTTCGGCATGCGAAGGAGACTTTGCCAGGACTAGAAAAATCGAAGCATCGCAATGGTATTGCCGCTTATGATGCCTGGATCAAAGCGTTCTCGAACCGGACAGTTGAACCGTTTGGGAACAGCGTAAATACGGTAAAAGTTTGGGATGCGCGTGAATTTGCCGTGAAATTTCTGGAGGAACTGGCGGCAGACCAGCCGGAAGTGAATGATATGAATTCGTTACAGTTGCGCCAGCTCGCATCTGAAGCGGCCGCGCATTATCGAATCGTAGCAGAGCGACTTGGTGCTCTAGTGAGTATGTGCCCTTTCCCGCAAGGAGGCGAGCCCAATCAAGAGGCGACTGCTGCTCGCGCGATCCAGCTGCTGCAAGATGCGAAAGATGCAGAAATAGAAGGTGTTCGTGTTCTGGAACAGATGTTAGTGTCATTGAGTTAAACATGTTTGATGTAGAGAGCGGTATATCCGCTCTCTTTTTTTGAGAAACGGGAAGTCTGACTCTCCTCCGAACAAACTAATCCAATGCCCCTCGCGTCGGATGGTGATAGTCTCAAAAATGAACTCTCACCGCCGAAATCACGGAGAAAAGAAGCTGAGAGTCGCGGAATCGAACTCTCAGCGAACAAACTAACCCAATTGCCTCTGCGCCGGATGGTGAGAGTGTCAAAAATGAACTCTCACCCCCGAAAACACGGAGAAAAGAAGCTGAGAGTCACGAAATCAAACTTTCAGCGAACAAACTAATCCAAATGGCCTCGCGCCGGATGGTGAGAGTCTCAAATATGAACTCTCACCGCCGAAAACACGGAGAAAAGAAGCTGAGAGTCGCGGAATCGAACTCTCAGCGAACAAACTAACCCAATTGCCTCTGCGCCGGATGGTGAGAGTCGGATAACCCTACTCTCATCAGCAAAACCTCCTAAGAGTCGGATAATCCGTCTCAGTACATACCAGCCTCCCGAAAGTCTACTTTCGACTATGGTTGAAATACGAGAGCGGGATATCCGCTCTCGTTCCTCTTTTCCGCAATGATTATCATCTGATAGCGGCATATCCGCTATCAGTGAGGATGCGGGGCGATTTAGTGCCACGTTTGTCGGGTTCGAAGAACTGAGAGCGGTATAGCCGCTTTCGATGCCATAGATTGGTTAGTTTGATCGCTGATAGCGGCATATCCGCTATCAGTGAAGATACTGGGCGATTTAGTGCCACGTTTGTCGGGTTCGAAGAACTGAGAGCGGTATAGCCGCTTTCGACGCTAGAGATAGGTTAGTTTGATCGCTGATAGCGGCATATCCGCTATCAGTGATGATACGGGGCGATTCAGTGCCACGTTTGTCGGGTTCACAGAACTGAGAGCGGTATAGCCGCTTTCGATGTCAGAGATTAGTTAGTTTGATCGCTGATAGCGGCATATCCGCTATCAGTGAAGATACGGGGCGATTCAGTGCCACGTTTGTCGGGTTCACAGTACTGAGAGCGGTATAGCCGCTTTCGACGCTAGAGATAGGTTAGTTTGATCGCTGATAGCGGCATATCCGCTATCAGCTTCCGACATTACCCATCCGTTTTAGGCTATACACTCTTCAGCCCTCACCTTGGCTGCGATTGGTTCACCGAGCGCAGCCGTTCAACTCTTGCAAACAGCCCCCGACTACTCAAAGTCGGGGGTCGAACTGGATTTATTTCCCATACACAAAATGATCGAAAGCCGCTTTCTCCTCATATAGTAACTATATAAGCAACTAAAGGGAGGCTGGAGTATGGAGGAAATTTGGGAAGGGATTCTCGAAATGCTTGCGGGAATGGGTGTGTTGTTTTTCATTATGAGCTCTTGGTTCTGGTTCGCCGTTGGAAGTGTATGCTGGATTCTGTACTCAGTGTTTTTTCATGCCGATACGATGCACTATATCTGTCTGGGAATTACCGTTTGGTGGCTCATTACATTATGTATCTCAAGAGAAACAAAGGATGATCTTTGGGGCGGATAACTACTCTCTATTCGAGATAAATCATTTTACGTGTCATTCCGCCATCGATCACGATATTCGTACCCGTCACGAAATCGTTGCTGGGATCTGTTAAATACAGACAGGCTCTGGCGATGTCATCCGGTTTGCCGACCCGCTGTGACGGATGCTGGAGATGATCCTCCGGCCGAAGTTTATCGTAATCCCCTGTTTCGATCCAACCGGGACTGATCGCGTTAACACGTATCCGATCTGGACCCAGCGAGACCGCAAGTGCATGCGTCAGCGAGAGAATCCCGCCTTTGGACGAGGCATAAGCTTCCGAGTTAGGCTCGGACATGACCGCTCGCGTGGATGCGATATTCACGATGGCTCCACCACTGCTGCCAGCCTTCATTAATTTCGCTGCTTCACGTGCGCATACAAATGTGCCGCGTAGATTGGTATTAACCACACGATCCCATTCCTCAACCGTAAGCTCATAGACCGATTTCCATATCCCGAAACCGGCATTATTGATGAGTACATCAAGCTGTCCCACACTTTCCGCTACTTCTGAGAAGCAGGCTTCTATGTGAGAAGGCTCGCTTAAATCCACCACGCGATTAATCGGCCGGTTAAGTCCCTCCGCCACAATAAGCTCCGTAGTTCCTTCAAGCGCCTCGGCATTTTTGTCGACGAGTATGACGGTTGCCGCTTCCCGCGCATACGCAGCAGCCACGCTTCTGCCAATTCCGCTCCCTGCGCCAGTGACGAGCACAACTTGGTTCTGAGCACTCACTATGATCCACTCCTGTTCTTGTACATGCCTGATATTGTTACTGTATACGATTATGAGGTGGTGTTGTCAAACGAACTGTAATCAGTAACCTATCAAAGGCTGTCCCAAAAGCGCGGTAAGCGACTTTGGAGACAGCCTTCTTCGGGTTCTGTGTCACTTCATGTATTTCTGCAAGAAAGTCAACGGAGAGTACGAATTATCGACTTCGGACAAACCATACAGCTCACTCCAATTGTAAATGACAAGGAAAGGTAACAGCCCAATCGCGAGTACAGCAATCAAGAATCCGAACATCAGCATCCGTAAAGCTTTTGCGGCATTCATTGCTTTTTCATCTCCAATCGTGACTTCGAGTTAACCTGCTCCTTATAACCATATGCCGCCCAAACGCCAAATCGGCACTTTAATAAATAATTGGATGTTTATTCATGAAGTGGAAAATACTAAAGCCTACTTAGCTGAAGTGAAATAGAAGGAGAGATCATGATGGCAACGGATTCGAAACAGCCACAAGATGAATCCAGACGAAGGTTTCTAAAATATTCCGGTACCGCTCTGGGAGGCGTTGTCCTAGGAGGTGTAATAGGCGGATTAATCGGCTCGAGCGTGAAGCAAACCACGAAGGACGAAGAACCCGCTGCACCGGCGCCGACTCCGACCGAAACGAAAGATTACAATCAAGCGCTGATGTTCTTCTCGCAAGATCAGTTTCTGACTGCAGAAGCGGCGGCCGAACGGATTTTTCCGAAGGACGATCTGGGGCCGGGAGCCAAAGAGTTAGGCGCTGCTTTCTTCATCGACCACCAAATGGCCAGTGCTTTCGGAACCAACTCGCGCGATTATATGTCGCCACCGTTCTATAAAGCGGAAGCCTCGCAAGGCTACCAGCTTACTTTCAAGCGCAAGGAGCTCATGGCCCTTGGCATCGACTCGCTCAATTTGTACAGCAACTCTAAGTATCAGAAGCAGTTCGTGGACATTGCCCCCGAAGAGCAAGATGCGGTTCTAACTGCGTTTGAGAAAGACGAAGTGCATTTGAAGGGAGTCCCGGCTTCGACCTTCTTCTCGATGTTTCAGAATCTGACGATCGAAGGGATCTATTCCGATCCGCTCTATGGCGGCAACAAGAACATGCAAGGGTGGAAAATGAGAAACTATCCGGGCAATCAAATGAGCTATTCCAAAGAGATCGAGAAGGAAGAATTCGTCAAAATGGAACCGCTTAGCCTGCATGATCATCTCGATTTAGGTTAAGGAGTGATGGAATATGGCGACTAAACTTCCGAAAGTACCTGTCGTTATCGTCGGAATGGGCTGGGTTGGCGGCATTATCGCTGCAGAATTGTCCAAAGCCGGCATTCAAGTGGTCGGGCTCGAGAGAGGGAAGGGGCGAGGGACGCAGGATTATTTTCATGTCCACGATGAGCTTCGATATGCCGCTCGCTACGAGCTGATGCAGGACTTGTCCAAAGAAACGGTGACCTTCCGAAACACCTATAAAATGCGAGCACTGCCGATGCGCACCTACGGTTCCTTCCTGCTTGGCGACGGTCTTGGCGGCGCTGGCGTACACTGGAATGGCCAGTATTATCGTTTTCTGCCATATGATTTTGAAATCTACAGCAAGACGGTTGAGCGATATGGGAAAAAGAAGATCCCCGTTGGCATGACGATCCGCGATTGGGGAATTACATACGACCAGCTTGAGCCGTATTACGTCATGTACGAACAAATGTCAGGGATATCAGGCGAGGAAACGATACCCCCGAATATTGGCGCGATGTCCAAACCGTTTGCTACGCCGCCTATGAAAAAGACACCGGGAATGAAGCTGTTTGAGGAAGCAGCCACTAAGCTTGGTTACCATCCTTACGTCATTCCTTCTGCAAACTTAACGGAGGTTTACAAGAATCCGGATGGCATCGAACGCGCAGCCTGCCAATATTGCGGCTACTGCGAACGGTTCGGCTGTGAATATGGAGCGAAGGCGGACCCTGTCGTCACGGTGCTTCCAGTCGCTCAAGCATCCGGAAAGTTCGAGCTGCGCACGCACTCGAATGTGACTTCAATCCTGCACAACGGTACGAAAGCAACAGGTGTCACCTACGTCAACACGCCGACCGGGGAAGAGTATATTCAACCGGCGGACGTTGTGATTCTAGCCGGCTATGTGTTCTCTAATGTGCGTTTGCTGCTGATGTCCAAGCTTGGCAAGCCGTATGATCCGGACTCGGAGACAGGCTCTGTCGGCCGAAACTATGCCTATCAGGTGAATGGTGCCAGCACGAGCGCATTCTATGAAGACCGTGAATTCAATCTGGCGATGGGCGCAGGTGCTCTGGGCAGCAGCTTGGACGACTTTAATGGCGACAACTTTGATCACAGCGATTTGAAGTTTCTGCATGGGGCCAATATCCGTTTCACTCAGACGGGACTGCGGCCCATTCAATACCAACCGGTTCCAGCCGGTTCTCCGAAATGGGGTGCGGAGTTTAAGAAAGCTACCATTCACAATGCAAACCGAATCTTATCTGTTACCGGTCAAGGGGCAAGTATGCCAAACCGCTACCACTTTCTTGATCTGGATCCGGAATACAAGGATGCCCTTGGACAGCCGCTGCTGCGTATGACGTTTGATTTTGAAGAACAAGATCGGGAGCTTGTTAAATTCATTGCGCAGAAAACGAAGCAAATCGCAGATGGCATGAGCGCCACGAAAGTTGAAATGCATGACGCGCTCAAGCAGTACAACATCGTTCCGTACCAATCCACTCATAATACGGGCGGGACGATCATGGGCAGTGATCCGAAGACGTCGGTCGTGAACAACTATTTGCAAATGTGGGATGCCGAAAATGTGTTTATTTGCGGGGCTTCCAACTTCGCACATAACAGCGGCTATAATCCGACGGCAACGGTTGGCGCCTTTGCTTACCGGGCTGCTGAAGGGGTCCAAACCTATCTTAAGAAAGGAGGACCTCTAGTGTGAGCAGCGGTAAAGGCCAGGCGACAGAGCTGCTGGACCGTGATTTGATTGTTCACTTGTCGGAGCTGCGCAAACGTCTGATCTATGTTGCGTTATGGTTTCTGGTCGCATTTGCTGCCGGGTTGTTCGAATCACCGCGCATTATCCGGTTCATCAAGTCGCATCTAGGCGGCATTCAAGTGGAATGGAGCGTTTTTGCCTTATCGGATGGGCTCGTTGTGTACATGAAATGTGCGCTTCTGATTGGGATTACGATCACGCTTCCATTCCTGATGTATCATTTCTGGGCATTTGCGAAACCCGGGATGACGGAATCGGAAGCAAGAGGCACGCTGATCTATGTACCGATGTCTGTTCTGCTCTTCCTGTTAGGAGGGTCGTTCGGGTATCTGGTCGCGCTGCCGATGATGATCCGGTTCATGATCAAGCTCAATCAATCGATGGGAGCCGCCGAAGTGTATGGCATTCAACATTACATGTCGTTCTTGATCAGCTTCCTGCTGCCGATGGGAATCGCCTTTGAAATGCCGCTCGTAATGACATTTCTTACCCGAATCGGACTGCTGACACCGGAGAAAATGAAGCAAGTTCGCAAATACGCGTACGTCAGTTTAGCCGTTCTCGGTTCATTGATTTCACCGCCGGATTTCGTTTCCCATTTGTCCGTCACCGTGCCGCTTATTCTTCTATTCGAGATTAGCGCACTGGGATGCTCGATTTACTACAGACGGAGGCTGCGAATTGCCATGCACCCAGCTCAGTAAAATAATTTAACAATTGGAGGTGCTCCTATGTTTAACAATATTGGCATATCGGGGCTTATCATTATTTTCGCCATCGCGTTAATCGTGTTTGGCCCTGCTAAGCTTCCTCAGCTTGGACGTGCGTTCGGGGACACGCTGCGCGAATTCCGCAATTCCACCAAAGGGATTGTCGATGATACCCCGGAAGAGAAAACAAACATTATCGAAATCGAATCCAAACATTAACGAGCAAAGGAAGATCAACAATGAAAATACGATTACTGGTCATTACAGCGGCATTGGCAATGGCGGCTATGGGGCTGACAGGATGTGGCGGTTCTGATTCCGATAACAACAAAGGTAACAACACCGGCAACAACACAAATAACGGAGCCAACACAGGGACCAACACGGGGGCGGGCAATAATGCCGGTGGCGGCAATACGGTTACGGTGAAAGCTTCCAATTTCAAATTCGATCAAGAGGAAATCCACGTGAAGCAAGGCGATAAAGTGAAAGTCACGTTGCAAAACGAGGAAGGATTACATGGTTTTGCGATTGATGATTTCGACGTAGATATTAAGGATAATGGCGGAACTGCGGAATTTACCGCTGATAAAGCCGGCGAACATACTTTTCATTGCTCCGTAATGTGTGGTTCCGGACACGCGAAGATGGTTGGGAAGTTAATTGTAGATTAATAAGAAACTTACGAGAGAAGCTGCCGGGAACGGCAGCTTCTTTGTTTTCCGGCGGACATAGTGGATTGACGATTTCAACCTCATTGGGATAACATTACGTTAACGTAAGTTATTTGGAAAGAGAAGGGAGAAGGAAGCTGCCCCGATGGAAGTTAACCTTAAATACACGATGGAAGACATCACAGATCGGCTTGGCATCACGGCCAGAACGCTTCATTACTATGAAGAAATAGGTTTGCTTCCTACGGTAAGTCGAACGGAAGGCAGGCACAGGGTTTACGATGAGGAGATGGTGCTTCGCATTCAGCACATCCTGAGATTGAAGGAAGTGCTAGGTGCATCGCTGCAAGAAATTCGTGATATTTTGCAAGCAGAAGCTGATCTTGATCGCCTCAGAGCAACGTTCTATGGTGACTCGCTTACGGAGGACGAACGGGAGAATGTGCTTGATGAAGCGACGGACCGGTTGCAGGACATCATCAGTCATATTAATGAACGAATGGAGAAGCTGCAGCTCTTAAAGCAAGGGTTTACAGAACGTCTCGATCGCGCGAACCGATTAAAGCATCGCTCTTCAGCTGCCCCCGCGGATTGAGTGAGAGGGGAGAACGAAATGGATTCTTCGCGAAAATGGTGGATTTTATCGGTGACGAGCCTTGGCTCATTGCTGTCGGCGCTTAACTTCAGCACGCTCATCATTGCGCTGCCGGACCTGCTTACAGGGTTAGAAGCTTCGCTGCTTCAGGCCATGTGGGTCATGCTTTCGTATATGGTGGCGCAAACTGTCATGGTGCTTATGGCCGGCTCACTTGCTGATCGTTTCGGACGGAAACGGATTTATATTGCGGGGATGCTGCTCTTTACCGTTGTATCTTTTATCTCTGGGTTCGCCGAGCATGCGCCTCTGCTTATCGTGTTTCGGATCTTGCAGGGCATCGGCGGTGCCATGGTTATGGCTAACAGTACGGCGATCGTTGCGGACGCTTTTCCGAAGGAAGAACTGGGTAAAGCGCTAGGCATTAACATTATGGTCATCGCGGTTGGTCAAATTATCGGTCCCGTTCTCGGCGGCTGGCTGACGACTGCTTTTGGCTGGGAGTGGACCTTCTGGTTTAATGTGCCGTTCGGCGTCATCGGCGTCATCTGGGGTCTGGCGGTCATGGGGATCAAGGATGATAAAATTGCCGCTCCTAAAGCAGGCGGATTGGACATTGGCGGCGTAATTACGTATGTCGTTTCCATTACGGCGCTGTTGATTGCGTTGACATGGGGACCTATTCAAAGCTGGACGTCTCCCGTTGTCTGGATATCCGCACTATTCTTTATCGTGCTCTTTCCCGTGTTCATAAGCCTCGAGCGGAGGCATCCCAACGCGCTGCTGCATTTGCCATTATTCACGAATAAAATATTCTCATTCGGTATCCTATCCGCAACGCTAAACGCCATTGCACGGATGGCCGTCATGTTCATGCTCATCTTCTATTTCCAAGGGGCACTGGAGAAAGATGCTCTTGTGGCCGGCATCATGACGATCCCGCTTGCGGCAGGCATGCTCGTCGTATCGCCGTTAGCAGGGAGCCTTGGTGATAAGTATGGCGAGACTACGCCGGCAACGGTCGGCTTGTTCCTTAGTATTTTCGGCTTGGCAGGGCTTGCGTTAGATACGAATCTTGCTACGCCTTTCTGGCATTTAGCGCTTTATATGACAATTATTAGCATCGGCTCGGGGTTGTTTAATTCTCCGAATTCCAGCAGTATAATGAATGCGGCCGGTGCCAAATATCGCGGCGAGGCGTCCGGGATTCGATCGCTCACGACGAACATGGGGATGATGCTCAGCATTGCGTTCTCGATGCCGATCGTGACGCACAGCATTCCACATGAAGCGATGCTGGCTATTTTCTCGGGTACACAGGTGGGCATGAAAGGTACGGAATCATCGTTGAATGGATTCATTAGCGGCCTGCATGCTGTGTTTTGGCTGATGGCGGCGCTAATGGCGCTTGCTGCGGTCATGTCTCATCTGCGCGCGAACAAACGAATCACTAATCATGGATAAGTAGGGAGACTTTCATTGAAATGCCGGATCGAACGATATTATTGAAATTATGGGGCGTTTCGCTGTTATGGGGCGGCAACTATGTTGCCAGCGCTTATATGCTGCGGGAGTTCTCGCCGATATTTCTGTCCTTTGCAAGACTCGTCGTCATGTCGCTATTCTTACTCAGCGTTGCTATGATTCGCCATTCCATGCGGAAGCCGAATCGTAGAGAGATCGGTCTGCTGCTGCTTGCGGGCATTTCCGGTACGCTGATTAATCAGCTGTTTTATTTTACAGGGCTGCAGCACTCAACCGCAGGTAACGCTGCCCTAATTATTGCTTTGTCACCAATTGCTACGACATTGCTGTCGCGTATTTTCCTGAAAGAAGAGATTACGCTGATGAAGATAACAGGTGCGATCGTGGCGCTTGTCGGCGTAGTTTGCATCGTGCTCTATGGCGGCAAGGAGCTTGGCATCTCCAAAGGCGACGTTTACTTGCTAATGGCCATGCTGGGGATGTCGGTCAGCTTACTGTTTATTCGCAAGCTAACCGTCTCGATGTCTTCATATGAGGTGACGATTTATTCCACTGTGATTGGTACGATATTGATGTCTCCAGCCGTTGGCGTTGAGGCATGGAACGGTCAATTGCATGGAAGCCATAACTGGTTGGTATGGCTGCTCCTGATTACAGTAGCTGTCATCGGCCAAGGACTGGCTGGCTTCTGGTGGAACCAAGGGATCGCCGTAGTCGGTCCTTCAACGAGCGCCATGTTTATGAACATTCCGCCATTCGTCGCCATTATCGTAAGCTTCTTTGTCCTCGGTGATCCGATTATGGCCGCTCAAATTGCAGGTGGAATTCTCATACTGGTTGGTGTCGCCATTACGAATATGAAACGCCGTCAGCCTGAGGTGAGAACGGCTGGCATTGATGTGAACGGGTAGTTGGCGAACGCCGCCTACGATCAATGAAAAACACCGCAGACTTTGTGCCAACTACCGGCAAGGTCTTCGGTGTTTTTGCTGTACAGAAGCCTGCGCGAGGGATTGACAGGAAACCAAATGGTTGTATATAATCGGAGACGTAAAGCGAAACCAAATGGTTTCGCATTAACCCGAAAATCAACTAAAGCGAGGGAATTTGAATGTTGTTAAGTGACGTTAATTATGGGGCAGTAATGGTCACGGGATTACTATCTTTGGTATTAGGGTTTCTATGGATGGCAGTAATCTGGAAAAAGCCGTATCAGCGGGATATGTACGCGAATGCTTCGACTCAGCCGAGCAATGCAGCTAAGATGCAGTCCTTTATCATCTATATTCTCGTTTCGTTCGTGACCTCGATCGCATTTGCCGTATGCTTGCAGCTGTGGCAAGCCGGTGGACAAGCATTCGATTATGACGGAGATTCCTTATCAGGTGCATTCTGGTTCACGATGCTTCTAGCGGCAGGTTTTACACTACCTTTCACGGTAGGCAAGAAGGTATGGCAATTCAAAAGCTGGCTTGTCGTAGCTGTCGATACATCTTATGAAATGCTGCGTTTCACGATGCTGCTGCTCATCTTCTGGTTCTGGAATTAATCGCTTCAATCGAATACCCGGTGACTGAGAAGACAAGCTCACACCGGGTATTTTTTCAATGCATCTGCGTACGAATGGAATATTTGCACCGTGAAAGGCATATCTGCCAATGCTCTCTGCATACGAATAGGCGAAGAATGCGAGGAGAGGGATGATGCTGACATGGCCGCGAACGAACAGCAGCTGACGCAAATCGCAATGGCAAATTTGCCAAGTGGTGCGGAGCTGATGTTACTCAACCAGTCGGCCGCGTATGCGGCGGTTTGTGCAGCTGATTTGAATGGAGACCGATTGCCTGAGATTGCCGCGGTATACCGGCTGGGCAACCAGCTTCATTTGGTGCTGCTGCAGCAGAAGAACGGAGCTTGGGAGAAGGCAGCAGATGTAAAGGGGCATGGCCATGGCGTAGCGCAGCTGCTGACTATGCCGGTGCTACGGGCAGGTCAGAACAACCTGATCGTAGGCTGGCAAATCAACGCGCAGTGGTCGAAGCTGTCTGTTTATGAATGGAGCAGGGATGGGCTCAGAGACGTCGCGCCGGCAGGCATGAGCTACAGTTATATGGAAGCGATGGATATGCCGAGTTATCTAGGTCAAGACGGGAAGGCAGAGCTTGCGATCTGGATGCAAAACAGCGGTGAGTCCTACCACATCGACGTGCTTCGCTGGCAAGAAGGAAGCTTTGTTCCTGCTCATGACGTGTACAGCTATTATTTTCCGCATGTCGTGAAGTATTATGAACGGCTCGTATGGAGGTACCCGCAATATCCGCTGTATTGGTACCATCTCGCAGATGCCCAGTATCGTTCCGGTCGTGCAGAACCGGCGTTGGTGTCCGTTCATCAAGCACTCGCTTTCGCTCAACCAACACGGGATACGCTGCTTGAGCTGGAGCAGTCGATCCGCGATGTACTGGAACCTGTAGTTGTAGTCGCAACGCGAGCAGTGGGATTGTTCCCGGCATCGCTCAAGACCGTAAAGGGTATGAGATGGGGCTATATCGACAATAAGGGAAGGATGGCGATTGAGCCGCGTTTTGACGATGCAGGGGATTATCAGGAGAACGGATTGGCTGTGGTCTCCGATAAAGGGAAGTATGGAATCATTAATGCATCCGCTCAGTTCATCGTTCCGCCGGTTTATGATTCGATCGGCACATTCTCGGAGCAGCGCGCCTCGGTTATCGATAGCCAAGGCTTCAAGCTGATCAACGAAAGCGGCACGGTGTTGACGAAGAAGGCATATCCATTTATCGCAGATATGCATAACGGCAGAGCGGTGTTCTATGATTCGGTACCCGGAGCCTCAGGGGAGAATACGATCCGCTATGGTTATTTGGATGCACAAGGCAATGTAGTGATTCCGGCTCAATATGAGGAAGCCAATGATTTTCAAGGAAATAAAGCGCTCGTCAAGGTGAAGGACAACGAATATGCGTTAATTGATCCGGACGGCCGGAAACTCCATACCTACAATTATGCAAGTGTCGGACCGCTTGGAGATGGTTTGTTATCCTTCCAGCGTGAGCTTGCCGGCAAAACCGGGTATATGGATGAAAGCGGGAATATCGTGATTCAGCCGGCCTTTTACTCCGCGTTTCCATTCGAAGACGCCCGCGCCATCGTCAATACTTCAGATGATTTCAGGTCGAATTACGGCGTCATCAATAAACAAGGCGCTTTTATTATTAAAGCAGAGTATAACGACATCCGTAGCTTAGGAAGCGGTCGGTTTGCGGTAGGCAAAGCAATCGATTCCCAGCAGCCCTTTATCGGATCCATTTACGCAATCGCAGACTGGGATGGGAAAGTACTGACGGACTTCGTGTACAGAGACGTCGCCGATTTCAAGAACGGTCTGGCTTCCGCATCGGATGCGAAGCAAACCTTCTTTATCGATCGCACCGGCCATCCGGCGCCAGGTTATCCGCGCGTGAACGGAAGCGGCTCGCTTACACTGGAAGAAGGCGGATTGATCAAAGCATTCGTGGATCAACGGCTCTCCTATTTGGATCGATCAGGCAAGGTCGTTTGGCAGCAAAATACGATCATACCTTTGAATCAGCCTTATTACGTCAAGGAAGAGAAATTCAAACCGAATCGCGATTATCTGGTCTATTATCCGCAGGTGGAGGGGATGGCTGACCATGCCGCAATGCAGAAGGTCAATGCAAAGCTGCGTGAGCTATCGAAAGTGAAGCCCATTCCGGAGGATCAGAAGCTGGATTACTCGTACTCCGGTGATTTCGACGTTTCCTTCTACAAGCAGCAGCTGCTTCAGCTAGAGCTGACCGGTTATAATTATCCGTTCGGAGCCGCACATGGCATGCCAACCAAAATATACGCCATGATTGATCTATCGACAGGCCAAATGTTTGCGCTCAAGGATCTGTTTAAGCCTGGAAGCAACTATGTGAAAGAGCTTAGCGATATCATCGGTAAGCAAATCAAAGAGGATCCGCAATATTCCTACGTGTTCCCGAACACCTATAACGGCATTCGTCCGGATCAGCCGTTCTTCGTCTCCGAGAACGCACTCCATATTTATTTCGAGCCGTATGAAATAGCCCCGTATGCGGCGGGATTCCCTACGTTCACGATTCCTTTTGCCCAAATCAAATCGATTATAGATACGAACGGCGCATTCTGGCGCTCGTTCCACTGATAAGGGGAGTGCTGAAAAGCCGCGATTTCGCGGCTTTTTTCTTTGTGTAAGTGGCTGCCAAGTCTGTATAATGGAATGAAAAAGTTGAAGGAGGGAATATCATGACGCTGCAGCAGCTCCGCTATATTATCGAGGTTGCCAACCGCAGCTCCATCAACGAGGCTGCCAAGCGATTGTTCATCTCTCAGCCGAGCTTATCCAATGCGATAAAGGAATTGGAAGAGGAGATTGGGATCACCATCTTCGAGCGCACGAACAAAGGGATACTGCTATCCAAAGCGGGAGCCGAGTTTCTCGGATACGCCCGCCAAGTTGTTGAGCAGGCCGATTTGCTTGAAAGCCGTTACTTAAACGCCAAACCGGCGCCGCAGCATTTCTCCGTCTCCACGCAGCATTATGCTTTTGCCGTGAATGCCTTTGTTAAGCTGGTGAACGAGCATGGTCAAGACGAGTATGAGCTCGCGCTTCGCGAGACGAAGACCCATGAAATTATCGAGGATGTCCGAAATCAACGCAGCGAGATCGGGATTCTCTATGTGAATGAGTTTAATAAAAACGTGATTAATAGGCTGCTTAAGAATGCGAATCTCATCTTCACAAGCCTCTTTACGGCCAAGGCTCATGTGTTTGTCAGCGTCTACAATCCACTTGCCAAACAAGAAGTGATCACGCTGGAGCAGCTGCAGGATTACCCTTATTTGCATTTTGAGCAAGGAGAATTTAATTCGTTTCATTTTGCCGAGGAGATCCTAAGTACCTTATCCCACCGAAAAAGCATTCGGGTCAACGATCGCGCCACGCTGTTCAATCTGCTGATTGGCTTAAACGGATATACGATCTCGACAGGCGTACTCAGCGCCGACCTCAATGGAAACGAAATTATACCGGTGCCGCTTGCAAGTGACGAGAAGTTACAGGTAGGTTGGATTTGCCATAAGAATGCAGCCTTATCGAAGCTCGCACTTGAATATGTGGAGGCGCTGCGTGAAACATTGGCGGAGTAATGTGAGTGGTATAGTTTTTGACTATAACTAGTAATAGTAAATAGGGGTTACGCTATAGCACCATATCGATGGTATCTTTTTCTTATCAACCAGCATGGTGAATAAGAGGAGAGATAACGATGGTACAGAGTGCAAACCTAGGATATCCGCGAATCGGTCGCAATCGGGAATGGAAGAGAGCATTGGAGCTACATTGGGCAGGCCAGCTGAGTGAGGTGGAGCTTCACGAACAGCTCAAATCGATTCGTCTTCAGCACCTTCAGAAGCAGCAATCCGCGGGGATCGATGTGATCCCTGTCGGTGATTTCACCTATTATGATCAGGTACTGGACACGGCTGCCATGTTCGGATTAATTCCGAATCGGTTTGGTTACGAAGGCGGCAAGCCTGATTTAAACTTATATTTTGCAATGGCAAGAGGGAATAAAGAGGCTACAGCTTGCGAAATGACCAAATGGTTTAACACCAATTACCATTACATAGTGCCGGAGTTGAATGATCTGACCCCGAAACTGACACATAACCGATTGGTGGAGGCGTTCTTGGAGGCAAAGGTCGAGCTAGGCATTAACGGAAGACCCGTTCTGATCGGGCCGTACACCTTCTTGAAGCTATCCAAAGGGTATGCGGAAGGGGAGATAGCAGGCTGGATTGACGCTTTGCTGCCGCTGTATGTGCAAGTGCTTCGGGAGCTCGAGGCAGCTGGTGCTACATGGGTTCAAATCGATGAGCCGATTCTATGTTTGACACTTGGTGAGGCGGAATATCAGCAAGTTTCGCATATCTATGAGGCTTTACGTGAAGGGGCACCGGGGATTCGGATCTTGCTTCAAACCTACTTCGAGGCCGTCGATAACTATCAAGCGGTTACGTCATTACCGGTTCATGGTCTTGGACTTGATTTCGTGCACGACGGGGGAAGGAATCTGCAGGCAGTTCTGGAGAACGGCTTCCCGGCTGATAAAGTGCTGAGTGCAGGCGTGATTGATGGACGTGGGATATGGCGAGCGGATCTAACGCAAAAATGTGATATCCTGCAGCATCTGCGTTCGAAGGTTGCTGATGATCGGATTCTAGTTGCTCCATCGAGCAGTTTGCTGCATGTTCCTGTCAGTGTAGAACAGGAGAGTGGGTTGAATGCTGAGCTGCGTGGTGCGCTGGCTTTTGCCGATGAGAAGCTTGAAGAGATTGTATGGCTTGTAAAGGGGCTTCGCCATGGCGAGGAAGCGATCCGCAATGAACTTGAGGTATCAGGGACGAATCGTCGGACGCTTCAGCATTCACCTTCACGAACGCGCAGCGAGGTTCTTGAAGAGATCGCCGCGCTCAAGTCGCAGCCTTTTGCAAGACCGAGCGCGTTTGCAGTTCGTCGCGAAGCGCAGCAGAAACGTTGGCAATTGCCTTTGCTGCCAACAACTACGATCGGGAGCTTCCCGCAAACGCCGGACATTCGCAGCAGTCGGCACAAATGGCGCAAAGGCGAGTGGAGCGACACTCAATACGAAGGGTATATTCGCGATCAGATCAAGCGCTGGATAGATATCCAAACCGAGCTCGGACTCGATGTGCTCGTCCATGGCGAGTTCGAACGTACCGATATGGTGGAGTTTTTCGGTGAGAAGCTAACGGGATTTGCTTTTACGGCTAACGGGTGGGTACAGTCCTACGGTTCGCGCTGCGTGAAGCCGCCAATTATCTATGGTGATGTGGTATTGGAATCCCCGATGACCGTAACAGAAACGGTTTATGCGCAGTCACTCACATCGCTGCCGGTCAAAGGCATGCTGACTGGGCCGATTACGATATTGAACTGGTCGTTTGTTCGCGATGATATCTCCCGGGAGGAGGTCGCCTATCAGATCGGGCTTGCGCTCAGGAAGGAAGTTGAAGCGCTGGAAGCAGCCGGCATCGGCATGATTCAAGTCGATGAGCCTGCCATTCGTGAAGGATTGCCGCTCAAACGCGAGCAGTGGCCGCATTACCTCAATTGGGCGGTACGTGCTTTCCGCCTTGCTACGGCAACCGTACAGGATGAAACACAAATCCACACGCATATGTGCTACAGTGAGTTTAATGAAATAATTGATGCGATCAGTGAGTTGGATGCCGATGTGATCTCGATTGAGACGTCGCGAAGCCACGGCGAATTAATTGCTGCCTTCGAGCATAAAACGTATGACAAAGGCATTGGCCTTGGCGTGTACGATATTCATAGCCCGCGGATTCCGGCGGTTCATGAGATGGAAGCAATGATCGACCGCGCCTTGCGCGTGCTTGCACCGGATCAATTCTGGATTAATCCGGACTGCGGCCTGAAGACACGCAGGGAAGAGGAAACCATTACGGCGCTGCGGAATATGGTTGCCGCGACGGAATTAGCTAGAGAGAAGTACGGCGTGCGATCGGAGAGCGGCGTTAATTAGAATAGGAATTGGTGATCAAAATGATGAATGACGATGTAGTGAAAGCGAAGGAATGTCCCATTTGTCATAAGCGGAATGACTGTGAAGGAAGCCATGCCTGCTGGTGCAGCAGCGAGCTGTTTCCCAGTGAAATATTCGAGCTAGTCCCGGCGGAACAGCTGAAGAAATCTTGTATTTGCATCGATTGCTTGAACGAGTTTATGAAGGCCTATTCGAATTCGGGGCAATAATAGGGAGCTGAGAGCCGAGGCGTTATCGGTTCTCGGCTTTTTGCGTTGGAATTCAATGTATACAATTGGAAAAATATTCGGTATAGTATTCAATCTGGCTTGCCAATTTTAAGTTGGAGGGATACTACACTTATGTTTCCAGAGATTACGAAACATCCGGATTACTTAAGTCCGCAATCGTTTGCTTGGTGCAAGGAACTAGCTGCAAAGACGGGTAAATATGCGTTTCCTTGGAATGGTGTAGTTGAAGGTATGTCAGGTGAAGACGTGCTGACGGCGAAGCTTGCCGCTATTGTAGGAGGGAAAGTGCTCGATGTTGGCTGCGGTCATGGGGACTACACGAATCAGTGGGCAGCATATGCCGATGAAGTCGTTGGTTTGGATGTGACAGAGGGTTTTCTTGAGACGGCAAATCTCAATCGGAAACCGAATGTCCGTTATGTGAGAGGCGATACGCATAACGCGTTGCCTTTTGCAGACGATGAGTTTGATCTGGCTTACACCAAGAAAGGTCCTGGCAGCTGGTATTCAGAAGGGAATAGAGTCGTTCGTCCTGGCGGAAAAGTGATGCTTTATCATCCCGGTGATGGGAATGGAGAGGGCGGGGAGCTGGGGCTCTGTTTCCCGGGACTGTTTGCGCCTCCGACGGCTGGAACACCTATATTGGATCGCATCCAGGAGCGGTTGGGAACGAGCGGGCTTAGTGTTATCCATATGAATCGGATTCGTGAGACGGTTTGAATTCCGACGGCTGAAGATGTACGGAAGATGCTGTGCTTCGGACAGCGGGCTAGCTACTCGGAGTATGTGAGGGAAACCTGCTTGGATGGGATCGTTTCGCAGTTTGAGAAACATGCCACCGAGCAGGGGATCCGCACGACCGGGTTTTATTATTTAATTGAAGCCGCTGCTTCTGAATAGGAGGCTGTTCATGGGATCGAAAGGCAGAGAAAGCCGACACCAACCCTATCTTTCGAAATGTCGGATTTGCCTTACTCCAAAACGCCGCTCTTGACGACGTTTACGGTAATTTTCGGCTCGATGTGCATTTCGGGATAGACCTTATCCCATTGGATTGTTTTCCAATAACGGTAATGATGCGCTTTTACTTCCAATCCGATTCCTAAGGCGTCGCAATTGGCTTGCTGCAGCTCCTTAATGACTTCCTTCGCACTTTCGTTCAACTTTTGCTCCAAGCGAGAGCCGATATTCTTCAGCATTTTTTCATCGACGTGAACCATTTCGGGCACCTCTACCAGGTCACAAGTAAAGTCGGCACTTATAACTGCCTTGACGGCGCCATTGTGGTTTGTGACGGCAATCTTACGCTTGTCTCGGCTCATAAACAATGAGACGTACACGTTATGGGAGGTACCCTTCTCGGTGATGGTGAAGTAATTAGGGTTAAATTTCGAGAGCATAATGAATAGCATAGCTTCTTTGCTGTCAAGCTCGCCCGTCATCTGCGTGTTGTGGATGAGGGCAAGTCCGGTTAGTTTGGCTCGATCTGTGCCCTCTGGATTGACGATTGGAATCGTAGCGTCAAGACCGCGATTCTTTAGCATCGAGTAAATTAAATAAGGTGATGCCTTCGGAATCAGCCCGTTCTCTTCGCCACTCTGAAGTAATTCGCTAATATACGCACTTGCCATCAATCGATCTTCCGATTTCAACTGCAGTACCTTGCTTGCGAAATCATCCACGATAGCCATTTTGACGTTGATCGGACTGTGAGCTTCACGGTAATACGATTCCAGCGCAGGATACAAGCCTTTTCGTGCCAATCGTTTGTTAACGAGTATGACGCGTGTTTTCCCGAAATCCAGGTCCTGGGAAGCTGTCTTCTTGATTTCCAGGTAGGCCTCGTTGATCGTCCTGCCTTCAGCGCCGATACTTGGCACTACGACCGATGATTTGGATTGGCCCGCTGACTTAATGGTCGGAATGGAAATAGTGAACCGAATCTTCCCATTTTCGAGCAAATCGAAGGCTTCAACATCCTCGATCCGTATCTCCTTCAAATCGCGTTGGTCCCAGCATCCGGTCAACCATGGAACGATGAAAACCAGGAGCATGCTTCTTATGTACGGCTTCATGTTCGAACCCCTTTCCCCCCTGACAGCCATTTTCTAAGGTAGACCATCATCAGCATCATTGCCGGGATCCCGAATGCAGCAGTCGGCGCATAAAGGGAGACGAAGCTTTGGAGGCGGTTTAATTCCGAGAGACTAAGCTCCCGTTGTCCAAGCACGACCAAGATAACCGCGCTCACGATAAGCGCCGGAAGTCTGATTCTCTTCATGGGACTTGCGATTGCAGTCAACGAGGACACAAACAGTAACAGATAGGTAGATAATGTAGTGATAATAAACAGGATCCAACAGGTCATCACAATGAGATCCGTCCGCTCGATGAGCTGAAACGATATCGTTTTGAACTGAAACAGAAGCGGCTCGCGGATGAAACCGAGCATTTCGGAACTGAAAATGACCGTTGAAGAGAACACACAGAGCATATAGATGGCTGTGATCGTGAAATTGCACAATATCCCAACGCGCAAGACCGTTTTAGAAGGCATCTGAAAACAAGGGGATAGCACCAAAAGAATTTCGACGCCAACAAACGACATCATACTCTGCCAAGTGCTGTAGCCGATTTTTCCTAGGCCAGCCGAAAATATAGGCATCACGAAGTCCAATTCGGCATCTTTGAGCGAATAGCAGATCAGCGCGATGAATAACGGAACGAACGCGGTGGCGAATACAGCGAAGCGAGCGAAAACACGCAGCGGATTGGAAAGAAGGTAGGTGCATCCGCCTATGAGCAGCAGTGCCAGCAGCCAGGCCGGCGTATTTGGGTAAGCCCAAATATGCGATATATAAATCCAATTCGCAAGGGCTTCATAACACACGATAAACGAATAAACAGCAAACACCAGAATGAATAAGCGCCCTAAATACGGGCCAACCAGCCGCAACAGCATTTGGAAAGCGGTTTGGCTTCTGTCCTGCTTGCTAAGCATCCAGATCAAGATCAATAGAATGCAATTTAATAAACCGCCGAACAGGCAGGCAATCCAGCCGTCCGACCCGGCATCGGCGCTAACCGCATGCGGGAGGGATAAGACTCCAAGGCCGAATTGCGCTTGGAACAGCAGGCAGAACAACTGAACGGGACCGATGGGCAGTTTCACGGACTTCATGGTTTGTAGCTCCTGACCGGCAAACAGTACGGTACGCCGTATGGTTCCAAGGCAAGGAAGTGGATAAGGATGACGGCAAAACTGAACCCAATACCGTAAAAGCCCAAGAATGTTGCCCCGGAAATAAGTACGAACTGCGCAAGCGTCGCTGAGGAGCGTAGTTCTATGGATGGAATTACAAACTTCCCGATCGTCGTAAGAGCGATGGCAACGATGAGGATGTTGGACACGAAACCGATTTGAACGAGTGACTCACTGATGATGATACCGCCGACGATCCCCGTCATTTGGGCAAGCGTCGAGGGCAGACGGAGAGTGGCCTCAGCAATGAGTTGGAAAATCATAATCATGAGCACCGTTTCAAATATCGGGGGGTAAGGCACGTTTTCCAGGGAGCTTTTGACGCTAAAAACCATTTTGAACGGAAGGACTTCATAATTGAACCCTGCAATCGCGATGTAAAGACTTGGCAGAAATAAGCCAAATAGCAATCCAACTACTCTGACCATCCTCATCAATAACGAGGGCACAGTGCCTTGTATAAGGTCGTCTACCGTCAACATGAACGTATAAAAGGAAACAGGCAGGATTAGGCATGAACTGCTTCGGTCGCAAAGGACGCAAATTCTTCCGCGGGCCAGCAGAGCGGCCGCGAAATCGACGCGTTCCGTGCTCAAAGTTTGCGGAAAAATGGAATGCTTGCTCTCCCGCAGTTGCTTCCGAATTAGGCCGGGGTGCAAGTCGTGTGATGTTGACAAAGCAGATATACGGTTTGCTGCATCATTTACGATACCCGTATCGGCAGTTCCATCCAACCATACCAAAGCGATTAGACGGTTGGCCTTCTTGCCAAGCTTAAAATAACGCACTCTGAGTTCACCGGTAGACAAATGTTTGCGAACCAGATTTAGATTTGTCTGCAAATGCTCAACGAAGCCGTCTCGATTACCGGCTAAGGACCGCTCATTCACTGGCTCCTCGGGAGAGCGACTGTTTTGCAGGTTGGCATCGAAGCTGTAGCAGAGACCCGCTGCTTCGCTGCAGATTATGGCGCTGCCTTCAAGCAGAGCGCCGACAGCATCTTGCACCGAGAGGCACGGCTTTACTTTGGTAGAGGTTAGCAGTTCTTCCATGTGGACCGCTGCTTGCCCATCCCTAGATTCACGCTTTAACTGCTTAAGCAGGCTAAGTTCAATTCTGGCTTTGTCGCACATCGTTTCCAGATATAGAAGGGCGGCTTTGTCTCCGCCTATATTCAGCTCTCGAATGATTAAATCGTCAGTATGAAATAGGGACTCTCGAATCGAAGCAATATCAATGGTCGGCATACGTATCCCTCCTTCTCGGTGTTATGATAACCAGTATTTAGGAATGCATGTATTGGGAGGGAAAATGGAGTTGAATGCCGCTCGGTCGATATGCCCATTGTTGGGAGTGCCAATTCCACGATAAAGTGGAGAGGCTAGTTTGTGAGTTGAGATCGGCATATCCGATGACAGACTAAACCGATCAAACGCTTACATTATAATCCCTTGCAAATTTAAGGATACGCAACCGAAGATAGGTTGCTGGGATACTAAATTGGGAACCATTCATACTTAACAGCTAAAAGTATACTGCGCAGATTCCCCCAAAAAGTGTTGAAAATATGAATGATATACTGCTATACAGCCATACTAATCCAAGACTCTCGGTACAGACAGGCACTATGCACCTGAAGTGAACCGATTGGTCAAAATAAGCCGATTCTTCCTCGCTTATGGAGCGGAATTCGCACCGATTTAGACTTATCCTTGCAATGTGATGCATCAATCGGAGGATAAGTTTAGTATTTCTGATTCAAAAGTGATATTTTAGAAAAGATACTAGCAGTCTACTATCGACATCCATTACGCGAGGTGAATCATTGTGAAAGTTAGTCAACATGAAATTGACACCCTAACCCTTAATGAAGAATCAATTCAGCTTGCTGTAAACCTGATCCGTGTAAACGGATATGTTATCCTTGAAGGCGTTCTGCCGAAGGAGAAAGTTGCTGAACTTAAGAAAGCGTTCACAGACGCTATGAACTGGTTCGTCGATAAACACGGTAAAGAAATTTATTTGAATAAAACCGGCTTCAACGAAGGCACAAACCACTTGGGTATTTTCCTTCCATTCGAAGCGCCGTTTAATGATTCCTTGGTCATCGAGCACCCATTTGCTCTATCCATCATGGATCGTATTCTTGGCAAAGACTATTCCGTAACGTTGTTCTCATCGAACACATCGCTGCCTGGCGGTCAGAAAGCGCAGCCGGTTCACCCGGATTACGGCGCACGTTTCGGCGATCTGTGCACAACGCATCTGCCGATCACGGATCTCGTGTTCAACATTCCGCTCGTCGATGTTCACGAAAACAATGGCCCAATGGAAATTTGGCCGGGCGGCACGCACTTGCTGCCAGATAACTACTACGGTCCTAACGGCCCGAATCCAGAAGACCTGGCACCGCATATGAATTCGATGAAAGTTCATATGCCTGCAGGTTCAATCTTGCTTCGTGATGTTCGCATGTGGCACCGTGGAACACCAAACCGCAGCGACGAAATCCGTCCGAACCTTGCACTGATCTACAGCGCAATGGACCGCGATAACCGCGTTCAAATTCCGGTTGAAACGTACGAGAAAATGTCGGATCGTGCGAAGCACCTATTCCGCTGGCAGAAAATCGGCTACCCGGTTATCGAGCCAACACACGAATAAACATTGAAGAAGGACTACAAAATCGTTATGATTTTTGTAGTCCTTTTTTTTGTAGTCTTTTTATATCCGGTAAGGGAGAGATCAAAGTGGGAGCTGCACACATTTACAATGAAGTGAAAACAACGGACAAGCTGATCGCAATTACGTTCGACGATGGACCGAATCCGGAATGGACGCCGCAGTTTCTGGATGTGTTCAACCAATATGGAGCTAAAGCAACCTTCTACGTGCAGGGGACGAATATGGCAAAATACGCTGATGTCGCCAAACGAATGGACGAGGAAGGGCATGAGTTCGGCAATCACAGCTACTCTCATCCGCATATGGCGAGTCTGACCAAAGAGGAGCAATCAGAGGAACTTCGACGCGCTGAGCAATTCATCATCGACATCACCGGACAACGCCCAGCCACGTTTCGGCCGCCATATCTGGAGTACAACGACGACCTGCTCGCCGTATGCGAGCAATTCGGTTATCCCATCATACACGCTGCGAATCTGGGTACCCGCGATTGGGACATGCCGGGAACCGAACACATCGTGAATGTCTCTCGTGCCGAGGTTCGAGAGGGAAGTATCCTGTTATTCCATGATGGATTCGGAGATCGTTCGCAGTCGCTTGCGGCTATTCAAATCCTGGTGCCGGAGCTAATCGAACAAGGATACAAGCTTGTAACAATAAGTGAACTACTTGCTGCAGAGATCAAATAACCTTACACTTCCAAAGGCTGCCAAACCAAGCTATACCGCCGAGGCAGCCTTTAAGCATTCCTCATTCCGCTTTCTCGAATTGTACGCACGAAGCTTTCCGCTGCAACGGACAGCCTCTTATCGCGCCTCACTGCAAAACCAATGCTCCGAGATGGAAGGGGCACGTTCAGCCTTAGCTCCAATAACCTTCCGCTGCGCAGTTCCTCTTCTACAAATGATCGGCTAATGAAAGCCGCCCCATAATTTAATCGTGCGAATTCCGCCAATAAATCGACGCTGCCCAGCTCAATATCCGGTTTCACCGTAACGCCTTTCGCAGCAAACCATTGATCCACGAAGATGCGTGTACTACTGCCCGGCGAGAGCAAGATCAAAGGCAGCTCAGCCAGTTCATGAATGGAAAGTGTCTGCTCCGCCAGCCCCGTATAATCCTCTCCAACGACAAAACAATCCTCAATCGTTGCCATCGTATGAATAAGCAGCTGTGGATTCTGTATGGGCATATGGAGCATCGCGCAGTCAATGTCACCGTCCATCAGACGCCGAGTGATGTCAGGCGTTTTGCCATGGGAGAGTCGAATTCGGATGCCCGGATGCTCCTTATGAAAGGCATTAAGCTGTGGCAGCAGCAGATGCTTAATGAGTGAATCACTTGCGCCGATCCGAATTTCACCGGCATGAAGCTGCTTCAGATTGTGCAGATGCTTTTGCGCGGAATCCAACATGGAGAACGATTGCTCGACATAGTCCAGTAGTGCTCGGCCTTCGTCTGTGAGCTCGACACCTTTGGATAAACGGTGAAATAGCTGCACCCCCATCGCTTCCTCCATCTGCTTAATGGCGTAGCTAACAGAGGGTTGTGTGACATGCAGCTCTTGCGCGGCTTTCGTTAGATTTCGGTGACGTGCCGTATGTAGAAAGATGCGATACCACTCTAAATTGATCATTTTGACATAGACCACCTTTATGACAACGATTCAATATTCCGATTTCATTTATTCCAAGTATCTCATTATAATCGGGATAGATCAATTACTCCTAATGAGGTGGACGGAAATGGTAACGGTACATCCGGATTACGAAGCGCGTTCTCCGTGGTCGGCTAATAACGATCGACAGGAGGTAAGAATCAGTCCTCCAACGTCAGCGGTTCATGGCACGATTCGTGTGCCTGGCAGTAAGAGTCTTACGAATCGGGCACTAATTATCGCTGCACTTGCCAAAGGGAAATCCGAGCTGCAAGGCATCCTCAAGAGTGATGACTCGTATTGGTGTATTGATTCATTAAAGAAGCTTGGCGTAGCTGCAGTTGTCCAGCAAGAAACGGCTTCGATTGAAGGCTGTGGCGGAGTGTGGCCGAATACTTCAGCGAATCTGTATGTCGGCGCAGCGGGTACGGTAGCAAGATTTCTGCCCGGTGCCCTTGCGATCGGTCATGGCAAGTGGACGGTGAGCGGCAGTAAACGGATGAGTGAGAGACCGCAAGCTCCTTTGCTCGCTTCATTAACAAAGCTCGGCGCCAAATTCGAATATTCGATTACCGAACATAGTCTTCCCTACATGCTGCACGCATCCGGTCTTAATGGCGGTGAGGTTACGATACCCGGTAACACATCTAGTCAATTTCTTAGTGGATTGTTAATCGCTGCCCCATATGCGAAGGAACAGCTAACGATCCGTATTGATGGAGAAGTTGTTCAAAGGGACTACGTTCAAATGACCCTCGATATGATGGCTGACTTCGGCATTAAAGCTGTCGTGTCTCCGGATGGTCAATCCATCACGGTTCCTCAAGGAAACTATGAAGCACGGACTTATCAGTTAGAACCCGATGTCTCAACTTGCTGTTATTTCTGGGCTATTGCAGCGCTGACCGGAGGCCGTATTCGGACAGTAGGGATCCAAGCAAGTCGTACAAGTCAGCCGGACATCGAAATGCTGCAACTATTAGAACAGATGGGATGCTCGATCACATATGGTGAGGATTTCGTGGAGGTACAGGGAACCGAGAGTATCAAAGGCGGTTTCACGTTAAGCATGAAGAAGTGGTCCGATCAGACACTTACGATAGCAGCAATGGCTGTCTTCGCTGATGGTCCCATTACGTTAAAGGACGCTGCTCATATTAGGCATCATGAATGTGATCGTATCGCTGCGATTTGTGCAGAGCTTACTAAACTGGGAATTCGCGTAGAAGAACATCAAGATGGTTTAACCGTTTATCCGGGCATGCCGGTGCCGACCTTGGTTGAATCTCATGACGATCACCGCATGGCCATGGCGCTCTCACTAATTGGTCTGCGTGTTCACGATATCCGAATTTCCGATCCTGGCTGCGTATCCAAGACATGCCCGGATTACTTCGAGAAGCTGGCTGGACTTGGTATTCAAGTCGACTATTAATGGGGGAGGCCAACAAGATGGCAGGCAATACATTCGGTGAACGTTTCAAAATCACGACCTACGGAGAATCACACGGAGCATCAGTTGGCGTCATCGTAGATGGTGTCACGCCAGGCGTTGAAATCGACGAGGCTTACATCCAGAAGCAGATGGATCGGCGCAAACCAGGACAATCTTCCGTGACTTCGCCTCGCAAGGAATATGATATCGTTCACATCGAGTCGGGCGTGTTTGAAGGCAAGACAACAGGCACTCCGCTCTTTATTACTTTGCATAATCACGATATGAGGCCGGAAGCATATGGCTCCATTCAGCATGCTTTTCGCCCCGGTCATGCGGACTTTACGTATTTGCAGAAATATGGCATTCGCGATCATCGCGGCAGCGGGCGTGCTTCAGGCAGAGAAACTGCGGCCCGTGTAGCCGGAGGTGCGATTGCACGCAAGCTGCTGGAGAGACGCGGTGTTGACGTCATTGCATACTCACGCGAGATCGGCGGCATTAAATGCGAAACCTTCGATGAAACCGTCATCGAGCAAAATGCGGTTCGTGCCTGCGACGCTGAAGCAGCAAAAGCGATGATTCACAAAATCGAGCACTTAGCTTCCGTAGGCGATAGCTGCGGCGGAATCGTGGAGTGCCGGATTCGCGGTGTGATGCCGGGTCTTGGCGAACCTGTCTTCGATAAATTGGATGCGGAGCTGGCGAAGGCGATGCTGTCCATTGGCGCGATTAAAGGGATCGAATTTGGCGCAGGCTTTGAAGCGGCTGTGATGCTGGGCAGTGAGCATAATGACGGCATGAACAGCAGCGGTTTTCTCAGTAATCATGCAGGTGGCATTGTCGGCGGGATCAGCAACGGCCAGGATATCGTGTTTCGAGTCAGCGTCAAACCGACATCTTCCATATCGGTGCCGCAGCAGACAATCAACGTGGACGGCGAAGAACAAGAGATCCAGACGATCGGCCGGCATGATCCATGTATTTGTCCGAGAATCGTTCCCGTTGTAGAAGCCATGGCATGCCTAGTCGTGGAGGATATGTATAAACGACAAGCGGCTATGCTTGGCTAAGGAAAAATGGTACGATACGCCTGAGAACAGGAGGCGAGCAACCATGAAATCCTACATTTGGGAAGGCAGTAAAGTTAGACTGCGGCCGCTGGAATTCGGCGATTGGGAGGACTATCATCAGAATGATCACGATTCTGAAGGTGCTCGGCTCTGCGATATGATTCATTTTCCAAGAACCGAGGAAGGTACGAAGGCATGGGCGGAGGAGAAGGTCGACCATCCGTTGGAAGGTGATAATATATGGCTGTCCATTGAGACACTCCAAGGCGTGCTTGTCGGGAGTATGTGTACGAGCAATTGTGACCCGAGAAATGGCACATTCAAGTACGGCATTGCAATATTTCGCGAGCATTGGCGTCAAGGCTATGCGTCTGAATCGGTTATGCTGATCCTTCGTTATTATTTCGAGGAGCTTCGATATTACAAAGCCAATGCCCATGTTTATGCATTCAATAGCGGCTCTATTGCTCTCCAGGAGCATCTGGGCTTCAAGCAAGAAGGCCGACTGCGTGACATGATATTCACCAAAGGCAAACATCACGATGAGTTTATCTATGGACTCACGAAGAGTGACTATGAAGAATTGCTGCAAGAGAAATCAACGATGGAGTAGTGCGTCGTTGATTTCTCTTTTTTTGATTGACTTGGAAGCAATGCCCATATGATAATCGATTCACTGCCTGGTAATTACTAGAATTGATAGGAGTCATTAGTCTTTTCAGTTGAGAAAAGAGGGATTGTATGGCTGTCATCCAAGTGGAACATTTGCGTAAAGAGTTCAAACGTAACAAGAGCAGAGAAGGGCTCTGGAACAATGTCAAACGGCTTGTCTACCGAGAGTATGAAACCAAGACGGCCGTAGATGACATTTCGTTCACGATCGACAAAGGGGAGATTGTGGGGTATATCGGTCCAAACGGGGCAGGAAAATCCACTTCCATCAAAATGTTAGTTGGAATATTAGTGCCAACAAGTGGTCGGGTTATCGTAAACGGCATCGAGCCTTATAAGAATCGCGAGCTGAACGCGATGCGAATTGGCGCCGTTTTTGGTCAGAAAACACAGCTGTGGTGGGATACACCAGTCATTGATTCGCTCAAATTGATGAGGTACATGTATGATATTCCACTAGCTAGATTCAACGAGAATATGGAACGTTTCACGGACATTCTCGGTCTGGATGAGTTCAAACATGTCGCCGTCCGACAACTCAGTCTCGGGCAGCGAATGAGGGCGGACTTATGTGCGGCGCTGCTGCATGACCCGGATATTATTTATTTGGATGAGCCAACCATCGGGCTGGACGTTGTGGTCAAGGAGAAGATTCGCAACTTTATTCTCGAAATCAACCGTGATCGCGGTACGACAGTCATACTCACAACGCATGATATGTCTGATATTGAGAAGCTTTGCAGTCGAGTCATGGTTATTGATCAAGGCAAGCTGATGTATGACGGGAACCTAGAGCGATTGAAGAGCGACTTTGGCACAGGCGAGCAGATGGTTGTGGAAACCGATCGTGTATTCGATTCATCCCATGAGCTGAGCGAACTCGGTGTGACAAGCTGCAGTGTAGACGGCAAGAAGACGCAGATCGTCTATGATAAGAAGTTGATCAATTCTTCGATGCTGATTAAATGGATTATGGACCGGTACGAAGTGAAAGACTTTGTCGTCAAGGAAACCGACATCGAGGAGATCATACGAACGATGTACGTGCAGCAGTTTCCGCTTGAGGCTGCCGCGGATCGGGAGCGTGTTCTCACATGAGACTTGCCCTCTATCGCGAAATGACCCTGAATTCACTTCGGCAAAACATGGCCTATCGTATGGAAGTGTTTATGTTCCTATTTGGCCAGTTAATTAAGGTATTCGTGCAGGTCTATATCTGGTATGCCGTATTTGCAGGACAAACGAAGCTCGATTCAGGCGCAGGCAGCATTTCCGTGAAGGAAATGGTCACTTATGTGGTGATCAGCTCGTTCATCTCGGTATTCGCCACGAATAATGTCATCTTCTGGGTCGGGGGGAAAGTAAGAAACGGCGAAATTGCGATGGAGCTGCTAAAGCCGGTCAATTTTCGCTTCGTCGCCTTCTTTCATTCGCTTGGACAGAACGTATTCCGAGTACTCTTCGAACTCATTCCGCTCCTTCTGATAAGCTTGTACTTCTTTCGATTAGAGCTGCCGACCGGCTGGAATGCGGTGGCTTTCGCGATTATGCTCGTCAACGCATTTCTACTCAACTTCCTCATCAACTACATCATCGGTTTAATAGCTTTCTGGTATGTACTCGTCTGGCAAATTAACGTGCTGCTTAGCGGGCTGATTCGATTGTTCTCCGGCGCCTTTATCCCAATATGGTTCTTCTCCGGAACACTGACGACAATTTCCTATTGTCTGCCGTTTCGATTGATTTATTACGATCCCATCTCCGTGTATTTAGGCAAAACAACGGGGTTGATGGATGTTGGCTTCGTTATTTTGAAGCAGGTGGGCTGGATCGTCGCACTCCTTCTACTGGAACGGCGAATGTGGGCGAGTGCGGTGAAAAAACTGGTCGTGCAGGGGGGCTGAACATGCGGTTTCTTAAATTATATGCCCGTTTTATTCCGATTTATTTCAAAAGTAAATCGGAATATGGCATCATGTTTTACTTGGATTTCCTCGGCTTCGCGATGGGACATATCGTCAATTTCATGATCATCTGGGTCATGCTCGACCGTTTCAACACGATCAATGGCTGGGGAATGTACGAGGTCATGCTGATTTATACGATGAATATGTTTACGTTCGGATTAGCTTCGATCTTCTTCTCGTTCCAGATGTGGGAGGTAGAAGACATGGTCGCACAGGGCACGTTCGATGTCATGCTTGTTAAACCGGTCAACCCGTTCATCCATATGATTATACGGACTTTCGGCCATTTCTACTTAGGTGATGTCATTATCGGGATTACGATGTTTATCGTGTGCTTCAACCATCTGAACGTGCATATGGGGGTCACCGAATTGCTCGTCCTTGTTGTTGTTTTAATCGGGGCAACACTTGTGCAAGCTGCTTTTATCGTGATTACCGGCTCCATGTGCTTCTGGTTCACACGTTCCGGTGCATTGATGGACATGGTTGTACACGGGATACGTTCGTTTATGGATTATCCCATATCGATCTACAGCAAGTTTATTCGCATCCTTGTTACCTTCGTCGTGCCCTATGCGTTCGTCAACTTCTATCCATCACAGCTGATCTTGAACAAGACGGGGGAGACTCTGTTCTCGCCGATTCTGCCTTATGTTGCGCCAGTCGTCGGACTTGCGCTGTTCTTGCTCGCCTACGCGGTTTGGAATCGTGGACTTAATAAGTATCAAGGGACGGGAAGTTAGGAGATTTCCTCAAGGCTGCCTTCTGGCAGTCTTTTTGTTGATAAATAATACTTATTAAGAGGTTAAAATATTGAATATTCTGTTTATCGATCCGCAGTGTTACACTCTAACTGAGCGATCATTGTAGGGGGTTGGCGTATGGAGATTTCGAGCATTTCCGAGAGCTTCAATAGATTTGCCGAGAAGGAGTGCAAAAGGTCAAGCAGCTTATATGAGCAACTTTCCACACGCATCGCGGAAGACGATGAATTACTGCATATTGCCGCTGCAAGTAGAGAAGGGCAGCCTATCCCGAATCTCTTTCTAGGTGCTGTACATTATTTGCTGCTGAGTGGCATCGAGCATGACTTGATCAATTTTTATGCGAGTATTGTACCGAATCCGAAAGACGCTGCAGCTGCTTTTGAACCCTTCAAGGATTTCTGCTTGCTCCACCGAGACGAGCTTGTTCAACTTTTGACATCGAAGCTTGCTCAGACAAATGAGGTCCGTCGATGTACGTATTTGTATCCGGCTTTCTGCCACATCTACGCGCTATCGAACAAGCCGCTTGCTTTGATTGAGATTGGAACGAGCGCCGGACTGCAGTTATTTTGGGATAAATACAGGTACTCCTATGATGGTGTCGATGGATACTTTGGGAATCAACATTCGAAATTCACACTGTCTTCGTCACTTCGCGGTTCGGACATTCCGTTCCTCTATGCGGATAGTCCACCGGTAACGTCCAGAATAGGTATTGATCTTCATGTGAATCAGCTCCATCATTCGGAAGATCTGCTATGGATGAAGGCATTAATTTGGCCGGAACATAAGGTGCGGATTAACCATTTCGAAGAGGCGGTAAGCATTTTTGACGAGCAAGCCGTTCAACTGATAGAAGGCAATGCATTGGTATGTATGGAAGAGGTCGCAACAACGATCGCGGAGGATCATGCCTTGTGTATCTTTCATACGCATGTGGCTAATCAATTTAGCCTTGCGGATAAACACCAATTGTTCGAACAAATTCGTGTAATGGGGCAGACAAGAGAGGTCTATCACCTCTACAATAATATGTGGGATCCGGATCTGCATCTTGATTACGATCGAGAAGGCCAGCTCCAGAGCTTGGTACTTGCTGAAACAGATGGGCATGCCAGGTGGTTGAATTGGAAACTCTAGTTCAGAGATCATGGATACCCGTATTTTGAAACAAGGAGGTGACTGGGATGTTCACGGAAAGCGAATATTTCGATGAGCAATTTAAGGATATCAAAGTTACGAAAGATGAAGTCATCTCCGTCCATTTCCACGATTGTACGTTCACGAATTGCGAGTTTAGCGAGACGGTTTTCGATGAATGTAAGTTTACCGGCTGCACGTTTATCCGCTGCGATTTGAACCTCATGAAAGTAGCTGACAGCAAGTTCTCGCAGGTTCATTTCATGCAGTCTAAGCTGGTTGGCGTCAATTGGACGGAGGCGGAATGGCCTCGAATCACGGTGCCAAACCTGCTCAAATTTGAAGAATGCACATTAAATCACTCGACCTTTATTGGAGTTGCGCTTCCGCAATCGACGATCACGAATTGTTCCGTCAAGGATGTCGATTTCAGAGAGGCGGATCTCTCGAAAGCGAATTTGAGAGGCTCGGATTTCACGGAAAGCGTGTTTGGTGATACCAATTTAACGGGAGCTGACCTCTCCCATGCGGTGAATTACCAGATCGATCCAAGCCGGAATCGGATTCGCCAAGCGAAATTTATGCTGCCCGAAGCGCTAAACCTCCTGTATTGCATGGATATTGTGATCGATGAAGATTGATTGGAGAAGTCGCGATGTATCGCGGCTTTTTTTATGTTCGAAATTGTTTATATGAAAATGGCTATGCGCCTGTTATATTGGAGAAAGCGCTTCAATTATGGAAAAATCAGTAATGGGAGGCATGAACCAAGATGAACAAGGTGCTGACTAATTCGCAGATTGAGCAATTTATGGAGCTGGGCTGGGTCAAGGTGGAGGAAGCTTTCCCGAGAACACTGGCGTTGGAATGCCAAGATTTCTTGTGGGAGCAGCTAAGACGCTATGAAATCGATCGGAATGATAAAGAAACATGGAAACCACCTTTAATGTTTATGAAAGAGAACTTCCGAAGCCCGGCATTTGATCAATGCCATACGGACCGGCTTGGCGATGCCATCGAGGATCTGATCGGACCGGACCGTTGGAGACAGAAGGTCCTATGGAACGGAGAAACGGATCGGAATTATCCGGGATGGGGCTGGTGGCCGGTTAATTTCGATCTAGGCGCAGACGAAGCATGGAGTGTCCCGGCAACGGGGTGGCACTGGGATGGATCGCATTTTCGCCATTACGTTGATGCGCCGGATCAAGGCTTGCTCTGTCTGTGCATCTTCTCGGAAATCGGCTCTCAAGGCGGTGGAACGCTGATCGCGGAAGGCTCTCATCAAGTTGTCGCTCGTTACTTAGCAACGAAGCCGGAAGGGATGGATCCACACGAAGCGATTGACGAGTGTAATACATGGCATCCTTGGATGGCTGCTCTTACCGGAAGGGCAGACGATTCATTCTTACCGGGGGCGAATCGGATTGAGAAGTTTATGACGAACACGTACACCGATGAGCATGGAACAAAGCTTCGCGTCCAGGAGGCGGCTTCATCACCTGGTGACGTCTTCTTATGCCATCCTTTTCTCTATCATACCTCTTCGCAAAATCACAGTGGGGCAACGCGATTCTTATGCAATCGAACGACTCCGTTGAAAGAGCGGATGAACTTCGATCGAAGAGACGGGAGTGCGTATTCACCGCTTGAGCTCAGCATCAAACGTGCACTCCAGCTCTAGCAGTGAAATGGGTTCATGAACAGGAGTGAATGCAGCATCTACGAACGAGATTTGAACAAGGCATGAGCAGAAACTCGACGAAATTCTGCACGAAGCTTTAATAGACGACATGATAAACGGAGGCTCATTCATGGAGCCTCCGTTTCGCTTCTATAGGGAGCATGCCGGGTAATAAATTGTTGTTGTGAATATCGAATACTCGGTATATAATCAAATGTGCCCGAGCACATAACGATTGAAACCGTTCCCAAGGTGCCGGACTCAAACACGCGATCCCGCGGACCATCGGAGGGAGAACATGAGCAGATACGCAGTTGAAACGCTCAAGCAAGATGGCTTAACGATTATTAAGTTATCTGATTCATTAAGCGAAAGTATCGCAGAACTGCTGCCGGAAGTTGGCAATAATCTGTACAGCTTTAAGACTGACGGACGCGAAATCATCAAGACTTCCATAAGTTTAGAAACGCTGAAGAACGAGAAGTTTGCCAGCTCAAAGTATGGAACACCGGTCTTGTCTCCACCTAATCGGATTAACAAAGGTACATTTACGTTTCAAGATCGTACGTACCATTTTCCAATTAATGAACCGCCTGACTATCATTTGCACGGGGAACTAAGCGTCAAAGCATGGGAAGTGCTTGATAGCGGTGCCACAGATGAACAAGGAGCATGGGTTACAAGCCGTCTGCGCTACGTGGACCACCCAGACATCCTGGAATACTTTCCTCATCCATTAACCTTTACAATTACATACCGGCTGCTTGGCGGCAAGCTGGTTATGGATAGCCGTATTCAGAATGAAGGCTCAGATGAAGCACCATTCGCTTATGGATTGCATCCTTACTTCTCGCTGCCATATGAAAGCGACCCCAAGCTTACGCTTCAGGTTCCTGCCAAAGTGGAATGGCCGATCACGAATTTATCGTTCGTCACGGGAACTCCAGCGGTAACGAAGCTGAGCGAAGCGATTAGACAAGGAATTGAATTAGCTGATTATCCGGAGCTCGGCTGCACGCTGCTAACCATCGATCCAGAATCGGATTATATCAATCGCCTTGTGCTTCCTAATGCAGGTTATACAATTGCTTATCAACTCGACGCGCAATTTCCATTCGTGCTTCTGTTCCGTCCGAACTGGGATCAAGCCTTCTCGATCGAGCCTTATACCTATGTAACGGACGCATTCAATCTTCCTTATGAGCAAGAATTAACCGGTGCACAGGGTATAAAAGCAGGAGAAGAGCGCAGGATAACAACTTCACTTTGGATCGAATAATAAATCAAAATCAAGGAAACGTAGGAGGACACAAGGATGAAACAGCTTGATTTTCAAACCATCATTCGACCTGAGATGCCTAAACGGATGGATTACCGGATAGGATGTATCGGATCCGGCTTTATTATGCGGGATTGCCACCTGGTTGCTTACCGCGATGCGGGATTTAATCCGGTTGCCATTGCGTCCCGTACGTATGAGAATGCGAAGGCCGTTGCTGAGCTTCGTAACATCCCGAAGGTTCACCGTACATGGGAAGAGCTTGTGCGCGATCCTGAGATCGAAATATTGGATATTGCTCTGCCGCCAGATCGCCAGCTGGATGTGGTGCGCGAAGCGGTCAAGCAATCGCATATTAAAGGCATTCTGTGCCAGAAGCCGCTTGCGATGAATTCACAAGAAGCGCGCCAAATCGTCGAGCTTTGCGAAGCAGCAGGGATCAAAATCGCCGTTAACTCCAACATGCGCTATGACCAATCTATCCGCGCGCTGAAAGCGATTCTTGAAGGCGGATACTTGGGACAAACTGTACTTGCAACAATTGAGATGCGTGCGATTCCGCATTGGCAGGGCTTCCTTGAGCAGTATGAGCAAATCGAAATTCTCAACATGGGTATTCATCATATTGATGCATTCCGCTACTTGTTCGGCGACCCTGAGAAGATTACAGCCGTCACGCGCAGAGATCCGCGTACGAAGTTCTCTCATATCGACGGCATTTCGCAATACACGTTCCAATATGCGGACGAGCTCATGGCGACGAGCTTGGATGATGTATGGGCTTGGCCGGGCGAAGGCACGGAGAAGGATATTTACATCAAGTGGCGCGTGGAAGGATTGGATGGCATGGCTACAGGTACGATAGGCTGGCCCCGTTATCCGGAGCATTCTCCAAGCACGCTTGCATTCACAACACGCCAAGCGCCGAACGAGTGGATTCGCCCAGAATGGGATCAAGTTTGGTTCCCTGACGCATTCCAAGGAACGATGGCGCAACTGCTGCGTGCCGTGGAAACAAACAGCGAGCCGGAAATCGGCGGACGCGATAACCTGCGAACAATGGCTGCAGTTGACGCTTGCTACAAGTCCATTTCTGAAGGCAGAACGGTTAAGTTCTCGGAACTATTTTAATTATCAATATAACTCGTGGAGGTTGTTATCTATGTTATCAGTCGGTATTTTCAACGCTTATTATCCTTATTCGCTTCAGGAATCGATCGCAAGAATGAAGAAAGACGGTTTCTCTTGTGTGCAGCTCGACTTGGCTTTCAAAGACATGGATCTTTCCTTCGATTCCTTGACCAAAGAGAAATGCCGCACGATTCGCGATGCATTCCGTGATGCAAATTTGCCGATCGTCTGTATCTCCGGATATACGAACCTGATTCACCCGGATCCGGTTAAACGCAAGCAGAACGTCCACGGCGTCAAGAAAATTCTCGAGTTCGCTCGTGACCTTGGCAGCCCATATGTGGTAAGTGAAACCGGTACTTTCAATACAGAGAGTGACTGGGTTTGGGATGAGAAGAACGGCACGGAAGAAGCGTACGAGGAAGTTGCGCGTACAATTGAAGATCTGGCTAAATTTGCTTATGACAACGGCTCTGTTTTCTTAATCGAGAACTATGTCAACAACGTTATCGGTTCTGTCGAACAAGTGTCGCGTTTGCTTTCGGACGTTAATCATCCTGGTCTTGGCTTGCTGATGGACCCGACTAACTATTTCACGGACAGCAATATTGACCATATCGACGCCACTTTGAACAGCATCTTCAATACCCTTGGCGATAAAGTCAAAATCGCGCACGCGAAAGATTGCATGCGGGCCGTAGATACAGTGGAGAAGCATGCGAATATTGACGCTTCTGAATCCCACTCGTTCCGTGGCGCAGGCGCAGTTGAGCTGCCAGCTCCGGGTCTTGGCAACTTGAACTACGATCTGTATCTGGAGCGTTTGGCGAAGCTTCACCCGAACATTCCGATCATCATTGAGCATCTGGAAGAAGAGGACATTCCGCGTGCGAAGACGTTCCTTGACAATAAACTCAAATCAGTGGGTGTATAAGCATAATTTCTCGGTTAATACCTCTTGTGAGAACAATTCATTCGCTCTATAATAATAGGTGCCCGAGCACAGCTGGGCAATAGGAGCGAATTATGACCGTAACCATTAGAGAAATTGCCAAGCAGGCAGGGGTATCGCGAGGAACAGTTGACCGGGTGCTTAATGACAGGCCTGGCGTGAAACCAGAGGTTCGCGATCGGATTCTTAGTATCGTAGCTGAATTGAATTATGTGCCTAATATTGCAGCTAAAGCGCTAGCTTATCAGAAGAAACCTCTTGTATTCGGCATTATTATGCCGCCGCAAGAAATTCAATTCTTTGAAGCGATTCGTAACGGAATCGGTGTTGCGGCAGATGAACTCAAGGATCTTGGCGTCCGTTTGGAGTATCGATTCGTCGATAATCAGAGTCCTGAAGAAGGCGCAGCTGCCATTCGCGAGTTAGTTGAAGCAGGCGTTAGCGGTATTATGTTCTCCGTCATGGACGATGAATTGATCCGTGCGAGCATCGATTACGCTGCCGAACGGGCCGTACCGATTGTTACCTTCAACTCGGATGTCGAGCTTAGCAAACGGATTTGTTTCGTTGGACAGGATTTGCATAAGAGCGGGATGGTTGCTGCTGGTCTGATGAACCGAGTTCTGCAGGCTAATGCCAAAGTATTGATTGTAACGGGTAACTTGAAGTTCCATGCGCATCGTTCACGGGTCGAGGGTTTCAAGCAAGGACTCGCAGAACATGGAAATAAGCTGGAAGTGCTTCAAGTCATCGAAGGTTTCGACCGTTACGCAGATACGTATTCGCAGCTCGACCATGCACTTCGTATTCATACAGACATCGGTGGCATCTACATGGCGACAGGCGATATTGGCGCATGTGTAGACGTAATCAAACATCATCACCTAGAAGGCACACTTCGTGTTGTCTGCAATGACTTAATTCCGCCGGCTATTCAGGGTCTTCGTGAGCGGATTATTGATTTCACGATTGTGCAGAATCCGGAGAGGCAAGGGTATTTGTCGCTGCGCATCCTGTTTGATCATGTGTTTGCAGGGAAGCAGCCGGAGTCCGAACATCATTATACAGAGACACATATTTATATTCCCGAGAGCCTGTAAGGCTTTCTTTTTTGGGGAATTTCGTGCCCGCGCACGAATATAAATAAACAAGGAGGCGGTCAGAGTGGCAATTGTAGTACAACGAAGAGACTACAGTTTAAAAGGCATCGAGAGTAAGCGTGCGGATGAGAAAGGTCTTGCTTCTGCAGAATGGCATCAAACCCCAATCCCTCGTGCGAAGATGAAGGAATTGATGAAGAGGAAGGATGGTCCGGCGATTCGAGATACGCTGATCTGGTTTGGCGGACTGATTATCCTTGGTTTCCTTGCTTATCAATCTTGGGGCACATGGTGGGCCGTTCCGGCGTTCTTCCTGTACGGTTTGCTTTATGCGACACCAGGGGATTCCCGCTGGCATGAATGTGGACACGGTACAGCATTTAAGACACCTTGGATGAATGATGTTGTTTACCACATTGCTTCGTTCTTTGTACTTCGTTCGGCAACGCCTTGGCGCTGGAGCCATGCCCGTCATCATACCGATACGATCATCGTTGGACGCGATCCGGAGATCATTACTGCTAGACCGCCAGTTTGGAAAATCCTCTACATGCAAATTTTCCATCTGTACGGCGGCCCGCTTGCCATCAAAAGCTTCATCCTGCACACGTTCGGCAAGCTGGATGAGCAAGAGAAAGACTATATTCCGGCATCCGAGCACTATAAAGTGTACCGTGAAGCACGTGTTTACATGCTGATTATTCTAGCTGTTGTTGCAGCATGCATTTATATGGGCAGTATTCTGCCAGCTATGTTCATCATTCTTCCTTCATTCTACGGTGGTTTGCTGGTTCTAACGTTCGGGATTACACAACATCTTGGATTGTATGAAGATGTGTTGGATCATCGCCTTAATACACGGACAATCTATATGAACCGGGTATTCCGTTTCCTGTATTGGAACATGAATTACCACACCGAGCATCATATGTTCCCAATGGTTCCGTTCCACGCCTTGCCTAAGCTGCATGAAGTCATGAAGTCAGATTGTCCGGAAGCTCGTCCGAGCCTCTGGGCAGCACTGAAAGAAGTCGTCGGCGCGCTTCGCAAGCAGAAGGAAGATCCGTCTTATGTGGTCGTTAAGCCGCTACCGGAAACAGCCCTTCCTTATCGCTACGGTCCTAATATGGACTATCAAACAAGGAGTGAAGCATAGTGTCAAACCATGTATGGGTAGAAGTTTGCGATGCTGATGAAATTGAAGTCGAAGATGTTATCCGCTTCGACGAGGGCGATCGTTCCTTCGCTGTGTACCGTTCAGATAAAGGGGATTATCACGCGACGGACGGTTTCTGCACACATGGGAAGTACCATCTGTCTGAGGGACTTGTGATGGGGAAGCAGGTTGAATGTCCGAAGCACAACGGTCGCTTTGACATTACTACCGGCGCAGCCGTACGTGTTCCGGCTTGTGTGGATTTGCAGTCCTATCCGGTTAAAGTAGAAGACGACAAAGTGTTTATTCTGATTTAAAAGTGTAGTTAGCAATATAAACCCGCCAATAATTGGCGGGTTTTATTTTATATAAAGTTATAAATCTAATAAACATCTAATATATTCCTAAAATTTCATTGCTATGATGGTTTTGTAACGGTGCACATGCAATGCCCAAACCAAATGAAGAACGGAGAATGGTACAATGGAATCTTATTTGCAAGAGAAAATTGAATCATTACGTTTTGAAATGAATGATCGGGCATGTAAGCACGGAAGCCTCACAGATGAGAGAGTCGTGTTCGTCAGTCAGCAGTTGGATCGATACATTTTTGTTTATCAGAAACTGCAGCGAAAACGATATAAACGTAAATCATAATCATCCCTTAGAATGAGTAGAACCCAATTCATACCGACCAGTTGTCGGTTATGACTTGGGTTTTTTGTTTGTTTGCAGGTGCATTGCACGAATTAATAATGGTAAACTAAAGTTGTTATTTTTTTACAATGGATGTGGAGGTAATCGGAGTCCAATATGAATATTACATTTATATCGAAAGAAGTATATGTAGTTGATGGCATTCGTGTGGAAAATCTACTTGATCGGATGTATTGTATTTTTGATTTGGAAGGCACGGGGATTTTCGTAGAGTCGGAGTATATTACTCAGTTTGGCGCTATCTTATTTCGAAATGGCGAAATAGTAGCTACGTTTACTTCACTTGTTAAATCACCTAAGCCGATACCGGATGCCGTCCAGGAGCTAACAGCAATAACGAATGAAAGTCTTAAGTATGCGCCAACTTTCCCGGAAGTGTACAATCGATTTCTGGATTTCTGCGGGGATGCTGTTCTGGTAACTCAGGCAGGGTATGAATATGATATCCCCATGCTGAAGAGACATTGTAACGAGCATCATGTTCCGTTTGTAGATAAAACGGTTATCGATACGAAAGCTTTATTTGCAAACATTCATCCGGAGCTTCATGATGTATTCTCTACGGATTATTTCATTGATTATTATGCGATAGATGATACAGATATCAAACGTCATGATGCGGCAGGAGACTGTGTGTTGATTAGCCGGATCCTGATGAGTATTCTGGCTGAGTACCAAGTGAAACAAGTGAATGATTTTGAGCTGAACGAAGGCTTGAACGTAAAAAGATTCATCATTCCACAGATGTATATGAGTTAAAGGGGGTTGAAACTTCTTCGGCTCGTCGAACGTATGGGAAATCATTCACGATGCTGGCTATGCGAAGACTGGAGTTGATGGTACTGATCTTATACATGTCGGATTTGGACGGAACACTGCTTCATTCGAATCAGCAATTAAGTGATGAAACGATTGCTGTTGTGAATCGCTTTCTTGCTGAAGGGCATCTGTTCTCGATTGCAACTGCGAGGTCGATTGACTCCGCGGAGAAAATCTTAGCTCCCATGCATCTAACGCTACCGATTGTTCTTTTTAATGGCGTTTTTATCTACGATCCTGTAAGACGAGTAAATATCGTAACCAATTATCTTGCAAATGACATTGCTGAGCATATTGCAGCCAAGTACGAAGAGAATCATTTATCTCCAATCGTCTATGCGGTCAATGCACAGGGTGAAAATAAGGTTTATTACAAAGGAATCACAAACCACGGCGAAGATGACTATATTGGCGGACGAATAGCGAATGGTGATCAACGATTCACACAAGTAAGTGATTTTGGAATGGTGGGGCACGAGAATATCATCTCGATAAATGTTATTGCTGGTAAAGAAGAGTTGGATGCGATGAATGATTATTTTGGCAGAGAGGTTCGAGTGGTTCGCCACTATTCAGAAGATATTTATTCGAAATTCTATTGGCTGGAATTGACGAATGAACATGCAACGAAACGACAAGGGATCGAAGTCGTACAACGAATAGTCGCGGCAAAAAAGCTCGTTTGTTTCGGCGATCAACTGAATGATGTATCCATGTTCGAATTGGCGGATGAGAAATACGCCGTGGCCAATGCGCATCCCCTACTAAAGAACATGGCTACCAAAGTAATTGGCAGTAATGATGAACATGGAGTCGCGGAGTTTTTGAAGAAATTATTAGATAGGAATCGTATTCAGGGGATATAGGAGGAGACTGTATTGGCTTGGGTAACATTAATGGATCATGATTTATTCAGCGCACGATTGGATTCGAGCGATCAAAGTTTGCTGCTGGAAGTGAACGATGGAGGACTTTCGCCTGAATATGTAACCGTCAGATTGGGTAGAGAAGAAGTAGCGCTACTTGAAGAAGCGATTCGGCAATACAAACAACAAACAATGGAATGAGGGAAATACGATGTCAGAAGACTTGAATCGTCAAATTATTGAGGCGAAGGAACGCGTTCATCATCTTCAAAAGGCAGAGCGCAGAAGAGAAGAGCTCACGAAGAGGCTTCACGCTCAAGAACGCCTCATTATCCAATATGAAGTGCAGCTTGAATCCGAGCAAGCCGATGTCGATAAGCTTACGGGTCTTACGTTGACTAATATTTTTCATACGATCCTTCGCAGCAAGGATGAACAGCTTGAAATGGAAAGACAGCAGGCACTGCAGGCCGCACTCAAGTTGCAGGAAGAAAAGCAACGTTTAGCCGATACGCAGGATGAATTGAAGCTAATAGGCGACGCGCTTGCTGCATTCAGCAGTGCAGAGTACGACTATCAAGAACTGATGAAGGTCAAAGAAGCGGCGCTGCGCAGCGGAAGTTTCGGTTCTGAAGAGCTGCGAATGATGGAGGATCAAATCGCAGAACAGACCCTCCTAGTGAAAGAAATTAAAGAAGCAGTAACGGCTGGTAAACGTGTAATGGCTTCGCTGGAGGATGCTTCGAACTGTTTGGATAAAGCGGAAAATTGGGGCAATTGGGATCTATGGGGCGGCGGCGGCGCGATCAGCACCCATATCAAGCATGGTCATGTTGACGACGCCAAAGGGTTTATCCATCAAGCGAATCATCAATTGCTCAACTTTCGTGATGAATTGAATGATCTGAATCGCAGCATGAACATCGTCATCGATATTAGCGGAACATTGAAGATGGCGGACTATTGGTTTGATGGCCTTATTGCAGATTGGATTGTCCAAGGTCGCATCAAGGACTCTCAAGAACAGACCTTACATGCCATTCATAACGTTCGCCAAGTTCTCAAACAACTCGAAGCGGAGTACGCCAAAGCAGAAGCGACACGAGCCGGGCTCGTCACGAAGCGTCAAAGCTGGATTGAAGATACGAAGAGCGAGTGATAGATGAAAAATAAGATGGCTCCTGCTTGAAGAGGAGGCCATCTTTTTTTATGTTCAGGTGGGGCGAATGGATCGGTGGAAGAGTCAGCTGCGTCATCAGAAATTCTAATGAACTGTACAGGTCTTATTTTCGTGAAAATGGCTTCTCGACGTATCTAACGAATCGTAGAGACGCTATTTGGCCAAAAAGTGCAGTAGAGCATGGTATTGTGGACAAATAACGTCCGTAGGATTCGTTAGAATTTCAAATGGCCCATTTTGGGGCAAATAAGGCCTCCTGGGTTCGTTAGAATTTCGAGAGAATAGTGCGAGAAGTAAGCGGGCAGGCGCGCGGGTGAATGGTGCGAGAGAGTAAACGGTCAGGTGCGCGAGTGAATGGTGCGAGAAAGTGAGCGCGATGCTGCGCTTCCGCCGTTACAGCTTAACCCATGCCGTTAAGCCATCCGGCTCATCGGGGTTGATGCCTTGACTCTCCGCGCTGCAGAGGGCGACGATTTGGGGGATGAATAAGAACGGGATTCCTTGAACCGGCCGATTGAGCTTCGAAGCCGTCATTATGGCAAGATCGACATCATCCGCTGAGATGTTGGCAGCAGCATCGCCGAATGCGATTACCTTTGCGCCGCGAGCGCGAATGTCTTGCATCAGCTTGCGTTGATGCTCAATTCCTTCGCCCGACAGATGTCCAATGACGAGCGTGTCCGGGCCAACCGTCACCATAGGACCATGGCGAACATCCAGCACATGGAACGCATGGGCTTGAACCTTGGCGATTTCCGTCAGCGCGATTGCGCCTTCTGCTGCAAGGCCGTTCAGCTCTCCATCGGCGAGGAGGACTGCGTTCGTCCAGCCATAGTCGCTTGCTTCACGAATCGCCGATTCAACGCGTTCCATATAGGCTTCGCCTTGAGCGATCGCAATGGCGATATCGGCAAGGACGGCTTCGTCATTGCCGAGAAATGCGGCGATCATGAGGTTAGCCGTATACAAATTGGTTACGGTTCTCGTCTGGCACACGCTGTGGTCAAACGCCCATGGAAGCGATAGTGTGAGATCTGCGATCTCAGATAGGGCGGAGTTTACAACGCATGAGATTGCTAATACAGGCGCTTCACCACGTGCTTTCAGCAGCCGAACCGACTCGACGATTTCGCTAGTAGAACCTGAGCGTGATGGCGCAACGAGAAGAGTATCGCCCAGCAGTGGCGTGTAAGCTGGAGCATTTAGCAGCAAATCGCCGCCTGCAAGAGCAGAAGCGGGAATCCCGGCACGTAAGCGAACGGAGAACGCTGCGGATTCACTAAGCGTGTAGCTCGAGCCGCAACCTATAAAGGTGACAGAGCGTTTGCCTTGCGAAAGAAAGAAATCGGTAATCACGGTGCGATTCGTCAGCATGTAGTCGTATGTTTGCTGCAGGGCCGAATATTGCGATTTTATTTCCTCATAGGTCAAGCTCATCGGAATCCTCCTCATAATAGGTGTTGTCGATGTGTATGCCTCTATAATAGTTCCTTTCCGTGATGCCATCAATCATTATTTGTGTTAAACGATCAAAAAATGATTGTAAAGATCAAAACAACCCGATATGATTACCTTATCAGAGTCACTTCCAATAATTTTTTGTCTGTACAGCAGTCATTCAGAAACGACAGGAGGCTTCTTTCCTTATGCCACTTCTTTCATCCACCCGCATGCTTCAGCAAGCCAGAGCCGGTAAATATGCCGTAGCTGCATTCAACGTTCACACGCTTGAGATGCTGCAAGCGGTGACCGAGGCCGCGATCGAAACGCAATCACCGCTAATCATTCAATCCACAGTAGGTACAGTCAAACATTTAGGACCAGAGTATATCGTTGCGGCTGCCACGGTTGCCGCCAATCAATCAGGCTTGCCGATTGCCCTTCATCTGGATCATTGTACGGATTTTAATCTCATTGTCAGATGTATTCGCGCAGGCTATACCTCTGTAATGATTGATGCTTCCATGCATCCATTCGATGAGAATGTGCGGCGAACCGCGAAAGTGATAGAAATCGCAGAGGCGGCCGGCGTCAATGTGGAAGCGGAGTTAGGCAAGGTTGGAGGCGTAGAAGACGATATTGTCGTGGATGAGCTCGATGCATTGCTTGCTGACCCTGACGAATGTGTGAAATTCATGGAATTAACAGCTGTCCATACGCTCGCTCCTGCTATCGGTACAGCGCATGGCATTTATAAAGGAACGCCAAACATAGATTTTGCACGAATCGCATCCATTGCGGAGCGCGTTGCCGCACCACTTGTGCTGCATGGCGGTTCTGGCATTCCGGCTGAACAAGTAAAGCTCGCGGTTTCGCTTGGCATGGCGAAGATGAACATTGCCACTGAGCTTCGCATTGCTTTCTCGGATGCAATCAAGGATGTTTTTGCAACTAGACCTAGTGAGAATGATCCGCGTACCTATATGGTGCCGGCCAAACAAGCCGTTAAGCGGCTTGCCATGGAGAAGATGCAGCTGTGCGGCTGTGTGGGCAAAGCTGTAGAAATGCGCTAATGATGGAGGAAAGAGCATGCTGCAATCGAAAGGCGAACTTCGCAGAACGAAAATACTTGAGCGAATCAAGGAGACAGGCAAAGCTTCGATCGTGGATTTGATGGAGGCAACGGACAGCTCGATCGCGACCGTCCGCCGGGATCTGGAAGTGCTCGAGAAATCGAATAAAGTCATTCGTACCATTGGCGGAGCCATCTATGATGAAGGAAGCAGCAGAAACGCAGAGCTGGCTTTTGCCGAGAAACGCAATGTCAGCAGAGAAGGGAAGGAGCGAATTGCCGCTGCTGCTGCCTCTTTAGTGGAGGAAGGCGATATCATCTGCCTTACCGGAGGCACGACCACATTCATGATTGCTAGAGCGCTCAAAAATCACCAAAACATTACTGTGGTCACCAATGCGGTCAACATCGCGAATGAATTGTTCGATGCCGAAGGGGTGCAGGTTGTCGTATCGGGCGGAGTTATGCGGCATAAGAGCTATGAGCTGATCGGCCCTCTTGCGGAGAGCGTCATTGAGAAGCTGAACATTACGAAAATGTTCCTCGGCGTTGACGGCGTTTCGCAGGAGCATGGGTTTACAACTCATAATGAGCTGGAAGCCCGTATCGCACAGCTCTTCATCGCGCGTTCCAGCAAGGTGTATGCCGTGTACGATCAGGCTAAGCTGCACAAAACAGCGCTGTTTACCATCATTCCATACGATAAAGTGACAGGTGTGATCACAGATCTTGATCTTGATTTTGATGAGGAATAATCGTACATTCTAATTCGCTTGGAGGTCTTAGAGATGATACATGCCGCAGTAATCGGAGCAGGCAATAGAGGGATGTTTGGCTTAGGCTCCTATGCTTTACGCAAACCCCATGAAATCAAATTTATTGCCGTGGCAGAACCAAACGAAGAGAGACGCATGAAGTTTGCTGAAATGTACGGCATCGCACCTGAGCTGCAATTTGCGAGCTGGGAGGAGCTGCTAAATCAACCGAAGCTTTGTGAAGCGCTGCTAATCTGTACGATGGACAGAGAGCATTACAAGCCGACGATGAAGGCGCTCGAAGTCGGTTATCATATTTTGCTGGAGAAGCCTATGTCGCCTGACCCGAAGGAAGCGTTGTTCATGGCAGTGGAAGCGCAGCGGCGCAACCTGATTCTGACGATTTGCCATAGCATGCGGTACTCGAATTATTTTGGCAGCGTGAAACGATTACTGGATCAGGGAGCAGTAGGGCGGTTGATGACGATCCAGTGGACGGAGAATGTGGGGTACGCCCACCAAGCTCATAGCTTCGTGCGCGGAAACTGGCGAAACACGGCCTTATCCAGTCCGATGCTGCTGCAAAAATGCTGCCATGATCTCGATTACTTGAAGTGGATCATCGGCGCCAATTGTAAGAGCCTTTCCTCCTTTGGCAGCTTGTCTTACTTCCGAGAAGAGAATGCCCCTGAAGGGTCAACCGCACGATGCACCGATGGCTGTAAAGTTGAGCATGAGTGTTCATTATCTGCCATTAAACTGTATTTGAATGAGAAAGACGAATGGCCGCAAAATGTCGTTTCGCTCGAACCTACCTTGGCAGCGCGTCTTCATGCCTTGCAGCATGGACCCTATGGCAGATGTGTGTATCGCTGCGATAATGATGTCGTCGACCATCAGGTCGTCAATCTTCTCTTCGATAATGACGTGACGGTTGCATTCACGATGACGGCCTTCACGCGGGACACAAGTCGTTCATTCAAAATCATGGGAACCACAGGTGAGATGCTCGGACATTCGGGAACAAATGAGATTGAAATCCGGCATTTCAATGGCAGAACGGAGATCATCCGTCCGGAGCAGAACGAAGGCTCGCACAGTGGTGCGGATTCCGTGCTTATGCAGAGCTTTATCAGACAGGTAGAGACGCAGAGCAACGGTGTCAGCTCCGGAATGGAATCGGCGCATAGTCATCTGCTAGTGTTCGCTGCGGAACAGTCGCGATTAACCTGCAAAACGGTGCAATTTGATGAATATATCGAGCAATTGAAAGAGGCATAGGGAAAGGAAGAGGCGCAAGCGTTGCTTGTCGCTTTTTTTGTTTACCTGCTAGATTTGTGAAAATCAATAAAATGATGAAAGTGCGAAAATTTCGTAGATATCTTTTCCGCCAGTCTTCTTATATTTTGAGAGTAAGAGGTACGATTTTACATTCAATTAGGGGAGTTGAACTGTCGGTGGAAACAGGGGCAAAGAAGGAGATAAACTTGGGACGCTTGTATCAAGGACCCTTTCAGATTGAACAAGATGATGGGTGGTACACGATCTTTACGACGACTCCATCGAGCAAGCCTGTCCGTAATCCTGGCTTGGGTTTGATTGCATACGCCTGGGAGGAGAATGGACCCTCCATTAAAGCGAGGCAAGGGCAGGAGACAATCGAACAACACGTAGAGAAGCTGGCAAAGCTTCCGTATGTCGATGTTCTCTATATTCGCTGTGATTGGAGGGATGTACAATCCAGTCCCGGACGGCTCGATTTGCATCCGATCTGGGAAGCGACGCTTGCTGCCGCGCAGCGTTATGGCCTCCGAGTTGCCTTCCGTATCCAGCTGTCGAGTCCCAATATCCAGCCTGCACGACTCGCCATGCCGGATTTCTTGCACGATCAGGTTCCGCTCGTCAATATCGGCCGTTTCAATGATCTGGACTTTGATTATTATGAACCTCGTTATGATCATCCGGCGTTCCAAGCTGCATTCACGGAATTAAATGAACTGTTAGCTGAACGATTTGACGGCAATCCCATCATCGAGTTTGTGGACCTGATGATGTATGGATTCTGGGGAGAAGGTCATACGAATGATCTTAAGAATCCATTTCCTGATTATACAACGGCTGAGCATACGTTCATGTCGATGACCAGGCTGCAAATAGAGCGTTGGAAGCATACACCGCTTGCCGTTAATACGCAGCCTGACATCAGCCGTACCGGCAATCGTACAGTAAGAGAGTATGCGATGAATGAAGACTGTTGGGTACGGACGGATAGCATCATTCTGGATGAACCGGAGCAAATCGAAGTGATTTCAGGTAGGGCGGCTTGGACTGCGGCTGTTATTGAGGATGGCTACTACCGCCATTTCAAGCAGGAGAAGCTCAAATTCGATAGCGGGAATGTCGATGTCATTGCGAACTCCATGCTGCATGCGCTTGATATTGGCGGGAATTATTGGGGGTTATGGACAGAGGCTGAAGCGATAGCGAATTATAACGAGCTATACCCGGAGGGGATAGAGACGCTTCAACGCCGTTTGGGCTATCGTCTCCGCCCTTCATGGGTATGGCAGCGGAAGCGTCATGGCACAGATGAGCTGGTCTTCGCGCTTGCCAATGACGGAGTTTCCGGAGTCCCAGGTACGTTGTGGCTGGAAGCAGTGAGCGCAGATGGATCGGAGAAGGTGCGCGGCAAGCTGGATAAGGGAAGTCCGTTACCTGGTAAAGTCAGTCTGGCTTCCATGATTCTGCCTCCATCCTGGCGGAATCAAGAGATAAAGATTGCCCTGCAAATTGAAGTGAAACCGGGTCAATTTAAACAAGTGAACTGGGCATGCGCCCAGAAAGTGAACGAAGATGGCTCATTGTCGATTCCATTAAAGGCCCATGAAGATATCGATTGGCGGTGTGGCGTCTGATGCTGACAATCGGATTAATTGGCTGCGGCTGGCATTCAAGGGCAACGCATGGACCTTGCTTGAAGCAATACAAAGAAATGAACGGCGGTGTTCGTCTTGCGGCTTGCTGTGATATAGATAAGGAGGCCGCAGAAGCATATCAGGCGGATTTCGGCTTCGAGCGTGCCTACACCAGCTTCTCTCAGATGCTTGAGACGGAACAATTGGATGCCGTATGGGTCATAGTTCCAGAGCATCTAACGGTCCCAATCTCGATGCAGGTCATGAATACCGGTGCAGCTGTTTTCTTAGAGAAACCACCGGGTATCCACATCGCAGATGTTATTCAGCTTCAAGAACATGCTGCTATTAAGGGGATATGTCATCGTGTCGCATTTAACCGTAGATTTGCCCCGATGACTGCCTTGCTCATCGAGAAACTGCGTACACAAACGCAGAATAAACAAATTTATAGTATCACCTATGATATGATACGGATTAATCGCAAGGATGCTGATTTCTCCACTACTGCGATCCATGCCATTGATGCCGCGAAGTTTATCGCCGGCTCCGAGTACGGGGCGCTAAGGTTTCAGTACGATGATTTGTCTGGAATTGCTCCCGGTCTCATCAATATCATGGCAGAAGGTTCCTTCCGCAGCGGCGTGCGTGTGAATCTGAACTGTTATCCCTATTCAGGGTCAGCCCGAGAGATGGTCATCATTCGGGGGGAGGGCTTCTCCTATGAGCTGCATTTGCCGCTAATGGAAAGTCGGGACAGCTTCGCTGGACTCATTTGTTCGGAGAAGGGGAAGGTTGAAGTCATTCGCGAGGAGCGGGAGTGGACGACGGCATTCGGCTTTTATCACGAGAATGCCAGCTTTCTGGATGCTTTGAAATCAGGCGGGAATTTGACACAGGATCTGAGCTCATCGATCCAATCCGTTGCAATCATGGAAGCCATTCGTAATCGCGCCGAAACCTATAACGGTTAATTGAAAAGCCGCTTCCATCACGATATTCGTGAATAGAAGCGGCTTTTCTTACCCTTCGATGAGGTACTGCTGCTTGCGGAATTCGCTTGGCGTCACGCCGCTTATTTTCTTGAACATTCGGTTGAATGAATTAATGTTCTGATAGCCGACTTGCGAGGCCACATCCTGTATTCGCAGATCGGGACCCTTCAGAAGCGATTTGGCCAGATCAATTCGGTAATTGTTGATGTAATCGATAAAGTTCATGCCAGTCTTGGTTTTGAAATAAGTCGATAAATAGCTGGCAGAGATATTAAGTTTATCCGACAGAATATCAAGGGTGATGTCGTCCCGGTAGTGCTGCTCCATATATTTCATCACAAACTCAATGATATTGTCACGAGCGGCTTTCTTCTCGTTAACACGAGCGATCGTGAAGGTGAGCAGTTGGATCAGATACTGTTGCAGCTCGTTTGGATTGGAACAACTTCGTGCTTTGCCGAACGACGCCATATAGCTCTGAAGAGCCTGCATATCAAGATGAAGAGAGGCGAATGTTTTGGTGACCAATTGGACGATGTGATCAACAAAATCATAATATTGGTTTGCCGTTGCCTCTTTCTTCTCAAGCTGCCCCAGCACTTTAGAGACGATACGAAGCACGAATTCCTCATTGCCCGATGACAAGTTGGTATAAAGCTCTTGCTCTTGTCCGCCTGTCATTGTAGCTTGCCAATCCGGCAGGGAATCTGCGGTTGTAATGATTTGGGTTACATCCCCAAGTTTACGATAGTCGAGTAAAGCTTGTACTTGTTCGTAAGCCCGCGTCAAATCAGATGAATGCCGATATAAACTGCCGACGCCGATCGTAATGGACCAATAGCGCTGATCGAGGTCAAAGACGGACTTCAAGCTGCTGAGAAAGGACGGAATCTCCTCTTGAATGGCATCTCCGATGACGAGCGATAGAATCAGATCATGCTCCAGCTGAATCGTTTGCGTCTGCACATACGACTTCAAATGAGAGTCAATATACTCGCGTACAAAGAAGGAGGCTTTACCTTCATCTGCGTCAATGTCACGGAAGAAGGAGGGCGTAAACTGTAATCTAAATAGCAGCAGGCGGTATGGTTCTTCAATGGAGAAATCATATAGCTCTTGATCCTTCAGCTTAATATTTTTTATTTTGTTCATAAACGCATAGTAGCTGAGCAGGGAGTTTTTGCGGCTGTTGGCTTGATCGATCGTATTGTTCGTTTGGACAAGGTGGCGAACTTGATCGTTAATGTAGTTGAACTCGTGAATGCTGCTCTGAACAGCAGAAGGTGCGTTTAACGTTTGAATGGACTGCATGATACTCTTAACGGGATTATGGAACCGTTTCGTGAAGAACCAAGCAGCACAAATGCTGATAATGGCGAACACGATCAGTAAGGTGAGCAGAATCGTGTTGATTTTGCTAATTTGGGCTGAAATCAGATTGTCGGGAACGATCTTAACGTACCGGATACCGGTGAAGACACCTGTTTTGTTGAAATAATAAATATCGTCCTGGTTCACATAATTCTTACCGTTCTCGGGTGCGGGCAGAGAGACTGCTGTCTGCTCGTCGACGTTATCAGCAGCTAACTGGTGGCGTGCTGCATCCAGCAGGATGAATTGATCTTGTGAGGAATCGTGGAACTCGGTTAGCATCTTGTTTAAATCAAGCATAATGATTACTTGATAATCGGGCAGGAATTTGTTCCGGACAATAACAGGCATATATCGGCCCTTGGCCGTCAGTTGATTGATGGTCTTCTCTTTAAATGTGGAGGAGGGCAGAATGCTGTAGCTTCCCGGCTTGTTGAATTGCTCTGCCCAGAACGCCGGCGAATAGTCCGCGCTTTGGTAATACTTAGCGAACATTTCATCTGCACCGACACCTCGGTCGCCTGAAATGACAAAGTTGCTTTTCTTGAAATAGATGAAAATATTTTGCACGGCGATATCTTTATGGCCTAAGTAGCTGTTAATGGATCGCATGAGCAGTCGTGCATTCAAATAATCGAGAGTGGGGCGATTCAGCGTGGTCAATTTCTCGTCTAACAGCAGATCAAGTCCAATATTCCGGATTTGGTTGAAATGATTCTCGTATTTCTCGATTGTCTTATTCATGCTTAAGGTGTTGTATTTGATGACTTCATCTGTGGCGTGATTCTTCAGGAGTGTGAAGGAGAAGAAAAAGAATGAGATAAGAGGGATGAGGATGGCTAGAAAGCTTAGTAAAAGCTGAATGAATAGGGAGCCTGCAGCGTGCTTGAGGAGCCCGATTTTTCCCATTGTTTTCCTCCTCTTCTTTGGAATACATGAGATGTCCCCATAGTAGCATCGGAAAACTGTTAAATCAAGGTAGAAAATTGTATTTAAACTTTTTGGTAAACCACTCAACAATTGCTAGTTTAGGAAAGTTCCCTTGGAAAATAGGAGGATATCGATGCACATCCTGTCGAATAACATAGCAGAATGATAGTGCTGAGCTAGGTTTAAGGAGGGCAATCGTATGAAGAAGAATGGGATAGCAGGCATACTCATCATCTCGATGTTCTCGCTCCTTGCAGCCTGCAGCGGCAATGAAGACACGACGACTATAGCCGATTCTGCTAGTAATCAAGCATTGGCGTCAGCGCAGAATGATACCGATGCTACGGATGGCGACGCGGTCCGCGTTTCCTATATGGATGGCTTATGGGACGCTGTCATTCCTTCTCCGGATAGTCCCGCGGTTCATGCGATTAACGAGAAATTCGGCATTGATTTCAAGCCTCAATTTTATTACATGCAGGAGTACCCGGATAAGCTCGCGGTTACGATGGCAGGCGGTGATTTACCGGATATGATCGGCCTTGAGAATCCCAATTCCGGCTTTGTCAGATGGGCGAAGCAAGGTGCGTTCCTGCCGCTGAATGACCTCATTAAGAACTACCCAACGTTATCCAAAATACCGCAGAGTGTATGGCAATCTGTTTCTGTCGAAGGGAATATCTATGCCATTCCAAGATGGTTTACGAAGAAATATGGCAAACATCCGGTGATTCGGAAAGATTGGCTGGACAATTTAGGTTTGCCGATGCCAACTAATTATAAGGAGCTGCGTGATGTGCTTATTGCCTTCACTCATGATGATCCTGATAAGAATGGGAAGGATGATACCCTTGGTTTAGGGTTGTCCTCTGTTGGTACTGGACTTTTGTATGGGGCAGCCATGGGGGCCGGTTACGACTCAGCCGCTTGGTATGATCGCAATGCTGCTGGGCAGCTCATTCCCGGCACAATTACGGAGAGCAACAAGGAGCAGGTCCAATTTCTAGCCGAGCTTTACTCGGCAGATGCTATTGCGAAAGATTGGGCCGTCTCCAAAATGAGCGATGTGCGGGGAGATTTCTTCTCCGGCAAGTTCGGCATGTATTTCGAGCAGCCCTATGATTTCAATGAACAGCGTTTTACAGCTTTGAGAGAAATGCAGCCATCGGCTAAACTTGCTGTCATTCCACCTTTTCAGCAGGATGACGGTCAGAGAGGATATGTCTCTTCCAGTAAAGGCGTTTATCAGATGATTATGCTGAACGCCGAGCTGATGAAGGAGCCGGAGAAGGTGAATCTGATTCTCGGCATGCTCGATTATATGAGCAGTTGGATTCCGTGGGAGAATCGAAATCCGGCGAATGGGGATTTTGACTGGCAATATGGTGGTGTGGGGAATGGGTATGAGATGAAAGACGGCATACCGGTCGAGAAAGCTGATGCGCAAAATTTACGCCCTAAAAACTACTTAATCGGCCGATACTGGGCACCAAATGATGAAGCGGTTCAACCGCAAAATATCTTCTCGGATCCACTTGCGAAGCAGTTCGTGCACGATGCGGTCGAAACTTTGAAAGGGTATAAGTTTTACCGAAATCCAGTGGATTACATCACTTCTCCACTACGCAACGAGAAGGAGTCAGTGCTTGAACAAACGTTTACGGACCATGTGACACGTATGATTGTCGGTGATGAACCTATCTCTAGTTGGGACGCCGCAGTCGAGGAATATCTAAGCAACGGCGGGCAAGCGATTATTGACGAGGTCAACAAGCTCATCAGAGAGCAGCATATTTCGCCGGGCTGGGAATAACGATGTGCTTATAGGGGCTGTCTCAAAAGTGTGCAGGGCGACTTTTGAGATGGTTCTTTTTTGTGTTGGGACATGGCGGGGGCTCCACTTTACTCGGTTCCACCACTTTTCGGTGAATGTGTTGCTCTGGGAGCTACTCATTACTTCAGAAGCACACCCAGAAGTCTACATGGTAGCGAAAGCAGCGAATATTGGGCAAGAAGCACACTCAGTGAGCTACAACACTTGGTCGATTTTATTGGTACTTCACGTTTTTTCACCTGAGCTAATAAATCGTTGAAGCAGTCAAAGATCAGTCGATTTTCATCATATTGTCCTTCCTATAAGCTTGAAAAGAGGAGAATGCGCCTCGCAATACAAGCAAGCTAACGGAGGGGTTTGTGTGAAGAGTAGAAGATTTCTGATTGTAGTTCTCATATTGGCCCTAGCTTCAGCCCTTGCCGCCTGCAGTGGAGGAAACAACGTGGGGGATAACGATGGAGAGAACAGCAGTACGGCAACTACAGAAAACGCAGCGAAATCTGACAATGCTGTTGCGACCACTACCACAGAAGAGCCTGCAGTTGCACCAAAGGAGAAGTTCACTGTTTCTTATATGGATGGTCTCTGGGATACAGCGATCCCAGCTCCTGAAGGCCCGGCGGTTACGGCAATCAATGAGAAATTCAACATTGACTTCAAGCCTCAATTTATTTATATGCAGGAGTATCCGGATAAACTGGCGGTCACAATGGCTGGAGGAGACTTGCCGGATATGATCGGTCAAGAAGGACCTGACGCCAACTTTGTGAAATGGGCGAAGCAAGGCGCGTTCTTGCCTCTCAATGACATCATCAAGAAATACCCGACATTATCGCAAATTCCGCAAGAAATCTGGGACTCCGTTTCGGTCGACGGCAATGTCTACGCCATTCCAAGATGGTTCCCTAAGAAATATGGCAAACGTCCGGTTATTCGTAAAGACTGGCTCGATAATCTCGGCCTCAAGATTCCTACAAACTATGAAGAGCTCAAGAAAGTACTTGTCGCCTTCACCAAACAAGATCCGGATAAGAACGGCAAGGACGATACGCTTGGCCTCGGAATCTCCTCTGTCGGAACAGGTCTTCTGTACGGCGCAGCGATGAGCGTTGGCTGGGATTCCGGTGCCTGGTACTACAAGAATGACAAAGGCCAGCTCATTCCAGGTACGATTACGAGCCAGCACAAGGATGAAATTCAATTCCTGGCGGATCTGTACAAAGAAGGTGCGTTGTCCAAAGACTGGGCAGTCGCGAAGCAAGGCGATGTGCGTAATGATTTCTTCACGGGCAAATACGGGATGTATTTCGAACAGCCCTATGATTTTAACCAGAAGCGGTTCACTGGCCTGAGAGAATTGCAGCCTTCTGCAAATCTGGCCGTTATTCCTCCATTCGCGCAAGAAGATGGGCAAAGCGGCTATATTGCTTCCGGCAAAGGCTTCTACCAAATGATTATGCTGAACGGCAATTTGAAGGACCAACCGGATAAAGTCGATCGTATTCTCGGCATGCTCGACTATATGAGCACATTCGTTCCTTGGGAGCAGCGCAACGCGGATAATGCTGATTTTGACTGGCAAATGGGCGGTATAGGCAAAGGGTACGAAATCAAAGAAGGCATTCCAATCGATATTCCGGATGCACAAGACTCGCGTCCGAAGAGTTACCTCATTGGCCGTTATTGGGCACCAAACGAAGAAGCGGTTCAGCCGCAAAACTCGTTTACAGATCCGCTCGCGAAGCAGTTCGTTCAAGATGCAGTCGATACGCTCAAATCAGTGAAGTTCTACAAAAATCCAGTGGATTATATCACATCGGCAGTAGCAGACGAGAATGGCTCGGAGCTGGATCAAGCGTTCAATGACCATGTGACTCGGATGATCGTCGGCAACGAGAAGATGGACAAATGGGATGCAGCGGTCAAGGAGTATTTGGATAACGGCGGTCAAGAGATTATCGATGATGTGAACAACATGTTAACGGAGAAAAATGTAAAGCCTGGCTGGGAGTAGGAGTAAATCCGCTTATTGCAGCCATCTGAAGGAACCCTCGATGGATGTCCAGGGTTCCTGTCTGTTACAGGGTGAAGGAAGGGGAATGCAAATGTGTCCGATATCGAACCAAGAGCTTTATGAATGGTGCAAGGTTCCGCTTAACGAGTTGATGGATCACCCATCCCGTAAAATTCCATTAAGGCTGGTCAACGACTCCGCAGAAATGGGAATGATCATGGCCAGAGAATTTGCCGACGACATTCGACTTGCAAATGAAGAGGGCCGTCACTTCCGAGCAATCGTGCCTTGCGGACCTAAAGCGTGGTACGAACCATTCGTTACGATCGTTAACGAAGAGAGCATCTCGCTCATGAATATGACGGTGTTCCATATGGATGAGTGCTTGGACTGGGAGGGGAAGCTGCTCTCCCGCAATGACCCTTATAACTTTAGAAGTTTCATGGAGACCCATTTCTATGGCGGGGTTCGACCTGAGCTTGCCGTTCCCCAAGCGCAGCGATATTTCCCGGTTCCTTCTGCGATTGAGACGATTAAATTGCGCGTTGCCGAAGCTCCGATTGATTTGACACTAGGCGGTTGGGGGCAGGATGGGCATCTGGCTTATAACCAGGCACGAAGGCATCCGTATAGCTCGATTACGGTGGAACAGCTCCGCAATTCGGAGATCCGAGTCCAGGATAATAACCTCGATACGATCATAGCGCTAGCCCAGCGCACCTACGGTGGCGCCTATCAATTTGTACCGCCGATGTCGATTACCCTTGGGATGAAAGAGTGCCTGTCCGCTAAGAAAATTAGGATTTACAGCGATACCGGTGCTTGGAAGCAAACCGCTCTCCGGGTAGCTCTGTTCTCAGGTGAAACGGTCGAGTATCCGATGACCTTGCTTCAAACACATCCGGATGCGCTTATTACAGCCACACTTGAAACGGCTGCACATCCCATTTCGGAGCATCCGGAATGGGAGTTTAACGGGGTGAATATATGAGCACACTTCGACCCGTATCAGGTAACCAATATCGATATCGCCGTCTGGTCGGAACCGGTGGAATCGGCTCCGGCATCTTATTTCAGCTTGAAGGCAATCAAACACTGGGTAGAAACGAAAGCCGCCTAGGCGAGCTGACCAACAATCAAGACTTCTGCAAGCTGCATATTATTTGCCACTACCCGGCTGTACTACTGAGAGAGGATCAGACTGACGAGGATGGATTCAAGCTTTATCCAATCGGGAAAGTGGGAACCGACCTGGAGGGGAAAGCACTCCTAAAGCAGTTGGTTGCTTCCGGGATGTCTATTGATTACGTGAGCAGCTTATCAGACGCAAAAACGTTATTCAGTGTTTGCTTTCAATATCCGGATTTGGCTGGCGGCAATATGACGACATCTAATAGCGCAAGTGAACGAGTACTCCCGCAAGATGTAACCCTTGCATTAGAGCAGCTTCCACCAATCGGTCAAGCAGAAATTGTGCTTGCCGCACCGGAAGTGCCGCTCGCAGCTCGCATCGCGTTCCTCGAAGGGGGCCGAGCTCGAAAGAGTTTCAATGTAGCCTCTTTGCTATCTTCGGAAGCGGTCGAGTTCGGAGGTCTTGGCGGATTCGCACTCTCTGATCTGCTCTCGGTTAATCGTGATGAAGCGCGTCGAATTGCCGGATTATCAGAAGGGGAAGAAGATGCGGAGTTGGATAGCAGACAATTGGCTGCCAACTGCGCTCGTCAACTGAGCAGCCATAATACGGAGATCAAGATGATTATGACCGACGGAGCCGCAGGCTGTTACAGCTATGAGAATGGCCTCATCACGCATACCCCTTCGCTTGCAGTAGAGGCCGTTAGCACAGCAGGTGCCGGCGATGCTTTGCTAGGCGGTGTCATTTGCGGTTTGAGCTGCGGCCTGCCGTTTGCCAAGACACACAGCGATGCGTTTTTCGGCGAAACGCCGCTCGAAAGCGCGGTTGAACTTGGCGTTTTGATCGCCGCGCTGGCGGTCACTTCGCCGCATTCCATTCATCTTGAGCTTAATACGAAGCTGCTCGCGGCTTTTGCCACAGCAAACGAGCTTCCGATGACTTCGGCTTTCAGGCACATGCTTGGTGCAGGTCCACTATAGGAGGGAGAGTGCAGCACGATGAAGGTGAAAGTACGACTAGTGCAGCGATTCCACGCTGCCAGCAGAGAACAATTTCTGACGCTTGAGAGCCAATTCGCCAGGCTGGAGCGCGAGAATCCGGCGTTTCCTAAGGGCAAACGCTATTTGCCTTATAGCGGCAGAGAGGCTGGCAACACACTGATCTGGGAATGCGAATTCGAAACCCTGGAAGCGGCAAACGAAGCGCTGGCTTTCCTCGAACAGGATACGAGTCATGAAGAGCTGGCACAGCAGCAGCTGCCTTATTTTCAAGACGCGTATACCGAAATCTACCGAATGCTGGAGGACTAACGATGACGATGAAGATGAAGATTCTCCCGATAGAAGAAGTCATTCCTGAGCCGACTATTATCGTCATCTCTCCTCATTACGATGATTTCCTATTCTTTCTGGGCGGTTACGTGCTGGAGCTGAAGGAGCGAGGTCTCCTACATACGAAAAATTTCCGCATTATAAACGTGTTTTCACGCAGCAATTATTTGGCGCATACCGGAAGCGGCAATTTCGACGCGAGTCTGGATCGCATCAAGCTGGCAACCGGCAAGCGGCTATTGGAAGATTTGAATTGCATCGATGAGCTGCTCAGCCCGTACAGTTACGGCTACGAGCTGCTTGCAGAATATGAATGCTTCACTAGAGGCAAAGCGCTGGCAAGCAGCGAAATGGAGTTTCCGCATGGCATGTTCGAGGATTTTGACGAGCGAGATCAAGCGATTTACGACCGGATGCTTGAGCGCATAGCTCAGTGGGCGAAGCTTCCGGATACGGCGCTGGTATTCCCAATCGCTTTCAAGGAGCATATCGACCACTTTATTGTGCGTGAGGCTGCGGTGCGAACAGCGAGCGAGCTTGGCGGTGAGTCGCGGGCAGCCTTTTATTTTCAAGAAGATAAACCTTACGGTGGGATTGCATCGGAGGAGGAGGAGGCGCGAATTCAAGCGTTTATCCAGACGTATAAACTGGAGCAGCGGAGCTATCGCCACCATCCAGCTAGCGTTGTGGATCTTGCATTCAAGCATTACATCAGCCAAGTCGATGAGGTATATCGGATAGGTGTTCACAATCGGGCAGATACCTTAAGCAGGATGTACAACACACCGTTTCCTTGTGATCAACTTTTTCGCTATCCAAGTTAGGTGAAGGAGAGACTCCACATGCAGAACCAGCCGGAAATGATTGCTGTCGTCATGCCTGCAGAGCGGATGAGTAAGAGCAGCAAAGTACTCCGACGTCTATGGAAAGAAAGATATCTATGGCTGCTTGTTATGCCGGGTCTGCTATTCTTCATTATCTACCGCTACATTCCGATGCTGGGCACCGTTATTGCTTTCCAAGATTTCAATGCGTTTAAAGGCTTCGCAGGCAGCGAGTGGTTAGGTTTACGGCATTTCCAGAAAATCTTCGAAGAACGAGAAGTCATCGGCGTCATTCGCAATACGCTGTATATCTCCTTTCTGCAAATTCTCGTCGTGTTTCCGGCTCCGATTTTCCTATCGCTCCTGCTCAACGAGATTCGCAATTCCGGTTATAAGCGCGTCATTCAAAGTATCGTCTATTTGCCATATTTCTTGTCTTGGGTTGTCATAATTGGAATTGTCACGATCTTCCTTCGCAGCGAAGGGCTGGTTAACGCATTCGGAAGCCAAATGTTCGGTATGGAGCCGATTTCGTTCTTGCAGAACCCTTCGTGGTTTTACCCGCTGATTATTATTGAGCAGTTGTGGAAGGAAACCGGTTGGGACACGATTATTTTCCTCGCGGCGCTGGCTGGGGTGAATGTGCATCTCTATGAAGCTGCGGTTGTGGATGGCGCAAGCCGCTGGCGGCAAATCTGGCATGTCACTTTACCGGCGATTCGCAGTACGATTGTCATCTTGCTTGTGCTACGGATGGGACATGTGCTGGATGTTGGCTTTGAGCAAATCTATCTCATGCTGAATCCATTTAACCGGGAAATCGGTGATGTGCTGGATACGTATGTGTATTTCAAAGGGATCAAACAGGCGGATTTCGGCTTCGGTACGGCGGTCGGCCTGTTCAAGAGCGTGATTGGCCTCATTCTTATCGTCCTTGCAAACCGGTTGGCCAAAAAATTCGGAGATGGCGGGATTTACTGACATAACGGAAGGAGCGAGCCACTTTGGTCATCGAAAAATCGTTCTCAGAAAAGCTCTTTGATCTGTCCAATCATATCTTCCTTGGTCTGCTGGCCATCGCGATGCTTTTTCCGTTCTATTACATCTTAACGAACTCGTTCGCGCCGTACACGGAATACGCTCAAAGTGAAGTTTTGCTATGGCCGAAGAAATGGGTGCTCGACTCTTATTCGTTTATTTTTCATTCAACGGAATTTATTCGATCGCTGCGTGTCAGCACATTCATTACGGTTGTAGGAACTGCATTTAACCTCCTCATGACCGCGACGATGGCGTATGCGCTAACCCGCAATATTATGGGGCAGAAGACCTTCATGTTCATGGTGGCCTTCACGTTCATCTTCTCGGCAGGCATGATTCCGGCTTATTTGATCGTCAAAGAAACGCATCTGCTGAATACGTATTGGGCGCTAATTATTCCGGCGGCAATTGCGCCATTCAATCTAATCGTGCTTCGTGAGTTCTTCTTGAGCATCCCGAAGGAGCTAAGCGAAGCGGCATTAATCGATGGGGGCAATGATTTGCAAATCTTCATGCGTGTCATTCTTCCCTTGTCCAAGCCGGCGTTGGCATCCTTCGCGTTGTTCTATGCGGTCAACAATTGGAATACGTATTTTACGGCTATTCTCTATTTGAACGACCCTCGCATGTGGACGGTGCAGGTCATCTTAAGGCAAATTGTCATCTTGAGTGATGTCAGCAATGCCCTGCAATCTGCGGCAAGGGAAGCGGCGTCACCACCTCCGGAAACGATCGGATTCGCGGCGACGCTTGTCGCGACAGTGCCGATTCTAGTTGTATATCCATTCTTGCAGAAGCATTTTGCCAAAGGGGTTATGCTCGGTTCAATCAAAGGCTGAGGCGGGGATAAACGCGGTTCTATTCTAAGGAGGCGGCTTGAAGGTGGAGAAAACGTACGATATTACCTACGATACGAGCTTTGGCGGTGATTATTCGGAGCGATTGCAGGCGTACGCGGGCGAGAAGATGAAGTTGTTCTTCGTGCCAAGCGTAAAACATGGCCGCGAGATCGTCGAATTCATTCGCCGAACAGGCGTGACGTATGAAACGGTAACGATCGACAGAGCTTGGGATTTGAACAAATGGGGAATCGGCGATTATTACGATATTCGGGCATCGGTCGATGATCAGCATATTATGTTTGACAACTTGGAGAAGGTGTTGACCTCAGAAGAGCACTTTGATGTGCTGGTTATTCCGGCGGTGAATGGCTGGTCGCATTTTACAGCTGCATCCAGAGAAGCGATTCTTCGCCGTGTTGAGGCTGGCGCGGGATTGGTGTTAATGCGTCCTTTCCACGGGGAAGACAAGCCGAAGTCTGCAGAGCTTGAAGCGCTGTCGCCACTGGTGAACTTATTCGAAGAGGGGTTCGCTGTCGACAATAATGCCGGAGAAGGGTACCCGAAGGTGCGCTTTGACTTGCTGAAATCTGGCCAATGGACGGCGGCGGAGTCGCACTTTATTACTAACGGCATTCCTCTTGAGCTGCTGCCTTGCGAAGAGCTGGCTTATTATCCTTATCAAGCAGCCGGAGATGTGCTAATTGAAGCTGCGGATGGCCCGCCAATTGCTGCGGTTAAGAGCTATGGCAAAGGCAGAGTCGTCGCATTCGGCTACTACCCGCGAGATATCCTGCCTCAGCATAAAGAGTTCACCGGCAAGGAATCGACCTACGATGCGGTTATAGACAGATGGGCTGGCGCAAAGAGCAACTTTACATTTGCCTATCTGGAAACCTTCTATGAACTTGTCTACCGAAGTGTAATTTGGTCTGCTAAACGTGAGACCGACTGTTTGATAGAGCCGCCATTACGTAAAGAGCAGGAATGGATCATTCGTACGTCAGGTGCGCTAATCCCGGATTGTATCCGGTATACGATCAAGAATGCGTATGACGAGGTCGTAGCAGAGGGGAATTGCGAGGGCGGCATCCTTTCATTGCCGGGGCAGCTCGCAAGCGGCGGGGAGTTCCGCATCGAATTAAATGCTTATGCTGCAGAGGAGCTGGTAGACTTTGCGACATTCGGCTTCACACAACCACTTACAGCCTATATAACTGAAGCCAATTTGAGTCATCCATCGCTGATGGTAGGAGAAATCCTGCAAGTGAAACTCCAACTGAAAGGGACACCATGTGAGCTAAACATTCAGATCCTCGATGATTACGGCCATGTGCTGCAGCAATCAGTGACGGCATTTAACGGCGGCAGTGATCAGTTGAACCATGAATACCGTGCCCCAGCTATGAAATCCATGCATGTTACGGTTCAAGCAGATGTGATGATTGGCAACCATCTTGTGCAGCGCTGGACGTCGGAGAAAATCGTAGTGACTCCGTCGCAAAGGAAGATCGAAGATTTCGAGGTGTTCACGGCACCGCAAAATCGAGGCCACGGCGATTTTCTCGATCTAATCGGCGAGCGTTATCATGAGATCGGCATTACCGGTTTGTTCCCAGGCAGTTCGAAGACGCTCACGATGTCGGGGGCAGAAGGCCTCGGCGTGTATTGGTATCATCGCGCGCCATACGTAGAGCGCAAGGAACAGTACTACCGGACGAAAGATAAACAATATCTAGTACGTATTCCTTGTCTGAATGATCCGGCGTTCTGGCAAGGGCTGCAGCACAAAATCACTGGCAAGGTCGCGCAATTCAAACACTTCGGTCCCATTGCTTATTTCGCCAATGATGAAGGTTCACTCACCTGTTACACCGATGAGCTCGACCTTTGCTTCTGCTCACACTGTATAGGTGAGATGCAAGGATGGCTGAAACAAGAATATGTAGGCGACATCGAAGCGCTCAACCTATCTTGGGGAACCGCTTATAGCAGCTGGAATGAGGCGTATCCACTTACGCGTGAGGAAGCGAAAAGCAGGTCCAGTTACGCACCTTGGGCCGATCATCGCCGTTTCATGGAGAACACATTTATTGAAGCCTATCGGCGAATTGCCTCCATTGTGAAAGAGGAAGACGAAGGCGGCGTCATTCGAATGTCCGGCTGCCAGGCGTCCACAGCATACTCCGGCTATGATTATTATCGCCTTCATCAGCATGTTGGTTATTTCGAAGCCTATGGCGTCGGCAACCAATACGAGTTCCACCGTTCTTTCGCGAAGCCCGGCACGATTATTGGCGGCTGGTTCGGTTATGGTGTCGATGGCGTGACAGCAAAGCACGGCGTATGGCATGGCGTCTATCATGGGCTGACGCTTTGCAATATTTTCTGGGAGTTCAGCATGCTGAACCCAGACTATTCACTCAGCAATAGTGCAAGGGACCTCAGTGTGCCGTTCAAGGAAATTCGTGAAGAGGGAATCGGCAAACTGCTGCTTCATGTGGCGCGGCGCGATCATTGCGGCATAGCCATCCATTATTCGATGGCCTCTGTGCGAGGTACAACGATATCATCGGACAAAGCGCGATTCGAAAGCAACCGTCAAGGCTGGATCGACGTTCTGGAGGATAACGGGTATCAATATTCGTTTGTGGCTTCGCAGCAAATCGAAGCCGGTGAGCTGTTAAGCAAAGACTATAAGCTGCTTGTACTGCCTTACTCAATCGCGCTTAGCGAAGCGGAGACGGCCGAAATCACCCGTTTCGTCAAGCAAGGCGGGGTCATAATGGGGGATATTCAGACAGGAGTAATGGATAAGCACTGCACACCGCTGGCACAAGGACAGCTTGATGAACTGTTTGGGATCGAGCGGCTGTCGATCGAAGCGGAGCCGTTCTATAACAATGATGGCTTCGTGCCGAATGCCGACTTCCCTTATTTTGAACCGGACGAATCGTTCCAGGATGTACGGATTGCGGAATTCGGTATCCGTTCAAGAGATGGACAGCCAGCGTTCCGCGACGACTTCATGCGGAAGATCGCAGCTGTGAACATTCGCCAATATGGCGAGGGAAAAGCCATATATTTGAATCTCGCATTGGCGGAGTATACGAAGCTTCGTCGTCAACCGAATGGAGGGTCTGCACTTCGTGAGCTGATCGGCCACGTGATTGGACTATCAGAAGCAAGCAAGCCTGCTGAGCTTACACAGATTGATGGCAAGGCGGTTCATGCGGGCTGCGAAAGCTTCTATTATACGAATGGGAACGCGGCATATGCGGCTGTTCTCCGCAAACTAAGCGATGTGCAATCGCTGGGACATGACGGTTTGGCGGTTGGAGCAGGGAAGAAGCAAGAAGAAGAGGCTTCGCAGAGGCTTCGCTTCCAACTTTCCAATTGCGCACATGTCTACGATATTCGAGAGCGCCGTTATTTGGGGTATACCGATCACGCGGAATTCCCGCTTGCCGAAGGGGATACGAAGCTATTCTCGTTGCTGCCTTGTCAAGTTACCGACCTAGGTATGACTGCCAATCGCGAATGGAATCGCGGATCTACGGAACAAATTAGCTTCGCTCTCGAAACCGATCAAGGAGAGCCTGACTTCGCAAGCGTAATCAGCATTCATATCAGCGCGCCGGATGGTACTAGAGATTGGTTGTATTCCGATAATATTCGGATGGAGCGAACCAATTACGTTCACGAAGTCACGATCCCCCATAATGCACGCACAGGAATATGGACCGTGACGGCGAAAGATACAGCGACTGGGATTTCTGCCCAATTTGAAACGACAATCGTATAGTGCATTCAACTCGGAACCTGGAGGTTGAGAGATGAACGATTATTTGACGGCTCATGCAGCTTGGGAGCAGACGGGGAATTGGTTTACGAAGGAAACCGCTATTGAATGTGAAGCCCCATTCATGAAGGAAATGTTGAGCAGCGCTGCAAGAATGCAGACGGAGGATACTTATTACAAGCGTGTCACTTTCCGTTATGGCGTACCGACTGCCGTTCGTGCAGCCATACGCGAGCAGTTGAAGTGCGAGTATGCTGAACATGAGGAAGGCTACGTTATTCATCTGACAACAGATGAAATTACAATTTATGCGGAGCAAGAACGCGGGTTGATGTATGGAGCGGTAACCTTGTCCAAGTATGTGGACCGAAGCCGAGGTTACGTACATGCAGGCATCGTCTACAACGTTCCAACCTGTCCGGTCAGAGGACTGAAGGTGTATCTCCCAACGGAGGAAGGCATTGCTTATTTCAAGAAATTCGTCGATATGCTGGTTCACTTCAAATACAACACGGTTGTCATCGAGGTCGGCGGAGCTATGGAATATAAGAAGCATCCTGAGATTAACGAAGGATGGGTTCGATATTGCGAGGAAATGTACGAATACAGCGGCAAGACAATTGTTATTCAGGAGAAAACATTCTCCTGGTACAAAAACTCCATTCATGCCGAGAACGGTGGAGGCCGCTTCTTATCGCAGAAACAAGTTCGGGAGCTCGTCGATTATTGCAAAGCACGTTTCTTAGATGTCATACCGGAAGTGCCGTGTCTCAGCCATTGCGATTATTTGCTCATTAATCATCCGGAAATTCGCGAACGCCATAACGATCCGTACCCGGACACGTATTGTCCATCTGACGAGCGCTCGTATGAGCTGCTGTTTGATGTGCTGGACGAGGTGCTGGATGTGTTCGACCCGAAGACGGTTCATATCGGTCATGATGAGCTGTACTCCATCGGGTTATGCGACAAATGCAAAACGAAACCGGCAGAGCAGCTATATGCTGACGACATCAAGCGCATCTACACCTTCTTGCAAGAGCGCGGCGCACAAACGATGATCTGGAGCGAGAAACTGCTCAACGCCATTACCTCTGATGGCAAAACGTACGGCGGCTCCGAGAGACGAATGGTCGATTATGAGACAGGCGTCTATATGGGTGAAACGATTCCTGCCACGTACAAAGCGATTGATCTCGTTCCAGGCGATATCATCATGATGCATTGGTATTGGGGCGTTGAGCGGCATTTCGACCAGCCGTTTATCGAGCGGGGGATGCAGGTTGTATTCGGTAACTTCGATGGGCCGTCCTTCGCGGATTGGAGTACTCGACTTAGCGATGGACCGCTCGGCGGCATTATTTCCAACTGGAGTGCCTTAAAGGAAGAGAATCTGCAGCGAAACGGCGTGTTGTTCTCCATGGCTTACGCAGCTTATCTATTCTGGCGCGATTCGTACGACGATACGCTGCACGAGGAAACAGCGAGTCTTGCGTTCGAAGAGCTGTACCGATATAGGTATCGCATAGCGCTGCGCGAAGCAGGAACAAGTGCCGGAACTTCGTACGTGGAGGTTCTTCATACGACCGATCATATTCGCGAGTATCATCAATTCATCGACGGCATCTACCTAGACAATAAGGAATATCGGATAGGCGAGTATGTGCTTGAGTATGAGGATGGATCGCGGGTTAACGTACCGATTACGTATGGCTTCAACATCTCCAATAAGGATCGGTTCTGGGATCGAAAGCTGACCAAAGGCAGCATCCATACGGCGGCGCAATATAACGTGGATGCGATCTTGTATGAAGCAGCTTTTACATCCTTACCTGTGCAGATCGGTCAAGAAACCTTTTATAAATGGCTGATCACCAATCCATATCCGGACAAAACGATAACAGCTGTCAGGCTGACTGTAGACAATCCGGTTACAGGGAACATTTGGGTGCGAGGAATAAACCAAGTTCCTGATCGTACTGCTGCATTGAAAGCTGAAGTTCCGGAACCCATTCGCATACTTGGAGAAGCGAATTTGGCTTCCAATTAGTCACTTTGTTCGAAAGCATGAAAACGATGAGAGACATAAAAAACCGACGATAGGCAAGTCGTCGGTTTTTTTCTATAGTATGGACATTCTGAAACACGCGGAGGTGAAGAGCAGCCGATTAGCATCCTGTTATACGCCCCCACAGGTCGGGCGGGTACATCCAAGGCGTAGTCATGACCTGGTACAGAAACGAAACGAGGAGGAAGAGGATGAGAAGAAAATCGTTGGTTGTGCTTTTTGCGTTGTCGCTCGTAATGGGGGTATTCAGCTTCACACCCCAGATCAAGAAAGCTTATGCTGCTACGATCTACGAGGTTGGCCCTGGCAAAACTTACACCAATATCGGGGATGTTCCGTGGGAATCCCTGGTCGCAGGCGATACGGTCAAAATTTACTGGAGATCGACGCCTTACAAAGAGAAAATCGTCATTTCCAGAATGGGTTCGTCTACAGCGCCAATTACCGTTACCGGTGTTCCGAACGCCAGCGGCGTACGTCCGGTTATCGACGGCAACGGCGCAACAACTCGCTCGGCACTTGATTTCTGGAACGATAATCGTTCTGTCATCAAGATCGGCGGCGCCAGATTCGCAGGCAGTGCTTCCGATCCATCTACAGGCAATCTGCCGAAATACATCACGATCGAGAATTTAGAAATTCGCGGCGCCAAACTAGGCTATTCCTACACCAATAATGCAGGTACAACAGTAGCCTACGTAAAAGCAGCCTCGCCGATCTTCGTCGAGTATGGCGAGAACCTAACCTTCCGTAACAATATTATCACCGACGGTGGTAACGGATTGTTTGTTGCGAGCTCTGACGCCGGCGTATCGCGGAATATCCTTGTCGAGAAGAACTACATCTACGGCAATGGCAACAGCGGCAGCGTCTACGAGCATAACATTTATACAGCAGCTATCGGCATCACGTTCCAATACAACCGTCTTGGTGATCTATGCAGCGGCTGCACAGGGAACAATCTGAAGGACCGCTCGTCCGGTACTGTCGTCCGCTACAACTGGATTGAAGGCGGCAATCGTCAGATCGACTTGGTGGAAGGCGATGACGCGACTGCCATAACAAGCGATGTCAATTACAATAAGACATTCGTATACGGTAATGTGCTGATTAAGCCTAATGATACTCGTAACCCGCAATTCATCCACTATGGCGGAGATAACGGCACAACGTCGCTTTACCGCAAAGGTACGCTGTATCTGTACAACAACACGATCATTTCGAACCGGACCACTAACGCGACCATGCTGCGGTTATCTACGAGCAGTGAAACAGCGGATGTGCGGAACAACGTATACTATAAGAGCGTTTCGACTTCCTCGCTTCGCATCATCGACCAGACAGGAACGGCAAATCTGTACAACAACTGGATTAACACCGGCTATACGAACATCGCGAGCGGTTCGGGAGGGACGGTTACTCATTCCGGCACGATAACGGGATCATCTCCGGGCTTCACGAATTTCTCAACACTAAACTTGCGTCCAACTACGGGGTCTGCCCTTATTAATGCCGGCACTTCATTGCATGCAAACGCGAGTGCTTACCCGATTAGCAACGAGTATGTGCAGCATCAGTCATCCGTGGCTCGTGCAGTAAACGGCACGCTTGATATTGGGGCATTTGAGTATTAGAACTCCGCATCATGATCTGGAGAGGAGAGCCGTTTGGTTCTTCTCTTTTTTTGTGATTTAGGTCAGATTTTAAACTAGTCGAAGAAGGATGAAGGTTCGCAAAAGGCTACTGTAGTTTACGGGGACGATCTGCGTTACGTTCAATTAGGAAAGAAGAAATTCAAATTTCGATTTCGGGGAGGTTTGTAGTAATGGTTAATCAATCACCCAGACGAGCTTTGATGATTACGATTATTGCTTCCATGCTGATCACCATGTTCATGATTGGCAGCGTTCGTTCAGCGGACGGAGCGGCAGCACCATTCAAGCTGAAGGCATTATTCAATGTCGATGCAGAGAGCGGAGCCTATGATGCAGAGAAAAGCTTCGCGTTCGAGGTGGATCAGAAGGACGGTTTTCAAACGTTCAAGATTCCCGTCTCTGAATTGAGGACGCTTGCGGCAGATGGCAAGCTGGGCAGTATTGCATTTGTACCTGCAGAGGCTGCACTTAATGACGATGGCGAACCGGTAGGCGGGTGGCCGGCAGACAAGGATGCCGTTTACGTGGACAAGATCGCCCTCGGCAGCGCCTCCATTTACACGAATCAAGCCGATAAACCATTCTACTTTCAAAACTTTTCAAGCGAAGAAGATCTGTACTACACCTACGCCATTAACGGAATAGAATCGAAGGATTGCGGGGTCAATGATTCGAAATGCATTGCCTTCTCCGTGGCTGGGAATGCAGGCACTTCTTGGATGATCTATAAAGAGCCAATCGATCTGGCAGGTTTAGCGGATTCGGATAAGCTGACGTTTCAGCTCGACCTTAGCCGAGTGAAATACGACAATTGGGAGCCGGATTCCTCGAAGAAACAGCCTGGCGTGAACGAAGCGCCGCCGGCTACGATTGAAATCGGTCCAGGCAAAACCTACGAGAACATCAATGATTTTGCTTGGGAAACACTCAAAGCAGGCGATGTCGTCTATGTATATTACCGCGAAACGCCTTACAAAGAGAAAATTGGCATTTTCGCAGAAGGGACGAAAGAGCAGCCGATCATTATACATGGTGTTCCCGGTCCAAACGGCGAGCTTCCGAAGATTGACGGTAACGGTGCTGTGTTCAGACCACTGAATCCGGTTCCGAATGCGAATCGCTCGCTTGTACGTATCGGTAAAGACAGCAAGCCGGCGAAATATGTGACCTTCGAGAATTTCGAAGTGTATAACGCCCATGCAACGAAGAAATATGTGAACGCAAGCGGCGCACTTGCCAGCTATGGATTCAATGCTTCCGGGATCTGGATTGACAACGGCGATCACGTTACGCTCCGCAACAATAAGATTCATGATAACGGAAACGGCATATTCGGGACATCCTCGATGTATGTATGGGAAGGAGCGGTAATTGACTATACCTCGAAAAATCTGCTCATCCAAGGCAATTCCATCTATGGCAACGGAAACATCAACAGAATGTTTGAGCATAACAGTTATATCGCCGCAATAGGTACCGTTTACGAAAACAATCACTATGGCGATTTGCTGCCAGGCTCGCAAGGGTATGGTTTGAAGGACCGCGGTGCTGGTACAGTCGTGCGGTACAACTGGATTGAGGGCGGCAGAAGACAAATTGCGCTTGATGATGCCGAAGATTCACCGCGCATTGTCTTAGATCCAACTTACAATAACTCATTTGTCTATGCCAACGTACTGATCGAACATGATCACTTGTTCGATACGTGGGGCGACGATGAGATTATCAACTTCGGCGGCGATAACGTAACGGTTCCGGATCGTCATGGTACGCTGAACTTCTTCAATAACACGGTTGTCACGTACAGACAGCAGCGTGTTTATGGACAAGACGGTGTGCCTGGATTGAAAGATCCGGGTCGTACCGAACGGACGGTTCTGTTCTATGCACCGGGCAAACATGTGGATGCACGCAACAATGTATTCCATAAAGCCGGCGCTAATCCGGCACCGCTAGTTATTACGGATGATGACGGATCGATTGAGCTGCGGGGCAACTGGTTTACGGCAGGCTACTATTACGATTTCAATGAGCCATCTCGTGTGCCAACTAAGAACATAGGCACGTTGACAGGCACCGATCCGGGTTGGGTCGATGTATCCCTGAGCGGACAGAATTACAAGCTTAACGCAGGTTCTGCCCTTATTGATGCCGGAGCGGGATTGCCGGGGCAATATCAAGATCTGATCGAGAAGCAATATGTGCTGCATCAGAATAGCGAGAAACGCACGGAGAAAGGCAAAATCGATATCGGCGCTTTCGAGTATGTGAAGAACGGCAATTAATAGTTACGGCTTTTTCCATCTAATGAAACAGGGCGTCGATCATCGGCGCCCTATCCTGCCATCAACCAACACTTAATTAAGAATCGTTACTTGGATCATGTGTAACTTTCGGAGGTGATGTTCATGAGAACCTATTATGAGGCAGATAGAGTACGAAGCGAAATTCCAAATGAACCGATCCCTGATGAAGTCAGGGCCATCTACTTGCGCCCAGGGGAGCTGCTGTCTATTCAAGAGCAGTTCCCTGTTGCATTTCAACCGCTCGGCACGTTGGAGTGGCATGGGCGACATAATCCGCTCGGCGTCGATTCCTTGAAAGCCGAGCATTTGTGTTTGGAAGCGGCGAAGCAGGCAGGCGGCGTGGTGATGCCAACGATTCATTTTGCAGCAGATGCTTATTGGGATGCAGGCTTTGGAATCGGCTATGGCATGGATGCGACTGCAGGCTACCAACTGCCGGGTTCTTTTTATGCAATGGATACGGCACTATTCTCCGCTCTGCTTATCAACGCATGTCGAAACTATTTGAACCGCGGCTTTAAGCTCGTCGTACTCGTGTCCGGACATAATCCGTCCATTCAGCAAAATGTGCTCGATGAGGTATGCTACCATTGCAAGTCACCTGAAGGTATTGAGCCGGTTTGTTTTACGATGGATTATTTGCTCATGGATGCTGATGATCCGCGCCGTGCCAGCGATCATGCGGCGGGCATTGAAACGAGTATGATGCTGCACTTAAACAAGGACAGAGTCAACATGTCTGCGAATCTGGGGCATGTGCGGGAGCATCTTGGCATCGGCGGTTCAATGCTGTATTCGGACGCTTCTGCGGAAGAAGGCGAACTTCGGTTCAATAGGCAAGTCGCTGGTTTGGTCAAGTTTGCAACAGAACGGCATAACAGGCTGCTTGGCAAAATCTAAGGAAGTCGCAGGTGATGAAGCAATCATGACAACGAAAATGAAGCTGGCTATTAATTGAATATCCGACGATTGCTTTTCCGGCATTTATGCAATTCATGTCCCAGTTGAATAAGTAAAGGGGATGAAGTGATGGCAGCGCAAGCCGTATGCTTTGTTGGCGCCTCCGTTTATACACCTAATGGCATTGTGGAACAAGGAAGGTTTATTGTAGACGAACATGGAAAAATAGCAGCCATTGGTGGTTCAGAGTTGACCGTTGAATCCGAAGTGTTGATGCAGGATGTCACCGGTTTGCTTCTCATCCCCGGCTTCGTTGATGTACATATACATGGTGGCAGCGGCTACAGCGTGATGAATGGGGAATACGAGCATTTGGTCGGCATTAGTAGATTCCATGCGGCGAACGGGACGACCTCGTTTTTGGCGACGACCACCACAGCGCCGCTTGAGCGAATCGAATTTGCGTTACGAGGAATCGCTGCTGCTATTCGTGAAGGTGTCTCCGGGGCAGAGCTGATCGGTATCCATCTGGAAGGGCCGTATATTGATGAGAAGAGGCGAGGGGCACAGAATAAAGCCGATATCCGTGAGCCCGATGGGTCGGAGATTCAGCAGTTAATTGAAGCAGCTGAGCACCAAATTAAATTGGTTACCCTAGCTCCAGAAGTTTGCGGGGGACTTGAAGCTGTGAGGCAGCTGGCGAGTCTTGGCATTACCGTATCGGCTGGACATTCGAATGCAACCTACGAGCAGGTATGTGAAGCAGTTCACAGCGGGCTTTGTCATACCACGCATCACTTTAATGGGATGAGTCCACTACACCACCGCGAGCCTGGCTTAGCCGGTGCGGGACTGATGCTGGATGAGCTGACGACTGAGCTGATTTGCGATGGCATTCATGTTCATCCTGCTGTTGTGAAGCTATTGTTCGACACGAAAAGTCCGGATCATGTGTGCATGATTACGGATGCCGTCACCTGCGCCGGTCTCGCGGATGGGGATTACGGTGAGGTCACGATGCATGGCGGGCAAATCTTATTAAAGGATGGTTCCAGTCTGGCTGGAAGCTCGCTTACGATGATCAACGCGCTGCGGAATGCGATACGGTTTACGGGTTATTCGCTAGAGAAGCTGTTGCCGTCTATGACTTCGGTGCCTGCACGTCAAGCAGGTGTTTCGGCTTCGAAGGGGTCGCTTGAGGCGGGAAAAGATGCGGATTTCCTCTTGCTAGATCCGGAACTCGAAGTCGTGGCTACCTATGTTCGAGGGAAGTCGGTTTATCGGAGGGAGACCGATGGCTGAAGCAGCGGTGGACGCGGGAGCATTAGCTTTGAAACAAGCTTATGTGGGCGTAGATATAGGGGGTACCAATACCGTTATTGGTATTTTCAATCACTCTCGGCAACTGCTCAAGAAGAAGTCGATCCCAACGCTGCTGCCTCATTTGCCGAATAAGACGGACCTTCCTGGTACATTCTTTGATTCACTTTCCGAAGAAATTTTCATATTGGCGAAGGATGCCGATTGTTCAGATGGTTTAGCGTTATGCGGTATGGGCGTTCCCGGCATCGTTGACCCGTCACGAGGCAGGGCAGAGGCGGCATCGAATTTGGGCTGGTTTGGCGTACCGTTCTCAGAACAGATGAGCAGTCGTTTGGGCATTCCGGTACGAATCGACAACGACGTACGAATCTATGCGCTTGGCGAGGTGATCGCAGGTGCCGGATTGGGTTATCGCAATGTGCTCTGTTTGACAGTAGGTACAGGTATCGCGGCGGCTATTTTTGCTGACGGGCGTATCGTTATGGGCGGGGACCATTTTGCCGGGGAAATCGGACATGATCCGGTGGAAGGGGCAGATGGTGTTTGTGTTTGCGGGCAGCAGGGCTGTGTGGAAAGCATCGTGTCCGCAACTGGAATTGCTCGATTGGCGCGCGAAGCAGTTGAACGCCATGGCGGCAAAGGCACATCGTTGCAATTATTGAACCGTGTACCTACTGCCTTCGATGTCTATACCGCGGCTACGGCAGGAGATGTCGTTGCGCAGGGGATTTTCCGATACGTGGGTGGGGTGCTCGGCTCCAAATTGCTGACAGCCGTATGTTTGCTTAATCCGGATGCCGTCATTATTGGGGGCGGCGTTGCGGAAGCAGGTGATCTGCTGCTCGGACCGATCCGGGACAAAATCCATGAGCGATATGTCAATTCAAAGAAGCCAGCGATTCTGAAAGCGAAATTAGGTGATACAGCGGGATTAATCGGTGCCGTTGCGTTTGCGCAGCAGTATCGTCATGGAGAAAGGAATGGAAGCATTATATGACACATTCACAATTGAAAGTCAAGAAGCTTGTGTTTCCCGGCCCTTTTGAGCTTGCATATGAAGTGGGGGATCTCGATCTCGCTTCTGTGGAAGATGCTCAAGTAGTGGTCAAGACCACATACAGCTTAATCAGTCCGGGCACAGAACTTGCGCTGTATACGGGCACTCATATTGATATCGATAATCCGCGAAATCGATTTGCTAAATTCCCGTTTTATCCGGGTTATGCCGCTGTTGGGGAAGTGGTCGCAGCTGGAGTCGGGACTGATTTTGAGGTGGGCGATCGTGTATTTACAGTGGGGCATCATGCGAATTATGGTGTGTTTGGCGCCTCGGATGAGGAGATCGTCAAGCTTTCAGACGGCATCGATCCACAGCAGGCTCTATTCGCTAGAATTGCCGAAATCTCGATGACATCTGTTCTTCAGTCGCGGGTTAGAGAAGGGGATTATGTTGTCGTGCTTGGCATGGGGCTGGTCGGTAATTTGGCGGCACAGCTGTATGCGAGGCAGGGAGCCATTCCGATCGGGGTCGATGTGGTAGCTGAACGACTGGAGTTAGCCCGTAACACCAATTTGCAGCATGTCGTGCAATCGGGGACGTATCTTCGGGAGTTGATACATGAGATTACAGGCGGCAAAGACCCCGATATCGTCGTCGAGGCAACAGGGGTTCCGGCACTTGTGAATACGGCGCTTGAGCTATGCAGGGTGCACGGACAGGTAATATTGCTAGGATCGACGCGCGGACTGGTCACCATGAACGTGTACGACCATATCCACCGCAAAGGCGTCAGCTTAATCGGCGCACATGCCTCGATCAAAGATATCGACGGCCTTCCATCGTCAGGCGCGCTCTATCGCGAGATGCTGCAGCTTATTGAGACCGGTGAACTCGTAGTGGAGCCATTCATCACGCAAAAGCTTCCGAGTACACAAGCTAAACAGGGGTACGAGCTTTTGTTGAACAAGAAGGATGTAGCGCTTGGGGTCCTATTGGACTGGCGCGATTGATTGGTATTGTGATAGAAAAGTCCGCTTCCGTTATTGGAAGCGGACTTTTTTGCTTTATAGGTAACTGAACGCTCATGGAATAATTGCAATAGACGCTCACCTAGGGAGCACCATTGGCGGGAAAGTGGAGGATTCGTGGGAAGAGTAGCTCTGGGAGCAACACATTCGCTGAAAAGTGCTGGATTCGTGGGAAGAGTAGCTCTCTGAGCCGCATAATTAGTGAATAGAAGCGGATATGAAGAAAGAGTTGCTACTAGGAGCAACTCTTTCACACGAAAATTTGTTGATATTGCGGTCAGTCAGCGACCACAATTCAAAGGCTTGTGACCTTCACTCGCGGAAGTAGCTCCGCTACATCGGCTAGATTCAGTTGCCCTGTGCCGGGAGTCATCGCATTTGCGGTGCCGACAGCGACTGCGAATTGCAGTGCATTCGAGATGTCCAAGCCTCGTGAGCATGCGACGGTCCAGCCGGCGACAAAGGAATCGCCGGATCCAACCGTATTCTGAGGTTGGATGCTCGGAGGAATCGCCAGCCACAACTGACCGTCCGGTGTTGAGGCAAGGCAACCGTCAGCGCCTAGTGAAACAATCAAGGTTTGTACGCCATATTCACCAAGCTGCGCAGCCATTCGGCGAACGGCCCCGTAATCACGAGGATCGGAGCCGGACCATTGTCGAAATTCATCCTCGTTCGGTTTGACCGTATGCGGACCGCTTCGTGCGCCTAACTCAAGCGGTATGCCGCTCGTGTCCAGCACAACATTAGCTCCCGACAACTTGGCTTCTGTAATAAGCTCCGCATAGAATCGATCACCAAGCCCCCGCGGTAAACTACCAGATAGCGTTAGCCACCGACCCGGCACGCATAAGCTACGCCATAACGCTATAAATCTCTCTTTTTCCTCGAAGGTGATTACCGGACCTGGTTCCAACAACTCGGTCGAACGGCGACCGTCCTCATCGATAATATTTAAACAGATGCGAGACTCTTGCTCAATTGGGATCAGCTGCTGTTCAAGGCCAATCTCTATCAATTTGCTTATGATCCACGAGCCGTTGCTGCCTCCGGCGAATCCGGTCGCCAAGACCTTAGCGCCGAGTGCCGCCGTTACTCGCGCAACATTTAGACCTTTTCCTCCTGCGGTTGCATCCACATGTGATACCCGATTGACCTCTCCCAGATGCAGAGCGGGGAGGACAAGCTGCTTATCAATCGCTGTATTCAACGATGCGCACACAATTGGAAGTCCACTCCATGCTTCCGTCATTTTGCCTGCAACCCCTTTGGCCAAAGCTTCACCAATGCCTCACGAGAGACCGTACCAGCTCCGCCAATTGCAAGGGTAGAAAGTGCCCCGCAAGCATTAGCGAATACGAGCGCCTCAGAATCGGTTTTACCTTCGAGTTTGGCTGTAATAAACCCGGCATTGAACGAATCGCCGGCACCTGTCGTATCAACCGGATTTACAGAGAAGGAAGGAGCAAATTCAATAAGCCCGTCTGGAAACACAGCCATGGAGCCGTTACTTCCGCACTTTACTACGACTGCACCACGAGCTTCCGGCAAGCAATCCGGCAGTCCTTCTATCGAATCCGCTTCAAAAATCTGCAAGGCTTCCTCTTCGCTAGGGATGAACCAATCTGTAAGAGCAAGCAATGTTCGTACTCGTTCACGATCCCAATTCTCCGATGGATCCCATCCGGAATCGAAGGAAGTGGTGAGGCCATGCGCTTTCGCCTTCTTGAACACTTCAGCCCAATGCGGCCGCATCTGATCTTGCAGAAAATACGAGCCAAAATGCACATGAGCAGCTTTACAAAAAAGGTCATCTGGTATAATCGCCGGCGATACTGCACCTATTGCCCCCATATAAGTGAGCAGCGAACGATCTCTGCCATCAGATAGGGATAGTGTTACTCCAGTGCGCACATTGCTGTCCATTACGACATGTGAAACATCAACTCCTAGTCGCGACAATTCACTCACACAGAAACGGCCGAACTCGTCCGCCCCCACAATGGATACAAAAGATACATCCGCACCTAATCCAGCCAAGCCTGCCGCAGTTATAGCAGAAGAAGAGCCTAACGCGAGTCGGAAATCCCGAATTAACTTCTCTCGATTCGGTTCAGGTTGAATATCTGAATCGGCGAAAATCAAATCCACATTCAACTCACCAATGACGATGACTTTCCTAGAATTAGCGGTCATGGACAAGACCCCATAGATGCAACGATTAACTCAGCCGCTTTCCTCCTGTAGCTGTCCCAGTCACTCCCGCGTGACGACCAAGAGGCCTGACCATCCGCAATCGTTTCATGCATGCCAGTAGGAACGGCCTCTTTGGCGATCGCATCCGCCGCTGCACGACTACCGCGCTGCGAGGCAAGCCATAAATATTCATAATCCTGGATACCTCTGCGGAGGTTCTTCATCCGAATCGAGCTGATTGGCCCATCGATCCCCCGATCCTGCTCACGGAAGAACGGATCGCGGCCGGGATAGAATAATAGACCATCTCCATTGCCGAAATGAACACCGTCATCGCCGTAATAAGCAGCTTCATCTTTGGCTACATACATGAACGTAACCGGATATTGAAACACATTCTGATTCCAGCGACCGCGCGGACCTTGATGGTTGTGGCGCCAGTGCGTGCCGTGCCAGATGAAATACCCTTCGATGCCGTAACGCCAGCGCAGCCAAGAATTCACGCGCAAGTCGACTGCCTCAGATTCCAGAATGAGCGACCCATGATAGGGGCGATAACCATTGTAGAACCACAGCTTATCACCGGTTTCTTCACACTTCCGGACGGAAACAGGATCAATCTTATGTGCGCACCAGATGTCGATGGCATCCTCGATTTCAGGCGTGAATCTACGTGTCGTTAAGAGTGGTAGTTTGCTGCCGGAGCCTGCGGAATCATGGATGATTTTCGCCTGTGCATTAATCCACTCGTACTTCGCCGGGAGCGGCTCATCTATTAAATAACAGAAATAAACGCCGGGCCAATTCATGCTTTCAAAATAATCAACCCACTTGTCCGCTTCACGCTGAATCTCCGCCGGCTCACTTCCGAGCACTTTACCTCCGTACATCCCGACCGGAAATACGCCTTCACCTACATGTTCGCCAGGTCCTTCGTAGCCATTCTCTCTGGTAAAGAACGATCCATCGAGGTAAGGCGCATATTGCTCCATCATCTCAGCGTCAAAACGATTGTTGTGCACATCCGAGCCAACCAAGTCGAACCGATGGCGATGCGCCATTCTGCGAAGCCGATCCCGAATATCAGGTGTATCCGGGAAATATTCATCCATTTCATTCGCATACACGAAGGTGATCGAATGATTCTCGTCCGGCAGCGCAAAATCATAGAGCTGCAGCTCGACCGGCAGCTTTGCGACCAGCTCTTCGCCGCACCGCACGGTCACCGCACCATGATAGATCCCCGGCTTCAACGACGCCTCGCGCGGAACATACACATCGATCCAGAAGCCTTGGTTGGAGCGAGGCGACATGTGCACGGGTTGACCGCCAAGCCGCGGCTTGGCATCTGCGGGAATAAGCGCATCAGGTATCCAGCCGGAGCGATGTAGAGGCGGAGCAGATTCCGCATAGAACCATTGAGGCGCCGTTCCGAGATCGGGGGAGACGTATAAATAATGCTGCGTAAACACTTCGATACGTCGGCCAACGTAGTTGGAGGGATCTTCACCTAGCAAAGCGGCATTTTCCAATCGGCATTCCCCGAACTCCTCATGAACAAGCTCGGACATCTCGACATAAAGGCCGGAAACCTCTGTGCTTCCTGCTTCTACGATAACCTGGAACGCGACCGTCTCGTTCCTTGCACCGAACAAACGAATCGTGCTGCCATCCCATACGCTGTTTCCGATTTTATTCGGATTCGCTAAATCTTCCTTCAACACCTTCTCGCCGTCATTCACGGCCCAGACCGAAAGCAACATACCGGATCAACTCCTTCTATATAACCGCTATCCTCATTGTGCGCCTTCCAATGGCAAAGGGAAACTGTAGGAATTTCGCATGGTTCACGAATTTACCGTATCTTTACTAGTCGCTTTTTTCAGTTCTTCACGAATTTATCGGCCAGCACAAAATAAATGAACTAGTGAAAAAAGCAGCAATTTTCATAGGTATCCGACATCCGTTACATTGGAATCAGCGAAAGCGAGACGATGGCGAATCGAATGGGAGGCTAGTCGATGAAATTGGCATTTTCCACGCTGGGCTGTCCGACTTGGAGCTGGGAGAAAATTTTGAAAGAAGCATCCGAGCTTGGGTTCGACGGCATTGAAATCCGCGGCATTGAAACGGAAATGGCGCTTCATAAATGTACGCCGTTTCTGCCGGCAAATATCGCGCAGTCCATGAACCAACTAAAAGAACACGGCCTGGAAATCATTTGCCTGGATACGTCCTGCGTCTTTCACGATCCGGCGAAGTTCGAAGCTTCCATTGAAGAAGGAAAAGCAGCAGTGGATTTGGCGGTCAAGCTAGGCGTACCCTACATCCGGGTATTCGGAGATGCGATCCCGAACAAAGACGCCCGCGAAGAAACGATCGCGCAGGTTACAAATGGCTTGCAGGTGGTTTGCCGCCATGCGGAAGGCAAGGGAGTCTACGTCTTAATCGAGACGCACGGCGATTTCTCGGATTCTCGCACCTTGCTGGAAGTGATCGATCAAGTAGGCAGCAGCGCACTCGGCGTGCTCTGGGACATTAACAATCCATATAAGTACGGAGACGGGGAACCGCTTTACGTCACCTATGAACGGTTAGGACGCTACATCAAGCATACGCATATCAAAGATACGAAAGGCTCGGACATGCATAGTCAAATTACGCTCGCCGGCGAAGGTGACGTACCGATCCGCGAATGCGTCCGGCTGCTTGCTGAGAAAGGGTATGAGGGCTGGCTGTCCTTCGAGTGGGAGAAACGGTGGGTGCCGGAGATCGAAGAACCGGAAATCGCGTTCCCGCAATTCATCGGTTATATAAAACCATAGATTCGAACGAATTCGAAGCAGGGAGGTAGAAGCAGCATGGCTACAACATCCGTGGAAGCCAGCACAACCGTTATTAAGAGCCAGAAGGCGCCGACAAAGTCGCTTGCCTCCCGTCTATTCCGAGAGCGCTACGGATTTCTGCTCTTGCTGCCGGGGCTCTTGTACTTCATCTGGTTCCGGTATGTCCCGATGTTAGGCAATATTATCGCGTTCGAGGATTACAGTCCGTTTAAAGGCTTTATCGATAGCGAATGGGTAGGGCTGAAGCATTTTAAACGCATCTTCGAGGATGCGGAAGTGATCCGGGTGCTGTGGAACACGCTCTGGCTTTCTTTTCTGCAAATCGCCTTTGCATTCCCTGTGCCGATTGTACTCGCTTTGATGCTGAATGAAGTGAAGAACCAAAGGGTAAAGCGGATCATTCAATCCGTCGTCTATTTGCCTCACTTCCTATCTTGGGTCGTCGTCGTGGGTATCGTGACGATCTTCCTGAAGACAGAAGGCATCGTCAACAAGGGGTTGAGCATGGCCTTCGGCATGGAGGCGATTCCGTTCCTGCAGCAGCCGGGATGGTTTATGCCGCTCATCGTGCTCGAGGTCATCTGGAAGGAAGCGGGCTGGGGCACGATTATTTTCCTGGCTGCGCTATCCGGAGTAAACCCGACTTTATACGAGGCGGCGATAGTGGATGGCGCGAACAGGTGGCGTCAGCTATGGCATATTACGCTCCCGGCCATTCGAGGCACGATTATCATTCTGTTAATACTGCGGCTTGGCAGCGTGCTCGATTCCGGTTTTACGCAGATCTTCCTCATGCTGAATCCGTTCACGATGGACGTCGGAAACGTGCTGGACACGTTCGTCTATTTCAAAGGTATCCAGCAGTCGGATTTCAGCTTCGGTACAGCGGTCGGATTGTTTAAAGGGCTTATCGGGCTAGTACTAATTCTAGCGGCCAATAAAATTGCCAAGAAGTTCGGCGAAGACGGCGTATTTTAATCTGAGGGAGGAGCTGCGAGCCATGCCGATCAAGCGAACGTTGTCGGATCGCATAACCGATGGCATCAATTTATTGCTGCTGGTGGTGCTGTCGTTAGTGATGATATTTCCGTTCTATTACATTACCGCGGTTTCGTTCTCTTCCTACGAGGAGTTCATGAATACTGATCTACTGTTGTTCCCGAAAAATTGGGTGCTCGATGCGTATCGATTCATCTTCGACTCCAAAGAATTTATCCGGTCGATCGGCGTAACGGTGTACATTACGATCATCGGCTCGATTGTGAGCCTGCTCCTCACGTCCACGATGGCTTTCGCGTTGACCAGAAGGCTGTGGGGACAACGTTTCTATATGTTCCTTGTCCTGTTTACCTTCATCTTCGGCGCAGGCATGATCCCGACGTATTTGATCGTCAAAGCGACAGGGCTCATTGATTCCTACTGGTCGCTCATCATCCCGGACGCGATCAGCTCCTTTAACTTGATCGTCATGCGCCAATTCTTCTTGAGCATTCCGGAGGAACTGAACGAAGCCGCCGTCATCGACGGTGCGAACGACTGGCAAATCTATACGCGCATCATTCTCCCGCTGTCCAAACCAGCGCTCGCCGCTTTCGGTTTATTCTACGCGGTAGGTCAATGGAACACTTACTTCACGGCTATCTTGTATTTGAACGATCCGTCAAAATGGACTGTGCAGGTTATCTTGAGGCAAATCGTCATTCTCGACGACGCTGCCAACACCCTTGCTAGCGCTGCTCGCGAAGCCGCAAGATCCGCTCACTTGCCGCCGCCGGAGACGATCGGCATGGCCGCCATCATTTTGGCTACGGTTCCGATTCTGATCGTATATCCGTTTCTGCAAAAGCATTTTGCCAAGGGGGTGATGCTGGGCTCGGTGAAAGGTTAATTAGCAGGATTGTAATTGCGTCCAGATTCAGCATACCATTAAGAGGGATACTAGGGAGGGGCTTACACATGACAACGAAAAAGCTCGTAACGCTGCTCGCAGCCGTAAGTATCATTACCGGGCTAACCGGATGCAGCGGCTCAAACGACAATACGAACAAACCTGCAAATACCGCTGAACAGACCGATTCCAGCAATACGCCGGCTACGACAACAACCGAGAATGAGCCTGCATCAACGAACCAGCAGCCTGCTGCCGAAGAAAAGAAAAATTTCGAGATCAGCACCATTCAAGGTACGTGGGCCAGCCCGCTTCCGGACCCGAGCGGCAACGGCGCCAAGATGATCAACGAGAAGTTCAGCATCGATCTGAAATCGCAATTCGTGCCGTATGACGAGTATGCGAACAAACTGCCAGTCGTCATGGCGGCCGGCGACCTGCCTGATATTATCGGCATGGAAGGCGTTGATGCCAACTTCGTCAAATGGTCGAAGCAAGGCGCATTCCTTCCGCTGAACGATTATATCGACAAATACGATGCGATCAAGAACATTCCTAAGAACGTCTGGGATGCCGTGACGGTCGATGGCAAGATTTACGCGATTCCGAATTACTTCCCTGCCAAATACGGCAAGAAGCCGATCATCCGCCAAGACTGGCTGAACAATCTCGGTCTGTCGATGCCGACCACCTACGATGAACTGAAGAAAGTGGCGATCGCTTTCGCGAAGAATGATCCGGACAAGAACGGCAAGAACGATACGCTCGGTCTGGGCCTCGCCAAGTCCATCGTTTACGGCGCATGGATGGGCGCAGCGTGGGACAGCGGCTGGTATAACAAGAATGAGAGCGGCCAGCTGATTCCGGGCAATATCTCCGAAGGCTTCAAGAAGCAGGTTACACTTCTGAACGATCTGTATAAAGAAGGCGCGATCAGCAAGGACTGGGCCGTTACGAAGTCGGCTGACGTCCGTAAAGATTTCTTCGCCGGCAAAGTCGGTATCTTCTACGAGCAGCCTTACGATATTTCCGAAACGCGCTTCAAAACGCTGAAGGATACGAACCCGACAGCGGAGCTCGCGGTCATTCCTCCGTTTGCGCAGGAAGACGGCCAACAAGGGTTCATGGGCTTGCCGGGCTATTACGAACTGCACAGCTTGAACGCGAAGCTGGCGGACGATCCGGAGAAAATCGATCGCATTCTCGAAATGATCAATTACTTCATGACGTTCATTCCGGTCGATCAACGCAACGATCAAAATCCGGAGTTTGACTGGCAGAACGGCGGCGTAGGCAAAGGCTATAATATGGAGAACGGCATTGCCCTCGACATCGACGGCGCGTTCAGCGAAATGCCTTCGACATATTTGGGCATTCGCTATTGGGCGCCAACGGATGAAGATACGCAGCCGGCGATGGTGCTGCAGGATCCGTTCACGAAAGGGTTCGTGCAGTCGGCGGTCGATATGCTGAAGACGACAAAGACGTATCTGGATCCGGTCAACCGCATTCACTCCGATTTGCTGTACGCGAAAGTATCCGAGCTGGATCAAGTCGTGGCCGAACATACGACGAAGATGATCGTCGGCCAGGAATCGATCAACGACTGGGATAAAATGGTACAGGAGTATTTGAACGCAGGCGGTAAGGAAATCATTGACGATGTTAATCGTCAGCTTGACGAGAACGGTATCACAGGCGAGTGGAAATAAGCCTTCCCAAAGCGAGGGAGAGAGGAAACTCTCTCCCTCTTTATCATCCGGGGGCTACAATCGAAAGGCGAAAGGAGCTGGATATGCGTAAATACTCCTTGCAGGAAGAACAAGCGAATCGTAGGCGGGAGCTGTCCTATATCGACGATTATCCGAATATCGAGCGGTTTCACAGCCATCCGTTTCGGCGTTATTTGGACCGGTTAAATGCGGATTATTTGGTCAGCAGAAAGTCCGCACTTAAACAAGTGATCGACAGAGAAGGGGCATCGGCGTATCGGCAGCAGGTCCGGGAAGCTTTCCGCGCGACCGTCGGTCCGCTGCCACAAGCTGCCGAGGGCGCAACGGTAACGGGAACGCTGGATCAAGGCAGTTACTTCATTGACAAGGTCTGTATCGAAACGGTTCCGGGGATCTTCGCAACCGGAAGCTTCTACTATCCGAAGCAGAGCAGCGGTCCGCTGCCTGCGGTGCTGCTGTTTAACGGCCATGCGAACGAAGGAAAAGCATACGGTTCTTATGTTTCGTTCTGCGTCGAAGCGGTGATGAACGGCTTCTGCGTATTGACGTTCGACCCGATCGGGCAGGGGGAGAGGCGTGTACCGCAAGCGGAAGGGAAGGGCGGCGAGAAGTGGATGGACGCGGTCGCCGCCCACTGCTTCCTGGACGAGAAGCTTAGCCTGCTCGGCGAGCATCTCGGTGCGTATATGATGCGCGATAATATCGCCGCGTTGACGTACTTGCTATCAAGGCCGGAAGTGGATGCGGAACGCATCGGCGTAACCGGCAATTCAGGCGGAGGCACGATGTCCGCTTATATGGGCGCCTACGACGACAGAATCAAGGCGGTTGCGCCTTGCTGCTATATTACGGAGCTGCGCTCGCTGCTGTACCGGATTATGGCGCAGGATGCGGAGCAATGCTTGCCCGGCTTTATGGCGCGCGGACTCGACCATAGCGATCTCGTGACGGCTGCGGCGCCAAAGCCGTACTTGATCGGCGCCGCCATGTTCGATTTCTTCCCGATTGACGGCGTGCGCGATGCGTTCATTGAATCGAAAAAGCTGTATCGGCTGCTCGAAGCGGAGGAGCAGTTGGAGCTGTACGTCGCGATGAAAGGCCACGGATTCTGGCACGATATGCGGGAGCAGGTTCTCCGATTCTTCTGCCGCGTCTTTGAAGTCGACTTCGTGACCGAGAAAGGGATTGATTACGAGCGGCTGCCAGCGGAAGCGGATTTGCTGTGCTTGGAAGCCGGCGATGCTTCAGGCGGTGCAGCCTCATTCGGCGGGACGATACCGAGCATGATCAGGGAGCGGCTGCTTCTGCTTCCTATTGAGCGGCAACTGCAGCTGCCAGAGGTTCGCGAGCAGCTGAGAGAGCTGCTGCAGCTGCCGGCTGACAGCGCGATGAAATCCAAGCCGTTAGCCATCGACGAGACTGGGGCGGTTGCATTCGAGTCCGAAGAAGGCATGCCGCTTACAGGAACCGTGCACCTCTTCACGGATCGGCGTGATCTGGCTCGCGTTTGCCTTGCGGTAGGCGGCATGAGCGGGCAGGGACTCGAGCAAGCCCGCGAGGCCGGATACGATGCGGCGCTTGCGATCCATCCGCGGGGTACGGGACCTGCAGCGATGGAGCCCGCATGCACCTTCGGCATGTTTGAGCCGGAGAAGGCGAGCGGCTACAATGCTAGAATGCTGGGCCGATCGCTGCAAGGGATGCGGGTCGCGGATGTACTTGCCGCGATTAGCGGCTTGAAGCGAACGCCTGGCTATGAACGGGCGGAGATTACGCTGTATGGGCAGGAAGAGCATGCGCTTACGGCCCTATATGCTGCCGTGCTGAGCGGTGTTTGCCATGGGCTGCATGCGGCAGGCTTGATGGAAAGCTTCCGGGCGTTTGCGGAAGCGGATTCGCACCGGTACGAATCCGGCATCATCGTTCCGGGGCTGCTGCTCGCATTCGATATCCCCGATTTGCTGCAAGTGCTGGAGCAGGGGGACTTCATTGTCGCCCGGAGCTGGCAGGACCCAATGAATAATCCACTCCATGGAGGTACAACGAAGAGATGAGAGGACAACTGCTCAGCGGCGTTCATCAAGCGATCGGCAATACGCCTATGGTTCATCTATCGCGGCTGACGACCGGCTTCGAAGGGACGATCTATGCGAAGCTGGAGTATTTGAACCCCGGCTTCAGCAAGAAGGACCGAATTGCGCTGCAAATCATCGAGGAAGCCGATCGAGACGGCAGCCTGCAGCCGGGGCAGACCGTCGTCGAGCTAACCAGCGGCAATACGGGCACGGGACTTGCTATCGTATGTGCGGTGAAGGGGTATCCGTTTATAGCGGTTATGTCACGAGGCAATTCCTACGAACGAGCTCGCATGATGATGGCGCTTGGCGCTGAGGTTGTATTAGTAGACCAGGCACCGGGCTCTGCTCCGGGGCAAGTTTCAGGAGAGAGCTTGGCCCTCGTAGAGGCGGAAGCACGAAGAATCGTTAGCGAGAAAGGTGCTTTTCGAGCGGATCAATTTGAACGCTTGGGAAATACGCATGCCCACGAATTTCATACCGCTGCTGAAATGTGGGAACAAACAAACGGCGAAATCGATGTGTTCGTCGATTTCGCCGGGAGTGGCGGTACATTCGCAGGCTGCGCGAAGGCGCTTAAACGTTATAAGCCGTCAATCCGATGTTATCTGATTGAACCACATCAAGCTCCGTATCTTGCCGGAGGACCGATGATGAATCCGAATCACCGCATCCAAGGCGGCGGATACAGTATGCATCTGCCTTTGCTGGATCGGGAACTAGTGACCGATTATTTGACGGTTACAGACGATGAGGCGATTGCCGGTGCGAGAGAGCTGGCTAAGAAGGAAGGGGTCTTCGCTGGTTTCTCCTCCGGTGCGAATATCGCTGCTGCCTTGAAGCTTCTGCTAGAAAGAGAACGCGGAGCACGAATCGCGCTTACGATCAACGACTCCGGCCTTAAGTATTTAAGTACGGACTTGTTTGAATGAACCTATGCCATCGTTTAATGGTCGAATCAAACGCGTTCCACTTTGCGAAACTCACTAGGCGTGACGCCTGTGAACTTCTTGAACATCCGATTAAACGAATTAATGTTCTGGTAGCCGACCCGGGCGGCGGCGTCCTGGATTTTGACATCTGAACGGGACAGCAGCTCTTTCGCCCGGCTCACCCTAATCAAGTTGACGTAATCCACGAAATAAGTACCGGTCTTTTCCTTGAAATAGGTGGAGAGGTAGCTCCTCGTGATGTTGAGTTTATCCGCCATCATATCAAGCGTAATATCATGCGCATAATGATTCTCCAAATATTCGAAAACAAAGCTCGTAATATGATCCTTCTTTTCTTTCTTGCTCTTGATCAGATTGGTGATCGAAGGCAGCCACTCCTCAAACAACTGCTCCAATTCTTCGAATGTATGGCTGTGCTGCAAGCGGGATTGCAGGGTTTGAAGCAGCTCCGTATCCAGATGATTAACGATGTAGGCACGTTTCGTTCTGTCCACCACAATGCTTATGAATGCTTTGACCTCATGCTCAGACGCTTCTTTCTTCCGTAATCCGGCAATTTCACGTTTCATAAACTGAACAAGCTGCGATTCGTTGCCGTTGTTCAAGCTTGCATTGATCTCTTCCTCTTGTGCCGACATTAGAAAATAGTTTACCAGCCTTGAATCCGTCTCCGCCCACAGCACTTGGTTCCTATCATTGAATTTGCGATGCTGGATCAGTGATTTGGTCTGTTCGAAAGAGAGATTGAAGTCGTCTGGCCGCTCATAACGCTTACTCACAGCCATCGTGGAGAAGCAGTAAGCACGGTCGAGATCGAGCACGATCCGAAACCCGTCCAACGTTTCAGCCAGCTTGTGCTCGGCATGGTCGGAATAGATGACAGCCAGCAGCTGATCGCTTTCCAGCTGCAGCGTGAGGGAGTCGGGGTAACGCTCCGTTAAGATTTTATCGATATAGGCGCGGATAAATAAGGTTGCTCGTTCCTCATCATCGTCTATATCCTCGAGCAGCTGCGGCCTGAAGGTCAGCTTGAACAATACGACGCGGTAAGGCTGGTTGCTTTTGATAAGATCCTTCAGGAAGCTGGTGTTGTTCCGAATGTTCTTCAGTTGATTGATGTAGGCATAGTGGCGAAGCAGGGAGTTCTTCTCCTCCAGATTCTGGCTGATATCAAAGTTCGAATCGAGCAAATCTCTGACTCTCTCCTGGATAAAGGCAAATTCTTTGATTCCGCTATGTTTCTGCCAAGCGAACCCGGTTGTAAGCTGCTGAATGGATCGCACAAGCTGCTTGACCGGACGGTTAAATCGCATGCTGAACAGGAAGGAAGCCAGCATACTAAATAAGACGGAGAGTACGAGCAGCATAACGAACGTAATGTTCCATTTCATTTGCGAAACGATGCTGTCATCCGGGATTACGTTGACGTAGGTAAGTCCGGATAGTTCGCCTTTTTTGTAAAAGTAATAATTGGAGTCCTTCTTGACATAGCCGTGACTGCCTTCAAGTACTGGGAACTGTTCTTGTTGAGCATTGACGGTAGTGAAGAAAGTACGCTGTGCGTCGTCTAGGATGTGGAAATCGTCCGTAATGGATTGATGAAATGCTTTATACATTTTCTGTGCGTCGGCTAAAGCGATGATATAAACCGAGGGGTTGGTTTGGTTCTTAATGATGATCGGAATCAACTTGCGTTCACTGACACGTTTGGTATTGTACTCAAGCTCAGAGAAGATGTCGTTTGGCAGAATGCGAGTCACGTAGTGGTTATCGAATTGCGATTGCCAGAACTCGTAACCATAGGTCTTGCTCACATAATACCTTTTGAACATGACGTCTGCATCTGCGCCGCGTGATTTCTCAATCGCGACATTGCTTTTCTTGAAGTAGACAATCATATTCTCCAGGAAGAGCGATTGGTTTGCGAGGTAGATTTGAATTTCGTCGATCAGCTTGACGCCGGCAGCATAATCGAAGTTAGGTTTGTCGAGCGCAGCAATTTGATCATTGAGTGAGAAGGATAGAACGGCGTTCTCGATAAGTTGGATGATCGCCTCATAATTCTCCATGGTGTTGTTCAGGTTCACATTATTATAGGCGATGACTTCTTCTTTAATCGTGCCTCTGTAGAAAAAAACGGAATATAGAATGAAAGATACGAGCAGGATCACAATCGTCATGTAGCTGATAAGCAGCCAGAAGAACAGAGAAGGGGACTTCATACGTTTGTAGGGGAACTGTAGCAGCCTAGCGATTATCTTCATGAAAACAACCCTCTCCCGTCATGGTCTGTTTTCAAGCCTGTTTCTCTTATATTAAAGAAAGAAAGCGGTTTGAACAATGGTCTTATTTTCATAACTTCACTGAATTTATAGGTAATGTAAATAAAATGAATGATAACAAATACTGCTCGTTTCGAGCATAGAATCGTTTCGTTATAGTGTGGTCAAGAGCCGATCGAGAATGCAGCACATCATGTAAAGGGGGAGCAGCATGATAAGGACCATCAGGCAAGATGAAGCAAGTCAATCGCTAACGCTTACCCAGGCTGCTTTTGCCGTCCGATTCTCGGAATCCGATGTGCAAGCGCGCCTCGCCAAAATGAACATGGAGCACTTTCTAGGCTGCTTCGTGGAGGATCAGTTAGCTGCGCAGCTTGCGGTACTTCCGCTCTATATTTACGTGCAGGGAGAAGCGATGGCGATGGGCGGAATTGCCCATGTCGCCTCCTATCCGGAATTGCGCAGACAAGGGATGGTCAGTCGATTGCTCATTCGCAGCTTGGAGATGATGCGGACTAATGGACAGACGGTCTCGATGCTGAACCCGTTCTCCTATTCGTTCTATCGCAAATATGGCTGGGAGTACTTCTCCACACAGAACGTCTATACGATGGATATGGCGGTCATTCCAAGATTTGGTGCTGCCTCCGGTGTTGTCAAACGATTGTCGGCCGAGGACTGGCACACGGCGGATCAAGTCTATGATCGATATGCGCGTTCAAGCTTCAACGGTATGCTGCGTCGTGATGAGAAATGGTGGCGTCAGCATGTATTCAATCGTAAGCTTGGCAGTTTGGCTGTCTATTACCACACGGACGGCGAGCCGATCGGGTACATGCTTTATGACATTAAAGATCGTTTCATGAATATCCATGAGCTCGTATATCTCGATCATTCTGCAAGGAACGGCCTATGGCAGTTCATCGGCAATCATGACTCCATCGTGACTAGGCTGAAGTTTACCGCACCTAACGAGGATCCCTTCTTATTCGCGATGGCAGAGCCCAAGCTTCAGCAAGAAATCCACGCTAACTTTATGTTCCGCATCGTCGATGTTGAAGCATTCATTAGGCAATATCGTTTTACCGCCGAGTCAGAAAAGCTAATTGTCCGCATCACCGACGAACATGCCGAGTGGAACCGAGGTGTATGGGAGCTTGCAGTGAACGATAACGGCAGCGCTGAGGTCGTTCGGCTTGAATCCGAAGTCCTGGATGGTGTCAGCTGCGACATCCAAACGCTCTCCACCATGCTGATCGGCTGTCAACGCCCCGCCCAGCTCAGCATGAACGGCCGCCTGAGCGGCAGTTCGTCCGAAATCGCGCAATGGGAGCGCGCAATCCCTCGGCGAGTCGCGTATATGACGGACTTTTTCTAGCTTTCTAGGCAATTTGGTCTTAGCGGAGCAGGCGAAAATAGTCTGAAGAAGCGATAGCGTTCGCCTTTGTACCCTGAATTTTACCTTTGGGAAATCCAAGTTCAGAAATTCAATGGGACAACAGCGATCGGAAGACGGTTTCGCATGCGCAGCGTGGTTTTAATGTTTTATCATCCGTTGAAATTTGATCTCTCGAGCAAAGGAGGCATCATCTCGTGAAAAGCTACGCTCTCGTAGGCGCAGGCAACAGAGGCACCTATATGTTCGCCGTTCCGATAGCACGGGATTATGCCGACGTGGCGACAATCGTTGGCGTGTATGACACGAACGCGAAACGCTCGGAGCTGCTGCGAACACGGACCGGCGGACATTTTCCGGTGTACCCTAGCTTCGATACCATGTTGGCCGTAGCGAAGCCGGATGTGGTCATCGTCACTTCCATTGACAGCACGCATCATTCGTATATTGTGCAAGCGCTGCTCGCCGGATGCGATGTCATCACGGAGAAGCCGCTCACGATTGATGAGCACAAATGCAGCCTCATTCTAGATACAGAGCGGCAAACCGGCAAGCAAGTCACGGTAACCTTCAACTTAAGATACATGCCGTTCATGAACCGGCTCAAAGAAATTTCCCGGGAAACTACGCTGGGCACATTGACGCATGTTCATTTCGAATGGTTTCTGGATACGAAGCATGGAGCTGATTATTTTCGCAGATGGCATCGGAAGAAAGCGAATTCCGGCGGGCTGCTTGTTCACAAATCGACCCATCACTTCGACATCGTGAACTGGCTGCTGGAGGATGAACCTGCGGATGTTCATGCGTTCGGCTCTACCCGATTCTACGGTCCGACACGTGAAGAGAGGGGAATCAGATGCTCGGACTGTTCCTATTCCGATTCTTGTGAATTCTATATCGATTTGAATCAAGGCAACTATAGAGCACTCTACTTGGATTGCGAGGACGAAGATCACTACTACCGGGATCAGTGTGTGTTCGCAGATGAAATCGACATTGAAGATACAATCAGCGTTAATGTCAGGTATTCCAAAGGAGCGATGATGAGTTACTCCCTCACGGCTTATGCGCCTTATGAGGGTTTCCGGATGGTATTGACGGGAACGAAGGGAAGACTGGAAGCGGATTATTTTGACGGAGCTGTCGGCCCTTATGCGGGTAAACCCGTTCAGCGCATTCGGTTATTCAACCGCGAGCAGGAGATGATGGACATTCCGCTGCAAGAGGAAAGCGGCGATCATGGCGGAGGCGATGGTCGGTTGCTCAGAGCGCTAATAAGAGGATCGGAACCCAGTGATTCAAGGCAGGCGTCTAGTCGGGACGGCGCAATGTCATGTGCAATCGGATTCGCAGCTAATCGATCGATTAAGGAAGGTAAAGCAGTTCGGATTTCTGACCTATTCGAATCTAATCCAGAGGAGGTTCAACATGAACATTAAAGTACTGGAACATGCGCAACAATTGGGACAGGAAGCAGCCGATCACGCTGCACGCATTTTGCGAGAAGTGATTGATCGTCAAGGAAGAGCGAGACTGCTGCTCTCGACAGGTTCATCGCAGTTTGAGTTTTTCAAAGCGTTCGTCAAGCAGCAGGTAGAGTGGAGCAAGGTTGAAATGTTCCATCTGGACGAATATGCAGGCATCACTGATACACATCCAGCCAGCTTTCAAGCTTATCTGAAGGAGCGGTTTATCAGTCATGTGAATCTAGCAAATTATCATCTCGTGGACGGAAATGGTGATGTCCAGCAGACGATTGCGCGCTTGAACGAAGCCATCCTACAAGCTCCGATCGATCTTGCCATGATTGGGATTGGAGAAAATGCTCATATTGCGTTCAATGATCCTCCGGCGAATTTCGAGACAGAGGAGCCTTACATCGTAGTAGAGCTGGATGATGCGTGTAAACGTCAGCAAGTCGGGGAAGGCTGGTTTGCCAGCTTGGACGATGTGCCTGCGCAGGCGATCACAATGAGTGTTCGCCAGATTATGAAGAGCAAGGTTATTCTCTCCTGCGTGCCGCATGCGGTCAAAGCGGATGCCATCAAACGAACGCTCGAAAACGATATCACGCCGCTCATTCCAGCTACGATGCTGCGCTCACATCCCAATTGGACGCTCTACTTGGATCAACAATCAGCCGCACAAGCTGTTCGGTCTGATACAGCCGTAAATGAATGAAACCGATTCCAAACTCTCGGCGGCAAGGAGGTGAAGCGTTATGCAATGGAAGGGTAAACGTTATGATACCGGAGAATGGGTGCAGGTTACAGCAATCAACGGTATTATTCACGCCGTCGATCCTATACGTCCTGACAATGACTGGAGCGAAAGATGGTTGTCACCGGGATGGATTGACCTGCAGGTGAATGGTTTTGCCGGTTTCGATCTGAACGGTGACGTGACCACGGAGCATGATGTTGCAGAGGTGACGCAAGCCTTATTCCAGCACGGCGTCACCACCTACTGCCCCACAGTAATAACAGGCAGTTTCGCAAGAATGAATCAAGCATTCCGCGCCATCCATACGGCTTGCGAGAATAACAAGCTGCTCGGCGATGCGATTGCCGGTATTCATCTCGAAGGCCCTTACTTATCCGCAGAAGACGGGCCGCGCGGTGCTCATGATAAAGCCCATATTCGAGACCCTAATCAAGATGAATTCGATATTTGGCAGCGTTCGGCCGGTGGGCGAATTGTACTTTGTACCCTTGCGCCTGAGCGTGAAACCGCCGTGTTGTTTATCAAGCAGCTGCGTGCAGGTGGAGTTAAAGTAAGCATCGGTCACACGATGGCGAATACGGAACAATTGAAGCAGGCTGTAGAGGCAGGTGCTTCGATGTCCACCCATCTTGGTAATGGCGCACATCCGGTCATGCCGAGACATCCGAATTATATTTGGGATCAATTGGCTGAAGACGGATTGTACGCAATGTTTATTGCGGACGGCCATCATTTAACTGCTTCTGTGATGAAATCCATGATCCGCGTCAAACGCGATCGCTTCATCCTCGTCAGTGACAGCGTCATGTTCGGTGGGATGCCCCCTGGGCGTTACCCGAGTATGATCGGACAAGAGGTAGAGCTGTTAAGCAATGGAAGGCTCCAGACGGCAGCCGATCCACGGATATTGGCAGGCTCCGCTCAAGCGCTTGACCGAGGTGTAGAGAATGCCGTTCGACTTGCGGGAATCAGTTTGCGGGAAGCGATCGATGCGGTGACGAAGCGACCTGCGGAAGCCATGGGATGGCCGAAGTTAGGGCGATTGGAAGTAGGCGCAAGAGCCAATTTAACTCTGTTCACGATAGATAGCAGCGGCAGCATTCATGTCCAGCAAACGATTGTGAATGGAGAAACCGTTTGGAACGGGAGGCTGACATGATAGAAGATCGTTTAGGTGTCATAACGGATGAAGTCTCACCGGAACTAATTGAAGCGCTGGACTTTGCAGTGTCCAATGGGTTGAAGCATGTTGAAATCCGTACGATCAACGGCCAAAATGTGCTCTCGATCCATGACCAGCAGCTTGCTTTTATCCGCTCAGAGACGGAACGCAGGGGACTTTTCGTTTCCTGTATTGCTTCTCCGATATTTAAATGTGCACTGGGCACAGGCAGTCAAGTAGCGGAGGGAGACAGGTTTAATCAGGAAGAGCGCGCGGTTTCCGAGCATTTCACGATGCTGGAACGCGCGTTCGACATTGCGGATCAGCTGGGAACGCATCGTATTCGTATGTTCTCGTTCTGGCGTGAAGCTGAGCCGGAGCAACACGAAGAAGAGATCGTTAAGCATTTGAATCGTGCTGCCCAAATGGCTGCAAGCCGAAGCAAACTGCTTTTGCTCGAAAATGAACCTTCCTGTAATGGCGGGTTTGCCTCGGAAGTTGCTAGACTTGTCAGAGCCGTTAATTCACCTGCACTGCGCGTCCTATGGGATCCCGGAAACGAGCAATACGGGAACCGCTCCAGCTATCCGGAAGGATATGCTAATATTCGCAATCTATTGGCGCATGTTCACCTCAAAGACGTTCGGATTGACGAGAAGGGCAACCCGAAAGCGGCTCCGATCGGATCAGGCATCGTTCCGTATGGAGCTCATATTCAGGCTTTGCAGCGACATGGCTATACCGGTTTATTCACGTTGGAAACACACTATATTCCAGATGGCGGAACAGCGATGCAAGGTACAGCCCAGTCACTTAAAGGGTTAAAAGCACTTCTGATGAATCAACCATCTAAATAGGGAAAAGGGGAATGGTAGCATGGAACAGTCGATCGTAAAAATTGGTATTATCGGGCAAGGCCGAAGCGGACGCGACATTCATGGTCAATTACTTGCCAAACTGCCCAGCTATTTCCAGATCGCTGCAGTTGCGGACTCAATGCCGGAGCGGCAGCAGCTCGCTCGCCAAGAATTCAACTGCAACGCGTATGCGACGTGGCAGGAGATGGTAGAGAATGAACAGCTTGATCTTGTCGTCAATGCTTCGCCAAGCCACCAGCATGTGCCAATTTCGTTGGAGCTGTTGAACCGTGGATTTGATGTCTTGTGCGAGAAGCCGCTGGCCAGAACATCGGAAGAAGTAGATCAACTGATCGAAGCCACCGAACGATCCGGCAAACGATTAGCTGTCTTCCAACAGTCCCGTTACATGCCTGCCTATGTGCGCATTCGTGAAGTTATTGAAAGCGGCGTCTTAGGGCGCATCGTGCAAGTGGATTTCACCAGCAACCGGTTCGTGCGAAGATGGGATTGGCAAACACTGCAAAGCAACAATGGCGGCAGCTTGTTGAATTTAGGCTCTCACACGATAGATCAAGCGCTTCACTTGTTCGGATCAGATCTGGTCCCGGAAATCACTTGCATCATGGATCAAGCGAATACGTACGGAGATGCAGAGGATTATGTGAAAATTCTGCTAAGAGGCCAAGGACGTCCAACTATCGATTTGGAAGTCTCCTCGTGCAGCGTTTTCCCAGGAGAAGCTTTCGTTATACAGGGGACAAACGGCGGGTTACGTGGCAATAATGACCGGTTGGAATGGAGCTATTTTAAACCGGAGGAAGCGCCCGTGCAGCAATTGACTACGGAGCCGCTGGTAGATAAGAACGGCATGCCGAGCTATTGTCGCGAAACGCTCAATTGGTATAAAGAGAATTGGGAGCTGCAATTGGCGGAAGGACAAGGCGAATTCGATTACATGACGGAGCAATTCTATCTAATGCTCTACGGCACGCTTGTCCATGGCGATGAGTTAGCGATTACGCCGCAGCAGGTTCGGCAGCAGCTTGTTGTCATGGAAGAGTGCCGCCGCCAAAATCCTCACATCTACCGCCCTGCTCAAGAAAGCATCAGAGGTTAATTCGATGACGCTCATTCAAACGATTGCGGAGCTCGAAGCTAAATTGTCCGAACCCTCAGAGCAGTTTATTGCCGAGATGGCGTCTATTAAAGGCGACATCATCGTGTTAGGCGTAGGTGGGAAAATGGGACCGAGCCTAGCTAAACTAGCCGTTCATGCGCTGCGCCGCTCAGGCGCTCGCAATAGAGTCATAGGTGTTTCGCGATTCTCTAATGAGGAAACGCGCAGCGAATTGGAGGCTGCCGGCGTCGAAACGATCTCGTGCAACCTTCTTGATGATCAGCAGCTTCAGCAGCTGCCTGATGCACCTAACATGATCTATATGGCCGGCAATAAATTCGGCACGACAGGTAATGAGCATTTCACCTGGGCGATGAACGCTTATTTGCCTGGCAGAGTGGCAGAGAAGTATCGAAACTCGCGAATTGTCGTGTTCTCGTCCGGGAATGTATATCCATTCTCGCCGCCGGGACTAGGCGGTGTTACGGAATCATGTGCACCGGAGCCTAAAGGGGAATATGCGCAGTCTTGTTTAGGTCGCGAGCGTGTGTTTGAATACTTCTCCAAGCAAAACAACACGCCAATGGTTATTTTTCGATTGAACTATGCGATCGATCTCCGATATGGTGTCCTGCTGGAAATTGCCAAATCGGTCATGAATGATCGACCGATTCAGTTGGAGATGGGGCATGCCAATGTCATTTGGCAAGGGGATGCTAATGAGATGGCGCTGCGCTGCTTGTCACTATGCCAGTCGCCGCCGCGTACGATCAATATTACGGGACCCGAGACCATGTCCGTACGTTGGGCAGCGGAAGAGATGGGCAAGCGCCTCGGGAAACCGGCGTTATTCGAAGGTTCGGAGTCGGACACGGCTCTGCTAAGCAATGCCGGTCAATCCTTTCAGTTGTTCGGTTATCCGCGCGTATCGCTGCTGCAGATGATCGACTGGGTTGCCGAATGGGTGCGTGCAGGCGGATATACGCTGAACAAACCGACACATTTTCAAGAACGAAAGGGGAAGTTCTGATGCGCGGCAAGCAGCTGACACCGGAACAGGTTGGAGCACTTCACGAAGGCTTGGTTATTCCGGCTCATCCCCTAGCTTTGGATCAGCATCGCAGACTTGATTCACGGTATCAACGTGCACTGACACGCTATTATATCGACTCGGGAGCAGGAGGGATTGCCGTTGGCGTCCATTCCACGCAATTCGAGATTCGAGACGCAGACATCGGATTATACGAACCGGTGCTGCGACTTGCTTCCGAGGAAGTAGAGCGAGCGCAGCTGAAACGCCCTTTTATCAAGGTGGCGGGCATATGCGGTCCTACTGATCAAGCATTGAATGAAGCGAGAATCGCCATAGACCTCGGTTACGATGCCGGTTTGCTGAGCATAGGCGGACTTGGAAATTGGAGCGAAAGCGAGCTATTGAGACGCACAGAGCAAGTGGCCGAGATGCTGCCGGTTATTGGGTTTTATTTGCAGCCTTCCGTAGGAGGGAGAGTACTCAGCTATGCGTTCTGGCGGGCATTCGCGGAGATTCCGAATGTAGTTGCGATCAAAATCGCCCCGTTCAATCGTTATCAAACCATCGATGTCGTCCGTGCAGTATGCGGCTCAAGCAGACGTGATCAAATTGCACTTTATACAGGAAATGACGACAACATCATTGGCGATCTGCTAACAACCTATCGATTTAGAATCGAAGGAACTACGGTGGAGAAGCGAATCGTTGGAGGTTTACTAGGGCACTTTGCGGTCTGGACGAGAAGAGCAGTGGAGCTGCTCGAAGAAGTGAAGCGAGTGCGAAACGATGCGGCATTGTCGTCCGAGTGGTTGACGCGGAACATCGAAGTGACGGATATGAACGCAGCGCTCTTTGATGCTGCCAATCAGTATGCGGGTTGCATCGCCGGCATTCATGAGGTGTTGCGAAGACAAGGTTTGATGCAGGGCATCTGGTGCTTAAATCCCCAAGAGACATTATCGGGCGGGCAAGCGGATGAGCTCACACGAGTTAGCCGTGATTACCCGCAGTGGGTTGACGATGAATTCATTGCCGAGCATCTGGCGAAGTGGCTTGAAGATTAAAAATCGAAAAATGGCAGCGCAGAATTCAACTTCTGCGCTGCCATTTTATCATTAACCATATTAAACATTGCGAGCAGTACTATCTCTTATAATAAGCTCAGGTTTCTTAGGAGGCTCAAGCATAATCGGTATGCCTTCGATTCGCTGCAGCAGCATATCGACAATTTTACCGCTAGAATGTGAAATATCAAAGCTGACGCTGGTTAAGTTCGGTCGAAGACTTCGATACAGGTCGGAAGGACCGAAACCGATCACGGAGATATCCTGCGGCACGCGATACCCATAGTCGTAGAAATAATTTAAAGCCGCCACCGTCGTTACCTCGTTTGAAATCATCAGCGCTGTTGGCTTCTGGGTTTGGAGGAGCTGATGGATCCCGTTGTAACTCTCTTCCATCTGGCCTGGGATACGAACAATATAGTCATCTATGAACGGTATTCCATACTCGTTATATGCTTTCTTAACGCCATTAATTCTCTCATTGTTGAAGGAGATCACATTGCCTTTGATGCTGCCCACAATAAAACGAATGTCGGTATGATTCAAATCCAGTAAATATTTGGCCGCCATATAGCCGGCCTCAAGATCATCGGAAGATGTATAGTAAATATCCTCGGGATTATTCGAATATTTCATGTTGAAGACATAAGGAATACCGGCTTCCTCTAGCATAGTGGCCAAGGATTCGTTATTAGAAGGGCTTAATATAATAAAGCCGTCCGCTACCTGACTCTTAATGACGTTAAAGAAAGATTCGGAATCGGGATCGCTCGATGTAATAATCAGGATATTGTAGCCCTCGCTGTGTGCTTTCTCAGTCAAGGCTTTGAATAAGGCCTGGAAGCCAGCGTTGAAAATCAACTCGCTAATATGCTGCGCACTAACGACAAGTCCCAGTATGCCGCTCTTGCCGGATTTGAACATTCGGGCGGTCTTGCTAGGGATATAACCTAAATTCTTAACGGCATCAAGAACCCGCTGCCTAGTGATCGGTTTAACGAGACTTGAACCGTTCATAACTCTGGATACGGTGGAGGGCGTCACTTTTGCTTTCTCGGCGACGTCGTGTATAGTTGGCTTCTTAATGTTACGTTCCTCCTAGCTAATCCCATGAAATGTTAACGATGCCATTCTATAAGGATTGTAATGGGTTACGATCAAAATTGCTAGCTGAATGTGAATAATCAGACTTCTTGTATTGACAGAGCTCTGCATTCTAGGATAATATTGGCTCGAAAAGGCTTACATTCCCTTCGTGTTCGTATAATCGACAACCGAAGGCAGCGTGAGTTTTTTATTTCTACCAAATTGGCAACGTTGCCAATAAAGAAGGCGATACAGACGAAAGTTTGAGCCAAATCCAGAGATTCACAGAGAACTATTGCCGTCACATCAAGGTTTAATATTTATGGCAACGTTAACATTATTCTAGTTTACTCAAAGAGTGAACACAGGAGGCGTGCAAAATGAAGATTTCATTAGGCTGTGATCATGCAGGGTTCCATCTGAAATCCGCGGTTGCCGAACATCTGAGCGCCATCGGCTGTGATGTGATTGATCACGGTTGTTACAGCGCTGATGCCGTCGATTTTCCCGATATTGCTCGTCTGGTCTGTCAATCCGTCCTAAAGGGTGAAGCTGAGCGCGGAATCATGGTGTGTGGAACAGGCGTTGGTGCGAGTATCGCAGCGAATAAGATTCCGGGTATTCGTGCTGCCGTATGTCATGACTATCATTCGGCACACCAAAGTGTCGAGCATGATGACGTGAATGTGATGTGTGTAGGCGCCCAAATTGTAGGAGAATGGCTCGTGAAAGATTTGATTTCTTCCTATGTGTCAGCAACTTTCAGCACGGAAGAGCATTTCCGCAGAAGAGTCGAGAAATTAGCCATTCTTGAACGTGAAGCAGCGATTAAACTACCTGAATAAAGAGCGGGAGGTCTGTTCATGCAAAGCGCACTGCAATTATCCCCTACATCAGCACCGGCTTTGAAGTTACCCTACATTCAGTTCACGAATCCCAAACTTCAGCAAGAAGCAGGTAAGCTCTCATCCCAGGAACAAGCCTACAGAGTGGAGGTAGAGGAACTTTACAATTTCATCTATCAATCGATAACGAGCGCACTCAAAGAAGTAAAGCAGCAAACAGACTTTAACTACTGGCACAGCAAGGATCGAAATCAGCGCAAAGTAGAAGAGGCGTTGAATTATATCAATGAGCATTTCAATGAAGATTTCGGCTTGGAGCAAGTTACTGATATTATGCACTGTTCTTCGACTTACCTGAATAGGCTGCTGAAACAGTACACGGGCAGTACGTTCTATAATCTGCTAACGCAGAAGAGAATCGAGCATTCTAAGCATCTATTAGCGCTGAATCATCAGACGGTATGCGAAATCAGCAGCGAAGTCGGCTATACCAATGTACATAGCTTCATTCGCGCCTTCAAGCGCAGCGTTGGTATTACGCCTGGACAATACCGGGAAAGCAGTCTCGCTCATTCATGTTGAACCGGTAGGTCACGGCTGATTCGAGCAGCATGAACGACCTGCTCATAGCACTAACCACCAGCCGCGCCTACAACTGAAATTAACTAGGTATGATTTGCTAGTTTGTTAAACATATCGATATAGACGAGGCTTCGGTCGATGTCGATCGCTTCTTTGTAGAAATGCCTGGAATCATCCGTGGAATAGGTGAAATTCGGATTGAGAATTGGCGTTCTTCGTACAACAGACGGCACCCATTCTTCATTCAGCAGCCAGGCGATAGCAGATACATCCCACAGTACTTTCGACCAACCAGGGCGATTGCGACCAAACCGTTCAAACCGTCCGTGGAACAGATCGCTGAAATAGGTGCCCAGCTTGTTTCGGTCTCGTAAGCAAGCATCGATCTCGTAGGTGGATGTCAGCAGATGGGATGCGACGCTGTGACATGGCAGTACGACTAGCGGAACGCCGCTGTCATAGATAATGCTGGAAGCATGGTAGTCTTGCGACACATTGAAAATATCTTGCGTTGGCCACCAATAGGAGTTAGGTCCAAGCCAGACTACGACGATTTTCCGAATGATTTCGGGGCATTGGACAATAGCCGAAGCTACATTCGTAATGGCGCCAATAGCGACCACATAGAGCGGATCATCTTGGTCAGCTTCCAGTGCCAATGCAATGATTTGATCTACCGCCTCACTAGGCACCGGCTCTTCGCGGCTGCTCATGAATTGTGCGGATCCTCTGTAAACAGGAGGAGGGGATGGCAGGTCCATCAGTTTGTAGATGTTGAAAATTTCGTTATAGCTTTTCTCCATCCCTTCTCCCGGACTTGTTGAATTCCAGTTGAAGAACGGAGCCGCGGTAACCGCCAGCAACTCGATCTTATCCGGCGATAACAGTGTGTAAGCAAGTGCGAATTGATCGTCCACTTCATTAAACGCATCGGTGTCCAGAATCATTTTCACTTTGCCATTCGGATGGTTAAGCCGCTGAAGCATCGCGGCGTGATCGAGCTGGTAATTAGCCCAACTACTCATGTAACGCACCTCTTTCATTCTATGTTCGGCAGCTGTTAAGCTTCGAATTCAGTATAGGGGAGGGATCCGGATTTCGATATGTTCATATATCAAATGATGAAACGTTAGATTTCTGTATATTGCATGAAGAACACATAATGAATTCGGGGAGAGAACAAGCCATGAGTGAGCAAGTCACTTTATTTGACAAATTTTACGGATGCATCGCCGGCGTTCATATCGGATCCGCAATGGGTGCGCCAGTAGAAGGCTGGGATTTCGATCGAATCGATGCCCAGTACGGCATTCTTGAGGACCTGCTGCCCTATGAGCATTTTCATAACGGCTGGGTTCGCGAAGCAGGGACGACAGAAGATGGCGTAGAGCGCCAGAAGCTGATGATTTCAGCGATCATGGAGAAGCAGGACCGCGTCACAGCCGAGGATGTCCGTAATATGTGGATTTCCAAAATCAAGCCGGAATCGGCAGGGATGATTTCCGAGCCTTTCGAGGCCGTACTGCTGGCTATGGCTAAGAGCGGCATCCCAGCTCGGGACATCGGAAAATATTGCGATTATGCAGGGTTAAACAGCTTTTCTCGTTCTTGCCACCCCATCGGACTCATCAATGCCGGGGATATCCCTACTGCCATGAATGATGTAAATGAAGTCGGCCAACTCTATCAAACAACGAATGGACGCGGATTGAAATGGGCGACTGTTACAGCAGTTGCAATCGCATCCGGCACCAAAGCAGGCGCTACCGTTGACAGCGTACTTGGCGCAATCTTCGATCACTGCGATCCTGATGTGGTTGTCAGGGAGCTGGAACGTGAGCTGAGACGGACCGCGAACATCGAGGACTATCGTGAGTTTAGAAAGACGCTCTATGAATCGTATAACATTCGAGGCATTCCTTATGAGGTTAGTTATGCGAATGAAGTGGTGACGAAAGCGGTTTGTATTTTCAACAGAGCAAAAGGCAATGTCAAAGAAGCGATGGTTGCAGCTGTAAATATGGGCCGTGATACCGACTGTGTTACTGCAGTCGCAGCAGGTATTTCCGGTGCGTTAACCGGTACGACTACGATTCCGGAGTCATGGATCAAGCAGACAGACTATGCAACAACCTTGCATGTCGTGACCAACTCCCAGCGCACGATGAAAGAGCATGCGGAAGGCTTGTACCAAGCGTATCGTTCCCGGTTACATAAGCTGAAGGCTTATACCGAGCTAATGGGAGCGCTGTAGGCAGACATGATGAAGGCTAAGGAATCAGAAGATATTCGTAAAAGGAGCGTGCGACAATGAGCGAAGTAGTCAGCTTGAAAGATAAATTTCACGGATGTATTGCAGGTGCACAGGTTGGAGCAGCGCTCGGCGCGCCTGCTCAAGGACTCACTTGGCAGGAAAGTGAAGCTGAGTTCGGTGTCCTTGATCAGCTTAAGCCTTATGAGAACGGTTGGTTCCGTGAAGCCGGTACGACTGGAAGCGGAATCGAGAGACAGAAGCTGCTGATTACTGCCATTTCGGAGCGACAGGATCGAGTTACGGCCGAGGATGTTCGTGCGATCTGGGTTTCCGATATGCAAATGAAGTCGGCCGAGATGGTCATGGAGCCGTATGATGTCGGTTTGCTGGCGGTTGCAAGCAGCGGGATTCCTGCACGCGATCTCGGCAAATATTGCGATTATGCCGGTCTCAATAGTTTCGCCGGCTACTGTCAGCCCGTTGGATTAATCAATGCAGGCGACGTGAAGAATGCGATACGCGATGCTTTCGAACTTGGACAGCTATATCAGGCTTCCAGAAGCTATGGCGTGAAGTGGTCAGGTGTAACCGCAGCCGCAATTGCTTCTGCTACGAAGCCTGGTGCGACGATTGAAGGCGTTATAAGTGATTTGTTCACGAACTGCGATTATTCTGATGTAGGTGCCAAGATTGATGGATACAAATACGGTTACTTAAGAGACAACGTGATTGATGAACTCGAATCCGGGTTAATGCTGACAGCGGGCTGCCGGGATTTCCGCGAATTACGCGAAGCCTTTGATAAGAGTTACCGCGGCTGCGGCGTGCCGTATGGCAGCAGCTTCGCAAACGAAGTCGTGACCAAAGCCATTTGTATTGTTCGAATGGTAAATGCCAATGTGCATGATGCGATCATCGCCGGGGCTAATATGGGTCGAGACAGCGTAAGTGTTGCGGCACTAGCCGGCGGGCTTGCAGGTGCACTCAGCGGTGCAGCGACATTGCCAGAGTCCCTCATCCAGCAAGTGGACTATGCCGCAAGCATAAACAAATATACGTGCTCGCAGCGGACGATTCGCGAACAAGCCGATGGCGTCTATCAAGCCTTCCAAGGCAGATTGAGTACGATAAATAAATTAGTTGAAGAAATGCTTGTGTAAGAGGTATAGGTTCCTCGTTTAACGGACATACTAGCTATTATTGCGTTCATACGGTCAGATGAAGACATGTTTACCGGATAATTGAATCATTGAGTGAAGTATTGCCTGCAATTTGGCTTTAATCTCCTATGTAAATACGCATTTTCAAGAAGCTGAGATCATCGATCCAGCTTCTTTTTGATTTATGGGCAATTGCGGTGGAATGTTTTTCCGTTGATTTTTCTGCAAAGGATATTTATTATAGGAGCTTGTCATAAAAAAAGATTAACCCTCATCAGCCTTGATGAGGTAGAGGTCGCGATGTTAATGAGTACGCCGGAGGAAGTCCAGTAAAGGCTGAGGATTCCGGAGGAAAGGTACCATCGCCGAAGCCGCACGGTTTACTGACCGTTCGAGCTGGGGCCGTTTCCGAAAGGGACGGAACTGTCACACGATTCGCACCCGCGTTATGTGTGTTGAGCTATCTTCAACAGGAAAGATGAGGGAGTATGGGAGCTGCCTTGTTAGGCAGCTTTTTTGTGTTTAAATGGCTTAAATATCCACAAAATAAGCAAATCATGTAAGGGAGCGTACAGAAAGTGAACGAGAATCCAAACAACAACAAATTACGCAGAGGCTTGAAATCGCGTCATATGACGATGATCTCACTCGGCGGCTCGATAGGAACAGGCTTATTTCTAGCCAGCGGGGGAGCGATTCATTCAGCAGGTCCCGGCGGAGCATTACTTGCTTACCTGATTATTGGCATCATGGTTTATTTCTTAGTGACAAGCTTGGGAGAAATGGCAACCTACATGCCGGTTTCGGGAACCTTCAGCACGTATGCAACCAGGTTCGTCGATCCCTCATTTGGCTTCGCGCTCGGGTGGAATTATTGGTATAACTGGGCGATAACGATTGCGGCTGAGCTGTCAGCGGCAACGATCATCATTAAATTTTGGCTGCCGGACAGCCCATCATTCCTATGGAGTGCCTTGTTCCTAGCACTGATGGTTGGTTTAAACTTATTGTCTGTAAAAAGCTACGGTGAGTCCGAGTATTGGTTCGCGATGATCAAGATCGTAACCGTCATCGTATTTATCGGGATCGGACTTCTCATGATTATCGGCATCTGGAGCGGAAAGGCGACCGGCTTTAGTAATTTCACAACTGGTGATGCGCCAATCTCGGGAGGCTTGCTTGCCGTACTCGGCGTTTGTATGGCGGCAGGCTTCTCGTTCCAAGGCACCGAGCTTGTCGGCATTGCAGCAGGAGAATCAGAGAATCCGCGCGTAAACGTCCCTCGGGCGATTCGCAGCGTGTTCTGGCGGATTTTGCTGTTTTATATTTTCGCTATATTCGTTGTGGGTCTGTTGATTCCTTATACGACGGAGTCATTGGCTAGTGACAGCGTTAGTGCGAGTCCGTTTACGATCATCTTCGAGAAAGCTGGTTTAAGCGTAGCCGCTTCCGTAATGAATGCCGTCATATTAAGCTCCGTACTTTCCGCAGGCAACTCGGGGATGTATGCCTCTACGCGAATGCTCTGGGTACTCGCAATAGAAGGTAAAGCGCCTAGATTATTCGCCACATTAAATAAAAATGGAATCCCTGTTTATGCCTTGCTTGCTACAGCCGTTATCGGTATGCTCGCATTCCTTGCGTCCTTCTTCGGCGATGGTCAGGTGTATATCTGGCTGCTCAACGCTTCGGGGATGTCTGGCTTTATCGCCTGGCTTGGGATTGCTATCAGCCATTATCGATTCCGTAAGGCTTATCTCGCACAAGGCCGGAAGATCGCAGACCTTCCATACCGTTCGTTGTGGTTCCCATTCGGACCGATCTTGGCAGGCGTTATGTGTATGATTGTTATTTTGGGGCAAAGCATCAGCGCATTCTCGGACGGTCAAGTCGATTGGAAGTTCCTTATTGCTTCGTACATTGGCATTCCATTCTTCTTACTATTATGGCTCGGTTACAAATGGAAATACAAAACAAAGGTATTAAAGCTGGAACATTGCGAGCTGGAAGCTGCAGTCGAATAATACGTTCGTTTCAAATGCCATAAAGGGCGGCAATGTGAACAGATCATCTGTTCCGTTGCTGCCCTTTGTTCAGGTTACGTTACCGCGGGAATTACAATCGGCGATTCAATCATGATTGGCTCCGCTTTTGCTCGCTTATTGGGAGGTAAATCAGGTTCTAACAGTGGACCGTATTCGATGCTTTCCGCTGGTTTCCACTTCTTGACAACTTGCTCCATCCCAATGGGGAAGATAGTCAAGTTCCCGCCTTTATCAATATGGATTCGAATGAAATTCTTCCAGTTGTCGATTTGCATGGCAGAGAATGCTTCACCGCTGTGGCGACCGAAACCATTCAACGATAGGAGCAAGTATAACCCCATGATGATTGATCCAATAATCCATCCGCCATATGCGATTAATACGCCGATCAATACCAATGCACCGAGCCCCCACTGGAAATGAAATAGGGTACTGACCAGATAAACAGCTCCGCAGCCGATAAAGAAAGCAGCAGCAACATGGCTTAAGCCATGCAGACAGCCGGCAATCCATTTGTACGTACGGGAATGCGTATCCGTGAACAGCCAGAATCCGCCGATTATGATGAACATCCAAATAAACGCGCTTGGTGTATGAGCAATCTTGGTGAAGGAGGCTGAGACAAGTTCCAGGTAAGTTGCAGATGCAGGTGGAGCGGTGGTGACGGAGAGTACGGAGTTGCACGCTAACAAATAGAGAATTGCCGTTACGATGCCGAACATTTGGTTCTTCCAAACAAACAGCAGATTGCCCCAGGTCAGCCGCCTTGAAGCAGCGACATCCGGGAAGTCTTTCTTCCGTTTAAATTCAACCTTCGCTTCATTCTTGTGTGCATAGATGGACTGATCCTTGAGATCATGGGTAGGATGAAGGAAAGCGCCGCCTCCGCCGGCAGTAATTTTCTCGACTTTGCGGCTGTGATCCTCCGATGAACCGTCGGCGTGGGTAGGAATATACTCGAATCTGCGGTAATGATGAAGATCGCCGGCCATGAAGATTTGTATGTCGACATGATTCTTGTTCAGCATATTTTCAAGGAAGGTCAGATTGTTCTCGTTGTAAACCGGATCATACTTTCCATATTTATGAGCAGACACCCAGTAGGGCTCTGCATTACATAGAATAACTCGATCACCGGTTTGCATTTGTTTGGCGATATGCTCGAAATAGCGCACCTGCTGGCCGTCGATGTCTGAATTCAACTGCACATCGGTTCCGAGCAGCCACCATCCATGCGGAAGCTTCAAGGCAAAATAGCTCTTCTGCTGCGGTGCGTGCCAGCCATTAAACCATTTGCGTGAAGTGAATATCCGTGAGAACGAAATTAGGCCGTCGTACCAGTCATGGTTACCCGGAACGGCGAAAACCTGCGGGTGCGGATCAGCCGTGTATCCTTGAGCGAGATAATAAGGTGTAACCAGTCTGTTCATATATTCATCACGGTTCGCGGTAGGATAGACCTGGTCACCGCCAAAGATAAGCACATCGCCGCGTCTTGTCGTAATGGATTTACCCGTTTGAGGATCAACAAGCGACAGCTCCGGACGAGTGGCATGATAGGCAATCGAATAGGTGGAATCAAATCCATCACCTAAATCACTGATGTAATCGATCCATATTTCATCTCGAGGTTGGTCTGGATCTGTCAAGTAGAAGCCATCTTCATCCACTTTATAAGTTCCCGATTCATCGCGTAAGAAGTGCTTGGAATAGTCGTTCAATTGCTCATCCTTCTGATTGAATGCCTCAATTAATCGAAAGTCGGAATAGAGCCCGAAGATCGTCGATAGGACAGTCTTCGTTCCTGTCACGATTAATTGTTTAGGATTGAACCATTCGACCATTCGGGGTCTGACGTTACGATCTGCAATCATTTTCTCGGCTAGCTGCTGAACTTTGCTCTTGACCATATCATTCTCCTTCCGGCACATCTAAGTAGTTCTATTATTTCATAATCTTGCTGCAAAACACGTCGAATGAACAAACAAGCCTGCCGAATGTCCGGCAGGCTTGTTCGATTATTAGCTGAAGCGTTGCAGTACTAAATAACCACTGATGCTCGACGTACTTTTGCGAAACACGACTTTGAAGCCGATGTCATTGTCTAATAAGCAGTTTAAGGCATTTATAAGCAGCGCACCTTCCTGCAAGTTGGCACGGCAGGGATAGGCAGAACCAATGACACGAGAAGCTAGGATTCTACGCGGGGATCCGCTAACTAAAGGGTTTCTCGACCAACTAATAAGAATTAAGTCAGGTTGTTGAGTAGCTTTAATACGAACCATAATTATCACCTACTTCTATTCTAGGGTTACTCTATTAGATGAGAGTCAGCCCGAATTGGTGATAGTTTACGAGAAAGAATACGAATGATACCGCAATGAATTGCGCACACTAGACCAAATATCACGGCTTTCGCCGCCCATATACCAGTACCCGTACCCGGCTATGGAATAGGATTCTCCTACGCTGATCTTATCGGCAATGGAACGTCCGTCCTCCAGCCATATTCGATTCAGCATTATTCCTTGAGCGTATTCTGTGTATTCGGCAAAATATTGGCCCAGCCGTGCATCCCACACGGTTGTTGCGTTTCTGGACGTAACAATACTGTTCTGACGAGTGAGTGTGATGTCCTCAGATACGACTTCGCCGCCTATGATGTCCGATGTCCATTTCCGCGTATATAGTGGCAGCGCAAGAATAACTTTACGTGCGGGCACCTTCTTCAACAAAGCTTCGATGCCTTCCTTAAGCCATGGCAGGGAAGAGACAGAGCCTGCTTGCGCAGCTCCGCTCCAATGTTCGTCATAGCCCATGAGAAGGACGTAATCCGCTATTTCCCCAAGTGCTGCATAATCAAATACTTCCGTCCAGTCGTATCCGAAATCAGGGGAGACGTTGACAGAGATAATCGCGTTCGTTTCTAAACGAAGTGCTTTGATGAAAGCAGTGAAAGCGCTGCGGTCTTGAGGCATCATATTCTCAAAGTCAATATTTAAACCATCAATCCCGAACTGTTGTACGCGATCCGCCAGCTGTTTAATGAATGCTTGTCGCTGAGTCAGGTCCGTCAGCATCGCATGAGTAGCTGCTTGATCGGAATGATTGCCAACCATTGCCCACAGCTTCTTGCCATGCGTGTGCGTCCAAGTTAACAGGCTGGCGTCCATTTGATCTTCAAATTCACCATTCTTCCCAAGAAAGAACCATCGTGGCGATAACGTATTTACTGTCGATTGTGCGACTTGCTGTTCGAATTGCAGCGTCGTTTGCCCATACTGCCATCCCAGTTGGATCCTTGAAGGAGGAGCAGCAGTAATTTGCTTAGCCCAATCCCCGTATGTCCATACCCGGTTCATCAGAACGGCAGCCTCTTGCCTTGTTATCGATTCCTTCGGACGAAACTTACCCTGATCACCGGTTATCAAAGCCAATTGGGATAAATGACTGACAGCAGACAGCGCCCATCCGCTTATCCGATCTTGATCATCATATAAAGCGGGAATTACGGAACTTCCCGTTTGATTTAAAGCACGGTTCATGATCACGGCCGCTTCTTCCCGCGAGACCGGACGCCCCGGTTCGAATAAGCGACTTGAGCTTCCTTGCGCGATTCCTAGTTGTACGGCAGGCTGTATCCATTGGTAATACCATGCTGATTTAGGCACATCCTTGAAAGTGGGAATCTCACTCACCACCGGCTTGATTTCAAGAAAACGGTCGATTAATGTCATAAATTCTGCACGTGTAATGGCTTTTTTTGGCTCGAATCGTCGCTCACCGGTCCCGGTCATAAACCCGAGCTCCGTCATAGCTAGAATCGATTCTCTGGCATAGTTGAACGGAATATCATCATAGGGTGCTCGCGGCGCGGCTTCAGCTGATGAGAATGGGAACAGAATCGTGGTGCAGATCAAACCTAGTAAACCTATACTTGCAGCCATCGTTCGTAAGAGGACGGCTTTAATATGTTTCATAACTATAAACTCACTTTCCAATTGTAATAGAGTAGGGCGGCATCCCTCTATCGTAATCAATCGGAGCAAGAATACCTATCCTAAATTATTGGAAACAGCCTGACTGTAGAAACACCCAAGCTTTCCTCTTCCTTATTGAATAGGTTGTAATACATCAATTTACAATCTAAGGGGATGAATATGTCGCGATACGTTGGAAGCAAATGGACCAAAACAGTTGCCATTCGCAAACAGCCCTTTCTTGCTCAATATGTACCTGAAACCTCTCGAATGACGAAGCAAGCGCTTAGAAGACAATTGCTTAAGTATCGAATGGTCTATGTCAAACCTGTGTTTGGCATGCATGGTAATGGCGTTATGCGTGTGGAGAAAGTGGATCAAGGTTATCGCTATCAGCTTGGCAGCACCATCAAAACCTACAAGGAGTTTGACTCCTTATATAGAGGCATTCATGCAGCGAAGAAAAAAGGAAACTATCTCGTGCAGAAGGGAATCCATCTCCTAAAGCACAACGGTCGGAGATTCGATCTGCGCGTGATGGCGCAGTACACGCCTGCGAAGAAATGGGTCACCTCCGGAATCATCGGCAGAGTCGCGGCCAAACACAAAATAGTAACGAATTATCACAATGGAGGCCAAATTCTAACGGCTGAGAAACTGCTCTATTCCCACACCGAGAAGGTGCAGGCTAAGCTCGAACTATTGTCGAGGCTAGGCGTTGTTGCTGGGCAAACGATGGGGCGTTCGTTTCCGGGCGTTCGTATGATCGGACTGGATGTCGCGCTGGATCAATCGCTCCATCCATGGGTGCTCGAAGTGAATACTTCGCCGGATCCTCATATTTTCAAAAAGCATCCCAATCCGCAAATTTATAGAAGTATTATGAAGCTAATCCGATCAAAGTCGAGATAAAGTCGCGGAAACGCGGCTTTTTTTGTGCGCAAACCATTCCCAAAAACAAACAAAAATCAAACATGTAATCCAAAACATTTTTAATACTTTGTACTTATCATAAGATGTATTGGAAGGATTGCTGCAATAACATAAGATAAGGTGTGATCCGTAATGAAGCTGGGACAATTGGAAAAAATCAATCTATTCGAAGCGACGAAAAATATGAGCGAATATACGAACTTCGTTGTCAGCGAAGTAAACGATCATGTCCTACGAGCAGCAGTAATTGATGGTGAGATTCATTGGCATAAACATGAGGATTACGATGAGCTATTTATGGTTATTGATGGAGAACTGATCATTGATTTAGAGGACGAAACCATCATCCTGCAGCAAGGAGAAGTGTTCACCGTTCCGCAAAACGTCTTGCACAGAACGCGTTCGAATGGACGTACAATAAATCTCTGTTTTGAGAAAAAAGAACAAATGATGACGTTTGGTAACTAGTCGATCAGATAACTTTGGAAATGCACTAGCTTGAGTGAGCGAAGCAAGATGTATCGTCGTGATACATCTTTTTTTCACATATAAGCCAATCAAACACAAATCTAATACTTTTCTTATGAAAGGAGTATCATTCGAGTGCTTAATTCCAACTCAGAGCTTTCTAACATCAGTTCGGATGAAGTATTAGTAGAGAATCAGAAGCAATACATGAATGAACTGAGCGAGCGTTTGTCTTTCTTAAAGCATTTGTCTGGCATTGGAGATGACACGATTTGCTTCGAGAACGCCAGGCAAATTTATCGAATCGTTCATTCGATTAAAGGAAGCGCCCCCATATTAGGCTTCGATAGAGTCGGCAATATGGCAGCACAAATGATCGGCGATTGGGAGTGGACGCAAGAGGAAGCGGCGGAGCCTAAACTGCATGATACCCTACAGCTTCAATTCAAACAAAGCTCGCATGTGATGAGATCGCTGCTCCCGGAACTTGAACTGGAAATGGAGCGTTGTGTACGCGATATCAAGCAAAGTAATGCCCAAGCGCCAAGTTGGAGTATCGGCTACGATTCGCAGGTTGGTAAACGCATTTTGATCATTGAGGACGATAACATTCTGCGTGCTTATCTGGCTCGAAGACTCTTCTTGGATGGGTATCAGGTCGATGAAGCTTCCAACGTAGAAGAAGCGATTATGTTACTGCGCAATCATCAATATCAGCTCATCACGCTCGACTTAATGATGTATCCCAAGAGCGGCTACGAAATTTTTGAAATTCTTAAAGAAGATATGATGATCCGGTGGATACCCATGATTGTATTATCCGGCCGTGATGATATTCGCGATAAGGTCCGTTGTTTCCAGATGGGGGCCGATGATTACGTCGTCAAACCGTTTCATTACGATGAGCTTTGCGCGCGAGTTCGACGTTTGATTGAGCGAAATCAAGAATATAACTTCGTGGCTTTTCATGATCCCCTTACAGGACTCTTTAACCGACGGTATATGGATAAACAAATTCAACTCGAGCTCGCCCGCGTCAATCGCTATCCTTCACCAATTACAATGGTTATCCTGGATATCGATTATTTCAAAGCGATTAACGACAATTCCGGCCATCAGATCGGTGATATGGTTCTGCAGAGTTTAAGCAACCTTCTTGTGAGTAAGGTCCGTAAGACAGATATGGTCGCAAGGTGGGGCGGTGAAGAATTCATGCTCATCATGCCCGGTACGAGAGATACCGAGGCCGTGATTTTATTGGAAGAGATACTGACACATGTCCGGGAAAATCCTATTTTCGTCGATAACATGAGGAATACGTTTATTACCTTCTCGGCAGGCGTCGTGCAGTGGAAACCGCAGAGCAGCATCTCCGTCTGGACGCGTCATGCTGACTTTGCTCTCTATAAAGCGAAGCGTACAGGAAGGAATCGGATCGTCAAATCTTCACTCCGGAAGACGGTTGCTAAGAAGATCCTGGTCGTAGAAGATGATCGCGTACTAAGACGAATGATCGTGGAATTAGTGAAGGACTGCTCTGAGCAGGTGCTGGAAGCAACGAATGGACTAGATGCCTATGAGTTGTTGACCAAAGAAGAAATTGATTTATGTATCCTGGATTTCAATATGCCGAATCTCGATGGCTTGGCTATGCTCAGACGCGTCGAGCAAGAGGGGAATGTTTCGAAGAGAACGAAATTTTTGATGGTTTCCGGCAATGAAAGCCATCATAATATGAAGACAGCCATCACCTTAGGCGCGGATGGATACATCACCAAGCCATTTACATTTCCTGACTTGAAGAAGAAGGTTATGTCCTTATTACAGCTGCGATAAAGATAATCCGGAGGTAATTCGTATGAATAATGAACTTACCGTACTAAGAAGAGTGCCGACTCTGGCAGAATTTAAGCATCTTTGCCAGGGAGTGGGTTGGAACGACTATGTGAACTTCGATGTTGCGGAAGAATCATTAAGCCGCTCCTTGTTCGGCGTTGTCATACATGATCAGGGCCAACCCATTGGAATGGGGAGAGTGGTCGGAGACGGCTTTATTTATTTCTACATTCAAGATATTGTCGTGCTGCCTGCTTATCAGAACCGAGGAATCGGTAAAGTAATTATGGAAACGATCAAACAATTTATTGAAGAGAATGCGCCTGAGAAAGCTTTCGTCGGATTGTTTGCTGCACAAGGCAAAGAATCATTTTACACCAAATACGGATTTCAGAACCATACAGGTTTGACCGGGATGTTTGGCGTTGTCCATAATCGAGTTTTGTGCTAGAGCGAGCACCTTACTGATCCTTGAAAATAGTAGGACTGCCCATCACATTCGCTGCTTCTTTGTTTCGCTGAATCCAGAACACAATCGAGAACACAACGATACATACGAAGGTAAGCATAAAGTTATAGAGAAACATGGTACGCATGCCGACCGCTTCGCTAGCGATGCCGCCGGCCAAGCTTCCGATAATACGGGCAACGCCAAGCGTTAATAGTCCGTTTAAGGTTTGACCGCTTGCTTTCAGTTCCTTCGGCACTTCCTTATTGATTACATTTGCCATTGTCACGGACAGTACGATAAAGATCAAACCATGCAGCGCCTGTGCAGGCAACAGCCATACAGGGTCGTGAATCGTCGAGAACAGATACCATCTGAGTGCTGCTGCTGCACCGGCCCCCAGTAATATATGCGAAGTTTGAACGCGCTGAAAGATACGTCTAGACAGCAGCAGGAAGGGTACTTCACTTAAGGATGAAATCACCATCGACCAGCCGAGCCATGCGGTGTCGCCGCCCATTTCCTTGAAATATAACGGAAAGAATGCGTAATAATAACCAAGCGTAATTTGGAATACGAAATTTGCGCTTAAGTACAGCATTAATTTCCGATTACGGAATAAGACCCATACCGGCATTTTGCGATTTCTGGCTTGATGACCTTCAATCTTCGGAAACCGCAGTGCAAGTAAGAAACAACATGCAAGGATAATTGCGTAGACGCCAAACAGCCAGTCAATTCGTTTCTGCGCGATGAGTCCGAATACAATCGACATGATGGCAAAGCCGAATGTTCCGCCAAGTCGAATGAGGCTGAAATTCCCTTTGCCTCGCTTATCTAACGCCTCTAACGTGATCGCGTCGCCTAACGCAAATATCGGAGATTGAAAGAACGTAAATATACAGATGAACACGAGCAAAAATACGAAATGGTTGGACAGCGGATAGAGCAGCATGGTAAGCCCAGTTCCAACGATAAGGAAGAGTAGAATGCTGTTCTTCGTCTTGGCACGGTCACTGAAAAGGCCCCAAATCGGCTGTGCGAGGATCGCAACAAGCGGACCCAGTCCGAGCAAGGTGCCGATTTGTGATTGCGTGAATCCGATGTGCTGAAAGTAAAGCGGTATAAATGTACCATACACAGCATTTGCCATGTAGAAGAATACGTAGAAGAACACGAAATAAACGAGATTGATCGGCATGATGTACCTTCCTTTATTAACGGCTTAAAGTGTTAACGCATTTGTAGTAGTTCCTCGTAAGGCGGTCGATTCCTGCAAGTACGTTTATTCGACTACAACAAAACCAAGGCTGCCGGTAAGGCAGCCTTGGTTTTGTTTCGATTAGATATGCGAGAACTTCGCGAATTTCTTGCGATACAGCTTCTCAAGACCGACGGAAATGAGATGGAAACCAAGAATATAGACGATGTAAAGGGCCAGTGGAATGAAAAGAATCCATTGGTAAATAAATAAATTGTTTCTGGCTTGACCGATAAGCCCGCTCCATTCATTCGAGCGGCTCACGTATTGGATAGGATCGAAATACTGGGTCGTTCCACCAACGAATATATTGAAGATCGCCAATTGCCCGAACAATCCCAGGATGAGTACGACTTCTTGTACAAACAAGATGACGAAGCTTTCTTTCATGTGCGGAAAAATGTGCGTTCGAATAATTGTTGCGTGACTTGCACCGATCGACTTGGCCGACAGCACGAATTGACGCTCTCTCACGATCATCGTTTTCTCTTTCATTGTCGAGGCAACGGATGGGATGCCGACAACGGTTAATACAACGGCAATGATCAACGACATATAGAAGGGAGAGGTCGCCGGGTTCATCGTAATGCCGATCATGATCATCCATACGATGATAAAGATAGGAATGCCGTTCAATACATTCCAGATTGGAAACGATTTGGTGCCAAGCTTTCTTTCTTTCCCGATGTAGCCAAGGAACAGACCAATGAATCCGCCAATCGATACACGAGCTAATGCCACTGCGAGCGATACGAAGATCGTATATTGCGACCCCGCAAGCAATTTGGCCATCATATCGTAACCGTCTTTATCCGTTCCGAATAGAAAATTCTCATTTGGCGCAACAGGCGGCACATAAAGTGTACTGTGTCCATCTGCATCGACGACATAGTCGGTCTCGAAATGATCGTTAAGATCATGAGGAGCAACATATTGTCCGAAAAGGGAGGCAGCAATCATCATAATGGTGATGATCAGACCGGCAAGCAACGTTTTATTCATCGTACAAACACCTTCTCCCAACCGAATACGACAACTTTGAGCGACGCATAAATGATGGCATAGAGCAACAGCAGCGTGAGAATCCCGTTTACGACAAGACTGTATTGGTAGCCACCGTATGCGAACGCGTTAGAGAAAACAAGCAGCGTAACGCCATTCAAGTTGTATAAATATTCGAAGATGAAGAGATTCCCGAATAAGATGCCCATGAATTTGTGCAAATCTGCTTTGACGAAAGGGAGCACATTCGGAAGGGCATGATAGAATATAATGTAGGTTTTACCAAGTCCGCGTGCCTTAGCGAAATTGATGTAGTCTTCTGTCAGCGTGTGGCTCATATGCAAAGCGACATTACGGATCATATAAATGGCTGGTATAATGATCGTAGATATCAATGGCAATGCGACAGCAGGGTCGTCAGTTGAGAAGCTTGCCACTTGAAAGATGACAAGTCCGGTTTCGGAAGCGATAAATACAATTAAAAATTGAAGCAGGAGTACGATGACGAAATCCGGAAATACACTAGTTAACTCCAAGACGCGTTTCAGCCAAACTGCACGTGAGACTGCAAAGTAAACGCCAAGGATAATGCCGAGTGTCATGCCAACGACAGCCCCGATAATCATGTACGTAAAGGTAACAGAGAAGCTGCTGCCGATCTGTTCCCAGAACGATAATTCGGTTTTACCGGAAAAGTATTGAAAGGAGTATCCGCTCCAAATTCCATCAAGATAGCTGTGAATACTGGAGAAACCTTTGGCCCAGTGGAACTGAAGCGAACTGTCCAGACGGTCTGGCACAAGCACGGCAGGGAACATGGCGAAGAGAAGAACAAACAGCAAGATACCGGGAATAACTAATGATAGTTGAAATGCTTTTGACATACAGTGATCGCTTCCTTTCTAATAGATTTCCGAGTGGGATCATTTTATAAAGTATAGCTACTTGTGTAATAATTACAAGACTTGACGAAATCCGACAAAACCCAACATCTTGATGCGTAAATGTTTACATATGATTGTTAATTTTTTGTGAAGGCTTCCGTGATTCGATTGGAGGGGGAACTGATGAATTACGATTTCGACCTTGTGATAGCACGCAGAAATAGGTCCAGCTTGAAATGGGATGCAGTCAATAGGAATTCGGATCATGAAGATGTCATTCCGATGTGGGTAGCTGATATGGATTTTGCTTCTCCTCCAGAGGTGATTGAAGCGTTGAAGGAACGGGTGGAGCACGGTGTATTTGGATACTCTTTCCGTTCGAATGCCTACCTGGATTCGATTGTATCGTGGTTGAAGAACAGGCATCAGTGGACGGTGAAGGAAGAGTGGATCGCGCATAGCCCGGATGTTATCGCAGCGTTATCTTTGATTATGAGCACCTTTACTGAAGCGGGGGATAAGATCGTCATCCAATCGCCGGTTTATAATTTTGCCAGAATGGTCGAGGCGCAGGGGCGTCAGGTCGTATATAATCCGCTAAAGCTTCATAACGGGCGATATGAGATGGATTATGAGGACTTGGAAGCGAAAATAGATCCCCATGTGAAAATGTTAATTCTCTGCAGCCCGCATAATCCGGTAGGCCGGGTTTGGGAAAGAGAGGAACTACTTCGTTTAGGAAACATCTGTAGGAAGCATCATATACTTGTCGTTACCGATGAAATTCATTGTGACTTGGTTTACGCTGAGCATCGGCATATTCCCTACGCTTCGCTAGCAGAGGAGTTCGCGAATTATTCCTTCACTTGCATATCGCCTAGCAAAACATTCAATTTATTAAGTTTTCATGCCTCAAGCGTCATTATTCCAAATCCTGCGCTGAGGGAGAGATTTAACCAAGAGTTGAATGCCAGGGGGATCTCATCCCCTAACACGTTAGGACTTGTTGCGTTAGAGAGCGGCTATCGGCATGGGGAAGACTGGCTGAATCAATTGCTTCTTTATTTAGAAGGGAATGCACGGTTTCTGGTTCGTTATTTGGAAGAACACATTCCGGAGATCCACGTAAATGAATCCGAAGGGACTTATCTGATTTGGCTCGATTGTCGTGCACTGAACCTCTCCGTTAAGGAACTAGACGAACTGTTCTCGGAACATGCTGGTGTAATCCTGAGCTCGGGTTCACAGTTCGGTGTCGAAGGTGAAGGATATATGCGGATGAATATTGCTTGTCCGCGAGCTGTGCTGGAGCAAGCGTTAGCGCAAATTGCAATGGCTGTTGGATCATTGCGTACGATATGGAGGAGAGAAAATGACTGATCATACAGAAACACCTCAAGTTGGATGGAATTTTGACAATAGCTATGCTAAGTTGCCGGAATCTTTCTTTAAGAGACATCTACCAAGTCCGGTACATGCACCGGAGCTGGTTATTCTGAATGAGCGTCTGGCGGCGACGCTTGGGCTGAATGTGGAGGCTCTGAAAGGGGATGACAGTATTGCCGTGTTTGGCGGCAATGAAGTCCCGGAAGGCGCATTGCCGATCGCGCAAGCCTATGCCGGGCATCAATTCGGGCATTTCACGATGCTCGGAGATGGACGAGCCATTCTGCTGGGCGAACAGATCACCCCTTCAGGCGACCGCGTTGATATTCAGTTGAAGGGACCGGGCAGAACGCCATATTCTCGCCGAGGCGATGGAAGGGCGGCGCTAGGTCCGATGCTACGCGAATATATTATTAGTGAAGCGATGCAGGCGCTTGGGATTCCTTCCACGCGCAGCCTTGCAGTTGTCACTACCGGTGAGCCGGTCTACCGTGAAACGGAGCTGCCCGGAGCTGTCCTGACCCGTGTGGCTGCCAGTCATATCCGTGTTGGCACCTTTCAATATGCAGCGAATTGGTGCACGCTTGAAGATTTATGTACGCTTGCGGATTATACACTGGAGCGCCATTATCCGGAAGCCGCCGCAGTCGACACCGATAACCGTTATCTCGCGCTGCTGAAAGCCGTGATTTCGAAGCAGGCTGAGCTCATTGCCAAATGGCAGCTGGTTGGATTTATTCACGGCGTCATGAACACCGACAATATGGCATTAAGCGGAGAGAGCATCGATTATGGTCCTTGTGCATTTATGGATGCCTACGATCCGTCGACGGTATTCAGCTCCATTGATTCACAGGGGCGTTATGCGTATGGCAATCAGCCGAAGATTGCAGCTTGGAACCTTGCTCGTTTTGCAGAAACACTTCTGCCGCTATTACATGAGACCGAATCGGAAGCCGTGAATCTGGCAGAGGATGCAATCGCAGAATTCGCCTCGTTATTCCACTCGCACTGGTTATCTGGGATGAGAGCTAAGCTTGGTATCGTAAACGAAGAGCCGGAGGATGATGCTCTAATTGAAGAGTTATTGACCATGATGCATATGCATCATGCGGATTATACCAACACGTTCCGTGCCTTAACGGAAGATAAACCGGATGAGATCACGATGTTTGACACTACAGGATTTACAGAGTGGCTTGCGAAGTGGCAAGCTAGGCTTGAGCGGCAGCAAATAACCAAAGAAGAGTCGCAGCAGATTATGCGGGGCAGAAATCCGGTGATAATCCCTCGCAACCACCGGGTAGAGGAAGCACTGGATGCGGCCGTCAATTCAGGCGATTACAGTGTAATGGAGCGATTGCTGGAAGCGATCGCGAATCCGTTCGAGCAATCTTCCGAGCATGCTGCTTATTGTACATTGCCTGCTTTATCAGGCCAGCCTTACCGCACGTATTGCGGGACTTAATTTATTAGGATATAAATGAAAAACAGCGAACCGAATGATTCGCTGTTTTTTCATTTTCTTTTGTTTTGTTGCGAAAATGCTTGCCGTGGCTGCTGGTAGTATGGCATATTTTGAGAGTGAAAAAAGCATTTGGGAGGCGAAGCATAGTGAATAATAAGGAACGCTATTTGTTTGATCTACAAGGATATTTGGTCGTTAAGAATGTATTATCAGCTGAGCAACTCGAGCGGATGAATCGTGTTGTGGATGATCGCATTTCGCAGCCGGAAGATTCTATTCTGCAATGGGGCGAGGATTTTCGTGCATTGATTGATGATACGAAGCTGAACGCGCATTTAAACGAAATCCTTGGCGAGAATTACAGACTTGATCACGAATATGCCATTATACATCGTAAAGGCGCACCACAGCTTGGTCTGCATGGCGGAGCTACACCTTATGATCCCGGTCAATATTACACCTTCCGCAACAATCAAATGTTCAGCGGTCTTACCGTTGTATCCTATGCGTTGACGGATATTGGCGAAGATGATGGTGGATTCAGCTGTATCCCGGGAAGTCATAAATCCAATTACAGGACACCGCAGGAGTATCGGGATTATACGGAAATTGGGCCTACGGTACATGTTCCACAGAAGGCTGGAGACGTTCTGATTTTTACGGAAGCGCTTACGCATGGGACATTCGCTTGGAAAGCGGAGCATGAACGCAGGTCGCTGCTGTTTAAGTTTGCCCCGGAGATGATTTCTTGGAGTGAGCATAATCGGGACCAGAGCTTCATGGATTCGTTAACGGAAACGCAGCGGAAGCGACTGCTGCCGCCGGCATCCCCAGGTTATCGTTATTTTGGCTATTAGACTGCAGAAGAAACTAAGGTTAATGGATAGAGAGGATGAATCGAGTGACAGCTGTCGTAGCGCCATTAGCTGGTTGGAAGAATATTCCTTTCACGAATGTAGAGATTAAGGATGCCTTCTGGCGTCCCCGTTTGGAAGTATTGAAGAACGTGACTGTTCGAACCTGCCTTGATCAATGTGAAGCTACTGGGCGTATTTCTAACTTTGCAAAAGCAGGCGGCCTGCTGGATGGCGAACACGAGGGCCTGTATTACAACGATTCTGATTTGTATAAAGTTATTGAAGGGGCAGCATATGCCTTGATGCTGGAACGGGACCCTGCTCTGGAAGCCGAGCTTGATCGGATTATTGCGCTTATTCAAGCCGCACAGGAGCCGGATGGTTATTTAACGACTTATTATACTTTGCGAACTTCAGAGCGCAAATGGTCCGATATGGAGAAGCACGAAATGTATAACGGCGGGCATCTGATCGAAGCCGCTGTCGCTTATTATGAATCGACGGGTAAACGAGTACTGCTCGATGTAGCGTGCCGTATGGTGGATCATTACGATAACCTATTTGGTCCCGGTAAACGGCATTGGGTAGAAGGGCATGAGGAAATAGAACTTGCCCTCGTGAAGTTATATCGCGTTACGCAAGAGGAGCGTTATTGGAAGCTTGCGCTTTGGTTGTTGGAAGAGCGAGGTCATGGACATGGGTTCGGAGCGATATGGGACAAGCCTGATTGGGGACCGGCTTACTGCCAAGACGATGTTCCAGTACGCGATATTGAGAAGGTAACCGGTCATGCTGTTCGTGCCATGTATTTGTACACGGCGATGGCGGATGTCGTGCATGCGTCAGGTGATCCGACTTATGTCAATGCGCTGCACCGGGTTTGGTCCCATACCGCGGAGCGCAACATCTATGTTACCGGTGGGATCGGGCCATCGGTGCATAATGAAGGTTTTACGCATGACTTTGACCTTCCTAATGAATCCGCCTATTGCGAGACATGTGCAGCCATCGCGATGGCTTTCTGGAATCATCGGATGAATCTACTGTTCGGCGATGCTAAATATGCCGATTTGGTCGAGAAAGAACTGTATAACGGTGCCTTATCCGGTATTTCGCTATCCGGGGATAAGTTCTTCTACGTAAATCCATTAGCCTCCAAGGGCGAGCATCACAGGGTGGAGTGGTTCCACACTTCCTGCTGTCCGACGAATCTTGTTCGCTTCCTGCCTTCGATCGGGCAGTATGCGTATGCGAGCACAGCTGATGGAATCGTTGTGAATCAATATATTAGCGGCGATGCGGTCATCACCTATGGTGATGGCGACGGGCACCAAGTAAAACTCCAACAAACGACGAATTACCCATGGGATGGATCCATTGCGATTACGGTGGAACCGGAGCAGGAGCAGAAGAGGGAGTTTGTTCTACGTCTTCGCATACCCGATTGGTGTAGAGGCTATAACTTGCGTATTGGCGGGGAGAAAGTGTTTGCTCTGCCGAAGAGCGGCTATTTGGAAATTAAGCGGAACTGGTCTGCGGGAGATGTCATTGTACTCGAACTGGATATGCCGGTTGAATTGGTGCGTGCAAGAACCGAAGTCGAGGCTAATCGCGGTCGTGTTGCCTTGCAGCGAGGGCCGATTGTATACTGTTTGGAAGAAGTAGACAATTCAAGTCTAGCCTTTGACGATAGTACGCTATCGGACAGGGATTCGATTTATGTAGATCACGACCCCGAGTTGCTTGGAGGTTGTACGGTTTTGACTGCGAGCAGCAGAGAGGCCGGAGGTACTCCGCTTAGGTTCATTCCGTATTATGCATGGGATAACCGGGATCCAGGCTATATGCAAGTATGGATTCGCGAGAAGGACACTACACATCTATATCGTTATTAATGGATTATGGAGGGACTTATTCTAATGACAACAGGCAGCACATCAGAGAATAAAGGCAAAAAGTTATCCGGTAATCCGATCGTATCCGGTTGGTATGCGGATCCGGAAGCTAGAATTTTTGAAGGCCGTTATTGGATTTACCCGACGTATTCAGCGCCGTATGATGAGCAGCTGCATTTGGATGCCTTTCATTCATCTGATTTGGTTGAGTGGACTAAAGTGACGAATATCCTGGAAATGAGCAGCATTTCTTGGGGCAAACGAGCGTTATGGGCACCATCTCCGATTGAGCGCAATGGAAAGTACTATCTGTATTTTGCAGCTAACGATATTCAGAGCAATGACGAACTTGGCGGTATCGGTGTAGCCGTCTCTGATCGACCTGAAGGTCCGTTCCGTGATGCGATTGGCAAGCCGTTGATCGATAAATTCTATTATGGAGCCCAGCCTATCGATCCGCATGTATTTATCGACGATGATGGAACGGCTTATTTGTATTATGGCGGCTGGGGACACTGTAATGTCGTCAAGCTGAATGAAGATATGGTGAGTTTAGATCAATTCGAAGATGGCACCACTTTCGTAGAAATAACTCCTGATCATTTCGTAGAAGGCCCATGTATGATTAAGCGAGGCGGTCTCTATTATTTCATGTGGGCCGAAGGCGGCTGGGGCGAGCCGGATTATTCCGTCGCCTATGCCGTTTCGCAATCTCCGATGGGTCCGTTCGAACGGGTAGGTAAAATATTGCAGCAAAATGCTGAAATCGCAACAAGCGCAGGTCATCACGGCATCATTGAAGTTCCGGGTGCCGACGAATGGTATATCGTGTATCACCGCAGGCCCTTGACCGAAACGGATCGGAATCATCGCGTTCTCTGTATTGATCGCATGCATTTCTCCGATAATGGCAGCATTGAGCCCGTTCAGATTACGTTCGAAGGTGTCAGTGAACGATTGCTTTAAGTTCAGATCGAAGTATGCATGGAATCCGCGGTTAATCGCGGATTCTTTTTGTTTGTTCGTTACTCGAAATTAGCTATACAAAAGTTGGTGAATCGTTTAACCTAGATAGAAATGACTTCAGCAGAGGGACGACATATGACTTGGAAATTGCCTTTCTTTAAGAATCGAAAAGATTCAAATCAACGCAAGTACTTAAAAATCATCACGAACGAAGGCATTTCAGGCGTACTACTGGCCAGCTTGATTGGGGGGCCATTCCTGACCGGCTACATGCTGCATTTGGGTGCATCGTCTGCACAGATCGGATTCGCATTAGCCATTCCGGCCTTTGCCAATTTGGCTCAAATCTTTACCGCCATCGTTACACATAACGTTGATAATCGCAGAGCCTATGTATTCGGTTATGGTGCGTTGTATCGATTATTATGGGTGCTGACAGGACTTATTCCGTTTGTGCTGCCTCAAAGCTACTGGGTATATACGTTTATTATCCTGTATTTGCTCTCGTATCTGTGCTCTAATATTGCCGGCGTAATATGGGCTTCCCTCATCGGGGATATGGTGCCTGCGCAGGTTCGGGGACGATATATGGGTATTCGAAATACGATCGTTGGCGGACTTGCTGCTGCGGCCGTTCTGTTCGGCGGACAGTTGTTGGAACATTATTCGCAGGAGAAAGGCTTTATCATTCTCTACGCAATAGCAGCGGCTTGCATGGTGTGGAATGGGTACCACTTGTTCCGCTATCCGAATATTCCATTCGAGAAATCGAAGGAATCGCAGAAGCTGAAACTGCTGCTAAAGCCGCTGCAGGATCGTTCCTTTATGCGAGCAACTCTGTTTCTAGCCACGTGGATCTTTATCCAAAATGTAGCCGTTCCGCTATTCTCCTATGCCATGCTCGATGTCATTAAAGTGAGTATTCAGTGGGTTTCCATCATTACTACGGTTCAGATGATCGTCATGATGATCAGCTATTATGTGTGGGGAAATTTGAACGCGAAGTACGGCACGAAGAAATTGCTGATGTGGACGCTTCCGATCATTGCGACTTCCTGCATCTTATGGGGAGGGATTGCGTGGCTGCCAGCGATTCCGGTGCTGATTGTCGTTCATGTGCTGTTAGGGATTGGCACCGGTGGTTTCACCCAACTGACGTTTAATTTTACAATCGAGGATTCGCCGAGTGCGGAGCGGACTATTTATGTGGCGGTTTATGCGATGCTGACAGGCTTTACCGGTTTTATTGGTCCGATACTTGGCGGTGAAATCTATCATCAGCTGCGCACGATGCCTGCATGGATGGAACAGTATGGATTCAGTGCATTTATGGGGCTTGTACTGCTAGGTATTGCGATGACCGTGGGTCGTTCCATGCTGAGCAATAGACCTGCTAGAATAGAAGTCACAGCCATGTTACGCAATAAGAAGAAAGAGCTGCTAAGTAAGCACCAATAAGAAGATCATAAGAGCTGCCGGAATGATGATTCCGGCAGCTCTTATTATGTGTGGAAACGAAGTCCAATTAATAAGGGATTTTAGGATCATGAAGGAGAGAGTAGGTGTTGTACCGAAAACACTATGTTATGATGTTTTGGATTCGTTTACGAAAGAAGGTTAACCACGATGAAAACAACGATTTATCTGACAAGGCATGGCGAAACTAAATGGAATGTAGAAGGCAGATTGCAAGGTCACATGGACTCTGACCTCACAGAACTAGGCATACGCCAAGCTGTATGGCTAGGTAAATCATTGCAGGATGTTCATTTCGATGCGATTTATACGAGCAACAGCCCAAGAGCGCAAAGTACTGCGGAGATCATTAAAGGTGATCGCAAAATAGATTTGTTTCAGAGTGAGGATTTGAAAGAAATCTACCTAGGCTCCTGGGAGGGACAGAAATTTACGGAAATTGAGCAAACCTTTCCAGTAGAACATGTAGCCTTTTGGAATACTCCACATGTGTATACTCCGAACAATGCCGGCGAATCGTTCATCCAATTACGGAATAGGGTTATTCCGAAAGTTAAAGCAATAGAAGCTGCTCATCAAGGCGGAACTATTCTTCTAGTTACACATGCCGTTACATTGAAAATAATCATGGCACACTTCAAAGGAGATCCACTTGACCAGCTTTGGTCACCTCCGCACATTCATCCAACTTCGTTAAATAAAGTCATCCTCGCAGAGGGAGAGTATCATATCGAGTTGCATGGGGACGTATCGCACTACAAATCTTAACTCGCCGGGGCTCCGACAAGTCGCTGCTCGAACAGGTCAATCAGATGCAAGAACCGTTCTGCTTCACGGTACACGTGATCAGCAAGAAGAGGGTGAATGATGCTTTTGATCCGGCAAGCCTCAATTAGATCACGAGCCGTTTTCTTGAAATCCCGGAGTCCGGCAACCGATACCCGGTTCTGATCCAGAAACTGCGTTAAGAGCGGTGTCGTTTGAGATTGGGGACGCATCGAACTTAAATCTTGTGCTTGAAAAAGTAATTGATCGAAATCATGGCTGAAATCTCTCGCTTGATCCACCAGTTTCCGTTCTGACGGATCCAGGAGATGCCCAATAAACTTGGCGTGATCCGCCATGATTTTGAGGAAGAATACATTCTCATCAATGATCGAATCTGCCAGCGGCTCCAGTTGACCGTTATTCAACTCATGAAGGCGGTTTCGAAAATAATTAGCTTCCCGGCTGACATGGTCCACTAAGAGGGGGAAGTTATTTCCGCCCGGCAGTTTGCACGTAAGGATTAGGCCTAATATCTTGCGCTTGTACACCCAGATGTGAGATGCAGCCGTACATACCTCCGTGTTAAACGCTCTGATCTGCTGCGGGTCTGTATCCAAGGAGAATGCGTTTGCTTGGGCCTCAATCTGTTCGAAGACCCTGTAGAATCCGTTCGCTTCCTGAATGAGCTGCGTATCTTCACAGCGAAATCCAAGCTTGAGAAATAACGAATGTTCTTTCATGATGCGTGACCAGAAGCGAATCTCTTCCAATGACTGCGTGACAAAGGCGTCTGCCATCGAGTAACCTCCTTTTATCGGCTGCCTTTATTACCATATGGGCCAATGCCGGAGGTTAAATGTTGTCCGTTTATTTAATAATAAGTGGTGTTACTGAGAAATATTTCAATATATAAAGGGGGTAAAGGTATGACAGAGATCTGGGAAGCGAGTTTTATACAAAATCAAACGATGTGGGGATTTGAACCAGCAGATTCGGCAATCCTTACGAAGGATTTTTTTCTAGATAAGAAAGTTAAAGATATATTGATACCTGGTATTGGATATGGAAGAAACGCAAAGGTGTTTATGGACAACGGAATCGATGTAACAGGCATCGAAATTTCACAAACAGCGATTGATTTGGCAAGGCAAGAAGGGCTTAACATGACTATTTACCATGGTTCCGTGACGGATATGCCTTTTAATAACAAACGATATGACGGCATATTTTGTTATGCACTTATTCATTTGTTGAATGAACATGAGAGGAGTAAGCTTATTCAAGATTGTTATAATCAATTAGAACCGGAAGGATATATGATTTTCGTTACGATTTCCAAGGAAGCCCCCATGTATGGAACGGGCAAGCAACTCGGAAAAGACTATTTCGAGATCTTTGAAGGCATGAAAATGTTCTTCTACGATGCTGACTCGATTCAAAAAGAATTTGGGGAATACGGACTGATCGAAATTTCGGAAATCGTTGAGCCGCATAAGAAAATGGAAAGTAAACCTCCATTTACATTTACCATGGTAAAATGTCAAAAAGGTGCACGCTGAAACTAGCCTCTAGGTGCCCAGAGCATGATCGAAACACCAACGATACAAACCGCGGCGCCGATGCAGTCATACATGTCTGGCGACTTGCGGTCAACTATCCAGGCCCACAGGACAGCTAATACGATGAATACACCTCCATAAGCGGCATACACGCGTCCGAATGACGGGAAATTCTGCAATGTCGGTATGATGCCATATTGCTCCGTGTCTCCTATCTCTTTCAATCACTTCCACAGCCCATTTAGCTGCATTAGTTAGAGTATAGTGGGTCGGAGGGTGGGGGAGCAAATAAAGAAAGGCCGCCTTCGATAACTGCTTAGGAGCAGAATCGAAGGCGGCCTTTTTGTCATTCATTCCATGTCATGAACTACGATTTGTTATCCGTTACGTCTTCTCTTGTGTCAGAGACGAGTTCCTTGGCAGATGTCTTGAACTCGTGCAAGGTGCGACCGACTGCGCGGCCAAGCTCAGGCAGCTTGGATGGGCCGAATACAATAAGAACGACGACTAAAATCATCATAAGTCCCGGTAATCCCACATTTTGCAACATACGAATCATCTCCAATCGAATAGTAGTCTTGAATTAGTCTTGATTATGATTGCTCGGATATGCGGCAAACGCTTCGATTTCAATCAGCCAATCGCTGTTCACTAGACTAGCAACACCGACAGTGGAGCGAGCGGTCTTGGTCGGGTTTGTCTTCGTGTTAAAATATTTGGCATATGCTTTGAACCAGCCGTCATAGTCGAACTTGCCTTCTTTGGCAGCATCGGGAGCGATGTATACACGCAGATATGTAACATCCTTCAAGGACAGTCCTTGTTCTTTCAATTGTTTCTCGATATTTTGAAGGATACTCGTTCCTTGTGCTTCTGTATCCCCGTAACGCTCATAGACTGTTTTGCCTTCTTTATTAATAACAGCCGGTACGGTACCGCTTGTTGCGAAAGTGGCTGTGCCGGCAGGCACCGCGACCGCGCTTGAGATCGAGGATTGCGGACTTCCGTAGAACTCCGGTTCGTGGATCGGAGTAAGCGGATATTTGTTAGGTGTGACCGCAGCGGCATACAGCGTTGCGGTTGCGGTTAAGGATGCTACGATGACAGTGCCAATGGCGAGTTTAATTTTGCGATTCATATTCATTCTAATATCCCTCCTGTATGTTTATTCTTTCATGACGCGAGCATGGATGTCCGTGACGACTTCGCGAGCAGACTCAATGCCGCCCGCCATCCAAGCCGTGATGTAACTGATATGTTCCCCGGCGAGATAGACGCGGCGATCAGGCTTACAGAGCACCGGATAGTTTGTTCTTCTCTCCTCTGCGGAGTAGGAGACCCAGCTGCCCATGTTGTACTTAATCGTTTTCCAGTTGACGGAGAAGGAGGATTCGAATTCACTGTAGTATTGCGGATGGATCTTAGCCCCTTGTTCCAAAGCAAGCGCTTCGCGCTGCTGGAAGTTGAGCGCTCCGAACTTGTCAGCACTTCCGCCAAAAGCATAGTAGCCGAGCAGTACCCCTTTCTTGGCAAAGTAGTTCGTAGGCGGATAATAAATGGAGGAAATATCCAAGTTCGTCAGTGTGTTTCCTCCATAGATTTGATCGTCTTCTTCCCAGAATCTGCGCTTAAACTGCAGTCCGATCTTGCCTGCGTTCGCATAGCTTGTGTTGTTGATCGCCTTTGTCATATCAGAAGATAGGTCATGTTTGATCGTCTTCAGTACGGACAAGGGGATTGTACAAATGCAGAAGTCGCCTTCGATTTGCTTCGCCTCTCCGCTTAGCAAGTCGGTGTAGGACACTTGGACCTTCTCCCCGACATGCTTGATCTCGGTTACCTCCATATTGTGCTTGATCCGGTTGCCAAGCCGTTTCTCAAAAGCCTTCGGAATTGCGTCTATGCCGCCAACGGGGTGGAACATCATCATCTGCTGATCATAGCCGTACTCGCTGCTAAAATAATTGGCGAATCCGGAATTAATAATGGCTTTCATATCGAATGGATCGCGGATGACGCCGGCATCAAGCCTTGAGCCAGGCTCGTCTTTGTAGCCGCCGCGAGACGATCCCTTATAGAACAAATCGGCATCCAAATTACCTTCGGAGCGAAGGTAAGAGACGACTTTTTCTTTCTCTTCCGGTGAAATCGGCAGATCAAGGCCAGGCTGATTGACGGCTTTGGCTAGCAGCTCGCTGATGTAGCCTCTCACATCGGCTTTCGCGGCGCGTTTACGGACACGAGTGCCAGATAAGGCGCCGACTTTCTCATTGTAATAATAGGCACTATCGTTCACGTTGTTGAAGGGCTCCATCGGAATGCCGAACTCCCGGCAGTAGTCCATTGTGACATGAAATTGCGGGATGCGCATCGGACCTGCGTTCAAGTAATGACCATCATCGAATCGTGCGACTTGCTTCTGCCCGCCAATCTCTGTCACCGTCGTTCCTCGACGAACGGACCAATTGCGACCGCCTGAACGAGCACGGGCTTCGAGAATGGTGCAGTCGTATCCGGCCTTGCCAAGCTCGTAGGCGGCCGTCAAGCCGGCTATACCTGCACCAAGGATGACGATTTTCTTGCCGGAGCGATTGGTTCCTTTTAAATCCCAGCTGGAAGGTGGCGTATATTCCGCCGCCTTCATCGTTTGGGGGGTAAACAAGCCCATCGTGCCCATGACGCTGAATACGGCAGCAGCACCGCCGATCTTGCCGACCGTCGTCAGAAATTGTCTGCGCGACACTTCGTTAGGTGATTCTTTTGTTTCCATGCGCTTCAGCTCCTTTGGTAGATCGTCTGTTCGACTCTGCGAGAAATGTATCATGGATTTTTTCGGTAGCGCCAATAATTTGTTAGAAAGTCTAACATCAATAAATTTTATATATGCGATAAAAATATTGAATCGTATTACAAATAACTTACAAAAAAAGCAGTAGGAATGCCGCTTTCACGTGATCCAAAGAAGTTGAGGGAAGGTACTATTTACCATTTGGATCCATATGCTGGGTAATCAGTCCCATTGAATATTCCAAATGATGGTGTTAACATTTCGACCCAAGAAGGTTTATGTTATATTTCCTAACATTGTATTTTTGTCAGGAGATCAACCGACGATCAACTACTATACGCACTAGGGAGGCTGCCGAGCAATGAATGACAAGGTAATGAGCATTGGAACTGTATGCGACTTGACTGGATTGACGGAAAGGCAGATTCGCTATTACGAGGAGAAGCAGTTGGTTTTCCCGGTCCGGACGAAAGGCGGCGCACGGAAGTATTCGTTCGACGACGTGGAGAAAGTGAAGGAGATTAATTTGAAGCTCAGGGATGGGTTTCATACGTTTGAGCTTAGAAAAGCCGGAAGGGTGTGCTGCGAATGAGAGATGGCGAAGAAACGATGTCGATTATGTCGCATATCACCGAGCTGAGAAGCCGAATATGGCGTATACTCGCTGTCGTGGTTCTTTCGCTCTGCATTGGACTGTATTTATCGCCGAAAGTGCTGCATTATCTGAAGAGCGTTCCGCCAGGCTCGCGGATAACCTGGAATGTGTTCTCCCCATGGGATGGTATTCGCATGTATATGACGATCGCGCTCGTATTCGCACTTACGGTATCGCTTCCGTTTATCCTGTTTCAGCTATGGAGCTTCGTGAGAAAGGGGCTTCATCCCGAGGAGCGCAAAGCGGCACTCCGTTATGTACCATACAGTGTTGCGTGTTTCTTGATCGGATTGGCATTTGGTTATTTGGTCGTTTTTCCAATGAGCTTCGAATTCACTTCGAGAATTACGAAGAGCATGGATCTTGTTGAGACGTACGGCGTTGCTCAATATTTTGGGTTTATGACCAATATCGTGATCCCGCTTGGCGTAGCTTTCGAGCTACCGGTCGTCGTTATGTTCTTAACGAAGATCGGCGTGCTGACACCGCAGGTGCTTCACCGGATGCGGAGATATGCGTATTTGGTACTCGTTATCGTAGCAAGTCTTATTTCCCCACCGGAGCTGATCTCGCATTTGATGGTATTCATCCCACTCGTCATACTCTATGAAATTAGTGTCTTGCTCTCACGTGCCGTCTACGGTAGGAGAAGAAGTAATGCTGTAGCCGAAGTCACCGGTTCAGCTTAAGAATGAGGGAGATCATCCCGCAAAAAAGGTACCCCTGCATGATCACTTAGCGATAAGTGTCTAGTGCAAGGGTACCTTTTTAACTACTTGAACAGGGTAATAAAGGAATGACATTCTTTATTTTAGCTTGAGCAAATCTGCGCCGTTCTGAACAAACGTAGCGACATTATAGAGCAGTAGAACGTTTTTAATGTTGTTTACTTTCATATAACTTCCGATACTGCCGTTATAGTAGCGTAAATCGATGACATGAATCTCGGATACTTGTCCCGTCATGAACGGAATGAAGCTGTGCGCATATGAATCCTTCAGTACGAGCAGCTTGTCTAGTTTCTTGCCTGGTCCTACCTGCTCGGACTTCATAATGCTCAGAGCGTGTACACCGCCCAAGAAGTAGGCGTATTTGTCTTTCTTCTCCAGAAATTCCGGCGCAAACAAACTGGAATACGTTTTATTCGTATCCGCAATATACATGGAGGTGTGTACTGGATCCTTCGGCTTATAGACCTCAATCCGATCAGGCTGTAACCCCGCGAATTGACTCTTGGAATGGAAGCTCCCAAGGAAAGTATCACTAACGACGGTTTTGTCAAAGGCAGATAGAGGGAGTGCCTCCCATCCCATGCTACTAGCATAGGACTGGTAAGCTAAATAAGCACCGTAAGTCGTCCAATGGTGATCCGTACGGTAATAAATCTCTTCTTCCCGGTGCGGAACGAGTATATCAAAGCCGTTCAGGAAAGATAGATCTCCGTTATACCGACTTTTGACGAAAGAGATTGTGTCTCTCTGCGATCCGGTTGGGGCTTTCCAAGGCAGTCGGTCAGGGTATACGCCTATTGAAGTCGGAGCAAGCAAGAACGTCACATCCACTTCGGGATGCGCATGAGCGAATTGCTTGACTGCATCTGCATATGTGGCGATCTTCGTGTAATCGGGTTCCGCGTACTTCTCGAGTAAATATCCGTCTGTTCCTTTGTAAATGCCGTTGTTTTCTTGACGGAGGCGAAGCTGCTCGATCGCTGATTTGACCCACACCCACCTATCCCGATAAGGAAAATGGTCGATTACGTAATCCTCCGTTTCCTGAGGTACTTCCTTTGACCAGATACGGTCCCATGACAGCTGCGGAAGCTTCTGCAGGTATCGGTTCTCGGACTCCGAGAATGCCGGTTTCGGCAGGAATAGGAGCAGGAGGGATGCTAGGAATAGGACGGACACGAATCCGATGATGAGCAGTTTATCTGTTGTTGCCTTCACATATAGACACTCCTTGCAGGTTAAAACCGGAAGTATAAGAACGGGTTAAACGTGGCGTCGACCAAATAAGCAACGCTCAGGAAGAATAGCACGGCCAAGCCGGCCAATTGGAGAGGTGCTGCATAGCTGCGTCTCCATACACCTCCAGGAATGGATGCCATGATCAAGATAATGATCAGTATCACGTTCGAATAGAGCATGTACATGCTCGCATCGTTCCAAGCAGGCTGTCCGTTCGCTCCGAACAAGGCTTGGAAATAGTGCCAGGCGTTCGGCAATTGGTCAAAGGCAAACAGTACCCAGCCGATCAGGATAAGCAGGATTGCATAGGCATGCCTAACTACTCGGGGCCATCGGTTGAGCAGATTGAGCAGCCACATTTTCTCCAGAATAAGAACGACCCCGAAGTAGAGCCCCCATAATAAGAAATTCCAGCTTGCCCCATGCCAAATGCCTGTTAACAGCCATACGATCATAATATTGCGAAGCTGCTTCCAGAGTCCAAGGCGATTGCCGCCGAGTGGAACGTAGACATAATCCCTGAACCAGCTGCTTAGCGATATATGCCATCTTCGCCAGAAATCCGTAATACTCTGAGCTGCGTAGGGTTTGTTGAAATTCTCGTTGAAGCGAAAGCCGAACATGAGGCCCAGACCAATCGCCATATCGGAGTAACCGCTGAAATCGAAATAAATTTGAAAGGCGAACGCAATAATGCCAAGCCACGCAGTCAACGCCGGAAGCGTCTGCAAGTCAGAGGTGGACACCGCGTCCCATACGAGTCCGATATTATTGGCCAGCAGCACCTTCTTCGCTAGTCCGATAACGAACCTGCGAATACCTTCCGAGAAGCCGGCAACCGTAACCTCTCTATTCTTAAGCTGCTCGGCGATCGTATTGTACTGAACGATAGGCCCTGCGACTAACTGCGGGAATAAGGCGACGAACGTCCCGAAGTCGATCCAGTTGCGCTGTGCTTGCGTACGTCCTTTATAAACGTCAATAATGTAGGACATCGATTGGAAGGTGTAGAACGAAATACCGATTGGAAGCGCCAGCTCGGTCAGCGGAATCGCCGTGCCGAGCAAGCCGTTCACATTCTCAATGACAAAGTCGGCGTATTTGAAATATGACAGCAACCCGAGGTTCACGACAATTGATGAAACGACGATTGCCTTACGTGTTTTCACACCGCGCTTAGGATTGCCAAGAAGAAGACCGAATCCGTAGTCCGTCACTGAAGACAGAAGCATGATACAAATATAGACCGGTTCACCCCATGCATAGAAAACGAGGCTGGTTATGAATAGGACAAGATTCCGTGCCTTCTTCGGCGATAAGAAGTAAAGCGCGAGCACGGCCGGGAGGAAGAGAAACAGAAAAAACAGGCTGCTGAATACCATCGCTTTATTTCTTATCTAATGCTTTGGCAAATGCCTTCTCGATATCGTCTGCACGATCAGAAATGACGAAGAGCACGTAATTCCCTTTAACGATGATCCGATAATCCTTGGCAATTTCGTATTGGTCCTGTAAATAAGTTTCGAATAACGACTGCACAAACGCCGCTCGTTTCTCGATACCTGCTTTGACCGTATCCACGTCTTTGGCGTTCTTGACCTTAAAGAGGCCGATCTCGTTTACTTGTACATTCATCATCGGCGCGTAGACTTTGAATTCAGCCAGCTGGCTTGCATCTAGCTCGTAAGCTGATTTAAGATCATCGGCTGTCATCTCCATGGACATTGGCTGCTCGATTCCATCTACAATTGTAGTGTATAGGTCCGCCACTGTAGGACCGGACTTGTCCGGAGTTGGTGCCGGAGTTGGCTTCGGCTTCGGCTTCGGAGTTGGAGTTGGTTTAGGAGTCGGCTTTGGAGCCGGTTTCGGTTTCGCGGCTGGTTTTTCACTTGGTTTCACCGCAGGTTTCTCTGCCGGTTTCGTAGATTCCGCAGGTTTCTTGCTCGTCTCCGGACTCGGATTAGCTTCGGGCTTCGCTGCTGGTTCCGTAGACTGGACCTCATCCTCCGAAGCTTCCGGGGTTGGCGTTGGGGCAGGCTCAGGAGCAGGTGTTTCTGTCGTATTGTTGTTTGCGTCCGGTGTTTCAGGTGTCACTTCATTGGAAGTTTCAGGGCTGGAAGTGATGCTCTCGTTCGAATTCGCTGTCGTTTGGTTTGCGTTTGAGTTGTCCGTTCTGCTCCCGCAGGCGGTTAGAGTGCCTCCAATAATTGCGCTTGCAAGAATGATGGCGAGAAGACGTTTGGTGTTGTTCATGATGCACTCTCCTAGTTGATGTTATCGATACGTTATGCTAAAACGTAAGATGTCCTATAAAGGTTGCAGTAATTGCCCAACTGTAAATATTGGAAGAACATGTGTGGATGAACAGAGGTGGTGGAATACTTATCTGTAAAGGAGGACAATGCATGCAATTCGATTGGATTTGGAAAGCTGTCTTGATACTTATCGTTGGTTCTTTGCTCCTCCGACTTTCCGGTCGGACATCTATCGGGAAGTTAACGATTAGCGATGTGTTACTTATGCTGATACTTGGTCCGTTATTCATTCGACCGGTTGAGAATGTGAGCCTTTGGAGGACCTTTGGAACCGCGATCATTCTCATATTAACCGTCAGGATGGTTAGAACATTGCTGTTACGATTTGCACCTATTCGCGCTTTATGGATCGGTAAACCAATACCAATTATCGTGGGTGGGAATTCGGATCAGCGTGCCATGAATTCGTTGAACCTGACAGACGAAGCGCTTGACGCGCAGCTGCGAACCGGTGGAATCTACGATCGGGGGGATGTTGAGCATGCAGCTATTGAGGTCAATGGTCAGCTCACCATAAAGATAAAGTCGCATAAAGTACCAGCTACGAAGCAGGATATTGAACAGTTGAAAGAGCTTATTGAATCCCGGTTCCCTCGTTAGAGTGTGAAGTTACTCTCTTAATAATATTGTATAATAGAAACAGAATGCGTTCATTCTTACAGTAAAGGGGAATCGATGCTATGTACGAAACGAAAACCAAGGAAACAGACCGCAGTGTGCTCGAGTTCATCGAGAATGTGGAGAGCATTACAAAACGCGAAGATGCGTATAAACTGCTGGATATTTTCACCGAAGAATCCGGATTTGAAGCGAAAATGTGGGGACCAAGCATTATCGGATTTGGTTCGTATCATTACAAATACGAATCCGGTCATGAAGGGGATGCTCCTTATGTGGGCTACTCACCTCGAAAAGCCAAGATCAGCTTGTATGTAGCACCAAACGATACCAAGCGGGAAGAATTACTCCAGCGATTTGGCAAACATACCTCGAGCAAAGGTTGCGTCTACATCAATAAAATAGCAGATATTGATGTAGAAGTGCTAAGAGAACTCATCCAGCAGTCTATCGAATATGTGCGTGAACGTTACGAATGAATGAGGCGGCAATGCCCAAAAAAACCTCCGGATGCCGGCTATGAGCCGCATGCGGAGGTTTTTTGCACATCATATCTATCTAACATGTCCCCTAACTGCTCGGCAACATTGTGCGGTGACAGGGGCATTTTGTTTATGATCCACCATTCCACGACGCCTACATATGCAGATAACAGAAATTGAACAGGAACCTCTTTGTTACTCTCCTCGGAATTTCCGCTTACTCTCAATCGTTCCACTATTCCGTTCTTGACTAGTTGAATCAAATGTTCCTGAAAACATGAGATACCTTTGTGAGTAAGGACGGTGTAATAAAAAGAAAAATGTGCTTCAAAGTAAAGAAACATCTGTAGAAGGGAACGGTCAAGATCCAATTGCTCTTCTGGAAGTTTGGAAAGAATGCATATTTTCATCATATTGCCCAAATGATCTTTTATCACTTTCTCGAGTAAATCAAACTTGTCCGCATAATGAAGATAAACAGTGCCCCTGTGAATATTGGCTTTATTCGAGATATCGTTAATCGTAATCGCATCGAACTCTTTCTCGGACATTAATTCAATCAGAGCTTGATAGATGGCTTCCCTAGTCTTAATCGTTCTCCTGTCCAATTTTGACACGGTTATGACCTCCCCTCGGCTTATGTTTCTGAACAAAATTGAACGAAGTGTCAAGTACATGACACAAATCACTCTTTTGACGATTGAGATACGTCTTGGACTCTTTATAATGTAAATCAATACATGCGAGTTAATCAACGGATGTCGTCTAATCTCGTTGAAAGATAAACATGTAAATCAAATAATGATGGAAAGAGGCGGAGAGATTATGAAAATTGAAGTTTGGTCGGATATCATGTGCCCATTGTGCTATATCGGCAAAACGAATTTAGATAAAGCGTTAGAACAATTCAGTCACAAGGATCAAGTAGAAGTCATCTATAGACCGTTTCAGCTATTCCCGGATGCTCCCAGCAATACAGGTCAAAACTACTATGAATGGACAGCCGAGATTCATGGCGGTGGAATGACTTCCGCGTTTGTAAGAGAAAGCAATAAAGCTGTAGTCGGGATGGGCAAAAATGTTGGCCTCACGTATAATCTTGACACATTGATTCCATCCAATACGACAGATGCACTACGCATGGCGATTTATGCGCAGGAACAAGGCAAGGCAGCGCAGTGGATGGGTGCCGTTTATAAGGCTTATTTTACAGATGCATTGGATATCGGCAATCATGAGACGCTTGCTAAGTTAGCAGGGGAAATCGGACTTGATACGAGCGCAGTTCTTGCTATGTTATCGAGTGATCGATACAAGGATACGGTCATTAAGGAACGCTTAAACGGATCCAGAACGGGAATTACCGGAACACCGTTTTATATCTTTAATGATAAATATGCAATCTCCGGTGTAAGGAGCAGCGATGCATTCCTCGAAGTAATGGAACAAGTCTGGAGAGAGGAACGTCCGCTGCAGATGATTGCCAATGAGACAACTGGCAATTCCGAAGGCAGTATTTGCGGGGGAGACGGTGTGTGCGGCATTTAATGAAATGTATAGCTCCAAGAACAAAAAAGTCGTCATCAGCTAATTTGTTCGGTGACGATAACAAGTCTTTGTTCATAAGGTGATACTGAGCCAATTCGGGGGTGTAACTTATGGAAATCATGCATACAGTGCCATTCTTTATCCGTCCGGATCAAAAGGATCGGGACTTAAAGTTAATGGAGGCAAGTTTTGGAAGCCTGAGTAATACGAAAAACAGCTATGTTGTTATTTATAACCAGGGATGTATGAGTGAGCTAGAAATTAATAAGTTGCTGGAACCATATTCCTTGAAAGTGTTCATCATAGGAGATGGCCAGAATGTGGGGATCCCTAAAGCCAGACAAAAATGCTTTGAGTATATTTGGGAAAACTTTCCTGAAATATCATACATTTCAGAAATTCATCTAGACATGATTTTTCCGCCGGACTGGTATAAACCATTATTGAGCTATTTGGAAAATTCAAACGAACCGATGATTTCTCCATGCATATTGACGGTAGGTGGACATTTACTTCCATTTGACAACCAGAAGCAAGCAGTGCAGCTGCCGGAGGATTTTACGCAGGAAAATATGCTATTCCTATTAGAGGAGATAAGTGAGAACTATCTTTCGCAGGAACCGCTTGAAGGATTCGTACACCCCGTTATTCACAATTCAAGTGCTCTTCGGCACATTGGCGGCTATGATCATCGCTTTCTGCAAGGTAAACAAGGCTATGAGGACGATAGCTTGCTTGTAGGATACTCCTACTATATGGGAACTTTATGCAACTGGCGTCCGAAATGTTTGCCGACATCATGGGTCTATCATGCGGGATTGGGGCAGCGAATGACTCTAGGAGACAGGCAAGAAGATTTTCAACTAAATTTAAATGGATTGATACAACAATATGGCGCTTACGGACTCAAAGAATTAGCTAGGTTACACGGGGAATCGTCAACCGGATATTTTCAATCTCTTTTCAATAGTCATGTGCAACAGAATAGGTAATATCATCGACGGATCCGGTAGAATAGCGTTGAATTGATGACTCTGAGTACCACTGGCGATGTCCGGCCAAGCAGATGCCATCCGGCGCCAGCCATGGCTTCCTCATTTATGGCTTCATACATCAGTTGGCGCATCCCTTCTGCTGTACGAATTGCCACCAAGGCGTCAGCATTCGTACGGCGGATTTGCTCCAGCACGTTGTCCTTTCGTGTTACGAGGCTTGCAATGAATACGTGCTGAAACGAAGCATAATCGAACACTGCTCCGTCTCCTAGTATAATATGCATTTTATCGCTTAGGTCAAGTCGTTCCATCAATAATCGTGCAGCCTCACAGGCATCCGGATCGATATCCACACAGTAGACGTTCACATTCCATCGCAGATGAAGCAGCACAGCGCTCAGCGGTAAAGGACCGCTTCCGACGAAGACAATAGGCGCAGAGGCATCTTCCGGCCGACTATGCCTGCTGAGTTGCTTAAGCTCTTCACCAACAAGACTTTCATAATTCTCCCAGTTTTTATATCGGAAGAGGTTGTCTAATCCAACTTCGAGCTGATTGCAGAGGTGACGGGAGTCGAATAACTCCATCCGGAATTCGGCTTCTGACAGCTTGTCAAGCAAGCCTTGCTGCAGAACTGCTATGTCAACAGTACCTATAACCTGCCTGATTTCTTCTGATGTATAGGGTTGCCTGATAACCTGTGCCAGATTAGAAATCGTTTGGGTGATCACGGAGTTTGTTGGGGTCAGATCCGACTCTCGGTGAAGAACATCATAGCTCTCCTGTACAATTGCGATCAAATCTGATATTCGCTTAGTTGATGCGGCTATAGAATATTCCATAAGCGATTACCTCCATCCATTGACTTTCAATTTCATGAACCCAATATATTCGAACTATTTGCTGTTTAGTAATCAGGAATCGCTGCAATAGAAGCTTATTTTTTATATAAAGAGATATCAACTTATCACATGACGATGTCATGTGGTATTCTTTTGTTTATAGGAATGTTGTAAGGAGGGAACAGGATGAAACCATGCCAAACAACGAAACGAGCGCTTAGGCGGTTATTGTTGGAAAAGCAGCTTTTACTTCAAACGCCTCAGCCATCCATAAACGCTAATGAATCGATGCATCAGCGTGTGCTTGACGTTATCAAGCAGTTAGAATGTGTTCAGATCGACCCTGTAGCCGCCGTTCGCCCGAATCAACATCTGGCTCTGGCTGCCAGAATTCCCGGTTATGAGCCTCATCTAATGAATGAACTGCTTAGCAGTAATGAGGTATTCGAATATATGGCGAATGCGGCCTGTATCATTCCGATGAGCGATTATCCCATCTTTGAACCTACAAGGCAGCGATTACGAGAGAACATTCAGCCTCGTATAGATCAAATTTCCTCTGTCATTGAACAGGTACTGCAAAGATTGGAACAGGAAGGGCCGCTGTCTGCAAAATCATTCGAATCCACTGAACGGGTTCAAGGCTACTGGGATAATGTTAACACGACGACGAAAGCTACCTCACATGCACTGAATTTATTGACTGACGCTGCTCAAATTCGGATTGTTGGCAGAGAAGGGAACCAGCGGCGGTTTCATACTACCAGTCAGAGTGTTCCTGTTCAGCTTATCCAGCAAGCCGAGAATATGGATGAGCGGAGTGCGCTTGAAGCGATGATGTTGAAGTATTTCCGGGCCTATCGTGTATTTGATTCAAGCGATCCTCGTTTGGGCTGGCAGAACCTACGTGCAAACCAAAGAAGAGAAACGATCGATGCCCACGTGAGAGAAGGGACTGTTACGCCGGTCGAAGCAGCTGGTCTGGACAAGCCATATTACATCTTAACTGCGGATATGGAGCGACTTCTGGCACACGAAGTTGAAGCTCGCAGTCTGCCTCTTTACGACGAAGCGGATCTCGCTGTACATTTCCTGCCGCCTCTCGACAATTTATTGTGGAGCCGTAAACGATTGACCGATCTATTCGAGTTTGAGTATCGTTGGGAGATCTATACGCCTGCCGTTAAACGCACTTATGGATACTATGCCATGCCAATCTTAGCCGGAGATCGTTTAATTGGCCGCATGGACCCGCGATTGGATAAGAAACAGGGGCACTTGACGGTGGAGTACCTTCATATTGAACCTGGGATCGACTTCACGAAGAAGCTTCGGGATCACGTGTATCGCGCGCTTGACTCTTTTGCTGCGACTCATGGAGCAACAACTGTAACCATAGCCAGGCGTTCTTTTGAATAGTTGAATTTTTTTGAATTATTTTTGAAAATATAGTTTACCTTGCAACGGTTATTTGATACTATAAACGAAATGTTAAAATGCGATGAAGAGACGAGTAAATAAATGAAACCTTTCACAGAGAGCTCCGGCAGCTGCAAAGGAGTAAAGGGTTCATTATTGAAAAAAGACTCCGAGCAGCACATCGGCAACCTACTGCAGGGGATGGTGTGACAGGAGCTCCTGTTACAGAGCTAGAGTATAAACATGACATGTTCATGTCGTACTCGAAGAGGCTAGTATGGCGACATGTTAGCGAATTTGGAGTGGTACCACGAGCGGATCAATCTCGTCTCCAAGACTTATTAAAGTCTTGGAGGTGGGATTTTTTTTTATTGATGCTGAGGAAACACCGCTCGTTTGCATGCATAAGGTACACCAAATCATACTTTACCGGATTATGAGAAACCATTCTGAAAGGGATTGAATTGCTAATGGCGAACAAACTAAGAGTTGGTATTGTCGGAGGAACAGGCATGGTCGGTCAGCGTTTCGTGCAGCTGCTGGATCAGCATCCATGGTTTGAAGTAACAGCGATTGCTGCAAGCAGCAGTTCAGCTGGCAAAACATATGAAGAAGCGGTGCAAGGCAGATGGAAGCTGTCGGGCTCTATTCCTGAAGCAGTGAAACAAATCGTCGTTCAGGATGCTTCCAAAGTAGAAGAAGTCTCGGCCCAAGTTGATTTTGTATTCTGTGCCGTGGATATGAAGAAAGATGAAATTAAAGCGCTGGAAGAAGCGTATGCCAAAACAGGTACGCCTGTTGTTTCCAATAACTCGGCACATCGCTGGACGCCTGACGTTCCTATGGTCATCCCGGAAATTAACCCAAGCCATCTTGAAGTCATTGCGGCTCAAAGAAAACGTCTGGGCACTTCGACCGGCTTTATTGCGGTTAAGCCAAACTGTTCGATCCAAAGCTATGTGCCGGCGCTACACGCTTTGCTCGATTTCAAGCCTACTCAGGTAGTGGCTTCGACTTATCAAGCGATCTCTGGTGCAGGCAAGAACTTCACAGATTGGCCGGATATGTTAGATAATGTAATTCCATATATTGGCGGAGAAGAAGAGAAGAGCGAGCAAGAGCCGCTTCGTATCTGGGGAAGCGTGGAGAATGGTGAAATCGTGAAAGCGAGTGCGCCGCACATTACAACACAATGTATCCGCGTTCCGGTAACGGATGGACATCTGGCTACTGTATTCGCATCGTTTGAGACTAAACCGGCGAAAGAAGAGATTCTTGCGCGCTGGAGAGAATATCAAGGACGTCCGCAAGAGCTTGGCCTGCCAAGTGCGCCAAAGCAGTTCATCACGTATTTCGAAGAAGAGAACAGACCGCAAACGAAGCTTGACCGTGATATCGAGAACGGTATGGGCGTTTCCGTAGGCAGATTGCGCGAGGATTCCCTCTACGACTATAAATTTGTAGGTTTGTCGCATAATACACTTCGCGGCGCGGCCGGCGGTGCGGTTCTGATCGCCGAATTGCTGAAAGCAGAAGGATATATTCAAGCGAAATAAACAGCATACGCAGATGTGAAAAAAAGCAAGCACGCTAAAGTGCTTGCTTTTTTTGGTTTGTGTACGCGGGGCTGTGGTTATAATCAGTTGTAGCTTCGCAACACGAACGTTGGTTGATTATTGGCATCGACATCGATAATCATGGCATCATAATAGCCATCCGTTATGGATCGCTTTACAGCCTGTGTAAGGAGATCGATCTGTACAACTTCCGTTACAAACAATTTGTTCCCGTCCTGATTGTCCTGATTATGCGAATAGCGGTCACTTTGGTTAGAGTGAAGAATAAAATACAGATTCCCTTCAACCATCATGAGCTCTCCGATATCGGCGTAATTTTGTCTGAAGAGCGTACTTACGGCATTGCGTTTCAAATCAATCTTCAAGACCCGGTACCCTTGTACGAGGTAAAGGACATTAGACTTACTATCAAGGATATAAGAATTCTCGCCTTGAGTCGTGAGATCATATATTCCATCAGGCTTGGAGCGCGGAAAATGAATGGTGCCGAGTCGTTTTCCCTGCCGGTCGAAACGTTCCAGACGACGATCGAGAAGCACCATGACCTCATCATGATAGGGAATGATCCGCACATGTGCATGCATGTTCTGGTTATCGCTCAAATAGAATGAGCGGTATTGCTGCTTCTTTTCTTGAACCTGGTATAAGGAACCGAAGAGGTAGTACCAAGTAATCCCGCTGATTTTATCGGAGTACCACTCTTGCTGGTAGAAATTGGGGTAGTCGACTTTGCTCAGCTTTGCAGTTGACTGATAAACCTGTGATTTCACGTTGATCCGGTTTAAATCTTGATCAACGATCCAAGTGAGTGAAGTGGAGGCGATCTGCAGTTGTTTTCCTTTGATCGTCAGCTTATAGGGGGTGGGAATATAGATCACAGACGTTATCTCAAGCCTGTCATTCAGCTTTAACACCCGTGAAGCTTCCGTATCCGTAACGATCCAACTGTCCTGCCATCGCAAGAAATCTCTGACACCCACACCGCCTGCCGCTTCCCCAATCTTAACGGTCACCGTTACAGGCAGCTCTCCGATTTCTGAAAGTTCTCCGGCTTTATATGCAAAGAAATGACGATCAATCAGAACGAACCAACTGGAGCCAATCTTACGAAATGTTTTGGCATAACTGTAGTCTTCTTCTCGATAAACCTTATCGATTGCTTCATGAAGTTCCTGTGGTATTGCGGCATTTGTGTTGTCTTCCTCGAAGCTCCATTCAAGAATTCGCTGACTAAACGTTGTGAAGGGTTTGCGATTCTCGTTCTTGATGGTGAAATTCTGGAGTGGAGCGGACACGAGCGAAGCTAACTCTGCTTCCTCGGTATGAATGAGGTCAGGCCATGATAGTGAGATGATCTTACCATTGTCTTCATAATCAACTTGGGATCCGCGGGAAGCGATCCACGTGAGCCCTTGGGTAGGGAACTGCGTGAATGTAGGCGGGTATTTGGCAGTGATTTCTGACACTGATCCAGCTCCGGATTCGGAATCGGTTGGTACTTCATCTTTATACTGAAGAATCTCCAGTTTGTCTGGCGCAACATGGGTGAAGGTACGGAAGTTGAAGGCTTGCCAATCTTCCTGCCACAGCCTAGGTTCCACCGGAAGAGGGCTGAGCTCATAGTTAAGGAATGACATGAATTCCTCGCCGGTTTCATTTCGAAATAATCCGATTAGCTGCGGAGAATCCTCCAAGAATGGTATCCGTTTAACTTGCAGCAGCTCATATCCGACATATCGTCTCACGAGGTAGTGAGGGTCTTTGAAATAGACGATGCTGCTTCCTTCATCAAGGAACGTGTATACCGTTGGTCCTTCCGGCAATAGAAAAACGCGACTGTTTGTTAGTACGAGCGAATTCGGAGTATGGGGTGAAGATTCAGTTGCTGTGGTATCCGTTCTTCCTCTATCGATTGTCTCCCAGCCATCGTGTGACGGATCAAAAACCTCCTCTGAGAACCCGGATCCATTGCGAACTTTAAGGAGAAAAAGTCTCGGTTCCTCGGTAAGTCGGACCGACAATACTTCATGCGGGCCAAAGAAGAGACTTGTTTCGTCGATAACGACAGGTGCCGGCTCTATTCGTATGGCGATCCAAGCTCCGGTTGCATTGGACATCCCATCTAGAGCGCTGTTCTCCGTAAGTTGAGCCCCTATGAGCAGGTAATCTCCATTCAGCCATGCTTCTAAGGGGAGGGGAGCTTTCCATTCATATAAAGTCTGCTGAGTTGTGCCGTCTGACGAGTAGTAGAGATGAAGATCTTGCACATAAATCATGGCTTGTTCTTTCTTATAGAGTATATGCGCGTCCTTCGAGTCCGCTATAAATTCGCCTTCATGAGGCTTCCAGACCGGGTTTGCAGAAGGCGGTGATTGAGTTGCAGCAGAAGCAGCAGTTGTTGGAGAGGGGATTGCGGTTTCGGTCCTATCAGTAGGAATGCTCTGAGTCGTGGGCGTATTCTCATCTTTCAGCCCGTGAATATAGAAGAATAGGATGGTAAGTAAGGTAAGCGCGGTGAAGGTGATAATAATGAGCATACGACTTTGTGGTTTCATATAGCCACTCCTCAATGCTACCCAAATAATCTCAATAATTAGACGTAATTAGTTGGGAAAAGTTGCTTATATAAACGATCATCCAGTGGCGGTTCGATCACATTCATGAAAGAAGGAGAGTCAGATGGACTCTCCTTGGAGACGCACTATGTTATGGCCTTGTAAACAGTTGATTAATCGTGTCCATTGCAAGATTCACATTGATTAATGCTTGTTGAATCATCGCCTCGTCCATCACCGCTGACTGACTTCCTTGTTGGATCGGCTGTTTATAGGCGATTTGTTCCATGAGTGCATTGTTTTCCTCAATTCGATAATCGTTCATCGCTTCAAGCGATTTCAGATGTTGTTCATAGTGTTCCCGTTCATCCGATTTGTACGGTTTACCTTGCTCTAACGAAATCAAGGCATCCTCGAAGAAATACTTCATATAAATGACTATAGGGCCTGCCAGCAAGTCCTTCATCGTTGCCAATTCTTCCTCCGTTGCTCCAACCTCGTCCACCAGTTCCCAGAATTGTCGATGCGTTTCAGGTGTCAGATTGTTGCGATTGCGCAGTACCCGTGCAAGAATTTCTTGGAAAATATCTTTCTGGTGTGCGGTCATGTTCTTAGCAAGGGTCTTCTGTGGTTCCTCTGTGACCATAGCAGTTTGGTTTGCATTCGTGTCACAACCAACTAGCATAACAACTGCAAGTAGAGAAAGAATCAGCCATTTCAGAATGATCGACACTCCCATCGGGTACTGATGCTGTGGATTTACATACGATCATAAATATGCATAAAAATCCACGATATAACAGGAATATTCAACGATGGATCACGTGATTGAGGAAGGTGGAAGGGACATGAAAGCAAGATATGTACTCCTAACAGGGATGATGTTCGTAACAGTTCTTTCATTAACGGGATGTGTGCCTGGAGACGGGACGAATAATGTGGCTCATCCTGCAGGTTTCTTCTGGGGAATCTGGCACGGATGGATCGCACCGATTTCGCTCATTATTGGCATCTTTAAACCCCATATTAGAGTTTATGAAGCTCTTAATTCAGGCTGGTGGTACGACGCAGGCTTCTATATCGCAGTCATCTGTGGTTTTGGCGGCGTTTCTTTCCGTAGACGGAAGAAAGTCAAACAGGATTAACGTGATGTGAAATAGGGGATAGTTGGTATACCCGACTACCCCCTTATTTGCTATGATCAAATTAGGTAATAGATAGAGGAGTGACTTGTAAGTGTCCAGCAGGTAGTTCTAGCTAATTGCTGAGACAAGGGGTGTATATTTATACATCAAACACTACTCGATAGAAATGGTTTACATAACTATAATTATGTATACCGATTGTTGCGAATTGATCGATGGATATTTCACCCAAAATAGGAGGCCTCATGGCATGATGGAAACAAAGCGGTTAATGATAAGAGAATTTATTGCTTCCGACCTGGAAGCTGTTCATGCATATGCATCAGATCCATTGGTTTGTACGCATACCATCTGGGGGCCAAACACAATCGAAGATACGCAGAACTATCTCGATAGCGTCATTGAAACGCAGAAACAACAGCCGCGCTTGGATTTTGAATTTGCCGTTGTTCTTAAAGAAAACGGGGAGTTGATCGGCGGATGTGGCATTCACATTGGAAACGCATTACAAGCTGAACTGGGTTATTGCTTCAATCACGCATTCTGGGGTAAAGGCTATGCGACTGAAGCGGCTGCAGCCTTACTGCAGTTCGGTTTTCGTGAACATGGACTTCATCGCATGTATGCAACGTGTCGCCCGGATAACGTAGGTTCTGCTACCGTGATGCAGCGAATCGGAATGAAATTCGAAGGACATTTGAGGGAACATATGCGGCATAAAGGGAAGTGGCATGACTCTTATCAATACTCGATTCTAGAAGATGAATTTGCGTATGATCGATAGAATCCACGGATCGAGGTGCTCCTGATGATGATGAAAGCAATCGTGTACACATCCTACGGAAAAACAGAAGTTCTATCCCTACAGGAGGTGCCAAAGCCTACTCCTAAGGACAATGAAGTACTTATTCAGGTACATGCGGCGTCCGTTAATTCGTGGGATTGGGATCTGCTTAGAGGAGTTCCGTATCTGGTCCGCCTAGGTGGGCTTCGTGGACCTCGATTCCGTATTCTCGGAGCGGACATTGCAGGTCGAGTTGAAGCAGTTGGCAAAGATGTGAAGCAACTGCGTGCAGGTGATGAGGTGTTCGGCGATATTTCGGGGTGCAGCTGGGGCGGTTTTGCAGAATATGTATGTGCCAGAGAGTCTGCGTTATCGCTTAAGCCCAGAGGCATGACATTCGAGGAAGCTGCAGCCATACCGCAAGCAGCTGTTCTTGCTTTACAAGGTCTTCGAATAAAAGGCGAGCTGCAGAAAGGGCACAAGATACTCATTAACGGTGCTGGTGGAGGTGTGGGGACATTTGCGCTTCAGATTGCCAAGTCATGCGGAGCTGAGGTTACGGCTGTAGACCATGGCAGTAAATTGGATCTCTTACGATCGCTAGGCGCGAACCATGTTATTGATTATACGAAAGAGGATATTACGCATAATGGTCAATGTTATGATCTGATTCTGGATGTGGCAGGCTTTCGCTCCATGTTTGACTACAAACGAGCCTTATCGCCTACAGGCACTTATGTCATGATTGGCGGTTCAACGGCTCGAATCATCCAGCTTCTGTTTCTCGGTGCCTGGGTTAAACGAACCGGAAGTAAGACGATGAGACTCTTATTGCACAAACCAAGCAGAGATGATCAAGATTTCATCAGGCAGCTCTACAAGTCTGGCACAATCAAACCTGTAATTGATCGGATATACCCCTTAAGCCAAACTGCCGATGCACTGAGGCAACTCGGAGAAGGCAACGCAAAGGGAAAATTGATTATCCAGGTGAGCGGTAGTAAGAAGTAGCCTTGTAGTAGAATGCATATCGACTTCACTTGGCAGGGCTAGTATAATGGGTTGATTAAATCCTACAGACAGTGGAGTGTAGATACATGGAAATCAGAATCGATGATCTAACCGGAGCCCAAATCATTGCGCTAATAAAGGAACATGTTCAAAGTATGGCCGAGCAATCTCCTGAGGAAAGCATGCATGCACTTAATCTTGATGGGCTAAAACAACCTGATATTACGTTCTGGAGCGCTTGGGAAGAGGATGAATTACTAGGTTGCGGAGCCATCAAGGAATTGGATGCGGGACACGGAGAAATCAAATCGATGCGAACCTCGATGCAGCATTTAAGAAAAGGGGTTGCGAAGCGACTTCTTGAACATATGATCGAAGAAGCCAAGAAACGAGGGTATACTCGGCTAAGCTTGGAGACGGGATCGATGGAATCGTTCAAGCCTGCCATGAAGCTATATGCCAGTCTGGGCTTCGAAGAGTGTGAGCCATTCGCGGATTATATTTTAGACCCGTACAGTGTTTTTATGACGAAAACATTATAAATTTCATAGACAAGGTTATCGATTGCCGTTATGATGGACAAGAAAATTGAATACATACGATCCGTAAAAGGTGCAGTTTGTTGCCTAACAAACTTGCTTAAAAGGGAAGTCCGGTTAAAAGCCGGCGCGGTCCCGCCACTGTAATTGAGGAGTGACTCCACACGGTGCCACTGGTTCTTATCGAACCGGGAAGGCTGGAGAAGCGATGATTCATGAGCCAGGAGACCTGCCTTTACGCGAATGTTTCTTAATTCTTCGGGGGGTGGGAATTGGAAATGATCATGAACGCGCATAATCTCGTAATGGAGCTTTATTGCTTATATTGCTATGCGTGATTTCAGTATCTGTTTGAGCCGCCCTGTTTTGGGGCGGCTTTTTTTGTTGATTGGCGAAGCTATGCATACCGTGTGCAGAATCTAGTAATGAAGTGGAGAAGAGGATGGATATGCGATCTCATGTAGTTCATTATTCAAGTAAGTTGAAAGGTAAGCGCTGGCTGGCTTTCATGCTTGCGGCAGTATTGTTTATTTCTGTAATTGGTCCTTCATTTACCGTTTATGCGGAAGATGTGGAAGTGACTCCCGACCCGCTGCTTGAGCAGGTAGAGGCGGCGATCGATGGCACCGTTCAATCTGTGCTTGGCGCATCCAGTTTAGGAGACTGGCAGGCAGCTGGTCTTGCGGCGGCAGGCGAAACTGTTCCAAGCAACTATGTATCCGCACTTTATAAGAAACTTGTTGCCGGTAAAGGTGCATTATCATCCATAACGGACTATGAGAGAACGGTGATTGGATTAACCGCAGCTCACCAGGATGCGACGAAGTTCGCGGGTTATAATTTGGTTGAGCGTATCTACAATTATCCGACTACTCCAGCATTGAACGGATTGATATTTGCACTTATCGCATTGGACAGCGGCGATTATTCCATCCCAGATCAAGCTGTGTGGACGAGAGAGAAGCTAGTCGCGGAAGTGCTGAAGAAGCAGAAGTCGGACGGCGGATTCAGCTTCGGTGGCGCAACCAGTGATCCGGATATGACGGGTATGACGCTCACGGCGTTGGCTCCTTATGTCGATCAAGCGGCGGTTCAGACGGTCATTGCCGCTTCTGTCACGTGGTTATCAAGCAGCCAACTTGATAACGGAGGCTACAAATCCTACGGCGTGGATAATAGCGAAAGCGTCTCGCAAACCATTATTGCACTCACGTCACTGGGTATAGATCCGACGGAGGCTCGTTTTACCAAGAATGGTATCCATCTCATCGACCGTTTGTTGTCATTCAGGAAGGCGGACGGGACATTCTCGCATACGCCGACGGGTCAATCGAACGGCATGGCGACGGAGCAGGCGCTGCAAGCGCTTGTGGCCTTCGAGAAGTTTAAGAAAGACGGTGGGAAACTTTACGATTTCGGTGCCCGCGTGCCGTATGGATGGGCAAGTGACTGGCTGCTTGGAGACGGCAATTGGATGGGTATCTCCGAATGGCAGGTTGTAGCTCTAGCCCGTGAAGGCCGCAAAGTTCCAGACAGCTATTTGACTACGAAGTTGCCGGAAACCATATCTTTTATGAATCAATATCCGGAATATGCGTATGTGACCGATTATGAGCGAATCACGATCGCCTTATCCTCACTCTATGAAGATGCAACGGATTACGCAGGTATCAATTTCGTAGAGAATATCTATAACAGCGAAGTTATGGAAGCACAAGGCTTAAACGGGCTGGACTTCGCGTTAATTGCTCTAGATTCGGGAGCTTACAAAACGCCGGATGAAGCGATATGGAATCGGGAGAAGCTCATTGCCGCCATATTAACCAGGCAGCATGAGGACGGAGGCTTTGCTTTAGATACAGGTGACAGCGATCCCGATATGACCGCAATGTCATTAACGGCGCTGGCGCCTTACATGGATCGAACCGATGTGCAGACTGCCGGGCAGAAAGCGGTCCAATGGTTGTCCAGTAATCAGGATGCGAATAGCGGCGGCTATCCATCCGACTATTTTGGCACCATCGTTGATTCAAGTGAGAGCGTCTCGCAGGCGATTATTGCCCTTACTACTAATGGCATTGATCCGACAAGTGCGCCATTCACGAAGAATGGGATTACGCTCTTGGATAAGTTGTTCACGTTTATGCAGCCTGATGGCGGATTCTTGCATGTTGTGGATCCGAATGCTGCTACAGATGCCATGGCGACTGAACAAGCGCTGCAAGCCCTAGCGGCTTATGAGATGTTTGTCGGCGGCAAGGGGCAGCTCTATCAAATCGTGAAGCCCACAAGCTTATTGGTTGAAGGACCTGCGGGTCCAATTGCGGCAGGTGTGGTTGATGAAGGTAACGTATTGGAATCATTGACCTCTCTTCTCCAGCAGAATCAAGTACCTGTAGAAGTTACCGACTCTTCGTATGGCAAGTACGTAAGTTCCATTAATGGAATTGCTGCCAGCGGCAATAACGGCTGGATGTTCGACGTTTACCGTGATGGGAATTGGAGTTTCCCGGCAGTCGGGATGGATGGCTACACCTTGCAGAAGGGCGACAAAGTTGCGGTCTATTATGCGGGTGCTGACACGGCACTTGTGAAGTCGGTGAAGTTGTCGCCAGCAACACCGGAAGCAGGAAAAGCCTTCAACGTTGCGGTCATGCAGACGGGATCGTTCTGGAACGGTACCGAAAGTGAAGTGCGAACTTCTGCTGCCGCTGGAGTACAAGTAACCATAGGTGGCAGAACCGTCACAACGAATGCGAGCGGAGAAGCTGCGTTTAATCAAGGCATAGATGCAGCAGGCCGCTATACGCTTGAAGTGACCGGTTACCGTGCGGACAGTGCGCCAAGTCTTGTACGACACACGCAGCCTCTGACCATTGTTGTGCAATCGCCTACTCCTCCGGATGGCGGAGATGGAGAAAACCCGCCTCCTACAACACAATATGCAACCCTGTCCGTTACCGGTGATACACAGAAGGGAACGATCTTAGGAAGCACGCAAGTTGCTTTGCAAACAGGCGATACCGCCTATACCGTATTAGAACGCGCGCTGCCAGGCAAAATCCGCTCGATCGGAGCAGGCTCTACTTTATATGTGCAGGGGATTGATGGCCTAGGTGAGTTTGACCGTGGTAAAGAGAGCGGGTGGATGTACTCGGTTAATGGCGTCTTTCCGAATTACAGCGCAGGACTCTACGTCCTGAAGCCAAATGACGTCGTAGCATGGCGATATACACTCAATTTAGGCATCGATTTGGGGCAGAAGCCGGAAGATTGGAACCCTCCGGGAGGCGGTACAGGTCCATCTGTTGACAGTCCAGAGATCGTCGATGTACCGATTGATACGAACAAGGATTTCGAACTCGGACTTACGGCGCAGCAGCAAAACACTGGCGTTAAACTGAATATTCCCGCAGTGAAAGCGAAAGTAATCCTAAACGTAGAGAAGGTTAAGAACGAACTGCCCAAAGTCGTTATAAACAAAGGCAGCTTATCTCTCGTCATTGATAAAGGAACGAAGCTGGTATCCGGTGATTCAACGATCGAGTTGTTTACTTCGTTGGATGCTTCTGATTCAACAATCAACGCTTTGATTCAAGGTCATTTGATCAACGGAGATAAGCTGGATGACATCGGTAATGCCTTCATCATGGGTTCTTCGAATGGGTCTTATCTATTCGACAAGCCGCTTACTTTTACGATCAAGGACGGTAAAGGTCAGGCAGCCGGATATATTGAAAATGGTACGTTTACGCCTATTACGGTTTATGATTCTGAGGATCAAGGTGCCAAGGCTACAAAAGATAGTAAGAAAATCACTTATGCCTTCATGGTAGGCAATGATCTAGTGATCAAGACCAATCATTTTACGTCATTTGTCACTTACACAATTACACGCTCAGATTCAGTTATTCCGTATTCCGATGCGAAGCTGATTGCATCATGGGCTGCAAGTGCGATTCGTGAAGCAACGAGCAAAGGCTTCGTTCAAGGCAGCTCAGGTAAGCTGAATCCGAAAGCGAAGATTACGAGAGCTGAGTTTGCCAAGCTAATGGTCGAGGTTATTGGGCTGAATCTGTCGACTGCTGCATCGAGCAAATTCAAAGATGTACCTCAGAACAAATGGTTTGCAGTCTATATTAACACCGCCTTCAAAGCTGAGATTATTTCGGGCTATCAGGACCGGTTTAATCCGAATGAGACGATAACGCGTGAGCAGATGGCATCCATTGTAGTGCGGGCTTTGAAGCTTCAAAAATCAACATCAGACGCGACGCTCAAAGATATGGATCATGTTTCCGGCTGGGCCAAATCCGATGTGCAGACTGTTGCTAATTTGAACCTCATACAGGGATCGGATAACCGTTTTAATCCAGCTGATCCGGTTACTCGCGAGATGGCCATTGTCGTGGCTATGAGAGCTTATCAGCACAAACACAATCACACATAGGAAATGCAAACAACCAAAGGAAGAGCGATTCCATTCGCTCTTCCTTTGGTTTTGTTTGGAATTATTTTACACCTAGCAGTTCTAGTCCAAGCTTCACGCTGGGATGTTCCTGCTTCTCGGTAAGGAAGCTTGCGTAGACTTGAAGCTTTTGGATTTCCGGCATCGGGAAATCACACTCAACTATAAAGAGCTTCTGCTCATCGAGAAAAGACTGCGCCGCTGATTTCGTCAGAAATCCGAATGCTTCTCCCCGCATAATCAGTGTCATTATGATGCCTGAATGATCGATTTGCATGGTCGGAATGTAGCCAGGCCCAACCATCTCCGAGAACCATTCCGGGAATGTGAAGCCGACATGGCAGTACTTCTGCGTGAAGAAATCCGATCTGCTGACTCGAAGATCCTTCCGCGCTGACACGAGTACGATTTCATCGTCGAAAAGCAGACGTTTCGAAACCTTCGGATGATCCGGCGCATCGTATCGGACTGCAATGTGGACCGTCCCATCAAGCAGCAGATCTCGAACCATGTAGCTGGAATCGATGTAACTGAAAATTTTGAGTGCCGTATCCGGATGTTGTTGTCTGAAAGCAATAATGTGATCCAAGTAGCGGTAGTGCCACACGGCGCCCGGGCCGCTAATCACGATATAATTCTCGAACTGCTCCGACACCGTGAGCTTGCTTTCTTCGAATAAGCGCAGCATCCGCTCTGCATAAGGGAGGAAAGCCATTCCGGCTTGCGTTAAGCTGACATTCCGATTATCTCGCAAAAACAACGTCTTCCCAATCGTAATCTCTAATGCTTTGATTCTCGCTGTTACTGCCGACTGAGAGATGTGTAAGAATTCGGCGGCCTTCGTGAAATTCAGGGATTGATATACAGCAATAAATGCCTCTAGCTGTGAAATATCCATCTAACACCTCATGAATTCAAATTATCGATTATTTGATGCAAAAGATTCGTTATACAGATTATAAGAATTTGCGTATCATTTTGCTAGTAAGGCATGATTTGACCCACATTTTATCCAAGAAGAGGTTGATCCATGCATGAATATTGGACAGATGAAGAAGTTGAATTTGATCGAGGCGACCAGTGGAACGAGCGAATATACAAACTTTGTTTTGAGCGAAGTCAATGATCATGTGCTGCGAGCCGCAGTCATTGATGGTGAATTTCATTGGCATAAACATGATGAGAGCGATGAACTCTTTATCGTAATCGACGGGGAACTTATCATTGATTTCGAAGATCAAACCGTCGTGCTTGGCAAAGGCGATGTATATACCATTCCTCGGAACGTCATGCATCGTACGCGATCCAATGGTCGCACTGTTAACCTCTGTTTCGAGAAGGCGGATAATGATGTCAACGGAAAATGACAGCGCGTTATCGACAGCCTGTCCGCATCAAATTGATGCGGGTTTTTTTGCGTGGCGAGTCCACTATCGCTCCTTCTTATTGGACCAATATTGCAATTTCTGACTATGGCGAGTACGATTTAGGTTATGCGAAGAAGGGAACGTGACGACAATATGAATAGTTTCGAGAATATCAAACTAACTTCACTATCCAGTAAGGGAGGCTGCGGGTGCAAAATAGGTCCTGCCGATCTATCGGAGGTGCTGCGTAATCTTCCTGCGGCTGAGCCAAATCCCAATCTACTGGTTGGATTAGATACAAGTGACGATGCTGGTGTATATCGTTTAAGCAATGAGTTGGCACTGGTGCAAACAGTCGATTTCTTCACTCCGATCGTGGATGATCCTTATGATTTCGGGCAAATTGCTGCAGCGAATGCAATCAGTGATATCTATGCGATGGGCGGGAAACCATTAACGGTATTAAATATTGTCGCATTTCCAATCTCTACCTTGGATAAGCGTATCCTCTCCGAAATTTTGCGTGGAGCAGCAGATAAAGTGCAGGAAGCCGGTGCAACACTTGTCGGCGGTCATTCCATTGATGATAAAGAGCCCAAATTCGGCCTTGCGGTTACAGGTCTCGTGCATCCGGACAAAGTGCGCACGAATGCCGGGGCTAAGCCTGGAGATCGTTTAATTCTAACGAAACCCATTGGTGTTGGCATCTTAACAACATCGATCAAGAAAGATCAGCTGTCGACAGAAGAGACGAAACGACTGACCAAGGTGATGTCCACGTTGAACAAAACAGCAGCGGAGATTATGGAGCCTTATCCGGTTCATGCGTGTACGGATGTGACAGGGTTCGGTTTAGTCGGACATGCTCTTGAGTTGGCTAAAGGCAGCAATGTGACTGTAAAGCTGAATCACAAGGATGTTCCATTGCTGCCGAGAGTACGAGAACTGGCCGACAATGGGTTTGTGCCCGGCGGCACGAAGAACAACTACGCACATGTTCAGCATGATGTCTCTTTCCCGGATGAACTCGATCAAGTCGGTCGCTGGATTCTATGTGACGCGGTTACATCAGGCGGGCTGCTTATTTCAGTTGCAGGAGAGCAAGCGGATTCCCTATTACAGCAATTACTGCTGGCTGGGGTTGAGGCGAGTATGATCGGTGAGATTACGGATGAGAGACCAGGACATATAATTGTAGAGTAGAAGGGGAAGCCGATATGTTTCAAGACCTAAAGCTTCAAGAATTGCTCGCACTGCGTCAGCAGCAGAAAATTGTAACGATTGATGTAAGGTCGCCGTCCGAATTTGAGGATGCTACCATCCCGGGCAGCTTAAATATCCCATTCTTCGATGATCGTGAGCGAGCAGAGATCGGCACCATTTATAAGCAAGTCAGTATCCAAGCGGCTAAAGAACGAGGACTCGAGCTGTTCTCCGCTAAGCTGCCCTCTTTCATCAAACAATTCGCTCAGATTCCCGGCAAAAAGGCCGTTTTCTGCTGGAGAGGGGGCATGCGCAGCAAAACAACCGCGACTGTCTTGTCACTCATGGATATTCATGTCTGCCGGTTGGAAGGCGGCTATCGCGCTTTTCGCCAAGGAGTCGTCAAAGCAATTGATGAGCTTGAAGTCGTACCACCTGCGTACGTTCTGCACGGAAACACAGGAAGTGGAAAGACTTCGATTCTTCGTCGCTTAGAAGAACGGGGCTATCCTGTTTTGAACTTCGAAGAGCTGGCCGGACATCGCGGCTCGGTTTTTGGTAATATTGGGGTTAAGGCGCATAATCAGAAGAAATTCGATGCTTCACTAGTCGATCAATTAGCGGCTATCCAGCAAGCACCTTATCTGCTCATTGAGGCAGAGAGTAAGCGAATAGGTAAAGTCGTGATCCCGGATCAGCTGCTTCATAAGAAAGAGGAAGGGCATCAGATATGGCTGGAGGTTCCACTCGAAACGCGTGTTCAGCATATTTTGGAGGATTACCGCCCTTGGGAGCATCAAGAAGCTTGCTTGAAATCGTTCCTTCAAATTAAATCGCGCATCCATACTCCGGTTGCAGCTGAGATCGAGCAGAGCTTAAAGGAAGAGAAGTTTGACCGAGCCGTGGAGCTGCTGCTTGTTTATTATTATGATCAGCGATATGCCCACACGGCATCAGCATACAGCTCCGAGAACAAGACTGTCATTACAGCGCAATCTATTGAGGAGGCTGTTGAAGCTGTCGAGCAGTTGATACGTTCACTGCAGCCTTCGATCGCAGAAGTAGTTAAATAATTAATGCAGTTAATAAATCCGCATATGTTCGCGGATTTATTTTTTTTGCCTATGGACGAACATTTTTCGCGCGTGCAACTCTATTTACTCGTCCCACCTTTTTGAGCCGAGTGACAAAACGTTTCTCTAGACCCACATCGTAGTTGGCTGTTACTATAAGTCAACAAAGCAATGAAGAAAGGAATTTTTGCCGCAATGGAACAGCAAAAGTACGAACAATTAAAGATTGGTGAACGCGGTGCACTCCTTAGTATTATCGCGTACCTCATTTTATCTGCATTAAAGCTATCGATCGGTTATTTTACCGGATCTGAAGCTTTGCAGGCTGACGGTCTAAACAATGCGACAGACATCGCGGCTTCCATTGCCGTTCTTATTGGACTTCGACTTGCACGTAAACCAGCTGACGATGATCATCCGTATGGACACTGGAAATCAGAAACGATATCTTCATTGATTGCCTCATTTATTATGATGGTTGTTGGCTTGCAGGTTCTTTATCAATCTGTAACCTCGATCTTTCAAGGCGCGGAACAATCTCCGGACCTGCTCGCGGCATGGGTCGGCATCTTCTCGGCGATCGTCATGTATGGCGTATATCGTTATAACAAGAAGCTGGCTGCGCAGGTAAACAGTCAAGCTGTTATGGCCGCAGCCAAAGATAATCTTTCGGATGCTTTTGTAAGTCTGGGTACATTCGTGGGCATCATTGGATCGCAATTTCATCTAGCCTGGCTTGACCCGCTTACTGCCATCATCGTAGGATTAATCATTTGCAAAACAGCGTGGGATATTTTCCGGGAGGCTTCTCATCATCTCTCAGATGGGTTCAACGAAGATACGATCCTCTCGTTTAAAGCGATTGTCATGAATGTGCAAGGAGTTGAGGACGTAAGAGATATTCGAGCAAGAAATTATGGCAGCAATGCTGTCGTCGACGTGACTTTATTGATTAAGGCGGATATGGAATTTCAAGAAGCTCATGATGTTGCAACGAGAGTAGAGATGGAACTGAAAAATTCGGCGAATGATGTGTATGAGGTCCATGTGCACTATGAACCGATTGAATGAGTAACACTTAACCCGCAGCCGGTTGCTGCGGGTTTCTTTATGTGTACGATTGGAAGATTCTTGTACAAAAGAGAGGTGATTCTAGCCAAGATGCAGAATGTTTAACAGTAAGAAATAAGTTTTTGGAGGCGTTATGGTTCATATTGACGCAATCGCTCATATTTCCTAATAATCTTTGCCGCCTGCTCAGAGGGCGGTTTTATTTTGTCAGACAATCAATAAAACGTGGAGGAATCAGCGATGCTAGGAGCTCATATTGCGTTAGGTTCGAGTTGTGAAGTGTATGAATGGGGCGGAGAAGGGAAAGTGGTCAAGCTGTTTCATGCGAACACTTCCTTAGAAGACGTTAACGTTGAGTTTCGTAAGAGCACTGCGGCGTGGGAATGCGGGTTACCAGTCCCTCAGCCATTCGAGTTAGTGATATGGGAGGACCGTTATGGAATCATTTTAGAAAAAGTAGTCGGGGAAACGCTTATTAATCGATTATTTGCAGGGTTGTATTCCTTCCAGCCTATGGACTTTGACGATGCTGACAGCGAACTGCGTTTGTTTGCAAGAGTACTAAATGTTATCCATCATGCAGAAGACTTTGACATCATAACGGATCAGAAAGAACATTTAAAAGCGATTATTGGCCGGCCAGCCATATTTCAGGAGGATGAAATTAACTTGCTTCACACCTATATTGATCTATTGCCTGATAAAAGGCAGTTATGTCAAGGTGATACGAATCCTGGCAATCTGATATTTAGTAAAGGTAAGGCGATAATGATCGATTGGATGCATGCTTCGATAGGAAATCCGGCAGCAGATGTTGCCGAAGTTTGTATCATGTTCGAATATGCTGTTTTACCGCCAGAGACACCGGCTGACGTTGATCAGTTCTTTCAGTCTTCACGTCATATGGCCTATCGGATTTTCTTAGACGAGTATTGCAAGCTATCTGGAGTGACAGAAGAGGAAATTCAGGCATGGTACGTTCCGGTCGCCGCTCGTTCTATCGCCTCTGGTGCTATACCGGACGAACAAATAGCCATTCTTGCTGCAATGATTCGGCAGAAAATGAGCCTTGTCTTAAAGGGAGAGTAGGGCAATGGAAGTATTCAATTCATGTAAAGTTTTCGATGAGCTCAATCAATATGTTTCGGATATTCGGCATCTTATTTCTGCCTCGGCAGCATCCGTTCTAGTTATACAAAATGACCAAATCATAAACGAATTTTATACGGGTTATCATGATAAGTCACTGAACAGTCGAATGATCGATGAACAATCACAGTTCAATGTCGCGTCCATTCGCAAAACTTACCTAGGATTCGCAATAAGTCTGGCCTTGTACGAAGGGAAAATGAAGAGCATTAATGATTATGTATCGGAATATCTAGAGGATCTGGATGAGAGCGTAATCAGCCAAACTACTATCCGGCATCTGTTAACCCATACTCACGGTTTACAGGGTCCAATGAAGAGACTGTTTCCACCGGGAACAGACTGGAAATATAACAACGCGGGAGTCAATTTGCTGCTTCAGATTGTTCATAAGGTCTTTAATCAGCCTCTTGCCGAGGTACTAAATGAACGCGTTTTTGAGCCATATGGATTCAAAGAAACCGGCTGGAGACTAGAAAAGAATGAGAATTTGGTGTGGCTTGATGAATCTTATGCAGGCAGTCAAGGCGGAGAGACGAATCTATTCGTAAGTACAAGAGAACTAGGCTTCTGGGGTCAAATACATCTGGCTAAAGGAAACCATAAGGGAAAGCAAATCCTGCCAGCTGCATTATTTGATCAAGTAGTTACAATTGCAACTCCGCACCGTCTCGATGAATCTTTACCGCGAAATGGTTTCTTCTGGTGGGTAAAGGACAAGTCCCGTTCCTTATCCGAACTAGGGAATGATCTTCCGAACGGCTCTTACCAATCTCTCGGTTTTTACGGTAATGCGGTATTAGTAATTCCCGAGTACAATGCTGTGGTCGTTCGCATGTTAAATCAATTGGAGTCGAACCCACCCGGATATGATTATCTGGAAGACATTCAAGGTTTTGGAAATCTAGTACAGAAGTGTTTGAAAGCGCAATAGCTGTGGGGAATGAAAGCAATTAATATGAGGTGTTCAGAATGAATGAACAAAGTTTTTTTGATAAAATCGACGAAAATCGACTTCGAGAAATCTCTAACCATATCAAACAAATCGAGAATGGATACATCATAGAGTGGCACTGCGAAACCATTAAATCGGCTAGGCCGAATTTTGTGACAGGCGGGGTGTACCGGATTTCCGGAAGTACGAGCTCTGATGATGGAGTAAGCCGTTCTTGGACGCTGATTCTCAAAGTCGTCCTTGCGGACCCCAATCGAGATAATCCGGCTCATTACAATTATTGGCGCCGCGAAATTGAGGCCTATAAGTCAGGTTATCTGCGTCATTTACCTGCGGGGATGAAGGCACCGGAATGTTATGCAATAGACGAGATTGACGACGGAAACGTATGGCTTTGGCTGGAGGATATGAGTCATGAATCTCGTTTCTGGCAAAGGAGTGATTATGCCTATGCTGCAGAGAAGCTTGGAGAGTTTCAATCCGCCTACGTAGTCGGCAGCCTATTGCCGGAATTACCATGGGCAAATCGTCAATGGATGCGTTCGTGGATTTATGAATGTCAGAACTATCATACGACGAACCCAACGTCTCCAAACTTGGATCTTACCCTTTTCAAGCAGAGAGTGATTGCTATTATCGATCGCTTCAATCAGTTTGAATTATTAATCCATGCATGGCTGGTAGATTTAGAGCAATTACCACGAACATTTTCGCACCAGGATTACTATGAGCTTAATATCATGTTAAATTCCGCGGATTCGCAAGACAGGCAGCTCGCCGTAATTGATTGGCAGTTTGCCAGTATATCGGGGGTCGGAGAGGATCTGGGTCGATTCTTAGGATTATCTTTAAGTCGCGGGAATGTACCTCTGGATCAATTTCGAGCCTATAAAGAGCTGATACTATCCGCATATCTCAAAGGGATGAAACGATCGGGGTGGAATGGTGACGAGTCACTTCCTCGTTTCGGATATCTGGCATCCTTCGCTTTACGAGCAGTTTGGGAAGTACCCAAATTGCTTCGAAAAATAGTTCAAGATGCAGAATCAGAAGAAAGTCAGCGTTTGCTGCACATTGCTGAATTACAGATGGAGGCAGCAATCGAAGCTGAACGATTGAGAACAACGGTATTAGCTTCCAGCTTGAATAAGGTGAGAATATGAACAAGATTCTCATCGTTGGCATCGTTGCTAGCGGTAAAACAACTTTAGCCAAACGATTATCCCGTAAAATGAAGCTGCCTTGGTATGAACTGGATTCGATCGTTCATCATACAACACAAGAAGGACGAGTGAAACGAACACCAGCTGAACAAGTTGAGGTCATTATGGAAATTGATCTAGAAGGGAAGTGGATATTCGAAGGTACGGACCGTGAATCGTATCAATGTTTATATGAAATGGCAGATACGATTATATTTCTGGATACACCGCTTTGGAAGCGTAGAATTCGAATATTTATCCGGTTTCTTAAGCAAAATCTCGGTTTTGAAACATGCAATTACAAACCAGACTTGCATATGTTAAAAATGATGTATAAATGGACGCAGGATTTTGAACGGAATAGAAGCCGATTCGAAACCAAGTTGAAGATGTATCAAGTTAAACTGATCAGACTACATGATAATAATGACGAAGAAGTCCTGCTCTGACTGACGAGCAGGGCTTCTTTTTTTTTCTTGAATAAGGAAATACAAATGCTCACATGATAAAACCGAGGTTTTGGAAGGAGGTGGAAAAGACATATGGAGCCAAACTTTCCAGTCGATGTGAACGAAAGTATTCAAATCAATCAGGATGCATTGCGCCATATTTTTGATCATTGTGCGGATATCGTATTTAGACCTTTAAAGCTTACGGATCAATCCCATATTCTACTCGTTTATATCGAAGAGCTGACAGATTCAACTAGACTCGAACAGATTATTTCGGCATGCATGATAAGCCGTGATATTGATCGGCTGACCCAATATACAATTGTTGTTCATTTCTCGGAAATTGTAGCAAAAATCTTAAAAGGGAGCACGGCCATATTTATAGACGGCAAACCTTTTGCCTATTTGGCAGATCTGACCGCATACAAACAACGCGCAATCGAAGAACCATCAAATGAAGCCTCCATTCGCGGTCCGCGTGAAGGATTTACCGAAGACCTCAAAACAAATCTAAGCATGATTCGAAGAAAAATAAGTCACCCGACATTAAAGTTTGAAATGCATCAAGCAGGCGAGCTGACCAATACGGATTTTGTCGTTGCGTATATTGAAGAGAAAGTCAAACCAGAGCTGCTTCAAGAGGTCAGAAACAGGTTGCAAGCTTTTCACACGAATCAGTTGTTGGACTCCGGATATATTGAGGAATTTATCGAAGACAAGTCCTTATCCCTATTCCCACAAATCCAAAATACGGAACGTCCGGACACTGTATCCTCGAGTTTATTGGCTGGCAGAGTAGCCATTATCGTGGACGGTTCTCCGAACGCATTGCTGCTGCCGATGACGTTTTGGTCAGGTTTTCAGGCAGCGGAAGACCATTATGAACGTTTCATCTATGTGTCGGCGGTCAGAATGTTACGAATCTTGCTGGCCATATTGTCTTGTCTACTTCCTTCCGTATATGTTGCGCTCACGACGTTCCATCCCCAGATGATTCCGCTTGCCGTGATGCTGAGTATTTCGGCATCCAGAGAAGGAATTCCGTTTCCAACCGTAATCGAAACCTTGTTAATGGAATTGATGTTCGAAGGATTACGGGAAGCCGGTTTGCGGTTACCTAAAGCAATCGGTTCAGCAGTGAGTATTGTAGGGGCATTGGTTATTGGAGAAGCGGCTGTCCAAGCGGGATTTATATCGGCTCCTATTGTAATGATCGTAGCAGGTACCGGTATTGCTTCCTTTGCTTTCCCAAGCTATAGTTTGGCTTTGCCGTTTCGAATGCTGAGGTTTCCGCTTCTAATCGTAGGGGGATTCCTTGGTCTGTATGGTGTCGCCATCGGCGTCATATTCATCATGATTCATCTTGTAACCCTGAAGTCATTCGGGGTTCCATACTTAACACCTGTATCTCCAATCGGAAAAAATATTTGGAAGGACACGCTAATACGATTGAATAAACGATTCGTACCGGCTGAACGAAAATAATGAGGAAAATAGGTTTAATAATGTGGTTGATCGTGACCCTGCTGATCTCCGGATGTTGGGACAGAAATGAAATTAACGAATATGCCTTTTGGATTGGAACCGCTCTGGATTTATCAGAGGATGGGAAGCTACAAAAAAGTGCTCAGGTTGCCGTTCCCGCTGATTTCAAGGGGAGAGCTGCCGGCAGTGATCATAGGGCAAATATTGTTCTAACAACGACTGGTTCTTCTATCGTAGATTTGGAACAACAAATTCAAGACAAGCTGCCCCGTAAGGTTTTTCTTGGACATCGCAGGTCGATTTTCATTGGAGAGAAGCTTGCGCGTAAAGGCATAACCGACATTATGGATCAGTTTACACGCAATACCGACACGCGTATGCGCACGGATATATTCGTTGTGGATCATGGAAAAGGAAGCGATGTATTGAAAATCAACAGTCCCTTTAATCAGTTTTCAGCGATCGTAGCCGTTGATCAAGACCGGTATTGTCGTTTAGGGGACTCTGCTTTACGGGATGTCTTACTCGATGTAGGACGTGATGGCATCCGACCTGCCATGCCGATGGTGGAGACATCACCGAATAATGAGCTGGAGAAAAATAAAATAATCGAAGTGAAATCCGTTGCCATCTTTAATCGACACTTGCAGATGGTAGGAAAGGTGACTGGCAGAGAATCACTGGAATTGTTCTGGGTGAAAGGCGTATTAAAAAATCAATTTATTTCGGAGGAAACGGGAGAAGGTACTGTATCTTTATTTGAATCTAACTTAAAGAAAACCGTTCGTACCGAATTTGAAGGAAATAAAATTAAAGTCTACGTAAAGCTGGAGGGAACCGGAAGGGTCCTTGAAAACAACACGAATATCGACATATCAGTAACCGCGGAACGTGTTCCGTTAGAACGAAAGCTAAATGAAATGAAAGCCAAGCAAGTAGAAGCAACTATTAAGAAAGTGCAGCTTCAATATGGACAAGACGTGTTTGGATTCGGAGAAGAGGTTCACAGAGAACATCCTTACCGGTGGAAAGAAATCAAGAACAGATGGGATCAACTATTTCCGACAATAGAGGTAGCGGTTACTGTGAAGTTGAAAATTCAGAATACGGGGGCAATAGGAAGACGCATCCCGGGAATAGGAGACAGAAAGTGAAGATTTCTCCTTGGCAGTTGTTTTGGATGTTCACCACATTAGAAATTTCAATGAGTATCTGGCTCACGGTGTCTCCTTCAATCGAGATTGCCAGACAGGACGCTTGGATATCGCTAGTAGTGGCGGGGGTCATTGGATTATTCGTGACCCTCATTTGTATTCGAGTTTCGCAAAGGCATTCTTCGCTTACTTTGGTGGAGTTTGCGCAAAAGCTGTTTGGGAAGTGGATCGGGAAGATAATAGGCGTGTTGTATATTGTCATGTGGTTTTCAGTTTCGTCCGATATATTGCGCATTTTTTCATTATTCATAAAGCAATTTCTATTTCACAATACGCCGATTTGGGTTATCGCAGCGCTAATGGTCGCAGCTATGGTATATATCAATTACGCTGGAAGCATCGAAGCGATCGCTCGTTTTAGTGAAATGGCCGGACCGCTGCTTCTGGTCGGCATCGTCATTACTTTCGGATTAAACTTAACGAATCTGCATCCATCGCTAATCTTACCTATCTACGCAGATACTGGGATACAGCCTATAGTGAAGGGGTCTTTTGTGAACGCGTCATTTCTAGGGGAGTCGATGATGATCATGATGTTAACTCCTTTTATCGCAAACTCGCAAAAGATGGTTAAGCCAACATTGCTTGCAATTTGCGTTCCATCCGTAATTGCCGTGCTTACGGCAATTATGGTCATTATGACTTTCGGACCCAATATCGGATCAACCTTAATATTCCCGTATTTCAGTATGGTTCGATTTATTAATTATCTGGAGTTTGTTCAAAATATGGATGTTTGGATTATGTTCATCTGGATCTTCAGTGTTTTCGTAAAGTTAGCCATTTACTTATTCATTAATAGCTATGGTACCGCACAATTGCTTGGCATTAAGAACTGGCGGAACGTAATCCTGGTTGCTGCCATTGTCATTTTCTCGATCTCACTTGTGCCTGCAAACATTGTGGGGATACTGGATTATGCGAGATACGTTTGGATTATCTATGTTTTCCCGATATTTATCGTAGGTTTACCGCTACTTTTATTGTTCGTTAGCCTGATCAGAGGTCAGGGTAATAAAAAAGCCGCGTAATCGCGGCTTATTCACGAATCCAGACCAGCATTTCCCCAGGTTTACGATTACCCCACTGCGTATAAGGGACAGCATAGATGCTCTGTTTCTCAGACTTCTGAGGTGAGGTCCGGTATAACGACGAGTTCGCTGGGTCCCAATCTTGCTGTCGATACCCTTCGGCATGAAGAGCAACGGAATTACCATTATGCACAAGACGAATTTCAGCATCTGCAGGAAGAATGAGATTCGGAAGGGCAGCGCCATTATCCATTTCCTCAAAGCAGTACACGAGTGGTCCTCGCTGCAAAGCTACACGGCCTGCATTGGCGCGGACGTTAGGATGAGCATAGATACGTTTCGGTTCCATGTCTAGTTCGAGGGAGATGACATCTCCTTCTTGCCAGCCACGCGTCATATAAGCAAAACCTTGGCGGATTTCAGGCTCCACAGGACTACCATTCAGTGCGAAGCTGGATTGTTTCGACCAAGATGGAATACGCATCGCAATGGTAAACGCACCAGTACCAGCCGCTGATGTAACACGAAGACGAACATTGCCATTCCAAGGCAAGCCGCTCTCGAGTTTAATGCTTACCTTACGTTCGGCTAACGTAAGCGTCGTTTCTGATCCGATATACAGATGAGTGTAGAGCACTTCTGTATTTGAAGTGAAGATGTACTGCCCAAGTGAAGAGAGCAGTCTCGATATGTTCGGCGGGCAGCATGCGCATGCGAACCATTTTTGCCGGACAGACTTAATGTGATGTTTGCCTGGATTGCCTCTGGCTGCAGCCGGCCACACTTCGAGTGGATTGACGTAGAAGAAGCTTCTCCCATCGTTAGCCAGTGCTGCCGTTACCGTATTATAGAGCGCGCGTTCCATCACATCTCCATATTCGCCGCTTGGCTCCACCTGCAGCATTCGTCTTGCAAAGAAGATCAGTCCGATCGATGCGCAGGTTTCGGAATAGTTCGTGTCATTGGGCAAATCGTAGTCAAATGTGAATGCTTCGCCATGGTGCGTAGAGCCGATGCTTCCGGTGATGTACATCTGTTTGTGCACCATATTACTCCATAGCCGCTTACATGCGGCCAATAGACTTGCATCTTCAAGATGAAGGGCAAGATCAGCCATCGCTGTGTACATGTAGACCGCTCGAACTGCATGACCTGTTGCTGCCTCTTGCTCACGTACCGGCTGATGGGCTTGAAGATAACGCAGATCCTGATGATTCTTCTGAACGACCCCAGGTGTCCAGTAGCTGATTCGACTGCGTTTCTCCCATTCCTCTACCAAGTAATTCGGCTTTTGACCACGCTCTTCAATGAGGAAACTCGCCAGCTTCAAGTACTTCTCTTCTCCGGTGACTTCACACAACTTGACGAGTGCAAGCTCGATTTCCTGATGTCCGTCGTAACCGCTCAGTTTGCCTGGTTCACTCCCAAATTGAGCTTCGATATGATCAGCCAATCGCTTTGCTACATGGAGCAGGGCCGTCTTGCCTGTTCCTTGATAATAAGCTACGGCAGCTTCGATAAGATGACCGGCCGTGTACATCTCATGGCAGTCCATCAAGTTCGTCCAACGTTTACCCGGCTCGGAAATCGCGAAGTAAGTGTTCAAATAGCCGTCTTCCTGTTGGGCGGAGGCAATTAACGTGATAGCTTCGTCGGCGATACGTTCCAGATCGGCATCAGGCGTGGCTGCTAGTGAGTAGCCGACCGCTTCCAGCCACTTGTATAAGTCCGTATCTTGGAAAACAAAACCTCCGAATTTCCCTTCTTCCAGTCCGGCGGCGATACGGAAATTGCGTATAACATGGCTGGGCTCCGCAGATTCAATTCGATCGTTCATCGCTTCCCATTGGTAAGGAATGACGGTATCTCTTATGAGACTTACAAATGTGGACCAATAGTTATCTTTGATTTGAACGGCACGAAGATCGAGTGGTGAGGAGGGGGCGATTCTATTCTCGGTTTCCATCTGTGATTACGCTCCTTTAGTTGAACTTGCAAATTAATCATATAGGAAGAGGGAATCGGCTGTCGGTAGACGAACAAGTAGATTAGGTGTCAAAAACTGACTTCATTTCGATGATGTCCCCCAAGACAGGAGATGCTGCCAAGTGCTTCCCCTTTATTTACATGAACCCTATCGACTTGTCATGGGCGGCCAGTTTATGTCTGATGAAGCATGGTCCCATACGGATCGAACGATATCAGATTACGAGCTGATCATTGGCGTTACCGGAGTTGTTTTCTTGGAGGCAGATGGCCTTATGTACGAGGTGAAAGCAGGAGATATCCTATTCCTGATGCCTGGTGAACGACATCGCGGTTATCGGCTTTCGTCTCCGGGCGTATCTTTTTATTGGTTTCATTTTCATCTGCCTGATGCACAAGGGAATGATCCGCTGCGCCTCGTGCCCCGATATGCGGGATGCTCGAATCAGAGCCGAGTCCATATATTAGCAAGGCAATTACTCCATGCAGCCAATGGCGGCTATCGGATCCCGCGAGCGGGGGACTATTTCCTGACCTGCTTGCTGATTGAGTTGGCAGAGCAGTTGGAACATTCGAATGAATTGGAAGCGATGGATCCCAGGCTGCCTCAATTGCTGGAGTGGACGCGACTTCATGCACTCGATCGCGATATTTCAGTAGAGCGAATTGCCTCCCATCTGGGCTATAACAAAGATTACCTCTCTCGGATGTTCAAACAGAAGTTCGGTTCCGGCCTCTTAACCTATATTCACCACATCAAGCTGGAGACAGCGAAAGAGATACTGGCAAATTCCAAGCTTCACATTAAAGAAGTGGCTGTGCAGGTTGGCATTACTGATGACAAGCAATTTGCAAAATGGTTCAAACGATTATCCGGCGTGACGCCAACCGCCTATCGTGAAGCTTTCGCGCGGACACGGCTAAATAAAGATTAGTGAAGATTGGAGGAAGATTCTATGATTCTTGTAAAACCGATGGAGCAGGAAGAATATGATTTCTTCATGGATATGCACTATGAGTCGATTCATATCTTAGAGGGCAAGCCGCCTAAACACGAGCTTCTGAATGCGCCTGCGATCAGGAAATATAGCGAGGGATGGGGCAGAAGCGGAGATCGAGCTTTAATCGCATGGAACGATACCAAACCGGTAGGGGCAGTCTGGTATCGCTTGTTCGATGAATCAGACAAAGGATATGGATTCGTAGATCGTGAAACACCGGAAATAGGAATCGCAATACGGCCTGATGCTAGAGGACAGGGAGTAGGTAAAATACTAATGAACGAGATCATGCTGCTAGCTAAATCAGACGGTTATAGATCACTTTCATTAAGTGTTGACCCTGACAATCATGCTGCGGTTCGGCTATACGAGAAGCTTGGATTTGAGTATAGCGGAATGAGCGGAACTTCTTGGACGATGAGGGTAAGCCTTTAAAGTCTCTGGAATGCGCTAACGAACCATACGGCGCTTATTTGCCCATTAATGGCCTTGGACAAATTCTAACGAACCGTAGGGGATCTATTTGACGGTTTTGGCGTAGTTGGGAGCGGATTATCCCCAAATAAGGCCTCTACGGTTCGTTAGATTCTCGAAGCCCCGGAATACGGCTAAATAAGGTCTCTATGGTTCGTTAGATTTTCGCGGCATGTAAGTTGAGGATTGCGGCTCTCTAAAGAGCGGTTCTTTTGTCTAAATGCTGCACTATGGTGGACATTGCTTCATTGAAATAGGTAACCAAACGATGCATTTGTTCCGTGAAATCTTCACTGTCAGGTGCTCCAATAGTCACGGCTGTTTTCTGACCGTTATACACTTCATTGAATAAGGGAACATCGCGGTTATATTTCTCTTGGATATAATCTCTATGAAGCTCGCTCATCGCAATAATGACATCAAATTCTTGAAAGCAGCTTTCGGCAAATTGTGTTCTTTTGAAGTCGGATGTGTCTATATTCAACTCTTTCATGATATCGAAATGAATCGTTGAGTACTTACGAATATCACTGTCAGCTCGAATTCCAGCCGAAGCGACATTAATTGAAGTGATATGGTTTCTTCGAAGATAATCCTTCATACAAAATTCGGCTATTACACTTCGAGTAAAGTTGTCTGTGCAAACAAACAAAATGTTCATGAAAATCAGCCCCATTCTACCATTCCATTTTATGGAATTATATCAAACGGGGTATTGATTTTCCATCATTATCGATGAACAACAAGTAGAGTTAACACAAACTAATTGATTTGATTAAATCTTGGATAAACGTTTTCTGACACTGCCGATCATCCATAACAGCAGCGGGATACCGATGAGGAATATGGGGAAAATGACATTTTTCCAGAATGCAGTAAAGATGACTTGGGATTCGTCCACATTACGAGGGAACAGGGCGACGACGAAGACGAGAACGCCGACGATCCAAAGCATATATCGCCATTTGCGGAAGTGAAACAATTGAGCAGTTCCGTAGCTCGCCATAAACACATAGAGGCTTACTTTGATGAAAACGGTAAAACTCATCCCGACGACTAGGAAAATATCGAGGTTTTGAACGAATTCCATGACGGAAATGTATTGACTGATGGAATAGACGGGATACACTAGCTTACCTGGAACGATGTTGCCCATCATCATCAACGTGTCGATGACACCGTTCAATAGAATGATCCCCGCGATTCCCACACTCCATAAACCGGAGGATACCGCCTTCTTTTTATCCGCAAGAAAAGCGACCAACATCACGATCATGACCGATTCGCTCATGAAAGAAGCCGCCGGTGCGCTTCCTGTTATCACCGGCATCCAGCCCTCTGTAGGCTTGAGAGGAAGGAGACTCTCTAGGTGTAAATCTTTAAGAGATAGGATCCTGAACAATAAGATGTTAAAGATGATGATAGGTCCAATGACTTCGCTGCAGCGTCCGATGATATGGATACCTCCGTGCACCGCGTATAAGATGACCAGCAAGATAAACAAAATGATGACCCATAAAGGAGTCAGCACGAACAAGGCCATATGAACGAAGTCCGCATACTGGCGCAGAATGATTCCGGCTACGACAATCCATACAAGCAGGTATAAGAAAATGATCGTTTTACCCAACCATTTTCCTATTATTTTCGGGACATATTCGACGAATGTGTTCTCTGGGTAGAGAAGGCTTAGCTTAATCGCTATATAAGTAACCAGCAAGGACGCCACGCCAGCCAGGACCATGGCGAGCGGTGCACCTTGTTTGGCCTCTTGGAATGTCGGGCCGAGCGCTAGCATGATTGTCATGCCGATTTCCATCGTAAACATCAGCCAAAACAATTGATATTTCGTCAGCTTCATTCTACGGCTCCTTGCGTATTAGTCGATATTGGGAGGCGGCCCTTGTAGTCCAATTCGCCTGATCTTCACATGCGAATGAATGGTAATTTTCGCATCGGAAAACGATTGCTCCCATCTGTCATTCCATGCTGCCCAATCTGCGGGATGCTGTCGATTGAGTGCTTTTCCAAAATGGAACACATCGACTTTGAACTGCTTTTGCGCTTTATGAACCACTTGTAACACGGCCTTCTCGATATGATGGTTCAGCTCTGCTTCATATAAGCGGAGATTATCGGGATTTCGAAGATCTAATGCCGGAATGCTCTCAAGAACGACTCCGTTGCCTTTCAATTCGACTTCAATTTCCACTTTGTCGCCTTCAACTGTGGTATGCACTTTACTATTTGGGTTTCGGACACTCACATTAAACGTTCCTTTTCTATTCGACAAGGCTACCGAGATTGGAATACTATCCGTTTGACCAGTCACCCATAATCGATAAGCACCTTCCTGCCTATCGTAATAACCGGCTAATTGCTCTTTGCGGTTAAATACCGCACGGCCATATAATTGAATCGTTTTCTTTTGGAGTTTCGCATCGTATATGATTTCTACGGCAGGAAGGGTCGGACCGCTTCCTTCAACGTTTTGTTCGATTAGCAGCTCCAGTAACGAATTGCCGGTTCTCTTACCAAGACTATGTCTTAATTTAGATAGGGCTATTGCAGGCATCTTCTCAAGCGGATAGGACATTTGCATAAACGCAAGGGCAGTTCCCCCCTTTACGACCCAAATATCCGATTTGAGCCGGCTGTCGGGATCCCGAGTTACCGAGTCCATGAGATTCGCGATGCCGGACTTTGCCATCTCTTCTCCGATGTAGATGTTATTGCGATGCCCGCGGGTTATTCTTCGCGACAGCTTTAACTGCAAATCCAAGAGACAGTCAGACACAGTCGATCCGATACCCGTTTCAATTAAGTAACTTTGTTTCTCTCCACCGCTGGCTTCTCCGGACTTCATTGGAACCATGAATTGTCCGATCAGCAATAGCTTTCCATTCTCAAGCCGATCGACACCGGAACCAAGCTCGAATAACCGGTCGTTCAATTCACGACGATCCCAGCATCCGGTTAATAGAAGCAGGCAAATGATGGCTGCCAGTAAGCCAAGTCGTTTGCTCCGCATATTACCTCCGTGTAGGCTTTCTGATAATTGAGGCTTTCATTGAAAATTTCTTCCACCAGGGAACGCGTATGAGCACGTCCTTGATTTGATCCGGCTGAAAGGGAGCGATAGGGGATAAATAGGGAACTCCGAACGACTCCAATCTAGCCATGTGGATTAAGATAATGAGTGTTCCCATGGCGATTCCATACAAGCCAAGCGCTCCGGATATAAGAAGAAGCGGAAACCGAAGAATACGGAAAGGGATGCTCATGTTATAACGGGGAATAGCGAAGGACGCGATTCCGGTTAAGGATACGATGATGACCATCGGCGCCGACACGATTCCCGCTTGTACTGCGGCTTCCCCGATAACCAGGGCACCGACGATGCTGACGGCGGAGCCTACGGCTTTGGGCAGGCGCACGCCAGCTTCGCGTAAGCCCTCGAACAGAAACTCCATTAGAAGCGCTTCGATGACGCCCGGGAACGGAACGCCTTCGCGAGCTGATGTGATGCTCAGCAAGAAGTTCGTCGGAAGCAGCTGCGGATGGAACGTCGTAATTGCGACGTACATGGAGGGCAGGTACAAGGAAATGGTGAACAGAATAAAACGGGTCCACCTAACCAGCGTGGCATAGATGAATCGCTCGTAATAATCCTCGACGGCTTGAAATGCCGTCCAGAACGTGATCGGAACGATTAGAGCCAGAGGCGTTCCATCTGTTAGAATCGCGACTCTCCCTTCCATCAGGCTTGCTGCCACGATATCCGGTCGCTCAGTATTCATGACTTGCGGGAAAGGACTGAATGATGTGTCTTCAATGAATTCTTCGATATATCCAGACTCCAGCACGATATCCATTTGAATGTCAGACATGCGCTGTTTGACCAGCTCCACTAAGTCCGGACGTGCTTTTCCTTCTACATAGGCAATGATGACTCTAGTCTTGGAAAACGTTCCAAGTGTGACGGAGACAAACTTAAGTTTTGGCGATTGAATTCTTCGACGCAAGAGACTTGTATTGGTTTGAAGCGTCTCGTTAAAGCTTTCTCTGGGTCCGCGGACGGCCACCTCGTTGGCCGGCTCTTCGACTCCGCGGTGCTCGGAACCGGACATATCCAGAATAATCGCTTCCGGCTCGCCTTCAACGAAGACAACCAGGCATGCTCGCAGGATCGATTCGACGATGTCTTGTAAACGGCTTTCGTTCTGGATTGGACGAACGATAGCAAAATGCTCTTTCAAGATCGGGAAGTCGACCGTTTCTTTGCCGACACGGGTACCGCTTTTCTCTAATAGCCATGATTGAAAGAGCGGCGATTTGATTTCGTTCTTATCGATCATACCGTCAACGTAGACCATGAGAATCGTACACGTGTCGGACAATTCAACCCGCTGAAAGATGATGTCAGCGCAGTGCTCGAATAGTTGCCGAAGCAGCGCTTCATTCTCGGCCAAGTCGGCGCTGATCGATTCCCGGGGATAGGAAACAGGATTTCGAGAGGAGATCAAGTCATCACAGCTCCCTTGATTTTTCCATATTATGCTACTCCAGGTGATCCTTTATACTAGTAAGGGGTTATAGGAAAAGGCTACCGATTGTTAATCGGTAGCCTTTAACATGGAATGGGGAGGTGAGTGTACACATCACTTATTTGGGATTGGTAATATCAAATATTTTGCCGATCATTCCGACTGAACCCAGCGCGTTCACTGCATCTGTTGGGATAAAGATGGTGGTTGCTTTACCCTCCGCCATCTGACCGAGAGCTTCGAAAGATTTGTAAGCTAGTATTTGCGCATCCAGACCAGCTGCTTTAATCGCCTCGATTCTTGTCCGTTCTGCGTTTGCGACATGCTTAATTGCTTCCGCCTTCCCGATCGCTTCCAGCTCCTGTGCCTTTTGCTTAGCTTCCGCATCCAAGATTTGTCGCTGTTTCTCCGCTTCTGCAGCAAGGACGACAGCGGCTTGCTGCGCCTCAGCACGCAATACCGTTGATTGCTTCTCACCTTCGGCTTGCAGGATGATAGCGCGCTTCTCACGTTCGGCTCGCATTTGTTTCTCCATCGAATTCTGAATATCGGCAGGAATAGCTAATTGCAGCACTTCGACGCGGTCGATGCGCACGCCCCAATTCTCCGATGCCTGATCGAGTACCAGCCGTAGATCCGTTTGGATGCGATCGCGGTTGGAGAGAATTTCGTCCAATTCCATCTTGCCAATCGTCGCACGCAGCGCCGATGCGACAATATTATGTATACCTCCAACATAATTGGCAATTCCGTAAGTCGCGAGCTTAGGATCAACGACACTGAAGAATGTCGCAAGCTCTATACCGATCGCGACATTATCCTTCGTAATGACGGATTGCGAAGGCACCGTTTCCTGATGAATTCTAAGATCATGGCGAAGTCGAATCTTATCAATGACCGGTATGATCAAATTCACCCCGGCATGAAGCGTTTTATTGTATTTGCCCAGTCTCTCTACAATAGCTACGGTTTGCTGTGGAATAATCCGAATCCCTTTGATAACAATCGCAACAACTACGGCCAAAATCACGATAAATACAATAATACCGACCAATCTGCATCTACTCCTTTGTCACGAATAGTTTGGTTACGCTAACCTTAGTGACGGTTACTTTACTTCCTTCATCAATTCTTTCATTAGCTACTGCGGACCAAATTTCACCATGCAGCTTGACCAAACCGGCTTCATCCGGAGTAATGGTCTGAACGACAAACGCTTCTTGTCCCACCAAATAGTCTGAGAGTTGCGGAATCATGGATTTCGATGTGGAGGGGATTAATTTGCGCAGGAGTGGCAGTAGGAAGAGATACATAAGAGCAATTGCGGCGACAAACGTGAAACATTGAACCAGGACCGGGAATCCGGCAAGTGCGGCTATCATGGTGAGGATGGATGCGGCAGCTAGGAGTAGAAAATAGAACGTTCCCGTGTGCAGCTCGATCAGTACGAGCACGGCAGTCAGAATCAGCCAAGCTAAGGAATACATGAATCTCCTCCTTCACAAAGCGTCCATTTCTATTCGTATGTTTCTACGTCTAGTTCAGAACATTTTAGTCTGTATATTCCAATAAAATCCTGCAAACAGATGTCTGATCACCTATACTAGTAATGTAAAACAAAGAAGCATAAGGAGGACATGCCCGAATGGATATGCACCAGATGCTAGAAGAGCTTGGCGTTACTGCTGACACACTCAGTGCTGAGGAGAGGCAGACGCTCGATGAACAAGGTTATTTGGTCTTCGAACGATTGATCGACGAAGTATGGCTGGAGGAACTAAGGGAGACGTATGAGGAGCTCATGGCCAAAGTTGCGGGGACCGTTGCACATCAACGTGAAGCCGGAACGAGAAGGCTGTTTGATTTGGAAAATCAAGGTCCTGTCTTCGATGGGGTATATACGCTGCCGAAAGTAGTTGCATCCGTCGCATATTTGATCAATCGGGAGTTCAAATTTGTGACCTTGAACGGACGTGATGCCGTACACGGAGAAGGACATCAATCCTTGCACAGCGATTGGCCTTGTGCCCCGGGAGGTCTCATCAATGCCGTGACGTGTGTGTTGATGCTGGATGACTTTACACTTGAGAACGGATCGACTCGCGTTGTACCGGGAACGCATCGCTCGGGGATTAATCCCGTTACGGACTGGGAAAGCGGCAAGGCACTTGAGACTCATCCGGATGAGATTCAATTGATCGCACCTGCAGGTTCCGTTGCAGTTATGGTTAGCCATCTGTGGCATGGGGGGACAAGAAACAGAACAATAGGAACACGCAGAGCCGTGCATCCTTTCTATATGGCGAGAGATCAGCATCAATCACCCGGACATTTGAATGCCAAGGAGTATATCCGCGTCAAAACGTATAAGCGCCTTTCACCGGCGGCACGTTACCTGCTCGATGTGGAGTGGGACACGATCTAAAGAAATTCGGAGAAACCGTGTTTCACAGCGTGGTTTCCGTGAATAATGAGAGGATATGGATTCATCTATTCTGGGAGGGAACAACGTGGAAGTATTTGCTGACTATTTAAATGGAATCGATCACCCGGAGCACCGGGCTCGAACGGAAGAAGTTTTACTGTGGGTATCTGAGAAATTTCCAGACCTAGAGCCAAAATTCGCGTGGAAACAGCCGATGTATACCGATCATGGCACCTTTATTATTGGCTTTAGCATATCCAAACAACATTTGGCCGTAGCTCCCGAGAAGGCAGGGATGAATCAGTTTGCGGATTCGATTAAGCAGGCTGGTTATGATCAAACGAAGCTGTTATTTCGAATTCAGTGGGATCGTCCGGTTGATTACGATTTGCTCGAGAGAATCATCGAATTTAATAGGATGGATAAGGCGGACTGTTCGACTTTTTGGCGAGTATAAGGAGGTATTACGATGAAGAAGCTTCGCTGTGCGATACTAGATGACTACCAGCAAGTGGCGATGACTGCTGCCGACTGGTCGCCGATTCTGGATCGTGTGGAGGTTAAAAGCATCACTCGGCATATCGATCAACAGGATGAACTGGTCGAGCTAATAGCCGATTGTGAGATCGTTGTCATTATGCGAGAGAGGACACCGTTTCGTGCTTCTCTTCTTGCTAGGCTTCCTCGCTTGAAGCTGCTTGTTACAACGGGTATGCGCAATGCTTCGATCGATTTAGATGCGGCGGCATCGAAAGGCATTATCGTTTGTGGGACTGGTGGCGCCGGAAATGCAACAGCCGAACTTACATGGGCTTTATTGCTAGGCCTAGCCCGAAATATCGTACAGGAGCACCATGCAATCCGAAGCGGACAATGGCAAAGCACCATCGGCGTAGATTTGTACGGCAAGACGCTTGGTGTACTTGGGCTTGGTAAACTAGGCAGCCAGATCGCAAAATTCGGACAAGCGTTCGGCATGGATGTGATGGCGTGGAGCCAGAATTTGACGCAGCAGCGAGCTGACGAGGCAGAGGTGAGATTAGCTGCTTCCAAGGAAGAACTGCTGGAAAACAGCGATTTCGTATCGATTCATCTTGTATTGAGCGACCGGACTAGAGGGCTTATTAATGCTGCAGAACTTAAACGTATGCGTCCTACATCATTTCTGATCAATACATCCCGAGCTCCGATCGTCGATCAAGCAGCACTTGCGGAAGCCTTACAGAGCGGCTGGATCGCCGGCGCTGCAGTAGATGTATTCGAAGTGGAACCGCTGCCGAAAGACGATCTGTTCCGGTCGCTCCCGAACTTGCTAACTACGCCTCATATTGGCTATGTTTCACAAGCAAGTTATGAGGCATTTTATAGAGATATCGTTCAAGATATTGAAGCCTATCTACTTGGAGAACCGATTCGTATTCTATCCAAGTAGTAATTAAGTTGATTATGTAGATAGAGTGCGAGCTGATGCCAGATTGCACTCTCTTTGTGCTGCCTGAAACGGAACGCGTACTAATAATTTGAACATTCTACGCAATAATGCAAATCTAATAATAAGCTGCCGGTACAGAATGCTTCAGGTGTAGGATCAGCAGCAGCACATCCGATCGTAATGCCAGTCAAATTTTCAAAGAAAAATGTGATGGAACGACCAGGAAGTAGGGTAACGGAATTAGAGAGAGCATTATCTACAAAAGTTAGATTTATCGTACAGTGTAAACTATTATTAATAGCTGTAAATGAACCCCTAGTCGTCATGCTTGTTAAATTTCGAAAAAAAAGCGTCTCGTCGCTTGGACAGGGCAGGTAAATAGGATTGCATTGTTGGAGATTGACAATCTGTTTTTCAGGCGTAGTTTTACAAAAGTTAAAAACAGCTGTTCCTGTGGATGTCGTGCACATACTCGATCTCACCGACCCTTCGATTCTATCTCTTCCATCATATGAATCTATGACCTAGATCGGGATGGTTATTATCCTAACTTTAGCATCGTTCAATCAAATTGGTTGTTTACCACGAAGCACATTGTTTATGGAATCCATATGATAAGAAAGAGAGGTTCGTAGGAGGGGGATGGCAGCAGAAATGTCCAAGTGTCATACGACTAGACCTTTAAAGAAACGATGCCATCACAAAAGGCCGTTGAAAATGAGAAGGCTGGTATGTATTGCCAAATGCCTGCCGATTAAGCAAGCTTGCGATAGCATGACTCCTCGAACCTATTTTAGCTATTTACCAGACTCCAATCATCTCCCATCGGGCACAATCACATTGGTGAATAGCAGCAAACATTGTACCATGCATATGATTCTTCTCATGGGCATTGAGGCAGCAGAAACCTTTGAAGTGGGTCCGAATTCCTCTATTACAGTAGTTGTATCCGAATTATTGGCCGTCAAACTGATATGCATGGGTCAATCCGAAACCGATTTCTGTCAGGGGACATTGGAATTGGAATTATATTATATTCTAATCTTGTAGCAGCCAGTAGGAGTCGCGGAAATAGCGGCATATTGGGAGGTTTTTTGAATATAAAGTAAGGTATTGGAAAAGTATGATCATCCCTTCTCAAGGAGGTAATTATCTGGATTTCAATCAACTGCTGAGCATAAATATAGGTGCGTACACACGCAGCATACCTCTGAAGAATTCATTTGGCAACGTGTTTCCCGTATTAAATGATGAACTCCTTGCCCAAATACTTGATATACAGCCCGGAGAGTTAGTCCTCGATATTGGCGGCGGATCAAATCCGTTTTCCCGCGCGAATACGGTGACGGAGCCTTTTCTATCCCATAACTCCCATCGTTCAGGGGCTGGTATTGACACGCGTTTTGATTACGTGGAATGTTTCGCTGAGAAGATGCCTTTTGCGGATAAGAGTTTCGATTTTGCGCTCTCACGCCAAGTGTTTGAACACACCAATTCACCTAAAGACGCATGCGAAGAAATGATGCGTGTCGCCAAGCGTGGTTTTATCGAAACACCGCAGAAAATCTTCGAGCTGCTGCTAGGTCCTAATCCGTCCCATAATTGGTTTGTATCCCTACAGGGCGGTACGATAATCTTCGAGCGCCGGCAATTTATTCGTCATCCGCTCGGTCATCTCTCGTTAAGCGCCGTACCTTCTTCACCGGAGCTTCAAGTTCTCACGCACTGGGAATTCAAAAACCTTAGCAATGTTCAATATTACTGGGAAGGCAATATTTCGTACGAAGTGTTTGATGATCCAAACGGGTTTGATTATAATAACCCGGACCATGCCTCCCAGTCGCATCTTGACGTTGCGCTTTGTGCACTCCAGCAAGGTGGATTTTATCTTCATCACCGGGAAGCAGATGCTAGAGAAGCCGTGCGACTGAAGCCCAATTGGGCGCTTGCCCGTAACACACTGGGCATGATCTTGTGGAAACAAGGGAAAATGTTCGAAGCAGCAGCCGAGTTCGCACACGCACTTATCTTAGATTCTCGCGAGGAATACGCCCACAACGCTCATCTTTCCGCCGATGATGTGCCTGTGCTTGTTCGCTTCGAAGATACACTAGCGATGGATGAAGCTTTCTATAAACGTTACAGCCAAAGCAGCTTTTATGATATGAATGCCTATCTGCATCGATCACATGTGAAATAAAAAAGAAAAGCGAATAGTCGCTTTCAGATTGTTGAAAAAGCCCCCTGTTTGGGGGCTTTTTCTGTTTATCGCCTCTAACGAACCGTACAGCGCTTATTTGTCCATTTATGGCTCCGAAAATATTCTAACGAACCGTAGGGGCTCTATTTGATGGTATGGGGGTCTTTGGGAGCCGATTATCCCCATATAACGTCTCTACGGTTCGTTAGATTCTCGAAGCCGCGAAATTCGACCTAATAAGGCCTCTACGGTTCGTTAGATTTTCGCCGAATGTAAGATGAGGAGTGCCAGACGAGAATTGTTGTGCCATAATTAGTTGGAGTAAAATCGCAAGATCACGGGAGGTCCTATGAAAACCTATATTTACATGGTAAGGCATGGTGAATCACCGATAACAGATCCTAATGAGCGAACACGAGGACTTACACAAAAAGGGTGGGCTGATTCACGAAGAATTACTGAAATGCTCAAAGATGAAAGTATTGATACATTCATTTCTAGCCCGTATCGGAGAGCTGTGCTGACAATTGAAGAATTAGCTAGTACCTATGAGAAAGAAATAATTGAGTATGAAGAATTGCGTGAGATGACATTCTCACATGTTAATGGTGCCATGACTGATAAAGAGTTATTTCAAATCATAGAGAAGATGTTCGATGATCCTGATTTATCCTTACCTGGAGGCGAATCCAGTAAGGCGTGTATGAATCGTTCCATTGGCGCACTTGTCGACATTATTGAAAAATATAATGGCCAGAAAATCGTTATCGGCACGCATGGGATGGTCATGACATTAATGATGAGGTATTTTGACAGTAAGTATGATTATGACTTTCTATTAGAGACTTCAAAGCCTGATATATATAAAATGGAATTTGATAGGGGTGTGTTGGTAGGCGTAAAGAGACTGTGGCAGTAGAGGGGGAGCAACCCTTTATGCCGCCTGAACTGGCTGGGGATACAGCGGCAAGTGCAATGACGTTTCTTGCAAATACAACGGGTATGATTATCGATATACGAAGCAACTTCGGAGGATCTCCGTTCATGGTTGCTTTCCTCACGAGTTATTTACTCGAACCAGAGCCAACTCACTTAAATGATCTATATTGGAGAAAAAATGATTTGACTCAGCAGCGGAAGAATTTGCTTTCAACTTGCAGGCGTTAGGCCGAGTGAAAGTAGTGGGAGAACGTACTGGTGGAGGAGCGCATCCCGGTCAAATGCATCGCATCAACCGCGAGTTTGAAATGTTTATTCCAAGTGGACGAGCAATTAATCCTATAACGAAGACAAATTGGGAAGGCGTTGGAGTTCATCCGGACATCGAGCTTCCCCAAGCCGAAGCATTGGATTGTGCCTACATCAAGCTGCTTCAAATCGAATTAGAGCGACTCTTAGATAAACCAATCCCAGGGTCGGAGAGAGTAGTTGAAGAAATAAAGCAATCACTTGAGAAAAGAGGCGCTTTGATCGAAGTGTAAAATAAACGCGTAATCAAACAGGCTGCCGAGCGGCAGCCTGTTTGATTTGCATTGTCTTATTTGAAAAATAGAAAATGGGTCGGAACCGGTCGCATCCGTCCGTCAGACGGGTGATTCACGACTCTACCATTGAAGACGAGTGTCGACGAGCCTCCGCCGTCTAAGTTATAGCCATCAATCGCGCCGTACCGCTGAAGGATCAGCTGCGCTTCCTGAAGGGTTGCGCCAGAACTACCATTCTCATTGCGTCCGTCGATGACGAGAAAGAGCAGCTGGTTGTCCTTATAATTAGCGATAATGGTCCGAGGAGCGCGCAGCGGACTAGTCTGCCATTTGTCGGGGATCGGTAGTGATCTGCCATTTTGCAAGAGCACCGGTACGAATGAAGCACCGAATTTCGGATTCTCGCTGTCCAGATGCGATTTGCTGCTATATTTGCCTCCGATTAGTTCTAACTTATCGTTTAGCCCGACAAAGAACAAATCCTTGAAAGAGGGAGCAAAACCGTTCAAATAGTTGCCGTTCATCACTGTGGTTCCGAGTGGATATCGCTTGCTGCCATCATCTGCGAAGCCGCCGGCATTTACGCCTGCAATGGCATTGTAGCGACCGACGGCAGAGAGCGTCGTCTCCGCTCCGCCATTCTTGTCCTGACCGAGTACCATTTTCATCGCTTCAGGCGATTTCAGTTTAACCTTCAATGCGTAGCCGTTGAAGTGCTGTGCATGGATGACAAAAAGCTGAGCGCGGACATGATCTGACTCGATCTGCTGCGCCGGGGTACCGATCTTTCGCGTAATGCGTCGGTCATATATCCGATAGGGCCTATCTGCCTGTGCGAGGGCGATCGAAACGATGGCGGTCATGTTTTTGCCCGTGGTCGTATAGAGTTGAATCGATTTCTTGAGTGACTTAGCCGTGACGAGAGCCTTCTGCTTCGCTTGGTCCAAGCCTGCGGTCAGCTTCGCGGTATCTTCTGGAACAGTTGCATGCGTTAAGGCAAGCTTCGGATAAGAGCTGTCCGGGAGAGTGATGGATAGATCCGCGGCCATCAGCCAAATGAATAGTCCGATGAAAGGTGCACACGCCATGAGGCAGAACCGGTTGACTTGCTTAATATTCAACCTCATTATTTCAGCACATCCAAACTTTTTTGCAGTTCGGCCAGCTTCTTCTTTACCTCGCTTAGCTGCGTGAACAGCTTGTTACTGTTATCGGTTTTGGAATTTGTATTATCTTTAGTAAATTCTAAGAGCTCGTTAAGTGCGTCGACCTTACCTTGCACCTTATTCAGCTCGCCTGAAAATTCGGACTGCATCTGCTTTAGCTGTGCATCGTAATTTTGCTGCATCACCGTAATCTGCTGCGCCGTCTGTGCGCTGATGTCTTGCGTTAATTTGGCCTTCACTTGGCCGGTATACCATACTGTGCCTACTACGCCACAGCTGATCAGCAGCACCCATGCTGCAAGAAACATCGGGACGGATGGCTTTGATTTGCGGGAAGTTCTCTCGACAGAACGACTTGCCGTCGTCGGGACGTTCGTTTCCATGCTATGAATCTCTCCTCTTACTTTCATTCAGAACTTATATTTTACCACAAAAAGTAGGTGAGGAAAAAGAAAGGATAGAGATAGAGAGAATCTGGAAACCTATTATTCGGGAATCCGTGGATGCAGGAGTATTTGGGCCTGAAATGGAATATTAAATGTAAATCAATGTATAGTGGAGGCTAAAAAAATGGGAGCCGAAATCATAAACGTTTATAAAGAACATGTACCTTCCCTTCGTTTCATAGGCAAATGCTATACCGATCTTGATCGAAATGCTGAAGGAAGTTTTGGGCATAAGTGGGGGGAGTGGTTTCAAAATGGTTGGTTTTCGGAGCTTGAACGATTAGGTGTCTCTCGTGAAATTGAAAATGGTTATCTTGGTTTTATGGGTTGCTCTGACACAGCAAACAGCTTTCAATACTGGATTGGCTTATTATTCCCGGTAGATACGCGTGTACCTGAAAACTTTGACTTTATTGATTTACCAGAAAGCGATGTTGGGATTTGCTGGATTTATGGAGATTCGAATAATGGAGAATTGTATGGGCAAGAACCTCACAATAGATGCATGGCTAAATTACAGGAGAATCAAATGAGCCATTTTCGTGAAGATTTTCCGGGGAAGTCAGAGAAGTGGCAGTATTTTTTTGAACGATATAACCATCCTCGTTTCACTAGTCCTGATGAATCTGGCAAAGTCATTTTAGATTATGGGATGTACTTAGGAAAGAGCCAGCCGTAAGGCAGTTCCTAAAGAAGCTGTCGCAGTTCTTCTGCGACAGCTTCTTTTTTATTGTCAATACTTTGTCCCCGTTCGAATAGGAATAAACATGTACCTATTGTGAGGGGTGAGCGTATGTATTCAGCTGAAATCAGCCGTTCGAATCCGTCGTGTATCTTGTTTATGATCGACCAATCTGGATCGATGTCTGATCCGTTCGGAGCAAGCACCAAGGCCGAAAGCGTTTCGGATGCTATCAACCGGTTATTGCAAAATCTCGTTATCAAGTGCGCGAAATCAGAGGGGATTCGCGATTATTATCATGTTGGCGTCATTGGCTATGGCGCCGGTGTCGGTCCGGCATTCGGAGGTGTTTTAGCGGGGAAAGAAATCGTGCAGATTAGCGAAATTGCCGATAACCCGTCAAAGCTGGATAAGCGTTATAAAAAAGTGCCGGATGGGGCAGGCGGACTGGTTGAACAACTCGTCAAGTTTCCGGTTTGGTTTGAGCCCGTAGCAAACGGAGGCACGCCAATGTGCGAAGCGATGAGAACGGCTCATACCGTTCTGACGCAATGGATCAATGAGTACACGCATTGTTTTCCGCCGGTTGTCATTCATATCACGGACGGGGAATCGACCGACGGAGATCCGACACCTGAAATGGAACAACTACGAGCGCTATCGACGGATGATGGCAATGTACTGCTATTTAACCTACACATTTCCGATAGTCCGAGCGCGGTGGAGCTCCGCTTTCCGGAAACCGCGGATGCGCTGCCGGACGCCTATTCCAGGGTGCTTTACGAAGGCTCAAGTCCGCTGACGCCCTTTATGATCCGAGTCGCCAATCAGGAATATGACTTGAATCTTTCGGATGGAGCGAGAGGTTTTGTGCTCAATGCGGATTTAACGCTCGTTATCCAGGCGCTAGACATCGGAACGCGTCCTGCCAATCTTAGGTAGGGCCTCAGGTATGAGAATCGAGAGCGAATGTTTTATATTGCCGAAGGCAGGAAATCGCAGCGATGAATACGAGGATGCCTCCCATAGCAGCACACATATTCACAAGGAGACAACAATCTGTAGATTCGCCATAGCGGATGGGGCCAGTGAGTCCTCCTATGCTGAACTGTGGGCGAATTTGCTCGCAAGCGGTTATTGCTTTGGCAGATTTGGATTCGGTGGTAAGCAGATCCATAAATCAGTCTCCCCATTATCGAAAGTATGGCAGAAAAAAACCAGCGGCAAGAGTCTCCCCTGGTATGCACAAGAGAAGCTCAACAGCGGGGCATTTTCCACATTAGCCGGGATCACGTTCCGATTTGCGATGGATGCCGAGTCCGCAGCATTTGACGCGATAGCGGTCGGCGACAGCTGTATTTTTCATGTTCGAGGGGACGCGATGATCGCCTCATTTCCTTTAAGCTCATCCGTTGATTTTGGGCGCCGACCTGTTCTCATCTCGAGTAACACGGCCAATAACACCCAGCTTCAAGCATTTGTTCACGAATGGAGCGGTAACGCCGAAGCGGGAGACGCGTTCTGGTTGATGACCGATGCCCTAGCCTGTTGGCTGTTGACTCGTTACAAGGAAGACCGCAGCGTGATAAAGCTAATAAATACGCTAGCTGGCGAGCGTGACTTTAACCATCTCGTGCATGAAGAAAGACGTCGGCCTCACCGTGAAGGCAATTTCTATCTAAGAAACGATGACATTACGTTCATTCGTTTAAAACTGGTAAAAGGGAAGTGAGGCGATGTTCTGGCCCACTCCGCAGGATTATAGGGAAGCCATCCAAAATCCGCGTATTTGTTTCAAGGACGCTGAGCTGCAGGCCGGCTTCCCAGAATTGGATAAACTCGGCCTGCCCCGTCCGATATCGGGAAGCTTCGCCAGCGTGTACAAACTGAAATGCGGTGAGCGAGAGTGGGCGGTCAGGTGCTTCACCAATAATGTAAAAGATCAGAAGATCCGATACGATGCCATCAGCTTGCATTTACGCTCCCATCCTCTTCCTTATCTCGTTCCTTTCGAATACCTTTCCGAGGGCATTAACATTAATGGCCATTGGTTCCCGGTCGTGAAAATGCAGTGGGTGGAAGGAGAGTCGCTGCTCAATTACATGGAGCGGAATATGCATCGTGCCGACCTGCTTAAAGAACTCTCCGATAAATGGATAAAAATGAGCCGCGAGCTGCTCTCAGCCAATATTGGGCATGGCGACTTGCAGCATGGAAATATAGTGATCAACAAGGATGAAATTATTCTGATCGACTACGACGGGATGTATGTCCCCGCTTTAAACGGCATGCCAAGCAACGAGCTCGGTCATCGGAACTATCAGCACCCGGGAAGGAATGAATTTCATTTCGGCTCTTATATCGATCACTTTTCGGTTTGGGTGGTTTGGATATCGATCGCAGCAATTTGTGCCGATCCCTCGTTATGGCATTCACTTGAAGCTGGAGAGACGGAGGAAAGCCTCCTCTTCCGAAGGAATGACTTTGTTAATCCGGATGCATCACGAGCGTTCGAAATGCTAGCGATTGTGGAAGATGAAGCAGTACGATCGTCAGCTAACTCCTTTCGTGCAATCGTGACAATGGAAGTAACGGAGGTGCCAAGACTCCCCGACCCCGATTCCGAGGATAATGCTAGGCAACCTTTAAGCATCCAAATCTCGGCCTTCTCTAAAAACACAGCATTTCGAACTTCATTAACCGACTTATATGATCGGCTCTTAAAGCGGAAGCCGTTGAAGGCTGCCGCCGCTAAATTGCCGCCGGAAACTTCGTATTCCGGTGGAGCGTCGTGGGTCTTGGACCATATTACGTTGGAAGCTACGCCGCTTAAGCATCGTTCAACGCATCTGTTCTTGCAGGAAAGTTTCGTTTCCTACCTGATAGTACTCGCAGCAGCGTCAGCCGGGGCTGCATTGTACAGTCGTGCTCCGGTCGCAGCGATGCTCTTCTGTCCGATGATAGGTATTGGAACGGAACTGACCTTTTTAAGCTGGCGTTATGGGAAGGTTCCCGCCGTCCAAGAAAAGAGAGTAACGTATGAAAATACAAAGAGGCTGGAGCTTGCTCTATCCGAATTGAGAAGCGAACTTAACGAATTGAACGAGATCAAGCAACATTATCGTCAAATAGAAGAGGAATTGATTAACGATAGCGTACAGAGGCTCGAGGAAGCGGCTTATCGAGAAAGGCAAGAAACGGAAGCGGTGGAAAAGGAGCTTCATATCCAGGTAAGCAGGTTAGTTGGCGAAAGAAGGACCATTGACCAAGAGGAGAAAACGGAGTTGTCCAGTAAACTGGCCTCGTTCCAAAAAACGTGGCTGGAAGAACAAATGATCAAACATAAGATTAGCCAGGATAACATTCCGGATATCGACGATGAGATGAAACGCCGGTTAAGAACGAACGGCATTCGTACGCCGGCCGATTTTTTGGACATTACGATTAATCAGTCTTATGGCCGCAAACAAATCGACAGGGCCTATTTGATATTGAAAAACGGCGGTTCGGTTCATGTCGGCATGAGCCGCTCTCAAGCGAAGGCGCTGGTCGACTGGAAAAGAAAAATCGAACGCAGGTATCGAGCTAAAATTCCTGCAGCCCTTCCTCGCAGTGAAATCTCCACCATTGCGTTAAAGTATAAGGATCGGAAATCAAAATTAACCGATGAGGAACAAACGTATAAAACCGCAGCACAGGAAAGGTTAAATGTGATCAAGCAGGCTTACATTCCTGAACTAGATTCCTTAACGAAGGAAGTGGAGGCAGCCAGAATACAATATGAGAAAGAGCTTCATCACTTTGAAATGCAGATGGATGAACGAAGTATACGCCATTCAGACCAACTGGAGGAATATCGCAATCTAAACGAACGTTTGGCATCGTATAGGGATGTTCATTTTGTAAGGTACGTAAAGCAAGTATTCTTGTTTCGAGGGTAAACGGAGGCAGTCGACTGAAATCGACTGTCTTCTATCATTTCATAGACAGGATATTTACAGTATCGTATCGAGCTGGTAAATATGCTACTATTTTTATAATAGAGAGTTAAGGAGGGAATCATGTTGTCAGATCATGATGAATTATCAGAGAGACGAAAGAATAAGTTAAAACTTATTCAATTCAACAAGGATGACCAATCGCTCATTGAATCAGATAAACCGAAAGAAACCTTCGAAGATGTTGGTGGTCTCGAAGAGGTCAAGAAGAAGATTCGTATGAACTTCATACTTCCTCTTAAGCAGCCGGAAATCTTCAAAGCCTATGGCAAAGAAGCTGGCGGAAGTCTGCTGTTGTTTGGTCCTCCCGGATGTGGGAAAACATTCCTCGCACGTGCAGTTGCCGGTGAGATTGACGCGAATTTCATTCATATCGAGTTGCAAGCCATTCTATCCATGTATGTGGGTCAAAGTGAGCATAATTTGCATGATATATTTCAGAAAGCACGTGAGAACAAGCCATGTGTCATCTTTATTGATGAGCTGGATGCAATGGGTGGAAGTCGACATCAGATGAGGCAGCATCATGAGCGTATGCTTGTCAATCAGCTGCTGACTGAGCTCGACGGATTGCAATCGGGTAATGATCAGGTATTTGTCATTGGTGCAACGAATACGCCATGGTATCTGGATTCCGCCTTGCGACGACCAGGTCGGTTTAACCACCTTGTATTCGTTCCGCCTCCGGAGGAGGAAGAGCGGAGTACCATACTCAAACTGAAGCTTGCAGGTAAGCCAACAGATTCACTGAATTTGTCCAAACTGGCAGCAGAAACGAAGTTGTTCTCAGGTGCAGATCTGGAACAAGTCGTCAAAGATGCTGTGGATTACGCTATGGAGAGGACATTTGAAACGGGTGAAATCCAGCCGATCCTGCAGGATGATCTCCGTAAATCCCTTAAGGCGCGGAAGGCTACGACCATTGAATGGTTCTCGACCGCTAGAAACTATGCCACATTCAGTGATGTGAACGGTGATTACCAGATCGTTCTGGACTATGTGAAGAAGCATGGAATTAAATAGGCGACTAAGCAGGAGGAACAGTTTAAGATGGAGACTATGAACCCAACAACTTCTTCAGCCTACAGCGCCGTCTATCAGTTAATTGCCTGGAAACGCTATAAGGAAGCATTGGTTGAAACGGAAAAGCTGCTGCGGGATGATCCGCATGATCCGGATCCTTATGCCTTATATGCTCAGATTCTTACGTTATTAGGAGATTATGAGAAGGCCCAGCATTGGGCGAAAGAAGCATTAAGTCGGGATCCTGAGCATCATTTAGGCTGGTATGTACGTGTTTCGGTTTATTATGAGACAAGTAATGAGAAGGCCTTTCATGAGGCTCTTCCAGAAGCGCTACGAATTAATCCGTATGAACCCCACTATTATTTTTTGGCAGCGAATCAATTGAACAAGAAGGGCAAATTCAAGGAAGCGAAGGTCCAAATAGAGACTGCCCTAGAGCTGGAATCCGAGAATCCTCAATATCTGGCTGTTCTTAGTTATATCGAAGCTCTTCTTGGTGAAGTTGTTGAATCAAGAAAATTGGACCGTGAAGCAATCCGTTATGGAGCTGAAGATCCTGTCGTCTTGATGTATCTTGCTTGGGCAGCTTCAAACCGTAATGAGCATAAACTGCAAGAGACCTATATGCGCAGTGCGGTCCGATTAAATCCAGATGAGAAGCAGTACCAGGACGAATATTTGGAATCACTTCGCCATCATTATTTAATCTATCGAATCTGTATGTGGCCTAATAAATTATTACGCAAAATGAAGCCTTGGCAAATCTTACTGTTGTGGATTGCCAGCTGGATTTTGTTTAAGCCACTTGTACTGTTGTTTATTGTCCTACATATTCTGGCCCACTGGTCGACAAGAGCCATTATCCATATCAGTGTATTCGGCTGGCGCAGACGGCGGACATAATATGGCCAGTCAATTGTGATTTTAAAGGATATTCGTGGTGATTGCAGAATAACTGACATATCATAATCTTCCAAGGCAAAGGTGAGTGAAAACAGTGAGTGCAGTATACCAGTTCGAAGATGTAGCTAGACTTCCCTTGCCGGGGGACAACTGTGCCATCGCGATTCGCCGGTTAGAGGCAGGCTCTATCATCCAATATAAAGGACAAATGCTGACTTTAGATTATACGATCATAGAAGGCCATCGCTTCGCGGTGGAGGCGATCGAGCCAGACGAATACCTGCTTTCTTGGGAAGTTCCGTTTGGCGTGGCGGTACAGGCGATTCCACCCGGCCATTACGTTATTAACAGAGCGGTTTTGGGTGAACTGGGGGTGCGCCAGCTGAACTTCCCGCTACCTGCCGAGCCTAATTTCGCGGATCACGTTCCACCTTACGTACTGGACGAAGCGAGCTTCCAGCCAGCCCCGGCGTCGCCAGCTTATCCGGACACGCGTACATTCATGGGTTATCGCCGCTGCGAAAGCAGAGGTGTTGGTACACGCAATTACGTGGTGCTGCTTGGCTTAACCTCGCGTACCGGCAGCTACGTGAAGCAGCTTGCCAGTCGTCTGCAGGAAGACATGAAGCAGTTCCCGAATATCGACGGAATCGTTCCGGCGGCCCATACAGAGGGCGGTACTGAAAATCCAAATAATCTCGACTTATTGTTAAGGACGCTTGCTGGCTTTACGGTAAACCCCAACGTCGGGGCCGTATTGGTCGTCGATTACGGCGTCGAAGCGGTTACGAATCACATGGTGGAAACATACTTGCGCGACAACGGCTATCCAATTGACGACGTGATTCATAAATTCGTGTCACTCCAAGGCGCGTTTCAAGCGGATCTAGCCACGGGCGAGTCAATTGTTCGCTCCTGGCTGCCGGCAGTCAATGCGATGCAGCGGACGAGCGAATCCATCAGCCATTTGAGAATCGGACTGCAATGTGGCGGCTCTGATGCGTTCTCAGGCATTTCTGCGAACCCGCTGCTTGGCTGGATATCGGAAGAATTGGTCCGGTACGGCGGCGCGGCCAGCCTTGCTGAAACCGATGAGTTGATCGGCGCGGAGACTTATGTCCTATCGAAGGCGCGCAGCGTAGAAGTTGCTCGCAAGTTTCTTGCACTAGTGGACCGTTTCAAGGAACGCACGTCGTGGCATGGATCGAGCGCTGAAGGCAATCCATCCGGCGGTAACAAATATCGCGGCCTATATAACATTTATCTCAAATCCATCGGAGCGGCGCGAAAGAAAGATCCAGGCACTCGCCTTGATTACGCCACGGAATACGGTGAACTGATGAAGGACGGCGGCTTCTATTTCATGGACAGCCCCGGTAATGACCTCGAAAGCATCGCGGGACAGGTCGCCGCAGGCTGCAACATGATTTTCTTCACGACGGGGAATGGCTCGATCACGAACTTCCCGTTTGTTCCGACATGTAAGGTCGTCACGACGACGAACCGTTTCCAGCTGCTGTCCAATGACATGGACGTGAACGCTGGGCAGTACCTAGAAGGAGCATCCATGGATCAGCTCGGCGGAGAGGTTTTTGAGTTGATGCTCCAGATTGCTTCCGGCCAGCGCAGCGTCGGCGAGAAGGCAGGACATGCCCAGGTGCAGATTTGGCGTAATTGGCAGCAAACCGACGCCAGCCGGCTGGAAGAACTGCTTCATGCCCCGGCACCGTCAGGGGAACCAATCGACATTCGCGTTGACACGGATGCGGCGGCCACTCCAATTCGATTCACGCTTGCCCGCCATGATGACAATAGCTTGGCCAGTGACAATATCGGCTTGATTTTGCCGACGAGCTTGTGCGCCGGACAGGTGGCCTCAATCATCACGAAGAAGTTAAACCAACAATTTGTCGGCCATTCTACTGTTTCACGTTTCGTCGCTTTGGCACATACGGAGGGCTGCGGGAATTCGGGCGGCCAAGCCGAACAATTGCATGCGAGAACGTTAATCGGCCACGTTACCCATCCGATGGTGAGCCATTGTTTGCTGCTGGAGCATGGATGCGAGAAAACGCACAACGACTTCATGCGTCATGAGATGGAAGAAATGGGTATTGATGCAAGCCGTCTCGGCTTCGCCAGTATTCAGTTGGACGGCGGCATCGCGAAAGTGTCGGAAAAGGTGGAAGCATGGTTCGCCGATCGGTTAGAGGCAGATGAAGCAGCCGATAAGGCGGTCGTTGGCTTGGAAGGGCTAAGAATCGGTATCTTAAGTGACGGCTTTATCGCAGATGAGGCTGGAGCGCAGCTGGCAAAGCTGACTCGGATGATCGTCGGTGCCGGGGGCCTGGTTGTCGTACCGCAGAACAGTGACCTGCTGTCCATCGATGCTTACCGCGAATCGGTATTCGCGGGAAGCGAACTCCAGCCATCCATTTCGTATGGTGAGCACGTACGCCGCAACGGATTCCACGTCATGGAAACTCCAACCGAGCATTGGGTAGAGACGGTGACCGGACTTGCGGCAACCGGCATCGAACTTATGATTGCTCTCGTCGGTGAACGCCCGATGCAGACGCATCCGTTCGTGCCCATGCTTCAAATCGCAACGGCATCGGCGAAGCCGGTCATCGATGAGAACGATTTGGATTTGCAGTTGACCGGTGATCCGTCAATGTGGACAACGCAACTGCTCGAGCGTATCAAACAAACCTTGGAGCATGACTACACGCCGCGTCTCTACCAACAAGGCAACATCGATTTCCAATTGACGCGCGGTTTCTTGGGTTTCTCGCTGTAAGGGAGTGTTTATTAAACAAGGCAACCGGTCTAATCAGATCGGTTGCCTTTGTTTAAGTTAATAAAATGAATCCGCGTTTGCAGGATGCCTAAAAGGAGAATCGATAATGTCAGAGCATTGGGATATTTATTTTTCAACCATAGAGGAGCAATTTGCATCCATTGTCTTAGACATGGATATTTGGAAAGAAATAGATCAGAGTGAATTTTCTTATCCCATTGCCTTGAGAATAAAAGTCAAGGAACCAGCAGAAAGTGGAGTCCCTGTTGATGAAGAAGCCGATTTAATAAATGATTTAGAAGATAGAATAATCAATGAAATGGATGGTATAGGCTATAATGTTGGAAGGGTAACAACGAACGGAAACAGAGATGTCTTCTTTTATATGAATGAACCTTTTGATTTGTACTCATTAGCAGACCAAATGTTTTCAGAGCATGGGTATGCGATTGAAACTTTTGCAATAGATGAAGAAGAACCATGGGGATTTTACTTTGGTTTTATCTATCCTAATAAGTATGAAATTCAACATATGGGTAATCGCAGTGTGTTGGAATCTTTACGAGATTCTGGAGACTTATTAGAAGAGGCAAGGCGGGTCGATCACTGGATAGAATTCGATAATGATGCTGACAAATATGAATTTATCAAAAAAGTAAAATCATTGAATTTCGCTATTGAAGAAGAACATAAACCTTCTGATAAAGTTACACTTCATATATATCGTACTGATAAAGTTGATCCTCAATCAATAAACGATATCACAGATATGTTTGTTGATTTAGTCGAAGAGTTCAATGCAAGCTATGATGGTTGGGAAACACAAGTTATTAAGTAGTGATTTCAACTTGTAATCGAAACATCGGTATCTAAAACTATATAATATATAGAATAGCTGGTGAGTTATATTGAAAAAAGATTTTATGATGGCTGTCATATCTGATATACACAGCAATGTCTATGCTTTAGAAGCGGTACTAAGTGACATAGATTCACGTGGAATAAATACAATTGTAAATTTAGGAGATACATTGTTCGGTCCTATAGATCCTATTCAAACAGCTGAATTGCTTATGAAGAGATCTGACATTACTAACATAATGGGTAATTGTGATCGATATTTACTTCAAGATCAAATGGATTCAGTGACTTTTCAATATGTAAAACCACTGCTTACTCGAGAAATACATAATTGGATGCAATCATTTAAAAAGACGTGGGTATATGAAGATTTATTATTCTGTCATGGGACTCCATTCGCCGATGACAACTATTTGTTAGAAGAAGTTGCAACACATGGTGTTGTTGAAAAGAGTGTAGATACATTAATGACTGAATTAACTCCAGTTGAGCAGAAACTAATTTTTTGTGGTCATACACATATTCAGAAATCAGTGTGGTTACCAGATGGTAAATTGATTGTTAATGCTGGAAGTGTCGGACTTCCAGCGTACTTTGATCAATTACCTTACCCTCATTTCATGGAATCCAAGACACCTCATGCAAGATATGTGATTGTATGTCGAAAGGGTAGTTCATGGCATATTGAACATATGTTAGTTCCATATCATTATGAGTTAGCTGCTCAGAGAGCAGAGCAAAATGACCGAAATGATTATAGTTATGCCATTAGAAATGGTAGAGCAAAAGCAAATTAGTTTGCAAGGGACTATTAATCAGAGTTAAATATTTTAATGAAACCACTACATTCATTCTCTAAATGAAAAAGAGATGATGCCACAAGGACATCATCCCTACATTAAATGAATCAAGCAATCCCCAGATTCCTTACCCCTGCGGGATCGCACTTTCATCCATAAAGCCGATTTCCCAGTGATGACCGTCTAGGTCTAGGAAGCTTCTCTGATACATGAAGCCGAGATCTTGTGTGTCTTTTGCAATATTGCCACCTGCTGCAATCGCACTGTTAACTAACTTGTCCACTTTTTCGCGGCTCTCGACCATTAATGCAATTAAGACTTCAGTCGTTTTGGATGCATCAGAAATTTCTTTCTTGGTGAAGGTCTTGAAATACGATTCAACCAACAACATGGAGTAAATGTTTTCTCCGATGACCATACAAGTTGCATTGTCGTCAGTGAAGTTTAGGTTGAATTCAAAGCCTACTGCGGTGAAAAACGCCATAGATTTCTTTAGGTCTTTTACTGGTAGATTAACAAACATACTTTTGGCTGTTTCTGCCATTCCAATCACCTCAAGTAAACAGTAACATTAGGATAAATTGGATGTCAAATGGGGGGTAGTCATAGTGATACGCATATTTAATAGCGAAGAAGAAGTGGCAAATGAAATTGCCAAAGAAATGATGGCGAACTTGATGCTGGACGAGCACCCGGTGTTCTGCTTGGCATCGGGGAGCACGCCGGAGAAAAGCTACCGCAAGTTCGCCGAAGGGCTGGATGCCCAAAGTTTGATGAAAAAACTGAGAATTGTCAGCCTCGATGAGTGGGTAGGTATCGACCGGTCATCGGAAGGCAGCTGCTACCGGATGCTGGATAAAGATTTGTTCTCGCTCGTGGGAATCGGCGATGAGCAGATTGCGTTTTTTGATGGGACGGCGCCTGATTTACAACAGGAATGCGCGAGAATAGACCGTTACATCCAGATGAGGCCGATAACGTTCAGCTTGATGGGCGTAGGCATGAACGGACACATCGGTTTGAACGAACCGGGCTGCCCTGTGCTCGACCACAGCAACGTAGTTGATTTGTCGGAAACGACGAAGCAGGTGGCGCAGAAATATTTTATAGAAAAGGTCCAGCTGGAGAAGGGAATTACATTAGGGATAAAACAGATTATGAATAGTGAAAGAGTCGTTGTTGCCATTACCGGTGAGCGAAAGGCGGATATTGTGAAAGAGATCTTCGCCAATAGGGAAGCAATGCTGCCTGTGCAATATTTGCTCGGTTACGAACACATTGACTTTTTTCTGGATGCGGAGGCTGCCCGGCATCTCGATCGCAGCTTGACGGAGGAGCTTTATTCATGGGAGCAAGCGTGATTGGATGCTGATTTCAGACCTGTTGTGAATTTTGATGATTGAACTTCATGGGACACTATAGCTGAATAAACATCAACGAGGCTGCCGGCAAATGAATCCGGGGGCCTTCTTTGTGCTAACGGGCAGCCTTCTGTAAAGAAGATACATTTAGAGGAAATATCTATGATCATCCCGAAATAAGTTACTGACCTAGATGTTCATGGTAAAGAGGTGATCACAAATGAAAATAAGTGAATTCAGAAAACTAGTCAAGCAGCATCTGGCACCTGCTTTAAAAGAACATGGATTTATTGGAACGGATCATCATTTTGTTAGAGACAACAATAACCATGTTATTAATGCCATCGTAATTCAGGCTGATAAAAATGGTGGATCTTGTGTTGTAGAACTTGGGATTCATCTGGATTTTCTTCCGAATACGATTGGAGAACTTATTCCTAATAGTAAAATAACCGTTTATGATTGTGAATTCAGAAAACGACTAGTAAATGAAGTAAACTGGTTTCAGAGAAACATTTTTCTCGTGAAAGAACGTGAAACTTGGTTTCAATATGGTCATACAGAGGAAGAGTCACTAACTGTAATACAAGAGATGAGAAAAAAGATTCTGGGCCAAGGAATAAGTTACTTCTCACTATTCAATGATTTTCCTTATATAATAACCTCAATAGAATTAGACGAAATAACTAACCGATCAAATAGATTAGACAGGTACGGAGCACCATTGGATTTAAGAACTGCTTTGTTAGTAGCTCGTACACATGCCTTCCTAGGAAATAATGCCGAAGCATCCAGCTTTGCCAATTGGGGGCTTAAAAATATTGGAAAAGCAACAGGATTGATAAAAGACTTCAATGAGCTAATCGATTGAACTAACGCAGAATGATAGTTGAATACGGATACTGTAGTAGCCGGCATTTACCTGAAAACTAAAGTTCATCTAGCAATAACTCGAAGCCGGAAAGTATGATACTAAATAATTTCAAAATCATTACCTGGAAAGGTAGAGTGTTCATGAGTTACTGTTTGTCTGTATTTGTTCCAGACACTCAATCAATATCTGTCATTCAATGTATGGATGACATGAAGAAACTAAATACAGAAGTTGACATACATCCTGAGTTCTCATTTGAAGACCAATCTGGATTTTTACCGTTCATATTTAAAGTAACAGATTGCCCGAATGAGTCTCTAAATCGAGTTTCATTACTATCTGGATTCGAGATATCTGTAGAAACTATACAAAATACTTGGCTTGAAAAGATATTTAGAAGAAAGAAATACAATCAAGAGTTGATTATTTCCATCAGTTCACATGATAGTTTTGAGATGCGATTAGCTTGGTACTGGGCTGCAGTAATTACGAAGAGATATGACGGCTTACTTAAAGACCATCAAGAAGGAGAGAGTTATCAAGCGCAAGAAGGAATTGAGCGAGCCTTTAAAGTTGTAAAAGAATATGAAGAATCTCTTTCTAAAGAAAATTGGATTTGCCATGAGTTCAAGGGATGGGGCTAGCTTCTCAATATGCAGCGCAACAAATCGCTTCCAGTTCACGTCATCCATGTAACAGTGGATTAGGATGTGTTTAGAATTCGAGGAGGCGTCCCAAATGAAGAACAACCAATTCATCAAGATGGCAATTGTTCCGGCATTACTGATGAGTCTCATTGCCTGCAATACGGATCAGTCCGACAACAGAAGTGTCGTGCAAGAGCCAGGGAACACCGAAACGGTAATTAACGACGCCGGCAACGAAGCAGAAGTGCCCAATGTTTCCGTGAATCAAATAGATCGATATGAGAATATAGCCATCTCCGACTGGTTGGATGAAGAAACGGTCGTTATTTCAAAAGAAAACGAAGCCTTGGGCAAAATGAGCCTTGAAGAACTGTCGGATTCCTATCCAACCAGCCTGTATCTGTACCATTTGAATACCCGCAAATACGAATTGTTAAAAGAACAGAAAAATGAAAATCTGGGAGGCGCAGTCTTATCGCGAGATAAGAAGCATCTGCTGTATAGCGAGTACTCACTAGGCGATCCTGTTTACCACATGATGGACTTGGATACCTTGGATTCATTCGGAATCGTAGGCGATCCGATTGCAGGTGCGCTCAGCGCCAACTGGGCTGATGATAATACGGTTATTGGCGCTGCCTACAGCGGAGGTGCCTTCACGGCAAGTGTCTCCGGGGAGATTGGGGCTGTGTCTGACTTAAACGGAGAATCCCTGTATATTGTCCAAAAAATGAAGGATAAGATGTATTACAATACGAGCTCCGATGAATCCTTACAATCGCTAGATCTGAATACGAAGGAAAAACAAAGTTTGACTCTTGATCATGTTTATGATGTCATTCCATCGCGAGACGGAGATCAAATGCTGGTGTTGCAAAATAACGCCTCCAAACAAACAATGATCCTTTGCGATGCGAACGGAGGCAATCAAAAAATCATCGCGGAAGGTACGGAACTTGGCGGCGTTTCCTGGTCGCCAGATCAGCGGATGATTGCTTACAGCCTGAAAGCTGGTGTGAACGGTACAACTATTAACAGCCATTATCTCTACGATCTGTTAACCGATAAATCCACAGAGATCGAGGTTGATATGGAAAATCCGACAACCTCTTGGAGTCCTTCGGGCAGAGAACTGGCATACACCAAATGGAATGGGAGCCAAATTAGCAGCAGTATTGTCCATATTACGTATTCGTTGCAAAAATAGGTTGAACTGACGGGAATTATAAAGTAGGAGCTGCTTCGTTGCGGCTCCTTATATTCAAGGAGGCGACGTAGTGAGTATAGTAAAAGAGATTAACTGCATTTACATTCCTGCAACGGATACAGAACAATCAGCCCAATGGTATATGCAAAACCTAGGTTTGGAGTTAATGAGACCCGTCCATGAAAATCAGGCTCAGCTCCGTATTCCTTCGGGACAAGCCATATTTTTGATTAGAACTCCTGAGAGGACAACCCTGAACTATACACAAACCGAAGGAATAGAACAATGTGCACTTACCTTGGAAGTCTATGATTTACTCGGACTCTACGGCCAAATGAAAAACAATGGAGCTAATGTGTCGGAGATAGAAGACAATGATGGTTGTGGTCTTAATTTTTATGCCTACGACCCAGATGGGAATAAACTCGATATTTGGGGTGGCTGGCCCAAGTGAAAAAGTACATACTCTTCGATCATGATGGTGTTCTGGTTGATACTGAATTCTGGTATTACAAAGCAGGAGAACGCGCTCTGGCTGACATTGGATTTACATTGGATAAAGATCAATACCTCCGCGACATGACTCAGTCATTGGGTACTTGGTCCCAAGCTAGGGCGGCAGGTATTGATGAACAGACCATCAGCAAGCAGCGTGAGGTCCGCAACGTCTATTATCAGGAATATCTAAGAACAGAAGCCTTAGAGATTGAAGGTGTAGTTGAAACTCTAGCCGAACTGTCAAAGTACGTCCGCATGGCCATCGTGACGACTGCAAAACGTGTGGATTTTCAACTTATTCATGAAAAGCGCCAGATTAGACAATTCATGGAATTCGTCCTTGTTCGCGAAGACTATGAGCGCACCAAGCCGCACCCGGAACCATACTTGACCGGCCTAAAGCGCTTCGGAGCTGCCAAAGAAGAGACCCTGGTTGTAGAGGATTCAAACAGAGGTTTGAACTCAGCCGTGGCGGCTGGTATCGACTGTGCTATTGTCCATAACGACTTCACAAAAACACATGACTTCTCACAAGCCAGCTATCGAATCAAGACTCTGTTTGAACTAAAGGACATTATCCTGAATGTAACCTGAGAGAGCATTCGCAAAGCAATGCGCGCAAAAACATCGTCAAAAATTGACGATGTTTTTTTGTCGGGAATGGGATAAAGTTCTTGTCAACCGACATTTACCGAGAAATCCACACAGGTTGGCCCAAAAACATGCTATAATAAGTGCGCAAAACACATATTTTGCGCACTTTCGTTTTAAATCGACAAAGTACATCGAAGTCAGCCTACCATAGAGGTGAATGCATGCCCCAAAACTACGAAATTGATGAATGTTACGAGGAAGAGCTGCGCGCTTTTCAGATCTGGATGAAGCAAGCGGGATATACGTCAACAACGCAAAGAGAGTATCGGAGAGAGGCGTATTCATATCTCGAATCCCTCGATGGGCTCGCTGCCCAGAAGGCCGGGAAGATGAACGTGATTGGATACCTGGTTTCCAAGCAGGACTCGACCGGTGATCGAACGAGGAACAGAACATTATCAGCGATTCGATCCTTCTATGTGGCATTGATAGATTTTGAGATGGCTGCGAAGAATCCGGCGATGGAAGTGAAGAAATCCAAAACAGAGAAAAACAAGAAACCGGTCTATTTGGAGGAAGAGGAGCTTGTCCAAAGTCTGGCGTTTGTCGACGGCCGTTATCGCGACCGCAATCTCGCGATTTTCTTGCTGATGAGCTACTGTGGCTTGCGGGTTGGCGAAGTACATCGATTGAATCTCAAAGACTTCAAGAAAACGAAAGGAACGATCGAAGTATTCGGTAAAGGGAGAAAATGGAATGAGATTCCCGTACCTGAAGTACTGATGTCCATCCTGGATAAAGTGGAACAAGAAAGAATTGCCCCTTATCGTGAGAAAGAAGAAGCATTCTTCGTTTCTCAGAAAGGGAAGAGGCTGTCCATTCGACAGATCCAGAAAATCGCGGAGCACACATTTGCTGCTTTCAAAGCGGACAAACCGGGGCTAATCGATATGAAGCTGTCATGTCATAAATTACGACATACGTTCGCGACAATGCTGCTGCGTAATGGCGTCGACATTCGGGTCGTTAAGGAGCTGCTTGGCCATTCTTCGATCGAAACGACGATGATTTATACGCATGTCAATGACGATCAGAAGAAACAAGCCATGTCGACAATTAACATTCCGGTGCTGATCTAATTTCATGGGACTATTCGCTCAAGAGCTGCCAAGAGGGGGCTCTTTTTCATTTCATCGAATATTGGTTAGGATAGTTCATCCTTCAGCTGAATAAATATTAACATAGCTGCTTCGACAACGTCCGCAGGTGCTGAATAAGATAACGGCAAGAGGAAACGGCTGCTGCCGTGAGAAAAAGGGTGAGACATCATGAAAAAACAACGACGGATCAACAATGAATCATCGGATTTGTTTCCGGTAAGAGGAATCGACTATCTTGAAATTTATGTCGGTAATGCGAAACAAGCAGCACATTTTCTAAGTAAAGGGTTCGGTTTCAAGGTGGTGGCTTACGCGGGTTTAGAAACAGGGCAATCCAATAAGGTCTCGTATTTGCTGGAGCAAAATCAGGCGCGATTTGTAATCAGCGGTTCGTTGTCGCCTGATCATCCGATTGCAGAGTTTGTCAAAAAGCACGGCGATGGCGTGAAAGACATCGCCATGCGAATCGACGATGTGGAGAAGGCTTATCATGACGCCGTTGCGCGAGGCGGCATCCCTATTATGGAGCCTCGGGAATATAAAGATGCTCATGGAACGGTAACAACGGCAGCCATCGGGACTTACGGGGACACCATCCATACGTTAATTAATCGCATTAACTATAAAGGTGTATTTTTGCCCCATTATGAGGCTTGTGAGCTGAACATTCCGCATCAATCGACCGGATTAATTGGGATCGATCATGTCGTAGGCAATGTGGAGCATATGGAGGAATGGGTGTCCTATTACGAGAAGGTCATGGGCTTTAAGCAAATGATCCACTTCGATGATAAGGACATCTCGACCGAATATTCCGCGCTCATGTCGAAGGTTATGTTCGGCGGCGGACGAATTAAGTTCCCGATTAACGAACCGGCTACCGGGAAACGCAAGTCACAGATTCAAGAATTTCTCGATTATTATCACGGCGCCGGTGTCCAGCATATCGCCATTTTGTCCAATGACATCATAGCAACTGTAACGGCATTGAAAGATAACGGAATCGAGTTCTTAAGCACACCGGACAGCTACTATGAAATGTTAACAGAGCGAGTAGGTACGATTGACGAGGAAATTGCAAAACTCCAAGAGTTGAACATCCTTGTAGACCGTGACGATGAGGGCTATTTGCTGCAAATTTTCACCAAACCGATCGTGGATCGTCCTACGTTATTCATCGAGATTATTCAGCGCAAAGGTGCAGTTGGATTCGGAGAAGGCAACTTTAAAGCGCTGTTCGAATCCATTGAACGGGAACAAGAACGAAGAGGGAATTTATAAGAAATTACGACATATCCAAGGAGTGGGTGCGATGAAAGTAGATCCTGGCACGCTAGCCTGGAGGGATGCCTACAAGCTGCTGATCGGCTCCGTTCTGCCACGTCCTATTGCTTTTGTCTCCACTGTCGATCTTCAGGGCAATAGTAATCTGGCTCCGTTCAGTTTCTTCACCGGTATCTGTGCGAAACCGATGATGGTCTGTTTTGCGCCGATGATCCGGGGATCGGATGGGAAGAAGAAGGATACGCTTGCCAATATTGAAGCGACTCAGCAGTTCGTCATCAACATTGTGGGAGAGAAAATTGCCGCACAAATGAATGACTGCGCCATCGAATTTCCGCCTGAAGTAGATGAATTCACCTATACGGGATTGACGAAAGTACCCAGTCACAGCGTGTTGCCTCCGCGAGTACAAGAATGTGATGTGCAGCTAGAATGCACCTTACATCAGATTGTTACACTTGGCGAGCTTCCTGGCGCCGGCAGCCTGGTAATCGGCCAGGTCGTATGCGTTCATGTTCAAGATGAACTATTCGAAGACGGCAAAATCAACAGTGAATTGCTGAGACCGATCGGCAGAATGGCAGGGCAAACCTACACGAGGGCGATTTCCGACACCTTTGAACTGGAAAGGAAATAGAAGCCGGTACGTGAAGGGGGAGAACCGAATATGGCGTTCTATCATCGGATGGGAGAGATTCCGCCGAAGCGACATACGCAATTTCGTCAGCCTGACGGTACACTGTACCGTGAACAAGTAATGGGGACCAAAGGCTTCTCGGGCATCCAATCGATTCTCTATCATCACCATGCGCCGACTGAAATTACGAAAGCATCCTTGCTGTCAGCGAGCAAGCCGCAATACGAGACGCAGGGAGCACTCCGGCATCGGCATTTTCGTACCAATCGTCTGATTCTCAAAGGGGATTCTATTTATGGCCGGCAATATATGTTTGGCAACGAAGATCTCTTAATCGCTGTCGCACATCCTACTGAAGCGATGGACTATTACTATCGTAATGGTGATGGAGATGAGTTGATCTTCGTTCATAAAGGCTCTGGCAAAGTGGAAACCATGTTCGGCACATTACGCTATCGGCCTGGCGATTACATCGTGCTGCCTATAGGGACGATCTATCGGGTGGTACCGGATTCCGGCAAAACAAAGCTTCTCATCGTGGAAACGAACAGCTGGATTACGACACCGAAACGATACCGCAATGAGCAGGGTCAGCTGCTGGAGCACAGCCCGTACTGCGAGCGGGATATACGGCTCCCTGAACAATTGGAAACGTTTACAGACAAGGGCGAATATGAAGTTCGCACACGTAAAGGCGGTTACCTGCATTCTCATATATTCGCCCATCATCCGCTGGATGTCGTCGGCTGGGACGGTTATTTGTATCCGTGGATATTGAATATTCGCGATTTCGAACCGATTACAGGTCGGATTCACATGCCTCCGCCGATTCATCAAACGTTCGAAGGCAGCCAATTTGTCATTTGTTCGTTCTGTCCAAGGCTGTACGATTATCATCCTGAATCCATTCCCGCACCATATTATCACAGCAATGTCGATAGTGATGAAGTGCTTTATTATGTCAAAGGGAATTTTGGCAGCCGCAAAGGGATCGAAGAAGGTTCGATGACGCTTCATCCATCAGGTATCCCGCATGGACCTCATCCCGGCAAAGTGGAGGAGAGCATTGGCAAGAAGGAAACGAATGAGCTGGCGGTGATGATCGATACCTTCCGTCCTTTGCAAGTTGTCGAGCACCTGCAGTCGGTCGAAGATATGAATTACGTATACAGCTGGGTATCGCGTCCGACTAGTTAATCCGGACGGATACTGAAGGAGATGCTGATTATGCGTCAACAACCGGTGTGGTTTCCCAAGCAATCGGAAATGGAGCAAACGCGATTATATCAGTTCATGCACAAACATGGGTTCACCGATTATGAAGCTTTCTATCAAAAGTCGATTGACGACATCAGCTGGTTCTGGGCGGCAGTTGCGCAAGATATGGGGATTGAATGGGAGTGTCCCTATGATCAGGTTGTTGATTTCACCGCGGGAATCCGATGGCCAACCTGGTTTACGCAGGGGCGGATGAATATTGCTGCGAATTCGGTCGACAAATGGTTGTTAGACCCCGCAATAGCTGGAAGAAGCGCAATCATCTGGGAAGGCGAGAATGAACAAACTCGATGTCTCACCTATTCCGAGCTTGCAGAGCAAGTGAACCGTGCCGCATACGGCTTGCGCCAATTAGGCATAAAGGTGGGTGAATGCGTAGCCCTCTATATGCCGATGATTCCGGAAACTGTAATTGCAATGCTTGCCTTGGCCAAACTAGGCGCGATTGCGATCCCTATCTATTCCGGTTATAGCGCTGATGCAGCGGCCAAACGCATGGATGGAGCCGGCTGTAAATATCTCATAACGGCTGACGGCTATTACCGGCGCGGGAAACAGATTCTCATGAAGGAAGAGGCTGATAAGGCGGCAGATGCAGCCACTTCGATCGTGAAGATAGTCGTAGTTCGGAGACTGGTGGGCCTGCCTTTCTCAAATTCACAGTCGCGTGATGTCGATTGGGCGGAAATCGTGAATGGCGAATCTATTGTAGATTCGGAACCATTTCCAGCATGGCCAATGAACAGCGGCGATCCATTAATGCTCTTATACACTTCCGGAACAACAGGCGCGCCAAAAGGCATAGTCCATACCCATTGCGGATTTCCGATCAAAGCCGCATTCGATGCCGGATATGTGATGGATTTTCGGCCGGGCGACACGATGTTATGGATTACCGATATGGGCTGGATGATGGGACCTTTCATGGTGTACGGCACCTTGTTAAGTGCCGGTACGATGGTGTTGTACGAAGGGGCACCGGATTATCCCGGTCCGAGCCGTATCTTCAACCTCGTCGACAAACATAAGGTGACGCATCTTGGCATTTCTCCAACACTGATTCGCAGCTTGATGAAGCATGGTGATGAATGCTACAAGGAATGCAATCTATCCTCGCTACGGGTCCTCGGTTCCTCAGGTGAGCCTTGGAATCCCGAGCCGTGGCATTGGCTATTCCATGAAGTGCTGCAAGATCGGATACCGATTGTTAATTATTCAGGCGGCACCGAAATATCAGGGGGCATTCTTGGGAACGTGCTGCTTAAACCAATTGCTCCTGCAGGCTTTAACTCCCCCATTCCTGGCATGCACGCGGATGTATTCTCACAAGAAGGGAAGCCGGTTCGAGGCGAAGTCGGGGAGCTGGTGCTGAAGAACGCTTGGCTAGGCATGGCAGGCGGTTTCTGGCAGGAGCCAGAACGATATGAGAACACCTATTGGTCGAGGTGGCCTGATAGTTGGGTTCACGGTGATTGGGTGGAGCTGGATGAAGATGGCTATTGGACGATTACAGGACGTTCCGATGATACCCTCAATGTGGCGGGAAAGCGACTAGGTCCTACGGAGATTGAATCTCTGCTCGTCGAGCATCCTCGCGTGGTGGAAGCTGCGGCAATTGGTGTGCCTGATGAACGAAAGGGAGAAGCCGCCGTATGTTTTGTCATTCTGGATTATCCGTTAGTTCATTCGCAAGAGTTGGCAGAACTCACTTCAGAATTGTATGAATGGGTCGCCAAGCGACTTGGCAAAGCATTCAAACCTGCAGCGATTCACATCGTGGATGCATTACCCAAAACAAGAAACGCAAAGGTGATGCGCAGAGTCATACGATCCGCCTATTTGGCACTTGATCCCGGAGACCTGTCAGCTCTTGAGAACCCTGAATCATTAGCAGCTATAAGGCTCATTAGGTGGCAGGGGGATTCATCACACGATAGCAGTTGACTCACCAAGCGAAGCAAAGGAGATCATCCTATGGCGAGTTCGTTTATTGATGTTGATAAGGATTCGCATTTTCCAATACAGAATTTGCCCTATGGCGTTTTCCGTCCCTATCAAGGCGGTTTCCCGCGAATCGGAGTTGCCATTGGGGACTATGTACTGGATTTAGCGGTGTTAGATGAGGCCGGCTGCTTCGAGAAGACGATTATTTCCGGAAAAGGAATCTTCGCCCAACCCATACTCAATGCGTTTATGGCTATGGGCCATCAAGTTTGGCGAGAGGTTCGTTCGATCATTATAAATCTGCTCGATGCTGATGAGCCAACTCTTCGAGATAACATACCGCTCCGATCTACGGCATTTCATCGTCAAAGCGAAGTTGAGATGCTGCTGCCCGCAGAAATTGGCGATTACACCGATTTCTATACATCCAAGTCACATGCTGTGAACGTAGGTACTCTATTTCGAGGCAAAGATCAGGCTCTTATGCCGAATTGGCTTCACCTTCCTGTCGGTTATCATGGCAGGGCAAGCTCTATTGTCGTCAGCGGAACAGATGTTCGGAGACCCTGGGGACAGATTAAACCTCCCGATTCTACAGTGCCGACATTCGGCCCAAGCGGCCAGCTCGATTTTGAATTGGAAATGGGTTGGCTTATTGGAACCGGGAACAAACTTGGGCAGCCAATTCCCATTGAAGAAGCGGAAGAGCATCTATTCGGACTTGTACTCGTCAACGATTGGAGTGCACGGGATATCCAAGCCTGGGAGTACCAGCCGCTTGGACCTTTCCTAGGTAAGAGCTTCGCCACCTCCATTTCTCCCTGGGTTGTCCCCCTTGCAGCACTCGCGCCATTTCGCATTCCAGCAGGGATACAGGAGCCCGACCCGCTTCCTTATCTGCAGCAGCGAAATAGAAATTCCTTCGCTATTCAATTAGAAGTGTATTGGCAAAGTGAGGCTCGGGCGGAGCAAGAACGAATTTCGAGCAGCAATTACAGCCATCTATATTGGACAATTGAACAGCAGCTCGCACATCATACTTCAGGCGGATGTAATTTGCGATCCGGTGATCTGCTCGCTTCCGGAACGATCAGCGGTTCCACGAAAGAATCGCGGGGCTGCATGCTGGAGTTAACGTGGCGCGGAACAGAACCGCTGCAGATGAGCAGCGGCGAAGAACGAGTATGGCTTACGGATGGTGACCGAATAACGATGACTGGATGGTGCCAAGGCGATGGCTACAAAGTCGGCTTCGGAGAGGTAACCGGAAAGATAGTACCGGCAGCTAGAGAAAGCAAATCGTAGAGGGAGTGGAAGACATGAGAATGATTCCGCCTCATTTGTCCCCCTATATATCCGAGCAAGATTACGATCAGTACACGCCTATTGATCATGCCGTATGGCGTTATGTGATGCGTCAGAACCAGTATGCACTGCGAGATACCGCCCATGCTGCATTTGTAAGCGGTCTGCTCCAGTCCGGTATTCAGAAGGAGTACATCCCCCGAGTATCTGAGATGAACGCGTGCCTGGCCAAAATCGGATGGGGTGCAGTAATTGTAAATGGGCTGATCCCTGGCGCAGTATTTTATGAGCTGCTTGCGAATGGGATGTTGCCGATTGCCGCTGAGATTCGCAAATTAACGAATATCGAATATACGCCAGCTCCAGATATTATCCACGAAGCTGCAGGCCATGCGCCGATCTTGTTTGATCCAGAATATAGGTCCTATGTGCAAACGATAGGCTCCATTGGCACTAAGGCTTTTTCCATGAAAGAGAGAGGCGAGGCATTCGAGGCGCTGCGCCTGTTAACGATCGTCATGGAAGATCCGAAATCAACGGCTGAAGAGAAAGCTGCTGCCCAGAAGTTGGTAGAGGAGAAACAACAAGCCATAACAGAATTGACAGAAGCGGAGAAAGTGTCCCGTCTATTCTGGGCAACTGTCGAATATGGCCTGATTGGGGAACTGGACGATCCGAAAATATACGGAGCCGGACTGCTGTCATCCGTAGGAGAGAGCAAACATTGCTTCACAGATGCCGTTCAGAAACGGCCATACTCGGTTGAAGCTTGTGTTGCAAGCCCCAAAGTTGTAACGGAGATGCAATCACGACTGTTCGTTTGTCATAGCTTCGAACAATTATTAGAAGGCGTGGAAACATTGGCGAGCACGATGGCGTTTCGAGTCGGCGGAACGGAAAGCTTGGAGAAAGCGCTGCGTTCGCGACATGTGGCCACAATAGAGTTCAGTTCCGGCCTTAGTGTCACAGGGATCATCCAAAGCATCGAGAAAGACGCCAATGGTGAAGCCATCTATGTGAACACGACAGGTGAAACAGCGTTGTCGGTTCATCATGAGCAATTAAGCGGACATGGCAAAGATTATCATGCCAAAGGATACGGAACACCAATTGGGAAGCTGCAAGGCGGAATTGCTTTAGAAGAGTGCGATGATCAATCGCTCGATGGATTAGGTGTTGTCCATGGCAATCAAACGGAGCTCATATTCGAAAGCGGAATACGCGTATCCGGACGGATCAAGAGCGTCCTCAAAACCAATCAACAAGTGAACCTGATTTCGTTCGAGGATTGTTCGGTCTCGATAGATGGCAAAACCCTATTTAAGAAAGAGTGGGGCACCTATGATATGGCAGTGGGATCACGTATCGTTTCCGCGTATCCAGGTGCCGCTGACCCAGCAGCCTACTATAGCTATAGCGCAACCGTTCCACCAGCAATAGTAGAAGAAATAGAGCCGAGTGATGTCACTCCTGCTGCACTTACCGATCTGGAAATTCTCTATCAACAAGTAGCGGTAATAAGAGAGACGAACAGTTACACAGACATATCGCTTCAAGCGCTCAATGAGATTCATAACGAGCTCAACCAAACCTATCCAAACGACTGGCTGTTGCGATTAGAATTACTTGAATTAGCTGCTGCCAATAAGGAGCTGCAATCACTGGAGCTTCCACTGATGGAAGAGTTAAATGAGCTGAGCAAGGAGACCTCGATTCACAATCTCATCTTGAATGGATTATCTATATTAAAGATCCACTAAAGTTTCGTGAAAAGTAGTGTTGCACAAGGCCTCTCGTTCATACATTGATATGTAATGTTTGAGAGGGAGGTTATCAGGTTGAATCGGAGTAGTTTGAGAATCGTTGTCCTAACTTTCATAGTTTCGCTGCTGCTGAGTGTTTTCCCACTTGCTAGTGCAAGTGCTAAAGAGGGTAACAACCAATTGATTGTTATAAATAAGAAAACGAATAAACTGGCGTATTTTAATAACGGTGAGCTGATCAAGACCTTCTCCGTTGCCACAGGTAAAACGAGTTCATTAACCCCTGAGGGAAGTTTTAAAATCGTCAATAAAATAAAGAACAGGCCTTATTATAAAGAAAAAATTCCGGGCGGCGACCCTAGGAATCCGCTTGGCGATCGTTGGCTGGGCTTGGAGGTCGATGGAACGGAAGGGACGACATATGCGATTCACGGCAATAATAATAGCAAATCGATTGGCAAGTATGTAAGCGCAGGCTGCATACGAATGTTGAACGATGATATTCACTGGCTGTTCCCGCAAATTGAACTTGGAACACTCGTTATTATAACAACGTCATCGCATACCTTAACTGAGATTGCAGAGGCGAATGATTATCCGGTCATGCAGAATTATGAGGGGAAGCTGCTTCTGAACGGTGAAACGAAGGATTTGGAACATGACCTGATGCTAGCCGATTCACGTGTATTCATTCCGATGAGAGAAGTCTTCGAGATGTTAGGAGCGCAAGTGCAATGGGATGATTCGACGAAAACAGTGACTGCGGTGATCGGGGATCGCACCCTCACACATACTATTTTGTCGACAACAGTAGATGTCAATGGCACTCCGATAACGATTACACCATCTCGAATGGTAGCGAATACCGTGCTGCTGCCGCTGCGAAATATCTCAGAGCTGATCGGTTTTTCCGTGGAGTGGGACAGCACCACTAGAGAAATCCGGATCAGTAAATAACCCAAAAACGTGCAAACCTCGTATACCGCAAAGGTTTGCACGTATGCATTTACTCCCTTACCGAGGGATGATACTGACGGTCGGTGCAGCTCCGGAATTATAATTAATCTGGAGTTTATCGCCTGGTGATAGATTGATCATGCCCTGTGTCATACCTGTAGGCGTCCATACGTTCGCAACCGGAGGACGTTGGAAGCTGATTGAAACGTTCGAGCCGCCTGCAATGGCTGCATCCACGGGGTAAGGGTAGTTGTTTTGCAAATAATAGACAGTTCCTGACATGCCGCTGATCGTTGTAACCGGGATATCGTAACGTGATGAATTACTGTTGTCTAGCTTCAATTCGTTAACTTGTTTGGAAGAGGTCGTCAGTCTGACAGGTACTTTGGATATAACGAAAGGACTGGCTGCTCCTGAGCCTGATGTTGCTGTTCCGGTTCCGTCATGCGAATTGGAAACATCGACAACGGTTCCATCGAGCCTAACTGCGGTGGTGATTTGAAGCCAAGAAGGAAGACGCTGGGCACGAGTAACGGTATCCCCTGACCAGACAAGATAACCGGTTGTGTTATCGGCAAATGTCATCGCAGAATAATAGACTCCGCCATCGGTGACACCGAATTCATTAACCCGAGCGCCGGTTAGCCAGCCTGTTAATGTCTTAAATGCATTTCCCGCCGCTAGGACGGTAGTTGGTGTTTGTAAGTTTATTAGTCTTAGGGTGGTCCATGAATAATCCATCCCGTAGTAGAAGCATCTTTCATAACCGGCAACCCAAGTGGCCATAAACAAACGGAACAGATAAGAGACTGCAAAATCATCCGTCATCACAGTTGGAGCCGTTTGCACATTTCCAGACGCATCCTTGTAATCGTGGTAGCCCATTTCGGTGTTCCAGATCGGCAAGTTTCCAATGCCATTCTTATCGAGGAGATCACGATATTGATTCGCGCGAAGTATAATATTCTCTGGTTGTGCTTGCAGATCGGTATATAAGTGAACGGCGAGGACATCAATATAACTTTTCCCGCCTGTCGAGAGGAAGTTATCCAAGTAGGACAAATTGGAGCCAGTGGTATTGGGACTAACGACGAGCGCAGCGGGATCCGTCGTTTTGATGATGGCATAGGCTTCTTTCGCCAATTCAACTAATTTGGCTGTCGTGCCAGAGTAGAAGCCGGCGTCATTGACTTCGTTCCATATTTCATACGCTTTGATTTTGGATTTATAGCGTGTTACTACCGCTTTTACATAGTCACGCCAATCTTGAATATTTGTTGGAGGTAGACTGTTGTAGCCGGTACCGTATTTCGAGGAGGAAGTGCCTCCTGTAGCCCAGTTTGGCGGTTGTCCCAGTGTCAACGTAATTTCCAACCCATTCGCGAGTGATTTGGTTACATAATCGTCCAATCTCGTCCAAACAAACGTACCTTTGGTATTCGGCTCGAGGTTGCGCCACGCAGTACGAGTGTCCCATAGACGAATGGCACCATAGCCGAAATTGTGAAAAGGAGTCTGAGGCGAGTCACCGGTTGCGCCATTGCCGATATGAATCCCGAAGAATGCTTTCGGTATGGCTCTATTCTGCTGTGCTTGACTGCCGCCTGCTGCTGCTGTTGTTACGATGTTCAGATTAGCGGAACCATCAAATGTTCCACTGCCCGTAACATCTCCCGTCATGGAAATGGTACGTGCGGTTTGGAGCTTAGCCGCTTGATCCACAACACCATTGTTGTTCGCGTCGTAAACGGATTTAAGCATGTCGCCACCGCCATTGCCGCCGCTATTTGAAGCATTCCAGGCTGCTTTCTCCGTATCGGTAACGAAGCGGTGAGTGGCATCTTCCGTAATCATTGTGGCAGGATGGGAAGCGGGATGCGTGTAATTGGTTGCTCCTGCTGCGATGCCATCGAGTTTGGTTTTATCTGCTGCACTCATAAATCCTTTCGCGCTTTGCGAAGCTGATGGGACAGATGTGGTAATAGTGACATTCGCTGCACCGTCAAAAGTCGTTGTACCTGAAACATCGCCATTCAACGCAATGGTTCGTGCAGTTTGAAGTTTCTCAGCCTGGTCTACGACACCGTCGCTATCCTTATCAAATACGGACAGGAGCATGTCGCCTTTGGCATTCCAACCTGTTTTATCCGTATCGGAGACGAAACGATGAGCGGCATCCTCAGTGATCATGGAAGCGGGATGGGAAGCGGGATGTACATAGTTAGTTGCTCCGGCTGCAATTCCATCTAATTTGGCCTTATCCGCTGCACTCATGAGTCCTTTCACAGTTGGAGTAACAGAAGGAACAGATGTCGTGATTGATGCATTGGCGGAACCGTCAAAAGAGGCACTGCCGGATACATCGCCGGTTAATCCTATGATACGTGCGGTTTGGAGCTTCGCGGCTATATCTACAGCGCCGTCGTTATTCGTGTCATAAACGGATTTCAGCATGTCACCGCTTTGACTAGGCGGCGTAACGCTTTTCGAAAGCCGCATATAAGCGGCATTCTCAGGTGTGCCGGTCGTGCCAGCAGCAGCGTAGACAGATGAGAACTGATCCATAGGGACGGTCAATAAATCGACATCATTATTATCATTGATCAATGATTGCAGATAGGCAGGAAATACACCATCCAGAAATACATCGTATTGATTCAAACCGGAATCTGGCAAGGATGGTCCAAGGTAAATTTGAGTTATACCCAAAAGATCTACCTCCTCTATTAGTATATGAATCTATCAACGTATCATATGCTAGAAAGGAAGAGGGCGTACTACACTTTTGACCAATTAATGGTAAAACCAGTCTAGTCTATGACGAATTTCAAATTGCATCCGTCTCTCGACCGATTCGTTCCGCGGCGAAATCGAATAAAATATACGAATATGAATGGAACGGAAAGGGGGGATTATCATTGTTCGAGCCTTATGATGCGCTTCTATACGCGATGTCCATTTGCACGCTTGTTTCCTTGGCTTACTTATGCTTCGTTTGGATTCCGACAGCAGCAGCTGATGCGAGATGGACGCGAATCCGAGAAGCGGATATACCGCTTTCCTTGCTGAATAAACCGCCGGCTGCAGTACAAACGCAGCGGCAGCGGCTGACTCGACATACGAAACGCAAAGAAGCGCCTGACGATGATTCATCCCCGTGCATGACCCTGTTGATTGCGGCAGCATAACAACAACAGGGAGGATTATTAATCATGTTAAATATGTACGCTCAAGTTGGGTTTTTCCATCAATACTTTGTCTCACCATTCTCTTGGATGATTGATCACTTTGCGGGTTGGTTCGGAGGCAGCTTCGGCCTAGCGGTCATTGCGATCACCGTGATTGTTCGGCTAGCGCTAATGCCGTTCATGATTAATCAATATAAACAGCAGCAGAAGATGAGACGCAAGATGACGACTATGCAGCCTGAACTTGATGCCCTTAAGAAGAAATACGCCAATAATACGGATGCGGATAAGCAGCGCAAGCAAACGGAGGAAACGATGGCGGTGTACAGCAAACACGGGTACAACCCTCTGAACATAGGCTGTTTGCCGATGCTCCTTCAAATTCCGATCTTATCCGGCATGTATTACGCCATTCGGTCAAACCCAGAGCTTGCTCACCATACGTTTCTGTGGTTTCAGCTCGGGAAGCCGGATATCATCCTTCCGTTCCTTGCGGCTGGCGTCTACTTGGTCCAAGCTCTGATTGCGAAGAGTGCGAATCCTCAGATGAATGCTGCCAAAGGGATGGGCTGGATTGTATATCTTTCCCCGGTCATGATGGGCATATTCTCGTTCTCGGCTCCGGCTGCGATGCCGCTTTACTGGTGCATCGGCGGAATGATCATCATCCTGCAGACACTTATATCCAAATGGATGTATCCACTGGAGGAGACTACGGCACTTCCTGTTAAGACAGCCCAATCGTAATCCAACAAAGAAGAACCGAAAGGACCTAGGATCCTTCGGTTCTTCTTGTTTTATGGCGTTAATTCATTTGATTTCAGTCCGCAAAAGAGAGATAATGCATATGGCTTTATTATCAAATTAATCAAGGAGTCTCAAATGACACCAATTCTACTCATACCCGTCGCAATTATGATTCCGGTTATCCTATTTATTGTCTTCATCATTATTTATAATAAGCGGCAGAAGGAAGATAAGTCAGACTAATTGAAGGTCAAAGCCACACAAGCAAACTGCCGCCAATCATCCCGGCAATTACTACAGTCCAAGGCGGTAATTTCCAGAAAACAAGCATTAAATACAGGATGGACGCTAGCGCAAAATCAGCTGAATCGATAATAGCAGTTGTCCATAGTGGATTATATAACGCTGCCAATAAAATACCGACCACCGCAGCGTTAATACCTACCAGTGCTGCTTGGATATGCGTATTATTTCGAAGAAAGCTCCAGAAAGGTAAGGTTCCTACGATCAGTAAAAAGGCTGGTAAAAAGATCGCAACGGAGGCTATAATAGCCCCGAAAACACCTTTGGTTATTGCGCCTAAGTAAGCAGCGAATGTAAATAGTGGTCCAGGAACCGCCTGTGCCGCACCATACCCAGCGAGAAAGTCTTCTTTACTTACCCAACCCGAAGGTACCACTTCCCGTTCCAATAATGGTAATACAACATGACCTCCTCCAAATACGATCGAACCTGACCGATAGAAGCTATCGAATAATGCCAGCCAATCGGAAGAGAATGCATGTCGTAAAACCGGTAATGCAATCAATAAACCGAAGAATAAAGTCAGACAGAAGGCAGCAAACTTTCGAGTGATAGGAACGGAAAGCTCGGAAGCTTCCTGTACTTTCGTATTACGAAAAATCATTAACCCCATTAATCCAGAGATCGCAATGAGTAAGGCTTGGCTAAATACGGACTGCCACAATAAAGTAATGCCGGCGATCACGATAGCAATGGAGGCTCGAATTTTATCCGGTGCGAGCTTCTGTCCCATTCCCTGAATGGCTTGAGCAACAATGGCTACTGCTACGATCTTCAAACCATGAATCCATCCCATATTACTAATATCCAATCCGTGAAGCAGATAGGCGAACACTACCAATGCAATGACCGATGGCAGCGTAAATCCAAGCCAAGCAATCAATCCGCCGAGTAAACCGGCACGGATAATACCGATTCCTATACCGACCTGGCTGCTTGCTGGGCCAGGAATGAACTGGCAAAGGGCAACAAGATCCGCATAAGACCGTTCATCCATCCACTGTCGTTTACGTATGTATTCGTTGTGAAAGTAGCCTAGATGGGCAATTGGTCCGCCAAATGAAGTGAGTCCCAGCTTGGCTGAAACGGCGAACACCTCCATATAGACCTGAAAGCTTCGTTTGGGAAACTCTTTACTTGGAATGGTTGGTTTCACGTCTGTTACATCCTTTTATTATTCGATTCTTTATGCGATATCACTTGAAGTACGCTTCAATGCTTCTAATGTATCAAATGAACGGAAATCCTTCAATTGTTTAAGTCAGTCGATCGGTGGTGGTACTTTCATGATGGCGAATACAAAAAACAGGACAGAGATTGCTACATTTGCGGGGGGCTGCTTCTGGTGTATGGTGCAGCCATTCGATACGCTGCCTGGCATTGAAGCTGTTATTTCAGGTTATACCGGCGGCCATACCGTAAATCCGACCTACCAAGAAGTGGGTACGGAAACGACAGGACATGCTGAAGCCGTTCAAATTACGTTTCAACCGGAATTGTTTCCTTATGAACGTCTACTTGACATCTATTGGCAGTTGATCGATCCAACCGATCGTGGCGGCCAATTCGGCGATAGAGGTTCGTCTTACCGAACCGCAATATTCGTACATAATGAGGAGCAGCGTGTGGAGGCGGAAGCCTCCAAACAAGAGCTGCAGAAGAGCAAACGTTTCAAGAAACCTATTGTGACCGAAATCGTACCTGCCGTGCAATTCTATCCTGCAGAGGACGAGCATCAGGATTACTACAATACCCATCGTAGATCCTACAACCTGTATAGGGACAATACCGGACGAGATGAATTCGCCGAACGAAGCTGGAACACGAAGAAAGATAAGGAACGGCTGCGCCGGCAGTTATCGGATCTGCAATATAGCGTTACGCAGAACCGGGTAACAGAACCCGCATTTCAGAACGAATACTGGAATCATGAACGTGAAGGTCTATACGTCGATGTGATTAATGGCGATCCGCTGTTTAGTTCTCGGGACAAGTACGATGCGGGAACAGGGTGGCCAACGTTCTCTCAACCCATTGAAGAAGGCTGGATCCGCAAAGAATCCGATTTAAGTCATGGTCAGGTGCGAACGGCGCTGCGCGGTCGCTTATCCAAATCGTATTTGGGGCATTTACTCCAAGATAATCACAAACCTCAATATCGTATCAACTCTGCTTCCTTACGCTTTATTCCGATTGAAGAATTGGAGAGAGAAGGGTACGGCCGCTATATGCACCATTTTGCATAAATCTGGGTCTTCAGGCGAATACTTTCTTTGATCCTATTCTATTGATGGCCTTGGAGAACAGAAATGAAAATCGATCCTTCCGTAGAACACAACATGAGCATCATGAAGGGAATGTACTCGGATAACGATTCCTTTCGTTTTCAAAGCTTTGAATCGAGTTCGGGTAAACAGCTTGCTGCGGTTGCTTATTTAAGTGTACTCGTCAATCAAAACACGTTGAACAAACAGTTCGTAAGGAAGATAAATGAGGATATTCGCGCGCAAGAGAACCCTACACCTGAAACATTTATCGAATCCATTTGCTCGTTAGGCATCGTTACTGAAATTCCGGTTATAGACAAGGCTACAGCAATGATTGCAGATGCCGGCATTGTCATTTTCGTCGAAGGATCAACGCTTTGTTACGGAATTCTGATACCCGGGTATGAGACGCGCGCTGTCGAACAACCAACGACGGAATCCAATGTGCGCGGGCCTCGTGAAGGGTTCACGGAGGATATACGCGTTAATATGGGATTGGTCTTTCGCAGAATGAGGACCACCCAATTGAAATCCAAAAGCTTTATTCTCGGACGAGAAAGCCAAACGAAAGTCATGATCCTCTATCTAGCTGATCAGGTGGATGTATCTGTTCTGCATGAGGTTGAAACGAGATTAGAGTCCGTCAAGCTGAACGTTGTTGTAGACAGTGCTCAACTTGAAGAATGGATTCAAGACAGTCCTTATTCACCGTTTCCTCAGCTTATGAACACGGAAAGGCCGGACCGTGTCGCTACGGCATTGAATCTTGGAAAAGTGATTATTATCACGGACGGAAGCCCCAATGCGCTTATCGCACCTTCCACATTTACGGATTTCTTGCACCCTAGCGAGGATCTCTACGAAAAGTTTTATTTTGCCAATTTTCTGCGTGTATTAAGGATGCTTACACTGTGTGTTTCACTTTGCGGACCTTCATTATACATAGCGCTCACGACATTCCATCTGGAAATGATTCCGACTCCGCTTATGCTCACGTTCCTGTCTACTAAATCAGGCATTCCGTTCCCGACTTTTCTGGAGGCCCTTATTATGGAGGTCGCTTTCGAGATTCTAAGAGAAGCAAGCATTAGGCTGCCTCGAACGGTTGGTCAATCAGTAAGCATCGTCGGCGCGCTCATTATTGGAGAAGCAGCTGTTCAATCGGGCATCATCTCGAGACCCATGGTCATTGTCGTCGCGATGACAGGCATTGCATCATTTACGATTCCTGCATTCAATACTGCAATTACGTTACGCTTGCTGCGCTTTCCACTGATATTCATTGCTGCGTGGACAGGCGTTCTCGGCGTGGCTCTGGGTATGTTCGCGATTGTTTTGCATTTATGTTCCTTACGATCCTTCGGGAAGCTGTATATGCCTACTTTTAATTCACACCGCTGGAAAGACGTAGCCGAGCATTTTCTGTTATTTCCGATTAAGCACCGAAGTCAGTCTAAGAACGATACCTCATTTGCGTCAAAGGAAGGGCAGGTAAGGGAACATGAGGATCATTAAACGGCTCTTGTCGGGGTTCGTTCTTATGTCTTTACTTGTCGGCTGTTCATCTGATGTGCGAGAAATAAACAGTATCGCGCTTGTAACGATTACAGGTGTTGATTACGACGAGCAAACCAAGAAATTCATCATTACGTTGTATTGCAATCACACCCCTTCGGCCAGCAAGGATATGGCGGAGAAGACTTTGGAGTGGGTAGCAAGTTCATCTGGTAATTCGATTCTTGATGCTGCGCGTAATATAAGAAGCCGTGCCGGCAAACAATTGATCTGGCAGCATGACAAATTTTTCATTGTGGGGGAAAATGCAGCCCGGCATAAGCTCTATGAAATTATCGATTATTTTAATCGTTCCCGGGAAATTCGGATGTCCGGTTATTTGGCTATCAGCAAGGGAAAAGCATCGGATATTCTTCATTTGAAATCAGAAACCGGTGATCTGATCACGAATGAAATTGAGGGTAAAGTTAAGAACGAGCATCTATGGGGCAAGAGCATCAACATCGAGCTTAAGGACATCGTCAATTATTATACCGATCCGTATCGGGGCTTTGTTATTGGGAAAATCAATATTTCGAAGCCGATTAACAGCGATCGTGAAGTCATGATTCTGAGCGGCGGTTCTGTCATTAACAAGGGTAAGCTCGTAGGTTGGATGAATGCCGATGATGTGCTGAGCGTTCACATGCTGATGGCGAAGAAGAAATGGAGATACCTTGAATTTGTTCAATCGGTTCCATTTAAATCCACGAAAGTATCGCTGATGATGAAGATTTTAAAAAGTAAAATCCATTACAATTCCGTCGACGGAATGCCAGCATTAACCATCGACGTGAAATTAAAGGGCATATTAATTGATACGAGCGGCCCGCTTCAATTAACGGCTAACAACATGCTGGAACAGCTCGAACATGCCGCAGAGGCGACAATTAAGCAGCAGCTCACTGTTAGCTTAACTCACTTTCAGCGGGATTTGAAAGTTGATGTGCTGGGCTTCTCCGATTACCTGAGGCAATATCACCCTACTGTATGGAAGAGAACGAAACAGAACTGGACAGACTTGTATCCCACTTTACCTGTAACCATTCATGTCGACGCCAGCATCCCGAATCTCGGAATGAGCCAAGTCCTGGGAGGACCATGAAATGCTAATCTTTACGATCCTTTTGCTTTACTTCGTATACGTAATTACGGCATACGCTAAGCTTTGGAAGCAAAGGAATAGAAAAGAGGCCATCGTGCTGTTGCTCTTTAGTCTGTTTATCACCTGTTACTTCATTCCGGTGATTGAGGATTGGATGCCAACCTCTGAAGCGCTTAATACCTATTTGTTTAAGCCCATTTCCGTGTATGTGAAAGAAGTAATGAATGTACAGTTGGGAGTCGATTAAACGTGAAGCAGGAAAAAATATCGAGTTTCCAGTTGGGCTGCCTTTGTTTTGCGTTTATGTCGGGATTCTCGACTTTATATTTGCTCGAAGCCAAATGTCTTACCCAGGATGTATGGCTCGCGAATTTGTTAGCTACGATAGCAGTTATCCTTACGTTAGTCATGACTTCCTATTTACAGAAACAATTTCCGCAGCTCAACATGAGCGATATTATCATTAAACTGTTAGGGAAATGGATTGGGAAGCTGATTTTAACGATTTTTCTAGTAGACTTGATTGGGCTTGGTGTGTTATCGCTTCGATCCATAGCGCTATTTTATACAAGTGCAATCCTGCCCAATACCTCACCAAATTTGATTATCCTCATTGTGTTGAGTGTGACGGTATATGCCGTTTCTCTCGGTATCGGCACCATCGTTCGGAGCGTTCTTGTCATTCTTCCGTTCTTTATCGTCTCCATTGTGGTGATCTGCATCTTTATCTATCGAGATGTGGAATACAATCCTTTTCTTCCCCAATTTCAACACCCTTTCCCCATGTATGTATACGGAACGATGGTTTCCTTCGGATTTCCTTTTGGTAAATCGGCTTTGATGGCCTTTCTCTATTCCGATGTGGATAATCCGAAGAAAGTATTGTTAAGCTGCAGCGTAGGCGTCATATTCTCTTGCCTTTATCTATTAACAGCGACGTATATCGCATTCGGATGTTTAGGAGTAATGATGTTCCAGACGGCATCATTTCCATTCTTCTCGGCGATTCAATTGGTTAAATTCGGAGAGTACTTAGAACGGATCGAGATTCTGATTATCGGAATTTGGACGATTTTCACGTTATTTGAGATCATCATTGTTCAGTATGTTTTTGTGAAAATATTAGGAAAAGTTATCGGGCTCAAAAATACAAAGGCATTCATTGTTCCAGTGGGAGCCTTATTCTTTGCGATAGCAATAAAAAGCTTTATACTGCCGACGGATTTAATTTCATATGACGTCAACATTCTGCCTTTCACGATTATTCTGCCTGCTGTGCTCGTTCCCATCGTTCTCGTCATTTTAACGTGGTTGAAGCTGCGAAGGTCAGGGATACGGCCTGTTTAACGATAACAATCGATGCTTGTAAAGTGGAAAGATGATACGATAGAAAGGAAGTGAAGATAAAGGGGCAGAATATCGTGGTATTGACTGGGGCGGTCGTAAACGCGGCAGCTATTATTGGCGGAGGTGTACTTGGCATCATACTGCCTCGCGTCAAAGAAGATATGAAGAAAACCGTTATGGCTGGCATGGGGATGCTTGTGCTTGTACTGGGCATCGGGATGGCGCTCAAGTCCGCCAACTTTGTGCTTGTAGCATTTAGCTTGGCGATCGGTGGCGTACTAGGCGAACTGATAGACATTGAGGGGAAGCTTCAGAAACTAGGCGATCAATTGCAGAAGCTGGTGTCTCGGAACAAACCGAGTAATATTGCGGAAGGGTTCGTCACAACGACACTCGTATTCTGCATCGGGGCAATGGCCGTGCTTGGGTCGCTGGAGAGCGGCTTGCATGACAATCACGATATCCTATTCACGAAATCCATCTTGGATGGTTTTCTGGCGCTGCTCTTCGCATCGACCTTAGGGGTTGGCGTGTTATTCTCAGCAGTACCGATCTTATTGTACGAAGGGGCGCTGACGCTGCTTGCCTCGATCATCACGGCATGGATGGGCGATCAAGTCCTGGACGCGATCGTGGTGGAAATTACCTCGATCGGCGGAATATTAATAATGGGGATTGGTATTAATATCTTAAATATCATGCGAATTAAAGTCGCGAATTTGCTGCCCTCAATTATAATCGGGGCATGTCTGGTTCCATTACTGAAATGGTTCGCCATTTGATAGAAGCAGATAGGAATCAAAAAAGCACCCTTGTTAGGGTGCTTTTTTATTTCTAAAGGCGTTACTAAGTTGTTGCTATCCTTATAATTTCATGCCGAAACGGCTCTTATAACGTTTCATCAGCAATTGGCAATCTACACTGACGACGCCTTTCATTGCATATAACTTCTCAACCAGAAACGATTCCATAACTTGAATGTTCGGAAATATAGCATGCATATGAAGCTTGCTCGGTCCGGTCATGTGGTACAAGCTCGTGACCTCATCTACAGTAGCGAGTTTCTCCGAAATTTCCTGTAAGTGTGACGGCTCAACGTCCACATTAAAGAACGCGGATACGTGTATGCCGATTTTGGCGGGGTTGATGACGGCCGTGAATCGTTCGATAACGCCATTATCAAGCAGGGCGCTTATCCGTGCTTGCACCGCTACACGTGATAAACCAATCTCCTTTCCGAGATCCGTGTAAGAAATCCTCGCATTGTCATGAAGGAAGTGAATGATTTTACGATCAATTTCATCCAGAGGGTAATCTGCCCATTCATTCTTTTCGTAATTATCCATGCTAGTCCTCCTAATATTGATATACAAATTCGCGAATAAAATTCGCATTAGATTACGAAACGTAAGTATTAATTAATCATATACTAACCAATAGAATTTTTCATCGGTAAAATCATATCACTATGAAAATTTAGTTGTTGCATAAATGCAAATGAGATGATATGTTATATCCATGTTAATAAACATAACACAATAACTAAATAGGAAATGACATCTAGGGTTCCACAATGCCGTATAAGCATTGGTTTGGTCCGAGAGATGTCACACGGCGAGCTGCCGTGCACACGGAGGGATAAAAGCCCGGGAGATATCTTAACTGATATTTTTCGGGCTTTTTGTTGTCTTATAACAGGAATTGTATTAGTGGAGGAGGGAAACGGAATGGGACAATGGTTAAGCAATGTAACCGTAAATGAGGGTATACACCATATTTACATCAATCAAGGGAGGATAGCTGACATTATCCCCAAGCATCAGCATATTCCGGGCAACGCGAAGATATGGGACGCTAATAACATGCTCATGCTTCCGACCCTTGAAGATTATCACGTGCATCTTGATAAACAGTTTCCTACGGATCGGTGGATATCGCGAAGAAGTGTGCCGACGATCTTAGATCAGTTCCAAATGGAGAAGGAGCTGCTCGAACCGATCAAAGCAGGATTGAAGAATCGTGCACAGCAAACACTGGATCAGATGCTGGCATGCGGAACGACGCGCGCCAGAGTTCACGTCGATATCGATCCGCAAATTGGGCTTCGGCATTTGGAAACGATCGTTCAACTGCAAGAGAGCTACAGAGGGATCGTAGACATCGAGATTGCAGCTTTTCCGCAGCAGGGCTTGCTTCGCTCCTCGTCGATTCCACTTCTGAAGCAAGCACTTCGAGAAGGCGCATCCATCGTAGGCTGTGTCGATCCTGCCGGCGTTGATCGTCAAGTCGAAAGCTGCCTGAATGCCGTGTTCGAGATGAGCGTGGAACATGATGCCGGCGTTGACATTCATTTACATGATCCTGGACATCTTGGCCTCTATACGATTGAACGCATTGCGGACTATACCGGGCAATCAGGAAAACAAGGAGAAGTCGCCGTAAGCCACGCCTATTGTCTAGGCGAAATCGACGAGCAAGCATCAAAGGAAATAGCCGTTCGTCTTGCAGAGCAGCGCATCATGATCATCACGAGTGTTCCCATTGATTCCGCGATGCCGCGAGTTGATCAGCTTTCGGCGCTGGGCGTTCAGGTGAAACTGGGCACCGATCATACGGGACTGGATGCATGGACTCCTTTCGGCAGTCCGGATTTATTAGCAAGGGGAAGCAGGCTGGCTGAGAAATACAGGTGGAATGAAGATGAACGACTACGTGGTGTGTATCCTTATCTTACATCGGCTCCGCTTCTAGTACGACAAGGTGATCAGGCAGACTTCATGCTGGTTAAAGCTATTAATCCGGAGCATGCCATAGCTTCTGCTCTCCCGAGGGAAATTGTTGCGGTACAGGGTAAGGCTGTCGCAGGAATGCAATTCGATCGTGCATGGTAACAAACAGTCGAGATGAGAGAGGGGAATTGCGATGATTGCAGAGAAAGCCATTCATATGAATAACGTCTCGAAGCGATATGGAACCGGCACACTAGCGCTGCGGGATGTGGATTTAGACATTGGCGAGGGAGAGTTCGTCTCGCTTGTCGGCCCGTCGGGTTGCGGAAAATCAACACTGCTGCGCATTATGGCCGGGTTAGGAGAAGCTACCGACGGAATCGTCTCCGTGCTTGGCCAGCCATCGCAACAGCTAATGAAGACAAGTGGTCAGCTGGGTTTTGTATTCCAAGAGGCCAATCTAATGCCATGGCGGACGGTAATCGAAAATGTTGAATTGCCATTAGAGCTGCGCGGAGTAGGGAAGAAGGAGCGCCGCGAAGAGGTTGATCGGGTGCTCAGACTCGTGAGACTCGAGAGCTGTCGCGATTCATACCCCAAAGAGCTGTCTGGCGGTATGAAGATGAGGGTTTCAATCGCTCGATCACTCGTGTCTAATCCCAAAATATTATTCATGGACGAACCATTCGGCGCACTGGACGAAATGACGAGGCACCATCTCCATCAGGAATTGCTTGAGATCTGGAGGCATTCGAAACTTACAGTCGTTTTCGTTACCCATAATGTATTCGAAGCGGTTTACTTATCCAGCAAAGTCGTCATCATGAAGTCTTATCCCGGTGAAATTATCAAATCGATCGATATTACGGCCCCCTATCCGAGAGACGATGAGTTCCAAGCCTCGACACCGTTCGGCCAGTGGGTGGATCAAGTATCCAAATCTTTAAAGGGGGGCTAAACGACATGAATACGATTTTGAACCTTGATCGAAGTGCAGCTCCTGCTAACCCTGAGAAGGTGAAAGCTAGTACGTTAAAGTCCGGTAAAGCGTTAAAGTTCGTTCAAATCGCTGCACCGCCGCTTGTTCTCATGCTGGCGATTCTAGTGGTATGGCAGCTGGTCACCGTGTTCTTCGATCTTCCAAGATATATTCTTCCTTCGCCGACAGCAATCGCGCAAGCAGCATTCGAGAGGGGGAGTGATCTGATGCGCTCCGCACTCAATACGTGTTTATCTGCTTTCTTTGGATTTCTGTTAAGTATCATTATTGGGAACCTAACGGCTCTGCTGATGACGGCATCGAAGTGGGTGCAGCGAAGCTTGTCCCCGTACGCGATCATTCTTCAAACCATACCGATCGTAGCCGTCGCACCTCTAATCGTCATCTGGTTTGGTACCGGCATGAATTCGATCATCATCATTTCCTTTATCGTAGCGGTATTTCCGATTATATCGAACAGCAATTTGGGTTTGAATGCGACTGATCACAATTTGGTGAACCTCATGCGCATGTACAATGGTACCGGCTGGAAAATGATGTGGAAGCTGCGAATCCCCTATGCGATGCCCTACATATTAGGCGGGATGAAAATCTCCTGCGGCCTCGCCGTTATCGGGGCCATCATTGGCGAATTCGTTGCGGGAATTGGCGGGGCAAAAGGCGGGCTGGGTATCGCGATTACATCGGCGGCTGTGCAAATGCAGACACCATATTTATTCGCTTGCGCAATCACAGCTTCCTTGCTAGGCATGATTTTCTTCGCGGGAATATCGATTTTATCCCATTTCATGCTAAGAAACTGGCACGAATCAGCGTCTCAAACCGAGAACTAACGTGTACAGGCGGCTTCAACGATTCACCACATATAAATGATAGATGAGGGATGGGGAGAATGCATATGAAAACGATGGAGAAAACGAAACTGATTGCCAGTACAGTGTTTGTCGCTTCCGTATTGACGGCTTGCGGATCAAATTCAGGTTCCGGTAACGAACCGATCAAAATCACGCAAACGATGAGCTGGTTCGCCCAACCTGAGATGGGCGGGCACTATGCGGCAGTTGCCGGTAAGATTTACGAAGATGCCGGATTGGACGTTACGTTACAGCAAGGCGGTCCTCAAGTATCCAATGTGCAGCTGCTTGCATCCGGCAAAGTGCAATTCGCGATGGCAAACGCGGATGAAGTCGTGCTTGCCCGCAATGAGGGCATCCCGATCGTCACGATTTTCGCAAACCTCCAAACCAACCCTCAAAACTTGATCTTTCACAAAGACTCCGGCATTAAGAAGATCGAAGATCTGAATGGCCACAAAGTCTATACAGCAACGGGATTTCCGTTCTGGCAGTACCTTAGTTACAAATATAAATTGAATAACGTGCAAGTTCAGAATTACACAGGTTCGTTAGCGGGCTTCTCAGCCGACAAGGATTCGGTCACACAAGGCTTTGCAACCAATGAGCCATACGTGCTCAAAGGCGAAGGGATTGAAGTAGATTGGTTCCTGAACGCGGATTTGGGCTACAACCCTTACGGTAATGTGGTCATAACAACGGAAGACATGATTAAGAATCATCCCGATACGGTCAAGAAATATGTAAAAGCGACGATCGAGGGATGGGATTATTATTACGCGCACGGGGACGAAGTGAATAAACTGATTAATGAAACGAACAAGGACTACTCCCTGGATCATCTGAAGAGTTCGCAAGAGATAACGAAAGACTTTGTATTCGGCGGCGACGCTGTAACTCACGGTCTTGGTTACATGTCAGAGGAGCGTTGGCAGACACTCGTAGATGAAATGAAAGAAGCCGGTATGATCAAGAAAGATATCCCGATTAGCGAACTTTATACGAATGAATTCCTACCAGAGAAATAGATGTACCTTTTAAAATGGGGATCCCCTAGGGGATCCCTTTATGCCAAGCTAAGGAGGTTACGCTGTGAAGAACATCATGCCAGTGTCCTATAAGAATATGGTTGCAGCGCCGCATTACTTAGCGTCTCAGATAGGGAATCAAATCTTGTGCCTTGGTGGCAATGCATTTGATGCATCAGTTGCGATCAGCGCTGCGCTGGGGGTTGTCTATCCCCATATGACCGGTATCGGCGGCGATGCTTTCTTCATGGTTTATAATGATGGGAAGATTATGGGGTTCAACGGCAGCGGCAGAGCTGGCAGATTAGCAAATAGAAATTACTATAGCAGCAGGAGCTTAGACGCCATTCCTCAGCGTGGCGTACAGAGCGCAATCACGGTCCCGGGTATGGTCGATTCTTGGTGGGAAGTTTGGTCCCGCTATGGACGATTGCCATGGGCTGAATTACTTCAGCCTGCAATTGATTACGCAAGAGAGGGGTTCCCGATATCACGGGACTTGCATCACTGGATGGTGACGGATGAACAACTCATTCGTTCGAGCGAATCTATGTCGCAGGTGTTTATGAAGGATGGGAAGCTGTTAGCGCTTGGAGATCGACTGGTGCAAACCGCACTGGCAGCGAGTTTACAAGTCGTGCAGCTGGAAGGGCGTGACGCCTTCTATGAAGGCACTTTGATGAAGAAGATAGCGGAGGCCATTGAGCGTGATGGCGGATTGCTTCGAGAAGAAGATTTTCGCAGTCATCATGGCGAATGGGTAGAACCACTGACCGTTAATTATCGTGGCTGCGATATTTATGAAATGCCGCCTAACTCGCAAGGTTTCTCTGCGCTGATGATGTTGAACATGCTGGAAAATGTGGAACTTGGGAAGATACCGCGGCAATCCGCAACTTTCTACCATTTGGCGGTCGAGGCAATCAAGAAGGCATTCGTAGAGCGAGACCGGTATTTAACAGATCCTGCATTCACGGCGGACATCCCAATGGAGATGCTGCTGTCCAAAGCCTACGCGAAGCAATTGTTCGAGGAAATGGTTGCAGATTCACCTTTTGTAAGTATGCCTCACCTGTCGCCTGTGTTGGGGCAGGATACTGCGTTCGCTGCCATTGTCGATGCAGACGGCAACGGGGTTTCTTTTATTCAGAGTTTATATTACGATTTCGGCTCTTGCTATATGGCAGGAGATTCAGGCATCATCCTACAAAATAGAGGCTCGTTCTTCTCGCTCGATCCAGACCATGTGAACGCGCTCGAGCCGATGAAGCGATGCTTCCATACATTAATGCCTGCGATGATCTGCAAGGACGGAGCGCTTTATGCCTTATTAGGTACACAAGGCGGGGAGGGGCAGCCACAGACACAGCTGTCTCTGATAACGGGATTAATCGATTATGGTCTTACTATAGCCGAGGCGATTGAGCTGCCAAGATGGGTATACGGCCGAACATGGGGGACGGACAGCGACTTGCTTCGGATGGAGAATCGTGGTCCGGAATCGGAAGAGGCGGCAAGCGAATTGGCGTCCTGGGGACATCAAGTGCAATTATTCGGCGGTTGGGATCGTATGATGGGGCAAGCGCAGGGTATCGTCATCGATGCGAACGGACTTCGAAGCGGCGCTGTTGATCCGCGAGGAGACGGAATGGCAATCAGCTCGTAGTGAAAGGACTTTTGCAGATGAGCATATTATGGAAATTATTTGTTGCTTTCGGCTCAGCAACGATGCTGGGGTATGGCGGAGGGCCTTCGATTATTCCGCTATATCAGGATCAAGTCGTGAACCGCAACGGGTGGATGGATACGTCGGAGTTCGGCAGCGCGCTTGCATTCGGGAACGCATTACCTGGTCCGATCGCAACCAAGCTAGCCGCTTATATTGGCTTTAAGGTCGCAGGCTGGGGAGGCGCCGTTGTAGCTTTAAGTGCGGTGGTCCTGCCGACTGCATTATTGATGGTCATCCTCTCCGGAATACTGGTGAAGCTGGAACATGTACCGGTAATCAAAGGCATGATCAAAGGCGTGCAGCCTGTTATTTTCACGATGATGGCACTTCTCGCGTACGATTTTGCCAAATATGCCTTTCAACCTGGTTCAAGTGCGATTGGCTTAAGTTTCTTGCCGTTTATGATTGCATGCATGTTCTTTATCATGGTGCAGTATTTACATTGGAATCCGGTGTGGGGCATTTTAGGTTCATTGGCGTTAGGAGCCTTATTTTTAAGAGGATAGTCGTTTCTTGGGGAGAAGGCGGGTGTCTATGTTAGATCTACTATTTCGGGACATTGGGATATCTACAGGCGACGGTCGTTATCATATTGGAATAAGAGACGGTGTGATTGTCCTTTGCGAGCCTGCAGGTGGGGATTATCCGGAGGCAAAGGATATCATAGCAGGGGAAGGCAGAATACTGCTGCCGGGCTTGGTAGAGACGCATATTCATTTGGATAAAGCGTTTCTGACTGAGAAGTCTAAGGTTGAGGCAGGCGGACTAGCTGAGGCAATTGCTGCGACCAGATCGTTGAAAATCGATTATACGTACGAGGACATTTACCGCAGAGCAACGCGGGTACTAGAAAGAAGTGCGCGGTTCGGCGTCACGTCGATGCGCTGCCAAGTTGAGGTTGATCCCATTATTGGATTAAAGGCGATGGAAGCAACGCTTGCGCTGAAGGAGAAGTGGCAAGATACGATCGATCTGCAGCTTGTCGTCTTTCCACAGGAGGGGATTATGCAGCAGCCCGGCACCGCAGAGCTGATGGAAGAATCACTTCGTATGGGTGCTGATGTGGTGGGAGGAATACCGTATAACGATTATTCGGCAAATGATCATTTATCATTCGTATTTGACCTTGCGGAAAAGTATGGGAAGCCCGTGGATTTGCACATCGATTTCTCCGACAATCCTCATGAATTGAACGTGCTTACGGTTGCGAATGAAACCATCCAACGCGGTTATCAAGGGCGTGTTGCCGTAGGACATGTAACCTCTCTCGGCTCGGTTGCTCGCGAAGATGCGCTTGATCATGCCAAACTGCTTGCTAAAGCCGACTTGCAGATCATGTGCCTGCCGGCGACTGACTTATATCTTGGCGGAAGGAAAGATAAACAAGCGGCAAGGCGCGGTCTAACACCGGTTAAGCTGCTGCAGGAAGCCGGCGTTAACGTGACGATTGGGACGAACAATATCCGTAATGCATTCACGCCATATGGAACAGGTGATCCGCTGGATATCGCCTTATTATTAGCCAATACCGCCCAGTTCGGGACGACGTTGGAACTCAAGAGGATCTTGGAGATGGCAACGATTCATGCAGCTCGGTCACTAGGCTTAGCGAATTACGGCATCACTGTCGGCGCTAATGCAGATCTCGTTATGGTGGAAGCAGAGACGCTCGAAGATATCATCATTGATCGGCCACCGCGGCTTGGCGTATGGAAGAGCGGCGTGAAGAAAGCCGAGACAATCATGGAGGCTAGGAGGTACTAATCCAAACTCATGCGATTCAAACAGCATTTGGCATCCTAATAGCAGAGGGTGATAATGATGTACATAGAAGAAACGTTAAAGCTTGCTTTGCAATTAGCCGATGTGAATTGTCAATCTGGCCGAGGCGGTCGATACGGCGCAGTCATAATGAAGAACGGCGTTATAATCGCGTCCGGTATCAATGATGTTATTCGGAAATGTGATCCGACAGCGCATGCAGAAATAGAAGCGATCCGAACAGCTTGTCATGCCTTGCAAGTAACGGAGCTTACGGATTGCGACATGTTTGCCAGTGATGAGCCTTGTCCGATGTGCAGGAGTGCCATTCAGTGGAGCGGGATTAAACGAGTCTATTTTGCACGCCCCTCTGCACCTGATTTTCATGTCGAATGGAATCAAAGCTCGGAGCAGGTGACGTACGTGAACATTAGTCTTGACCAGCAATAATCGGATTTTTTATGCGGTACCTAACCTTATATATTCACATGAATTGCTGCGGAAATTGCAGAACGAGCTATAAGCAATAGCAGAAGGATTAAAGAAGCTCCTGAACAGAATCATTCAGGAGCTTTTTATTGTGTTGGAAGGTCTCTTAAGTTAGTTCAAGCCCGCTTTAGTCAAACCAAAGGCAGCGTCTGCAGAACCCGGCACTGTTTGGAAGGCGACATTGATGCGATTCCATGCATTAATGGCCATAATCGAGTAGGTCAGATCGGAAAGTTCTTTCTCCGACAATTGTTCGCGAACGCGATTATACACTTCATCCGGTACACCATGCTCAGGCAGTTTAGTCAGGATTTCAGTCCATGCCAGTGCTGCGCGTTCACGTGGCGAGAACAATGTGGATTCTCTCCAAATGGCAAGGTGATAGATACGAAGCTCTCGTTCACCATTAATCTTTGCTTGCTTGGCGTGCATGTCCAGGCAGAAGCCGCAGCCATTGATTTGCGAAGCTCTTATATGAACAAGATCGAGAATTTGCTCTTCAATTGCGCTTTCCTTCTCGGCATTGCTGAAATTCATCAATTGCTTGAAAAACTCCGGTGATTGCTGCATGTAATTTATACGTTGTGCCATAGTCGTCTGTTCCTCGCTTTATTGGTTTTGTAAGACCGGTTTAATATGTCTCAACCGCTCTTCGGACATATAACGAGGCAGCATTAAATTCTGTGACAAGGATACGAATCGACATACATATTCAGAAATAAGCAGGAAAAGCTATGTATCACATTCAATCGAAACCAGCTAAAGTCGCTTGTCACAAATTTCATCAGCAGCTCGTTATATATAATGGCCTCTTTATTGGCTGAAGCATTATGATTGGAAGTGGTAGGATGCAGGAATTATATGAGCAATACAAAGGACTATTGTTTAAACTCGCATATCAGCTGACCGGCTCCGTTTCCGATGCAGAGGATGTCGTGCAGGACGTATTTATTAAGGCTTATGAAATTCCTTCAGAGAAGCTGTCCCAGCCCAAAGCCTATCTTTGTAAAATGGTCACTAATCGCTGTCGGGATTTGCAGAAGTCGGCTCGCAAGAAGCGAGAACAATACTTTGGAGAATGGCTCCCTGAACCGTTAGCCGGTTCTTATGATGATGGCATGGAATCGGTCGCTCGTGACGAGCTTTTGTCCTATGCCATGATTGTGCTGCTTGAACGCTTAACGCCTTCAGAACGAATTGTATTCGTATTGCGCGAAGCACTTGGCTTTGAATTTCCCGAAATCGCGGAGTTGATTGAGAAGAGCGAAGTGAATTGCCGCAAATTGCTTAGCCGCGCAAAGGCGAAGATGGGCGTATCCTCCGAAGAGCTCGTTCAACCCGAAGCTGCCGACGATAAGTGGGCACATGGTTTCATAGCAGCGCTCAAACAAGGGAACCTTCATGAAATTATAGCGATGCTCGATCAGAATGTTGTTCTTGTCTCGGATGGGGGAGGCAAGGTTTCGGCAGTCGTCAAACCGGTTGCATCCAAAGCTATTGTAGCTAAGTTTCTCAGTAAGCCTCTACATAAAGCTTTTATAGGATCGATTGTTGAAGTCGCTCAATTGAATGGGCAGCCGGCGATTATTCTTCGTTCGGATGAAGGCATTCATACAGTGGTGATGCTGCATGTCGAAGGGGATGCCATCCGGAATTTATATGTGCTCAGAAACCCAGACAAATTCCAGCATATTGCGATATAGAAACAGCAAGCAGGACGTATCGATTAACATCGGTACGTCCTGTTTATGTTCTACGGCTTTGTCGTATGCTGCCTATCATCCAGAGCAGCAAGGGAATGACAATAAAGACAGTGGGATAGAAATAATAGATAAGAAATTCATTCTGAACTGTATTCGCAAATTGAATATGTTTCGTGCTATAGATGACGCTAGCCAGCAGAATGAAGGTCAGTACACAAGAAATAAGCTTCCAATTCTTGATGCCGGTCCACTCCGATAATCCGTAACTTAGGATAAACAAGCCAATAGATAACTTTATAAAGGCGCCGAACAGCCAAAGCGGGATGAAAATAGCATCAATATTTTGCACGAAATTGAGGATGTGAATAAACTTTGTGAGGGAGTATACGGGAACAACTAACTGAGCAGCCAAAAAAGGTCCTGTTATAGACAGCACTACCAGCGTAGTTAACACACCCCAAACCATGGAGACTGCTGTGCCCCATAGAATAGCCCGGGAGGCGGTTCTTTTGTTCTCAGCGAAGTAGAACATCATGAGGATGATTGAAGGATCAACCATGTAATTATACGAATGCAGCATACCCATCAGAATGTGATGCCACCCTGAGTCGACATAAATCGGCAATATTCGTTTCACATTCATGTCCTGAGGATTCAGAAACAATATGGCGAACAAGATACAGACAAAAATTGGACCAATGATCTCTGCACACCGGCTAATTGCAGTAATCCCGCCTTTATACACCACGTACCCAATGAGAAATAATAGACATACTAAGATAACAAGCATCGGCGTGTTATGCAGCATGACTAAGTTTTGAAATTCTACTGTCCCTTCTGCAATCGATGACATCTGCATAAACCAGAGGGCAAAATATACTTTAACGATGATTTTGCCCATTATGGTTCCTAATAACTCTTTACTGAAGTTAACTAATGTTTTGTCTTTGTGCTTCCTACATACTCGGAGAATGACCCAAGTTGCGGCCATCATAGTCATTCCGCCGAGTAGAATGGATATCCAGTTATCCTGATGCGATTCCTCGGTAGCTAAACGGATGGGAAGGTAGGAGAGCATGATCATGGAGGAAATACTGATTAGCCAGAACATTTGATAGCCGCTAACTTTCATTCTTTTTTCCGCCGCCTTTCCACCGTTATTTGAGCTGCGCCCCAGTTGTTCCTGTTGACCGAAGTTGGATCGTCGCGTTTACTTTTATTTCGATTTTCCTGAAGTTCTCATCCCAATCCGTTTTCTGCGTTTTCCACCAATACGGGTGTTTACGATGCAGATACTCACCAACGCCGATCACGTCAGGTCCCCAATGCTGGATTTTATCCATCGTAAGCTGCATTTCTTTCTGAATATACTCGTTCAGATAGTTTTGGATCGCAAGCATGTTTCCGGACTCGGACATATCAAGTATTGTCGTGTTTTCAAGCAAATAAGCTTGCCCCGTAACGGTTACTTTAACGTGTGTGGGATCTTTGCCGGCGTGAATTTTCCGTCCTTGACGGGTTAACCTAAACGATAAAACGCCTTCACCATTCTTCCACGGAATCGTGATTCCGCCATTAGTACCTTTCCCAATCATCCAGATCGCTTGCGATCCTTCTTCTACGTTCAGAAATCCTTTAATCTTCAGCTTCTTGTCCATGACGGCGAAGCCTCCAACTGCGGCTATTGGCTTCTTCGGCTTGCTGTTATATTTAACTTCCTGGATCTGAAGGTAGGGTAAGATCGGGCGTGTACCTTCAGACAGGCTTTCGATCACGAGTTGTCTCGACGTAAAACTTCTGAACCCATTGATCTGCAGTTCTTTCCCGGCAGCGACGCTGGAATTGTACTCCATAGGATGCTTTAGCATTAGAAACTGCTTAGCACTGCTTCCTCGAACGAGAATAACGGTATCCCTTAAATTATTTGCAGGGTCTCTGCCCAGCTTATCAAATAACTTGCTTACTTCTTGTTTTCGGAAAAACTCTTCACCTATTGCTATTATGATTCGATGACTCGTCATCAATCTTCGGGATATTTTACTTTGAATCTTCTGAGTGGCATCGAATACATCTTTGCCTTTGCCGGTAACGACGAGATAGTTGTCCTCGCTCCCGGATTCGCCGCCTTTGCCGGAGCCGTTTAACTGAGAGGGAATAACGATTTGATCACTAATTTCCATATCCCCATCTTCAGCATAATCAACTGCCGTACCCAAGATATAAGCCAATTGATTGGGTTCGACAAAATCGGTGCAGCCGGGCATCGATAACAACAGGATAAAAGCGACGCATAGGTACAGTGTAATCCGAATCATCGCGAGGTCCTTTTCATTTTCTTATTATGTCCATCTTTCATCCAGAAGGGATATCGAATGATCAGATCTCGAATTCGTTTGCCATCGAAAGGGGCTACTGGGCTGAGGTACGGCGTTCCGAAGGATTCCAGCATGACCAGATGGATCAGCAAGAAGATAATGCCGAAAGCAAAGCCGACAAAGCCAAGCGCACCTGAAATAAACAACATCATGTATCGAATGATGCGAAAGGGAAGGGTGGCACTATATCTCGGTATCGTATAAGCGGCGATCCCCGTTAACGAAATGACGATAATGATTGGCGTAGAGATGATGCCGGCTTCAACGGCAGCTTGTCCGACTACCAGTGCTCCGATGATGCTGACAACAGGGCCGAGTTGATTGGGCAGATGAACCCCGGCTTCTTGCAAACCGTCAAATATAAACATCATGATGAAGACTTCGATAACCGTCGGAAAAGGAGAGGTTTCCCGGGCTGTAGCGATGCCGATCATAAGATTGCTCGGAATCATCTCCGGATGGAACGTCGAAAGTGAAACATAAATGGCAGGTAAAGCGAATGATATAAAGGTCATGATATATCTAACCATTCGGTTTAGGATGATGAAGACGAATCGCTCGAAATAGTCATCCGCAGATTGAAGTCCGGACCAGAAGGTGCTGGGAAGAATTAGGGCGAAGGGAGTTCCGTTAGTGAGAAGCGCGACTTTCCCATCTAATAAACTTGCGGTCACAATATCAGGGCGTTCTGTATTTTGAATTTGCGAGAAGAGGGAGAAGGAGCTGTTCTCAATCCATTCTTCAATATAGGCCGAATCGATGATGCCGTCTGCCTCGATCCCTCCGAGTTTTTCTCTTACTTCGGCTAACACGCTTTCAGCCGCTAGTCCTTGCACGTATGTGAGGACGACTTCGGTTTGTGTGTATTTCCCGATCGTGAATGATTCCATCTTTAATTGTGTGTGTATGATTCTGCGTCTGATTAACGAAGTATTCGTTCGAATATTCTCAACGAAGCCTTCCTTGGAACCACGCAATGTCGACTCCTTAAGCGGTTCTTGAATGCCTCTCATCTCGAAATCTTGCACCTGAGCAAGGAGGGCGGATGCATCGCCATCCACCAAGATTGCCAAGCTGCCTTGCAGAATGTGACGAACGAGATCCTCCATGGATTCATCTGTTTTTATGTTCGACAATGGAAGCCATTCACGTTTGAGCATATCCGCGAGTGACTGTACCCGTCCAATCCCTTGCGGCAAACCGCTGAAGATAAGGGGTTTCAGCACATTATTCTCTATGCTTTGTGCATTGGTCATGCCATCTAAATGAACGAGTAAAAGTACGGTTTCATCCTTTAAACAAAATTGGCGAAAAATCACATCCGAGCAAAGATCGAACTGTTCTCTTAGGTAAGCCTCATTCTCTTCGATGCTGCTGCTAATGGTAACCATGGATGATCCCCCAGTGGATAAATTACACTCGGTGAATATTATGAGCAAAGCAAGCTGCAGCTATGCAGATTCTGGTAATCTGCTAGTTTACATGAATTGGAATGGATGTTATTTTGAAGAAGTGAGTAATGACTGATTTAATAAGGAGAACGTTATGCATAGCGGCTTTCAATTGGATACCGATACCAATCGGCAACGGACACTTCGGCAAACCAAGCAGGCGGCGCTCATCGCGCTGCAGCACTACAATATCGACTGGAGAACCATTCATTTCATTCAAATTTCGGAGCATGTGACCTTCCGTATCGAAATCGGCGAAGGAGAGAAGCTGCTGCTTCGCATTCATCCGAATCATAAATCACGCAAGGAAACCGCTTCAGAGTTAGAATGGTTAACAAACTTACGGAGTAAGGGGCTAGTAGTACCTGATGCGATATTGAACCGCGAGGGTGAAAACATTACGAATGTGGAGACTAGCGAGGGCCTTCACTATTATGCTACTTTGTTGAAATGGATCGAAGGTGAAACCATTCATAAAGGCATGCTGACGACAGAGCACATCCATAAACTCGGGGCAATGATGGCTTCCCTCCACGAGGCTAGTGTCGATTTCCGTCCGACTAGCGAATTTGTTCGACCGACTTGGGGCAGTAAGAGCTTCAAGAGAGACTGGGAGCATTTGAATGGTCATTATAAGCATTTTATCTCAGAGGAGTCCATTGCGTTATATAGTCAGGCTGCTGTAAGAGTGAGCCATCATCTTGATGCACTCGAATCGCAGGAGCGGGACTATTATGGGATGATTCATGCAGACTTACATATTGGCAATATCGTTTATCATCATGGCGAACCGAATCCGATTGATTTCGGCAGATGCGGATTCGGATTTCACCTTTACGACATCGCCCAGTCGATTATGGGGCTGTATCCATCCCAAAGAGAGCAATTCATTGAAGGCTATCGGAAAGTCAGACAACTGAGTGAATCTGCGATGCCGATGGTAGAAAGTTTCTTCATCATGTCCATTATCGAAGCATACAGCTTTCACGCAGAGAATGAGCTTGAAACCGAAGGCTTAATTGAAGAGCAGCCTTATGCCTTGGCCTTATTGAGTGCCTATGTGAACGGGGAACCGTTCTTGTTTCAGCCTCTTGCCGTTTAGGACATTCACTGAATCAAACGCAGACATGACATTCATAGGAAACCAACGCTGGCTGCGTTGGTTTTTTCGAGTACGAACACTCTTCGCTCATAGTTGATGCTTGGAAAAAAGATCTATAATTTTTTAAAGAAATAAATGCTATAATCAACAAGCGATAGAGTTGTGTTCTTTTAATTAACCTAGTTAAGGATGAAAAGGATATGAATAAGCGGACAAAGTTTGAAAAATCAGAATCGGCTGTTAAGATTTCATTGATCTATGTGGTTATCGGCAGTCTCTGGATCATCCTGTCCGATAAATTAATGGATATGCTGAACTTGTCAGATGCGATGACGGTAAATGCAACAAAAGGTCTGTTTTACGTGCTAAGTACGGCCTTTATTCTTTATTTTTGGGTCAAAAGGTTGAAAAAGGCGCTAACCGAAAGTGAAGAACGTTACCGTGCAATCGTAGAACATTCCCCCGAACCGGTAGCCGTTCACCGTGACGGAAAGATCGTGTTTATTAACCCTGCCGGAGCCCGAATAGTTGGCGCGTCGTGTCCGGAAGAAGTTATTGGTCTGCCGATCATTACGATGATACATCCGGACTTTATTGAACGCGTACAGGAACGTGTGCGACAAGTTGTGGTTGAAGGAAAGTCCACAGAGCCCGTTGAGCAGAAGATCATTCGCCTTGATGGACAAGTTATTGATGTAGAGGTAAGGTCAGTGCCCATCAAGTACCTTGGGAAGTCGGCTGTGCAGCTTCTATGTAAGGATATCACAGAGCGAAAACTAGCCGAACGTATGCTAGAAGAGAAAGAACAGGCCTATAAGTCGCTTGTCGATCATAATCCGGATGCGATCTTCACAGTAGATCTTGAGGGTTTCTTGTCAAATGCAAATCCGGCTACCGTTAAGATTACGGGCTTTCAGCTTGAAGAACTTCTTCACGAACCTTTCAAGCAGCTCATAATGGAACATGATCGAGAGAAGACATGCGATTTATTTAAGGAAGCATTGAATGGAGAGTCCAACAGCATTGAAATTGCTATTCGACATAAATCCGGGCTTCCGATCGATTTGAATTTGAAGATGGTTCCGATCGTTATCCATGATAAAATCCAAGGTGTTTATGGCATTGCCAAAGACATCACGAAACGTAAGCGAACAGAAGAATTATTGATAAAATCCGAGAAGCTGTCCGTAGTCGGTCAGCTTGCAGCTGGGGTTGCACATGAAATTCGAAATCCATTAACGTCGCTTCGCGGATTTGTTCAATTATTTCAAGCGAAAGAGGAAATGAATCAAGAATATTTGCAGATTATGCTATCGGAGCTGGATCGTATCAATGATATCGTCAGCGAGTTTCTCGTGATCGCTAAACCGCAAGCGGTGAGCTTTGAGGTGCGTGATGTACGGCAAATTTATTATGAAGTGATCTCATTGCTCGAAACCCAAGCAACGCTCAGCAACGTGCAAATCCATGCTGAAATCGCAGATGACATTCCAATGATCAGCTGCCAGCAAAATCAATTAAAACAGGTCTTTATCAATATTCTTAAAAATGCGATTGAGTCGATGACAAGCGGAGGAAACATCCATATTCTGATGAAAGTCGTCGATAATCAAATTATGGTTCGCTTTATTGATCACGGATGTGGAATCTCGGAAGAGCGATTAACGATGTTAGGTGAGCCTTTCTACACGACCAAAGAGAAAGGGACTGGCCTCGGACTGATGGTATGCCACAAAATCATTGAAGCACATGGAGGGACACTCCATATCGAAAGTCAGGTTGATAGAGGCACAACGGTTGATTTGATCTTGCCCATCGAGGAGATAGGAATTTTGCAAGAGGCTTAGCATTTATGGGCATAGGGAAGATCCGCGATATTCGCGGGTCTTTTTTTTTGTTGTTAATAAGAGGGGAATTGAACAAGGCGGCGAAAATAGAGAACGATGAATTGCGGAGCGGAGGGTATGACTTGAGTAACAGTAAAATTTCTTCACGAGCAATAACCCGGTTTGTTGCGGAATTGGATGAATGGAATCTTCCTGTAAACACGTTTATGTTGCTGCAGCACGGGCAAGTTCTCGCTGAGTTTTATCGTGAGCCTTATCGAAGAGATGTTCCACAAGTATTATTTTCGCTTAGTAAGAGCTTCACCTCGATTGCCGCAGGAATTGCTTGGGATAACGGGTATTTTCAATTATCAGATCGAGTCATTTCCTTCTTCCCGGACAAACTGCCAAGCGTCATTTCATCACATTTAGCCAACATGACGATCCATCATCTTCTCTCGATGAACACGGGGCATCAACATAATATATATAACGCCGTCACCGGGGAGCAGGACTGGATCAGAGCGTTTCTGGCCTTGGATGTCGAATATGAACCAGGCAGCTTGCACAATTACAATACCCCTGCAACCTATATGGTCGCAGCTATTATCGAGAGAACGACGGGCGAGAGTCTGGTCGATTTTCTTATGCCAAGATTGTTTGAACCGCTCAGGCTGGAAAGACCGGATTGGGAGACTTGCCCACTCGGAATCGCTGCTGGAGGAATGGGGCTGAGTTTGCCAACCGAAGGGATTGCAAGGTTTGGTCAGATGCTTCTGAACCACGGTGTATATGGTGACAGGCGCATTGTATCTCAAGACTATTTGGAGATGGCGTTAAACGAACAAAGCGATAATCGATATGGTGAAGAGAAGGTCGACTGGTCGCAAGGGTACGGTTATCAGTTTTTTCTGTGCAGGGATGGCTGTCGAATGGGCAATGGCGCTTTTGGTCAATTATGCTTTATCTCTCCGAGCAAGGGAGCCGTGATCGCTGCAACTTGTAGTTTCGCGAATATGAAGCAGCTGCAGCAATTATTAGATCTGATCTACGTCCATTTGCTTGAAGACGACCCATGGGAACAAGTCACTCATTCGTATCAAGGAAATTACCTATTCGATGACAATGATCATCATATACGGAAGTTAGCCCTTGATTTCAGTAGGAACAAGCTTGATTTCAAGTTGCAGTATGTTGATCATCTAGATTCCTTTACCTTTGACTTCACAGAGGCGCAGCGTGGACGGGCTGACTTCACCAAAGACTTATCTCCTCATTCACAGGAGGTAACCGTTTATGCCAGCTGCCAAGACAATTCTACGTTCATCCTCACCGTTTATTACATCGAAACCCCATACATCGTCACATACCGGTTGGAGCTTATCGATGATCAGCTTGAACTGATTGTCCATCAGAATGTTTCTTTGGCTGGTCGAGCAGATCAAATCGTAAGAGGTAGAAAACTGTAAGCACAATAGGAGGGAACCGCAATGTTAACCATTGATCAGATAAGAAGTTATGCACGATCCTTGCCTGAAACCCATGAAGTCGACCATTGGGGCAAGCCGTCTTTTCGCGTGAATAATAAAATTTACGCCGTTATTCAACCAGATGGCGTATCGTTACTTGTGAAATTAACAGCCGATGATCGAATGGCCTATACGACAATGGATCCCGATGTTTATCGTGTTCCGCCGAAATACCCCACCATGAATTATGTAATCATTCAACTCGAGCTCGTGGATCCGAATGAACTGAAAAGTCTGATCTTCAAGGCGTGGAGTCTGGTTGCTCCGAAACGTGTCGTAAAGTCGTTTAATAGTTAGGCGATGAAATTGGGAGGGATTGGGGATGGCAAATGTTCATATTATGCTTTGGTTCGACACAGAAGACTATATTACGAAAGAATCCGAAGATGCCTTATTAGCTGTAGTACAAATGTTAAACAGCCGTAACACGAGAGGAATATTTAAGATTGTGGGTGAGAAAGCCCGTAAATTGGAGCGAAATAACCGACTGGATATTATAGAGCAGCTGGCACAACATGAAATTGGCTATCATACGGATTGGCATAGTGTTCATCCTACAGTAAGCGAATATATGGAAAGCTTCGGACTTGCTGATGGTGCTGCGGAATTTGACTTGCGAGAAAGAGCGGGACTCGAGGATGTAATGCGAATTACGGGGCAAACAAGCAAGTGTTATGGCCAAGCCGGTTATTCGTGGGCACCGCAAACGTTCCCCGTACTTAGAAAGTGGGGAATTCCGGTTTATTTGGATGTGCATGATCAAATTACACTTGATCATAAGCCGTTCTGGTACGGAGGATTGCTCAATCTTACCGATATGAAGGGCATTATGCGAATGGACTTAAAGGCGGATGGTCTGGAAGAGGGCATGGCGTTATTCGACAAGCTGTATGATGAACTCACTTTCGATGACCAAGAAGGATTCATCAGCATTTATTATCATCCTTGTGAATTTGCATGTACGGGCTTCTGGGACGGTGTGAACTTCAATAAAGGTCACAATACGCCGCGGGATCAATGGCAACCAGCTCCGCTTAGACAGGCAGGAGAAATGGAACGCTTGATCGAGATGCTGGGTGAATTTATTGATTATACCTGTACGAAAGCTAATGTGAACTATATCACTTCGTCGGAAGCTTATGAGATGGAGAAGTCCAATCGGAATCCAGTGCAAGCTTCGGATGTCTGCGCTATCGCAGCAGGACTCTCGAATGAGTTGAACTACACTGTGTATCGTGATTACTCGTTGTCCGCATCAGAATTGCACGCATTATTTTGCCGCTATCTGCTTGGACAAGAATTAGTCCCTGAGCTTATCTATGGCCCGGAAAATGAAGCTCAGAGTGATCCATCCGATGCCGTTCGGGTTGCGGACATCAAGAAAGCGATCGCCGAGGAGTATCCTAGACTATTGGATTACAACCAGCTTCCCGATTATTTCAATGTAGCCGGATACCGCATTAATCCCGTTGACCTTACTTGTACATTGGCTAGCATTATCGCTAATGGTTACCAGGATGAAGATCCGATTACGATCATTTCCGGAGTTTTGAAGTCGAAGGAGCATGCCAGGACAGATGAAAATTGGGGTCCCCAGTGGAGTCCGTTTCCTCCAGACCTACGAGTGCCGAATTTGATTCGCCAATCTCAGCTTCAGACATGGACATTGAAACCGGCATTATTCTCGCACAATTAGGCAATTGTATTAGAAAGGTAGAGATAGCGGCGATTACTGGTTTTACAAAACCTTAACAATTAACGGGGTTAACTTTCTGTAACCTTTTCCAATTCATGCTCGTCTACCTTAACTGAAAGCCAATCTACTTCATGAGGTGAACGAAATGAAAAAAACATTCAAGATGATTACATTAACAGCAGCGGCGACGATGGTATTTACTTTTGCCAGCCAAAGCTTCGCAGCTACTTCGAGTTTCACGGATTTGGGCAACAACGCAGCGAAGAATGAGATCATTTCCTTGCAGCAACGCGGCCTGATCAAAGGAATATCGTCCGATCAATTTGCACCGCACGCTACAATGACGGCAGCTCAAGGCGTTCAGCTCATCGTCAATGCACTGAATTTGAATCTGGATCTCGTTCGATTCTTTAAAGAACCGAAAGCGTCCGATTATTTTGAGAACGCAAACGATAAAGCTTGGTACGCGGTTGCGCTGATTATTGCTGCAGTCAACGGTCTTGACCTGCCGAAAGATCTAAATCCGAACAAACAATTAACCCGTGAAGAATTCACACATGAGCTCATCCACGCGATTGAAGTAACCGGTAAATTGCCAATGATCAAACCGGTTGTCGTAGAGATTGCGGACCAAGACCAAATCAATATCGACTACTCCGGATCAATTACACGTGCAATTCAGTACGGCGTCATTAAACTTGGCGAAGACGGCAAAGTGAATCCGAAGGTCATTCTTACACGTTCGGAAGCAGCTGTTGAAATCTTCAATGCGCTCGCTTATATGAAAGCTCATGCAGCACCAATCGATGCAAACAGCAAAGTATCCATCTCGCAAGGTGTCGAATTGATCGGGGACGCAATCGGCGTAACTCCAACCCTTAGCGAGGATACCGACCTTAGTGCCGCATTTACCCGTGAAGCGTTCATCACGCAGCTCGTCAAAGCGGTCGAAGAAGCAGGCAAGCTGCCAATGATCAATGTTGTGGTTACCGATATTAAGGATGCGGATCAAATCGATGTCGTCAATTCCGGTGCTATTCAGCGCTCACTCAGCTATGGCATCGTGAAACTAAGCAGCGACGGCAGCTTCAATCCGAAAAGCGAAATTACATATGGAGAAGCAACTGAAGCAATCACTAATGCTGTAGCTTACTTGAAAGCTCATTCGGATTCTTTTTCGAACTAACATCCGAATCACAGTGACTGCCGGACGATTGTCCGGTAGTCTTTTTTTGTATTGCTCGATCCATGCATAAGCCATTTGCAACTTTTTCCACTTCGATTCGTACTCAGATGGGCGATCGATCGAAGTCCGGACATGATTGATTCCTTCGCCGCATACGCGAGAAAAGTGGTAGCAATGAATCTGGATTCATGAGGCGTTAAGTCTGAAGTCACTCCTATGGGGGGTGGCTTTTTTTGTGTGGATTGAAGCAGCCGAATTTCCAACATATACATATTCTCGCCCCTCTAACGGCACAATATGTAGAAATTGGACTAGGAGGATCAGCGGTGTCCATCATCAGAAGGCTTCGTAAAATCATTCGCATACCAGCTGGGAAACCATTACAAACCATTCACCATGAAGATCGAGAAGATAAAACGGAAGTTGCTTCTGACATAGATGCTCGTGTCAAAGCCATACAAGAACGGTTCTCCTATAGTTCTGATCTCGTCAATCATATGTTCATAACGCCATCTGGACATAAATGTGCACTTTTATATTTTAAGGGCATGATTGACCTGAAAAATGTAGAAATGCACGTGCTCCAAGTGCTGGCTAACCTCGTTCCGAATACGGATGACCATGAGCTCTCCGCGCTTCTCTTTGATCGTCAGCAGCTGCCTATTGCGAAGCAGAGCGTCCATCACAGGTTGGAAGAAGTAGAGCGAAGCATTCTAGAGAACGAAGCGGTCCTATTAGTGGATGGAGACAGCCGCATGTTGTATCTCTCCGTTTGCTCGCTTAAGCAGCGCTCGATTGAAGAGGCGCCGAACGAATCAGTCATTCGAGGACCGCGCGAAGCATTTATCGAGGTCCTCGAAACGAATCTTAGCCTGCTTAGAAGACGATTAAGAACACCTAACTTTACAGTTGAACTGATGTATTTCGGAACAGAAACCAATACTTGTGTTGCAATTACCTATATGAAGGGCGTTTGCAAGCCAGAGCTATTGAAAGAAATGAAGAAGCGTTTGTCTTCAATTGAGATCAACGCAGTGCTTGGCTCTAGTTATCTGGAGGAATTTATCGAAGATAATCCATTTTCACCCTTCCCGCAAATGGAATATACCGAGCGGCCTGACGTCGTTTGCTCGGCACTTCTGGAGGGAAGAATCGCTCTGATCGTGGACGGTACGCCGATTTCCATCATTGCTCCGGTTACCCTGTTTATGCTCATGCAATCTGCCGAGGATTACTATCAGCGCTATATCTCAGCAACCTGGATTCGTCTCATTCGCTACGTCTTCCTGCTTATTTCGCTTCTGCTGCCGTCCTTCTATATCGCCGTAACGACATTCCATCCCGATATCATTCCGGAGAGGCTGCTAGTAACGGTTGCTGCAGCTCGGGAGAATGTACCTTTCCCTGCACTTCTCGAGTGCTTCATGATGGAACTCGCCTTCGAAGCGTTGAGGGAGGCCTCGCTGCGCATTCCGAAAGCGATCGGTCAAGCCGTCTCGATCATCGGAGCGCTAATAATCGGTACTGCCGCAGTACAGGCAGGGATCGTTTCAGCGGCTATGGTTATCATTGTCTCCATGACGGGCATCGCTTCTTTCATCATCCCGCACTATGATCTTGGTCTCGCTTTTCGTCTCATGCGTTTCCCAATCATGATCTTAGCCGGGTTATTCGGACTGTTCGGTATCGCATGCGGGATGATCTTGCTTTATTTCCATCTAATCGAGCTGCGCTCGTTCGGAGTACCGTATTTGGAACCGTTAACGCCTCGTCATGGAAAAGACTTAAAGGATATTCTCGTCCGTGCGCCTTGGTGGGCGATGAGAACGCAACCCACATTCTCAGGTGCGCACAATAAGCGAGCAAGTAATCGAAACTGGTCAACGATCGAAGATGAGGAGGAGTGAGAGAACGTGGGGACTCCTCGGATCACTCGATTATATGCGATAGGTCTCCTCTTTACATTACTGACCTGGGTTTTATGTGGCTGCTGGTCTAGTGTTGAACTCAACGAAAGAGCGTTTGCACGCGTGATGATGATTGACAAGTCTGAGAAAGGAATTGAGCTTACGCTCGGATTCCCACTTCCCAATCGAATGAGCGGAGGCGGAATTGGCAGTGCAACATCTTCTCCTAATGAACCGCCATTTACGATGGTTACGAAAGTCGGCCACGATCTCGGGGAAGCCTATCGGCTCATGCAAGCTGACTTGTCTCGCAAAATTACGTTCGGGCAGCTTCGAAACATACTGATTGGCAAATCGTTTGCCGAGCAAGGGGTACTTCCCGTTATTGACTTTCTTGCTCGCAATACAGGCATTCACATTAATGCAAATCTATTTGTAACAGAAGGCTCAGCAAAGGAAGTCGAAAGCATTCCATTGACCTTCGAACGGTTTCTTACGGATATCCTGACGGCTTATTCAAAGGAACAGACGACGCTCGGGGTAACTGCTAAGGATGTCATCATGGCCATGATGGTTGGGGGAGACTTTCTGCTGCCAATGCTGGTATTCGGGAAAACCGGGGCCAAAGTTGAAAAAGCTGGTGAAAAATGGATGGGGACCGATGGAGCTGCCTTATTTCGGCAAGGGAAGCTGGTCTCCCGGCTCAACACGAAGGAAACAAGGGCAGCCATGTGGATCACGAACGGATCTAACGATCGTATGATGCGTATTGCTTCCCCCTCAGACGGCAAGCCGATCAGCTTCATATTGATTGGAAAGAAAACAGGTATCAAGCCTGTTTTGCAGGGAGACCGGATTCGATTCGTAATCTCCTGCAAAGGTACGGCAAAGATACTTGCCAGTGAGTCTACACTTGATGTAACGGACATCAAGCAAATCGCCGTCCTTGAGAAGCTTCTAAACCAGTCATTGAAGGAACGGATTCACATGGCGGTAAAGCATACGCAAGCATCAAAAACAGATGTATTTGGATTTGGACAGCGGATCAAATGGCGAGCACCGAAGAAATGGAATCAGCTGAAAAACAATTGGAGAGACATCTACCAGAAACAAGTCGTCGTAGATTCCAAGGTTGATATTAAGATCAAATGGATCGGCGGTTCCCAGGAACCAATATGGAATATCAAATCCGAAACAGGCGGTGAGTGAATGATAACGGTAACGGTCACCTTCGGCTTAATCACCTACTTCGAATGGCGTTATCTGAAGAGTCATAATCGGAGCAAGCGGTCGTTTCGCATCGTCATTAGTTTTGTAACGATTCTGTGGGTCCTTATGGCTGCAGTCATCATGCTGCAGGATCGTTTCTCCGTTGGAGAAGCTATTGCCAACCTGTTTGAGCCGTTGCAAAAGCTGCTGTTTCTAGTTTGATGGAGGAGGAGTAGCGGAGATGCGAATTACACAGCTGCAGCTATATATGATGTTCACTCAGTTTCTATTCTCTACTGCAATCGGCTTCTTCATTGGCCCCATCGTTCAGCAGGCGGGGTTCATGTCTTGGGTCAGCGTCATTCTCGGTTTCGCTCTGGGACTGTTGATTACTTACTTCTCCTATCGACTTGTATTGCGAAGGCCGGATCAGCTTCTCGGTGTATATGGGAAGGACATTATGGGCAGGTGGCTGCACGTTGTAGTCTTCGCGACAGCCATAGTCATCCATTTGTATATTTCTGCCTTCATCCTTCGCGAGTTGACTGATTTCATCGTTCAAATCTATTTGCCGGGAACACCTGACTGGGCTGTTGCAACATTGTTTGGCATCTGCATCGCTCGCGCTGTCCGCTCGGGACCTGTACACTTCTTCCGAAGCGCGCAGGGTCTGTTTCTATTTAGCCTAATTGCAGTTATATTATTCCCGCTTTACTCTTCGAGTCAAATAGATACGGACAAGCTGTTTGCATTAATTACCGATTTCAAACCGGGCGGGATTTGGGAAGGGACGATATTCACAGCAGCACTTTTTGGTGAGATGTCATTTATCATTTATTTTAATCCTTACATAGAAAAGAAAGAGAAAACCTTTCGGACGTTAATGTGGGCAGGAATTACGGCAGTTATAGTGATTATTGTCAACATGGTCGCTATTCTGCTCCTCTTTGGATCTGAATTGACGGCAACGCTGACTTATCCGACGCTGGAAATGATCCGCTACATGAAACCAGGTTCTTTTCTGGAAAATCTAGATCCGATATTAATCGTATTTTGGCTGTTCAGCGTGCTGCTGAAGATCGGTTTATTCTTACTTGCCGGGACGCTTATGACCGCCAATCTGTTCGGGCTGAAGGACCATAAACCTTTCTCCTATGGGATGGCTGCGGCTATGATTACCTTGTCGATATACATTTTCCATTCCACCGCTGATATCCAAGACATTACGAAGCACAGTGAATCAACCATGTTATTGATGAAGGGAAGTTTGCCCGCGTTGTATCTGCTCGTAGATTGGCTGCGTAACAGAAAGGCAGGGCCGGTAACCTCTCTGCCGCCTTCATAGCGTCCATAGTGGAGAAGAAACAGAAAAAGCCTTCTGATTCGCATTACGATGCGGATCGGAGGGCTTGTTGTATGTTCACCCGGATTATGGAATGTAGGTGATGCTATTATTTCTGAACTTCAGACGGTTGATGTGCCATCTCCGAATAGGTTTTATGACAAACCATATTGGATATGCGCGGGATGACCATCGTTTCGCCTACTTTCAATTGGTTCGGATTCTTATGCTGCGGGTTTGCTTCCTCTAAGATCGGCATCGGGATGTTATATTTGTGACCGATAGAAGCGAACGTATCCCCTGCTTGAACTTGGTGCTGTGCGAAAACCATGTCATCCGATTGATCGTCTCTAAAGAAGGGGAAGAAAAATGGTGAAAAGGAGAAGAAAGGAAACAAGAAACGTCCTGGGAAGAACGGATGGGGAAAGGGACGGAAGAATGGGCGACGGCCGAAGCCTCCTCCGAATCCACCTCCAGGGAAAAATCCACGGTTCATTTCGGTAACCTCCATGATGTTGGAATAGTCATTTGACTATATAGAATATCCCTATAGGCTCGGAATCGTTACAGTAAATTTGGGAAAATATTCTTAACATAAGGGCAGGAAACGTTATCCAACTCTAGAATTGTTGACGTATAACGTGAAAATGAGGTGCAAGAATGAAGATTGAAATCGTTCAAACAAGTGCAATTACTTCTTATGTTGGAGTACGGGCGAGCAGTCTTATGACGAATTTAGGTGATGCTGTTAGCCAGGCGATACAAGAGGTAGTTGAGAGAAGCAAAGAAATTGGGAATATCAGAAATCGTGAAGTGACTTATGGAATTACACCTCCGAATTATAAAGGGAACGACGGTCTTCTTGATTTTTACTGCTGCTATGAAGTAGATCCTCTAGCAAATGTACCTCACGGCATGGTTCATCTTCACTTCTTGCCTAGAATGTATTCGGTTACCTACTACCGTGGGGCTGCTAGCAAGCTCGTCACTGCCTATGATTTTACATCCAAATGGCTTGCTGAAAATGGCTATCAGTATGACGATGTATCGTATTATTTTGAAAGATACGACGAGAAGACGATGCGAGAAACAGATGATGAAAGAAATGAAATCACGATTTATTGTCCAATCAAGGAGAAATAATGACATAAGTGTCAGCTTACTGCTATGCATAGAAATCCGCGGAAATCGCAGTTTTTTTTATTTAATTGCGCAATGCCCAGTAATTACAAAGAACGAAATATGGTTCCAACCTACTGAAAGTCGGTTCTCTCTGCGAACTACTATCTGAGGCAAGGCAGGATAGCAAGAGGTTGGGAGACTTATATGAAACCGATTAGTAAAGAGAAATCGACAGTACAAATGTCGTGGAAGAAGATAGGAATAGCAGTAATACTGACAGGTATCTTAGTTATTGCTTTAGGCTGGGCCTTCTTTGGCGCATTGGTTAACAAACAGGATATTACGTTGCTGGCAAAGCCGCTTCCGGCAGCAACGATTATTTATGATCAGGATGACAAAGAAGCAAGTCGAATATCGCTCAATATCATTGAACCTGTAAAATTTGAGCTTTTGCCGAAGCATCTCATTGATGCAGTTGTTGCGGTTGAAGATAAACGCTTCTTTGAGCATGACGGGGCTGACCTATGGGGGATTGGTCGTGCGCTTATGACCAACTTAACGAATGGAAAGACGGTACAAGGAGCGAGCACGATCACACAGCAGCTGGCTAAGAACGTCTTTCTGACTCATGATCGAACGTGGGGAAGGAAATGGAACGAAGTACTCTTATCCAAAAAAATTGAGGGGCAATATGATAAACAACAAATTATAGAGATGTACCTCAACCAAATCTATTTTGGCGAAGGGGCTTGGGGAATTAAACGCGCTGCAGAGACTTACTTTAGCAAGAAAGTTGAGAACCTTACACTTTCAGAGTCAGCGCTGCTGGCAGGCATCATCAGAGCGCCTTCGGCGCTTTCGCCATTTAAGCATCTCGATAAGGCATTAGAACGCCGCAACACTGTACTTCAGCTCATGAAGGATCAGGGGAAGCTAAGTCAAGCTGTGTTTGATAAGACGATCCGTGAATCGATAAAACTCGGGAGCTCCAAGCCTAACCGTGGAGACGCGATAAAGTATCCGTATTACGTGGATCAAATCATTCGAGAAGCGTCGGCCCTGTACGGATTGACCGAGAATGAAATCCTGCATGGAGGACTACGGATACACACAACTTTGGATACGAAAATGCAGCAGGCCGCAGAACATGTTTATTCGAAGGATTCGGTGTTTCCAAATAGCGATGCCGATCAGCTTATTCAAAGTGGTGCGATATTGGTCGATCCGCGTGACGGCGGGATTAAGGCGCTCGTTGGCGGAAGAGGGCAGCAGCCGTTTCGGGGATTTAACCGCGCCGTGCAGCTGAAGCGACAGCCCGGTTCTACGATGAAGCCGATATCTGTGTATACGCCGGCTTTTGAACAAGGCTATCGTCCTGAGGATACGCTGCTTGACGAGCCGGTCGCTTTCGGAGGGTATGAACCGAAGAATGCCGGAGGGGGCTACCACGGAGAAGTATCGATCTACGAAGCGATCGTAAATTCTTACAATATTCCGGCCGTTCGGTTATTGAATGAGATGGGAATTGATGCAGGGATGGAGGCAGCAGAGCGCTTCGGAATCGAGCTCAAGGAAGAGGACAGAACGCTCGGGCTCGCACTAGGCGGTTTACAAGAAGGCGTTTCGCCACTAACTATGGCCGAAGCTTTCGGAGTATTCGCCAATGACGGGACTCGCATGCATGCACACTCCATTATCAGCATCGAATCAGCAGAAGGTGAAGTGCTGGCGGAAGCTGCTGAGGATGCAGGTGTGAAAACAACCGAGTCTTTCGTTGCACGTACGATGACTGCAATGCTTGAAGGAGTCGTACAGGAAGGAACGGGGGAGGCAGCAGCACTGGCAGGTCGACCTGTCGCCGGTAAAACAGGCACAACCGAAATGCCGGGAACCGGGGGAGAAGGGATTAAAGACAACTGGTTTGTCGGCTATACTCCTCAGCTCGTTGGAGCCGTATGGCTTGGATATGATCATACTGATTCGCAACATTATCTGACGACTACATCAAAGGCTGCGGCAGCAGTTTTCCAGGAGCTGATGAGTGAGGCACTTAGTGGCGAACCAATACTCGCTTTTCCGAAAGCGCCTGGCAGCGCTGGGAAGAAACCCGGTAAACCACCGAAAGCTGATGATAGAGACAAGGACCATAAGCCAGGAGATAAGGGAAACAAGGGTCCGGGACATAAAGGAACTGATCATAAAGGACCGGATAAAGGTCCAAAGAAAGACCACGGTAAGAAAGACGAGGGGCCACACCAGAAGGAGCACAAAAAGCATGGTGAGCCGAAAGATTGATTGAGTAGGATCATCTTAATCCAAAGCTCTGGCTGCCGGAGAATAACTCCGGCAGCCTTTGTTACGCTCTTATCCATGCATATCTTGAGCTAATAATTGCTGCGCCACGATATAACCTGATCCGCCGTTAATGCCATGTCCCGGCCAAGTGGCCGCGCCTAACATGTACAGATTGGGAATTGCAGTTCTGTGGCTCGGTTGAGATGGCAGCGGACGGAACAAATAGCTTTGCGCGAAATCATGGGAACCGCCATAAGGGTCGCCAGGTCCGGAATTCGGATTAAAACGAGCGATTGTGTCTGGCGTTACGACGGATTTGCCAATAATGGCGCTTGGAATGTTCGGAATATGTTTGCCAACTACATTGATTACACGTTCCGTGAATCGTTCGGTAAGTTCATGCGTCCATGATCCATCACCAACGTCTATCACTCCGGCTGCATCGCCGCGGGGACGACATGGTACTTCTAGAACTTGGATCCGCATAATGGCTTTGCCAGCCGGCGCTCTGGTCGGATCAAGATTGGTCGAGCAATCGACTGTGAAAGTCGGTTTGGCCGGCAGCAGATCGGCCATCCCTTGTGCGATTGCTTGGGTGAAACCGTCAAGTCCATCGGTTAAGTGAGGCTGTCCAACGCGATCAAATCGCCCATCTGGCCACTTCGGTGCTTCACTGAGTGCTAGATGGATCTGAACGCAGCCTCTTCCATAACGGAATCGATTCGCTTCAGCGCGGATCTCAGGTTTCACTTCTGCATCCGACAAGAGCGATAGGAACAGCTGGTCCGGTCCAGTAGAGGCTACAACGGCGTGTTTCGCGTGGAACTCTTCGCCACCTTCCGTACGTATGCCGACAGCTTTTCCATTCTTAACCATAATCTTCTTGACCATCGCTCCTGTAATGATCGTGCCACCTTGATCCTGTACTAACCGAGTCAAAGCCAGTGCCAGCTTTTCGCTTCCACCCGCGGGTATAGGCATCCCGCCGCCCATTAGCGCCATCGAGGTGAGTGGCACCCAGATCCCGCTGCCGATTTCGTCAGGTGTTCGTCCTAAATGTGTGACCCAGGAAGCCAACATGGCGCGCATGACAGGAGAATGGAATTCGCTTACGACATTACGGGCGGTCGAGAAGAGGGAAGGAGCGAATGTAGTTAGGCTTTTACCTCCAACTCGTTTGTCATAGAGCAGCTTATGAATAATTTCGGTCGCTTGCTGACTGGATAGGTCTAAGTTAAATAACTCGAATACATCACCTGCATAAGGTGTAAATGCTTCGAACATACGGCTGAGCACGGCACCATCACCGGGAGCCAGACGATCGGCTTCGAGAGCAAGCTCTTCGGCAGACCGCGCGAAGACGGCCGTTTCCCCATTTTCCATGGAAACACCGGTGGGCAGATCCGTATTCACGTAATGCAAGCCTCGCGCTTCGAGCTCCTTCTTGAAATCCGCATAAGCAGGTCCGGTTAGGAAAAGAGGGTGCGCAGCGGAGTATACATCATGCTTAAACCCTGGCAATGTCAGTTCTTCCGTACGTAAAAAGCCGCCTGGGCGATCGTTCTTCTCCAGCATTAGGACGCTTCTTCCCGCGCGTGTCAAATAAGCGGCCGCAATCAGCGCGTTATGGCCACTGCCAATCATGATGACATCATACTTGTTCAATGACGATCCCCCCTCCAAGATTAAGTGCCAATTTCAGTTTAACGTAATGGTAGGAGCGAGAATTGACGCATACTGTCGTCTAGTCCAAATTTTTCCTAAAATATTTGTGTGCATATTATAAAGCTAATAATTACGCATCTATTGACCGTTATTTCTTGTCAATTAATTGACTCATCAATCGTTCCTTTATATATTAAATGAGGGGGTGCGTGAATGATGGTCATACGAAGTAGACTTAAAGAGGTTATGGAGAATCATGATCCTAAATTATCGATTCGTAAGCTTGCGAAGGAGGTCAATTATCATTTTGATTCTATTCGCCGCATGTATAAAGATGAGATGGTTCAGTATCCGAGAGATTTGCTGCTGAAACTCTGTTTATACTTTCATGTACAACCAGGTGAGTTGATTGGAATCGAAAAGGCTGCTGATACGGATCAAGTAACGGATCAATCGATTTCATCGCAGGATGATCGCATTGAAGAGCTCAATTGACTAGATTCTATGGTCATGATATAATGTTGATGACAAGAATTTATGGTCAAAGAGAGCGGGAAACAAACAAATGAGTATATTTATTCAATTAAACAAACGTACTGGAGAAACAAAGTCCCATAGGAATCAAGCAAGAAAGCAGGGGCGTATTCCGGCCGTGTTGTATGGTATTGGTAAAGATACTTTGTCTTTAGAAGTGAAAGAATCGGAAATGCTGGAAATTTTGAGAAGCAATCCGCGGGCAATTCTGCAAGCCACTACTGCTGATGAGAAAGTGATGCCGATCAAAGTGCAGAACATTCAACGTGAAGTAATGACAGGCAAACTGCTGCATATTGATTTTCATCATGTGAATATGACGGAAAATATGGATAGTAAAGTGACGATTCACTTTGCAGGCGAAGCGATTGGCGTGAAATCCGGTGGGACATTGACGGTACTTATACATGAAGTTGAAGTTCGTTGTATGCCTGGCGATTTGCCTACTACAATGGAAGTAGACATCAGTAACCTTGACGCCGGCGATCAACTGCTCGTATCCGATTTGATCTTCCAAGCGGGTATCGAAGTATTGACAGATCCGAAAACTGTCATGATTCAGATCAAAAAGGTACATGAGGAAATCGCATAATCGACTTCAATCGTTTACACATATAAAAACTCTCAGCGACTGCTGAGAGTTTTTTTCTGTTTCGCATTGCGATTCAGGAGGGCTTTATTGCTGCTACTAGTCTATTGTAGTTATTGACACAAAGAAAGTTATCGCACTATTCTGGTAGTAACATCACGATACACGAACCAATTTGGCAGGAGGGATCGAATTGATCAAATTAATCGTTAGCGATATCGATGGTACATTAATGGATCGCAGTAAAGTCATTCTGCAGAGTGACATCGACGCCGTTCAAGCTGCCAACAAGTTAGGGGTCCGTTTATGCCTCGCTTCGGGTAGATTGTATGGGGAAATCGAAGCAGTGAGAGAGCAATTGCAGCAATCCTGCTTTGCGATTTGTCAGAATGGGGCTTCCGTTGTATCGGAGAGTGGGCAGCTGTTAGCTGCCAACGTGTACGATACGAATCTTGCCGCGGCCGTACTGGCTAAAGTCGACACGCCCGATCTTGTAGTTGTGGTTTGTACAGCTGAGGGAAATTCGGTTCAGAGAAACGATGAGTTTGCTGCCCACATTTGTACGCGCTTTCTTTCCCCGCCTAATCGGGAGCCACACATACAGGTGGCAGTTCAGGCTGGAATGAGCGTGACCAAATTTTCCGTATATGGCGAAGTGGAGCGTCTTGAAAGTATGCTAATCGAGCTCAAAGCCGCTTTCGGAGCATCCATTACCGCTTCGTTCTCAGATCCGGACGGTATCGATGTCATGCCGGGAGGCGTGGATAAGGGAGCCGGCATTCGCTTACTGATGGAACAGCTTAACCTTGAACCGGATGAGGTAGCTTGCATCGGAGATTCGTTTAATGACCTCGCCATGTTCGATCTGTGCCGCAACAGCTTTGCGATGTCCCATGCCAATGATGCAGTACGCTCAAGGGCAACCTATGTGGTAGACAGCGTCAGTGAAGCAATTGGTCAGATTCTGCCGGAAATCATCAAACCTAGCTAAACGCATGCGTTGAACGCTCGATGAGGGACGTGGGAGAACTGAAAAATAAATGGAAGAATACCGTATTCCTAAGACTCATTCTCATGTTCCTGATTATTATTTCACTTTTATTCGGTATCGGCATTAACATTTATAATTGGGGCGCCCGTTCAATTAAAGAGGAAATCAATAATTCGATGATCGAACAGGTTAAATTCTATTTGAATGGGCTGGATACCGAAATCCAGCGCATGAAGCTGCTGCAATACGAGTTTGTAGCTGATGAAGATCTAAACGAGCTTGCTTATACCAGTAAGTCTATGAACAATTTCGAGAAATCGAAAGCCATGCTAAGAGTGCAGCGCCATTTGAATACAGTCAAGCGAAGCAGTCGCTACATTGACGATGTCAAGGTAAGTATTATCGGTCTGCAGACGACCATATCCGCTACAGAAGGCGTAATCAAAATGAACACGGATCCGACGGTGTTCCTAGATGATCCTTACTTGTCGGCCGATTCGCAGATGACGGTTCAGAATGGTGTTTTTCATCTCTATGTGGCTTACCCCATTTTCAATAAGAATGCCAAGAAAATCTCCTATGTGATTGAAATCAATCTTTTGGAAAGCGCTTTCCAGTTTGATATGAAGCAGTTCAACTCGTATAAAGACAGCTTGACCATGATCACCGACCGAAACGCGCACTATATGCTGGACAGCGGAAACGCCATCCATTCCAGGGAAAGCATGCTTGCTGCATTGGGAAAGGAAATGAAGAAAGCGCAGACCGGCACCTATTACGAACAAGTGAATGGGAAAAAGTACCTCGCCATCTATTCCACCTCCAAATATTTAGGACTCAGCCTCACAAGATACATACCGGAGAGAGCGGTCTTTAGCCAGCTGAACAGCTATCAGATCTGGCTGTGGGTTTTTGCCGTTGTATCCTTTGTCATCGTCGTCTTGTTTTCCATTTCAATCTACAGCTTCATCCACAAACCACTTCATAGATTAATGCGAGCCTTTAAGAAAGTCGAGAGCGGCGACTTGAAAGTCAACATTGAACATCAGCATGATGATGAATTCCGGTATCTGTACCGCAATTTCAACCGAATGGTAGGAAATATTGACACGCTGATCGACCAAGTCTATAAGCAGAAAATATTGATGCAAAACGCGGAGCTTAAGCAGCTGCAAGCCCAAATTAATCCCCATTTTCTGTATAATACGTTCTTTATCCTGTACAGCCTTGCACGGGCGGAAGATTATGAGAACGTCATGAGCTTTCTGAAGCAATTGGGAAGCTACTTCAAATTCATAACTCGTAATGGAGAAGCCGAAGTTCCACTGTTTAAGGAAGTCGAACATGCGCGCACCTATACCAATATCCAAGCGTTACGGTTCTCAAGGCGAATTTCGATCGACTTTGAAGAATTGCCCGCCTCGTACAGTGCTATCCCCGTGCCACGTTTAATTTTTCAACCCATCATAGAAAATTCCTTTAAGTATGGCTTAGAGGACAAGGAAACTGAAGGCGTTCTGCGCATCCAGTTCCGGGAAGTTCATAACTTCTTGCATATCATCATTGCGGATAACGGAAACGGGATGAACAGCACGGATATGATCAATCTGAAACATGCGTTGGCAAACAAAGAGTACGAAGGCGAGGTCACCGGGATCGTCAACATCCATAAACGACTCCAATTGATGTTCGGAGAAAACAGCGGGCTGCGCATAGAGGACAGTGACATCGGCGGATTAAAGGTCACGATCCTATTGGAATTGGGAGGAAATGTTCATGTATAAGCTGCTGGTAGTCGATGATGAACCCATTATCGTGGATGGATTGTATGAACACTTTAAAGAATTGAGGAGCTACCCACTGGACGTGTACAAGGCTTATTCCGGTACCGAAGCTTTGGACTGGCTCGCCAAGAAGAGGATCGATGTGGTTATCACCGACATTAGAATGCCGGGAATCGACGGGCTGCAGCTCATGGAAAGAATTCACCACAGCTGGCCTAGCTGTAAGGTGATCTTCCTGACCGGACATGACGAGTTTGAATATGTGTACAAGGCCATACGTCATGAAGGGGTAAAGTATCTGCTTAAGACTGAAGGTTATGAAAGCATCGTTGAAACCGTAGAGAAATTTCTGGAGCAAATCGGGCAAAACATGAAAAGCGAGGAGCTGCTGCGGCAAGCCCGAGATCAGTTGCTCAAGGCAGGACCTGTTCTGCAGAAGGAATTTCTGCTTGAGATTATGGAGGGGAATAACACGATCATCAGGCAGCAGCAGCTCGATGACCTGCAGATTCCGCTTCGGGCGGACAAGGGTCTTCTCCTGATAGCGGGTACCGTCTGCGAGGTAGAGGGTAAAGCAGATCCAGCCAGCAAAACGGATCTATTCGCCGTTCATTATTTCGTGGAGCAGCATATGTCGAAGGCTGCTGTCATTGCCAGTGTTACGAACAGGAATTACATGCTTTGGCTGCTGCAGGAGATCGACCATACAGAGGCTCATCCGACGTTATCCGGGGAGCACTTGATCTATCATAGTCGAGGGCAATTGGAAGCTGTTCAATCGATTTGCAGGGAGACGTTACAGCTTCCGGTTTCTTTTGCAATTTCCAAACCATCCGTGAAGTGGCACGAAATTTCCGAGGTTTTCATGAATCTGAAGACGATGCTGAATCATTGCAGTCTTGCAGGTATGGAAGCTGTTCTTGCAGCAGGAAGCCCCAGTGACGAAGAGTACGGATTACGCGTTAACATGAACCGGACTACCCACACGATCAAAAGCCAGCTCAAGAAACTGGAATCGATGGAAATCTATATGGAGCAAGGCAGGAAAGAAGAGTTCCTCCACATGTTCCGCGAAATTAGAAAGACGCACACGACGCAACTAAATCCAACCAGCATCGCCTACGAAATTTTCTATTCCTTGTCCTTACTGTATATCTCCTATATGAACCGGTACGGCCTCTATGAGACGGTTGCTGCCGGCGTGGATTGTGAGCGGCTTACCCAATACAACCGATTTCAATCGCTCGATGAAGCGCTTGAATATTTGGAAGCGGTGGCGATGCAACTATTCGAACTGCAAAACCTGGAACAAGAGAAGAGATCCGCCGCTGCCATACACCGAGTTCAGCACTACATTCAGGATCATCCGGATGGCGATTTGTCCTTAAGCACGCTCGCCGATATGGTCTATTTCAACCCCAAATACTTATCCCGGCTCTTCAAGCAAGAGACAGGGATGAACATGTCGGATTACATTTCAGAGGTCAAGTTGGGACTGGCCAAGGAACTCCTGAAGCAAAATGTGATGAAGATTCATGAAATCGCCGAGCGCGTAGGTTATTATTCGCCGCCGTATTTCACTCGTTTCTTTAAGAGAGCGACCCATATGTCGCCGCAGGAGTATCGGGAGGCTAATCAGCAAGTTGATGCCAAATAAACGCGCACGGTGTGACAATGAAGAATGTGATCTTACAGAATAAGGTAGGATCGCATTTTCACTTTGCAACACATGGATAAAAGACAACGAAGTAGAAAATGCATAGGTGCACAGGAGAAAAATAGGCACTTATAATTGGCATTAAGGGCCGGTCACTCTTAATTCGAAATGGTGGGGGAATGAAATGAGTATCGCCATGAAGAAAAAACGTATTTTTGTCGCCATTCTAGCTGCGGCGCTTGTGGTTACATCAGCAGCGTGCAGCAATGATTCGAACAACAATGAGAACAAGTCCTCCTCAGCAAACAACACCACGGATGAAACAACAACGAACGGAAATAAACCAGCTAACGAGACGAAAGCCGAACCTGCAGACCCATTTGGCAAATACGATCCTCCTATCACGATTAATGCCGGAAGAAAGTCGAGGCCGAACATTAAGTTCATCGAAGGCGAAGATTATACGAATAACGCGGTCAGCAGGGAGCTTCAAGATAAATTAGGGATCGACCTCAAGTACGATTGGATTGTCGATGAATCCCAGTATGAGACAAAGGTGAATTTGGCGATCGCCTCCGGTGATATTCCGGAAGCATTCCTCGTCACGGCAGCGCAGGAGCGACAGTTAATCGATGCCGATTTGATTCTGGATCTGACGGATCTGTTCGAGCAATACGCTTCACCGATGATGAGGAAAATCGTAAAAGGCAATCCCGATCTTTACAAAACCGTCCTCGTAGATGGCAAATTATTCGATATTCCAATGATGCCATCGATTGATTTCAATATGAACGTGCTTCATATCCGGAAGGATTGGATGGATAAGCTCGGCCTTACCCCGCCAAAGACAGCGGATGAGCTGTGGAACGTAATGGACGCCTTCGTAAACAAGGACCCTGACGGCAACGGTAAGAAGGATACCATCGGATTAAGCTTAAGCAAGGATTTGAGCAAGTCCAATGGTAAAGGCGATGTCTTCCCACTGTTCGCCATGTACAAAGCCTACCCAGGCATTTGGTCGAAGGATGCCTCTGGCAAGCTTACGTACGGAACCGTTCAGCCAGAAATGAAAGTTGCCTTGCAGAAGATGCAAGATATGTACAAAGCAGGATTAATCGATCCGGAATTTGCCGTTAAGGATCAAGGGAAAGTCGCGCAAGACATCGTAGCCGAGAAATCCGGCATCGAATTCGGTGTCTTCTGGACGCCGGCCTACCCTTGGCAGGATTTGAAGAAGAAGAACCCTAACATGGACATGTACAACTTGGATATTCCATCTGCGGATGGCCAGCCGGTCAATTCTGCAGTTGTCCTGAATCCACTGCAAAAGCTGGTCATCAGCAAAAAAGCCAAACATCCTGAAGCGATCATCAAAATGGTCAACCTGATGGAAGAGCTGTGGTGGGGATCCGGCGATCTGGCTGAATATTGGCAGGGCGTATTGAAGGATCCGAAATATAAAGATGTCGAAGGCGTAAATAACAACATTCCACTCCTCATGATGGAACCTCCGGCATTGAATTATGATCTTCAAGCAGATGTTACCGCTGCTGTCGATGCGAAGGATCCTAAAGTGGCGAAAATCAAGTATGCTCAGCTAGAAGCTTCGAACGCGCTCAAATACTTAAACGACAACGATTTGAATCAATGGGGAATCTGGAAGCTTCGCGTAGGACCGGATTCATCCACACACATCTCCAACATGAGACAGGATAATAAAAACTACATTGTAAGCGAGTTCTACGGATCTCCAGGCCCGGTACAAACCGAGAAATCATCGACCTTAGACAAAATGGAGAAGGAATTTATTACAAAGGTCATCATGGGCGCGGCTCCTGTCTCTGACTTCGACAAGTTTGTAGAGCAGTGGAAAGCTTCCGGTGGAGACGAACTCACGGCAGAAATCAATACCTGGTACGAAAACCAGCCGAAGTAATCGCATTGTCGTAAGCGCATTCAGAAACGTAGATGGGCCGGAGATGAGGCGTGGTTTCAAGCCAAAGCGCCTCATTCCCGTACCATGATGGAGGCTTAGTCATGAGGCATTCAAAATTGAGGCGAGAAATGCCTCTGCATTTGATGATATTACCGGCAATAGTGATCCTTCTCATATTCAGTTATGTGCCCATGATGGGGCTTGTCATCGCGTTCGAGAAATTTTCTCCGGCCAAAGGGATATTCGGCTCCAAATGGATCGGGCTTGATAACTTCACTTATTTAATTGAGCTGCCGGGGATCTTTAAGGTACTGTTTAATACCGTTTACATCGCAATCATGAAAATCATCGCAGAAATAACGGTGCCGCTAACGTTCGCACTTCTACTGAACGAAGTGGTTCTATCGAAATTCAAGAAATCCGTGCAAACGATCATTTATTTGCCTCATTTTCTATCGTGGATTATTCTCACCGGTATACTGATCGATTTCTTATCCCCATCTGATGGCGTCATTAACTCCATCATTAAGTCCTTCGGACTCGATCCCATCTTCTTCTTGGGCAACGAAAAGTGGTTCCCCTACATCATGGTTCTCACGCATACATGGAAAGAGTTCGGCTTTGGTACGATTATTTATCTTGCGGCGCTTACCAGCGTAGATCCGACGCATTATGAAGCTGCTGTTATCGATGGCGCAGGCAGATGGAAGCAGACGTGGTATGTGACGCTGCCGGCTATTATGCCTATCATCGTGCTAATGACAGTCTTGAGCCTCGGGAACGTGCTAAACGCAGGGTTTGACCAGATATTCAACATGTACAGTCCTGCGGTTTATAACACAGGTGACATTATTGATACGTTCATATACAGGCTCGGTATAGAGCAGGCGCAGTTCGGACCTTCCACCGCGGCTGGATTCTTCAAATCGATCGTTGCCCTGATTATGATTACGATATCCTATAGGCTTGCGGACAGGCTTGCAGGCTACAAGGTCTTTTAGGATGGAGGGGACACATCATGAAAAGGTACTATTCAACAAGCCGCAAAGTATTTGTCGTATGTAACTACACGCTTTTAACGATCGTCACATTTATTTGCCTGTTTCCCCTGATAAACGTGCTTGCGGTATCGTTCAGCAGCAGTTGGGCGGCAACGGGGGGATTGGTCAAGTTGTGGCCGGTCGGATTTACGCTTAGCTCGTATGAATATGTCATGCAGAAACCTGAATTTGTCACGTCATTTATCATTGCGACTAAGCGTTTGGGATTAGGTGTGCTGATCAATATGGTGTTGACCATATTAGCGGCTTATCCGTTATCCAAAGACAAGCAGACACTCCGAATTAGGGGGATCTACGCTTGGTTCTTTCTTATCACGATTCTATTCGCCGGCGGATTAATCCCGTGGTATCTGACGATTCGGGCAACGGGTTTGCTTGATACCATATGGGCTTTGGTTCTACCAGGGGCCGTTCCGGTATTCAATGTGATCCTGCTGCTTAACTTCTTCCGCCAGCTGCCCAAAGAAATCGAGGAATCGGCATTCATGGATGGTGCGGGGCACTGGACGAACCTGTGGAAAATATATATCCCTTTATCCATGCCAGCCATCGCTACACTGATCTTATTCTCGGCTGTAGGTCATTGGAACTCATGGTTCGACGGTCTCATTCTGATGAATACGCCTGAGCATTACCCGCTGCAGAGCTACCTTCAAACTGTCGTTAAAGGACTTGATGCGAAGTTCTGGAGCGGTCTCTCTGCTGAGGAAGTACAGAGGCTAAGCGAGATTAACGACAGAACCGCAAAGGCGGCACAGGTATTCCTAGCAGCGCTTCCGATCTTGTGCGTGTATCCTTTCCTGCAGCGATATTTTATGTCAGGTATTGTCCTAGGCAGCGTCAAAGGTTGAATGGATATGAACTTCTGATTAGTAGAGGAGCGGATGAAGAACGATGAAAACGAATCCCGAGCTGCAAACCATGAGAATTCCGATTTTTGCAGGGCAAGGAAAGATTGAATTCGGAGAGAGAGAACTTCCAACACCGGGGGCAGGCCAGCTGTTGCTCCAAGTGAAGGCGAACGCGCTGTGCGGCTCAGACCGAAGTCAATTTTATGACGGCAGCAAGGTAACCCCTGGTCATGAAGCTGCGGGGTTCATTGCCGCGGTTGGTCCGGGTACGAAGACAGCTGTGGGGACGACCGGCGTTGTATTTCTGATGGACTTCTGCGGCGATTGCCGGAGCTGCAAGCTGGGCTACACGAACCAATGTCTGAACAAGCGTGCTGATTACGGTTTTACCCATGATGGGGGTTATGGTCCTTACATGGTCGTGAACGAGAATGTTTTCTTCCCGGTCGATCCATCCATACCGCTTTCGGAAGCGACCATGCTTCTCGATATTATGGGAACAGGCGGGCACTCGATCAAGAGGGCGCTGCTGGTACGTAAGGATATCCAAACCGTGCTGATTGCCGGAGCAGGTCCCATTGGACTAGGCGTATTGGCAATGGCCAAATTACTGCTCGGTGAAGATGTGAAAGTATATATTATGGATTTTATACCCTACCGGTTAGAGCTTGCGAGGAAAATGGGGGCCATTCCGGTGAACCTCAGCAACAGCTCTTTAGACGAAGCTTTACGTGCTGAGGGCGAGGCTGGCGTTGATGCTGCCATTGATACGAGCGGTAAAACGGCAGGTCGTCAGACAGCACTTGATGCACTGAACCAACGCGGCGTGCTTGTATGTGTGGGCCATGGACAGGGATTGAATCTTAATGTTTCCAGCGATATGATCGCGCCTGAGCGTACCGTCATCGGCAGCGAGTATTTTCAATACGCCGAGTTAGAGGAGAATCATCAGCTCATTCTGAGCAACTTACCGTATCTCAGTCAAATCATTACGCATCGCTATGGATTAGATCAGATTCAGGAAGCTTACGAGCTGTTCTGGCAAGGCGACACCGGAAAGGTCATCATCGAACAATGACGCGGGCGGATAAACTTAAAGTAGCGTTGGTCGGAACAGGCGGCGTATCGCGAGTAGGTGAACTTTCCGCTGGATTTACGTCGCCGGGTAGTTGGGGGCTGCAGCATGCGCGCATTTTCTCGGCTCGTCCTGACGTTGATTTCTGCGCGATTGTAGGACGCGACATCGGGCGGACGAGGGAGAAAGCGGAGGAGTTTGGAACAAGAGCTTACGTGAGCGTGGCGGAGATGTTGGAGAAGGAGACGCCTGATCTTGTAAGCATGTGTCTGCCAAACCAAGGTCATTTCGAAGCGACGATGGAAGTCATTCAAGCTGGCTTCCCGCTGCTGGTAGAAAAGCCGCTCGTTTTCGATCTGAAGGAAGCCGACATGCTGCTTAATGAAGCGACAAAGCGCGGCGTATTCTTCGGTATTAATTTCAATCATCGATTCGCGAAGCCCGTCGCACTTGCGCGAGAGGCTATCGAAGCCGGTCGCCTTGGTGAACTGACGTTTGCTACTTGGCGTTTCGGCGGTGAAGGCGCGAGCGATCATCCACACGCGAATTTGATCGAAACCCAATGTCACGGCTTTGACATGCTGGAGTATCTCTGCGGCCCAATCGAATCGGTTATGGCGGAAATGACCGATAAAACGAATGGCGGCTATCGAACGATTGCGCTCGCTCTGCGTTTCACCAACGGGGCCGTTGGCACCTTGATCGGGACTTATGATTCTTCCTATGCTTATCCCGATACGCATCGAATTGAGCTTGACGGAACGCGAGGTAGGGCGGTCATTCACGATACGGTCAAGCGCTATACGTTCCATGCAGCTGGGAGTGAGATCGGAGAGACGTGGGAAGCCGGATACTTTAACGATGAGGGCAGAGATTTCCATCGCACCTTCGACCGTCATGTCGAAGCGCTGCTTCATGCGCTTCGTGCGGGAGAACGACCGCCGATTCCGGCTGAAGCCGGCTATCGTGCGTTGTTAATCGCTGACGCAGCGATTCGATCGTATCAAACCGGAAGTCGCATACGCGTTTAGCTCGATATCAGAAAGGGACGAATACGATGTTCGCTATCGCCGCAAATGCCGACGGCACCTTCGATCTGCTTCGTGGAGGTTGTCCCATTCTCACAGGTTGTCACCCGTTATTGACTATGCATGACGATACGGATTTGGAATTGTCCTTAATCGACGCTGAACGATCGAAGCAGATGATAGACGATGTTTATCAGCTCTCGTACCTCCACTCTGAGTTGTCAGTAAGTCTCACGCTGACCTTCCAATGCTCGAACGAAACCGTAGTCGTACGTGCGTTTGTGCATATTCCTACTTCGTTCAGCAGCAGAATGCTCTATCTACATCCAGAACGCGGCATACGATTTACGGCACAGGACGATCATTCGGCAGAAGGGATGCTGGCGAACTATAACACATATAGATGGTGGACCAGACCTGCGTTCGTCGATTGTTTCTCAGCGATTCCGGTCGGTAGCCAGTCGTTACTTTGGAAATCCAACAACGTGTATATGCAAGCCTTGGCAGGGCTGAGTGATAAGTTCGTTTCCTCCATGCAAGGCTCATCGGAGGCTGGACTTGTTATTCAGGCCTCATCCTTGCAGGGTGGCTGTCGTGAAGGAGAAGCACTGCTGTTTGTACTTGCCGCGCATGATGACCCCTACCAAGTGTTCGAAGTAGCAGCAAGAGAAGGTATCAAAGCAACAGGAGGCGTGCTCTCGACATTAGAGGAACGTACCTATCCGGATATGCTCGACTATCTCGGTTTCTGCAGTTGGGATGCTTTTCAGAAAGAAGTGAGCGCGGACGGGTTGCTGGCCAAGGCAGAAGAATTCCGGAGCAAAAATGTGCCGATCCGCTGGTTCCTGATTGACGAGGGATGGCTGGATACTGACGAGGAGAATCGATTGGTTTCCTTTCAAGCAGACCTTCATAAATTTCCCGATGGTCTTCGGAATGTCGTAAAAAAGCTCAAGTCGGAAAAGGGAGTTACTTGGGTGGGTATTTGGCATGCCATCACGGGTTATTGGAACGGAATAAGCCCCGATAGCCAGCTAGGTCGGGAAATGATGCCTTACTTGCTCCGTACCAGCGGAGAACGTCTTATTCCATATCCGGATGCTGTGCATGGCTTTCCCTATTGGCATGAATGGCATCATCGGTTAAGACAAGAGGGAATCGACTTCATCAAAGTAGACAGCCAAAGTTCGTTAAGCGAATTCGTCAGACATGACATTCCTGTCGGAGTAGCTTCACGAGGAGCCCATGCGGCACTTGAAGCTTCGGCCGGCATTCATTTTGGCATGCGTATGATCAACTGCATGGGGATGCGAACGGAAACGATCTGGAGCCGCCCGAGGTCAGCGGTGTCCCGCAGCAGTGACGACTTCGTTCCGAAGAAAGAGCATTCCTTCAGGGAGCATGCCATGCAGAACGCCTATAATTCGCTCTGCCACGGGCAGCTATACTGGGGAGACTGGGATATGTGGTGGACTGATCATCCTTATGCGCTGCAGAATGCACTTCTTCGGGCTGTGAGCGGCGGTCCCGTTTATGTCAGTGATCCTGTAGGCGCGACAATCGCCGAGGCGCTGCTTCCGCTAGTTCTCGATGACGGCCGCTTGCTGCGCTGCACGGGGCAGGGAATGCCGACCTCCGACATCCTGTTTCGAAGCCCGCTCGATCATCCCATTCCGCTTAAGGTGTGGAATCGATCCGCAGAGGCGGGCATTGTAGGCGTGTGGAACATTAACGATGCGGGAGAACGAGTGAGCGGAACACTTGGTGTATCCGATGTGCCCGGCCTCGAGGGCGAACGCTTTGCCGTCTTATCGCATCGGTCGGGAACGGTTACGTTTCTGGAGCATTCGGACAGCATGTCGATCGCCTTTGACAGCCAGGATTGCGAGCTATATGTCATCATGCCGGTCCGATATGGGATTGCTGTATTCGGTCTGACGAACAAATATATTTCACCCGCAACGATTCGGATACGTTTGGACGATACCAGCAAAACAACGGTTTTACTGCAGGAAGGCGGTATTCTCGGCTTCGCTTCAGCGTGTCCACCCACAAGTGTCCGAGTTGGAGGCGTGGAGAGGGAATGGGAAGAGTCAAACGGCCTTTATACCGTATTCGTTGAAGACGGCAGCAGCCAAGTTGAGATATGGAGGTAGTGCTTCCCGATGACACATCGAAAATGGAAAATAAGCGAGTTCGAAGCGACAACGGCCCGTCATTACGATAATCCTTTCTGGGATGTTCAGGTACGTGCAGAATTTAAGCACGAAGATGGGACGACTGTACAGAAGGTGAATGCCTACTACGACGGATTGAATGAAGACGGACGGCATCGTTGGAAGATCAGATGGACGCCAATAATAGAAGGAACGTGGGGATGCCGAATCATCGCGCTTCCCGCGAATGATGAATTGGAGGAGGAGTTCCGGCTAGTCGCGGAATCTCCGTCGCCTGGAAGCAGAGGGTTTCTCCGGGCAGCTCCGGAGGCCAAATTCGGTTTTGTCTTCGACAACGGCGACCCGATGTTTCTGTTCGGGGATACGCTCTACAATTTGTTCGGAGCTGCCTATTGCGGCGTTGATGTCGATAGCATTCTAAGGAAGCGGCAATCGCAAGGCATCAATTACATTCGGTCGCGGCTGCAGGTGAGTCCGTACCACCCTGAGCAGAGGAATCAGTGGCAGACGAAAGACTGCTGGCCTTGGGGAGGAAGCGCGCAATGGCCCGATTTCATGAGGGTTAATCTGGACTACTTCAAGGCCGTTGATCGGGTTGTTGCCTTGGCTTCGGAGCTGAAGATGGGCTTTGAGATGATCTTGCAAGGCTGGCTGATGGAATTTCCGTTTAACGACAGAAGTAAATTCATTGCAGAATATGAAGCATTCTGGCACGAGTACATCGTCGCGAGATATGCCGCTTTCGATTCGGTGTATATTTGGTGCCCTGCCAATGAGTACGAATATTATCCGCTTGGTCTGCCCGTCCGCTACAACAAAGAATCGAATCGTTGGCTCATGCGGTTGTCTGAACAAATACGCACTTTCGATCCACACGCACATCCGATAGGCGCGCATAATTGGGAACAAAAGCTTTCACTGGATGAGCGGGTGGGTCACTGCGAGACAATCGATGTTTATCTCGTACAGATCGACTGGGTTGCACAGATCTTCGGCGAGAAGAAGCCTGCGTCGCTGTGCATGGGGATCGAGCAGGATTTACGGCATCATGCGGGAAGCGGCTCGAAATCTGTCATTTGCGCAGAATTCGGATACGAGAAGGCAGATGGGCTGCTGACTGCATCGATCCATCTGCAATTGGATCATCACCATACCCGAAGAGGTCAATGGCGTGCAGGCTTCAGCGGTTATCCGATCGTGCATGGCTTCGACAATACGTGGGGACCGCATTTGCGGCTGGATAAGGAGCCGCAGGGTACGAATTATCTGCTTCCCTATTATCAATTCATGACGGAAACCGTCCGATTCGATAGACTGTCGCCTTCTCCTGAAAGTCTCGCTACTGCGACAGGGGCGGAACAAGACGGCACTTTGCCTTTGTGCCTGGCTGACCATGAGTCAGGGGTAACCGTTGTTTATTTTCCGACATTGGGTTCCGTTCAGCTCCGTGCCGAAGATTCGGATATCAAAGCTTCACACCGGTGGTTCAATCCGCGTACGGGACAAATCAGCGAGACGCTACTCTGCTCAGGCATTTCCTATACCACACCTGACGAAGTGGACGATCATGGGGATGAGGGTGATGACTGGGTGCTACTAGTGGAACGTACTGCTGAAAGATGAGTTGGAAGAAACCTTCCGTTTGATCCAGGCATTGGAGGAGAAGCGGAATCATTTGCCGGTGATTGAGGAAGCAAGAACAGGCTGAAAAGCTCGTGCAAGCCACAATCGATCGCTTCGGTACGCCGAAACGAGCAAGAGCATTAGCATTCGTCTTTTTAAATCCGCGTATATGGCGGATTTTTTTTATGGTTTAGCAGCATAACCCAAACAAAAATTGGGAACTGTACTCTAAAAGGGGTGTAGCCGATGAGTCTAGTGATACATGAAGGAAGTCGGCTAATAGCTTGGATTTTTGGAGTTGGAATGACGTCGTTAGGCGGATATCAGATTCGCGAATTTTATTTAGAATTAAGAGCAGCCAGAAGAGAAAAACATCTAAGGATATGGATTATTCTTGAAATATTTTTCGGAATAATAGCTTCAACTACAATTGTATGGATTATTCTATTTGTGATTGGCCTGCTTATTATAGTTGCTTTGACTGTTGATTGGTTACGAACCGTTTTAAACTAACGATAGGAGAACAGTATGTAATCAGATGTAGGGTTTTATAAAAATCCAAAAGACCTATATAAACAGGCCTTTTGGAGCGAAAATCGCAATCATTTAGGCATTAAGCGAGCTATATTAGCCGCGCCATACCCACCAGCCGTTGCTGTTATTCTGCCAACCGTTGCCGCCGCTAGAGCCATTGCTTCCACGTGAACCATTGCTGCCGCGAGAACCTTGAGAACCTTGAGTACCCTGGTTTGGACGTCTACAGTTGCAGTCACGCGAACTACGATCACCACGCGAACCTTGAGTACCTTGAGTACCTTGGTTTGGGCGATTACAGTTACAGTTACGCGAACCTTGGCTGCCTTGAGTGCCTTGCGTACCTTGGTTTGGACGATTACAACCACATGCCATATCTATCAACTCCTTTCTCATAGGATCTTAATAATATATGTGGTGAATCTATCAGATGTTATAGTTGTATGCCCATTTACTAGACAAAGGGTTATTCATTAAAAAAGTTGTTATCTCCATGCAGCGATTCTCCAACGAAGACCGTCTAATAGGGTGGAGGTGGTTATCCAGTGAAGCCGGCCGGCAATCAGAACAAAGAACAATTCTCGAAAGATCCTGGAGAAGCGCTCGAGCAGCTGATGGATCGTTACGGTGCAGTCGTCATGCGTACCGCTTATTTCTATACAGGTGATCGGCATCTTGCAGAGGATTTCAGTCAGGAAGTATTTCTACGCATCTATCGCAAATGGTCATCATTCCGTGGAGAGAGCAGCATCAAGACCTGGTTGACGACAATCACCATTAACGTCTGCAGAGACAAAATGGGGGTTCGAATGTTCACAGAGCAGCCTACCGATCCGAGCCAGATGGAGCGAGGTCGAACCATGAGTGTCGAGGAAGAGGCACTAGAACGACTGAAGAAAAGCGAATTGCTGCAATTTTTGCTTCGCTTACCTTTACCGTATCAAGAAGCGCTTTATTTGTATTATTATCTGGATCTAAGTACGAAGGAGATCGCAGAAGTGACCTCGTCACCGGAAGGTACCGTACGAAACAGACTTCACCGGGCACGTGAAGCGTTAGCTGCGCTGATCAATAAGGAGGAACTAACAAATGACAGACATCGATAATCAGTTACGTCAGCACCTTCGGGAAGAAGCGGATGACATCCTTTTCTCCGAAATGGAATTGAGTAATCGCATGAAACTGAAGATTCGGCAGCAAGCGGCTGCAGAGAAGATAAACCGTAGGTTCTTTTTCCCGAAAGTGTGGAAAATGGGGATTACCGCAGCAATTTTGGTCATTGCAGTATTCGTGATCGTTCAACAACAGAATACGGGTACGAATACGGCCGATCATGTACCGTCAACAAACCAAGGAACCAGTGGTTCGCAGCTGTCTCAATTGATCACAACACCTATAAGCTCTGTAGAAGAAGCAAAAACGTCCTTCGGTCCGAGCCTGCTTGTACCGGACGCCTTGCCGGAAGGTTATTCGATTTCGGAGATCGTAACGGTGGGTATGAAAGGAGAGCCCGTGAGGGATGTGATCTTCACTTATACGTCAGGCGAGAAGACGATGACGTTCACTGTGAGCCGCATGGCAGCTGTATTTCCTGTAGATTTGTTCAAACCGACTGAAGTGAGTGGAAGAGAGGGGTTTGTTTTTGAACAACCTGAACTCGTGGAGTTGTATTGGCTTGTAGACGATATTCAGTACGCCATTACCGGCCCGCTATCTGCGGATGAAGCGATGAAGATTGCTGAATCGATAAAATAACAATCCGGTTCAGGCCAACAGGCCTGAACCGTTTATCTATCCAACGGCTTGCTTAACTCACATTCATCCCTTTGCTTTGAATGTATTCCGTCATGCCGGCAAGAGAGATTTTCAATGTAAGTTTCTCAATATGTTTACGCGACCAACTGTCCATACGATTGTTCTCGCTGCGGGTTTGGTAATATTCGTTCATGTCGCGGTCGTAGGCTTCGATGCGCTCCTGCTGTTCAGTAGCAGCAGCGTAGCGGTTCTCGAAGTAAACGGCCTCAAGGGGCAGACGCGGCTTCAATTCCGGCTGCTGATCCGGAACGCCTACTGCAATTCCGAAGAGAGGGGTCACATATTCCGGAAGCCCAAGCATCTGATCAAGACGTACAATATCTTTCTTCACCGCTCCCATAATCACGGTGCCAAGCCCGAGTGATTCTGCCGCAAGAACGGCGTTCTGAGCAGCAAGCGTGGCGTCAACAATTGCGATTTGGTATGCCATGGAGCTTTCCAGCATGACCTTCATGTCTTGCTTTTCTTGTTCATCTGCCATTACAGTGAGTCGCTGAAGATCCGCGCAGAAAATAAACAGATGACCGTTCTCTTCGACATACGGCGTTCTCGTAATTTCCCGCAGCTCGCGTTTCAAAGCGGGATCCGTAAGTCCAATGATGGAATAAGCCTGCATAAAACTCGAAGATGCAGCCATCTGGGCAGCACGGACAATCGTTTCCACCTGCTCGCTCGTTAACAGTTCATCTTTGAATTTACGTATCGAACGGTGATTCATGATCGTGGATAATACCTCATTCGCCAATTGGTTGGATGCAATGTTATTCATGTTAGTTCCACTCCTCTGAAGTTTTTGTTTCCTGGAAACAATATAACTTACGGTAGGTCTGATGTCAATAATGTTTCCCGGAAACAATTTTACATAGCTCGCTGGGATTTGCTATAATGAGTTTAAACGAAGAAGAAGGCGGCGTTATGGATCATGAAACAGAAGCATGACGAACAGCTTTTACAAGAGGTTTTTGATGCATTCAGACAGTTTGCTATAAAGATACAGCAAGAAGACGACGAGGAGGGAGCATGGTTGCTCTCGCAGTGTCCCGATGTGCATGTACAGGACAAATTGAAAGAAATGACGCCTATGATGCTCCATGTATTGGATGGCATTGGTAAGCTTGGCCGGGCGAATGGCAGCGCTTTGTCCAGCCAATTCGGATTTCCGAAGGGGACTGTCTCGAAGGTCACTAAGCGCCTTGCGACACTTGGGTTGATTGTAATAGAATCGCTACCGGGCAATAAGAAGGAACTTTATTTCCGAATTACGCAGATGGGTGAAACAATTTATGAACTTCACGATCTGCTTGAAGAGCGTATTAAGCTGGGAGCGGCGCGGTTCTCGGCGGACTACACGCCGGAGCAGCTGATGTTTGTTCGAGATTTCATGCATAAATTAAACACAAGTTCATTTGTCCAACTTGAAGAGTAGGACGCGAAATGCATCATATGATCTCCTTTATTAGATGTTGTTATCGAAGATCCTTTAACAAACAGAGGAGGCGAGTACGGTGAATTTATATTTCAGGGATAATTTCTTCAATTCTGGTGTGACGGAAATTCTTAATGATCAGGAAGAGAATGTCGGTCATCTGGATTTGAAGAGCGCTTTCGGCTCTGCGATTGAAGTATTTGGACAGAATGATCAGCTGCTGTGTGCTGGAAGTTTTCCTTTCTTCTCCGGCAAATGGGAGGTTAGCGAAGCGAACGGGGAGCAGTTAGGCGTTCTGAGAAGCAGATTTACTTTCTTCACTAAGAAATTCACGTACGAAACGGAGGGACGAGGCAGCTACGAGATCATTTCTCCGGCATTCTCCAAGGAATATGATATTACCGACGAATCCGGGACGTTGGTTGCCCGTTTTGAGCAAGTAAACGGTTGGTTTTCATCCGGCGCTTTTCTACTTAGCAATCAAAGCGAATATTTGGACTCATACGAGCTTGTAGCGGTAATTATGGGCATGCATGCGATTCAGAAAAAGCAGCGCGCGGCAAGCAATGCTAACATATAAGATTCGAACATAAAATTGCGAACAGGCCGCATTGGATGCTTAATCTGATGCGGCTTTTTGTGTACGGTTTGATATCATGTGTGAGTTAGAAAAGGGCTTTTGGAAGGAATTTCCTATATTTGAATTTTCATAGTTATGCTTAAATAGAGAGATATTGGTCCAGAGGAAATTTCAGCGATGGACGAATGAAATTGCATCTAGAGAATGAGGGACGATCGTGATTCGACTTGCAAGGGGAATTTCTTACGTACTTGTACCTGTAGGAATAAGTTTATTGACGGGCTGCTCGTATTTGAAAAATGAGAATTCAGAGGAACAATTCAAAATAATGGAGGCTAATAATACTGCTGCCCATTTCTTGAATAATGGCAAATATTCGGAAGCGATGGAACCTCTTAATAGAGCTTTGCAGAACATTTATGAGTTACATCCAGACCTAGTTCAATTGGAGAAAGAAACTTTCGCACCATCCTATGCAGATGATACGTTTAACAATTTAAGTATTGCTTATTATGGCATGGGTGATTACGATACTAGCTTAGCTATGGTGAAGAAAGCGATTCTTGCATTGCCAAATACGGATTTGGAGTATGTAAGTCAGGGCAATACTTTAGATGGATTAAACCGTCTTGAAGAGGCGCTGGATAGTTACAATGAAGCGATTAAGCTTGATCGGGATAGTTATTATGCGTACTTTGGCAAAGGATCGATTGAATACCGCCAAGAGAAATACAAGGAAGCACTACAGGATATTGATACTTATTTAAGCTATATGAACAATGACATGGATGCGGCGGAACTCAAGCTGAATACTCTCTTCGCAATGGATGCTATGACGGAGGCAGCTGCATATGCGGAAGAGCTGCTGCAATCTAATCCGGATAATGAGAATGCTATCAGACTACACTCGAAAGTGTTAGAGAAAACCACAGAATAAGAAGTACAAAGACCGAGCTCGAATACGCTCGGTCTTCTTGGCACGACTATAAGTACCAAGCACGGTAGTCATCCAATAATCTTCTTTGGATCACGTGCTCAAGATGTGCAAACTCCTCATTCAACTGTGCGATAAAAGCATCGTCCGGAAGTAACAGTGGGTGTTCGATCAGGTGTCTCTTCAAGTTTTGAATGCGATACATGGTCGGTGGATGGGTGGAATCGAGCTTCACGGCACTAGACTCGCTAATCTTAATAATTCTTTGCTGTTCCTTCTCAGGTACATTGGCTACAAATTTGCGTAATTCTTCGAACAACTCCGTTGAATATCGATGTTGAGCGACCTTTTCCAGTGTCATCATGTAAGTTGGGGAAAAATGGAGTTTACCTAATGCCGATATGGCCGCATCTGTTCCGACAACACGGGCTGCCGAGAGATCAGCGAAATATTCAGCACGTTGGCCTTCTTTCCAAATAGAGAGACCCAGCAGAAAATAACAGTAATATACAATATCCGCTAATCGTCTGCGAACGAAGACAATGATAGAATGGAACGGTCCGAAAAGTTCAGTATAGTCCGAAACAGGGAATAATAAACGATAACAGGAGCCAAGCGTATTCATCGCTTTCCGAACAATGAGCTTCCTTGTCATATCGCGATTCGCGTGATGACCTAATTCATGTGCAAGGATAGATATCTTTTCTTGGATAGTCAATATCGAGAAGAGCGGAACACCAATACCAACTACGGTTGTAGATCGAAAGCGTGATCGGGCTGCATAGGCGTTATATTCGTAATTGGCGGAGACAGAGTTTACTTTGGGAGCATCTAGACAGTCCGAGATTTCATCCACAAGGCGATACAGCGCAGGATATTCGTGTCGCACTACTTTCATTTTTACCCGTTTTTCTCTAGAAGGCAAGAAGAGCAAAATACTGAAGAAGAGCAGGGGCACCCCAATTACCAAATCACCTAACATCTCAGACCAAAATATTTTATACAGCGAAAAAAAGAACATCCAGATTGTTGCAAGGTGCAGGAAAATGGAAAACACATACGCACTGATGGTACCTACCGTGATGGGATGCTTAAATGTTGTGACGTCATCCAAACCGTTGTACAGGTTGTCGGAAGATTGAACCCCGAGGCGAAACTGAAATCGGTCAAATAAAGAAAAGGATTCCGTTCTAACCCATAAGGGGTGGATGTTATAATCACATTGCTCGCACCATGTCACGTATCCGGCGATAACTGGCATTTGATGATTACATTCCGGGCAATGTTCATATGTAGCTTCAGGCATTCTTATTCTCCTAAGGATCTGTAGTGATTAACACAGATCTTATTCGACAAGATGCGACGAAGTCCTTTAAAGACATTCTGGCAAAAATTATTCTTTACTGATCGTTCTCAAAATGATAAGATCACATTGAGCTGTGGCGGCGAGATGATCAAATCTTTTTTACAATTCAAGAATGATCGTTCCCAAACGAATCGAATCAACAACCACACGGGAGGTTATATATATGAGTAAAACAATTACGAGCTATTCGCCGCTCGAACAGCTGTCTGCTGCAACCGAGAAGAAGTCGTTGACCAATGAGAATTTCGTTACGTTCATGCTTGGATTTACAGTCGTATTAGTTATTATGAACACCATGATGTTCAACCTGGCACTACCTAAGGTTGCTGAACAATTTACGCTCGCTACTTCAACTGCGTCATGGATCGTTACAGGATATTCGATCGTATTTGCTATTGCGTCGATAACCTACAGCAGGTTATCCGACATTCTACCGATCCGTGCTTTATTTATTGCGGCGCTGCTGTCCATAGGGGGAGGTTCATTACTTGGCTTGTTTAGCGATGGATTCGGCTTGCTGCTTGTGGCTAGACTCATTCAAGCATCTGGTGCAGGTGCAATTCCATCACTCGGTATCGTGCTTCTAACTCGCTATATTCCTTTGTCCCGACGCGGCAGAGCCATGTCGATTATGCTGGCTTCGACTTCTCTGGGTCTAGGACTTGGCCCTGTTATCGGCGGGTCTGTCGTGCAATATTTGGGCTGGCATTTCCTATTCGTCATTACCGGCATCACACTGCTGCTCATTCCGGTCTTCCTGCGTATGCTGCCTTCTGAGAAAGCTGTAGGTGGTTCCTTTGACGTGCTTGGCGCTTTACTGATCGGGATTGGAACGACATCATTGCTGCTATTCCTAACATCGAAGAGCTTGTTAGCACTCGGCATTGGCATAGTTGCAATCATATTGTTTGCGCTGCGTATCCGAACTGCCAAGAATCCATTCGTAATGCCCGTACTGTTTAGTAATAAATCTTACTTGGTATTAGGAGCAGTAGCCATTGGAGCCTATATGGCTAGCTTCAGCTTCTTGTTCCTGGCACCTCAAATGTTGTCACACATTTACGGATTGACGCCGGGAGCTTCAGGATTAGTATTGTTCCCTGCCGCAATATTGGCTATGCTTGTCTCGAATCGGGTAGGTCGTATTATTGACCGGTACGGCAATGGATCTTTGATTCGATATATGCCTTGGCTGCTTCTATTCTCAATCGTATTGCTGGCGCTGTTCGCAACACATTCTTATATCGCCCTTGGTGCTATCTTTATATTGACGAGCGTCAGTTTCACCGCCATCTCCAGTTCGGTGTCAAACGAGATGTCACGATTGCTTCCGAAAGAATTAATCGGTTCCGGAATGGGACTATTTCAATTAATGCAGTTTATTAGCGGGGGATTCAGTGTGGCACTCTCGGCCAGTGCACTTGCTTGGCAGTATGATTTGCCGCAAGTCCGTGCCTTCGATCATATAATCTGGGGAATGGTATTCGTTGCAGTGCTTTCTATCGTGAGTTCTTCTATATACCGTTGGCTAAAGAAGTATGATTCGACTGAGAAATAAGTTCATTCCCAAAGCAACTGACCTATACCCATAGGTTCAGTTGCTTTTTTGGTGCTGCTTATCTCCTTAACCTTCGGAAGCCTCAGCATATTATTGCCGAATAATGGGAAGATAGATATATCGAATTTTCATTAGGAGGCTCATTCCGTGAAGAGGTTTAGGAAGTGGATACAACGCGAACCCAGGTATCCAACTATACCGGAGGATCACTCCGAAACTGAAGAGTGCGCCAGGTTAACGATGGATTTAGAGCAAAATGAAATGACTTTCAAGCGCATCTTCGACAAAAGCAATGATATCATATTCCGTACTATTCGTTTGACTGATCAGAATCAATGGATTGTCATCTTCCTTGCAAGTCTAGTAGATGAGGAGCTAATCGACAAACATATCTTGCAGCCATTGATCGCCAGAAGGGATCATCAAGAAGGGGTCAAGGTACCTGCAGAGGCTTTGGATGATCTTATGATCACTGCTGCAAGAACGAGCTTATCCTGCATCGTATCGGATATTGTTCACCAGATCGTAGACGGTCATGCGATCGTGCTGACGAGAGGCGACAACAATGCGTTAATGATCAAAGTGAACGGCTGTAATCAGCGCAGCCTTGAAGAGCCTTCCTCCGAGCCTGTCATACGCGGTCCAAGGGATGGGTTCATCGAGAATATCGCAACGAATATTGGTTTAATTCGACTCAGACTGAAAACATCACGGCTCAAAATGGAATCCGTTACGATTGGGGAACTATCTCAAACCACTGTAGTCATTAGTTACATCGTTGGTATTGCTGCTGAATCTATTATTGAAGAGGTGAGGAAGAGGGTATCTCGGATTAAGATCGATGGCGTCCTCGATTCAGCATATATCGAAGAGTTCATCGAGGATTCTCCATATTCTCTATTTCCGCTGGTGCACAGTACAGAACGGCCTGATGTGGTTGCTGCTGAGCTGCTGGAAGGGAAAATTGCCATTCTTGTGGATACAAGCCCATTTGTATTGATCGTTCCCATGACATTCTGGACCGGACTGCAAGCTAGTGAGGATTATTATGTTCGCTGGCCAGTCGCGACCTTCGTGCGTTGGATCCGATTTATATTTATCTTCATCGCCATATTTGCGCCTCCCCTTTATGTTGCCGTAACGACGTTCCATCAGGAAATGATTCCGACGAATCTCGTGCTGAGCATTGCCGCCTCCAGGGAGTCTGTTCCGTTCCCGGCTCTGATTGAAGCCTTGTTGATGGAAGTCATCTTTGAGGCATTGCGAGAGGCGGGGATTCGCTTGCCGAAGCAAATCGGGCAAGCGGTAAGCATAGTAGGTGCATTGGTTATCGGTCAATCTGCCGTGCAGGCAGGGATTATTTCAGCTCCTGTCGTCATCATCGTGTCGATCACGGGTATCGCTGCTTTTACAATCCCGCGGTACAGCTTTGCAAATGGAATCCGGCTACTTCGATTTCCGATTTTGTTCCTGGCCGGTACGCTGGGCCTCTACGGCATTGTACTGGGATTTCTGGGCATTTTATTGCATGTTACAGCGCTTCGTTCGTTTGGCGTTCCCTATTTTGAACCAGTTGCGCCCCTTACCTTCAGCAGTCTGAAGGACGTCATTATCCGAACACCAATTTGGGCGAGAACCCCTCGTCCGCCGTCAACAGGAATGAGCAACCCGGTCCGTCAGGCTGATGATCAGAAACCAAGCCCCTCCCGAGGAGACCGGCCTTCCGAAAGTAACTAGCTGACTCGAAGTGACGGAGAAAGGGACATGAATTTGAAAAGGAAACCTATCCTATGCATCGGTCTGTTATTCACCGTATTGATCACAAGTGGTTGCTGGGACCGAACCGAAATCAATGACCTTGCATTCATATTGGGATCGGCATTTGACATCACGGAAGAAGGGGATGCATTACTTTCCTTGCAGATCGCTATTCCTTCTTCTGGTATGGGGGAAAGCGGCCAGCAAGAAAGGTTTTTTGTTCTATCCGCTACTGGGAGGAATGCAAATGAAGCGTTTCAGAAGCTTCAAAATCAGAGCTCACGAAGATTATTTACATCCCATCGCAGCGTTATCTTCATTAGCGAGGCATATGGCAGACATGGGATTAACGATATTCTGGATGTTTTCACGCACGATCCACGCCAACGTTTGAAAACCTACATGATGGTGGTACGAGGGGGAAAAGGACAGGAAGTACTGCGTACGAAATACCCCTTTGAACATGTGCCAACCGAAGCCGTCAAGGAAATGGAAGGTTTGGGAGGGAATTTATCGGCAACGCTTCGAGACTTCTTTATAGAAGCAACAAGCGAAGGTATCAACCCTGTTATGGGTGCAATAGAGGAGGATATACATTCGACCTCTCTCAAAGGAAGCAAAAACAAATTATTCAGCCTAATGGGTTCAGCCGTCTTTAAGGAATTAAAAGTAGTTGGTTTTCTAGATCAAGATGAAACAAATGGATTGTTGTGGGCTACCAATCGGATGAGAAATGGAAGAGTCACTGCTTATTTACCACAGTACGGTGAATCGGTCGGCGTTATAATTGACCATGCGAAGCGAACAATCACTTCACATGTAAGCGGAGATGAAATCAAAATCAACATTCAGGTGCAAGGACAAGCAAGTTTAGTCGAGAATAATACGCACTTGGATGTAAGCAGGCCGAACAACCTTAAGATTGTCCAGAAGGCGATGGAGAAAGTGATTGAATTGCAAATCCGTAAAGTACTGGCTAAAATCCAAAAGAATTACAAGGTTGACAGTATTGGTTTCGGACAAGAAATCTACCGTAACCATCCGAAAGAGTGGAAAGTGCTCAAAGACCAATGGGATCGCAGATATCCCGAAGTGGAAGTTTCGATTCGTGCTAATCTGAAGATTAACGGGGCTGGGATGGCTGGTGCTCCACTACAATTGAAAGAAAAGGATATCATTAGATGATGGTGCAAATAGCGGGGTATGTACTTCTATTGTCGGTATGGGCCATTGTTAAAATGAATGCCCTGCGAAGTCAGCAAAAAGTTAAAGAAGCAGTAGTTTACGGAAGTATACTGAGCATTTCCGCTATCGTAGGTTCTATCTTAATGGCAAGGATTAATATCCCTAGCTTCACGGAACCGGCTAGAATGATTTTCGAACCTATTGTGAAAATGCTGCTAAAGCAGTGATTGGCGTGCACTTCGTTTGATGGAGTCAATCAGTAGTAATAACAACGGCAAGAAACTTTGGTTGAAGAAGGCCAAGAGCGGGAAAGTGAAGGCGAGATAATTCGTAAGCTCTGACCCGTTCTTGAAGATCCATACAGAGCCCACGAGTGACATCAAGGATACTGGTAAAACGATATCACGATAATTTCGGATTCCGAAGAGATGACTTACGCACAGACATAAGATAAACAAGCAAATGGCGACCTTTACGAAACATCCCATCACCCAAATGGATACAGCGACTGCCTCCAATCGTTCAAATGATCCTGTTATGCCTATATATTGAATGACACTTAAGAAAGAATAGGTCAATTTGCCTGTGAGAGGACCAAGTACCGTAATGGTAAGCAATACAATGGCTACGATGATTACGAAAATGGTGGTAAGAGCGATTAACGATACTTTGCGTGCTTTCTCAGGTTGATTCAAATAAGGGTATAGCCAGCCCAAAATAAAGAATTGATTCATAAATCCGCCAGCCGGACTGACAGCTCCTTGTAGAACGGGGACTATGCCATCTCCCATAATGGGCTTTAATTGATTGAAATCGCCTATGCTGGCAGTCAAGACTAATAGAGGCAGTAAAGAAACCAAGATGATAATACTAATGAGTTCATTGCATCTTGCGATAACTTCAATACCGGTAATTACAGCTATCGCACATAGGACTAAGAATGTTAGACTTCCGACGATATGTGGGCTTTGCGGTAACAACAGCGTACTTACAAAACCTACATGCTGCATGGTTATCGTTGTTATGGATACATACCAATAGTAGATGTAATTGATTCCCAGCAAAGCGCCTAACCATTTGCCGACGATTTTGGAACTATACTGGGTAATCGTTAATCCCGGATAACGTTTCCCGAGTGTAATCATCACCCAAATACTAAGCAATCCAGTCAAGCAGGCTGGGAAGAAGGACATCCATGCATTTTGTTTTCCGAACATGACCATGATTCCGGGGACCGTCAAGATAATCGTAGAAATGACAAATGTAATCAGTAAAAAGCCGAGCTGGGTTCCAGTGACCTGTTCTCTTGTTTGTACTTTCATAAGCTCGAACTCTCCTTACTGACAATGGTTGTTCCAAGTATTTACAACGAAAGAACGAGATATACAAGTTATCGGCTGCATCGGTCGGAAGCATATTTAAATCCCGATTCGAGCACGATAGATAATACCGCCTGAAATTTCCGGGTTGATTTATGATCTACTAAAAGGTAGAATAACCTCATGAACAAAAACACAAACACAGCAGAAGCAATTCTGGATGCCGCTGAGTCCATGGTAATGGAATCCGGATTTAACGGATTTAGCTACGCACACATTGCCGAGAAAGTCGGAATTCGTACTGCAAGTATTCATTACCATTATCCGAGTAAGGAGGATTTGGGAGAAGCGTTAATTAAGCGATACCGTGATAATTTCATTGCCTTCATCACAAAGGTCGATGGAGAATCACAGAACAGTTTAGACAAGTTGGTCAAGTTTATTGAACTGTATCGCACTGGACCTGCAGACAATTATCGAACCTGTCTGGGAGTTATGTTATCGACTGATCTAACTTCGTTATCTGACAAAGCTCGAGAAGGGGTTGCGGGATTCTTTGAAATTAACCTAGAATGGTTAACACAGGTTTTGGAGAACGGTCGCCAAGAAGGAAGCCTTCGATTGGTTGGTCCCGCTGCTACTCAGGCTCATCAGCTATTCGCTGCTGTGCAAGGGGCTCAATTAATAGCAAGGAGCTTTAAGGATATGCAGCGATATGACACGATTGCTGAAGGAATATTATCCGCTTTAAAGTAAAAAATAAAGCGGATCTTTTTTAAACTATTAATCTACCTAGTAATAGGTCAAAGGGAGGAATCATTTCTATGTTATATGAATTGCGTGATTATCATATTATGCCGGGTAAAATGCAGGCTATCCAAGATCGATTCAGAGATCATGTTATTCAGTTATTCAGTAAACATGGCATGAAAATTACGCATTTCTGGGAAGACGCCGATTCAGAGAAAAATCAGCTTTATTATATTGTTGAGCATGAGAATATGGAGCTGCGAAACGTGAATTATGAACGGTTCCGTAATGACCCCGAATGGCTCGAATTGAGACGTGTTACAGAGGCAGACGGTGCATTGGTAGCGAAACAAGAAAGCATTTATATGAAGAGTGTCGGCTATTTCGAGAACAACTAATGCAGTCGAATAGTACCTGAATTTTCCGTTGATTTTCTATCTACTAAAAGGTAGAATAAGCTCATGAACAAAAACAACACGCATAGCTAAATATTAGTTTGGACGAAGAGAAAGAGATTTAATTAACCCAATAAACTACCTATCAATAGGTTGAAGGAGATAAAACAATGAACATGCAAGGTAAAGTAGTCATCATCACAGGTGGAAGCAGCGGAATTGGCAAAGCAACAGCAATGGAATATGTGAAGCGTGGGGCGAATGTCGTTATTAATGGACGCCGCGAAGACACACTTGCTGCGGCCGTGAAGGAAATTGATCCTACAGGTATGCAGATCGCTGCAGTTGCCGGCGATATTTCTGATCCTCAAGTAGCCGATCGTGTTATCTCTACTGCACTGGATAGATTCGGACGTATTGACACGCTGGTTAACAATGCAGGTATCTTCCTTGCAAAACCATTTACAGAATATACGGATGAAGATTTTGCAAATGTAGTTTCGATTAATATGGGTGGCTTCTTCCAAATTACACGACGTGCGGCAGCTGAAATGCTGAAGTCCGGAAGTGGCCATATCGTGAGCATTACTACAAGCCTTGTAGATCAACCGATTGCTGGAGTTCCTTCCATCTTAGCTTCGCTGACTAAAGGCGGCTTAAACTCCGCTACGAAGTCTCTCGCAATTGAATATGCAGATAAGGGAATTCGTGTGAACGCAGTAGCACCAGGCATCATTAAAACGCCAATGCATGCAGCAGAAACACATGATTTCTTGAATAAGCTGCATCCAATGGGCCACATGGGGGAATCGAGCGACATCGTGGATGCAATCCTTTACTTGGATTCGGCACATTTCGTAACAGGAGAAATCCTACACGTAGATGGCGGTCAGAACGCAGGCCGTTAATACAAGTTAAGCAAATAGACAATTATTGTATGTCCTAATCATCAAACAAAACCAATACGAATGGAGATCATAAATATGAAAACACTAGTCATTATTACACATCCAAATATGGAACAATCCCGAGTAAACCGTGCATGGCGTGAAGAATTGCAAAAGCATAGCGAAATCACGATTCACGAATTGTATAAGGTTTACCCAGACGAGAATATCGACGTTGCGAAGGAACAGGCACTAATTGAAGCTCATGACCGGATCATTTTCCAATACCCGCTATTCTGGTACAGCACGCCGACATTGCTGAAAAGATGGTTTGACACCGTCTTGCAATACGGCTGGGCATATGGACCGGATGGCAGTAAAACTGAAGGGAAAGAGATTGGCGTTGCCATCTCGACCTATGGTTCTGAAGCTTCGTACCAACCAGATGGAGCCAATCGCTACACACTGGAAGAAATTTTGCGACCGATCGACGCACTTGCTCATTTTATCAGCGCGACCTATTTACCTCACTTTGCACTAAGTGACGTGTCTAATCTCTCCGATGAACGCTTAGCACAAAGCAAGGTCGATTATATTCGTCATATCAAAACGGTTCAGCCCGTAAAGCAAGCAGTGACTGCCAAATGAATCATGTAATCATTGATGTCTATTTCGATACGATATGTCCATGGTGCCGAATGGGAACAACGAGTCTGCTATCAGCTGTAGAACAAATGCCGGAGGACACGAAGGCCACTGTTCGGTGGCACGCTTACCAACTTAACCCTGATATCCGTCCAGAAGGGGAAGACTATCGCAAAGTTATGATCGGCAGATTAGGCGGAACTGCTCAATTCGAAGCAAGAATGAAACAATATAACACGACTGGCGCTAACTTTGGCCTTCACTATAATATGGATCTCGTCAAATATACACCGAATACTACCAAGTCCCATCAGTTAGTTGCAATTACTCCAGCACATCTGCAGGTGCAATTGATTGAGGCGCTTTACAAGGCTTATTTTGAGGAAGGTATAGATATCGGCAATGTGGATGAGCTTGTTCGCATCGCAATGGCTTCGAAAGTAACAGATGATGCGGATGAATTGAAAAGACGCTTAATCAGTGGCGAGGGAATCGATAAAGTTGAAGCCGGACAACGTAATGCTCAGAGGTTAGGGGTCAGAGGAGTACCTTACTTCATTATTAATGAGAAGGTTAGTCTGTCCGGGCTGCAGTCACCAGATGAATTCATTAATGTGATTAAACAAACCAGCTAATAAGGGGAGAACAGACATGCCAATCGTAACGATCCAAGTGACGAAAGAAGGTACTGCGCCAGATCGTCAGTCTATTACAGCAGAAGAGAAGGCAGCACTCATTAAAGGTGCGAGCGAGCTTATGCTGAGCGTTCTTAACAAGCCTTTCGAAGCGACCTTCGTTGTCATTGAAGAGGTTGACACCGATAATTGGGGCTGGGGTGGACTACCAGCGTTAGAATACCGCCAGCAGCTTGCAGCTAAGAAGAAGTAATCAATACCAATCGTAATGCGAACGCAAACCCAGTGCCGACTAAGCACTGGGTTTGCTGCGTTTACATACTAATGATTCCTCAACCAACAAATGGGTTACCAGCAGAAAGCAAGAATGGAGCGACTCGATTAAGGAGAAAACAAACATGTAGCTTATTTTCATTATGTCATTAAACTTGTGGAGGTTGTGAATCCGTGAAAAAAGCAATCGCTAGTGCAGCTGTGTGTGTAACTTTGTCTGCCATGTTTGCATTTCCAGCCATGGCAAATACTTCGATGAGCAATGTTGATACGAACCGAAGCCATTCAAGTATGTATGGAAACGGTAATTTAAACGGGACACCTGGCGCTACCGGTACACCAGATGTTTATGGAATTCCCGGCACGCCTAGGACGTCTACTGACATGAATTTGAACAATACGAACAGGACAAGAAATTATTATAGCAACAATGCCAATATGAGTCCTTACAGAACAATGACCAACAAAACCATATCCGGTGGTGCGGGTTTGACGAATAACCTGCGTGCCACAGCAGTAGACACCAATGATAACGATTTCGATTGGGGATGGCTGGGCTTGCTTGGTTTGCTCGGTCTTGCCGGATTACGCAGTCGCTCAGGTGAACGCGATCGCGCTTAATAAGCACTAATTTGTAAAAAATGGCTACCGAAAGTCGGTAGCCTTTTTCGAGAAATGAAACTTCTTGTTACAAAGCAGGACTAAGTGCAGGAATAAAATTGAGTTCCGACTGGGTAAAAGCCTGATCTTCGACTAGATTACCGAATTCGTTTATTCCGACAACAGTTAACAAAGCATTAACCAAGGAAAGATTAAGTTGTACTTCATAAGCAACATTGCCTGCAATAAAAAACTCGCGAACATCAAACGAATTTGCAGGTAGAGTATACGAAGTAAGATACGCTGTATAGAATAGACTCGAATCAACGGAAGCGAATATTTCGACCATAACTGTAACCGGATTTACCAAATCCAAATTTCTTGTACTTACGACAATATTAGAAGAAGCTGTACCAAAATCTCTGGTATTTGTTACGATACCCGTAGAAAATGAAGACATGTTCTTTTCACTCCTTTCTTCATAAGACATGCTCTATTCTATGAAAATGAATAAAGCTTGTTACATATAATGGAAAATGAAAATACATATTCTTATTGAGCTTAAATTTGCTTCTCTTAGTTCTCAATTATCGACAAGAGGCATTATTATGAAGCGCGCAAGCAGCCTTAAAGAAATTTACGAGGAAAGACTTCCCTTATACATGAAGTATAGTGGTTTAACATTCGATTGCTCGAATAAAGATATCGAGCAGTGTATAGGTGAAATAATAGCGATTATACAAGATCGTTAATGCTATTAACTATAGCAGCTGCAGTTGGATGAATGACCGCGTAAATCGCGGTTTTTTTATTATTATTTTCTGCTGAAAGGAAATACTAACGCAGCTAGAACGTGTGATGGAGCGATGCGAATGACTCAAAAATATACATGTCCATGTTGTGGGTATCAGACCTTGGACGAACAACCAACAGGTACGTTTGAAATATGTCACATCTGTTTCTGGGAAGATGATGGGGTCCAGTTTCATGATCCCGATTATGAAGGCGGAGCGAACGAGGTTTCTTTAAAACAAGGACAACAAAATTACCTTGAATTTGGAGCATGTGAAGCACGGTATAAACAATTTGTCATTAAACCCACACCACATGATGTCTCTGATCCCAACTGGAAACCTTATTAACTGTGTCCCGGATTGACAAGGTTAAACACACTCATGTCATTGGTCTAACAATTTATGAAGCGACGCTGAATAAATTGTCTGGATAAGGTCTGAGTGGGGGGCTGCATAGGTGGCTGCTAATAAAAGAACAAAGAAGCGACGTAATCTGCGTATTGCAAAACCAGTTAATAAAAGAAAACGCAAGCATAAGCTTCAGAGGAAGAAGAAACGACCACATCGAAAACATAAAACGAGAAGACATCGGATAATCCTGGAGCAAAAGCCGCCAAAATATATTGGTTATGTCATTCCGAGCTGCGATATTTCAGGCGGTGTTGCCGTTATCTGTCAGCATGTGAACAGACTTCAAGCCAGAGGACTAAATATGGTACTGATTAGTATGGATCAAACGAGGAACACCATTGATTGGTTCCCTCAGCAGCAGGTGCCGGTTATTACACTTGAAGCCGCTTCTCAGCAGCATTTTGATGTCGTAGTTGCGACGCACTGGTCTACAGCGCACCAGGCACTGCAGCTATCTGCAGATCGCAAAGTGTATTTCGTCCAATCCATTGAAAGTCGATTTTATCCCGAAGGCAGTGCCGAGTACGAAGCCGCGAAGCAAACGTATATGCTACCCTTTATTTATATGACAGAAGCACGCTGGATTCAGAATTGGTTAATGCAAAACAACGGGCACACCTCGATATACGTCCCGAACGGCATAGATGAAACACTATTCCATCCTACGGAGCCTATTGAACCGAAGAGAGGTAAAGTCAGAGTACTTCTGGAAGGTCCCATACTTAATCCGCTTAAGGGAATGTCAGAAGCGTTTCGGGTAGTCCGGGAGTTAGATTGTGAAGTATGGTGTGTTTCAAGTAACGGAGAACTTGAACCCGATTATCGTTGTGACCGGTTTTTCTCCCATGTACCGATGGAACATATGAAACATATCTATTCAAGCTGCGATATTTTACTGAAATTAAGTCATATTGAAGGATTCTTCGGACCTCCGATGGAGATGATGGCCTGCGGAGGTACTGCGGTCGTAGGAAATTGTACGGGGCATGAGGAGTATATTATTGACGGTTACAATGCATTGGTTGTTCCGCTTGGGAATGAGGACGCCGCGAAAGCCAGTCTGAATCGATTAATTCATGACCCTGAATTACGCCGTCAGCTTACACAGAATGGCATGGCTACTGTACAGAATTGGCGTTGGGATCCTACGATTGACACCTTATATCGACTATTTAGCTAATTAAAGTCTCCGGAAACGGGGGCTTTTTCATTTCTCCGGCCGAACGATATCCAGTCAGTGACATGTTGACAGATTAATATCCTAATATTATAATAAATTGTGTTAGGATAAATAATTGTAGGGTAACTTGTTTATGATATCGAACAAGAGCGCACTATAAGAAAGGAGCAATTCATGTGAACATTCAAGTATTGGGCCCGGCATTTCAAGGGAAAGAAGAATTTGACGGCGGCAAGATATTTGCCCAGAAACCGCTAGGTTTTTCAGGCCAAGGTGCTGTTACCGTCAGACTTGGTCCGCTTTTCTATTGGGCATGGGGGCAGGCAGAGTCTGCCGGAGGCATCGGGTTCCATCCTCACCAGGGGTTTGAGATCCTTTCCTATGGCATTAGAGGCAGAGGTCTTCATAGAGACACACTCGGTACTGAAAGCTACTTGGAAGCCGGCGATATCCAGGTTATGCAAGCTGGTTCAGGTCTTCAGCATGCCGAAAGCGTCGATGCCGGCTTTGAGAGCTTTCAAATCTGGCTTGAACCATATCTGAATGATGCGGTAAGACGTGAGCCAACCTATTCGCTGTATAAACATGAACAGTTTCCGCAGTCGAATCAAGATGGAATAAATATAAAGACGATACTAGGTGAAGGTTCGCCGATCCACCAGTTGGTAGCAGATGCGAGGATGTTTGACGTCGAGGTAGAGCCGGGGGCATCCTATATCCACCATATCGTGCCGAACCGGACGCTTGCTGCATTGTCGATTAGAGGTGCCGGCGGATCCATTTTGTCATCTGGACAAGATCCCATATCATTCAACAATAAAGACTTTGTCATTGTACAAAGTGAACAAGAGGGAGAAGTCAGCATTCGACCTGAAGGAGAGAAACTTCGCATTTTTATGATTGAAGTTCCGACAGAAGTCGAATATCCTTTGTATAAGAAAGCAAGATAAGGTGGTTAAGACATGATTGAACCTGATGCTGAAGGTACGGCTCTAGATTTAAGGCTAATACGAGTCATGAGAAACATGGTGAATACGCTGTTTGGGAGTTTAGAGAACGACATCACCAGCTATGGTCTCAATAAAGAAACCTTCCAAATTCTCGAGTTTCTATACAATAAAGGACCACATCCCATCCAGAAAATAAGCGACACCTTCTCCATTCCAAGCGGGAGCATCACGTACGTTGTCGATAAATTGGAGAAGAAGGGGTATGTGGAGCGGCTTCCGATTCCAGGTGACCGACGTAAAACGAATGCAGCATTGACTGCGGAAGGAAGAAGCTATTTTGATACGATCTTCCCTAAGCACGTCCAGACGATTTCTGACAATTTGTCCTTTGTAACAGATGAGGAGAAGCAGCAGCTTATCGTACTGCTCAAGAAAATTGGGTATGGTATTCAAGATCGACAAGAGAACGATTCGAACAATAAAATATAACACTTTTGGAGGTAATTATGATGTTGAAAATCGCGATTATTCTTGGAAGCACACGTCCTGGCCGCAATGGTGAAGCTGTAGCACGCTGGGTAACTGAAATAGCCAACAAACGTACCGACGCTTCTTACGAGCTCGTTGATCTTGCGGATTTCAACTTGCCATTGCTCGACGAGCCGATTCCGGCGTCCATGGGACAATACAGCAAACCACATACAATCGCTTGGTCAGAGAAAATTTCTTCCTTTGACGGCTATGTATTCGTAACACCTGAGTATAACCACGCTACTTCCGGCGCACTCAAGAATGCCATTGATTTTCTCTTCCACGAGTGGAAGGATAAAGCAGCCGGCTTCGTAGGTTATGGCGGCAATGGCGGATCACGAGCTATCGAGAATCTCAGATTGATCGTCGGCGAGCTTCATATCGCTGATGTTCGCGCTCAGGTTGGTCTATCTCTCATTACTGACTTTGAGAACTATAGTGTTTTCAAACCGGGTGCTCATCAAGAGCCAGCGGTTAACACGATGCTTGACCAAGTTATCGCTTGGAGCGGCGCTTTGAAAACATTGCGTTAATACGAATCCTATTGAATCAAGCCGTGTCAGATATATCTGATACGGCTTTTTATTGTTTACCCGGCAGGATTACTTAGGAAGACAGAGAAATAGTAGCGAATGCTCAATCAAACTATTAGGTAAAGGATTGTGATCACTACATGCATCAGGTTGGCGCTATTATTAAACAAGGTCCCCAGCCTTGGGCGATTATTCAACAGGAGAATGGGGTAGGCAGCATATCGTTATCTGGGGTCTGGGCTGCACCGGAAGATGTTACATTCCGTACTGCACAAGTACTTGCCAGGGTTGTCAGCGAGGATGATGCTAGAGAGGTTGTGACTTGGCAGCCGGCTGTCATGTCAGCAGGTCAAGCATGGGAAATCACCATGAACGCCATCGCTCAGGGGGGACTTTATCGCATAGAAACCAGTTTGCAGCTTGACGATAATCCTGCCTTAGAATGGGCGACTCGTGGAGATATGATCCATCATATTGGTGTAGGTGATCTCTGGGTAATAGCGGGACAGAGCAACGCGGCGGGCTACGGGAAAGGTCCATTCCAAGACGCACCACAGCTTGGGATCCATTTGCTCCGCAATAATGGACAATGGGATTTGGCTTCGCATCCGTTTAATGAATCGACAGCATCCATCCATTTCGAGAATCGAGAAGGGGCTAATCCAGGTCATTCACCGTTTCTTGCGTTTGGCAAACTTCTGCAGAAAGAGCTTCGCATCCCCATTGGCTTGCTGCAAACCGCATTAGGCGGCTCACCGCTCAAAGCTTGGAATCCAGACGAGGATGGCGTTCTCCATCGCAATATGATGAATATTATTCAAGCCGCCGGCGGCAAGGTACGCGGTATTCTCTGGTATCAAGGCTGCTCCGATTGCTCACCTGCGGACTCGGTTACATACTTGGAACGTTTTGAAAATACGATATCACATTGGCGACGTGAATTAAATGATGCCAACCTACCGATTTTGACGGTTCAGCTTAATCGCTGCACGGATTCCGGATCGGAAGAAGGCGACCGTTCGTGGGGGCGTGTGCGTGAAGCTCAGCGTCAGGCAGCTTTGAATATTCCCCATGTTTATGTCATTCCGGCTTTGGATTGTCCCTTATCCGACGGCATTCATAACAGTCCTGCCGGGAATATGATCATTGGAGAGCGAATGGGCAAGCAGGCGTTGGCTCTTGTTTATGAGTGTGCTGCCTTACATGCGAAAGCGCCGTGCCTCGCTTCAGCAACCTTTATCGAGAAGCATGATGCACCTAGCATTCGCTTGCAATTTGCCAACGTAGCTGGTTACTTGCTTGCTATTGGACCTGTCTCGCAGGTATTTACTGTAGAGGATGCGAATGGCGAAATCAACGTCAGCAGCTGGCAAATAACCGCTCGCGATGAAATCACGTTGAATCTTGACAGAGCAGCAGAAGGTCAAACCGTCGTACATGCGTCGTATGAAATGAATCCATCGAGCTTCCTGCCGCTCGATTCCGGAACGTATATGCCGATTCTTGCTTGTTATGGCCAGAAGGTAACTGAATAGAATGAGTTCGACATTCGACGACAAGAGGCCGGTATCTTTGGGGATACCGGCCTTTTTATTGTTACCCTCACTCAAACATTTCTCTCATCCCGATGATCATGTGGATTTAATGCAGGACTCGCTCGATGATGAAGGCGATGGCATCATTCAAATCTAACGGATGATTCAGAACGATACTGAGCCATAAAACGGCTCCGATCGTAGTGATTGAGAGGAAAACTGCAGTCTCTTTGCCATTATACGTGCCGAATTTTCGCATTGCATAACCGATTCCGATGGTTAGGGCATAGACGGCGGCCAGAATACTCATGCCGAGCCGTCCTTCTTCATCAGTCGACCGTTATTTCTCCATTTGCCTGCTACGATGAAGAGTGCGGGAAACGCTACGGCGAATATGGAGTAGTATTCAAACATATAGTTTTTGATCCAATCGAGATTTTCAACGATATTCATAAAGAACATCGAATACGCAGAAATGACCCACACCATCGGATAAATGACGATATTTTGCCTCTCAATTTTGAACAGCTGGCAGATGCCTAATACAGCGCAATAGAATAGTACACACAGCTTAATACATACTACCAGCACGATATTGACTGCCAGAATCGCTTCCAAATGCTCGATGAAGCCGGTAAATCTCATTTCGCGGAATATCGAGAAGATGGGATAAACCAAATTCTGGCCGCGATACACGCCCAGGACCCCAATCGAAATAAAAACGCAAGCAGTCAACATTGCGCCGGAGAATGCGATTCCCGTAATAAACGCGATATTCACTTTCCTCTGCACGAACGGAATAAACATCAAGAACGCCACTGTCTCCATAAAAGGGAACGCCAACACATATCGGGTTTGAATAACGACTTCGCTCAGATGGAAAGGGTAGGTGACGTGAAAATAACGCCAATTCCACTCCCGCAGCATGATGACTGTCGGAACCCAGAACGCTAAATAGAGGTAAGGCACCAGAAGTTCGTTCACCAAGGCGATTGATTCGATACCCTTCGACACGGCGTAAGCACTGACGAGCAAGATCATGATATGGAATAAAGAAATAGGTGTGCGTGGCATGAGGTTAATATGCATGAAGTCGCCAAGGTTGCGGGTTACCCATGATGCAATTTGGATGAAAAAGACGATATACAGTAACGAAACGAAGCCGCCGGCCCACTTGCCAAATGCCTGCAAAGCGATCTCGACAAGAGACTTACCCGGATACAGCTTGGCAAGGTACAAGTAGCCGAAGGCAAGCAACAGCCCATACAAGGTCGCCCAAATGACGACAACCCAACCATATTGTTTCGCGCTCGAGATGATGGGGCCGGGGAGCAACATAAACGCGGTTCCGATGACGTAGACTTGCGTCAACAAGTGAAACTGCCACGCGCTTAGCCGGACGGATTCCATATGCTCTTCATCCTTCCTTGCCTTCAATGGTGTAGGGATCACTCTTGTTGCCGGTCGTCGTAACGTCAGAAGTGACCGAGAAATTCACCGACGTCTGCCGCCATGTATCCGCGGTAGCCCCATCATCCTGCAAGCCCAACAGATCCCAGTTATTTCGTTTTCCCAAAGCAACCATCTTCTCCGATTTGTCTGCTACGACACGATTAAACGCCTCTTCGATCAACTGAATGTTTTGCAACGTTAACTTGGTATTCTGCGTGTTGTTCAATATGCGGAGATCAGCATGAATGATGATGTTGAGACGGTTGGCGGATCGATTCCACTTCCGTTTCACTTGGACGTTATTCGTTTCGACGTCGACGTAACTTCCGCCTACTTTAACCGTTTCTGTGAATTTCCGATATCTGGTGTTAAGGATGTGATAATAGTATTTATTATCACTGTCCAAGTGTCCCACCATGCGTCCTTTGAAGAACACCGCGCTGTCCGCAAAAAAGGAGGGTGCCTGTTCGCTGACGTCAATCTGCTCCATTCTCTCCGTAGTATCCGCCGGTTTGCCGCGGTAGTGAATCATCGGTATGAGTGTCGGCAGTTGAAATTCCATTCCTGTCACGATGTCTTTGACACGGATCGGTTCTACGCCTCCCGTAAAGGACCCCCGCGATAAAATGCGAACAAGCGAGGTGGCATGGCGTCCGGGCACCTTTTCGAGTGTCGTAAAGCTGTTCATAACGTCCTTTAGAGGGGAATCCGTTACAAACAGATAAACATTCATGCGCCATTCGGGTGTCGTTTCCAAGTAGTTAAGGATATCAATGATTCCTTGACGGGCTACCTCTTCGGATAATATATAGCACTGCAAATGTGAAGTGAAAAGCAAACGCGGCATCATCGTGGACGTTTTCTGCATGAACCGGCCCAAGCTATATTCCTTGAAACGATAGGTGTAAACCGATGCCTTGGATCCGCCACCTTGCCTGGAGGAGAGAGCCGGCGGGTTGATTACTTGGTAATAAGCCGTATACATGCCAGTCGATGGTTCCCGGTCGATGCCGAATGTGGTGACGATTGCCAGTTCGTTGATTTCCTTCTTGTCCCAGCAGCCTGAACAGAGAAGTAAGGCGACTAGTAAGATCAAGAGCCATAATTTTCGCAATGTTCGGCCCCCTATTTTTTTCTAGAGAACATCTGAGGTGATCGTTTCATCCAGAACCGAGGAACGCGCAGGATCGTGTCTTTGAAGTCTGACAGAATCAAAGGCGCGATGGGAGACATGTACTTCACTCCGAAGGAACGCAAAGAGACTAGATGGATCAAGACAAACAACGTCCCGCACAGAATACCGTATAACCCCATAAAGCCGGCCAGGAGCATGAACACGAACTGGAGGATCCGCTGCGCAACGCCAAAGCCATAAATAGGCGACACGAAATTGGAGATGGCCGTGATCGATACGACAATAACCATGGCCGCGGAGACAAGTCCCGCTTCGACCGTCGTCATGCCGAGTACGAGCGCGCCTACGATGGAAATAGATTGACCGGCAATCCGAGGCATTCGCAAACCGGCTTCACGCAAAATCTCGAACGTGACCATCATGATCATGGCTTCCAGAAACGCCGGGAAAGGCACAGCTTCCCGCTGCGCGGCCAAGTTGATCAAGAGCGAAGTCGGTAGCAGCTCCTGGTGGAAGGTGACCACTGCAATGTATAAAGGAGGGATGAAGACCGAGAGCATGAAAGCGAACATTCGCAACCATCGCGAAAGTGTGGCGATATCCGGCCTCTGGTAATAATCTTCCGGTGAAGAGAAGAGTTGAAAAAAAGTCACTGGACCGATCAAGGCAATCGGAGTGCCGTCAGTGAGAAGCGCTACTTGCCCGTCCAACAGTTTGCCCGTAACCGCGTCCGGCCGTTCTGTCCCGATGAGTTGCGGGAACGGTGACCACGTCTTGTCTTGGATCCAATCTTCCAGATAAGAGCTTTCCAGAATGCTGTCAGTTTGGATAGCCTGCAGCCTGCGACGAAATTCTTCTACGACCCCAGTTGGTGCTACGTCAGGTAAATAGGTCAAATACACTTTGGTCATCGTCTTAGTCCCGATGGTCATCTGTTCAAAAACCAAATTTTCACTTTTGAGTCGTTTACGAATGAGAGCCACGTTCCGACCGATGTCTTCGACGAAACCTTCCCGTGGTCCGCGTACTGTGGCTTCCGTCTGAGGCTCGGTTACACTGCGATAGTCATTGCGTTTGACGTCAAAGCTTAGGAAACGGTTTAAGTGCGTTGGAATGAGGAGGCACTGGCCCTCCAGCAGCAGGCGGATGCCCTCATCGGCATCTGTCCATTCCTTGTTTTGGACGAAGGGGATGTGACGATGAAACCAGCCTAGGTCGTCCATATCTAATTCCGTTTCCTCTTCAAGAGGAACGACGGCAAGCATGGGTTTGATGACAAATTCATCTACGAGAGCCGATTCCACAATCGAGGAAAGATAGAGGCAGGTGAAAGCCGAAGATCCACGGAGAGCGAATGGCCGAATGACGAAGTCAGGGGCCGCCTTCATACGATTTCGGATTTGATCCTGCATCGGTTCGGTAACGGAAAGTTTAGGCACTGTTGAACCCTCCATCACTAGTTATTGTGTAATACCCTTCTAACCAGCAACGGCATGGTTAGGGAAATCTAGGCATAATTGACCCTTCAATCAATAGTTATTTTGTACAGCCATTAGATAAATATACCTCTGAAGCCAGCCCAGATCGTGTTCCTCAAGCTGCTCAATGATGAGATCGGGTGCCGCCGAGCGTCTTCATGTTCTTTCATAAAATGGAAGATCTTTGAGCAGACTATATCAAAATGTTGTCTAAGCTTACAGCGGAGGAATTTCCCCTATGTCGAAGATTTATCAGGAAAAAGAGAAGTTAACCGACTCGACAAGCAGCATGCTGACAGCCGCATTGGAAGCAAATGAAGCCCGGCTAAGGGACACATTTCAAGGCTGCTCGGACGTGGTTTTTCGCTCTTTTCGAATCCGCGGTCAGAAGGATGCACTGCTTACCTATATAGATGGATTAATTGAAGAAGGACAGTTAGACGAGTCGCTGCTTAAGCCGCTCATGCGTGTCAACCCATCCGAGACGCTAGATGAGAAGGAGGACATTTTATCTTTTCTCCAAAATCAATGTATTGCCATCAGCCAAGTGAAAAGAGAATCGAATATTGCAATCATTATTCAACAGATATTGAAAGGCTCTACAGTCATTATCATTGAAGGCGAAACGGAAGCGCTCGTACTCAATATTCCAGGCGGGAAAACAAGAGCTGTTGAACAGACGTCTTCGGAGAATACGATTCGAGGTCCACGCGATTCGTTCACTGAAGGCATTCGGACCAATGCAAGTCTAATTCGAAGAAGAATACGTTCCTCTAAGCTGAAATTCGAAATGCTAACCATTGGGGAGTATTCCCAAACGGATGTGGCAATCGCCTATCTGGAAGATATCGCTAATGATGCCGTCGTTCAAGAGGTCAAAACCAGAATTCAGAGCATACAAATCGATGGTGTACTGGAATCGGGGTATATCGAACAATTTATCGAAGAGCGCGCGTTTTCTCCATTTCCTCAATTTCTCGTAACGGAACGGCCGGATTATATTGTAGCCGCATTATTGGAAGGACGAGTTGCGATCTTGACTGACGGCTCCCCGTTCATCATTAGCGGTCCCATGTCATTTTGGGGATTTCTGCAGGCTGGGGAGGATTACTACGACCGAGTTCTGTTTGCCAATTTGGTACGTTTCATTCGACTCATCTTAGCCTTGGTAGCTCTTTTATTGCCATCTGTATATGTTGCTTTAACAACGTTCCATCAGCAAATGATTCCGACCAATTTATTATTGAGCATAGCGGCAGCCAGGGAAGGTGTGCCTTTTCCTGCAATAGTCGAGGCGCTAATAATGGAAAGCACATTCGAGGCTTTACGTGAAGCCGGTGTCCGCCTGCCTAAGCAAATCGGACAAGCAGTCAGTATCGTAGGCGGCCTAGTCGTCGGACAAGCAGCCGTGCAAGCAGGCATCGTTTCGACCCCGATGGTTATTGTAGTGTCATTAACGGGAATCGCATCATTTGCCATCCCACGATATAATTTTTCGTTCGCATTTCGAATTCTGAGGTTCCCGATGATCCTGCTTGCCGGCATGTTTGGACTTTACGGAGTAACGGTAGGACTCCTTTGCATCATCATCCATCTTGCCAGCCTTAGGTCGCTCGGTGTTCCGTATTTATTCCCGATGGCCCCGGTTAGTTTTCAAGGACTTAAGGATACGTTCTTCCGGGCACCGTTATGGACGATGTATTATCGCCCGCAGCTGGACGGGAAGGGCAGAGCTCAAACCCGAATACCGAGAGGACAGAAATCGTAATGTGCAGAGGAGGAATCGGGTTTTGATCAAGAAAGCGACGTTGGGGCTCCTATTGCTTCTATTTGTTCCGCTTTTGAGCGGTTGTTGGGACCGGGTGGAAATGAATGATGTAGCCTTCTTCATGGCATCTTCGCTGGATATGACCAAAGATGGCCGTTTACTTGTTTCGATTCAGATTCCTCTCCCCGCTGCAAAGGGGACTCCGTCAGGTAATCTTGGCAAAACGTTTTTCGTACTGTCTGCCGTGGGTACCAATATTTATGATGCGGAGCGAAAGTGCCAGCAGCTGCTCTCGCGAAAATTTTTTAAAGGACATCGCAGGGTTGTTTTCATCGGAGAGTCATTCGCCCAAAAAGGAATCAAAGATATTATGGATTACTACACTAGAGATCCCGGAACCCGGCTGCGTACTTACCTCGTTGTTGCCAAAGGTAAGCAGGCTATAGAACTGATCAAGATGGATCATCCTTTCGAACGTATACCGTCCGAGGAAGTTCGAGAATTGGAGTATAAACAAGTAGGTACGGCGGTTACGTTCCGGGACTTTCTGATCAACCAGGGTAGAGATGGTATTGTTCCAGTGCTGGGGGCTGTGGAAATACAGAAACTCCCACAGAATGTGGAGCAGCAACAAGGAGATAAGCCAAAGCAAAGCGTATTTCATCTTTCGTCGACAGCCGTAATGAAAGATTACAAATTGGTTGGCTATTTGGATGACATCGAAACGAGAAGCCTGAGGTGGATTAAAGGCGAATTAAAGCATGAATATTTGGCCGAGCAAATTCCGAAGGCCGGAGGGAGTGTCGGCGTTATTATGAATAATCCGAGGAAGAAGATAAAAGTGGTGGTCAAAGATGGCAAAGCAACGATTCATGTTGAGCTGAGCGGTGAAGGGCTGCTTCAAGAATCGACTGTCAAACTGGATCTCCATCGCCCGGAACATGTAGCCCAAATCGAACAAGGTCTTAATAAACTGATTTCGGAGCAAGCGCTTCGCACCATCGGGAAGGCGCAAACGAAGTGGAATTCGGACATTTTCGGATTTGGATTGCTGCTGCATCAATATCACTATGGGACATGGAAAAAGGTGAGATCGGATTGGGATATGATATTCGCAAAAGCCGACGTTACCGTAGATACCAAAATTCATCTGCGAAGAGCTGGAATGATTAGTTCTTCCATCCATATCGAATGAAAAATATAATCTTATACACGTTGTCCGTAACCATGCTCTACTGGGTACAATTCAAGCTAATGAAAAAGACGGCGCGTACTTGGGATTATGTTGCAGTGTGGATCATTTTAATCCTAACGACTGTTGTTGGCTTATGTTTGGCAATGGGAATTCAGATGATGAGCCCCACTATGGTTCTGGAGAAATGGATCTTAGCTGTATGGAAATGATGGAGCTGAGAAAGGGAATCACAAATGAAAAGTTATGGACTGAACAACATGATCTCAAATACAGAGCTGTGGGCTCTTATGTTCGTATTTATGGTTGCAAGCTCCATGTCACTGCCCATCGGTTACACCAGCGAACATGATTCATGGATTTCTGCCATCATTGGCAGTATAGCCGGGCTGTGTATGGCTTGGGTTTATGTGACACTTTGCGGAAAATTCCCACAAAAGTCCATTATCCATATCGCGCAAACCTTGTTTGGGACCTGGATGGGAACAGTGATCGGGATATTGTATTCAGGTTACGGTTTTCAGCTCGGGGCTTACGTTCTGCGGAACTTTGAAGATCTCACCGTAACGGTGTTACTGCCTCGAACCCCTAGCTTTGTCGTTGGATTAATTATGATCTCCATTTCGGCATGGGCCGCATATCAAGGGATCGAGGTAATTTGTAGATGCGCAATTATCTTAATGCTCGTCGTCGTTGTGCAAATCGTCTCATTCACCCTATTATTGATACCAGAAATGAATCCAACCTTACTATTACCTGTATTAGAATCGGATTGGGCTTCCTTGTTCGACGGTGCCGCGCAAATCTCAAGCACCCCTCTGGGAGAAACGATATTATTTGTGATGATTATCCCTTTCATTAACCGTCCCGAAAAAGTGAAAAAGACGGTCCTCACGGTTATCGGAATAGCCGGAATCGTCTTTATCTCAACTCATATATTCAATGTATTGGTCATGGGGGAGCTCTCAAGTACACAAATTTTCCCCTCTTATACAACCGCGATGTACATTTCGGTAGGGGACTTCTTCGAACGAATTGAGCCGCTCGCGTTTATCGTCTGGGTATTTGGTGAATTCACGAAGTTAAGCGTTTGTCTCTATGCTGCCGCCCTAGCTTTATCGCAGACGCTAAAGAGTCCAAATTATCGGATATTCATTGTACCTCTAGGGCTGGCGCTGTTAGAGCTGTCGTTGTTTCTTCACCCGAATCAACTGGACGTGATTGAGTTTCAGAAGCATATTTGGCCATGGGTATCTGTACCGTTTCAGTTTGCCATTCCTCTGTTGTTGCTGCTTTTCTCTCTCATCAAACAAAGAAGGTCCAATTAGTTTCAGACTCTGGGTTTGGTCGGATCGCAAGCTGGGCGAGGCACGCCTGCAGCGGCTTGAGATAGTTTGGTCAAATAATAGCACTCTTCCCGGTACATATGATCGGGAATCAGCGGCGATAACGTGCTCAGCAGCTCTTTGCCCTCCGTGAGTTCCTCAATCTCGGACAGAAATTTCATGAAGATGAGCATCACGCTATTCGCGTCCCGATTGAATGCCCGCAGGGCAGGGAAATCCGTCAAGGTAGTTCGCATATACCCCGCAAGCTCGATCGCTTTGAGATAGTAGGCTTCGAAGTCGCGTTCGAATGCATGACTCCTGTTCTTCCAAGCCTTCTCAACCAGATCTAATTGCCCTGATACGATGCTGGCATGACCGATTGCGTCTTGAAGCCATAATAAATGCTGATGAATCGCGGGTCCCGGAGGAGGCAATTGGCCGCGTGTTAAGAAGGCAAAAACGCGAATCGCTTCATCAAGCTCATTGACATTATGATTCAAGAACGTTGGAGCTAGTGAAATCACGATCGTTCCCATCAGAGACCGTTGAAGCAAATGCAGCTTATACGCACGTAATTGGGCGTTCAACGGATTCGCAGCCTGAAGCAATGCGGCGATGCCCGCGGCATCCAGGTTCTGCCGCGCCTTACTCAGCAAGTTATCGTAAGCTTGAATGAAGTGGCGCGCACGGGCTATTTCCTCAACCTCTCCAGGGGCCAACGCATCATGAATAAACCTCGCATGATCCCCTAATACTTGCAGCCAAAATCGGAGTTCAAAGAGCGCACCTTCCTCAAAGCTCATATTCACAACTCCTTATAAGATGACATTCCTTCTTTTATCACCCTATGTAAGCTTACCTAGTCCGATACCTATCAGTAAGAAGCATAACTAGAATGTTAGTTTTGATGATACAATGAGGAAGGTAATGTAATAGAAGTGGTGGGGGTTGAGAGATGAAGTCCGTTGATCGGAAGTCTTTTTCTTCGGAGTTAGAATCAGTATTGAAAGCGGTTGCGGACCGTATGGTTCCGGCAGATGCATGGCCATCTGCAACTCAGGCTGGTGTACTTACATACTTGGAGCGACACTTGAACGAGGACGCTGATACTTGGCTGAAACTCATAGAACCGGGACTACTGGCTTTAGATGATAAAGCCTTAACTTGTTATGGTCGGTCTTTTGCGGAACTGTCGGCGGAAGAGAGTGACCTTCTGTTGACAGACGTCCAGTTGGGAAACGTTCAGGGTTGGACTGTTTCATCGAAGAGATTCTGGGATACATTATTGACCTTAGTCATTGAAGGCTACTATGGAAGTCCCGAAGCAGGCGGGAATCGCGAGGGTAAGTCGTGGGACATGATTGGATTTCGTCCAGGTCCGGTCTCGGGAAACCAAACACCTGCCCAGGAAACTGATCTGCCACAGCGTTCCTTTGACCAACTGAGAGATCAGTATGATGTCGTCGTGGTTGGAGCCGGTGCCGGAGGATCGGTAGCAGCGGCAGTTCTCGCCGAATCTGGACTTCACGTGCTCGTCGTTGAGCGAGGCAGCTGGCTTCGTTATGATCAAGTTGGCCGCGACCATCTGCGAAATCATCGTATGAGCAAATACGGTCATAACACCGGTCCTGCTCCGGCGGGCAACCCGCGGACGATACTGCTGCCTAATGGACAAGAGAGAATAACCGTACCGTTTGAAGGCGAATATCACAATAATGCCATGACTGTTGGCGGTGGAACAAGAGTTTACGGGGCACAGGCTTGGCGGTTTCACCCGGAAGACTTCCGCATGGCGACGCGATATGGCATTCCAGACGGAAGCTCGCTTAGCGATTGGCCGATTAGCTATCAGGACTTAGAACCTTATTACGAGCGGGCCGAATGGGAAGTAGGCGTTTCCGGAGATGGAAATGCGCATCTTGGAAGAGGCAAACGGGCGCGATCATATCCAATGCCGGCTATACAAAGGACAATAGAAGGCGAACGTTTAGCTCAAGCGGCCGCGAAACTGGGTTGGGATGCGGGTCCGGTGCCGCTGCTCATCAACTCTGTCGAACGAGATGGCCGGCCGGCTTGCGGACAATGCGGTCAGTGTGTAGGTTTCGCATGCCCAACGAACAGCAAGAATGGCGGACATAATACGATGATGGTGAGGGCTCTCGCGGCGGGCGACAAATGTGACCTCATTTGCGATACAATCGTGGAACGCATTGAGACAGAAGGGGGAAAACGAGCCACTGGCGTTCATCTTATCCATGAAACTATAGATGGCTCATTCCAGCGCCGGCAAATTCGAGCAGGTCATGTTGTAGTCGCCGCCGGTGCTATCGAGAGCGCTAGACTTCTGCTTCAATCAGTAAGTGAGTCAGAGCCAAGCGGGATCGGCAATCGGTTCGGCCAAGTGGGCAGGCATCTTCAAGGCCATGTTTATGCCGGCGCTTATGGCGTCTTTGATGAACAAATACAGGACGGGCTTGGACCTGGGGTTAGCATAGCTAGCTTCCGATTCGAACATAGCAACGAAGCCGGTGTTATCGGGGGAGGATTGTTAGCCAACGAATTCATTCGGCTGCCGCTCATTCACTGGAATCGTGCACTTGCTCCGGATGCAGCCCGCTGGGGAAGTGCAGGCAAGGAAACGATGCGCGAGACGTTTCTGCGCACAAGCCAGATTCAAGGACCGATCCAAGAAATTCCGACTGCCGAATCTAGAGTTCGATTATCACCTACGGTCAAAGATCGCTTCGGATTTCCCGTTGTTCAGCTCTCCGGAGGTGTTCATCCGGAGTCGCTTCGAGCATCGGCTATGCTGGCGGAGCAAGCAGAGAAGTGGCTTTGGACTGCTGGTGCGCGCCAAGTATGGCGGACTCGGGCCGGCAACGGGCTAAGTGGCGGACAACATCAGTCGGGCACGCTGCGGATGGGGAATGACCCTTCGACATCCGTTACCGATCCAATGGGCAGAGTACACGGGTATGACAATCTCTGGGTGAGCGACGGATCCGTGCATGTCACCAACGGCGGCGTGAACCCCGTATTGACCATACTTGCTCTGGCATTCCGCACAGCGGAAAATGTGGTGAAGCAAGGGTAGTGATCAAGCCAGCCTAATAAATTAATTAGCAAAACAAACCCCGATGAATTCATTATTCATCGGGGTTTGTTTTCATTAGTCTCTGAAATGGAGCCCCCGCAATATACGGGTAACATCGACGCTTTAGTATGAAGATTGAATTTTTTGGAGTTGACAATCCAAAATCAGTTTGTTAGTATGAGCTTCGAGAAGGAAATTGGAGTGAAAACTCCATAAATTGAGAGGAGATTAGATAATATGAATACGAATCAAACTATAGCACTTATTACAGGTGGAACAAGCGGCATTGGTCGGGCCGTTGCGAATCAGCTCGCGGCACAAGGCATTCACGTCGTGGTTGCGGGGCGCAATGAGGACCGTGGCGAACAGACAGTTGCGGCAATCCGCGCAGCGGGAGGAAAGGCAGATTTCTTGCAGACTGATCTTCGCGACGTGTCGAGCGCAAGAAGCCTGGCGAAGCGCGCAGTCGAACTGGGTAACGGCCGAGTCGACATTCTAGTCAACAATGCGGGAATCTTCCCGTTCGGACCGACGCATGAAACGACGGAGGATGAATTTGAACGCGTGTATGCCCTGAACGTCAAAGTGCCTTATTTTCTAGTCGCCGAACTGGCACCACTGATGGCAGAGAACGGCAAGGGGGCAATCGTCAACATATCGACAATGCTCGCCGATTACGGAATGTCTGGTATGAGTCTTTACGGTTCGAGCAAAGCGGCCATCAACTTGCTTACCAAAGCGTGGGCGGCCGAATACGGTCCAAGCGGAGTCCGTGTCAACACCGTCAGCCCTGGACCTACGCGCACGGAAGGAACTGAGGCAATGGGCGAAGGTCTTGATCAACTTGCTGCCCAAGCACCTGCAGGCCGTCCTGCTTCAGCGAATGAGATTGCCGAGGCCGTCGTCTTCCTCGCGACGGATCGAGCCAGCTTCATTCACGGCACAAACCTTGCCGTCGACGGTGGACAAACCGCAGTTTAAAGTTTGGATTGTAAAGTCCATTTTTGTTATACTACATGCATGGAAAATATAATGGATAATAAAACACAAGAGCAGCGGCTGACGAAAAAGGGAAAAGAGACACGTGCACGTATCGTCGCAGCCGCTGCCAAATTGATGTTTGATCGCGGGGTTGCTGGTACAAGCGTGGAAGACGTGCAGCGGGAGGCCAAGGTCAGCTCCTCCCAGCTGTACCACTATTTCAAGGAGAAGCGCGATCTCGTATTGGCGGTAATTGTGTATCAGACCGAACAGGTGCTGGATGCCCAGGAGCCTCTATTGAGCCATTTGGACAGCATGGAGGCGCTTCGAGCGTGGCGCGATGCGATTGTGAAACTTCAGATTGAACGGCAATTCCAAGGAGGCTGTTCGATTGGCTCGCTTGCCAGTGCGCTGGCGGATACAGATCCGGCAGCTCGAAGCGAGCTCGTAGCCGGATTTATGCAGTGGGAGCTCGCTATTCGCAAAGGAATTCGCGCTATGTATGACCGGGGAGAGTTAAGAGCCGATGCGGACCCGAACAATCTCGCGCTTGCGCTACTGACTGCGCTTCAGGGAGGCTTTCTTCTTACTCAGGTTCGAAAAGAGACGAGTCCACTCGAAGCGGTATTGGACGCTATGCTTGCGCATATCCGTACGTTCATCGTCGAGTAAGATACGGTCAACTGAAAACAAGTCGCCACATCGTGGCGGCTTGTTTTGTTTATTGAGAAAAAGGGCATAACTATTTCGGTTTTGAAGGAACCTAATGATTAGGTTGACCCTAAACCTATCTGAAAGGAGCGTTACAGCATATGGATTTGAACAGAAGCAAGTTCTGGTTTCGTTTGACTATACTTGTGGCGTTATCCCTGGAATTAACGACGTTCTGCGCGATAACCAGAACGGTTAATGCGAGTTCGAATTCATATGGAACTAGGCAAGAACCCGAGTTAGATTCAACGGCCATTCGACCGTTTCAGGTGCATATTCCGGAGGCGGAGCTTACCGATTTGCGTAGGCGCATACTTGCGACAAGATGGCCGGACAAAGAAACGGTGTCGGATCAATCGCAAGGCACGCAGCTTGCAACGATGAAGAACCTGGCCCATTATTGGGCGAACGATTACGACTGGCGCAAATTCGAGGCTAAGTTGAACGCTCTGCCGATGTTCGTCACGAATATCGATGGGGAGGATATTCACTTCATTCACGTGCGATCGAAGCATGAAGACGCGATGCCAGTCCTCCTTATGCACGGATGGCCCGGCTCTATTGTCGAGAAGCTGAAGGTAATCGACCCACTGACCAATCCCACGGCCTATGGCGGGAAGGCATCGGACGCGTTCGATGTCGTCATTCCGTCGATGCCTGGTTATGGGTTTTCGGGCAAACCGACCACAACCGGTTGGGGTCCTGACCGCATTGCTCGTGCTTATGGAGAGCTGATGAATCGTCTTGGTTACAAGAAATATGTGGCGCAGGGCGGCGACTGGGGCTCCATTATAGCGGAAGTAATGGGTGTCCAACAGCCTAGTGGACTGATCGGTATTCATACCAACTTGCCCTTTGTCGTTCCGTCCGATCTCGAGATGGCGATTCAAGCTGGCAAGGGCTGCCCGCCTGAACTGACAGGCGAAGAAAAACGAGCATGCGAGCAGCTGGACTTCTTTTACAAGCATGCTGGATACGCCCTGATGATGGGGACGCGCCCGCAGACACTTATGGGACTCGCGGATTCGCCCGTAGGTATGGCTGCCTTTATGCTGGATCATGATGCGAAGAGCCTGGAATTAATTACGAAGGCTTTCAACGGACAACCAGAGGGCCTATCCCGAGACGATGTCCTAGACAACATCACGCTCTATTGGTTGACGAATACGCCGATTTCTGCCGCTCGCCTCTACTGGGAGAATAAATATCCGTTCTTTGGCACCTATGGTGTCAAACTTCCCGTTGCTGTGAGCGTTTTTCCTGACGAGGTCTATGAAGCGCCGAAGAGCTGGACACAAAAGGCGTATCCGAATCTCATCTATTACAATAAGGTTAATAAAGGCGGACACTTCGCGGCGTGGGAGCAGCCAGAACTCTTTGTAAATGAGCTGCGTAATGCTTTCAGATTGCTGCGATAGTTAATAAGAACCGCCTGAACTATCTTCCGACCTGTAACAGTTGTGACAGTGGTTATATAGCCTAAAAAGCCCATTTCTATTTGCTAACGGTTGCCACTGAGCTTATTGGGTCATCTTCCGAGAGATATCCACCATTATGCAGTGAATAACGATGCTGACAACCGTTAGAATTCTAATAGTAATGTATTTCATGGAATAGACACGCTGACAACCGTTAAAAATCAATAGGCAGACAAACCGACAACGAAGAACCCGACGCTATACAAACGTTAGGTTCCTCTACAATCTGTGTTGGCTGCCAGTCTGCCCGAGACTATCTCGGGCAGACTGAAGAACCGCCTAAGCAGCGGTTCTTTTGGTTTTTTCATTATCGGAATGACCTGAACCCCGCACGAACCTCTTCGGAAAACAGCAGCGGCACTTCCCAAGCGGCGAAATGTCCACCTCTGTCTACCTTATTGAAGTAAATAAGATTGGGGTAGGCCTGCTTGGTCCAGTTCAGCGGAGCTTCATAAAGTTCGTATGGAAAGACGGTCACGGCAGCAGGGATCTGGACTCCCTTCACGGCGAAGAATGAAAACATGTTTTCCCAATAGAGCCGAGCTGATGAAATGGCTGTTTTCGTAAGCCAGTAGAGCGTAGCATTATCGAGGATGTTATCTCGTGTCAGGCCTTCCGGATGTCCATCGAATGCCTTGATGATCAGTTCCAGACTGCAGGCATCATGGTCCATCAAAAAAGCGGCTAAACCTATAGGCGAATCGACTAGTCCGGTCAGCGTCTGTGGGCGTGTCCCCATCATCGTTGCATAGCCAAGATGTCTATAAACGAAAGCCAACTGTTCGCAAGCACGCATCTCCTCAGGCGTAAGATTGGAGGAGAGAGGATTCCCTTTCATGAGTGCTGTATCAATGTGAGGCGGAACTGTTCCTGGCATGTTGGAGTGAATGCCGAGCAGTCCCGGTGGTTTCATGACGCCCATGAAATCCGTTATAACCGCTCCCCAGTCGCCGCCCTGCGCCACATATTTCGAATAGCCAAGTCGCTTCATGAGTTCGATCCATGCACTTGCAATGCGAACGGGGCCCCAGCCGGTCGTAGTCGGTTTACCCGAGAATCCATAACCGGGCAGTGACGGAACGACCAGATGGAAAGCATCCGATGCCTTCGCGCCATATGCGGTGGGATTGGTTAGGGGGTCAATAATCTTCAGCAGCTCAATGATCGAGCCCGACCATCCATGCGTGATGATCATTGGCAAAGCATCTTCATGTTTGGAACGAATATGCATGAAGTGAATGTCCAGGCCATCAATCTCGGTTAAGAACTGCGGGATACTGTTCAGCGTCGCCTCGCATTTACGCCAATCATAATCGGTTGCCCAATAACGTGCGGTTTGCTGCATGGTTGCAAGCGGGACGCCTTGCGATTCATTAGGTACGGTTTCCTTCTCCGGCCATCTCGTTGCGATGATACGATTGTGCAACTCGTTAAGCTCCGCTTCCGGAAAATGGATAGAAAACGGACCCCTTATGGCTTTCTTGTCAGCAGGTTGCTCCATACTTTGTTGATTGAGGCGTTCTTGTGTCATTATATGATCTCCTTTAGATAAAGGCTGAATAGAACTCGTTAGGTGAAATGACATGATGAATGATCCGTATAACATATTCAGGCTGCAGCCCATCTGGACCAAACGCAAACAAAGAATATCGGACTGCGATCATGGAAAATATAACGAAATATGCATGGTATTAAATGTCCACATGTCCGAATGTTCATTGGGGGAAGCCAGTTTGGAAGTGTTTATTGTCGTACTCGTGTTACTTGTGCTAATTGGCGTGTCGAATGTCATCTATCGGTTCGTCCCATTCGTACCGGTACCGCTCATACAGATTGTGCTCGGCGGCTTCATTACCGTGCTCCCGATTGGTATTCATCTTGAATTGGAGCCGGAGTTGTTCTTTATCTTGTTCATCGCACCGCTGCTGTACAATGATGGAAGACATACGCCACGCGAAGAGCTATGGCGGCTGCGCGCTCCAATTCTGCTGCTATCCGTTGGACTCGTGTTCGTTACCGTATTCGTTGTCGGCTATACAATCCACTGGATGATTCCCACTATTCCGCTGGTTGCCGCTTTCGGGCTGGCAGCTATACTTTCGCCGACTGATGCGATCGCGGTGAGCTCGCTTGCCGGGCGAATCCACCTCCCCAAGAGCCTTATGCGACTCCTCGAGGGCGAAGCTTTAATGAACGACGCCTCCGGTTTAGTTGCGTTCAAATTTGCTATCGCGGCTGCAGTGACCGGTATTTTCTCGCTGCAGAAAGCAGCCTTCAGCTTTCTTCTTATTTCAATCGGCGGCCTTCTTGTGGGGGCTTTACTCGCAGTGATCATTGGCGGTATACGACAATTGCTGCGCCGTACAGGACTGGATGACGAAACGATGCACATGCTGCTGCAGCTGTTAACCCCGTTTCTCCTTTATTTATGTGCCGAAGAGGTCGGCGTATCCGGCATTCTGGCTGCGGTCGCAGGCGGGATTGTGCATGCCATTGAGAAAGATCGAGTGGAGTGCGATATAGGAAAGCTGAAATCCGTGTCCACCAGCACGTGGACCGTCTATTTGTTTATCTTGAACGGCCTTGTCTTTGTCATTCTGGGGACGCAAATTCCTGATGTGACCTCAGTCATCTTCAAAGATCCCGGCTTTAACAATGTTGTCGTCATCGGCTATGCTGTTGCAATCTTTACGCTATTACTCGTGTTGCGTTTTGTTTGGACGCTGCTCTTCACGCAGGGCTGGCGGATATTCGGCAACTACAGCAAAGAAGCTTCAAGCTTTAAAGCACTCATCTTGACGACGATCTCTGGCGTACGCGGTGCCGTTACGTTAGCAGGTGCTTTCTCCATTCCGCTATTTCTGCACAACGGGGAGCTGTTCCCTGAACGAAACCTCATCATTTTTCTAGCCGCTTGCGTCATTCTGCTGTCTCTGTTAACTGCCAGCATCTTGCTGCCGCTAATTGCGAAGAAGCGTGTCGTTTCGGACGAAACAGCACTGGCATTAGAAGAGAACGAGTGGCATATCCACATTATGCAAGCCGCTGTTCGTCAATTGCAGCAGGAGAGCAACGAAGGCAATGAAGAAGCGGTGGAAGCCGTAGTTGATGAGTACAACCAAATGATTCAGCAGCTTGGCCTGAAAGACAATTCATTCAAACGAGTATCTCGTTTGAATCAAGACGAAATCGCACTGCGAATCGAGGCTTTAGACATCGAGCGGAACTACATCCAAGAACGGCTCGAGAAGGGCACGATTACGAAGAATCATGCTGATTTCTATAACAAAATGCTCGATCAGGTCGAAATCATATTAGCCAATCGACTGCACTTATGGTTGTTGGTGTTCAAAAGGCTGTTTGGAAGACTAATTGAGCTGCTGACCGGCGAATCGCAATCAAGGCGAGGCGCAATTACAGAGAAGGATCTTGAAGCACTGAGGGGACTGCGCATCGAGTGCGGACAAGTGGTAATCAAACAAATGGGACCGCTTTGCGCGCCGGAGAGTGCCAATGATCCGACGGAATGCGTCGTTGCTTATTACAAGCAGCTCGTAAATCGGCTTAGATCGTTTGAGCTTCACAACAAACGCAAAAAGCAAGTATTCGATGAAACACGGAAGGAGCTTCACTGGATTGCGGTTCAGGCGGAGAGGTATGAGGTTCAAAATTTATACGAACAAGGGAAAATCGACCGTGGTTTGGTATCCGAACTGCGCCGCATCATACGCGATCGCGAGGCATCCATGTATGAACAGATCGAGCTTGGCTAACACCTTGATTTGGAGGGAATCTGCTAGAAATTTATGCTAAACTACTAGTAGAAACTTTTCTACATAATGAGGGATTAACATGTATAGCATAATGCTGGTTGAAGATGATGAGAAAATTAGGCGGATTGTCGCGGATACGTTGATCAAGTGGCAATATGAAGTGGTGGAAGTAACTCAATTTGAGCAGGTGTTATTGGAATTTAAGAGGACGGAACCGCACCTTGTATTGTTAGATATAAATTTGCCCGTATTGGATGGGTACCACTGGTGTCAGCAAATACGCTCGGTCTCCAAAGTGCCGATCATTTTTCTTTCTTCCCGAAATCAGAATATGGATATCTTGATGGCCATAAACATGGGCGGGGATGATTTTATCCAGAAGCCATTCGAGCTCGATATCCTTGTCGCTAAGATCGGTGCGCTTATCCGGAGAAAATATACCTATCAAGAAGATGAGAACCTCAGATTCATCCACCGGGGATTGAAATTAAATGTGACCAATTCAACGATTGAATATAAAGGCCAAAGCACCGAACTAAGCCGGAATGAATTTATCTTATTACAATTAATGATGCGAAATAGCGGGAAAATTGTTTCACGCGAAGACTTGATGCAAGCATTATGGAATGAAGAACAATTCGTCGATGATAATACATTGACTGTTAACGTGAACAGGCTGCGTAAGAAAATCGCGGAGCTGGATTTGGAGTCGTTCATCGTCACCCGCAAAGGAATGGGGTACGTAATCGAATGACCTTCCTGCGTTTTCTGACCTACGAGAAGCCGTATATTTATCTTTATTTCGTGGGTTTCATGATCTCGGCCGCGGTTTTTTTTACCGATAGCACGGAGAGTCCCGCATGGGGGACCTTCTTCTATGCGTTCACCTTAACTTCGCTTGTTTTACTCGGATTTTTAATCGTTCGGTACCAGCAGAATTTGCGAGTGATTCGTCAACTAGAAAGAGGCGATGTTGACAGTTTGTCACTGGAAGGTGAATTCACCCAGCAGTATTTGGAGGAACTGAAAGTACAACATATCCGTGACATGAATCGGGTTCGAGACAGTCAAAATGAGCATTATGATTTTATCGTCTCCTGGTTCCATGAGATTAAAACGCCGATAGCGGTTCTTCGCTTACTGCAGCAAACGGAGATGGATGCCAATAGCTTAAGAGAAGAAATTGCGAAGATTGAGAATTACATTGATCAAGCGCTCTATTACGCCAAGCTCGACAGCTTTAATCAAGATTACGATATCCAGAAATGTGACATGATACAGATTTCCAAAGAGACGGTGAAGGCGCATTCGAGAACCTTCTTTTCAAAAAAAATCCGTATCGACATACAGTCAGATTCACTGGAGGTACAAAGTGATTCCAAATGGCTGCAGTTTATCGTCAATCAGATCCTGACGAACAGTTTAAAGTACACGGAGCCTGGCGGGACGATTACGATTACTTCGGTCGAAACCTCGCAAGAAAAGCAGCTGATCATTCGAGATAGCGGGATTGGCATTCCTTCACAAGACCTGCCGCGAATTTTCAATCGTGGATTTACGGGAGAAACCGGGCGTAAATTCACCAAATCTACCGGGATGGGTTTATATTTAGCCCAGCAATTATCGAATAAGCTCGGTCATTATATTACCTGTACTTCAGAGGTCGGCGCATGGTCCCAATTTATCATTCATTTTCCGAAGAATGAGGATCCTTATTTATACATTCAGCAATAAACGCAATGAAACCCAGGCCGCCTGAGTCATCACGACTAAGCAGCCTGGGTTTGATTAATTCATTGCGTTTTTTGGGTTCACAATTTTATAGTAAACACTGGCAGAAGATAAGTAAAACAGCGTATAGATGGCAACATACAAGATCAGGACTCCGGCAATAATCGATGTGATTTGCGGGTAATTCTTTACTTCCTCCATCGTTGGATAAATGAGAAGGAACCAGCTGTGCAACAAACCAAGAAGAATTGGAGGCAGGAACACAAACAGCAGCTGTTTACGAATCACTATTTTCATTTCGCTGTCATCGACTCCGAGCTTTCGCAAGATTGAATATTGCCGTAATTCTTCCGTCGCTTCACGCAATTGCTTGAAGTAGATGATGCTTCCGAGCGCAAATAATGCGATTACCGCAAGGAATGCAGCTGAGAAGAGCAGCAACGATGAGGTTTCAATATCAATCGAATACAGATCGACAAAAGCAGCGTAATACGTTCCCGGTGTTTCGGTAACCAAATCATGAACGTGATGGGATAAAGCATTAGAATGCCTTGCATCTTCGATTTGATAGATGTCAAACGAGGAGAGTGCTTCCCCTTGCTGAAGTCCTTCAAATGCTTCATCGGAAATAATCAAGATGGAGGGCAGTGATCCTACGTCGCCGGTTGAGTCAGTAGCCTTGCTAAGTAACGTATAGTTCTTTTTCTGAGTAAGCTTGAAAGTCGTATCTTCCTTCAGCTTGACCGTAAATGAAGGCTGATTGCCTTCAGAAAACGTAATTGGAGTAGCTCCTATATGCAAGAGAACAACCGCTTCCTGACCCTTCAAATTCACTTGTTCACTATCCCCGCGCATGTTGACGATGTCATTATATTGCGATTCAGAGAACAGAAGGATTCCATCTTTGTTAGTTGCATCTGAGCCTCCAAAGGCGACTGCCCTGTCTGTAACCGGATCAGCAGCTAATCCTTCGATCCTTTCATGGTGTGTAATCGAATGACTTTGCTCAATCAGCTGTTCAATTTTCTTCTGCTTCTTCTCGTCTTGCGATGCAAATGAAATATGGTTCGGAAATTCTTTCCCGGCCGAGTAGAACTGAACCGAATAGTTAATCGAAACGAAGCCAACTAAAAAAATAATCAATGCGCTGAATAATGAAATGAAGGTGAGCATCATGGCATTTCCGCGAATCGAGAACCGCAGCGAAGAGATCCAAAGCATCTTGTTGCCTTGAAAATAGGTACTTCCCTGGCTAATCTTCCCCAATATCCAACCTAGCAATTGACGGAAAAATAAATACGTTCCACCAATGATTCCAACGGTTACGGCAATCATGCTGGGCATGATGTACGTTTGCCAAACAACCGAATCTCCATCTCGACTAATCAGAAAGAAGGCTGTTCCTAACAAAAGGATGGAGCCTATCGCAAGCCATGCTGAGAATCGAAGCGGCTTGTCCATTTTTGCTTTCGCGTGAAATAACTCCACCAATTGGACTCGGCGCACAGTCAGATAGCTCTGCACACAAATAATAATGATGATGACGGCGAATAGAAGAATCGTCGATCTTATCGCCTCTATCGGGAAAGCAAACGATATCACATCATCATATTGCATCAAATTCATCAGCAACATGCCAAAGAACTTGGACAGCAATCCACCGACCAATATCCCGCTGACGAGTGAAATCGCACTGAGAAATATAGTCTCGAGAAAAACCATCCAGACAATTTGCCGCTCACTCATGCCGTAAAGCAAATACATGCCAAATTCCTTCTTACGCTGCTTCATAAAAAACGAGTTCGCATAAAGAATGAAGAAAATAATAAATAGGAATACCACGATAGATGCGATGGATACGCCGAGTTGGAAGTTTCGTTTATTTGTAATGGCTGTCAGTATATCGTCATTGAACATGAGGGATGAGAACGTAAAATAAATGATGACCCCGATGAGCATGGAAATAAAGTAGATCGAATACAGCCGAAAACTTCGTTTCATATTGCGCCAAGACAAATCAAGCAAACTCATCGCCGATCGCCTCCAATGGCACTTTGAATCGTTAGAATGCGGTCGAAGAATTGTTTCTCGGATTGTTCGCCTTTAAAGAGTTCATTGACGATCTTCCCATCACGGATAAAGATGACTCGCTGGCAATAGCTGGCCGCATACGAATCGTGGGTTATCAATAGAACCGTTGTCTTAAAGGATTGATTGAGCAGTTGAATTTGTTCCAGCAATTGAGTTGCAGAACGGGAATCAAGTGAGCCTGTCGGCTCGTCCGCGAATACAATCGCCGGATTGGTAATGATCGCCCGCGCCGCTGCCGTGCGCTGCTTCTGGCCGCCGGACAGTTCAGAAGGGTATTGCTGTAAGATCGATTCTATATTTAACGCTGCCACCAATTTCGCTAATCGCTGCTCCATTTCCGCGACAGCTGTTTTTTGCAACGAGAGCGGAAGCAGAATATTTTCTTTCACCGTCAAGGTATCGAGCAGATTGTAATCTTGAAAGATAAAGCCCATTCGTTTCTGACGAAAATCTCGTAACGCTTTCCTCTTCATATCTAACAGCGAGCTTCCCTCAATCCAAACATCCCCGCCATTAAAGGTGTCAATCGTGGAGAGCGTATTCAACAGTGTCGTTTTCCCGGAGCCTGATGGGCCCATGATCGCAGTGAATTCCCCTTGTTCAATCGTCAAATCAATGTTTTTTAAAACTTGTAGATTCCCATAAGATTTCGATAGGTTCTTTGTTTGTATGATGTTTCCCATTGTTTCATCTCCTTCACCACTACACTATATCGACTAAGTTGCCCTTCAACCATCGATTTAACAACATCTAAAGTGACGTTTTTGTCATATAGAGTGGTGATAGTGGACATCCTGCATAGGCGGCCTTCCGTACATTCTGGCGTATTCCCGGCTGAACTGGGAGGGACTCTCGTAACCGACACGGAACGCGGCATCCGCAGCTTGCATAGATTCTGTTAGCATCAGCCGTCGTGCTTCTTGTAAACGCACCGTTTTCTGATATTGTAAAGGACTCATGGCCGTAATGCGCTTAAAATGTTTATGAAACGCCGACGTGCTCATGTTCACGGACTTCGCAAGCTGCTCGACTATAATGATGTGATCAAATTGCCTGTTTATGATCTGGATCGCCCGAGCGATATTGTTCGCATGACTGCCGATGATTGCGAATTGGTAGAGGAACGCGCCTTGCTCGCCTTGAAGCACGCGATACAAGATTTCACGGATGGCGAGTGGGGCCAGAATCGGTATATCCTCAGGCTCGCTAAGCAGCTCCATAAGGCGCACGATGGATTCGAGTAATGCAGGGGATGTTCGATTTACAGTTATTCCTCGACTGAGTTCCGCGGGAATTTCCATGGGCCGATTCATCTCTTTCACGATTTCCAGGATCATATCGGTGTCGAAGCTTAGTTTCAGGCTTAAGTAGGGGATATCGGGCGAAGCTTCGATAATTCTCCCAACGATCGGCAATTCAACAGAAGTAATCAGGTAATTCGAAGGATCGTACCGGTAGATCTCGTCGCCTAATGTGCTTGTTTTCGCCCCCTGCGCCACGACGCAAATGGATGGTTTATAGACAGATTCCAACGGTTCAGACAAGTTTACAGCATGCATGAGCTGCAAAGAAGGCACTGCTGTCTGATGCGTGCCGTTTAGCGGAGCATGTTGGTTAATCAAGTGTGCTAATCGCTGCAAGGCATGCACCATGCGCAGGGATTCAATCTTTGTGTCCATGCCTACGTTTCCTTTCCGATAACGATGTTATTTACTCCATATCATAGCGAACCCGAAGAGAAATAGGCAAGAATCGTACAGGTATGTTATAACGGCTTCCTAGAAACCATGACTATAATAAGCTTACAAGCCGAACAATGCAGTTAAACGATCGATTGGCCGATTCCAAGTTATAAGGGGAGAACAGATATGAATTTGAATGGCAAAGTAGCAATCGTCACTGGGGCGTCGCGGGGCATTGGACGTCAATTGGCTATCCAACTGGCACAGTCCGGTGCGAAGGTAATCGTCAATTATTCCTCGAATCAAGGGAAAGCGGACGAAGTTGTCACCACGATTGAACAATCCGGCGGTGAAGCTTCTGCAATCCGTGCCGATGTAAGCAAAGTAAGTGAAGTAGAAGCGTTATTCTCGGAGTCAATTGCACGTTTCGGGCGCTTGGATATTCTGGTCAATAATGCCGGGATCATGGAATGCACGGCTATCACAGAGGTGACGGAGGAGATGTTTGATCGTCAATTCGCAATTAATGTAAAAGGGACCTACTTCGCCTGTCAACAAGCCATGAAGCATATGGCCGAAGGCGGGACGATCATCAACTTCTCCACCTCCGTAATCGGCGCTATGCTTCCGACTTACAGCGTCTACGCTGCCACGAAAGGTGCGGTTGAACAAATCACGCGCCAATTGGCAAAGGAATTCGCACCTAAGGACATCGTTATTAATTGTATCGCGCCAGGTCAAATTTCGACCGAATTGTTCTTGAACGGCAAATCGCAGGAGCTGATTGATTCGTTCAGCCGCATGATCGCGTTTGGCCGGCTTGGCGAACCTGAAGACATCGCGAATGCAATCGATTTGCTCGTGAGCGACAAAGCTCGGTGGATTACGGGACAGACGATACGCGTGAACGGCGGGTTTAATTGAATATGAAACGAAGCACTTCTTAATCCGTTATATAGTATAAATGAAGATACGGAGGTGTTTCAGATGGATTTACTTAAAGGGTTCGGGAAACTGGCAGGCGATCTGACAGGCAGAGTGCTTGGAGGCACAGTCCGTGTTGCGGGGGAACTCGTTCACAGCGATTACATGAAAGAAATCGGCAATGATGTAGAAAGAGTAACGTCCAGAACGGGTGAAATTGCGGGTCAGGCAGCAAGCGGCGTATGGGATATAGGCGCAGGCTTGGTAACTGCCGATAAACAGAAAGCGACAACAGGACTTGGCGATCTTGGAGATGCGGCAACGACAACGGTGAGAGGTGCAGGACAAGGCATCCAATACGTAGTTGAAAGCGGGATTGAAGTGGTGGCCGGCATTAAAGAAAACGACAAGGAATTAATCAAAGAAGGCGTCAAGAAGTTGGGGAAAGCAGCAGCGATCACTGTGCTTGCCGTCGGTGTCGTAGATCTTGTCGATGGGCCGGATGGAACGGGTACGTCTGGTACAGTTTAAGGCAAGCGAAGTACGGTAACCATAATATTGATAAGCTCCGCGGCAATCGCGGGCTTTTTTTGTTATAATGGCAAATATCCTTGCATTCAAAATAATAAAAAAGTTGGTGCTAATTTTCAATGACTCAATCACAACAAGAGAAGATCTCTTTTTCCAGTTTCATGCTGGACCCAAAGTTCGCTGAATTTAACAATATCGAACATGAGAAGCAGCCTCAAATGAATGCGATTATCGCAGCTTGGGACAACAAAACATTAGTCACCAATATAACGAAACTAAATCGCGAATTACTTCGTCGCGATGCTCATGGCGTACAAGAGACCCCCTTTGCAGAGACGAATGAAGAACTGCATTTGATGCTGTATTCGTTAACCATGTATCTCAAAGATCGCATGGAATAGATCGGCCGATTCATGCATTTGGCCCTCACCATTAGAATGGTGGGGGCTTTTTGTCGTTGAACTTCGTGTGATTGTTCAAGATAGTACATGATTTCGAAAAATGTATAAGTGCTCATTTCGTCAAGAGGGGTCATTTTCAGCAATTGTACACTATCCACCTTTTTGATCCGTGATGTAGCATCTTAGATGGATATATTGGAATTCACTACCACATTTTCGGTCAAAGGAGGGTTACCTGTTCATCTATCCATCATGTTGAATCCCTGCAGCTGAAGTCACTGTAAATCCACCTTTGAAGGAGAGAAATGAAGAATGAAAGTGAAGCCATCCAAGAAAACTGCAATTCGCGTGTTCTTGTCTGCCATCATAGTAATGTCTGCAATCCCTTTGAACGAGGCCGCAGCAGCGCCTGTCGTATCAACGACTTTATCCGCCGTCGATTTCGGGGCAAACGGGGCAGATGACCTAGACGACAAAGCCGCGATTCAAGCGGCAATCGACGCAGCATCGCCGGGGGATACGGTACTCCTCCCGAATGGAACGTATTATTTGGCCGGCACTGTAAAAGGCAAATCAGGCGTCGCTATACGTGGGGAGAACCGCAGCAGTACGATCGTGAAATACAAGGACAACCCGGAGACGTACATGTTTTATTTTCTCAATGTATCCGGCGCATCGATCAGAAATATGACGCTCGACGGCAACAACAGCACAGTGGCGATGTCAGCTGCCGTATCCGAAGGGGGTGGCGGAAACGAGATGAGCGGGCTGATCGTCAAGGATTTCTCCGCCGTAGAAGGTTTCGGTCCCCATGCGCTTTACGTCATCGGCTCGCAGAATGTCCGGATCACAAACAATAACATCTCGAACATCGGAGTAGGCTCGATCTGGGGTGCCGCCGTTCGCGCAGGCTGGGATTCCAAGAATGTGTCCGTCGAGAATAACGTCATCGCGAATACCGGACGTGGAGGAATTCTCATTAATGACGGAAGCTCCGGCGCGATCGTAAGATCTAATAAAATTACGGGATCGGGCTTGAAGGAACACGGCCTGGCCATTGAGCTTCACACGAATTCGGACAACTCCATCATCGAAGATAACAATGTAGACTTCTGGATCAGCGCCGTGCGCTCTAAGAATATAGCCGTACGCCGGAATATCGTGCATCCGACTGATGGTAGAGTGGGTTCGATTGGGCTGGAAATCATGGCTGAAAACGCCGTCACGACAGATAATCTGGTCGATGGCGGCCAGCAAGTTGGCATTCAACAATCTCCTGGAACAGGACATCAATTGTGGAGCTACAATGTGGTGAAGAACATGGTCATGTGGGGCATGCAGCTCCAAGGCGCAGGTTCGAGCGAGACCGAACAGTTCCAATATTTCTATAAGAACAGCTTTATTAACACGCAGCTTGGGAATCCGAAAGCCGCCTATCCAGGTTATGAGGGAAATGGCATACGCATCCACGGAAACGCGCAGAACCTTTCGTTCGACAGCAACCTGATCGCAAACAACGGTCGTAAGGCGATTGAAATTACCGGAGCAGCGGGAGTCGACCGACTTAGCTTCACCAACAATCTCATCTCCGGCAACAAGGATGTAACGATGGATCCTTATCCTACAGCCGCGCAGCACCTGGAATGGTCAGGCAATCTTGTCTTTCATAACGGTACTAATGCTCAGCCAACTTCGCGCGGGTTTACCAATGCGAAGCCTGTGGCTAACTTTACGAATCCGATCCTGGTTCGTGCAGGAGCACCGGTTACTTTCGTCAGCACTTCGACGGATAATGGGTCGATTGCAAACTATCTATGGGATTTCGGTGCCGGACTGCCTAGTGCTTCTGCTAAGCCGACTTACGTCTATGATAAACCAGGCATTTACCGAGTAACACTTGTCGTATGGGACAATGAAGGACGTTCGAATGTGAAGGAAACGGTCATTCTGGTCAGTCCTGGCCTGCCTGATACGAAGAAGCCGAACGTTCCTACGAATCTAGTTTCTCCATCGCAGACGGATGAGACCATTGAATTGACGTGGAGCTCGGCATCCGACAATGTAGGCGTCGTCGGTTACGATGTTTATAGAGATGGGGCTCTCGCAGGCAGCACTGCACCCGGTGAATTAGCTATCACGCTTACGGGGCTATCGCCAATCACGACATACAGTATAACGTTGCGCGCGCGTGATGCTGCCGGCAATGTCTCAGATGCCAGCGCTGCGCTTAGTGTGACGACAGAACTTCCGGATTCGCAGCCGCCAACTGCGCCAGCAGGTTTAACCGCTGCATCCGTAACCGGCACCAGTGCAACGCTTACTTGGACAGCGTCAGCCGATAATAAGGCTGTTACTGGTTACGAGGTTTACAGGAACGGCAACCTGGTCGGTTCGACTTCAGGTGCATCCGCAACATCGTTCACGGCATCCGGCCTCATACCCGGCACCGCCAGTGCTTTTACCGTAAAAGCGAAAGACGCAGCGGGCAACAGTTCCGATGCTAGTAACGAAATTACAGCCGTACTGGCACCGCCTTCTTCGCCGACAGTGTATCTCAGCGACTATTCATGGGATTACGGTGTTGCAGGATGGGGTAACATCCAACGGGATAAATCGTCAGATGGCAGACCAATCACACTGAACAATGTCGTCTATGCAAAAGGCTTAGGTACCCACGCCGAATCAACGATCGTGTACACGCTAGGAGGCGAATATGCCAGATTCCAAGCGAGCGTTGGTGTCGACGACGAGACATATGGCAATGGTGGCGTTAACTTCCAGGTTTGGCTTGATGGTGTACTGACAATCGACAGTGGTTTCATGGACGCCGCAGCAGCGACGCAAGCTATTGATCTTGACATCGCCGGCGTCAACGAGCTGAAGCTCGTCGTTACCAATGGCAGCAACGGCGGCGATTGGGATCACGCGGACTGGGGAGACGCACGTATCCTCTATCCAACAGGAGAATAAGGTGTGCGAATTCGGAGGCCGATCTATGATCGGCCTCCGGCTGTTGACAACGCCTTCGTCCGTTCTTTATTACTCATTCCTTGCTAACAAGTCTAGTGCGCACGGACTGTTTGTTTCGACCCTGTGCGTTCCTGCAACATGATAGCGTCGATGCTCTAACGAACCGTACGGCGCTTATTGCCCGAAAATAGCGCCGAATAAATTCTAACGAACGGTGGAGGTCTTATTTGAATGTTTTTGCGCGTTTGGGAGCCGATTAACCCACGATAAGACCTGTACGGTTCGTTAGATTCTCAAAAGCCCGAAACTCGGCCAAATAACGCCCTCACGGTTCGTTAGAATTTCACCCAATGCAAGATGAGGAGTGCGAGATGAGATTGTACGATGAAACAGTCCAAATAACGTAGGAAAGTCCATTGGTTTGCATGCATCAGCTGTCTATACTTTTATTCAATTCCCTTAAGAAGGGGATAAGGATTTCTATTCATAGCAATAGGGGGAGTAGCTGCGATGTCAGATGTGAAAATAACGCATGTCGAAACGATTTTGTTATCCAGAATGCATGAACCTGACAGGCAATGGATGACGTCGACTTTCCGGACAATCAAAGCAGAAGCCGCGATCGTTGTCATTCGGACCGACGCTGGCATTACAGGAATCGGCGAAGCTTGCGCCTATGGTGTACCCGGTAAGATCAGCGATATGGTAAGGAGAGTCAGCCCATTGCTGGTCGGCCGCGACCCGAGGGATCCATCCATTGTGCTGCATCCGAATGGGCAATCGTGGGCCTATGATTGCGCGATATCAGGCATCGATTGTGCACTTTGGGATATTCGTGGAAAATTAGCCGGCAAACCTGTAGCCCAGCTGCTATCGCCCAATCCGATTAACAAAGTACAGCTTTATGCATCCGGTGGCTGCAGCTACGATTGGAGAGCGCGGCCGGAGCAGCTCATTGAAGAAGCCTTATCGTATGTTGCCGAAGGCTACAAGGTTTTCAAGTTCAGAGTAGGCACGCACTGGGCTTGGGATAGCGTAACCGTGGATCGTATGCTCGGTCTGATTCAGGAGTTGTCGCAGGCAGTGAAAGGCCGGATGGAGCTTGCCATTGACGGTAATCAGCGCCTGACAGAAGAGATTGCGCTCGCACTCGGCAAAGGTCTTGATCGCATTGGCGGATTCCGATGGTTCGAGGAACCGATCCCGCAGAAGGACGTTGACGGCTATGCGAGGCTGAACGCTGCCTTGAATGTTCCGGTTACCGGAGGAGAACAATACACGACGGTAGAACAGTTCATTCCTTATATGGAGCGACAAGCGTATTCGATTATTCAGCAGGATGCAGGGATTTGCGGGATTACCGCAGCTATGTCGATTGCACAGTTTGGCATGCAATACGGTGTTCCGACGATTCCCCATAACTGGCATAACGGTGTCATGACGATGGCAAACGCGCATTTCGTTGCTGCACTTCCAGATCCAATCCTAGTGGAATTGTGCCGCATTCAAGGACCGTTGCAATGGGGACTGGTGAAGGAAAGCCCCGTCATTCAAGGTGGATGGCTTGAGCTTCCGGACAAACCGGGACTCGGCGTGGAATTGGCTGAAGATGCGCTGGAACGGTTTCCATTTGTTGAAGGGAATTATTACGTATCCGTTGAGAGATGATTGAAGGACGAAATGTAATCCAAATCGATTCTAGCGGCTTGCCGGCGCCTTTCGTTCAAGAGAGGACGTCAGCAAGCTGTTTGTTATTAACATGGTTAAATATGTGGACTTCGCCGATTACGATAAGCTTAAGAGAGCGATTGCCAAGGCTGAATAGGCTTAACTTATCCTGCTATTTTCATTATAATAAGCTATGAAGATGTTTCAGCAGCCTGTTGAACGATTACACAAATAAGGACGTGCTATTCGATGAACTTGGAAACAGTCATGCAGGAGCTTGAAGGAATCGGCAAAGAACGCAGCAAGAAAATGTACATGTCCAATGGGGCGCAGGAACCGTTGTTTGGAGCGACCACAGGCGAGATGAAGCCGATCGCGAAGAAAATAAAAATCAATCAGCCTTTAGCCGAGGAGCTGTACGCCACGGGAAATTACGATGCGATGTACTTCGCCGGCGTAATTGCGGACCCCAAAGCAATGACTGCGGCAGATTTTGATCGGTGGATGGATTCGGCTTATTTCTTTATGCTGTCCGATTATGTCGTGTCCGTAACGTTGGCGGAGTCCGATATTGCGCAAGAGGTTGCCGATAAATGGATTGCAAGCGGGGAAGAGCTGCGAATGTCAGGCGGCTGGAGTTGTTACTGCTGGCTGCTCGGCAATCGAAAGGACAGCGAATTTTCCGAAACTAAACTTGCCAATATGCTTGATCAAGCAGCAGCCACGATCCACGATTCACCCGAACGAACGAAGTATGCGATGAATAATTTCATTTACACCGTAGCCGTATCTTATACGCCACTCCATGATAAAGCTGTCGAGATTGCAAAAGCAGTTGGCCCTGTAGAAGTCAAAAAGGAGAAGGCCAAAAGCAAGCTTATATCCGCTATCGATAATATCCAGAAGGCTATAGATAAAGGGCAGATTGGTTTCAAACGAAAACATGTAAGGTGTTAAGTTTGTGCAAATGACATAGCAAGCGGCAGCGATCATTTAGATTGGCTGCCGTTTGTTGTTGGTGTAAACGGAGGGAGTGAATAGTTTGGAAGTAAAATATCGTATCGAAGATCGTGTGCTGGCAACGATCCTTGATAAAGAATACGGGATACATATTGAAAGCATTCACTTCATTCCTGTTGGGGACTCAGCTTACTCGTACTGGGTGGAATGCATAAATGGAGAGCGGTATTATCTGAAATTATTTGATCATACCAATGACAGACAACGAATGAGTATGGATCGATTTCAATATTACTTGCCATTAACTTGGAACATGTCTCATCAAAAGCTTTTTCAGAAGATTACCTATCCAATTAGGAATCAGGATGGCGGTTTTTCAACAACATTCCAAGAGATTACGGTCGTATTATTTAACTATATTCATGGGGAATCGTTGGCTGATGCATACCCGTTCTCAGAAGAGATCCTTGAATCTATTGCTGAATCAATGGCTGCAATTCATTTGATTACCCCTTTCATAGAGAAGGATACAATCTTGACAGAAACATTTGATATTTCCTTTGAGCTTGAACTTGAGAAATGTATTTCGCTGCTTGAAAGCACCATGACATTTGACAATCCCACTAAACAAGCCTTACGAGAGCATGTTTTGCCAAAGAAAGAGCAAATCTTTGTCCTATTAAAACTCGTTCGTAAACTTTGCCTTGCAGCAATAACCGACACGAATGAGAACGTATTGTGCCACGGTGATATTTGGGGTGGGAATTTAATCCTTCACGACAACGAGTTATATGTTATTGATTGGGAATCAGCGGTAATTGCGCCTCCAGAATTTGATTTGATCGGCTATATAGGTGAGGAGTTCGATGTGTTCTTTTCCGCTTACGAGAAGCATTTAGGCAAAACTGTGGTGATTAATCTTGATTTATTACGGTTTTACGCCTACCGCCACCACCTTCGGAATCTGACCAATTGGCTAATGAATATTCTTTATCGCAACACCGAAGAAGCACAGAATGAAAACGATTTGGACATGATTCTTTATCACTGCATGAACCGTTGGGATCGTATTGAACCCATGGTTAAGTCAGTTGAAGCTGCCCTTCAGGCGAGGAGCGTTTAATCACTATGCAAAGTTAATAGGAGGAAAATGGAAGAGGTTAATGGAATATGTTCCAGTGAGTAGCCATTATCGTAACCATAGGAGGGATACCGTATGAATATTAGCATTTGTTCGTTCAGTTTTCACAGAATGCTGGCGGCGGGGAAACAGGATATTTTCCAATATATTCAGGATTGCAAGGAACTCGGATGTACACAGCTTGATCCTTGGAATGCACACCTGGCCGAGTTGAATCATGGTGAGGAGGCGCTGCATGCCGGTGCCAACCCAGACCAGTCTCAGCATCTGACGGCCATGGACGATGAATTTCTGGAACGCGTGAAGCTTGCGGCCGAAGAAGCCGGTTTGCCATTCGGCTGTATCGCCGTTGACGGGGCTCATATCTATGAAGAGTCCGAGGAAGCACGAATTAGCAATCGGCAGCGGGCTTATCGCTGGATCGAAATTGCCGAGAAACTCGGCGCATCCTCGATCCGTATCGACTCCGGCGGACCACAGCAATGGACGGAAGAAGTGTTTGACATTGTTGTTGAAGGATATCAGGATCTCATTGACCGTGCGCAGCGTGCCGGAATCCAGGTCATCGTGGAAAATCACTGGGGGCCAACCGTAGATCCGGACAATACGGTTAAACTTTTGGAAGCGGTTCCCGGGCTGGGATTGTTGCTGGATTCATGGAATTGGGCACACGGAAAGCAGGCTGAAGGCTGGTTGAAGTGCGCGAAGTACGCAACTGTCACTCATATCAAAACTTTCCATTTCACAGAGGATGGACAAGAACTGACCCAGAATGTTCCCGCCTTCTGTAAATTGCTGCAAGATAATGGATTCCAAGGAACCTGGGGTGTCGAAAGCGTGCCGGCCGACGGCAATGAGATCGAAGGCGCTCGCAAGACGATTCAATTGATCCAACGGTCTGTTCGATAACCATTTCTCGAAGGTTAATTATTGGTTGCCAATAGGAGATTGTGAGAGGAGAGGTCGTTATGCAGAATACGATAGCAGTTGAGTTAATTGAAGTAGCTCCATTCAAGGCTTTGGCTGTCCGGACGGGGATGACGGAAGACAAGAGTGGAACCCGGAAAGCATGGAGTACGCTAACTGAGCAGATCCCGCTGAATGATGCACGACTTTCTATAGAAACTAATGCGTATGTATTCATTCCGCAAGAGCAGTGGAACAAGCAAGTGGACACGCTCTGGGTGGGACTGGTAGTCAATGCGTTCGGTGATGTTCCTGATGGTATTGAGACTTTAGAAGTTCGTGGAGGCCTCTGCGCCAGTGCCCATGTATTCGGGGATGAGGCACATATGTGGCGCGTTTATGATGCGATATTTGCTTGGCTAGAACAGTCACCAGACTATGAACTCGATTCAAGTGAAGGAGTACTCGGAATGGAGACGGTTCCTTTTAAACCGTTGAATGCTCTTACTGTACCTTACACTGAAATTGAAACATTCAATTTTACAATGCTATATCCTGTGCGGAGAAAGACGAATACTTAATCACGTTAGTTATCAAAGACGGTTTCCCTTAACCAAGTGGAATCCGTCTTTTGGTTTGTATCAAAGCTAGATATGCAGATTCCATTTAGAATGGAGAATGAGATAGATGCCCAATAGTGAGCGAAGACCTAACATCATTATTTTCAATCCGGATCAGTGGCGGGGCAAGGACGTGGGTTGTTTAGGCAATCCGGTCGTTCGAACACCGCATACGGATGCGCTTGCACAAGAGGGGGTGGCATTCTCCAGATGTTTTGTCCAGAACACGGTTTGCACGCCGAGCCGTTGTTCATTCATGACCGGCTGGTATCCCCACGTAAGGGGGCACCGAACCATGCATCACATGCTGTCTCCGGAGGAGCCATTTTTGCTACAAGAGCTCAAAGATGCTGGGTATACCGTGTGGTGGGGCGGCAAAAATGATGTCGTTCGTGTGGAGCATCAATCGGAGGTTTGCGATATTCGTGTAACGCCAGAGGATGCGAATTATGAACGTTTTGCTCCGGCACCTATGGAACAAGATGATCCGTTGTTTTATACACATTATCGGGGCAAAGTTGCAGAACACGAGATTGTCAGCAATGATGATGCGCTCGTTCAGGCAGCGATCGAGTTTATGCAGAATGGCCCTCAGGAACCTTACTGCATATGTCTTACTTTGCATGATCCTCATGTCCCTTTTCAAGTGGAGGAACCTTATTATTCGATGTATGATCGCGAGCAGTTGCCGCCGCTGATTCCGATACCGGAAAGAGGAACGAAGACGAGACATCTCGATGAAATTCGAGCTCGCATGAAATTAGATGACTTGCATGAAGAAGACTTCAAGGAAATCCTTGCCGTATATTACGGCATGATAACGAAAACGGACGCTGCACTTGGCAGGCTGACACATGCTCTTAAGGAATCGGATAATTGGGAGGAGACGGCTGTCTTTGTCTTCAGCGATCATGGAGAATACGCAGGGGATTACCGAATGGTTGAAAAAACGCAAGTGACGTTCGAGGATGACTTGACCCGCGTTCCGCTCGTCATCAAGTTTCCTGCTTCGGTGCCAGTTCCGAGTAGAGCAGAGCCAGTGAATGCCCTCGTGGAACTAATCGACTTTTATGCAACTGTGTCGGAACTCGCCAAGATTCCCCAGAGGCATACTCATTTCGGAAAATCACTGATTCCAATTAGCACAGGCGCAACTGCTGAGCACCGGGAGCATGTCTTTTGTGAAGGAGGCGCATTGATCGAGGAGCCACACACCCATGAGCCTGGGCCTGCATCATCGCATGTTTATTGGCCAAGGGTGAGTGTGCAGTCCGAGTTTCTAGAGCAGCACGGTAAAGCAGTTATGATTCGCTCCAGCGATTGGAAGCTTGTCCGCCGGTTATATGAGAGAGATGAGCTCTACGATTTATCGGCTGATCCTGATGAGCTTAACAACATTATAGACGACGAAAGATTCATGAACGTTCGGCTGCAATTGACGGAACGAATCGCGGATTGGTACTTGGCGACAGGTGATGTGGTGCCCTATAAACTGAATCCACGTTCGAAAACGGAGATTGTGCCAGAATATTAATGACTTTAATTAATGACATGAATTAACGACTCCAAACCATTTGGAACCTGGGACAAGCAACCATTTCCACTTTGCCATCGTCTTAGTATGTAATCAAGGATCGATATTCTCAGCGATCTACTATGACGATAAGGAGTGTGTGACGAATGAGACATAAAATTGCAGCTGCGGTAGTCGCGACATCCGTTATGGCCGGTGCTTTCTTCGTATTACCTGGCTCAAGGCAGGCACATGCGAATGCCGCCTCTACAGCCATTCGAATTGAAGTGATGGGAAAGGCGACATCGTCGGATAACGCTCCAATCATTGATCACGGACGGGTGCTCGTGCCGCTGCGCGCAGTCAGTGAAGCTTTCGGCGCAAACGTAGATTGGAATGCCAAGACGAATACGGCAGTCGTTCGCAAGTGGGGCGTTACGGTTCGATTCACTGCCTTTAGCAGCGTTGCTGTGGCCCTGCGTGATCAGCCTGGCGGTACAAGCAAAGCAACTGAGCGGATTGACTCGCCTATGAAACTGCACGGGAATCGTGCCTATGTACCGCTTCGCTACCTGGCTGCTCAATTCGGCTATGCCGCCGATTGGCATGATCGGACTGTGTTCATCGCATCCTACCTCGGCAAGAAGAAGCAAGAGACGCTATATAATGGCGACCTCGCTGAGGCTCGCGAAATTGCGGTTGGTCTCAGCTATAATCCGCAGTATGCGATCAAGCCGTTAATCGCAGGTAATGTCGGGGAGGCAGACGGCACGACAATGTTGTTCCTCGAAGGTGAAGCTCTTCGTTATATCCGTATTGATGGGAATCTTGCGCAGCAGATTGCAATCATCGACGACCAGGCAGTTGTTACTTGGGCCGGGAGATTATCTGGGCCAATAGAGGATCAACTCCGTATTTTCATGAAGCGGAATTGGACGGACAGCGTAGGCGACGCACCAAAACCGAGTGGCGATTACATTTATTATAATAGCGGCATATTCGGTGAGACCGGATGGAGCGAATACGGCGTTGTAAATGCCGAAGGAGCGTTTACGCAGACGGGCTATCGGCACTATGGGTTCGGAGAGGTGGATACTGAGACCGGAACGATGGAAATCGCCAAGAAGGGCGAGAAGCGTACCGATGCTGCAGGTGCATCTACTAATTGAAGCCACGACATCACTAGGCAGCAGATCGCTTCGATCTGCTGCTTTTTTATATTCATGGCTGGTGATGTATGATAGAAAAGCGAGTTTGAGATGAAATAAGCGGTAGCTATAATTCGCAGGCATGTTGTTGACATGACACCAAATTGAGTCCTATAATAAATATGTCACCAAATGGTGTCCAATTCGAGAGTCAACAAAATTAGGAGAGGGTGTTGTGAGCGAGAACAACCAGTTGCGGGATACGTTTGATGCGATTGCTGATCCAACCAGACGCCAATTGATTCGTCTGCTAGCAGAGGCAGAGGAATTGCCGCTGCACGAGTTAACGGCACAGTTTCAAATGGGGCGCACAGCGGTATCTAAGCATTTGACAATCCTTAAAGAAGCCGGGCTCGTCCTTGACCGAAAGGTCGGCAGAGAAACGCGCTTTCGCTTAAACGCCGAACCACTTCGAGAAATTCAACATTGGGTTTCTTTCTACAGTAAATTTTGGAACACGAATCTGATTCGTTTGCAACACTTATTAGAGGAGGAAGAAGAATGAGTTTTACTTTAAATTTGGATTATCAATATACAGCAACAGTTGAGAAGGTATGGAGCGCAATAACCGATCCAACTAAGCTTGCTAAATGGGTCATGGAAAATGATTTTCAGCCCGTTGTTGGACACCGATTCCAGTTCCGCCAGAAACCAACTGAATATTGGGATGGTATCGTTGAAGGCGAAGTGCTTATAGTAGACGAGCCGAGCACGTTGTCCTACACTTGGGGGACCGGCGAGGAGAAGCATACGGTTACCTGGACTGTGCAGGATCTTGGGGACGGTAAGGTTAATCTCCATCTTGAACAAACCGGAATCTCCAACGAACAAGCACTCAATGGCGCTAAATATGGCTGGGGTGCAATGCTCGGTCAGCTGGTAAAGCTGTTTGAATAGTACAGAGTCACCTTGATTAACCCGAAACGAAATAAACCGGCTGCATGTTGAATGCAGCCGGTTTATGTCTGCTTCGGACAATGAACATGATCGGGAGGAGAATTAGCATGAGCGAATCCAATCAAGAATATATCGTCATCTCAGGTGCGAGAGAGAACAATCTTAAGAACGTATCCTTGCGCATTCCGAAGCGGAAGATCTCGATTTTCACGGGGGTATCCGGATCGGGTAAATCATCGATCGTCTTTGATACGATTGCCGCAGAATCGACGCGATTGCTTAACGAGAATTTCAGCATGTTCGTGCGTACATTCCTGCCCAAGGTTCCGCAACCTGAAGCGGATGCCATCGAGAACCTAAGCATGGCTGTTATCGTGGATCAGAAGCGCCTTGGCGGCGGTTCCCACTCTACGATGGGTACGATAACCGATATTTCTCCCATTCTCCGTCTTCTTTTATCGCGGGCTGGTCAGCCTTACGTTGGTCCTGCGAACATGTTCTCGTTTAACGATCCGCAAGGCATGTGTCCCGAGTGCAACGGCATCGGCCGCAGTATGATCGTGAACCTGGGCAAAGCAATAGACATGTCAAAGTCGCTCAATGAAGGGGCAATTATGCTTCCGGATTACAAAGTCGGCGGCTGGGAAATAAACATGATCCTGCAGTCGGGCTCCTTCGATGTCGACAAGAAGCTGAGCGAGTACTCGGAAGAGGAATTGGAGCAGCTCTTGTACGCGAAGGCGCGTAAAGTCGAGATGGATTTCGCCGGGAAAGCGATGAATATTACGGTGGAAGGCGTCATCGAGAAGTTTACCAACAAGTACATCAAGCGAGACGTAAAAACGATGTCCGATCGGACGCAGCAAACCGTTGCTCCGTTCATCATTGAGGGTTCCTGCTCCAGCTGCCACGGCGCAAGACTCAGTCAAGCGGCACTTCGCTGCAGAATCAACGGCTATAATATCGCGGATTTGTCCGCCATGGAAGTCGGTCAGCTTATCCGGGTCGTTCGGGAGATCGAGAATCCTGTCGCCGCTCCAGTTATTAAGTCGCTGACGGATCGGCTTCAACACCTTGTCGATATCGGCCTTGATTACTTGACGCTGGATCGCGAGACGGACACATTGTCCGGAGGTGAGTCGCAGCGCGTCAAAATGGTCAAACATCTGAGCGGCAGCCTTGTCGATGTCACCTATATCTTCGATGAGCCTAGCGTTGGGCTGCACCCACGCGACGTTCATCGGTTAAATGAATTGCTTCAGAAGCTGCGCGACAAAGGCAATACGGTCATTGTCGTCGAGCATGATCCTGATGTCATCAAGGTGGCGGATCATATTGTCGACGTCGGGCCTAACGCCGGCAGCCGCGGCGGCAACATCGTGTTTGAGGGAAGCTACGACGGCTTGCTGGAATCAGGTACGCTGACGGGCAACCATATGAAACGGCCGCTCCAACTGAAGCAGGAATGCAGAAACCCATCCGGCAAGCTGCCCGTCAAGAATGCCACACTGCATAACCTGCAGAACGTAAGCGTAGATATTCCAACCGGCATCCTAACGGTTGTTACAGGCGTCGCTGGCTCCGGCAAGAGTACGCTGATTAACGACGTCTTCCTAAGTCAGCATTCCGATGCGATCGTCATCGACCAATCGGCGATTGGCATCTCTTCACGTTCGAATCCAGCGACGTATACCGGCATCATGGATGATGTACGCAAGGCTTTTGCCTCGGCGAATAAGGTTAATCAGGGCTTGTTCAGCTTTAACTCCAAAGGCGCTTGTGAGAACTGCCAGGGGCAAGGCGTCGTGTCAATCGACCTTTCATTCCTAGACAGCGTGGATCTGCCATGCGAAGTATGCGGAGGCAGACGGTTCAAGGAGGAGGTGCTTGAATATAAGTTTAACGGCAAATCGATCGCAGATGTACTGGAGATGACCGTGGAACAGGCGTTGGAGTTCTTCGAGCTCAAGGAGGTCGTTCGCAAGCTTCAGGCGATGAGTGACGTCGGGCTGACTTATATTACACTAGGCCAACCGATGAGCACGCTCTCGGGCGGGGAATGCCAACGCATCAAGCTCGCAAGCGAACTGCATAAGAAGGGCAGCATCTACGTCATGGATGAGCCGACGACCGGTCTGCATATGTCGGATATCGGTCATCTTCTGGCGATCATGAACCGCCTCGTGGATGCCGGCAATACGGTGATCGTGATCGAGCACAATCTCGAAGTGATCAGCCAAGCGGATTGGATCATCGATATGGGACCGGATGGAGGCAGCAGGGGCGGTCAACTGGTATTCGAGGGAACACCTGCACAGATTATCCATGCGGAGCAGTCGATCACGGGCAAATACTTGCAGTAAACACGCCATCCACAAGAGATTGCAGCCCAATTCGCACGAAAAAACAACTATACCCGTTCTTTCACTTGTCTGCACGCATCTGAATATGCGTTAATATAGATGTCGGGCCCGACAAAATCTTCATGAAAGGAGCTGATTCAGTTGAACAAGCACACGGAGGTGGCTTTCGCCTAGAGCGAAGGTCACTATAAAGAGGGAGGCCTTCCGGCCTCTCTTTTCTTACAATAGGAAGACGGAATGAACCGTTTTCACTTATAATGAGTATTGAAGCACGATTTTAAAGAATGATCGTGTTTTTTCCATATTAATGAGAGGGGGAAGGAAACGTGAACAAATCGCATTCAGATGGCGTTGCAATGGCCGATACGATTAAGGAGGTTTACGTTGAACTACAAGAACGGAAGAGATGTGCTTCCCCCTAGACTATTGGAGGAGCTCCAGCGCTATATTCAGGGCGAGCTGATCTATGTCCCGAAGCAGCAGAGCGAACGCGCCGGTTGGGGCGAGAAGAGTGGATCACGCGTCATCATCGGACAGCGTAACGAAGAGATCTACCAGCGTTACGCAAACGGAAGTACCGTACAAGAACTTGAGCGACAGTATCATCTGTCCGGAGATAGCATTCGCAAAATCATCATCAAGCTGCGCAGCACTTCAGCGTTCCCTTTAACGGAGGGAGACGGCCTTGAAGTGCCAGCTGCGCATGAAGCGGTTCAGGCAGGCAAACATTGAAGGAACAAAACAAGCTGACGTCGGTTGAACACGACGTCAGCTTGTTTGCTTTACAAAGGGATAGGATTAGTAAACTTCCAACTCGAACAGTGAGTAACCGTATTGCGTATTGCGCTCAGTGCCATGAACTTTGACGAAACGAGCATCGACAGGAGTAATGAAGATGTTATCGATTCCGCCGTCTCCTTTACTCGTCGAATAAACGGTTGTCCAGCTCTCACCATCTTGTGACACTTCGATGGAGTAAGCCTTCGCGGAGGCATTCTCCCAATTCAAGAGCACGCGGCTGATGGTATTCGTTGTGCCAAGATCGACACTGATCCACTGCGGGTCGCTGAATGCCGATTCCCAGCGCGTGCTTTTGCTTCCATCGACAGCGAACTGACCGCCTTTAAGTGCACCTTCAGAGGTAGCGGTGTTCTTGTTGTGTGTAAGGTTGATCCCCGCTGTAATTGGCTGTACCACAGAATCCGATTCGTATCCCAGTGATTGAACCGTTACCACATAAGGAGTGGATTCTGTGAACAATTCCGCATGAAGCGTGATTTGACCAGCAGTTACGGTGTATTGATCCGCATGAAGAGCAACGCCGTTCAGCTCAATTGCACGGACTGCATTTCTCCATGCGATGTCATCCGTGAACGTGATGTCGATTGGTTTGCCAAGCATGTTATCTGTAGTGTCTGCCGTCAAAGCAGGTCCCGCAAGAGGAGCCTTATCACCGGCATAAACCTCGAATTCCCATAGCGAGAAGCCATATGGGGAACCACGCTTGATTCCGTTCATCTTCACGTATTGGGCTTGGACAGGAGCGAATGAGAGTTCATCGATGCCGCCGTTGCCATTGTCCGTGGCGTATACAGTCGACCATGTTTGCCCATCTAAGGAGACATCAATGGTGTACGCTTTGCCGAAAGCATTTTCCCAGTTCAGAACAACACGGTTTATCGTTTTCACTGATCCAAGGTTGATGCTCATCCATTGATTGTCTGCAAATGCAGACTCCCAGCGGCGATCCAACCGACCGTCAACTGCATCAGCGCTGGAGCGGTGATACTCCGGCGAAGAAGAAGTCTCTTTACCGAACGCGAGGTTCAGCGGGTTGGGATTCGAACCAGGATCCGGAGTTGGGTTGGGATCTGGATTACCAGGTTGATCTTTGACAGCGACAGTTTGTTGAACGGACGCTTCTGTGTACGCTTTCGCTTGAACCGAGATCACATACGACTTCGCTTGCTTAAACAAGTAAGCGTTAAATGTGATTTTTCCGGCAATCAATCGATAGTCAGAAGTGTTGATCGTTGTGCCGTCGATTTGGATCGTTTCGATCGCGTTTCTCCAGGCCGCATCGTCGTTAAAGGTCACTTCGATCGGCTGCCCTACAGTTGTGTTCGTCGTATCGGCTGATAATTCCGGAGCGTTCGGTAGGCCGGAACCGTTACCGTACACTTCAAGTTCCCACAGCGAGTAGCCGTAGTTAGTTGTCCGTTCTGTGCCGTTTACTTTGACGTAACGCGCAGAGATAGGGGAGAAGCCGATATCGTTGACACCGGGCTTACCTGTTGTTGTGTCATAGACTGTTTTCCAAGCTTTGTTATCTGTGGAAACTTCAACGGTGTAGCTCTTACCGGCTGCATTCTCCCAATTCAAAAGAACACGGCTGATGATTTCTTCTGCCCCGAGATCCACCGTAATGGTCTGCAGGTCGCTGAAGCCGGATTCCCATCTTGTCGCTTTGTTTCCGTCAACAGCAAAGCTGCTCGATTGATTAGGTGCGGATGATGTGAACGTCGGTTTACGCAGGGCAAGATTGACGTTCGAGTTCGTTACGATCGGCTGCTGGATGCTTGATGCAACGAATCCATTCGCTTCAATCGTAATGTCGTAGTTGCCGGCAGCAGGGAATAGGGAGCCGTCCAGCATGATTTTGCCTGGTGCAACTTCGTATTTCTCAGTGGATACAAGCGTACCGTTCACTTTCACCGTCTCGATCGCAGATCTCCAATCCGCGAAATCTTCGAAACCGACTTCTATCGGCTGTCCTGCACGATTCATCGTCGAATCTGCAATCAAATCCGGTGCGTCCAGGCTGCCTGCAGGGGTGCCGAACACTTCCAACTCCCATAATGAATAACCGTAGTTCGTCGTACGTTCTGTTGCTTCTACTTTGACATACCTCGCATTTACGGCCGGGAATGTGATGTCCTCGATGCCTTCATGACCACGGGTAGTCGAATATACGGCTGTCCACTTTTGACCATCTGTGGACACAAGTACCTTGTAGCTCTTACCGGCAGCATTTTCCCAGTTCAAACGAACATGGCTGATTCGGTATTCGGACTTCAGATTAACGGCAACAAACTGCGGGTCGCTGAAAGCAGATTCCCAGCGCGTATCCGGTTTACCGTCTACGGCATAAGAGCCCGGATTATTCGGTTTATCCGAAGTGATAGTGGGCTTGTTCAAAGCCAGGTTGACCGTCGAATTCGTGATGACTACTTGCTGTACGCCGGTGTTTGGATAATCGATAGACTTCACCGTGATCTTGTAGCTGCCTTCCACCGGGAACAAAGCGCCGTCCAGCGTGATTTTGCCTGCTTGTACGATATAGTCCGATGAGGCTAGCGCTGTTCCATTTACTTCGACTGTGTTGATGGACGCACGCCATTTCAGATGATCGGCAAAAGTCAGCTCGATCGGCTGCTTAATCACATTACTTGTCTTGTCTGTTGAAAGCACAGGAGCAACGTTCGCGTCCAAATCTGTCACTTTCGTCGGATCGACTTTAACAAGCGATTTGGGGCCAACTATCGCAGAACCCGTTACACCTGCAGCATTATGGAACGTTAGCGTAATGGCTTCGTTCGTAGGGTTCCATACCTCAGCAGAGTAAGCGGAACCTTTCTTGTACACGGATGCACCGGACCAACCGCTCGCCCAAATGTCCTCCGTGCGCGTGCCGAGCATTGCCATATTGTGTACGAACCAATACGTGTTGAAAATTTCGTTCTTCTGTGTGTTATCCACCGTGAATTTATCGAGTACGGCTTGCGGATTGCTCAGCGATTCGATCGGCCATACGATATGCTGCCATGCATCCTCAGGGCCTTCGTTATCCTTCACCATCCCGTTGTACAAATCTGCTGCTTTGGCTGGATCAAAGCCGTAGCTAGTTAAATATTCGCCTGTTGGCAGCCAGTGGATACCATAAATATTGACAGGATCTCCGCTGAAGAAAGTACCGAAGTTATACGCGCTTCCGTAAACTTGGCCAACTGATTTGTGAGCGAACTCCGGCAGCCAGTTGTCGTTATCATAGTTGAACCAGTATTGTTCGACAGCCTTCAGCTCTGTTGTGAAGCCGTAGATGGAAATATCGCGGGTAGCTTTGTCTCCCGACAACAAGCTCCACATATATTCGCCAACCCAGCCGAATAGAGATTCGCCGGCAGCTTCCTGATTGTTCCCGTTGTTGTTGTCACCATAACCGCCAGCCCATGAATGGCCTTCGTAAGGATCAAAGTTGCGGAGGAACGGATAGAGCGGATCTTGCTTGGACGGATTGGCGTAGTCACGAATAAGATGCTCGACCATGCCGCCATAATTGTCCTTAAAGTCTTGATCGTAGGTTGCGAGTACGGCAGAAGCGAAGACGAAGTAACCATAGGTGAAATGGTGGTCCGTCAGGCCAGTGTTTGCGCCGAACTCGCTATTTTTGTAATACATCGTGCCCCAAGTTGGATCATAGTACATAAAGTAATCCGGTTCGCCTTTGGAATATGTGTACCAGTCCGTTAAGATCGTTCTCAGTCGTGCAAGAAACACTTCTTTGTACGCTTGGTCTCCGATTTGATCGGCGATTAATACGCCCATTGCCAGCGGATGCAGCACTTTTCCTTGCCAATAGGCATCACCGGACATGATGTTCTTGGAAGTTGACTCATCTAAGTAGCTTAATTGCTCAAGCAGCGCTTCGCGGGAATAAGAGGAATCTCCCGGCTCCGTGAATTGAGGAACGATCCCGTTAAACTGATCCTTTGTTGTGAACGAATTGCCTTCATGCAGCTTCAGCGTTCCGCGAATGGAGGGATAAGTAAGAGGAGTCAGAGACGAAGCGGATTGCTTCCATTGGTGCGGGAGCAATGCCATCAAGGTCGTTGGTTCCATATCTAAACGCTTCTGATCGATTTCCACATTGAAGGTCGTTACCACTTCAGAGGTTGTCTCGTCGAAGCTCGGCGTTACGATCGTATTCGTAACGAATGCGTATCCGTGCTTGTAGAAGTAATTCAAGTCGCTTGCCGCAGGCATCGATGCGACGGATAAGTAGTTTTGTCCGCTGCCTAAGCGGATTTTTACTTTGTTGCCGACTTTCATGAAGACAGAACCTTCCGGCGCGAATACACCGTAATTGCGAGTCACTTTATTCGCTTGCGGGGAACCGTCTACGTTCGTCACGGCGAAACCGATATGATCTGCTGTCAAAGCAGCACCATCGGAAGCGAGAACCGGATTACCATTGTCATCATAGAAACGGGTGGACACCGGGAAGTACAGCTCCGATGTCGTCGGGTCGCTGAATTCCGAATACAAATACGGCGAGCCTTTGACGAATGTCGTTTTCATCTTCGCGCTGTCGTTGTCGCTCAGCGTTATGGTCGCAGACCAGTCACCATAACCTGTAATTTTGTTCTTCACATTGGTTGTGCTGAGATTGCCGGCATGCATGTAAAAATCCGGTCCGCCATCAGCCGCTTGCGAGTTGCCGGTATCATTTACCCAGCCTGCGCCTGGGTTCAGAATACCGAGACCGAGCGTGGAGTATTTGGATTTGAGCGGAAGCGTGATCAAGCTGTCACTGAAATTCTTGATCAAGACCGATTGCCACCAGTCATTCGATGGAATAGGTGCTTGCAGGTCATCCGATTTGTTCATCGGTGGCCGTGGCTGCGGCATATTGATATCGCTTGTTAAATAGCTGCCTTTTCCGACATCAACCGTCGAAGCGGTAGGGAGAGTGGGAATCGTGTATGCCGGCTTCGGATCACCATTCACATAATCATAGACACTGAAATTGAACAAGGAATAGCCATAGCTTGTTGTGCGGCTAATACCCTTCATTCTTACATAACGGCCGCTAGCAAAGACCGCTGTGTCGATCCAGCCATCTTGACCATTCAATTCACGGTAGATGGTTGTCCAATTGACTGCATCATCAGACACTTGCAGATCGTAGATGCGGCCAGCTGCATTTTCCCAGTTCAGGCGGATGCGGCCAATGTCATGCACGTTGCCAAGGTCGACATAAATCCACTCACTGCTTGTATGCGCAGAGGACCATCTTGTCGTCGCATCACCATCATTCGCGTTCTCTGGCGGCATAGCAGGTTTATCTTTGTCTGCTTTCTCATAAGTGGAAGCTACGATAGGCTTATTCTTGGCGACATCTTCACCGAGCACGATAGGAATCGGATTCGTTCCGCCTGTACCATAGACCTCGAATTCATAAACGGATACACCATATCCGCCGCTGCGCTCCAGAGACAACATTCGAACATAACGTCCTTGACCGGATAGGCTGATCGTATCCAAGCCGCCGTCGCCTTTGGTGTCCGTGTAGATGTCCTTCCAATTCGTTTCGTCATCGGACACTTGGATCTTATACGACTTGGAGTAGGCATTCTCCCAACGGATGACGGCTTTGTCAATCGTTGCATGAGCACCAAGGTCTACGTAGATCCATTGTTGATCCGCGCTGAACGCACTGCCCCAACGGGATTCCAGACTGCCATCAACTGCTTTCTCAGGCGTCAACCCGCCTTCCGTTGATGAAGCATATGCCGCTCCTCCATACGTAAGAAGATGTGAAACCTCAGCTCCCTTAGCACTGGCCGCCGAAACGACTGAACCGCTCCAGGAACCGAGAAGCAAGGAGAGGGTGAGCGCTGACTTGGTTGTCAGGGGCAGCTTTCTACGAACTTTTCTGGCAAAAGAACTCATTCCACCAATTCCTCCTCGTTTTTTGCGCCTCAAGGGCATTTTGAACGACATTTCTCGACTTGAAAGAAATATCAAATCCCAGAATTAGGATGGGATTTTTTTCAGCGCAATTATATCCCGTGTCGAAATTGGATAACAATGAGTGTTACTGCCTACTCCTTAAGCGCGAATAGGGCTATTTACTCATGCTCGTGAATCGTACTGCCTACCGTTGAAAAGGTGGTAAATGTAAATATATAGAAAACCAATATATGGTAATGTTAGCTTTATGAGTAGAAGATGTGCATCGTTTCAATTCGATATCGTTTTTGTTGTAGCCTTGAAATGCCATAGGTCTTCAGTACTTAATGCTTAATTACCTATGCAATAGGCCTTCGCAAACAAATTTAACAAAACTTAATATTAATTCCTGACCAGAATTAGGTAAAACATCCTGTATTGGTGAATTCAAGAGACATTTGTAATAGGGTGAATTTCATAGGGTCGGTTCATGTTCTGCTCATAATATCCTATTGCGTCCATATATTATTATTTGGCAATGAAAGCGTTGTCACAAATAACGATATGAGGTGAATTTACGAGGATGAACAAGGGAGATCGTGTCAGATTGATTTGGCTAATCATTGTCGCAATGGTGGTTACGTTAACCGTGACTATCGTTCCGGCAGAAAGGAGTTACGCAGCCACGCAAGCCACGTATTACGTCAATCCGACGGGTGGCAGCGACAGCAATAACGGTTTGACGACTGGAACGGCGTTCGCAACCATCACGAAGGCAAGGGATGTTATTCGGACGATTAACAGCAGTATGACCGGAGATATTTACGTCTATTTAATGAACGGGACCTATCCAATGAGTGCGACGTTAACGTTCGGGACATCCGATTCCGGGAACAACGGCTACAAAATCATTTACAAAAACTATACCGGCTCTGTACCGATTATCAGTGGCGGTGTCGATCTCACCAGCGGATGGACGCTTCATGATGCAGGTCAAAATATTTACAAGCGAACAGGGGTCAATTGGAATTTCAGGCAGCTTTATGTGAATGACTCACGCGGCGTAAAGGCTCGCAAGCCGAATCTAACGGACGAAGTAACGGGAGGACCTTACTTAAACGCTACGAATAGTTCTTATCCTTATACGGTAAACACCGCAGATATCGGTACGTGGGCGAACGGCGGTACGGCCGAAATGGTTATTGTGGGCCATTGGAGTCAACATCGCGGAAGAATTGCGAGTTATTCGGGCAACACGGTTACGTTCAAATCTCCGGAGAGCGGCTTTGCCTATAATCATCACAACCAAGGTTCGTCGCCCTATTTCTTCGAAAACGCCTATGAACTGCTCGACGCGGCAGGGGAGTGGTTCTTGGATACGGCCAACTCGACGCTCTACTATAAGCCTCGCAGCGGCGAGACAATGAATACTACAACGGTCATTGCCCCTAAGATAGAGACGCTTATTCAATTTCAAGGCAGCAGCGGTACAAATAAAGTCCACGATATTCAATTTGTCGGCATTACATTCAAGCACAGTAATTGGCTGGCACCCAGTACCTACGGATACGTGGATACGCAAGCAGGCTTCCGTTATCAAACGACCGGCGGAGGTTCCAATTCAGAAATTCGAAACACAGCGAGATATGCTTCGGCTCTTGGTATGGTTCAGCTGAAATATGCGAGCTCGATTACGCTGGAATCCAACACCTTTCAATTCGCCGGCGGATGGGGCATCATGGGGAACGAGGGAACGGATCATAACTTGATTAAGAGCAATAGGTTCTATAAGAACGCCGGTGGAGGCGTGGCGCTTGGCGTCGCAGGCGACCAGTGGGATGAACAGTCCGCAATGGACGGACAGAGCAGCTACGATTCCATTATGGATAACACCGTTGATTCTGTAGGTCTGGATTATGCCGATATGGTCGGCATTGGCGCGATGCTGCCGGCTAACATGACGATCGGCCGGAACGAAGTCAAGAATCTGCCTTATACGGGGATTACGATCGGATGGAACTGGCAGGACTATGAGCATGGGATGACGGACAATATCGTGTTTGGTAATCACATCCACCACGTAATCAAACTACTCGATGATGGCGGCGGTATTTACACACTGGGTAAAATGGTCGGGTTCACAAGATTCGATGCCAACTACATTCACGATCTTGCCGGTTCAGCCTATAACGGCGGATATCCGATCTCGGCCATCTATTTCGACAACGGCAGCGCGTACAAAACAGCAGAGAAAAACGTCGTCAATAATGTGCCTCAAACACTATTTGCCAGTAATCCACCTAACCATGACAATGTGTTCCAGAACAATTACAGCAACTCGCCATGGGGAAACTGGAGCGGCAGCAACGTGTTCCAAAGCAATACGACAGTCAGTAATCAAAGTTGGCCCCAAGGTGCAATCGACATCATGAACGCGGTTGGCCCAGGAGGATCGGCCCAGAAACCGACGCCTCCAACAGCACCGCCGCCGGGTCCGACCGTATTCAGCGATAACTTTAACGACAATACGATCGGAACGTCATGGACCACATACGGCGGAACATGGAGTGAAACCTCTCAGACACTAAAACAGACCTCTTCGGGGAGCGGCGATCCGCGTAAAGCTATCGTGAGCAACGCCGGTCTCGGCACATCTACCGATTACACGATTACCGCTAAGGTTCGCGTCGATAATTGGACGGACGGCGATTTCGCCCGCGCTGGTGTGGGTCTATTCACCGGAACTTCTGGCGGCGCAGGTTATAATCTTGTCTTTCACCAGAACCACAGCACGGTCCAATGGCTGAATGATGGAATCGTGTGGGGCACGAGCTACCCATTCAATTGGAGCAACAATACCTGGTATTGGTTTAAAATGAGCTCCTCAAACGGGACCCTATACGGGAAAGTATGGCAAGATGGTACGAGTGAGCCCGTTTCCTGGATGTATTCACAAACTTGGAGTGGAAGAACGGGATATCCTTCACTAAACGGAGGCAGTACGGGTACCGGAAGCTCCACGGCTTCCTTCGATGATGTGACTGTAGAAGGACCTGCGGGCACAAATAAAGCATTGAACAAAACAGTCAACGCCTATTACATTGACGGAAGTACAGCATCTCTTCAACCGGGCGATTCGGTCGTATATGCGACTGACGGTAATACGTCTACAAAGACGCAAGCTACCAATCAATGGCGGTGGATGCTGCGAGTAGATCTAGGTACGTCCACGAGCATCAGTCGCATCAAGGTCATTATGCCTACAACCGCTTATGCAACTGCATTTGATATTCAGACTTCGACGGATGGAACCTCGTATACGACAGTCAAATCCGTAACGGGTTTCGGTGGTGGAACGAGCGACAACACGATCACAGCCACAACCGCAAGGTATGTTCGCGTTGTTGCGATCACACCGGATGGACCGGGGCAAACAGGTGGTCAAATGGCGATCTCCGAGGTTGAAGTTTATTAATGATCATGCCGCGAAAGTCTCGATGAGACTCTTGCGGCATTTCTTTATGTAGGTGCACGAAAACATTGACATAAAATGTTGTCTAACATATAGTTGTCTAAACAACTATAATGATTGAGGAGACATGATGCATGTCAACCGAATACCGCAAGCAGCCTATCGGTTTCTTAATGGGTGTTACACACCGGAAGCTATCGGCGCTGTTTCAGCAGCGGCTAAGCGCTCATGGTATTACGCCTGAGCAATGGTCTGCACTGAACCAAATTGATTGTGCGCAAGGCCTCATCCAACGAGAGATTGCACAGCGGATCGGCAAGGACAAACCTTCGACGACGCGGATATTGGATCATTTGGAGAAGAAGGGACTTATCTATAAAAAGGCGGGCGATCGGGATCGTCGGTCGTTTCTCGTATACAGCACAGAGCTTGGACAAGAGATTATCCGCGTTACGACGCCTATCGAAGACAGTATAACGGCAGAAGTCAGAGCATGCATTTCGCAAGAAGAGCATGACCTCATGATTGGACTGCTGCAGCGCATTAAACTGCACATCGAAGAGAAGCTCGGAAATACGGACTGCTAGAATCGATTTATATCGTTATGAATTTGAACGGAGATGAAGCTAACGTGCAGCTAGAGCAAGTACAACCGCAAAAAACGCCATTATGGACAAGACCATTCATCGCTTTAACATTATGCTTTTTCCTGTTATTCCTAAGTTTGCAGATGCTGCTATCGTCTTTTCCAGCCTACGTAAAAGATGAATTTCACGCCGGTAACATCCAGACCAGCCTTGTGACTTCCGTATTTGCGCTGGCGGCTATCGTATCCCGTTTCGCTACAGCATCGCTCATGCAGCGCATTTCGCGGATGAAGTTGCTGCTTATTGGCCTTAGTATTGCTGCAGCAACTACGGCGTTATATTCAGTCGCGGGCTCATTTGCTTCATTATTGTCGCTGCGGATCGGATATGGTATCGGCTTTGGCATGGCGAGCACGATACTGCCGACGCTTGTTTCCCGCATCATTCCACTTCGCCGAATGGGTGAGGGCATCGGTTATTTCGGGTTATCGACGAGTTTAGCCATGTCAATCGGCCCATCGATCGGATTGAATGTCATGAAACAATCCGGGTTCTCGCAATTGATGGTGATTGGACTCGTAACTTCCATCGTTATTTTCCCGGTCTTATGGTTGTCGCGATCGAATCGGGAACAAGCTCCAATAGAGCATTCGGAGCCAATTCAGAAAGATGCTCTGCCGAAAGTCGCGGGTAAACCTAAATTCAATCGGAAATTGTTATTTCCCGCAATGTTGAACGTTTTTCTCGCGGTCACGTACAGTGGTTTACTAAGTTTTCTCGCCTTGTTCGGTGATTATGTACATATCGAACAAGTAGGACTGTTCTTCATGTTTAACGCCATCACGATTATTCTCGTTCGCCCCTTCTCGGGGCGTATCTTCGACCGATTCGGACATACATCCGTGCTTATTCCTGCGGGAATGTTCGTTACGGCAAGCATGGCGGTTCTGGCAAATACACACTCTATGTCGATGCTAATCGTGTCCGCGCTGCTCTATGGCGTCGGGTTCGGCGCCATTCAGCCTACCATCCAAGCCTGGATGCTGCGTTCCTCAAAGCCGGAGCAGTATGGCATGGCGAACAGCATGTTTTACAATTCAACGGATTTCGGCGTCGCGTTCGGTTCGATTCTGCTTGGCGCCATTTCGTCGGTAAGCAACTACTCGGTGATGTACGGATACTCCGCAGTTGTTATGGCCATGTTCGTCGTTCTCGGGGCGCTGCAGCATGTCATGGCAACTAGACGCCGCAGTGAAAGCAAGCGTGTCGTGGTCGGTTCTTGATCGAGTGCAAAGCAATATTTCAGTTGAAGACTAGGCTGCCGCGTGGCAGTCTTTTTTATTGTCCAGTAGAACGTGCCTATTAGGCTTCTTCCCACCAAATGTTCTACCTCTCAGTTTCTAACGAACCCTAGAGGCCTTATTTCGCCCAAATGATGGGTTTAGAAATTCTAACGAACCGTAGGGGTCTTATTTCTTGTCAAAGTGCCACTTTCCGCATCATTTTCCATCAATAAGACCTACACGGTTCGTTAGAATAAATTCTCAGCTAATTTCGCGTTAATAAGGCCCGTAGGGTTCGTTAGAATGAAATAACTCCACCTAACAAGGCATCAAGATAGCTGTCTCTGCCACGATTTGCTATGATTGAACAAGGTTAATCCAAATTCATGTTGGAGGAATGGACATGTCTCAAAACAACGCAACGGACAAAATCGCAACGCATGTAGGTGATCGTGAGATCGTGATTATCCGCCTATTGAACGCTTCGCCCGAGATTGTGTTTGATGTTTGGACGAATGAGGATAAGCTGTCGAAGTGGTGGGGGCCTCAAGGATTTACGATTACGACTCAGAAGTTTGATCTTCAACCTGGCGGTACATGGGAGTTTATTATGCATGGTCCGGATGGCGTTGATTATCCCAACACCAACATCTTTGTAGAAATCAATAAACCCGAGCGAATCGTCATCAAGCACGCGGTTTTTCCGAATTTTCAGGCGACAGCAGCCTTTGAGGAATTGGACGGAAAGACGAAACTCACTTACAGCTCCGTATTTGAAGAAAACGCCGATGTCTTCAACAAGGTGAAAGTATATGCCGTACCAGGCGCCGAACAAACGATGGATCGTCTTGAAGAACTACTCGCAAACCTAGCTTGATACTTATAATACGCTCTAACAAATAAACCAGCGGCTAGTTACTGTCGCTGGTTTTCTCATTGTTCGGGTCGTATAATCATCGGTTTCTTCTGCGAGAAGAAGCTGCGAATCAAATACAGGATAAATAGCAGCGGAACATAGGCGTAAATAAAATAAAACCCGAGTTCAACAACATGTTTTCCTAACCATTCAATCCTAACGCGATCGTTGAATGGAAGAGCCGCGAAGAAAATGGCGATTAGGATAACGTATAATGACCACGTTGGTTTAACATTCGTCACTCGCTTGATAATTCGTGTACAGCACCAAACAGAGAGACTAAGCATCGGGATAAGCAACATCAGCCAGATACATATAAATATAAACTCCACCCTGGCAATCAGTGAAAATTCAATCACTTTAACCATGACTAAGGTTGGCCAGTAAGTATGCTTCAATAACCCTTGACTGAAATACATGAGGGTTACAAACATAAGTATGGAGTACTTGATGGTGCAAAATAACAAACCGAGATGAGCCCATTTCACGTTTTTCTCGGGAGCTTTAATAAATGGAAAGTAAAGCAGAACCGTTTCAAAGCCCATAAACATAACGCCTGAGAATTGAGAAGATGTGATCAGCTCTTTTACGGAATGATTAAACATAGGCAATACATTATACAAATGCCCGTATTTGATATTGAAGTACAATAACAGAGGCAGCAGCGAGGAGAAGAACACCCCAAAGAAGCAATAGCCGACAATTACTCGAAACCCTCCGGAAACGGCATAATAGATCGCACAGACGAGGATGAATGCCAGAATCCAGGTTTGAAGATCAGGGAACATCCAAATATGAATGATTTCGATATAGCCGCGAAAGACAATTAATGCCATTAGAAAATAGTAGCCGACCATCACTAAGGAAACGGCATTCCCTAGAATTTTGCCAAAAAGGAAACGATGCAGATCGATGAGATCTTTAGCAGGGCTGCCAAGCATCTTAAATATCATCCATATGATGATATGCAAAGATAGCCCCATGATTAGTATCGAGATCCAAGCATCGTTTCCCGTTGCATTAACAATTAAATGTTGAAACCCTAAGACACCAGCCCCGAGCAAAGAAGCATGGAAAAGGAAAAATAAAAAAAAACCGGAAACCGTGTCGTTTTCCTTTACCAAGTGCTGCACTAATGTCCAACTCCCAAAGACAATATTTTAACTTCAGTCTGTACATCAAATGTGAGGTTCGGATAAATTTGGGCCGCGAATGCATGCTCATTCCAATTTCTTTGGCGAGATCGTTGAAGATTGCCTATCCCAACGGGATCAACAAGATTCTTTTGAAAATGTTCTAGCAAGGCTTTCAATTCGGCAGATAAGTGACGTTCGATTTGTTTCTTTAGCGCATTCATATCGTTACTGTTCTCAAATACGTTCAAAGATACCGGATAATCCCCAAGGTCAATATCGAGCTTAAGTGAAATGGAAGCTTTTTTATTGGTTACGATTATTTTGTGTGTGGCGTTCATGATTTTAAAAGTAATTTGCTTGTCTTGATCATTTTTAAAATCATATGTACTTGATTGGAGGGTGAATATATCGTCTTTGAGGAGCTTAATGAACAAGCCAGCTTTAGTTGGCAGTAAAAGCTTTAATTTATCTCCCTGAAAGACACCTACTCCAGTCATTTGCAGAATACCTTTTGGGCCTTTAACCACAATAGGCAGGAAAACATCTTGTCCTTCTCCAAAGTATTGGTCCAGAAAGATATGACCATTTGTGAATGGTGTATTCCCGGTATCCATATTTTGCTTGAGCAGATTGGATAAATAGACAGGCGGAAATCGTAATGTTTCATCTAAGATCTCGCTTGCTTGATTTGTTGTTATAACAAGTGTACATCGATTACTGATATGGGGATCTCGCACAATGGTGTTGGCAAGCTCCGTAATGCCTCTTCTTGCTATTCCTTCACTAATTACAATGGTCCGCAATTGACCGATTGCAATAGGGTGATCCGATTGCGATGTGAACGATGTGAGTACCTCATTTAAGGAATGAACTTCCCCTTCGAGCAGGAATAATTTCACTTTCTTATCATATGCGCAATACGTACCGCTAATTTTATAGATCTCTCCTTGTACGTCGTAACCGATACTTTCGATGAGCTTGATCCGATCGATTATCTGGGCTTTTGCGCATCCGGTAAGTACGAAGCACAGGACAAAGAGAAGAACATATTTTCTCATGGATGCTATTTTCCTTACTTAGATATTTATTCGTTATCGTAGTGATCGCGTTTAGGTTTAGGCGTATTCACCTTAAATCTTTGGCGCTTGAGAGGACGCAAGTAACTAGGTCGATTCTTAATAACGCTTAACGAAGAACGAATGAAACTGTCTGCATAATCTCGATATCGAAAAGGGAACGCAGGAGCTAAGTATGGCATGCCCAAAGATTTTAATCGCAGCAAGTGACCTAAAAGAAAGACGATCCCAATCGCAATGCCAAACCCACCCCAAGCCGCTGCCAGGAACATCAATGGAAACCGCAAGAATCGGATTGCGTTCGCCATTTTGAATATCGGAGTTGCAAATGAAGGGAGTGCGGAAAGAGATACAATTATGATTAAGATGTTGCTGGTGAGCGCGGCTTGCACGGCTGCTGTACCAAGTACAATACCGCCAACAATGCCGAGCGTTTGACCGACTTTGGTAGGCAGTCTTACCCCGGCTTCACGCAGCATATCGACCGTAAATTCCAATAGCAGCACCTCAATAATCGGCGCAAAGGGGACGTTCGTTCTAGATTCAATTATGGGACCTAGAAGAGATTGCGGGATAACAGAATAATGAAAGGTTAACAAGGCAACGTAGAGAGGGGAGGCTAGAATAGAGAAGGCAACTCCCAAATACCTTAAGCACCGGAAGAAAGAAGCCAATATCCATGGCAGATAATAATCTTCAGGTGAAGCAAAAAAATCAAACACCGTGCTTGGACCGGATATGACATAGGGAGATCCACTGCTTAATATGGCCACTTGGCCGAGAAGCACATTAAATTTGGCCCTGTCGACACGTTCTGTAGACATGAATAGCGGGAAGGGTGAATTGGGGTTATCGGATATGATTTGGTCAAGAATCGAACTATCAAATAACACGTCAACATCAAGTGCTTTAATTCTTTGTCTAACGGTATTCACATACTGAGGATTGCAGATTCCTTCTAAATAAACAATCGTTACTCGTGTTTGTGAAACAGAGCCTAAAATCAGTTCCTCAAATCGTAACTTCTCTGAAATAAGCTCTTTCCGAAGTAGATTGAGGTTTGTGTCGATATCTTCAACAAAGCCGACTTTCGGTCCAATTACGCTGTATTCGTTATCAGCTTCGTTATTACCCCGGTATCCGCGTTTTTGATCTAGGATATTTATTAAGAGCCCTTGATTAAGGTCAGGTGCAAGCTGAACGAATATATAGCCTTTAATCAAATGTTGGGTGATCTCGTCTATACTTGAGGATAACTTGATATTTTCCAGAGGAATCGCATGCTGCAATGCATCAAGATCAAGAATGGAAGTTTCCGACACTTGAATCCGGTGCAAGATTTCATGGTTAATAAGCTCTTGGTCTACAATGGCCTGTAAGTAGGAAAAATGAAACTGTTTATCATGGACCCTATGCACCGACTGCACATAATCATTCGATTTGAAGGTGTTTTTCAAAAGCTCATATACACTATCTGGGATATATAATCACACCTTTCGGAAAGATTCTCCCTTTATTATGAGCGTGGGTATGGATTGCTATTCCCATTGAATGACAGGTGGAACAACAAATAAAGCCCAAGGCGTTAAGCAGCCTTGGGTTTTATTTAGGAGTAAACCTGGTTCTTTTCAAATAAATGTTTGACCTGATCGGCCATAAATTGTGTGGAATGCGGCATTTGCTGACGTATCCACCACTCCACAATGCCAATGAAAGCTGAGGCAAGGAATTGGGCTTTTAACTCCTTGTCGACAGCGGTCATTTGATCCGGCTGTTCCAGTTTATCCATTAGATTGACTGCGATAAAACGCAGCAACCGGTCACGGAATAGAAAAACTCTTTGATTGGAAAACATAGCTGAGAAAAAAGGGAAGTGGTTTCGCAAATAATCAAAAACCGGTTTAGGCTCATGCACCATTCCTTGGCTAGGCATAGTAACCTCCCGATTCTTGCATAGTGAGATTAACTCGTTGATATGATCTTCAATGCATTGGTCCAGCAGGTCATATTTATCACTGTAATGCAGATAAATAGTACCGCGATTTACATTGGCACGGTCCGCGATCTCGTTAATGGTGATTTGTTCAAATTCTTTCTCTGCAAAAAGCTCCAGAAACGCCTTTGTTATCGTTTGCTTGGTTCGGAGAATGCGGCGGTCGGTTTTCACTACGGTATCCACTACTTCCGTTACCTCCTTGAGATAATCAACATTGCAAAGGATGGTGTTGCATATGAAACAAATGCGAATCAATCAACCATTGAGTAATCAGGGCATCTATCTATAATAGTAATCAACGGCCGTTAAATATTCAACACGCGTTCAATAACAAACATTCAAAGGAGAAATGATCCATGGAAAATATACAGAATAAAGTGGTCATCATCACGGGAGCTTCCAGCGGAATAGGAGAAGCTGCAGCAAAGCTGTTAGCGCAAAATGGCGCAAAGGTCGTACTGGCTGCCAGACGAGAGGAGCGTCTTCGTACTATCGTTAATGACATTAAACAAAGTGGAGGCGAAGCTGTTTCCGTTCGAGCGGATGTCGTTTCTGCAGAAGATATGCAGAAGTTGGCCCAATTCACCTTAAAAGAATATGGCCGCATAGATGTGTTGGTGAACAATGCAGGAGTAATGCCGAGCTCCAGGCTTAATGAATTAAGAGTAGCCGAGTGGGATCAAATGATCGATGTGAACATCAAAGGTGTTTTGTATGGAATCGCTGCGGTTTTGCCTGCCATGCGCGAACAACAAGGCGGTCATATTATCAACCTATCTTCAACATCCGGTTATCAGGTGTCCCCGACATCAGCCGTATATGCAGCCACAAAGTTCGCGGTTAGAGCCATTTCGGAAGGACTGCGCCTGGAAGAGTCAGCGACTTCGCGTATTCGGTCCACCGTCATTGCTCCAGGCCTGACGAAGACCGAACTTTTTGACACCATTACTAGCCCGGAAGTGCAAATGATAGCGAATCAAATAAGCGATAAAGGGATCTCTCCTACCAGTATTGCCAGAGCGATCGCGTTTGCCATTAACGAGCCGGATGACACATTAATCAGCGAAATTATGGTGAGGCCGACTGCTTTGTAAGGAAATGAAACCTTGGGATCAAGTTCTGTCATTTAGCGGTGACAGTTTCTTGGTCCTTTTTCGATTAATCATATTGCCATGACATCGGACATCTGCTAAGATGACTAAACATATTAAATCGATTTAATAAGTAGGTTCAACTTTGTAGATGAGGGGCTTTGATCAAGCATGACGAATATGTTTAAGACGCCAAGCGAAATAAAAGAACCAATCATTTATCGTATTCGGGCGGGACTCATTATGATGGGAAGCGCAACGAAAGCGGAGCTCAGTCAGCGACTAGGGATCAGTTTTCCGACAATCAGCAAATTTCTCTCCCAAATGGAGCAGGATGGAGAGATTCTCTTCACAGGAAATGATGACTCCAGCGGAGGCAGAAGGGCAAAGCGGTACACCTATGATCCGGAATATATGCTCGGTCTTGCCATCTTTATTGAGAAGAACGAGACGAATTATTCAATATTCAACTGTATTGGGGAGATCAAGGAACAAGGTATTAAGCCAAGCGTATTGCAACAAGATGCCCTGCAGCTTGGTGATCTTATTGAAGCGCTAATTGAGAAATATCCAAGACTTCGTTCCATCGCAATCGGAGTACCCGGGGCCGTTAACAACCTGGGAAAAATCATCTTTATCCCGCCATATCAGCATTTCCTTGACTATGATCTGAAAGAAGAATTCGAATCCCGCTTCCAAATCCCGGTCGTCGTGGAGAACGATATGAATGCATCGGTGCTTGGGTATGCGTCGACCTTCGAGATCGAGAACGAATCGCTGGTCTATCTCTATTTCGGTCAGTATGGGCCAGGTTCCGGCATTATGATTAATGGTGATGTTGTTCGTGGCAGCACGTTCTTCTCAGGCGAGATCTCGTTCGTTCCTCAATATGATCGTCAATCATTCGTGCAGGCGCTGAAGCTCGATGAGAGTAATGGCGAGGTTGTCTTGGTTGCAGACAAACAGATTGATGCGATTGCACGATTGATCGCTACTTTCACAGCCATTCTGAACCCTCGGGCTGTCATATTTTGCAATGATGAGGTAGACGAAGCATTTCTGGCTAAGGTTGCTGACCGCAGCTCGACCTATATTCCACAGAAACATTTGCCAACGCTAGTGATAAGCGATCGAAATCAGGATTATTTAGCAGGTTTACAGCAATTAGCGCTTAATGTGATGATTACGGATTGCTGCTAGGAAGGAATACATGATGGCTTCCATGTTTATATTGATTATCTATCTGGCGTTTATTAGTTTGGGCATTCCAGATTCTCTGCTTGGATCTGCGTGGCCTGTGATTCGTCCCGATATGGGGGCTTCATTTGGCTTCGCAGGGATCTTGTCCATGATTGTGGCTGGAGGCACCATCGTATCCAGTCTAGCTAGCGGGAGTTTGGTTCAGCGAGTAGGAACGGGGAGAATTACGCTGATCAGCTGCTGTCTGACAGCAGGAGCGCTTCTTGGCTATGCTATGGCGCCTTCGTTAATCTGGCTTGTCTTATTAGCCATTCCGCTTGGCCTTGGCGGCGGTGCCATCGATGCGGCGCTAAATCATTATGTAGCTGAGAATTATAAGGCTCATCACATGAACTGGCTACACTGTTTCTGGGGTCTAGGCGCAACTATGGGACCTATTATTATGTCTTATTATATTGCTGAGCACGACTCCTGGAGAGATGGCTATACAGCAGTATCTGTGATTCAGTTCTCACTCGCACTAGTATTGTTCGTTACACTCCCTCTATGGAAACGTGTCGCCGTGCTTAGAGATGGTGAGGCTCGAACCAGTACGATTCAAGAGGATCAAGTCGGAGCTGCGTTCGTTCAAGTGGATGTTAGCTCGAAGTCTAATGTCTTGCGCATTAAAGGTGTGAAACAGACACTCCTTGCTTTTCTGTTCTACTGCGGGGTTGAATCCACCATTGGATTATGGGGAGCCAGCTACCTGGTAGGTGCCAGAGATATGTCAGCCGAAACAGCAGCCGGATGGATTTCGTTATACTATGGCGGCATAACTTTAGGAAGGCTGTTTACCGGGTTTATTACGTTGAAGGTTAACAATACGGTGTTAATCCGGTGCGGTCAGATTATGGCCATTGTTGGCGGACTATTATTGTTACTTCCGCAGCTCCAACTTTTCTTAGTCGGACTTATTCTTATTGGACTTGGCCTAGCTCCTATTTATCCTGGATTGCTTCATGAAACGCCGGCGCGCTTCGGACGAGAGAATGCAGCGAAGCTAATCGGCTATCAGATGGCAGTCGCATATACGGGAACCACACTTCTCCCGCCGCTCTTTGGCGTACTTGCTGCACAGACGAGCATAGTATTACTTCCGTTTATTGCGCTGGCTTTTCTAGTTGTTATGTTGATTGGTGTTGAAAGAGTAAACAAGCTGTTGATACAGCCAGAGCACACATCATTGTAGTCATGAAAAGATACCGTGAGCCATTAGACGGAGAATGGGGCACTGTTGGTTCATGCAACCTGCATCAATATTCGTTATTCGGCAATTGCGAAATGAACGCGGCTTTCTGGGATCGAATGAGCATGTTCGTTTCATAACCAATTCATGGGCAGCTGATCTTCGTGATTAGCTGTCTATTTTGGTTTAATAGGCAGCGTTGATCCCAGCTTCTTTTTACTCCCTCTGTTGAATAAATTACATTATCTGAATAGGGAGGTTTAATAGAGATGATCATCACAGCTGTAAAAACCAAGCTTGTTTCCGTTCCCTTCAAGACCCCCATTCGCGTATCAACATTTTTCATTACGAAGAGAACTGCACTCATTGTTGAAATAGAGACTGATGAAGGGATTACCGGGATGGGGTATTTGCCGATCCTGGGGCAAGGCGGCGAAACAATCAAAACATGCATGGATCGAGACATTGCCGATTTACTAATCGGCGAGAACCCGCTGTATCGGAATAAAATATGGGAGAAGCTCTGGTGGGCACTTAATATGATCGGACGCAAAGGCGTTGTCCTTTACGGAATTTCCGCAGTGGATATCGCACTCTGGGATTTGGCCGGTAAGCTTCAGAACTCATCGATTCATGCCATGCTCGGACCTTATACAGATCAAGTGAAAGCCTATGGAAGCGCGGGATTCATGTCACTATCTGAGGATGAGCTCGTCAAGGAAGCAGAAAGTTATGCTTCTCGCGGATTTAAAGCATTCAAAATGAAGGCAGGGTTCCCTGATTTAAAAATCGATCTAAGACGAGTGGAAGCCGTTAGAAAAACGTTGGGTTCAGATATAGACATTATGGTAGATGTAAATCAAGGCCTTGATGTGGCAACGGCGATTCAGTTCGGAAGAGAGCTCGAAAAGCTCGGCGTATACTGGTTCGAAGAACCCGTTCCCGCGGACGATATTATTGGCCATGCAGAGGTCGCCAAGGCGCTGGACATCCGGATAACGACAGGCGAGACCGAGTATTCCAGATATGGATTTCGTGAGCTGATCGACAGGAAAGCCGGAGATATCCTGATGATTAACCTAAGAGCAGGCGGAATTACGGAAGCAGTTCGCATCGCCAATCTGGCAAGCGCTAATCGTCTGCCTGTCACGCCGCATCTGGCGTGGGAGCTTCAAATCCAAGTTTTTGCCGCTATTCCCAATGGTGTCTACATAGAGTATATGAATTGGTATGACGATTTGTTCGAAGATGTCCCGCAAATAAAGGACGGGTTGGTTACCGTTTGGAACCGTCCCGGACATGGACTGAAATTTCGTGATGAAGTGATCCAGAAGTATGTTGTCATGTAATTGGCGGTTGGCACAGTTCGAAAGCAAAAGGAGAGGCCGGCGGCCTCTCCTTTTGTCATCCCTTAGAACACTTGAATACCATTCGTTGGATTCCACGTCATGTATCCGCCTTGGAAGTTTTGTCTCGTACCACCGCCATATGCGAATTCATCACTCGTCGGAAATTGGAGGTAGGTATGATTCGTCCCCTGCAGGTAGGTTTGCCAGAAGCCGTTGCGGACTTGGAACGTCCCGCTGCCGGATGTCATAATGGCGCTTGCCCCGATGCTGCCACCGTCAAAATCCTGCACGTAGCCGTAATCCCAATAGTGGACATACGCGCTGCCGCCATTATCATAAGGGGACCCGTTCGTTGCCATTCCGCCATGGCTATTGAAATAATTGAGGATGTTCGTATTCGTTGTTCCGCCAGAGAGCTTGCCTTCATAGGCTGTAGCATTGCGGAAATTGGACCATCCGGTTTTCTTGTCTGATGAGCCTAAACCGCTGGACTTGAAAATACCATAGCTGAGCGACGGCTCATCTTGGAGATAAAACCATACGCCGCTCTGTATATACGGAGAGGCTTTCATCACATTGTAAGCTGATGTTATATTGGAGGCTTGAACCGCCTCGCTGACGGCATCTGTCGTCCAGCCGATCTCTGTCATGAAGATTTTCTTAGGCGTACTCGAACCTTCATAGGCTGCGTATGCACTGTGTATATAGTTGATGTAATTGTTCAGCTGTGTGGTGGATACAGTACCGCCTTGATCGATATAGATATGCTGTCCGATATGATCGAGTGGGTAGGTCCCTGCATTCGAATGAATCCAGTTCCAGCTCCCGACCGTTGTGCCTTCATAGTACGTGTCGCTTAGGTAATCGGCACCTGATCCGCCGGAGGAGTAGCCTGCAATATCATGACCAAATACGCCGCCGCTGATCACTTCGACATCGTAGTTGTTATAGTATTTCATCTGCGTATAAACATGGCCCAGCATAGCTGCGAAGTTGGATGGATAAATGAACGAGCATCCGGTGTATACCCCAGGTGACGGATTCGAGCCCCAGCAATTCGGTTCATTCCATATTTCCCAATACTTAATGACGCCATCGAAGTGGCCAGCCATCCGTCCGGCCAAGTATCCGAATTGATCGATAAAGTTGTTGTAGCCGTCCCCTCCAGGCGTATTCTCCGCATTGTTAGCGGTCCAATTCGACTGCGTGCCAGGCCATGATTCGTTCGATATCAGTCCGATAACTTGAAGACCTTTGCTGCGCAATGTGTTCACGATCGTGTCGTATGTGTTGTAAAATGCCGCTGTATCCGAGGTGTACGGTCCGAGGCGGAAGTTAAGCCGTACAAATCCCGCTCCGCTGTCGGCAAGTGCTTGCGCAACTTGATTGGTAATGAGGATGTTGCCGGAATCGTCGATGGGACGGCCGAATTGGATGCCTTGCGGACCGGCAGCTGCTGCTTCGCGAACGCCAATAAAGCTAAATGCTGTTAATACCAGGGCCGCTATCATAAAAGCAGCTGCCCATTGTGATACTCGTTTCATCACGATACCTCCTTAGAAGTTGAAATCGCTTACACCTCTAATTGTATGCGGACTGATATGAGGTTCGTCCTTTACAATCCGGACCTCATTCGAGTGGATAATAATGGGTTGCATGTCATGTGTAAAACGCGATGATGTTGAAACAAGAGCTTGAACTTCGTTGTTAACTCGATGGATTGCTTATAATTTTGGGACGAAATATGGAGTTAGGCATGTGAGTTTGCATTCGAGCGCTGTTCACTTGGTGGGCGGCCGTAGACACGGCGAAAGAGCTGACTTAAGTAGCTCCCATTCGCGAACCCAATCTCTTGCGCGATGCGATCTAAGGAGTAATCGGACTGCCGAAGCAGATGCATGGCGCGGTTTAAGCGGATTTCGGTGAGGTAGCGATTCATCGTTTTGCCAGTGACGAGCTTGAACATCCGTCCGAGATGCCGCGGGCTGAAGTGTACATGATCGGCAATCTGTTCGAGCGTTATTGGGTGCTGATAATTATCCTCCAGAAACAGAATGGTTTCGAGGATGACTTCATAGCCTTGCCGTTTGACTGGTACGGCATAATTTGCCTGCGTGTTGTCACCTGCAAGCATTCGGGCAGTTGCTAGAATAACACCGGCAAGGAGACTCTGAACTGCCGAGTAGTAGCCGACGAATTGGCGGTTCGCTTCATCGGCACAAGACAAGAAGAGTGGAATGGCGCCAAGAACGTCATGGAGGCCGCTGTAAACGGGAGTGTTAAAAATACTAAGAAGCTGTTTGGCTTCTTGAACGGTGTAGTGGTCCGCGTTTTCTTGGATGGTAAATTGACATTGGAGACAGAGCTCAGCCATCGGTTCATGCTGATCTGAGATTTGAGTATGAACGATTTCCGGGCCGGTCAAATAAAACATGTTCGGCTCAACATGGAAGGGGATCTGTTCCATTCGGACAAAGCCTTTACCCGAGGTGATGAAATGGAACTCATAGGAGGAGTGCTTATGCTCGGGGACGTGCCAACCAGGACCTGGAGGGACGTAGTTGATTTTGATGACATCGACCTGCAAGGCACCGATCGAAAGATGAATAGGCATCCGTTCCAAGTTGCGAACATGTCGTTTAATGGGGTCAAGATCAAGCAAGATGATCCACCTGCTTTCTTAATCGTACTAGTACTAGCTTATTCGAGTTTTTCGGTTGACTTGCCGCTTAACTTGTTGTACCTTTAGAATCACATTAAATTGAACGACCGTGATCAAGGATATGCATTCTTGTCATTCTGTGCCCAGAGAGGAAGCCCACCGGCTGAAAGGCTTCCCGCAGATCCAAGAACTGCCCTGCCTTGTAGTCGCTGCAAGGAACCCTGCTTTCCGTATTTGCAGCCGGGATCGCCCCGTTATCCGTACAAGAGAGCCGCCATGATATGCGGCTGAATTTTGGGTGGTACCACGAGCACGCACTCGTCCCTTAACCAGGGATGGGTGCGTGTTTTTCGTATTTTCATGTAAAGGGAAAGGGTGTTTACGATGAGACAAAAGACAGTATTCCTACCAACGTTGAGGGAAGTACCTGCAGATGCAGAAGCCGTAAGTCACAAGTGGTTGGTCAAAGCCGGATTTATTCGTCAGCTCTCCGCCGGTGTCTATTCATTCCTGCCTTTAGGGCGACGCGTGCTGCGCAAGGTAGAAGCAATTGTTCGCTATGAAATGGAGCAAACCGGAGCACAGGAAGTGCTGCTGCCTGCTTTTCAACCTGCTGATCTATGGCAGCAATCAGGGAGGTACGACGTCTATGGACCGGAATTGGTGCGGCTGCAGGATCGTAACGGTCGTGAATTCGTGCTCGGTCCTACGCATGAAGAAGTGATTACCCAGCTTGTCGGTCAGGAGATATCGACTTATCGTAAGCTTCCGGTCACGCTATTCCAGCTGCAGACCAAGTTTCGCGATGAACGCAGACCACGCTTTGGTTTGCTTCGGTGCAGAGAGTTTGTCATGAAGGATGCCTATTCTTTTGACAGTGATTGGGAGGGGCTGGATCGGACGTATCAGGCGATGTACGAGGCTTATCATCGTATATTCGAGCGCTGTGGGCTGGAGTTCCGCGCGGTTCAAGCTGATGCGGGCGCCATCGGCGGCGAAGGCGGGACCCATGAATTTATGGCAATTGCCGAATCCGGTGAGGATGATGTGGTAACTTGCAGGATCTGCGATTATGCAGCGAATATGGAGAAAGCACAAAGTCTTGAAGCTGCACGGGTAGAAGCAGACATGAACCGTTTGGCTAGAGATCACGCTGCAGATGGCTTGCAAGCGGCTGCGGAGCAATTTCACACGCCTGGAATGAGAACGATCGACGAGTTGGCTATAGGGCTCGGCATCCGTCATGATGAACTAATCAAGACGCTTATCTATTTGGCAGATGGTAAACCCGTCGCTGTTCTTGTGCGCGGTGACCACAGCATTAACGAAACGAAAGTTCTCAATGCGCTTAAAGCCGTTACGCTTACACTTGCCGATACCGAAACGGTCAGAAATGTTACTGGCGCTGGTACCGGTTTCGCAGGCCCTATCGGACTTGCGATCCCATTGCTGGTCGATCTGGAGATTGGTCAGATGCCAGCTGGTATTGCTGGAGCTAACGTAACGGACTATCATGTTCGTCATGTTGTTCCTGGGAGAGATTTCTCTCTTGAGCGAGTCGGAGATTTCCGTAATGTAGAGGCAGGCGACCGTTGCCCAAGCTGTGAGCAAGGTGAGCTGAGGACGATTCGCGGCATAGAAATTGGTCATGTGTTCAAGCTTGGCACCAAGTATAGTGAGAAGCTAGGTGCGCAGTTCGTTGATTCCACTGGTGAAACGAACCCGATCATTATGGGCTGTTATGGGATTGGCATTTCGCGGCTGCTCTCAGCCATTATTGAGCAGCATCATGACGAGAACGGTATGATGTGGCCAAACGCTGTTGCGCCATTTGACGTTCACCTCATTCCGGTTTCTACGCAGGATAACTTGCAGATGGAAGCAGCTGAAGGGCTGTATGCGCAATTGCAGGCAGCAGGTATCGACGTTCTACTGGATGACCGTGACGAGCGGCTTGGCGTGAAACTCAAAGACAGCGATCTGATTGGAATCCCAATTCGGATTGTGGTCGGGAAAAGTGTTGCAGAAGGTCAAGTTGAGTGGAAACTCCGCCGTGTGAGTGCTGCAGCAGAACGAGTAGCGATTGCGGATGTGCTTGCGGCTGTTCAGCGTACGATGAGCAGTACGATTTGATCCTTCGGCGAGGAACCCGCTAAACCCAAAATCCCCATACCGATCAATCGGTATGGGGATTTTATTATGCTTCCTTAGGTCGGTCGATTGCTTCAGCCATCGTTTTGTCCGTCAGATGGGCGTAAATTTGCGTCGTTTCCGGTGAGGCGTGACCGAGCTGCTCCTGTGTCTTGTACAGATCATTACGCAGGTAGTAATCGGTCGCAAAGGAATGGCGCAGTTTATGAACCGAGAGAAACGGCTTGCCGAAACGTTTGGCATATTTGATGACCATTTCTTGAATGGCCCGTTTCGTCATGCGGGATCCTTCCTTCTTGCCATTGGGAATAGCGAGGAAGAGCGCTTTTTCCCTCTTCGATGCTTTGTACTGCGAATCACGCTGTGCGATATACAGCTGGAGATCACGCATCGCTTCTTGGCGGAAATAAACCGGCGTCTTAAACGTGTCGTCATTCTTACCTTTCCGGTACACATACAGCAGCCGCTTCTTCATGTCGATGTCATCGACGTTCATATTGAACACCTCTGATACACGCAGCCCGGAGTTGAGGATGAGGCTCACAATCGACGTATCGCGCGTCCGATTATTCGTATACGAATAGAGCGCTTGCTTATTTGTGGCGATCTCCATGCCATAATCCTCATTAATGTAGCGGATAAACTCATCAATCTCCTGCTCCTGCAGCAGCTTGCCTTCAAGCTTGGCAGCCGTGTCCTTCGGCTTCGACGTTCGTTTGATGGATACCTTCGCCATCACGTTTCGTTTCAATAAGGGATAAAACTGCTCGTCCTCGGCAATTTGGCTCAAATAATGAAAGAGAGAGCGGAGTGAGGAGAGTTTACGGGAAATGGTGGTTCTGCTGTTGGCTTGCTGCTGGCGGGTAGCTAGGAACATTTTGAAATGATCGATGCTGTCCATATGCAGTCGCTCAAGCTCTATTAGCTCTACATCGCGAAGTGTAGGACCGGCAGCCAAACCTTCCGCAAGCAGCCAGGAAAGAAACGTATCGTAATCCCGCACATATTCAAGCAGCGAAGAAGGCGAGAGGTCGGGAAGCTTAAAGTTAATGAATTTCTCGATATACCAGGGCATTGACGGCGTTCTGCGGTCAAGCTCCTGTCGATCTTTGATTTTGATAATATTCATTCGCAGCCACCTCCATTATTTCTCATTTTAAAGCAGTGGCAGGGCAAAGTAAACCGAGCATTGGAACGAATGTTCGCACTAGGCAGCAGCGGAAATCGAAAAAGAGCTCTTGACGAAACAGTTCATTGCTTATATAGTTAGTTACATGAGTAAATAACCGATGTGGTGGTGTAGCGATGGGAATCAAGATCGATGACAGCCGTCCCATATTCGTCCAAATTGCCGAACGAATTGAGGATGACATTATTGGAGGCGGCATGCCGGAGGAGACACAAGTTCCTTCGACGAATCAGTTTGCTGCCTTCTACGGCATCAATCCGGCCACAGCAGCTAAAGGCGTGAATCTGCTTGTCGATGAAGAGATTCTATATAAGAAACGGGGAATTGGCATGTTTGTCGCAACCGGCGCTAAAGCGAAGCTGATGGAGAAACGGAAAGAGCAATTTTTCGAGCAGTATGTCGTAACGATGATTCAAGAAGCAGAGAAGCTTGGCATTACGATTGAACAATTAACGGATATGATCCGCAGGAGAGGATGATTCTGACTTATGAAGACTGTAATTGAAGCGAAGCGGTTAACGAAGGTGTTCGGGGACTATAAAGCAATCGACGATATCAGCTTCCAAATCGAAGAGAACAAGATCTACGGGCTGCTTGGACGCAATGGTGCTGGTAAAACAACCATTATGCATATGATAACCGCTCAACTATTTAAAACCAGCGGGGAGCTTAAGGTGTTCGGCGAAGAGCCGTATGAGAATAATCGTGTGCTTCGCCAAATTTGTTTTATTAAAGAAAGCCAGAAATACCCGGATAACTTTAAAGTGGTGGATGTATTAGAGACGGCTGCTTTATTTTTCCCCCAATGGGATGGTGCATATGCGCGTGAGCTGGTTGCGGATTTCAAGCTCCCATTGAAGCGCAGAGTGAAGAAATTATCCCGTGGCATGCTGTCTGCCGTCGGTATTATTGTAGGCTTAGCCAGCCGCGCGCCAATCACGATATTCGATGAGCCATACTTGGGATTGGATGCTGTGGCACGGACGATTTTCTACGATCGGTTAATGGAGGATTACGCGTTGTACCCTCGTACGATTGTTCTGTCTACCCATCTTATTGATGAAGTCAGCCGATTGCTGGAACATATCATTGTCATTAATGAAGGGAAGCTGCTGCTCAATGAGGAAGCAGATTCGCTGCGTGGCCGCGCTTATACCGTAACAGGTCCAACGGCCAAAATCGAAACCTACACCACAAATAAGAAAGTCATTCACAGTGAGGGGATGGGCGGTTATCGCTCAGCGACGGTTTATGGCAGCTTGGTTGCCAGTGATCAGAAAGCAGCTGAAGCATTGGGCTTGGACATAACGACGGTCACCATTCAACAGTTGATTGTCTATCTGACGACCGATCAATCGCGTAAAGAGGTGAAGTTAGGATGAATATGGTACAAAGTGTAGTAAAAATGTACGCAAGAGACAAATTGGGCTGGTTTATCCTGCCTTGGGTTATTCTACTTTCCAGCTTTCTTGTAAATTTGGTTATTGCAGCCTTCCTTCCGGTGGATGATAAGATTGTTACCGGAGGGCTGATGTCGATCTTTATCTATATGATGGTGGCCGGAATCGTTTCGTTGTCACAAACATTCCCTTTTGCACTGGGGCTAAGTGTCAGAAGGCGTGATTTCTTCTTAGGCTCCATGCTTATGATTTCATTGCTTAGCGCAGGGATTTCCATCATCTTGTGTTTGCTCTCCTATATTGAAGGCAATGTGATCGATGGTTGGGGAGTAAGATTATCTTTCTTTCATTTGCCTTTCATTTCGGACGGTAATATTCTTACAGAGTTCGTGATCTACTTCTCGTGCATGATCTCCCTCTATATGACGGGGTTCGTATGTGCCAGCGTTCATCGTCGTTTCGGACGCAATGGGATGTATGTGTTTTCCATCGCTGCTGTTCTTGTGGTGACCGTTATTCTTTATGTGGTTAAATATTTGGAATGGTGGTCCGCAATCTTCAATTTCTTCGTTGACCATTCCGCTGTTCAGCTTGCCTTAATTCTCTTACCTATAACAGTTTGCCTGTCATTCGCAGCCTACTTGCTGCTGCGTAGAGCAACAGTGTGAATGTGCCAAGAGTAGCTATTTGAACAGTATGAGAGATTTTTAAGTTCATTAGAAAATCCCCTTAATCCATATGACAGGTACTGATTCGTGTTACAATCAGCCTCATACCAAAAGATATGGAGGGGTTTCTACACCATGGTAAGACACAACAGAATCGCGGCAGCGCTAGTATTCTTCGTGCTACTATCGGGAGGCTCGTTATACAGCACCGAAGCACATGCTGCAGCAGCGCCAACACTCAAAGCAGGAAGTCAGGGCGGAGATGTATCGGATCTACAGTTCCGATTGCAATCACTCGGCTACTACAAAGATAAAATTACGACCACATATGGCATGTCGACACGTAATGCTGTTGCAAACTTTCAACGTGCCAATGGGATTACCAGTGATGGTATCGCCGGACCTAAGACATGGGCGAAGCTGAAGAAACTTTCGGTTAACAAACCTGAACTGTCAAAGCTTGCGCGAATCATCTACTCGGAATCACGAGGTGAGGTGTATAAAGGTCAGGTCGCTGTAGGCGCAGTCGTGATGAATCGCTTGAAATCACCGTTATTCCCGAAGAACTTGACCGACGTCATTATGCAGCCTTATGCTTTCACAGCTGTAGCGGATGGTCAGTATTGGCTGCTCCCGAACAACACCGCATTCCTGGCAGCGAAGGACGCTGTTCGCGGATGGGATCCGACAAAAGAAGCGCTGTACTATTACAATCCAGTCACTGCCAAATCGGAATGGATTCGCACTCGTAAAATAACAACGAAGATTGGAAGCCATGTTTTTGCTATATAACGTACGTAAAACCGCCCTTGAAGTTGAAGGGCGGTTTTTTTTATATCTCTAGTCAACTGCAACTAATTTGACGAATAAACCGTTTGAAGTGTAGATGAAAACGACGGTTTCGCAATTGCGCCAATTCCATACAGTTAACGACAGTAAATGAAATTTATTCCTAAACGGCCCCCGTAAACATACCCCTGGCGACGAAATGTATCTGTAGTGAGCGTTTTCACTAATTTATGGTGTAGGGAGAGAGGTTCATGAAGAAGTGGACAGTATTATTGCTTGTCCTTTCCATGTTTCTACTTGGCAGCAGCACCGCACTCGCACATGGGAATAGCCACAATGGTGGCAACGATAGTCGCCAGCAGCAATTGCAGTCTTGTAAAGACGCTGTCAGTCGCTTAAATGCAGTACTGATTAAAGTGAAGAATGAACGGACACGAGCGATCCTCAAGCGAATGATTGCCAGTTTCAAAGCGGAATGTGAGTCCGGCACTAACGGCGACAGTACGTATCAGAAAGACTTAGCGAAAGTGAATGCCGACAAGAATGCACTGGCCATTCAGTTCCTGGGGAATGACAATGCTAAATCCGTCACGCTGCCTGTCATTCTAAGCTCCAAAGGTAAGAACGGTTCTGCCATTACTTGGACTTCCAGCAATAATTCCATTCTAGCGAGTAATGGGTTACTTATTAATCGCCCATCGAATAACGATGCTACGATCGATTTGACGGCAACTATTCGTTCCGGCAACGCTGTAACAACCAAGACATTTCGTATTATCGTAAAATCCACGGCACCGGTAATGTCCGATATCGATCGGGTGAAGAAAGATTATGCGGCATTATCCATCGTATTCGGCGGCTCTGACACGATCGATAGCGTCACGCAACCGTTTAAAGAGCTTCCTAGCAAAGGCGTGAACGGCTCGACAGTGACTTGGGCATCAACGATGCCTTCCGTTATTTCCAATGATGGTAAGAAAGTAGTCAGACCATCGAGTGGTTCTGGCAGCACGACTGTTGTTTTCACAGCAGAGGTCAAATCCGGCAGTTATAGAGAGACAAAGGTCTTTATTGTGAAAGTTAAAGAACAGCTGCCGGATGTCCAACGAGTCGCAGCAGATAAGGCTGCACTTCAGATCGATTTTGGCGGATCTGACTCCGCAGGTCGCGTCACTCGTCCGTTTGATGTATTGCCTGCATACGGTGTGAATGGCTCCTCGATCAAATGGATGTCCAGTACACCTGCTGTACTGTCCGATGATGGTAAATCGCTTCACCGTCCGGCTGCCGGTACGGGAGATACGTTCGTAGTCTTGACAGCTGTTATCACTGGAGGAGCAGCAGTAGATGTGAAGCAGTTCACATTGACCATAAAGGCTGAATTCACTAGCATAGAGAAAGTCGCCGCTGATAAAGCAGATCTTGCGATTATCTTTAAAGATACAGACAACGCTGGATATGTAACGAAACCGCTTGGGCTGCCTTCTAAAGGCTACTACGGCAGTACAATTGTCTGGTATTCGAGCAACACCACTGTGTTGTCGGACAACGGAACCGTGCTGCATCGTCCCGCTCACGGTCATGGTGATGTATCTGTGAATTTGACCGCTTTTATAAGCAATAACGGTGTTGGCGATGTGAAAGTGTTCACGGTAACTGTGAAGCAGCAATAACTTGTTTCGACTTTCGAATTGGACCTATAGACCCTATTGAACATTAGGCCGGCTGGCGCTATGATTAACGAAGCTGAATGAAGAGACGAACGTTTCTCGGCAGCTCTAATTATGGCAATTCTATATCGGACAATTCGGGAGAATTCATCTATGGGAATTAATTTCTGTTTATCATGTGGGGCTCCGCTGGAAGTTAGAGATGTGGATGGTACGCCACGGAAAGCCTGCACGGCTGATGGCTGCAATTTCGTTCATTGGGGAAATTACAGCGTCGGTGTTGGCGCATTAGTTGTTCGGAGCGAGAAGGTTCTTCTCGTTCGCCGGGCTCAGGAGCCGGGTAAGGGGTATTGGACGAATCCGGGCGGCTATATTGAACAACACGAGCTCATTCATGAAACGATAAGGCGTGAGGTTATGGAAGAAGCCGGCGTGGAAGCTGAGGTTCGGAACATTGTTGCCGTTCGCGATCATCCAAGAAACATTCACAACGTCTATATCGCATTCGCAATGGATTATGTTTCCGGAGAGCCGGAACCAGACGGTGTTGAAGTTGATGCTGCAGGCTTCTACAGTTTGCAAGAGATGGAAACGATGAATGTTGCCGGGTTCACGAAGTGGCTGGTCGATGTAGCGCTGCATGGTCAAGGCGAAGGTTTGAAGGAAGACAAAGAACCGATTGTGCAATTCGACGGGTACGGATTGTTCCGCGTGTAGGTCTAACTTATGACGAAAGAGCCTGATAAGAGGAGATGCGGACTGTATCCGTATGCCATCTTAACAGGCTCTTTGCTTGATTAACTGAGGACGCGTCTTGCCGTAACGAAAGAATTTCTCCAATAGCCCGAAGACATATCAGAGATCTTCACACTTTTGCCAGCACTATGCAAAATCTTATTATCTCCGGCGTAGATCGCAACATGGCTGATCCCGATTCCATTGGTATTGAAGAAAACCAGGTCTCCTACACTTAAGTAACCTTTAGCGATTTTCTTGCCTTTGGCTGATTGATCGGAAGACGAACGGGGAAGTGAAATATCGAAATTATCATATACATATTGTGTAAAAGATGAGCAGTCGAACGCATTTGTCATATATGGAACTGCACCGTATAGATAGGGGGTACCTATGTACTTCTCTCCGTAAGTGATCAATTCATTCGATTTCTCGGTTGCAGCGCTGACTTGCGTTGCTGTACTTAGTGATACTGCCGTAAATCCAATCGTGGCGCAAAGGCTCACACTTAGGATGCTCTTGAGTAAACGTTTGTTAGTTGCTATCATCTGTTTATTCCCTCCAGCTCTTCAAGGTGCCATTTGTCTTTACACACTATAACACACTCCCAAAACACCCTTTTTGCACCATTAGGAGTCAACTACGAGTGTTCTATAGCGATATCAGCCTTTATGAGAATTACGTGAGAAATTTCTCATGATTAGCAGCGAATAAATGAGAATGGCGTCGTTTGGAATGAAGGCCCAGCTTTGATATGATAGAAACAGTGCAAAATCGACAAGATGAAAGGGGATTCTTGACCATGACAGATCAAGTGAGTAGTACGCAAAACAAGTCTCAAGGCAAAGTGGAACAAGCAACCTTCGCTGGGGGCTGTTTCTGGTGTATGGTAACTCCTTTTGAGGAGCAACCCGGAATTATCAGTGTGATTTCAGGATATATGGGCGGTCACACGGAGAATCCGACCTATGAAGAAGTGTGTTCAGAAACGACAGGACATGCAGAAGTGGTTCAAATTACATTCGATTCTTCGATTTTCCCTTATGACAAATTACTCGATGTCTATTGGAGACAAATCGACCCGACGGATGCCGGCGGACAATTCCATGACCGCGGCAGTTCTTACCGGACTGCAATCTTCTACCATAGTGAAGAGCAGCGTGTGATAGCCGAGCGAACGAAGGTTGAATTAGCACAAAGTGGTCGATTCGATAAGCCGATCGCAACGGAAATCGTTGCAGCGACACCATTTTATCCGGCTGAGGAGTACCATCAAGGCTACCACCACAAAAATCCACTTCGTTATCGCATGTACCGTCAAGGAACCGGCCGTGATTCGTATATCCAGAAACACTGGAATACGGAGGCAGATCGTGAAGCAAGACGTGAGAAGCTAACACCGCTTCAATTCGAAGTGACCCAGAATAACGCGACTGAAGCCCCATTCGAGAATGAATATTGGGATTTTAACGGTGAAGGTATTTACGTAGATATCGTATCCGGTGAGCCGCTGTTCAGTTCAGCCGATAAATTCGACGCACACTGCGGATGGCCTAGCTTCACCAAACCGCTCGTAGGCGGCAATGTGAAAGAAAAGCAGGATCTGAGCCACCGCATGATTCGCACAGAAGTACGAAGTGTGAATGCGGATTCGCATCTAGGTCATGTGTTTAATGACGGTCCGGGACCAACGAAGCTTCGATACTGCATCAATTCTGCGTCGCTGCGGTTTATTCCGAAGGAAGACATGGAGCAAGAAGGTTACGGATATTTGTTGGATTCGATCAAGTAAGTAGGAATAATTGATTTTGAGTAAACCAGGCAGATGAAAAACTCTCATTCGAAGCGAACATGCGCTTTGGAATGAGAGTTTTTTTTGATTGTATTGTGAAATTAAGATATGCCGAGAAAATCCAATGATTAATAGTACAAGCGAAATTTGAATACATAACATTAATTATGTAAACCATATTAATGAAGTCAGACCAACACTTAGTGTAAATCGATTGCATCAAACTCGAATACGCATATTTAACTTGGTGGCGTTACATTCAAAAATTACATATTGAATAACTATACAAAATCAAAAACATCTGAAAGAAAAAAGAGTCTGTACAGAAAGACCAAAAAATATTAAAAGCGCAACTATAAGAAAAGCAGGAGCGCAAGATAAGCGCGTTAAAGCCGAGCTGGCGTGCAGTAGCGCAGTAGCAGTAGCGCCGCGCCACTACTTATTATATTACTACTTCACAAAACCCGTATTTTATACAGATGTCATATATCTTCGTCTTCGTGTCCGACTAATGATTTTGCGTGGAACCCTTCCAACAGACCTACTCATTTTTTCAACAACAGTCAATAATGAAATTTTTATTACTAGTTCTCCGCCACCATTAATAATTAAACCATTAACTGCAACAGCTTTTGATTACAACGTCCCATTTCCTGAATCTGGACTACTTATTTATACCGCTTGGCTTACAGTGGTTGATGTGACTCCTCCAGCTTTTGTTGGGGAAAGATACGGACCAGAATCATTCCAAGCAATCGCTTATTGTAACTAATAATCTCACCGCTCGTAAACTTGATGAAACAAGAAAGTCCAAGACTGCTGAACGGTGCTGCTCACTTGAGAAAATGAAGTCCCCAATCTGATCTTCACATATAAAAAACTAATTTTGCATTATGCAAAATCGAGTTTCCAGTTCCTCTATTTTAGGCGGATATGCGCATTACAAGCACTCAATCATGGACAAAGACTAATGTTGGATTCATCATGCGTTGGGGAGGAAAGTGTAATGGCCAGTGCGAAAAACTACAGCTTTACTTTTATCAACCGGCAAGGCTTTACGATAGAATTTGCATTTCGAACTCTCATCAGTGTAAAACGAGGTTCAAGAGTCAAGACATTAATCATTGTGATAGACAGTTTCGAAGATGCCCCATCTGGTAAGCTACCGTAAGCTACTAAGGCTGCCACGCTCAAACTTATGTTTTTTTTGGAAAAACATTGGGTTTGGAAAGAGGTTTTCCGCACATGGGTTGGCATGTGTCATAATAGATCGCTCCCATTTCATTCTTATAATTCGTCAGTTGCAACCGTTCACATTATGCTAAACTGCCCGTTATTGGAACAGGCTGTCGAATATCGGCTGCATGGATTTCCATTCCTTTGTTTATCTGCCCTTCTAACAAAACGCCTTGAATGATAAAAGCATTATCTGTCAAGAGCCAATTGTTGTGAAGAAGTGGACTATCAAGGTTGTCCTGGTTTTTCGAAGAAAATAAATACCGCATAATAAACCAGCGCATTCATGCAGCCGAACGATAGGATAAACCAATCCCACGACGAGAATATCAACAGCGCCAACGTTATCCCGGCAAGACCGTGCAGAATCGCTTTCGCGATCATTCGAACCCACCGCACGGCTATGCGTTTGCACATGAAGTCGATTCCGATAGACGCCGGCGTACCTAACACCGCCACGATAATGAGACTGACCATCCAAATGACAGCCAGCAGACTGCTGATATGCAGAATACCGCCCAATACAATCGTACTGATCGTCACGGAAATAATAGCAACAAGAAGCTTCACGAGGATATATCGTTTAATGCGGAATTTCTGATCGTGCGCTTCAACCGGCGAATTGCTGTTTCTGACCGCTAGACTGCACACGAAGCAGAGCCCTGAAAACTCCGCGTCGCAGCAGGCTTCGCATAGATACTTACTGCAGTCTGTGCAGGCAAGCGCGGCTTCACGGTCGGGATGAAAATAACAATCTATACGAGCGTTCATATCGTTCAATCATTAACCCCCCATACGATTTTTTTCGCAAATAGATTGTATGTGTAATACGCTGAAGAATAATTGGAAACATATTACTCCCCTATTAATAAGGAGTCAACAAGAAAGTTTGAACTTTTCTGCCCGTAAGCATAATAAAGGCTGCCGAATCATTAGTTCCGCAGCCTTCAACTTGTTTATTGAACTATCGTTCCCCGTTAGCGTAACCGATTAACGATTTCTTCGTAATGCTCCAGGTCGTTTTCATCTATCCATTCCGCATCGATCCAGAGGGGAAGACCTAATAACTCTTCAATCCCCTCGACCTGCTTCTGTATATTTTGACTGAATAAAGCTGATCGTACCTCTTCTGGGGTTACCTGTATATCGAGTGTCTGAATAAACGACCAAATGTCCAATTCTTTGTCGTCTATTTCATAATCTCCATAAGATCTAGTATGCTGTGTGACCAGCGCACCTTTTAAGAATACTCCTATGGATAGAATATCGTCATCGAAATACGATACTGCCATCACTGGATCTTTCAGATCCTGCGATAACGAAACTGCATACTCCTCCACCGAACCCCAGGTAAACTCGGAGTGCAATAAGCTAACCCAGCCATTAAACTCCCCGACATACACTTTGGACTTTAACCTGTATGTATCCAAGGCGGCTTTACCACGACTTACGTATAGATCAATTATGTCAACTTCCGATTCATAATAAGCCTTATCATCGGTCGTTTGTACAAAGCGTTGTTCGAGCATCTCCATCATTGCCGCAGGGTAATCCGTTCGAACATGCAGATTCGCAAATTTCGTTCCCATCGTTTTTATCTCTCCCATTTATCAGTCAATCTTCGTCTATCTAATTTATCTTACATGAAACATTACCTTGGAAAACCAAGTAAATTGTTCCACTAACCTGCCCGTTAGTTTAGCAAAGGCTGCCGTTCATGCCAGCAGCCTCGTCCTTAGTGTTTATTCAGCTATCGCGTCCTGTTAGCGTAACTCAGATTTTCAATTTCCTGGAATCATTGATAACAGCAAGCTATCGGGAATCGGTGAGTGAATTACATTCTATCGATTCGAAGATTTCCGATCGTTTGTTTAAAAATCGATCAAGAATAGCATAATAAAGGAAAACTTAGCGCGTTGATTCAGGGGATGAAAAATGACAGCAATCTCTTTAGAAGCTTTAACGCAGCGCCTCGCCCAAATGGAGGACGCGGAGATAATTGATCGAGAGACTACCGACGGACTTCGCTTGACATTTATTTATCTTGGTACCTTAATCGATCAGGAGCGTCTTAACGAATCGATTCTTGAGCCCCTCGTTCGATCATTCCAAGGTTCGGTGGAAAAGAGCCTGACCACCGCCAAAATTGCACGTTTATCCAATTTGGCGCAAGCCCTCCAGTATCTCATGAAGGGCTCAGTGCTAGTTCACGACTCATCCCGTGGGCGATGGTACGCTATTATGCTCCCCAACTCGCTCAGCCGGTCTATCGAAACCTCAGAGACGGAAACAATAATGTTCGGCCCAAAAGACAGTTTCAGCGAGCAGCTGGAGCAAAACATTTTGCTGATTAGAAGAAGACTTCCTTTAACAGCGCTCAAAACAGAGAGATACTCCGTCGGCTCCTTAACCCAAACAACCGTAGTCCTTATGTACATCGACGGGCTAATCAATCCAGAATTTGTAGCGGTCGCGAAAAAAAAGCTTTCCAGCATCGACTTCGATATGTTTTTGGACTCTTCACATGTTGCAGCGTTTATGGAAGACCATTATCACAGCATCTTTCCTCAATATCTCCAGACCGATCGACCGGATTCCTGCGCGTATTCACTAGGCATCGGAAAATTGGTTATTTTAGTAAATAACACTCCTTTCGCCTTAGTCGCTCCGATTACGCTGTTTCACTTGTTCCAGTCGCCGGAGGATTATATTAACCGCTGGTTGGTAGCCAGCTTCTTGAGGCCGTTACGCTATCTCAGTTTCCTTCTTTCCATTACTCTAATTCCAATTTACGTGGCATTAACGACTCATCATTATCAAATGCTTCCCCTGCAAATTTTATATGTAATCATCGAGTCTCGCAGCAAACTGCCACTATCCCCCTTCTGGGAAGCGTTTATTATTCTTATTACGCTAGAAATTATCAAGGAAGCCAGCCTAAGAATGCCGACCAAAACGAGCCAAAACTTGGGGGTAATTGGAGGAATCGTTATTGGACAAGCTGCGGTAGAAGCCGGATTCGCAAGCAAAGTGCTAATCGTATTGGCAGGCATTTCGGCGATTTCCACTTTTCTCGTTCCAAACTATCTGGTCACCAAATCCAGTTTACTGCTTCAATTCATATTCTTGATTCTCGCGTCCTATTTGGGCGTTCCCGGCATTTTGCTAGGACTCTTCGGCATGCTTGCCCATCTGAACGGGCTTACGTCCTTGAACCAGCCCTACTTGGCGCCGGTATCTCCGTTTTATTGGAGAGATTGGGTCGATTTTTTCGTCCGAGGGCCGTTACACGCTATGCGCATTCGTCCTGAAGCATTGCGTCCTTTGAACAAGTATCGTATTAACCGAAGGAGTAAATGAACCCATGCAAGCTATATCGCTGTTTCGAAAAACCTCACATCAAGAAAGCGGTTTTTACGCGCTCTTCCTCACTAATAGGATTCAAATGCTGTATTACATGATTGTCATGCCCTCAGCCCTCGTTCAACCGTATATGTTGTTGGCGATTGTAGCAATGGGCATAGCCTCCCAATTTTGCCTATATATGCTGTCCAAGTGGTTCGCAACCCCCTACTCTGCCCAAGGGTACCGGGGTTTTGAAAGATTATTCGGAAAAACAGGCATCAAAATTTTAGCTTTGGCAAGCTTGCCGCTGCTTTTGCTCAAGATCTCTTTCATTTCAGTCAGTTATGCCGATATCATGCACCAATTTGTTTTTCCTTCTATGGACCGAGAATGGCACATTGTGTTTCCTTTTATCGTTAGCTGCTATTTGGCGCTGTTTGGAATGGAAAACATGGTACGGTTCGTAACGGTCGTGTTCATTGGAACGATTTGGATCTTCTTTTTGTATATTCCGTTTTTTTTGGTGCAATCAAATTCGATTCACGATCTATACCCTCTCATTCCTATTGGACCAGAGCCGTTTGCATGGAAATCCCTACTGCTCGTTTTTTCGTCGTTCTCCGGACCTGAATTATTAATCGCTATTTCATACTGGCTGAATCCGCAACGGAAAATGCTAAAATATTTGACGATCGCTAACGCCATCTCGGTCGGCGAGTATCTCTTTATATCCATTGCGTCCTTGCTCTTCTACGGCTCCAAATACTTGCCAACCATCAAATACCCGAACGTGGAGATGGGGCGCTACCTGCAATCTCCTGTATTCGAAAGGGTCGATATTATCCTGATCTCGGCATATATGTTCAGCTTCCTTTACTCGATCGCATTGTTCGTGTTAATGATATATGGCGCATCTCGTTTTCTAGGCAAGACGAAGACAAGCACTACGCGTATTGGGCTGATCGTTAGCGGCTGTGCGGCGATGGCCGTCACTCTTCCGATCAGTAAATGGTTTTGGGAGCCAGGGATCGAGCAAGCATTTTGGCTTGAACTGCAGATGTGGGCAGGATCTGCCTCTTACCTGTTAGTGCCTCTTCTCGTCTGGATCGCGATCAAGCGCAAAGCCAGGACAACGTCATGAAACGCTTCGTACGAGCAACGCTTGTGTTGCTATCGTTTTCATTGTTGACATTCGCATGCGGTTGCGTCCCCGTACCTGAAAACAATATGATCGAAGAAATCACGCCGATCATTTTCTGGTCCATACAGGGTGGAGGAGAAGAAGACGGAAAGATAACAATCAGTACGCTCGTCCCTCCTCTTATCAAGGAGAAGAAGCGAATTCTTACCCTTAAGGTCTCTCTATTGAATGAAGGCAATAAGGGGTTTAATTTGACCTATTATAACGAACTGAAAGCCGGTCAAATCCGCTTGCTGTTCGTGGACGAAGCTTACGCGAAACGGGGACTGACCCGTCTTATCAATACCGTCCTGACCGATCCGAACATTTCGCAACGGTTGTACTTAGTCATCACGAAAGGCAACTTTAATGAATTCCTCGCCAAACACTTGGATGAAACAGACAATATCGATTATTACCTTTATCGCATGTTCAAACATTACGAGAAGAAAAAACAAGGCGAAATTACCGTCGTCAATTTGCACCAATTTATGAAAATGCTGTACTCTCAGGTTTCCGATCCCCAGCTACCAGTATTTCGCGCGGAAGGCGAACAGTTCCTGTACGAAGGTACAGCATTTTTCGACCGGGACAGTATGGTTGCGGAGATACGTAGAAAGGACGATCAAATCAATCAATTGTTGTATAGGGACAGATTCGTACGATATTTAGTCCTTCCTGACCTCTCGGTTACGCTAGGGAATATTCGCGCGCATACCCGTAAGAAACTAACCCCGGATTTATCATCCCTGTCCATCAAAATCGACGTGAAGGGAAGAATTGATGAATTGGATTCGCTCGCAAGAATCGAAGATAACTTCCAATATGCTGCTCTCACACAAAAAATCGAACGGTACTTGGAGGAGAATGTCATCCGCTTGCTATCCCAAATGCAAAAATTACAGATTGACCCCCTTCAAATCGGGGGGTTGACTGCTAAACCTTTCTCCGAACCAATAACCAGAGATACATGGGATCGGCATTGGTCTACTATGAAGATTAATGTAAAAGTGCGGCTACATTTAGAGCCTCTGACGAAGGTGAAATAGTAATAGTTTCAACTTCTAGTCGCTTTTGAGGAATGACGAGTAGATGGGTAAAATCACATCAACAATGGTTCCTTCGTTGACCGTGCTTTCGATGTGAATACCCCCTCCGTGTTCGTGGACAATCTTGTTGCTGACCATTAGGCCTAATCCCGTCCCCTTTTCTTTGGAACTATAAAAGGGTTCTCCAATGGATTTAATTCGTTCCGATGAAATGCCACTTCCTTGGTCTATAAATCGAAATTTGATAAACTCTGAATCGTGGCATAGAATCTGTGTTTTGATGATTCCACCGTGTGGCATAGCGTCAACCGCATTCTGGAGAATGTTAATAAATACTTGCTTGATTTGATTCTCATCGCAGTAGATACGTGGTACTTCCGAGTCGTGTTCTTCAATAATTTCAATGTTGTTTAATATGGATTGTGTATTGAATAACAACACCACCTGTTGTAAAACAACCGCCGCATCAACTTCCTGCATTTTCGGAGTTTGGGGTTTGGCAAGCGTTACAAATCCCCATAATATAGCTTCCAATCTCCCAACCTCAGATAGAATCAATTCAATATACTCGGGTTTTTCGTTACCTTGTTGTAACAGCTGGGCGAATCCCTTGATCGAGGTTAGAGGATTTCTAAACTCATGTGCAACCCCTGCCGCCATTTGACCTACTATTGAAAGCTTTTCAGTTCGTAGAAGGAGTTCTTCTGCCTTCTTTCGTTCTGAAATATCACGAGACCCGTACACGCATTGCACTACTTTGCGATTTTCATCAAATATAGGAGTGCCCCTGGTCTCGATATATACCCAACTGCCATCTGCTTTTTTACACCTCCACTCAAAATCGAACGTTGATTCTAATGTAACCATGTCATCGAATTGCCTCTTAACGTACGCAAGATCGTTAGGATGAACAAAATAAAAAGCAGAATTTCCTTCAAACTCGCTGGACGGAAACCCCAAGACCAATTCATGGGACGGCGAGGCATATAGAACTATGCCTTCCATATCCACGACACCGACTAAATCCTGGGTATTTTCGGCAACAAAACGATACTTTTCAGTCGTTTGTGGCGGGGTCCAATCGGGATGTTTCATTGGGTCAAATAATAGTTTGGTCACACCTTACTCCTCCTCCATACTCCTCCTATAGAACATTGCATTTAAACAGTGAGTAGATCTGGATCGAAGAGATTCGTCCAAGTACCAGGATCCTCGTGTATGTGACACTCCAAATATGTAAGTACACCAGCTTTTGTCGCTGACGGCCACGCATCTTCCGGAACCATACGATCGGAAACCGCTTCCAAAACTGCTCTTAACTCTAATGAAAAAGACTACTGCCAGCGCTTCATCTATCTACGCTCTATTGTATCATCAAATCCATTGAGGAGCGTGAAAGGTTGCGCTAACCTGCCCGTTAACGTAATGAAGCTGCCGATAACCGGCAGCTTCCTCATAAGTGAGTATTCAACTATCGTCCCCGGCGGTAATAACGTTCTCATTGATATCCATGTTATTACTCCTCTACTAGCTTCTTTATTACATCTTTCTTGGAGTCTCCATTAATTTATCGTGCCTAGTTTGTTTAAACCAAAATTATTCATCATAGTTTTTCCTAATAATTAAATGGGACACAGAATTCGCTCTTTCATTTAGAAAATTCAATATGCCTTCTGGATATAACGGTTTTTGATTCAATTGCTCGAAGGTGCGCCACGTTAATATTATTTCTTCTCGTTCATTATGATTCAAGGATTCCTGAATGTGAGCTTCATTAATTGAGCCCCAATGTAAGATGGTGCAGTCATGTCTCTTGTTTCCGTCAAATTCAACAATGCTTTCATTTAAGCACGCAATGGAGCCAATGTCAGATTGTAAATCAAACTCTTCAATTAATTCCCTTTTAATAGCTTCTGAAGCAGTTTCTCCGAATTCGACACCTCCACCAGGGAAGCGATAAAATGATTCTTCTTTATCACATTGAACTAATACGGCTAAACCATCTTGACGCATTATAATAACTTCCGCTCTTAATTGAGGTCTGATCAAGTTAATCCCCCCTTTAAATAATCTTCTTTGATACAAGATATTCCGTGTTTCATTCCGTTATCCTGCCCTTTAACGTAATGAAGCCACCGATCATGCCGGCAGCTTCGACTTAGGTGTGAATATGCTATCGTCTCCCGATAGTTCAATAAACCACTTACTGCTTAAAGTAGTGAGCAATCGAATCTGGCAGTTTGCTCTCAATATGGGCAAGACCAAACTGTCCATCCTTTTCCAGAATCCGATAATTATGACCTAAGACATTGTCTCCTATAAACAACACGGTGTATTGAGGTTCCCTATCTAATTGAAATTCATTGTAAGGCCCCTGCTGTTCGAATAAGTCGACAAATGAATCCGCCTCTTGGCCATCAAGTTCTCGAAGTACTTCAGTTCCTTGATAAATTATGATCTTTCTCACCGATTGATCTTCAAAGACAGGGTAGTAAGACTTCCCATCTCCCCCATTGCGAACATAGACAAGGAAACCGGTAACGTTGGATACCAAACCGGTACGATTACTATTGGCTTTTACTACAACCACATCCTGATCTGGGTAGCTCGGAATGGAATATACCGGTGTGCCCTCAGCAATTACAGTTCCGCTGTCGACTTTCCCAATCTCTTTGATTTCCGTTACGTCCAACAAAGCCAGCTCCCAAGCGTTGACATAATCCCTATCCCCTAAACTAATGATATCTGCATAAGAAGATTCGGACATAGAATTGCTGGAATCGGATTGTGAACACCCCGTCATTAATATCAATAAAAGGCATAAAAAGACTTTCATTAGATCACCTCAAATACTCGTTGGCATGGCTCGCAGCCGTGAAGCCTACAATCCTCAAAAAACGATGCCACTACAGCTAGCTGCTTAAGCACATCCAACCGTTTCGTCGTACGAGGGAGTTCAATGTGATTTCATCCTTGAATGAGTTAAATATTAATTTACTCTCGAAGTTTTTCGATCCTTATTAAGTTTCATCTTTATCATAATATGTTCTGGTGTTTGAAAATCAGTCTTCTTTTCAACTTCAATTCCGTTTATATAGACATCTAAGCAATCCCAATAAACAATTAATTGGTCTCTTTCCTCTAAATACAAAAAGTTCATCCAACCATCGCTAAATAATTCATAGACTTACCTTCAATGCAACTATTTGACCAATCAAATCTAAGTTCTTCATCAAATTCATGATAAAAATTCAAATCTATAAGCAATTGTCGTTCAACTTCTGCTTTTAGTTTAGGACCCATGGTTATTGCAAGTCCCATCTCATGACCAAATGGTTTTTTCAAATGATTATTCATCCTTTTAATTTAACGTAATTTCCATGCTTTAAGTCCTCTCATACAAAATTCGCAAATATTCGTACACCTAAAGGTATTCGTGAAGTGATTACGCTATCCTCCCGTGGTCAACTTCTCTACACGACGAATAGTTTCGCTGCTCAGCGACACTTATTTCTCAAAAGCTGAAGATTTTAAAACTCAAAAACTGCGTCAAATCAACAACTCCAGTCTAATACTTTATTTTGTTCGAACAAATCCACTGGAAATTCTGACCAACAAAGAAGCATTTCGTCTAAGCTAAGCAAGAAACACTAGCCTTCTGAGGAAAACTTTCCCATCCTATTGATCCAATAGGGTTTTAAGGTTTTTTGCAACGCTAGTGCTCTAACAGAAAACAAAAAAATCCGCCGCTCATCAAACGTCGGATATGCACGTAATATTCCGCTAATTAACTGCTGGATCTATAATGAGAGAACCGGGGAGTAGAAATGAGACGTTAGCATCCGCTTGGCATGTGGCTGTAAGAATGCCATAGTTTTTGACTAAGACTTGAACAGTCGAGGTTATAGAAAAGGGAAAATTGTTAATAAGAGTCGTATTGATAAACCGCAGTACGTTAGGCGGAGCTGGACTGTCAATGATAACCGTTGATGTGAGGGGACCAAAGGTTCGATATAAACCTGTGAACGTATAATCCGCAGAGTTACCAATAGGCAGGTTGTTTATGTTAATAGCTTCCACATCAGACTCTACCTCATCCGCATATAATTGAACCCTGCCGGTACTGGAGGTTCGCAGCCCGTGGTTAGAAGAGCGAATGAAATCGATATCTGCGATAAAATTGGCATCATTGATAAGGAGAATACCGAGTCCGGTTAGAAGTCCCGTTTGATTCTCAATCCTGCTTCCCTTTACCTGCAACGTACCGGTGGACATAGCAATGGCTGCAGTGTCAGTGATCGTCGCAACGCCAGCAATTGTAAGCCTGTCGAAGAAAAAGTTAGAAGCAGCTGTAGAGTTATATTGAAAGCAAGTACCGCCTACGATGATTTCATTGATATGCGCCTCAAGAAATGCGGTATCCGAAACGACAATACCTGTATAATCCGTGCCCCCTTGAAGAAAGCTGCCAACGATTCGTGCGGAAACATTCCCGCTGAGCGCAACAATAATTTGTTCCGTGTTTGGTTGAAACACGTTAATCTCAACGAATGCGAGGGTTACATTGCCTGAGCTCGCTTCCAGTGCACGGGTACCGATGTGGATTCTGTTGATATTGCCGTCAAAAATTCCCCCGGAAACCACAATACCTATAGAAGAGGGTGAGAAGTTGAATAGGCTATCTCCTTCTATGGTAAGGTTCCCACCTACGACTCGAATCATCTGTGCGGAAAAGAAGGCATCCATTCGATTGAAGCGAATGTTGGCGACGCCTGTTTCATGAAGAATTACGCTAGTTCCCGCAAAAATAGGGTCTGTATTCACTGAGCTGAACAACTCATCCACATAACAACGAAGAGTGGGATTGCCTTGTCCGGATGCTAGGTGGATACAGCTTCCAAATGCTGAGATTACATTTACGTTCGCATCGACTAGGCCGTCCAACATAAGCAAGGCTGTTTTAAGGCCGCTGCCGCTATCATTGGTGGTGATACGATCTCCGAGCATATTCAAATTGCCGCCGCTCTCCACTGTAATAAGTCCGTTTACAGAACCGAAAATTTCCTGGAAGTTGAGGAATAAGATGCTATTATTGGCCACGCGTACTGCCGGAACCGTCAGTCCATTGGTCGACATCTGCATGACAGTCAGCTTGTGACTGCCTCCAGTTACTTGAATACAGCCTGACTCGCCTGAAATAAGATCTGCTTGCAATCTCATTTGACCGCCTTGAAGATCGATGACTGAGGACACTGTCTGGAAGGAGTTCATTATTTTGGTGTGGATAACTGCCTCCCCATTTTGCATGAGGATACATCGATCTTGACTAAATATTCGATTGAAATCACCTAAGAAGAGAGTTGACCCTCCAAGAACGAGTGCTGGTGAAGCTAAATTTATGACTTCCAAAATAAAAGAATTCAAAGTAACCAAGCCACCTAGAACAGATACCCCTTGAGTAACGCCTACCAAAGCTATGGAGTAGCTGATCATGCTTCCGGAAAATACAGAGGCGACATCTAGGATAAGTCCGGAATTGGTCTGGATGGTTCGGGTGCGCATGGTGATGAGCGATGTTTGATTCGGGGCGCTGTTGTTCACCAATATAGCCCTGCCCCCGCTAGTGATCATCGTGGCTTCGAGATTCACACTAATCGGTACTGCCCCCGTAAACAGAATGAGATCATCTGTACCGCTCGTATCATTCGTAATTTCAAAAGCATTCATAAACAATGTTCCGCTTGAAATCACAAGCGCAGAACCTCCGATGAAGCTGTTCGTGATACTCTCCTGGACGTTGATGGTGTAATTGCCGCCTCCGGTGAGATTGATCGTATTGCCTACCGTATCAAGCATAGATTCACATTCAAAGTGGATCGTGCTGGCACCAGTGCTTTGAAGAATGGAACTGCCCGCAATCGTTGCTCCATTGGTCAGAAACTGACCCTCACCAAGCACATCAAAATCAATCGCGATCCCCAGATCATCAAAAAGATTTTCAACTGCTGTGACTACGGCCCCCTTCTCGAATACCCAACTGATCCCATCTTTGGCCAAATTCGTCTCCGTATAGGATCCAGGACGTACTATGATTGTTGTGCCCGATGGAGCAGCAGCCACAGCCGCAGCAGCCGTTTGCCATGGTTTGGTCATGTCATCAAGCATGGCTGTTGCGTTGTTACCATACAGAGAATCAACAAATGCCGTCTGATTCACAAGTAACTGAGAAGGACCTGTGTCTCCCGTGGCTCCTGTTGCTCCGGTTTCACCCGTTGATCCCGTTGCCCCTGTGGCCCCCGTCGCTCCTATCGTTCCCGCTACTCCCATTGCACCAGTTGCTCCAGTAGGTCCAGTAGATCCTTGAGGTCCGGTGCCTGATCCCAAAAGTTCATCTGATACAAGACGATGAGCTGTTACTAACTGTCCGGATAAATCTTTTCCCCAAAAAGAAATTTCAGTACTGTCTGCTGCTGGACCACTTGTTGTAAAAACGAATTGGAATGTGTCAAAATTTGCTGAATAGTTTTTTGTAACAACTGCATTAGGTTGGATGGAGAACAATTCCTGTACATACAACGACCGGGTCCCGTTTAAAACATAACCCTCTAGTAGAATGATAGAATAATTAACAAGATCGCGGTTATCCATTTTAATCGTGACTTGTTGAGTTGGTCTCATCCCATCTACAGGTTCGTTTATAATTGGACCGGTTGATAATAATGCCATTTATTCATCCCTTCTTAACGTTAGACTTGATGAAACTGCATTTTCCTTTCTGGAAGTTAATAATAGTATCATATGTTTTTTTCATACTATAGCTTGGACACAATGCCACCAAAAAAAGGATTATAAAGGACTTTATATAAAAACAAAACATTGAATAATAGTCGTAAAATGGAGTCCTTTAAAAGGATGCGTTTGGCCATGGATCCTGCCCGTTAGCTCAACAGGCCACCGATTTTAGAAACGTCCGCTGTCGGGCAATCCATTCGCTTGAACATCCCAGATCCTTGGACTTAAATAAGCTATAATAAGAACAAAGAACTTGTAAACAAGGAGAACTTATGAATCGTCACAATTTTCTACCCATTATACTTGGCAGCGATGAGAACGCCTACGGTAATGTCAGACTTATCCACGAAACCTACGAGGTTAAACCGCTACTGCTCTGTACGCGGCTGTTGATTCCAACCATGCATAGCACTTTGTTCGAACTCGTCCAAATTGACCGCTTCGACCAAGAAGACATATTCCCTAACGCATTGTTGTCTATCTTGGAGAAATATGCCGAACCAAATCGGAAATTGATCGTCATTCCTTGTTCAGATTATTATGCAGGGATGTTATCGCGCCATTATGACAAATTCAAAGGGCTGGTAGCAAATCACTTCCTATCGGACAAGCTGCTGGAAACGCTCGATACAAAAGATAAGTTTTATGCCTTGTGCGAACGATTCGGCTTAGACTACCCAAAGACAGTCGTTTGTGAACCGTACGAACGTGAATCCGCGTTAGATCGCATGGATTTTCAATTTCCGATTGTAGTAAAGCCCGAGAATAGCAATGCGTTTGAATACCTTCATTGTCACTTTGAAGGTAAGAAAAAGGTGTTCTTCTTTGACAAGCGAGAAGATTATTTAGCGATGATCCGCAATATGAATACGTCCGATTATAAAGGGAAATTGATCATCCAAGAATTTATTCCGGGCGGCGACAGTGCCATGCGCGTAATCAACAGCTACTCCGATGACCATGGTAATGTTAAAATGATGTGTCTCGGCCAGCCCGTACTCGAAGAGTACGCACCGAATACGCTCGGAAATTACGCCGCCATCATAAGCCGCTTCGATATGGACATTTATGCTAAGGTCAAGGCATTCTTGGAAAACATCGGTTATGTCGGATTTTCCAATATTGACATGAAGTTCGACAGCAGGACGGGTAAATATATGATGTTTGAAATTAATCCGCGATTAGGTAGAAGTAGTTTGTTTGTCCGTGCAGCGGGTTTGAACATGATTGAAGCGCTCATAAACCAAGTCGTTTACGGCAAAGAAAACGATTGCGTGTACGGGCAATCTCTTGCGCTATGGACGAATGTGCCGAGGATGGTATTGAGGCGCTACATCTCCGACCCGGCATTGTTGGCTGAGATTGATCAACATTATAGACAGAAGAATGTAATCCGTTCGATCTGGTACAACAAGGATCTGAATGTAAAGCGATTAATCAGCATCACGCGTTACTTTTTCGGTCACGTTAGCAACTATCGACGTTATTATTTCGATAAAGAACATGCCTCGTTCGTAAATTTGCAGAGCTAAGCAGTTGAATTGAATAAAGGCAGCCGATCATATTGCACTGCACCCTATTGCTAGTTGTCTCCTGCCCATTACTTCAACGAACAAGGAGCAGCTGCCTCTGGCAAACTGCTCCTTGTTCGTTAAGCTATCGTCCCCCCTTAGCTTAACGCTTTCCATTTCCTAGGATACATTTGTTCAGCTGTTTGACTAGTTGAATATTTGCTTTAAAATACAAAAAGCCGCTTGTCGGCGGCTTTTGGCGGTTTACTGCGTTGAGGGGCTCCAATTTCAAGCTTCTCCCATTTACCATGATTATAAGTGAGATTGTAATACTGCGTCTGATGTGTAAACCGTAGGCAGCTTAAGCCGCCACGTCTCTTCGCGTGAACATAAGCCAGGAAATCAGATTAAATGCAAGAAAGTAGACCGCAAGCACTCCGATGGAGAACGAAAGCGTCATACCATCCTGAAAAGGTCTCCCACTCAGATACTGAGTGAGATCTGTATTCGCAAACAACAGGTACTTGCTCCAATCGAACCGCTGCAGTGCCTCCAGAAGAATATTGCCCGCAAACATGCTAACGATGGAAAACGCAATAGCCATGATGCTGCTTCGGAAAGCGGACGAGATCATAAAGGCCATGGTGACATACAGGATCGTGGATACCCCGTTAAGCAGATACGTTTTCCACAGGTTGAGGACCATATTCTTCTCGACAACATACCCATCATGCGTCACTTCGATCAAAGGCAGATTCAGATCCCCAAAGCCGTATAAGATACCATTCACCGTGACGGATACGACAAAAAGCGTAAGCAACAAAAGCATGCCGAACATCAATGATGCGATATATTTGGCTATTAGGATCATAAGGCGATTAGCCGGCCGGATGAGCAGCAGCTTGATCGTGCCGGACGAGAATTCGCCTGCCAGGATGTCTCCCGCGATGATGATTGTGATCACGGTAATCACGAGCACCATTGAGGCCGAACCGTTTATGCCATCCCACATCGTGCCTTCAGTCGTGGGTATACTTTGCTCCAGGTGATAATCGATGAGGGCAATCCGCTGTAGGTTATACGTGCGGCTTTCTTCAGCCAGCTCGGGCTTTGACAAAAGCTCGTTTCGGTGCTCTTTCTCCTGCTGAAGCTCCGCCCGCCAGCCTTCGCCTTGCGATTGTTTTCCATCAGAATGCCATTCCAAAATATTGGCAAAAAGCACCAATGCTGTCATAAATCCGACCAGAATCCACGTTCTCGTCCGTCGATAGATCTTCATATTTTCATTGCGCACAAGATTAATCAATCTGCTTCCTCCCTGTGTGTGCTGCCCGTTCGTATTCAACTATCGTGCCCGTTACTTCAATAAAGAAGGATGAGAGGCGAATGTCCAGAAGCGTGAATAGGGTATTAGTGGACGTTTCCGCATCTATGTTTCTGCTCAAACACTTATTATTTAACATTAGTTTTTAAATAATCGATAGTCATTTCATAGAATGATTTATTTCCATTCATAAATCCACCAGAATCCCTTTCATTTATTCGATTTTCACTGATTCTTTGAGCAGTTAAATAATCATTCATTAAGACAGCAGTCATTACTTGTTCTTTAAAAATATTCAATTTACTCAAAGGGTATTCTATTAATTGTTCTTTATAAAGTTCTTCGATATATTCAAGATTCTTTTCAACATTATTTATTTTTCTTGAAACTTCCAGAGAAATTTCATTAGCTTCATTCAAAATTCTTGAAAGTAAGTGATCTAATTCTTGAGTGTCATTCCAATCACGGATCTCAAATATTTCATTATTTATTTGCATTGTTGGTGCAGTCCAGGCACCTTGTGCATGAAAACTCAGTGGAAAATCGTTGTTTTCCTTAAGGTCTACTAAATCCCAAAAAATTTTATCAAAATCAAATAGTTTATAATTTAAGCTATAGGAAATCTTATGATTCCTTGCATTCGGATTTATAAGTACAACAAAAAATAATGATTCCCTATGTATAAACGCAAATCCCGAACTAAATTTCCAATTCAATTTCTTTGCTTGAACTTTTATTTGATTGTTCACCAATTTATTTACATCAGCTTGTTTCATGTAAACCACCTTTGATTTAAACTTGCAATGATGTGCGAACTTCGTAAATTCGCCATACCTAAGGTATTCGCTAAGTGACTACGCTATCCTGCCAATTAACGTAATGAAGCCGCCGAACGTGTCGGCAGCTTTTTAGGCTTCGTCTTTCCCTCTCATGCCTCCAAGAAAAATGCTGTACCCATCCGGGTCCATAATTCGCGCGTTGATAGAGTCCCATTCATCTCCGTGAAATTCAATCGGTTCCGTTCCGATTGTACCCCCTTTGGCTCTCACTTCTTCAACGATAAGCCTCACATCATCCCACGGCACATGAACAAAAGTATCCCACGGGTGATCAGGGCCTTCCCACAAACCTTCAACGCCTCTAACTTTAGCGGACGTCGCATTCGGATGCACATCCTGTGGGGATACAGCCTGCTGTAAAATCACTTCCATTACAGGATACGGCACGTCTGGATCTCCCCGTCTGGCGTACCCGGAGTCATTCACCTCGTCGCATCCCAGCACGTTCTTGTACCAGTCTAGCGACTTCTTCAAATCGGAAACAAGGCGTACTTGAATCGTCTTAATAAACTTATCTTCTGACTGGTACGAAGTCGGTTCATCCGTCTGCGACCGGTTGGCGCTCAAAACGATGTTATATCCGTCATAATCGGCAATTTTTGCTTTCTTATGAAGCCGGCCTTCGTGCGCGTATTCATAAGGCTCTACCGTAATTTTGCCGCCTCTGCTGCGTACTTCCTCGACGATGTAAGCCAGGTTATCCCACGCGACCTCAACCAAGGAATCACAGCCATACTCCGAGCTTGCCGCTTCCGCCGGTTCATCCTTGTGCTTCTGTGCGACTGCGTTCGGGCGAATATGGTCCGGTGAAGCGGCTGTGATGACAATAAGTCCCATGCCTCCCCCGTCTCCCCGAGTTGCATGTCCATAGCCGCTGATGTCGTGACATTGCAGCACATTGCGATACCATTCCTGAGACTTTCTAACATCGGATACTAGACGTACAGGGAACGTTAATCCAAATTCGCCTCTTCTGATCGATTCGTTTGAAGTCAAAATGACAGCTCCTTTTTATACTCTGTTTTTTAGTTCACTCTAGTAGATGCTGAGTTAATTAAAAATTAGTTGGATATCCATTATTTGGTTTCACCCTCATAATAGCGCACATACGTTCCCGTGTAAACCATTTATTACTAGCCGGCTGATTGTCGGCAATCGGATCATGTTCTTATCACGAATCGGGAATCGGACAATGTTCTTGTCATCGACAATAATATTCCTCGCATATCCAGTTCCCCTATGCAGATTTTTGCATATAACTGCTCGAAGCACGGCTTTTTTTCATCTCGCTTACTGTAACGAAAAAGCAGCCGATCATTCTGGCCGGCTGCTGCTTCAGAGTTTTGATTTATCGGTCCTCGTTAGCTTAACGATGTATTTCCGTTGAGAACTGTCCAAACCGGGTGAGAAGGGCGGGTCATAGTAAGGACGGAAGCCGCGTTGTCCGCGCAAGCTTCCGTCCCGATCTTCCGAACGATTATCTCAAGTAACGATTTCGGATGACCCCCATGTGATGAAGTTCGTGTCCTGCAATGCCGTACGCGAGGGCGCGCGCCGTAATGCTTACGTCGTTGGCTGTGCCCTTACGGGACCACGCCTCCGCCGGTAACCCGCGCAACAGCGTGATCGTCGATTGCCTTACCGCCCGATAGTCTTCGGCCGATTGCGCAATTGTCCAGCTTCCGAAAGGAGGCATTAATAATTCCTGGTCGAATCCGGGCAGTGGCGTCTGGTCCCCTCTTGCGAACCGGAGCAGGCGGTAGGTCATGACGCGTTCCCCGTCCGCGATGTGGCCCACGACTTCCTTAAGCGTCCATTTCCCTTCCGCATACCGATACGCACCTTGGCTTTCGGACAAAGAGGCCAGCAGCACGGTCATTTGCTTTTCCTGGGCAAGCAGAATGTCGATGATGTTGCCTTCCGGCACCAACCGGATATACTCGCCGGAGTCCCCGGCGTATTCTTCTTCTGACGGTCTTTGGTTCATGTGTAGTCACCTCTCTACGGAGATAGAAATTATAGCTCTTCATAACTTTAGAAACATATTGTTGCCATGCCTAAATTAATGCATTAGTTTGAAGTGTTTTGGCAGCCGTTCAAGTATCGTTCACCTTTAGCTTAATAGTAGCTCATCACAAGTTGGTAAACCTCTCCAGCCGATTTCTTTGATATGGAGTAAGTGGTATTTGTATGATTTACGTTCTCAATTGTTCCAGCCTCTTCAGTTATCCAAAGAAAATAGGTTTCTTTGCCCAACTCAACTTTATATTGTGGGTCTGCCATATCGGCTATGCCTGGGTTCTTTGTTGCATGCTTAAATGCTCTGCTGAAAACGGAGATATCATCTGTATCCGTAATTACTTTTAATGAATTCTGCTCCATCTCTTGAAAGCTTTTCATTTTATAAATATTAATTTGATCGATTTTTTCGTTTGCGCAGCCTGTTACAACGAACACAAAAGCAAAGAGTAAAACAAACATTCGAAATTCCATTAAATATTCCCCTATTTTCTTTGATGCTTCATAGACGTTCTGTTTGTAAATTATGTTACGTTCGCCTAATTGGAACACTTAAACCAACTAGAATAAGCAATATTACTGAAATCAAAGAGCTTTTTTCGCAGAGTCAAACTTATTTTTCATCAAAGATATTACCCTCCACTTTAGTGTGATGTGACAGCTTACATAGCCGTCCAATGTTGAGTAACATCAACAATACCATTTTTTCGTGCTTATGGAATGGTACTCCATTACTGTATTCTGCCCGTTAACGGAATTAAGCCGCCGATTCTGCCGGCAGCTTCATCAAAGTTTTCTTTATTTTTCGGTCCAAGCCTATTACAATTTTCATAATTAACGCTTTGAATTCCTTTATTTTTACATTAATCCTTAATAAATTTTTCAAATGTAACTATTATTATGTCGTTTGTTAACTTCAATCGTAATGAACTCCGGTAAATAGCTGGGAGTACATCCTTTTGCTACGATTTCATCTTTGTAAAGACCCGTTTTCTCACCAAGTTTAATACAACGTGCACGATTCTTTTCATCATAAACGCCTATCCAGCCTGCGGTGAAATTCATAGCCCATTGAACTTCCGGTTCTTCCTGCGTAATATAAGCTTCTAATGTAGATAGTAAGTCTGCGGTGTTATCAGGCGGTGTTTGTCCAGTCCATCTCAATCGCGCTTGATAATACCAGAAAGCTCGCCTTTGAAGAGCAGAAGGGCTATTTCCCCATGACTCCATCCATGCAATTGTCTTCTTGTCTTTGGTGAGCTGATTAGCCATTAACCAATCCATTAAGTTATTTCGCTCATCAAAAGTGTGAGTCTGCATATCCTTATCAAGCTTATTTAGCACTTCTTGTGAAAGAAGTTTTTTATCCATAATTAAGATTGCTAATAGTCTGGGCAAAAACTCTTCGGTTGACCAAAGTTCCATAGCTAGTTCGTGATCTTTTCTAATGTCCTTTGCGATTATTCGTAAGTCGCCTAGCTTAGTTTTACTATTGATCTGAGGTAGAATGTTTTCTGCTTTTGAAGAACGTTTTATTTCTGTACCTTTATTTTCATTCATTTTATACAACTCCTTTATTAAAGAACTGTTTTCCTTTTAATTGGATACGAAATGAGCATTTCTTTAAAGGAACTTAGGTCTATGACCTGTTGAGACATGGGAGCGAGAATCGCTAGGCTAAAGTGGAGACGTGCAACTGGCTGGCTACCTTCATTATACGATTCCCTGCCTATCCTCGGAAATGAGATAATGTTCTTGTCACCCGACAGATTCTTCTCTTTTCTCTCATTAGATAATAAAAAACCGCTGGCTTGTAACTAAGCGGCGGTTCTCGAGTCACCTTTACCTGAATCTATAAGCATCACATAGAAATTTAAAGGGGTCTTTTAATTTTCTAACATAGTTCTCAATGTATTGTTTATCGTCATAATAATTGTACCTTGGCTCTAAAACCTCATCGAGCTGCGGCCGAAACTATTTCGGTTATACAGAATCGGAGTTTTGTTGCTGCCGCTCGCTTTCTTTTGTACCACCTCGTGCAGCCGTTTCGTCAGCTCCGCGAACCATTCTTCGTCACGCGTGGCCAGCGCCAGCTCGATAAAGTCTAGGATCGGCTCCTCGTAGTCCAGCACCTGCACCTCCGGCTGCTTCTTGATCCAGCTGCTCAACACAGCGACCGTAGTGCCGACCGCCGCATCGTGATCGGATAGTACGATATAAACGCTTGCAGTGTTTTGTTTTTCGTTCATCGACGTAACAAATCCTTGAATAAGTTCCCCGTCCTTCGTTCTGCCTTGTACCCAATCACTGATCGCAAAGCTCATCGTCTGCACCACCTGTCTTTAGAATGGACAACCAAACTGTATGTATTTTAGTTACAGTTTGGTTAAGAAAAGAGGACGTTGCATAAGCAGTTTGCCCGGTTAGCCGTCCTTCTTAATACTGTAATTATATTAGTTACAGTTTAAAGTGTCAAGGAGTCCACTATCGACATTCTAGCTTCATTAATGTTTATTGTAATATTCATTATTTTTCCAAACCAATGTCCCTTCCTTTTCTAGTGCCATGTATTCGATATCCTTGTCTGAGGGGTATAATCGCAAACGTTCTAAATTGATTTTACTTTCATCCATACCTGCAATGCGATAAACTACGACTTCATTATTTTCAATTTTCAATATCAAATCATCCGCTCTAGATACCGTTCTGTCAGGCATTTCTTCAATATGATGCTCGGTAAAACTCTTGATATCGAGCCACGAAATAACAGAGCGATGGATGCCTGATCCCCATGAATAGGCATATACAATGTCCAAAATCCCGTCTTTATTGACATCGTATGGTACAGCGCTTGTTAGGCCGAACCCGCCAAACCCGTTACCTATATGAACAGCTTTTTGATTCACCACGATAAACGTTTCCGAGTTCTTATAATTATCTACAATTTTAAAAAGCTGACACTTTGTTTGATCCCAAATAGTAGAGGGAGTAATTTCCATTAGTTCAATATCCGTTTTTCTCGATTGAGATATATCCGGAGTTGCTAATATCAGTTTTTTGGCTTTTTCAATCGAAATCTTTTCTTTCGTTACTTCAAATGATGTATTATTGGAATCACAAGACGAAAAAAGAAAGCAAAAAGTTAACTGAGTAACAAGTGTCATTAGCAGCTTGCTTTTCATTTGAATTTCCCCTCCAAAAAACCCACAAAGTAGCAATGATCGCCTGTATAAACAAACGGCTAACAAATGAAACCAAACTTTCCAACTCAGCACTGGAGGGTTATTTGGCATGCTCAGTTTTTAGTATAGCATCATTTTCTCGATCTTCTATTGAGAATTCTTGAACCGCCGATCGTCTTCCATCTGTGCCATCGTTGCTTCGTATGAGCGCCGCATTCTCGATAGCTTCCCGCTAATTCCTTAATCACCATCCATGTCCAAATTAGGAATCGACAAAAAAGGCCGCTGCTTGAGCGGCCCTCATCGAGGCTACTTGACCATATGAACCGGATAATAGGGAGGGATTGGTTTCGTATAGTTCTCTTTTGCATATTTCACTTGATTAGGCGTCCATTGCGAATAAAACAGCCGGGTATCTTGATCATCGCTTAGCGCAAGCACTTCAGGTACCGTCGCCCAGTTCGTCAGCGGGTAGCTTGTCGCCCGAGAATGATAGTTATGCATCGTCCGCCGCCCGTGCGTACAATCCGCGCTCCCGCCTTTTCGCGTATGATACGTCGTAATATTGTAAAGCACGGCGGTACCGGCTTTGCCCCGGATCGGGATCTCCCGGTAAGCTTCCCCCTGCTTTGCCTTCGCTTCATCAAGCGTTCCATACATATGGCTGTTCGGTACTAAACAGAACGCTGGGCAGCACTCATGAACATCCGACAAATAATAGATGACACATGTATACGTACTGATATACGGATTTTCCGGATCAAAGATTTTCCCGCCTATCGTGCCGTAATAGCTGATATCCCGGTGGAAATTCATCTCGCTGGCGCTCGCCCGTTCCGCGGAAACATCCCGAAAATCAAATTGAGCAAAACGCGCCTCTCCAAGCAGCACTTCCTGAATAAGCGGAAAGATTTTGGGATGACGAATGAATCGATCCATCTCAAGCGGATGCTTCGCGAGGAAGCTGCCCGTGCCGACCGCGCCTTCAATCGGCTTATGCCATTGCTCCGGCGATTCTTTCAAGGATGCCTCTACCATGGTGTTCAAGTAGTCCAGTTCCTCCTGCGACAACGCATTCGGAATGACGGCGAAGCCATTTTCCTTGTAGTGCGCCAGAATCTCCTCTTTCGTCGTTTGGACGGCGTTCGTACTCATAAAACCATCAACCTCTCTTTCATAGCCATGAATAGTTGATTAACCTTTGACGGAGCCTAGAAAAGCCCGGAGTAGAAGTCGTTCCAATGACCGACTACATAGAACTAGCCGGACAGTTGCAATAACCGGTTTGGACAACGGCAGAATAATACTCCATAGCACGCGCATATCCGAAGCCCCATCGATACGGGCCGACTCCTCCAAACTCTCCGGGTTGCTCCAGAAGAAGTTCCGCATCGGGATAATGACGATCCATAACAAAAACCGATGGCCCGGAATATGAGTCTTCGATAAACCATATGCACCTGTTGCCGTAAATATAAGATTTAAGAAGGTACCCACCAAGGTGACGAATACTGTAATCCCGAATGATTCGAGCGTGAACGATTTGGGCCAGAGCATCATGGGGTTCTTGTAAATCTCATGCGCTTCGCTGAACGAAATGGCCCACACGTTCACCATTGGCAGCAGCGTAATTAAGCCCGCGACGATAAGCACCAAGTAGATAAGACCTGCGCCCACCACGGATTGGCATCCTAATAAGATAACTATCTTCACTATTTTCACCTGAAAGTAAGACGGAAACTATCATTTCACATTCCTACAGGTCGAATCTCTCGTTACCTTCTTGTAACTGTTTCTTTACCGTTCTGACATTCCTTTCGAGGCTGGTCTGGGTATTATGAGGTTGTAAGCCAAGCCAACCGTCCCTTGTCTCCAATAATAATAAGAGGTGAAATTCTAAATGTTGTACAAATCGAAACACTCGTATAAATTAGCCGCCAAGCTGGCCTTGACCGGATTGATCGCGGTAAGCTCCATGACGGCAATCTCACATTCGAATGTCCACGCGGCAGCAGCCAGCGCTAGTGCTAGCACGAACGCACAGAATGACTATATTAAGAGCATTTACAAGCTTGCGAGCGAAGGAAAAATCCCAGGCTTAAACGCCATCGCGGGCAAAACGCCGATCTCCGCCGTTCATTACAAATGGGGCGAACCGGATGTAGGCGGTGACCTGAAAGGCAACCATTACGAAGCGTACAATTTGGGCATGGGAAAAGGCGAATACAGCTTCGGCGTCAATAAATCCGGCGTCATCTATGATTTGCGAAATTTTGGGACGTCCATTGATCGGACGGGAGGCATCAAATCGCTGACCTTCGCGTCCGTCATCAAAACGCTTGGCATGCCTAAGGAAGTCCGCTTCACCGGCACGGACAAAATCTATGTTTACCATCCATCCAAAGCATACGAACTGAAATTCGTCGGCCCAAGTAAAGTCGCCAAAGGCAAAATCGCGCATATTGACCACATCAATGTCTATACGGGCAAAGCGAATACGTGACTCGCGGCACCACGGAAAAAAACCGTCCCGGCACAGCACTCGCTGAGCGTGGACGGTTTCTTTTTTGTGTACGCTCAGCCTGAATCACAACAAAACGTACTCTTCATTCCTTCCCTACATGAGGAGATCGACTATTTTACTGATTTTTCATTTTATCAAGCGTCTCCAGGTACAGCACTTGAAGAAATTTCTTGATATTGACTTTGCGCTTCTCCTGCGGGAATTTCTCGTCGATTTCCCGCATCTTGAGACGCACGTCCTCGAAGTCGAAATAAAGCGGTGCGTAATGCTCGAACTTCGGGTGGCTGTAATCCGTGAGCCCGATGCTCGCCAAGTTGGATAAAGCTGCGATGACGGTCCGACGAACGCGCTGCTCGACCGCCTTCCCTTCCTTCTCGATTTCGCCGCCTTCCGGTTTGCTCACTCGGGCTCCCACCTCGTACAACGCTTTCAGCGGCGGGAGGCCCCTGCCCTGATGTCGTTGAATCAGCCATAACATCATCTCGATGATGTCATGGCTTCCGCTCTCCCCGATGATGCCCATGTCCACTAAGATTACCCGCATGATTTCTTTGGCATCTTGCTTCTTCCGAGCGCTCACGGGCTCCGAATTCAGGTCATCCAACTTCGCGATCGACTGTTTGATTTCCTTCAGATAACGGCCTAATCGCCATTGCTCGCATACTTTCCCGAGCACGGCTTTGACTTCTACCCGGTTAATCGGCTTCTGGATATAAAATTCAATGCCCGCTTGATATGCTTTGCTGATCATATCTTTGTTCTCAATCTGGGAGATCATGACATACTTGCCCTCGTACCCTTCCCGTTTCAGCTTCGCGATCGTTTCTATTCCGTCCTGGTCCGGCATCAATAGATCGATGAGGACGACATCGGGGTTCTCTTCCATTACAAGCCGCTTCCCTTCAACCCCGCCCGCCGCCATTCCGACCACCTCACCAACGCCGCCTTTCTCGATAATCGTCTGGAGCATCCGCCTGCTTACCGCATCGTCGTCGACAATACAGAACGATAGCATTGCACCTACACTCCCTTCTTCAACTTAAAGGTAGGAAAAGCAGCGGCGAACGTGGTTTCAGCGTCCCGCCTCGGTTCCGTCAGGAGAAGTCTGCCCGTGAACGAGCCGACGATATCGCGAACATGCGAGAGGCCGATGCCGGTCGCCGCGACGCCTTCCTGATTGAATTTGGTCGTAAACCCGGGCTCGAATACCATATCCTTATCCTGTTCGGCGATCCCCGTCCCCGTATCGCTGACGATAAACAACGTATCTCCTTCGCGTTCGCGTACGTGGATGCGTATCGTTCCATGACGCTCGATCGCTTCGACCGAGTTGGCCGTCAAATTGTTTAGAACGGTGATTAGCGGGATGTAGTGGGCGGTCAGGTAATCGATACCGACATCCTTCTCAATCCGCACTTCTTTCTTAAGCATACGGCTGTATTCGCCATTCGACTTTCTCACTAGCTCGACGATCTCCGTCAAGGTCATTTCCGGGGCGCTCTCCAGGTCGACCAGTTTCGTCAATCCCGCCAGGATGCGCTGAGAATCCTTCTTCACCTCGTGAATCTGCTGGGTGATCCCGAGAACGGTCCGACCAAAGTCGTACAACCCCTCCTTGTTCAGTAAACCGTACAGATCGTGGCTCTTCGCGGTAATCTGTTCGATTACATCCATCGATTTGCGCAAATAGAAGACCTCGCCATAGAGCCCGCTGCCGACATTGATCATTTGTTCGATCCGTTTCTGCTGTTCGGCGTGAACGCTTCGCATTTGGTGCACGGCGATGCTGCTGTAGATGCCCGTCGTAAAATAGCTGCGCACCACGGCGATGACCGAAATCAGTATCCACTGATTCATCTGAAAATACGGTAGTCCGAAAGCCGCGCTACGCATCAGCAGCTCCGCTTCATTGGAGACCACGTCGATCAGCGACACGCACGCGCCGAGAATAAGCGGATTCATTTGATGCATGCTGCGTTGAATGAGGGCCATGCCGGCCCCGAAGACCACATAAAAGAGCATGGCGGAGAAGTGCGTCTTCACGCTGCCCAGAAGATAGAATGTCCCAGCTGTGGCGGCTGCGTCGAACGATACCCGAAATAGCAGCACCGTCACGCCTGCTGCGATCCCCGTACGCCAATAAGGCAGATGGCTCATCAACAGCAGTAAGAACAGAAAGGAGCTGCAGCCAAGACCGATGCGAAAGACCTCGCCGATGAACGGGTTGATCTTGAATTCCCCGGCAACCGCTACGACGATAGCGACGATGGTAATTTGCATGCTTTCGGATTTAGACCAATTTTGTATGGCTATAGGAATGACTCCCATCAGGATTCTAAAATCCTTGGATGCTTAGCCCCATTTGTTTTCCAGGCTCCTAGCTGCAAGCGATAGCGCGTAGTTGACCGCAAAATACAAGACGGCCACAAGCGCCAGAATCGGAATGGTATAATCGAAATTTTGCGCGATGACGATCTTGGAATGATGCATCAGCTCAGGCAGCGAGATAACGATGGCAAGCGACGTGTCCTTGAGCAGGGAGATGAACTGGCTCACGATCGGCGGCACCATGCGCCTCAGTCCCTGCGGGAGCACGATATGCCAAACCGTCTGCGAGTAAGTGAGACCCGACGAACGGGCGGCTTCGACCTGGCCTTTCGGGATGGAGCTTAGTCCGCTGCGCACGATTTCCGAGATCATGGCGGCTTCGAATACCGCCAGACCGACGATGGCCGAGCTCATGACCCCCAATTTGATGCCGACGTCCGGCAACGCGAAATAGGTGAAAAATAAGATCAGCAGCAGAGGCAAATTCCGGATAAGCTCGACAAGCACGCCAAGGATGCGGGCTAGGACCGGAATTCTCATATAACGCAGCGTTCCAGTGATGCTGCCCAGCACGAAGCTCAGCACGATCGCGACGAAAGCAACCCAGAGCGTGATGCCGAAACCTTTCATGACGAAGATGAGATTATGGTAAGAGAAAGCGCCAGCAATGTCCATCCGCCGATCCTCCTAAAAGTTATTCTCGAATTTTGCGTTTCGCGGCATTTCTATCCGTTTTTGGCTAACTTTCGTTCGAGCTGCAACGCCGCGAAGCTTAATGGAAGGGTCAGAACGAGATACAACGCTGCGACGAAGATATAGGTGTCGAAGGTCGCATACGTCTTGCTTGCCACCTGATCGCCATAATACATCAGATCGAATCCGGCGAAGACGCCGAGAATCGACGAATTTTTCACGAGGTTAATGAATTGGTTGCTGAGCGGCGGAATGACGATTTTAATCGCCTGCGGAAGCACGACATGCCGCATCGTTTGCATGTACGTCAATCCCGACGCTCTGGCTGCCTCCGTCTGTCCGGACGGAACGCTCATGATGCCCGCCCGGATTGCTTCCGCAACGAAGGAGGCGGTATATACCATTAATCCGACCGTGCCGCAGACGAATCCGCTTAACGTCACGCCGATCGAAGGCAAGCCCAAGTAAAACATAAAAACGACCAGCAGCAGCGGTATATTCCGAACGAACTCGACGTAAGCCGTCCCGATCCACCGCAGCGGCTTAACGGACGAAATACGGAATACGGCGATGATCGTTCCAAGTGCGAAGCTGCCAAGCAAAGCAATGACGCTCGCCCAAATCGTGTTGCCAAACCCTTTCATATAGATTCCGAAATGGTCCGTAAAAATCGATATGTCCGGCATGCTATCCCCTCCCGCTATTCCCCATATGCAGAAAATGGGTGGCGCTTGGCCACCCATCCTGTTGTACGCAGTCCTCTATTCCACGGACGGGGCTTTGCCGATCCATTTCTCGTACATCTTGTCGTATTCGCCGCTGTCGTGCAGCTTCTTCAATGCTTCGTTGACGCTGTTCAGAAGATCGGTTGCGCCTTTCTTGATCGCGATGCCGTACGGCTCGTCGGTGAACGGCTCACCGACAACCTCGTAGTTCGGATCCTGAACGGCCATGCCGTACAAAATCGCGTTGTCGGTCGTCAGTGTATCGCCCTGACCGGCTTTGAGCGCGCTGAACGCGTCCTGGTAGTTGTCAAACTCCAGAATGGTCGCGTCCGGGACCTTCGCTTTGATGTTGTCGACCGAGGTCGAGCCTTTCACGGCCATTATTTTCGTGCCTTTCTTAATGTCGTCGATGCTCTTGATCGGACTCCCTTTCTTCACCAGAAGGGACTGGCCCGCCTTGAAATACACGTCGGAGAAATCGACTTCTTTCCTGCGCTCCTCCGTAATCGTCATCGTGGCGACGATCATATCGATATCGTTGTTGTTTAACATCGGAATACGCGTTTTGGAAGTGACTTCCTTAAGCTCGATCTTGGTCTCGTCGCCGAGAATCTCCTTGGCGAGCGCTTTGGCGACGTCGACGTCGAAGCCTTCGACGTTGCCGCTAGCCGGATCTTTCAGGCCAAACAGCTTCGTGTCGTACTTGACGCCGACGACGAGTTTCCCTCGATTCTTGATGTCGCCCAGCGTCGACGCCGTCTCGGACGGCGAATCTCCGTTCGCTCCGTTGTTGTTCCCTCCTTCTTTGCTGCCGCATCCGGTCAATAAGACCGTTGAAAGAAACGTCAGTACGATGCCAAGCGTCATCCAACTTCTTTTCTTCATCGCTTAAAACCCCTCTCCATGATGGGAGTGTATAGTACGGTTACATGGTTCGATCGTGCGCAAGCCGTTAATGGCGCAGAACGCGATTGAGAAACAAACGTGCCCTTTCTTCCCGAGGCTGCTCGAAAAATTCCTCCGGCGGAGAGATTTCGACGATTTGCCCTTTGTCCATAAAGACGACGCGGTCCGCCACTTCCCGCGCGAAACCCATCTCGTGGGTAACGACGACCATCGTCATCCCTTCGTGCGCCAAGGTCTTCATGACGTCCAGCACTTCGCCGACCATTTCCGGGTCGAGCGCGGAGGTCGGCTCGTCGAAGAGCATGATCTTCGGCTTCATGGCCAGCGCCCTAGCGATTGCCACGCGCTGTTGTTGTCCGCCGGACAGCTGCGAAGGAAACGCGTCCGCCTTGTCAGCGATGCCGACTTTCTCCAAAAACATTTTGGCTGTATCCGCCGCTTGCTGCTTCGGGACGCTGAGTGCCTTCATTGGAGCGAGCGTTATATTGTCGATCACTTTCAGATGGGGATAGAGATTGAAGTGCTGGAACACCATGCCTATTTCCCTCCGCAGCTTGTTGATGTCGGCCTTCTTATCGGTGACGTCGACTCCGCCCACGGTCAGACCACCGCTCGTAATCGCCTCCAGCCGGTTGATGCAGCGAAGGAGGGTGCTCTTCCCCGAGCCGGAAGGCCCGACCACAACGACGACTTCTCCCTGCTCAATTCGCAGATCGATGCCTTTAAGCACATGAAAGTCGCCATAATGTTTCTCCACTTGCTTAAATTCAATCACTGCAATCCTCCCTTATCGTTGCCTTTCACCTCTCTGATGGACAAGATATGTTAGGTTAGATCGAATACTGTGTAGACAACTATAACGAAAACCTACGCAATCCTAACGAATCCGACATGAAACTTATAATTTTTTTTACAAACGAGTGCGTGTCTTCCATATTGACAAATAATCATTAGATATTGATAAACTATTAGCTGGAACTTCGATATAAAAAATAAAAAAGCCGCAGTTTATGCGACTTCCGTTGTATAGATGTTCTTGTCGTCCGTCAATTATTGTTCCAAACAAAGGAAAGATCGCCGATAACCGGATTGCTTATCTGTCGCAGATGCAGGGCAGCAGCAGCGCATTCCCTCATCTAAATTAAGATTAAAGCCGCTTGCCGGGTTTTCGTCCAGTAAGCGGCTTTTGCTTCCTTTACTTTATTGCTAATTTATAGCTTTACTTTCGGCAGATAAAAATCAGGTCTTTGTGGTCTGCGTTAGCTGGTTCGTCGCTGAAATCTCCAAATATCTGTAGGTCGCTGAAGCCTGCGCGCTCAAGCATCAGCACCAACTCGTTCTTCGTAAAGTCTTCCGCCCTTTGCGTGTGAACTTCCTCCTTGATTAGATCTCCTTCGTGCCACAGCCGGACTCGCATCTGACGGGTGGCGACGTTCTCCAAGGGATCTGTCTCAAGTGTCCGGGCAGCTACTTCCAGCTCCGTGCCATCGGCCAGGATCTGGCGCTCACTGGATGCAGGCCATCCCTCGGGTTCAGCCCGCCTGTACTCAGGCAACCTCGCCAGCCAAGCGGGCGGATCGTTCCATCGCACCGCATAGTTGAATGCGAACGTGCCGCCTGGACGTAGATGCTCATGACATCGCTGCATTGCTTGCATAGTCAGACGATGCTCTCCACCGAGACCAATCACCCCGCATGCAAATATCGTCCTGTATCGCTGGGGCAGATCCAACTCGTGAATTGCCTGCGCATAGAGTCGAGGTGAAAGGCCTTGCTTTGCTGCTCGCTCCTGGCAGACTGCAAGCATATCCTCCGAGTAGTCGCAGCCATCCACATCCAGACCAGCTTGCAAAAAGAGGAGCAACAAGCGTCCACTACCGCAGCCCAGATCAAGCGCCGGTTGTCCGGACGTCTCGATCAGCTTCTTGTAGTACGCCGCTTCCGGACCAGCTTCCGTCCACAATTCGGCATGCGCCCGCGCGACAAGGCCATAGTGCCATATTTGGGGTCGTTGCATATATTGATGACCTCCCTGATATTGGGTGAAAATCATTAGTGTTAACTGACCGTTAGTCATTACATTGATACCGTTGCGAAATTCACCAAAACAATTGGCTGCCTTCATAAAAAATTAGGGTTGTTGTAGTCACATCGACCACTACCTTTCACAGGAATGGTTTTACCATACCATGGTTTCATGCTTCTTCCCAGCCATGTGTCAGGTTATAAATGATTGTAATCATTCTTTACAGGACGTTTCTCGTAATGCCGAATTTTGGGACATTAAGATGTATTTTATAATGTAAAAGCGAGCATCATCCCGTATAGTTTAGCCACTACGGCTAAGGAATCTTCTTTGTGTCCGTTATTGGAGAACAATACAACTTCTTGTCTATTGGAAAGGACAAGAAGTTGTATCCATAAAATAAAAAAGCCGCGTGAACCGCGGCCAGAATGTCGAGAGCCGTTAAGCCTCCTTCGACCTCCTTTCTAGATGGAGGGCGATCTTCTTCATGTTTTGTACTGCTACGGTCATAAGAGCTATTTTAATATGCTTTATGAACAAAATTTTTAACGGTTGTCAGCGTGGCTATTTGATGAAAATAAGCCTTATTGAAAGGCTAACGGTTGTGACAGACGTTATTTGCAGCAAATGGGTCGATTCCTAGTGGAAAATATTCAAATAAGCTCGCTGGCAACCGTTACAATATGAAAAGGGTCTATTTATGCCAAATAACCACTTTCACAACCGTTAGAGTTGGAATACGACAAAGCATGCGCTCATCGCGGGTGTACAATTATATCAAACGTGGGTTTCTCGACACACTGGAAGCGAGAAACGCGGCATCTAAAGGATATATGTTCTTGTCCTCTACAGATAGAACTTTTCACCAGAAGCTGCTGGACTTGTTGTAGAAACATTGAAAAGCGATCAAGTATTAAGTTGCTTAATCTAAGTTAAGGGATCTAATTGGAATATAAAAGTGAATTCAGGTGTTGAATACCGTTGGTTAGTTACGAGATTCCCAAATTCGTCAATCCCGAAAACAGATATAACACCTTGATTACTTAATAGCATGAGATCATATTGTACTTCATAGGCAACATTACCAGCAATAAAATACGTCATAACTTGACTGGTATTTGGAGCTAATATAAATGATTGTGCATAAACGGGAACAAAACTAGAGGAATCAACCGAACCAAGTACTTGCACAATGATTGTTGCTGAATCAACTTGATCAGCATTTTTCATATTTATTACAATGTTTGTTGCAGCTGTTCCAAAATCACGTGTATTGGTGACCCATCCTGTTGTGAATGGCATAAAATTCACTCCTTTCTATTATGTTTATGTTAATCTATGAAACTGAACCAAAGTTGAACTATGTGTTTATCTTCAATGTAGTAAAATATTTCCAATTGCGGGAGTAGCCCGTTACTTCGACAAAACAAGGAGCAGCTGCCGCCGGCAAACTGCTCCTTGTTTTGTTCAACTAACGTTCTCTTTAGCTTAATTTCTATTTCTTTCTATTTCTTGCTTTTTCTCACATGATAGATAATTGATGCAACAAATAACATCAATATCAGGGAAAAGACCAGAATCCTATCCATATTTAGCTGGATATCCATGCGAACCCTCCTGATTTTCCAATTATCTCCCGAGTAGCAATCTCCTAAGCTTTCGTTATTTATTAGCTTAATCAGAATGTTGATCGTCGATGATTGCATCCTGTTCCAAATACGGGAAATTCAGAGACAAAGAAAAAACCTCACGTGAAATCATATCAAACTATAAAGTTATTCCATATTGTCACTCCACTATCCTGCGCCTTTTACCGAATCTGACCCGTTACAACATCAGTTAATGGAGGGAAGTCACCCGTAACAAATGTCAAGTCTCTGTGGCCTGGGCCGGCAGATAATTCAATATTTAAAGAGAAGATGAGTATTCCCGTACCGATTTCACCAGGATAAAAAGAACGTTAGTTTAATCTAATAGGTTTCAATAGCCACATAGAAGCGAGCGCTTTTGATGACTTCTTCTACCGTTTCTGAGGGTTGTTTAAGAGTAGTGTCATAACTATATTTGTTAGTTGAAGGTGAGCTCTCCATTTTGTTCAATAAAAACAAAGAACGTTCTAAGGAATCTATATCCCCTCGATTTTTTAACCTTTCGATTATTTTTTCTTTATTAGCTTTAAGTACAACATATTTCAAACTTACATCTTCTAAGTCGGATAAATGTTTACAAAACCAATCAAGTTCCTCCTCAACAACAAAGTCAATAATGACATTTAAATCATGCTGCAAGGAATTCCTCGTCAAAGCCAGTATATTTTTCCATGTGAGTCGTAAGCGCTCTTCCCACGAAAGTGATAATTCGTCATTTAACAGATCAAGGAGAACATCTCCCTCAATAAGAACGCATTGCTCAACATTTCGTGCAAGTTCTTTCGTAGTCGTTGATTTACCAACCCCGAGAGGACCCGATATCAGGTAAACTATGTTTTTATTTTGTTTGTTCAATTCCAATCCCCCATAACCATAGTCTAAGTACACTTCGCACACCTCTACTAACTTCTTCATGACGTCTATCATCGACTTTTCAAGGCGCCTATTAAAAGTATACATTTATTTTTTTTAGTTTATTGTCCCAAGACAATGTTGCTCCAATAATTTCTGCAACCTGTTGTGCAGGAATAAAAGTGATGCCATCATAATGTTCCATTACGGTATCCATAAAGCTTTCTCTCTCACCGATAACTACGGTGTCGAACCCAACCGCATATGTATACTCCAACTCTTTATATTTCACTGTTACTTTGTCGTCACTTAAGACATATTCAATTCCAAACCTATTCATCAATCCTTCGGTTAAAGGGAACATAACCCGGTTATCTTTATTTACATAGAAAATATCGTTCGGTCCAGCTATAGCTACATCCTCTCCATTAATGGAGACTGATGCATCAGATCGTTTTCGGAAGTTGTCTAAAAGTAATTCACCTTCGATTTTTTCGTTTTCGCTTATTTTCTCAGGGGGGAATAAACGTCTAGTGGTAGTAACAGAGACTTGATTTGGAGAAGTTGAAATTCTCTTATTGAACATTGTTATCACGTAATACATTTCCCCAGCCTTGAAATCAACACCACAGGCGAAATCTGAATAGGGTGTCCATACTTTGATTAATGCTTTTACGTTACCTTTCTCCACCTTTAACACTTCAAAATAAACGTCTTTTCCACCAGTGCTATCATTATATCGAACTTCAAGCACCTTACCGACAAACACATTCGATTCCGCTCGGGGCTCGATAATATAGCCTGGAGAATAATCGCATGCCGATACTCTCGTACTATTCATTATGAAACCACTTAACATGACTACTGCTGCAATGAATACGATGATATAATTTCTGAATGTGACTTTTCCCCATATTCTGAGCACGTATAACCATCTCCTAACTGGCACATTTTTACCAATCCTTTCCGATACATAATTCATACCACATTTTTACTTTTATTACGCTAATCTGCTCGTTAGCATTCCGTTAATTTCGTCTTTAAAAATAGAAAAGCGCCCTCGGGAGCGATGGGCGCACGCAACGGGTCATAGCCCTTAAAATCCCATCATCCTGGAGGACGCTCTACTATGGAAATTCAATCGCAGGAGAAACAAATCAAATAGCGCGTCTCCACCACTTCGAGCCTCGGGTTTTTGGTGCGAATGCCGTCCTTGATCTTGTAAATAACGTTCAGTGCGCTCTTCTATTATCGCTCTCCCTTTGCCTCGTTGTTTTGTCTGTCAACCAGGTACCAGGCGCTAACCGCACTTGAATCCGACTCGGTCCAGGAACGCCTCTCTGTAATGGTCGACAAGCCTCATATATCTTTCCGCCGCGTGCGCGATGCATCAACTTCCGGCGAATGGTCCGATACATTCGACATATACGATTCATCCCGTCCCGCGGTGGAATAGCGACTTCGAGAGCGGATGCGTTAGGCACGATCGGATCAGCCGCGATCGAGCGTTACGACGATCGTTCTCTCGCCGGCAGCGACCGGCTGCCGTTCCTCCAGAACGATGCGATACATGCAGTCGCCCCAGTTTCTTTTCAGTCGGCTTTCCATGTAATCGATCTTCTCGCTTCGCGCACGAAGATGCTCGGCGTCGTAGCGGATGACCGCCTGTTTGCCAGGAGCGTAAGTCAGCAGGATCTCGCCGCTGCCCTCGCCCCCGATAATAGGCTCGCAAGGTGTAATCAAAGAATGGAACATTTCCGCAGGAGCACCATCCTTCATGGTAAATACGTCACCCACCGTCACAGAGGGGTTGCCGTCCCGATCCAACCGAACCGTACGCTCCCAAGCCGCGATGCCGGCTTCCTCCGGATATGCATCGGCGATGTCCATTCTCAGCTCGGAGCGGGCCCCTTGCTGCGAATATTCCGCATAGCGCGCCTTGTACCGCCTGCCGCAATGCTGCAGCACCCCGCGCACCGTCGGCAGGTTATGGTACTGCGATTGCAAATACCAAAGCTCATAACGCCGCGTGCTGAACGTCTGCGCCTTGTATTCCTCAGTGCCTAGATCTATGAGCAGCGGATAACCGTCGGCGAACACGAGGAAGCTGCCGACGTCGTTATGGTTATGCGCCTCTTCGTTGCTGCCGCCTTTGGCCGCGACGTACAAGCCATGCTGGGTGCCTTCCTGCTCCCTTGCAGTCATCACTTGGGTAACGCCGAACCAGGCGTCCCGCATATAAGGCGCCTTCCCTTCTTGCGCAAGCCTCTCCTTCTCGACGAACAAATCCCGCGCATAACCGTATAGGTTAAACCAAATTCGCGTGCTCGGATCGCCGCTTGGCGGCAAGCTGGCGCCGAGACGGACGAGCGACTCATCCCCCGCGCTAACACCGTAGCGATATATGCCCCCGCCTGCCGGACTCGCCTTTGCATCGCAATCGGCGAAAGCGACGTAATAATCGCCATGAATGTGTACTTTGGGCATATAAGCGCCAATATCCTTAACGATCTGCTCCCCGAAAATGTCGAAACGTCCTTGTGACGCCAGCGACAGCATCTCCAGACATTCATATAAGCCGCCCGCCGCCGCGCTCCAATAAGACGGTCCTTCGTCGCAGCAGCCGTCTGCCGGATAAGTCGCGATGAACGCGTCGAGGCTTCTCATCACCTTGGCGATTCCCGCGCTTCTGACCTCCGGATCTTCCTCGATGAGCAGGAATCCCGCCAGCACCGGGCCGTTGCACCACGGATTCCAGTTGTTGATCCGTTCGCCGGGAGTGAAGCCTTGCCACCAGTAATCATCGTGCTCAAGGTATGGCGTCAGTACCCGCCCCTTCGCCTCCCGGACGATACGCTCGTTAATTCTTGGGCTGATCGCTTCGAACTTGCTTCCAAGCAAATAGCGGGTCCACAGGAGAAGCCGCGCCGTTTCCACAGATGACAGCTCGACTCCGTATTCCGTATTACTAGGGATGCTCTCTTGCTTATCGAATTCCTTCCAGTGGCTGCGATGGCCCGGGGGCACCCAGGTCGTCTCCTCACAGATGGCGAAAATCCCGTTTAAAATTTGATCTACAAATTGGCCTTCGCCTTCCATGCATTCGGCGATGACGAGAATGCCGAGCACGCTTCTCCGTTCGAAGTAGGCGAGACTGAGGCGCGACAAGTCACCGCTCGTCCAATAGGCGCGATAGTCCGACACCTTAATTGCCGGCCACCCATAATCCGCATAACGGTCCGCAAGCCGCAGCCAACTCTCTCTTTTCTCAGATGAGATCGATCCCCAGGTTTCGCGGTCTTCCGCCTTCGGGAACGGCGCGTATGGGCCCTCTCCAAAGCCAAGCTCTTCAAGTCGCGACGTGCCGTAACGTTCAAATAACATCGTTCGATCTCCTCCCCGTCTCAAATAAAACCGCCCTGCTCCGAAGAAAAGGACGGCTTACCTTGCAACACCTTACTCCTTGACGCTTCCAAGCGTCATGCCGCTCATGAAATACCGCTGCAGGAACGGATAGACGCATAGCACCGGCACCATGCCGAGGAAAATTTGGGCAGCGCGCACCGAGCGATCGTTCAACTGCGATAACAATAGAATCATCGCAGGGTCGGATATGGTAGACATATCCATCCGGACGACAATGGTCTGCAAGTAGCTGGCAAGCGGATAGTGGATAGGATCGTTCATATAGATGAGCCCGTGGAACCATTCGTTCCAATGCGTGACGATCGCGAACAGCGTTACCGTTGCGATTGACGGCATCGAGAGCGGCACGATAATGCGCCAGAGCGTCTGCCAATGTCCGGCGCCGTCGATGAACGCCGACTCCGACAGCTCCTTCGGCAAGCCCCTGAAGAAGTTGAGCATCAGAATGACATTGAATACCGGCAGCGCCCCTGGAAGGACAAGCGCCCATATGCTGTCTATCAAATGCAATTCCCGTACGACCATATAGGATGGAATTAATCCGCCGTAGAACAACATCGTGAAGACGAAAATCCAGGCATATCCCGTCCGGAACTTCAAGTTCGCCGCTTCCTTGGACAGCGGATAGGCCGTGAGAATCGTTAACAGCATGTTAATGGCGACGCCAAGCGCCACGCGCTGCGCCGATATGCCCATCGAGATCAGAAACTCATCCTTCCTCGCGACGAATTCGTAAGCCTTCATCGTGAAGTCGACCGGCCATAAGGTCACTTTGCCCGCTTCGATCGCGGCGGCCGAACTTAAGGAAACGGAGAAGACGTTAACCAAAGGCAGTAGACAGATAAGAGACAAGACCACAAGCACCGTATAGTTGAAACCTACGAACAGCTTGCGACTCCATGTGTAGGATTGAATCATGACTAACCTCCTTGCCGCTTATCAGAAGATGCGATAATTCGCGAAACGGTAAGCCGCGATATAAGACAACGAGATGAGGATGAGCGAGATCACCGACTTGAACAGTCCAACGGCGGTCGCCACTCCATATTGGGCACTGGCCAGTCCGATCCGATATACGTAAGTGTCGAGAATGTCGCCGGTTGAATAGACGGCCGGACTGTACAGGTTGTAGACTTGGTCGAAGCCGGCGTTCAGAACGTTGCCGAGCGCGAGCGTTGTTAGCAAAATCGTGACCGGAAAGATCGCGGGAATCGTTACGTGAAGCGTTTGTTTCCATCGGTCAGCCCCATCCAGGACAGCGGCTTCATACAGCGAAGGATTGACCGCGGTGATGGCGGCCAGGTAAACGACCGTTCCGAACCCGAATTCCTTCAATACGTCTGTTCCCGCCAGCACGTAAGGGAACCACTTATCGTTGCCAAGGAAGAACACTTTATCAAACCCCAGCCACGCGAGAAATTGATTCATGATCCCGGACGTCGGAGAGAGCACATCCAGCAAGATACCGGCCATAATGACCCAAGATAGAAAGTGCGGCATATAAATGATCGTTTGGACGGAGCGCTTGAAGTACTTGATTCGGATCTCGTTCAGTAGAAGCGCGGTTATGAGCGGCGCGAACAGTCCGCCGACGATTTTCATGAATCCGATGAATACCGTATTCCTTAGAACATCCCTTGTTTCGGACAAGTGGTAGATATACTTGAAATGTTCGAATCCGACCCACTCGGAGTGAAAGATCCCTTTAACCGGAATAAAATTCTCGAATGCGATAACGATGCCGACCATCGGGCCGTAGCTGAATATCAACGCAGCCATCAGACCCGGAACGAGCATCAGATGCAGCGGCCATTCCAATCTCCAATTTCTGCGGCTCAATCGATTCCCCTCCTGCCATGATACAAAGAAAGGGTAGCGGCTAGCGGTTAGCCCCTCCCCCCCTCATACGTCTTATCGAATCTGACCGCTTGCGTTGACTTCGTCGAGAATCTCCTGACCGCCGGATTTCAGCCAGTTTGCCGCCCACTCGTCGAAGTAATCGAGCGGCTTGGAGCCCATGATGATTGAGGTGATCATCTTGACTTCTTCGTCGCGAAGCGAAGGACCTTTGGCGATCATCGTCGTCGTCGGATTGCCTACGTATGCCGATTGGAAGACCTGGTTGTTGTCGCTGTACTGGCCAAGGAGGCTGAATACCCCGTCAGCAGACCAAAGTTTGTTCGCAGCCCACATGGTTTTGTCGCCGGCTTCGAATTTGGCCACCTGATCGTAATATTGCTTCTGTTCGTCGTTCAGCGTGGATGTGTCGCCGGCTTGCTTAGCTGCTTGAACCGCGGCAGCCGCTTTCGGGTTGTTGCCCGGCATGCCTCCGCGTACCGGGGAAAGACCGAAGACGCCGAAGTCCTTGCCGTCTACCGTAACCGTGTGGTAATTTTTGTCGAAGTTTCCGTAGAGCTTTTCAATATACGTGTTCAACATCAAGATAGGAGCTTCCGGATGTTCGGCCTTCTTGCTTACGACATAGAAGTGCGAAGGCAATCCGGTCATGCTTTGCGAGAGCGCCGGTTGATCATCGGATGATACGAGCGGATAGATGCCCCAATCCGAGCCGGGAACGTCATTGTACATATTATTGATTGGCCAAGTCGGCACCCAGAACGCGCCGAACGTCATGCCGACTTTGCCGGATGTGACGAGCTCTGCGGACTTCATGCCGTCGATGACGCTGAATTCCGGATAGATCGCGCCTTGCTTGAACAGGTCAGCCAGCTTGCCGAGAGCGGTCTTCACTTCCGGCTGCGTGTCGGCCCACTGTGCCTTGCCGTCCGCATCTTTAATAAAGTTCAGACTCGTGGCCGAGCCCTTGGTCGGATTAAACGGATAGGCGTGGTAGCCGTTGAAGAAGCCGTCAAGTCCGGACCAGCCATTGAATAGACTCAAGTCGAGGCTTAATCCGTACGTATCGTTCTTGCCGTTCTTGTCCGGATCCTTCTTCGTGAACGCCAAGGCGATATTAACGACATCCTCCATCGTCTTCGGCGCTTCAAGCCCCACATTGGCAAGCCAGTCTTTGCGAATATAGATGAGCTGAGTATCGGTGATATCTCCGCCGTCTGACGGAATACCCATGAGTTTGCCGTCCGCCGTTGTTGCCGCTTTGAGCCTCACGCCGTTGTTGGCTTCCATCGAGCCCTTCGTCATATCGGAAGCGTACGTGTTATAGGCATCGGTCAAATCGGCGATCGTCCCGGCTTCTACGAGGATCTGGAACTGCTGAGCATCGACTTCCATAAAGTCCGGCATATCGCCGGATGCCATCGTTACGGCAACCTTGTTCTGATACTGCTCGGCGTTTACTTTCCATGCGTTCTTCAAATGAATGCCAAGATCTTCTTGGAACGTCTTGACCCAAATGTTGGAGTCGTAGTCGTCACCGGGCGGCAGCTCCGCGGCTGAACTGACAGCGCGCACCGTCGTGACTTCGATCGGCGGATCGTATTTGCCGGTCGGGCCGTCGGGAGTGGTTGCTGCCGGGCTTGCGTTTGCATTTTCGCTCGTGCTTGCATTATCGCTTGTATTGGCGCTTGAGCTTGCGTTTGGCGTACTGTTCGCGTTAGAAGATTTGTTGCCGTTGTTGTTGTCGCTACATGCTGTGACAGTAATCATGATAAGCAGTAATGAAAGTATGGCCGAGCCTTTCACTTTCGATTTTGCTTTCGCTTTCGTATTTGTCGACATCAGCTGCTTTCCCCCCTAAATTCTGCATCAAAATGTGCTACGCTTTCATTATGCAGTCAGAAAGACGCCAAGAATATAATAAAGGAATTACATTCCTTATCCTTTTATATCTATTTCAGCGAATCACGGTATTCCTGAGGGGTCAACAAGGTTGCTTTTTTGAATAAACGGGTGAAATAGGACGGCGAATCGTATCCGATCCGCATGCCTACTTCATGAATTTTAAGCGCGCTCTCGCCGAGCAGCCGCTTCGCTCTATCGACTCTCGTCCTCGTGATATAGTCGCTGATGTTATGCCCCGTCTTCTGTTTATACAATCTGGAGAGGTAAAAAGGCGTCAAGTAGACATGCTCGGCCAGACGGTTCAGCGTCAGATCCCCGTCGATGTTCTTCTCCACGTACCGATGAATCTGTTCCACGACTTCGCTCGTCTCTTGCTCGTTTCCGCCATCCATGCGTTCGAACAACAAATCCGCCAGCTCGCGGAAAAAGTCGGAAGCTTCCCTCCACGAACGATGCTCCCGGATCGAGAACAGCTTTCCCGAGATGGCATGTCCGTCGGCTGCGCCCAGCGCCTCGAACCGATTCAAATGCGGGATGAAGATCGCGGCAAGCTCGTAGTATACCTCGAGCGGCAAGCCCGCCTCCAGCGTCGCCGACTCGCCTACGGCTTCCGAAATCCCATCAAACAGCTGCTCGAATTTCGCCCGTTCCTTCTGCATCAAGTATTGGTCGAGCAGCCGGATGCGCTTGACCTTGCTTCGCGCTTCCTCGTCTCCGCTTGACTTCGCCCGGTCGTCCGACAGCAGCATTTGGCTGCCGAGTCCAAGCCCGCGGCCGAACAACTGCGACAGCCGCTCGTATTTAGGCGCGAGCATGTCCCATTCGAACGGCTCGCCGGAGACGACGAAGGAACACGTGAGCTTCAAGTAATGGCTGCAGGCAGTCTGCACGGATTCGAGCATCCCAAGCAAGTAAGCGTGCAGGGCAGCTTCAGGATTGGGATCCGAGGCGGAAGCCGCGTGCAGCTGCGGTTTACCGGCGATCGCGTGACGATGCCCAGATTCTGCCTTCGGCTGCAACAGCCAGATCAGCCGTTCGTGATCGCCTCTGAAATGCGTCAATTCGAATTCATGCGCGAAAAATTCTTCGAAGATGTTATTGATCGAATAGGCGAACAGCACTTTATCGCCTCCCGTCGCATCCTCGCGCCACCGATCGATCCGTCCAACGGCCATGACGACCGGCAATTCGGGATCGAGCGGCACTTCGAACTGGGCGAACCGCTCTTTCCGGACGGCGAACGAAGAAGCTTCCCCTTCCAGCAGACCGGTCAAATACTCCTTGCGCAGCGCCGGCAGGGCCAGCTTAAGCGACGAGCGAGCACTCTCGATTAGCCCTTCGTAGGTCACTTCCTCGTCAATGACGCGGATGGCCTTCTCGACCGAGGAGATGATCGGATCGTCTCCTTCCGTCTTCAGGACGTAATCGATCGCTCCCCCGCGAATCGACGACTGGATATAATCGAACTCGTTATAACCGGTTAGAAAAATCGACTTGCAGCGCGGCCATAGACGCAGCACCTCCCTCTGCAGCTCTATACCGTTCATCTCCGGCATCTCGATATCCGTCAGCAGAATGTCGATGCGCAGCTTCCTCGCGATCGCAAATGCTTCCATGCCATCAAACGCCTGATAGACCTCCAATGGATATTCAGACTGCAAGAATAGCTCGCTTAAACCTTCGACGATAATCGGCTCGTCGTCCACGATCAACAGACGGTACATGCTGTCACTCTCCTCTCGCGTCATTGGTATTTAAGGGTTCAGCAGCTTTGCTCAGGGACTGGGGCATCGGCAGCTTCAGCGTCGCTTTCATGCCGCCCATTTCGCCGCGGGCGACGGAAACGCCGAACTCGCTGCCAAACCGAATGATCAAGCGGCGGTGAACGTTCAGCATACCGGTGTACTCCATATCGGCTCTCTGATTCACTAGATTCGCTTCGATCGACTGTAAGTCGGCGTTCGTCAGCTTCTCTCCGTTATCCTCGACCGACATGAGCAATTTGCCATCCTGCTCGATCATCGTCACGCCTATTCTGCCGTCCCTGCGCTTGGTCTCGAGCCCGTATTGGTACGCGTTCTCGATGAACGGCTGCAGGATGAGCCGCGGAACGCGCATGTCGCCGCAGCCTGCGGGCAGTTCGCCGAACTCCACGGTAATGCGGCTCTTGGCGAAGCGGATATTCTGAATTTCCACATAGGTGCGGGAGTGTTTAATCTCCGCTTCGAGCGGCACATCATCGGAGCCGTTGCGAGTAATATATTGAAAGTATTCGCCGAGGTGCTGGCTGAACTGGATGACGCTGTCATTATCGTTCATCTTCGCCAAGCGGTATAGAATAAAATAAGTGTTGTACAAGAAGTGCGGATTGATCTGCGACTGCAGCTGCTTCAGCTCCGATGTCTGGGCGCGCAGCTTCTGCTCGTACACTTCATGAATCAGCACCTTCAGATTGTCCGTCATCATATTGAACCGTTGGAACAAGTAGAGGAACTCATCGCGCGTCTTCGGCAGCGGGATCGGCTCCATCATCCCCGCCTCCACCTTGCGGAATCCGGTGATCATCCGATGCAGAGGCTTCCGAATGAGCTGATATAGCCAGTAAGAGTAAGCGACGATAAAGATGAGCGAGACGAACGACAACAGCCATAGCAGCATTCGGTATTTGTCGATCGGCCCGAGCATTTCGGCCGCAGGCACGTAGGCGATCAAATAGTAGCCGAACGTAGGCGAGCGCTTATAGGCGACAAAATAGGAGCTGTTTCCCGCCGAGATTTGCTTATAATCTTCGTCGGCGCTTCCCTCGGGACGGTTTTTCAAGTAATTCGAAAGTTCTTTCGTGAGTTCTTCGTCCGATTGGTTGCCCAAGATCCAGCCGTTCTTCGGATCGACCAGCATTGCCCCCGAATTCTTGTAGTCGGAGAAGTTATGCAGCGACTGCTTCATCATCTCCTGGTTGATCTCGATCGAGAGCGCGAAGGTTTCCTTCATATTCGGCAGATCGGAGCCCGGATAGGCGATCGCCATGAACAGCCGGTCTTTCCAGAAGTAATGGCCGACGCCCCGAAGTTTGGATACGGTAGCGACTGCCTCATAGTCGGGATTAATCGTGTCGCTGATCGTTTCGTCGCTCGATATCGTTCGCTTCAGCGTCAGAATATGAGCGTTTACGGTCTTGATGTAGAGGCTCGAGTTCTTGATCAGCTGCAGCTTTTCCTGAATGCGCTGCACCGTTTCCGTCCATACGCCGATCGTCATCGTATTGCTGATAAATGTGGCATGCTGGATATCTTTGTCAAGCGCGTATTGCTGCAGCAGCCCCATCATCCGCTCATTTTCGACCTCGAGCGAGTTGAGGTAGAAATCGACCTTCGACTTGAGCGATTTCGACAATTCCTCGCGGACGCTCTTCTCGCCCAGCTGGTTCATCCCGAGACCGATACCGTAGATCGGAGCGACCACAAGCAGGAACGCAATGATCAGCTTCGGAAATATCGTCATTTTCCACTGTGGTTTCCGAAAAATTTTCATTTCGAGCAGTTTCTCCTCTCCGATGTCGAACAATCGTATTATAGTAAATCAGTCTCATCACCTAATTATAAAGCGCTTTCGACAGGAATACGACCATATATCTCCAATTCCAAGCGTTCGACTCTTCCGGAAAACACATGGCAAAGGGGCTGCCGCATGGCCAGCCCCTTTCGATTAATATATTTATTTTCGTATTAACAGAACGCCGACGATCTCATTCAGGTCCATCTCGCTCATGCATAAAGTCACTTTTCCGCTATCATCGGAAGTCGAAACCTTTGTCGTTTCGCCCTCATCGGTATGACGGAATTCAATAACGGCTTCGAACGCTCCCTCAATGGTAAGAGTGCCAGGCGCAAACGGGATACAGGCCAGCTCGGAGCAATGTAAGATATCCTTATCGTCTTGAGCGATAAGCGCCCAGTCCCCCGTGAATCGGATACCGGACACTTGCTGAAAAGCCTTTTCGTCGCCTGACGCATGTCGTAATGCAAGGGCGGTTATCCTGTCTGGGCCCGCATGCGATTCCACCCGCCCCCATGATCGGATGACCGGCTCGCGGCTCACATCTCCGAAATCGGCGTCTAGCCATAATGGAATCCATCCGCTTCCGCGCCTGCGCCACTTGTCGAGCGCAAGCCAGCGGAGCCGCTGCGAGGCGGTCATCGCCTTGCCGGTACGATCGGTAGCTCCGAGCGTCAAGCCGTTGGTGCCGACAACGGCCGTGTTGAGCAAAATCTGCTCCAACGTGTCCCAATAATAGCCTGTCGACGTATTGATCAACATGCCGCGGCGCGCGGCGAGTGCCGACCACATGCAGCGCTGATTGTGCCCAAGAGCCTCGTACTCCGCGCTGTCTCCAGCGTCGCCTAGATCATCGATATTGATTACGTCGAAATAGTCGTGAAGCAGCGGATGCAGGCCATAATAAATAATCGTGATATCCGGCTTTGCTTCCTTAGCCGCACACGTAATGATCTTGAGCAGTTCCGAGCAAAGCCGTTCTCCCCGGAATTCCGGACGACGCGGCACGCTTACGTCCGGACCGGGCAAGCCATAGCCGAAATCCAACTTCAGCGCTACGGGATTCAACCGGTTGACGATGGACCTGGTCCGTTCCGTTAGAAACGACCTGGTCCGCTCCGTTAGAAACGACCTGGTCCGCTCCGAGCTGGGATCCAAGCAGAAATGATAGGACTGGCTGTATATCGGATCGCCCGACCAACGCCAGAGCCTCGGCTTCCCGTCCGCTCCGCAGAGCAGATCCCTATCGGTCAGACCGAACGCCTCAGGCTGATCAATCCAGCCGATAGACTGCCATACTGCAATTTCGAAGCCTTCTGCCTGCATGTGCGCAATATCTCGGTCAAACTCCGGAAACCGGTTATAGTCCGGAATTCCGCTGCTGTCGCAAGTCTCCCAATATTCGTCGAGTACGATCATATCGGCTGGAGCCGATCGAGTAATCCGTTCTGTAATAGCCCTCAGATTAAACTGCCCTTCCTTAAAATCGCCCCATGTACATACAAACGATTTCGCATGAATGGACGATTTAGGACCGTTTACCGGAAAGGTTTGATACAGCCGGTCGTAGGCATCGAATCCATTCACCCCCCAGGCAAGTCTGAGCGGTTCGCTCCATCTTCGATTGAGCAGGTCAGGTGCTTCCCACAAATCCTCCCTGTATAAATACTGCATACAAGCGGTGGCGGACTTTAACTGCAACGATAGCGCCGCATCCGGGATCTCTCCGGGTCCGAACGACATCCATCCGTCACGGCCTCCCATCGCCGCGGCATACAGCGGCCTCGGGTAAGCAGCCGCATAAGACGTCCCCATCGCATCGCCAAAGCTGCCGAGAGGCAGCAGGGCATCGCCCATATCAAAAAAACGCCAAAAGCTGCGCGTCGGATTCGTGCCTGCGCACGGCAGGCAGTACCCTTCCGCCTTCCAGTTCGGCCAGAAAGGCTTGGTCAGCGATGGCGCGGCCCTGCGTTGCATGTCCGTCATTCGCTTCGTTCCGAAATAGAGTGCTAAGATAGAGACCGGCTGATGCCATACCACTTCCAGATCGGCAAATCGGATTCCCCATGCTTCGGCAATCACCTGAATGGAGCCTCTGCCAAACTCGCCGAATTCAAGCGCGATCTCATAGCGAGAATCCGAAAGCGCCGACACATTCGAGGCAATCGCATCCGTATAAGAAGTCAGTCCGTTTTCATCCGCCAGCTCAAAAGAAGGAAGCAGACTTCCTTGCCACACGATGCGACCGTCCCGTTCAAGTACGGCCTGGTCCTTATCGGTTTTCCAACAAAACAACATCTGCTCCGCAGCGATTTGAACGTCCGGTAATTGTTTCACCTTATCCTCCCATTTCATATCGCGTATGTATATCCATCCTTCTATATTGTATGGTGGCTCAGGACATGGATATAGTCTATAAATGACTTATCTTGCATTTTTATATCCGATTTCCGGCCAAAACTTGAGAGGACAAGATAGAGCCCTATTCGTTCATTGCCTTCACTTCCACATACGGAACCGTCATTCCGGACGATGAGCATTATCGCCTTTTGCAAGCGGCTCTTATGTACAGTGATAAACGGTCCTAGGAAGAAGCTCTTCTATGAACGGAAGCCGCGGATAAAGCCTTATACTCCTCTACAGAAATAGCAGAAATAGTCAAGATAAACATATATTAATTTACTATTATTAGTTTAAGTTGAGAAGTATCATAAGGAGGGTTCCAGTGTGGAGTTTAATGAGATACTAAAGGAATCGTTTGTTTTAGTTGGTTATAGCGCGGCAGGAAAATGGAGTGATGATGTTGTCTATCCAATTCCAGCGTTATGGGAGAAATCTAAAAAATTTATTACTGAAAAAAATGCTGATAAAATTGTTGGAATCTGCCTTCCACCTAGAAGTAACCATTACTTTTATACGTGTGGAATTGAGTTAGAAGCGGTTAATTATGACTCAATCGATAAAAGCATGACTATACATACCTTTCCTAAGCAGAAATATACAGTATTTATACATGTTGGTCCCTCAAACGAAATCCCGAATACCTATGGGGCGATTTGGAAAGTATTTGACGAGAAAGGTTATAAATTAGTAGAAGGAATGCCTGAAATTGAAATTGTAAATGCTCATATGTTCGGAAAAGAAGAAACTACTGAATATGAGATGGAAATTTGGTTACCAGTTCAATAAGAACTAACGAGCCTTTCGATAAACTCCAGCGAAATGTTAGTTTAAATCACCGCCGAATAAATTGGCGGTGATACTGAGATTGAGGCGCATATGAGATGGTAGACTCTATTCGTCTATTTGTCATGTTCCAATGACTCCTTCACGTGGTCTCTCAAGCCTACTCCCGATACGTCAAGAAGCGATCTGCGCCTTCCGCCAGCCAGATGTCCCCCGTCTGCCGGCTCGCTCCCGTATCGCGGATAAGATTATCCTTCAGTTCATTGTCGATGGACCCGGCATTCACGATGAATCCGAATCCGTCGTTGTCCTCGATCACGTTGCGGAGCCACTTGTTGCGGTTCGCCCCATTGGACGCGTTCTCCGGGCGAAAATAGACGCCGCCATTCCCGTTGCCGCGTATGACGTTGTCGGCGAACCGGTTGTCGGAGTCCTTATGTCCGATAGAGATGCCCGACACGGCATTATGTTCCAGCACGTTGCGCTCGAACTCGCCGAACTGGACGCGCCAGCAGATGAACAGCCCCGCTGTGCCGTTGTTGATGCAAGTATTATCCTTGACACGCGAGGAATGCGAGCCTGCACCGGGATGCAGCCCCGATCCTGTGCAGCCGCGTACGTCGCAGTGCAGCACCGAGATATTCTCGGTAATCTGCCAACTAATGCCATCGCCATTGAAGTCGCGCACGAAGACGCGCTCGATCATGCAGTCGCGCGCCTTCTTCAGATAGATCCCGCCTGCTCGGCAGCCTCCGATCGGCTCGTTGACCGCCTTGTTGCCGTCGATCGCTAGGTCGCGCACGCGGACCTGTTCGACGTCCACCGCCTCTATGATCGGGCAGGCGTTTGTTGCCATGCCGCCGTCGTCCGCGCGGTAATCGCGCTCAAGATGCCGGTCGAAGCGCAGCACATTGCCATCCACCGCTTTAATGATTGCCGTGCTTTCGTCCCAGCCCCATTTTTGCGATTCATCGAATATTTGTAGTCCCATTCCGACGCGGAAGCCGCTGGCGTCCGCCACCTCCACGCGCAACTCCCCGTAGTCGGCGTCGATTGTGAACGGGCTTTTGAAGCCGTCCGTCTTACGCAAAACCGTCTCTGGTCCGGCGCCGGCCAGTGTGACCCGATCCGTCAGCCGAATCGGTCCGTACACGTCATAAACGCCTTGATCCAACCGCACGATGCCTCCGCCGTGGCTAGTCGCTTCATCTACCGCCAACTGAATGGCCATCGACGTAAAGCCCGGATAGTCGCTTTGCGAACCTCCCGCAGTCACTTCGATCGAGCGATTGCGCAGCATCGAATCTCTCAGTCCCATCTCTCTCATCCTCTCTATTTCCTCGTTGTACAATCTCAGATATCGTCGCTACCAGAATAGCTCCTTGCGTCCCCGCAGCTTCGCGAGCGCTTCTACGAAGAAATAATCGCCATAGATCAGTGATTCATCGACATACACACCGCGCGAGTAGTAACCGGTTGCATGTCTCAGTAGGCCTTCATGCTCGTCGCCCCATTCCGCATAGCGGTCGCACAGCGACTGGACGATCCCCTCGGCCGATGTCCGGCACCAAGCGGCATTTTCGACTCCATCTCCTCCGCCATCTTCCAGCAGCTCGGCCAGCTCCAGCAGACCGGACGCCGCGATCGCCGCCGCGGACGAATCTCTCGGCATCGATTCCTGGTCGTCTTCCGGCAGGAAGAAGTCCCAGTACGGAACGGCGTCTTCCGGCAACCGCGAGACGAAGAACCGAGCAACCCGCAGCGCGGCTTCGCGATAACGGACCTCGCCCGTGTACCGATAGCTGAGCACGAAGCCGTACATCGCCCAGGAAGCTCCGCGCGCCCAAGCGGAATCCGCCGCGTAGCCTTGACCGGCCAGCGACTCGATCGGCGCCCCGGTGTCCGGATCGTAGCGAACGATATGGCAGACCGAGTCGTCTGGACGAAGAAAATCGCGCAGGACGGAATCGGCGTGCCGGATCGCGATGTGCTTGTACCGCGGATCCTTGATCTCCCGTCCGGCCCAATGCAGCAGCGGCAAATTCATCAGACAGTCAATGATCGCCCAGCCGGTATGATCCTCTTCGTCCCAATTCGGCCAAGCGCGGATGAACTCACCCTGCGGATTGTATCGTCCGGCAAGGAGGTTGGCCGCGATGAGCGCATGCCGCTTGGCGTCCCCGTCTCCCCCTTCAGCCAAGCGATGCTGGGCAACGCTGCTCAAGCTGAACATGAAGCCGACGTCGTGATGCAGCAGGTCGTAGGTCTGCAGCGTCTCCGCGAGCTGCCGCTCGCACGCTTCGGCGACGCGTCGCAGTTCCTCATCGCCGTTCTCGCGATACGCAAGCCACAGCAGCCCCGGCCAAAAGCCGGCGACCCAATCGTGCGCCGGCCCCTTGACGTATCGTCCGTTTTTCGTCCCATTCGGAAATGCGACTCCAATCGTCCTAGCGCTCCGGCCGATTTTTGCTTCCGCTCGGCTCCAAGCCTCATCAGCCCAGCCCAAATCCCGTTCCAAATCATGGTGCAACTTGTGCTCCATCATGCTTCTGCTTCCACCTCTCCCTTAGCTCCACTGCCTCCCAGCGAGAAGCGTAGCTTCAATTCTCCTTCCGCCATCGGAGACACTAGCTTCAGCACGATCCGATGAACTTCCGGTCCCCAATTTGACCGCAGCGCTTGATCCCCCGCAGTTAATTGTTCATATTGTTTCAATAGCATGACGTTCCAGCCTTCCTTCCCTGACTGTGAATGATTGTCCTCATATCTCTGGCTTTGCCGTATGTATTTATTATAAAATCACTGAACTGCCGAACCTTATAGTAATATTTATTGAATCGCTGTCTTTTCATAACCTTTTGACGGGTATTAGATGGCTCGACATCGCGAAACCATGTGCCGCAGAGACGATCATCTCCGCGGCGTCCTCTTTGAGGCTTTGAAACATAACACGGGCTTGCGTAATCGCGGAGACCCCCCCCCGATGATCGCAAGCCCGCGTTATTTTTTCAGGTGAATCTTAACCTTTACGGCCTAACCTGACTTGAAGATCCCATATACTTGTTTGCTCGGGCTCTAGCCTTGGTAGAAGACGATGTTGTCAAAGTACCCTTTGCCGCCGGCGGCAGTCGCGCCGACCTTTAACATCAGCTGTACACTTCCGGTAACAGTCGCATCGCAAGGGCCGGCAGCCACAGAGACGTTGTCCAGATAAAGCGTAAAGTTCCAATTCGTGCCGTTGTGGGTAAACTCCACTTTGAAATGATGCCACGCATCTTTGGCATAATACGCATTGCCCCAAGTGTTCCACGAACGCAGATTCAAATCACTGCCCTGCGCCGGGCCGTCGCTGTCATAAAACCTCGCGCTCCAGCCGAGATAGAGAGCGTTGCCATCTACCACCTATTATTCAAGCATGTTCTTGTCGCTACACATGTAGTTGGTGTCATGACAATCCCGCAACCAGAGAGTCTGATTGCGGGATTGTTGTGTAACGTAATTTAGTTGTATCGGCACTCTCTGAAGACGAAAGTTGCACCATCGCTCATAATAGTGTTTATCAAACTCACGTTCCTCGATAGTTTTATACAGGATCTGGTTCTCGAAACCGATTATTATTTTTCTTTCATGATGAAACTCGAAAACAATCTTTCTTCCAACTCTTCGATCTTGTTGTAAAGCGTCGTATTATCGATATGGAAAATTAGTTAATTTTTCCCAAACAAGATTAAAGTTCGACAGCTTTTTAATTCCAGATAGGTTAAGATCATATCGAATTAATCTTACATAGCGCTTAACGGGAGCGATGAGAACACGATGAAGTTGGTTCGTCAGATGCTGAACGATTTAGAGCAACAAAGGTTTGTCGGCCGTGAAAGAGAACTCGGCGTCATGCGGCAGGAACTGAGCGACAGCAATGACGACTGGTGTCTCATTCATATTTGCGGCCCTGGAGGTATCGGCAAAAGCGCTTTGCTGCGTGCCTTCCAATGGACGGCAAGAGAAGGTCTCGTCTTCTATATCGACGGCCGTTCTTTTGCACATCCGGCACATTTCACGGAAGCCATTCGATTAAAGCTCGCGAAAGCCGGATTCCCTATGGGCGAAACGACGGACGGACCGCCAGGGGAAGAGGAAGCCGAGCTAATCAACCAGATCGCGCAGCGTTGCGGCGGAGTCGTCTTGCTCCTCGATAGCATGGAACGCTGGGGAGCCGCCCGGGAGTGGCTATGTGAGAAGTGGCTGCCTCTGCTAACCGTGGGAGTCAAGGTATGCTCGGCAGGAAGGCATCCGCTCGATGAAGGGACGCTGTCCGCAGCCGAATGGAGCGGCATGTATCGAAACATGAGATTATCGCCGTTAAACCGCAAAGAAATGGAATGTTATTTGATTGCTTACGGCATCACCGACCCTGAGCTTCGCTATGCGATCGAACAGTTCTCGGGCGGAATTCCACTGGCGCTCACACTGGCATGCGGAACGGTGCTGAAGCACGGAGCTGCTTGGTTTCTGGGCGGGGGACAAACCCAAGCCATTATCGCTTCGATGGATCGCGCCTTGTTCCGGGACGAAGATCCTCTGCAGTTCAAGAAGCTGCTAGCTGCCGCCTCGATTCCATGGCGGTTTGACCAAGACATGCTGCAATGGATACTTGGCGAGGATATTACGCAAGAACAGTTCAACGACTTTTGCAATATGCCTTACATTAAGCTGTTTTTGCAAGGCGGCTACTGTGTTCTGGATGCCGTGCGCAAATGGATGAATGCCGAGCTGGAGCACCGCGCTCCCGAGACGCATGCCGTTTATAAGCAACGAGCTCTGGCTGCGATCGATAGGCGATGGATGAATACTAGCACTGGAGATGAAGAACGCAAGAAGCTGCTTCGACTTGAGAAGGCATTTTTAATGTCCGACGAATTCATGAGAAGCTTTTATTTTGCCAGTGATAGGTCGGGGTTCAAAATTCATGCCGCAACCAAAGAACACATCCCTCTTCTCCATGAATGGGTTCAGCATTTCTTTCACGCATTCCCTCCGTTTTTAGGCGATGACACCATGCAGCATACATTCCTTGACGCTGTTTGGGAAGCGGAGCCATCCTCTTTCCGAGTCGTTTTCCATGAAAAACATGTAGCAGGTATTTACACCTTTGTGCCGCTAAACGAGAAAACGCGCCTTATATTTGCTAATAACCCGGTCTACGTCTCATTCATTGAGGGAACGCCGCTGCAAGATAACGATTATCTGATCTGGATGCTCGGCGTAAGACGCGAATATGAGCCGGAGCTAAGCTCGGTCATTGTTCAGGAGCATTTCTCTCATGGCATTGCGGGCAAACGGGCATCCATACTCATTCCGATCGAAGGACCTCTCGAATCGCTTTGCCGACTTGGGTTCGAACGGATCGCGTGGGCTGATTACGTGTCTGCAGGAGGACTGCACTGGAAAGCGGCGCGCATCGACCTTAGAAACGAAGATTTCTTCCACCTGATTCCGGTTGTCGGCATCGTGAAGCCGCTCCCCCTTTCGAAGGACGCTCATTTTCAACTGGTTAAGCAAGCGCTTGAACGCTTCCACTCACTGGGTCGGGAATCGTCACTTCTGGATGCAATCGGCATCCTGTTCCCCGGAGCTCTTCACAAGAACCGGAACGATTCATCGCCCGCAGCCTGTATTGCGCAGCATATCACGGATATACTGGAACGGTTAGCCGGCGGCAAAAATCAGGAGCGCATGCAGGCGAGAATTTTGCAACTATTTTACATCGAAGAAATCGGATCCCACGAGACAGTCGCCACAAGACTCGGGCTTGCGATGACGACCTATTATCGCTATTTGAAAAAAGGAATCGCTCTGCTTTCCGACGATCTTCTCGGCTAGTCTGGATCCACAATCACGGTCGCTTGCATCGTCGGATGCACCGAGCAGTAGTACGAATAAGTGCCCGCTTCCTTGAACGTGAAACTCCAAGCGCCGGAGGCGGGAATACTTTTGCTGTCGAAGCGGTTATCCAAGTCGGTGACCGTGTGCGCTTGTTTGTCTCCATTGACCCAAGTCACGGTCGTCCCGGGCTTGACATGAAGCTCTTTCTCCGAAAATCCGGACGCGCTAATCGTGATGGTGATTCCATTCTCGCTATGCGACATATGATCGCCAGCCGAAATTGTCGGTGCCGCAGTAGATTGCGTTTCCGCAGTAGATTGCGTTTCCGGTATAGTGCCCGATACAGTAGGTGCTGCAACCGGCATCGTCGAAGGAGACGGCGGTAATTGCGGCAGCATCAGATGCCATTCTCCAGCCCCTGAAGATTTGAGATTCGCTCCCATGTACTTCACCGCTATGCTGAGTGGAATGAATGTCGTTCCTTGTAATAGCACGACTGGGGCGGTTAGTGCTACCTCTTTTCCGTTGTAGATGGCCTTCTTACTTCCGGCAGTAAGCTTCAATTCGTTTGCCCTCAGCGTCAGCACGTACTCTCCCGATCCCGCTTTCAAGCCTCTTTGCATGCCGAAACGAACCTCTTCTTGCAGCAGCCTCAGCGGCATGTAAAGCTCTTTGCCCTGAAGGAATGGTGCCGCAGCGAGCGGCATACTCTTGCCATCGATAAGAGCAGCCTTCTTCCCGCTTGTCAGCGTAACGGAAATGTGCGGCAAAGACGGGGAAACCATCATCATCGTATGCATACCGCCCGGGTATTCGCCATCATTCGTGTTATCTTTAATGTTATGGCTATGGATCGGAAAATGGCCGCTCTGGGACAGCTTAACGAGAATGTCGTACCGCTCCCCCGGACCAATCTCAACCGTATCTTTCGTTAGCGGAGCCGGAATAGGCCTGCCGTCTGAAGCGATAACTTGAAAGTGTTCACCATGCATATGGATGGAATGCGTATCGTAACCAGAATTAATGAGTCGGATCAGAATGGTATCCCCTACGCGCCCTTCGACCATAGTCGTTGGGTCTCTTTCCGTGTTGGGATATGATTTGCCGTTGATCGTCCAATACCGCGGGTGGTAATCGGTTCGATCGTACGGCTCCCCCTTCTCGACCGCTTCATGCCACTTCGGGTCGATTTCGTTCAGCAGGAACACATACTCCTTATCATAGAGAGGACCACCTGTCCAAGCTTCCGGAGCACTTCCTTTCGCCCGGACGATGAAGGCTCCGTGCATCCCCATTTGCAAGTGTTCAATCGTATCTACGTGGCAATGGTAAAAATAAGTGCCCGCATGCGTCGCCGTGAATCGATACGTGAAGCTTTCGCCGTACAATATCGCCTGAGACGTGTGCGGGACGCCGTCGTTCGCTTGGTCGGTGTCGAGCCCGTGAAAATGGATCGTATGCGCTAGCTTCTTGATGTGTGCGTTGGAAGGACCGATGTTTGTTAATGTCACTTCGACTTTGTCGCCCTCGTTCACCGTGAGCGTAGGCGAAGGCAGTGTCGCCGTTCCGGGTTCGTTCTTCAAACTATATCCCCAAATGTACAGCTTCTTGCCGTCCGCCAGCTCGATTTCGCCGTCGGTCGCAAAGAGATGGAACCGTTTAACCTGCGCGGCCTCGGGTGCTCCCTCGGCAGAGCGCGGCAGCATGAGCCACATGAAACAAGCGCTAAGGAGCAGCGCTGCTGATAACAACAGCGCTTGCTCCCAAACGTTCAATGGCTTGAAGGACATTTTCATTTCGTGCGGATGGACAGCAGCTTTGCCGTCGAATCCCAAGTATATGTTTTGCCTAGCAGCTGCACCAAGGAGTCGACGGCAATGTAGGTAACGCCTTTTGACACATATGGAGCCGTATCGGATGTAGCAACAAGTTTCTTGCCGCCGACCAAGATCGATTTACCGGAAACTTGATACGAGGCTCCCAGCGCTTTCGCAACGCTGGAAAGCGGAGCGAAGACGTGTCCGTTCTTCACTAGTGCCGTCGTGACGAGCGCTTTGTCATTCACTGTTAATTTCACAGCGCCTTTAGGAGCGACCACGATTTTGCCGGAATAGCCCCATAATACATCGGTCACCGTGTACGTTCCGGGCTTCGTGAAGGTGAGCTTAAAGCTCGCTTGACCGAAACCAGGAGCATTCGGCATCAATACGCCGGCAGATGCGAAGCCGGTGCCGTCATATATCGGGTTATGCGGTGTAACAACATCAGGATTAACGCCTTTCTCCGTAAATACCTGCATCCCCTTAGGCGCATTCACAACAGCCGTATGTGCTTCACCAGGTGCCCCGGCCAAGAATTCGATCGTATCCCCCGTACTAATGTACACTTCGCCTGGTAAGAAAGCGTTGACCATCACTTGCGAATTGCCTTTGCCTGCGAACACTTTGTACGTCAACGTCCCATCCTTGTTCTTGTCATAATTCACCTTGCCATGCAAGGCCTTCCAGTCTAAGGCAACATTCGATTGATCGTCAAGCAGCGCCTTGTTCACCGCAGCCTGTTCCGCCTTGCTCGGAATGAGGCTGCCCTTCGGAACGACGACGACCGTCCCTTTCATCACGGGGTGAATCACGCAATAATAGGCATAGGCGCCAGCTTTCGTAAACGTGATGGAATACGATTCCATCGGTTGGAATTCCTGCGAGAATAACATGGTGTCTCCCGCCCAAGCGGAACCGCTGGCAGGCGTGAATTTCGTAATGTCGACTGTTTCATCCGGAGGAGGGTTCCCGATTAAGAATCCGAGGAGATGAGGCGCGGCCATGTCGTGATTCGTGAATTTCACGGTATCCCCTTCATGAATGTAAATAACGCCTGGCTGCATCGAAAACATTTCCGTATCCGTTGACATCATTTGTCCTACGGATACGTCCCAAGTTTGCGACCCCGTCGCTCCCTCAGCGAAAGCACTTGTCGCCCCCGTCAGCGCCAGCATGGCGACGAGCAGCATAATACGAATGAATTTCATCCTCGTTCCTCCCCAATCATAAGTTCGATCCTTTCGCATCTTAGCTGTTAATCGCTTCCATGTTCACTACCACTTCACTGCCAAAAACAATTAAATTCATCGAATGGACGTAACGACAATCGTTCAACACAAAAACACGCCAATATCTGGCGTGTCTTAGACTCAAACTTAGCGGACTTCATTCTTCCAATGATTCCTATTGCGTTACTACACTGCTATAACTTGTACTAATCCCGTTATCGTTGATTAGGAAGCTTTTGAATGATATCAGAATAAACATTGATTTTTGTTTTTAACTCTACCCTTTTGCCGTTTTCATCGTTGTAAATAGCTGTCGCTGTCACGTCTCTATTTTCCATAAACAGGACGTTACTATTGTGATAGGCCTCAAAGAGGGGATCCGTATCAAAAATAAAATGGGGAGGAATATCACCAGCTGTTTGGGATCGATCACCATCCGCAAATTGACCGATAGCCGTTGCTTTACCATTTTTAATGTTAACAAGAGTCGTGAACCGACCATCCAGTAACATGTATACATCTGCTCTTCCTACAGGAAAAGAATACTCATGGTTGACCCCTGAGAAACCAAGTGGTTTAAAGTCATACATGATAGGTAAAGAAATTGCTGCTTTACGTGCAGCTTGTAAGTCCTCTTGATTAATCTGCTTCATATCAAATTTATAACCATCGGAGTTCACAAAAACCATATTGCGACTGGATTCAAAGTCTACATGATAGCCTAAGGCTTCACTCACAAAACGAATAGGAACGAGCACGCGTCCATCCTGATTTATTGCGGACTGAACCATTTGTATCTGTTGACTACCCTTATAGGCGACCTTACTGCCTACAGTAATCTTCAAGTATTCTCCGTCTGTATTCTGTAAAGTCACTACCTTTGAAGAAGGATTCCAGCTGTAATGAATCCCTATAGAAGCTAAGGATCGGATCGGGATAAACAAGCGGTTGTTATCCATAATCGGGTGTACATCCATGGAGATGAATGTACCATTTACATTGACCTCGACTGGCCTCTCCTCATAACTTTTTGAAGCTGCTTGGGAAACATGAGGACAGCTCACTAAAATCAAACTTAGTACCATAATAAAGGCTACAACCATTTTCTTCATTATTCATTGCTCCTCTTTATACCTAAATCCCAGTCTTCCGGAACGATGAGATCGATCGGATCTTTCAATGATTCTATATTTTGATAACGAGTAGTTCCCTAACCCCTTCAAGCCTCGAAATTAACGGTCCGGCATTCGGACCTAACACCGTGTGCTTTATAATTGAATATTGGCACATGTCCCGGACTGCGGCGGGCAATCCTACTAGATCATCTAGCTGCTCGCATGATTCGTTTTCATTGATCATTCCGTATCATCCCCCACTTCGTTCTCAATCTCTTCACAGTATAGTAAACACCTATTCCAAGTAGCATCAAAACAGAGACTTCTATCGTTCGCCACAATTGGTTATTTATATGTCCAAATGCAACTCTATGTTTTAAATAGTCAACGGACTTATACTTCTCGACAATGTCTGGAACATTGTTCATTGTAAGATATATCCCGTGAATAATCTGAAAAGCAAAATAAACAAATACAAATATTAGTCCTACAATAAGTGCTTGAAAAAATGGCTTTTTCATAATTACCTCCTTGTTTAAAATCACTTATGTAAGTCAGAATACAGTGACGTGATTCAAATCGCAACTGATTACGCAGATATTCGGTATAACGTGAGAATCAAATGTTGCCCGTTATCCCAAATCTTATTGCCGCTTCAAGTACATCAATGTTTATATCTTTTAGCGTTTTAAACTTAATGCAATATCCACTCACACTCGCCTTGCCGAGGTTTTTTCCATATGTCTGGGTTAAGTATTTCTTATCTTTAATACCAAGGATATAGACAGAGATTCCGGTTTTGTTTGCACTGATACCAACTTGATAAAACTCTCTGGTTTTTCCATCAGCATATTTTATGGTGTGAGATCCATAACCTATATTAGGATTAGAAACAGTGATATTTTCATTGTTTTTACCATCCAAGAACCATAATTTACATACTGGCATTAATTGCAGAATGATGCGGTGCAACGCTTGCATATCACTACGTTTTGGTTCAGGTTGGCTGGTAATATACGTTTCGATTTGTTCTTGTACGTTCATATAAATGATGCCCCCCTTTTAAATTATTTCTTACTACAACATATTTGTTACTTCATTACATTATCCTCCCCGTTAACGAAACAAAGGAGCAGCTGCCGCTGGCAGTCCGCTCCTTATGATGGTGCCTACTAGTTGAAAGCTTATGGCAGCGTTATTACGTTCGTTATTATACTTAATATGAAGATTAATAACGTGTAAACAATTCTGAATCTCTCCTTTAAAGGGACTCTCATCGATATAAGTTCCATATTCGTTTTCAGTTTTAACGAATGTCACAGCTTCTTTCTTATTGTTCCCGCAGCCTGTAAGAAGAAAAAGCAATGTTATTATTAAGAATCGATTCATCAGAAATCATAGGCTCTGGATCAAAGGAAAGGTTGTCGAGATATACCTTTTCTGCGCTTACTTCATCCTGGACAATCTTCATTCCAGGCGCATCCGATGCACAGGTCCGCCCGGTGTGTTGGCGACGCCGATGATGACGAACCCCGTCGATTCGTAAAACGCCTTCGCCGCGTGATTCGCGGAATTTTCAATACGCAAACCGCGACTCGCAATATCGGCTATCAGCGCTCTGGCAACACCTTGTCGCATCCAGTCCGGATCCGTGAACAGATCCTCGAGTTCGAGGAAGTCGTCGACCGGACGAGCCGATGCGAATCCGACGACTCGACCGTGGGCAACAGCAACATGCGCAAACGGCAGCATCGCAACGTCCCACACCAGCCACTCGGGATGGGTAGCGATTAGGTCGTGGTCGGCTTCGTTATTCAGCGAAGCTCGGCGATAGACATCACGTATCATGTCGACATCGTCCGTGACTGCGCTTCGAATAACGAGGTCAGTCGAAGTAGGTCGAGACAAAGTTGCTTGAGATAACGGCAGCCCTTCGTCGAATAGATGCATCCATTTCACTTCCCGCTTGAGGTTCTCGATTCTGTCTCGGATCAGCTCGGCGAACTGACTCTCACCTTCTCCATCAACTAAAGTTTTCTCTAATGCTTTTATCTCGATTGAAATGATAAATCGCTTTAGCTCCGCCATATTCATATTGCTTTCACGCTCCTCATCCGGTTAGACCGTACTTATAGTTTCTAAATATTTCAATTAATTACACAAATAGATTTATAATTCATGAATAATATACAGCAACAAATCGACTCTATGAGGCGTATAACTAGAGGTTCTTTATTTCGATGGGGGTTTATCATGTACAAGCACAACTTTAATTTACTAAGGCCGATCTTACTCATTCTTGCTTTTTTCGTTCTATTATTGCCAGTTGTTGAGGTGAGTGCATCAGAATCTAGCATAGAGGTCAGTGCGGATGATGTGCGCTATTTAGTGGCTACGCAAATCGAGGCTGGAGCTGAATCAGCATATGCGATTGACAAAGAAGGTACAGTATGGGGATGGGGCGGAGGTTATGGGGCTCTAGGACATGGGGCAACTACGCCAGCCTTTCTACCCGTGCGTATCCATATTGATCACGTTCGAGAAATCTCAAGTGGTTATCGGCACACACTCTTTTTGAAAGAGGATGGAACGGTGTGGGCAGTCGGTGGCAATGAACATGGGCAGCTCGGCAATGGTCAGATAAACAAAGGAGAAAAGCTATTTACAGAACCGACGCAAGTACCAGGGCTGACGGACGTCATTCAAGTGGCAGCTGGAGATAATCACAGTCTCGCAGTCAGAAGTGACGGTACGGTTTGGGCATGGGGAGGAAATGAGCACGGCCAGTTGGGAAACGATACTCGGGAGAATGGGTTGAAACCAAGACTGGTTGGTGGCTTGCCAAAGGTGCAAAGTGTCGCTGCTGGTCAATATACTTCAATAGCACTCGGTGAAGAAGGCGACGTTTGGGTGTGGGGCTTACAGGCTTACAACAAGAATGATATCCAGCATGGATTTATTCGCAAACCGACCCCCATTTCTGGCGACAATAAGTATCATGCAATAAGTGCTGACTCTACACTGGGAGCAGCCTTGGATAGCTATGGAAATGTATGGGTTTGGGAAAACTACAGCGCTAACTCATCGAATGTGAAAACAAATCTTCAGCCACAGCGAATACCAAATATTAGCAATATCGTTTCATTTACGGTTCGTTCAGCGGTAGATTCGAAAGGCTCTGCTTGGAAGTGGAAACTTGTTATTGGAAAATATCTAGAGCTTAGTGAACTTCCGGTACCAGTTAACCAAGCAAAAGCGATCACTGAGGGTAGTCGCAATATTTATGTACTGATGAACGACGGCAGTATTTATTCAAAAAGGGTTTAATCAATTCGGGCAATTAGGACACGGTACACTCGACGTGGCAGTTGGTAATTTTAAGTCGATTCGGAAAGCTGCCTCAATCATTTTGAACGGAAACAGGATTGAACCAACCGTTCCGCCGCTTATATTAAACGGCGTAACCTACATCCCATTGCGAGGCGTTCTTGAGGCAATGGGCGTGAATATCCGTTGGGATATCTCTAGCAGGTCCGTCATTGCTATGAAGGTTAATAATCGTATCGTCTTTAATACGGTAAGCGGCCAAACAACTGTCAATGGGCAGAACGTTCAACTGAAAGAAAAGCCTGTCTATGCACATGATAGCTTGCTCGTCCCGCTTCGATTTGTTTCCGAAATTGTCGGCGCTAAAGTTGTATGGAATGCTGCAGATTATAAGGTGGAAATATTGTCGGCGGCAACGATCTACTCTACGAAATTTGATTTACCATGAGCCACTAACATATTCCCGCTAGGGTCATAAAAATCGAAATCCATTCCGAGGATCTCTGTTTCTCCGGATTCGGTTCTAATAGCCCCTCTTTCTTTTCTTACCTCGCCAAGTTGTACCTCTTTACTCTTTAGGTCGGATAGCAACTTTACGATATCCGCTGCTTCAAAACCGATAACTAACGACATTGTTCCCTGGTGCAATTCCTTTTCGCACAGAAAGATCGATGGACCCGAAGGGAGAGCAACGATTGCCATTTTATTATCCGGTCGTTTAAAATGCAGCTCGAATCCTAGTATACTTATGTACCACTCTATAGATTCCTCAAGATTTTTAACTGGAACTTGAAGAAATGAGACACTGTTAATAATTGTTTCTGCCATATTAAATAGCCTCCTTTAAAATTATTGCATGGATTCTATACTTTCCATGAACTCATTTACTTAAAAAAGATTAATTGTATTAAATTTGCTTTGCGTGTTGTACTAGTGTAACATTTAATAATAAAAGCACCTTTTGAAAAGAGGATAACCTGATTATGGCAAAAGAAAAACCGCTATTTGCTGCCAAACAAGAATTAAAGACAGACCAAGATTTCGAATTAGCGATGATGCATAAAGAACCAATTGAAGCCTACCAAGATCGAATGCGTATGAGACCTATTTCGACAATTAAATCTTACAATGATCACACCGTACGTATTGTCGATGGAACAACCATCGTCCGTGGCTCAAGTAGATTTTACACATTAAGTGAAGAGGATAGACTGAAATACTTTTCAAGTTAATAATACTGTGGAAGGAGAGGTGCATTGCGCCTCTCCTTTTCTTTTTAGTTTTACAAACTAAACTCGGCATCCTACACCATGTAAATATCACGCGCCAACATAATACTGCGCCTGTGCATTCCACAGTTCTGCGTATTTCCCGCCCCTTTCAGTTATAAGTTCGTCATGGGAGCCTCGTTGAATTAGACGCCCCTCGTGAAACACGGCGATATCGTGACAGAACTTACAGGACGAGAGCCTGTGGGAGACGAAGATTGCTGTTTTGTTGCTAATTAACTCGTTAAATCGGGAATAGATCTCGAACTCCGCAATGGGGTCCAGTGCCGCCGTTGGCTCGTCAAGTATCACAAAAGGCGCATTTTTATACAGCGCCCTAGCCAGTGCGACCTTCTGCGCTTCACCTCCTGAAATCTCAACACCGTGGTCAGAAAAATCCTTATGCAAGAAGGTAGAAAGACCACCCGGCATATTGTTTAACTTCGAGCCAAACCCAGCCAAAATGAGTGATTCCTCCGCCAATTCTGCGTCATAGCTCTCGGAAGCAGCAACGTTATGGCCGAGTGAGAAGGAATAGAGCTTAAAATCTTGAAACACGACACTGAAAACGCCCATATATGCCGAATAGTCGTACTCCCTAATGTCAATGCCGTTTAAAGTGATTACCCCCTCTGTAGGTTCATAAAGCCGGCAAAGGAGCTTAATCATAGTTGTCTTGCCGCTGCCATTCAACCCCACAACAGCAAGCCGCTGGCCGATATTAAACTTCATACTAAGGTGCTTAATGGCATAGTTGTCGGCGCCGGGATACATAAACGACACGTCTTGGAACTCAAACTCCAAATCCGCTTGTGGGAGTTGTCTGTTTCCATTGTTCTCTCGCATGTTGTCCGGCAGATCAAGATAATCGAAGATTCGGCCGAGATACTGATTGTTTGTAATAAAGTTGCCCAGAACCGAGACAAGCTTGGCCAGTGCTCCAACCGCGCCGGAAACCGCGCCGATATACTGAACCACGTTGCCTAAAGGATACATACCATATAACGCACGCAGACCGATAAAGAGATAGACGCAGCCGCCTAGCACGGCGTTCACAGCCGCTGCCAAAGCGTTGTTCCTACCGATTAAGTCGAAAATTCTGTACCAGAACTCCGCTCCCACTGATTTATTGTAGTGTTCCTCGATCGCTGACGCCTGTTTATATAGGCGAATATCCTTGGCGGCATTCTTTGACTGCATATATTCGTTAAAGAAATGTACATAGGTGTTTGACTTCGGGTTTTCCTCAAACACCGTCTTCTGGATTCTCTCCTCCCTCTTCTTGAGTACATAGGTAAAGGGAAGGATTAGCAGGATGAGAATGATCAGCAAAACAGTGGCAAACGGAGATGTTATGAACGTCTTCTCGTAGGAAGAAGCAGCTGTAAACATGCCGATGAACAGTACGATAGACAACATTAGTTCAAAAAGGGGCTGCAATAGTTCCGGCAAACTGTAGTGCAGGCGAAGAATGCCAAGTCCGTTGCCGTTTGTCTTCGCTTCAATATCCGCTAACATTTCATTATTCATCGTATCTTCCACTTGATCGTAATTAAGCTGCATGTACCGATTGCCCAGGAAGAAGTAGAAACGTGCCCACAAGGTACTGTTTAAAGTCGTAATCCGGCGAGAGACCGCGGCATTTGCAGCTGACAATACAAAAGCAATCCCTACTGCAAACGCGGCGTACAGTATAATGCGACTTGTGTCGCGCGCGCCGGCCAACTCGTTAATGATCTGAGCAGACAGGAAAAGAACCATTAACGGCTGCACAGCTTGAATAAAAGAGGAAACGAAAGTAAGTGGAATATAGGATGGCGTAAGACGATTTACAATCCCGTATCCGCGACGTAGGTTATGCCAGATGGAGCGCGTCTTCATTCTCGGAAACCTCCCCATCCTTATAGTAGTGGGATTGGACGTTAAACATCTCGGCATATTTCCCTCGATAACTCATAAGCTCGTGGTGCGTGCCGCACTCGGCGATGCCTCCGCCGTCAATGAACAGAATCCTGTCGCAAAACCGCGTGCTTGCGAGTCTGTGGGAGATGTAAATGGAAGTTTTACCGGCAGTTAGTTCGGCGTAACGCTGATAAATTTCGCTCTCAGCGATAGGATCAAGCGCAGCAGTCGGCTCATCCAGTATAATAACCGGCGCGTCTTTATACAGCGCGCGCGCCAGCGCCAGCTTCTGCTGCTCGCCGCCTGAAAGTTCTATTGCATCGTTGTGAACACGCCGCACAAGAAGCGTCGACTCTCCATTCTCAAGCCCGTTTACCTTATCCAAAAGTCCGGACATTTCTAGGCATTTCTTTACCTTCGCGTAGTCTGTCTTATCGGGCGATTGTTGAGATATATTTCCGGCAATATCACAACAAAACAGATGAATATCTTGAAACACCGTCGAAAAGAGTGAAAAGAATTCATCTCTGTTATAACGCGTTATGTCGACACCTCCGAGCGTAATCTCCCCGGTTGTCGGCTTATATAGCCCGCTTAAAAGCTTTATAAATGTCGTCTTGCCTGCCCCGTTCGCCCCGACAATGGCAATGCGCTCTCCCGGCTTAATATCAAGATCTATGCCGGTAAGTATCGGTTCGTTTGCCTCCGGATACGTATATCCGACGTTTCTAAGTGTGATCGCGGGAGGCAGCATTTCTCCGGACGGCAGCTCATGGCCAGTGCCGGTGTTAGAAATATCAGCGACTTCAAGATAAACGCGGATATCCGACAACTCGCTTGAAGCACGCATAAGCTCGCTTGAACTTCTCAAAATTCCCGACAACCAGCCCGCGAACGCGCCAATGGCGGCAAATACGAGCACGAAATTGCCCAAGGTTATCTTGTCGTTCATCAGCAAATAAATAAGAAATGCGTATGCTGCACCGTCACGCAGGAGGCTGAGCGCTGCATCCGACAGCTGAGCCTTCATATCGCCTGTCGCTACCTCTCGTTCTTTCTCGGTGCTAGTAGCGAGTACGTTTTGAAAAATGCCGTTGATTAAGCTGCCTAAGTCATATAAGCGTATGTCCTTCCCACCGGACGGTTCTTTCGATACTCGCTGGATATACCATAGTTTACCCTGCAGCTTTGACCGCTCCTCACGCGTGTCCTTCTCAATCTTGCGGGCGTGCGAGAGCGCCAGCCAATTGATTCCGGCTGAAACAGCTAGAAAGAGAATAATTAGAGGATGTACCGTTACAATAACCATCCCGTATGTAAGAAAACCTAATACGTTCATAAAAAGATGTGACATGTTGCGTGGTACGTTAGAAGCGGGAGAGTGGTTACTTTGCATGGCGCGCCATGCTTTTTCCCCCAGCTTGGCGTATCCGGGGCTCTCAAGCACCTCGAAGTCCATATTAAGATGCTTATGCATCGTAGTTTGAAGGTGTTTCAATATGCTGATTGTACCGACAGACTCATTGGTGATGAGGTCGGCATAGCTCTTCGAACTGCTCAGCAAGGCCAGAAGAAGTGCCATAGCGCCAACTGACAATATAAACTTGCCTGGCGTGACACCTGATGTAATATTGTCGATGACAATTTTGGGCATTAGGATACTTACAAATGGCAGACCGACACCAACTAGCACCGAGATGATACAACAAATCAGCGTAAGTGGCCTTGCCCGCCAGTGCAACCGCATGGCATAAATGATGTTTGACCAAGCGGAGTGCGCCGCTCTTTTCTCAGTTGACACTCTAAATCCCCCTTATGGTAGTTATAATTACTATTGCAACATCGTGAAGTGCAAGGTCGGAATCAGCATAGCACACCCGCGAATGACAACCTATCAAGCAATAGTTGAAATTGCAGGCTTTGGGAGATTCAATTAACGGTAGAATTGTCCACTGTTTGAAATTGATTCCACTAATTTCTTCAAAATAACCCCGTTTTCCTGCCCGTTAACGTAAAGAAGCCGCCGTTTATGCCGGCAGCTACTTCTAAGTGTGTATTGAGCTATCGTTCCCCGTTAGCCATTCATGCATCTCTTTGCTGCACCACAGAGCATGAAAGTTAATCCGTTCTTTCATGGTAGTTGAATGTAAGGCAGCAGTTCATTTTTGGCTGCCGTTATCGTGATTACGATCCTTTTTGCCCATCACAGCAAACATTGAAGGTAAATTGTCTACTGCATTAGTGTCCCTTTCCAATTCATCGACTCGAGTTATTATGAATCCTGAAGTAAGAAAATCATTTAAGTATTGTGAAAGCGGTCGATGAAAAGCACCTAAAGTAGAGCGAATTGTACCCACGCCTTCCGACTTCCAAAACTGCGAGTCATATCGAATAATCTTTCTAGAACCGTCACCTAGCGGATAACTAAATGGTGATTGAAAACAAGGGTGCATTATTACCCATATCATCATCCCATTTGGTTTTAAGACTCGATATACAGCATCAAACACCTTCTTATGGTCCTGAACATCCATCAGCATTACGCTAGATATTACATAATCAAAAGCACTATCTTCCAATTTATGTAGCGACATAGCATCATCTTGCACCCAAGTAACCTGATTTGTATGATTTTCTGCGTACTCCAGTAGCTTTTCACTTAAATCGACACCAGTTACCTTTACTCCAAGCAGAGACAGTTGATAAGCTAATTCACCTTGGCCACAACCGATATCACATACATTTAGACCGGCAAGATCAGATTTATCTTTTAAGTGCTGCAAAATATATCTGTAGGAGACATTAGGTCCCCTACCAAACAAGATATTCCACAAATTCTAGATTTATCCTGCCCGTTAGCGCAAAGAAGGCTGCCGGATTCATTTGCTGGCAGCCACGTTGATATTTTTTGAGCTATAGTACCCATTAGCTTAGTCTTCGAATGATACTTCTTTGTCCAAAATGGTCTCTTGAGGCTGTATTGATTCCATTGGATGAGCATATGGAATCAATCTAAAGTTTAATTCACCTATACTATCTGGAAGTCGTGGAACAACCATAAAACTTAGTTGGCTATGTCCGCTGCCGCCACTAGCACTATTTTTATGAGCGTTGTATTCTTGCACTCCAATTATATCTAGAAGTAATTTGGGACGAATTCGCCGAGTATCTTCATTCTCAATTGATTGATTAATTTCTAAAAAAACAATGCTTCCATTCTCATGTTGCATTGAATGAGTGATTTCATATTCATAACCATCAATTACAGCTCGTTTCATAATAGGGAGAACATTAATTAACTTTCCAGGCCCATTGGATATCTTGGGATTATTATTCAATGTTAGACTGTGAATGAGCCCATTGATTTGGGCAACATCCATGTTGAACTCATTTGCCCAGGCACTCACAATTTCATTAGGTGGAAAGAATCTTTTACCTCTCGTGATATCTCTTCGCTCTATAATTAGTCCGATAATTTTTTCATCAATAGCCTTAATAGCGTTATTGTATTCGTTAGGAAACACTTTAAACTCGCTCCAAGCCATATTGTCCTCCTTGATAAATTAATCTTAGTTCCATTATAACCCATCACCAAATAATCAACATTTGATTAAATTATCCTGCCCATTACTTCAATGGACAACGGCAGCCGATCGTTTGACCGGCTGCCGTTGCGCCTTCATTCAACTATGGTTCCCTGTTAGTGTAACGAAGGCTCCAGATTAGCAGCCCCCATCATGTTGAACTATCGTACCTGTTAGCTTTGAAGTTCTGCTAAATTAGCTAATTCCTTTTGACTTTTATTCCAATCATATGTTACCTTCCAATCGTTATCGATTTTGGACATACTCAATATGCCATTTATTTTAAGTTTTTTTGAAGTACCTTGGTCATTGGTTAATACCAAGATCATGTCATACTTAAGCCACTTACTTGTTTCATTTTTTATATCTTGTTTTGAATATGGATAGAAGTGAATCTTTTCCGTTTTAATACTCACTTTCTCCGTCCGGGCAACTTGCAAAGGTAAGTCAATGATCTGATTAAACGTTGGAACAATTAACTTGTTTGCTTCCGAAAGTGGACCTTGCTCTGTTAGAAATGGACTTAATTTTTCAGCTTTGGATTTACTACTTTCAGGTAGACTAACCTTTTGGTAGTCTTCCACGTTATACTGAATTTCTGCGTAATCAGTAGCGATTTGAATCACTTCACTATACTCTTTGTTATCGGTTGTCTCTGGCTATCTTCAATATGCGATGTGATTCCTTGCCTTTCGTCGGGAATGAGATCAAGTTCTTGTCATTTGGTTTTGACAAGAACTTGATCCCATAAATAAAAAAGCCGCGATTTTAGCGGCCTTTAATGAGCTAATGTTCTTGTCACCCGACAATTAATAATTAAATGTCGCGTGCTTCGATTGATCTCAGCTTAGTCTATTCTTTGACGAAGTTGATTTTAATTGTTCGAACAACTACCGGGGAACGTTTGTTCAATTAAACAGCAGCAGTCTTAGACTTTGTTTCTCGTCCAAGGCCTGCTGTTGTTTTTGGGTCCAGTCTATTACTTATTTGCTCAAAATAATGACGGAACGCAGCTCCGGCTTAGTTTAAAAAATGGCTTCCCTTATTTCCGCTCACTTCAGTTCAACAAACCAGAAGTCGGAGCAAATACCTCAAACCTCCATAACGAGTACCCGTAAGCCGAACCCCGCTTCAGACCCAGCATCCGTACATATCTTGCGCTCTTGGCTGAGAACGAGATATCGTCGATCCCCCCGTCCCCGGAAGTGGTCGCGAATACATCCGTCCAGGTCTTGGCATCATTCGATACTTGGATCTTGTAGGCTTTCGCATAGGCTGCCTCCCAGCTCAGATATACCCGGTTCACCGTCTTGACCGCGCCGAGATCGGCATAGATCCACTCGTTGTCGGTATAGTTCGAGCCCCAGCGCGTCGCCCCGTCGCCGTCGACCGCTTTAGCTGGCGCAAGCGTTGCAACATGGGTCGAGCTGGCCGCGACTGCAGCACCGGCGGCGAGGTTAATGCCGTACAGATGGATGTTTTCCAATCCCGCGTGAGCCATCTTCATAATGCTGACCATATCCGTGTATGGCTGATCCTGCTGATTGACGAGTCCGATATTGTAGCTTTCTCCGTCCACGCGTCCGGTGACGGCCTGATCGAAATAGGCATACCAGCCTGAGCCGACGAACAGCGGATTCTGTGCCTGGCTTTCCGCGAATGCTCGGTAGGCTACTCCCCGCTCAACGGTACTGGTCGTCTTCGTAGGGGCGCTGATATATGACAAACCGCGGTCGGACGAGCCGAAGGAATGCTCGAGATTGAGAAGCGGCTTCCCGAAAGCCTCGTATTCGTCCATCCAACTGCCATCCCTAGTATAACTGTCCACAGAGAAGGCATCGACATACGGCATCGCCCCCCGATCCCAATCCAAGCTCGTTCGCCAAGTAGGGACGATAGTGGAGCCGAGAAACAAATGATTCGGGTCATTCCGCTTCAGGATGTCGCGGATCATAGCGTAATACGTCTCGGATGCCAAGGTTATAAAGCCGGATACGTCCGCAGCGGATACCTTGGTGATTGCGATCGGAGTGTCCTTGAGCGCGTTAAACGAAACGGCGTTCATGCCGAGCAGCATATTTACGTTAGCGAGACTGCCGTGCCGCGTGGCATAATAATCGACGAAGGCGCCCTTCGCCGGAGAATCCGCCCCGTACATCAGAAGCTCTTTGACGATATCGGTTGTCCAGCCGGCTTCGTTATCGTAGGTGTAGCCGATTAACCACTTGCTGGTGCGCGCGTTTTGCAGCTGCGCCTTCAGCGTACTCTCGATGATCGGCGCGGTCTGAGGATCGAACACGTCGTACGACCATAGGATTCTTCGCAAGTTAGCAGGGTCCTGCAGCACCTGAACGTACGGAAAAGCGACGCCCTTCGGCTTGGTCCACTTGCTGAAGGCGTTGAACCCCCACTGTATCAGGCGTTTGCGCGTGATATCCCCCCATTTCGCCTCGTAATCGCTGCCGTACTTCTTCATTACATTCGAGACAATGAAGTTGACGTACTCGCCGTTCTCGTCCTTGGTATAAGCCGGCGCGTAGAGCGTCCGGTCGGGCAGCTGCTCGAAAATTTGCCTTGGCGTGCCGTCCGGCTTCTGCGTCGGCGTCTTGTAGCCGGCTTCCCATAAACTTGCGGCATCCACTCCTTTCAATAAGAAAGGATACCCGTCCGGCGTAATGAACCACCATTTGCCGTTGATCTGGTGCAGCCTGAAATAGCCGGTACTCTCGTATTTCCCAATACGCATGATGCCGCCGTAAGGATCGTAGATTACCGGGTCATATGCGACGTTCGCCAAAGCGGCGGCTTCGTCCGTATAGTTCTGACTCAGCTGCGCGTCGGAGGTGATTTTACCCGGCCAAGCATCGTTCATCCATTGGCCGTAACGGTCCACCAGCAAGGCGTCCTTGTTCAGCTCGGCCATTAGCTGCTCCGAGGTGAACGAGGGCTTCGGATTTTGCCCCGGCGTGCCGCTGCCTTGCGTGATTTCAACTTCCGTCAGAGGGATATGCTGAAAGGCTTGCGTGCGTGTGATGTCCAGCACGATGAACCTGGCCGTCACGCCAGCCATCGGCACGTTGACCGTATAGTTCAGCTCGGTGCCTTGTCTGATATGCCTGGTTGCGATGTAATAACCCGTCGCCGCTTCCGGACGGTATTTGACGGTCAAATCTTTGAAGCCCCAGTATTTGTTCGGTGAGTTCATCACCACACGCAATTGATCAAGGGGATAGTCCCTGAGCAAGTCGATCACCACATGCACCGTCATCGGCGATTTCGCTTTCCCCATCCAGCCTGCATAGGCGGTTGTGCCGTCATACAATACGCCTTTCGCCGCCGCCATCAGACCGGTCGATAGCAGATCCGGTGAATTGCCTCCATCCGGAGAGACACTATAGACATAATTGCCCGTTTTGAGCATCGTTCCTTCACCTCGAGCATGACCGATTGGAATAAATGCCGCCAAGGCGGTCATTGCCATTAGGAACGCCAACACAATTCTTGTATACATCATTACCCCGTTCTTCATTCGTTCCAACCTCCTTTCTTCCTGTATCGTCCACTGCAACGGATATGCTTAGAATTATTTCACATAATTTACCTTAAAACAGAAAAGGGTACCCCGGACCCAACGTTGCTTGAGTCCGAGGTACCCCAATGACTAGGAAGGCATGCGGGACGCGAAACCTTCCTTACCTATTTTGCGAATCGGACAGAACCACCCAGTCCGGTCGCTCACGAAGTGTTAGGTTGTCTGCTGATTCCGCCAAGCCGTCTGTCCCATCAGATCCCGCATGGCGGCCAGATAGCGGTCTTCCGATGCCGACCAGCGCAGCTTCGCCATCTCTTCCACATCCGATCCGGCCAGATATCGCAGCCGGACGGACTCGTCGACCGCGGCGACCTGATCGGCTACCTGCTCCTCGTCGGCGTCGTCGAACGGATAATCCATTATAGCCTGCATCATCCGATCGACGTATTGCCTGTATTCGGCCGGAACAGGAGCGTCTTCGGATGCGGACAAGGTGGTCGACGTGAAGCTCGTGGTCCGAATGGCCAAACCCCAAAAATAAAACAGCAGCAGCCATGGACTGAGAAAATAACGTCCTAGACTGCTGCTGTTTTATTGAACTAACGTACCCGTTAGCCATTCATGCATCTCTTTCTTCTGCACCACAGAGCATGAAAGATAATTCGTTCTTTCACGGTAGTTTAATGACCTCTTCAAAGGAAAAACATATTTTTTTGAGTTTGTTGTCCCAAGTTAGTTGTGCACCGATCATGTCTGCAACCTGTCTAGCGGGAATAAATGTAATTCCATCAAATCGTTGAATAACGGTATCCATAAAGTTGAAATCATTCTCACCGATTCGCACGGTATTAAGCCCAATCTGGTAAGTATACGCTTTCCCCATATAATTCAAAGTTACGCTGTCGTCATCCTCATTTATTTGAGTGACCTCTATTCCAAACCTACTCATAAATGCTTCGTTCAAAGGGACCATAACTCTGTTATCTTTATTAGAATAGAAGTAATCATAAGGTCTATTCATAACCAAATCCTCTCCATTAATGGAGACGGATACATCTGTTCGCTTTTGGAAATTTTCAAGGAGAGATTGCCCCTCAATCTGTTCCTTTTCGCTTTTTTCCTCAGCCAGTAATGGTCTGACTGTATTAATCATGACCACTTTCTTTGAAGGGAATATTGGAGTATCTATTGTGATCACGTAATACATTCCCCCAACCTTAAAGTCAAAACCGCCACAGGAAGAACCAGTGGGTGGTGTCCATACTTTGGCTAGCGCTTTTACGGTACCTTGTTCGACTTTGTAAACTTCAAAAAAAACATCTTTTCCGTTCCGATCTCCTCGAATCTCAAGTGCTTTACCGACGAACACATTCGAATCCGTATGTGGCTCGATGATATTACTGCCAAAATCGCATGCTGATACTTTCTTACCGTTAGTTACTAGACCACTCATCACTACAACTGCCATAATAAATAAAATGATAAGCTTCCTAACTGCTACATTGTTCCATAATCCGCGCATAAAGCCCCCCCAATACATTCTCATCTCATTTAATTACCATATATTCCTTCATTAACCAATACGCAAATCATGATGATTTTGTTGTGCTAAACTGCCCGGTAGTTTAATAAAACAAAAGAGCAGTTGCCACGGCAATCTGCTCCTTCTCGTTGAACTATCGTTCTCCGTTAGTTGAATCATTGTTCTTTTCTAATAAATGTATAACCCCAACAATAACTAAACAGGTAATCACGAATGCAATTCCATAAAAAATCGCACCGAAAACTTGGGCTATACCGTCATTGGCAAATGAAAACCACCAAATTATACAAGCGATACTATACAGCAGAACCGATAAGATGAATGATTGAAGAAAAGACCGCCCAAAAGAGTTTGTTCTTCTAATTCTAATTACAGCAAAGATAATAACTATACAAAACACTAAGCCCATCGTACCGAAATATAATAAATCCTCTACTCTCATTTTAACCCCCACCAATTTAGAACAATTAAGTTCCTACAACAAATATTACAGAATATCGGTTTATTAAAATAGTACTATTTCTTTCTAGTACCTCTGCTTAAAATTGCACTAAACTGCCCGTTACTTCAACAAATCAGAACATGAGGTTTGTCTAGATGGACCGAACAATCCTGCCGTGGATCTTTGATCCTGAGACTATTCGGTTCATATCCTTACGCACTTCTAAAGTCCATCTCATTGAGAAGCATTTTTAACCACGGGTAACAATGCATGTTCTTGTCCTAAGTCGGCTAACGATATATGTTCTTGTCACTGGCTTTTGACAAGAAGATATATCGTTAATTGAAAAAAGCCGCAGTTAGCGGCTTCTTAAGCATATATGTTCTTGTCATCCAACAGTTTCTGCCGGATGACAAGAACAATATTTCTGTCGTTCTTCAATCATGCAAAAGCATCCCTCCTCATACCTTTCTATATACCCAAAGGAGGTAGAGGGATGAACGAGAATAATGACCATCGCCCGGGTAACAGGCCGGGCCAGACTTCGCCTGCCCAGCACTCGCAAACGGTCGGCGAACGAGGCCCCGTCCTCGAACAGGACAGCCTGCTGCATGAAACGCTGGAGACATTCGTGCATTCGACCTTGCTGGAAAGACCCGTGCACGTCAAAGGCTGCGGCGCGTTCGGCTACTTTCAGACGACGCATGCCATGTCGGCGCACACGAAGCTTTGTTTTCTGCAACAGCCGGGACAGCAAGTCCCTGTCACGGTGAGATTTTCGCTGGCCGTCAGCAACAAAGGTACGCCGGATACGTCCCGAAACATACGTGGCTTCGCCACAAAGTTCTATACGGATCATGGCGTGTTCGATCTGGTCTTCAATCATATCCCCGTGTTCCTAGTCAGGGACGCCGTCCGTTTCCCGGAAGCGGTTAAAGCGCTCTCGCCGTCGCCCGTCAACAACCTCATTAACCCGGAAATTTTCTGGAACTTCATCGCCCGGGCGCCGGAAGCGACCCATCTTATCCTCTGGCTCTTCTCCGACGCGGGCACGGCCAAGAGTCTGCGCCATATTCCGGGCCACAGCGTTAATACATACGTCTGGGTCAACGCGCAAGGTTTCCGAAGCTACGTCAAATATCATTGGCTGCCTCTCGCCGGCACGCAGTATATTGACAGCAGTGAAGCGGCCCGGCTCGCAGGTGAGAATCCGGATTATGCCGCGCAAGACTTGTATGACACGCTGCACGCCGGCAAGATGATTGAATACGGGCTCTACGTGCAGCTGATGAACCCCCAAGACGAGGTCGCCCTCCCTTATGATCCGCTAGACGATACGAAGCTGTGGGATGAACGGCAGTACCCGCTGCTCCCGGTCGGGAAGCTGGTCTTGAACCGCAATCCGAGCAATTATAAGGAGCAAGTGGAGAAACTCGCATTCTCCCCATCCAACCTGCTGGAAGGCGCTGAACTATCCGACGATAAAATGCTGCAAGGCCGGGCCAATATTTACACGGATTCGCAGCGGCGGCGGCTTGGACCGGATTTCCGTAGCATTCCGATTAATCATCAGTTGAACTGGACGCCTGACTCGCAGATCACCAGCGGCAACGGGAGATTTGTTGAAGGACGCCTGACGCGATCCGATATCCCGAAGCAGGATGATTTTACGCAGGCTGGTCAGTATTATAGGGCGCTTCCGCCAATTCAGCAGGAGCATCTCGTCGATAACCTGGGTGCCAATCTGGCTGCTGTCTCTCCCGGCACGCAAACGTTCGTACTCGGCTACCTCACCCAAGCAGATGCCGGGCTCGGTCAGCGGGTCGCCCGCAAGATTCAGGCACAGCCTAAAGGCTAGGCTACGTTACGAGGATTTCGGAAATGGGATCAAGTTCTTGTCACCCGACAATTTTGAAATAAAAATCCCTATTCGGTCATTTCGTCGGGAATCGGTAAATGTTCATGTCATCGCCAATTGACAAGAACATTGTCCAATAACAAAAAAAGTCCGCTACTGATCCGAATTTTCGCTACTTATTTTCCTACAGTAGCAGTTCCACAAAAAAATTGGAGGGAAACTGCCTTATGTTTCCCTCCAACTTTTTTTTATTTGTGTGACGTATTCGACAGTCCCTTATTCCCTATCGATTTTTCTTTTGGGTGGATTTGATATCTATAGCCCTCACTTGATCCATTGAAATTCCAAGTAATCCACATATACGTTGTTTCATTTGATAATTAGTGTCAAACATATAAAAATGATCAATCACCAACAAACCTAAAAGGCTTCTTGCTAAAACATTCCCTTCTGTAGCATCCTTTAAATCACGTACATCATTATAAGATAGTGACCTCGATTGATCTAATTTAATTGACATTTCAATTAATTTTACAGACATAAAAGGATTTTTATATGACACATCTTCAAAAGTGTCATATAAATTTTCCGAACCAACTGAATCAGAAACTTTTTTAATTAATGTATAGGAAATAGCACAACTTAGACTAAACAGAAGCTTTCCAACCTTATCTAATATCTCGTCTCTGTTGGCCGTATTCCCTTGCTGTTCAATGTGTCTTTGAATCTTTTCGTTCAAACCATCAACATTTACAGTTACGAAGGTAATGAAGGTATTTAAAGTCCTTAAACCAAGCTTATATGCTTCTTCTGCAAGAAAATATTTCTCGGTTGCCTTAATTGAACCGTAATAATTTTTTAAAATTTGCCCAAGAATCTCAACCGTTTTATAAGCAACGTTCAATTTTGACATTAATTCCATGGTTTCTGCGGGAAGAGTTTTTCTCTTTCTCTCTTCCTCTATTGCCGTTTCTCTATCGGCTGACGCTTCTTTCTGAGAATGCTCCATCTCATCCATCGCAATTAGCTTATCTTCACGATGTTTTTTTACTTCCATATCTTTATAAACTAGTCTTGGCATTTCAATAGCAAGTTTATTTAACGATTCGATATCGTTTTCGAGCTTTGCAGGTTCGAATTCTTTGAAAATCTCTCCTGCTTGATTTAGTATTTCAAACAAGATAAACGCATCTTTCGAAAGATGGGTTAAAAACATCAAAATATTCGAATATTCCTCAACATGGACTCTTTTGCACATTTCAGATATTCTCGATTTTATGTTTTCGTCGGAGATATTTCTTGAGAAATATCTAGCGACAAAATAGTAGTAAATATAATTATATTTAAACACAAAAGCATCGTGCTTTTTATCGATTATATTCGAATCAAGCATCTTCTCAACGTTTTTTTTAAACTCATCTCTAATCGCATATTCTTCACGATACCAGGTGTCGAATTTCTTCTCAAATTCCGATTCAGAAATCTCGAATATGTCATTTTTAAAAAAGTAAAAGGCCAATTCAGTCGCATAATTATAAAACGCATCAATTTCATTATGCTTTAAATTGTTTTTCATAAATGATTGCGTAATTAATAATTCATAATAATATCCATAAGAAGAATGCTGATTGTTATGAGGGATATCACTTTCCGCAGATTGCATTAAAATTAAAATGAAAAAGGGATATGATGGCACAACATTATTACCAATGACCGTATTGATATCTCGAGTTAACACGTCATTCTTTTCCATCAACTCTTTGTCAGTTATCGTATGAGCTTGTCCAAGAGTATTCCAACGATTAATCATTTGCGATCTTTTGTAATGACCTAAAGATGAAATATCATATTTATCATATTTTTCTAGCGGATCACCTGATTCCTCATCTGACAACCAATCAGAAAACTTCATTATTTCATTACCAATAATTATAACATTCACATAAGCCTCTGTAATAACCCTTAGCAAAGCTTCAATAGTACCCCTGTTAACCTTCGCCTTTTCAAGATCATCGATTATCACGACTTTTTTTCGGTTGTCTAGCTGTTTAAAATTATCTAGCATATTTGATGAATATTGTTGCACGAATGACCTATTCAAAACTTTATTAAATTCGACGATGCCGTTTTCCCTTATAGCTTGTCCATTTATAACAACCGGAACAAAGCCATTACTATAATAACTTTTTGTCACCATTTTTGCATAAGCTGATTTTCCAGATTTTTCGGCTCCAACTAAAAAAATATGGAAACCATCATGAATATATAACAGCTTCTCCAAAGATATTTTCTCGTCTGATTTTTCAACTTTTCCCTTTAAGTTAACAACTTTAGCATCTGGATATATGTATATATCATCCAAAGTTACGTTCGCCTTTCGGGGATGATTCACACTAATGCCGGGATCGTCCAAATATTTCTGAAATTCTAAAGAAAAAACAAATTCATTTTTACTTTTCTGAATGCCACGCTGCAATATTGCATCACTTTGACTTACGATAGCTGAATAGATATTGTTTCGCCAATCATAATTAAAATAAGAGTATTTTTTTTGATCAAGATCAATGATAAAGAAATTAAAATTACTAACTTTATTGTTTTTATTCTCCTGTAAGGCTCCGCCTTCAAAACTATAAACAATATTGCCCCGCATATCTTCTTTTTTGGTTCCTGTTGGAACATGTTCGTGACCAGTTAAAATAAAATCCGAATGGTTTTCGAACGATTTCCATATTTCTCGATTATTGTTGGGAAAAAACCAATTGTAAGGATGATGAATCAAGGAAAGCGTAAAATCACCTTTATATTTCGATAATTCATCCTCATATTCTTGAATTGGAAAGTAAATTTCACTAGGATTTTCGTGAATTTGAGAAAACCATGGGGAGTTGAAGCAATTGAAGCAAAATGTATACTCATTATGTTGAAATTCGTACCTTCTAAATAATTGATCTTTATAAATTATGGAATCATTATATTCTTCCTCGATGCAGTCTCGAAAGATATCATAGAATTTTTGAGGCTTGCAAAGTTCGTTGTACACAGTTCTTAGCTTTGGAACTTTCTGCTCCTTCACGCTCTGTATTAACAAATCTCTAATGGCGGTGTCATTAAAATCGCAATCATGGTTTCCGGGAATAACAACGAAACGTGGCTTGATTTTTTTCAATTCGACAATTTGATTTTCGATATGTTTCAACATTTTTATGACCTTTACGTATTCACCTTCAATTCCCGAGTAAGCACTATCACCAGAAATAATCACATATACTGCATCCACTTCAAACAAATGCTCTTGTATAGCCGGTATAATATTTGTGTACTTTGATATAACACTATTATCTCCTAAGGTCATGTGAATATCGCTCAAATGCAATAAACCTATTCTCATTTGAATGCCCCCTTCTTATACTTCGCATGAAATCTTAAAAGTGCTTGTGACAAAATACTCCCTATGTGGATACCAGGTTTGGTACTTTTGTATTGGGAAAAAATGACTAAATCCAGTGTATCAAATACTTCATTTTTTTAATAGAATATATTTGTTTTAATGAATGAAAGAACGTTGTTTTAATTCTAAAAAAGCTGCGATTATCGAAGCTTTTAATGTAATCATTTTTCTGACCCTCTTCTAACGAAGTGGGGCCGGTCATATCTTGCTTGCTTCCTTCCTTCGATCATTAATGCGATTTCCAAGCTTTCGCGGGAATGAGATCAAGTTCTTCCCATCCGACAATCATTCGCTTTAGAAACATCTGTTTTGATTAAAAATGCTCGCCGCCACTGTTAATATTCGAATTAAAGGCTTCTTCCCAGTTGGTAAAAATTTGTTTAATACAAAAAAATACGCCTTTCACAGGCGTATTTTTTAAATATTGTTATTTCAACTTCATTTGTATCTAATATCAGCCGTATCTTCTTGTTTATTCAACTGTTTATTCAACTACCTGTTCTTCTTCGTTGTGCTATCGTGCCCGTTAGCTTAATGATTTTTCTTTGCTAATTCTATAACCGATTGAATGAATGGTGCTTTCATTTGGGTATATGCCGCCCTATCTTCTGGATATATGGATGCAAGATGCTTTTTAAGTTCGGCATATTCTAATACTTTCTCGGGATGGACTCTGAGGTAATCACGGAATAAAAGATTATTTTCCCATTCAGCACTGGTTAATTCATATACATGAAGATGATGTGTTCCTTTTCGCCATTCTCCTTTACGAAAAAAACGACGATTGCTTTTATCCGGTTCTAAGATCTGACCTGCAACTTGCAGCACTTCCCTTTCCTTAATTCTGACGTATCCAGATGTAGGGGCACTCATCGCAAGTTGCTTCCGGCCTACTTCGGTCAGATTAATCAATTATGTAGGTGGATTTAGGGCCCTAGACATGTTTTATTTGCTGAAGATCAATTGATCCCGTCTCGGCCCAATCCATTTAACATAACTGGAAAAAAGCACGTTCAGAGCCTCCCGAATAAAGACCGGCAGCATTGCTGACTTGGAGACAGAAGAAGTCAATCTCATGTACACGCAGCCATTCGTGCTGCCTTTAATTTTTACACATTTCATTAAATATCCCTATCAATCGTCATCTTCGATTCGTTCCGAACTACTTGAACCCTCTTCCATCTGTGCCATCGTCGATTCGTATGAGCGCCGCATTCTCGATTTGTTTTGGGCAGCCCAAATGTCCAGGTTCACATTCGATTCGACAGGAAGAACTTTGTACCTGTAGGTGGAAAGTTCTGTATCCTCTTCCCGGTAAACCCAAGTAGGTACATATTCGACTTGCTCGACCTTAGTCAACCCCGTCCCCTGATTTTTGCTGAAATGGAATTGCAGGATGACGCCATCTTCGGTATATGGGTTATCGAGCGTCTCTGTTCGCTGATTCGAGATGAAGTTTCCCATCGAGTACACGACAAAAGTCCCCTGCTCACGACCTGACTCAATCCACTCGGTTGGCTGGATTACATGAGGATGGCTGCCCAGAATGATGTCAACTCCAGCGGCCGCCATCCATGATGCAAGCTCGCGCTGAACGGATGAAGGCTCTCGTTGATATTCGACACCCCAATGCATAAACGCGATGATCGCATCCGCCTGCTGAGACTGGGCGTAAGCGATATCTTGCTTGATCTTGTCTTTATTAACCACATTAATCATTGAATCAAGTTCTTCGAGTGAAAGACTCGACCCCAGGCCATTCGTGCTCTCTGTGTAAGAAAGGAACGCAAGTTTGATGCCTTTCACGTTCTTCATGAGTACTCTTGTCTCGGGTTTATTCGCATAAGTGCCGATCGTATCGAGACCGCGTTTCTGTATTTGTTCAAGCGTCCGGATGATCCCATTCCGCCCTGTATCAAGGCTATGGTTGTTGGCGGTGGAAAGGAGATCAAAGCCGGCATACTTCAAGGCATCGATCGTCTCGTCGGGCGAATTGAACCTTGGGTATCCCATGTAAGCATAATCGTCCGTCCCCCCCGTCGTCGTCTCGAAGTTGGCGACCGCGAGATCGGCTGCTTGGAGAATCGGTCTCACGTCTTCGAAAACGGGCTTGAAGTTATATGAGCTTGATGCCTCGTCATAACCGCTCTTCAGCTGGGTATCGTGGAACATAATGTCGCCGACGGCAGCGAGTGTAATCGTAGTGTCTGGGTCGTGTGGATTTTCCGAACCGATCGACTTTGCCGGCGAGGATTCAACAGGTGACGGACTCACGTTTGGTGACGTGCAGCCTGCGCAAGCAGAAAACACAGCCATAATGAGGACAGCGGTAAGACTTCTCTTGCAATTTCGAAGTTGTTTAATCATCGGCTGCCATCCTCGTCTGATTCAAGATAAGCTTCATAGGTCAAGCCGCTCTCGAGAACTTTTGTCGCAAGCTTCACGCCAAGGTAACGGATATGCCAGGGTTCATACATATAGCCTGTTATCGCTTCTTGGTCTTTGGGATACCGGATGATGAAGCCGTACTCGTGCGCATGCGCGCTAACCCAGATGCCTTCGTCGGTTTTGCCGAAGTCTTCCGACAAACCGAGAGAGACGCTCTCGCTCGTGATATCCATCGCAAGGCCAGTCTGATGCTCACTCTGTCCAGCCTTAGCACTGAATCGGTTTGCCTCATCTTCGCCGTGTTTGGCGGAGTAGCCGGCATAAAGCGCTTCTTGCGTCCGGTAAGAGCGGTAGCCGGATCGGGCATAGAGCTTGATACCCGCCTCTGTTGCTGCGGCAAACATGGATGCAAGCGCTTCGGCCGACTCCTCGCGAAGCTGGTTCACTTCGGGGTTATCGAGGACGGTTGGCACTGAAATCTTAACCAAATCGTCCGGAGCATTGGTGGCGGACAGCGCATACCGTTTGTTCACGAGGACGGAAACGGAATCATCTTCAGAGACCGAGTCCGCATGAATTACTTCAACTTCGCCAATTAAGGCTCCAGCGACTTCCTTTGAATCGGCGCTTGAAACCAACGGGCTTACTTTTGGCGCATTGGCAGCGAGAATATGTGAGCAGCCTGTCAACGCCAATGATAGTGTCGTGAGGACGGCCAAGTGATGATGCCAATAAGTTCTAGACAATGATGAGGCTCCTTTTATTTCAAAGTTGATATTCATGATGCTTTCATTGGCTTATTGTAATCGTAACGTGTAAAGAAGAAATCGAACCGATATAAAGATGAGATGAAGATCTATGTACAGCACAAAAAAACATGTCAAGAAGGCGAAGTCACCTTCATAACATGCGATTAAGAAGCCTACTCGTAAGAGAAATAAAACTATATTTCAGCTTAATCTTATCTTATCTTCATCTTTATATGTACTCATTATATTGGACGGAGAAGTAAGTGAGCACATTTAAAAGGGGCTTGGGATGTGACGAAAAATACAAAAGTTATTTATTTTATTGTACTAATAGGTTCTTTGTTTATGTTTACGTCTTATGTTTCGAAGGATACAGTACACGAAGAACAAGGTATGGTGGGGTTAAAAGAAGCGGCTCGATATTTGAATATGGATAGCAATGCGCTTAAACAAATGATTGAGGATGATAAGTTAGTTAAAGATGAGTTAATCGGTCTACCTTCGTATAACGAACTGTATTTCATTCCTTCGTTCCGTTATGAAGGTAAGTATTATTTCAGTAAAAAAGAATTGGATAAGTGGATTGAATTTAATATGCATCATAGCTTCCCGCTAATTCCGTAATAAATAACTTTTGGCCGTATGATACATTTGCCATGCTAGTAAACTAAACTGCCCGTTCAAAGAAACAAGGAGCAGTTGCCCCCGGAAATCTGCTTAATATGGCTTTATGAGAATCGATACGTCCAGAATCGTTCCGTTCCGAAGCGCGCCTGGATTTCCGCATCAGATAATTTCTTGTTGCCTAACAATTCGGCGGCTTGGAACTGGGACTTATGTGCTTGAATAGACGCCATCTTCTGTTTCAGGAAACCCTTAACGTCATTAATGATATCAGGCTTACCGATTTCTTGTTCGTGATTGTTGGCGAATGCCAAGCAATGCACAGTCGGCCTACGGTCGGCAGGCATTCTGCCAATCGTTCGGATTACCGCCGCCCCGCATGCGTTGTGATCGGGATGAACGCTCAGTGTCGGGTGGAAAGTAATGACCAATGAAGGATTCAGCTCTTTCATGAGCGCTTCAATGCTTCCGTCTAACTTCGCTGTATCCTCGAATTCGATCATTTTATCGTGAAAACCAAGCATTCTGATATCTTGGATGCCAATGGCACGACAAGAAGCTTCCAGTTCTAGCTTGCGTATGTCGGGTAAAGTGACCCGGTTGGCGAAAGGTGGTATTCCCATGTTGCGGCCCATTTCTCCTAAAGTCAAACAAGCGTAAGTGACTTTCGATGCTCCTTGCTCGAGATGCATGGCAAGCGTTCCTGACACGCTGAATGCTTCGTCGTCCGGATGCGGAAGCACAACTAGGATGTTTTGTTCCATATTTGTTTAAATCTCCCTTTACCTTAGAATGGTACCCGGCTCAATTGCAACGCCACGACGAGTTTTCCCGCAGTATCGTGACCCGCAAGGATGAGCCTTTCGGAATCCGTCTCTTCATAGTGGGTAAGCCCCTCGGAATAAACCCAACCTTGCTCCGTTTTCAAGCCGACGCGATAAGGGCCGTCCCCGGAAATCGAGCCGTGGGAATAACGAATAACGGCGTTTGAAATAAAGGTTGCCGCCGGATGTTTCGTACGATCCAGATGCGCGGCGTAAGCTCCCGTTGTCATCTCGAGATGGATATATAAATCCCTATCGATAAGGATATCTATAAATTGCTGAACTTTCGTTTTGTCGATGAGCTGCATTTCTTTCCTCCAAACGCCTATGGCATTTCCCTTTTTAATCTATTGTTGCTAATCCCTTTAATTATTATTTTATCAAAAACGATTCTTATTGTAGTGACTTATCCGCTAAAGCATCCGGTACTGAGAATTTATTACCTTTTGCATGCGAATTTCACTATCGTACTCCCTCCAACCAAGTTTTTCATTAACCCTTGCCATAGAGCAATTAGTTGTTCTGTTTGAAGGATAAATAATTCCGATTTCATTCATCTTGGCAAATGTGATTCCCTTTACCTTGAGAATGCGTTATTTGGATCCATGTTTCCCATCATAGCGTGTATCATAAATGTTTTCATCGTATCCCCCTATCATGCGCTGCTTTATCTTTGAGGTATTCGAGAAGTTCATTCAACTATCCTCCGTCTTCAATAAATCATAACATCAGCTTTGCCTGGCTAAAATGAAAAAAGCCGCAATTAGCGGCTTCTCAAGCATCTATGTTTTTGTCACCCAATCATTGAAACTTAATGTTCCAGAAGCTCTAACGCATTCAACAGACCTTGCATATACCCCACGGCATGCGCACGCGCGCGATGGCCCCATGCAGAATCATTAATAACGCTGGGCACGTGATCGTCCATTAAGAAACCAGTAAATCCCGATCGCTTCAGTTCCCGCAATACTTCTGCAGGATGATAGTTTCCTTCTCCTAGGAAGCACTCTTGAAACTTCGGCATCGTGCCCTGAACATCTCGAAAATGTACATAACATATTTTATTTCTCGGCCCGAAATATCGTATCATTTCCATGACATTAGCGGCTCCGTAGACCATCTCCGAACAGCAGCCAAGGCACAGATTCAATCCCCACGCATCGCTATTGGCTAAAGCCTCTGCTTTCTTGAAATTCTCCACTTTATAAAAAATTCTAGCCGTTCCGTCAAGCATTGCAACCGGCGGGTCATCAGGATGCAGCGCAAGCCGCACACCTGATTGTTCAGCTACAGGAATCACCGCTTTTAAGAAATAAGCATAGTTGTCCCACATGACCGCTTCGTCAGGTATTCTCACTTCTCGGTTTGACGCATACTTAACCTGGTTGACGCCGTTCGCCGCAACCTCAAGATCGAAAGCAGTACACAAGGCTCCACCCCGCCCAGGCTCTGAAGATGTCCTCCAAACAAAGTTCGGCATAAAATGGTGACCGAGTATCGGGATCCCAACACTCCCTAAATGACGGATTATGGTGCAATAGTTCTCGATTTGCTCGTCTCTGCCGGGCAATCCGAGCATGATTTTATCGTAGAAGCGAATGGGGACATTTTCAATGGATTCCAAGAACAATCCATTGTCGTCGCAAGTTTTCTTTAAAGCATATAAATCTTCGTAAGCAAAGCAGTATTCTCCGGGTAGATTTGGGGTGTTGAGTTGAACACTCGTAACGCCTAATTGCTTGGCAAAAGTCATTGTTTCATGAGTCAGCTCTTGCATTTGACCTAAGGCTATCCGCATGTTTTGCTTCACACTTCATCACCGTCCGATCCCAATTTTGAATGCTTGATTAACGTGACTGCAGGCGTTGTGTAACTAACCTCCGCTTTCCTTCGATTTCGATCCGATCAAATAACCGATAATCGTCGATTCGACTGGAAGCACCACAAGTGTCCACATTTCCTTCAAGCCGAAGTCGGGCGAACGATATTGGTCGGGGATCAGCGTGTAAACCAGCGCGATGAGAAGAATGCCGAGCGTAATCGTGCCGACAATATACAGGCGCACATTCTCTCCCGAGCCGAAGAATTTGCCGAGGAAGCCAAGCTCCGCTTTGCGCTTATTATTCTCCGCGTCCGCCGCTATGATCTTGCTGGCTACCCGTGGATCCTGAATTTCGATTTTGTTCATGTCGGCCCGACCCCCTCGCCTGAGAAGAACGTGAAGGCCAGTGCCCAGGAAGTCGCATCGTAATTGATGGTCACTTCGTAACGCAAAGATAGTTTGCGGTTATTCAATACGCCGAGTTGGATCATATCTTGATTGCTGATTGGCTTGCCTCGCGGAAAATTGACACAGGCGATGCGGACTTCATTGTAACGGACCAACCGGATATCCGTCATGAAGTCGTCTCGTTCCGATTCATGTTCAATGCAGAACACGAACGTCAGCGGATCGTTCTCTTCCGATAACACAATTTCGATCGGATTCATATCGTAGGCGAGTATTCGGCCGTGATAGACGGCTTCGAACCCGCCGGACGTTATTTTCATCATTATCCCTCCACGACAGTTTGTCATCGTACAAGCTCATTACTACAGTGTACGAGCGGGTGCGAGAGTTCATGTCTATCAATCCATGACACAATAAATGACCATTTAGTCAGAGCTGTGAACACTTAACAACAATAATATATTCATATTTAATAATTATTTATTGTAAATCAATATTAATTGTACTAAAATCAAATCAACAATAATCAGCGAGGTGCTCTTATGAAACTTGATTCGTATTCATGTTGGTTGCCCAGTTCGCCAGTAGAGTTGCTGAAGCGCATCCACAAGGAGAACTCTCATGAGCAATGAACCTATTATCAGCTTGCGTCAAGTGACAAAACGAATCGGCCGTTCCACGATCATTGATAATCTCACGTTCGATGTTCCGCAGGGAGAAATTTTCGGATTTTTGGGGCCTAACGGGGCAGGCAAGACGACCACCATTCGCATGATGGTAGGCTTAATGTCCATTACCGAGGGCGATATCCTCATTAAGGGGAAAAATATTAAAAGCGAGTTCGAGCAAGCGATCCGCCATGTTGGAGCCATCGTAGAAAATCCGGAAATGTACAAGTATTTGAGCGGCTATCACAATCTCGTTCATTATGCGAGGATGGTGCCAGGCGTGACCAAGGAACGCATCGATGAAGTGGTCAGCCTCGTTAAGCTGGACAATCGGATTCGTGAAAAGGTGAAGAAGTATTCTCTTGGTATGCGTCAGCGATTAGGCATAGCGCAAGCGCTGTTGCATCGTCCGTCGCTGCTCATTCTGGACGAGCCGACCAATGGGCTCGATCCGGCTGGCATTCGCGAGCTTCGCGATTATTTGCGCCTCTTGACCCGTACGGAAGGAATTACAGTCATTGTCTCCAGCCATTTATTGTCTGAGATGGAGCTGATGTGCGACCGAGTTGCTATCCTCCAACAGGGCAAGCTGGTTGATGTAAAGCCGATACAAGAGTTTATTCAATCAGAGAACCAGGCGCAAACCTACACCATTGAAGCGAAGCCGGTCGATCGCGCACTTGAAGCAATGAAGGCGATTGAACATGTGAAGGATGTGAAGCCTGTTCCGGAAGGGCTGGAGATTGTGACTGAGAAGGAACGAATACCGGATATCCTGATGGATCTGATGAGTCAAGGTGTCAGAGTCTACGGAGTACAAGTGCAGCGTCAATCCTTGGAGGATCGATTCTTGGAGATGACCGGAGGTGGACAAATTGGGTAGTCTGTTACTGAACGAAAATATGAAGTTGTACCGCCGAACCCGAACATGGATTATGATCGGAGTAATGATCCTTATTCTTGGCTTTGTGAACTTCGCGGCGTGGAATGACTACAGCAATGATCCGAAGAACGGCACTTGGCAGGAACGTGTTGCCGAGGAGAAACAAGCCCAACTGAAAGCTCTGCAGAAGCCGAACCTGAACGAGGAAAATCGAAGCATCATTGAAGAGAGGGTCGCCATCTACGAGTATCAACTTAAACACGATATCCGGCCGGTCGATGGCACGATGTGGACAGGGATAAATATATCGACGAACTTTGTCATTTTGGTTACGCTATTTACCGTTATTGTGGCAGGAGACAGCATGGCAGGCGAGTTCTCCTCCGGCACGATTAAGCTGCTTATGATTCGACCAAACAGCCGACTAAAAATTCTTCTGTCTAAATATGTGTCCATGATTCTATTCGGGATCACGCTCCTGATCATACTGTTTATCGTATCTGTCTTGATCAACGGGATGCTATATGGATTTAGGCATATCGACTTGCCCTTGATAAAGGTAAAGGCTGATGGAACTGTTGCGGAGTGGAACATGGTCGCCAACCTCATGCAAATGTACTTGCTTAAGGGGGTATCGACGATTATGTTTGTTACCATCGCCTTCATGATTTCGGCTGCGTTTCGCAGCAGCGCGATGGCCATAGGTTTCTCTATCTTTTCTATGTTTGCCGGTACAATTGCTACGGAATTTTCCCGACCCTATGCCTGGAGCAAGTACATTTTGTTTGCGAATATCGATCTGACTCCGTATCTATCCGGCTCCCCTTTTCAAGAAGGGATGACCGTTTCTTTTTCCATCGTTGTATTGAGTGTGTACTTCATCGTGTTTAATCTGGTTTCTTGGCTCGTATTCACGAAGAGGGATATTGCTGCGTGACCGGCTTCCTTCCTATTATTGTTTCATCAATCCAACTGCCACTCCAACCGCGCAATTGAAACCGCTCCTTCATGCGGGATCCCTTTGCCCGGCCAGCCGCACGTTGTGATATACCAAGAGTCCGTATCCGCGTCGAACACAACCTCAGAGGCATGTCCAAACAACTTAGCAACGATGAGTGGATTGTCAGGTTCACCGTTGAAATCCCCGAAATCATAAGGGTTCGGGGAACGAAGCACAAGGGTTTGGTTGTAAGTGTCATCACTGCAATTGGTATATGTAATAAACAAATAATAGTAATCATGATATCGCACAACGCACGGAGACTCTGTCGCCCCCCACCCCGGCTTTAATGCTCCAGCACCGGAGGTTGTCAATGCATACTGCACAAATCTCCAGCTGATCAGATCATTAGATACCAATACCGAGATGCAGCCGAAGCCCTCTTCGTCTATTCCGGTGACATACATAGCCCAAGTATAATCGTTAATCTGGATGACCATATGGTCGCGATGGCAAGAGTCAATCGGATTCCCGATCAGCTGAACCTCGTGATTCATCCAATGATCAAGATCCGGTGAGACTGCCATCTTGGTTGGAGCAGGGCCGTAATACATATAATATCGATTCTTATAGGCGATCGCGCCAGGCGCCCATGCCCGGGTTCCATGGTCGATCGTCTTCTTTTCGGAAGTAAAAGGTTGGTCCAACCTGTTGCCCCAACCATGCGTAAAATATCGTTCATGTTCTGGATTGATCTGGGATGTCGGTGCCGTTATTCCAATCACGTGCCACGCACCATGTCGAGCTCGAATCAGGGTATGATCATTCACATAACAACCCGTTTTTTCCGGCTTGAATAAGACTTTCCATTCACTCGCAATGACTGGTTTATATAGCTGCTGCTCCATTCATATCACTCCTACTTTTTTGTGGTCATGTCAAACATAGTTTTTGTAATCAGCCTCTTTAACCATACCACACTTAATCATCATTTTTTCTGAGCCCACCTCTCCTAGCAAGACTCTAGTTTTAGTTTTTTTATTATTTTGGCTCAATCAAATCTCTTACTTCCAGAATAAAATAAAAACATCATAGATTACTAGGAGTTTATAGTATGGGTGTTAGATTTCCGTGCATACAGGTGATTATGAATGCAGTGAATAATAGAGTTCTGAGTTCGGATGAACTTGGACTCGCGCCGGGAGAAACTATCCTCTTTATCCGTAGTGTTACGCGCCCTGTCATCAAAGAAATGAGAATTTTAGAGAATGGCAGAAGACTTCTTATAGTAAAAGTTCAAACTACTTCTCACCCATCCGACTCATATTCCCCCTAAGATAAAAAAAACAGGCTGCCGGCAGCCTGTTTTTTTATCTTAGCTTCATCCGCATCTAAATGTATGTCTAGGTCTCCGTTATTTTCCTTCAACAATAAATTGTTGAATTCGAGCTTGAATAGAATCGCGAACTTCGCGGAACTTCGCTATAATTTCTTCTTCGGTACCCGTTGCTTTTGCAGGATCGTCAAAGCCCCAATGCCATCTTTCTGCTTTATCATTGTTTACTACTGGACAGTTATCGTTTGCGTGACCACATAGCGTAATTATATAATCCGCTTGCTTCAAGATTTCAGGGTCAATAACATCTGAAGTGTGATTCGAAATATCAATGCCGGACTCCTTCATAATTTGAACAGCGCGAGGATTAAGTCCATGGGCTTCCAGGCCAGCGCTCTTCACTTCGTATTTATCGCTGCCAAGTGCTCTTAGGAACCCATCAGCAATCTGGCTTCTACATGAATTCCCCGTGCATAGAAAGTAAACGAGAGGTTTGTTATTGTTCATTATTGCTGGTCTCCCCTATCTTGAATTTGTTTGATACTTACTAATTCATTGTGCTCTTTACGAAACTTTGAACCTAATCCTGCTTTAACGAGCATCAATATAGCGATTAAAATTACTGCAATTACAATGATTAATAACCAGACATTTATGCTTGTGGAATTGATCAAGTAAAGCCACAAATATAATCCCGTCAACGTGATAAATAGCGTCGGAATAGTCAGTATGATGCCCATTTTAAAATAGCTGCCCCACGTAATCTTTACATCTTTACGCGATAACACGTGCAACCACAGGAGGGTAGCCAAGGATCCGATTGGCGTGATTTTTGGACCGAGATCACTCCCGATTACATTGGCATACACCAGAGATTCTCGGATAATTCCTTGCGTGGCCGTTCCCTTAATGGCAAGCGCGTCGATCATGACCGTAGGCATGTTGTTCATGATGGATGACAAAAGCGCAGCCAAAAACCCTGTGCCGATTGTAGATACGAATAATCCCTGGTCTGCAATGGCTTGAATAACATTTCCAAGGGTATCCGTCAGTCCTACGTTTCGAAGACCATACACGACTACATACATTCCAATGGAGAAGATCACGACGGCCCAAGGCGCACCTTTAACTAGCTTCCAGGTATGAATCGCCGGGCTCCGCCGTGCGGCACAAATGAACCATATTGCGACAACTCCTGCAATGACGGAAACAGGAACATGAATAAACTGACTTACAAGGTACGCAATAAGCAGAACGGCTAAGATCACCCATGAAAGGTTAAACAGCTTCTTGTCTTTAATGGCATCAACTGGTTTTTTGAGCTGATTAGGATCGTAATGGCTTGGAATGCTGCTGCGGAAGAATAAGAACAAGACTAAAAGACTTGCCAAAAGTGCAAACATATTCGGGACAATCATGCGGCTTGCATATTCAACAAAACCGATACCAAAGTAATCAGCGGACACGATGTTAACGAGATTGCTGACCACAAGCGGCAATGAAGTCGTATCTGCTATAAACCCGCTGGCCATGATGAATGGCACAATCATTCTCTGATCGAATTTGAGAGCCCTCACCATGGCAAGTACAATTGGTGTCAAAATGAGCGCAGCACCGTCATTAGCAAAGAATGCAGCTACAGCCGCACCAAGAAGGATGACGTATACAAACATCAACTTACCGTTGCCTCTAGCCAAACGTGCCATATGCAGTGCTGCCCATTCAAAGAATCCAATCTCATCTAACAGGAGAGAGATCAGAATAATGGCGACAAATGCAAGCGTCGCATTCCATACTATGCCGGTAACCGTACCGATATCTGCTAAATCAACTACTCCACAAATCAATGCAACAATTGCGCCACCGCTTGCTGACCAGCCGATATTAAGCCCTCTTGGCTGCCAAATGACAAACGTTAATGTGATAATAAAAATCAGAAATGCTACAAATGCCATTAGACCCTCCAGTTTACAAGCAGCAATTATTATTAGTTTCAACCGAACTCGGTTCGGCACAACAAGAATCGACTTTATCAAGAGTCCTTACCGGTTGTTGTGCAGGCTCAGTACAACAACCACTTGGCATGTTGGCGTGCTCCTCTGCAGCTTCGAATTCGCTGTCCTCTTTGGTATAGAATACTTCCCAAGGATTACCTTCCGGATCGGTTATCCAAATTTTGTCTTGAACGGCATAACAACAAGTAGTATTCATCTCATCAATCGAGACGATCCCGGATTCTTGTAGTCGAGTTTTAACAGCAAGTACTTCCGCTGTGTTTTGAACTTGTAAGCCAAAGTGGTTAATGACTCCCTTACTATCATAGGGCCTAACATTAAGCGAGAAGTGCAAGGCTGGGCTATCTAGTTCAAATTTTGCATAGTTTTCTTTCGTTTTTGTGGGATCTGCATTAAATAATTTTTGGTAGAACCCTATAGATTGCTCGAGATTTCTTACATTAATGGCGACATGCATTTTCATTGTAACCTCTCCCTTTTAAATCAATTATTTTTGATTTATAATTCAAAAAAAAATTTAGCAGCAATCCGAATTATTATCCGCCGGTCTAAAAATACAGCATAACTGCTCGGAAAGAAGCGCATTTATTTCGCTCGGATTGAGCTCGTAATAGCTCCACGTACCTCTTGTCTCTTTTGTAATCAGGCCGGCATCCAACAGTATTTTCAGATGATACGATAACTTGGATTGCGGCATCTCCACCACTTCAGTTAAATCGCAGACACAGGTATTGCCGCGCTGGCACAACTCATATAGGATCTGGAGTCTCTTTTGATCAGCCAGTGCTTTAAATTTTTGTTCGTACTTTTCAAACGATAAAGGTGCAGCTGTTCGTTCATTGACTGGGATTGGTTTTTTCATCACGATCACCTTCGCTTATGCATCGATTTACATCAAATTTTCTTGATTAATTTGCTTGAGTAGAATTTACCACACATTCTTCCTCAGATCAACCTTTAAATCAAAAATTGTTGATTTATTAATTGTCCCTAGACACGCTTTATTCTTAATCATATTTAACGACTCCTCGGTAAGCTTCTGGGACATAGGTAATATATTTCATGACGTCTAAAAACAGTGGCCGAATATCACCTTGTTTCGATAGAAGATACTTGAACTCAACGATTGCTGCCGAATCGTTATGCTCCAGAATGAAATAGTCATATTGAGTTTTTGTATCGAGAATCATGATTGTCCTTGTACCATCACCCGAATATTCCGATAGCTGAAGAAGGCTTTGTTTTTTTGATGTTTTCTCAGAGACATTAGTTTCCTTGCTGTTCGCAGCTTGATGTAGATTGTTGCTGTTCGACGCATGGTTCTCATTCTGGCAGGCGCTAATCTGGGAAGCTATCAGAAAACAACAAGCACCTAGGATGATCTGTCTCTTCATTGATTCCCCCACTTTCAATATTTGGTAATGATTAGACTCTAATTAGAGCAAAAGGTTTCAAACATTCGAATAAATTAAAAAGCCCGCGTATTCCGCGGACTTCATTCGGTTTGCATGCCGGCTGCCTATACATCGTATTTATTGAAGTATCCCGTTCGTATTTTGAACCTCAAGCATCTTTTGATATAGGGAAACTTACGTTAGTCCGCTTTGTTTTCTTAGTAATATGGTCTCTTAATTTTAAGAACGGAACTTCATAATATCGATGCATGACGAACGTAAACCCGATCAAAATACTGAAGGCAAAGATTAGCAAATACAAGCTATGACCAACACTCGCTGTCGTATTCTCCCTGCTGAACCAGATGAACAGGTTCCAATGAAACAGGTAATATCCGTAGCTTTGGACGCTGATGAAACCGACGAACGCACGCAATTTCGGAAGCCGTTCCATCCTTGGGACATTCACTTCCACTACCGCAATAAGCAAGGCGATAAATAATGATACCAGGCTAAACAGAATCGTCCGGGCAAACCAGGAATGATCCATCGTTTGCGCCTGAATTCCATTGTAAACATAAAAGCCGCTAAAGCCGACCAATCCGGCAACCGCGAAGAGCAAGGAAACCTTACCTGCTAGGTACTTTCGATAAATCGAGGCATGATAGTATTTGATACCGGATAAAATGACGCCGAACACAAGACTGTCCAGACGCAGCGGAATTTGCTTGCGAATTCCGTAATCCCAAACTGGCTGACTTGCGTGCACTTCCATCATTCGAAGGATGGGAAATACAAGGATCAGCCCAGCGGAAATGCAGAAGAAGGCAGCTGATTTGTTGCGAAATTTCCCGGCCAGAAGCAGCGGAAACGGAATCAGCAGATAGAACCATTCCTCAATCGATAAACTCCATGAAATGGGTAGAAAGGCTAAATGCTGTTCATTGAAGTTCTGCAGAAAAACAAGGTTTGTGAGATCGATGTGGTCCGTAAACAACAGGTACGTTGTGGCTACTGCAAAGAAGTAGAGCGGCAGCGTTCGAAACCAACGTCGAAGATAAAAGATTCTGAGCCCGGAAAAAGCCCCCTTCTCTACGACCTCTTGAAGCAATATCCGCCCGATTAGAAAACCACTTAGCACAAAAAACAATTCAACGCCTAAGTAGCCGGTCACATAATTAATGGGGTTAAAATCATAATACGGCATAAAGAAGAACCCCAGCCCATGGCAGAACAATACAAGCAAAATCGCGGTGCTACGGATCATATCCAGTCCGGCATTGCGTTCCATGACTCCGCACTCCCTTATTCCTTAAGCTGAATAACATCAATCGAACGCCGCCGAAGCTGATTCAAATCTTCGGCAGATGTTGCCGCATCCGTAATGAGACGATCGATCCGGTCCCAGCTCGTTATCGTCATAAATGCTTGCGTATTGAACTTGCTGTAGTCCGCCAATAAATAAACTTGCTCCGCCATTCCGATCATTTTCCGTTTCACACGGGCTTGCAGTTCATTGGATTCCGAAATCCCGCGTTCCATATGCGCCCCTTTGCAGGAAATGAACGCTTTATCGACATAATACTCTTCCAACGATTGCTCAGCTAAAGGTCCGACGAATGAGAGTGAATTCGGCACTAGCATCCCGCCGGTACTGATCACAACCACATTTTTCTTTTCGCTAAGGACATAGGCTACCTTCAACGAATTCGTCAAGACCGTGAGCGGAATGTCGGGCAATTGCGCAGCGAGGTGCCAAGCCGTTGTACTGGCATCCAGCACAATCCGGTCATTGGACTCGACAAACTTTGCAGCTTCCATCGCGATATGTTGTTTCTCCGCAACATGAACCGCTTCTCGAAGCAAGTACGGTGTTTCATGCGTCTGTGGGCCGATGCGCATTGCACCGCCATAGCTGCGCTGCAGTCTCCCTGCCCCTTCCAGGCGATCCAAGTCGCGGCGAATCGTTTCCTCTGTTACTTTGCACAATTGGCTGAGCTCGGCAACACGAACGCTTCCTTTCTCGTTCACGATCCGAAGGATGTGTTGATGCCTTTCCGCGACAATCATAACTGTCCCCCCTTACCAGGCTGCATCAACCGTTTATCGGTCTGAGGCTTTTGTACCTCTTTTGCCTAGCCAAATAGAGCCTATTGTAAGAACCAATGCGCCGAGCCCCTCGGAGGCAAGGAGTAACCATTCTTCCTTAGGCGGATTGTCAATTCCCAGCACTACGTAGGGAAGTCCGCAGCCGAACAGCAGCCAACCTTGTACGGCAAGAAACCTCGTAAAAGACTTCCAAACGCGCCCGGCCAAAGCCTGTTTTTTAAAATGAAATTGACTGTAATAGACATAAGCCAGCCAGCCAATGCCAAGTGAAATGAACATGATGTAATCAATGGCCTGCCATGAGAAGGGATTGACATTATAGTAACCCAGCAAAGAAATGACAAGCCCCCGCAGCGCCAGCCAATTTATTATGCCGATGAACGAGGTGACAGCCGTCAATGCAACGGATAGATAACCAGCAGCGGTTACTTTCTTATGCTCTTGCAGTAAAGGATCCATGCTGTGCTTCATCACTCCACTCTCTAATGACGTTCTGAAGCTCTAGCAGCATTTGCTTTCGCGTCTCTTCGTTGTCCACAAGATTGGTCTTCTTGACATAAACGGTTAACCGGCGAAGCCTCTTCAAGTAGCTGCGAGCAGCTGCTTTCTGTATGCTGCGAACCCCTTCCTCATTTCCCTTTTCATGGAGCTGGATCATTTTCATCGTAAATTTGCGCGACCAAGTCTCCGGAATCATGCCTGAGGATGAAATCACTTCCAAATCGTGATGCTTCTCCCCGAAGATCTTTGCCATCATAAACCGCATATACCATATCGAAGCAAGCATGATAAGAGATAAACAAACTAAGAAAACGAGCAAAATCAAAACGATGGCGGTCATAGCGATGCAGCCCCCTGCAGCTGCAGCTCTCCGGCAAAGTGGCATGCCGAATAATGTCCTTCGCCGACCTGTTTCCATTCAGGAGCCTGAGATTTACAGATGTCCTCCGCATATGGACAGCGCGGATGGAAGTAGCACCCAGATGGCGGTTTGGCCGGATTGGCGACTTCACCCGACAGAATGATCCGATTTGATTTTTTTCGTGGGTCAGGCACGGGCTTGGCAGATAACAGCGCTTCTGTGTACGGATGCTGCGGTTTCTGGAATAAGGTCTCGGTCGAAGCCGTCTCTACCATTTTGCCGACATACATCACGCCGACCCGGTTAGAAATGTGTTGGATGACACCTAGGTCATGCGATATAAACAGGTAGCTTAAATTCAGTTTATCCTGCAAGTCCTGCAGAAGATTGATAATTTGCGCTTGTACAGAAACGTCAAGCGCTGACACGGCTTCATCGCACACGATAAACTTCGGATTCGTTGCTAATGCTCTGGCAATTCCGATCCGCTGACGCTGTCCGCCACTGAAAGCATGCGGGTACCGCTCCAGATGCCGACTGTCTAAGCCCACCATTTCCATGAGCTCCCTGACACGGTCCTTGAGCTTCTCGCCGCGAGCCATTCCGTTACAAATAAGCGGTTCCGCGATAATATTGAGCACTGTCATCCGTGGGTTGAGCGAGGAATAGGGGTCTTGAAAGATGAGCTGCATGTCTCTGCGGATTGCCCTCAGCTCTTGATTGTTCAGTTTCATGACATCTTTGACTTGTCCTTGTCTGTCACGAAATAACGTGGAACCCGAGGTTGGCTCGATTGCCCTCAAGACGCATCGTCCGAGCGTCGTCTTGCCGCAGCCGGATTCCCCTACGAGTCCAAGCGTTTCACCAGGCCGAATTTGAATATGGATATCATCGACTGCTTTGACGAAGCCGACCGTTTTCTTAAGGAATCCTTCTTTAACGGGAAAATATTTCTTCATCGAACGGACATCTAATACAAACTCCTCTTGCGTCATGGCTCAACCTCCGCTTCAGTTATTGACCTCATCCACAAGCAAGCAGCGTACCGAATGTCCCTCTGTCACTTCAACCAGAGGCACATCTTCCACATTGCACACGCCATCCTTTGCCATCTTGCATCGTGTATAGAAGCCGCAGCCCTTCGGTAAGTTCATCGGAAACGGCACTGTACCTTCAATCGACTCCAGCCGTTTGTTTGTCCGTATTAATGAAGGAATGGAATTAAGCAGCGCTTTGGTATAAGGGTGCTGCGGATTATGAAACAACGTATCCACGTCGGTATATTCGACAACCTTCCCCAGATACATAACCGCTACATCGTCCGACATCTCCGCAATAACACCGAGATCATGTGTAATAAAAATGACGGAAGTATCATGACTTGATTTCAGGTCATTAATCAATTGGAGCACCTGCGCCTGTACCGTAACGTCCAGCGCTGTCGTTGGCTCATCGGCAATCAGGATTGCCGGATTACAGGAAAGGGCCATCGCAATCATAGCCCGTTGGCGCATGCCGCCGGACAACTGGTGTGGATATTCGCTCATCCGCTGCTCAGGATTGGACATGCCTACCTTTTTCAATATCTCTACACCAAGCCGATAGGCTTCATCCTTATTGTCAGTTGCATGCAGAAGTATGGCCTCCATGATTTGGTTGCCTACGGTATGAATCGGCGAGAATGCCTTCATCGGTTCTTGAAAAATCATGGCGATTTCACCGCCGCGAATATTTCGGATTTCCGTGCCGCGGGGATCGAGCTTGGCAAGATCGACAACATCGTAGGTGCCATCCGGCTTCTTGCGAGACAACCGAATTTCGCCTTGCACTTCTCCCGGCTTAGGAACGATGCGCAGCAGCGCCTGTGAGGTAACGCTTTTTCCACAGCCGCTTTCGCCAACAATGCCTAATGTCTTGCCGCGTTTAATTCGCAGATCGACTCCGTCTACTGCTTTCAGAAGTCCTTCATCCAATCGAAACTGCACCTTGACGTCCTTCATTTCCAATATGACATTCTCTTGCTGTGACATAGGTCCACCTCCTATTTATAAGGATCTGCAGCATCCCGAAGCCCGTCTCCGAGAAAGTTAAACATGAGCACGGTTAACATGATGAAGGCGGCAGGCCATAGCAGCCAAGCATGATGTGCCAAGGTTTCTAGGTTCTGAGCATCCTGCAGCAATACGCCCCAAGATACAGCGGGAGCTTGCAGCCCAATACCAAGAAAGCTCAATGAGGTTTCCCCTAGAATCTGGGCGGGAATCGCAAGCGTTACGTTTACGATAATGTAACTGGCAAAGGACGGGAGCAAGTGCTTCCGAATGATCCGCAAATCACTGGCGCCTGCAAGCCGAGCCGCCATCGTGAAGTCCTCTTCTCGCAACGATAGAATTTTACCGCGCACGACACGAGCGAGACCTGTCCATCCGATAACAGAGAAGATGATGATGAGACCGAAATACATTTTGGTAGTCGACCAGTCTCGCGGCACTGCAGCAGAAAGTGCCATCCAGAGTGGAATCGTCGGAATACAAATGAGAAAATCGATGATTCGCTGGATGATCGTATCCGACACACCGCCCAAGTAGCCGGATATTCCGCCGAGCAGCAGTCCGATAATCAAAGTTAGGATAATACCGACAAGACCAAACGATAAGGAAATGCGTGCCCCATAAATAATACGTGAAAACAGATCATGGCCGAGTTGATCCGTTCCCATCAGAATGAGCGCACCATCCTTATTACCTAAGCCGAACAAATGAATGCTTGAAGAGATAAATCCCCACATTTCATAAGGTTCGCCTTTGACGAAGAAGTACACCGGGTACTTTTTCGTTGTATCTTCACTGAAGGTCCGCAAGAAGGTTTCCTGATCGACTTTTTCTTTCAAACCATAGACAAACGGCCGTAACTGAAACCCCGTCTCCTTATCGACAAAATGAATCTTCTGCGGAGGGGCATTCTTATAAGCCGTATAACGTGTACCGGATAGATTAGGAGCTACAAACTCGCAAAATATGGCGATAGTAAACATCAGAATCAATAAAATCGCTGAAATCATCGCCAACTTATGCTTCTTGAACTTCCACCACATCAGCTGCCATTGCGAGGCAACTTCAACGTTCAGTGTATCGGCCGACTTGTTCCGCCGTGTTCTCGGTTGACGAAGTTGATTGATAACCGTCGAAAGCCCGCTCATTCCGAAACACCTCCAAAGCGGATACGCGGATCAATTGCCGCAAGCAAAATATCCGAGAGAAGTGTTCCTAATACCGTAATGAAGCTGGTTACCAGAATAAAGCTGCCACACAAGTACATATCCTGCGTCATGAGCGCCTTGAGCAGCATCGGCCCCGTTGTCTGAAGGTTGAGGACGATGGACACGATGACCTCTCCGGAAATTAGCGCCGGCAGCGTCCATCCGATTGTACTGATAAGCGGGTTGATGGCCATACGAACCGGATATTTGAAGAGCAATTTACCTTCCGATACGCCTTTCGCTCTGGCAGTAATGACGTACTGCTTCGATAATTCATCGAGCAGCATGCCCCGTGTGACTCGAATCAGCGATGCGGCAGATGCCATTCCGATTACGATTACAGGCAATATCATCCTCGGCAGCATATCCAGCACCTTCGCCATGCTCCATGGCGCATCGATATACGGCTGTGAGAACAGCCCTGTTATCGATACGCCGGTTTCAATGAATATGAAATAGACGAGTACGAGGGCAATCAGAAAGCCGGGAACCGCGACTCCGATAAATCCGATGAATGTAAACACATAATCTAGAATGGAATATTGATGCGTGGCCGAATAGATGCCGATCGGGATCGAGATGAGCCATACGAACACGAGCGAAATTAATGAAATGGTAATCGTTAAACCGAGCCGAGGCCAGATAACATCAGCAACCGGCATGTTGAATTGGAAGGAACGACCCATATTTCCATGCAGCACGATATCTTTGATCCAGACGACATACTGCACGATGAGTGACTTATCCAGTCCGTATTCCTGCTTCAAATTAATGATGGCACTCTCCGAAACATCATTGCCCGACAGCTTCAATTGCTGAATATAGTTGGTTAAGAAATCACCGGGAGGAAGCTGGATAATGACAAATACGATGATACTTATGGCGATCAACAGCGGAATGAGCTGTAATAATCGATAGCTAATAAAATTTATCATGCGGTTCCCTCCATTCAATGTAAGCCGCAGATCCATACTCGAACCCGGGAGCCCAGCCTCCTCTCATGAGGTCTGGGCTCCTTTAGGTTCGGACGACTATGTCTTATTTGCCGAAGAAGAATTGCTCGCCTGAGAAGTCGGTTCCAATTGCAAAGCTGCTGTCACCAGGAATGTTCTTCAGCTTGTCATTCACAATAATTGGCTGCTTCACATCGCTGAGCGGTACGAAGTAGTACACATTGTTTTTCATTTGTTGCTTCACTTCTTCGATCTTGCGTTTGGCATTTTCCGGATCCGTAGCGAGTGCCTCATCAATCATCGTGTACAGCTTCTTCACATCTTCTGGCGGCTCTTTACCGTTCTTGCCTGAACTTGAGTGCCACTGATCCCATAACGGAGCCCACATGCCTTGGCCCCAATCACCCATATACCAGAGCGGTGTGTGCGTCCAGATGACAGTCGCTTGAAGATCATTCGCAGTATTACGCTGCGACCAAAGCGTCTGATCGATCGTTTTCATCGTGACGTTAAGACCAAGCGCCTTCCACATTTCGACGATAAGCTGCGTATAAGGAACGATGTCCGGTGCTTGGGCTCCAACTTCGATTGGAATGGTAAATACTTTGCCGTCCGGACCTAAACGTTTACCGTTTGCGTCTTTCTTCATGCCCATGTCATCCAGCAATTTGTTAGCGTTATCCAAATCAAATGTCGGATCTTCGATGCTGCCCGGTTTGGCAAAACCATAGTAGATCGTATCAATAAGTTCTTGGCGGTCGATGGCCATGTTCAATGCTTGGCGGAAACGGACATCTTGGACAACTTTCCCCCAGTTTGGATCTTTTTCATAGGTCAAGTTAAGGAAAATGTCGGTCGGAGTCACATGCATATTATTCAGCATGGCTTTATAACCGTTCTTCTCGTTTTCCTTGTACAACGGCATCTTGACGAGCGATGCCGATTCACGTGAGAAATCAACCTCGCCGGCAATCGTCTTCAAACTTACCATTTCGATATCGTTTACAAGGGTGCTTTCGATTTTGTCGATATATGGCAGCTGATTTCCTGCCTTATCGACTTTGAAATAATAAGGATTGCGTTCATACGTCGTCATACTCTGCGTCGCTTTTGTAATGATCCACGGATAAAGGACTGGGAAACCGACCGCTTCGGAATGGTTCAATTTCCAGTTCGTAATATCTTTATAGTTGAACAGGTTGACCCACTCGCCTTGTTTAAACCCGGCTTCCTTAATCGCCGACTCCAACTGATCAAGTTTTATATATTTGGTATGGAACTGCTTCAGGAAGTGAGCAGGCTTGAGCAGCTCTGTGTATCCACGCCAGCCTTGAATCGCTAAGCGAATCAAGAGTCCGCCGTATGGACGATCGAAGGATAGCTTAAAGTTATAATCGTCAATGATTTCCAACTTAAGCGGAGCACCTTCAGCTACACCACCGGAACGGAGATAGAGCGGGAAGATCGGGGTCAGCTCCTGGTTCATCAGTACATCCTCGACTGTGAACCGGATATCCTCCGTCGTTACAGGCTCGCCGTCAGACCATTTCAAGCCTCTGCGCATTTGGAACGAGATTGATTTCTGATCATCACTGAGCAAATAATCCTTCAGAACGTTGCCTGTAAGTTCTTCTCCGAGAATACTCGGCGTGTTAAGCAGTGGTTCATTATCCATGACGAAAACGTCTGCATCCCAGTTCGGTACCGATGTAACCGTTCTCAAAGTACCACCGAAAGATCCGATTTCATACTTCAATTGCCCCTCTGCCACTTCGTTGGTGATTTTGTAATCTGCAGGTAAGCGGTCTTTCACATCCGGAAGGTTCTTGCCGTCCAAATACGATGATTGATGGAACTCCGTAATCGTTCCATCCCCGGTTGCTTCCGATGAAGCATTCGTATTGTTTGATGTGTTGTCTGACTTGTTGTTCGATACCGTCTCATTGGTGTTACTCGAGCTTTCTGCATTTGTCTTGTTCGCCGAGTTCGATGAATTCGAATTGTTCTTCGAATTGTCAAAGCACCCGGTTAAAGCCGTAGAGAAAATGAGAGCGGTTACAAGAGCAGTCGCCAATAGTCTTACCTTCATTTACAACCCTCCGATACTTCTGTTTATTTTTGAGTTTGTGGACTCACCACAATTATTAGGTGATAAACCCACATATTTCAATAAATGTTTTTGGTTTTTTCCGAATTTTCGGAAAGAAGTAAAGATTGTCTACTCCCTGACAACATTCGATAATTCACGGCCATAAATGACAAAAAAGCCCCATTCGGGACTTTTTTCATAGTGTCATCATTCAAGTTTTCAACGCTTTTTCTCGAAGCTGCTGAGGCGTTATGCCAAAATATTGTTTGAATAACCGGTAAAATTGAGCTTTATCCGAATAACCGACCAATTTCCCGATAGCTCCGACACATTCATCCGATTCGAGCAGCATGCGTTTCGCTTCGCGAAGACGCACTTCCTGTAAATATTCGCTAAACGTGTAGCCGCAGCATAATTTAAATGTCTTGCTTATGTAATGCGGCGAATAATAGCTTTCTTTGGCTAAATCCCGCAGCGTAATAGGTGAAGCGTAGTGGAGCTCGATATAGGACAGCAGTTTCGGCAAAATGTCTTGGATGTCTGCCGTCGATTGCGTCTGCAGGTTGTCCTGCATTCTGCGAAACGACGATGCCAGCAGCAGCATCGTATAGCCGCACAACATCGCACGATAGCCGTTCTTCTTAGATAGGTATTCTCCGAACATCGCTTCAAGCAACTCCTCCAGCTCCAGTATGGATTTGCCCTGAAAACGAATATGATGGAAGGATCCTTGCAGCGACTGCTGAAACTCCTGAAACAGCCTATGATGTAATAAGCTCCTGTCTGGCTCAAATGTAGTCAACTGCTCATTTAAAAAATCAGCTTGAATCAAAATGTTCATGTACTGCATGTCTTGTTCGGCAAAGAATGAATGGCTGTCACCTACATTCATCCATAGTAAATCACCTCTGCGAACATTAAAGCTTTGATCATTAACCTGATGATTGCCTGTGCCGTGCAGGATATAAACCAGCTCGACAAAATTGTGTGTGTGTTCGGGCTCATGTGTGTGATTGGCTATTTTAAAAAGAGCTATCCCCTCATCTTGATGAATAAAATCAACTGCTTTGTAAATATGCATCACATCACCTCCGTTGAAACGATCAGGATATGAAAGCGCTTACTGTATTGTGTATTTTTCTACATGTAGTGTTGGGTTCCTGCTCTGCGGCAATATTTTTTTTTGCCCTTAACGAAAGCATAGGGTGATAGCGGACAATGAATCCAGTTTCGACATCATTCGCCAAATAGGATGTGCAGAGGCGGAACCATCGTATAGGTAGACTGCAAAGCCGCGATTTTCGCGACCTTTCGCGGCCTTTAATAACGTCATTCTATTTTATCCTTTTGACTCTGAATTAATAGGTCCAGCCTTTCATTGCTATTTCTTCGAGTATGCTAAATCCCCCAAGGCTAGTCATCCTGCATAAGTTCAATAATAAAGATTTTACAACAACAAAAAAGAAGCCAATACACATATGGCTTCTTATTCATCGTATTAACCCGTCACTCGACTCACAATTTTCAGAACGGTATCTCTTGTTAATTTGCTTCCACCAGCAGCGATGAGGTTTACAGTAGCATGAGCTAGCGCTAATGGTACCTTGCAAAATTTCAACGCTGGACCATTATTCAAGTCGGCTACGTAAGAGTCGGCGAGTTGCAAATTACGTCGTGTATACTGTTGCATCTCCTTAAATCCCCATCCATCAGGAAAAAAGTCAACGCCACGTTTAAGATCCTCGTTTCGATTTCGGAGGATATTTACCGCCTGCAGTCCTCTTCCGAAAGCAACTGCCTTCGTCAAATCAGATTGAGTGCCGTCATGCCATAACCACAGTTCTGATAACATCTCTCCAACCATGCCAGCTACGCTATAGGTGTAACGATCCAAATCTTCTTCCGTATGAATATTCCACCCGTTTTGAACCCATTCGGCCATTTGTAGAGCCATCTTTGCGATGTAACGATATACAATTGGGGCTCCTGAAGAAGGACAAAGTTTCAGCCATTCATCGAGTTGTACCGTAACTGCTGGTAATACCTCCCGATAAGGCCATAATAATTGTTGTGTAGCTTCAATAAAATGCGGAGTTTGGAGTGCATCGTGTATCCCAAGCAATAGTTCCACTTTTAATTTGTCTGTGATTTTATCATGATCTTCAATTTCATCTATTGCCCGCATACACAGATAGGCAGATGTTACAGCCTCTTTCAATCCCAAATCCATTTGACTTATCGGGATATAAAAAGTACGGCTCGTTTTTTTCAACATGGTCATTGCTTCATTTAGGACGCCGTTATTAATGTTAATTCCCTCCAAGTATAAGCTTAGCTTTTTAACTTTTTCATAGTTTTATATTATGATAACATACATTTATATTGTCAATCCAATAAGAAGTTGCTTGTCATCACCAAATGACGAGAATTTGAACCGATAAATAAGAAAAGCCCGCGGTTTCGCGGACTCCATTCACTCTAGTTTTCATTTCTTCAGTGAATCCCGAAGCATTGATTCCTAATTTTTCTCAACGATTACAAGTGAATAGACGGTTGAAATATCCCCGCCTCCTGACATAGCACTCTGAGATACAACCTTCCATCCCTCTTGTAGAAGTTGATTTAGCTCACTTAAGTTATTCTTCTTATCAAAGCAACCGATTATTCCATTACTCATCCCATTTGGAATGAAGGACATGATGGCAGAAGTTGGGCCGCTTATATCCAGGAAGAAGCAGTTCGCACACGTCGGCATTAATCGTCCCGTATGTTGTTTCCGGTTTGTGTTTGAAGCCTTCTAAGAATGCATGTAAGATGTTGTGTTTGAACCGGTTGCGAGGAAAAGCTTCGACGACTTGCTGACGCGCTTCTGTTGAGATGAGATCGAAGTTCTTCCCGACCACATCATAACCGACGCCAAAATTCATAAGCGCTACTTCGGTTTCCTTATATTCGACGATGCCGATGGTTGTATGCAGGGCAACAGCATCCCATACAAGCCGAATGGAATCTTCCGGGACGCCGCGACTTTTAAGAAAATCGCGGGCAGCATTAGCCCCATCGACCTCAAAGCGTTTGTCCGTGCTTCGGAATTTGGGGGTAAGTCCGATATCGTGGAAAAGCGAACTGATATATAGCAATTCAGAATCGAATTTCATTTGATTCATGTTACCCTTCATTGCCGCAAACAGAAATACCCGGTTCGAGTGATTCCACAGAAGGTCGTCGCTATGCTCACGCAATAATTCAGCAGCTTCAACGGCTAATTTACTATCGGGAATCTTTATTTCAGCGATTAAATTTGTCATCGTTACTTCCCCCTGTAAAATACATTTATAGCTTGTTCATCTAAGAAGACAATTGAAGGAACATATCTGTGACAAAAAGCAACCATGCTCACGATTGGGAATAACACGATTCATATAGAATTCCCAATATTTCCGTGATTATTTTATATCACCATACCCGGTAGCAGGATTTTCTTTTCATTGAAGAGGGAGGTAGACTAGTGGAACTGACAGCCGATTATAAATTAATAAATTACTGCTTATCGAGATTAGGTTATACAGTAACTGACTCCATTACTTCCGAAAAGATTAACTCTGGCGGAAGCGGCTCTACTATTTACACGATCAATGTGCACGAAGAACAAGTGATTTTAAAATTTACAGATAAGAATATGAATAACGATGTTCTGTTGAGAGCGTCGAGAGAACACCATTTTTACCATGAGATGTGCTCGACGATTGACATCCCAATTCCCAAATTGATTGGCTCATTCGCAGATGAACATATGGGTATTGGTATACTTCTACAAGCATATAAACAAACTCCTGAGCCGAATCGTTGGAGTACGGAACTTTGTTTAAACGCGGTACGGATGATTGCCAGATTACATGCAGCTTTCTGGAATAACATAAGTTCTTTAACTTCTTTCGAATGGCTGAAGCAAAATGATGACTTTGTTTCAATCGAAGCCAAAAGCACGGCTGTTCAAGCCTGGAACGAAAGTCTTAGTAACATGCCGAGCAATATAAACAACAACCTCATATCTAACAAACAAATTGAATACATGATGGACAGGCTGGAAGACCTAATTTCCTTAAAAAATAAATTCCCGAGGACACTATGTCACGGTGACTTCCATATGGAGAATGTGTTGCAACATGCGGACAACTCACTGGTGATTTCCGATTGGCAAGAAGTATGTATTGCCAGCGGCCCGGAAGACATTTCGTTTTTTCTGCAAAGGGCGAATGCAAGCGGAAACCAACTCTCATCTGATGTTGTAATCGAAGTCTATACGAATACGATCAATGACATTTTACTGGACAACATATCTACTCGCTCTGTCAGAGAAGTAATAGATGCCGCTAAGTTGCACACCATGTTAATACATTGGCCGCATTATTTGTTAAGCGCTTCTCCCGAAGTTATCCTCGGAATAAGCAATGAAATGAGATTAGCAGCAGGCAGATTGGGGTTTATATCTTAGGCAGCCGTGTACCAATTGAACCTATATAATAAATAACTACAACTTATTTATTACACACAAAAGCCACATCGGAGGATAATCCGATGTGGCTTTTGCACATTTAAGTGAGCATGGCTTTTAGAATTTCTACACAACGCCTTTTAGTATAATCGTCCTTACCATTCAAGTAGAGACTGGTGATGCGGAAGCCCCATGCAAGGGCGAAAACATCCCGTACAAACGTATCCTTCATGTCAAAATCCACACCTTGAAGCTTAGCGCCTTGACTGTAGCCGTCCATAATGCGCCGCCGGAAGTAGGGCAGTAAGGTAACATCCCTGTCTGAGTAGACGAAAGCTTCAATGAGGACATCTACGGCATCCTCACCCATTCGGCCATACCCAGCGCTGTCCCAGTCAATGAGGTATATCGACATGCCATCCGCTTCTTCGCGTAAAATTAAATTATCATGGTGAACGTCCCCCTGACACAGTGTTAAGGGGAGGGCGTCGAATGAGTGAAGTAGTTCAACAGCTTGTTCCGCATAGCCATTAAGGATTTGTCGTAACTCCTCAGGGAAACCCTCAATATTCTCGCGGAGCGGTTCGGCCACGTAGTTCCACCAAAGATCAAAACTGGAACGTACAGCCGGGTAGCTTCGTAGCAAACTCAAATCTTTCTGTCCTCTCAGGTGAAACTCTGCTTGGAAGCTGCCAAGCCTTTCAGCGGCAAGCGCCAGCTCTTCAGCATGCAGCTGCTTACCTGTGACACCTTCTACATATTCCATCCAGATGCGGGTTAAGTCTGCTTCTTCTTCGAGCAGCAAACAGCGCGGCAGTTTGATTGAGGTGGGGAAATCATCAATTATATTTGCGTCGTATAAATCATGTTCCCGCCGCCAGCAATGGGGATCGCCATGCCGTTCCCACTTCCGCTGTGTTTTGATGACAATTTTATAAGGCTGACGACTGTTCCCCATTAGCGCATCCCCGAATATTAGGTATACTTCGCCTAGTGTTCCTCCCTGCAGCATCTCCATCTCAAACGATGCATCGGTGACGGTCGTACTAAACAGCGCAGTCAGCGCTTGAAGAAGTGACGTTTTGTCTATTGTAACCATTGGATCCATCCTATTCATGTTTCTTCTTTCCTTTCATAGTTCCTGATTTTTTCGCAACAATGCTTGCTTCGCGCTTCTGCGCAAGATAGCCGTTCCACTGCGATTGCGGCAAGCTTCCATTCTTAAGTGCTGACTGCACTGCACAGCCAGGCTCATGGTTATGATTACAGTCTGAAAACCGACATCCAGCAAATAACGCTTCAACTGCGGAGAATGAAGCGCTGATCCCTTCTTCCGCATGCCATAATCCGAGTTCGCGCATACCAGGCGTATCGATGATAAGCGCACCTGAAGGAAGCTTAACCAGCTGTCGGTGCGTGGTTGTATGACGGCCCCGCGCATCATCCTCGCGGATTTCCTTAACTGCCATCAACCTATCTCCAGCCAACGCATTGAGCAAAGATGATTTTCCTATCCCTGACGAGCCTAGGAAGACAATGGTCTTCGCAGGTTCTAAATAATGACTAAGCTGTTCAAAGCCTCTACCCGTAAAGCTGCTCAAAGCAATAATGTCGATATCGTCTGCTATCTTTCGCAGCATTTCCACATGCTCATCACAGGTTTCGCATAAATCGGCTTTTGTTAATACAATGACAGGAAGGCCGCCACTTTGCCTAGCTAACGTTACATACCGTGCAATGCGGTTCAAGTTGAAATCCTGATTGAGCGACGACATGATGAACACGTAATCGAAGTTGGCGGCCACTACTTGCTCCAGAATGCTTTTGGCATAGCCTGCAGCGTGTCCGGAGTAATCCGTTCTGGAAAATTTGGATCGTCGAGGAGAGACGTTGACGATGCTCGAACTTCCGCTGTCATTGTATTTCAGCCATACGAAATCGCCGACTGCGGGGTATTCGCTTCTATCTTCTGTTTCATAGACAAACGAGCCTTTAAGGGTGGCAGCAACTTCTCCATGTTCGCAGATTGCCTTGTATCGCTTGCGGTGAATCTCTATAATTCTTGCTGGAATCAATCCGTTGATTGTCGAGCTGTTACTGTAACCATATGCTTGCAAATCTATCATCTTGCATCGCTCCCTGAATTTGATTATCCGAATTTGGGCGCAAAAATACCGCAAAACAAGCAGCCTCGTTGGAAGCTGGTTGTTCTGCGGTATTTGTCAGGTAAAATAATCCTGCAAATATAAAGACACGACCTACATCGTATCCAGCAAACAAGCAGTATGCACGAAAGGTTACTTTGGATGCGGCGCATCAAAATAAAGGGTTGTCCCCCCCGATACTTTTGACGTGCGCCTACTATTCGGTTTTAAATTAGAACCACCGTAATTGTAGTTGTCATAAGATTGAACATCCCCTTTCGAGTGTAATCCATCCTTTACGGATTGAGTTTACTATATGCGACCATCCACTTATTTGTCAATATTAGGAATTGAATACATATTGCTTATTCATGATGGATTTCGTTGTAAAATCATAGATCAGAATTCCCTCTTCTGCATCATTAAGCTGATCGACTAAATATTCTTCATTGTCCGGCGGTAAACTGCATCTTGTTTCATTAAGCTATCGTTCCGCGTGGAAGAAAAAACGTCCCTATCGGGGACGCTTTTTCGTAGAGATTACATTCACTTCGTAATGACAGCAATGATTTTATTCAAGGGCACGAATATTTTCGTTCCCAACAGGGTTCGTAGTACGACGATGCCGTTGTTTACTTTGATGATTCGGCCTCCGATTTCTTCCGACGAAGCTGTTTTAAGCACGACAAATTTCCCTCGTAAACGGTTCAATAGTGTTAGCATGGAGTTTCATCCCCCTCTCGTTTATTCTCATTCTATGAGAATTGGAACGCTAGGGTTCGGGCTTGTACGCCAGGGAAACTTTATTGAATGACATCCGCTATTGGCAATTTAAGATAGACGGCATCAATTTCATTTTCATCATTAATCAATGCTCTTGCAATTCTATGTCCCCCATCGATTAATTGGCCATCTGAACATAATAATATGGGGTACGCCATGTCTGCATTGATTATCCGCTGACAATGAAACGCAACATTTCGTATAGTTGGAACGGGTCTACTCCTGCTATCTGCAAACCAACAATCCTGATCAAGTTCCATTATGGAATCAATCTTAATTTGTTGAATGGGTAAATGCTTAGACAATTCCCACAGTTTTTCTACGTCCCAGAAATGTTGCCTTCCGTCAATTACCCTTCCGTGTTTATGCTTCATTCGCGAGAGTAACTCATCCATAATAAGCACCTCCGTTTTTCATCTAGTTCATCCTATATTACACTTGCAACCAAAAACTAAAAAGCCTTAATCCGGTTCAAGACCGAATTAAGGCTGCTTAGGGCTGCTTCTTCATATTGTCCGGAGTACGCCTTTTCCGTGGACTTCATTCGGACACTGCTTGAGTCCTCCCATTCTCATGGATCGTTTCCAGCTCTTCATTGACGGTCTTCATGATCGTGACCATATCTGTATAGGGCTGATCCTGTTGGTTGACCAAGCCTGTGTTGAAATTCTCGCCGTCTTTACGCCCGGTAACCGCCTGATCGAAATATGCAAACCAACCTGAGCCGACAAACAACGGATGTGCTGTTTGACTTTCGATGAATGCTTTGTAGGCCGCGCCTCTGTCCGCAATACTAGCCGTGCTAGTAGCCGCATTGGCAGGCGATAACCCGCGCTCGCTTGTGCTAAATGTGTATTCCAAGTTGAGCAGCGGTTTTCCGAAAGCTTCATACCTGGAGAGCCAAGCTGCATCTTTCGAATATTGATCGACAGAGAAAGCATCCACATATTCCATAGCGGCCGAATCCCAATCCAGACTGGTCCGCCAGGTGGAAACGATCGAAGAACCTAGGAACAAATGGTTCGTATCATATTTCTCGATAACCGTACGGATTGTTGAGAAGTATGTTTTGGATGCCAGCTTGATATAGTCCGATACATCAACAGCCGGAACTTTTGCGATTGTGATTGACGTATTCATTAATGCGTCAAATGATTCGGCGCTCGTGCCAAACAGCTGGTTAACAGCAGCAATGTCATTGTGATATCTTGGCGCAAGAAATTCTACAAAGGCTCTCTTTGCCGCGGATGTTGCGTCATACGTCAAAATCTCTTTAACAATATCCGCCGTCCATCCGGCCTCGTTATCGTACGTGTAGCCGATCAGCCACCGGTCGTTCTTCGCATTCTGAAGCTGTGGGCTTAAAGCATTGTCGATCATGGACATAGCCTGCGGATCGAATACGTCGTACGACCATTGAATGCGTTTCAAATTCATCGGATCTTGTAAAACCTGAATATAAGGAAACGTGACGTGATTAGGTCGGGTCCACTTGCTAAAGGCATTAAAGCCCCAATCGATCAACCGTTTCTTGGTGATATCCTCCCACTTTGATTCATAGTTGCTGCCATATTTTCTCATGACATTGGCGATGACAAAGCTGACTCTTTCGCCATTTAAGTCATTTGTGTAAGCGGGAGCAAAACTGCTCGGATCAGGAAGCTCCTCGAACACCATCCGTGGTGTGCCGTCCGCCCGTTGATACGGCGTTCCGTATCCCCACTCCCATATGCTTGTCGCATCCACGCCTTTTAAGATGAATTTATAGCCGGCCGGTGTAATAAACCACCATTTATGATCGATTTGTTCAAGTCGGAAAAATCCGGTGCCCGTGTGCTGCCCCCCGCTTCTTATCCCGCCGTACGGATCATATTTGCTGCGGTCCAGCGAAACTTTCGCCAGCGTTCGTGCCTCATTCACATATTCCTTCTTCAATTGCGCGTCAGTTGCAACCTTTCCCGGCCATGTTTCATAAATCCATTGTCCGTATTTATCGACCATCAAAGCATCTTTCAGCAGTTCAGCCTGCATTTGTTCTACGGTAAAAGCTGGAGCCGGATTCTGTCCTTCATCGCCTGTGCCTTTATTGATTTGCACTTCCGTAAGCGGGATATGCTGATAGGCGTTCGACCGCTTGATTTCGATGACAATAAACCTGGCCATCTTGTTGTTCATCGGGATGCTAATCGAATCGTTCAAGGCGGTTCCTGATTTCGCATGTTTGCCGGCAATATAGTAATAATCCGCAGCAGCCTCGGGACGGTATTTCACCGACAATTGTTTAAAACCCCAATAGCTGTTAGGCGAATTCAATACGATGTTTATGCTATCCAGCGGGTAATCCTTCAGCAGGTCAAACACCACCTTCACCGTTCCTGCGGCGGTGGCGCTCCCCATCCAACCGGCATAGGTCGTCGTTAAGTCGTCAAAAAGTTTGCCTCCCTCGGACGATACCAAGCCGGTCGCACGTAAGTCGGGAGAATTGCCTGCATCCGGGGCAGGACTGTAATAATAGTTTCCGGTTGTAAGCTTCAAACCTTCCGCGAGCGTTCCACCTCCGGCAGGTATGCACGACAATACCAGCAGGAATAAGAGAAATCGTCTACAAGTATCACCTCGAAACGATCCATACCATTTGCTCATAATTTACCTCCGCCTTCGTAGTCGTCGACATGGTTGAGTTGGTAAATTAATCCTGTTAAAACGATACACCTCAATGAAGCGCTCTTCCTTCTTATTTGCCGTAACCGAGCTCCTCCAGCTGCTTGGTTGATGCATCCATGTAGGTTTTGAAGTTCATGCTCGATTCAAGCGTTTTAAGGAAGCTGTCGTACTTGGAGAGCGGGTTGTTACCATAACTGAATTTCACGAATTCTTCATCTATGAAACGACTGGTGTCCGCCGGATTATACCCTTCAGGATTCGTCAGGAATCCGTTCAGGATTTGAATTCTCGGCTGGCTGTTGGCAAATTGGATATAGGGGGACTGCGGCGCGAATTTTGTCTCTAGATAAGCCATTTCCGGTCGACCGGTAAACTGGTACAGCCAAGTAAAGCCCGCTTCCTTGCCCATCAGCTCGGTCGGCGTGACCTTGTCGCCTTCCAGATTGTAGTGCGTTCCGTTAATACCGAACTGCACCAGCATCGAACCATCCTTGCCGGAAACGAAGTTCAGCAGATCGAATACTTTCTGAAGCTTATCCTTGTTATTTTCCAGCGCTTTGGGGATTGCATATATACCGGTGGTACCGCCAATATCGTACGGCCCGTCATATTGTCCGCCTGGCCCTTTCGGTGGTGCCAGCTGTATCCAATTCGCGTTCGGGTTTACTTTCTTGATTTGCTCGGTGAATTGATCCTTACTCATGTTCGGCCAATCGATCCAGATCAATCCGGCTTGCCCTTTAATCGCCTTCTCCTGATGCTGAAGGCCGGTGTTAGCCATAATCTCCGGGTCGACCGCTCCGGTTTCGATCAGCTTCTTGATGAAACCAAGTGCGTCTTTCATTGCCGGGTCATACAGAGAATTGGTCAGTTTCCCGTCTTTGATATAGAACGTGTTCGGGTCTCCTACGCCGAATGCGCCGAAGATCGGAGAGAACGTGGAAAGCTTGCTGCCGGTGAGTCCGAGCGTATCTTTCTTGCCATTGCCGTCCGGATCCTGCTCGGCGAACGCCTTAACCACATTCAGAAACTCATCGATCGTAGAAGGCGACTGAAGGCCGAGCTTATCGAGCCAATCCTTGCGGATCCAATAGGTGTTGTAAGGGATGCTGGGCGCTTTCGGAACGGCGAACACCTTACCATCAATCGTCGTCTTCTTCAAGCTCTCGTCGCCGATGAAATCCTTAACCGGCTGCAGTTTATCCGTATAGGGGGTCAGATCGAGCACAAGCCCCTGCTCGACTAATTGCTTCAGTGCCGCACGGTCCGAGACTTGGAATAAATCAGGAAAGTTACCGGATGCCAGACGAACATTCAATTGGTTCTTATAATCATCAGCCGACGCATATACGTTTAAATTCAAATCCGACTGGATCGCTTTGTCTATAGCCTGTTTAATAAAGTCCTTGTCCGGAGTCGGCAAATTGTTACCGGTCTCAATGATGTCGAGTTTGACAGCACTTCTCGCTTCGCCAGTACCCTCGGTGTTACCACCGAGTGAGTCCGAAGTATTCTTGTTCGAAGATTTCAAGGAATTATCGGATGAGCAGCCTGCAAGCACGCTGCATACAAGCACAAGGCTGCTTAGCATGACGGCAACAGCTTTCACTCGCTTCATGGTTAGGTTCCCCTTTCAGCTAAAACCCTTTTATCGTTAAACCGGCCTTTCCCGTTCCTGCAGTAACGGAATGCCGAGCTTCAACCTTTGACGGAGCCGAGCAGCATGCCTTTCGTAAAGTGCTTCTGCAAAAATGGATACACCATAATAATGGGTAGACTGGCCAGAATAACGGAAGCCATTTGCAGGGTTTCACTTGGTGTCATGTTGTCGGCATTTTCGAGCGGCTGCTGCGTTTGGATCAAGATTTCCCGCACGACCACCTGAAGCGGGAACAGCGTTCGATCGGTCACATACATGATGGCTTGAAAAAATTCGTTCCAGTGGCCCACCATATAGAACAATCCGATGGTCATCGTTACCGGTATGGATAGTGGGACGACGATCTGCAGCAAAATGCGAAATTCTTTAGCCCCATCGATTCTTGCGGATTCGAACAGTTCTTCGGGGAGCGACTCATAGAAGCTTTTCATAATGAGCACGTTGAAGCTCCACACGAGGTTTGGCAAAATCATGGCCCAGATGGAATCCAGCAGCCCGATCGATTTGACAACCAGATAGGTCGGTATGATCCCGCCGCTGAACAGGAGGGTAAACACCACCATCATGAGAAAGAAATTGCGTCCCGGTAGCTGTTTGCGGCTGAGTGGATACGCCATCAACGCTGTAATTACCATATTGAGAATCGTGCCGATGACGGTTATTAGTACAGTAACCCCAAAGGCACGGGGAATGTTCGATTCCATAAGCAGCTTCTGATAGGCGCCGAACGTGATCGATCTCGGGATGAGAATGAAGCCTCCGTTTTTGAGTACTTCGCTGAATGGAGTGAGCGAAACGGACAGGACATATAGAAGCGGGAACACCGCGACAAGCCCACACACGAGCAGGATGACAAAGACAACGGTATTTGCGATGCGGTCATTCTTGCTTTTTACCATATACCCTCCCCCCACCGTTTCGCGAGTTTGTTCGATCCCAGCACAAGAATCAATCCGATCGCAGCCTTAAACAGCCCTACCGCCGAAGCCAGACTGAAGTTAAGCTGCTGCAAGCCGGTCCGAAACACCCAGGTGTCGAGAATGTCGGCAACGGCATAGACTTGAATGTTGTACATGATATAAATTTGCTCGAAGCCCGCATCAAGGATATGGCCCAGGTTCAGAATCAACAGCATGATGACAACAGTCCGTATGCCGGGAAGCGTAATGTGCCAGATCATCCGCCGTCTTCCTGCGCCGTCCACCCGCGCCGCTTCGTAAAGCGTTGGATCGATTCCGGCAATAGCCGCCAAATAAATGATGGCTCCCCATCCGAGATTTTGCCATATCTCCGATCCCACCAGAATGGAGCGGAAGTAAAACGTCGAAGTCAGGAAGGGAATCGCCGTTCCTCCCGCATCCTTCAGCCATTGATTCAACAATCCAGAGCTTTGGGACAGAAGCGCAAGCAGAATGCCGTATATGATCACCCATGACAGAAAATGCGGCATATACGTTAAGGTTTGGATCAGTGATCGAAACCATCTGATCCGACATTCGTTAAGCAGCAGTGCCATGACAATGGGAGGTATCATGCCGAAGAGCAATTTGTATGTGCTGATCAGGAAGGTATTTGCAAGCAGATGTGAGAAATAGGGAGAATGAAAAAAGGTTGAAAAATGTTTATTCCAAGGGCTTGCCCACGGACTTGACCAGATCCCCTCCATCATGTTGAAGTCTTTGAACGCGATAATGACGCCATACATCGGGATATATTTGAAGACGATATAATAAATCAGTCCCGGCAACAGCATCAAATAAAAAGCCTTGAAGCGCCAAATGGTTCTGCCGAATACGGATATAGCGCCAGGTTTTGGTGCCGATCTTGCTTCGGAATGAGCTGCAATCCGTTGGTTCATAGCTTCACCTCGCCTATGTGTAAGCGCATACAATAGCGCAAACCAAGTATAGCAAGGCGATACAGGTATCCACTATACAGTGATCTTGCGAAATGATGCACAAAACCGACAATCTCACCTCAAACCAATCATTCTCGATGAATGCTGAGTCGACCAAAAGTCGCCTCAAACCAATCATCGTCGCAATACAGGGATCGTGATGCAGACAACCGTTCCCGCATTCGGCAGGCTGCCGATCCTCAGGCCGTAAGAATCGCCATAGTGAAGCCGCAGACGTTGGTGGACATTCGCCATTCCAATTCCGGAGGAGCGCACGCTGTTAGGTTCCGTCGTCTGGTCTTCTAACGCCTTCCGAAGCTTCGACTTCTCCATCCCAGCCCCGTTGTCGCGGATAAAGAATCGGAGTTTCCCTTTACGTATGGATCCCCGGACACGAATGATACCGTCCCCGCTGCGGCTTGGGGCGATACCGTGAAAGACAGCATTCTCCAATATCGGCTGAAGTGTTAGTTTCAGTATGCTGCAGGATAACACCTCAGCATCGATTTCCTGAACAAACCTGAATTTGTTTCCATACCTTATTTTCTGGATTTGCATATACATGTTCAGCCCTTCCAGCTCTTCCTTCACCGTTAAGAATTCCGATGTTTTATCGAAGCTGAGCGATAATACGCCGACTAGTGCCCTGATCGTTTCCTTGACCTCTTGCGTCCGGTGCTGCTTGGCCAAACTTCCGATGCATGCCAGCGTGTTGTACAGAAAATGAGGGGCGATCTGGCTTTGCAGCACCTTCAGTTCCAATTGTTTCTTCCGCTCTTCCATGTGCTTCGTTTCTTGCAGCAGATTGCGAATCCGCTCCATCATCGCGTTAAAGCTTTGGGTAAGCCGTCCGATCTCGTCATCCCTTTTCACGACAAGGCTCGGGATTACGCCCATATCATGTACCCGGTCCATCTTGATTGCGAGCATCCGGATCGATTTGGTCATATAGCGGGACATGACAAACGCCATGAACAGCAGGACCACGAACCAAATGCTGGCAGCCGTCTTGTAATTATCGAACAAGCGGATCACGTTCTGATAAAAGTAACGGTCTTTGATCAGCACGAGCAGTGTCCAGCCAAGCCGATTTTGTCCGGATTTGACAACAACAAGCTTGCCGCTTGGCCCACTCATCTCACTTGCTGTTACCGGAAGCCCTGCGAGCTTGCCGACGAACATTTCGGGGAGGTCTTCGTGATAAGTGCCCGGCTTTTGAGGCAGTATGCCATTGTCCCGATCGAAGGTAACTACCTTGTCCTTATCGGACATAATCACGAACGTCTGGTAGGAGCCGGAGGTCAATTCGCTTATTTTCCGGTTCAGGTTATCCAGATTAAGCTCGATGACCGCGACACCTATAATGTCACCGTTGTCAACGCTTACCGGACGGGAAATGGCTACCGTCTCACCGGAGAGCTTAGAGACATAGGGTTGGCTCACAACCGCCGCACCATAGGATTGCAGCGAATTGTCATATATAGAGTTCAGATTTGGGTTGCCTATAATATCGTAAGTGACCTGAGAGCTGGCATACACATTACCATCCTTGCGGATGAAGTACAGCGATTTCACGAGTGCGCTGTTGTTCTCTACAATGAACCGAAGTGATTCGGATATTTTGCTGCCGTCTCCATCCCGAAGCAGGTTGGCTTCCGTCGATAACAGCAGAAGTACATTCCGACTATTGTCCAGATACGTATCAAGAAACTGGTTCGTACGCGCAATCAATGTCACGGAGTCCGATACCATTTGATTTTTAAACAGATCAGCTGCCCTGTAGTAGTTGTTCCAAGCTAGTAGACTAAAAAAGGCGAACGTTATGATAAATAGAAACAGAAACTGCCTGGTCGCGAGGCTCCAACTTCTGTACCAGCGATAGATCCGGTTCATTTGCCATCATCCTTTGCCATCTTGGTCAGCCATCCTTAGCTCGGTTGGTGCCGCTCCTGTCCACTCGCGAAATAGCGCTGAGAAATAACGGTAGCTCGGAATGCCTACCTGCTCCGCAATCTCATAAACGCGAAGTGACGTATGCTGCAGCAGATCGGTCGCCTTCTCGATCCTCTTCCCTGTGACGAAATCGTTGAACGGAACTCCCGTTTCTTCCCGAAACAACCGACTCAAATAATGCGGGCTCAGCCCGACCTCCAGGGAAACAGTGTTAAGCGTTATCGGCTTCTCGAGGTTCGCTTCAATAAAGGACTTTGCTTCCGTGATTTCTCTGCGGCACTTCTTGACCCTGCCAATCGACTCGACTTCATGTATGAAAGCTTCCGTCATTTCATCTAGGGTAGTTGCTTCAAGGATCTGGCCCGATGCTTTCCACCCATTGCCGCCTTGAGCAGATTGTTCCCGATGCCAGACGCGGAGCCAATCGGCAACGAACGTCCGCAGCTCTTCCGGCACGACGCGTTTGTTCATCGCCCATGGAACGAAATCCCCCCGAATGACTTCCACCAGCTGCTCCCGGTTCCATTGCGCTTTGGACAGCTTGACCGACATTTCATTCGCCGACTGTTCGTCAAGTGAAGCGGGCCCGGTTGGCGGAGTCGCAAATACCCGGCCCTCGCCATCATAGAAAATCGCATCCGGTCTCTCGCAAACGCCGAGGTACCTATCCGCGAAATCCGAGTAACTCCTGATAGGTTCGCTTATAACGCCAAATAGCCTGTATCCATCACTAAGGAAAGACAGTCTGTTCTCGAGCGATTGATGCAGCTTCTCGGTTATCTCCTCTAGTTCGCGGTGTATATCAGGTGAATTGTCGTCCTCTCTACGGAATACCAGCACATAAAGGCCGCTGCCGCTGTCGGCCGGAATCCAAGTGAACGGCTTCAGGCGTTCCAGCGACGTCAGCGATTCTTCGCATATATGATGTACGAATAATCGGCCCGCCTTTCTCATCTCCACATGTATTGCGGCAAGCTGCAGCGGAAACTTGGCCTGGAAAGTTGCTTGCAGCCAGGCTGTAAGCTTGCCTTCTTCGTCTCCAGTCTGCCGAGTTATTTCCATCAGCTGTTCGGACGCCTCTCGGCGTTGACGCTCCTCTTCGCTGCGCTGCAGCGTTTTCTCGCGAGAAACGCTCTCCCTCGCCCGATCGATCGCCTGCGCGAGATCGCTGTCATCCATCGTGACTTTCACAAGGTACTCTACCGCACCAAGCTTGACCGCTTCCTGCGCATAGGCGAAATCTGCATGACAGGTGAGCAGGATCACTTGGATATGCGGAAATTCCGATTTCAAGTTTCGAAACAGCTCGAGTCCGTTCATGACCGGCATCGTAATGTCCGTGATGACGATATCCGGGACGAAGCAACGGATAAACCGCAGCGCCTCCTCGCCGTTCTCCACTTCACCTATCCATTCGGTATGATGTTTCTCCCAGGAAAATAAACGAAGCTCCTGACGAATTGGCAGCTCGTCATCGACAACCAAGACCGTTAATAGATCATCATTCATTCGGCACCCCTCCCGAAAGAAAGTAACAAATCCATGCGAACAACAAAAAGATGGTTTGCATACAAGCTGCATAACCATCTTATTTTTCGTGTCTATAAACTATTCGTACACCTATAACCTGTCCATCAGGTTTCACTTCTGAATTAACTGAATGAGATTGCCGCATGTATCATCAAAGACAGCTATTGTGAATTCGCCCATTTTTGTCGGCTTCATCGTAAAATTAACGCCTTTTTCCAATAATTGATTGTACTCTTGATGAATATCTGCAACGCCGAACATGGTTGCTGGGATGCCATCAGCAAGTATTTTCTGTTGGTATTCTTTAGCAGCAGGATGATCATTCGGTTCGAGTATAAGCTCGGTACCTTCCTGTTCATCCGAAGAAACAAGAGCGATCCACCTAAATTTCCCCATGGGAACGTCATGTTTGATTACAAAGCCCAGCGTTTCTGTATAAAACGCCAATGCCTTGTCCTGATCTTGAACGAATAGACTGGTCACTATGATTTTCATTTATTCGATCCAACCTTTCAGCAAATTTTTCAATGGCTCATTACTGAAAATAACAACACGAAATTTCCCTTTTTTTTCTGATTTGACGAGCCCGGCATCTTCCAATACCGATAGATGTTTAGCGATCGCCTGTCGCGAAATGGCAAGTTCATGATTCGTAATGAGTCGTACCGTAAGTTCATACAACGTTTGCTCCTTGCATTCGGATAGTTCATCTAAAATAATCCGTCGAGTTGAGTCGCCAAGTGCTTTGAATATCGTATCTCTGTCCCAATTCATAATTCGATTATAAGCAACCCCGTGGTTGCTTGTCAACGATAAGCAACCACAGGGTTGCGTGATAAGTAAGAATCTAATGCTGCGATAATTGGACTTACTCGCCGCGAATGACTCGGAACCCTTGATCAGGGCCGAACCCGTTCGCCTCGAACTTGCCGCGAAAAGATACCGCATTGTTGCTGACGTCGCCGATCCAGCCTCCGCCTTTCACAACCCGGTAAGCGCCGCTATCCACATTGGAGTCTGCGTACCAATCCCAGCACCATTCCCTTACATTGCCTGACATATCGTACAGTCCCAGCTCATTGGGCTGCTTGGTGCCAATCATCTTCGTTTGATTATGGTTATTTTCGATAGCAGGCCAGTTCCAGTCCCCAGATAGGATTTTATCACCGGCATTCATCCAATTCCAGGCTACTTCTTCTGCTTGATTGCTTCCGCTGTAGATGTAGTTCTTGCTCAATCGGCCTCCGCCTGCTGCATATTCCCATTCCAATTCTGTCGGCAACCGGTACCCATTCGCACCTTCATTGATCGTTACAGTCCATTTGACAACATCGTGTTCACTCGTATTGTTCGGGTCTTTCATATTCTTATCTATCGTGTAATACACTACTAGGCCCTCTTGGCGACTCCTTTTATTACAATACTCTACTGCTTCATACCAACTGACCGTTTCGACAGGCAGCTCGTTGCTTTTGAATTGCGAAGGATTGCCTCCCATGACATCGATCCACTCTCGCTGCGTGACCTCATATTTACTCATATAAAAACTTGGAACAGGTACGCTTTTACCATAGAAGCCGGACGTGGTGTTACTGATAGCTCCGCCTTGGACTAGCACAAATCGATCAGGCTTTTCTAGCTTGTCCGCCTCTTCTTGCGTGCAAGCGCTGACAGCAACCATGATTGCCATTAGTAGGATCACGACTGACTTTCTCATGGATAGTGTTCTCCTTTAGAGTTGAAATAGATAAGGCCGCCGGCTGCGAGACCGGGGCCTTAAGCAATATCAATGATTCATTCGGCTAGGATAAAACGACTGCTACCACACCGTTACGTTAGAGCTTCCGCTGCTTTGATAGCCCTCTGTCGCCAACACCTGGTACGACCAGCTGCTGCCCAGATTCATGCCTTTACTCTTCCATGCGTTAACGTGATTGCTAAATGTAATCGATACGTTGCTGCCGGTCGCTCTCTTCGCCTGTCTTACGCTCCAGAACTGGGTGAACGTCGCAGTGCCGTCTATGGAAGGCGCGTTCGTACGCGTCGTCGTATAGATGTCGTACGTTCCGCCATCGCTTGTCACCGTGCCTTTAAACGTTCCGGTAGGTCTGTAGGTACCCCATGTATCAACAACGTAATATTCGATGAGGGAGTTTCTTGTCCATCCATATAGCGTCAAATACCCGTTGCCCGAAGGGGCCCACACGCCGGCATTGTAGCTGACCGTTCTGGTTGGGGAGCCGGTATTCCAGCCTTTGCCGACAACGAAGTTCCCTGTATTGGACCAATTCACGCTATAATTACCGCCAGATCCGTTTGTGGCATTGACTGTTCCGCCGCCATCGGTCCAATTCTGCCAATAGTCTGTCGCTGCCGCATTTGAGGTTGCTGCAAACATGCCCAAACTCATTGAAGCCGCTAGTACCGCTGCCAAAATCTTCTTATTCGTTTTCATCATTGTATTCCTCCTAAGATTTGTGGATTTGTCACTACTTTCCAAACGTTCCGCTTGAATAGTGCTTGATAACAATTTCTGCCTATCACCTCCTTCCTAGAAAATTATAGAATGTAAGCGCATACACGACAACTTGGCAAACTATAGATAAACCCCGATATTTTTAACTTATTTTTACATGCCGGAGAGGCTTCGCCAGGCTGTCTGCCGAAGAATCGTTTACTACAAAAAACACGCCATGATTTGGCGTGTCCTGGATACAATTCTTTTATTTTCCAATCAGACAACCATTCTCTAAATAGAGAACACGATCGCACAGTGGCAAAATGCGTTCGTCGTGCGTTACCATGACGGTGCTCTTGCCCCGCTCTCTTGTTTCTTCGGCAAGCATGTGCACGACGTCCATTCCCCTGGAGGCATCTAGACTCGCCGTAGGTTCGTCCGCAAGCAGCACGGCCGGATCGTTCATGAGCGCTCTGGCAATGGCGACGCGCTGACGTTCGCCTCCCGACAACTTGCCCGGATAAGCGTTTCGGCGATCGTTCAAGCCGAGCATGTGAAGCAGCTCGCGAATGCGTTCAGTCGCCTTCCGCTTGTCTATATTTCCCAACTTTGCGACAAGCATCAGCTGCTCATCCACCTTCAAGTAAGGGATCAAATTCGCGCTTTGAAAAATAAATCCGAACTTATGAAGGCGAATATCGGACATCTCGTATCTATCCTTACCGGATATCGACTCCCCATCGAGCAAGACCTCGCCGCCTTTTGGCTCAAGAAGCGCGCCTGCAATCGACAAGAAGGTGCTCTTGCCTGAGCCGGATGGCCCCATAACAGCGACCAATTCACCTTCCGATACCTGCAGGTTCAGCTTATCCAGTACCGTTCGCCGGAGGCCGCCATCCTCGAAGGTATGCGTAATATTGTTGAGAATCAGTCGATGACTCATGCCGCAGTCCTCCCTATTGCATCCAAGGCGTCTATTTTCATTACTTTCCAAACGGAAAGCAAAGAACCCGCGAGCGACATGACAATAAAAGCGCTGCTTGTTAACGCCAAGGTAGAGGCTTGAAGCTGAAACGGCATTCCGCTAGGCAAGATGGCTTCAGTCGCCTGGATAAGCAGTATGCTGACCACAAGACTGCCTGTCGATAAGAGCAACACTTGAAGGGCGACGCTGCGAACCAGGTATCCTGTGCGAGTACCGATTGCCTTCAGGATGCCGAACTGACTGCTCTTCTGGATGGTGATGACATAGAAAAACACCGCTAAAACGAACGAAGAGATGACAAATAGAAAGAGGATCATCATCCAAAGCGAGCCCTGTTCTTCCTTATAGCCGGGGATGGCCGAAACGGCATCTGCTTTCGTCACGATTTCGGTATCCGGCAGGACTGCTGCAAGCCGCTCCGCCAGGTGCGTATTTGCTTTTATGGCAAACGCATTGTAGATTATTGAGTCCATCGGTTTTGCCGCTTCAGGTCGCATTGCCGTCTTCAGCTGAAGCTGCTGCCAATCGTGCTCAACGAGAAATACTGCTGGCGAATGGCTGAATGACTCATGGCTGACAAAACCGCTAACCGTCCACTCCAAACCTGAAGCCTCATCGATCAGAACTGTACCGAGGATAACACCCGAATCCTTCAGCTTACGATCAACAAGTACTTGTCCTGTCCCTTTCGATGTAATGGCCGAACCTTCTATCACCGGGGGCATTAACCAGCCTTCCGCTCTAATTCCGAGAAGCGTCACATCCAGCTTGCCCGCCATTTCCGCTAGCGTCACGGTAGTCATCTTGACACCAAGCGGCTGCACGTTATCTTCACCTACAATTGAACCTGCTTGTTCTACAACTTGATCGCTAATCTGTGAACGGGTAAAGCGATGATTCGAATCCTTTTCCATAATAAAATGGGTAGCGTCCATATTCTGAATCGATGCCGCGTTATCATAGCCGAGCCCGCGAGCAAGCCCGGTAACGAACAAGACCAAAAAAGCGACGAGCAGCATGATAATCGCAATGAGCGAATATCGGACTTTAGCGAACCTCATTTCTCGAATGGCCAGATACATTGTGCTTCCCTCCCCTTGAATGTCTCCAGTTTAGGAAGCGAATATAAACGGCGCATAAATAACAAATTACATTTTGGGCAGCGTTACAGTAAATCGAGTGCCTGCCCCTGGCGTGCTGCTCACTTCGATATTACCTTCGTGCAGCTGCACAATCTTCTTCACGATGGAGAGTCCCAAGCCGGTTCGACCCGAGGCACGTTCCCGTGCGTGATCAATACGGTAGAAACGGTCGAATAAAAAGGGTAAATATTCAGGAGCGATTCCTTCTCCGGTATCCGAAATCATGACACTGGTGTGCGATTTCCCTTCTTCCGCGCGGACTTCAACGCTTCGCCCTATCGGGATATGATTCACCGCGTTGCTTAGCAAATTAGTCCAAACCTGCATCAGCAGCACTTCATCGCCATCAATCATAAGCGACTCCGGAATAGACAGCTTCAATAACAAATCCTTCTCCTCTAGCTGCCATTGCAACAGTTCTGCGACTTGACGGATGTGGCCTCGTAAAGAGAAGTGCTTTTTGTTCAGCGCCTCTTCTCCTTGTTCCAATGTCGAGAGCAGCAACAGCTGTTTGCCCAGCTTGGAGAGGTGGCGGCTTTCGGTTTCCACGATAGCGGCATATTGCTCACGTTCTTCTTTCGGTAGATCCCCTTGAGCTAACACTTTAGCAAATCCTTGAATGGAGGTAAGAGGCGATTGGATCTCATGCGATACATTCGCTACAAACTGCTGTCGTGCCAGGTCTACGCGCTCCAGCTCGCGGCTCATCGAAGTAAAATGCTCCGCCAGCTGACCAATTTCATCGCGTCTGCCCATCGTTAGCCGATGATTGTAGTTTCCTTGCGCAAGGTGTTTAGTCGCTTCGGTTAACCTTGTGATAGGCTTGACGATATAGCGCGTGCTGATCAAAAACAATAAAATACTGATGACGATGGTCAGCAGCCCGATTAAGGCAAAGAAAGTACGAAGCTCGCCGAACTGCAGCATCACATCCGGCCGCATGAATAAGGCATATTTCCTACCGGATAATTGGACGGGTACGCCTACCGTATTGCTTAGCCGGTTGTCGAAGAATCCGGAGATGAACGGCTTCTTCGGAAAGCGTGCCACACCGTGATAAACGCCTCCGTCTAGGACCACCTCTATATCCTGCTTGTCCAGATCCTGTTGTCGGAAGCTCTTTCCGAAGAAATGCGTTTCCCCCTGTCCATCCGTCACATAGATTTCATAACCAAGTGCAGCTGCATTGCGTAGATACCGCTCCATACCGTCAGGCTCCGATTCAATGAATGACTTCATTTGCTCAGCAATGGATACAAGCTTCTCGTCGTTATAAGGCTTTAGCTTCATATGGTAGTACGTATTGGATGCTAGGAACCCTAGTATACTGCTAACTATAATGACAGCTATCGTGATCAGAAACACACGGTAGTACAAGGATTTCATTTGTCCCTCACCACGATCTTGTAGCCGATGCCGCGAACCGTCTGGATAATAAAGTCCTCCGCATAATCGGTAAAACGCTGGCGGAGCCGGTTAATATGTACATTAACCGTATTATCGTCACCTTCATAATCCGGGCCCCATACGAGACGAATCAGCTCGTCACGGGAAAACAAACGTCCCGGGTACTGTGCCAATTGGGCCAGCAACTCGAATTCTTTCATCGGCAGCAAAAACACGGATTGGCCGTCGGACACTTCAACATTTTTGCGGTCAATGGTAATGCGATGCATTCGGATGACGTCATTCGCTAGTCGGTTATAGCGGCGGAACAGCGCTTTGACCCGGAAGAGCAGCTCTTCCGGCTCAAAAGGTTTCGTCACATAATCATCTGTCCCTTTTTGATAGCCTTGTTCCTTATCGGCCAACTGGTCTTTAGCCGTAAGCAAAATAATCGGAATGTCGTAATTCTGCCGAATATGGTCGCACAGCTCAAACCCGTCCATATGCGGCATCATCACATCAATGATCGCGATATCAATCGGTGAATATTTCATTACTTTTACTGCCTCAGCCCCGTCCTTAGCTTCATGCACGCTAAATCCTTCTCGGGTCATGACATATCGCACCAGCGCTCTAATACTTGGATCATCGTCTGCCAGCAGTAGTTGGTTCATCGTAAAGACCTCCCATTCTTCCCCATGTCTCGTTGGTAGCATAACTGTACAAGCATGCATAAATCAAACGAACATGTTAGTGCCGACAGATCTCCTCCAATAATAGGGTCATTACTTCTTCGACTTGTTCTCACTAACACGGAACGCTACAACTCTCTTGATTAACTCGTAGGGTAATGGCTTGTTAAGTGGAAATTGAACCGATCCTTTCGCCATTTTATACGGTGATAGTTCCATCTTAAACTTTTCAATCCCACTAGGCGTAGGATAGAATCCAATATGTTTTTCGAAAGCTGCAAAATGCACCAAATTGCCATTCAATGCGAATGTCGGCATTGCATAACTGATTTTTTCTGTCGCGTCCGGTGCGCAATCGTGAATTAATTGTCTAAGCCTGATAAGGATCTCGCGTGTCTCTCCGGTAAACTGCGCAATATAATCATCAATTGTGTTAACCCGAGTTTTCTCCATTCTTCCTCATTCTCCTCCTAGGCAGTAGCCTCAGTATCTTGCCACAATTTCGTAATAGCTTCCCATTGTGCATCATTGCTCAATGGGCAATAATATAGATGTATTCCTTTCTGAAGAAGTTAACATCCTATCCAAAAAGAGGTGTGCGCTTAAGCGATAAAATGAACAAACAAAGTTTGCGTGATTTCAAGAGAGAAGCAACTGCTACAGCCCTTTCCGAAGCGGCGTTCGAGCTAGCTCTTGAACGAGGAATGGATGGATTCGTCGTCGACGATATTGTGCACAGAGCCAATTATTCCAGAAGAACGTTCGCCAATCACTTCTCCTGTAAGGAAGAAGCGGTGGCTAGCGCTGCTATAACCTTTCAAAGCTCCGCCGAAGCAGATGAATTGATTGCAAGTATGCAAGGCAACAGCTCTCCGCTTGACCTGCTGTACTTTTTAATGAAAATGCAGCTTACTGCAGAACTTCTAAGGAAATTACGGGAGCTCATCACCTTATCGAAACAATATCCATCGCTTGAGCCGTACATTCTCAATGCTCTCCGGCGTTTGCAAACATCATCGCAGGAAATATTGAACGATTATGCCGATGGACGCTACCCGGAAGGATATGCTCATTTGCTTGCCGGCGCCGTCTACGGGGCATTTTTGCCTTTGCTCGATGGAAGTCTGAATGTACTGCTGCCGGGCCAATCTGAAGAGGAAGTACCGGGGGCCACAACGTTCGATCAATACTTAGAGAATATGTTCGGCTACTTACGTCACGGCTTCTAGTCTTTTTTACTTTTCACCACTTATCTACTTGCAAAGGAGAAACATCCTATTATGTCAACATTTCTGTACAAAGTGGGCAAAGCAGCGTACGACAGACCTTGGTATTTCATCACCAGTTGGATTGCGATTCTCGGTATCGTACTCGCCTTGCTCGGCGTAAACGGCATACATGTCAGCTCCGATATGAAAATCGAAGGCACAGAGTCGCAGAAGGTACTCGACCAATTGGCAGCAGAACTGCCGGAAGCATCAGGCGGTCAGGCCAGTGTCGTATTCACGGCACCTAAGGGAGAACGACTAGACACAACGGAACGGTTAAGCTTAATCACCAAAGCCGTGAATGATGTGTACAACCTGGATTATGTCATTAACCCTGCTGAATTGGCTGCGGAAGCTGGTGCATCGGCAGCGGGAAGTGATCAAGCGAATGCCTCACCCGATCAAGCTAACCAGGAGAATAACGCGTCACAGTCGGCCGCGGCTGAAATGCCTCCTTTTGGCCCACTAATGAACAATGGCATGCCCGTGCCTGGTGTGATGTTATCTTCAGACGGCAGCGTTGCCTTATTCCAATTCCAATTCACTGTCCAACAGATGTCACTTCCCGAATCGGTACCCGATTCCGTGATTGAGGCGATCTCGGCAGCAGAACAGAATGGCTCCGGCATTACAGCGTTACCTAGCGATTCGCTGGAAACAAAGCCTGCACTTGGTTCAACGGAAGCTGTTGGTCTTATTGTTGCCGCCGTTGTTCTGTTAATGACGCTTGGCTCGGTAGTAGCAGCAGGCCTGCCGCTGCTAACCGCCATTCTCGGAGTTGGGATTAGTGTAGGCGGCGCCTATGCCTTCTCGAAATTCATTCATATGACCGATATCACCCCTGCCCTGGCGCTCATGGTCGGTCTTGCCGTCGGAATCGATTACTCGCTGTTCATCGTTAACCGCCAGCGCCGTATGATGCTCGATCAGGGTCTGAGCTCTCGCGAAGCTGTGAGCCGAGCGGTCGGCACCGCAGGAAGCGCGGTATTATTCGCAGGCTTAACGGTCATTATCGCCTTATGCGGCATGCTCGTAATCGGCATTGCTTTCTTGTCTGCCATGGCGCTTGTCGCGGCGGCGGCAGTCGTCGTGAATGTACTCATTGCGCTAACGCTGCTGCCTGCGCTGCTCGGTTTAGTCGGTGAACGCATTTGCTCGCCGAAAGCGCGCACGAAGAGCGTTGCTCAAGCTAATACCAGCCGTCAAGGATTCTCGCATCGCTGGGTTACAGGCGTTGTAAAGTTCCGGTGGCTCATCGTTATTGGTGCCATTGTCATCCTTGGTGCAGCTGCGATCCCGGTCGGCAAAATGGAAATGGGTATTCCTTCCGGTGCCACAGCGAACCTGGACACCGCTTCACGGCAAAGCTATGACGCGATATCAAGCGGTTTCGGTGAAGGCTTTAATGGACCGCTGCTACTGGTCGCTGAACCGCAAGACGCAACAGGCAAAGTCACGCCTGAAACGCTGAACAATATCGTTCAGGAGCTCCAGAAGCATGAGAACGTTGCGCTTGTGACGCCTATGGGCATCAATAAAACGGGTGATATGGCGATTATTAGCCTCATCCCGAAAACAGGTCCAACTAAAGCCGAGACCAAAAACCTGGTGCATGATCTGCGTGCATCCGATTCGCAGCTCGCTCAAACCTATGGTGTTACAATGGGCGTTACCGGATTCACTGCCATTAACATCGATATGTCGTCTAAGCTCGCGGAGGTGTTCCCGCTCTACGTTGGCATTATCGTCATTCTCTCGCTAATTATCCTGTTGCTCGTGTTCCGATCAGTGATCGTTCCGATCAAAGCGACTGTTGGATTCCTGCTGAGTGTACTTGCTACCTTCGGGATCACCACGGCCGTATACCAATGGGGCTGGCTGCATTCCATCTTTGGTTTTGATACCGGCGGACCTCTGCTAAGCTTTATGCCGATCATGGTTACCGGAATCCTATACGGACTGGCAATGGACTATCAGGTCTTTCTGGTCAGCTCCATGCGCGAGTCTTACGTTCATGGGCATCATGGAGTCAAGAGCGTCGTTCATGGCTACAATCAGGCGAGCCGCGTAGTCGTGGCCGCAGCCGTGATCATGGTATCCGTCTTTGCAGGCTTTATTTTCGCCCCAGATATTATGATTAAACAGATCGGGTTCGCTCTTGCCATTGGCATTCTGATCGATGCTTTCATCGTCCGCATGGCCCTCGTTCCTGCTGTCATGGCCCTATTCGGCGACAAGGCATGGAGCCTGCCGAAATGGTTAGACCGTTCGATTCCGAACCTGGATGTCGAGGGAGATAAGTTAATCGCCGAGTTGAAAGCAAAGGAAAGCGTCGGTAAGCTCAAACCTGCTCGAGCTGCGAAATAACCTCTGGCATAATGATTCATGGCCTTGGTCTAATTGGACCAAGGCCTAATTCTTGTACTCATGTCTAAGCACAGACATAACTACAAGAGATTCGAAATCTTTCATCCTTTTACCCCAGATAAATCTCACCTGCAGGCTACCTGCCACCTTGCTTCATATCCCTCTTACGATAATTCAGCACAAATTTCTCAAGAGCAACAGCAACACCATCGTTATCATTGGATTCGGTAATGTGTTTTGCACAATTCTTCAGTTCCATTATCGCGTTATCCATAGCGATAGGAAATCCGCACATTTGAAATAATCCTAAATCGTTAAAATCATCCCCGAATACCATTACATGTTCGGACTGCACTCCGATATCGTTTAACACACTTTGCACGGCATCTTCCTTTGAGGCTGATTTGTGCATAATTTGAACCAATACGCCTCCATCGGTTGCGATTACATTCACATAGTCACCGAATTGCTCGCTAACATCTCTACTTGTGCTGTAACCTAGAACCAATATTTTGGTCGGGGATAGTGAGCTAAAAAAATCTTTATCAACAAGCTGGGGTTTAGGATCATTGGAACGGATACCGAAATGACTTTGTTGCGATTCGGGAACTGGTGTACATGTAAACCAGGAGTCATTGACCTCGTATGAAATGATCGATTGAGGTGCATGTAACGCGATGAAATTGTTAATCTGTAGGCTAATCTCTATGGGGATACTAATGTGCCGCTGAGTTTGCTTAGACTTACATGATATAAGAGCGCCGTTGTAATAAACCAAGTAGTCTACAAAAGGAAAATTCTTCACAAATTGATTAGCCGCTCTGGGCGGTCTCGCCGTGGCAACAATAATAGGGATGCCAGCATCAAAACATCGTTTAACCGCCTCATAATTCCTTGTGGAAATCGTTTTGTCGCTGCTCAGTAAGGTTCCATCCAAGTCCAAAACAATTGCCTGTATTTTAGACATCTATACCCCTCCAAAAGTAGAACCGGATTATTATTCTTCCAATAATAACCTAAGAGTGGAACAGTTGATAGACTCATTATTAAACTAAACTGCCGTTACTTCAATGAAAAACAGCAGCCCATTATCTTGCTAGCTGCTGTTCGTAGTATTGAGCTATAGTGTCACGTTCGTAATAACATAGATGCTCTCTGTGTTACGTTTCTACTTGTGATAACGACAATACGTTAAAATTCTTCTATAGAAGAAGAATTCACAACCTCCAAAAACAATCCCGGAGCCTTGGTTATTTTCAGCGCTTGAAATGCGTCGGTCGGCATAATTCTTTGTAAGAATGGAAGACACTCCTCCAAATCATTTCTTCTAGTGCCGATAATCGGATCGCTCAACAATTCAAAACCAAAGTCGGCATACAGTTTTATTGCGCGATTACTCTGCGGCTGCGTATGAAGAAACACCGGAAACTCAGACATTGACAGACTAAGCATGACATAAGAAAGCAATGCTCTGCCGATCCCGAATCCCTCATATTGTTTTAGCACCTTAAACCAATGAATGGTCGTAATCTTCTCGTAAGCTTTCCAAGCGAAGCATGTTGCAATCGGGCGGTCTTGCGAATCACATACAAACAGACATCTATCAAAAAACACTTCTTTCTTATCCGAGTATACATTTTGAAAGTAGGAAGACATAAAGCCTCTATACTTTTCAGCTTCCCGTGAGTCATCGAATGGAAAGTCCATCCAGATGCCAAGCTCCGCTTCGCGGCATTTTCGAATGTGAAACCCTGTCGGGAGACTCCGAACTGCAATAGGGTTTAACACCGTACACATCATAAACAAGTTTTTATCCGGTAATCCTTCCGACAAGGAGCTCACCTCAACTATACAATCTTTCAACTCAACAATTACCGTCACGAGAAATTAAAGCATGATACTGGACGATCTTATCAACGACGTACGCGACCGGTGCGGTGGCGTCGATTATAATGCCGTTTTTCGGAATGTCTTCTTTCGATTGGTGCATTCGCGCAATGAGTTCCCGTTCCTTTTTTTGCCCGCCCCAGGTTGGCGACCAAAGCTTTTACTTTATCTACATGCCATATGTCAATCAGATAATTCCTAATGCCCATGGCCAGACCCTCCATTCAACTGGATGCTTCTTCCTCCTCCAAGATACCTTGAAATAACTTAATAGCATCCGCCTTGGTTTCTTCGCCTAAATCGTCCCTAATCCACACGTTTCGAGCACACTCAATTAGATCCTGAAGTACCCTTTCTAAGCGGTAGTAAGTGAGTACCTCCTCATCAACCTCTACGTCTCCGTACCCCTGAAAAAATGCATGGTCGTGTGGATGACTGACGAAAATGAAATCACGCTCTTTGGGAGCGAACATTACTTCGTCCCAATCGATTATAAACACTTGCCCAGCCCGATCTCGAATCAAATTGGCTGGATGCAGATCCGCGTGACAGATTACATTAGGAATTATTCGCGATTGAAGCAGCCTTGCGAACTTTTCCAATGAGCTCAACTTTGAATGTATCTTAGACCTATGCTCTACCCAAGAAGCTTGAAGTGTTCGCTCCAATGTATTACCACCTTCAAAAAGTCCAAGTTGATCTTCAAAAATTCGTATCCATCGAACATATTCCGAAGGATCAAAGGTCTCCTGTCGGAGCAACTTAAAACCATCAGGCGGTAAACTAATCTGGTGAATTCGTTCTAAATTCCCCCCCAACTTATTCCACTGCTCGGCCGACATCCCCGTGAAGCTCGACTCCCCGTTGATAAAGGGATAGACAACGACAGACCACTCCTCTAGACTGGTCCACAAGGTACCGAACCTGCTGGGAATGGGAGCCACGACACATATTATCCCCAAATCGTTGAGATATCGGGGAACCTGATATTGTGGTTCGTACAAAGGCCTCGACGTAACTTTTATCAGATAGGCGACTCCAAGCTCATCAACCAATTGATATACAGCTGAACAGTAATCAAGTCCCAAGGGAAGAAACTCAAGGGAAGCGGAAGTCAAATCATATTGCTCCTCTAGATATGATCGAAGGTTCTCCTCTGAAATATTCGGCGAGTTACGCATAGCTCCAACCTTCCCTTCCAATCCATTTAGGGCATTATTTCTACTATATGAGATACAATTTAATCAATTAATAATGCAAAGTGAAGATGCTTTATATCGCAATTCTCTCACAAAAAAGAGACCCACAGCAACGGGCTGTGGGTCTCAAGTTTATTTTTAATAAGGGACATCTTACTGGTACGTGATCGACAGCTTCGGCCGGTTTGCCGTTGTGGCGTCTTCTGCGGAGTATATATCCACCGCAATGTTAGTTGGATTATCAATATAAAGCAGAACGCCCTGATTGGTGGACGGTGTGGTCAGCCAGCCCTGTACGACTGTCGGATCGAGGGTAATATCGATCACCTGATCGCCGGTCGCTGTGAAGCTGTTTATCGCAAACGATTTTCCGGACACATAATCGGTCCCGTTGCCTTTTGCTCCTGCCGTCGCCCATAGCGCTCCTGACTTGCGGTTTTGCCATCCGATGAGCGAATAGGTCGGATCGTAATCCGTCTGCATGTAGCGACCTTCCATCGTAAAGCCGGTAGCCCATGTGTTCATCTTGAGTGTTAGCTTTGCCGATGCGACCGTTTTGCCGGCCGGAATCGAAATACTATCGAAGCGCAGCAGCGTATCGATTTCATACGGATTTGTCTGGCTGGTTTGATCGAATACTTTCAACGTGCCGCTAATGATATTACCGCCGTTGCCGCTGTATTGCGAAGTGAGCGACACATCCTTCGCGCCGGTGTAGCTGCTCACTCCTTGCTGGAAGGTGACCGTTCCCGTTGTGCCATTCGATACGGTTACAGGTACCGAGGACGATGTCGTCGTATTGCCCGCAGCGTCTCGCGCTACCGCCGTAATCATATGTGAGCCGTTTGTAAGCGATGTCGTGTTATACGAGATCGAATACGGCGAAGCCGTGTCTTCCGTGCCGACATTAGTGCCGTCGACCTTGAACTGGACGCCTGCGACGCCAACATTATCCGAGGCGTTTGCCGACACCGTTATCGTGCCCGATACCGTTTGGCCGCTTGTTGGCGCTGTGATCGATACCGTCGGCGCCGTCGTATCGGCAGCCGCGCTTTTAGTCACGGACACCGAGGACGATGTCGTCGTATTGCCCGCAGCATCACGCGCTACCGCCGTAATCGTATGTGAGCCGGCCGCCAGGCCTGAAGTGCTGTACGAGATCGAATACGGTGAAGACGTGTCTTCAGTGCCGACATTAGCACCATCAACCTTGAATTGTACGCCCACAACGCCAACATTATCCGAGGCGTTTGCCGACACCGTAATCGTGCCGGATACCGTTTGGCCGCTTGTCGGCGCTGTGATCGACACCGTTGGCGCCGTCGTATCGCCGGGTCCAGGGCTGGAGCCGGACAGCAGTTGGGACGCCAGCCACGTGAAGCTGCCGGTTGTGCGGAATTCCCAGCCCCACTTGCGGTTAGGCGTAATCCGGTAAGCGGTTTTTCCCGCCGAAGGACCGGTTGGGCGAATCCAGAAGTTGACGCCGATATCGTAGCCGTTGTATAGGTCGGTTACAGCTGATTCCCAGGTCGTATTTGGCGAACCGCCGAGCAGCTGACCGAAGTAGTCGGCCCACAAAATCGCGTTCCCCACCTCCAGGTCATGCTCGATCGTCGTACCGCCGGTTGGATCGCTTGAGCTTCCGCGTCCGCCGTCCAGCACATCGGAAGTGCCGTCATACTTCACCATATAATCCGGATAGCGAAGCGCTCCGACATAAGTATCGTAGGCGTGATAAGCATCGGAACGCGAAGCGTTATTCAGGAAGGTGCCCATTCGCTTCACAAAATTAGCGATATTCGAATCTTCCGTGAACGCGTAAGCGCGGATCATTGCATCTTCCGTCAGCACGCTCATCCAGGTCGAACCGATTAAATCGCCGGGTACGCCGTCGCCATGCTGGCTGCCGTAATGATACAGTCCGCCGTCGACACGGTTTGCCGGTATAAGTCCGCCAGCACCGTTCTGATGCCAGATGAAATCAGCTGTTTGATTTTGCACATTAGTCTTGTAGGTCGTGTTGCCCGTTACCTCGTAAGCGATCAGATTGGCGAGCAACCGGAAAGCCGTATGCCGTTCGGTCCAAGTCCCCAGACTCGGATCCCACCGTGTCGGCTCGTCATTCGTTTCATGCGCCTGAACGATCAACGGGATGTAGGTCAGCATATCGTTGTCGCCGGTCAGCCAGTACGAATAAGCCATCGACTCGTCGTAGCTGTACATAGCACCGTTGCCGCCCGGCCAGCCGTTCGGATCGGGATTTTTTATCGTAAATAGTCCGATGGCACGTGAAGGCGTCGTTGTAGCCGGATAAATTTTCGTTTTGTAAAAGTCGGTATGCCTCACTGCCTCGCGCAGTGCTTTCAGCGAACCGCTCCGCATGTATAGCGTGTACATCGTTGCCGCGCGGTCATATAGCCACGGATCGTAGTTTGTTTTGTAGTCGCTTTTGTATCCGGAGCCGGAATCGCCGGCGATAACGGCAGGATCATCCTCATTGATGAGCATGTAGAAGTTGTTTTTGAATGCATGCTCCATCTCCGTGTAGCCCGTCCAATGCTCAGTTGCATCCATCGTGGTCGGATTGTCCCTTGACTCGGTTATGCTGCTGTCGAACGTGTTCATCCGCGTTCCTTTTAGCACGCCTTTGGCAAGAAAGTCTTTCGGCAGCACCGCATAAACGTCAGGCTCGTAAACGTTATCCGCTGCTACGAACGTACCCGACGTCACTTGATGCCATGCCGATCTCGGATTCGTAAGTGTCGAAATGTTCTGGATCCGGTTATTGAGACCCCATTCCACTGTTATCGTCTCCGAATTCGGATAAACGGAAGTAAACGTGTTCTGAATCTGGATGCGCGCAACGCGAACGGAAGCCCCATCTAGAGAAGAGTTTGTTATGCTGCGCCATGGCGTTTGCATTTCAACGTAGGCGGGAATTTCCGTGCCGCCCTTCAGCACACGAATTTTCGATACATTCGCAGGTGTTATGGAGCCTCTTGGGAACGGTACGCCGAACGTAACTAGCTTCGTTTGTCCTGAGGTGACATTTTCCATCGGATACAGTTTGACGGAGATGCTGCCGGATGTTTCAGCTGGCGCAAAGAACGATTGGGTCGCGCCGAACGAGATGGTAGGAATTAAACCAGTAAGTAGGGCGATCAAGCATAGGAAGGAAACTAGCTTAGCAGAAAGCCTTCGCATAAATCCACACCTTTCAACCTGAATTTGTTTGGTCCTCGAGTAAAAGCACGCTGTGGTCTTGGATGAGAAAGCGAGCTCATACACTATGAAATTGCTATCTTACTCACCCCCTCCTCGGATTGCCCTATCCTCCACGATTGCACGATTGAATTCTTCTCAATCTATTCCAGTTGAAGAAGAGTATGAGGGATGTCTTCTTTATTTGATATATCGATATTTTTTAAAACTACCGTTTTTTTTTGAAAGTATTAAAATAGTGAAGAAAGTGATAAAAGAGGCAAGAAAACGGAATTCAACCGTTCGGTCCTCGTTTATAAAATATCTCCCGGTAGTTGAGAAAAGGCACCCGTTCACAGAACGGCTGCCTTTTCTTTAGCTTCATGAGCGCTTGTTTCCATAGAGCTTAAGCTTAAACATTTGTATCTTCAGTTTCTGTCCATTTTAGATTATTAGCAACTAATAACAAATCATCTTTTGTTACGTTTAATGATTGAGTTAAGATTCGGAACGAATAGGTTTGCCCATTTTTTAGTTCATATCCTCTAATTTCTTTGCAAACACCAGTCTCAGGGGAATCGATCTCCGAAAAATAAGCAACATCGAAAGTAGAAATCGTGATCTCCTCTGGACTCGGCATAATTGTTATTACTCTATCGCCAGGTATTAAACCATAGTAAATATTAATTTGATCCTTAAGCTGATTAGAATAAACTAAACAAGCGGTTTCTGTAACAAAACATTCATTTGCTGTTTCAGCCTTTTGCCAAGTCATTTTCTCATTAGTCGCAATTGCTTTTTCCTTTAACATATCGTAATATTTCATTTCGTTCTCATAGGTGAACCCGCCTAATGGGCCGTTTATTTCCCCTTTTATAAAAGAAAATCCATCCGGCAGTCGTGTAGGTAATTTAAAGTCTACAAAATCATTCCAATCTGTATTTATTTTTTCCTTCCATTGGTTAAAGTCCGAATACGATTGTGGTTGAGTCACTCTAGAAAATCCTAAAGAAGGCATACTCCCAATTTTTTTATCCAATTCAGTAATATAGACAAATGCCGATTCACATGGAGATAATTGATTTCTAATTCCTTCTGTGCTTTTAATTGTTTGAGCTTGCGAAATTGTGAATTGTGAATCCTTATAGAGCTCAACATTAAGACCATTTAAGTGAATGCTAAAAAGCTGCTCGATTTGTTCATCAAGATAGATCGGTGGTAAAAACTGTTCAGCAGCTTTCTTGAACTCATTTTGATTTGGTTTTCGAGCCATATAGGTAACTGCCTCCTCATTTCCTTTCATATCAACACTTGCTAAATTACGTAACTTCTCTAAAGCAATATGGTGTCGTGATTTAACCGTACCTATGGGGATATCCAGCAGTTCAGAAATTTCTTCAAACGAACATTCTTGATAAAAACGTAGTATGATCACAACTCTCTGTTTGTACGAAAGTTTTTGAACAAGTGCGACGAGTTCGTTACCAATCTCATTTCGTAAATGAATACGTTCTGGATCCGGGGCATGTTCTACCACTTCTAACAACATATTGCGGTCATTTAATCTGGATCTGCGCCATATCTTTCTATTCCAGTTTGACGTTTGTTTAACAATCAATCCATTTAACCAAGACCGAAAAGGTTTCTGAAGATTGTAATAAGGTAGTGACTTAAACATTGCCGCATACACTTCATTAACAACATCGCACACATCTTGTTTGTTATTTACAAGAAAAGAAACCGTTCTAAATACATGATTGATACTTTGCTTATAGACCACTTGAAATGCTTCTTTATCTCCATTGCACATCTTCCTTATCCATTCATTTAGTTGTTCTTCTGTCATAAATGCCTCCCCCCTGATTTGCTCTGTCATACAATATTGGTTCCGAGTTGATAAAAAGTTCATTATTTTAGAATAAACTCCTTGTTAACGTAATAAAGCTGCCGATCGTACCGGCAGCTTCATCATTAGTGTATTGAGCTATTGAGTCCCGTTGCAAATCCTATTTCTGATTTTTCCGGATTCTAGAGAAGACCACGAGCCCTGCGATCAACATGCCAATGAACCCCATATTTTTGGCCGACTCGGATTCCATTCCAAACACCATGCACAGATTCGTAACCAAGCTCTTTGTTAGGAGTGCAATCGCAATCAGCATGATCGGACGAAGTATATTAAACTTATTCATATATGCCACCCTTTCTTATGTGTCTGCTAATTCTTCGTGTATTATGTAAAGACCAACTCGTCGAATTATGCTGGAACTTATTCCACAACCTTAACTCTAAAATGATAAAACAAAATAGACTAACATAACAAAACTGATACCGAATACAACAAGCTTACCATTAACTAAAAGTAAATACTTAGGAATTCCATTAATAAAAGCCAATTAAATTCCCGAAGATATAGAAACTATTATTGGAATCCATAAATGATATCCCCGAATATCAATTGTTTTTGATGACCAATCATGAGTTCAGTTTGAAATCCTCCTTAGTTTATTATTTTCTATTGCCTATACGCAACTGAAATGAATATGTTGCATAAACCGTTCAATAGGCTGCCCCGTGTACCATTTTAACCTCGAGACGGTAAACCAGTGGGGTCTGGTCTTCGCACAATAAACAACAAGATCGCCTAAACCTGCCTGCTCGGACAGGAGGTTGGCGATCTATTTTATGTTCTCGCATATCGAAGTCTTCCGTGCTTGCTCCAGCACTTTTCTTTCCGCGAACTATACATGTCTAGGGGCACGCGCTGTTTGTTTTCGACTTTGTGTATTCCTGCAACATGAAAGGCAGATTGCGCTAACGAACCGTACGGCGCTTATTTGCCCATTTATGGCCTCGAAAAATAATGCTAACGAACCGTAGGGGCTCTATTTGACGGTTTTGGAGTTTATGGGAGCCGTTTATCCCCAAATAACGCCTCTACGGTTCGTTATAATCTCGAACTTCCGAAATTTGGCCTAATAACGCCTCCACGGTTCGTTAGAATTTCACCGAATACAAGACGAGGCGTGTGAGATAAGATTTGTATGGCTGTTGGAGGGCTGGCGCGGCGAGCTTGCACAATTGGATGCGCGGCAAAGATGCCGGTGAACGGAGCCAAGCACTAAAACCGAAAGAGCCGGAAAATCCGTCTATTCCGACGATTCTCCGGCTCTTCGTTGTTTCTCTAAGCTTGATCAGATTCAGTCTTCTATTGCCTGATAGACCATCGTCCAGAAATCATGGATAACTCGCGCCGAATCGGGAGTGGTCATCCCGACCTGGGTGAGGAGGATTCCGGTGAGCTGTTTCTCTGGATCGGCGTACGTCGAAGTGCCGGTTCCACCGTCCCAGCCGAATTGACCAATGGATGCGTAGTCGCCGCGGTAGGTGCGCACCGCCATCCCGAAGCCCCAGCCGCCGTGCTGCCCTTGGCCATGCGACAAATGGACGTAGTTTTTGGCCATGGCGTCTCGGACAGCTTGCTGCTCTGGCGTGAGGCGGTTCGTCGTCATCAGCTGCACGGCAGGCCGGGACAGGATCCTTTGTGTCCCGTGCATCCCTTGGTTCAGCAGCATCTGTAAATAGGAGTGATAGTCAACGGCGGTTGAGACCAGCCCACCGCCTCCTCCTTGGAACTCCGGAGGTTGACTGTACCGCCCCCCAGAAGCCTCATCCCACACGTTGAACTGTCCAGTTCGCGGATCAGGTGCATAACTGGTCGGCAGTCGGCCAATCTTGCTAGCGGGCACGTGGAAGCCAGTGTCCTTCATTTCGAGCGGATCAAGGATGCGTTCGCGCAGGAACGACTCGAACGTCTGACCCGTGACTCTGGCAACGAGCACACCGAGAACTTCGTTGCTGATGTGGTACTGCCACCTTTCTCCGGGTTGGTAACTCAGCGGGAGTGTGCCCAGCCGGCGCATCCACTCGTCTGGATCGGGCAATGTCACCTGTCCTGAGTCGTATATCCCCTGCGCGAAGAGCGAGGTGAAGATCGGCGAACCCAGCAATCCCATATCCATCCCAAGCCCGAACGTGGAGGTCAACAGATCACGTACGGTGATCGGCCGCCGCGCCGGCACGGTGTCGTCCAGTGGGCCGTCAGCCTGTCTCAGCACCTGCCGATTGGCGAGTTCGGGCAGCCAGGTATCTACCGGGTCGTCCAGATGCAGCTTGCATTCGTCGAGCAAGATCATCACAGGCGCAACTGCTACAAGCTTGGAAGTGGACGCCATTCGGAAGATCGTATCACGTCGCATCGGCGCACCACCGTCATGGTCCATTGTGCCGATCGCTTCATTATGCGTTTCACCATTCCGACTGACCAAGGCGACGAGTCCCGGAATCTTCCCTGACTCGACATGCCGTGCCAGCACATCTCGCAATCTGCGCAGCCCTGTTTCGGAGAATCCTCTATTGCTCAGTCCCATTGTATTCTTATCCATTGGGTTATCCTCTCTTTACTTTATTTTTCAGCGCTATCGTTTTACAACTTGACGCACCTCCTGTTTTGGTGAAATCTAGTGATTACCTCACAAACATGATTACCCAATAAATAGAAAACGGCACCCGATTATTAACCGGCTGCCGTGATGACTTCTTTCCATTATCGTGTACTTTCGTTTCGTTCGGTCCGCTCGCCAATCCATTCCTTGAACAAGATGTAGTCTTCCTCCACCTGATTCGCATATGAAATAGCCCAATTGGCGATATACTCGCAAAAAGCATCCGTATCTTGTCCAATTGCAAGGAGTATCGCATCCTCGCTATGGTAGGATATCAGTCCGTGCTCCAAATCCACATCCGCCCGCGCATGAAGCTTCGCCGTGATCCGTCCCATACAATCCAACACCGGCAACAGGTCCTCTGTTCCCGTTATCTTCTCCAGCTTAAGCCGCTTCTTGTATGGAGAACGTTCACGCACGTAAAAATCGCGGTCGTCAATCGTCAAATAGCCCAGATACGGGTCTGCCTCGTGATGCATGGCCTGCTGCGTGAAAGTAACTCGCTTGCCCTGATGACCGAAATTCGTCCAGAACGACTCATTGTACGGCATAAAATATGCAGGAATCGGGGTGCGCACTTCCTTCACCTCGAGGATGATATCGTCTAGTGCATGCTCTCCGCCTTCGCCCTCGATAAGCACATAATAGCGGTCTAATCCAATAGACGCGGTGCCCGAGCCATGCTTCACTGCCACGTCCTTAATGGCGTAGTACCCGCCTTGACGCTTCGTGCTCTCCGCAAGCGACATCAGGTAATTCGGCCAGCTTTCCTCCAGTTTGAGATGCTCTTCCTCAGTTGGAGGGACAATCTCTTCCGAATCCATGAATCTTCTTGCTGTGTGCGTCAATGTGGTGATGCCTTCCAAAAATTGCGATGCTAATCGCTTCTCCGTCTTTTTCAACAGCTTGCGGATCAGCCCTGCCGTCGTGTTCTTGTCGAAAACAAGCGTGCGCGGGTCATCCTTGCGTTTCGCAAACCTGCGTATCTGATTCACATACCCTTCCAAATACGTAGTGATCGCGTCTTTTTGTCCTTGCTCCTCAATCAACTTGGTCCTGCATACCAGCGCTGTGCTGACAGACATTCTAAGCAGATCGTACAAATAGGAGCCAAGATAACCTTCGTCAAAATCGTTCACATCGTATACGATCCGACCTACTTCACTCCGGAACGCTCCGAAGTTCTCGAAATGCAAATCACCCTGAATCCATGTCGGGCGATCCTGCGGACTGTGATAAGGAAACCATTCCCGGCCGACGTCGAAATAAAACAAATACAAGCTCCCTCGGTAAAATGAAAACGAGTTCTCCGCCATCTTCGCATATTTTTGCAGTCGCATGTTTTCCGGTAACTTCATTACTTGCATGTCGAACTCGTTGAGTACGCTGCTAAGCAGCTCTTTACGCAACCGTTTTTGTGTGATCCGGACGCGTTCCGTAATTCGTTCCGTCTTCATGAGAGGCTTTGAGCGGTTACTTTGACATCATCAAAGTAAAGGGTAGTCAACCCTTCGAAGCCGGAATCCGCTCCGATTAGAATATAAATTTCGCCTTTGGCATTTGCTGTCACCTTGGCGCTGTAGTTAAAATCAACACGCTGATAACCACTCTGATCCGCATTAGGTTTGGCAGCATTGCCGATTACTTTGACATCCTTGCCACCGGTTCCTTGACTGCCGATGTCCACGTTCATTCTGTAATATTCCGATCCTGGAGAAGTTGTTGGAACAGATAACGGTTCGTTTGACAGTATACCAGCCTTCAAGAATATCGATTCAGCAGGAGATCCGCCAATACCGATCATTCCTCCGCCCGCATCTGTGTACATCGCAAACTTCAAATTGACGTTATAGGAAGTATTTGGTTTGAAGCCGCTAATTCCCTTGGAAAGATACATAAACAAATCATCGCTGCGATTATGCCCCGAGAGCTTCAATCCATAATTAGTCGTGTTTTTATCGACGGGAAGCAGTTTACGGGAATAATCCAGTTCGTAAATCTCTTTATCATAATCGATCGGCAAATCGGCAAAGCCCCCCTTCCATCCTTCCATGTCCTTAGTAAATTGATAATTGAAGTCTACACTACTGGGAGATTGCGGCTGATTGGATAGCGTAAGCTTATGGGTTGCAGCCTCCCATTGTAGACCAATGCCCATCAAAGAAGCTAACGATCGGGCGGGAACGAACACCGTACCTTTTGTCTGACGAACCTGCACGGGCAGCTTGATATTCTCTCCTTTAACATTTACCGCATAGGCCGAATTCATGGTGAATTTAATAGTGCCGAAGCCTTTTCCTGACAATGTAATCATCTGGTTCTTGTCATTCCAACTGATCGATGCACCTAGAGATTCAGCAGCGGCTCTGACGGGAACCATCGTATTTCCGTTAGTAACAAAAGGTGCTGCCAGCAGACTATGCTTACCTGTGTTATTGAAATAATTAACGTCATTCATTTTAAAAGTAACAGCAGAGGAAGCACCGGTAATCGGTTTATTTTCTGCTCCGTTTGCTCTATTTGCGCTGCCTGCTGAAATGACAGTTGCAACAATTAGACTAGACAATATGAGATTGTTTCTTTTCATTTTTATATTCTTCCTCTCTACTTAGATGTCTTTTTCTAGACGGAATGATTCATTGAAAGGTTACATCTAATATTTTCCCCAAAAAAAGAACCCGCTTATCCAACAGGTGATCAAAGGATTTTACACGCCTCATGTCTAAAGCCTATATATGGAACTTGATATCGTCGGAGGTAGAATGTCATGCCTAAAACTTTACATTTTTCTGAACAAGAACTGTTCACTACTACGTTCACTAACGCCCCCATCGGGATGGCCTTGGTATCTGATGAAGGAAAGTGGCTGAAGGTCAATTCGGCTCTATGCCAACTCAGCGGTTATTCCGAATCCGAACTTCTTGGCATGACCGTACAGGACTTGACTCACCCAGCCGACACCCCCACTTCGCTTGATCTCCTAAACCGTTTTTTGGACGGTAAGTTGGATTATTGCCAAATGGAGAAACGTTATATTCACAAGAGTGGTTATATCGTATGGGTATTGTTAGTTCTTTCTACCATAAGAGACGATCACGGGCTGCCATTAATATGTATCGCGCAGATCCAAGACATAACGGAAAGTAAGTTTGCGGAAAAAGAACTACAATCCAAAACTTCCCAATTGCAGTCTTTTATGAACCACAATGCGGATGCCATCTGGTTAATTGACATAGAGGAATCCGTTCTAGATGTAAATCCGGCATTTGAAAGGCTATTCGGCTGGTCCGCAGATGAGATCAAAGGGAAAAAGCTGCCCTTGATTCCCGACTTCCTCAAGAATTCTATGAATGGAATCCATCAGATTATCAAATCTGGAGAAACGATTATTGGTTTGGAAACGATACGCCAGCGAAAAGATGGTCAATTGCTGGATGTGGAAGCAACGTTGTCCCCTCTTCGGGACCATAGCGGAATGATCATTGGTATCACTGGGATATGTCGAGATATTACACCTAGGAAACTTGCCGAAGACAAGCTGAAAGCAAAGACGACGCAATTGGAGTCTTTTATCAAACATAATGCGGATTCTATTATTATTTTCAATCACGATTGCCTGGTACAAAGGGTCAATGAAACGTTTGAACAGGTCTTCGGATGGACCAAGGATGAAATGATCGGCAATACCATATTTGACCTTCCGATCATTCCGGCAGAAAGCTTGGATGAAGTGAACCAGTTTAATGAACTCGTGAGGAATGGACAAGCGGTAATAGGAGTGGAAACCGTCCTCAAACGGAAAAACGGAGAGTCGATGAATGTGATGCTGACCGCCTCTCCTATTCTCGATGGCCGAGAAAACCAGAATGGTTGGTCCGTAACTTTAAGGGATATTACAGAATGGAAAATGGCGCAAGAACATATGAAAAATGCCGAGAAATTATCGATAGCCGGTCAATTGGCGGCTGGAATTGCCCATGAGATTAGGAACCCGATTACCTCCATTAAGGGATTCGTTCAACTAATGAAAGCGGGATTCGGAGAGAAACAAAAATACTTTGATATCATGACCTCTGAAATCGAGCGAATTGAGCTGATTCTTAGTGAGCTATTAATACTTGCTAAACCACAAACGATCAAATACGAAAGAAAAGATATTCGCGTGCTGTTAAGTCAAGTGATGACGCTGTTGGATTCGCAAGCAAACCTCAATAATGTACAATTTACGACCGAATATAAACCTGGCGCGACCCATCTTTACTGCGACGAGAACCAGTTAAAGCAAGTTTTTATTAATTTTATCAAAAATTCCATAGAGTCCATGCCAAAAGGCGGCACGATCATGATTCAAGTTAAGAGCGATAACGAACAAGAACTATCGATTCGTCTTATTGACGAAGGCTGCGGCATTCCGAAAGATGTCCTCGCTAAATTAGGACTGCCCTTTTATACGACGAAAGACACTGGAACCGGACTCGGGTTTATGGTGAGCAAGAAGATTATAGAGAATCACGCTGGTAGATTGAAAGTCGAAAGTGAAGTAGACAAAGGAACCAGTATCGAAATCAAGCTGCCTATTTCTTATTAACGGAGTTCCTTAATTGGGCACAAAAAGGGACACCGTTTCAGGTGTCCTTAGGCTGTTGACAACGCCCTCATTTAACAACATCCCCGCGTTAAAATCTAACAATCTCATCTTGCATTCCGCGAGATTCTAACGAACCGTAGAGGCGTTATTGGGCCGAATTTCGGGCCTTCTAGATTCTAACGAACCGTAGAGGCGTTATTCGGGGATAATCTGCTGCCAATTACTCAAAAACCGTCAAATAGAGCCCCTACGGTTCGTTAGAAATATTTCGGTGCCATAAATGGGCAAATAAGCGCCGTACGGTTCTTTAGAGCATGCAGTTCAATCATTGGTCTTTTTATCCTCTCTTAAACTCATCACATTGAAGAAACTGAACAAGAATACGAATAATGACCCCCATATAATAAAAGGTCCTATACTGAAAAGACCAAGTACCGAAAACCCGGTACAAAGAAAACCGATGAATAGGCAAAGCTTCCAAAATTGTTTGTACATCAGCCACAATGTTACAAGAAAAATGAAAAGTAATGCTGAACCATACTTAATTAACAGCAGCCCGTTATGGTACTCGCCTGAGTCGGAGCTGAATGAATGAATATCGCGAGATCCAATAAGGATTAGGCCGAGACAACCAGCAACTCCAACAATTATTCCTAGTATGCTGATGATAAGTTTCATTTGCCATCCCTTTCTTCAAGCCATCTATATTACCAAATACTCTTTAGATAAAGTTAAAACCGTAATATGTAGCTGCCGCGAACAGAACAGTCCAGAATACAAGGCCCGTCGTCATCCAGAATAGGACGTTTTTACGCGGGGCTTTGAAAATCATAGCGAAGACGACTGCAACTTCCGTACCGATCAATAGCGGACCAATTATGGCAAGGCCGGGCAATCCATACTTAACGAACACTTTATGCGCGCGTCTGCTCTTTTTGCTCTCCTGCTGTTGACTTACATCGCCAATACGTTTTTTGTTTCTCCACTCCTGCCATCGATGGAAGAGGAAGACCAATAGCAGTACAGTTAGCCAGTTGCCTGTAAAAGCAAGAATCGCAGACCAGATCGGGTTTAAACCAAGCGCTATTGCCAGCACGACTATCGCTGCAGACTCAATCCAGGGCAGTGCTGATAAGATGAATACCGCCAAGTAAGACCATTCTTTTAGATAATCCTCAAGCATTCGTTGACCCTCCCTATTTGATGTTCTCCACATTTACTTTATACAAAGAAAATGGGCACGAGAATGGCGGTTATCAGAACGGCTAACATCAAAGCAGCTATGATCTTACCGAGCGAATTAGCCATATTGATCGTCCATGCGAATCCGTATCGATCCGGAACGAACAACGCAGGATCTTCGGGGTTCACGTATATGCTGCCAAGCCACTTCCAGTGCCTCTCTTCCTGCGACGGAAAGTCTTTTTGCTGATCAAGACCTCTGAACCGCAGGTAAAGCAATACGCCGATCAGCGTTAAGAAGAACACAGCCATGAACGAGACGTTGGAGCGGAAGAGCAGATTGAGCTTCCAGCCGTACAGCATTACGGCTTGCAACAACCCTAAGTTTGCAACCCCCAGCAGCGAAATGCTCCAAGATGCAATCGAATGGATTTTCTTCAGCTTCAATTGTTTCTGCAGCGAACCTTCCCGGTCTTGGGGATCCAGTGATGTCCTGGCGCGGCTGATCATCAGATTATAGCCGGCGAATAACACGATCATCAGCGCTTGTACGATGTTTATCATGAACACGGTCCGTACGGATTTGTAAGTGAAATGATCCGGAGAGCCGTTCGGCCCCATATGCATCGCGAACGACTGCGGAATCTCGTTCCATCTCGCGACAGCAATGATGATGCAAACCACCATCAAGGAGACATGCGCCGAATACCACCAAGAGCCCAGCACCGAGCGATGCGTCCGACCGAACGCGAGGCTTGCTGCACGCTTCGTCTGTACGACAACCTGCCAGCCTCTTGCAGCCTTCAAGCGTTGCGCTGACATCCGACTGATCCGAATAGCGAAACCTGACGCAAGCATTAATAGTAAGACGGCAGTCGTCCAACACAGAATGCTCCGCCCCGCCGTTTGATGACGTGTCACAAAGAAACAAGCTCCTCCGATGACGATCGCAAAACCGCCGGTGAGCAGAACATAACGCCGACGAATGCCGAGGACAGCTGCATCCCGCTCGGCTTCCTCCGGCAGCACGATGCCGAACAACAAGGTCCGCAAGCCTATAATAGACTGTATGCTGATTATCAATGCGATAAACAAATATACGCTGGCCATCATGATCGTTTCCTGTACAGTCAAAGCTGTTCCCCTCCGCGATTCGTTATTGTTTCTCGGTAAACCGACCTGCTCTGCTGCGCGAATTCCTCTTCCGTCATGCCTCGTACCGCAGCTGCCGCCGCAAGAGATCGCAGCTCCCGCCGAAGCTTCTCCTCGAACGCCTGCGTCACGCCGGGCATGCCGTCTGGCTGGACGATAACGCCTTTTTTCCGGTGAACTTGTAGAAAGCCCTCCAGCTTGAGTAAATTGTAAGATTTGTTGACGGTATGGAGATTGATCCCCAAGTCCTCCGCCAAACTCCGAACCGACGGGAGCGGATCCCCCGGCTTTAACTCACCCGACGCGATCCCTTCGACCACTTGATCGACTAGCTGCGCGTAAAGCGGGGTTTCAGATTGTAGATCGAGCTCTATGAACATAAATATCTCTCCTTATGGCAGATGCGCGTCTTCAGGAAGCGAGGGGGCCGATTATGCCATGCAGAAGCAAGTCGGTCGTCATATGCGCGACAATTGCGTATTCCAAGCCTTGCCGCTGGTAAAGATAGCCGAACCAAATGCCGTACAACGCGTTCGGCACGATCGTAGCCGCAACGACGGCAGGCATCATTCCCCCGAATATCGCGCTCGCCTGCGGCAGATGCGCCATTCCAAACAGAACGGCCGCAACCACGTTTGCCGTCATGTATACGTACGATGGAATTGGAGCGTTTTTGATTCGGATCAGTTTTACGAGCAGCCACGTGAACAGCGACATCGCGAACAATCGAAGTACGATTTCCTCAAAGATCCCTCCGGAGAAAATCGTCAGCATCCCTTTCCACCAGGTTTGATGGGGGGTATCCACGTGCGGAAGATGGGGCTGCACTAAAGCGTTAATAGGGACAATCAGCAGCGTGATGACGAACGCACCTGCAATACCGATCAGAAACCATTTTCGTGATACTGCAGGTCGGCCTACTCCGTAGATCCAACGTCGGAGAAACGGCGCATCCAATCCGACGCGACTCGCAAGAGCCAAACCGCCCCATGCGGCGAAAAAGCCAACGATGCCGTTCTGCAAAACCTGAGCCGCCGTTAACATGAGCACATACTGCTGATGCGACATCGCCGGGTTCTCGGCCTTCGGTAGCACTTCGAGCGAATAGGGCATAATCAGCGCGCCGGCAATGGCGCAGACAACCATTAACCATGCCGCGATTTTGACATGTCGAAGCCGTCCCATATCGAACCACCAACTTCCATTTGTTATCTGTTATATTACATATATAACAGATATAAAATCAACACGCAATATCTAGTTGAAAAATCTTCCAACTTGCTTAGGATGGTTTGTAATGTTCTTACAGGTTTGAACCAAAGTGTCATGTCAGTTTGCGTGTGCTACAGCGCTAAACAAACCTTCCTTAACTTAATGAAAACGGCAGCCAATCATGTGATTGGCTGCCGTAAAGTTCTGTAACGTTGTCGGTACAGATAGTTCCCCGAACTGGCGGCTTCGTCCGCACGGTTTTAAATGCGCTAACGAATCGTACAGCGCTTATTTGCTCATTTATCGCACCTAAAAAATTCTAACGAATCGTAGGGGCTCTATTTGACGGTTTTGGCCTAGTTGGGAGCCGATTATCGCCTATTAAGACCTCTACGGTTCGTTAGATTGTCGAAGCCCCGAAAATCAGCCAATTAAGACCTCTACGGTTCGTTAGATTTTCTCTGAATGCAAGCAAAGGAATGCGAGAGGAGATTTGTTCGATATGAACGCGGTGATGTTTTGAAGTGGGTTAATAAAAAATGGCCGTCCGAGACTTTATCGACGGCCTTCACACTATTATTCTACTGCTGTCGCTGGCTGCTGCTTCAAATCTGCCAGTGACGCTTCGATCTCCGCCGTTAGCGTCGGATCGAGATACTGCGGCGCGGACCGTTTAGCCGGCGAATTGAAATGATTCATTGCCTCCAGCTCCGCCTCGATCATCAGCACCCTCTCCTCCGCACGGGCGAATCCTCTGACAATGCCGTCCGTCTGAAACGATACAACGCTCTGGTTCAACTCCTTCAAGGAGCTTGCCACATTGACCCGGGATTCGAGCAGCAGTCTGCGGTGATTGTACTCCTCCGATTGCACCAGCAGCTGGGCGATGCGTTCCTCAAGGACCTTCGTTTGTTCCTGGATAGTTGCGTACTGCTCGCGGTAGACTGCCAACTTCTTCTCTTGCAGCAGCTTCTCCTGAAGCGCCAGCTTCGCGATCTGATCCTCGTCTTGGGCAACCGCAAGTCTCGCTTGGCGGTCACGCTTCTCCACTGCCGTCTCTGCGTTCGCGATCAGCACCGCTTGCCGCTTCTCAATAAACAGCTGGTGCGCCAGTGCCCGCTGCCCTTTCTCCAGCTCAACACTAAATTCCCGCATATATTGATTCACCATATTGAGCGGCTTCTCGCATTTATCGATCAGACCGTTCGTTTCGGCCAGAAATACATCTTTGACACGTTTGAAGATACCCATCTTACTTCGACTCCTTTGTTTGGTTTTGCTGAATTTCCCATTGGTCCAGGAAGTCCGATGCCGACGGAATGTTTGCAAGCACATTCGCCCCATCCGCGACTCTCGACCGTTTGCTTCGCTTGCTCATCCAGAACAATAAAAGTCCTGCGATAAGTATCATGAAGCCCACCACTACGCCAGGACCAACACCATGATCATGACCTCGTTCGATGTGAATGCCGCCCTCTTTGAACACCGGCGCTCGAGGAGGCACTGGCATCGTTACTTCTTCACCGCGAAGCGCTGGCACGGCCGCATCCCTGTCGCCTCTGATCTCAACCTTCATATCGCCTGCGGGTCTGCCATGAAACTCCTGACTAACCCCCACAACTATCGCCTCATCACTCCTGTTCACACCACCCACCAAACTTAATCCGGCGCAGGCAGCTACGATGATGACGGATACTAGCAGCGTCTTTTTCACCCAAGGTCTAACGCGTCTCACGTTTTATCATCCTTTCGTTACAATGTTCTTGTCTCTACAGTACCTACTATATCGAGCAATGGTAAAAGTACGGTAAATAAGGTGAAATGGCTGTCGCCGTCCTTTTGGGTATAAAAATACCCTTCCTCTTCATCTTCCCAAGAGAAAGGGCTGCTCGCCTTCTTCGTGTGCTAAACGGGAAACTCTACCGAAAATGTACTTCCTTTCCCAGGGGTACTCTCGAGAACCACCGAGGCCCGATGGGCGATAGCGATCTGCTTCGCAATCGCGAGACCAAGCCCCGCGCTGCCTTCTTCACGAGAGCGATGTTTCTCGACCCGGTAAAACCGGTCGAAGATGCGCGGCTGATCTGCTTCGGTAATGCCGATGCCGCTGTCCCGGACGATGATCCGCCACTGCTTCGGGTTAGGATCCAGACCAACGTCGACCTTGCCTTCCTCAGGCGTGTATTTAATCGCATTATCCAGCAGGATATAGACCAACTGCTTGAGCCGCTCCGGATCGCCTTTAACGGTCAGCGTTTCCGGCAGCATCGTCCGCAGCGTGATCCCCTTCTTCTGAGCAACGCCTTCGAAGGCAAGCACCCACTGGCGGAGCTTCGGCGCAATGTCGAAAGCGTCCATCTCGAACTCGGCTGAGCCTGCGTCGGAACGGGCCAGCAGCAGCAGATGCTGCACCATGCGGCTCATTCGGCTAATCTCTTCCTTCATATCCGATACAACTTCCTTCGAATACGGCGTAATGGTATCCCCGTTCTCCAGCTCAATCACATCGAGGGACGTGTTCATAATACTGAGCGGCGTCCTCAGCTCATGAGAAGCATCGGCCAGAAATTGCTGCTGCTGCCGGAATGTTTGCTGTATCGGGATCATTGCTTTTTTGGACATCGAGGAACTGAGCTTGACGGCTGCAATTATGAAAATAACAAGAATAATGATGAACACGATGATCAGATTGCGGAGTATATCCCAGTAGAAGGTGACATCCTTCGCTGCATAGATCGTAGCCGGCCCATTCGTCGTCATAATCGGGTGCGCGCCTACAAAGAGCAGTCTGTCATCCGTACGCATCAATAGATCGCCATAGAGTCGCTGCTGCTCGGGCTGCCAGCGCAAACGGAACGAATCCCGGTCTGGCTGCCACCCATCAATCTCCGCCATATTAAGGTCGCTTAACTGCGCGATTGCATCGCTCTGAGCAAGCACTTGACCACGATTATCCAGCACATAGAAGAAGTACAAATCATCATTGCGGCTGTTCTCCAAATCCGGAACGACAACTCGGCCGTCCTCGGTCGCATACAGGGTCGATTGGAGCGAATTGCGCTGCTCCTGATACGCCATGAAGATGAAGAAGAGCGATACGATGATCGAGAATAACGCCAGAAACAAAATGATGAGCCACGTGTAGGTAACTGTGAGCTTCCTTTGTGTGTATTGGAATAAGTCGCGCTTCTTCCCTTTTTTAAGCGTCCATTTCAAACCGGTAGCCTACCCCCCTGATGCTGTGAATGACCGGTTCCCCTCCGTAATCGTCCAGCTTGTCCCGGAGCATCTTCACGGTAACATCGACATTCTTGTAGGAAACATCGCTGCCGAGTCCCCATATGCGATTGAGAATCGCCTCTCTCGTCAGCACATTGCCGGTATTCTGCAAGAATAAATCGAGCAGCTGATACTCCCTTGGACTAAGCTGTATCTCCGCGCCATCTCGTGATAGTTGGTGTGAGGTGCGATTGAGCGTGAATTGCCCGAACTTCACAATATCCGCCTGCCTCGGGGCAAAATTCCGCCGTGCAAGCACACGAAGACGTGCGAGCAGCTCATCCATCTCGAAAGGCTTCGTCAGATAGTCGTCGGCTCCTGCATCGAGGCCGAAAATTTTATCCTGCAGCGAATCTTTGGCCGTCAAGAGGACGATGGCTTGTCCATAATGTTCGCCCCGCAGCCGCTTACAGACATCGACACCATCCATGAGCGGCATCATCCAGTCCAGGATGAGCACATCGTATTCCGATCCACGGGCGTAATCGAGCGCATCCTCGCCGTTCTCCACCCAATCGACGTGATAGCCGCCTTTCTTCTCCAACATGTATTTAACAAGCTTGCCGAGCTTCTTATCATCTTCCGCCAGCAAAATATTCACGTTTACGATCACCGCCGCTACATTCGATATAATAGGTTAGTATACCAAACTAACGGTAAAAGTACGGTAAAAAATAACCCCATTCACCAGTATGGCGAATAGGGATTGTATACGAGTTCATTTGTCCAATCACATCTACAGTCCAACTCGGTGCTTCACCTTCTAATACCAATATTCTTATTACTGTGGTTAGAGGCTGATTGACTTTCGACAGCTTCCCGCTTAGATGTAAGTCAACAATTGATCGGCATTTCGTCTCTTATCTTCAGTGCGATCCCTAAAAGCGCTGTAGGCAATATGGTCAAGCCCAATGTGGATGAGATAGCAGTGTATGCGTTCCTTCATCTGTGCAGGCGGGCCTCCGCGCTTCTCCCAGTGGTCGTCCAGTATTTGTTGCAAGTTAATCCCTTGCCATTGCGGAAACCAAGACAGCCAATATAGAAACAAAGCATGGTCGTAGAGTGGATCGCCATAGAACGCATTTCCCCAATCAAACACTCCGGTTAGTTTCCTCTTGTCCACCAACACGTTTCGATTCAAAAGATCGTTATGTACGATTCCGCGGAACTCCGGAAGCTGCGGTGCGAGTTTACTAAGCTTAGCTACGCCGGCATCGAAGATACTTGCCTCCCGTGGCGAAGTGTTTAACCGTTCGCGCCAGCCAGCAAGCCTTTCTCTGGGCTCAGCCACCGATAATAGCTCTGCCCCCCAGCTCGGACCTGTTCCTTCTGGGCGCCAAAGTCCAACATCCTGTGTGCTGGTGAGATCTAGCTTCTGAAGCTCATCAAGCGCATCGAACAATTGCGGAAGGACAATCCGCAGTTCCGATTCGTCAAGCTCATCGAGATGTTTCTCTCCTTGCACTCGTTCAGATACGGCGAAGAATCCATCCTCCGTCTTACCAACCTCTATAACCTTTGGAATCGGCATCAAGTCCATGGAAAACGATCCCATTACACGATCTTTTTCGAAATCTTCAAGATACGCGCCGAAACGAATGACCATTTCACGCCCATCGAGCATGAAGGAATAAGCTCTTGACCAATCACCAGAGGCTAGAGGTGTAAGATTCTGTGCACGGTCACCGTAGTGATCCATTACAAACCGGGTCGCTGTTTGTTTCATTTCTCCCATAGCTCAATCAGTCGACCTTCAGGATCTTCAATCCAAACAAATTTTCCATAATCACCAATCTCTGCTTGCTTTGCAAGAGGGACACCAATATGTTCAAGATGCTTCATTGTCTCGTTTAAATTATGTACTTGGAAATTTAACATCACTTGTTGTTCGGTTGGGAAATAACTGTCATTCTCGGTAAAGAAGGAGAAGATCGTCTCATTCCCTTCTTGGGGTTTTATCACAGTCCCATTCCAATCAGCAATGTCAATCTTCAGCACATCGCTGTACCATTTTTTCACAACTTCAAGATTCTTCGTTCTCCAAAAAATGCCTCCGAAACCTTTTATCATCGTAACTAACTCCTATCTTTATTCAAATTTTTAGCTATGTTTACTTCGTTCCCGATCCATCTGTATACATAAGGTCTTCATGCATTCCGACACGGTTTGATGAGCGGTGTCAATGACGATGTGCTCCCGGTCCCAAACATCGTATTGTCGATTCCGAACCTGTTCCCACGTCGGTAGAACAAAGCCGGGAATATCTGCTGCACGCGTTTCGATTCGATGCCTATGTTCGCGATTATCAGAGCATATCACTTCAATTTCCACAAACGGAATCTCGAGAGACTCCGCCACGTTGCGCCAAGCTTGTCGTGTTATTTGGATAGGATTAACAGTATCTGCAATCACGTCTAATCCCAGCCGGAGATTCTGTGATGCAATTGCATAACACACCATGTAACCCTCAGGGCCGTCGACCCTCGTACCGGCATCCCGCATAGCCTGCTCCACGACATCGACTCTGAGATATGCAGCCTTTAGCTCTCTAGCCAAAGCTGACGACAACGTCGTCTTCCCGGTGCCGGGCAATCCGCCAAAAATATAAAGCATTAAACTCGACTCCTTCAAAATAAGCGCACAACGAATCCCAATAAGCTTAACTAGCGGATGTTGTTGAATATTTGAATCTTTCCAAATAATCATCTATTATACTCTGATCTTGATGCCACCATAACATTGGAAAATCATGATTTTGAACAAATCCTAACTTTTTTGCTAGCTGAATTGACCGTTGATTTCCGGCATCACAGTTATAATTCGGAATTAGATTATGGCTCTTCGGCTTTGACCTCATTATTCGCGCGGACCATCTTCCGACCTGCAACGGTTGTGACAGGGGTTATATAGCCAAAAAAGCCCGATTTTATTTGCTTACGGTTGTAAGCGGGCTTATTTGGACATTTTCCGAGAGATATCAACCATTATGCAGCGAATAACGATGCTCACAACCGTTAGAATTCTAACAGTCGTTCATTTCATTGAATAGACACGCTGACAACCGTTAAAGAATCATTTCTTTCTCGGCAGACAGAAACCACTCCTACTAAGGAGTGGTTTCTGCTCAAATCTATAATAATGGCGAGTGTGATGTATGAAGCTCGTGCGTGTAATCCTCAAGCGCTGCCTTAGCCCGCTGGATATCATCCTTATGGACCTGCAGATTCATATAGCCTGTTGTGTGCATCGTGCCGGCGGCAATACCGGATACCGGCTGACCGTCCTTCTCGCGGATGCGGGACCGTAAGCCCCGTCCGTGCAAATAAGCATGTTTATCCTGTAGTTCCTCCATTTGACTGCCGGGTGCGGTCAAAACTGTTTTCCAGCGGCTTATGCGGATTAGAATAGCGGCCACAATCAAGAACACAGAGACACCAACGATAATCAGTATAACATTCATCGTCATTCACCTCTTCGTTCCGGGGAGATTCCCCTGTTTCCTTTACCTTAACCACCCCCGTTTAGCTGTGAAACAACTGGTCAAGCCCATTTTTTGTTCATCAATTCGTTCCACAAAAAGGCAGCAGATCACTTCGATCTGCTGCCAAGGATGTCTTACCCCATTTTCTTATTGTTTACGTGTCTGTGCACCATGTCTTTCATGGCAGATACGGTTGTTCGCTTATATTGAAGTCCCAGCCGAAGCACTTGCAATTGTTCCCTGCGAGATAGACTCTTGAACCGAGGCTCTTGCTTCAAGAAACGACGGATAATCGCCCAGCTGCTTGTCGGGGTCCGATCCCGCTTGATGTAAGGTATCTCATAGGGCAAATCCCGTTTGCGCATGCGGTGAATCAATGAATTCAGCTTAGCAGACGCATTAGTCTCGTCTACTAGACATGGAGCAGCCGTTTTCCTCGTGTGTTTCTTTAGGAAATCATAATGGCTGCTGCCGCTCACCAGGACGTAACCGCCAGCCTTCCTGCTCTTGCGCACAATCATAAGCTGCATGCAATCCTGCGCGGTCCGTTTAAGTTCCTTGATTCGACTCGTTAGTTGAATGGATGATTCTGGCTTGATCTTGCTAAGGGGGATATATTGAACCGTATATCTCATGGCATTCGCCCCTTCAAGGTTTTCTTATGTATATGCAAGGCCCTATGCTCAAGTTAATACACCAAATCGCCGATACCAAATGCGCTTACCGGGTTCCCTATGACTGGGGTTATTGCTAGAATTGGTTCCTCGAGTTTATCATTTCCATAATTATAGTATTGTGAAAATGGCGAAAGTTTCTTATTTTTAAGAGGCTCTCGTTTTTTTATTGTGACAAGAAGTTGCTAACTTTGACAACTAGACTAGAGGTGCATGATGAAAAGATCGATTCTTACTATTTTGTCGCTATTGTTCGTACTTACTTTCGCTCTTCCGGCTGCTTATGCAGCACCTGCAACGATCCAATTGTTTCTTGACGGCCAAAAGTTAAGCTCTCCCGTTGCCCCTCGTTTGATCCATCAGACCACGATGGTTCCGATTCGCGTCATCGCGGAAGGCTTGGGCGTTAACGTTACATGGGACAAGAAGAGCCAGATCACAACTCTGTCCAATAAGAAGACGACAATCATACTGCCGATAAACGGTACCTATGCGATTCTAGGCGGACAAACGATGGCTTTGGAACAGCCGCCAACCGTCATGAATGGAGTAACGTTGCTCCCGATTCGTTTCGTCGCCGAAAATCTGGGACTTGTCGTGAAGTGGGACGCGTCTGCTTATGCGGTCAGTTTATGGAGAACGAAAAGCGGCGTATCCGGCAGCGACCCGGCCACCGATCCGAACGTACCCATAATACCTCCGGATCAGTATCCTGCGCTGCAATCCATTCAATTGGATAATAATGAATTAACGATAGCAACCAATGGGAGCTTCTCTCCTAGCGTTTCGACTTTAACAGATCCTAATCGTCTGGTCGTCGATCTTCCGGGTGTAACGTTTAATGGGCCCATTAGCGAACCCGCCAAGAATACAATGGGTGAAGTATCCAACATTTCAGCAGACAACCCATATATTTCGAATATCCGTTACATCATGAAGGATTCGGAATCATCGACCATACAAGTCATAGCGAATTTCAAACAGAAAGCAAGCTACCAAATTCAAAACACAGGCGACCCGACTAAACTGGTCATTCGTTTTAATTCGGCGCCATCCGCAAATCCGGTTTCGAAATCGGCAATCTATATTTACCAATCGCATAATCGGGAATCGTGGATCCCCGAATTACCGGGCGTCACGAACCCCGATCTCGCATACAATGCGACAACCAATGTCACCATGTTAGGGGCACGTTTAACTGGAATGCTGCAAGCGATGGGCGCGGAGGTTTATCATACTTCATACGATTATGCATCTATTTACGGAAGCCAATTCAATTACGCGAAATCATACGTATATTCGGAAAAATCGATCATCAATCAACTTGCCCTTCATCCACAAATCAAATACTTAATCGATATTCATCGCGATACGAGTCCAAGAAGCGCGACGACAGTCAACATTCGCGGCACGAACTACGCCCAATTATACTTCGTGATCGGGCTCGAGAATCCGAGTTGGAAGCAAAACGATGCATTCGCCAAAAGAATACAAGCTTGGGTCACCGCCAAATACCCGGGTCTTTCTAGAGGGATCTACTATAAAGATAAAAGCGTCGGTAATGGGTGGTACAATCAAAACTACTCGCCTGCCAGCGCATTAATCGAAGTCGGCGGAACGACAAATACGCTTGCGGAATCGAATCGAACAATGGATATTTTGGCTCAAGCCATAAACCAAATCCGATTGAGCGGACAATGAGTAAGCTGAATCCTATCGAATCTCGTTCACGATATTAATACGGTCACGATAACGCCATCCGTATTGTTGCCCGATACTTCGTAACTGCCTATTGTGGGAACGTGAAGCGTCGTATTCGAAGATACCGGAAAATAATAGACGACGTACGTTCTGTTGCCGACGATTGTCGTCATGGATTTGCGTTCTTTCAAGTCATCCAAGTATTCCTCGAACGCCAAATGATTTTCTTGCATGATCACGCTATGAGGAATCCCAACGTAACGGAAGTGCCAAGGCTCGTTCATGACGCCGGTCACTTCCGTTTTATCCTCCGGATACCGGACGATGAACCCGTACTTCCAGGCATTCTCTTTCAGCCATTTCCCTTCCGGGGCGTCTTTCATCTGCGCCATCGTCGAACCGATGTCCAGTGCCAGTCCCAAGTTATGCTCGCTATGGCCCGGAAGCGCCGCGATATCCGGTCCCAATTGTTCGAATAGCGCTTCTTGCTCCTTGTCGTTTCGGTAACCGCTGCTGATGAGAAAATTGTGGATGCCGTCTTCGGCGGCGTCCTCGATCATCGAAGCGAATATTCTCGTCAAATCGGGCGATAGTCTTACCTTGTTATCCAGTAAGCCGAAACCGTTCAGCAGCTCCTTATGCGTATATAAGTTAACCGCTTCGCCGTCCGCATCGTTAGGCGGTACGGCAATTTTTTCGTTTACGAGCAGCAAGTTTCCCTCGTGCACCTGGTCCTCTTCGACTCGAATTGTAAGCTCGTTTACCGGCGGGCTGTCCTCTATTGTTGGTGGTTCTGGCGTGTTCTCATTCACGGCTTGATCTACCGAAATGATTGTATCCTCTTGAGACATGAACCGATCGTAGAACATTACCACTAGTAGTATCGCCGCAAGCAATAAAAGCCACTTTCTCATTTCTTGTTTCCCCCTCATTCTTTCTTTCTCTAGGTTAAAGAAAACAAGTTAAATTAAAGCGACTGAAAATCTTAAAGATTTATAAAAAACGAATGCAAAAAAGGCCGCGATTTATGCGGCCTTTAAGGAGTTACCCTCAACTATCCTCAAATCCCCTGTCGTCAGCTGATTTTCTCATGGCTTTTATATCCTGCAAGGGAGGCTGACCAAACAACCTTCGATATTCCCGATTGAATTGAGACGGACTTTCGTAGCCAACTGCCAATGCGGCAGTCGTTGCCCCTATAGGACCGCTCAACATGAGGCGCTTGGCTTCTTGCAGGCGAAGCTGCTTTTGATATTGCAACGGTCCCATCGTGGTGATCGCTTTAAATTTATGATGAAGTCCGGAGGCACTCATATTGAAGGACTTAGCTAGCTCCTCAACTGTAAATGAACTTGTATAATTTTCGGTGATCCATTGGATCGCCTTTCCCACTCCATCTGATCCTTGATCAAACAATGCTTTCTGTAAGAATAAGTGGCTAAAATCGCCTGAAAGCAAGTTGAAAATCATCTCTTTTTTGAGCAGTCCAGATAGAAAACGAACTTCTTCTTTGGGCTTATCCATTACCCTCAGTAAGCGATAAAAAACATCCAGCAGCTCTGAATCTGATTTACCGATGAAGGCTCCGGCAGCCGGAGTTTTATGTGTTGGTCCTGTGTTGATATCTGCCTCCATTACCACTGAAGCGATTTCCTGCGTCGTAAAATCGATTCGCAGCGCAATATAAGGCGAATCTTCAGCAGCCCCGACGACTTGGGCGGAAGCCGGAATATCGATTAGGGATGCTATGTAATCCCCTGCTTCGTAATGAAAGATATCTTGGCCAAGATAAAGCTTTTTTGCCCCTTGGAGAATTAGACAAAAAGAAGGCGTCAGTACACCAGAACTTCGCAATGTATCGCGACTGCGTCTAATGATGGACAAGAACGGCACTATGGTTGGCGTTCGTCCCTCTGCACGGGTAATCCGATCCGTCATAACAATGAGCTGCTCCAGCATTTTCTTATGAAAGGACACGCTTTTTCCATTTGCAATGCGGGATTCCATTCCTAGTTCCGACATGTCTTACATCCCCCCATTCTGTTACTAAATTATAACGACATTCAAAAAACTTGCAAAGCAAAAAACTGATGCAAAAAACAGTTTTGCAGCTTTAGGCAATTTATATGCAGGAACGATCTACTTCCAGAAGCAGATCCCATCCATAATAGCTATCAGAACCACTATCATTGAACATGGAAAGGAACATGAACATGAATCAGACCAAATGGATCATGCTTACCATAATTATCGCGTGTCAACTCATTATTGTACTGGACAGCTCCGTCATGGTCACGGCAATTCCTGAAATCGGCCGCACGCTTCATATGTCGACTACCGGGTTAACTTGGGTGCAAAACGGTTATATTTTGGCATTTGGCGGTTTCTTGCTGCTTGGTGCCCGGGCAGGCGATCTTCTCGGACTCAGGAGAATGCTTGGTATCGGCATTGGCTTATTCTCGCTCGCCTCATTGCTGGCCGGGTTAGCACCAACCGCTGAATTTTTACTAATGGCCCGTGTTTTTCAAGGGTTTTCGGCTGCATTGGCAACACCTGCTGCACTGACTTTGTTGTCAGTGACTTTTGTGGAGGCGAAGGAACGAGCCCGTGCCATCGCGATGTACAGTGCAGTCTCGGCTGCAGGCGGCAGTATCGGTCTTATTCTTGGCGGATTCTTCACCGATTTTATTTCATGGCGTCTTGGTATGTTTATTAATGTACCCATTGGGATCGTTTTGTTGTATTTGGTTCAGAAGCATATCCACAAGACAGCAATAAAATCAGGACGATTCGATCTTTGGGGTGCACTGACATCTGTCATCGGTATGACGGCGCTTGTGTATGGCTTTGTTCAAGCTGCCGATTACGGTTGGGAACAGCCTGAAACATGGATTCTGCTAGCAGGTGGAATTATCGTGTTAACGGCATTTGTTCTTATTGAAGCACGAGCGGCTGAGCCGATCATTCCACTCCACATGTTTTCAAATCGCCGGCGGTCCGGTGCTTATCTTGGAAGGTTTCTGCTCGTAGGCGGGAATTTTTCACTCTTTTTCTTTATTCCTCAATATTTACAAAACGTTCTTGGCTTCAGCTCATTTGAAGCAGGCATGGCCTTTCTGCCATTTACAGTTTCCCAATTCGGGATGATGTACCTGATCCCTAAACTCGTGCAGCGTTTTGGCAATGTGAAAGTTCTGATGACTGGCTTATTTATCGCAATAATTAGCACGCTTGGGCTCAGTCATATCATTGCCGTGCAAGTTCCTTTTTTCCCGGACATGTTCATTCTCTTGGCAATTATGGGCATTGGTGCAGGAATGGCATTCCAGCCGCTTACCGCAATCGGCCTCACAGGTGTGGAGCCTAAGAATAGCGGTGCCGCTTCAGGACTAATAAATATCGCACATCAAAGTGGAGCTTCATTAGGTTTGGCTATTCTCATCACTGTATTTAATGGATCCAGCCACACCGATCAACCTTCGCATCTGCAATATTCACATGCCATATCGGATTCGATTATGGGATCAGTCGTTTTCCTAATTGTTGCTCTTGCTGTAACGCTTCTCAGCATTATTCCGATACGACAAGTTAGTCGAAAAACTTTACAGGCGAGTAATAAATGATTATTCCTCCGGCAATTAGAAGAAAAGGCAAATAATTCGTTTTTTTTCTATTGCGCTAAACGCAAAAAAAGCTCGAGACACATTAGTCACGAGCTTTTTTCTATAATAAGAGGTTTTCAAATGTCTAGATACCCAATCCTCCAGCGATGGAGAGCTCCGTTCCCGTTACCTGATTGGATTCGTCAGACAGCAGGTAGACGACCCCATACGCCATATCCTCCGTAGTCTGCATGCGCCCGCTCGGAATGCGGGTTGCAGCCCATTCATGCAGTTGATCCACGGGGATTCCCATTTTCCCATGCAGCTCTACCTCCCCTTCGGACGCCACCCAGCCAACGGTCACCCAGTTCGAACGGATGCCTTCCTTTGCATAGTTAACCCCGATATGACGGTTAAGCGTCAGCAATGCACCTTTCGAACATGAATACGCCGCAAGATCCTTGGAGCCTTTATGACCGTTTGTAGAACCGATTTGAACGATTGAGCCTCCACCTGTCTTCAGCATTGCCAGTATGGCATATTTCGAACAAAAGAATGCTCCTTTTATATTGACATCGAAGATGGAATCGAACAGTTCCTCCGTCGTATCCAGCATCGTACCTCGTGGAAAGATGCCCGCATTATTCACAAGACCGTCGATTCGTCCAAAATGCGTTACTGACTCCTCGATCAATTCACGGCAAGCCGCTTCGCTGCCGATATCCTTCTGAATGAACAACGCTTCCGATCCAATGTTTTCTGTAATCTGCGAGACCAAATGGTTTCCGTCCTGCTCGTTCCTTCCGCTGACTATCACTTTCGCGCCTTCGGCCGCACACATCAAGGCGATGCCTTTACCGATTCCTTTTGTCCCGCCGGTTACTACGATCACTTTGCCATCCAGACGATTTTTATGCATGGTAAATCAATCAACCTCCCATCCCCTGCTTGGATCTTGCCAACGCTGTCATACCCGCTTGCAGCGTTTCGACGATTCGATCGACATCGTAAATGCTGCCCCTCCACGTGCCTCCGCTTGCTGCCTGAAGTGCAGCCCACAGCCTAGTGTCGTCCGGCAGTTCCGGATCGGCGGCAAGGTTCTGGTGCAATGGTCGAGCAGCAAGTATAGCTGCGCCGGTCTCCGGGCTGAAGCGTTCTTCGCCTTGACCGACAAAATGAATGCTTCCTTCCAGCCTATTGCGATCAATGCAGACATCAATCCAATCGCCGTTCTGTAATTTACCGATTGGACCGCCGGCCAGTGCCTCCGGACCGATATGACCGATGCAGGCTCCGGTCGACACGCCAGAGAAGCGGGCATCCGTGAGCAGCGTCACATGCTTTCCGAATGGGAGATACTTTAAAGCGGAGGTCAATTGGTAGGTCTCCTCCATCCCCGTTCCTGAAGGACCTCTGCCGATCAACACTAAAATATCGCCTGCCTGTATATGGCCAAGCTTAATTGCTTTAACCGCTTCTTTCTCGGACGTAAACACCTTAGCCTGCCCAATATGGCGGTAGACGCCGTCTTCGCCGACAACGTCGGGATCGATTGCTGTGGATTTGATGACGGATCCTTCCGGGCAGAGATTGCCAATTGGAAAAGTTACCGTGGATGTCAACCCTCTGGCGGATGCTCGTTCCGGGTTCATAATGACCTGATCCGGATCAATGCCATCGATATCTTGCAACCGTTTACGAATTTCATGGCGCCGCTCGGAATCCTCCCACCAATCCAATTGATCAGCAAGAGACTCACCCGCAACGGTCTTTACCTTTAGATTGAGCAGGCCGAGTTTACGAAGATGAAGCATGACCTCCGGTACGCCGCCTGCCATAAACACGCGGATTGTAGGGTGATATTCCGGTCCGTTCGGCAGCACGCTGACAAGCCTCGGAACCGCCTTATTCACACGAGTCCAATCCGCTACTCCTGGGATGCGGCATGATGCCGCGTAAGCAATAGCGGGGATATGGAGCAGCAAATTCGTGGAGCCGCCAAATGCGGCATGAACTGTCATTGCATTCTCAATGGCCGCATCGGTTAAAATATCCCGCATGGTCATTCCGCCCGCATGCATCCATTGAACCGCCCTCGCCGATTGACTGGCAATGTCGCGCCAGATCGGCTGGCCGGAAGGAGCGAGCGCCGAATGCGGCAGCGACATCCCAAGCGCCTCGGCGACAACTTGAGCGGATGCGGCGGTGCCAAGAAACTGGCAGCCGCCTCCTGCTGTGGCGCACACTCGACAGCCCAAATCGGCAGCTTCGTCCAACGTGATTTGACCATTCGCGAAACGCGCACCTATGGTCTGGATCTTGGCCGCGTCTTCACCGACAGTCGGAGGCAGCGTAACGCCTCCTGGCACAATGATCGCGGGAAGATCGTGCATCGCCGCGAGGGCGATCATCATGGCGGGAAGTCCTTTGTCACAGGTGCCCACTCCAATGATGCCGCTCCTTGTCGGAAGAGAACGGATCAAGCGCCGGTACACGATCGCCGCATCGTTGCGGTAGGGCAGCGAGTCGAACATCCCGGTCGTCCCTTGTGAACGACCGTCGCAGGGATCACTGACAAAGGCTGCAAACGGCACTCCGCCAAGTGCGGTCACTTCAAGTGCCGCCTCCTTTACGAGAAGACCTACTTCCCAATGGCCGGTATGGTAGCCAAGTGCGATCGGAGTTCCGTCTTCGCCGCGGACACCGCCCTGCGTACTGAGAATAAGAATTTGCTTGCCGAGAAGCCGATCCGGCTTCCAGCCCATGCCGACATTTTGGCTCATGCCGAATAAATCCCCGCTTGGGAGATTCATCAGCATATCGGAGGTCAGCGGCAGCTTGCCCTCCGGACCAGCTGCGTGGGTGAAAATGTCATAATGGCTCGGCTCCTCCGGCCCCATGATGAAACGTATGGCTTCGGTCATCGTTCTACCTCACCCTCAGGTTCGTTATTTCCAGCATACAATCGTTTCGCCGGATAAGGCGTCCGAAGCGGAGCCGCACAGGAACAGTACGATGCTTGACATTTCTTCAGGTTGTGCGATGCGCTGCAGACGGGACCGCCCTTCTTCGCTTTGCACAGACCGCGTTGCAAGAAATCTGCCGGTATAGGTCGGAGCAGGTGATATGCAGTTTACATTCACATCATACGGACGCAGCTGTTCTGCAAGACTTCTCGTATACGAAGATATGCCCGACTTGGCCGCTGCATAGATGATCCCCGTTGTCACCGGCACATGCCCCGCAATCGAGCCAACATTCACGATCTTGCCGACTCTCCTCTCCCTCATATATGATCCCGCAAATTTGCAGGCATACATAGTGGACAGTAGATTCCGTTCGACAACCGAACGAATATCGTCGATGGAAATATCAAGAGCATCATTCGGCTCCGGGCGAGGCGTGTTGAATCCGATATCTCCCCCCGCGTTATTTACGAGAATATCCAATGAGCCCAGCTCGGTGATCGCGCCTTTGATTAGCCTCTCTACTTGAGCCGGATCGGCCAAATCAGCTGTCATAAAAGCCGATTTTACGCCAAGCAGTTTGATTTCTTCGGTAACCGAATGGCCCGAAGCCGCTTCGTTGAATTCAGCTGCCGAGCTATCTCGAATGTCATGAATGATGACGTTGGCGCCGGCGCGAGCTAGGTCCAAGGCGTATTGCTTGCCAAGTCCCCTGCTGGAACCCGTAACTAACGCATTTTTACCTTGCAATCCAGTCGTATTCAAAAACATCCCCCCTGTTTCTTGCGTTCACGCCGGCGTTTTTGATCAGAATATCAGGATGCCGAACGTCTCGATTATACGGTCATGTCCAATATTCCACTTCACACATGAAATGTCTGTCGAAATTGCTCAGCCGCCATTAAATATTTGAGCGTAAAATCTGAACGCTGTTTAACCGCAAAAATATATGCCGGTAAACGCCTCCGGTTCATTGAGCAGCCCGTCACAGGCTTCTTGGGAACCCATTCATGTAAATTATGCCTCTCCCTTATGCCTAACAAAAAGATGGTTTGCACAAAAGCTGCATAACCATCTTTTTTTTCGTGCCTATAAACTATTCGTACACCCTGACTTCGATAATTTCGGCGCGCAGGCTGCCGTTCGTCGAGTAAGCCATGATTCGGAGCTTGTCAGTAGTTATCGGTGTATCCAGCGTATGGATGCGCTTTCGTTTATGATTGTTTTGCCCTTCCGCTACAGCAGTCCAATCGCCGTTCACGAATACCTCGACGGCATAATTTTGAATCAGTTCCGGCATGATTGCAAACGGCGTGCGATGGTGGTGAAGGTTGATTAAGTCCTCATTAACGTCGTCATTGAACGTAATGTGGACAGACCGAACATTCACCTGCATGGCCCAGTTGAGCTCCAACCACTCAGACGAGTCTTCTCTCATGGCGACGGATGACCATAGATGAGGGCCAGCAAACGGACGGGCAAAGCCATCGACGGCTCTCACCGGGGAGAACGCATTTGTCTGTGAAAGCAGACGGAAACAAAGTGGCCTGCGAACAAACGACCGCATGCTCCATTGGACGACCGGCTGCGACGATTGATGGTCTTCGAGGTCTGCGGACACGATCGGAGCCGGTCCTTTGACAAATGTAAGGACACCCGTTTGCAGCTGATCGGACAAGTGTATGGATAGTTGCTCTCTGGCTTTAATAATGAGGAAGGCGTTTTCCGGGGCAGCTGGTTTCCAGTGCAAATCCAGCTTTACCCATTGTCTGTCGCCTTTCCCGACTTGTACCGATGAAGTCGACTGTAGCGTATGCGGGACATAATTCTCTCCACGGCCCGTATTCCACAGCTCAACTTCGAGTATCGCTGCTTCTGCAGCATCCACCAACAACTCGATGCCGTCAATGTCAGGGTCCGCCGGCAGCAGTAAGCCGACATCGGACTTAAGGGGATAAGCCTCTACCGGCGACTCCACCGCAAGTCGCGTCAAAGTGCTGGACGCCTTAACACTCGCCTGAAGTGCAAGATCGGCCGGATCCTCGTTACGCAAACCGATGATCGAGGCATCCTGCCTCAGCATCGTTTGCTGCAGTTCGCGCAAATGGCCGTTATGCAGCTCGCGTGGCGTAATACCCTTCTCTACGCATAAAGCAGCCCCGGTGCCAGCGGCCTCCCCGATGACCGCGCAAGTGGCCATCACCCGTGTCGTACCGAACGCGACATGCGAAGCGCTTATATCACGGCCGGCCATGAGTAAATTGTTCACGTTCACGGAATAAAGCGAGCGAAACGGAATATGATAGACGCCGTCCATATGAAGGTGCTTGGACCCGCTTTCTGCCGAGTACATCCCTTGCGGCGGATGAAGATCGATAGACCATCCTCCGAACGCGATGCGGTCTTCGAACTCGCGCTGCGCCACGATGTCGTTCTGATTGAGCACATAATCGCCGATGAACCGGCGGTACTCCCTTTTCCCAGGCATTGAGCCAACCCATTCCAGTGTCATATTATCGGCGTCGAACTTGCCCGAGTTCTTAATATAGTCCCAAATGCCATAGATAGCGGCCCACAGCTCATCGCGTATCCGTTCGTTATCGTGAACGGTATCAAATTCACCGCCCCATTCTATCCACCAATAGGCACAGCCATTATCACCGCTGCGGATGACGCGCTTCATCGGAATCGTCGTTTGCGTGATGTCTTTGGCAAATGAAGGCGGTATGTATTGCACAGGATGGCCCGCATCCTTCGTATAGAACAGAAGCGTGCTGCCGAGCGTAATATCGTCTGCTGCCGCAGGCGCCCAATCCTCGTTGTATTCGTCCTTCGACTCGCGACCGACCCTATGCTTGGCACCTGCAAGAAATCCAACCAGTCCGTCGCCCGAACAATCGAGAAACACGGCGCTTTCATAACGGATCTTCCTTTCCGATCCCATCATCCAGCCCGTAACCGAACGAATCGTCCGATTATCCACATCGCCGATTGCCTCCACTTCATGTACATCCGTATTGAGGAATAAGCGGATATTCGGCTCCGCTCGCACCATCTCCATGACGACCAAATCCCAAAAGTATGGGTTTCCATCCACATTGCGGAACTGGTTCTCAATGAACATTTCGCCCATAATGCCGGTTTCCCTTGCATAGCGGTGTGTTCCGTGTGCTGTAGCGCCACAAACCCATACCCTTACCTCGCTGCTGGAATTTCCGCCGAGCACGGGCCGGTTTTGAACCAGCGAAACTGTTCTGCCCAGCCTGGACGCGGCGATTGCCGCACAAACCCCTGCTAGCCCGCCGCCGATAACCGTTATCTCCGTCGACACAACCTCATGCCTCATAGCCCATACACTCCTTCGAATGATATGAATATCTATGATTTCATCTTATAAGATCCTCTTTTTAAATAACATGCATTGTATTACGATGGGAGATATACTTTATTTCATGAGGTTCAACTGAGGTGGGATCGCGGATGAAGTCCGATTATTATGCACGTTTGGTTTCTCACGTTTATTGGGAGCGCAAAGAACGATTTGCCCTCGATCGTGATATCTATCCTTACTGGACGATGTTCGCCGCACAAGACGGCAGATTCATCTATTCCATAAGTGGTCATGATGGGGAAGCAGGCTTTGGTGACTTGGTGGTTTGTCCGCCGAATACATGGTTTCATCGACGAACGGTCAGTCCGCTTAGCTTCCACTTTCTCCATTTCAATTGGGAGACGGAAGCTGAAATAGAGATGGAATCCGAGGTGGATTTTCGGTTAATGGGGAAAATAAGCGTTGCAGATGAAGAACGAATGTCTTCTGATTTTCGTTACTTGGTACAACTAGCTCCTGAGCGGGACCACATCGCGCTGGCGAATAAGCAGCATTTATTAAACGACCTGTTGCGGTTGGTGACATTGGAGCGGGGATATGATAAGAATCCAGTCCAAGCCGACATACCTGTGGAGCTGCAGCAGGCGCATCAATTCATGACGGCCCATGCCTACGCGCCTCTGAATATGCGGAACTTGGCGCATTCGCTGAAGCTGACACCGGTTCAGTTGACCCGTCGGTTTCGCGGTGCTTATGGCGTTACGCCATCCGAATTTGTTACGGAGCTTCGACTCTCTCGGGCATGTCGGCTGCTTGAGGAAACTGAATTCAGCATCGACAAAATCGCCTCCCGATGCGGTTACGAGAACGGGTTTTATTTAAGTCGCGTTTTTCGGCAAAAGCGCGGCATGACCCCTTCCTTTTACCGAAAAACGCATCGGGTGTAGGACTGGTACCTATAGACTTGTTTGAAGCTTAACACTACATTCTGACGTTGTCGTAGTGACGTAGTCCATATCATTCACAGAGCCATGTTGGAAAAGCCATTTCACAACCTCCTTATCGAACTATAACTTTAGACAAATCCGCCCCCATGCCTTTGAGCGCAGCATAGGTCAGCTTATCCATGATTGCATTGTCAAAGCAGATGGTTTTGATGGAACGGTAATACTTATTGGTCAAGGAAAAATACGCCTCAAAAGAAACATTCTTGAGTGTAGCACCTCTAAACGAAACATTGTTTAAGGCCGACTTATCAAACTTAACGCCGATAAAGGTTTGCCCGTCAAGACGCAGCCCACTCAGGTCGGAATATTTGAAGTCCACGCCGTCAAAGATACAGCCTTCAAAAATTGTTTTTCTAAGGTCGAGCTTGGTTAGCGTGACATCGGTCAGTTTAACGCCTGTGAATGTTGCTCCTTCCAGCCCCGAAGTGCTGAAGTTAGTGCGTACAAGAATCGATTCATTGAAGCTCGCATTCGACATGTCCAGAGAAGTAAAGTTACAGTCGCTGAGGTTTGCGCCATCAAAATTGGCTTGACGTAGATCGCTGCTCGCAAACGTGCTGCCGGTCAAATCTGCTTTCGAGAAGTCGGATCCTTTAACAGCACTGCCTTTAAACTGTCCTTGATGGGCCCTAACGCCTGCAAAATCGCTTTCAGCCAGATTGCTTGCGCTAAAGTTCGTTACCACCTTACGTTCCAGCGAGCGGGAGAGGTTAGCAACCTCAAGTACCGTTTGCTCGATATCGCCAATGCTATCAATGGTCATCTTGAATGCTGTTTCATCGTCCTTTCCCTCTTGAATGAGCTCACGATACCGTTCCTGCAGATCGGAGTGAAGATCCATCTTCAATTCCTCGACGCTCTTTACCCCATCGTATGATGCGAAAACGCCATTCAGATAGTTAGTCAAATTCTTATTCATAACATCCACTCTCCTTATAATAAGTTTTCAAGAGCGCGTTTTGCGTACTCCCAGTTGTTTTTGTTTCGTGTGTAAACCTCTTTACCCTTTTCGCTATCACTCATATGATCATCCCGTAGTTGTATAATACGACAAAGTACTATGACTGTCAAGGTACTATTTCGAATTAATTACCTTGCCTATTCATGGCGCTATTTGTTCACAAAAAAAGCCGCGATATCCGCGACCCTTATTGAATATATGTTCCTGTCGTCCGATTTAGCTGTCGGACTATTGCGGCTCCGTTTCACGGAGGAACTTATTGTAACAGCTTTAAGTATTTTTCAGCTTCCTTAAACTCAGGTGAGTCTTTCATTTCTTCATATAATGCTTGGAATTCTTCCGGGTTAAATGTGCCGTTATCGATCTGCTTAATGTACTCATCGATCTTCGCGTTGGCTTCATCAGAATGCGCTGCGAGTTGTTCATGAATTTTCTTCAACTTCGCCGGCGGCTCTGTTTCAGTAAGTTTCTTCAATTCTTGTTTTACAGTGACTAGTTCTTGTTTAATTTCTTTTTCCGCTGACTTCTCATTTGTGACTGCGGAATCTGTTCCATTCTTCTGATCTTCCTTTGCTTTCTGAATCAGTGCCGGCATCTTCTTATTCACGCTGCTTACAGTCGCTGCGGTTTCTTTGGTTTGTTGGGCGAATTGAACCGTTCCTATTATGGTGTCTTTGAAATATAAGAATGTTCCGCCCAATACAACTACAAGAACACCTAATACAATTAGTAATTTTCGAAACATTCTTCTTACCTCCAAGGTTGTTCGTCGTATAGTTAGACGCAATGGACAACGGATTTGTTGCGTTCAACTAGCCACCATATAAAAAGACCATCCCGTAGTGGATGGCCTTCTCCTAGCATATCATTCGGTTTAATCTTGCTCAAAATCTTCTCTATTCGCGACAAATCATCAATTTGTTTCCATCCGGATCCTTCACGACGAACCAATGATCGTGTTCAATTTCTGTTACGAGTTCCGCACCGATCTTCTTCATATAATCGAACGAACTTTGTAGATTTTCTGTCATAAGCATATAGGCAGGCGTTTCGATTGACGGAGCTCCCCCTGGTTGGTCACCGCCCCACTTTGGCATTGTATCTAGTATAATTCCGGTTCCTTCCATTGGTAAAGTGCATAAGTGGCCATTCATAATGTTGCAATCCTCTTCATTCAGCCCTAAAACCCTACAATACCAGCTGCGTGACTTCTCAATATCCCTAACGGGAACGAAAATGCTTCCGACTTTGTTTTTAATCGGACTAGCCTGCATATTGCTTTCTTTAGCATATTGTTGTTCGTTCATCATCCTACCTCCATAAATCATTTTTAGTGTGTTCGGAATCACTACCGGTCTGTAACCGTCCGGCAAATTGTTGCGTGCAGGTACTTCTCTCATGTGAACAAACCTCCTGCTTCAGATTTCGCAAGGTAAAGGCTCCTTTCCTCTAACACGGATTACAATTTGCTGCTGGATTTATCATAGCAAATAGTTCCGTAGAAGGAGTCTCTTTTCTTATCAATAACCGGAAAAACTTGCCGTTATTTGTTCGCACTTTAAACAACAAGACCGCCTTAACCTACCTGCTTGTACAGGTGATTGGCGATCTTTTTATAGTGGTTTCTCAGCAGGCTGACGGCCACTTCGCGGCATGCAAGATGAGGAGCGCGAGTTGAAATTTTTCTATGTTAATGCTGTGATATGAGGTCTACATTCCTGAAATAATTCATCTTACTATCAATAAATCCATTATCAAAGTCAGCTTTTCCTATAAGTTCTGATTCACTAAAACATAGTCCAAAGAGCCAAAGTTGTCTAAGTGCGACGAATATAGGGACAACTTTAACATCATTCTCACTGAAATATCTTACGTCCCTGTATCCTTTTAGAAACGCTTCCCATAGCCTTTCGACTTCTTCTTTATCATGCCTACTATGAATTTCTCTTGCTAATCTGAACTCTGCAATATCATAAGCTCTCCATCCATATCCACAAATATCGAAATCATAATGAGTCACTTTCCCGTCGTCCGTAAAGGCTGCATTTGTGTTGCCATGCAAATCCCCATGACATACTCCCCAATCTAAGCCTTCTTCCAAGTGGGTTATCAATTTTTCCTTTAGACGCATAGCAAGATCATGAAGAAAATCATAATCCTCTTGACGGTGTTCCATATGTAACTTAATTGTATGAAGCGGATTCTCAATCAGATGCTTCAAATCCAGATTACCTCTTGCATGTTCACTAGTAAAGGTGTCAGAAACTTTGTGAATTTGTCCTACTGCTTTTCCAAACAAGTAACTATCTTCTATAGCATGAATAGGCTTTTCATTTCCTTCAGCAAAACTAAACAAGACGCCATACTTTACTCCTTCAGAGACAAAAAATTCATTAATAAAAGTCCCGTCATTTTTTCTGATCGGTATTGAAACGTCCACACCTTGCAAATCAAGATAATTCAATAAATCTAATTCAAATGCGATCTCTGAAATATTTCTCCGATCAGCACGATAAACTCTGAAGATATATTTGGCTTGCTTAGTTTCTAATACATAAGTATCGTTCATCCCTCTAAGAAAATACTCGAAACTAATTGGCTCATCCATTTCATAATAATCTTTAATATGCGATAATATCGCTTCTTTTGACAAGAGTGAATATGCTACAGGAAATAAACGCATGCTAACCCATCCTTCTATTAATATAATTACCAATAATTATACCATATGTTGGTATATATGTATTCTCACTAGACTTGTTCCATGAGAAGAGACCATCCTAAACAGGATGGTCTCTTCTCTGTAATCTACTTCGATATATGTGTTTGGTGTTTAATTGTGAACTCGGGGTGCGTCACATACTCCATGTAATTTACCGCTCCGTTATAATCCAAATAAGCTTGATATCGCGTACGAATTGCTGGATGTGTAATGAAATCAAGAACGCGATCTTTCGCCACCCACCGGCTGTCGGTTGTTTCTTCAGAAACAGCTAACTCCCCACCGACAGGCGCACAGATGAATTCAAAAATAACTTGCGTTGGAACATCAGTCACACCATCGTACCATTTGAAAATCCCTGTATTCGAGTAGACACCAATTAAGCAGCTCACCGTGGTGTCAATGCCGCTTTCCTCTTTGATTTCACGAACCAATGCATCCATCAGATTTTCTCCTACTTCTACTTGTCCACCCGGACAAACCCAACCACCATCACGAGTTTTTACGATAAGGATATTTCCGTGCCCATCTTCCACAATGCCGGCAGCGGATACGATATGCGTTGGAAATGGCATTTATTACGACCTCCTAATGCGAGAATGATTGTATAGTTATTCCACCATTTACTCGCACGTTCCTGCCCATGAGTACTACAAAAACTTAGTACTATGTTTCCTCTCCAAAATAGATGATGATGGATCATATAAATACTAATTATTGGGAATCTGTCAGAGGAGGCGTACGATACGATGAATTCGGTATATATCACAAGCATTGGGAAGTTTCTACCCGGTTCCCCCATCGGAAATGAAGAAGTGGAGGATTATCTTGGTCGTATAGGTGGGAAAAGCTCGAAATCCATGCGCCGGATCCTTGAACAGAACCAGATCCGATTTCGGCATTATGCCATCAATAAACAACAACAAACGCTTTACTCCAATGCTCAAATGGCCAATTTAGCCATCCGCGATGCGCTTGAACGCAACAACGAAGATTTATCCGATAAGATTGACTTTCTTGCTGTAGGCACGACTCAAGGAGATCTGCTCGTCCCCGGCTTCGCGAGTATGGTACATGCTGAAACAGGCCTGCCCGTTATGGAGATCGCGACGCATCAAGGGGTCTGTGGCAGCGGAATGCAAGCCATGAAGAATGCGTTCTTACACATCCAATCGGGCGAGAACCAAGCAGCCGTTTCTTGCGCGAGCGAGTTTCCCAGCCGAATATTCAAGCATACTCGATTTGAAGCGCAAGCCAGATTTTCGGAACGCCCGCTCCCCTTCGATACCGATTTCCTTCGATTTATGTTATCGGATGGGGCTGGAGCTGCGGTGCTGCAGAATAAACCAAGCGCTAAAGGCTTGTCCCTCCGTATCGAATGGATCGACAACCAATCGTACGCTCATTTATACGATGTATGTATGTATGCGGGCATCAACAAAGATACACCTAATCACTCATCTTGGATGGATTACGCTTCCGTCCAAGAAGCAGCGGATGATGGTGCACTCAATTTGAAACAAGACATAAGACTTGTGAATGAGATGCCTAAAGTCGGCGTCAAACGCTTCTTTGAACTTGTTGAAGAAGGGCGAATAACGCCAGATGCGATCGACTGGATGGTGTGCCACTACTCTTCGCACTTTTTCCGTGATGAAATTTTTCGTCTTCTTCAACTGGGCGGATTAACGATTCCGGAGGAAAAATGGTTCACGAACCTGTATACGAAAGGCAATACGGGGGCTGCCTCTATTTATATTATGTTGGAGGAGCTTATGACCAATGGGCAACTCGTACCCGGCGAACAAATCCTATGTATGGTCCCGGAGAGCGGGAGGTTTCAAACCTCCTACATGCTGCTTACTGTTGTAGGTTCTGAGAATCAGGAAACAACTGGTCACTCTGAACGACAAGCGGAAGCACCTTTTGTCCAATTTGACGAAACCCATGCGGTTCAATCTCATTTAGTTCGTCAATTGATCAACGTGTGGATCGATTTCGAACAAAAGCTAGCTCACGTACCCGTCATTCATAAGCTTTATCAAGGTAAATTTACGCTGGATGATTATAAGCTCCTTATGGAGAACATCAGACAGCAGGTAATTGACGGTTCGCAATGGATCGCCCGCGCAGCCTCCTACATCGCCATCGAGCATATTGATTTACGTTCCTTGTTTATTGCTCATGCGCGCGACGAGCATCGTGACTTTCAACTATTGGAGAAAAATTATGTAGCTGTTGGCGGTAACTTATCTGATATTCATCTTGGCGAGAAAAATATTGGCAGCGAGGCATTGTCCGCTTACTTATTCCAGCGAGCGAGTCGGGAAAACCCGGTCGACTTAATCGGGGCGATGTGGATTATCGAAGGTCTCGGATGCCGCATGGCACGGTACTGGGGGGAAATGATCCGCGATCAATTGGGGCTTCAGGATGAACATGTCTCCTTCCTCCTCTATCACAGCGATTCCGATGAGAAGCATTTCGAACGTCTTGAAACCGTGGTGCAGCACCCTATGCTTACCATGGATATTGCCGCGAGGATGATCAAGACCGCTAAAACAACCGCCCGCTTATACTTACTCCAATTAGAGGAGCTGGGAAATACATGAGCAAAGCTGAATATTTCAATACAATGCCCCACAACAAGCTTGACCCGAATCCGTTCCTGGCGATCTACTTGGATCAGAGCATCCCCTTTAATGAGGAAGCGAAAGCCGCCTATTTAAAAGACTGCTCAAGCAGATCGAGACAATTTCTACTTCCTATATTAAGACCTTTTGCGAGACTGCTTATTATCCTTCTGCAAATCTATAAGATCATTTTCTCCAAAACATTCACGTCTTCCAAAATGCTGCACCGCACGCTGTATTGGGGAATGAGAACGTTTGTGAGCCCTGATGCAAACTATATGATCCTCCGACATTTCTATCTCGGTTCCGAAGTACTACAGTTTATTCGAGATAATGTTCCTGGCGTTCAAGTAGAGATGAACCCGCTTAAGCCGACCAACCTCAAGGAAGTAAAGGATGACTTGTTTCTCAATCACGACCTCAATTTATATAACTTTGTAATTAACCTGAACCGAGAAATTCGCGAGAAAAACATTGAGGTTTCCAAACAAGAACGATTAAACTTTACTTCCATTTCAACCGTACCCATTCCGATCGAAGAAATGCCGAATCGTTGGACTAATTTTCTTGATCTTACTACTGCAATTGAATGCTTTACACCTATTTACCAGTTTTTTCTGACCGATAATGATTTCTGGAGAGCTACGAATTCGCTGCAATTGGATGAAACGATCGGCATTCTTGCCTCCAAAATCATCGGTAACAATGATAGACTCGCTCTCATTAACAACAAACATCCCATGGTTCCATTAACTACCCTTCGCGCCGGCTTCCGCCTGGTTTTACATGGACTGGCTACGGAGCAGCTGCATGCCCTATTGGTTGAGCTCAAAAACAAACAGGCCTCCTAGCGCGGAGACCTGTTTGTTACCTTCATTAATTCAGAGAACGAGGGTGTTGACTGAGATTATGCAGAAGATCCTGGTCGATCGGAATACTCAATTGCTTTAACGCCAACAGCGCCGCCCCGGCAACCGGTGAGAATGCGGGTCTCATTAGTCTATACTTTTTGTTGTTCCCATTTCTCATGCTGGTTGCCAGACTTCGTTGGAAATAGTCACTGTTAACAACGCTGCCAATTAATGAAACGCTGATTTCTGAATCAGAAAAGTAGGAAGCGAGCATTTCTACTCCTGTCATGATCTGCTGGATTGCGCGGTCGCAGACCCGTTTAGCCATTTTACTATCTTGAACGGCAGCTTCGGTAACTGATGGTGCAAGCGCGGCAAACTTTCGATTACGTTCTCTCTGATCCGCAACAAAGCCCTTTAGTGCGAGATGTGATAACTCTTCGACAGTGGACACTTCCCAGAATTGCAGTATGTCTTTAATCAAAACCTGATCGCTATCGTCTATGTTGCCCGATAGTAGTTCAAATGTGGCTTCATAAGCAAGAAATCTGGCTGCACTGGCTGCATAATGCTGCAGGTCATAATTCCTGATCTGCTGCCCTTCCTCAGTTACGGCATAGATTATAGACCCTGTTCCTGATATTACAATAATTCCCGGCTCTGTAAGAAGGGCTCCACTGTGAGCGACTACTGCATCATTGACGTGTTGCTTCTTGCAATCTAATCCCTCTAATTCGGTCAATGGCAGTACCCATTCGAGATCTTCCCGGGAATCGAAACCTGCAATACCTCCCGTCAAAGCCTTCACATGGTTCACGGATTTTCCCGATTGACGTAATACTTCTTCAATAGCCCACTGCACATTTTCCCTTGCTTGCAAATCCTTATGTATCGAAGAGCCGCCATGCTCGATGTAGGATAAAACGTTTCCAGCAAGATCTACGGCCATTACCCGCGTGTGGGTGCCGCCACCATCAATCCCAATAACAATTTCTTCTGTACTGCGTACCATGCTCGACCTCTCCTCATGTTTAGTCCATTCCAAACTTATTTCGAAAGTCCCTCCACTATATTATTCGAACTTTTCTTCAAGATAGTTAACGAATCTTTGAGTAGCCGGCGAAAGGAACCTGTTTTTTTTGTATTGCAGACCAACTTCCCAAACCCACCCTTTGTCCTCAATCTTGATCCAGCTCAAGCCTTTGAGCTCCAGTCCAGCTGTTCTTGGCAATACAGATACCCCAAGTCCCGCCGAAACAAAACCTGCCACTGTCGGCAAATCATCAGCATCGTAAGTAGAGGCTAACGTAAAGTTCATATGATGGACACGGGCCAATAGTGAATCCTTCAGCGAACAGTTTTGCTTTAAACCTACAAAAGGCTCTCCGTTTATCTCCTTCAAGCTACTCGATTCCTGATTGGCAAGTGGGTGCTCGGATGAGACGATGATATACAGCGGTAATGAGAGAATCGGCAGCCATTCATACGTATCTCCCACAGGTCTTTCAGAAGTTATCATCAAATCCGAATCGCCGCGCTCCACGTGTTCTAGAATCAGTCCCTTGTCACCATGCGTCAACTTAAACGTGATTTTGGGATTAGCTTGCTGATATTCTCGAATGAGATGTGGAATTAAATCAACGCCCAAGATATTTAAATAAGATAGATGAATGACACCGGAATCCGGGTTGGAGCATTCTTCAATTTCCTGTTTCCCACGCTCCACCTCCATCAATATCTTCTCCACACGCTTCATTAACATTGTACCGTATCGGTTAATCTGCAGATTTCTACCCTTTCGTTCAAATAAAGGGACACCGAGCTCTGCTTCTAGTTTAGAAATCGAGTGACTTAGCGCAGGTTGAGTAACTGATAAAGTTTCTGCAGCTTTCGTCAAATGCTCCATTCGGGCAACTGTCAAGAAATACTCCAACTGGGTAAGCTCCATAGAATCCTCCTGCATGAATCCTCGACATCATTTTTTGTTGTAATCATACAGATTCTCTTTGATCGAAGCAAGAATGGACTTAGACATTTGAACAAAAACTAAACACATCTACTGAATCAATGAAGTTAAACTCATGAATTTAAATAATTAATTATATTAAAAATATAAATTAGAATAATCTTTTTGATCAGAGTATGCTAATTCATGTGATCGAGAACATCTATGAAAACTCACGAGGAGGATTTAGTCATATGAATTTTGCATCTTATGAGCATGAATTTCAAGGTAAACGAGCATTAGTAACGGGAGGAACAAAAGGGATGGGCTATGCAATCGTGAAGCGGTTGGCCGAAGCTGGAGCCACAGTGCTTACAACGGCGCGTACAATCCCGACGCATTACGATATTCCCGGTGTTCACTTCATTCAAGCCGATATTACAAATCCCGAAGGTACGGCGGTTCTTGTTGAAGCTGTTAAAGAGAAGTTGGGCGGTATCGACATTCTTATTAATACAGTCGGCGGTGCAGCTACGCCTCCTGGCGGTGCCTTGGCCTTAACGGAGGAAGATTGGCTAGAAACGTTGAACATGAATTTGCTTGGATCTGTCCGATTGGACAGAAGTTTGCTCCCTCTGATGGTAGAGCAAGGGAAAGGTGTCATCATCCATGTGAGCTCTATTCAGAGAAAGTTGCCACTATACGAAACGACTTTGGCGTACGCTGCATCTAAAGCCGCGTTGACCAACTACAGCAAAGGCTTGTCTAAGGAGTTTTCGCCAAAAGGAATTCGTATCAACACGATTGCGCCGGGCTTTATTCAGACGGAAGCGGCGGATCGGATGATTGACCGGATCGCGACGGTCGCTGGTAGCCGAGAAGCGGCGCTGCAGGAACTTATGAACTCGCTCGGGGGCATTCCCATTGGTCGTCCTGGTCTGCCTGAGGAAGTCGCGGACCTTGCCGCTTTCTTGGTTTCCGATCGCTCAGCTTCGATTACGGGAAGCGAGTATGTCATTGACGGCGGTACAGTGCCTACTGTGTAATAGACTTTCTGTTCATGCTAAAAGGGGAGGAATTATATATGATTCAATTACCAGATGCAGTTAAAGCTTATTTTCATGCTTCAAACGAGGAACAATTGGATTCTTTTCTTGCTGCATTCCACGAGGATGCCTACGTCTTTGACGATAATCGAGAATTTATTGGTCTCGAAGCTATCTGCAATTGGAGCAAATCCGAGATTTTGGGTGCTCACGTTCGTTTCGAAATAACCGATGCTATAGAGCAAGACGGTGCGTATGCTGTCATCGCGTCAATTGACGGCGACTTTGACAAAACGAATTTGCCCAAACCTTTCTTATTGAAGCACACATTTAAGCTGTCTGACGGTACAATTAAAGAGTTGCATGTATCCTTGCCCTAAACAGAGAAAGGCATTGTTTTAAAGCATTGCTGAGGCACAGTAGAAAAGTTGCGTCGGCCGTACGCACATGTCCAACGGTGTTACGGGATGACTTTCCAAAGCTAAAAGCCCGTTTGAACCTAAGTTCAAACGGGCATTGTCTTTCCAGATGGTATCACGACATCCTCGGTAAAATGGAATTTGCTATAATTTATTGTCTGTTGTTCCAGCTGCAGCGATTCCGCCAAAACTGATTGGTCCATCGAGGTTCATACCTGCGACCGATGCAGCTAAAAACATTGTATAGCGGATTTGATCAGTTACGACAACTGCTGGGGGGAAGTCCTCAGCGTGAAAAGTAATAAATTCACGAGCGGCTAAACCAGTAGTTAATGAGTAAATCAATGTGCCTGAACCTGGTGTGTTTCCGCTGTTTCTTTCCACAGTAATTGTAATCAAGCCTGCACTTGCAGCACTTATCCCTACTGTGCCCCACAAGGCTACTCTTACACTGTCTTGATTAGGTGTTCCGACAGCGGCAGCCGTCTGAAGACCAATATCTCCAAAAAGAGCGGGCGTAGTCGGGACTGGAGAAGTACCTGAGCTATTATTGCTTGCTTCAGAAAGTCGTAAATCAAGAAATTGAATGGCCAATATTTGCACCTCCTACTATTTTTGCTATTGGCAATATATGAAATATTTCATATATTGCGTGGACTGCTGCGAGAATGGAAACCTGTCTCAATTCAAATATGGTGAATACCGTTCTAACTCATTCAACACGATTATCATCCTATTGTTTATATCACGCTAAATAACACAAGGAGAAAGGCAATAGCCTTCCTCCTTGTGTTTGTCTTCAAACTTATTGGTCGTTCGCATTGTATTGCTCGTCGCTGACTTGCTCCAGCCAATCGACCGTTGAACCGTCAAGACGTTCTTGGATGGCAATATGGGTCATAGCAGTGGTTGGTGATGCTCCGTGCCAGTGTTTCTCGCCTGGCGGGAACCAAATGACGTCCCCGGGACTGATGTCCTCAATCTGGCCTCCCCATCGTTGGACTCGTCCTTTTCCTGCCGTTACGATTAGGGTTTGCCCCAGTGGATGCGTATGCCACGCTGTCCGAGCCCCCGGCTCGAACGTCACGCTGGCGCCAACTCCGCGCGCAGGCTGTGGTGCTTCAAACAGCGGATCGACGCGCACCGTGCCGGTAAAATATTCAGCTGGTCCTTTTCTTGAAGGTTGTGAACCAATTTTATGGATTTCCATTTGTCTAAACGCCTCCATTTAGTGTTGTGTATAAACCGGATTATTAGGTTACTGCTGCTTCAATCTTCCTATGAGGTCTTGTGCTCCATAAGATAAAGAACGAAACAACTGCAATTGCTAAGCATACCCAATAAACGTCACGAATCCCTGCAAACTGAGCGATGAGACCCCCGCTTAAATTCCCTAATAGCCTACCAATAATGGTCCCGTTGTAGTAGATCGTCGAGGACATCCCAGGTGAATTCGGAAACCGCTCATTGAAATAACTTAGTCCGTTGCCCATTACAATGGCTACGAACGTTGCCTGTAGAAGCTGAGCAGCGATAAGCTGCCAAGTAGCCGTAGAAATACTCAAGATGATGTTGTAGGTTACTGCAATAAAGCAGGCGCTGATCAGCAAAGAATGATTAGATACCTTTCTGCCCAAGGCGCCAAGTGCAAGCATAATTGGAATCTCCAAACCCGCACATAGGCTAACAACCAGTCCGACATCGGTATGCGTTCCATGCAGCTCGTTTACAATAAACAACGGCGTTACAATCCCGTTTATGGCATTGATCGCAAATAGAAAGATGAAAGCCATGAGCGGATACCAGATCAGCCTGCGATTGAATGATGTGTCACCACTACTTGCAACCTGCTTCTTCTTGGCTGCTCTCCTAGGCAGATATAGAAACACGAGCGATGCGATAGTTAGAAATATGGATGAAGTTCCCAGAAACAGTGCCTTATATCCAATTGCGCCTAAGAATACGGTGCCGACTAAAGGACCGATCAAGAATCCGAGAGATACAAGGGAACGCAGGGTAGACATTGCAAACGTCTTGTCATCGGAGTTGCTTTCATTTGCCGATTCCTGAGCATAAGCATAAATTTGAGGCATGGCGGCAGCTCCCAAACCACTGAAAAAACTTACGACGATTAGCAAGGTCAAGAAATGATCAAATGCTAAATAGGAGGAGTAGGCTATTGCCGATGAAACCGTGGCTATAACAATAATGAATTTCCGATCCAGCTTGCGATCCGAATGTTTACCAATAAATGAGTTCGCCAGCACGCCACTCAATGAACTTACCGCAGTGAAGAAGCCAAAGGCTCCCGCACTCATGCCGAGCTCTTCCGTACAATAGAGAGCTAAGTACGGCATTGTAATCGAAATCCCTATGCCGACCAAGAAAACACAAATGACAAACAAGCTGTATCCCTTGATGGCAAACATTTTTTTCAATCGTGCGTACAAATGAAGTCTCCTTACCTTAAAACAATTTTGATGCAGCTGAAAATGGCTATCCTCGTTCCTTATTATGCGACAAATGGAAAAGCAACCGTTACCTCATTCTTCTCAATTCGTTGCCTAATCCTCTCAATGCGCTCGAAGCCGATTAATATCTTGCTTAGGCGGAAGTCCAAACATGCGAGAATATTCACGGCTGAATTGGGAGGTGCTTTCATACCCTACTCGATAGGCCACATTAGCGGCGTCTGCTGATTCGGTTAATAATAGGCGCCGGGCTTCCTGAAGTCTCATTTGTTTCTGAAACTGTATGGGACTCATGGCTGTAACTTCTTTAAAGTACCGATGAAACGTCGAAACACTCATATTCGCTAGATCTGCAAGCTCTTCGATTCGAAAAGAACGATCATAATTGTCCATGATATGTTCAATGACATCTCTGATTTGGTGGATGGAGCTCTCTTCCATTACAATCCCCTTCAAAATATCCCCATTCTGACCTTGCAGCACCCTATAAAGAATTTCATTCGTATAGAGCGGAGCAAGCATCGGAATATCGTTTGGGTTATCTAACAAACGGGCTAACCGGATGACCGCATCCAATAATGACGATTCAATATGGCTGACATACATGGCGCGCCTATTATGTTCTCTTGGAATAGCTCGTAGTTCAGAGTCATGTAAAACCTTTAGGATTTGACTAGGTGAAAATTCAAGCTTGAGACCTAAATAGGGTAAATCGGGACGGGCTTCAGTGACTTGGGAGGTAACGGGTAAATGAACAGATGCCACCAAGTAATCAGAAGGACTATACTTGAAGCGATCCTGTGAAAGCCAAACTTCCTTCGCCCCTTGCAGGATCATACAAAAGGAAGGCTTGTATACACCGTGGCTAGGTTCGGAGGTTTTGGACCGGCGTAAGAAATATAAGGATGGAATTGCGGTTTTATGAACGCCGTCCCCATCTGAATGATGTTCGATAATCGTGATGAGTTCCTGCTGTTTCGTCATGACATTTTCAGACATTAGATCCTCCCCGTTCCGTCTCTTCTATAGTTCAATTATAGTTCAATTGTTATTGTTACTTAAGTAGTAGTGAGAGGATTAGGCAAACATTTGATACGAATGGTATAACAACCACTTTAACAACCGATGCATAATAAGGACATAACCATTACAACATTGGAGGATTTTTATATGCAAAAAGTAACGTTAAACAACGGTATTGAAATGCCTCTGCTCGGTTTTGGAGTTTTTCAAATTCGAGATGAACAGGAATGTGAGCAAAGCGTTTATGACGCTATTATGGCGGGCTATAGACTAATTGATACCGCTGCCTCTTACTTAAATGAGGAAGCCGTTGGCAAGGCGATCAAACGAAGCGGTGTAGCAAGAGAAGAGTTATTTATCACAACGAAACTTTGGGTTCAGGATACCGGTTATGAACGTACCAAGGAAGCATTCGCGAAATCACTGGCTCGTCTTCAATTGGATTACTTGGATTTGTATTTAATTCATCAGCCGTATGGAGATGTTTACGGTTCTTGGCGCGCGATGGAAGAATTGTATCGTGAAGGTAAAGTAAGGGCAATTGGCGTCAGCAACTTTCATGAGGATCGTCTAATCGATTTGATCCTTCATAATGAAGTTGTACCTGCCGTAAACCAAGTGGAAACACACCCGTTCAACCAACAGATCGATAATGCGAAATTCATGAACGAACATCAAGTTCAAATTGAATCCTGGGCACCTTTTGCCGAAGGGAAAAATAACTTGTTCGAGAACGAGGTTTTGGTCTCTATTGCCGATAAGGTTAATAAATCCGTTGCTCAAGTCGTATTGCGTTGGTTGATTCAAAGAGAAGTCGTTGTCATTCCGAAGTCGGTTCGTAAAGAAAGAATTATTGAAAACTTCAATATCTTTGATTTTGAGTTAGGCGAGCAGGATATGGAGTCGATTGCGTCTTTAGATACGAAACAGAGCCTGTTCTTCTCTCATCGAGATCCGGAAATGGTGAAATGGATCGGCACCCGGAAGCTCGAGATCTAACCATCAACGAAAGAAAAGGAGTAGCTGCCGGTGGGCAATCTACTCCTTTTGCTTTTTCCCCTTACAAGATTTCGATATACCCCTCTGTTCCATGGACGCGAATCCGTTGTCCATCTTTGATCAACTTAGTAGCATGATCCACCCCGACAACTGCCGGCAAGCCATATTCACGTGCGATCACTGCTCCGTGGGTCATCAATCCTCCAACTTCGGTGACTAATCCTTTAATAGATAGAAATAATGGTGTCCAGCCAGGGTCAGTAAAGGAGGTAACTAAGATATCTCCTTCCTCTAGATCCGCATCTTCCATACGTAGAATGACACGTGCGCGTCCCTCAATCACGCCTGCAGAAACAGGCAGACCTGCAATCGCTCCGGCCGGGCGATTTCCACGTTCGTACTCACCAGTAATGATCTCACCATCAGATGTAATCACACGTGGAGGCGTTAATTTGTCATAGAATGCGTACTCTTCCTTTCGTTTGCTGATGAACTGGTTATCCAGTGTTTTCGTGCGCACGACTTCATGAAATTCTTCGAAAGTGAGATAGTAAACATCTGCTGTTTCATGAATAATACCTGCTTGTACGAGTAGTTCGGCTTCTTTCAGTAAAGCCTGCTTATACACGAAGTAACGACTAATCATGCCGTATTTGGGATATTCACGATAACCGATGAAATTCCGGACAAGGCTAATCATATGTTTGGTCTCTTCGGCTTTCTGTTCACCATCCGGTAATTGCTTCAATCGCTCAAGTAACTCATGTTCCTTCTCATAGGCTTCCCGTCGTCCTTGCTCAAATTTCCGAAAACCGGCATTTGGTTCAAATTGTTGGATATGACTCAGAATCATCGGGACTAGCGTAAGTGGTTTTTCACTCCAACGAGCTCTGGTCATATCGATTTCACCGGCACATCGCATTCCGTATTTAGTGAGATAAGCATTGATTGCGTCCAGTGTTTCCCGTCCACCGTCGAACGCAAGGAGTTCATCCATGAAGCGATCATTGTCTGCAAGCTGCAGAAAATCAATGATGGCCGAATAAGGACGAATCACATCTGCGACATCCAATAACGCCAGACCCATTTCCGAAGTAATATTGCCCTCAACAGATTGGGATAGTGTGTCAGCTGCGTTTGATTCACCCAGCCACTCGTTCATCTGTTCATTGATCCAGGATGAAGCGTTCATAGCAGCCATAAACACGCGCGTGCTTTGCGGGTCAAATAAAATCCTCTGTAGTTCTTGAAGATCTTCTAGAATAAATTCAAATACATCCGACCCGGATTTTGTTTGGATGGTTTGTTTTAAGACTGCTAGCGATGTTTGATTATGCTTAATCAATTCAGAAACGATTGTCGGATCGATATCGATTTGCACCGGCATTGCGGAATGGTTTCTACTGGGACTCGGTGCGGGTTGATCATTAGGTAACAATTTTATATAATCTCGCGCTATGATGGTCCTAAGTGCGTCTGTTGTGAGCGGATCGGATTGTCCCCAGGTAGTTACTATCATTTCTCTGCTGACTGGTGAAGCCAACATAGGAGTAACATCTACAAATAACCTTCCTCCGGCTTTACGCATCGGTGCACGAGTCGTCATCAGATAGAAGGACAAGCCGAGCGGCTTCATGGCATCAGTCATCATTTGTTGATGGCCAACCGATAAATAGACGTGATTGTCATGATCATTCGCTTCAGGGATTGGATATAAAGTCGTGATCGGACGGCTCTGGACAATATAGAAGGTATCTTGGTCCAAACACCATTCGATATCTTGTGGACTGCCGAACTTAGCTTCGATCTGCCTTCCGATGCGTGCCAGTTGCAAAATTTGATCGTCCGTAAGGGTTTGCGTTGTTTGCTGATCAGGATCGAGCTGCTTGGTCTCTGTACCGCCTTCATGAACTCCATAGATCGCCAGTTTCTTGGCTGCGATCCTCTTATTGACGATCTCCCCTTCCTGCACTTGATAGCTATCGGCAGATACCAGGCCGGAAACCAGAGCTTCTCCAAGTCCAAAACTAGCATCAATGGATAGCAGCTTTCGGTTAGAAGTAATCGGATCAGCGGTAAATAAAATCCCTGAAGCCTGTGGGAAAACCATCCTTTGAACGATAACGGCCAAAAGTACTTGGCTGTGTTCAATACCATTCTGCATGCGATAGATGACCGCGCGATCCGTAAATAAGGAAGCCCAACACTTGCTGATATGCTTCAAGATTGCTTCTATTCCGATGATATTTAAAAAGGTGTCTTGTTGTCCGGCAAACGAGGCATGAGGCAAATCTTCAGCAGTTGCACTAGATCGCACGGCATATGCATGTTCATCACCAAGTTGGGAGAGATTGTGGGTAACTGCTTTTACAACATCAGAAGGAATGCCTGCTTCCATAATGATCTGTCTTATTTTCTTGCAAATATCTCCGATCTGTTCCCGATCTTCTGCTTGCAGCATGGATAGCTGCTCCACCAAAGTGTAATAGGATGCTGTTTGTTCGATGGCTTGTCGATATCCCACTGTAGTAACACAAAATCCTTCTGGCACTCGTATGCCCTCAATCTTTGATAGGTCCCCTAAGTGCAGCCCTTTTCCGCCAACGAGCATCAGCTGCGTTTTATCCATTTCCTGAAAACCGAGAACCAAAGAATCCATTCCCTATCACTCCTTAACCAATGAATTGAGAAAAACCATTTGACAAGAGTTTTCCGGCATGATACGATTAAATTGTAAGATAAACTAATTATGTCTACTCGATGATTGACAGTCGTACGATGATTGTATCATCGCGTCTCTATATACGCAATATGAAGAACCTGAGTACACTGCTCAGGTTCTTTTTTCGTATATGCGCGAGTGCCTTTTCCAACGAATAATGGTAAAATGCTAGCTTAGAACGAATATTTTCCATTCATGGAGGTGTGCTTGACTATGGCTTCGACATTTGCTTTTATCGGCTCCTATGCGGACGCGAACGAACCCGGCATCTACGCTTGCGCGTATGACAAACAAACTGGCGCATTAACGCTGATTGGTCAAGCGGATGGCCTGCAGAATCCGACGTTCCTCGTACCTAACGAAACGAATCGGACGCTTTATACAATTATGGAAGGCAAAGATAACGAAGGGCGCAAATGCGGTGCGGCCGCCGCATACAGCTTCGATCCAACCACTGCCAGACTGGTTCGTTTGAATGAAGTGATTACGCTTCCTGCTTCGACATGCCATATTTCGATTGACGCTACACGTCGTTTTGCCATGACGGCGAGCTATCACGGCGGTATGGTCAGCCTTTCGCCGATTCAGGAAGATGGCCGACTTGGTCAGACAACCGACATGCATCGGCATGAAGGTACCAGTGTACATCCAGCACAAACACAGGCAAGAGCCCACTCAGTCATCGTCGACAACGCTGGCCGATATGCGGTCGTCTCCGACCTCGGTCTTGATACCCTGTTTGTTTATGAGTTGGATTTGCCACAACAACGCATGCTGCTTCACAGCCAGGTATCCACTGCTCCAGGATCGGGTCCGCGTCATTTCGTCTTCCATCCGGAGCTGCCGTTCGGGTATGGTATTAATGAATTGAACAGCACAATCACGGTATATGCGTACGATGCCGATGAAGGGCAGCTAAGCGTCGTGCAGACGATTTCCACGCTGCCGGAATCATTCGCGGGAGACAATGCTTGTGCAGATATCCATTTGTCGCCGGACGGAAAGTTCCTGTACGGCTCTAACCGAGGTCATGACAGTCTGGCTGTCTACCGCGTCGACCCGGCCGACGGCCGCATTGAACCGATTGAATATGCACCGACGCTCGGTGGTCACCCGCGTAATTTCGCTCTCTCGCCGGACGGACGCTTCGCACTTGTAGCGAATCGCGATGGCAACAATATCGTGACGTTCAGCCGTGATGCCGAGTCGGGCAAGCTGCAGCCGACAGGCAGCGAGCTTCACGTATCTAAACCGGTATGCATCCGGTTCAGTGAAATCTAAACTGCCAAGTCAAATAAATAAGCTGCCGACATTTCGGCAGCTTATTTCAATTTTGCAAAGATTACGTTATGAGTTACTCGGAACTTTGGGTTAGTTTCTTTCGTATACCTGTGAGCTCAAAAGCCTCTTTAGTAACTCCGATTACTTGCGCCTTCTTCTTTTTAATCATCAAAGCTTGTTGTAAGCTAGTAGCTTGAAATTCTATTGTGGTGCCGGAAGAATCCTCAAATGTATAGCAACATTTTTTATTTGACATGAAACGAACGCCTCCTCCATCTATTCTCGCATGATACTCCTCAGCGAATTGAAACCTCACTTTTGGTTTTCCCTTAATCTATGATCACAATTCAACGACTGATCCGTCTTGGTAACCAACAATGACTTTCGTTGCAAGCTTTATAAACAGACCATTATCAACGACACCGGGTATCATATTGATTGCGGTATGAAGGTCATTGGGTTGGCTGATATTCACAAAATTACAATCCGCAATATAATTCCCGTTATCGGTTAGGAAAGGTTGATTCTCAATGAATCGCAGCCGTGGAACACAGCCAAGCTCACGCAGTCTCTTTTGGGTAGCCTCATTGCCGAATTTCACAATTTCTACGGGCAAGGGAAATTTACCCAACTGATTTACCCTTTTACTCTCATCCACAACAATGATTAGTTCCTTACTTATCGAAGCTACGATTTTCTCACGCAGCAGAGCACCGCCACCGCCTTTTATTAAATTCCACTTGTCGTCGACTTCGTCAGCTCCATCAATTGTAAGATCAATCTCATCCGTTTCGGATATGGAAAGGATCGGAATGCCTAATTCCTTTGCCAGAATCTCAGATTGGATGGAAGTTGCTACTGCCTTTAGGTGTAAACCTTCTTTTACTTTCGTTCCTAAGTTTTGTATAGCCCAATATGCAGTAGACCCCGTGCCTAAACCAACGATCATTCCATCTTGTATGTACGCCACGGCTTTTTCAGCAGCGGCTTTCTTAGACTCCATGTGTGCCTCCTTGTTAGCAACCTTTTACTCGGACGGTTGCCTTCTTTGCTATCATACACAAGAATCGCCCATGGTTGCATAGCTGATGACGAGCTGCTGCAGAACTTCTTTACTTTGCTGCCCGACTAATGTTTCCACTTTATATCCATCTTTAAACAGCATTAATGTCGGGACACTCGTCACACCATATTCCGTTGCAAGTTCTTTTTCTTGATCAACATCGACCTTGACAACGGCAGCCTGATATCTTACTTCTTGAGCCAGATTCTCGTCAATGGAGAGTTGTTCTAGACAAGATTTGCTCCCAGGCTCATAAAAGTCAACGAGTGTGATCCCATGATCGATCTGTACCCTGAATGTATCTTTAATTAATGAATGGATTTCCATGACGTGACCTCCTCATACTCATTTCTGTTGAACTTATATACTTGAAAACCCCGCTTTCTACAAGCGGGGTTTTCAAGTATTGAGCATTAGCCAATTACATTCGATATGACTTCGATATTACCTTGAGTTGCTCTGGCATATGGACATACTTTGTGGGCTTCATCGACAATTTCCTGAGCTACACTGATATCTACGCCTTTTACTGTAATGTCGAATTGAACGGCAAGTACATAGCCATCGTTTGCATCCTTCCCGAGTGAAACATTTGAAGCGATTGAGATCCCTTCCGTTTTAATTCCTTTTTTCCTAATGATGGTTCCCATTGCACCTTCGAAACATGCTGCGAATCCGGCAGCGAACAACTGCTCCGGATTGACTCCGTTACCCGGGCCGCCTAACTCCTTCGGATATCTCAAGTCCAAGTTAAGATTCCCATCGCTCGAGACCGCTTTACCTTCTCTTCCACCTTCAACATTTACAGTAGCCGTGTACAATTTCTTTTCCATTGTTATCATAATAACATCTCCTTTTTGACTGGTTTATTTTTCACACTTTGTATGCAGCTTATCCAACAATACTCGACATTGTCGATTATTGAACGATCGGTCAAGAATCGGGGTAAAAATGATCACGCTCAAGTGGAATCGTGACCTTATGCACCTTCTATTTCAACACCGACATATTGATGTCAACGATATGTTTTAATTTATCCGTGTCGTTAATAGTCGTCTTAACCATAACGCGGAGTCCAGTTAATGCATTATTGTAAAAATGGGACAACCAGCTGGCATTGTGGGTCATGGAAATTTCTCCTGATTGTTGGCCTTCCACAATAATGTCGTGCATGAACTGTTCAATTGTGTCCCAGCCCAGTTGAACCAAATCTCTGGATACCGCATCTTGCTTGCCCAACTCAACTGCAGTATTAACCATGAAGCAGCCATCAGGAAGTTCTTCTTTCTTCTGGATTGCCATTTCAAGTATCATTCGGATCGCTTCCTTAGCAGAATGGGTATCTGCCATACGGCTCTTAACCGGACGCTTAACCGATTGTTCAAACAATTCAATATACCGTTTCAATGCTCTGACATACAAGGATTGCTTATCGCCAAATGTATCATACAGACTGCCTTTATGAATCCCCATATGGGTTACCAGGTCCTGCATGGAAGTCTTCTCAAAGCCTTGTTCCCAGAATAACAGCATGGCCTTTAGTAGAACTGCATCTTCATCGAATTCTTTTGTCCTGGCCACCTCATTGCTCCCTCCTTTCGAAGTAAATGTACTATATTAAGAACGATCGGTCAAGAATTATTTTTGACCGACCGTTCTTTTATTGATGCAATGTCAACAAAAAGAGACTGTCCACTACTATTCCCCGGACAATCTCTCCCCATTAGAACAATCGCTCTCGAAACGGCCTAACGAGCGATTCATAAGCAGTCTGGCGCCCTGTCTCCAGCTTGCTGATATACCCCTCCTTCCAAGCTATTGCAGCTTGGACTTTATCCGTTAGTTTCTCTGCCATTTGCGGGTCATCCGTGGCAACAATCCAATCGGCTAAGTCTAACCCATGCATTAGATCGAAGCTTTTGAATCGATAGCCGATACAGACGAATGGAACGTTCGCCGCTGCAGACAACAGATTGGCGTGAAGCTTCAAGTTAATCGTTGCTTCGAACCCCGCCAGCAGCTGCACATATTCCGCTGCAGCATATACTTTGGGATCGAACGTAACTCGCTCATCATGGCCAAGCTTACTATACAGTCTTGCCAGCGCATCTCTGTCTGGCCCCCAGACCGAATACAGATGGAGTCTGTATCCGAGCGCAAGCAGTGAGCGGCCTGCTTGTACGAGTGCGTCCTCCACTTGTTCCTCATTGCCTCCGTAAATTCGGTTATAGGAGGTGCCCCAATTAATGCCGATCGTCCGATGCTGACCTTGTACGCTTCCTGCTGGTTGTAGCAGTGATACCGGATTCAGCGCGTTCATCAGCATCGCGGAATCTCCGCTGATGGATAAATGTTGCGGCAAAGCGCCAAGCGATTCAATATAATCCTTCGTCCATGGTCCTCGAATCCCGCAATAGGCACTGTGCTCCATGACGGCTTTCAGCCTCATGCGATACAACGCGCTTTCATCGGCTGGTTCCGGTCCCATTTGCCCATCTGGTGACGGAGCCCATTTGTGGAGCCGGTCATGACCGCTGCCCCAGATGACGATAGTTTTCCCTAGCTCCAGCGCCTCATGCACCAGATCAACATACCCCGGGATAACCAGCGATCCGCCGCCAAGAACGATCGTATCGTACTGGCTTACTTTCTTCCATTCCACATGCGGAAGAGAAGGGATAACAAGATGCTCTTCCTCCTTCAGATGAGCCTTCGCCATAGCGTGGAACATCTCCCACATCCACTCATCGCCAAGATTGTTAAAACCAATCCACCCTAAATACAACACTTTTCTCATTCGTCATTATCACTCCATCCCTATCAAGTCATCGAAAGCAAGGAATTGTACAGCTGCTTCATCTGAAGCGCCTTGTCTCGGATTTGAAAATTCGCTCGCGCCCATGCTTGTCCTTGTCGGCCCATCTCTTCCAGCTTGTCCGTGTAAGCGAGCCCTTCGCTGATTGCTTCTCCGATTCGCTGTTCGGAGGGACGCTCCTTGGAGTCATGGTCGCCAAAGTAATACTGCCAAGCCTCGTCATAGACAGGCTGGTCCACAAAGCCAAAATATCCATGATTACCAATAGCCAGCACAGGCTTACCGCATGCCATAGCTTCCAGCGCAACTCGTCCGGTCCCGACGACAAGATCGCCTAGATTGTAGTAATCGCGCATCTGCATTTGACTTCCTACTAATTGCACGAATGACGTGTTGCACTCTAGGTTCACCGTCTCTGCCAGTTCGGCAATTGCAGCTGCCTGGTTGCCTGAACCCGCGATAACGACATGCAGCGGAATATCCTCGCTTAAGCGAAGCGTGCGAGCCGCTCGCACGAGCATCGCGCAAACCGCCGCCTTGTCCCATGCCAGCCGAGATGCATAGACCACCACCTTCTCTCCTTCCGGAATGCGAAGGCTGGCGCGCAGCCCTGCTGATGATTCAGAGCGATACTGTTCAAAATCAATACCGTTAGCAATCAAATGAGACGGAATGCCCTGACGCTCCAAATATGCCTGTACGGGCAGACTTACGCATACAAAAGTACATCCGGCTGCTTTCATTAACTGAAGCTGCTCCGGCGGATAATAAGCACCGTGCACCGTGAACACAACCGGGATGCCCAGCTTCCTAGCCGCTTCCGCAGCATATAAGCCTGACGGCATTTGGTGAATGTGCACCAAATCAATTTTACGGCTGCGCATAATCTGCGAAAGCGCGTTTTCCGCCTGCTCCTGCTGTACCGGGTCCAGCAGTTGCTCCGCCTTTAGCTCCACGCGATGAATCGGGCACCCTGCACGAGCAAAAGCTTCATACATCACGCCGGTTCCTCCTGCATACACAGGCATGACCCCGAGCGATGGGAATGTCTTTACAAGGCTTAGCACATAGGTTTCCGTGCCGCCGACAGCCAGGCTGTCCATCACCATGAGCAGCCGAATCCGACGATTATGTCTCATAGCCATTCTCCGTCTGCGACTTGCCGAAATACTTGCGTGAACGCTGCAGCTGATGTTTGCGGTAGTAATACAGCACCTCCCGCATATTGTCCACGTTCCTCGCCCCGGGCTTGATTACTTTCGCTATAAATTCATAATCCTCCGCGCCTTCAATACGTCTTGTATGTCCACCGATGTCATCGAAAACTGTCCCTCGAAACATCGCTGTTCCGTGGCAAATGCAATGGCCGCCTTTCGCATAGACCTTCCCGATCTGATCGCCGTATTTGAGCCAATACACCGGCATTTTCCGGTCTTGCTGTCCGTCTTCGAATACTTCGTAATTCGTACCGAGCAGATCGATTTGCGGATTATTTTTGAGATAACGAACTTGTTTGGCAAGCCGCTCCGGGTGGGACAGATCATCTGCATCCTGAATGGCGATAAATTCGCCTTTGGCCAAATACATCCCAGCCGTTACTGCACCAGCGTACCCGATATTGCGCGGAAGACGCAGCGTATAGATGCCTTTGCCTTCCCGTAATAACGGCTCGTTGCTGTTGAGCCAATTCATTACAAATTCATATGACCCATCAGTGGATGCATCATCGATGAGAATGAGCTCCCAACTCATATAGGTTTGATTGAGCAGGCTTGTCAAGCAATCCGTCAGATAAGGTAGCTTGTTGTAGACGGTGGTGACAACGCTGACTAGTCCTGGCACACGTTGAAAAGACACTTGCCTCTCCTCCCTTTTACTTCATTATTATTACAGAAGCCGAATATACGAAATGAAGCGCAGCTGAATGATCGCATAGCTGCCGCTCTCATAGCCATAAAGCTCCGATGTGCGAAGCGTTACCGATACGCCGTCTACCGACACAAGCGTACCGCTGATGGTTTCCAGAGCGCTCGCGATCTGAACCTCTTTATTCACGAGTGATTGCAACTCTTCTATCATCATTCCACCTACTTTCCTGATAGCAATTGAAAGGCGACCAGCTGATCCAGCGGCACCATTACACTTGTCCCTCCATGCTCACGCACGACCATAAAATCGCCGCCAACTTTCATGATTGTCCCTTCGACTGTACCAGCCGGCGTTAACAGCTCGGCCGATTTGCCTGTGTAGGGCTCAAAAATTCGTCCCAGCTTATTTAAGCTATACGTGCCGACATCGCGCTGTCCCTCAAGTCCTACCGAAGCTAATTCCTCCCGCAACACTTGTCGAAACTCTGCGATAAGCGTTGATTCATCGAACGGTTCTGATGCCGGCGGCTGCGATGCGTTCGGCAACAGCAGACGAGCAAGGCCGTCAAAATATTCCTTTATCTCTCTAACGTTTACGATAATTTTCATCGCTCCTCCATCCTCCTATACCACGTGGAAACTTCTATAATCTCCATCTCTACTAAGGTATACAATTAATAGGGTTAACGATTGAGTCATTCTACCAATAAATCTAAAATGTTCGATTGCCATGACAAGACAAAAAGAACACCCGTCCTAACGGCGGGTGTTCTTATCTATACCTATGGGCCACACTGATTGCGCATCCATATCGTTCATTTAGAAATCGACTCAATTCAGAAATTGGCTGAAAGGCTGCGTAACCAACCCCCATTTTCCCGAAATCTCTGAAACATCTTTACAATAAATAGCCTGTAAATAACGGGACAAGTTCGTCACTTTCTCTTCGACAAGGATCTCACGGATCTCGGAAGGTTTGGTGGGCACATCCCTTTCCCGCACAATATCGAATTGATCTAGCGGCAGAAACATGCGCAAACTTTTCTTATAGAAGCAACGATTAGGATAACGAGGTGAGCTGCCCGAGTCGTACTTCGACAACTTAACACCATCATAGAAGTCATGAATTAGCGAATAGGCGTCTAATTGAAGGATGGCAAACGATTCCTCCGGTTCTCTTCTCGAATACATCTCCAGCATCTTCTGACAATCACGCCGCGTTGGCCACAGGAATACATGCTGATCCAGGTAATGATAAAAATCATGAAGCGTAGTGTTTGCATCCATCACAAGTTCAGATATTCGCAGATGAGCATTAGCAACAAAAGGATGCCCGTGAAATTGAATTTCTCTTCTCGATTCCCGTCTTCCATCCGAGAGGCTGGGATGAACTCCATTCGATGAATATAACGCATCCAGATGCTCAATCGATGGCAAGTTTCTGACCCTCGTGAAATGATATAACGATTTCCTTTTGGAACTGTTCGTTATTTTACGTACAATGGTCTCGTTCATAACTGCATACCTCTAGTCCGATCTTCTTCTGAACTGACGATATAGGGCAGAAATACACATCAAAACGCCTGTTGTGACAAAGACGCCAACCGGGAAACCCCATGTTCCCCATGCCGGGACTATAAGCGGCATCAACGAGACACCATATGCAACTGGTACAGGCGTTTTAAACAATTGACATAGTAGGAATGTAATCAAAACATTGATGACTCCAACCCAAATGATCGAGCCTTCCAACACCTGATACACGCCGACTGAAAGTGCAGCCGTAATCGTTAATACTGCTAAACGTCGCGGAATCATTTTTAGAGTAAATTCCTTAGCATGAAACAATTCGAAAATAAGGGCAAATACAGGTGGAACCACCAGTACTTCAAGTTTGGTTCCAAATGCCAGCCCGATCCAAAGACATAAAACAAGGGTTATGAGAACCGTATCCGTCTTCTTTCGAAAATGCTTTGAACCACCAGGCAGCTGTTCTGGTTTCCTCACTCTATAAGCAGCCAACATAATAACAAACGTGTAGACAGCTGTTGAAATGGCAAACGTATAATCAGTAAGACCTAGGAAGATCGGCAGTAATGCGGCAGGAATCGTCGGTCCAAAATGGACGCGAAATACATGCATAAGAATAACAACGATCACAAGACCAAGCCATATTTTCAACATAGGGGTTAAGGACATATTGTTCATAGCAGTACCCATAAAAGCACCTAATGTTGGGGAAAGCCACAAATGGACAGGCTTCTTGATCCAATGCGGTACGGAGTAGACCATAACCCCCATAGCCATTCCCGCAATTTCCGGAAAGAGAATATCCTTTTGATGAAGAGATACAGCACCAACCAACATGAGAATAATGAACACGTAAGCGGATAGCAGAGCTCTGGATTTCATTAAATGCCAAGGCATCTCCATTCTTCTCCTTTCAATCAAAATGCGGCTTCAGGAGCCGGCATCTGAATGAACGTTGTTTGAGCTCGAGGATATTGCTTGCCATTTATCCAAACATGATGATCGTTATAACTCTCTAATAATCCCCCACCTGAGGCTTTCTTATCAATGACCACCATTACATAGAGACCGAAGAGAATCGCATTATCAAAATCGACGTCAAACTGAAGTGTAGTACCAAGCATGAGTATCCTTCCTTCCTATCTTTCTTTAGGCTCCCTTAAGCAGTTTCCCATTCAATAAATGGTTTATCGTTCGAATGAATAGCACGGCCAGAACGATGCTTAGAAATGCCAAAACAATCGCGGAGATGCCAATCAACAGCCAGGAATGTACGAATATCGCGTATGCCAAAGCCGCATTGCTGAGCGCAGCTATCGGAAAGCTTACTCCCCACCAACCGGCGCTAAATGGAACGGATTTTTTGAATACTTTGAAGAACAAGACAATGAATAAGAACAGACCAAAGTAAAACAATATAGAAGCGAACGGATCAATTCGTTGTTGGAAGTTCGTATATCCAAGGAAACCAACTTCAAACGGCGCAATCATAATAATCATCGAAGGCATTAATCCGTTAGGCAGCGGAGCATGATGTATCAATCTGGATAAAATCAAAGTAAGGAATATTAAAGCAACAAATCCGCCAATAGCGAGAGACAACAAGTTCATTTCATGCGCCCATGGGAATGGCATTGTCCCACCGGCAACGGCAATATCAATGGTCCCTACACCAGGAATCAACCATGCCGGAACCACGTGACTCGGCTCGTGATTCCCGTTCAATATGCGGGTAACAATGACAAAACTAAGTGCTAATGTAGTTGCCGTTCCGATGATCCAAACGACTTGCCCCGTTACTTGACTGTAGTTCCCAATAATCGTGGAAAGCAATAACAGGGCAATCGTGATCGTTCCGAAAAAATTGCCTGTTATCGGATGCGTAAATTCATCTTTGACTTTCTGTGGGTATAAGACCCATTTCGTAAGATAAGCTGTACTTAACGCTATAAATATCAGTATCGCAATAATTCCAATGCTATCGGCAATGACAAGCGAACTGCCGAATAGATGGCTTGCTTGTCTCCAAGCCAATGACAGACCTGAAATGCCCATAACTGACGCAAATAAATTAACGGGTAAGAATTGAACAGAACCGATGCCTCTTTGTTCCTGTACGCCAGCTATGGTTTGCATGAGTGTTGATCACTTCCTTTGTTCGATTCAGACTAACTCTCCTGTTGCCTCATTGTATGAAAATCAAGATAATAGATCAATATCGTTGTTTCTATGAAAACGATAGACAGCGTCTATGATTCATTTTCACTATCACAATTCTCCTGCAGCTGGTCCTGCTTTAGTTTTCGTACATGCGCCGATAAGAGTTCAATAAATCCTCGCGCAGCATTCCCCATATACTTGTCACGGAGGTACGCAATGCCCACTTCTCTGCACAAGGTAGGATTTTGAATTGGAATCGGGTGTAAATCGTCGTAGTTGTACATTTCAAGCAAGGTTTTCGATAAAACCGTACCGCCTGCACCTGAACGAACGAGTCCGAATAACGATTCGATTGTTGTCGTTTCAATCAAGGGCTTCAATTTAAAACCGGCAATTGAACAAGTCATGTCGACTAACTGGCGGCAACGATGGGTTTCAGGAAACATCACAATCGGCACATTCAAGATCTCGTCAAAATTAATGGCTGCGCGGCCTGCATAGGGATGCTCCGCTGTTGAAACAAAATAAAATTTCTCTTTATATAGGGGAATCGTAAGAATTCTTTCATCCTCGATCGGTAGAATCGTAATGGCCAGATCCAACTCGTTTTGCAATACGCGGTTTACGATATCTTCGACACCGAAGATTTTAATATGGACTTTGGGATAGTCGCGATGGAAATCAAGCAATAAGTTGGAGACTAATTGATTTAGCTCGCCCGGGAGCGCACCAATCGATAATGTGCCGCGTTCAATTTGCTGCAGCTCTTGAATTTGCTCTTTGGCGCTTGCTAAATTGTCAAATGCCAGCTTACTCTGCTTATACAGAATCATGCCGGCATCGGTAATCGCAATTTTTTTGCCGATCCGATCGAATAACGGCACGCCAATCTCGTCCTCAAGCGCTTTAATTTGATGACTTAAGGAAGGCTGGGTGATTCCCAGCTTGACGGAGGCTTTCGTAAAATGTAATTCTTCGCATGTCGCAATAAAGTAATCTAACTGTCTTAGCTCCATCTTGATCGGCCCTTCCTTCTCAATTCTGCTTACTATTCCGCATTATCACATCGATTATGAAATCACTTCGACCCCACTATAACGGAATGTTTCCTCATAGATCAATGTAGTCTTCTCTATCATTTTAATAGTTTCTCTCTATGATAAAAATGCTCTCCTCATAGCAGCAGGCTTTTATAATTTCACCTGTTTGCTATGAGGAGAGCATTTGCAAATGTTAAATTACGTTAATCGTCCTCCTTTCGCAGCCTGCAGCGAGAACAGGAGTGGAATATGGTTGGCCGAGTCTTTCCATCGCCACCGGCCGTCCTCTCCCTGCGTCATGAATGGGAAGCGCTGGTAGCCGATGTGGGCGAATTCATGGAGATAATCCAAGCGCAGGTCAGCAGCAATCAAAGCGGTTAGAATATCACTGAAACTGTAGTTCCAGGTATACTCAATGCTGCGCAGATTGGCAGCCGGATCGGAATATGGAAGGAGACCCTCGATCTGAATGGGCTGCTCCGTGTGAAAGTAAGGGTAGCGTGTCTGCAACTCCGTCACATCAGCAGAATCATCAAAGACATTTGCAAATGGATGCTCATCCTGTAAGTACAAAATCCCGCCAGGTTTAAGGAAATGAGCGACGATCTTAGCCCACTGATTAAGATCGGAGAGCCAGAACAAAACACCACCTGTCGTAATGACGATATCGAACTTATCGTTTAGAACCTCAGGCAGTTTATAGATGTCCGTACAGAGAAAACGAGCGTCTATCCCTGTTTCTTGCCTCAAACGCTCGGCGAGCGAAATCGCGTCCTCAGAAAAATCTACTCCGGTAACTTGTGCACCGAGACGTGCCCAGGAGAGCGTATCCAAACCAAAATGGCACTGGAGGTGAAGCATCGACTTTCCAGCCACGTCGCAGAGCTCTTGTTGTTCAATTGTGGTCAGCGAGGATTTACCTGACTTGAACCCCTCAACATCGTATCTGGCGGCATTAACAGCGGTGCGGGAGTTCCAATGCTCACGGTTTCTTTCCGTATAATCAGTCATGAATGGATCGTCCTCTCCAATTACTACTTAGAATCTGTTCGTTTCTCATTTTCGATCGGGAATACTACATTAGCGGAATCATCACGATAGAATCTTTCCAGCATGGTATTATTGCCTTTTGAATCCACTTTGCCATATGTAAAAACGCCGCCCATAAATTCGTTAATAAAATAAACCAAGCTTTTATAAGTGGGTTTCTCACCCCATTCACGATTGGAAACGGTATCATTTTGCCATTTAAGAATGGCAAGACCATCTTCATTTATTTCATAAAATTGATCGCAGTATCCGGATTGACTCATTGTGAATCGCAGTGCTTCTCCTTCAGGAAAAGTGTAACTGTTATAATTGTACATTTCACCTGCTTTACTTGGCGGTGCTTCTCCAAGTATTCTTTCGACTCCGAGTGCTATTCGACGTGCCTCTGTCAGATCCCCTCGCATTAGCGTTTCGTATTCTTCCTGACCGGTTGGTGTACGTACAATTACGCGGTTGTCTTTGATATTATAGGTGACATAAGCACCAAGAGTCTCACTTATGAATCTGAGTGGTACATAAGTAAGCCCATCCTTATTTACTACCGGAACGTCTATTAGGACTTTTTTCCCGTTAACTGTTACTGTCTTATCTCCTTCGCGGAGATAGACAATCCTGCTGTTATCTTTGGTGTGAAACATCACGGTATGCGTCTTAGAATCGTATGCGAAAACAAGCCAGGCAGGGTCGGTAAGCGCTCTCAATTTCACTAGAGCTCGTCCTTCTACCGTAATCGTATGGTTCTGATACTCCCCGTTGACGTAAACAGAAGTAGTCGATGTAGAAGAAGCAGTCGATGTAGAAGAAGCAGTCGATGTAGAAGAAGCAGTCGATGCACTTGCATGTTCATTTGCATTAACAATAAGAAAACTCCCTAGTATCACAACACCCAGCGTATGTACAACCCATTTCTTCAGCGCAACCACACTCCATGAAATTTCTATTTTCTTACAACTATCTGACGTTTCTTAACGTGAAAAGTTGCGAGTGTTTCGTGCAACAAGTTGACATTGAAAACGGCCATGGAATCCTGATCCATGGCCGTCTCACGTCTCATATCAATACCGCTTAGCGACTCCAATCTATAAACGGGTCGATTTTTTCGTTTTCTTCAGCAGTTGCGGAGATTTCTTCCGGCAGATGTCCGAAAGACATACCGGGCACACTGCGCGGCTTATATTCGATGACGTCAGAGGAATAGATGGCCACGAACATTTTGCCTGGAACCGCATGGGCACGGATCAAGATCGGCTGATTGTATCGGTTCTGGAAAGCAAAATCGGGACCATCCCAACTGACAGTCGCATCGCGCCCAGGTCTCACATAAGGTACATTTCGGCTGTGCGAGTAACGCTGCACAATGTGCAGTCCGGCACGGTCGATTGCATTGAACAGCGTTGAAGAGACTTGGCAAATCCCGCCGCCGATCCCTTCCGATAATTCGCCCCTAACAATGATCGGTGCTTCCAGGTAGCCCTTATCTCTCGTGCGCTTGCCGACGACTTTGTTGAAAGAGAATGTCTCCCCTGGGAAAATGACCGTATTATTAATCGCTTTGGCTGCCAGTACGATGTTATGGGAGCGGTTTTTGTTACGGCTATTGTAATAGGTCGCATATTGGCCAATTGGCTTTTCCTTAATATCCGCCAGCAGTTCGCGGTCAACTCGCGGATAGACGGCAACAAGCGGCGCCTCGATAGCGAATGTACCCGTGCCATAAAAATACTCGTAAAACTTTGCGGTGAACCCTTTCTGATCAAGTCTGTACCCGTTCTGTTCGGAAATGATTCCCCCTCGATCACTAATGACAGCGTTGCGAGGAGCTTCATAGCTTTTTCGATCCAAAGTTTGTACGAGTCGGTCAAATTTGTCCAAATCCACCATCGTGAACCCGGGCGATGCAAAATCATCGCGGTAGATAACGACTGGAGTCTGCCCCGGAAGCGTCACGGATAAATGCTCTGCGCTGCCGCCTTCCTGGAGCATCCATAAAATGCTGGTCAACCAGATCCACTTCATAAGGCGTTCTCCACATAATCGATTTTCCATGCCTGCCATACGGAGCTTCTGCGTAAATGAAAAACGAACGACTTCTCCGTTTTCCGGAAACCGTCGCGGTAAATCACCGCTCTGACCGGTAAATCGGTGGCGAGCAGGTTATAAGATGCCGTTTCTGCATAATCGGACATTCTGCGGATGGCAATAATGCCCGCTGCCGCCTGCTTCAGCTGCTCTAATTGCTCATGGTTGCGATGCGGGAAAAGCATTGTCATCACTTCGGGATCCCGCTGATTGATCGCGATCAAAAACATTTCCACAACGTCGTTTGGCGAAGCTTGCTGCATATATTGCTGGAGCATACCGGCAGCCTTATGCACCATCGTCTGGTGATCCAGGTCGATGCTACCGGTTTTGTGCGTGCTGCTGCCCAAGAAATGAATGCAAAAATGCCCGTTGAAGTCGTTGTCCGGAATACCGTCTCCCCCATGCGGCATGCCGTGCATGGAGGCAGCGATCGTCTGGTCATCTTTCAATACAAGGATGGCCTTTCTTCTCCAGCTCCATTTCCCTTGATAAATCCGCTTCATAATTTCCGTGTCGCGTTTCGTCAACGGCTGAACGTCAGCATGCGTACTGCCCGCTCTTCGCTGCACATCAAACCGCAGACCGGTTTCCACATCGACAACGGTAAATATCGCTTTCATCGTAATGATTTGCTTGGCTTCAGGCCACGATAACAATTTTCCATAATGTTTTGCTTTCAGAGCCGTTATGTAGGCAATAAGCTTTTGTTTCATGTCTCCGCTAAGCTGGATCGCCATGGCGTTCGCCATATCATACAACTGATAGGACAGATCAATGCTGTAGGTTTTATTATCGATCGTTAAATAAGTATCGGATATGGGAACATACGCTGTTTGTTGTTTGACTCCTTCTTTAATCGCGTCGACCCACATATCGGAATCGATTAACATTGTGGAAACCATCGCTGCATTCGGCGAGGTTTTGACAATGAACTGGGCGGAAGGTTGTTCCGCTGATAGCGCTAGAACTTGTGCTGGATCACAAAACAACGCAAATAAGGCGAAGCCAATCAGGAACAATCGATGAATATCTTTACCTTTCAGCATGTCTTCCCTCCTGATTAACACTATCTCTATTAGGAAGGAAAACCATGCATGGGAAAATGCACCAGCGAGCAAATCATGTATTTTGAATCATGCGGTGACCGCTTGTGTCACCTGACAGCTCCGTATTCGTTTTCGGCTGGAATTTGAATAACAGAAGGCCGGCGATCAGTGCGGTGACGCCGATAGCCTTTTGCCAACTGAAAGGAACCTGCTCCAGACCAAACCATCCTGCAGAGTCCCACCATAACGCGCAAACCATCTGAGAAGCCATAACGATTGCAGTCGCAGCGCTTGGGCCAATAAGTCGAACGCCATTAACCACGCAGGTGACAACGCCTATTCCAATTAATCCGCTTAACCAGAACCAGCCGGGCATCGCTTGCCAATTTAGAAAATCAGCACCTTCCACCAATAGACCCATGCCAAGCGAAGCGATAAAGCCCATTCCCAGCACGAGAGCAGTAGTCGTATTCGAGTGAACTGCAGCACTCACTTTGTTATTGAACAAGGTCTGAACGCTGACAAGCATCCCTGCCAGTAGAGCTAGTATAATGCCGGTAATCAACTCTATTCCCTCCGATCGTTGTTCTCGTATATATTCCGACCAGCGACTGCTTCAAGACCTGATCGATCTTTGATTACAAGCTTGCCGCGACTTCGTTCCAGCAATTGCAATCGACAGAAATTTAGAATAACACGGTTCAAATGCCGGTAACTGGTACCGATCAGGTTCGCCATATCTTTCAGACTCGCTGTGCTCACCCTTGCATCTGCCGAAGTCGTCACGGAGAGCAAGTAACTGGCAAGTCGGATTTCAACCGGATACAAGAGATTAAAGCTCAGTGCTTCCGATTTTCTGTAAAATTTATCTGTGACCATCTTCAGCATGAACTGCAGGAACGGCACTTCCTCTTGATAAATACGCAGCCAGCGTTTGTGAAGGCCTATTGCCTCGACTGCAGTTACCGCCGTTACCGTATTGAGAATGTTCAGCCCGCTCAGACTTTCTATCTCTCCAAGGACATCAAGTGGAGTAGAGAAACTTAGCAGCAGCGTATTCCCTTCCGTTGACGTCGTATAGACCTTTACTTTCCCATGTACTAGAAAATAGACATTTTCCGGCCTTTCGCCTTGCGTGCAAAGCGCTTCCTCCGGATCAAACCGAAACAGCATTAGATGCTGTCTGAGTGCGTTCGGGAAAACTTCATCTAATGCAAATTGTGTGAGGTAGTGTTCAATCCGAGTGGAATCCCCCATTTCCTTCATCCCCGCATCCCCTTCCTACTAGCTAGTGTAGCCGCTTAGAAGGACAAACATAAGATACCCGTTACCATGAGCATAATGCCGATCCATTGCGGTGTTCGAAGCCGCAGCTCGCGCTTTCCGAACCAGCCTGCTTTTTCCATGCCTAACGTCGCTAGAATCTGGGCAATTAATATCGCCGAAACAGTGACGGCAGCGCCATTATAGTGAAAGGCAGTAATGTTGCTGAAAATAATAAAGGCTGCAAGTGCTCCGCCGAAATGATAATATAGCTTCACTTGCGTAAGCTTCCTCCATGATCGATCCCCTGACAGCCATACAATGAGCATAGCCGCAGCAAACCCGGTCCCTTGCGTTAGCGTTGCAGCCTGCCACGTCCCGAGCCGATCTCCGATCACTGCATTGGCCGTACTTTGCAAAGTTATAAACACGCCGCCTAATATAGCAAATACGATCCCTTTCATCCCTTTCCTTCCTCCTCAACCATCGTGCTCTCCTTATTTAACGACGAGCGGTCGATTCTGAAAAGGACATATGTCCTAAATGTTAAGTTAGCTGCTCAAGAAAAAAAGACCCGCAGAGGCGGATCTTCTTTTGCCAGCTTCATTATTTATTAATACCCTTTGTTTACTCCTCCAACAACTGGGTACGAAGGACCGCCACCATATCCACCTAAGCCACTTCCCATGCAACCACAGATTACAATGACAAGCAGGATAAATAGCACCAGAATAACTCCCGCGCTAGTAAAAGCACCACCTACATGACCGGACAATGAAATGCACCTCCTGGGGTTTAACTTACTGGATATGTTATGTCCCGGATGATGAAATGGATTGGGTGTTTGGAGGGGATCAAATGGTTCGGGTACAAATATCTCATTCTTCCAAATGAAAGATTAATTGTACAACCCCTGATGAGAATGGTCTTGTCTGTACCAATTTTAGATTCACTCTTTGTTTAATATCATTAAACATCGGCGTTCCTTCACCCAGAATAACAGGGTGAACTGATAATCTAAATTCATCAACAAGACCTAAATGGATAAAAGTCGTAATTAGATTAGCCCCGCCATAAAGCCAGATGTCTTTACCGGCCTTATTCTTTAATGCAGTTACTTCTTCAAGAATACGGCTATTAATGAAAGTTGCTTTCGTATCGTTCCCTGTTCGTGTTCTGGAGAACACAACTTTTTCTTTGCTGTGAACGAGTTTCCACATCTCTTGATCAGGCTCACTTTGTTCATTTCCAGGCGTATACTGCCCCCATAAATCGTAGCTTTTTCTACCATACAAGATCGTATCGATTTGATTTAAGAACTCAGTAAACCCCATCTCTGGATCCATAATGCACCAATCTACTTCCCCATTATTCCCTTCTATAAATCCATCTAAAGTGACTGCTAAGTCTAAAATGATTCTTCGTGTCATGTTCGGTTACTCCTTCAGTTATTAGGTGTAGCCCAGCCTGCTCGCTTAACAAGATTTGTTACAAGCTCTTCGTCGAAGACGATTCCAAAACCCGGTGTGGCAGGAATATGGATTTCTCCATTGTCGATTCGATAGCCGGATACATCCATTCCTTCAATTGTAATGTCGTCGTATTCTACAAATTCGAAGTTGCGCACTGCCGCTGATAAATGTCCGGACACGTAAATGCCATATGCATTGCCGTAACAATGTGGCGCAGACCGCAAACCATGTGCATCCAACTTCTCCCCTAATTCCAGCCAATGCGTGAAGCCGGGCCAGATAATATCATACTGCAGTACGTCGACATGGCCACGAATCGCCCAGTCAACAAGATGCGGTGAGGCTAACCCTTCCCCATCCGCGATAAGTACGTTCTGCCCCCGATTCCGGAGCCAGCCCTTCAGATCCTCGTACAATGCATCATCTTCATGGAATGCTTCTTCCAGCCAATACAGATTCACATTCGTCAACGCCGCCAAAACCTCTTTGGTTAAGTTTAAGTTATACGCGTTATTTGCATCGATCATGATCTTCCCTGTAGGACCTGCTACTTCAGCGATTCCTTGCACGATTGCGATATCACGTTTCGTCCCTTCCCAGAGAGGCATATGACGTCCGCCTCGACCGACTTTAATTTTGAAGTGACGGTGACCTTTTGCAAAACCTTGCTGCGCTTCTTCTTGCATCAATGCGACCGCGCTCGCCTCATCGGACAAATGCAGATCGTCGAAGTATAGAGAGGTATCATAGCAAGGGACAATCAGTGGAGCTCCCTTTTCCATATGGGCATCCGAAACCAATTCATATACTGGTTTGTCAAGTCTTTTCCCCAGCCAATCGAGAATCGGAAATTCCAATTGCAGTCGATATTCTTCGCGGATTATGCCCCGATCGTCGAATAAGTCAACTAATCGCCTGCCTATTATAGTTTCTGCCCATTCCGGTGTTATACGAATCGAGCTGCCATATCCCGTTTGTCCATCAATCGTAATTCTGGCGATATCCACGGAGCAGGTTTTGCCATGATTGCCGATTCTGCCATTGGCCCCAGCGTTTCTAGCGCGTTCTCCCGTTAACTTGGCGAATTCGATTCTTTCCACTTTCCAATCTGATTGAATGCCCGAAATGTTCATAGGATCCTCCAGTACCGACTCGGCGGCTTCTCGTTCCGATTTGATTCGCAAGTTGAATACCAATATCCTCCAACTTCGCTATCATACCTTAAGTATTCATCGAGTCGTTCGAACAATCCTGCCCTTTCTACGGCTGCTGCGCTAATTTGCATGCTGAATAAACTGTTGGACAGCTTCGCACATCTCATCTGCATGCCGCGAACATCTAACGAACCGTAGAGACGTTATTTGGCTGAATTTCCGGGCTTCGAGAATCTAACGAACCCCAGAGGCTTTATTTGTAGACATTCGGCTCTCAAATACTCAAAAACCTTGAAATAGAGCCCCTACGGTTCGTTAGAATGTTTTCAGAGCTATTAATGGACAAATAAGCGCCATACGGTTCGTTAGAGCATCCCGCCGGCTACGGTACCCAACCGTTGATTGAAATTTCGTGGCTGCCTAAGAGCTCCAAGGACTTCGCTATTATCGGTTTCGCGGAAAGAATAAAGTGCCGGAGCAAGCTGATGACAGCGGGTATCTGTCAGAGCATAAAAAAGATCGCCAACCACCTGCCCGAGCAGGCAGGTTACGGCGATCTTGTTGTTTGAAGCTCGAAGTCCCTCGGCTTCTCCTGTATCATTTTCACGAGGTAGTAAACTGATCAAACACTAACAAACAATGCAGTCACATACATAATGAGAATCCCCAGAAACAGGCTGCCCAAATTGCTCCAAGACACGACCGCTCGACCGCTCTTCTCAGCCTCTCTGACAACCATCTTACTAATCACGTATATAACCTGCAGGATTGCACCTGCACCAATACCGAAGAACAATGCTGCGAAGGCTTCGTTGAAAATGAACCCACCTGTCCACGTTCCAATGATTGCTGGACCTCCGCCGAGAAATGCCAATCCTACGAAGGTGCGCCATGTTGGGCGATCTTGCAGTAGAGGAGCGGCGATTCCGACGCCTTCCGTAATGTTGTGAAGCGTAAATCCAATGATCAGGAAGGTCCCGAGCGCCGCTTCGCCGGCCGCGAATGCAGCGCCAATGGCAAGTCCTTCGCCTAAATTGTGAAGTCCGATGCCTCCGGCTATTTTGTAGGCGACCTGCTTACCGCTAACCGCGCCTTTGCGCGAGTTTGCTTGATCAATTGCAAGCAGGAACAGGAAACTGAGAAGCGCGCCGAACCAGACCAAACCGTTGCCTTGGAAGATTCCTGCCGCTTCTGCTCCTAATTCAAACCCTTCCTCAAACGTGTCAATAACAAGGAAAAACAGTAACCCTACCGTTAGAGCCAGTACAGCCTGCATCCCCCGCTGCGAGAACCGGCGCAGGAAGGGGAACCACAGCAACCCTAATCCAACGGGTACTACCCCAACATAGAATCCGATCAATGCAAACTGTGCCACACGAGTTGCATCCGGCACAGGTGTCAGCGCAGCTACAGGCACTTCTCCTGCGAAAATTAATCCATTCGTCGTGATCAGCTTAATCTCGTATGGATCTCCCTCAACCCAGCCGTACGGAATCGAAATTTCCGTTTGCGCGAGTCTTCCGATCGTCGCACTGGGATGGAAGTCCGCATTCCAGAATGCATCATTTACAAGCACCTGTGCGATCGTGACTTTCTCCGGTCCCGTGTTAAGCACATGCAGCGTAAACCCTTCATGCGTAAGCACAATCTTCTGTACGTTAAGCGCTTCGATCGGCGCGACCGGCTCATCTTTAATGCCAGTTCCTACGCTGGATATCAAGTAAATGATCAAAACAAGCAGAATGAGGGGGACGATGCCCCAAATCCAGAGAAGCTTATTGCTCGGCTTCTGTTTCGTCGTAGTTACGTTAACCTCCATGACAACCCCTCCTTCCTACGCTTTGACCTCGAAGAATCCCATCCAGCCCAGCTCTGCAAATTCGCTTTGATGTGCGTGGAACATGTACTGTCCCGATTCCGGGAATACAATCTCCAGAATTCCGCGCTGCCCTTGGCACTGCATGATGGTATCGGTCATGACCGGTCTGGCATCCGGATCCGCGCCTACCTCGTAATAGTTGAAGAAGTTCGCATGAAGATGGAAGGAATTGATAAGATCGAATTCCGTTAAATTACTCAGATATACGCGGACAAGTTCACCGGCTTTCACTGGAATTGGCCAAGCCTGGAATGCGAATGCATAGCCGTTAACGGTGTAGATTTCATTCTCGCCGTCTAAGTCCAGATCGAAGCCATTCATGACCATATTTAACTCGTGCGCCTTCTTCCTCGGCACCTTCGGATCCACGATGAAATTACCATAAAGGCCTTTGTGAATGTGCTTGGATAATGGCGGTATATGACAATGGTACACATGCATGCCGGCAGGTTTTGCCTCAAACTCATATATAAATTCCGTCCCGGTCGCTACCGGCTCAATGCCGTCCATCCTCGTTGGATGAACGCCATGAAAATGTATCGAGTGTGGGTGAGAAGAGCCGTTCCAGAACTTGACTCGAACAATATCTCCTTCTGTGCAGCGGATCGTAGGTCCCGGAATAGTCCCGTTATAGGTCCAACCCGGAAACGTGATGCCTTTCGCAATCTCGACAGTCGAATCCGATGCCACCATCGTGTATTCTCGTACGGTCTTGCCGTCTGCACGGGTACTCACTTTGCCGTAATCAAATTCTGTCAGCGATTTAATCGCTGCTTGCAGTCCATGAGTCTGGTCTTTACCCGGGTCATAACCGTGTGCCATCGTCTGATGTTTATGCTGCTTCAGTGCCGAGTGCACCTCATGTTTGGTCATCGCCTTGACCGGTTTCCCTAATAACGATCCCGGGCTGAATAATCCTCCGCTGAAAGCACCTAAGACACCGGCAGCCCCCCACTTCAGAACATCCCGCCTAGAAACAGGGCGTTTGAGATTAAATGCCATGATGCCACCTCCAATTTTGCATAAAGTAAATTAAGTTTTCCGAGTGCAAAAAAATAATTAAAAAAATATTAATGTGGACAAGGGACAAAATGTTTCCCTAGAGCAAAACTCGAATGACTTAAATATATGCTGAACGACTGACTTTGTAAACCATAATTTTCTCCATTTCAAAATAAAAAAAGCCCGCGACTCACGCGGACTTCTCACCGATATACGATACAAACCCTATTGCTCCCTCAATACTCTTGCCACTGACAGGTTCCAAGAAGGCCAACCGCCACTTTGATTGGCAGCATCCAGCATACTCTTCTTCACAATTTTCAGTTCTTCAGCAAGCACAGGTTCTTCTCTCTGCAGCTTTACCAATGTAGGAAACGCATCCGTCGATAGCGAGCCAAGGTACCCAATATCGATCTTGCCTGTATCCTGATAACGAACCATATTCTGCTGAGCAATAATCGTATCTATATTCACATAATTGATGATGATATATGCTGCAACAGCAAGCCCTATGTAAGCCTTCGCTAATGAGAAATGCTCACTCCATATCCGCATGAAGGATACGACTAGAATGAGTCCGAGAAACAGCATAAAGCCTTGAACCAGTATTCTTGTTTGTGTATAACCGTACGCAGATTCGTAGAGTGACAGCCTGCTGTACGCCGATATCAGCATCACGACCGTACAACCGACAAGCATGCTGAGGGAGAGCTTTCGCACCCACTCGGCCGCCGTCCCCTCTCTACGGATGAAATGAAGGCCGCTTAGAAGCAGGACGAGATTAATCAGTGCAACTACAACTAATTGCGCGAAGCCCTGCCTCGCGTACTCGGCATAAGCAACACCATCCGGCAGCAAGCCATTCGCAGCCCCGAACAGATAAGAGAATTGAATCGCTGCAAAAATTAGATAAACGATGTTAAAGCTGATCAGCAGTGTTCCGGCAGTAAGCGCATCGAGTGTAAGCGGCGCTTGTTGTCTAGCAGCAACAGCTGCTGCGGCTGAGAGAGCTTGAGGGGAGGCAGCATCACTGCTATCCCTCCATTGGTCATCGGTTCTGCGGAATAACAACGACCATAAGTAACTGAACGAGAAGACTGTAATGACTACCGCAAGTGCTGTTCTGGTGAACAAGGTACGGATCGAGAAATCGCCGAACATCACAGGCAGTCGATTTAACAAATCCATAAATATACGATCTGCCGATGCCAGCAGCAAGATAACTACGATCAGAAGCGGAGATGCGAGAAGTAACCCGAGCAAGATCCGGCGAACTTTACCGCCGCCGGTATTCCCCCCGCTATTTTGCTGTGGAGAAATACGATTCGCAAGCAGGCCAAATGGGACTGCGAAGTAGGAAAACGGCTTAATCAAACTCAAATACAGCACATCCTGATAGAATGCGGTCCGAAACCAAGGTTTTGTACTGCTTCTGGAGAGCAATACGGTTTGGGCCGCGACAAGTGCTGGTAATACAACGATATTGAGCACGCGAAACAACTCATTATTAAAAAGCATATAGCTTAACGACAGAAGCGCGACCGGCAGACACAGCAGCCAACCTGATTTCGATTGGCCGCGCCACTGATCGAACCCGCCGATTCTCCCTTTAATGGCATAGAAGAACAAACCATAGAACGCGCAGGTAAACAGTGCTACTGAAATACCCAAGCGATTACCAACGAATAAATATTGACTGAAAACGCCAAATCCTAACGACCAAAGCGCCATTTTCTCATATCGCCTTTGCCATGGTGCTGGATCTCTCAATGGTTTCACTCCCGACATGTATACTGCATTAGCAACGATTGTGCTTTTCTCCTATTTATTGTAGCCTATAAAATAAGAAGAAAAAGTGTAAGATTTATTCGATAAATTTCATATTTTAGGTCGGGAGACGTGTTCGCGATGAAAATGAGGCAGCATTACATCGCTCTTCGGAGCGCTCTGCCACAGCTGCAGGAGCATGAACCGTACGAGGTCACGACGCAGGAACTGGCGGAAGCACTGGATTGCACGCATCGCAATATGGTCCTCCTGCTGCAGCGCATGCAGCGTGAAGGCTGGCTCAGCTGGGAACCTCGTCGCGGGCGCGGCAATCGCTCTATCTTGCACTTTCTGGCAAGGAAAGAAGAAATCGTGCTGCTGGAAGCGCAAGAAATCGCGCAGAAGCAAGACTTACAGATAGCGATATCTTATTTGCAAACGATGGACAGTGAAGGCTCGCGCGGACTGCGTGAGCAGTTTCAGCAGTGGCTGTCGAAGCGGTTCGGCTTCCATTCCGAGGTACTAGGTGAGCGTCGCTTGGACATCTTGCGATTCCCGCTGCCGCAAACCATCCATTCCTTGGACCCTGCCTCCATCCATTATTCCGGTGAAGCGCATCTGGTTAATCAGCTCTACGACGGGCTTGTCCGCATGAGTCCCTCAGGTGATACGATACTTCCGCATCTTGCTCATACTTGGGATGTTGATACGACGCGTAGTTGTTGGACCTTCTACCTCCGCAAAGGGGTCCTCTTCCATCATGGTCGAGAGATGGTCGCTGCCGATGTCGTATTTACTTTCGAGCGTCTGAAGGCTCTTGCGCCGCGAGGATTATATAACTGGGTGTACATGGGCATCATCTCCATCGAACTGCTGGACGAACGCACCGTTCAGTTTAAACTTGAGCAGCGCAATGAAGCGTTTCTCCCTTTCTTGGCTACGAATCGAGCGTCGATCGTTCCAGCCCCGGAAGCTACGCCATCGTCGAAAGCGATAAAAAGTGTTTCCGACCAAATCTCATACGCAGAACTCGGACTGCAGCCAATTGGTACAGGCCCGTTTCGTCTTGTCGACCGGGACCATGGTGTCCTGGTGCTGGAAGCCTTTCCCGGATATTTTCAAGGACGCGGCTTTCTGGACCGAGTTGAGGTATGGACGCAACCGCTGGAGCAAAAGCTGGACGGACAAGCAGAGCAGCCGGCCTTTCAGGTTATGCACAACGTACGATTATCCGAAACCACAACGGAGCAATGGCAGCAGGTTCGCCAATCCGGTACGACCTGCAAGTTTCTGACTGTTAACGAGCTGCGTGATGGCCCGCTTGCAAATGCCGCTATGCGAGAAGCGTTCGATCTTGCACTTAATCGCGCAGAAATCATTGAACGTCTCCTCGGAGACGTTATCGAACCTGCTGACAGCTTCTGGCCCCAGCATACGAGCGAACGGCCACACGCAGCAGAATCAACCAACGCGGAGCAGCATCTTGCGGAGGCTGGTTACATGGGAGAGCCGATCGTTCTTGCGACCATCCCGCAATATGAAGCCGATGCGCTGCTCGTGCAGCAGGTTTGCGCACTTGTCGGCATTACACTTGTGATCAAGTTCATTCCTGCTGAACAATTCAATGGCGAAGACCGCTTGCATGCGGATCTGCTTCTGTTTGCCGTCATGCTGGACGAGCATCGTGAGCTGCGCCTCATCGATTTGTTCAAGAGCATGCAGCTTCACATGCGTCCTGAAATGCAGACGATTCTTGAGCAACAGCTGTCTGACTTGCTGTCCGAGTCCGATGCCAAGCGCAGAGAGGAGCGTTTCGGGCAGATCGAGCAGCAGCTGACAGCTGCGCACAGCCTCATGTTCCTCTATCGCAAACATCTCAAAACCGCCTTCCATCCTTCGATCCGCGGGATATCGCTGGAATCGCTCGGCTGGGTGCATTTCCGCGACCTTTGGTTCACCAAACTACCGGAATAATAAAGAGTCATTACGAACAAATAAGCCGCTCCTAGCAGCCATTTCATGACTGTTCGGAGCGGCTTTTCACTTCCCTCTATTCTAACACCGTTTAGAATACCTTCGTCGTCCACGATTCGCAATTCCACGTCTCGGTTACGACATCGCGGTAAAATTCAGGTTCATGGGAAATAAGCAGAATGCTGCCTTTATAGGCTTTCAGCGCACGTTTGAGCTCTTCCTTCGCGTCTACGTCCAAGTGGTTCGTAGGCTCATCGAGCACAAGCAGGTTCGTCTCGCGGTTGATCAGCTTGCACAGACGCACTTTTGCCTTCTCGCCGCCGCTTAATACCGCGATTTTGCTCTCGATATGCTTTGTAGTCAATCCGCATTTCGCCAGCGCGGCACGTACCTCGAATTGATTGAGCGAAGGGAACTCGTTCCAAATTTCATCGATACATGTATTGTAATTAGCGTCTTTCGCTTCTTGCTCAAAGTACCCAATCGACAAGATTTCGCCGCGCTGAACCGTACCGGAAATCGCTGGAATTTCGCCAAGGATACTGCGCAGCAGCGTTGTCTTACCAATGCCGTTTGCCCCGACCAGCGCAATCTTCTGACCGCGTTCCATAAGTAGATCAAGCGGTCTGGAGAGCGGCGCGTCGTATCCGATGACAAGATTCTTCGCTTCGAAGATCAGCTTGCTTGAAGCTCTGGCATCCTTGAAGTTAAATTGCGGTTTCGGCTTCTCCTTCGCCAGTTCAATAACGTCCATCTTATCCAGCTTCTTCTGTCTGGACATTGCCATGTTACGCGTTGCGACACTTGCTTTATTCCGTGCGACGAAATCCTTCAATTCCGAAATTTCTTGCTGTTGGCGCTTAAACGCGGATTCCAGCTGTTGTTTCTTCATCTCATGCACTTGCTGGAAATGCGAATAGTCGCCGACATAACGGTTCAGCTCTTGATTTTCCATGTGATAGATCAAGTTGATTACGCTATCCAAGAATGGAATATCATGCGAGATGAGGATGAAGGCATTCTCATACTCCTGCAGGTAACGCTTCAGCCACTCGATATGCTGTTCGTCGAGATAGTTCGTCGGCTCATCCAATAGCAGGATATCCGGCTTCTCCAGAAGCAACTTAGAGAGAAGTACTTTCGTACGCTGACCGCCGCTTAGATCGTTTACGTCTTTGTCCAGACCGATATCCGTCAGACCAAGGCCACGTGCAGTTTCTTCAATCTTGGCATCGATCATGTAGAAATCCTGATTCGTGAGGGTGTCTTGAATCGTCCCGACATCCTCAAGCATTTGGTCCAGCTCTTCCGGCGTGACATCGCCCATTCTTCCGTACATGTCGTTCATTTCTTGTTCCATGTCGAACAAGTATTGGAAAGCACCCTTGAGCACGTCACGGATCGTCATGCCTTTGTTCAGTACCGCATGCTGGTCGAGATAGCCAACGCGCATCCGCTTGGACCATTCGACTTTCCCGTCATCGGGCTGCAGTTTGCCGGTAATGATGTTCATGAAAGTGGATTTACCTTCGCCGTTCGCGCCGATAAGTCCGATATGCTCTCCCTTAAGCAAGCGGAAAGATACATCGTTGAAGATCGCACGGTCTCCGAAACCGTGGCTCAGTCGTTCTACGTTTAATATACTCATGAATGACACCTTTTCTGTTAGACTTTTTTCTCGTTATATTATAGCGTTAGACGGCTTACAACTCAATCATTTCACGCAAATACCCAAGCAGGTTATGGCCGCGTCGCCATCGCAGCCTTCCCGCCTGGGCATCCTCTTCAACTAATTGATTTCTCCATGATCTTTAATGGTTGTATCGACATGAATGTTAACCTCTGCTCTTGCGAAAGCGTCGCCCCAGTCGTTCTGCACTTTTTTCCAATTCGCGTATTGAAAAGCTCTTGCATTTAGCCCAAGTCCGATCGGATCCAATTTATGCTTTTGGATTTTCGTCACCAATTTCTTCATTTCCAGTTCCATCTGCTTATTGATCATCAATTCTAGATCTCTCGAGTGCTTCTCTGCATTTAAACGAAACATCTGTTCTGTCAGATGAATAGGCAGCTTTAATCGGATATCGAAACGAAAATGATTGTCCGTATAAGAAACCTTCACTTTCCGCATTACTTCCGTAATATAAAAGCTAATCGCTCTTGTCTCGAAAATCGACTTCTTATGCTTTACATCAGGCAAAATAAGCGTCACTGTTAAATCCGCAAATTTCTCATCCTGTAAAACCTGAAGCAGTTCATTCTCCATAAGATCGAGCGATCCTTGAAAGATCCCTTTGTCGTCCAGCAGCGCCGTTCCAGTTACGACTACCTCTTTAGGCGTTTTGTGCAGCTCAGTCATATAGGGTGTGACCCCCTTCTCAAAGACAAGCCGAACATAATCAAAGAGAGTCGTCATTTCAACGAGATTACGCATGTGCGCGGTATCGACAAGTTTGGCAATATGGAGCGGGAGCCTGCGCTTGTCTTCCGGTGTAAAGAACATAACCTCCTCCACCGGTCCATCCACCGCAATTAATCTTGCATTGATTCTGGATTTGGAATCACGAAAGAAAACATCGAGCAGATTCATCCATCCCTCGTGCTGGAGCACCTTTTTACCGATCAGAATATTCTGCAGTTTCCCATTACTTACGAGAGCAGATACGCGGGCTTCCAGCTCGCCTCTAGCCTGACGGCTGGTGATCGCTTTTACTTTTACCGTCTCATTCTTCTTCTTCGCTTCCTTGCTGAAGACGGGTGAAGAGGAGAAAAGCAGGAGATTGTTGTCCTTGTCTAAATCGATGCCAATCATGAGTACGAGCGTAATATTCTCCAGATCAACGCGATCTTTACAACTAGTTAACAAGACTGTCAGCATGAGGAACAGTAATGTAATGCGATAGAACCGGCTCATTTTTGCCACCGCGGGAAACTCGTCATCACAGACAGAACTGCCCATAATCCAAGCGGGAAGAGATACACCATGACCATCCCAAAATAAGTGAAATAATGGATCGCCTTCGTACTGGCATTCCAGCCCGGTTCCCAGATGTAGGTAATCACTACCATCCCGGTAAGAAGAATGATAATATGCTTACTCACTTTGCCGATATGAAACAGCCGTTTCGTACAGTACATCGCCATATAAAGCGCAGGAATCCAAGTTTTGGATATCACGAGCAAGTAACAAGTCAACATCACGATATCAAATCGCTCCAGAAAGCGGTATTCGATGACTTTAACAACGGTAAGCATCGTATCGTTAAATAATTGAATTTCATCGGGACTATAAACAATGAAGCAAAGGATCGTCACGTACAAATAAACAAGTAAGGTTAACGTGTTCGCGATCAAGACACCCATTATGGCTTTCTTCTTATTCTCCAGATGCGGGTAGATAAAGAACGTTGCCTCAAATCCCATGAAAGAAATGATGGTCGTATTCACGGTCCGCAGCACCGGTATCCATCCTTCTTTAAGAACAGGAAGCAGATTAAGCCAATGCGCATCGTTTAACAGACTTAATAAGACGAGCGGCATCCATAAGGAACACATGACCACAATCTCCGCATATCTGCCTATAGTACGAACGCCGCCTTTCACGATCATATAGGCAGGGACGACAAAGAGAAGCATTAATACATAATCTTGCGACTGCTGCATGATCCAGCTGCGAATCAGCAGCACCATACGATCAAGAATCAAATAGGCAAATATACACATGTAAACGCCAAAAACGAGTGACATTACATGCGCGATAAATCTGCCAAAATAGTGCGTGATCAGATCGATGATCGTCCCATTCGGATACTTCTTCATAATCTGAACGATCAAGATGCTGGCGATTAGCGACACGGCATACCCGATCAATAAGGCGATCCAGCCATCCGTTCCTCCGGTCAATGCAAGGTCGCGAGGCATCGATATGACACCTATGCCAAGCTGCATGCTGTGGATAATCAGAATAAACTGCAGCAGCGTTATGGAGTTTGCTTTGCTAGCTTTCAAGCTCAATCCATTCATTCCTCATCACCTTCAAGACGGTTTAACCCCATTCTGTTCTTCTGCAGGGATCGCACGCTCGTCGGACGCTTCAGCATATTCCATAAGGGAAGCCGAATAAATACATCCTTCCAATCCCCAAACCGCAGCGGAGCTATAGGCGCTGTATACGGTTCACCAAGTGATTTCAAGGTGATCAAATGTGCGACAAGCACCATAAATGCAGCAATGATGCCGATCAAGCCGAATATCGATGCGATGATCATAACAGGAAATCGGATGAGCCTAATGGATGCAGCCATATCGAAATTCGGCAGAATAAACGAAGCAACTGCGGTCGACGAAACGACGACAACCATCAAATTACTGACGATCCCTGCTTGAACGGCTGCTTGTCCGATTACGATACCGCCGACAATCCCTACCGTTTGACCAACCGGAGCGGGCAGACGAACACCTGCTTCTCGCAGCATCTCGAGCATAAGCTCCATCAAAAGCGCTTCAATGAAAGGCGGAAACGGTACTGCGGCTCTGAACTGACCGATGGATAGGATCAGGTCAAGCGGGATCACCTCATGATTAAATGAAATGCAGGCAATGTAGATCCCCGGCAGGAAAGCAGCAATGAAACAAGCAAAGAATCGCAATAAACGCAGAAACGTGGCAACCGGCCACCGTGTACTGTAATCGTCAATGCCTTGAAAGAATGCGGCGATGCTGGCAGGAGCAATTAATACACTTGATGAACGGTCGACGACAACGCATATGCGCCCCTGTAAGATTTGGGAGGCAGCGGTATCCGGGCGCTCGGTCGTTATAAATTGCGGTAGCAGCGAGAACGGATTGTCTTCGATATACTCCGCCAATTCGCCTGTATTGAGTATACAATCGACATTTAATGCAGTTAATCGTTTCTCCATCTCCTGAATTAGATCCGGATGGGTGACATCCTCCAGATACAGCAGCGAGACTTTGCTGGGTACTCTCGCACCAATGTACATTTCTTTAATCTTAAGCTCTCGGCTGCTTATGTACCGGCGAATAAGCGCGATGTTAAGTCCTGCAGTTTCTATAAATCCTTGATGAGCTCCTTTAAGAGAAGCTTCGATTTGAGAATCCGTAATCGCTCGCTGCGGCCAGCCCTGCGTGTCAAAGGCATACGCCTGCTGTTGACCATCCATGATAAAGACGCTCTGACCCTCTAGAACCGATAGCTCGACATGCTTTAGAGTGGTCAGTGTGCGTATATCGCCAAGCGTGACGGGAAGTACCGGAAGAACGCCTTTTCCGCTCATCCCATTGCTTATTTCAACGGATTCAAACATCAATTGATTCAACACGTTATTGTTGATTGAGTTCTTATCCGCCAGTCCAGACAAGTAGACAAGTACAGCCTGGCTCCCTGTCTGTTTATAGTAAAACGAACGAATAACAAGGTCGGGCGCTTTGCTGAAAATCGCGCTGATCGAATCGACATTCACCTTCAAGCTGGCATGCAGCTGACTGCGTTCAGGTGTGTGGTCTTCTTTCATTGGTTTGTAGGATCGAATATGGTTACGATTAAGAAATTTGAATAATCGAAGGAAAAATTCCACAGCACACCTCATCGTTCTCTTCTGACTTCATCGCATTTCATATTTTGCCATACCCTGTCAGCAATTATTCCACGATACCCAATAACAAAGACAGGCTGCCCTATAAGGACAACCTGTCTTCATACACACAACTATGATCGTTATACGACGATATCTTTCAGCTTCTGTTGAAGTAAGGCAAAGGCTTCTTTCAACTGCGACGCAGGAATCTTGCTATAACGGTCACCGAGACTGACTTCGTAGGAGCAAGCTGATTCATTAACGACATTAATATAACGCGTTAGTCCAATTCCCGTCTCCTTGTAGAGCGCTAAGAAGATCGGTTCTAATTTGTCTTTAGAGATCGCTGCGTGAACATGGAACATATTCGACACCGGTAATTGCGGATTCGTCCTCAGCCCTTCACATTCGTTATACAGTTTCGCCAATTCAACTGCTGATTCGTGATATTGCCCCATCTTCCCCACTCGCTGCTCGAAATAATAATCGCTGCTTACGATATAGGGATACAGGCTGATAAGATCGCCGCCATGTCGTCTCTTCCATATTTTGGACTGCTCGGTGAAAGCCTCTCCGCCGGCTAAGATCGCCCCTGCTATGCCGCCGATGCCTTTATAGAACGATACATATACGCTATCAAATAATGCGCAGACTTCCGCTGCCGATTTGCCGTAGTACGGTAAAATTTCGAATAATCTTGCCCCGTCCAAATGCAGCTTAATTCCACGTTCACGGCAATGTGCCGCTATGGCTTTAAGCTCTTCGAAGGATGGCAGCTGGCCGCCGATCTCTCGCTGCGGAAGCTCGAGAAGCAAACAAGAAATGTCTTCTTTCATGCTCACTACATCTTCCAGTGTAATCAACCGCTCTTTGTCCGCGAGCAGAATCGGTTCCAGATGATGCAGCTCCTTCAGCCCATCCTTCTCGTGAATTTCCAAATGGCATAACGGATGATAGGCCACCTTCTTGCTGCCTAGCTCATCACTCCATATGCGAAGCGCAATCTGCTGAGCCATCGTTCCGCTCGGGAAGAACACCGCGGTATCTTTGCCGAGAAAGTCGGCCATTTTACGTTGAAAATCCTCGATCAGCTTCCCGTTTCCGTATACGTCGCTCTCCGCACTCCCGTCCATTTCGCGAAACGCATCCAGTAAAATCTGTACCGTATACTTGCTGTGCCCGGTAACCGGGTATGATGTTTGATTGAATTCATCTAGCAACGCTGTCATCGTGGTCTTCCATCTCCTTCTGGTGCTATCGCCATATTGTACTCGTTAGGGCGGTATTACTTCAAGCTTTCCGAACATTGCTCGCCCCAAAAATGAGCGTTGCCCCAGTACGCATATCGTCCATGCTTCATATGATAACGTATGCAAGAACTCTTCTTTCTTTAGGGGAGGTGATTCTAATGACATTTGCACTCACAGACTGGATGCTCTACTCGATGTGGGCAGTACTCGGATTCATGGGCCTGAACTTCTTAATGGATATGTTCAAAATGATGAAGTCAGGCACATTTTCCACCGATTTTGTACTTGGGTATCTCAAAGACATGGTTTACTTTGTATTACCATTATTCATGTTTGCGAACATGCAGTCTCTCGATCACTGGGGCTGGATGATGTTGACCGCTTACTACGTCGGTGCATTCGGAGTTGTATTCAAGTATCTGATGGACCTCAAAGGAAAAATGTAAATCCTACACCTGTAGCTCCATTGCCCGCATTTCTTGCAGGCTGCCGGCACCGCCCGGCAGCCTGTTTCGTTTTGCAAAACAGGCTTGTCACTTTCATTTAAATATGTTAAATAAGTAAAGGACGATATTGCTTAGGAGAGATTCAGATGGCGCAGCTCTATTACAAATATGGCACGATGAATAGTGGGAAATCGTTTGAAATCATTAAAGTTGCCCACAACTACGAGGAGCAAGGCAAACAAGTCCTCATTTATTCCCCCTCTTTCAGTGCAAGAGACGGAGCTGAGCTGGTCGGCTCAAGAGTCGGCTTCGAGCGAGCCGCCATTCCGGTCGACGAACATACGAACCTGTATGAAAGCGTCAAATCGCATTTATCTACATCATCCGGTCCGAACAAAATTTATTGTGTACTCATCGATGAAGCTCAGTTTCTGAAGAAGCACCATATCCTAGAGCTCACGCAGGTAGTTGATGAGCTGAACATCCCGGTTATGGCATTCGGCCTGAAGAATGACTTCCAGAATCAACTGTTCGAAGGCAGTTACAACCTGCTCGTGCAGGCCGATAAGATCGAAGAAATCAAAACGATCTGCTGGTTCTGCGATCGTAAAGCAACGATGGTGATCCGCTTTCGCGATGGGCAGCCCGTTAATGCAGGCGCGCAAATCCAGATCGGCGGCAATGAAGATTATAAACCGGTTTGCAGGCGCTGTTATAATCAAGCGTTTCGCGATGTAGAGCCGGAAGCCGAAACCGAATAAGAAGGCGCAGAGAGGCGATTTTCGCTTCTCTTTTGTTTTTTTCAGAACCTTTTTGACAACCTGTGAACGGGAAAGTAAAGTGGTAAAAGTAGGTTGGAAATTTAATCAAGGAGGCTGCCATGAGCGCTGCGCGAACGGAATCACCTGTAATACCTTTTACCTCTATGCGACAACTTGTAGGGCCTTTGCTGGCCATTATTGTCGGCATCTTCATGGTTATTCTTGACAGCACCGCTGTCAATGTAGCTATTCCTGTTCTTGTTAAAGATTTTGACAGCACATTAAGTGTCGTGCAGTGGACCGTTACCGGTTACGCGCTGGCTCAAGCAGCCGTTATCCCGCTAGCCGGCTGGATGACAGATCGATTCGGCTCGAAGCAAATCTTCATCATTTCACTCATTCTATTTACAATCGGATCGGTGTTGTGCGCACTGGCTACGACAGCAGAACAGCTCATTATGTACCGCGTTCTGCAAGGGCTCGGCGGCGGTATGGTGCTTCCAATCGCATTTGCGATGACGTATCAGCTCAGCCCTCCCGAGAAAGCAGGTTCGATCATGGGGCTAATGGGAATGCCTATTCTGCTGGCACCTGCACTAGGTCCAATCGTAGCTGGATATCTAGTCGATTATGTCGCTTGGGAATGGATCTTCTTCATCAACGTTCCGATCGGCATCCTCGGCGTCATCCTATGTGTCACGCTGCTGCCGAAGCTGCCGAAGAAGTCGTTCACTTCGCTTGATATGTGGGGCATTATACTCGGACCCCTTGCTTTTGCTGGCTTATCTTACGGACTTAGCGAAGGCTCCACAAGCTGGACGTCAGACAAGACGATCATCGGTCTGGTCGTTGGTTCCGTATCGCTTATTCTCTTTATCATCGTTGAACTCAAACGCAAGAAAGAACCGCTGCTGGAGCTTCGTGTATTCCGCTCGCCATTGTTTACACGCGGAATTATCGTCCAGTGGGTTCTGCAGTTTGTAATGTTCGGGATTATCTTCACCGTGCCTTATTTCATGCAAGAGCTCATGGGAATGAGCGCGTTCCATGCCGGCATGTGGACATTGCCTCAAGCGCTTGCCGCCGGGCTATTTATGCCGATCGGAGGGCGCTTATACGACAAAATCGGCGCTCGACCGCTTGTTGTCACCGGCTTGTCGATTGTTGCTGTAGGCGCATTCCTCATCTCACGTATTGACCCAACCGACAGTGCAGTCATGTTCCTTGTGCCCCGTGCTATGCTTGGAATGGGAATGGGCTTGTCCTTCCTGGCGCTGAACACCCATCTCATTCAATCTGCGCCAAGCAATTTGGTCAGCAGAGTCACGTCACTTACAAGTGCTGCACAGCAAGTCGTTACATCGTTTGCAGTCGCAGGATTAACGACATTAATCGTCAGCCGTACAACGCATCACGTTGCTGAGGGAGAGAAACCAATGCCTGATGCGATGGCACATGGGTTCCATGATACTTACTTAGCACTTGCCGGGCTAGCTATATTCGGTCTGCTGCTCGCTGTTACATTGAAGCGTCCTCAAGCAAGCGGTACTCATGCTCCTGCTCACGCTGTAGATATAGGGTAATCCAGGGCACGCTGCAGTTTGCGTCGCGGTGCATGATTTCAGCTCCCTCCGCTCATCTTATGGATGACGGAGGTGAGCATTACCATGACAGGTCGAAACAGCAAACCGAAGAATAAAGGTCCGGCATCCCATCCGGGGCGCTTGGATCAATACGGCGAGAAGCTCTCGGAAGAGAGCGACAACAAGTCCAAAGGTAACAGCTGCTGAGTCATTGAATGAGAGAAGGCTGTCTCCATCGTGCAACTACGCACGTTAGAGACAGCCTTATTTGTTCTTATCCTCAAGCAAAGCTCATGATGGATTGACTATTAATGGAGGTACCGATCGCTTCACCATCACATATGGCAGCCATCGAGCCGGGCTCATCGAAATTGAAGACATGGATTGGGAGCTTGTAATCGCGCGCCAGCAAGAATGCGGACTGATCCATCACCCGTAAGTCATGCTTGATGACATCATTATAGTGAAGAGATCGGAATTTCCTTGCGTCGCTATTCTTCTTCGGATCTGCCTCGTATACGCCATCCACCCCTTGCTTCGCTACAAACAGCGCATCGCAATTCACTTCAATGGCCCGCTGAACAGAGGGATAATCCGTAGTGACATACGGTTGGCCATTTCCACCCGCGAAGATTACGATATATCCTTTCTCCAAATGATGTATCGCTCGCAGCCGGATGTAGGGCTCAGCAACAGAAGTGAGCGGAATGGCTGTCATCACACGCACTTCGTTGCTGATTTTCGCCTTCAACACGCCTCTTAGCATCAAACTGTTCACAACCGTTGCAAGCGTGCCGATATTATCGGCTTCCGCGCGCTCAATTCCCCAGCTCTCCGCCATATTGCCTCTAAAGATATTGCCTCCGCCAATAACTAAGGATACCTCAACACCTTTGCTCACCACCGACAAGATCTCACCTGCGATATGCTCCAGTCTGCCTGGATCAAACCCAAACTCGCTGCTGCCAGCAACAGCACCGCCGCTTAACTTGATAAGTACCCTCTTGTATGTGCTCATTACAATCCTCCTCAGGCAAAAATAAAACACTAAAGCAATTGCCTTAGTGTTTACGGATCACATATGAAATTGAAATGGATGCTGAAGTTTCACGTTTACCTAGTTGTCGGATTAACATGCGTTCCTTCGCCTCCATTCCGTTACTATGCTTGATTATATAGGAAAACACCCCCTGCAAACAATAAATATTTACGCTCATGTAGACTGCAAACGACCTACTTTCGAACTGTATCCTTCTCTTGATTTTTCAATTAATTGACACCTATGGATACGGTTCTCGTATGAACTGAAATAGTGTACTATTGTAAAGGGCTTCGCGGGTTACAGTGCACTGCGATGCTTATTCGAGAAGGAGGCTCCACTTCATGCCACTGTTTCTGCACACGCTGTCTTTGAAGCTGCTAAGGCTTAAAAACTCGGCTGTAGCCATTCTCTTCCTAGCCTTCCTGCTGATCCTCTCCACTTTAGCGTACTGGCTGGAGCCTGAGACATTCGAAACTTGGTTCAACGCCTTCTACTGGGTGATGACCACGATGGCTACGGTGGGCTACGGCGATTATTTTGCGCACACGATCGCTGGCAAAGTGCTTACCATTTTCATTTATGTGTTTGGCATCGGCTTACTTAGTTTGATTATCGGCAAAATCATTGATTCGGTCTCACAGTATCATCGACAAAGGAGAGCTGGTAAGTTGACCTATTCCGGTAAACAGCATGTCATCTTTATCAATTGGAGCAAGAAAGCCAGATACGCAGTGGAAGAACTGTTATCGATTTCTCCTTCTTCTCATATCGTAATAATCGATGCTATCGATCAACATCCCTATGAGCATCACAATGTGCATTTTGTCAGCGGTGATCCCAGCTCCAGTGATATCCTGGAGAAAGCCGGCATCGCCAGCGCAAGAGCAGCCATCATCTTCGCCGATTATCGCATCGATGAATCTTCACTTGTCGACGGCAAATCGCTGTTGATCGCCTCCAGCATCGAAAGCATTGCCCCGCAGGTGCACACGACAGTGGAGATCATGCTGGAGAAGCACATCCACAATTTCAAACATGTCAAAGTGAATGAATTCGTACTCTCTCATGATGCCGTGGCCAGGCTCGCGGTTCGTTCAGCCCTGAATGATGGCAGCGTTGAAATCTTCACCCAGCTGCTGAGTCGTCAACATGGCGCTGATGTGTTCCCGGTATCCGTCTCACCGGAGTGGAGGACGTACGAGGATGCCTTCCTCTCGCTATTGAAACAAGGCGCGACATTGATTTCAGATCGCGGAGACATGTCCATCAACACGAAGTTGAACGCTCCTATTCCAGCGGACGCCAAGCTCTTCGTCGTCTGTGATGCCGAAGTCTATCAGACTATAGCCAAGGGAGTGCGCGCTTAATGCATACGATTAGTTATCAGGAATGGGATGAGTCCACTCAGCGAGTAGTACGAACGCTCAAACAATACTCGGTGGATACGGATGAGCTATTCGTCCGCAAGCTCGTCAACGCAACCGTCATCCAGAACAGGCTGCTCCATCACAGCTCACATGAGTCCGAGGATAGCGGTGTCCATCTTATCTATGCAGCCTCTTTCAAAGATAGTGACCTTGATTACTTCGGAGCGGACATTAAGCCTGCACTGCTTGAGCGATGCGACCGATCCGTGTTTCTGGAAACCGAGTTCCTCTATTGGAACGGAAGCAAGTTCGAATTAGGCGAACAGCTGGTGCGATCGCAAGGGTCACAAGATATTGCCAGATTGCTCCTAGATCATTACTTGGTGAAGCAAACGCGCACGTTCGAGTCTATATACTCCGTACTCGATGATGATCGCAACAAAGTCCTATTGTACTTGAAGGAGGTACACGTTTAGATGAAAGACGATATGAAGTCCGCCAAGGTGTTGAAATTCGCGCTATTGCTCGCCGTGCCAGTCGCATTAAGCGGATGTAACACCAGCTCCAGCTACAACTGCGATCCGAACTACGAGGATTGTGATGATGGGTATTCCAGCGGTACTGGCGGTACTTACTACTCCAGCGGCGGTTCTAGGACTAAGAGTCCGACTTACAACGCTAACGGTTCAAGCAGCAGCTCCGGTGTCGTGAAAGGCTCTAACAGCAGCTCGGGCTCATTCAAAGGATTTGGCAGCAGCGGCAGCAGCAGTGGAGGATAAGGCATGATAAATCGGATTGTGCAGCTCGAAGGGAAGCATGATGAGATATTTAGCGGAGAGATCGCCCAAAGAATCCCCTATCACCGGATGAACGGCAAGCAGTACTGTCTTCCTGCTTTAACGCTATTCCTGCCAGAAGAGGCAGCCGCGCTGCAAGCCGCTTCCGAAGCGGTTGACCGCATTTACTGGAAGGTGCTTCGATTCGCCCAAACTGTTTTGCCTGATGACTTTCTCATCCAAAAGTTAGGACTTCATCCCTCTCTCTTGTCCGCAGCTCGAATGCAGGTTCCGTATCACGGCGTTTCCAGACAGGATTGGATCATTAGCGGGCATGGCATGAAATGTATCGAGAATAACACGGATACGCCAACAGGCATTCCTGAAACAGCCTATCTGGCAGAACAGCTAGTTCACGCTCATTCCACGTACACAGCTGCTTCAAGCGGGATGCGAAGCGAGATACAGACGGCCTTCGGTCAATTGATTCGGCATTACGCTGAACAAGGTCTGGTAGGCCCAATTGTATTTTCCAGTTATGGCTGGCATCTCGAGGATCGGACCAATACGGAGTATTTGATGCAGGCGGTAAATGAGCTTGGATATGAAACACTCTATGTACCACTCGAAGAGCTCGAGATTTTACCTGGTGACGGACTCTATGCCGGCGGTCAACGTATTGCCGTGTTATATCGCCTCTATCCGCTCGAATATTTGATTCACGATACAGACGAAGAACATGAAAACATGCCAATTGGTGAAGTGCTCATTCAGCTCGTTGCCGAGGGAAAGCTCGGGTTAATCAATCCGGCACAAAGCATCATTACGCAAAGCAAAGGGTTTATGGCATTAATCTGGTCGCTCTACGAACGACGAGAACAGACCGAGGAATTCATTGGGTTCACCCTTCTCGACCATAAGGACATCGCGGATATAGAGCGCTACCTGCTGCCGACTTACTATGAAGCATCTCCGTTTCTTCAAGCCGGAATGCCTTATGTAGCCAAAGGATACTGGGGACGTGAAGGGAAAGGCACATCCCTCTATGATGACGCAGGACATTTCCAGCAAGCGGAATGGGGTCATGAGGAGGCAGATGTCCTAGAGGTGCAAGACTATTACGACAACCAGCCGAAAATATATCAGCAGATGTTCCAGATGCAAGAAGCTAGTGTGGAGACGGAGGATGGCCCTTTCGATGGCTATCTGCTTACAGGAGCTTATGTTATTGGCGGTCATTATGCCGGCTTACTGCCCCGTATAGGCGGAAAAATTACCGGAGATATGGCCTATTATTGCCCGGCTGCAATTACATACACAACCCAAGGAGGATCAAGGCGTGAATAACTTTGGTAACGATCTGTTGAATGTAGGAATTGGGATACTCATTTTGCTGGCTGCACTGCTTGTTGGTTCATTCGTATTCAGCAAGCTTACGCGTTTCAATGATTGGGAGGAAATTAGAAAAGGAAACGAAGCTGCAGGCATCTACATGGGCAGCAAGCTGCTCGGACTTGGCATCATCGTTGCCATGGTCTCCTACAGCTCCCATGATTGGGAGGCGATGCTCATCTGGTCGGGAATAGGCATCCTTCTGCTCTGTCTCGTCTACGTCCTATTTGATTTCCTTACGCCTAAACTAAACGTTTGCGAAGAGATCGCCAAGGGCAACAAATCCGTTGCACAGCTGCTCCGCGCCATTATTCTCGGATCGTCAATTGTGATCGGAACGTTCTTGATGTAACTTCAAAGCATCCATCCAAAAAAAACGGCACAAGTGGTCATCACTTGTGCCGTTGACGATTAGGATAGATAATCAATAATACCATTTACAATCGTGCTCGATACCTTCTCCTGAAACGCGGCTGACTGCATACGCTCTTCCTCCGCATCATTCGAAATATACCCAAGCTCGAGCAGCAGCGCCGGTCTGGCGTTCTCACGAATGACTTGATAATTGCCCAGCTTCACACCGCGATCTTTGGCATCGATCCCTTTCACAAGTTCGCCATGCATGAGCTCCGCCAGTCCAAGATCAGATTCGTTGTAATAGTACGTCGTCATTCCTGCGACATCATCGGATTCGAAAGCATCGTAATGAACGCTGATGAACACATCCGCCTTCGATTCATTGGCGATATTCACTCGCTGATCAAGCGACACCGTCTCGTCATCTTGGCGTGTCAATACGACGGTTGCTCCCGTCCTCTTCACCAGCTCGTCCCGAATATGCATGACCGTCTGCAGCGTAACATCCTTCTCGAACGTCCCTTGCTGTCCGATCGAACCGGCGTCTTTGCCGCCATGTCCGGCATCCAGGACAACGGTCTTGCCTGCAAGCAGCAGATTCTGACTCGCGGTGACCGGCTCTCCTTCGGTTGGATCATGCTCACTTGAACCATTGACACGATCCTGGGCTTGGACTATGAATGAAGCCGCGGCAAGGATGAATAACGCCAACCAGGCCACGCCGGGGATTTTCTTCTTTCTCCTCTTCATATCTGAAACGTTCCTCCTTACGATTGCTTCTTGCTGCTCCATTATTTTAACAGCTAGGCATGAAATAAAAATGAAGCTAATCTTAATAACGGCTAAAATCGATATAAAGTTTAATTTCAAATTCGCCATGCATAATTGTCATACCTGCTTGGGTATATTAATGTCTGTTGCAATTTACAAGAATGAGGAGGATCACACACATGGCAAACGGACAAAATGAAGTTTCCAAAGCAGATGTACAATCCGTAGCACTAAACAAACTTCCGGTTGCAGGTGCAGCAGACACCGAATTCTCCGCAGAAGAAGCGGCTGAAGTCTTCCAACACAACCCGGCTTCGAACCAAACTGCGGCAAATGTTGCTGCTAATGAAGCAGAAGACGAAGAGTAACCGATAATCGCTCGGATACAAAACATGAAGCCCGTTCCTTATGGAATCGGGCTTCATTATTTTACAGCACGTAAGTCAACAAGATGAGCTAACCTGCAGAGTATTCAAGTTGTTTACGGGAGTTTCCTTTGTTTCTTGTACCTTTAAGCAGTTCAGGCAATGCAACACCTAGAAGCACGAGAACGACGCCGGCCCACTGCAGTGCACTCACCTGCTCATGCAGGACAACCGCTGAGAGCATAACCGCCACTGGCAGCTCCGAGGCGCCAAGAATACCGGCCATACCTCCGCCGATATGCGGAACACCTGCCGCAAACAATACGGGAGGAATAAAGGCGCCGAACAGCCCAAGCAAGAAACCGAAGAGCAGCAAACTGCTCCAGATCACGCCATTAAACAGATATACCGGCGGGAATAGAATAAACACGAAGATCAGTCCGCCAGTAATCATCCATACGCTGCGCTGAGCGGGATGAACAGTCGGTACAGCTTTCCCGCTGAAAATAATAAAGAGCGAGTAGCTGACTGCTGCGAGCAAGCCAAGCACGATTCCAAGTACATTAAACTCAGAGATGCCCTGTTCCATTATACCGGCAGCGAGCAGCGTACCTCCGAACAAGATGCCAAGCGTCAGCAGCATAATACCATTCGGACGCTTACGTGTGCTGATCGCATGAATGAGAACGCCCATCCACGTAAATTGGAACAACAGCACAATCGCAAGTGAATTCGGAATGTAGCGCAACGATTGATAATACAGCAAGCCTGTCATCGCTGTCGGTATACCTGCCGACATTAGCATGAAGCGTTGTTTCCATGTTAAGCCCACAGGTTGCTGAACCGCCCCGTTTGACTTTGCAGCCTGACGTTTACTGCGTACTTTCAGTATCATGACCAGCAGCCATGATAAGATAAATCCCGTCAGAAGCTGAGTACCTACAACTTCGCCTAAGCTGTATCCTTCTCCGTAAGCTTTAACTACGATCGTCGACAGAATGCCGTAACTGACCGCGCCCAGAAATACAGAAATCATATATTTCATATCTTAGATGCCCCTCTCAAAACTTGCTGCAATTCATGAACAAACACAAAAAACTTCCTTACCACAAATACAGAATCATCAACTGATCATTCCGTATTCGTAGTAAGGAAGTTAAGGCTTCCTGTAGATACCCTCACCCTGTTAGATCGTGAGGTTATACGAATTTATATTATGAAGTTCATTCAATGTTTCGTTGCAACTGCTTGTGATCACTCATGGAAATGTAACATGACTCGTTAGTTTCTGTCAACAGGTGATTGACGGTAATTAAGCTAATTTCAGAAAATCACTTCGCATAATACTTCGGACATGCCCTGCCCATCGACCGTTAGCAGGACAATACTTCTTCGCAACCTTCTCGATCGTCGTATATCCGCGCTCTACGTAGTTGGCCGAGAGGAGTTGTCCGAATTTCCGCACGCTCTCCCCCTTAGTGGCGAAGGTAAAGGCCTTTTTATAGGCGTTTTTGCCTGTGACGGCGTTCAAACCGAATAAATTATTTTTATTTTGCGCCAACCGGCTCGATCCGTTACCGCTTTCAAGCTTCATGACGGCGATGGTGAAGAAAGCATTGATGCCATATTTATCTTCGATGGCGATAACAGCCGCTTCGAGACCATGACCGGCAAGCTTCGTTCCTTTAAAGATCGTAGCGATCTGCTCTTTCGTGAGGCCTGAGTCTGACATCACCTTTGATGATGGTTTTGCCAGTTTCTCGATTGTGATTACATTCTTCGTCTTTAGGGGTAAATTATCAATAGCAGCCGTTGGCGCATTCACCTTCTTAACCGTCTTATGAATAACAGATGCAGTGGACACTTCAACTTTAGCGGATTTCACTTTGTCTGCAGGCACTGCACTCGATTGTGCTGCTTGCGGTACTTGCTCTGCGTAGCCACCATGAACATACCCGCCGCCTTTGAGCTCCAGCCATCCGGTTTCAGTTACACTCACAATTTGCAGCATCTCTCCTTGCTTCACTTCCGTTAGGATTTTCGAGCTTGCATCAGGCATTGAACGTACATTGAGGTAGAACGCGGTTACTTTATATGTATGGAGAGGATTTGCCTTTGGAATAACGGCAGACGCAGCAGGCGCGGGGATTTTGCGAATCAGCTCCACAATTTCAGCCGATGCTTTGGGGATAACCGTAGCGGGTTGGAACATTGATTTCGGGAGATGCATGACTTCTGCGGCTGGCGATGTGGTCGCAACGGACTTGTTTTGAATCCAGTGCGGAGCAGATAATCCTGCTATTTGGGAATTCCATAGTGCATTTGTAAAGGTAAAGGATAGGATAGCCGTCGTCACAAACAGAGCGCAAATCATATAAGCCACTACATTCCACTGGATGGTTCTAGTCATTGAAACACCTCTTCCTTGGATTTAAGGGCCTTTCCGATATAGGTTAGATTGTAAATGCTATCTTCTGAAAAGCATGTCAAACCTTCTGTAAGAAAAATATGTACTTTTGTCGAGGGACATTCCTTATTTAGCGAACAAAAAAGAAGCCTGAGTCAACCAGGCTCCTTTATGAGTGTTTTTTAATCTTTTTTCACGCTTCCGGAAACGCCTTGCGCCCCATAAAACCGTCATTCCAGCCGTGATAGTGAGAGATTCGATCCTCGCCTTGCTTCCAACAGATTAGAATTTCCTCACCATTGAGAATCGAAGGGAAATCAATCAATCCAGGGTTGATCATTTTGAGAAAAACGCCTTTCCGATCAAAATTTCCGATGTGCAGGTCTATTTCCATACGCATAAACTCTAGTTGACTCTCCACCTCAAAGAATGGATCGTCGTTTTCTCTATCCGTACTTGCCTTCAGTACTTGCAGTTCATCAAACTTTTCTTCGAATTGCTGCGTCAATAGCTGCAGCTTTAGCAAATCTTCCTGCAGCTGCGGTAAAAGTGCATTCGCTTCGCTTAATGTAAAATGAATTTGGTCCACTTTCATATCCACTCCTTACATTAAGTGTACTAAAATGAAACGAACAAGGTCAAACGGCTGTCGCCTCGTTTCATGGACGTTTAATGAAAAACGAGAACCTGGTGTCCATGATCGACACTTCGATTCTCGTTCCTCTCTTTTATTTAAAATAAGTCCGCAAGTGTTCCGCCGCTTTCACTATACCCTGCTGTTCCTGCTCCAAGGATCCCCAGAAACGATGATCCTCCAGTTCAATGCTGATAGCCCCTTTATACCCGAGGCGATCCAATCGCACAGCCACCTTACTCCATTCGACTGCGCCATGACCAGGTATTGTATAACGCCATGAGCCTTCCGAGAATCCGTATTTCGCGCCGAATGTAGCCGGCAGCACGCCGCATTCATACAGCTCATCGTTTAGAAGCTCCGTATCCTTGCCATGACAATGATTAACGCGTTCACCGAACTCTGATAACGCACGTAAGTAATCGATGCCAAGGCGCACGAGATGGGAAGGATCATAGTTGAGTCCAAAATGCTTCGAAGGGATTGCCTCAAACATAGCTCTCCACATTTCAGGCGTACAGCCCAGCGTTGGATAATGCGGCGCCGGCCCCGGCCAACCTTCAATGGCGATATAGATGCCGCGCTGCTCGGCATGTCGAACGACTTCCGGAAAGGAATCCTTCCATATTGCGAACCCTTCCGAGCGAGGAAGCGTGTGATCTTCCGGAACCAAACACATAAACATAACACTTCCGCCAAGCTCAGCCATCGTGTCCATTTGGCGTTTCGTCGCCTCGACCGCATCGGAGCGGCGTGCATCGTCGCGGCTAAGCAGCTGTGCGGTATGCCGCGCATCGACGGAACCGATGCCGATTCCGAACTCACTGCAGGCTTGCTTCACTTCCGGAGTCAACTCGGAAACATCCAAGATGTCGAGTCCGATTTCCGCTGCCCATGCGGCAGTTTGGCTTATACCTGCGCGGCCAATGATGGGCGGAATTCGCATACCGATTGAATATGTCATCTAGCATACCTCCTCAGATTCCAAATGTCCTAGCGGAGAATAACCGGCTGCTTCATAGATCATCTCGGATAATCGCACAACCTTAAGTGCATACTCGCCTGGAACAAGCACAGCATGACGACCTAAGATAGCATCAATAAAGCTCTTGTCTTGATTGGTGGCAGCGCTCGGCAGCTCAGGCACAATAGGCTCTTGTCTCAACCGGCGAAGCGTAATGCGGCCGTTATCGTAGAATATCCCGCCCTCTTCGCCGCAGAATACAAATGTCTCATGCCAGCATGGGGAGTAACCGACGAGATTAAGACCGGCAACAGCGCCTTCTGCAAATCGAATGGAAGTGAAGGTGTCAATTTCTACGGGAGTGCCATGCATGTGCAGCTGAGGCTTGACTTCAACCGGAGTCAGGCCTGTGGTCCATAGCAGAACATCAATAATGTGGCTTCCGGAATCCATCAAGAATCCGCCGCCTGACAATGAAGGGTCTTGGCGCCAGGAGCCAGGTGTTCCCTGCTTCCACTCCTGATACAAGGATGCGGTAATGGAAGTTAGCTTACCGATCTCTCCTCTGGCAATGGCATCCCGGATGTAGAGAAACTCAGGTTGAAAATGTCGCTGATACGATACCTGCATGATTTTGCCCGCATCGTTAGCAAGCTCGATTAATGCTTTCGCTTCCTCGGAGGAGCAAGTCATCGGTTTCTCGATCAACACATGAAGCCCTTTGCGTAATACAGCGCTTGCTTGTTCAAAGTGCAGCGTATGCGGCGAACAGATGACGACCGCATCGAGCTCCACCTCATTCAACATATCGGAGTAATCCGAGAATGCCGGAATATCACCTAGTTGATTCTGAGCAATAAACTGCTCCCTGCCAGCCGTGTTCGGGTCCGCTACCGATGCAATCTGTACTTCCGATAGCTCCGACAGTTGACGCGCATGCCACCCCGCAATTCCACCGGTTCCAATCATCCCAACTCGAATCAAATTCATCATTTAGCCTCCCGCTTATGCTTGGATAGATAAGACATTTGGTTAAATAAGACATCTCCCCCTTAAGCTAACACAAATCGAAGCCGCTACCAATCCAAATATGCGACAAGATATGCTAAGCAGCATTCACGTTTGAGCAACTATAAAGTAGGTAATGATAAGCAAGAGCTATGAGATGAATTCACAGGAGGATTACGCAGCGCAATGAAAAGAACTCTGCTACACACAAGCCGAACAGCGGTTTGCTTTGTCTTGCTGGCCGCAACCATTGGCGGTCCTGCCGGCGCGCACCCCGTTCAAGAAACAACGCCAGCCGTCGTACAAGTTAAACTGGTCGGTGCAGCCGGCACCGAAGTCGGAATGGCTTCACTGACACAGAAAAACGATGCAGTCGTGCTTCATGTTGAAGCCAAGAACTTGCCGCCCGGCGTACATGGCATCCATTTTCACGAAACCGGCAAATGCGAAGCACCTGACTTTAAGACAGCCGGCGCGCATTTCAACCCGCAGACAAAACAGCATGGATTTAACAATCCAAAGGGGTTCCATGTTGGGGATTTGCCGAATATCACCGTAGCAGCAGACGGTTCCGTTAAATTGGATATCGAGACACGAATCGTTACGTTAGCGCCGAACCACCCCAATTCCCTCCGGAAGACAGGCGGCACTTCGCTTGTCATCCATGAGAAAGCCGATGACTATGCAACCGACCCTTCCGGTAATTCAGGAAATCGGATTGTATGCGGAGTCATCCAATAAATCGAAAAACGGCCATGGATCTCTTAGCGGAGATCCATGGCCGTTTACAACTTGGCACGACATAAGTTAAATTGAAACATGGAGATGGACTTATAGAGCTATACAGAGAGATTCAAAAGGAGCAAACCAACTGATGTTAACAAAAGAATTATCACCGCTTGTACAAGCTTTGGACCTCAAACCGCATCCGGAAGGCGGCTGGTACAAAGAATTGTGGAAGGCTTCATTCGAGATTCCGCAAGCTATTCTAGGTGAACGCTACTCAGGCGCTCGTGTTGCGGCAACCTCCATTTATTTCGTTCTTCACCCGGATGAAACTTCGGACTGGCATACCGTGTTATCCGATGAGCTGTGGCTCTGGCACTCCGGCAGCCCGCTTCTGCTTCGCTTAGGCGGTACAGGAGAGAATCCGGAAACGACCGAAGAGATCATTATTGGACCGGATATCGCGAAAGGACAACGGCCGCAAGCGTTAGTACCGGCGAATGTTTGGCAGATGGCCAAGCCGCTCGGCGATGAACCTGTATTTGTATCTTGCGTTGTAGCACCAGGCTTTCATTATGATGATTTCACACTCATAAAACGCACTTAAACCATACGTTATTAAGCAAGAGGCCAATCAGGACTTCCCTGATTGGCCTTTTCTCATTGTCAATGGGAATTGCATGAATGTTTTCTAATCGTATTCTAACAATGACAGTGAAAGCGTTCGTAATGAAGAGTTTTCCTCCACATTGGTAAGTAGTGGTTTTTTTTGCTGTGGTATAGTGGTCTCCAGGTGATCATGACATCCAGTAATCACACTTTACTCTCAATTAATAGGAGGAAGACATGAATAACACAACAAACAAGCGTATAGGTAGAAAACTAGCAGGTGTAGCACTCAGCCTATCTATCGCTTTTGCCGGAAGCATGCTTCTTACGCCGAAGACGACACACGCAGCATCCGATTCTGTCGTTGCGAATAACATCATTAATAAGGGCAAACAATATATGGGCGTTCCTTACAAATTCGGTGCCAAATCCGGCATTACGAGCGCATTTGATTGTTCTTCTTTCGTGCAGTACATCTATAAGAAGAACGGCATCAGCCTTCCGCGTTCGTCGAGACAGCAAGCAGTCAAAGGTGTTAGAGTGCTGAAAAGCAACCTGAAACCAGGCGACCTTATATTCTCGGATACGAATCGTGATGGTAAAATCAATCATGTCAGCATCTATATGGGCAATGGCAAAGTACTTCAAACGTACCGTGTAGGAATCGGTGTCACAATCTCTACGTTCAAAGGCAGCATTTGGGATAAGACATTCGTTACAGCTCGCGATGTCATTTAGGTAACATTTCGTGCAGGGCACATAGGTGCTCTGCACGTTTTTCGTTTCGGTGGGCAAGCGTATATACAGGCTAGCCTTGGACTCCATACACTAGAAACTAATAGAGTATTCATGTGTTAGGGGGTTCGAACAATGAAACTGGATATCGGATGCGGCGCCAATAAGCTCCCTGACTGCTATGGGATTGACCGTTATGCACTGCCGGGCGTCAATCTGGTCAGTGATCTGAATGCTGAAATTCCGTTTCCCGATAATTCCATCGATTTCATTGCCGTAAGCCGCATGCTGCCTTACGTAAGCGACCTAAACTTCGCGCTGCGTGATATCTACCGTGTCAGCGTTCACAAGACTGTAGTTTGTTTGCTATGCCCGTATGCGCACAATTTTCGCCACAGCTCGAATCCTTTCTTAAAACATCGTTTCGACGAGCACACTCCTCGTTATATGACGGCAAATTTTAAACAACCTCCGGGAAGTCCGATTTGTCCTCCCCTATCGCCATATAGCTATGTCTCCTCTCCGCCTTATGATTTCCGACTGCTTCGTATGGAGCTGTTCTATCAAGCCCCTTATCTATCCGATCTCTATGAACCGGATGAATTGGAAGTTCTCAAGGAGCTTCAAGCTAACGTAGTGGATGAAATTCTGTATTATTTTGTTGTCGTGAAGGCCCCTATAACCGACGAGGAATGGTTAGCGATGTGTAATGAAGTTCACCCTGAGCCTCATGCCGTAGCCATGCTCCGTAGTAGCATAGCCCCTTAAATAGGTGCATATGTTTGAGTTAGTGTGCAATCTGCATCATATTCCAATAGGAACTTAAGGGGGGGCGAGGAGCATTGCACTAGTAGTTCGGGCTACCCTTAATGCAACCGGCGCCATTACCTTCACAGGTAATACGCTCGGACTAAGCCGTTCCACGGTGGAAGGGGTTCCCGGTACCCAAGACAGTATCGGCGCATTCTCAACGATCAATACAGCTGTTCGGTATGGTACCTATCCCTTCGGAACGACCAGCAATTATTTGCTAAACAACGCATCTGCCATTCTTGTGCTGCCTGCAGGAAGCACCGTGCTTTACGCGGAATTGATCTGGGGCGGTACATACATTGTGCCTGGCGTCAATTTATCTGCTGCGATCAACAATCCAGTTACTCTTACATTGCCTAATGCGACAAGCGTCAGCATCACGCCGGACGCGGCAACGGCAAATACATTTGATCTTGGCAGCGGCGCCTTCGGCTATACGCGATCAGCCAATGTGACCTCGCGAATCGCGACAGGTGGCGCCGGTACTTACACAGTAGGGGCCGTTGTCGGAACCATTACGGTTACAGACCCGACAGCCAACCATGCAGGCTGGACGCTGGCCGTGATCTATCAGAATCCTACTTTGCCCTTCCGGAACATGTCACTGCGTGTAGGAGCCGTACTTGTTCAATCCACCTCTGCCCCGGTTGTTACGACCATAACCGGATTCGCTACGCCTGTCTCCGGGGCGCTTGGCGGCAGAGCATTATTCAGCGCTCAGGAAGGCGATGCGAATCGCACCGGGGACCAGGCGTTATTCGGTCCGACAACCGGCACACAGGTTGCTTTGTCCGGAACGAACAATTTCGCCAACAATTTCTTTGCTTCACAGATCAATGACGATACCGGAGCATTGAATACGACCGGAACATTCGGGACGCGAAATCAGGTTAACGGAGCACCGGGCTCGAATATCGTTGGAGGCCGGCAAGGCTGGGATATCACGAACGTCAATGTGTCGGCCAACCTAGTCAACAACCAATCATCAGCCGTATTGACGCTAACCACTTCTGGAGATGCCTATGTCGTCAATGCCAATGCGTTACAGATCAATATTAATGCGCCAAACATTTCGACGACCAAGAGCGCAAACGTTATCGGAACCGTCATTGGCGATACGATTACGTATACAGTCACAGTCAGCAATACAGGTAATGCGAACGCAGCAAGCGTCGTCGTTTCAGACGCCATTCCTACCGGTTCCACATTTGTAGCTGGCAGTGTTGTCGTAGCAGGCGTACCTAAACCGACTTTTGATATCATTGCCGGCGTACCGATAGGTTCCCTTGCCTTGAACAGCTCCGTAACCATTACATACAAAGCAAAGGTCACCTCTCTGCCCAATCCGCCTCAAATTCCAAACGTCGCTAAGGCTGCTTTCACCTTTCAAAGTGTTGCCGGCGGGGACATTATTAGCGGTGTCATCCCTTCGAATACCGTCTCAACACCGGTTTATTCACCTGTGCTTACGATGGTTAAAAGCGCAGATACAGCGAACGCAGCCGTTGGAACCACCGTAACGTACTCGGTGCTGATCACCAATTCCGGCAGTATTGGCGCGACAACCACGTTCACGGATAATATTCCGGGAAGCACGACCTTTGTCCCGAACAGCGTCAAGGTAAACGGAGTCACCCAAACCGGTGCAAACCCCGTTTCCGGCGTCCCCATTGGATTAGTACCTGCAGGCGGTTCGACGACAGTCACCTTTCAAGTAATTGTAAATTCGCTGCCAACACCTGTGCAGCCGCAAATTACGAATCAGGCAGCGGCATCTTATACCTACGCGCCGCCTGATGGCAGTGGCAGAACACTAAGCGGATCAGCTGCCTCGAACACGCTCGCGATTCCTGTTTCACTGCCGAATGTTAACGTGGCGAAGAGCTCGAATCGCACCGCAACAACGGTCGGCGATACAATTACATTCTCAACGTTGATTTCCAATAACGGTGTTGCCGCCGTTTCGAACGTTGTCTTCAGTGATCCTATTCCGGCCGGAACGAGTTTCATCAATGGTTCAGTCACAGTTGGCGGAGTATCTAGTCCGACTGCCAATCCCGCAAACGGTATTTCTATCGGCACGATTGCTTCAGGCTCATCCGTACTGGTCGTATTCCAGCTCAATGTCATATCGCTCCCGTCACCTGCCCAAATTGACAACCGTGCTACAGTATCCTATAGCTCAGGCACATTTAACGGCTCTTCCCTCTCGAACACCGTGTCCGTTCCGGTCTATCAACCGATCATCGCCGTTCAGAAATCGGTGAACACTACCCGCGCGACGGTAGGCGATACGTTAACGTACACCTTTGCCGTGCAAAATACAGGTAATTTCGGAGCGCAGCTCACATTGACCGATACACTGCCTTCCGGGACGACATATGTTGCTGATAGTATTACCGTTGACGGATCTCCACGACCGGGTTCAACACCGCAAACCGGTATTCCGGTCGGGCCGGTTCCTGCAGGAAGTACAGTGAATGTCGTCTTTCAAGTCGTGCTTCAATCGCTGCCTAATCCGCCTACACTAACTAACTTCGGGACTTACACGTTTACCTACACCCTGCCGGACAGTCGTGTAATGAATGGAAGCGGCAGCTCGAACACCGTGTCGATTCCCGCTTCCGCGCCTAACGTAAGCATCAGTAAGGGCGCAGATTTCTCGGAAGCGACCCTTAACGATGAGATTACGTATACCATCGTCGTCTCTAACAACAGCATTGTACCTGTCAATCAAGTATTCGTATCCGATCCGATTCCGGACGGTTCACAATTTATTACTGGCAGCGTGACAGTTGGCGGGATTCCGGCTCCAAGCGCAGATCCTGCGGCGGGCATTCTGATCGGAACGCTCGCTCCTTCAGCGATAACGATTATCAGCTTCCGGGTCCGCGTGACGACACTTACGGCATCTGCTGTTCTATCTAATCGGGCAGCAGTCAACTACACCTCAGGTGCATTCATGGGAACGTCATTCTCGGATACGGTGAATATACCGGTTTATTCACCGATACTCGCTGTTTCCAAGAGCGCCATTTCATCAGCTGCTACACTCGGAGATGCCGTCGTCTATACACTGCAAATCAACAACAGCGGTAATATCAGTGCTGATGTTACGCTTACGGATAATATTCCGGCAGGCTCGACATTTGTTGTGAACTCTGTTCTTGTTGATGGAATTCCTCAACCAGGTGTTAACCCGGTCACAGGCATTCCGAGCGTCATTGTACCACCGCTTCAGACTTCAACGGTTACCTTTCAAGTATCCGTCGATTCCCTTCCGAACCCGCAGCAGCTTGTGGATCAAGGGACAGCCGCGTACACCTTCACCCTTCCCGCAGGACGCGTGGTTAATGGCTCGGCAAACTCCAATACGGTATCCATTCCTGTATCGGCACCTAACGTATCGGTTGTGCTCAGCACGGCTGCAATAGATATCACGACCGGAGATACGATATTGTACACGGCCGTCATTACAAACAACGGAATTACGAACGTAAACAACATTATTTATGTCGGTACTGCTATCCCGGGCACAGCCTTTGTTCCGGGCAGCGTGAAAGTGAACGGTATTGCACTTCCCCAGGCGGATGAGACCGCTGGTATTCCGATCGGTTCCCTGGCACCCAGTGCCTTCGCGACCGTGACCTATGAGGTGAAACTAATCATGCCTGTGTCCGATCAAATTGTTAACCAGTCGACAGTAAGCTTCACGTCCGGCAGCTTCTCGAGCACATCATCGTCAAATGTCGTTACTACACCGATTACGCAGCCGCAAATTAACGTGGTTAAATCGGCGGGCACAAGCAATGCCCAAGTAGGCGATACCGTCGTTTACACGATTGCAGTCAGCAATACGGGGAATCTTCCTGCAACCGTAATCGTAACGGATACGATTCCGCCGAATACTTCGTTCGTATCCAACAGCGTCATCGTCGACGGGGTCCCGCAGCCAAGCGCCACACCTTCCGGGGGAATCAATGCCGGTACGGTTAACGTGAATCAAACCGTCTACATCATGTTCTCCGTCGTGATCGATACACTTCCTAATCCGCAGCAGATCGTCAACCAAGCGACAGCAACTTATCAATTCACTCCCCCTGACGGGCGTTTAATCACCGGGACCCAGTTATCCAATTCACTGTCTATCTCCGTATCTTCACCGAATGTGACGGCACTTAAGACTTCGACTTCAACATCTGTCTCGATCGGAGACACGATCCCTTACGTGGTGCTGGTATCGAACAACGGGATTTCACCGATCACGAACACTGTATTTATCGATGGCATTCCGAGCGGAACCACATTCGTATCCGGAAGTGTAGCCATTAATGGCGTCCCCGTACCCGGTGCGAATCCGGCGCTCGGCGTAAATGTAGGCACGATACCAAGCGGCGGCTCTGCTACCGTGACGTTCAGCTTGCTTGTCGTTTCAGTGCCGACGCCTGCGCTCATTTCTAACCAAGCTACCGTAACGTACACATCCGGTGCATTCTCCAGCTCATCCTTCTCCAATGGCGTAGATATCCCTGTCTATCAGCCCGTCATCAGTGTTGTAAAGAGTGCCAGCACGACAAATGCCTCCGTTGGCCAAACCGTTATCTATACAATGGCAGTCACCAACTCCGGGAACTATGCCGCATCCGTTACTCTATCAGACCCGACACTAGCACCTGAGCTTTCATTCGTCCCAAACAGCGTCATTGTCGGCGGCTCACCGCAAGCAGGCGCAGATCCGATTACAGGTATTCCCGTCGGTGTCGTTCAGCCCGGCGCTACAGTAAATGTCACTTTTACTGCGGTTATCACATCCTTGCCGCCAACGCAGTCGTTATCCAACCAAGCGACTGCCGCTTACAGCTATACGCTGCCTGACACCCGAACGCTTACGGGATCTTCATTGTCCAATACACTTTCCTATCCGGTTTCCTCTCCGGATGTAGATGTCGTTAAGAGTGCCACACAAACTGCACTCACGGTTGGCGATACTCAGACGTACAACATTCTTGTGACCAATAGCGGTATTTCCACAGTTGATAATATTATTTTCGCTGACCCGATCCCGGCAGGAACCTCCTTCCTATCAGGCAGCGTCACCATTAATGGAGTGCCGCTTCCAAATGCAAATCCGGCGGCCGGCTTCTCGTTAGATCCGATTCTGGCAGGCGCTTCGGTTACAGTAGGCTTCAGCGTAACCGTGACATCTGTTCCGGAAGGCGAACTAGTCAGCAACCGCTCATCGGTAAGCTTCACCTCCGGCGTGTTCTCGGCGGTTACGTTCTCGAATACCGTTACGACACCTGTTTATCAACCTGTTATTACCCTTGTCAAAACAGCTGACAGCTCCTTGGCCAGCGTCGGAAACACGATCGTATATCGGGTCAACGTAACGAACAGCGGAAACTATCCGACAACCGTTACAATCACGGATCCTACCCCAACCGGCACCTCGTTGGTACCAAACAGCGTCATTGTCAGCGGTGCTCCGCAAGCAGGTGCGGATCCGGCAGCCGGTTATACGATCGGCGTCGTTGCACCGGGAGCGACAGTGCTGACAACATTTGAATACACCATCAACACGATGCCGCCAAATCAGCAGTTGACCAACCAAGCGACGGCCAGCTATGCATTTACGCTGCCGGATTCGAGATCGTTCATTCGTTCCGCTGCGTCCAACTCGCTAACAATTCCGGTCACTTCGCCTAATGTAAGCATCGTGAAGAGTACATTGTCCACGGACGCGATTCTCGGTGATGTCATCACGTATACGAATGTCGTCACGAATACAAGCATTGCGAATTTGAACAGTGCCGTTCTCTCCGATCCGGTACCTGCCGGCACGACCTTCGTACCTGGTTCGGTTATCGTAGGCGGCGTGCCGTTTCCGAATGCCAACCCGGCATCGGGTATCGCGCTTGGCGTCATTACACCATCATCCTCTGTTCCCGTTACCTTTGACATTACAGTAAATTCACTTCCGCCGAGCGGTCAGTTAAACAACCAATCTACAGTGTCCTTCACATCAGGCGTCTTCTCTGGCACGGGTTTATCGAATGTATTAACGACACCTGTCTACAATCCGATCATGTCTGTCTTGAAAAGCGCAAGTACGGCGAACGCTACTGTCGGTGATACCATCACCTACTCCTTACTCATCTCGAATACCGGTAACCTGGAAGCTACCGTAATCTTATACGATACCATTCCTACCGGAGCTGAATTCATACCGAACAGCGTAGCAATCGGCGGTGTTCCGCAACCTGGCGCTGATCCTGTTACCGGGATTAATGTCGGCGTGGTACCGGCTGGTGCTACCGTACATGTATTGGTCACTTTGCAGGTTACGGTCGAAGCACTGCCTTCTCCACAGCAGCTCGCCAACCAAGCGTCAATCGCGTACACATTCTCACCGCCGGATGGCCGTGTTATCAATGCAACGGTGAACTCGAATACCGTTATCATTCCGGTTTCCTCACCGGATGTGTCCGTGGTGAAGAGCAGCAACGCAATCGATGCTGTTGTAGGCGATACGATAACGTATACCATCACGGTTACGAATAATGGTTTATCGCCGGTTAACAACGTCACCTTGGTTGACCCGCTCCCGCCAAGTGCAAGCTTCATCCCTGGAACGGTCACCGTCAATGGAGTACCGATGCCTGGTGATAGTCCGAATACAGGTATCCACATCGGCACAATCGCGGTCGGCGCGGTATCTACCGTTCAGTTCCAGGTGCTGGTAGTATGATGGCAGTTCCGGACCCGCCGCAGACGATTCGCAATCAGTCCGTCGTGTCCTTCTCTTCCGCCGGCGCAACAAGCTTCTCGTACTCGAATATCGTAGATACCAATGTGAATGGGCCGGTCATCTCAGTCGAATTGTCTTCGACTTCGACGCAAGCCGGTTTGACGCTGCCGGTTACGTATCAGATTACGGTCACCAATAGCGGGAATCGCTCCGCAAATGTGACCGTGTATGACGTATTGCCGCCGGGTACCGTGTTCGTGGCCAACAGCGTCATCGTAAATGGTTCACCTATACCCGGCGTAACACCGGAAGGCGGCATTCCGATCGGAGACGTCAGTCCGGGCAGTACGGTAACGATATATTTTCAACTGCTGCTTGTTTCCGCCCCGCCTTCCGGTCAGCTCGATAATCAAGCGACGGCAGCGTATTATTTTGAAACGACCGATGGCCGAACGATTACCGGCTCGGAAAGCTCGAACGTCGTAACACTGCCCGTTACGGTACAGCAAGTCAGTCTGCTAAAAGGCGTTAATACTGCTTATACGTACACCGGCGATATGCTGGTCTATACCGTTACGGCTGCTAATGAAGGAACGGAGCCGATGCGGCAGAGTGTACTGTATGATGCACTGCCGCAAGGAACGCTGTTTGTTCAGGGGAGCGTCACCATTAATGGTGTTCGCTCTCCATCGGCTTCACCTGCTGCCGGTATTACACTTGGCCTCATTCAGCCGGGTATTTCCGTCCAAGTGACGTTCAGTGTTATCGTATTGGAGGTTCCCGTCCACACTCCGTTATCGAATAGTGCCGAGTTGAGATTTCAATTTGGCACTTTCGATCAATCTGTTACCTCGAATGCAGTTACTACTATCGTATCCGGCCCTGCTCTGGCGGTCAGTAAATCCGCGAGTCTGTCGCAAGCAACCGTTGGTCAATCTATTCGATACACGATTACCATCGCGAATAGTGGTACGACTGGTGCGGACGTTACTGTACGCGATGCGATCCCTGCCGGCGCCCTCTTCGCGCAGGGCAGCGCTGAAGTTAACGGTCGGCCGCTTCCCGGTGCCAATCCGGATGCTGGCATCCAGCTTGGCTTTCTGCAGCCGGGTTTGCAGTATGTGCTTTCCTTTCTGGTTACCGTTACCCGCTCAGGCAATCAATCGGAGCTGATTAACAGGGCAAACGTAGAATATTCGTTCCGTCTTCCGAGTGGCGTCGTCGTTACGGATGCGGTTGTGACCAATGATGTTGTTACTTCCGTTGTTGTGCCTATTATTCGAGCGGAACTGAGCGCAGCGCCGCCAATCAGCGGACCGGGAGAATGGATTGCGGTTACAGTGGCAATCACGAATACCGGTAATTATGCCGCCGCCGTAACTCTGTTCGCGCTCATTCCTGACGAAACCAGCATCGAAATTACAAGTATCCGGGTAAATGGTGTCGAGGTTCCTTTTACGCCGGGAGAAGGGCTGCCGATTGGCATACTGGCACCGAACCAGACCATCATCGTCACCTATCGCCTGCGACTGTCTGATCACCCACTCCAAAATCACTTGCGGTTCCGTGTTTTAGCACAATTTAGCTACGAAGTGAACGGCGAGTTGTTCACCTACTCGGTTTATTCCAATGAGGTTACGATTGTGATCGAAACCTATGAGGAGTAACTTTGGGAAAGTGGAAGTAAACCAGAAATGGAAATAAAGGCTCTCTGCTCGTTCGAAATCTGAGCAGAGAGCCTTTATTGTTGTTAAGCGCGGTATACATAGGGATCCTTCGGTTTCGGAATCGATTTCCATTCGCTCACGTTCAGCATCGGAATTGTCTGCTTGAATGGCTGATAGAACGACCATGACAACGTGCCGGTTACTCGGACCCATTCATCGTTATGAAAGTCGGCCGTGTCTGACGGAAAATCGACCAACATCCCGAAGACGCCTGAATCTGCTACGCAATGAATGAAACCGAAGCGGAACACAAAATAATGATTCGCTTCCGTCTGCTCCCCCGCATAGACAAACCCGTCAAAGCTGACCTTCCGACCGATAAACGCATCCGGGAAGTTATAGATCGCTTCAAGTCCCTTCAAATAGTTGACATCCGTCAGTCCAACCTCCTTCAAAGGCAGAAACTCCTGCAGCTCTTGGCGCGACACCTTCGCATAACCTTGTTTGCCATAGAACACACTGGAATCAGGCTTCAGAAACTGGTGAAAGCCGGGATTATCTGCAGAAGCGTCGAAATTCGGGAACGAGAAGCCTTTCGCCTTCACGAAACTGGAATCAAGCGTTTGAACGGGCAGGAAGAAGCCGGTGAGAAGCGGGAAAATCAAAATGCTGTACGAGACAATACGCTTCCAGCGAATAGGCTGATCATGGGAATGGCCCAAATGATCATGATGCGCATGCGCGTGGTCATGGTTATGGTGGTCATGGTCATGATGCGCATGTGAATGCTCATGATCATGTTGTTCATGGTGATGTAACTCCTGCCCTTGGACATGCCGATTCGACTTCCGCCTGCTCTCTTCCCTCTCCTTCTTATACAGCCGCACAAATTCGAATAGAAACAGAATAATCAGCATCACGATCGCACTTTGCGTCAAATACGCGTACTTCAGGTTAATGTATTTATTCAAATTGCCGCCAAGGTGCATCATAATAAACAAGCACGCGAACCCTGCAAGCACATATAGACGAATCATCCCATCAGCCTCCCTACTAGCAATGATGAAGCCAGCGTACAAGCCGCTACCAGCGCAATGAGTACAAGCACGAATTTTCCACGGAAGACAGCCAGCAGCATGAGCGTGTTCTTGATATCGATCATAGGTCCGAATACGAGAAAAGCAGACAATGAGCCGATCGAGAACGTACTCCGAAAGGAAGAAGCAATGAATGCGTCGGCTTCCGAGCACAGTGACATGATGAACGCCAGTCCAATCATCATCAAGGAAGCTGCAATTGGTGTACTGCCGATATGCATCAGCGTTGACGTGGGAATAAAGGTTTGCATCGACGCTGCGATGAATGCACCAAGAACTAAGTATTTTCCAACGGAGAAAAACTCGTCGATCGCATGCTGCATCACTTCGTACAAGCGCGAATGCAGCGGCACATGAACACGCTCAGATGGGACGGTGTCAGCACCTGCAGCGATTTCAGCACTCGCTCCCTCCATCCCCCTGAGCGGAAGCTTCGGATACAGATAGGAAATGACGATCGCCGTAATGTACGCCACGACGATAGCCATCCCACCGCGGATCAGCACAATGTTCCAATCATTCCCGAATGCGATGTATGTTGCGAACAACACGATCGGATTAATGATCGGACCGGTCAGCATGAATGCAATGCCCGCGTGCAGAGGCACACCTTTGCGAATCAGCCGCCTTGTAATGGGAACAATGCCGCATTCGCAAGCCGGGAAGAACAGTCCCACCCCGCAGCCAATGAAGGTCGACAAGTAACGGTTTCGCGGAAGAATCCGTGCGATCACTCGTTCAGACAGAAAAGTCTGGATAAGTCCGGAAATGATGACGCCGAGCAGGATAAAAGGAATCGCTTCCATGATCATGCTTAGAAAGATCGTATTAAGCTGTAGAAAAGTAACCACTACAGGCACCTCCTGCTATGAACTGAACCATCGATTATTCGGACTCCATTATCTAATAACCAGTCAAAAATTGCTATTACTTCTGCTTAGGCTGCAACTTCCGACTACGCCAAGACAGCATGGCCCTAATTCTGTTACAATGAAGGACGACAACAATGCAGCGGAGGTTTCATAATTGGACTACATTATTTTGGACATCGAGTTTAACGGACGTAAATTCGCAAGCGAATTGCCGATGGAGGTCATCGAAATCGGAGCGGTCAGATTGAATGCGGATTTACAGCCCATTGCTGAATTCTCTGCTTTAGTCAAACCGGTCTATTTTGCCAAGCTCAACGAATTCATTAAGAAGAAAACCGGTATTCCGCAAGAAGGCATCGATGCGGCAGAAGGCTTTCCGGCCGTTATTCGTGACTTTATGAACTGGCTCGGCTCTAATGAGAACTTCCTGTTCGTCACTTGGGGCGGCGAAGATATGAAGCGGATTGTGTTTGATACGCGCATGCATAACATGGACGATGCTTATTGGCTCGCAGTCAATTACTTCGATTTGTTGAAAGGCTATATCCGCTATAAGGACGTCACTAACGATGTGAGCGTCGAAACGGCCCTTAATGAGCTGGGACTTGGCGGTGAAGATAACAATGCCCATCGCGCTTTGGAAGATGCACGAATGACGGCAGACATCTTCCGTGCTGTTTTTGAACATATGGATTTCGAGCGGAATCAGCAGTTCAAGGACGTCTATTCGAACGCGAAGGAACGCAAAATCGTCAAGAACGCGATCCGCATTATCGCATCGCAGAAAGTAACGCCGACCTGGGCGATGATCGTTGAGCATGTACTTAGCGGCAAGGTTACACTTGAGGACCCGCGTAAAGTTGCCGAGCTTGAAGCTTATTTCGATGCTGAAATGGCCAAAGGACCGCGTAAAACCCGCAGCTCGAACAACACGGAAACGAGCGAATCCACATCGGAAGTATAACAGTCGGAACATAGAAAAAAGCTTGGTGCGCGCAATGCATGATCATGCGCTGCTCACCAAGCTTTTTTTCTTATAATTTACGGTAATAGTGCAAGTAAGTATCGTCCTTCTCATAGCCATTGCGCTCATAAAGTCGCTGCGCGACCCTATTGTCAACAGCGGTAGACAATTCGATCCCCTTCGCTTCTGTCTGCTCACCGTACTGCTTCGCGGCATCAAGCAGCATCTGTCCGGCGCCAACACTTCGATAAGCTTCCAGGACATACAGATCGTTGAGAATCCACGACCTCTGCATAGAGATTGAGGAGAAGGTCGGGTAAAGCTGTGTAAATCCGATCAATTGTTCGTCACACTTCGCGACAAATACGACCGATTGCCGATGAATGAATCGCTCCCTCAGAAACTGCAGAGCGCCTTCTCGATCAGCAGGCTGGCCGTAGAATTGCCGGTATTGATCAAACATAATCGCCAGCTCAGGAAGGTCTTGCATCGTGGCTTGGTACGTATGAATGGTACGAATCATGGCCTATTTTCCCCTTCTTGCCTGCAAATCCGCGCACTTACATTAAACTCGAAGCTGCAAGAGCCAGTTCCCTGGCTACCCGCTCCCAGATCATATCGATCATAACGACTAGGTTAGGGCCTCTCTCGGGATGAACGTATGGCGCTTCTTTGCGGAAATAGTGTTGATGCCCCCCGATTAACGGAAGTGGAATAATATGTTTCGGAGCATATTTTACACGATTCCAGTACCACATGCCATACCGGTTTCGGCTAATTCCGCCCCAACTGCCCAGCCGCGTTATTAAATCGGCACACGCACCTTTCTCGTTTACCGCCACGACATAATGTACTTTACTGATGTAGTCCGCTGCAATCGGCATCTTAGGTGAGCCAACCTGCACAACTCGCCAATCCGGAATAATGCCTTCTTTATGCAGCATGACAGCTGCTTGGTAAGCGGCTACGCCTCCCCCGCTATGCCCGATGAACAGCACTGGTTTGCCTGCGGATTGCATGCGCACCTGTCCCGCTACGGCACGAGCACCAAACTGAACAGCACGTCGAAACCGGTATAGATCCTTGCGCACCCGCAGCAGCTGATGAAAGAAATTGTGTGTATGATCGCCATACGGGAAGAGTTCCCTGATGCTCGACGCTTTGCCGGCTTCGGCATATTTACGCTTCAGTTCCTTTACACATTCCGCAAAAATCGTACGACTCGAGCCTACGCCCGCCAATAAGTAGACATCCCAATCCAAGGTAACATCTGCCTGCATGCTGTTGTCACCGCCCTGTTGTGTTGGCCAATTAAGTTAGTTCGACCTTCAGCACTTAGTATGCGGCGGTGAATACGTTGTCATTCACTGCTGCAAACGTTACATTATTATATTCAGAAATCGTAAAGCCGTTTCTCATTTTCATGCAATTGAAGCACTTGACCGATGGCTGTTTGACCATAAAAAGAGTTATGCGGCAGCAATAGCATACCGACATAACTCTTGGATTGTGTTATCGTGTATTCAGCTGTTTCCTCTGGGCTAGGAGCTGCTTATACTCAGCGTCGAGCTCCGTATAACGGCTGTCGGTTGGCTTCAGCAAACTGAATTCGCCTAATAGAAATGCGATCCGGTTCGCGATAACCATCTTCTCTTCCTCGAGCTCCTGCTGTGCATCCCTATTCTCGCTTGATTCCGCAGTTTGCGAAGCGTGCGGTTTGTCGCGAAACGCCTCGTAGCCGGATTCGATTCGCTTGATCCCGCCATCTTGGAATACGAGCAGCTTCGTGCAAATCTTATCCATCAGATACCGGTCATGGGAGACGACAATCAGCGTTCCGCGATAGTCCGCTAACGTTTCTTCCAGCTGCTCACGGCTAGTCAAATCCAGATGATTCGTCGGCTCATCCAGAATCAGCAGGTCCTGCTCGCGCATCATGAGCTGCGAGAGCTTAATACGCGTTCGTTCCCCAAGACTTAACTGCGCAATCGGCTTCTGGAGCATGGAGGCATCAAAGCCCATATTAGCCAGCAAAGTTCGCGCTTTCCCGACATCACTGCGAATGTCATGGCTGTCTTGAAGCAGCTCGAGAACAGTGCGCCGTTGATCCAGATCGGACACATCCTGCGTTAAATAAGCGACCTTGGCTGTGGGGCTGATCCACAGCTGGCCGGCATCGACTGATTTCTGTCCGAGCAGCATTTGAATAAGGGTCGTCTTGCCGCTTCCGTTTGGTCCGAGTAAGCCGACTTTCTCTCCCCGCTGCAGATAGAAAGAGCTGTCTGTAAACAGCGATCTGCTGCCATAGGACTTGCTAATCCGCTGCGCTTCTACGATGCGCCTGCCGCGTTTCTCCGGCTGATCCCACCCGAAGGATACCTTCGCTTCCTCAGCCGGTTTCTTCACGCCTTCCAGATCAATCTTCTCCAGTCGGTGCAGCCGAGACTTGATCTGCTTATCCATGGCTTTGGCCTTGCTGCGATAAAATTCTTTCACACCAGTACGCATTTCAGCCATTTTCCCGACCTTGCCGGCTTCGCGATGCGCTTTGTCCGACCAGTTCTTCAGCCGATTGATTTCCGCTTCGATCTTCTGTTCATATTTCTGCTGCTCTTCAAACTGATGCAGCTGGCTTTGGAACCGGCGGGCTTTCTCCTCCCGATAGAACGTGTAGTTGCCGGGGAAGGATGTCGAAACGCCATCTTGCAGCTCGATAATCCGGTCAACGGTCTGATCGAGGAAATAACGGTCATGCGAGATGACAATTGTCGTGCCGCTGTACCGTTTAAGCTCTTGCACAAGCCAATCGACGCCGTCAAAATCCAAGTGATTCGTCGGTTCATCGAGCAGCAGAATATCCGGCTTCGAAGCCCAGATATGAGCGATGGCGAGCTTCGTCTTCTCGCCGCCGCTAAGTCCAGCAAGACGTTCGTCATCCCATTCCTTCACCTTTTGCAAGCCCAGATGACTTGCCGTTTGCAGGAACTGCTCGGTTTCACGAGATTCTGCTGATGGGTCCATCATTTGACTGAACGTGCTGACCGTATATGAGGTCGATTGCAGCAAATACCCAATGCGAAGCTGATCCTTATGAAACGTTAGCTTACCTTCATCAGGCTGTATGCTGCCGAATATCATATTGGCCAATGTTGTTTTGCCTGCACCATTCATCCCGACCAAGCCGATTCGTTCTCGGTTTGCCAGATCGGCGTCTACTTTCACGAGCACATTCGTATCGCCAAAGCTCTTCTTAATTCCGCGTAATGTTAATAATGTCATACCAATCACCACTTTTAGTTTAGTTGAACAACTGACATGGGCGATGATTGTCGAAGACAACAAAAAACCGCAAGGCACGCCTGCGGCTAAGGATATGCGGATATAGAGATAGCGTGAACACACCTTAAATAGAGGCCAACAATTGGCATCAATCCAGGCAGAAGGAGTCGTCTCCTATAGACACACGTAACCTATTCCGCTCCGCGCACAGGCTGAGCTCATCTCTTATCGTCATTTTCGAAAATCATGATCGACAGAAAATTAGGTCCACATGATGTCTAATTGGATACCTCCTACAACTTTCAAGATACCCCATTATAGCATGGCGATGTCGCGCTTGCACCTCTCTATTTCCATAAAAATTAGTTTAGTTCGTGAAAGCGGTGAAGTTGAAGCTCTCTGGTCCAACACGAATTGTACCAATTGCAGACGTCTGGATCCACACAGAGTAAGCCTGGTTCGCAATATTAGGCGCGTTGAAATCAGAGCCGGAAAACGAGATCAGCTGTGGTCCGAGAATACTGAGCGAAAGGTTTGCCGCAGCGGAGAACACGTTGACATCACCTGCCGTCAATCCTCTTGTCACGAAGACTGTAACCGTCGTCAAAAGCGGAATAAGCGGCAATTGAACCGCTGCAACGCCTGTAAATTCGACCCGTGTTTGCCCCGCTACGCCTGCAGATAGATCAAGGGTTTGCTGAGCAATCAAGTTTGGCGTGTTGATAACTAACATCGGGACGTTAATGGAGTTGGCGTAACTCGCATTTTGTGATGTTTTCGAATCTAGCAAAATAGCAGCCATAATACATCACCTCCTTTATCTATTCATATGTCAAGTTGAACGACAAAGATTGGACAGGTGTGTCAATAATCCAAATAATTCCATAGGTATACATGAAAAAGCTCCTGTCTACTTGCTAGACAGGAGCTTTCTTTGCGATTAGCTTTTGTTATTCCGCCAATCCATCTTGCTGTTGTTTAGGAGATATTCGAAGTCGTTCTCTTGCCGTTTCTTCTCGGCAGCACGCGCTTCCTCCTCTTGTTTGCGAAGGTCTGCCTTACGCTTCTCCTCCGCATCTTTTAAATCCTGTGCAGCGCCTTTGAGCTTATCAAGCACTTCCGGTCGCAATAGATCCTTCAGTGTCGCAGGCTTCTCCTCATTGGATTGCTTCTGCTGCTGATGCGAATGGGAAGTCGGTTTAACCTTTGATTTCTTAGCCATCGTGATCACCTACCTGCAATCATTATAGCAAGTCAAACTGCTGCGTTGCTAGTCCCCTTGCCGGTCCGGAGCTGCTAGTAACGTTCCTCTAGCTTCATCGTCTTCCAGACGATCACGGACACAAGCCAAGCAATGGCGAACAAGGCGACTAAGAAATAACCGAGGTCTCCCAAATCAAGCCTGCTAACCCATTGCAGAAACGGAGCTTGCAGATGGAGCCTCTCCGTCATAATTTGCAGCAGCTCTACCATGCCGATGAGCAGTGCTGACACAACAGATACACTGGTGACCGTAACGTTATAGAACATTTTCCGAAGCGGCGTATTGAACGCCCACCGATAGGCTTTGGTCATAAACATGCCATCCGCCGTATCCAGAAGACTCATGCCGGATGCGAACAACAGCGGCAGCGCGAGAATGCCTAGGATCGATACGGAGCTTTGCGCCGCTCCTGCGGAAATCGCCATCAGCCCCACCTCTGTTGCGGTATCAAAACCAAGACCGAACAGAAATCCGAGCGGATATACATGCCAGCTGCGGCTAATGAGTCGAAACAGCGGCTTAAACAGTCTCGAGAATAATCCTCGAGCTTCTAAGAGCTTTTCCAGTTCATCGTGATTATGATTGCCGCTGCGCATTTTGCGAAACAGCTGAAACAAATTGATAAGTACGAGTAAATTGATGATGCCGATAAGGAGTAGGAAAATACCCGAAACGGAAGTGCCGATCAACTTCCCGGTATGCTGCATGAAAGGCATTTCGTCCTGAATCCATTTAACCGAGAAAGCAATGGCGAGGACCATCAAGAACACGACAGAAGAATGACCAAGCGAGAAATAGAAGCCGACGCCAAGCGGATTACGTTTCTGCTGAACAAGCTTACGCACCGTATTATCAATAGCCGCAATATGATCTACATCGAACGCGTGTCGCATGCCAAGCGTGTACGCCAATAATCCGAGACTCCAGAAGCCTGCATCCGCACGTACCGCAACCATTAAGCCAATGAAACCCACGAGATGCAGAGCCAAGACGACCAGTACGTAACCTGCCCAAGATTTGCGCTGTTTCCAAAGTTCGTTCATTCGTCTTCCCCCACTCCATCATGTTAGATAATCTAACAAGAATATGTGAATTCATTATAAAAGGAACGCTTTGGAAAAGCTATACCAAAAACCGAATCTATGAAAAAGGAGTGTCCAACTGTCGCTAGCCCAGTTCGCACTCCAATCCATCCCTTTTCTTATCTATGCAATATCGCTCCATTTAGAAGCTGTCTGCGTGTCCATTCGTTGAAGACGACCGGGTCTTCATCTGTTGTAAGGCGGTCAAACAAACGCTGACGCAGGTTTGCCACCACTTCTCCGTGCTCCGCTTCACCAATAACATTGATTAATTCTGCCGCATCAGACTGCAGATTATAGAGCTCATCCGTGTCAGTTAAATTCCAGATGTATTTCCATGTCTTCGTTCGAATCATGCGCTGCGTATACAAACCAAATTGTTGACCGTTGTAGGAGGCCACAATTTCATCCCGCCAGTTCACGTCTTGCGGCACACTGCCCTTCAATAGAGATACGATGGATTGGCCATGAAACTCGACTGACGGCGGTTCACCCACAGCTCCCGCCAGCTCCAATACGGTAGGACCTAAATCAAGCAAATTATAGACGAAAGCCTCGCTCTCTGCCCCTGCTTGCAATTGACCAGGCCATGATATCATAAGCGGCACACGAACTACGTCATCATATAGGATGTAATGCTTATCCATCATCCGGTGAGAGCCGCACATATCGCCATGGTCAGCTGTGAAAATAATGACTGTATTCTCAGCTGCACCACTTTGGGCGACTGCATTGATAATCCGGCCAATTGCCTCATCCAGCTGGCTAATGATTCCGTAATATCGAGCAACAACCGGTGCCCAATCCGTCCAAGTATAGTTCTCAACACCCCAGCTAACCAGCTGCTGCTGCTGGATGTAAGGCTTTCCCTTGAACGATTCTTGAAACCCTGCCCATTCCGGAATCCCATCCGGATCATACATGTCAGCAAACCTGCCGGCTGGGCGGCACGGGAGGTGCGGCTCTGCGAAGTGAACAGCCAGATGCCACGGTTCCTCCTCGTCGTTCAGCCTATCTAACGCTTCAATTGCCCGTTCCGCGAACCAATGGGTCTCCGAATCCTCCAGTGGGATCGGATTCGTCTCGCCGAAATAGCCGTTCGTATAGGCTGCATCAGGATAGCGATTCTTTCGAAAGGCTCTGTACTCGGTTTCACTCACATAAGAGTCGTAGCCAAACGCTGTAGGATCCTCGCTTGGATTGACGCCCCATTTGCCGAGAAAAGCGGATCGATATCCCTTCTCTGCGAGCGCTGCACTCCAGGAATACTGATCTGGCTGCAAGCTGCCAACGGGTAGAAACGCATTGTAATTCCACAATGCGCCGAATGTTTCGGCCCTTCTGCCATGAAGCATCGACTGCCGGGCAGGACTGCACACCGGAATGTGTGAATAAGCGTGGTGAAACACGGTGCTCTGCGCCGCAAGGCGGTCCAGATTAGGCGTTTGAACCGGATAGACGCGGCTGTAGCCGACGCAATCATAACGCAATTGGTCGGCCGTAATTAGCAATATATTAGGAGGGCGCTGTACCATTACGGTTGTTGTCTCCTCTCGGGTTAGCCACTTACACGATATTGGCTTGGTGAACAGCCGACATGTCTAAGGAACAACCGATTAAAGAAGGATTGATCTTCATAACCGACCATCGTCGCGATGACAATAACCTTCTCGTCGGATTCCATTAACAAATGTTTGGCGCGCTCGATCCGCACCTCATGAAGCGCTTCAAACACGCTTCGGTTATATTCCTCTTGCATGAGTCGATTTAGCTGACGGATGCTGGAGCTGAACAAATAAGATAAGGACTGGAGCGTAATCTTCTTCTCATAGTTACGTTCGAGATAACCATAGATGCGCTTCGCCGTCATTTCACGTTCCATCTGGCGCGGGGAAGGATGTGCGCGCTGCTGCTGCATTAACGTGTAATAGCGAGAGAGCAAAACGAGCAGCTCGATGAGTTGCAGCCGAATTAGCGTGGTATGGCCAATCGAGCGCCCATTCATCTCGCGAAGCATATTTTCAAGCAGCATCAGCACATGAGCCGCATCCTGACCATGCAAATTAAGCCGATGATTAAACCGGACATCTTGCTTCAGGAAGGGATGAACGTAGAAATAATCCATCGATCCGGTGATTTCCAGTTCGGCCAGCAGTGCGTCCGGGATGAAGGAGGGCATAAACAAGCAGTTGATAATTTCCATCTGCTCGCCTTTCTCTACTTCATAGGCATGGGTTTCTCCGGGATTGATAATAAATACATCGCCTGCATGACAGGCATAATGAGTGCCTTCAAAGACATGCATCCCCTTCCCCCGAACGACATACACGAGCTCGACAAATTCATGCCCATGCTCGCGAATCGAACCTTGAACCGTGCGTGTAATCCAGAAAGGAAATTCTACCTTCATATACCGGTTACTGCTCAATATATCCTTCATACACGCCCACCTTCACCAACATCTCTGACTTGCACTCGAAGCAATTATTTAATGTGTGAGTGTTTACTGGCCGCTTCATCAAATTTAGAGCGATCCGGATTGCTCTTCCATTCGTCCCAAGTCATGCCCGCTCCCGCCAAAATCTGTTCAATCCGTCTGCGGAACGGCAGACCTCTCTCCTCTAGCTGCACGACCATCGGGTCTTGTCGTCCTTGAAGCTTGCGCTGCACCCAGTCTTCCAGCTCATGCTCGAACGCTTCAGCCAGCGCCGGCGCTGAATCTGCGAGATTCGCTTTCTCCTCGGGATCAACAGATAAATCATATAATTCTCGCGGCGGCCTTGTAAAAGGTCCGGCATCGTAGGTTCGGATAAACTTGTAGCGATCTGTCCGAATTCCTCTGGCTGCCTGCCACGCACATTCGCTCAAGTAGACCGTTTCATGTGTCCCTTCAGACTGCCCATCGATCGTTTGCCATAAGCTCTTGCCGTCAAGCCCGGCTGGGTCCTTCAACTTCGATAAATCGATTCCATCCGGCGCTTCCTTCCGAATGGCTTCGAGCAAAGTCGGAAGCAGGTCGACCTGCTGCACAAGTCCTGACGCGCGTCTTCCCTCCGGCATACGACCAGGCCATCTCATAATGACAGGCACATGGACGGTTGGCTCATATAAGCCGCAATGATCCCAATAAATATCATGCTCGGTCAAACTCTCGCCATGATCGCCGAATAACACGAGCAGCGTCTCTTCTTGAATACCTAGCTTCGCCAAATGATCGTCAAGTTCCTTCAAGCGATCATCCAAATAACGGATTTCCGCGTCATAGAGCGCATCATAATAATCACTGTCGGTCACTTGGCCGACGAGATCATAATGATGGTGCTTGAAGAACGGATAAGCCGAGTGATTATAGGCGCCTTCCATGCTTTTGTTGCGCGGATCAAACGGATCCTTCGCCGAATCATAAAACTCCGGAATGTAAGACTCCGGGGGCAAATACGGTGTGTGCGCATCCCAATAATGCAGAAACAGGAAGAATGATTCGTCTTTATGCTGCTCGATCCAAGGCAGAGCCAGTTTGTTGATTGTGCTGCCATCAATCCAGCGGTTGCCGCCAACGCTGTTAATATAGTAGTTGTAGCCGCGAGCAAACCATTCCTTCAACTGATACATATTATCGACGGCACCCGTTGTAAACCCGGCCGAACGCAGCAAGTTCGGAAGCCATTCCACCGATTTCGGCAGCTGCGTCAAATCGGAACCGTGTGAGACGGCGCCGGTAGTGAGACCGATTTTGCCGGTAAAGACACCGGTATGGGCTACCTCTGTAGGAATATCGGCCGCATACGCCTGCTCGAAGAGTACTCCATCGCGTGCGATTTGATCCAAATGGGGACTAGTTCGCTTCGTATAGCCATAACTGCTTAAACGAGATGCCCGAAGCGTATCGAGCGATATTAGAATGATTTTCATAGCCCACCGAGTCCTTTCTGGTTGTCTTTATACATCGTCGATGTGCTTTGATCAATCCATGCCAGAACCGCGTCTACATTCTGCTCCGGCGCCTGGGTGGAGGTGCACAGCGTAATGGCTGGATTCTCCGGTTCCTCATAAGGATCCGATACGCCGGTGAAATGGACGATTTCCCCAGATCTCGCCTTGGCGTATAACCCTTTCACATCGCGCATTTCACACACATGGAGCGGGCATTTCACGTAGATTTCCACAAAGGATGGAATTTGCTGTTTCGCGTAATCTCTCATCGCTTTGTAAGGGCTGATGGCTGAAACCAGCACATCAACCCCGTTGCGGGAGAGCAGATTGGCAATGTATGAGATTCTTCGAATGTTCTCGAATCGATCCTCCATGCTAAAGCCCAGCCCTTTGCAAATCGTAGCTCGCAGCTCATCGCCATCGAGCAGTTCTACCCGTCGTCCGCGTTCAAGCAGCTTCTTCTCTACGGCTTTGGCTGTCGTTGTTTTTCCAGCGCCGGATAGTCCGGTAAACCATAATACCGAGCCGTAACCGCTCTTCATGATCGTTTCCCTCCGTATCTCCTGCAGCATCCCTATCTATGGACTGTAACCGGAGCTCCGCCAAGCTGATGCGACGTAATCGCCGCTTCAATCACTTCTTGGGCAGCGAGCGCGTCTGCTCCTGATGCCGTTATTTGTTCAGGTGTAACGCCTGATTTAATCTCCTCGATGAAACAATTGATGCGCTGATCAAACGTATCGTCAAACCCTTTCATGCCGCCGAACAGCGGATTTCGAACGACGGTCAGTTCATCGGATTCATGCGGGTAATACGTCATGCTTTCGTACACGTTATCTACTACGATCCTACCTTCATTCCCTGCAACTTCGCAATACTCAATGGGGTGCCGCATCGACATATCGTAGCTCCCCGTCAAATGTCCGACAGCGCCGGATGCGAATTCCATATTAATCGATACGGTCGACCACGATTCGCGGCCCGGAGCCTTGGTCATAAAGGATTGAACCCGCTTGATATCCCCAGCAAAATAACGCATAACATCGATAGAATGCGGATGCAGCGCACGCATATGCAGCCATTCCGTATCTTCCTGCGGATTGCGGATGGTAAGCCGCATATTCAGGAAGAGCAAGGAACCGAGCTTGCCGGAAGTGACAAGCTCCTTGGCTTTATAGGCAGCCGGCGTGAACCGGTGATTCAAGTTGCAAGCCAGTCGAACGCCTTGCGCTCTCGCAGCTGCCACCATTGTACGAGCCTCTTCAATGGAGTTGGAGATCGGTTTCTCGACGAACACATTCTTGCCCGCCTCTATGGCTATCATAGTTGGCGCGAAGTGATGGCTGCCCTTCTCAACGCCGGCCGTGGCCACAACGACGACATCTACGTCTTCCTGCTCAAGCAGCTCGCGTAAATCCGTATAGAACGGAACGCCATGCAGCTTCCCAGCCGCCTCAGCGCGCTCCGGCATGAGATCGCATACCGCCGTCAGTTCGGTATCCGGATGCCTTTTGTACGCATGACAGTGGATTTTGCCGATATGGTTAACGCCGACGACTGCTACTTTAATCATTGCTTTCCACCGTCTCTTTAACTTCCTCTTCTTGTTCCTTCTCCTTCTGCTGCAGCTTGCGTGCATTGTTGATAGACCCGATATAGAGCGAATCGTAAGCCTCCTGCGAGGAGGTGAATATTTTGTTCTGTCCGTGCCAATTGGTGTTCGTGTAAATCGGATTAGTCCGGTTGACTTCTTCCTCACGTTTGGCAATATACTCATTCATTCGCTGCTGCAAGAAAGCAACCACTTCCGGTTCCTGATCTGCTACGTTCACGTTCTCCTGCGGATCGCGAATGAGATTGTACAGCTCGATCTCCGGCTTGTAATGGAAATCAGGCTCTAGCGAGCATATCAGCTTCCACTCCGGCGTACGCCAGCCGTGTTTACGCATCCAGGTGCACTCCGTAATGTAGAGTTCGCTTTTCTCCAAACTGCTGTCGGCGTCACCTGTGATGAAAGCGTTCAGACTGCGCCCGTCATAAGAGGTACCTGAGTCAATTTGGAGCAGGTCCAGAACCGTTGGCATAATGTCCGAAATGACGCTGACGCTCGAAACTCTCGTGCCAGCCGGCACGCGTCCAGGGAACTTAATGATAAGCGGAACGACAAGCGTGCAATCATAGAGACCGTGGTGGTCAAAATAACAATCATGCTCATACAGCGTTTCGCCGTGATCGGACGTAATAACAATAAGTGTATCTTCCTCTAGTCCCATATCGGCAAGTTTAGTGAATAGCGACTGAATGGCAATATCCATATACGCGATCGAACCATCGTACTGAGCGGTAACATACTCATGGTCCGTCACGTCTTCCCCGATCCATGATTTCAGATAATCGCCGAACGGCTTGAAGTCATAGACAGGCTCCATCGAAGTATTGGATGGGTCCTTCTCGTCTTTCCCATAGAACATCCGCTCGAACGGCTGCGGAGGCAAATACGGCGAATGTGGATCCATATGACGCAGGAACAGGAAGAACGGTTTATCCTCTGCCGCGAGGCGCTCCAGCTCAGGAATAGCCACATCGTTCAGGTTCTCCGCTTTCGGCGCACGCCCGTTCTCCTCATTCGGAAGCCAAGACTCATAGTTCAGGTAGTTCTGGAATCCGCGCGCGGATGGATTACCGGTAAATCCAATACATGTCGTATTGTAGCCATTCGCTTCCAGCACTTCAGCGAGCGTATCCACATGACCGCCCAGCGGTCCTTCATGGCGCAGCGCCACGACGTCCGTTCCGAACACGTCCATCCCTGTAAGCATGGAAGCATAAGCAGGCGTAGTCGGAATGCTCGGGCTAAAATGCTGCTCGAACAACACACCTTGCGAAGCAAGTTTGTCGATATATGGCGTCGTCAGACGCGAATAGCCATAGCCGCTCATATGATCGCGGCGCAAGCTGTCGATGCCGAAGAATAGAAGATTAGGTTTTTTTGCGGACATAGAAGTAGCCTCCTAAGCGTATTTGGGATGAGTTGATTGATAACGACTTATTCCGTCCCGTCTATCGGGCGTTTAATTTCTTGAAAATAGCATTCAGATAGCCGTAAGATTCGGCCGCTACAGCTGTTACTTGTTCAATAGTATGGGTTGGCTGCGCGCCGATGACTTCAAGTACTACAGGACCGTCGTAAGCACCATCTACTAATGCTTCACAATAGCCAAACAAATCGATTTCCCCTCGACCGCATGCTTGCAGCTCGATTGAACCCGGGCCTTGTTCGCGGCCTTTGCAATCGCGGATGTGAATATGTTTCACGCGGCTGATGACGGCAGGAAGTGCTTCTTCGGCGTTCTCGCCTGAGCGATGGATATGGCTTGGATCCATATCGATGCCGAACGAAGACGACGCAATTTGTTCCATTGCCGCAAGTGTAGTCGGCGTGTTGTAGATGGAGCTGCCGACATGCGCTTTCACGCATAGCGTAACGCCGAAAGTACCGGCTATCTCGGACAAGCGGCTCAGCGTTGCGATCGATGCAGCCAAATCCTCGTCCACGCCGGATTTCCCGCCCGGACCAACATTTACAATCGGTATTCCAATCGCTTGTGCCGCTTCGAAAGCAAGCAGCAGTCGTTCTTCGTTAAGCGATGCTACTTCCATCGAGAGAAACTTCAATCCGTTCTCTTGCACGATCGCCAGCAGCTCATCTTTCTGCTCCTGCCAGCGGCTAAGATCAAGATGCTCACACATACCTTGAATGGCCGAGATTTCTACTCCGTCGTACCCGCATTGCGCAATAAGCTTCGCTGCTTGAGCGAAATCATAAGATTTGAATAATACCGAGTTTACGCCAACTTGAATCATAGTAAGTTCCTCCTCATGGTTCTGATTAATGTTAGTTTTTATTTCAAGAACAACGGATCGCCATGAAGCGGCGGCAGCGGATGCGGTCTGACCATTTCCCCGCCGCGCTCGAACGACTCGATTACTGCGAACGTATATTCCAATACAGCAAGCGCATCACGGCCATTAGCACGCAGCTCCTCGAATGGAACCTTGTTCGATACATCCTCCAGGAAAGCATGGAGCCTGTGATTGAACGTAGAATTGAAGTCATTTGTTCCATAATCCGTCACTTCAGGCTCTGGCTGCACACTGATTGCCGGAATGCCTTTAGCCGCTTTCCAGTACGAGATTTTCTCCACGCAATTCTCGATGCAGAATGTCCCTTTCGTACCCGCCATTTCAAGACTCCACCAGCCGCCAAGTCCATAAACCGCATCGCCGCGCTGGCTCAGCAAGTAGCCTACACCGCCATTGGCAAATTTCAGATGGATGCTGTTAATCGATGCCATAACATCCCCTGCGCTTTTGCGGAAACCGGGACGATCCGAGAACGTCTGAATGTGCGTAATATCGCCGCAGAAATGTCTCATTACACTAAGCGGATGCGTAAGGAATGCTTTCATATGAAAATAGGGATGGCCTTTCACTTTACCAGAGCCGGCAGGTCCATAATTGGCTTCTCCGCCGTTAAAGCCCATCTTAGCCAAGCAGTACACAAGCTCACCGATATCGCCATTCTCGATGTATTGCTTGCCTTTGGCAGCCGGCTCCGTGAAATAATGGTTCAGGTTGCAGCCGAGGTACACCTTCTGCTTCTCCGCATAGGCAACGAGCTCGCGCGCTTCGCGAATATCATGGCATAGCGGCTTTTCCACCAACACATGCTTCCCGTAGCTGATGGCTTCCATCGCCGGCTCGAAATGCCAGCTTCCGTTGTCGATCCCGCCAGTCGTGACGTCGATCACTTCGATGTCCGGCTCGTTCTCGATCATCTCTTTCAAGCTGTAATAGGCTTTCACGCCGTATTTCTCGGCTGCCGCGTCCGCGCGTTCCTTCACGATATCGCAAACCGCGACGAGATCAGCAAGCGTATCTTCCTTATGACAAACCGCGTGCAAATTTCCGATTCCGTTCATACCTACAATTCCGATTTTAACTGCCATGGATTGATCCTCCTGAATGTTTGTATTGGGTTAAGATTATCTATTGCATGTTATCGATCTTCGGATCGCCCAGCAGCACTCGCCGGCCCTCTTCGTTCGATATGTAAGAAGCAAGCACTATTCGGAGCGATGTGCGTCCGTCCTCGACAGTAGCAATCGGCTCGCGTTCACCGCGAAGGAATGCAGCGAGCGGCTCTGCCAATCCGCGTATACGGATACCATGATTCGCCGGGGTTTCAATCTCGCTCGGCGTCCAAGTGCCGGTAGCAGTCGTATATTTCATGAGGCCAGCGCCGTCATCCGGACGAGGTACATTACAGCTTGTGGCGTCCCCGTAGTTCTGGACGATCGTGCCCAGCTCTCCGATGATTTCTGTCGTATTCTGAGCAGAGGTACAAGTGAAAGAGCAGCTCACTTCAGCAATCGGCCCGCCGGCATAGCGATACACGGCAATGCCGTTATCCATTGGAATCCGCGGGTTGTACATGGAGGCAATTTCAGCCGTTACGCTTTCTGGCTCACCTAACAGCCAGTGAATGAAATCAGTTGGATGCGCAGAATCGTCTGCCCATATATCTCGATTCGCAGCCGGATCCACATGCCAAGAGTTCGCAAAATCAGCATGAAGGCCAACCGGCAGACCGTGTCTGCGTCGAACCATAAAGATTTGACCGAGCTCTCCACTCTCGATCCACTGCTTCATCTGAATGTTCTGAGGGTCCGTTCTCATCTGCCAAGCGAGAGTAAACGGTACTTGATGCTTCTGCACAGCCGCTACGATGCGATCGGCTTCCGCCATAGTGAGCGCCATCGGCTTCTGCAAAATAATCGCCTTTCCATTTGCGGCTGCAAGTTCTGCCAAATCAGCATGACGTGATGTTTCAGAAGCAATAACTACCGCCTGAATATCGCTTCGTTCAAGCAATTCCGCAGCATCCGCATACCCTTGTAGCTCATGCGTCTTACATGCCGCCTCCAAACGCTGTTCATCATGATCCCAGCCGGCTAGCACCTTCACGCCGAGATCAGCCGTTCTCCATACGTCACAATAAGCATTGACATGCCCGTGGGCAAATCCGAGGATTCCAATTCCAATCATTGGGTTCATACCTCTCCTTCACTTGTTTTTTGACTAGGTGAATTGGCTGTCACCACCCGATTAAGGCAGCAAGGAGCGCTTCAATGAAAACGATTACTTCCTTCATCATAATCAACCCGATGCACGGAATCATGGTCGATCTGGACAATAACTGTTACGATCAGGACATAAATGGAGGCCATTTCATGAAGAATCGGCCTGGCATGAATTGGGCAAGCTATGACCGCCTCCCTCAAGGCAACGACATAACGAGGAGGAAACATATTGTCCAGAAATAAGAACAAGACCTTGCAAGACAAAATGACAGCCCTGCAGGCGGATTCTCGGCAAGCCGAGAATAATGTTGCCGGTTCAACGGATCGGAATCGGAATCAGAAGGGTAATGTCCCTAACAGCCCGTCAACGGGTTAACAGACAGGCTAGTATCCGGCGAAAGAGGCAACAAAAAAGACAGCGGATTGCAAGTAGTACCCTTGCAAATCCGCTGTCTTTTTATCTATTGTTCTCACCCAGCAAGCTCCTTCATCAGCGCGAGATAGGCTGATCCGAACATACCTGCCATTTCTCCGAGTGCTGCTGGAACAATCGGGAGCTCCGGCTCATCTACATAGGCTTTCATCGCATGCGCGCGAACTCGGGACCGTATACGATCAAATAAGAAATCCCCTTGTTCGGTTACCGCACCGCCTATGACGATAGCGCCTGGATTAAAGGCATGAATGAGATTACCAAGTCCAATCGCAATATTGTCTGCATAACGCGCCACAATGGCGAGCTCCGCCTCATTGCCTGATTGTGCGCCAGCAAATATTGCCTCAGGTGAAAGACTGCTCAAGGACGTATGCTCGGCTGTCATTCGTTTAAGTGCCGTTACGGAAGCATATTGTTCCCAGCATCCTCGTTGTCCGCAATTGCAAGGCACACCATCCGATTGAATAACATGGTGGCCATATCCACCGGCATATCCGCTTCTCCCTCGGTACGGCAGCCGATTCACAATCAAGCAGCCTCCCACACCCGTACCGAGCGCGACGCAGAGAAAATCTGCCCATTGCCGTCCCGCCCCAAGCCATACCTCTCCCATTGCCATGGCATTGACATCGTTATCCACTTCAACCGGAAGACCGCAGCGATGCTCCATGATCGCTTTCAGCTGTGTGCCGCTCCAGCCCGGCAGGTTATCGGTAGCCGTTCCGATAACGCCCTCCCTATTCACAAAACCCGCCGTCCCGATGCCGACTCCTACAAGTCGGATCCCCTCTATTCGAGCGATTTCACGATATCGTTCAATCACGCCGTTAATGCGATCCAACAGCGCATCTCTCCCCAGCTGCGCTTCAGTTGCCAGTATCTCTACCCGCAGTGCATGGCCGGAGCGATCGACAATGCCGGTCTTCATGTTCGTTCCGCCAATATCGATTCCGATGACTGCGATTCGGTCCGTCATTGGTATCACCTCACTTCAATCGTGCCGCCGATTGGATGAAATCCATATAAGCCTGATACAGCTTCGGTGAATCCGGGTGCCCCGCATGTGCCGGGCTGTTCGGTTTATTTAACATCCCTAAATATTGATAGCATAAAATTTTATCAACGTACTTTGATGCGACCTCTAGCTGGCCTCTTACACGCTCGAATGGCGCCGGATGCAGCACCTTGCCGTGAAATTTGAAAATTTCAACATCCGCCCACAGCGGCTTCCCCGCCTTGTCATGTGCCTCACGTAGTCGTCCCCAAATATCGTCAAGTTCAGCAACAATCGTCTTGCCAACGCCTACTTCGTCCTGATAAGCAATGAAATCCGCATCTATCGCTCGCAATTGACCGACGAAATGTTCATCCGCCTTTATCGAACGTGTACCGAATGGTGCAATCAGCACCTGCTGCGGGCCGAGCTTGCGACAATGGTTCGCAAGTGTATTGACATATTCTAAGTAAGGCTCGGGAAAATACTGTTCAATCGCCGCTTCCACCGGGAAATACCAGCCTCGAAATGAAGAATGCTGCCCATAACGCTGCGAGAGCTCAGTTGCAAACTCGAATCGATACCGGGTTGCATCGCCGCCTTGACCGAACCCGTGAAAGATCGGCGTAGAGAAAAATCCCAGGCCAAGAAACACGGAAACACCTAGCCGATCAGCCACCTTAAGCACGACCTCCAGCGGATCGGGACAGACTAAATTCCAGCGCTCTTTGATAACATCCGATGGATAGAACGTCTTGCCATGCAGCGCCACCGACATGAGAATAAGCGTGTCCATCCCGGCATCCACCATTTCCGTGATCTTCAGTTCCCAATCGCCCGCACGGAATTGATCGGTTGTCGCATTCCAATGGTCCCCCTCGTAAGGGTTGGGGTGGTGAAAATCAAACCACGTTCCCGATATCGGTAGTACACGTGCAGCTGTCATATGCCATTCCCCGCTTCGCCGATAATTTATAGGTTTGTCCCGCTGACGCAGATTAACCCTTGATACCTGTTAACGTAATCCCTTCGATGAAATACTTTTGCGCGAAGAAAAACATAATGATGATCGGCAAGGTGAACAATGTAGAAGCTGCCATCAGCAAATCCCATTCCACGTAGTGCTCCGCCATAAACGCCTGCAAGCCAAGGGTAAGGGTATACCTGGCACTGTCATTCAAATAGAGAAGCGGACCGAGAAAATCGGACCACGTGTAGAGAAACGTGAATATTCCAATAGCCGCCAGCGCTGGCTTACACAGCGGGATCACGATGCGGGTAAAAATCGTCCATTCGCTCGCGCCATCAATTCTCGCGGCTTGAATGAGCGAATCCGGCAGCGTCATGAAGAACTGCCTCAGCAGAAAGATATAGAACGGTGCACCGGTGAATGTAGGTATAATCAGCGGCCAGTAACTCCCCACCAAACCAAGCTTCTGATAAATCATGTAGACCGGAATCATCGTCACTTGAAACGGAAGCAGCATCGTGGCAACAATGACCGGAAATATGTATTTTCGGCCATCCCACTCTACCTTTGTAAGCGAATAGGCGACCAGAGAAGACGAAATCAGCTGTCCAATGACACTCATCACGGTTACGAACAACGTGTTCATCATGTAGCGTGTATAAGGGATGCGTTCAAACACGCGGATATAGTTATCCCAATGAAAGGTTTGAGGAATGATCGTCAGCGTCGATTGGGAGATTTCATTCAATGATTTAAGCGAAGTACATACAAGCCATAGAAAAGGAACGACGAAGATCAGGCTGAGCACGATGAGCGCCGTATGAGGAAGAATGCTGCGATTCACTGTTTTGGCAAGAGGTCTCGTCGTCAACGTTAATCCCCTCCATAGGTGACCCATTTTTTGGACGTTTTGAACACGATCCACGTTACGAAACCGACAATCACGAACATCAACCATGCCATCGCCGATGCTTTTCCCATTTTCAGATAATAGAACGCATTGTGGTAAAGGTAGACCGCGTAGACGAGCAGCGAGTTCTCCGGACCGCCAATCTGACTGCCGTTCAAGCCGCCGGAGCTGCCGATAATGAAGTAAGCCTGGGTGAAATATTGAAATCCGTTAATGAGCTGCATGATCAACTGGAAGAGAATAATCGGGGAAATGCTAGGCAGTGTAATGTGAAGAAACCGTCTAAATACGCTTGCACCGTCGATCTCTGCTGCCTCATACAAGGTTGCCGATACGTCTTGCAGCGAGGCTAAGAAAATGACGATGACGTTGCCTACTGCCCACACCCCAATGATCAACAGCGACGGTTTCGTGTATACCGGATCTCCCAGCCAGCTTGGCGCATAGAGCCCGAGCTTTGTCAGCAATCCATTCAGCAGGCCATATTGTCCATTCAGAATCCAGATCCACAGCAGCGTTGAAGCAGCAAGAGGAACAATCGTCGGCATATAAAATAACGTCCGATACGCGGCCATCCCTCTTACCTTCACGTTAAGCAGCAGCGCAACTAGAAGGGCAAAAGCGAGGTTCAGCGGCGTTCCTAATAAGGTGAGATACAGCGTATTGCGCACACTGATCCAGAATAAATCATCATGGAACAATTCCGTATAATTGCCGAATCCGACAAACTTAGGCGGCTGAAACGCATTGAATTCCGTGAAGCCGTAATAGAAGGAAAGTATGATCGGATACAGCGTGAGCCCAAGAAATCCGATTAGCCACGGACTGGCAAACAACAGACCTTTTACAGTATTCTTCCCCATCGCACACCTCCGAAGCGGTTGAATCAGCTACGTCTCCCTCGGACTCCTAATCCGCCAGGAGTCCGAAAGAGACGATCAGCTTCTTTATTTAAGCGCGCTTGCCTTCTCGTCCGCTTCCTTCAGGGCATCCTCCGGCGATTTCTTGCCGTTAACAGCCAGTTCGAATTGGTCGGAAATCAGCTTCGCATATTCCGTCTGTACGGATACCGCCGGGAATGCTTTCAAGTTGGCATTCTTGGCAGCATCTGCAAACAACTTGAAGTCTGGTAAGCCCTGTAGAGAAGGATCGTCATATACAGAGGTGCGTGCCGGCAGGTTCCCGAACAGCGCATTGAATTTGGTCATGGACTCTTTGGAGGTCAGCCAGCTGAGGAACGCCCATGCGCCGTCTTTGTTCTTCGCATTCTTGGCTATGAAGAAGGTCGAAGCACTGACTTCTCCGCCGCCTGCTAATCCCGGCTGTCCTTCAGGACCCGGCAGCGGTGCTACGCCATAATCCAAGCCTTCTATCTTGAGCTGATTCTTCACGATGTTGCCGAACCATGGTCCGTCAAATCGAATTGCCTGTCTGCCTGAGATGAAAGGATCGGTAGCGTCCATGTATTTGGACGAGGAGTTAAATTTCGTGATATTGTCAACGCCGAATTTCTCGCGGTAGGACTTCATGAGGTTAATGGCAGCTAAGGTGCCGGAGTTGTTAGGAGTGAGCTTGCCGTCTGCGGATACAAAATCGCCGCCAAGCGCGAAGGACATCGGATTCACGTAATAGACGAGTGGGAAATCCGGAAAGCCCATTACTTTGATCGATTTGTCATCATTTAACTGCGTTAACTTTATGGCATCATCGAGCAGCTCTTTGTCCGTTGTAGGCGGCGCGGTTATGCCAGCGTCTGCGAATAGCTTCTTGTTGTAGAACATCATGTAGAAGTTTACGTTTATCGGCAGTGCATACGTTTTACCGTTATATTGGCCGCTCTTCAGCGCACCTGGGACGAAGTCCGACATGTCGTAATTGTCCTTGGCGATATATTCGTCAAGCGGTTCAAGAATCCCTTTCTCCGCATAAGAAGCTGTATTCGAGCTGAAATTGTCGGTAATATCAGGTCCGCTGCCGCTTGATAGTGCCACGATAATCTTCTGCATGTCAGGAACAGACAACCCTTTGACAGTGTACAAATCCTGAGAACCGTTGAATTCAGTGATCAGCTTCTCCAGATTCTCTGCTTCCGTGCCGCCCCACAAATACCAGAAGTCCACCACCGTTTTCTCTTTCGGCGCTTCCGTTTTCGTGTCTTCCTCCTTCGTCGTCGTGTTCCCATTCGTGCTGTTTGCTTCAGCAGTCGTGGTTTGTGCCGGCTTGTTCCCCTCTTCCGAATTCGAGTTCGAATTTGAGGAGCAGCCTGCAATCGAGAGACTTACCATTGCCGAGAGCGTTAATAAGACATACGACCTTTTCCAACCTCTTTTTACCATGTTCAACCCTCCATTTTCTTGGTCAATCATTGGGATAAGATAAGCGAACAGTGCGATCTATTCGTCTGATCTAGTTGAATGGGTTGTAGGGTACAAAAAACTCCCTAATCGGAACACTACTGTTCGAACGAGGAAGTCATCTGGATGTCGCTTAATATAATTTATCGCTTACAGCTTTGGACGTCAGCTCAATGGCCGGATATGCCTTTTCCTTGCACTGGATAGCCGCTGCCGTCGTCAAAATATCCAACACGTGAATTTGGGTAATCTTAGAGCGGAATGCACCGCCTTGAAGCGGCGATTCCTTGGAGCAAGATAGCAATACCGCGTTAGCAAATTGCGTGATCGGTGACTTAGCGTGACTGGTGAGACAGACGAAGAATACGCCGTTGCTTTTGGCGATTCGGACGGTGTCGACGATGTCCTTCGTGCTCCCCGACGTAGAGACGGCGAAGACAACGTCTCGGCTGGTCATCAGCGTGGAAACCATGGCCATGACATGGGAATCCGTGATGAGCTCGGTATGAAACCCAAGGCGCATAAACCGGTATTTCGCATCTGCCGCCGTATTGGAGGAAGAGCCTACCCCGATAAAATAAATTTTGTCCGCCTTCGCGATCGCATCTATCGCTTTCTGCAATTCCCTCATGTCGAGAAGCGCAAGTGTATTCTCAAGAAAGGCTTTATTCTCCGCCGTAATTTTGCTCGCGATTGTCGCGATATCGTCGCTTTCCTCGATCTCACTGTGCACGTTCTTGACCGGATTTACGAGATCCTGAGCTAAGGAGAGTTTAAATTCCTGGTAGCCCCGAAAGCCAAGCTTCCTGCACAAACGCAGTACGGACGTGTCACCAACATCCGCTTTCTCTGCCAGATCTGTCAAAGTGGCATACACGACGCTTTCCGGATCCTCTTGAATGATATCGGCTATTTTCTGCTCGGTCCGGCTAAGCGATTTATACATGCTCGCGATGACGAGCAGCGTATTTGAACTGTCCTGGGTCTTCGTAAACTTCGACACGAATAGACGCCTCCCGTGCAAGAATGGTAATCAAGGTGAAAATGGATGCTCTATTACAATATAGGAAGCCTGAAATGCTGAAAAAGTACCGCTAATGCACGCTGTTCATTGCTTCGACGAATTGTCTCGTGATAAGCTCCGGCCTTGTAATTGCACCGCCAATCACGATGGCATAAGCTCCGCTTTGCAGCAGACGAATCGTCTGATCCTGCGTCCGGATGCGTCCTTCCGCAAATACAGGTACGGAGAGTCGTTCGGCCAGTTCCGAGACGAGAGCAAAATCAGGATCGTCCGACTGCTCGCTGTAAGAGGTGTATCCGGACAAGGTTGTTGAGATAATATCGAACCCCAGCTTCTCAGCGTGCAGCCCTTCTTCCATCGTTGAAACATCAGCCATTAACATGCAGCTTAGCTGTGACCTAGCCTTAGCAACAATTTCCTCGAGTGTCTCTCCTCCAGGCCTTACCCTTCGTGTTGCGTCCAAGGCGACGATGGAAGCGCCGGCTTGCGCGACCTGCTCTACATCTGCATAGGTAGGGGTGATGTACACTTCCGAATCCGGGTAAGATTGCTTCCATAATCCAATAACGGGCAAATCGACGGCCTCGCATATTGCAGCAACATCTTCAGGTGAATTGGCTCTGATCGCCGATGCGCCGCCTCGCTGGGCGGCTTGCGCCATTCGGCTCATCATATCGCTGCCATACAGCGCTTCGCCAGGGAATGCTTGGCAGGAGACAATCAATTTGCCTTTCAAATCTTCTAATCGCACCGCATGTGAAGTCACATTTCTCAATGTTTAGCACCTCCCGGCAAGTAGATCGCTGCTGAAACGGTTGAATCAAATGTGCGGTATAAAACTCCAAGTTGAGTGTTTATGACGGTTATTTCCTCCAATTATAGTATGGGTTCCAGATGCTGTAAAGGATATTTTTCACAAAATCAACCCTCACATGGGCACTAAAAAGGATTGACTTCCTCTCCCGATGCGAGTAATCTGGCGTTGTGTGGTGTAATACTCCACATTATATTTAAATTAATGTGGTTTATTCCATTCATACAACCCACCTTAAAGGAGGTCGTTTATGAAAAGGAGTACTCTCTCATTGCTGCTTGCTTTCTTCCTCGTGTTCTCCCTGATCGGAATTGCAGCGCCTGGTACCAACGAAGCAATCGCTTCGGGCACGAATCTCGTACTTGGTAAAACCTACACGTCTTCAACCGCCGCAGATGCCAGTTACCCCGACACCAGCACCGCTGAGTTGACGAACGGCACTTACGCTTCCCCACTTCTGGCAGATGCAAACTGGCAAGGACGCTTCAACACGACCAGCTACAGCTTCACCGTTGACCTCGGATCTGCGCAATCGTTCAAAGACTTCAAGTCCAATTTCTTCAAGTACACCGGCGCTGCCATCCAAACTCCGTCACTCGTAACTTACGCTTATTCTACGAACGGAAGCAGCTACTCAACAGCTTGTACGGTCTCCACGCAAGGGGCTGGCGTGGATATCGTTGCCGTCCCTTACACCTGCTCGGCTGCCTCCACCCTCTCCGCGCGTTATGTTCGAATTACGGTTACCAGCGCAGCAAGCACCTGGTCGTTTATTGACGAATGGGAAGTGAGCCCCGCCTCATTATCCGGTGTCCCGAAGCTGAGCGGTACGTTTCTCCAGCCAGATCTCGGTAATACTTGGTCAGATACGCAGTGGAACACCGAGTATCAGAAAATGGTCGATGTCGGCATCAATCAGATGGTGGTGCAGTGGACCGCAAACAGCAAATCCCACACCATGATTTATCCGACCACCGCACTTAGCGGTTACACGCAAAATACGTCAATCGATGTCGTATCCAAAGCATTAGCCAAAGGGAACACGTATGGCGTCGATACCTACCTTGGTTTGCAGCTCAATGAAGACTGGTTCGGCAAATATGCAAGCGACAATACATGGCTGACAAATGAAGCGAATTTCGCCAAAACGCTTGCGGGTGATCTATATGCCAAGTATGGGACGAATGCATCGCTGAAAGGCTTCTACCTCTCGTTCGAGGTCGATAACTGGAACTTCCCGACTTCCACTGAATGGAGCAGGATGAACACGTTTTATCAAACGGTAGCCGGGTATATCAAGACACTTAATCCTGCACTAAAAGTGATGATTTCGCCGTTCTATAACACCTCCGGCGGCCAAACCTCTTCCGGCTGGCAAACGATGTGGGAAGCGATTCTTCCGAACAGCTCGCTTGATATTCTTGCCCTGCAAGATGGCGTCGGCGCAGGTCATGCTACGACGGGGCAGCTCGGAGCTTGGTTCTCCGCAACGAAAGCAGCCATTACGAACGCGAGGCCGGCCATGCTGCTCTGGGATGATGCCGAGACGTTCAATCTTGATTTTCAGCCGATGGATCTAAGTATGATGGTGGCAGATATTAATGCCGTCTCGACTTATGTTACAGGCTATCTCAGCTTCAGCTTTAATCACTATCTCAGTCCGCAGCAAGTCAATCCGCTCTATTACACCACTTATCAGAATTACGTAACCTCCGGAACCTTAGATGCTGCAGCGCCTACTACCCCTACCTCTCTCGCTTCTTCCTCCACAACTTCGATATCCACTCATCTCAGCTGGACGGCTTCCACAGATACCACTGGTGTAGTCGGCTACAAAATCTATCGAAACAACGAGCTTGTCTGGACCGCTTATTCCGCAGGCACAACATTTGACGATAGTCAGCTTAACGCCAGTACGACCTATACGTACAAAGTGCAAGCGTTCGATGCAGCAGGAAACAATTCCGCTCAGTCGTCGCAAATATCCGTCACCACCTTAGCCGGCACGAGCTATCCTACGAATCTGTCGGCAGGTAAGACCTATACGACGACACTTGCCGCAGATGCCGCCTATCCGGACAGTGGCGGAGAATTAACGAACAGCAGCTTCGGTTCTACTGTATATTCTGATGCTGCATGGCAAGGCCGCAACACGGGAAGCACTTACACGTTCACCATTGACCTCGGCACCTCTAAGACGATTAAAGAAGTGACATCGAACTTCCTTCAAGTCAAATCGGTTTATATCCTGCTTCCCAAGAAGGTGACGTACTTCACTTCGCCGGACAACGTGAACTTCACGCAAGTCGGTGTCGTCAACAAACCGGCAGTCAGCGCCACGGATCAAACGAAAACGTACAAAGTGACCGGCCTCAGCAGCGTTACTGGTCGATACGTGAAGGTACTGATCGAGCCAGCCAGCAGCGCTTGGACGTTTATCGATGAGATCCAAGTGAAGCAGTAGCGGCATTCATTAAGCCAAGCACCTTGCTGGCTAGAGCTGAGAGTCGGGAAATCCGATTCTCAACTGCCAAACTCCACCAAAATGAAGCCGAGAGTCGGAAAATCCGACTCTCAGCTCTCAAACTAACCCGAACACCCTGCTGGCTAGAGCTGAGAGTCGAGAAATCCGACTCTCAGCTGCTAAACTCCACCTAAATAAAGCTGAGAGTCGGATAAACCGACTCTCAGCTTTCAAACTAACCCGAACACCTTGCTCGCTTGAGCTAAGAGTCGAGAAATCCGACTCTCAGCTGCCAAACTCCACCTAAATAAAGCTGAGAGTCGGATAAACCGACTCTCAGCTTTCAAACTAACCCGAACACCTTGCTCACTTGAGCTGAGAGTCGAGAAATCCGACTCTCACCTGCTAAACTCGACCTAAATAAAGCTGAGAGTCGGATAAACCGACTCTCAGCTTGCAAACCAACCCGAACACCCTGCTGGCTCGAACTGAGAGTCGAGAAATCCGACTCTCGGCTTCTAAACTAACTCAAACACCTTGCCTTAGGTGCCTATTCTCTTGCATATGTTGCTTTATGTGCAACAAAAACAGCGGTTAGTGGTTACGTAGTTGGAATTGTTGTGCATTGTGCAACATTGTTGCTCGAAATGTCCTTATATCGCTCGCCCTAGAAGAAAATGTTGATTTTCGAGCAACAAAGCAGCTATTTATGGTTGAAATAGGAGGTAATGTTGCCTTTTGCGCAACAATAACTTGTATGAGTTGGCTCACTCATCTAGATCGTTGCAAGATCAGCAACCACCCAGCTTTTGCTCTCTGCATCCACAATTTGCTCCACATAATCGGCAGCATGTGAAGCTGCTTCTTTCCTGTTGTCCGGCTGCCCCAATACCGAGTAAGCCCGAGCAGCAGCTTCATACCCATAGGCCATGTAGAAAGCATCCAGTTCTGCTTCAGCGCTGACCTTCAAACATTTATTGGCATAGTCCAACGCTTGTCCGCCTTGTCCGCTAACAGCGTAAACGCGAGCAAGCTGCCAGTAGCCAACAGATAAATTCGTAGGCGTATGCTCTTCCACCTGCGTCCAGTGCCAGAAAGAGCTGTGGCAGAGATGAACCATCTCTTCGTTCTCCTGCTCTGTGCGCTCTTCCTTGCTGAGCAGATCCCAAACTTTGTTAAAACATGATGATGCCAGCTGTTTATGATTCAGAACGTCCCTCTCCTTGCAAATGTAAGATAATAGCTACGAGTCCATCATAAATAAACGAAAACCACTTGTAAACGCGAACATGAAACCTATAAAAAAACTGCAAGAAAGGCCAACTACCCCTTAACTTGCAGCTCTATATCATAACTCATACAAGTCGATTAACGATATTCCGGCGGCGTCCGTCTCGCGACATTCGTCAGAATAGCCGCTTCGATGACCGCTTTGCGAACCTGGATCACGACCTGCTCGTTGAAAATACTCGGAATTATGTAGTGCTCATTCAACTCGCTGCTTGAAACGACAGACGCGATCGCTCTTGCAGCCGCGAGTTTCATCGGTTCATTGATTCGTCTTGCCCGGCAATCGAGTGCTCCGCGGAACAAGCCCGGAAATACAAGCACATTGTTGATTTGATTCGGATAATCACTTCGGCCCGTTGCAAATACGGCCACATGCGGCAGCGCCTCTTCCGGAGTAATCTCCGGCTCCGGATTTGCCATCGCGAATACGATGCTTCCCGGTGCCATTCGTTTCACATCTTCCTCGCCAAGCACGCGTGCACGTGATACACCGATAAATACATCTGCGCCTGCAATGACTTCCTTCAACGTGCCGCTGTTCATTTCAACTTGTGGCTGCTCTGATAGCCATTGCCACATCGGGTGATGATCATACGATCCACCGCGTACAATTGCACCGTCACGGTCAACGGGGACAAGCCGCTTCACACCGGCTTGCAGCAGCATTTTACAGATCGAAACGCCTGCTGCGCCAATGCCGTTTACGACTACGCGAATATTCTCAATCCGTTTACCGACTACCTTGAGCGCGTTCAGCAGCCCTGCGATAACGACAACGGCTGTACCATGCTGATCATCATGGAAGACCGGAATATCTAGCTCATCGGCAAGCCTGCTTTCGATTTCGAAGCAGCGCGGCGAGCTGATATCCTCCAGGTTGATGCCGCCGAAGATCGGACTCATCACCTTGATCGTCCGAATGATTTCTTCAGTATCCTTCGTATCCAGACAGATTGGGAATGCATCCACGCCTGCAAGCTGCTTGAACAGCATCGCCTTTCCTTCCATGACGGGTGCTGCCGCATAAGGCCCGATATCGCCAAGACCGAGAACGGCTGTTCCGTCCGAAACGACTGCGACTGTATTACGCTTGATCGTCAAAGAATACGCCTTATTTGGATTCTCAGCTATGGCCGTACACACACGTGCAACTCCAGGCGTATACACCTTCGAGAGATCATCGCGATTCTTAATAGGCAGCGTCGGCTGAATGGTGATTTTACCGCCTAAGTGAACCAAGAACGTACGGTCCGATGCGTTGATAACGGTGATGCCGTCCAATCCACGAAGCGCATCCACCATAACAGATTCATTCTTATCTGAGAGATCTACCGTAATATCGCGCGTAGACGTGTCATGTCCCGGGCGGATGACGTCAATCGATGTGATATCCCCGCCCGCCTTGCTAATTGTTGCGGCAACATCCCCGAAGGTAACTTTCTTGTGATCAAGCTCCAACCTGAAAATAATACTGGTTTGTGCCATCTTAGACCCAACCTCTCCATCTTACAGCTTCAGCTACCCGCTTTAATCCTACCATATAGGCGGACAGCCTCATATCTGTCTTCTTCTCTTGTGATGTGCGGTATACATTGTTGAATGCATCCACAAGTATCTTTTTCAGCCGATCGTTCACTTCTTCTTCTGTCCAATAGTATCCCTGATTATTTTGTACCCATTCGAAATAAGATACAACCACGCCGCCGGCGCTCGCAAGCACATCGGGAACGATCATAATTCCGCGTTCGGTTAAAATTTGTGTGGCCATCTGAGTCGTAGGTCCATTCGCAGCTTCTACGAGCAGCTTTGCTTTAATCAGATGTGCATTGTCTTCCGTAATTTGATTCTCGATCGCCGCTGGGATTAGGATATCGCAATCCTGAATCAATAATTCCTGATTGGTAATTCGATTCGGGAAGAGATTCGTCACACAGCCAAATGAATCGCGGCGGTCCATCAAATGATCGATATCAAGCCCATCCGGATTATAGAGTGCCCCAGCCGCATCGGAAATTCCGACGATCGTTGCACCGGCATCATGGAGGAATTTGGCCAAATAACTGCCTGCATTCCCGAACCCTTGAATGATGACGCGCGCCTTCTGAATCGGAATACCGAGTACTTTGGCCGCTTCGTTCATCACGATGCTGACACCCAGCGCTGTTGACGATTCACGGCCGATCGAACCGCCAAGCACTAGAGGTTTGCCCGTAATAAAACCTGGGGAGTCAAACTCGCGGATGCGGCTGTATTCGTCCATCATCCACGCCATAATCTGCGAATTCGTAAACACATCAGGAGCCGGAATATCCTTCGTCGGTCCGACAACTTGACTGATCGCTCTTACATAGCCACGGCTAAGTCGCTCCAATTCACCGAAGGACATCGTACGCGGATCACACTGAATGCCGCCCTTTCCGCCGCCATAGGGTAAGTTCGTCACGCCGCACTTGATGCTCATCCACATCGACAGCGCTTTCACTTCTTCCTGCGTAACATCCGGATGGAAACGAACACCGCCTTTAGTCGGTCCGACCGCATCATTATGCTGCGCACGGTAGCCTGTGAACACCTTCACCTTGCCATCATCCATTTTCACCGGGATACGGACGGTTAGCAGACGCAATGGCTCTTTAAGCAGCTCATAGAAAGCGCTCTCATATCCAAGTTTAGTTAAAGCCGTTTCAATTACTTGCTGCGTTCTTGCAAGTACATCAACATTTTCTTTGACCTTATTCATCTGTTTTGGGCCCCCTCAAGTGTGTGTGAAGAGAAAAAGGCCCTCCAAGCAATTTGCATAGAGGGCCGCAAAGTTCATTAGATTTTGCGGGAAGTCAGTTTAGCTTGAGTGAAGAGCAGCAAGTAATCATAGCCGCCAGCTTTGGAATCCGTACCGGACATATTGAAGCCGCCAAACGGATGAACACCTACAAGTGCGCCTGTGCATTTACGGTTGATATACAAGTTACCGCAATGTACCGTTTCCAGCGCTTCTGCAATCCGATCTTCGTCAGTGGAGAAGTAGGAACCTGTCAAACCAAACTCGGTATCGTTGTACATTGCAATGGCTTCCTGCCAGTCTTTCGCTTTAGCAAGCGCCAGTACCGGTCCGAAGATCTCTTCTTGCATGATCCGTGCTTTGCCGCCTACATCACCGAACACTGTCGGTTGGATGTAGTAGCCGTTGCCTTCTGCTTTGTCACCGCCAACAAGCAGTGTCCCCTCTTGTTTGCCGACTTCGATATAATCAAGAATGCGGTCATAGGAAGTTTTATCAATAACTGGACCTGCAGCAAAATCATGCTCTTGCAGACCCCACTTCAACTTCTTCGTCAATTCGACAACACGTTCAGCCACTTGATCGTAAACAGATTCTACAATAACCGCACGCGAGCCTGCCGAACACTTCTGGCCTTGGAAACCGAATGCAGATGCTACGATTGCCGCCGCTGCCGCTTCCAAATCAGCTGTCTCATCGACCACGATACCGTCTTTCCCGCCCATCTCAGCAATAACCCGTTTGATCCAAATTTGACCCGGAACCGTGTCAGCCGCCAGCTTGTTGATACGAAGACCAACTTCTTTGGAGCCAGTAAAGCTGATGAAACGAGTTTTCGGATGCGTCGTCAGGTAGTCGCCGACTTCAGCGCCGCTGCCCGGAATAAAGTTGATTACGCCTGCCGGCAAGCCTACTTCTTCCATGAGAGCGAAGAATTTATGCGCGATAACCGGTGTTGTCGATGCTGGTTTCAGTAGCACTGTGTTACCCGATACAACCGCTGCTGTCGTCATACCCGCACATATCGCAAGCGGGAAGTTCCATGGCGGAATCACAACGCCTACGCCAAGCGGAATGTAAGAGATTTTGTTGTCTTCCCCCGGAATCTTCGTAAGCGGCTGCGTCTCGTTCGTGTTGCTGAGGCGTATCATTTCACGACCATAGAACTCCAGGAAGTCGATTGCTTCCGCCGTATCAACATCAGCTTCCACATAGTTTTTGCCGGATTCAAGGATCATCGTTGCAGAGAACTCATGCTTGCGCTCACGCATTAGATGCGCGGCTTTGAACAAGTATTCCGCACGTTCGCGAGCAGGCACTTTCTTCCACGTTTCGAATGTTGTCAATGCCGCTTGCATCGCTTGCTCAGCTAGCTTCTGGTCGGCTTTACTCACATAACCGATCACTTCGTCCACATTACCGGGATTAATCGACGTAATTTTCGCTTCCGTCTCGATTTTCTCGCCGCCGATCGTAAGCGGATAATGACGACCCAGTTCAGATTTCACCTTTGCAATTGCCGCTTCCATTGCTTTCTTATTCTCTTCAAGCGCAAAGTTCGTGAACGGCTCGTTTGCATATGGTTTAACTTCTGTGTATGTTTTCATCATTGTCATGCTCCTCTCCCGGTTACGGGTCTATTTTATTCATGTATGAGTAAGCGCGTGTTATTTAAACATGTTCTTAAGGACGAACCAAACGTTGGCAGGACGTTCCGCCAAGCGGCGCATGAAATATCCGAACCAATCAACGCCATAAGGAACATAAACACGAACGCGGTAGCCTTCTTGCACAAGCTGCTTCTGAAGATCCTCGCAAATCCCGTACAGCATTTGGAACTCGAAGCGTTCCTTGGAAATGCCCTCCACTTGCACGAATGCTTTCGTAAAATCAATAATGGCAGGATCATGGCTGGCTACAGCGGTATAATTGCCGTTCTTCATGTGCTGCTGGATGATTCGCTTAAGATTGTCATCAACATCTTTCTTCTCGGGGAATGCTACTTCAGGCGATTCCTTATAAGCACCTTTCACAAGGCGCAAATTAGCGCTAAGTGCATTCAAGTTCTGAATATCTTGCTCCGTCCTGTACAAGTAGGCTTGAATGACGATGCCGACGTTGTCGAATTCCTTGCGAAGCTCTTCGTAGATATCGATTGACACTTGGCAGTGCGCGTAATCTTCCATGTCAATGCGGACAAAATTATGATGCATCCGTGCACGAGTCAGAATCCGTCTCATATTGCTCATGCATAACTCGCGGCTGATATCCAGGCCCAGCGAGGTCATTTTAAGCGACAGATTGGACGTAACACCGGAGCTTGCGATCGCATCAAGTGTCTGAATACACATCTCTGCGGACTCGCGTGCCTCTTCTTCACTAAATACAAATTCACCCAAATGATCGAGTGTCGCAATACAACCGTCTTCATTGAGTTTGCGTACGGCATCTATCGATTGTTTAATCGTCTCGCCTGCGACAAAACGGGCTGCGCCAAAGCGAAGACCATATTTCTTAGCTAAACGGTTGGCAGATCGGCTCTTGCCTAATGCTTGAAACATATTTCGAAGCATCATTTCCATGCCATCAAGTCCCCCCCGTGGAGTTGTACAATACTGTTCATTTCACTACAATGAATTATACACTAACAGCATCAAATTGAACAGTAGTTGTTCAAAAATAGTGTTCATCCAATGTTTTGAACAACTGTACAAGCTGCTCCATGGGCAATTTTGTTGAATAACTCCGACAAAGTATGGTAAATTTGAGTCATCTTACGCCAGAGCGAGGGTCATTATGTTCAAAGTTGAACAACTGCCATTGAACAATCAAGTCATGTTTCTTCCTGGTGCAGCGACAGTAGAACAGCTGCTGCAACCATTAAGAGATGGCAAAGCCGTCATTCTTGCTATTAAGGAAGACATGAAACAAGCTGTCCTCGTCATTCCGGAGGATCTTGCGCTCTTCGATAACAACGGACTTCTGAACAAGCAAGCATCGGCACCGGAGATTCTTATGGAGAATCCTTGGTTTCGTTCTGTCCTATGCGAAGTCGTGAATGACTCCTTTAACCTACTACCCTCCACGACGAATCGCCCCGTACTTCTTCGTGATGCGAGCGGTACGATTCTGGGCTACATTCATTTATCCGAACTGGTTCGTCACCTCCATTCGGAGCGGCAGCGCTGGTCGGCCTACTTCAGCACGCTCTCGGAAACCGTAACGGAAGCAATCACGGTTGTCGATCGAAGCGGCGAGGTGATTTGCTGGAACCCGGTCGCGGAAGAAATCTATAACTTACCCAAAGCCGACATTCTTGGCCGACGAATCGGGGAACATTTTGATACAGAAACACTGATGGTATTGAAAATACTTGATGAAGGCAGACTGATTCGCAACACCTATCATCGGCCGCGCGAAGACACTCATGTCCTTATTAATGCAGCTCCCATTCGTGATCCACAGGGTGTTATCATCGGCGGTATCGCAGCCGAACAGGATATTACGCAGCTCGTTAGACTCAACGAACAGCTGAGCTCAGCTCACACCTTCTCGCATCTGCAGAAATCCGCCGATAAGGAACTGTTCTCGCTTATGAAGGGCAAAGGGCCTGCGATCGGCAAAGTCATGCAATGGGCTAAGAAGGTTGCCGCAACCGATACGCCCGTTCTGCTCATCGGTGAAGGCGGCGTCGGCAAGGAGCAGCTCGCTCAAATCATTCATAATTCCGGACCGCGTGCCGATCACGCGTTTCTGTCCGTGAATTGCGGCATCGTCCCCATGGGCCTTTTGGAAACAGAACTGTTCGGATTCCAGGGAGGAGCATTCACCGGAGCCGAATCCGGGGAAGCCGGTAAGCTGGAGCAAGCAAAGGACGGCACCTTGTTCATTAACGAAATCGACCGCCTGTCACTGGAACTGCAAGCGAAGCTGTATCATTACATTTCGCAGCAGACCATTACCCGTACCGGCGGCAGTAAGCCAATTGCGCTTCGAACGCGAATTATCGCGGCATCGACGACTGACTTGGCGGCTAGAGTAGCAGAGCAGCTTTTCCGGTCCGATTTGTATTATGCGCTGAATGTCGTCTCCCTCTCCATCCCGCCGCTTCGCGAACGGCCGGAAGATATTCCTGCTATGCTGCAGATGTACCTGAAACAGTTCTCGCTTCATTATCAGAAGCCGCTGCCATCGCTCTCTCCCGAAGTGATGCTGGCATTCGCCAATTATGATTGGCCGGGCAACATCCTTGAGCTTCGCAATGTGATCGAACGCTGCATCATATTGAGTGACGAAGATACGATTGCACTGGAGCACTTGCCTATAACTCTGCAAGCCAGACAACCCAGTCTGGCACTGACTCGCAAGGATGCCGACTCGCACTCCTCGGAAGGTGAGAAGCGATTGAAGGCAAGCATCAACAATGAAGAAGAACAGTCGCTCATTCACGATGCGCTGGCGAAGACAGCCGGCAATAAGAGCGCCGCTGCCAAGCTGCTCGGAGTGTCCAGAGGCACGCTTTATAACAAGATGAAGGAATTCGGGCTGGAATAGACACCGGACTGACCGGATTTGCAAAACACAAAAGCCGTTACGAGTGCGATCCTGAGATCGTAATCGTGACGGCTTTTGTATGGTCGCTATAGAATTCGTTTACCGAGCAGAGAAGCAATCAGCCCGATAGCAAGACGAGCCGTTCGGCGGCTTTCATCCATCATCGAGTTCACTTCGACCACATCGATGGAGATGATCCGATTCGCCTCAGCCAGCAGCTCGCACGCAAAATGCGCTTCACGATAGGTCAGTCCACCGGGAACTTGCATGCCGACTCCCGGTGCTTCCATCGGATCGAGGCAGTCTGCGGAGAAGCTTACATGAATGCCATCTGTGCCTCGACCTGCAATTTCAACAGCCTTGGCAATAACCTTCTCAATGCCCATTCGGTCAATCTCATGCATCGTAAATACGGTAATGCCTTCGGACAGAATAAGTGCTCTCTCTTCCGGTTCTACATCACGGACTCCGATTAGGACCACATTTTCTTTCTTAATCGCTGTGGTCGATACTCCGCTCGTAATATCGGCAAGGGTAAGCTTGGCTTTGCTAAGTGCAACGGCTAGCGACATGCCGCCCATTTTGCCTGTTGGCGTATTCTCTTCCGTATTAAGCCCGGCATGCGCATCGAAGTAGATTACGCCAACGCTTGCGATTTCCTTCGCAAGACCTGCCAGTACACCGATCGTTACACTGTGGTCGCCACCCAGCACAAGCGGAATGCTGCCTTTGCCCACTTCTTGTGCGACGAGATCAGCCACTTGCTTGCTCATTTCCTTCACTTCAGGCAAATGCTTGAGACTTGAATCTTTGGCAGACGCCGCTGTCGGCTTCTGCGGGCACTTTACTTTGTAATCGCCTATAATCTCGTAGGCTGTCTTGCGGAGCTGACGCAATAATCCGACCTGCATCATGCTCTCCGGCCCTTCTTCTGTTCCCGGTCTTCCTGCACCGAGTCCGAATGGCACCGCGATCAAACTTAGTTTCTTCTTATCTGCTGCTTGGTTAACTTCTGCCATCGTGGCCCACCATCCTACTCGTCGTCTACGTGCTCGTTGCCGGCTGCTGCCCGGTCTAGAAAAGCTGCTTGATTCGCTCGAGCGCCCAATCCAGCTGTTCTTTCGTAATCGTAAGCGGTGGTGCAAAGCGAATGGTCGTTTCATGCGTTTCTTTGCACAAAATGCCCAGCTCCTTCAGCTTCTCGCAATAAGGCCGAGCTTCACCGTGCAGCTCCAGGCCGATGAACAAACCGCGTCCCCGTACTTCTTTAATAACCGGATTCGCAATTAGACGAAGCTGCTCTAAGAAATAAGCCCCGAGCTCATTCGAGCGTTTCACCAGCTCTTCATCCTTCAAGACATCGAGTGCAGCGATCGCAACCGCGCAGCCAAGCGGGTTGCCGCCGAATGTCGATCCGTGTGACCCTGGGCTGAATACGCCGAGAATTTCTTCATTTGCCGCAACGGCCGAGATTGGGAATACGCCGCCGCCCAGTGCTTTGCCCATAATGTACATATCCGGTTCGACGGATTCCCAATCGCATGCGAACAACTCGCCTGTGCGGCCAAATCCGGTTTGGATTTCGTCTGCCACAAACAGCACATTGCTTTCTTTACACAGTTCAGCAGCTGCCTTCAGGAAACCTTCAGTCGGTATAATAATTCCGGCTTCGCCTTGAATGGGCTCAACCAGAAACGCTGCTGTGTTCGGCGTAATGGCTGCTCGAAGTGCATCGAGGTCGCCGTATGGAATGATTTTGAATCCTGGTGTAAAAGGACCGAAGCCTTGCTTATATTCCTCCGAGGAAGAGAATGAAGTTACCGTAATAGTCCGTCCGTGGAAGTTGCCTTCGCATACGATGATTTCCGCTTGATCTGTAGGTACCTGCTTCACGCTGTATGCCCAGCGACGAACCGCCTTAAGCGCCGTCTCGACCGCTTCCGCGCCTGTGTTCATCGGCAGAATCATGCTTTTCCCGGTCAACGCCGTAAGCTTCTCATAGAATTCGCCAAGCTGATCATTATGAAATGCACGCGAGGTTAGCGTTACTTTGTCTGCCTGTTCCTTGAGGGCAGCGATGATGCGGGGATGGCGGTGTCCATGATTCAGCGCCGAATACGCGCTCAGCATATCCATAAACTTGTTGCCTTCCGGATCTTCCACCCATACGCCTTCAGCCTTGGAGATGACGATCGGCAGCGGATGATAATTCGGTGCTCCGAAGCGCTCCGTTTGTTCGATAATGCGATTAGTCACGGTACCCATACTAGCACTCTCCCTTACGATGTCTGTTACAGCATATGCGGTTATAGGATACGTTCGCCAAACACCGATCCGATCAATTCGACTGCGGCCATTGCCGTCTTATTATGCTGATCCAGCATCGGATTCACTTCAACGAACTCCGCGGATACGAGAATATTGCGTTCAAAGAGCAATTCCATGGCAAAATGGCTCTCGCGATAAGACATCCCGCCTGACACCGGCGTACCTACGCCCGGCGCTTCAAACGGATCCATGCCGTCGAGGTCCAAGCTCAGATGGACGCCGTCTGTTCCATTCGTGACGATCTCAATCGCTTCTTCCATGACCTGTTTCATGCCGTTGCGGTCAATGTCATGCATCGTGAAGACGCGAATGCCTTTCTCCTTCAGAAAAGCACGCTCGCCCGGGTCTATCGACCGCGCGCCGATAATGACAACGTTCTCCGGACGAAGCTTCGTCTCCACGCCGCCTATGCCAATAAGATCAGGATGCCCGTAACCGAGTACGGCTGCCAGGGACATGCCATGGATATTACCGGAGTTCGTCGTTTCATGTGTATTCACGTCCGTATGGGCATCAAACCAGATGACGCCAAGCCGCTTCACATGCTGCAGTACGCCTTTTATCGTTCCAATCGCAATGCTATGGTCACCGCCCAGAACGAGCGGGAATTGGCCTTTACTCATTTCAACGGAAACTTGTTCGCAAAGCTTCGTATTGACACGTACTATTTCGCTGAGATGCTTCAATTTCTCGCCTTGCTGCGGTGCTTCGAGCATACGCTGTACGCTGAGATCCCCTAGATCCTCAATGTTAAAACCGAGCGTTTTCAACCGTTCATGAACGTTCGCTCCTCGAATCGCATCCGGCCCTAAGTCGACACCTTTGCGATCTGCACCATACTGCAGCGGCACACCGATAATGGAAATGTTGTTGTTTCTCACCGCGTTCATCTGCTGCACTCCTTCCGTATCTTCAAGTATGTCCATTGTAGCATAGTGAATTTTAATGAAAAAATTGAAATAGTTAATGATTACAATTGGGAAAACCTATGTATTATTATGCACGGATATACTGAGGCGCGTTGGAGGGGATTGGGTGTGGGGGTTCCGACCGTTTCTTGTACTCGAATTAATTTGAACAATACCCTGCGGATATTATTCGAGTACAAATACGGACGCTGGCGCTTCTCCACTCCCCACACCCATCCCCTCTTCTATGCTACTTCGTTGTCCGTGCAACTTTAGAGCAAAAAACCTTCAATCCGTTTCTAACTCGGATTGAAGGTTTTAGTTAACAAGTTTAGTCCCACTCTTTCCAGATTCGCTGGACGATTTCGGAGAAGGATTGGATGTTTTGTTCGGTGATCCTTTTCTTGAGGATGACCATGGAGGTTTCGATTTTGCCGGGGAAGCGGTGGATTTCGGCTAATGTGCCTTTGCGGAGCTCGTCTTCAACGAGTGCAGAGCCAAGCAATGCGGTACCGGTATGATACATCACCGTGCGTTTGATCGTTTCGTCGGTGACACACTCGATATATTTATCAGGCGTAAAGCCATACTCCTGCAAGCATTCGTTCACGAGCCTCTGAATGTTGGAACCGGATTTGTAGGTGATAAACGGATAGGTTTCAAGCAATGTACGGGTGTCGTGCTTCTCATACAGCTCTTTGGTTGTGACGAGTACAAGATCTTCTTTGCCAAGCGGCAGCAGTTCCATCTGCTGTGACTCACATGGCCCGGCGATGATGGCCAGATCCGCTTCGTTCGTAGCCACTTTCCTCATCGCGTCGTTACTGTCGCACGAGAACAGCTGCAGCTTCACCTTCGGATTTTGCGAAATATAGGAATGAATGATAAGTGATAGATACTGCGTACAATAAAATTCAGGTGCTGCCACGGTAAGTAAACCATGCGGATTATCCAGTTTGCGGAGTTCCGCTTCCATCTCTTCCATCAGCGCAAATGTTTGATCGACGTAATGCTTGACCAGCTTACCGGATGGCGTAAGATACGTCTTCTTCCCGACACGATTCAGCAGGGTAACCCCGAGCTCGCTTTCAAGCGATTGCAGCTGCAAGGTAATGGTCGGCTGCGTATAGCCGAGCAGTTGCGCAGCTTTTGTTAAATTCAGTGTATCGGCAACGATTTGGAAGGTCTTATATTTCTTAAAATCCATGCGACAATCCGCCTTTATCAAGCCATAATGACTCATTATAGAGGTGAACGCAAAGAAGGGCAAGCACGGAGCCTGCCCTTCTACTCTACGGTATTGTTCAACTTTTACACGAGGTCTATCCAGATGTCATCCTCTTGCTCGTTAAACCGAATCTGCAACTCACGATCCTCCAGATACCACAAATTGTCCGCTTCCATAAAGAACGTAATGCCTTCCACAATTTGATGAAGCCCTGGTTCTCTTGGTTCATCCTTCATAATGCCGAGTGAATAGCCTGGTTGAACACTGCCGCTGCCACCTAAACGAACGAAAATACGCAATTGATCGCCATCCGACAATTCCATTTCTCTGATATACCAGCGTGCGGCCGATTGTTCTACCATGATCCTCATCGCTTCCATCTCCTCATTTTGGATACGGTTACATGTTATATATACGCCGTCCAGCCCGCTTTTACCTCTTTGTTCGCAAAGAATCCATTCGTGCCTAAATCCAGCTATAATTCACTCGAACGCTCCTGTTTCTGCCGTTTAAGCCTCAAGTACGCAAGCACCGCCAGGTACACGATTAATGACATCCATATGATAAAAATCGTCAACTTCGTACTTCCCGAAGGCTCGTCACTTTGTACGTCTGCCGCCATCTTCACATCTTCTTCCAGCGTTGGCGTAACAGAAGCAACAGACACAGGAAGCTCAGGCTTGACTGCTTCCATTGTACCAGCATCTACCGTCCCAATCGAGCTAGTTACCAAAACATTTCCTTGGGAGGTTACGGTAACAGCAGGAGTCTCTCCTTTGGGGAGGACCGCCCACATCGGTTCGCTCGCAATGAATTCGGCAGGCGAGCTGCTTGTGAAGGGAAAGGATTCATTTGCAGCGATTAGCTGCTTCAGTTCAAAATGTTCAAAGCCGTAATCAAGCATGGCAGTCATATCCTCGTAAACAGCTGGCTTAGACGGGGACTTTAGAATAACACCGATCAGTTCCATGCCATCTCGTTTGGCCGACGTGACAAGCGTAAAGCCTGCCGCTTGTGTATATCCGTTCTTAATCCCTGTAGTTCCTTCATAATCTTTGAGCATTTGGTTGTGGTTGATGAGCGACGAGGTCCACTCCTTGCCTACCCATGGCATTCGCTTCGTTGCGACGATTTTGCGGAACATCTCGTTTTGCATGGCATATCTGCTGATTCGCGCCATATCGAGTGCTGTTGTGACCTGCGCTTCGTCTGGCAGACCGCTCGGATTAACGAAATTGGTGTGCTCCGCACCTGCTTTTTCCTTGACAAAAGCATTCATTCGCTCGGCGAATTTAACCTTGGACCCATCTACATATTCAGCAATCGCCGTTGCTGCATCATTGCCGGAATTCATGAGCATCCCATATAGAAGCCTCTCCAGCGACACCTGCTCGCCTTCTGCCAGATAGATGCGTGTCCCCTCTTCACCTCGGGCTTCCTTTGACACCGTCACCAAGTTGGATAAAACGCTTTCATACTCTAAAGCGACAATGCCTGTTACGATCTTTGTAATACTAGCCGGAAACTGCAGCTGCTCGGCATTCTTTTGAAATAATACGGTTCCGGTTTGAGCGTCCATCAGAATAGCCGATTCCGAAGCTAAGTTGGGCTGAGCCTGTACAGCCTCTTCTGCATAAACTGGAGCAGCAAAACAGAAAACGTGTATGATAAGAAGCAATGCGCTAATGCGCTTAAGGTTGATTTGAGTCATGATTGTAAACGACCTCCCAGTACGCTCGAAAGCCTGCATCTTCTACTAACGTACCATCTGGAAAGGCTGTACTTCAATTATTATTTTATGGCATCTGACAAAAGCTACTATGGATTGGTTTGACAGCTCGTCATGATCAACCTATTCTAAAAGCAAGATCTCATAAATCGAGGGTGCAGAGAGGGTTGTCTCTATGAATGAATATCGCGTAAAAGGACTCTCGTGTCTGAGTTGCACATTGGAGCTCGAACGACAGATTCGCAAGCTTGAGCATGGCAATGAAGCCGCTCTGAGCTACACATCAGGCAAACTGAAACTCCCTCCTCTGGTTTCACTTCAAGACGTGGAGAAGCTGCTTAAAGAAGAGCGGGCTTTCATCGTACACGAAGCTGGCGAGAAACATGAGGACCATGGGCACAGTCACGATCATGAACATGCACATGATCATGGACACGATCATGAACATGCACATGATCATGGACACGATCATGTGCACGGTCACGGTCACAAGCATGACCATGAGCACGAGCATGAGAATGACCATCGGCAAACACATGATCACGGCGGATCACACCATCCTGTTCAGAACAAAAGTCATCATCACAGCTACGCTCACGGGCATGATGGTCACGATCATTCGCATGATAGTCACGATCATGACCATTCTCACGCGCACGGCGGCAGTCTGCTCGAGAACAAAGGGCTTATCGCTGCGGCAGTCCTTTATGGTGTTGCTTTTTTTGCACAGGAGTACTGGATTTCCGGACTTATCATTGCGCTCTATCTCGTATCCATCGTTCTAAGCGGGTACACAACGTTCATGCGCGGCCTCAGAAACTTAATCAAGCTGCGGTTTAATATCGATACATTAATGACCATAGCGTTAATCGGCGCGATTGGCATACAGGAATGGAAGGAAGCTGCTTTCGTTTCGCTCCTCTTCGGTATCAACGAGTGGCTCGAAGGCCTCGGTATGGAGAAGGCTCGCCGTTCGATGTCCGCATTACTGGATTCAGCGCCGAAGGAAGCTGTTACGCTGGTCAATGGAATAGAGAAGCTTGTACCGATCACTTCACTTCGTCCGGGTGATCTCGTTATTGTGAACCCGGGCTCTCAAATCCCATCTGACGGTAAGGTCTCGAGCGGTCGAAGCTCCGTAAGTGAAGCAGCCATTACCGGCGAATCGCTTCCCGTTGACAAAACAATTGGGGATCAAGTATTTGGCGGCAGCCTGAATAATGAAGGTGTGCTTCATGTTGAAATCGAGAAAGCGTACAACGACTCTTCACTTGCGAAAATTTTGCATTTGGTCGCTGAAGCTCAGGAAACAAAGACACCGACGGAGCTCTTCATCAATCGTTTCTCACGCATCTACACGCCGATCATTATGACCATCGCTGCAATCGTTATTTTGGTGCCGCCGCTATTCTTAGATGGTTCCTGGAGCAAATGGCTCTATCAAGGTCTGGCTGTTCTAATCGTGGGTTGTCCATGCGCGCTCATTCTCTCCTCCCCCATTGCGATTATCTCTGGCATTACCAGAAACGCTCGAAACGGGATCCTTGTCAAAGGAGGCGTGTATTTAGAGCAGCTTGGCAAAATCAATACCCTTGCATTCGATAAAACAGGCACACTCACCAAAGGAGTTCCAATCGTGGAGGAAACAGTCGTGTATGAAGAGAAACGTTTCTTCACGATTGCAGGAACGATTGAACGCAGCTCATCGCACCCATTAGCCAAAGCGATCATGAAAGCCGTAACGGAGCATGGGGCTGAGCTGCTGCACGCAGAAGATATTGAGACATTGCCCGGCCGCGGCGTCAAAGCCGTTATTTCCGGCCAAACCTACTGGCTCGGTAATGAACATAGTCTTGCACATCTTGTTTTGCCATCGGAAGTGCGAGATCAATTGAGACTGCTCAAAGAACGCGGCCTAACCGTCGTTCTGGTTGCAGATGACGCAAAAGTGCTCGGTTTATTTGGAATCGCAGATGAGATTCGCGAAGAGAGCGGCGCCGTCATCGATGCATTGCATCGCCTCGGCATGAAGCGCACCGTGATGTTAACCGGGGATCACGCCATTTCCGCTCAGAAAGTAGCACAGCGCGTCGGTGTATCCGAATACCATGCAGAACTGCTGCCAGAGGATAAAGTAAACAAAATCAAAGAACTCGCAAGAGACGGACGAGTCGCAATGATCGGAGACGGCATTAATGATGCTCCTGCGTTAGCCTTTGCTAACCTAGGAATAGCGATGGGCAAAGGGACGGACAGTGCCATCGAAACCGCAGATATTGTACTCATGCAGGATCACCTCGGAAAACTGCCTGATGCGATTAGAGTGGCCAAACGCATGAACCGTGTGATTTTCTTCAACATCTCCTGTGCACTTGGACTGAAGCTGATCGCGTTATTGCTTACAATTCCGGGCTGGCTGACCTTATGGATCGCTATTTTATCCGATATGGGGGCTACGATCTTCGTTACCCTTGTCAGCCTAACGATTCTCATCGGCGCTAATAAACCGATTGAACCATCAAAAAAACGGATTGACGGTTAACCGTCAATCCGTTTTTTTGTGCTCAGATGTTGCCTAAACCTTAGCTTGCAATGCATCTATCTCTGAAGATATCGGTACAGCTTCATATGCGGTTAACTGGTTATTGTCTATGATACACCGATGCTCGTAGCATACTTTGTCGGACAAGACAGCAGGTAAATATCTAGGTATGATGATGCCCATACCATGATTCGCTTTGTCCAGCACCCACGACTTTTCCTTCCACTCCAATAAGCCCTCTTCTATTCTGAGCGGAGTGCTAAGCTTGATATGCTCCGGAACTGATGCGCGGAACACATACATGCCTCCACTTTCAACTTGATCTACTCGCCAAGTCACGATCCCGCAATACCGGAAGCTCGTGAGATGAAGTCCTGTCTCTTCAATGACTTCCCGTTCCACACCTGCCAGCGGCGTCTCCCCCGCATCAAGCTTCCCGCCAACACCGTTCCACAGCCCCATCGCCGGAGGACGATCTCTGTTAAGTAAGAGCAGCTTATCCCCTTGTTCGATAAAACAAATCGTATACTTGTACATCCCGCGCCTCCATATGTATGAGCTGATCATTACGTCTCATCTAGTTTAGCACGGATTTGTCAGTGCTTGCTAAAAGGGGAAGGCTGAGAGTGACGAAAACCAACTCTCAGCTGTATTCGATCTGGAAAGCTGAGAGTCGCGAAATCCAACTCTCAGCTTCAAAACGTAGCATTTTGGATGACGAGAGTCGGAAAAACCATCTCTCAGCTGCACAAATTAGGTGATTTATTCGATCTGGAAAGCTGAGAGTCGCGAAATCCGTCTCTCGCTCCTCAACTACCCAGTAAAACAAAAAAAAGGTTGAACAGGAACCCCTGTTCAACCTCAACTTCACAAATGCTACACCTGCACATCCTGCGGATGGCCCGATTCCAACAGCGCGACGACGCTAGCATTGGAATCAACCTGCGCCGGGCTTTTGCAACCTGGAATGACAGCCGTCACAGCAGGATGCTTCAGGCACCAAGCGAGCGCCCATGCCGCCATATCGACACCAGCAGGCACTTCCTCAGCCGCAATGCGCTGTACTTCCTGCAGCTTCTGCACGGTGCTCTCGCGATCATGGCGATGACGCACATCCGTTACATCGAAGACGGCATCCGGCTTGTATTTGCCGCTGAGATATCCGCTTGCGAGCGGAACGCGTGCCAGCACGCCAAGGTCCTGTCTCAAGCAGGAAGGGAATACTTCCTCTTCCGGCGCTTGATCGAGGCGATTATAGACCACTTGAATCACCTTAGAGCCAACCTGCGTAGACGCATCCACCTGATGCACGTTACGGTTGCTGCCGATCGAAGTTCCGAGGTGTCTGATTTTGCCGGCTTGCACCTGCTTGTCCAGCACCGTCCATAGCTCGTCATTATCGAAGACGGCATCCGGCCCGGAGTGGAATTGGTACAAATCAACGTAATCGGTCTTCAGTGCGGAGAGCGAAGCATCGAGCTGCCTAATGACGTCTGCCGCCGAGAAATCATCCGTACGTGTGAATCGTTCATGAAAATGATGGCCGAACTTCGTCGCAACGATCCAATTGTCACGTTTGCGGCGGGAAAGATAATCCCCGATCAGTGCTTCGGATAAATGATCGCCATAACATTCAGCGGTATCGATCAAGTTAATGCCAAGCTCTGCTCCGCGGTCCAATATCGCATCCGCTTCAGCCTGCGTAAACGACTGTCCCCATTCACCGCCAAATTGCCACGTGCCAAGTCCGATTACCGACACGTTCAAATCGGTTTTACCAAGTCTGCGATATTTCATACTCATGTTACGTTTCGCCTCCGATTTCCCACTCGATTCACAAGCAGATAAGAATGATCCACTCCGTCATTATTGTTCTATCACAAGGAGCGGCGTGAATCAAATCGCTCCAACCACATCTGCAGCTTAGACGGTTTGTTTATTCGACTGCGATATGAGCTCCGCAACCAATGCAGCAGCCGCTTCAGCGGAATAAGGCTTACTCGCTTTCTTCGCTTGTCTGCGCATCGTATCAAGCCGAACAGGCGATTTCAGCAGCATCCGCATCGTTGCTAAGAGCTCCGTCTCATCCTCAATGTGTACAGCTGCACCGCAGTTGCGCAAGAAGTTCGCATTATCAATCTCTTGACCGGGAAGAGGCTTATAGATCAGCATAGGCAAGCCGGCAGCAAGCGCCTCGGAAGACGTAAGTCCTCCGGATTTGGTAAGAAGCAGATCGGATGCTGCCATCAGCTCCGGTACCTGGTCCGTAAAGCCTGTAACAACGATTGGCAGCTTATACGCAAATTTCAGCCGTGTAAGCTGAAGTCTGAGCTTATCGTTATGTCCGCAAACAAAGATCATTTGCGCATTAAGCTCTCTTCGCGACAGCGCGAGGCACAGCGCCTCCCCAATCTCCTGCCCCATCAAACCATTGCCGCCGCCCATAACAAGGACCGTCGGGCGCTCTGGTTCAAGCCCAATATCCGTCAGAATAGCCTGCTTATCATATACCCGGTTATATTCAGGACGAATCGGGATGCCCGTCACCGAAATCCGCTCAGGCGCAACACCCACCTTGGACAAGCTATGGGCAACCTCAATTGAACCCACGACATAATAGTCTGTCTCCGGATACAACCAATAACTGTGATCCGTAAAATCCGTAATAACGGTGACCGTCGGCACCACATAAAGACCGTTATCTTTCATAAATGACATCGCACCGGCAGCCAGCGGGAACGTAGATACAACAACAGATGGTTTGACCGTTTGCAGCATCGACAGAAATTTCCCAAGACCAAGCGCCTGCATATATTTCAGGCTGCTTGTTAACCGATTATGATGACGTGTTTTGCCATAGAAATATCCATAGGTCTTAGGGAACGTTTGCACACCACTCAAATAAACATATTTGCTAATAGGATGAACCCTAGGATGAGCTTCTGCCATATAATCCATGATGTCTACTTTCATTTCAGGATGAAGCGCAGCCAGTGCTCTTCGGAGCGCGTGCGCTGCTTGAATATGTCCGGACCCATAATCGCCGGTCAGGATCAGAATCGGTCCTTTCTCCATCAACGTCTCCCCCTCAAGTCGTTTCGAAGGCAAATGGATGCTTTGCACCGAATGAACATACTACCCCACATTAATTTGGCTAGTACCACCAATATACGTTATAAACAGGGGGCTGATGCACTTTTAGGGCTATTCTTTACTTTGGTATTTTTGTAAACCTATCTTTCCTCTTCATTCGGTATCCGGCTTCCATTTCCTTCACGCCTTTGTAAACGGATTCATACTGGTAGTTGAAGAATTAAAAGAATCGCGTTTCCCCCGGCTGAAACACATGGAATTTCTGTCCTCGGTACTTGCTAAGCAGCGCATCCATAAAGCCGGCAATGCCTTCGCTATTATTGGGATAGAGGTCATAGTGGAGCGGGATGACAATGTCCATGCGCAATTCTGCTGCAAAAGCAGCCGCTTCAAACGCATTCATATTGCCAACAACGCCAAGTCGATGACGAAACAGATCCCGTCCGTTAATCGGCAGCATGCCGATGTCAATCCGATAGGGCTGCAGCATCTCGATCAGTGATTCCTGCACCAACGTGTCCCCAGCATGATAGATGGTCATTCCGTCCCATTGCAGAATGTACCCTAAATAACGATCCCATCCGTCAAGGTCGACTTCTCGTTCTTCATGCCAAGCGGCGATCGGATGAATGACTAGTTCCTGATTCCACTGCAGAGGTGTACCATATTTCAAAGGGAGTAGTCGTTTCGCAGAAATTCCGATATCGGCTAGTAAAGACTGGCAGGCAAGCGGCCCCGCGAACTTGCAAGCAGGTGAGGCTTCTGCAATAATCGCCACTGTTTCCGGGTCAAGATGGTCTTGATGCTCGTGCGTAATTAAGACAAGATCAATATCCTTCAACTCAGATGGATGAACAGGCGGAGCATAGCTGCGCGTCCAATATCCTTCCGGATAACCGGTTAACCGATCGACAGAGTCCGTTAAATAAGGATCAATAGCTACAGCAAACCCGTTGCGACGAATGATGACACCGACTTGTCCAATGTACTGGATGGAAGCGGATGCGTTTACTTGGTTATGGATCATTTTGGAAAGACCCCCTTTCCATTTTAGCGTATCAGAAAACAGGCCAAGTCGAAAGCAGGTATAGCTACTTTTTAGGCGACAATTTCACGCAAAAAAGTGGCTGAACCGGTTTCCCACCAGTACAGCCACTTTTGATCATCACGCTCAGTCAGACTCAACGAAGCGCTGAAGTGCCGACATTTTATTTTCCCAGAAGCGTTCATAATAATTGAGCCAATTCTTGAGCTCCTGCAGCGGCTGCGTTTCCAGTCGGTAACGTGTTTCACGTCCGACCTTTCGCTCCTTTACAAGCCCGGCCTCTGCTAATATACGGAGATGCTTCGATACAGCCGTACGCGTCATTGGAAAATGTCCCGTAATCGCCGTTACCGGCATTTCCCGATCGACGAGCAGCTTCAACACTTCCCGCCTGGTTGGATCGGCGATAGCTTGAAACACATCATGTTTGCCTGCCGGAAGAGCCGCCATATTAAGCCTCTACATACTTGCCGAGGGCTTGGTGAATGCCAACCCAGCCATTGCTCATCCGGTCGCGGACGATATCGTGAGGCAATCCGTTTTCGTTTATGAAATCCGCTTTCCAACCGCCGTGAATAAGCGTGCACTCGGTTTGATTGTCGGAGATGATTTGAAGCTGTATCGTAATTGTCCAGTCCTTGCCCCAGCTAAAAGAAATACGGTTTGGCTCATCTACTTCCTTCACAATACAAGGTTGAATGCCGAAAGGACCGGCATCGATCTTGAATTCATGTCCGACTACCGCTTCCAAATCGTTTGGCATAAACCATGCCGCAAGGCCTTCAGAAGTCGCTACTGCCTTCCACACTTTCTGAATGGCAGCATTAAAAATCCCTGATTGTATGATATCAGGCAATGTGTTTTGCGTTTCCATATCCATCATTCTCCTCATGAAATAAGTTAAAATTCGATAAGTACGGACCATTAGCTCGTCCTGGTTTGTAAAAGAAAAAGCGAAACCATTTGGTTTCGCTTTAATTATAGATGGTTTGTTATTTTGATGTCAAATCTAGTTGTGTTTCTTCCCTTGCTCGTTCTCGACATTATGATCTTCCCAGCGCCTGGAGTAGGCTTTATTGGTTACCCATATTGTCATCCACGTCACAATGATCGCTATAATTGCAGCTGCAATCCAAACCCCTGTTGGAACACCCATTTCCAGTCTCCCCTTTATGCTCTGTACTATACTGCCACTTCTTATCCAAATCATATCATTTACGCGTGCATTGCGGCGCACTGACAAATGAACACATTTTGACGAATTCCGAATTCTCTGATGTTAATTACGATGTCCACACTGCCCGCGATATACAGATGCCAAATAGTCTCTATCTCTTGCGAGGACAAGCCTTTGTGTGCATAATGAGAAAGGTCGCTTCGTGCATAATGACGGAGCAGAAAGAAGGAACCTCACTGTGAATTCATCGTCATCATCCAAAATGTCTATTTCCCCCGTGTTCCCGCTTATTGTCGGAATGCTGGCCATCTCGTTTGCACCTATCTTCGTGAGGTATTCCAATGCGCCGGTTTCCGTTCAAGGGATGTACCGAATGCTGTTCACGTTTATACTCATGCTACCCTTCGGAGTCAAGCAGCTTCCAGGCATGAAAGCCATCTCGCGAAAAGACTGGCTGTTGCTCCTTGCAGCGGGCTTCTTCCTTGCCCTTCACTTTCTGCTTTGGATGGCATCGCTGACCTACACCTCTATTGCCAGCTCCACTATTATTTTGGCACTGGAACCCGTGTTCGTCATGGTCGGCGCATTCCTCTTGTTTAAGGACAAACCGCGTAAATTCGCGGTTGTCGGTATGATCGTCGCTTTGATCGGAGCCATCAGCATCGGTTCTGGTGATATCACACTGTCGCAGCGTGCGTTCTTCGGCGATAGCTTGTCATTCTTCGGCGCATTGGCCGTAGCCGTGAACATGCTGATTGCCAAACAAATTCTGAAGCGTGTCTCTTCGTTTCTCTACAGTTTCATCGTATTTGGCGTCACAACCGTATGCTTCGCCATCTACAATGTAGCTACAAGCACGCCGATGTCCGGATACGCTGACCGAGAATGGGTTGTGTTCTTGCTGCTAGCAATTGTCCCGACCGTCTTTGGCCATATGATCTTTAACTGGCTGCTGAAATATGTGAAGCCTACAACGATTTCGATGTCCGTGCTCGCAGAGCCGGTTGGTGCCAGCTTGCTCGGCATGCTGCTCTTCCGCGAAATGGTCACTGGCTTTCAACTCATCGGCGGTGCTTTTGTCATCGCAGGCCTCATTCTGTACATGCGGGCAGAGAAGCAAACCCACACTGTTGAAGTGAAGAATGAAGCAATCAGCGCGTAGCCAGTAAAAAGACTGCCCCTCGGTCATCTTTTTTGATGATAATGGGACAGTCTTTTTTGTTGGTAGTGATTATCGAATTCGAGCAAATCACCGCCACTGGACCATTAAACACTGCCCCCGAAAACTCTAACGGACCACAGAAGACTTATTTAGCTAAAATGCCGCTACAAAATTCTAACGAATCGTACAGGTGTTATTTCGTGTCGAAAACCCGTATTCTGCTCTTTTCACTCCAAATAGCGACTCCACGATTCGTTAGAATACTTCCCCTTTGGCACGAAATGCACCACCATCCCAAACATAACAAAAGCTGCCTCAACAGCGCATAATTGCACTTTTGAGACAGCCTTGTTTACAATCAGGAACTAGTCCAAACCGTGTTCTTCACGAATACGGTACAGACCTTGGATAATTGGTTCAGCCGGATCGCGATTCAGCAAGTGATGTGCAATCAGCATATGAAGCGGCAATGCGCAGACGTTGTTGCCATCGGAGATCGACGTAAAGCCTGCTTCAAGCACCGCGCCATGCTGTTCGTTCAAGTCCAGATCAATGTGAACCTGCTCATCCGCGAATTCCTCACGGATGGTCTTCGCACAGTAAGGCACGATAATGTTATCGATCAGTGCCTTCGCCTCATCTTCGGATTGTGGAGGCATTGGAAGCAAACGCTCGCCGCCTGCATCCATTAGATCCAAGAAGAACGACGACATCCAGAGCGCCGGATCTTCGTTGTTTTGGAACGTGTGAAGCAGCTCGCGCATGAAGAAGCCGCACGCATACTTGTCTCCGTCCTTCACTTCGATTTTGTATGTGAAGATCGGTCCATACACTTCATGGTTCAATACTTGTCCATCAACTTGATCTTCTTCGAATTTAAAACGAAGCGCCCTTAGCGCGTTCTCGTGAAGCGCTTGAATCAAACGTTGAATTTCTTCTTCAGGAATACCTGCCGCTTGCTCTTGCGTATCATTTGGATTAGATACATTATTCGTTGTCATAGTCAATTCACCCATCATTCATCATATAATGTTCGTTTCATTATTGTCTACTCGTAATTTTTCCTATTGGTCCCTCAAATTATGAACGAGGCTCCAATAAATATGCTAAGAGCAGTGCCGCCGTGTTCAATACAGCATCACTATGCGTTCGCTCCATACTGTGCGAGGCATGGACACCTGGCCCGATTAACGCTGCCTTGATATTGCTTCCGCCGCGCAGTGCAGCCGAAGCGTCAGAACCGTAATGCGGGTAAATATCGATTGCATATGGAATCTTCTCGCGCCCGGCAAGCTCAATCAATTTCGAAGTCATGAGATAGTCGTACGGTCCGGAAGAATCCTTCGCGCAGATGGATACGTCGCGTTCGGTTGTCGAGAGATCATCGCCGATTGCGCCCATATCGACAGCGATCATTTCCGTAATATCCGCTGGGATATTCGAGCTGCCGTGACCTACTTCTTCATAAGTCGAAATGATGATCTTGACCGTACGAAGCGGGGACTTGCCTTCGCGTTTCAACCACTCCATCAAGCCGAATACTGCGGCCACGCTCGCTTTGTCATCCAAGTGACGGGATTTAATATAACCATTAGGGAAGAATCGTGTGCGGGCATCCCAAGAAATAAAATCACCCGGAGCAATGCCCAGCTTCTGTACATCTTCCTTCGACTTCACATGTTCATCGATGCGGATTTCCATATTGGCCTCATCGCGTTTCAAATCACGAACATCGGAGAAAACGTGCACAGATGGCTTCGTTGTCAGTACAGTACCGTCATACGTGCGGCCATCCCGCGTATGAATCAGACAATATTCGCTCTCTACCGTATGCATCGAATATCCGCCGATCGGTGTAAACCGAAGCGTACCGGACGGTTTAATGGACCTTACCATGGCACCCAATGTATCCACATGGGCTGTAATGGCGATAACCTCGTTATCTTGAGGGTCTGAACCTGGAATCGTTATAATGCCGTTGCCTTTAGGGGTCAGCTCTAGCGCGTAACCCAGCTTGGCAGCTTCTTCTTGAATGATGCGCATAATCGTCATGCAAAATCCGCTAGGGCTCGGTGTTGTCAGCAGTAGCTCCAGCAGGCGGTGAATGTAAGCTCGATCGAGCTGAGGTTGAAGCGGTTCAGTCATAGCTTGCCAGACACTCCTTTCAAAAGTTAACACTTGTTCTATCATAGCCGATTCGGAGCCAAATGCCTATTGCCACATCCAGAAAATGACCAGAATGGCAGCTCCGGCAGCCGCAAGAACAGTGTCACGAACCTTCCACCTCTCGGTTATCAATAGTGTTGGCTGTCTATCCCTTCCAACACCTCTGCTCTCGAGCGCATCTGAAACTTGTTCACCGAGCCGGAACAAAGCCAGCATGAACGGGATGGATGTTTCTTGCAGCCGCTTGAGCGAGCCTCGGGCAGAACGCTCTGTTTGCTTGCCTCTAGCTGTTGCTATACGTGCGAAACGCTCCCATTCCGATAAGAGAACCGGGATGAATCGAAGAAGCAGCGTAATCGTTAACAGCAATTTGGTCGCCAAGAGCGGCACTTTCCCTACCTTGGCAAACAGCTGCTCCAATGACCTTCGAAGCCGAAGCGGAGTTACAGCAAGCGGCAATCCGAAGCCGAGCAGCATCGCAAGCAATGGCCGAAGAAGAGATTGCAAGGACACGAGTGCAGCTTCTGTACGCCAGAAGCCGCCGCCTTCTTGCGGTCCGAGTCCGGCAATTAGGGCGACTGAGAACGTAAAGAAGGTCAGTGCCATAATGGCGCTGCGCCAGCGTCTCAGTGGGATTTTGCCAAAATGTATCGCAGCTGCAACAACCAGTGCCATTGCACCTAATCCAGACCAGGTGGATTGAAAGAGAATCGCGGCAGAAATAAGAATATAAGTAAGCCAGACCGATCTTGGATCGAATAAAGACAACGGTGATGGGTGCTTGCCCGAGTCTCTCAAAGCGAATGGCGCTCTAATTGTATGTCGAGTTACCGTGATGCTTGGTTGTAGAACCGTGACGTTCGACTTTACGATTAACGCTGCTTCTTGCGCCAACGCGGCCGGCTCCCAAACCCACTTGTACGGTACGCCCATACAAGCTAATCGGTGGGCTACTCGCAGCCAATCCGGAATGTCCATGCCGGCATTCTCCAGCCAATGAGGATTCGCAAGGAGCTCTTCCCTGCTGCAATGCTGCACACTCCCATTCGTGTGCATGATGATCACTGCATCAGCCAGCTGTAACGCCCAGTCGCTCTCATGAGAAATCAGCAGCACGCCTTTGCCGCCTTCCGCTTGCTGTTTCAGCTGCGCACCGAGCCGTTCATGACCTGCAGCGTCCAGCCCAGCGGTCGGTTCATCGAGCAACAGCCATGCTGCCGGAGGAGCAAATAAGCAGGCTAATGCCGTCCGCCTGCGCTCACCACCGCTCATCAAGTAAGGATCGCGATCCAGCCACGACTCGTCCCAGCCTACGGCGGCCAATGCTTCACTCGCCCTGCGTTCGCGCTCTTCGCCATCGAGGTGATAGGGACGCATCACATAATGCAGCTCATCGCGCACCGTTCTTGCAAACAATTGCTCTTCCGGCGATTGACAAGAATAGCTGTAAGCGAGCATAGCTTGCGGATTGCGTTCTAGTTTTCTTCGTCCTATGCGGGAGCGCCGCTCCGTCCACAACGAATGCGAGTCATAGGATATGACGATATCGTCCGACTTAGAAAGCCCGGCGATCGTTTCCATTAATCTCGTTTTGCCTACACCATTGGCGCCAATAATAACCGTAATTGAACCTGGTTCCAATCGCAATTCATGCGCTTGAATGGCGGCCATCTCATTATGTACCCCTATTGGCACCTGCTTCAAACCAACAATATGTAAGTTCATCGTGCGTCCGCCCCAATTCGAGTAAGCGCCTGATCCCATTCTTCCGGTGTTTCAGGATACGGGGGCTGCAGCTTGCCAAGCCTTCCCAACTCTAGTGCTAACGTAGATAAGTAAGGTAAACGAAGTCCGCATGTTTGGCAAGGCGTCGGGCCGAATTCTACCTGCTCTGCCGATCCCGATCCGTAAAGGAACTCCCCGCCTTTTCCGTCAAAAACGATACGGCCTTCCATTAACGCAACGACACGCGCAACAGACTCAATTTCTTGCAATCGCTGCGTGACCCACACGATCGCTGAGCCGCGCTGATGAAGTTTCTTAGCTAATCCATGCACAAGCACCATCGATTGCTCATCAAGCATGGATGTCGCCTCGTCGAATACGAGAAGCGATGTTTCGCCTGCCGATGCAGCGGCCACAGCAGCTAACTGTCGTTGACCGCCTGACAGACGGTCCCAGGGGGTATCACCAATGACCGAGAGACCGGTGAAGAGGAGTATTTCTTCTGTCTGCTGCATAATTTCTTGAGGAGACATTCCGCGCCATTCCAGCGCAAATCGTATTTCCTCACGCGGTGTCTCAGCGAATAGCTGGGCATCGGGCTGCTGCATCACATAAGGCGAAGGCCTATTCCCCGCAAAACCTCGGCTCCATGTTCCTCTCACACCTTCAATTGTTAACCCTGCCAGCAATCTGGCTAGTGACGATTTACCGCTTCCGTTTACCCCGGCAAGATTCACCCATTCTCCCGGTGCCAGATCGAAGTCAATTTGCTGTAACCGCGGGCTGCTGTCACCATTATCGAGCAGCCGATCTATAGAAACATCCTTCAAGATCAGATGTTCATCGTAAATTGTATGACTCATGAAAATCCCTCTTCCCAAACGGATTAACCCATGTTATGATTTCAATTGTTAACCAAGTAATGATAACAAGGTTAACATTAGAGAGGAGAATATACAATGGAAACCACTTCAAGATCAAGCTCAAATTCAACCACACCTTCTGCTGCACACGCCCCTATTTCGGCAAGCGGGCAATCCGGAACCACCTATTGGATTCGGGGTATCGTATTCACGGCGCTGTTCGCCGCGCTCTTCATCGCATTCGGTTACATAAGCATTCCACTGGGGTTTACAACTGTGCCTATTACGCTGCAAACCTTTGCAATCATGTTAGCGGGCGGCTTGCTCGGAGCTCGATATGGCTTCTGGAGTATCGCAATCGTCATCCTTCTTACTGCTGCAGGATTACCGCTATTGCATGGTAACGGCGGGTTGTCTGTCATTTTCGGTGCAACCGGCGGATACATCTGGATGTTCCCTATATCAGCCTTATTAATTGGTCTGGCAAGTGACCGCATCTTCGCACGTACGAAGAAACTCAATCGCAGCCAGTACGTGATGTTGTTCATTAGCTTAGTACTCTTTAGCGTAATCCTCGCTTATGTTGGAGGCGTGCCATGGCTTGCATACAAGGCCAATTACTCGTTCGCCAAAGCAATGGTTAACGGCTGCTATCCGTTCTTGTTCGGAGACATGGTGAAGGCCATTGCGGCAACCTTCTTGATCGCTACTCTACGTCCGCTTCTTCCGAAACTCCGCTAACTGCAAACACGCATAACCTAGCTATCCAATCAGCCGACCTGCCGCTTCACTTTCTGCTCAATCAGAGTACGAAGTTCGCGCAGCGTCGGCTTTCTTATGGTTACAACCACGTTTCCCTTGTCGATCACGACCCCTTTAATAAAAACAAGCTCGGGGAGCTGCGACCCAAGCGGTATGACGATATCGTCAAAATAATCCTTCGATAACGTGATCCCGCGCAGCTGTGCTTCATCAACCTTCGCAATTAGATTCGGATTGTTCCACTCCAGCTTGTAGTAAATCACGATCCCAACCGGCAATCGCTCCTTCAGCTTCAGGTTTAAATGCGCAACTAAACGCTCCCCCTCCAGGTTAAAACGAGCCCCGGTAATGCGGACACCCGGCTGGTATTCCGGTTTCAAACGAATCGCAGCTTTGCCGATATTGTCAATGTCTGCCTCAGAGAGCACAAACGAAGTATTAAACTTCCGGATCATCGTCAACGCTCGTTCCATAAGTGGTACTTCATTAAACCGCAGATCCAATGCCTCTGTAGGTTTCACATACATGACAGCCCCGAAACCGGCAGCGATACCGAGCACCAGCAGTACAAGAAGTGTGATCCCTATTTTCTTAAGCACATGTCTTCACTCCGATCTCATTCCTCCTATTATACTCTCCCTTCTGTTTCCCCTTCTACTGTCGCTTGAAGGAGTAGGGTAAAAAAATACAAGCCGGTCCCCATAACTGGAGAGACGCGGCTTGCATATCGAAACGTTGAACTTCGAAACATTCCTCTCTATTGCAGCACGGCGTTGCGCCATGAGCCATGAGCAGTAATATCTTCCGCGCCGAGCTCCGCATAAGCTTCGCAAATAAACCCGGGCACTTCTGTGCCATCACTCAGTTCAACTTTCCCGATGCCAAGCGGTGCAGGAATGGATGCAGCGAATCCGCCGAAGGAAGCGAGAGGCATTTCCCAGATTTCGAGCGAAATGGCGGAGCCGCCCTGCTTCTGCTTAATCATCCCCGGCTTCGCGGGAGTGGTTGGCAGCTTTACGAGCAGATATTTAGCCGCACTCTCAGCCTCTCGAACAAATGTGGCACCGCAAGCAATCATCTGCTTCTCAAGCGGGAACCCCCGCATGTGAAGACCGCATACCGCAACTAGCGTCGTCGCCGGAGCTTGAACGGATGCTTGCGGGGCAGATGGTTTCGCATCAACAGAGGACTGTTCGCCGCTAAACGCGGAAACAAACCATTTTGCTGTACTGCATAGCAGCGATTCATCCTCGGCATTCCCAAACAAGGACACGCCAAACGGCAAATCCGTATCCGCTTCTCCGGCCTGAACCGCTACGGCGCACAGATCAAGTAGATTACAATGATTCGTATAGCGTCCCATATCGCTGTTCGTGCTGATCGGATTCGTTCGCACCTCATCGCGCGTCCACGTTCCGCCGCATGTTGGAAGGAACAGAACGGCATCCTTCAGCAGCTGCTTTGCCTCCAACTTGAATGCTTGAAGCTTATGCGCTGCTTGAAACACCGCTGCCGCGGTATAGTCTGGCGATGCACCGGTACGGAGCACCTGCTCTGTGACAGGAAACGCTACTCCGGGATGGTTCTCGATGAAAGGACCCAAATCAGCCCATCGCTCCGCCACCCAAGGTCCTCCGTATAGTATAGCTGCAGCTTCCGCGAACAAATCGAGCTCCACGTAGGCTACAGGCAGCCCCATCGCTTCAACTACATCAACTGCTTTCGCCCAAGCTTCTGAATATTGATTCGCGAAGGGTCCGTAGAACGTCGGCGTTTCCTTTGGCAAGCATACAGTCTGTGGAAGCTTATCTCCTGTTGGCTGCGCAATCGCTCGCGACCACGGGTCCGTTTCTTCCAAGCCGCGGGCGAACCTATCAACAGCCAGTGCATCGTCGAGGTTATGCGCAAATACGGTGACGCAGTCCAAGCTCGCACAAGCCGGAACGACGCCTTTCGTCGGCCAAGCGCCAAGGCTCGGTTTATAGCCGACCAAACCATTCAACGCCGCCGGAACGCGGCCGGAGCCGGCCGTATCCGTGCCTAGAGCGAAGACGGCTTGCCCGCGCGCCACTGACACAGCCGAGCCGGAGCTGGATCCGCCGCTGATCAGCTCGCTGCGCAGCGCATTATGCGTTTCGCCGTAAGGGCTTCGCGTGCCGACAAGTCCTGTCGCGAACTGATCAAGATTGGTTTTGCCAAGAGGAATGGCTCCGGCATCCACGAGTCGCTGAACGACTACTGCGCTGACACTTGGCGTGTAGCTGAACTCGGCACAAGCAGCTGTTGTCGGAACACCGGCTACATCAATATTGTCTTTGACAGCGAAAGGGATGCCCCAGAGCGGCAAGCTCTCCGGAGAAATCGTGGTCAACCGCTCCAGATAAGGTTCGATCAGCGCCAATGACGGAGGCGTAATCCATATATTCATCTCTGCATCCGCCTCAGCTCGGCTGATGATTTCAGCAATCACATCAGCAGGCTTCAGCAGCTTAGCGGTATATTGTTCTCTAAGCCATTGTACGGTCAGTTGTCTCGGCCATTTCATCGCGGTCATATGGGCAGCACCTCTCTTTCCCTTTCCTTCACGAGTCCAACAATCAATTGACCCGTATGCACCTCATCACCCGGTTTCACGAAGATCGAGGACACATACCCATCGCATGGTGCGGTCTGGGTAAACTCCATCTTCATGCTCTCCTCGATAATCAGCGTTTCGCCTTTCTTCACCTCTTGACCAGGGGTCACAAGCACCTTCCATACACTTCCCGGCATCGTGCAGCGAACCGCGATCGTTCCTTCAGGCAGCTCATCCTCCGGCGCTTCTTTAACCGCATCATGCTCCGAAATAAATTCCGCGAGTCCAAGCGCTTTCCAGTTTTCGCGTTCTGCTTGAAAGGCTGCTTGCTGCATCGATTGGAAAGCATCCGTGCTATCCTTGATTTCACCCAGGAATGCCAAGTAATCGCTTAGCTTAAACGTCGTTTCCGTAATGTCTGCCTCGAAACGTCCGCGCGTGAAGTCTTCACGAAGCCGCAGCAGCTCATCTGCAGTGACCGGGTAGAACTGGATTTGGTCAAAGAAGCGAAGCAGCCACGGTTTGCCCGGCTGGAAGCTCTCGGTTTGACGGTTCAAGTTCCACATTTGAATCGTACGGCCAACGAACTGGTAACCTCCCGGACCTTCCATGCCATATACGCACATGTAGGCGCCGCCGATACCGACAGCATTCTCCGGTGTCCAAGTACGAGCCGGATTGTATTTGGTAGTGACTAGACGATGACGCGGATCGATCGGCGTGGCAACAGGTGCACCAAGATAAACATCACCGAGTCCCAGCACCAGATAATTAGCTTCATGTACGACTTTAAACACTTCATCCAGATCCCCGAGGCCATTAATGCGACGAATAAATTCCAGGTTACTCGGACACCAAGGAGCATCCGGACGGACATTTTGTTGATAACGCTCAATAGCCAGCTGGGTGGCAGGATCATCCCATGAGAGCGGCAAGCGAACAATTCGTGAAGGGACTTCAATGGTTTCAAGCGGCGGCAGGCTGGAATCCAATTCAAGAATTCGCTCACATGCTTCTCGCACGGTGGTTCTCTTCGGATCGATATGCACTTGAAGCGAGCGAATGCCAGGCGTGAGATCCTGTACCGGTATCAAGCCGCTTTCCCGAATAGCCTGCATCAATGCGTGTACTTGGAAACGAAGCAGCAAGTCCAGCTCCATCTCTCCATACTCCACAAGAATGTTCTCGTCCCCGCTGCAGCGGATCGTAATCGGGAATCTGCGATTGGCCGATTCTTGCTTTAATAGCGGGTATTCCGGCGATAGTACGCACTCTTCTAACGGTAAGCCGAGCGGTATAAGCTGATCCCAATCCCCTTGCCCGATTGCTTCCAGATTGCCTTCTTGTTCCTTGCGCAGACGATCAGCCTGATCCAGCGACAGCAGCCGGAAGCGAACCCGGTCACCGGGATGCAGCTGGCCCAGCTTCCAGAATTCCGCTGAAGCCGTCGTCACCGGACAAACGAATCCGCCTAAGCTGGGACCGTCCGGCCCAAGCAGGATCGGCATATCCCCCGTCAAATCCAGCGTTCCAACCGCATAAGCATTGTCATGGATATTGGAAGGATGCAGGCCGGCTTGACCGCCATCTTCTCTTGCCCAATGAGGTGCAGGGCCAATGAGTCGAACACCTGTCCGCGAACTGTTAAAATGCACTTCAAAGCTGGTTTCCTCAAGCTCTTTGAGGTAAGTAGGCAGCAAATATTCCGCTGTACAGTGTGGTCCCGGAATAACGCCGATTGTCCATGTGCGTGTCATCGTCGGCAGATCCCATTCTTGCAGCTGCACGGCTGTTCCCGTCGAAGGGATTTGCTGCTCGCTCCGATTGACACCAAGCACATCCCCTGCGCGAAGCGCTCGACCGCCATGACCGCCGAAATTGCCAAGCGTAAACGTTGCGGAGCTGCCAAGGATACGCGGCATATCAAACCCGCCGGCAACAAGCAAATAGCCCCGCATGCCTGCTTTGGCTTCGCCATAGCTCAGCACCTGTCCTTTGCGGGCAAGGATCGGCTGATACAACGGTACAGCAGCCTCATCCAGCACGGCTTCCATATCGGCACCGGTCAAACAAATCCACATATCATCACGGAACTTATAAGCACCGCCGCGAAGTGTCAGCTCAAGTCCAGCGGCATCATCTGCATTGCCAAGCAGCTTGTTACCCATCCGGAAAGAGAGCGGATCCATCGGGCCACATGGCGGAACACCGACATCCCAGTAGCCTGTGCGCCCCGGCCAATCCTGAACGGTCGTTTGCACCCCGCCATCCAAGACTTCAAGAGCAAGCTCAGCAGGCTCAAACGTAGCCAGCAGCTGCGTGTACACGTTACCGCTCAAGCAATCTTCGTGACTAAGCAGCGCTTTCACATACTGTAAATTCGTCGTAACGCCATATAGACGCGTTTCATCAATCGCTCGAATCAGCTTTGCGATGGCATCCATTCTGTTATCGCCGTGAACGATAATCTTCGCCAGCATCGGATCGTATAGCGTGGTTACGGTAATTCCGTCGCGTACCCAGGATTCGATGCGTGCATGCTCTGTAAATTTCACTTGATCAAGCTTACCGGCGCTCGGCCGGAATTGCTGCAGACAATCTTCTGCGTAGATACGCGCTTGGATACTGTGACCAACTGCCGGTTTGATCAAGGAATCCAGTCCTGTCAGCTCATTCGCAGCTTCCCTAACCATCCATTCTACGAGATCAAGTCCAAGCACTTCTTCGGTCACACCGTGTTCCACTTGCAGCCGGGTATTCACTTCCAGGAAATAAAAGGCGCAGGAATCCGGATCGTACAAATATTCAATCGTTCCCGCACTGCGGTAACCAACCTCTGCGGCCAGTCGCTTCGAGGAAGCGAACATTTCTTGACGCACATGCTCTGGCAAATTAGGCGCAGGACTTTCCTCAATTACCTTCTGATTGCGACGCTGAATGGAGCAGTCGCGTTCACCCAAGGTCACGACTTCACCGAAGCCGTTGCCGAAGATTTGCACCTCTACGTGACGGGCTTTTGCGATATATTTCTCTAGAAAAATGCCGCCGTTCTTAAAGTTCGTCTCCGCCAAGTATCGGACACCGTCGAAAGCAGCAGCAAGCGCGCTTTCGTCCGCGCAAACTCGCATCCCGATTCCGCCGCCGCCGGCCGTGCTCTTCAGAATGACGGGATACCCGATCTCTTCCGCCTGCGAAAGCGCTTCGTCCAGCTCCGAGATGAGCGCCGTTCCGGGCAGCATCGGTACGCCTGCCCGCTCCGCGATTTCACGAGCGGAGTGTTTCAGACCGAACATCTCCATCTGCTCCGGCGTAGGGCCAATAAATACGATGCCACGCTCGCGGCAAGCACGAGCGAATGCGGCATTCTCGCTCAAGAACCCGTAGCCCGGATGAATAGCTTGCGCACCGGTATCGATGGCGGTTTGGAGAATACGATCCACATCCAGGTAGCTTTCTTTTGCAGGACCCGTCCCGATCAACACCGCTTCATCTGCACCATCGACATGAAGGCTGTCTTGATCTGCTTGTGTATAGACGGCAACGGATTGGATGCCAAGCTTGCGAAGAGTACGCTCTATTCGAACGGCAATTGCACCGCGATTCGCGATGAGAACTTTAGTGAACATGGACATGGTGTTTCCCTCCCTGAATGACTGTTTTTCTCTCTATGGATTCCAGATCAACACCCGAATCGGAGTTGGGTTATAGGCATTACATGGATTGTTTAATTGCGGGCAATTGCTGATTAATACCATCGTGCGGCAGATCGATTCGAGCTCCACATAACAACCAGGCGCAGATACACCATCGGCAAACCGCAGCCCGCCATCTTCTGACACGGGTACATTCATGAAGAAGTTCACATTAGGTGCCAAATCCCGTTTCGTATAGCCGCCATCATGTTTGGCAAGCTGCAGCATGAACGTATCGCGGCAGTTGTGCATTTGAAGCTTCTCGTGCGCATAACGCACGGTATTACTCTGAGCGGAACAGGAGCCGCCGACCGTGTCGTGCCTTCCGCAAGTATCTGCTACAATCTTCAGCAGTTCCTTACCGGATTCGGCCCGAAGCACGGAGCCTGTAGTTAAATAAATGTTTCCTTGCCCTGTTATTGTCGCAACCGCACTATAATGATCTTCCGGATTATCAGCATCGTAGAACAGCGTGTCCGCCGCTTGGTTCCCTTCCAAGTCCACGATCCGCAATATTTGACCTGGCTGAAGCTCCTTCATCCAGCCATCCCCTGCCAGTACAATTTCATCTATAATAGCCGATTCCGGCTGCAGCAAACTTTCGTATCGGTTAAACGCAGTAGTCATCGTAGTTCCTCCTCAATAGTAGTTGCGTGTATCCATCAAGCGTCTCGAGCTATGAACGACCTGCGAGCAAATAGTACTCGGCCGTATTCTCGAACGCCCGTCGATTCTCGGATCTGAAGTTGCAGCAATAATCGGTATCAAGATCGACAGCCGGTGCTGCAAAAACCTCAAGCTGTATAGCAGCAGTCGGATAGTTGGTGCTTGGATTCAGCGGGTTCGGTGTATTCGAGACCACAAGAAGAATATCCATCTCTGTCCGCAGCGTTACGGCAGCGCCTTCCTTGCAGTGCGTAGAATCATAAGTCATTCGGCCTACGTCATCGCAGCTCACTTTCGAGAACAAATTAACGACTGGTCCAATATCGCGAACGCCTAAACCACAACGAACGAGTTCAACCGCGAAATTCTCATAGCCGCTGCGCAGCCACTCATTCCGATATTGCTGGTATTGTTTCAGCCCGTACTTCGTGTCAGTTGATGCTCGAGTTGTAAAGCCTGTTATCGTATCATGCCAGCCAAGTTCATCATCGACGAAACTTGCCATTGCGCGGCCATTATCACTCATCAGAATGTTTCCGCGAGTCAAATGCGCGGTATATTGTGCTTTCAGCGTGTCCGGCATATTGTAGCGCTCTGTCAAATCATCAGCGTGGAACATCATAACCGACAAATTAGCGTTATCCTGCAAGGCCGTAAAACGAAGCAACCTCCCTTTGCTAATTCTCCCTGACCATTTATCTCCTGCCCCAAAGGTTGTGGTCCATAAGCCTGTCGTCATTGAATAGTCCCCCTCGAAAATGATTTAAATAAAAAAAGCCCGAGAGATTGGTTTCTCCCAGGCTTTTATCCTTCCGTGTTATGCAGCGCTGCTGCACACCATCTCTCGGACCAGGCTTGCTTGAACGAGTCGCTCACGCAACGGAACCCTAGATGGTTAGTTGTTCTCAATAGCTAACATGAGAACCGATATTCAATTGTTAAAACCTGCTATTGATTCGTATTATAGGGGCGATTTTAGGGAAGTGTCAATCCTTATGTAAGGTATTATTACATTAACGTTCGTTAGGAAATGCAAACAACGACGAAAAACCTCCCCAATACGCTTCGTGACACGCACATTGGAGAGGCTGCTTTCAATCCGTATTAATGACGTTGCGGAAGCGATTTGACGTAACGGTCAGAAACATCCATTAGTTTCATCACATAATCATAGTCGCCTCGATATGGAGCAAGATTCGTCACCGGCTCAAGGGTCCGGATGTTTACCGCTTTGCCATCCTCGAAACCTTTACCCGGTACGAACAAAATATCGTTATTGTAGAACGAGCCTGTCGGCAAGTAGTACCTCGTGCCAAGTACATTCCGGTCCACATTAAGAAGATCATGACCGAAAGCCGTAAATTGCTCATCCTTAAGCGACACGCCAAGCAGATTCGCGACTGTCGGCATGATATCCAGCTGACCACCCACTTGTTCGACAACCTTACCTTCTTGACCAGGCGCATGGATAATCAGAGGAATATTAAACCGGCTGACTTGCGGGTCGTATTTGATGCCTAGCGATTGGCTCACGAATGCAGGATCATTATCGTTTGGCTGCAGTCCGAAGTGGTCTCCATACAGCACCAGAACGGTATTGTCCCATTGCCCGGTTGCTTTAAGGTTGTCAATCAACGTTCCAATTGCATAATCCGTATAGTTCACACCGAGCAAATAATTGCCGAGCTGCGTTCCTTTCAATTCTTCCGGAAGCTGCATTTTCATGCGGTCCATCGGAACTTCGAACGGGAAATGATTCGATACCGTAATAAACTGTCCATAATAAGGTTTGCTGCCTTCGCTCACTTCCTGCAGCTTCTGGACTCCTACGCGGTAAAGTTCCTCATCAGAGGCTCCGAAGCTGTTGTAATGATCGTTCGTGTAGTACGGCTTGTCAAAATAATGATCAAACCCTAGCGCTGCATACAGTTTGTTTCGATCCCAGAACGTCACATCATTCACATGGAACGTATTTGCGACATAGCCGTTCTTTTGCAGCAGTTTCGGCAGACTCGGGATATCCCGATCCCCGTAACCGGTCGACATCGCGATCTTCGCGGTCGGGTAAATGGATGTATTGGACATGAACTCGGCATCCGAAGTGTTTCCCTGCCCGATCTGCTGGAATACATGTGGGAAATAGAAACCTTCATCAGCCAGCTTGTTCAGCACAGGCGTCAGCTCTTGACCGCCGACAGAAAGATGAATCGGAAAGTTTTGAAACGCCTCCATCTGGATGACGATCAGATTCTTGCCCTTCTGTGAAGCGAAATACATCGGAACTCCACTCGTTCCATCCTTGTACGGATAAGAAGCTTGAAGATCGCTGGCTTCCTGCGTGATTTCGTCGATATTCCCTTCGGCAGCCACACTGTTGTCATGCGCTGCTTTAATCGCTGCCGATATTTGATAATTCAAGAAGCCTTCCTGCTCCGCTTCGACAAGCTCATTTTCGATAGGCATGCCAACCTGAATAACGCGAGCCGAAAGCGCAAAACTAAGGATTAGGATTAGTGTCATAACGACACGGTAAATTGGCGTCACAAGCGGCTTGCCATACCCGTAACCACTCCTTGAGCGCTCGCGTGAACCTCTAACTGCGACGATGATCCAAAGCGCTAACCCAATCACCAAATCGGCGAAAAACAAGTAGTGACTTAGTTGGATTGTCGATTCTACGCTTGAACCGATCTTCGTCACCTGGTGCAGTTCATATAACGCCGTGTAAGTCGGAACGTTACCGAAATGCTCAAAATACACAGCCGATGAGAATAATGCGAAGGAGTAAATCAAATTCACCGCGCCATATATGGCAGTGCGAAGCTTATTCGGTGTTGCAAGTTCAACTGCGCTGAGCAATACCAGTATTGCTCCGATGTCTGCGATAATTCGCGTCCAATCAATTTCCTGAAACAAGAAATAACGCAGCAGCAGCATTTTGGCAAGGAACATTACAATAGCGATATAAAATAGCGGAATTCTCGCGTTCTTCTCCTGGTTCAGAGAAAGCAGCGTTCTCCGCTGATGGATCGGTAATTGATTCATAACGACTTTCTATACCTTCTTTCTTTATTAACTGAACCGTTGCCTGAAGCCGCACTTCCGGCAAAGCTCTTCGACGACTTCCCTGCGCGAAAATCCGTCATACAGGCGGTTTGCACGATCACCTTCAATAATCTCCGAGAACGACGTTTGATGAATATTGCCAAGATTAATGACACCTTCGCCGTCTAAGCAGCAAGGCACGACCGTACCGTCGACCAGAATGCCGGCTTGATTGCGAAGCGCGTGGCAGAAGCCTTTGCCCTCGTCTTCCTTCTCCTTCAGATCCGGCCATTTGAACTCCACCTCGTGGTTCAAATAAACGCGATCCGCGATTTTAATCCCATTCCCACGTGTAAACTTCTCTTGAATGCGGAAATCCAGCTCAAATGCGTCTTCAATCTTCTGGAGAATCTCATGATTACGGTTAACCTCAACATTAACCTCATTGTCTTCAGCCAAATTCCACAACCGAAGCGAAACCAGCATATCCGAAGTGGCCACAGCCTCTTTCACGAACGACAGCACGCTGCCGACGTAGCCTTCTTTATCAACAGAGCCTTCATGACCGTCAAAGCTGTGCAGCGAGAAGTTCATTTGACGAAGTGCCGGTTTGCCCATGATCTTGTGCTTGGCTTTGTGCAGCAGCGTCCCGTTCGTCGTAATATTCACCTTGAAGCCGCGTTCATGGCTGATGTCGAGCAGCTGATCGATCTTCGGGTGCAGCAGCGGTTCGCCCTTCAGGTGGAAGTAAATATAATCGGTATGTGGTTTGATTTCATCTAATATTTTCGTGAAGTCTTCGACCTTAATGAAATTCGCCTGACGTTTCGTTTGCGGACAGAACGAGCAGGCAAGATTACAGACACTCGTAATTTCGATATAGAATTTCTTGAACTTTTTCATCCCATTAGGCCCCGTTCATACAATCAATATAAGTTGCTGCGCAATAACATACCCTCCATTATAAATCGCCGATGCAAAAGCTGTCCACTTAAGGACACTGGAAACGGCGGTTTCGGCGTTGACACAATCGGCAAGCGCATTTTATAATTGCAGTTCATGTGATTGAGAAATGTTATCAAAGGAGCGAGCACAAATGATGATGAACAAGCTCGTCATCGATTTCTCCCAATTCGATTCGTATTACTTGCGCGTGTCGCCGACAGGTGCTGCAACCCCCTCCTTCGAGATGCCTACGACAGATTTTTTGCGCGCCGATGCAGTGAAGCAGGCGATTGAGATCGCAAGTTTGACGGTACGCGCTACTGGCTCTGAGCTGGCAGCTTCTTTTATCGGCGGTTCATTATTCAATTTGTGCAAAGCAAGACTGCTCCTACTGTCCCAATATAACGTGCTGCTGGACATGTCGCTCGATATACTCACGTTTCAAATGGAAGATTTCGGGACTTATAATATGTTCGGCTATAAACTGCATGAAGTCCGTTATACAGAGATACCGAATGATGCCGACCGCGGACAGCTCGTCCGAGACACGCTCGAGGCAGATTTCCGAGACGTTGTGGGACCGATACTGAACGCCCTTGCTTCTGCGGGGAACCTCAAGCCCGCTGTCATTTGGATACAATTCGGCAGCATGCTGGCTAACATGATAACCACTTTCGAGGCAAAAGAAACCCCTGACGCCGTGCGGGAGCGCTTCGCTCACGATTGCAAGGTGCTCACGGAACAGCTCGCCCCCCGTCTGTTCGGCAGCAAACGTAATCCTTTCGCTCATACGCCGAGATATGTCGACAGCCCCTACCAGATCGGCGGCAAAACGATGATTCGTTCCGGCTGCTGCATGTATCACTGCCGCGAAGACGGCGACATGTGCTACAACTGCCCGAAACTCACCACCTCCCAGCGCGAAGAGCGCTATGCTCGTATCGTCGGCACCACTTAACCACTTCAAAGTGACGCCCAGAGTCGCGAAATCCGTCACTCAGCACTCCAACTAACCACTTTAACCCCGTGCCGGTTGCTGAGAGTCGGATAACCCTACTCTCACCTCCAAAACCACGCCTATATCACGCTGAGAGTCGCAGAATCCGTCTTTCAGTATTCCAACTAACCACTTTAACCCCGATTCGGATGCTGAGAGTCGGATAATCCTACTCTCACCTTCAAAACAACACCTATATCACGCTGAGAGTCGCAGAATCCGTCTTTCAGCATTCCAACTAACCACTTTAACCCCGATTCGGATGCTGAGAGTCGGTAAACCCCACTCTCACCTTCAAAACCACACCTATATCACGCTGAGAGTCGCAGAATCCGTCTTTCAGCATTCCAACTAACCACCTTACCGCCGATTCGGATGCTGAGAGTCGGAAAATCCCACTCTCACCTCCAAAACCACACCTATATCACGCTGAGAGTCGGAAAATCCTACTCTCACCACCATCCATTCCGCCGTTAGCTGCCCTCGGCAAATGCTGCGTGACGAAAGCGGCATATCCGCTTTCACGTCTCATTCCTGCCACATTCGACGCTCAAGAGCGGTATATCCTGGAAATCGCCACCAGGGGGAGACTTAAGCCAAAAACACAAAAAAGGCAGCCCCCTTCGGCTGCCTCATTATTCTCGATCACTCACTCGTCAGCATAGCGTGCATTTCGTCCTTCGATCGCTCCTGCTTGAGGACATGCTCCGCGGAAATGTCGGACTTGTTCTCATTGCGGAACCAATTGCCTTCCAGATAGTAGCCGTTGACTCTGGCCATCGAGTAGAACGCGCACAACTGATTAGCGATTCGGATGGCATGCTCTTTAGTTTGGGCCGAATATAACGTGTTACCGAAACTGAGTGGATTGTTGTTGCTTTGAATGTTGACATTGAATGGCCCTTCATCACCTTCTACCTGCTTCACCAAAATTTGGTTGTTGTAGCAATTCAGCAGATAATGAACTGTCATGTCATACACCGCCTTAATCACTTTGTTTCGGCCCGCTATTTGCTTGCCGTACAAACTATTACACACGCCTGCTGATTTCTAAGCAGTTCACCTTATTCTATTCTTCGGCTTCCGAGAAATGCGCTTTACAAAAACTATCAATGAGCTGCTCTTCCTCATCTTCCAGCTCTGCATCGACATAACGATCGTTAATGCGCTCGTACAGCTCATACTTCACGATGCTCGAAGTCTCGCCGTCCACTTTATAAATAACGCGGATATAAACGCCGTTCTCGACGAAAAGCTCATCATCTTCCGGCAAGTCCACATCCAATCTAAACTCGTACCGATCGCCGGTCAGTATGCCGAACGGGTCTTTAATTTTGTCCACCGAAAATTCTGTAATCGAAATCATTGCCTCATCCCTTCAAATTCTTCAAGTTATGCCTCATGTGCTAGTATATCGTCTAAATCGGAACACCTTCAAGCCTCAGCAACCGCTCCTTCGCATCCATCCCACCACGAAACCCGGTTAACGCACCGTTCTTCCCGATAACACGGTGACAAGGTACAACGATAAGCACCGGATTCGCACCGATTGCCGTTCCAACAGCTCGAACCGCACTCACCTTTCCAATCCGCTGCGCGATATCGGAGTAGGAGCAGGTTTGTCCATGCGGGATTTGCTCCAGCGCTTGCCAGACCAACTGCTGAAACGCCGTCCCTTTCACACTCAGCGGCAAATCAAAGCTTGTCAGCTCCCCATTCAAATATTCACCTAGCTGCTTCCTATATCCCTCTAATCGCCCGTCGTCTCTTGTTAACGTACAGCCGGGATAATGTTTCGCACACCACTCAGCCACATCTTCCAATGAAGCAGCAGGCGAGCTGACATAACTGAGCCCTTCATCCGTCGCAACAAGAATAAACCGCCACGATGCATCGTCAATCTCCGTCCAATACAAAGCTTTCATTATCCCCATCCTCCCCTAATCCCTTCAACTCTCATTGTTTCTCAGCAGCCATTCGATATGCCGATGGAGAGCTGCCCGTCTCCTTCTGAAATACGGTTGAAAAATGCGCCGCATTCGGATAGCCTGCTCGCACGCCAATTTCACTAATTGACATCTCGGATGCGCAAAGCATCTCTTTCGCCGCTGCCACACGCACCTGTTGCAAATACGAAGCAGGGGAGACGCCCTTGATTCGCTTAAACGTTCGCTGTATATGATAAGGACTGACATGCGCCAGCTCGGCTAATTTGGGCAATGTAAGCGGCTCTTCATATCGAGTGTCCATCACCGCTGCAATCGACTCCACCCACTCTTCCTCAGGAAGCCGCTTTCCTTCCGGTTTGCATCGTTTACACGGTCGATAATCACTCGCAAGCGCAGCTTCAGTATTCAAGAAGATGTGAACATGCTTCGGATTCGGGGTTCTCGACTTACAAGAGGGCCTGCAAAAAATTCCGGTCGAACTCACACCATAATAAAACTGACCGTCGTATGAAGCATCACAGCTCGCAATCGCCAGCCACATTTCGCTTGTCATCATCGGCATGCACCTCCATGAGAAGAAGTATACCCGCTTTACGTGGTTGATGTAAGCTTTCCCGCATGAGAACGCAAGATTACGAAAGCGGACCCGCACCAAAGTATGATACAACTAGTAATGTACTTCATCTTATACAGCTGCCGAGTCAAGCCCGATTGAAAGGAGACTTCCAAACGAGATATGCACGCGACTACGATTCATCCACCTGCTCCGTTCAGCAGTGCCCATATCATTGATTATTTGAAACGATCCAGTAACGAATGCTTATTTCATGTCGAAAATAATGCTGTATTGCGGCTTATTCCCACTGCGAGCCATCCCGTACTCATCCGAATCACACCTGATACTAACGATGCGCTAAACATCGAGTTCCCGGCTTTGAACGAGGAACCTTCTCAAGAACTTTGCGAGACAGCATATCGCTATGTATGGGATTGGTTTGACTGCGATCGCGACCTATTGCCGTTCTATGAATTGGCTGAGCAGGACGAACTGCTGCAAGGCACGGTCAAGCAGTTTTACGGCCTGCGAGTTGTGGGCATCGAAAACTTATTCGAGGCACTTAGTTGGGGAATTATGGGCCAGCAAATTAATTTAACTTTTGCCTACACACTCAAGCGACGATTCGTGGAGCGCTTCGGTTCTTCAATGGAATGGAATGGCCGACGTTACTTTACCTTCCCTACACCCGAAACCATCGCAGCTCTTCAGGTTTCCGACCTGACGGAGATGCAGTTTACTGGCCGCAAGTCCGAATATTTGATTGGAACCGCAACCGAGATCGCGGAAGGCCGATTATCCAAAGAACAGCTTCTGGCACTTCAAGACTGGTCAGCCATTGAGAAAGCACTGACCAGCATCCGCGGGATCGGCCCATGGACGGCTAACTATGTACTGATGCGCTGTTTACGAATGCCCGGTGCTTTCCCTATTGAAGACGCCGGACTTCACAATGCGCTCAAACACCTCATGCAGCGGACAGATAAACCATCCATCGCAGAGATCAAACAGCTCTCCTCAACCTGGGGCGACTGGAAAGCCTATGCTACCTTCTACCTCTGGCGGACTCTTTATTAGCGCTGCCTCCCCCTCCGAACACAAATAAAAAAGCCGCCAATAGGCGGCTACAAGTCAAATTCGTTCTTCTTCTTTCGAGGCTGCGATTTAATCTTATTCTGAACAGCAGGCAGATGCCTCATACTCCGATGCATTGGTCCTTTACAGATCGGACAAGCCTGTTCGCCGGCTTCGGCAAATTCCTCACGAACCCACGCCTTACAATCTGCGTTCTTACATTTCCAAATCTTCGTTACGATCAACTTCGGTTTATCCTCTTCATTCATAGACAATTTAAAGCATCCTTTCTCTTGCTGCCTGGACGAAGCTAGTTCGCACGCCATTAAATTTTCAATTGACGATCAGGTAGTTTATGTTATATTATCTAACAAAACAACGTAACTAAATATGCCATACGTTTTCTAGGGTTCCGCAGCAGCCATTCCGGCATGCTGGACTGGACCGAGAGAGAACGCACAGCCGCTGCTGTGTTCACGGAGGGATAAAAGCCCGGGAGGATCTCATTTAGGGATACCTTCCGCGCTTTTTTATTTTCAGCCATCCATCCTAAGATGTGATGGTTACACGCGGGATGACGGAAGGGTGCTGCACATGAACGCGAACGTACAAGTCAAACTAACGCCAACATTATCGTTATTCCAAATCGTATTCCTCGGCCTTGCTTGGATGACACCGATGATCTACTTCTCCATTTACGGCATTGCTTACGAGTCTTCCGCAGGGATGTTAACCCAAGCGTACTTGACCGCTTTTGTAGCCATCATGTTTACGGCTTACAGTTATGGTCATATGTCGAAGGCCCACTCTAGCTCTGGGTCTGCCTACTCTTATGTGAAGAAATCTATCCATCCCTACCTCGGCTTCCTTGTCGGATGGGCGTTGCTGCTGGATTACCTCTTCTCGCCTATAATCGCCTGCCTAACGTTCGGCATCTATATGCATGCACAATTTCCGGCCATACCGTCCTACCTATGGATGATCGGAATCAATTTGCTCATCACGCTAGTCAATTTGCGCGGCGCGTCATTCTCAGCCAATCTGAGCAAATGGTTCGTCCTCATTCAAATGGGTTTCATCGCCTTGTTTTGCATCTTGCTCTACCGAAACCTAACTTCCATAAGCGAGCCACTGGCGCCATTCCTCCAACACGAGATCCCCTTCACCACGATTCTTTCAGGCGCATCCATGATCTGCTTCTCCTTTCTTGGATTCGATTCCATAACGACAATGTCAGAAGAAACGAAGAACGCAAGCAAAACCATCCCCAGAGCCATCGGTATTATTATTGGGATCGCGATCGTTTTATATGTCGTACCGTCTTATTTAACTCAGCTTGCATTCCCGAATCCAATCCCGTTTGCCAACATCGATTCGGCCGGGCTTGAAATTGTGAAAATGGTCGGCGGAGCCATGCTTGGATCGGTATTCATCATTGTGCTCTTATTCGCAATCTTTACGCAAGGAATCTCTTCCGTTTCCAGCGTATCTAGGCTATTACTCGTCATGGGTCGCGAATCGATCCTGCCGGAGCGCATATTCGCCTATGTACACCCCAAGCTGAAGACGCCTGCGGTCAATATCTTAATCGTTGGCGTGGTTTCGATGTTCGCATTGGTCATCCGACTCGATACAGCTATCAAATTCGTGAATTTCGGCGCGCTTACCGCTTTCTTCTTTGTCAACTTATCTGTCATCTGCCACTACTACATCAAGGAACGGAAACGTACTGTAACAGGAACGCTAGCCTACTTGGTTCTGCCGGGTGCAGGTGCTTGTGTCATCGGTTACTTATTCCTCCTGCTGAGCAAGGATGCGCTTATAATGGGACTCATCTGGCTTATCATTGGTGTCCTTTATCAAGCCTATCGCAAACTAGACGCCTTAAAACTAATCCTGCAAAGAACCAAAACCTTCTCGATCGAGAAATCAAAAAGCACCCCTTAAGGGGTGCTTTCATCATTCCATGTACATACAGTTAGTCATTAACCGTATTTGGCGCCGCTCCCAGGCTGCCATTATTAATCAAGCTGCGAAGATCCGGCTCAATTGCCGCTGGATCCGTCGAAGCCGGATATTGTTTCACAACGTTGCCTTCTTGATCAATCAGGAATTTCACGAAATTCCACTCGATTGTCCCGGTATGGTAAGGGGCAGGCGCTGCGTCCACAAGATATTTATATAACGGATGAGCATCTTCGCCAATCACGTCAATTTTCGCAAACATAGGGAAGGTTACGCCGTAATTCAGCTCGCAAAAGCTTGCAATCTCCTCGTTCGTCCCCGGCTCTTGACCTTTAAATTGATTACACGGGAAACCAAGTACAACCAGATTCTCGTCCTTATGGGCATCATAAATTTGCTGCAGCCCTTTGTAATGTGGGGTAAGTCCACATGCGCTTGCCGTGTTGACGATCAGAAGCGTCTTGCCTTTATATGCTGACAACGACTGCTCTTCGCCAGTAATGGTCTGGACGGTGAAATCGTAAATGCTCATCGATGGATTCCTCCTGAATTGAGTTCACAGTATATTGCATTTAATTAAATTGTATAAAATGATTATAGCCCATGAACACCACTTCGAGCAACCCCTAAAAAATTCACTATTCCTTCGTTAACACCTTCTGCAGCAGCCTTACCAGCTCATCCACATCCTGCCAGATCAGCGGTCTGACCCCTTGCGGGAGCTGCTGTTCCGCCACTTGGCTTGTCCATATGATCGGAATCTCATTACCCATAGCAAATCCCGCACGAAGCCACAGCTCCGCATTAGGTTCGGTCACATCTGCTACAAACAGCTTGCAGTTGCTCACCTCTTGCAGCATTGATTCAATCGGCTTAGGATCAAGTCGCTGAGACAGATCTTCCTCCAGAAACTTCGGCGCATAACCAAGCTGGATCAATCTCGGGAACACCGTTTCCAGCCATCCTCTGCTTGCGTCCTCATCATAACCGCTAAGCTGAACATAACAAGGCTTTAGCGCTTTACCACTCGCGGTGTTAGCTGCTTCCACCCAACCTTTCTCCGTCAGCTTAAACGTCGAGCCGATGCGCTCGATATATCCTTCTTCTTTCATTTTCTCCGTGATGAAAACAAGCTCTTGCAAATTTAAGGAATAAGTCAAATTATAGCTTTGCGAGAACTGATTAATGACTACCGCATCACCTGGCCCACTCGTATGCCGGTGCAAATAGCGGAGAAGTCGATTCCCCTTCTCTTCGGTTGTGATTGGGATTTGCGGCGATTGCAGGATCGTTTCCCGATCATCGTAAGTGATAATTACCTTCTCATCACAATCCGTTTGTTCCCGAATGTAAGCCGACAGAATCGGGAACGAATTCCGTTTCTCCGAATAGGACAACAGACGGTAAGGCTCATAGCTGTCTTCACGCAGTCCATAAGAACCGCCCGGCGCGCACATACAGTCGATGTACCATTCGTTGCCGCCTTTTCGTTTTACTTTGACAAGCTCATCACAGAATAAACAACGTTTCGATTCTAAAACTTCCATGAATCTAATCACCCCTTACTTAACGATTCGCAGCCGCCGCCTCCGATTAGGGCGCAAAGGGGATTAAGCTTCTCTCATTATTGTCCCACAGCCTCGCCATCCCGTTGCGTGAGAACCCACTTTGCTCCGTCCCAGCGCAGCACATCACCGACCACGATTTCCTTCCCCGCCTTCTCGCGAGACAATGTGAGCACCTTGCCGTTCACTTCTATGACAAGGTTATGCTCCTCTATGGCAACAACTTTCCCCAGCCGTTGAATGGCGCACTTGACCGTAGTATTCGCTTCATGTTCCATCTCTATAGCCCCTTCAGGTCAAATGTGAAAAACCTCAATGATTCGTACATTTAATTATACGCTTCTGCAGTGTTAGGGCAACCACCACCACACTCCAGCCCAGGCGTTGTGCGTGAGACTGCCATTTTTATGCATAAAATTCGACAAATTGGAAATTTTAAGCAGACTGCCATTGAAAGGAGGATTATGGATTTGAAAGATAAAATCACCCCTTTCCAAATGTCCACACTGCTGGTTACGTTTATCGGAATCTCCAACCATGTCATCCTTATTCCCATCTTGCTGGATACGGCAAATCGCGACTCCTGGATCGCTGTATTGGCGGCTATCATCCCTTCCTTACTTCTTGGCATGCTGTATGTGTATATCTACAAACATATACCTTCCTCGTTATCCACCTGGATGATCGAGAAAGCGCCTACGTTTATTTGGCTAATTTTCACACTGCTGTTCACCCTATATTTCTTAACTCAAGCGAGTATAAGCATACGGGATACGATTATGTGGTCCAATTCGTCTTACTTAACCTATACCCCGCAATGGGTAGTTGGCCTATGCCTTATTGGCATTAGTTATTTCACAGCAAGAAAAGGTTTGGCTGCCATCGCCATCACCAATGGCATTCTGCTGCCCTTCATTATTGCGGCCGGATTCTACGTGATGACCGTGAACTTTCAATATAAAGATTACAATTACCTCTTTCCCATCTTCAAAAATTCGGCGCAAGCGATCACGAAAGGCGCTTGGTATACGACATCGGGCATCACAGAGATCTTCATGGTGTTCTTCCTGAAGGACGAAGTCAAAGGGAAGCTGTCGCGACTCAATATAAGTCTTGTCGTTCTCATGTTGATTGAACTAACGTTCGGCCCATTGACTGGCGTAATCGCGATGTTTGGTCCGTTCGAAGCTACGCTGCTGAGGTACCCAACCTACGAGCAGTGGCGAATGGCGGCCATCGGAAGCATGCTGAGCCAAACCGACTTCATGTCCATTTATCAATGGCTGGCTGGAGCATTTATACGAATCTCATTGGCGATCTACATCATTCACACGCTGTGGGTGAAGAAATGGAAGCATCCCGAGATTTTGCTCATTCTGATCTCATTGTTCCTATTTGTAGTCAATCTGCTCAAGCTATCTGATGTGTGGTTCCACAGTCATGTGAAAACCTACTATACAAGTTCCAGTATGATTTGCGGCATAGTTTCTGTAGTGCTCTTAATTTGCATTTGGTCAGGAAAGAACAAGAAGGCGGTGCAGCGAAATGGCTAGCATAAGCGAAAGCGATATCCGGCTGTTATTCGAGGACTGCGGCGATGTTACCTTCGAGAAGAACGGCACCTTTCTATTCCTATTCTGCGAAGGGTTATCCAGCCGTGAGCAGATCAATGAAATCAGTACACACAGCGCGGACGTATGGCGGCAGCACCCCTTAACGCTTACATCCCAGTGGAAGAACGAGCTCTCCTCTTACGTCTTCAACGGAAACTTAGTCCTTTACGATTTGGAAATGGCTAGCTGTTATATGCAATACGTATCGGATCAGCCCCAAAGAAACACGGAAGAGTCCGTAACGGAAACGTCTACGAAGGGAGCACGTGACGGATTTACCGAGAGTATCGAGACGAATTTGGCGCTGATTCGCAAACGATTGGCTACCCCAACACTTAAAGTCGAATCCTTTACAATCGGCGTCCGGAGCCAAACCGCGATAAAATTGCTTTTCATAAAGGATATCGCGAACAAACAGGCAGTCGATGAGGCTAGGGCAAGATTGCGGAAAATACATATTGATGCGCTCGTCACGAGCTCGCAGCTAGAGGAAGCTATATCGGATCGTTCTTATTCGGTGATCCCCCTTATCGACAATACCGGGCGGCCGGATTTTGCCGCAGAGTGCCTGATGAGCGGCCGTTTTGTCATTTTGCTTAACAACTCACCGCTAGCCATTATCGCGCCTATTACGCTTACATCGCTCATCAACTCACCGGAAGATGGCTATTTCCGGTCGGTGATCAGCTCTTTTCAACGGTTGATCCGATTTTGCGGCTGGTTTTTGGCACTGTTCCTGCCCGCATTCTACATTGCGCTAATCGGATTTAATTTCGAACAAGTACCATTGCCTTTATTGGCTACAATCGCCTCGAATCGTATCGGACTTCCACTCTCGCTTCCATTCGAGGCGATTACCGTGCTTATCTTGTTTGAGTTGTTTAAGGAAGCCGGACAGCGGCTGCCAAAGTCGGTTGGCCCAACCGTAACCGTTGTCGGCGGTATCATCGTTGGCGATGCTGCCATACGTGCCGGCATTACTTCACCTACAGTGACTGTTGTGGCTGCCACCACGGTGATAGCCGGGTACACACTCGTGAACCCAACGCTAAGCGGCATCGTGTCGATTGTCCGCATCGCCATTATGATCATCTCCTCCATCCTTGGCATGTTCGGGTTCTTCATGTCCATCTTCTTCGTTGTCGCTTATTTGTCCGATCTCAAATCATTCGGGATCCCGTACCTCTCTCCGATTTCACCGCCATCGCGGGCAGATATTGTAGCAGCGCTGTTTAAGAAACCGGCCAATAACATGAATAAGCGACCGCAGAACCTAAATTTACAGGACGATACGAGGATGAAGGATGGACAACCATGAACCGGATCTGGAAGGCGGGCTTGGTCAGCTGCATCATGTTATCCTTGTGCGGCTGCTGGGACGTGAAGAATATTCAATATTTCAACTTCGTCACTGTAATGGGGATTGATTACGTCGACGGAAAATATAAAATTTATGCGCAAATCAATGACCTTACTACGATGGCCAAGCAAGAAGGCGGCGGACAAAGTCCAAAACCAGTCGTGATCGGAAGAGGTGAAGGCGAAAGCATCGGGATGGCGGTGTTCGATCTACAGAAGGAAAGCCAGATGCGAATGGATTGGACACAGAATAAAGCGTTTATATTCAGTGATCGCTTGCTTGCCAAGGGAGTCTTCGAAATCCATGACGAATTGATGCGAACACGCGATCAACGATATACGCCTTGGGTATTTGCTACGAATGAAGATTTGGCAGAAATCCTTAGCACCATGCCGATCACCGGCAGCTCCTATGTATCCACACTGTACTATCAGCCCAATCTTTTATTTAAACAGCTTCAATCTTCCTTTGAACCCATTAAATATCAACACTTCATTCGATCTTCAAGGGAACCGTTCGAGACGACCTTGCTTGACCATGTAAAGCTATCGAAAAACTGGAAGAAAGGCGGGAAACCTTTTACACTGCCAATCGTGGATGGTCTTGTCGCGTTAAAGAACGGAAAGAGCGAAGCTCGATTCAACCGTGAAGAAGCAAGCGGTGTGAAATGGTTAAAGAACAACACATTACGCGGCCTTCTCCCCATCAAGGATGAACAAGGTCATTTCGTTGGAACTGCGGCACTGCGAAGTAATAAGGTGAAGAAAAAAGCCGCATATAAGGACGGTAAACGAGTTGTTAAACTGTACGTCAGCATGGACGCCGCTCTTCGAGAGCAGAAGAAGCCGCTCAGTCTATCTGAAATGAATAAGCTGCTCGAGAAGAGCTTATTTGATGAAATTACGAAAACCTATGAAGCAGGTAAGAAACGATCTGTTGATATTTACTCCCTCAACAGAGTCTGGTATCGCAAAGGCCTTGCCGTAAACGAAGAAATTCCGGGTATAGAGCTGCATGTTAAGGTTAAGCTTTTGGCCACAAGTATGCTCGAGCTGCGGAAGTGACTCTTTAGTAAGTCAAGACCGATTACATTAGTCTTTTCTAATCGTATTCTCATAATCGGGATCATCCGCTATGTTTCATGGGGCTTCCGCCCACATTGGAAAGTGGTGGTACAAAATGCTGTGCTATAGTGTTCCTAGGCAAGCACAGCGGCCTGTACCACACTACATTTCAGTACAGGAGGAATTCATCATGACAAACACACTAAACAACCATAACCGTTTAAATAAAAAACTACTGAGCATCACATTAGGCTTATCCATTGCATTCGGCGGCGGAAGCATGCTCTTCACACCGAATACAACTCATGCGGCGACAACTGCGAGTACGAGTACAACTTCCTCAATTGTGGATGACATTATTGCAACAGGTAAACAATATATAGGTGTCCCATACAAATTCGGTGCCAAATCAACGACAACGACTGCATTCGACTGTTCTTCTTTTGTTCAATATATTTTCAAGCAGAATGGCATTGAGCTGCCGCGTTCGTCCAGACAGCAATCAAAAGTCGGTACAAAGGTAACTAAGGATCAACTGCAGCCCGGTGATCTGGTGTTCTCGGATACGAATCGAGATGGTATCATCAATCACGTCAGTCTCTATATTGGCGACGACAAATTGCTTCAAACGTATCGTGTCGGTGTCGGTGTAACGGTGTCGAAATTCTCAGGCAGCTCTTGGGATAAGACATTTGTAACGGCACGTCATGTCATTGCTGACGACAATACCGGCAATAACGACGGCAGCGAAAACTCCGATAATAGCGATAACGGCAATACTGATAATGGCAGCATTGATGAAGGCAACACTGGCGACAATAACGATAATATTGGTACGGTTGACGATACTCAGCCAGTGGAGTCAATTGATTCCACAACGCCAACGCAATCATCCGGCAATTCCGGCCATCATTACTGGAATCGATAAGGGCTACGCTTGGAATTAATCCACCACCAAATACAATTATCGGCTGTCCCAAAAGTGCATGTATTGGCTTTTAGGGCAGCTTTTTCGACTTTTTCCCAGCACATTCAAACGCTAACGAATCGTATAGGCCTTATATGCCATGGTGCAGCTTATCGCTTCCAGTGATTCATGCGCACAACAAAGAAGAGGCTGCAGCTATGCAGCCTCTTCTCGTTTAATCCCTGTCATACAATAAACCGCCTTTTGTCGTAGACGCGCTTCCATAAAATTCAGCATAAACCTTCTCCGCATAGGCATCCGTCATACCTGCAATATAATCGGATACCATCCGCTCCCATGGCCAAACATCCTTCAGCCGCTCGTAGCTTTCCAGCCAATCCGGCGGTATGATCAACCGACCTGAGTCTTGTACTTTGAAGCTGTCCCATAATCGTTTAATGATAATCTCACTGCGTTTATGAAGCCGCTGCACCCGGAAATCCTTGATCAGCATCACCCAAGCCAACTTCTTCAAAATCTCCATCGTGCGCAGCAGCTCCATGTCCTGTACGCCGTCGCGGACGAAGGTGACCCGTTTCCATCCTGTTTCCGGATCATCGATAATTCCGACTCCGCTGACAAACTTCCTCACCCACCGCGCTTTCATCTCTCTGCGCGTGCGTGACGGCTCTCTGCCACATTCCACATAGATGCTTTCCCACTGCTCCAAATAATGATGCAGCGCCTGCTTCACCATCAGTTTCATATCGACCTGTTCCCAGTGCATCACTTCATTGCCGGGATCATTGACGATTTCCTGCATGACATTCGCGACGAGACGATCATCTTCGAACAAGCTGGGATTCATCTGGATCTTTCCTGCACGGATACCATCCTCTATATCATGTGTAGAGTATGCAATATCGTCACACAGGTCCATAAGCTGCGCTTCAAGAGTTGCACAGCCGTCCGGCATCCCCCAAGCACTGCGCAGCGCGCTGATCCCTTCCCATTCCATGCTGTAGACACCTTTCAGTCGACCGGCGTCATCGAGGCAGAACGGGTATTTATTAATTGCGAGCAGCACAGCGGCTGTGAGATCAAGTCCGCTATCACTTCCTGCACGCTTCTCCAGAAACATTAAGATCCGATAATTTTGAGCGTTGCCTTCATATTTAAGTCCGCACTCGTCTAAGAGCAATTCATTGAGCACTTCTTCCCCTTTATGGCCAAAAGGAGGATGCCCCAAGTCATGGGCGAGCGATGCGCATTCCACTACCTCTGGGTCGAGCATCAGTCCCGGATGTTCTTTCTTCGCCAGGAACGAATAACTTTTCCCAAGCTTACGAGCCACTTCCCGCGCAATTTGCGACACTTCAAGCGAATGCGTCAGACGTGTTCGATAGTAGTCACCGGAGCCTGCTCCGAATACTTGTGATTTGCCCTGCAGGCGACGAAATGCCGGGGATTGAATTAATCTGGCATAGTCTTTCTCATACTCATCCCGATCCTCGCTGGAGTGGATGTTCTCGAAATCAAATAACCGCATTTTTCGTACGTTCATCTGCATTCGCCTCCGTTTCTCGCTGTCTTATCATCATTCTATGTAGAATGAGGGCCAATAGCAAATAAAAAACCCCACAAATCTGACGTCCAGGGATAGAGGCCCTAACGTCAGAAGGTGAGGTTAATGTTTGTCCACGGAAGTACTAGCCTTCGAGCAGCAATGATTCTGGATCTTCAAGCAATTGCTTCACTGTAACGAGGAAGCGAACGGCTTCTGAACCGTCTACAATACGGTGATCGTATGAAAGTGCAATGTACATCATCGGACGGTTCTCCATACGCACATCGTCAATCGCCACAGGGCGAATTTGAATTTTGTGCATACCGAGAATACCGACTTGCGGTGCATTTAGAATTGGCGTGGAAAGCAGCGAACCGAATACGCCGCCATTCGTTATCGTGAATGTGCCGCCTTGCAGATCATTCAATGCCAATGTGTTGGCACGTGCTTTACCGGCAAGATCAGCAATTTGCTTCTCGATTTGAGCAAAGCTCAGACGATCCGCTTCACGAACAACCGGTACAACAAGTCCTTCTTTCGCAGATACCGCGATACCGATATCGTAGTACTGTTTCACAAGGATCTCATCGCCTTGAATTTCTGCATTCAGCAGCGGGTATGCTTTCAGCGCGCCGATTACAGCTTTCGTAAAGAAGGACATGAAGCCAAGACCGATGTCATGCTTCTCTTTGAAAGCGTCCTTCCGACGTTTTCTAACTTCAAGAATCGCAGTCATGTCGACTTCGTTGAACGTTGTCAGCATTGCAGCCGTTTGCTGCGCTTCTACAAGGCGTTTCGCGATTGTAATACGGCGACGGGACATCTTACGGCGTTCTGCCGGTTTGCCTGGCTCTGCTGCCGGAGCAGGCGCCGCTGGCGCCGCTTGTACGCTAGGCGCTGTCGCAGGTGCTGTCACTGCAGTGTTATGAGCTTGGATATCTTCCTGACGGATGCGACCCATTGGATCTTGGGCTTGTACTTGTGTCAGGTCAATGCCCCGCTCTCTTGCAAGCTTACGAGCTGCAGGCGTTGCAGAGAATACAGCAGCATTCGCATCGGAAGCAACCGCAGCAACTGCTGGAGTTGGAGTCGGAGCAGCCGCTGGAGCCGGTTCCGCTGCTGCCACTGGCGCTGCCGGTGTTGATGCAGGTGCGACTGGTTCAGGCGCTGCTGCAGGGTCGCTGCTTGGAGACATTGGCTGAGAAGCTGCACCGGAGCCGCTTCCGATCTTACCGATCGACTCTCCAACTGCTACGGTTTCCCCTTCGCCGCGAAGAAGCTGCTCGATTACGCCAGCTTCCTCCGCACTGATCTCGATGTTAACTTTATCGGTTTCCAGCTCAGCAAGCACATCGCCTACATTAACGCTGTCACCAGCTTTAACATGCCATTTAGAGATCGTGCCTTCTACGATCGATTCACCCATTTCGGGTACTTTAATTTCACTCATGGCTGTTCTCCCCTTTAGTCGTCGTTGTTAGCGTACTGCGATTCAGTGCAACGGAAACGATACGTTGCTGCTCCATGTTGTGTACGTATTGGAAACCGCTTGCCGGGCTCGACCGTTTAGGACGACCGATATAACGGATTGTTGTATTCGATGTTACACGTGCGCGAATCCGCGGCTCAACATAGTTCCATGCTCCCATGTTTTGCGGCTCTTCTTGAACCCACAGCACTTCTTTCACATTCGGATAGCGGTTGATGATTTGCTCAATATCGGTTTTCGGGAACGGATACAGCTGCTCCACGCGAACGATATGAACCCAGTTCCATGCATCGGCCGCTTGTCCGTCTTTAATCTCTAATGCAGCTTCCAGATCGATTGCCACTTTACCCGTACAGAAGATCAGTCGCTCTACTTGCTCCGGTTGTTTGCCAAGACCTGGCTGCTCCAGCACAAGCTTGAACGAGCCATGACTGAATTCAGCAGGGTCGGAAGCAACGCTCGGGTTCCGGATCAAGCTCTTAGGCGACATGACGATGAGCGGACGCGCTTCGTCCGTATTGATAATCGCTGCTTGACGACGAAGCAGATGGAAGTATTGCGACGCTGACGTCAAGTTCACGATTGTCAGGTTGTCTTCCGCTGCCAGCAGCAAGAAACGCTCAAGCTTCGCGCTGGAATGCTCGGGACCTTGGCCTTCGTAGCCGTGAGGCAGCAGCATGATAAGACCGGACTTCTGCGACCATTTTACACGACCTGCCGTGATGAACTGGTCAATGATTACCTGCGCACAGTTGGCAAAGTCTCCGTATTGTGCTTCCCAAATAACAAGTGTTTCCGGGGAGAACACGTTATATCCATAATCAAACCCAAGAACGGACGCTTCTGCAAGCGGACTGTTATGCACCGCGAAGGAAGCATTCGCTTGAGGCAGCTTGTGAAGCGGCGAAAATGTCGCATTCGATTCATAGTCATGCAGCACCAGGTTACGGAATGCGAAGGTGGCGCGCTCCGAATCTTGACCGCTCAAACGAATCGGCGTGCCGTCGGATAGAATGGTTGCAAAAGCAAGCGTTTCTGCCAAGCCCCAATCCACCTTGCTGCCTTTCTCCAGTGCGTTAGCACGACGCATCAGAATACGTTCAAGCTTCTCGTGAACCTTAAAGCCATCCGGCCATTTAAGCAGCTCTTCATTAATCGCATTGAGCTTCTTAAGCGGTACGGAGGTAATGACTTCTTTCTTGCGGCGTTTGCTCGTATCATCGATTTTCGGCTGCTTGAACGATTTATCGCTCGACTTCACCTCATCGAGTGCGGCTTGCAGCTTCGCAAGACTTGCTTGTCTAATCGCTGTGACTTGATCCTCAGACAGAAGCCCTTTCTCTTTCAGCTTCTCGCTGTAAATCCGGCCGACAACCGGGTGGTTGCGAAGCTTCTGATAAACAAGCGGTTGTGTTGTTTCCGGATCATCGGTCTCGTTATGACCGTGACGGCGATAGCCAACCATGTCGATCAAGAAGTCTTTGTGGAACTTCTGACGATATTCACATGCCATCCGAACCGCAGCAATACACGCCTCCGGATCGTCGGCGCTAACATGTACGATTGGGATTTCATATCCCTTTGCAAGGTCACTCGCATAATGGGTGGAACGTGAATCCTTGCTCTCGGTCGTGAAGCCGAGTTTATTGTTTACGATAATATGAATCGTTCCGCCGTTCTCATAGCCCGCAAGCTTCTTGAAGTTCAGCGTCTCAGCTACGATACCTTCACCTGCGAATGCCGCGTCACCATGCATCAGAATCGCTGCTGCGCTGCCGAAATCCGATGTTGGGTAGCCCGCTTTGCTGCGATCATCTTGTGCTGCGCGTGTATAGCCTTCAACGATCGGATTCACGTATTCCAAATGACTCGGATTGTTTGCCAGCGAGATCCGCGTTTCAACCGTTTCATTCTCTTTAAGCGAACGATGCGCGCCTAAGTGATATTTCACGTCGCCCGTCCAGCCGATATTGATGCCCATCGCGCCTTCGGATGGCAACAAATCCTTCTCTTTGTTCGGCGAATGATGGAATTCAGAGAAAATAGCTGTGTATGGTTTGCCAAGAACATGTGTCAGTACGTTCAAACGACCACGGTGCGCCATTCCCATTAGAATGTGACGAGCGCCGTCATGCGCGAGCTCGCGGATAATCTCGTCCAGCATCGGCACAAGGGTATCCGTGCCTTCGATGGAGAAACGCTTCTGTCCGACGAACGAGCGATGCAGGAAAGTCTCGAATTGCTCAACATCAACTAATCGTGCCAGCAAAGCGATCCGTTCTTTGGCACTCATCGGCTTGCTTGCCATGCCGATCTCAGCTTGGCGTTGGAGCCAGATCCGCTCATCTTCAGCATGAATATGACCGAATTCGAAACCAAACGACTTCGTATAGACTTCCTTCAAGTGCGAAATCGCTTGGGCACCTGTCCGAATCGTCTCCGGTGCTTCCTCCCAGATGAGAGAAGCCGGAATCGTCTCCAGATCTTCAGGAGACAGCTTGAATGTAACAGGTTCAAGCAGCTGCGTATCCGGTGCGGCAGATAAACCGAGCGGATCATTATCGGCTGCCAGATGACCATAAGTACGGATATTCCGCACAAGCTTGCCGGCGTCGACGATTTTCTTCAAGAAAGCAGGATCAATCGATTTGATGCTATCAGAGCCTGAAACGCCGGATGCGAGCGGTGGATTCACATTTACGATTCGTTTTGCCGATGTGGATGGCGGCGGTCCCCACTTCGCAAAAGAATCTCTGAATGCCGGCTCAACATTTTCAGGGTTTATCAGGAACTTTTCATACATTTCCTCGATATACCCTAAATTCGGGCCGTAATAGAGTTCCCATGGCGACTTCTGACTATTATTCTCTGCTGTCATTACAGGCTACCTCCAACTATTTAGATGCGCTTATTTAATTAATTAACCCTTTGTACGTCCATCCATACATGATAGCAGAAACACCATAGTTGGGACAAATGAACAGGCAAATGTCCATGGAATGTTCATATTTTCAGGCCTGAATCCCCGTTGACAGAGAAAATGCATACTCACAACCGTCAAATCCAAGTAAATTAGCACCTAAATTCGACAAAAAAAAGAAGTCCCTAAGGACTTCTACTCTTATTATAAGGTGGAACGCTCGCCCAACTGTGTTTCATCCTCGCCTTGCTCGGAATCATCATTTACTTCCTCTGCCGTACCGCGCGCATTCAGCATCAGCATCGTGATCAGTGCGAAAGCGATGAACGCCAAGAATGGAATGGTGACATAACCGCCAAACCAATCGAGGTAATCTTCGCTGCATGGAACACCGACGGTGCACGGAAGCATTTTGGCCAAAGCAGGTATTTGCTGTTCCGCATAATGATAGATGGCAATCAGTCCGCCTAGGAGCGACAGCGGCCAAATATAAGGGATCAGCTTTCGATCATTACGGTAGCTCGCCATTCCGAGGAGCACCACAAGCGGGTACATGAATATACGTTGATACCAGCATAAATTGCATGGGATAAAGTGCATGATTTCGCTTAAATATAGACTGCTGCCCGTTGCGACGATCGATACGATCCACGCCAAGTATAGCGCGTATTTGCTAAAGAACCCAAGTCTCGTTGACGATTGGATCATTTGTCCTCGCCAGCCAGTGCGTTGTCGATGGCCTTCTTGATACCCGGATAGTCACCAAATTCACCTGTAAATTCTTCGCCGTTAATGAACAGGGTTGGCGTCGAGTTTACGTTAGCGGCAATTGCGGTCGACTTATGTTTGCTGACTTCTGACGCATACGTTCCTTCTTCGATATCCTTCTTCAGTAATTCCAAATCGACATCGATTGCATTATCTTTAGCTAGTTGAACCAAATATTCAGGCGTAGCCCATAGCGTATGCTCGTCTTGTTGGTTCTTATAGAGAACATCGAAATATTTCCAGAAAGCGTCATTATTCTGATGGTAGACGGACTGCGCGGCTAGTGCGGCTGTCGTCGAATCATCTCCGATGAACGGGAAGTTCATGAAGTAGATCGCGACCTTGCCTGACTCGACGTAGTCCTTCTCGATCTGAGGCTTAATTTGCTGACTGAATACTTGGCAGGATGGACATTTATAATCGCCGAACTCGACGATTTTGACAGGCGCATCAGCTTTCCCAAGAATAGGCAGTTGTTCATAATCAAACGCGGTTGGGTCTGCCTTCGGCGTGAAAATCAGGGCTGCAATAATGCCTAGAAGGACAACGACTCCGGTTCCCCACATCAGCTTCTTCATAAATTTGCGCTGTTTCTCCTGCTTCTCTTGCTCGGCTTTACGTTGACTCTTATACGTGGATTTCTTCATTGGCTGTGACATTTCCGCTTCCCATCCTTTTCTATAAGCCTATTCTATTTAAATTGTAAGAGAATGACTTACTAGATGTCAATTCATCAAACGCTCAGAACCAGCGGCTTTACGCCTCTCGGAAGAATTCGTTCTACCTGCTCCATCACCCGCGAATCCGCCAGCTCTTTGCCCATAATCGTAATCATCCCGGTATCCTCGCGACCACGAATCAATCTTCCCAAGCCTTGCTTTAACCGAAGCAGCATATGAGGCATGTCCACGCTTTCGAATGGGTGCTCGGCATCTCTGCGTTTGGCAGTGAAGACAGGATCGTTCGGAGGAAAAGGAAGCGACCACATCAGCACATGAGACAGCGACGGTCCGGGGATATCAAGCCCTTCCCATAATGTGACTGCACATAGGACGCTGGCTTCATCACTTTGGAACGTCTGGATGAGATGGCTAATTTCAGCTGTCCCTTCAAATAGAAACTTAAATGCTGCGAAATCAGGAATCGATGCGATATCCTCTTTAAACTGAAGCAGTTCTTCCTTGGACGGGAACAAGATAAGCGCGCGTCCTTCCGATTGCTGAAGCCTCCGAAGCGCTAATTTCAACTTGTCAGCTTGGCTGCTAATCGGTGCCACAGCCGCACTCATCTGCGTCTCATAATCATAAGGCGATGCTACCGAGAAGGATAACGCTTTCTGAATACCGATACTGTCTGCAATATAATCAAACGAATCATTTACGGACATCGTAGCAGAGGAGAACACGATTGGCATATGCTTCGAGAAGACACGTTCCTCCAAAATCTCCTTCACCATCTTCGGCATAATGACAAGCGTAATGCCGTCATGCTCTTCTTCGATCCAAGTAATTAAGCCGCTTGGCTTCTTGAATAAGTTCAGGGCCAGCTGGAGCATCTCGATATGTTCTTCTACAATTGTAAGCTGATAGGCATCAATCGTATGCATACCGCTCTCGAAGACAAGCTCCTCTTCAATTGCAGCGAGTACCGTGCCGAAACGAGTGACTTCCTTCAACAACCGCTCTGACATGATCACTTCACGCCGATCCGACGCTGCAATGGAACGGCTGCTGGAATTCAGCAATTTGAAGAGATGCTCGCTCTGATCGATGGCTTCATCAATCGTGACTGCAAGCGTCTCACGGATTTCTCCTTGGAGCAGCCTTATTATAATAGATTCAAATACGTTGTGCTTTAATTTATAAGTGAGCGCCTTCTGTGCTGCAGTCTCCAGTAGATGACCTTCATCAAATACGACTGAGCTGTGCTCAGGCAGAAGCGGTAGCTGCCCCTCGCGCTTACGCGCCTCATAGGTCCACACATGCTCCATATAGAAGTCATGGGAGCAGATGATAATGTCAGCTGCCTTACGGTAATGCTCACGCGAGAGCGTCTGTCCGCAGCGATGTCTTCTTGAGCAAACGAGGCAGTCCTGGAACACGTCCCAGCCAACCGCTTTCCACTGATCATCCGTCAAGTTAGGGTAATCCTTACGATTGCCGTATGGATAAAAGGCTTGCATCGTGCCCGGGTTATGAACAAAATCAGGCAATGCGGCGTGCATGTCCCGATAGATCTCCGTGTCCGTAAAGCCGCCTCTTGCATCTTCAAGCTTATTTAAGCAAATATATTGATCCATCGATTTGCCAAGCCGCGCATCAATCGTCAAATCCAGATAACGTGCCAGCTTCGCGATATCGCCTTCCGGCTTCACCAACTGCTCGATCAACGATTCATCCGCGCAGGCAATAATGGCCGGTTTTCGCGTGTATCGCGCATAGTTAATGGCATAAAGCAAATAGACGAAAGTTTTGCCCGTCCCTACGCCAGCTTCTGCAAAAATCGTTTGTTTCTCGCTATAAGCCCGTTCCAGCTGAAAAGCCATATAGATTTGCTCATCTCTGAGCTCAAATCCGGCTTCAGGCAGCCGCTCATAGAACACATCCGCAATCCAATCGCTGGCTTGCTGGACGAAGGATTCTTTCGGGTCAAAGTCAAAAGGGTACTTGTTCACCAGTTTCAAAGCCTCCAGCACTACTCAATTTCAAACAACATTCAAACCGTAATCATACCATGTTTTCATTTAAAAAGGCTAATCCATCTAGTGGATTAGCCTCGATGTAAGTATTGCCACCTGCGATTAAACGACATCGAATCCTTGATCTTCGATCAGCGTTTTAATGCGATCCAGCGAAATCGATTTCTCCTCAAAATCGACCATAACGCGGTTGCCGGGCAAATCTACCTTCGCTGCAACTCCGTTCTTCTTCAGTGCTCCCTCAATACTGTTCACGCAATGCTGGCAGGACATGCCTTTCACTTGAATGGTAGTTGTCATTAGAAATCGCTCCTCTTAGTCAAAGTTACTTACGGAATCGTTGAAGTCTCAACGCGCTGAGTACGACCGAAACTGAGCTCAACGCCATTGCAGCCCCTGCCACCCAAGGGGCGAGCAAGCCTGCAGCGGCTATCGGGATACCGACAACATTATAAGCCAGCGCCCAAAACAAATTTTGCTTAATGTTGCTCATCGTCTTCCGGCTCAGCGAGATTGCCTCCGGAATACTGCTTAAATCGCCGCGCATGAGTGTAATATCGGCTGCTTCAATGGCAACGTCAGTACCTGTCCCCATGGCCATGCCGATATCTGCAGTAGCGAGCGCCGGCGCATCGTTAATACCGTCGCCAATCATCGCTACTTTAAGCCCTCGCGCTTGAAGCTTCTTCACTTCCTCTGCCTTACCCTCCGGTAAAACTTCGGCAAGGACAGTGTGTATACCTGCTTGTTCAGCGATTGCACGCGCTGTAGAAGCATTGTCACCTGTAATAAGTACAACTTCCAAACCAAGCTTCTGTAAGGCTTCGATAGCAGCGCGAGATGTCGGTTTTATTCGATCCGCGACCGCGATGTAAGCTGCATACACGCCATCAACAGCTGCGAGGACGACCGTATTGCCCTCATTCTCCAGCTGTTCCAATCGTGTTTGGTCTGCAAGCTCGACTAGATGCATCGCAAGCAGACGGCGAGTGCCGACAAGAAGCTCCCTCCCATCAATGCGCGCCTCGATCCCGAATCCTGGAATCGCCGCGAACGATTCGATGGCCGCCGCTTTCTCAATCCCCCGCTCGCGAAGACCGGTGACAATCGCCTCGCCCAGTGGATGCTCTGAGCTGCTCTCAGCAGCGAGGACTAATCGCAGCACTTCTTCTTCTTGAAAACCTAACTCCACCCGATACTGCGTCAGCTTCGGCTTCCCTTCCGTTACGGTTCCCGTCTTATCGAGCAGCACAGCGTCGATGAGATGCGCTCGTTCAAGGTGCTCCCCGCCTTTGAACAAGATGCCCAGCTCAGCCGCTCGGCCTGAGCCGGCCATAATCGAGGTCGGCGTAGCAAGACCAAGGGCACATGGACATGCGATGACGAGCACTGCAATTGCTTTGCGCAGTGCTTCCGGGAATGCTCCCGGCTCCAGTGCGAAGTACCATAACAAGAACGTCACCGCAGCGAGTCCGATGACAATGGGTACGAATATGCCTGAAATAACATCCGCAATACGCTGAATCGGCGCTTTCGAGCCCTGCGCCTCCTCCACGATGCGGATAATCGAAGCCAGTACGGTTTCCTTGCCCACCTTCGTAGCTTTCATGACCAGCAGGCCGTTTCCGTTTATCGTAGCTCCGATAACCGGATCGCCTGTCTGCTTCTGAACGGGGAAGCTCTCTCCGGTAAGCATCGACTCATCGACGGACGAGCTGCCTTCTAATACAACCCCGTCGACCGGGATCTTCTCCCCCGGCTTCACGGCGACTAGATCGCCGGGCTGTACCTCTTCAATGGGTAGACGAACCTCGATTCCTTCTCGCAGGACGACAGCTTGCTTCGGAGCAAGCCCAATCAAGGCACTAATCGCTTGCGAGGAACGCCCTTTGGCCAACGCCTCGAGCAGCTTGCCAAGAAGCAAGAAGGTGATGAGCAGCGCACTCGTTTCATAGTACAGTTCAACACTATGCATGCCATCCTGAAGGGATGCCAGCGTCTCGACCAAACTGTAGAAATAGGCTGCGGATGTGCCGATCGCAACTAACACGTCCATATTGGCGCTTCTTCCGCGCAACGCCTTAAAGGCACCTATATAGAACGGGGCTCCAATGACAAACTGAACCGGTGTAGCCAAGGCGAGCTGCAGCCAAGGATTCATCAACCAGCTCGGAATAGGAAGAAAAGAATCAAATGCAAAGTGATCAGCCATTGCTAACAACAGCGGCAAAGAGAGCAGCGCAGAAATAAACAACCGCAGCTTCAACTGCTTCAATCCCGATTCCCGCTGCTCACCGAGCTGTGTCCTATCCTTATGCAGTTCAGCATGAAAGCCGAGTTGATCCACTTTGCTCATCACGTCGCCAACAGCGATGACAGCTTCATTATATTCAACACGAGCGGTTTCCATCGTCAAATTCACGCTGGCACTCGTGACTCCCTCAAGTCTCGACAGCCCCTTCTCGATTCGAGCTGCGCAAGAGGCACATGTCATGCCGCTAATTTGCAGTGTAGTCTTCTGTATCGCCACTGTCGGTCCATTCCTTTCTTCACTCCATATACCTCTGGAGGGTATATACCTAATCTCATAATAACATACCCCATGGGGGTATTACAAGAGGTGTAAAAAAGACCGCACAGCCTGCTCTTCCGGTCTGTCGGCCTTTTATTTCATCAACTTGTTCATGGTCACAAGCAGTTCTTTTACTACTTCATGATCTCCCTGCTGAATGCGTTCGATAACGCAGCTATTCATATGATGCTCGAGCAGCAGCTTCCCGACTCCATTTAAGGCAGACTGAGCTGCAGCGATCTGATTAAGCACATCATCACAATAGGTATCCTTCTCAATAAGCCCCTTCAAGCCGCGGATTTGTCCCTCAATTCGGTTCAATCGCGTAATCAGGCTATTCTTGATTTCATCGGTATGCGCACTTCGCCGAACAGAACCAGCTTGATCGTGGCAATGCTCATGCTCGCTATGGTTCATCCCACATCCCCCTTTCTTAGCATCACTATATCATACCTCCAGGGGGTATACAACCTCGCCTAACCTTGATACAGAAACACGGCAGCAAGCACAAATATGCCTAGACCGAATACGAGCGGATGCAGGAGCGGCGTCTGCTTACTGCCTTCCTGCGCTTCTATATTCACTTCTTGTGATTCTTCCCGAATCAGCTGTAAAACAACCAGATGAATGAATAGATACAACACATCGACGAATAGCACCATCATGGCGGCATGAGTGCCCATCATGACGCCAAGCATTGCCCCCATCATCCCTCCCATTATCCCTGCGAGCATGCCGTCCAGTGCAGCCATCGTACTGATCGGTTTCCCTGCCAGGTAACCACAGACAAGCCCAAGCAGCACGGAAGCTGCTGTCGGGAAGGTCAAATCCTTTGGATACATAACGCCTGCGATCGTACCAACTGTGACGCTTGTCATCATACCAATCGTCATCGCAATCATCATTCCGGCCATACAGCTGATGAACTCACTTCTTATATAGGTACGAATTATCGACCATACGGACATGCCTGCAACCCCAACAATACTGCCGATATAGAAGTAATTCATCCTTCAAACGCCCCTTTGTCACCTCATCATTCCATGATAGTATTCGGCTGCGTCTGTCAATATTCGTTCGATGAAGATTTTCTAATGCATTTCTCATACTTCGGCTGAAACCCTTGTCATTCCTTGTGAATCCGCTTACCAAGTAAATGTTGGGATTTTTTTATGTGCTATAGTGTTCCTAGGTCATTTGTCCCAGGCAATAAAAACTACTTAGATGAACATCACAGGGGGAATTTCAGCATGAAGACGAAAATCAGCAAACTTGTTATGAGCATCACATTAAGCCTCACTTTACTGGCAGGCGGCACAGCAGCACTACAAGCAACTCCAGCACACGCAACATCAGCTGCGAAAGCAAGCAGCGTGATCAGCACAGCCAAAAAATATCTCGGTACACCCTATAAGTTTGGAGCTTCCACTTCAACAACTCGTTACTTCGATTGTTCTTCATTCACAAAATATGTGTTTAAGAAGTACGGCACTACGCTTCCGCGTACGTCCAAGAGTCAATCCAAAGTCGGTTCTTATGTAAGTAAGAGCAACTTGAAGCCAGGCGATTTGGTTTTCTTCTATAAACCGATTCATCACGTCGGCATCTACATCGGCAATGGTAAAATGATTCACACCTACGGCAAGCCAGGCGTCATGATTTCGAGCATCAATTCCGGTTGGTGGAAAGATCACTATGCTACTGCACGCCGTGTATCCTAGTAAATGATTTTAAAAAGGGAAGAAACGCTCATTGCTGAGCGTTTCTTCCCTTTTTTCGTATCGTATACAGCGCACGTAGTCCGGGCACTTTAATATAATAGCGCGGCCTGTCAACACCAATTAGCTGTGAGCTGTAGATTCCATTATGACCAGAGAACATATAGCTGATGATACATGCAAGCAGCATATAACCGGCACCTGAGGTGCCGAAGAGTTCAAGACCAAGAACGACACAGGCCAGTGGTGCATTGGCAGCTCCACTGAATACCGCAATTAATCCGAGCCCGGCCATAAATGCGATGCTCAAATGCAATAGTGGCGCAAGTGCATTGCCGAGTGCGGCTCCAATGACAAACAGCGGCGTAACTTCTCCGCCCAAATAACCTGTGCCGAGTGTTACAACGGTAAAGATCGTTTTCCATAGAAATGCAGCTCCAGGCAGCTGCTCTTGAAATGATTGCACTAGAAGCGGCAAGCTCAACCCCAGATACTCACGGGTACTAGCGGCGAAAACTAATCCAATAATGAGCAAACCACCAACGAATGCTCTTATCGGAGCAAGCGGAACCAGCTTCGTGGAGATGCGTTTGACAACTTGAATCGCAGTCGTGAATAGAAGGCTCATCAACCCGAACAATACAGACGCCAACAACACCTTCAATAGAACAACCAAACTAAACGAAGGAATGCTGCCGCCCATACTGTATGCCATATGGTGGATTCCCCAAGCTTTCGTTGTATAGTTCGCTACAAAAGCTGCAATGAGACATGGCAAGATCGCATTATACGTAATCTTCCTGCCCATGATTACAACTTCAAGTGCAAAGACCGCGCCTGCCCACGGCGTTCCGAATACCGCACCGAATCCAGCACTTATTCCACATAACAGAAGGATTCGCCTGCCAGCTGCACTCACCTTAAATGCCCTTCCGAACCAGTCAGCCAGACTGCCGCCTATTTGAACAGCTGTCCCCTCCCGGCCGGCTGAGCCTCCAAATAAATGAGTGATCCATGTGCCCAGCAGGATGATGGGAGCCATCCTAATAGGGACGCGTTCATAGCGATCGATATTATTATCACCGCGACGTATTTGTTCAATGATGAGGTTATTGCCCTTAGCGGTGTTCGCCCCATATTTCACAAATAAGTAGCTCATTCCGGCTCCTGCGATTGGCAGAAGCAGAATTAACCAATTAAAGGAATTCCGAAGATAAGTTGCATATTCGAGCCCGGCAAGAAACAAAGCAGCTGCCGAACCCACTGCAATCCCTGTTACCACGCTATACATGATCCACATTAAACGCTTGCGCACCATCGCCATCGTCAGCCCTTACATTCTATTTGCTCCCTATCATAGCCGCTTTACAGCTTTGCAGGCAATAAACTTCTGCGGCTAGGGTATAAAAGGCATGCCAAAACGACCATCCTAAATGAGAACGGAGGTGAGTTCAGATGGCGAAAGATGTACTTTGCGAAGTTAATTCCTGCAAGCATTGGGCTGCAGGCAACCATTGCAACGCTTCTTCCATTTATGTGGTAAGTAATCGCGGGAAACAAGCGAACAATTCCGAAGAGACAGATTGCAAAACCTTTGAAGCGAAAATTTAACGAAGATGCTTGGTTTGCATAACAAAATGTGATGAAACGACAACGAGCCGCCTCGACCAGAAGGCGGCTCGTCCTGTCCTTCTATACCGTAGTATAGCCAACAGTGATAATAATTATCATTGAGAATGGAAATTGCAATTATTTTTTATTAAATTTCTAGGCTTGCCATTTCTTCACGTTTTCACGGAAACGTTTGTAGATCCAATCGTTAACTTCCCACAGGTCCGCAACCGGTTGGTTCGTGTGTGGAAGTGTGTGCATGTAACCCGGAGGTCCGAATTCAGGCACAACCGTTGAAACAGCATGTCCTTGTGCCGCACGGCTTAGGATCATTTCTTTCCACCAGCCTTCGAACAATGACACTTCATAAGCGTATTCCGGTGCCGAAGGATCTGGTACTTGCGGTCCTTCCGCGTAGCCTACACGTGCATGAATATGAAGCGTACGGGAAATCGCAAGCTCGATATCCGCTCTGTTATCTTCCAGATGTGACTCGCAAACACAAGTCCAGTGGCTGAAGTCTGCTGTGATTTTGAGCTCAGGGAGCGCTTCAAGCAAACGAGCTGTCGTCCAAGGCGTGAACATTGCACGTTGACGATGCGTTTCATGACCAACCGCAAGGCCTGTTGCGCGTTCTACTGCAAGCGCTTGTTCAAAGAAGCTGACTTGCTGCTCAAACGTCATATGATCACGAGCACTATGGGAGTTCACGAAGAGCGGTTTAAACGAAACCGCGCGCTCCACTTGCTCAGCAAAACTTGCTGCATGATCAGCGCCGCCTGTGAAGATTTGCGGGATAAAGTCAAATTTGAACTCTTCCAGCAGCTCCTTGAATTCATTCTCTTGATCGGCTTCAGGCATCGGTGTCTCAACACCGTCAAAACCTGCTGCTTGAATCCGGGTAAACATATCCCGATATGTGCCTTCCATTCCCCACAATGCTTTCAGAAACTTCGTTTGCATCTAAATGTTCCTCCTCAGACCTATACAGTTTATAAAATTACCACACTTTACTATACACGTGCTCGTCCAAGCTGACTACTCTAATTCTACGGTTTCTCTCTCATTCAAACGAAGCTGCTGCGTGGCAAATTCCAAGTACAAGGGATGCGATTCAAGCAGCTCATCATGTGTCCCGCTTCCGGTCAGCTTCCCTTTCTCAATGAATAGAATTTGATCGGCATCCACTACCGTTGACAACCGGTGTGCGATGACAAGCGTCGTACGCCCTGTCATTAAATTTTTAAGCGCTTCTTGAACGACAACCTCAGACTTGCTGTCAAGACTTGATGTTGCCTCATCGAGCATGAGAATCTTCGGATCACGCAGCAGCGCTCTGGCGATGGCAATCCGCTGACGTTGACCACCGGAGAGTTTGATTCCGCGTTCCCCGACTTCCGTATCATAACCATTTGGCAGCTCGCTGATGAATGTATGGGCATAAGCCATTTCCGCCGCATGAACAATCGAAGCGTCGCTTACTTCATGATCCATGCCGTAGCACAAATTATCTCGGATCGTGCCTGCGATCAATGGACTTTCCTGCGAAACGTACCCGAACTGGCTTCTCCACGATCTCAAATTGTAGTTGTCTATGGATTCCTTACCAAGCTTGATTGTCCCGCCTGTCGGCTCATAATACCGTTCCAGGAGTGAGAACAAGGTTGTTTTCCCGCCGCCGCTTGGCCCTACGATTGCCGTAACCGTCCCCGGCTCTACACGGAAATTCAGATCAGCCAGTACGGGTTCGCCGTTCGAGTAATTGAAGCTGAGATCGTTGACGGAAATGGCCTGATCCGCACGATCAACCGGTTTGCCGCCCTCGTGATCTTCTTCCGGTGAATCCAGAATCGTAATAATTCGTTCTGTTGCGCCGACCGTTTTCTTGAACTGCGTGAAGAATGACGTGATTTGCGTCATCGGCATTACGATTTGAATGAGATATAGAATAAAGGCAACGAGTTCACCGGCCGACAAAGCGCCTGAAGATACCCGCATTCCGCCGTAACCGATAATGACAACCAGCAGCATCATCATAACGAAAAACATGAGCGGTGCAATCATGGCTTGGATGCGCGCTTCTTTCAGACCGAAGCTGAACAGACTGTTAATTCTCGTACTGCCGGCTGCGTATTCGCGTTTCTCGGCATTCATCGATTTCACAAGTCTAACTTCTGATAGAACCTGTGTAAGTGTAGTTGTGAAGGATGCAGTTTCTTCTTGCAGCCCTTTCGAAACGATGTACATTTGACGGCCCAGCGGGACGAGGAATAGTGCAGCAATCGGAATAACGCCGAGCATGACTGCAGTCATTTTCCAATCCATGTAGAACAATACAGCAACCGATCCGATTACCGAGATAATCCCGGTTAAGAAATTCGTTACATTCTCTGAGATAAGCTGTTTCACGACACCCGTATCATTGGTCATCCGGCTAATCGTTTCACCGGTGCGATGATTGTCATAGAACGGAATCGGCAGCTTCAGCAGCTTCTTCCATAGCCGGTCGCGCAAGTTGGCGACAATTCGCTGTCCAATCGCATTCAGCATATACATCGCGAAACTGCTGGCTAGTGCTTGCAATACGAAGATGCCGCCAAATAGCGCAATTTGCTGCCAGCTGAGATTGCTGATCGAAAAGCCGTCCACGAGATTTTTCGTAAACAGCGGTATGATAAGCGAAATTAATGTCCCGATCAAACTCATCGAGATGGCCGTAATAAGTAGTCCTTTAGACGGTCTTGTTTGACCGATCAATCGTAACAGCGGTTTCCAACCGCCGCTTGGTTTTGCTTGGTCGTTCATTGTAATCAGTTCCTTCCCTGCGTATCTATTCTGTAGTACGCGTTAAGCATATCAGCGGTTTTTGAACAGATTATGAACAGAACGGAAGGATATGTTGGAAGAGCAGCTGTTTGGCTGCCATCGCGCTGCTCTTGCCTTCAGGCTCTTTGCGAATTGCAACCACCAGTTCATGAGACGGTACGATAAAAATGTATTGTCCCCCATAGCCTTTGGCGAAGCATATGTCTACGACCCCATTATGCGACTCCGTTGAGATCCACCAATGGTACCCGTATTCACCGAATATCGGGGGTTCATAATGAGCCAGTCCTTTATGATGAATCGAGGTTGACGTTTCGACCCAGCTCCGCGGAATAACCTGCTCTCCATTCCACATCCCGCCTTGCATATATAGCTGTCCGAATTTCGCCATGTCTCTGGATGTCATATGTAATCCCGCTCCACCTTCGTAAATGCCGTCGTGACTGTTCCATCTCGGTTTACGAAAGTTCAGTTTCTGAAACAAATGCTCCTCCGCGTAAGCATAGGTTGTTTGACCGGTCGCCTTCGTCAGAATGGCTGATAATAAGTGAGAACCGCCGGAATTATAGGCAAAAGCTTCTCCCGGGTCATGCGCCATCGGCTGCGAGAGAATGAAGGAGATCCAGTCGTCCGCACGCTTCATTTTCCAATACGGCTTATCGAAATCCGGCCAATCCAGTCCGGACGTCATGGATAGCAGATGCTTGATTCGAATGGAACGTTTACGTTCATCATCCGTTGCAGCAAGTGCGGGAAAGTAGTCGGCAATCGGCTCGTCGATACCGCTAATGTGACCTTGCTGGGTGGCGATGCCGATTAAAGCAGAGAGAATGCTCTTCGTACAGGAGTAAATCGCGCCAACTCGGTCGATGTTCTTCTCATGCCATTCCCACAGCAGCTGACCGCTTCGCAGGATGACGACATCGTTTATTTTCCATGCTTCCAGATGATTGCGAAGTTCTTCCGTATCGAACTCTGCCCCAAGTGCTGACGAAGGCGTTATGAATTCCATGAATATGTAATTCCTTTCTCACTGGCTGAATGGGATATCGGCATGTAAAATAAGAATAGCTTGTCAGATCCTAACAAATGCGAACAAACCGGAGGTATGAACAGGATGGCTCTAATTCAATGCGATTTCTATTCGGAAGTGCTTGGCTTATCTATGTCGATGAACGTTATTTTACCACAGGCTGCTCCCTCACAAATTGGGATGGCTTCTCATGCCGGACAGACGAAACATAAGACGTTGTTCCTGCTTCATGGCTTATCGGATGATCATACGATCTGGCTTAGAAGAACATCAATCGAGCGCTACGTCGCAGCACTTGGCATCGCTGTTGTTATGCCTGCCGTACATCGCAGCTTCTATACCAATATGGTATCCGGCGGCAATTATTGGACATTTATCAGCGAGGAGCTTCCGGCAATTGCTCGTTCTTTCTTCCCCCTGTCGGAGCGTAGAGAAGATAATTTCGTAGCAGGTTTGTCCATGGGCGGCTATGGCGCATTTAAGTTGGCCTTGAATAAGCCGGAGTCGTTTGCGGCTGCAGCGAGTTTGTCAGGCGCACTTGATTTGAGAGACTTTACGGATCGCTCCTCTCTTGATTATAACCTGATTTTCGGATCACCTGAAAAGGTGGAGGCGCTGCCGAACAACTTGTTCCTGGCTGCAGAGCAGTTGGCTTTATCGGGCCAGCCTGTTCCGAAGCTCTATCAATGCTGCGGCACCGAGGATTTCTTATACAGCCATAATGTGCGGTTCCGTGAACATGCACAGCAGCTCGGACTGCCTCTTACCTATGAGGAAGGTCCGGGAGAACACGAGTGGGGTTATTGGGACGAACATATCCAGCGTGTGCTGGCATGGCTGCCCTTATAGATGGAACGATGGAAATAAAGCCGCGGCGGAAATGAGCTCTGAAGCTCCTTTCCGTCCGCGGCTTTGTTTGGTTAATCCAGCAGTATAGGTGAAATAGCAACGCCAGATGGGAAGCTGCCCGTCGGCAGAATCGCAATCGGCAGCTGACTGGCAACCTCAATGACCGCAACATAGCCAAAGGTTAGTATCGTCACATATACCTTCAAACCATCCGCAGTTATCGCGATATCGCTCGTATTGCTGCCTGCCGGCAGCTCAATACGAGTTAGAATTTCATTGCGCGACAGATTGATGACCACGATCTCGTCGCCACCTCGGCTAGCAACATAAGCTAAAGCGCCATCCGGCGTAATAACAAGCTTCTGGGGATCATTGCCCGGATCCAGCTTGATCGTAGCCGTAATGGCTTGCGTAGAGGTCCGAATCGCATAAACGCGTTCGAATTGCACGTCGGTTACATACGCGATCTCGCCATCCGGCGTAAATGCGATTGCAGACGGTTTAGAGCCATGAGGGAGCCTTATTGTGGATACTATGGCATGGGTGATCGTATCTACTACCGCGATGCAGCCTTTGTTAATCAAACAGCAATAGGCTTTCTGTCCATCAGGCGCAATTGCTACCGCAACGGGATCACTGCCTGAAGGGAGCGCAATCAACTTGATGAGCGAACGTGTTTCCGTATCAATGACGACGATATAGTCCTCCACCATGGTCGTCACGTAAGCTTTCCCGCTATTGCGCGACACGGCAACCGCAAGCGGCACCGCACCTACCGGGAACGTAATTTCGCCGACGATGGTATGCGTAAGCGTATTGATGATTTTGACCGTTTTATCACCTTGGCAGGTCACTAACACTTCTCGCCCATTCGGAGTAAAATCAAGCTGACGCGGACTGCTGCCAACCGGGAACGGAATCGTTGCCACTCTCGTATTGGTTGCCGTCTGAATGACCGTTACCGTGTGCCCGGTATGATTCGCGACGTATGCGTGCATCATTTCATCCATCAGCGACGACATCACCTGCAAATTATGCTGGGCGATCACCTCACCTTTGTCATCGAGCTCCGCCATCGTAGCAAACACTTCACCGGCCGCAAGACCGTTTGCCGTAATACTAACGCCAAATTGATCCAGTTCCTTAACCTCATGCTGAACCGTGAAAGTACCGCTGGAATAACCGACAGGCTGCAGCTCCACAATAGCCAACCGGCGCATAACGAGCTTCCCATACCCCCCTCCTACTTGATCACTGTTTACTAGATTCGAATCCATTGATGCTGCTGCCTCAGTGGCAATCGTATACACCTGAATGCCTGCCGATGCTTGCTGTCTTCCGCGATTCATTACCGTAATTCTAAGGCTCGCCGTTCGTCTGCGTTCTCGATTAATCAGCAGCCCAGTGTCCAAGATCGGCAAAGGGGACGCCTCCTCTACTCTTCCATTCCTCTATCCTATGAGATGCTAGAGTAAATGGCGCGAGACATATCACTATGTCGAGCTGGTAGATTGTGCAGGCTCGGTTGCATGAACATAGAAAAGCACCGTTCGCTGCCGAACGGTGCTTGGACAGGTGGTTGACGATCTAGTTATGTTCTGGCAGATCGCAGTCATCACCGTAGTCGGTGGAATGATCTAACGAACCGTACAGCGCTTATTTGTCCATTCATGGCTCCTAAATATTTCTAACGAACCGTGGGGGCTCTATTTGATGGTTTTGGCTTATATTAGAGCCTATTATCCCCAAATAACGCCTCTACGGTTCGTTAGATTCTCGAAGCCCCGAAATTCGGCTCAATAACGTCCCTACGGTTCGTTAGATTTTCGCGGAGGCAAGATGAGGAGTACGAAAAGATGAAAAATGGTTGTCGAGACTTTATCGACTGCATGAGACCAGTTAGTGCCCCATCATCATAGCCGCATCTGCTCCCGTTTCATCTCCGGTCGTTACTTTATCCTCTTCCTTCAATCTTGGTTTGCGTAGGATGAGTGAAAGAAGAACACCTGCCGTTGCAATACATGCCGACAGGAAGAACGTATCACCATATCCCGCTACAACTGCCGTAAGCGGGTTTGCCCCTTGCTCAGCGCTTGCCGAATGGGAAGTAATTTGCGAAGTCAGATACCCGGTAAGTCCGGCAACCGCGAAGGATACAACAACTTGCTGTGCGGCTGTTGTAAGAGGCGTTACACGGCTGACCAACCGACGAGGTGCCGAGTTCAGAACATGTGTGTTCAGCGGCATCATGGAGAAGCCCATACCAAGTCCCATCATGCAGACGGATACAATGATAAGCCACAGACTGGTACCAACCGATACGGTGGATAAAATAAACAACGCAGCAGAGACGACGGCCAAACCACAGAATGCAAGCGGTCTAGCCCCGATTTTATCAAATAACCGTCCGCTGATCGGCATGCCGATGCCTGCGCAAAGCGCTTGCGGCATTAGGATCCAGCCGGTCTCTAGAGCTGTGTAATGCTTTACGCTTTGAAGGTACAGCGGAACAATCAACATGGCGCCAAACAACGCGAGCTGCACGATCCACGTCAAAATAATACCGCGGGTAAAATCCGATGATTTGAACACTTTCAGTTCCAGGAGCGGCTGCTCCTGCCTGAGTTCCACGAATATAAACGCGATTAATGCAAATCCGCCGACTGTCAGTCCCGTAATTGTAGCCGTCGAAGACCAGCTTGTCCCCCCTTCGCTCACCCCGAAGGCAAGCATGGTAAACGCAATTGGAGCAAGGAACATGCCGATAACATCCAGATGAGGCGCTTGATGACGATCGGACTTTGGCAAATATTTAACGCCTAGAAAGAATGCAATAATGCCGATTGGCAAATTAATAATAAAGATCCAATGCCAACTGACTGAATCCACCAACCATCCTGACAAGACAGGGCCAAAAGCCGGCGCCATCAGCATCGGAATGCCTAATACACCCATAATCGATCCGCGCCGTTCGGGAGGCGCAAGCTTAAATACCATCGCCATACCGATTGGGGACACCATACCTCCGCCTAGGCCTTGAATAACTCGGTAAATAATCAGTTGTTCCGGCGTCTGCGCAATACCGCATAAGAGCGAACCAATGGTGAACAACGTAATCGTCAGAAGAAAGATTTGTTTGGAGCCGAATTTATCCGTCAGCCAACCGGCAAGCGGAATTACAGCAGACAAAGCAAGCGTATAACCGGTAACGGTCCATTGGATCGTCTTCAGATCCGTATCGAAATAATCCACCAGATGCGGAATGGCGTTATTGACGACCGTACTATCGAGAATAACCATAATCATACCTACGATAATCGCCATAAGCGGCGCAATAATGGTTTTAAGCGAGAAGTCATCGTCTTTACCCGGTAAAGGTTGCGATTGTGTTCGTGTTCGTGTTCGTGCAGACATGTTCGGATCCTCTCCTTTCTACTGATGATTAGGTTCTCCCTCGACCCGCCGTAATAATTGTTGAGCGCAATATTTGTATCTGCCACTTCTGCACGATTATTGATGGATTACCATGTTCGGTTGACATAATAAAAAGAAGCGAAGCTTCTGCTTCACTTCTGGCCATCTTCAGGTGCCTATCACCCCGGCACGACTCGATAAACGTTATTTTTCCCTACATTCTGTTTAATCCGGGTTGCCACCCTTGACATTTTCACCACATCGGTCTTTCCTTTTGCATTTTTCGTTATGGTTAATAGCAAAATCGTACCTCGGAGTCTTGCGGTATGCTGAGGGAGTTCGGTGGATACGAAATTTCCCAGCGAAGATGCCGATATTCGGTTTCTAATTTGTCCGTCGATGTCCTTCATCTTAGACATTCGTATCGGATGCAGCACATGAGGATGCGCTCCCAGCACTGCATTCACACCATTTCTAAATAACAGCTGCATGAGCCGAATTTGGCCGCGGTCGGGATAAGTGCGAAATTCTTTCCCAAAATGGAGGCAAGCGATGATAAAATCCGTTCTACGCTTCAAACTGCGCACATCCGCAATCATCTTTTTCCGATTTAAACGGTTGACCAACCACGTCTGAGGCACTGAAATCCCATTCGTTCCTTTGGTATACGCCAATATTCCGATTCGGATTCCCTTTACGTTAACAATCAGTTTTTTGCGTCCTTCTTGGGCGGAACGATTCGTCCCCGTATGCCGCACACCGTAACGATCGAGGACGTTTAATGTCCTCTTCAAACCAGAGACTTTCCCGTCCATACAATGGTTATTGGCTGTGCCTACTACATTGAAACCCAAACTTCGAAGCGTACCAGCAAATTTATCCGGGGAGTTGAACAACAGTTTTCCGCGCACTGGGCGAAAATTGGAACCAGAGAAGGTCGTCTCCAGATTACCTATCGTGAAATGGGCATTTCGCAGATAAGGCTTCACTTTCGCAAAAATCGGGGCGAATCCGCCTTCTCGCTGAGCCGATGCGATCATCTTCTTTTTCATCAACAAATCCCCGACAGCAGCAATTGTGATTCTCATCCATTCACCCCGCTTCTGCTCATGAGCGAGTCTCCCTATGAAGCGTTACTTTTTTATGCGACGGGCAATATTTTCGAAGCTCCAGACGCTGGGGATTGTTTTTCTTGTTTTTGGTCGTCATGTAGTTGCGGTCACCGCATTCCGTACATGCCATTGTAATCGTTACGCGCATGATCCTGATCACCGTCCTTTATCCATAAATTATGAATAAAGGCGTCTGGGTGACAATCATAAATAAACAAAAAAGAGCTAAGCACAACAAGCTGCTTAGCCCATTTTCCATACTCTAACCTGTTGGGCCATCCGCGAACAATACGCGCAGCTCCTCCAGCCTTGCCAGCATATGTTTAAGCTCAATCGCCAGAAACTCCTCATTGGCAGCTTCAAACGCCTCTTTCAGCTTCGCTAAACTTTCGGTTGCTTCCGGCAGCAGCTTGAACGCTTCTTCAGCATGTTTGTAAAAGGGATGGACTTGGCTTGCCTGCGGATCTGTCATCGATGCTCACTCCTTGCACGTATGTAGGTAGTCTATACTCTACCATTGCGCAAGCGATTTTGCAAAATCCTGCCAGTTTAGCTTCCTCTATACGTGCTGTAACCCCCCGGCGCAACCAGCAGTGGAATATGATAGTTGGAGCTAGAATCCTCGACGATAAACCGAACAGGTACAAGGCTTAGAAACCGCGTATCTCCAAAATAGCCGCCAACATCAAATAGCAGCTCGTACTCGCCAATGTGCAATTCCCCACGGCCTAACAAGGGCATATCCACGCGACCATCCGTGTTTGTCCGTACTTCCTTGATCAACTTCGGCGCTTTGCCAAGTGAGGAATGAACCCAAAGCTGAATCTTCATCCCGGCGGCCGGCTTCCCTTGCGACGTATCCAGAACATGCGTGGTTAATTGCCCCATCATGGCGACACAACCGACTTTGCCGTATTATGGGCCATTGCCTTTTGAAAAGCAGCACTCTCCAAATCTGCTCTCGTGAGCGAGAAGCCTTGAAACCCATATAACGGCCTTGGCTCTGTATAAACGCCGGCTCCTGTTACAGGATCACGATCGACGATCGTTTCCCACGTGCGGTTATTGGATTCGAAGCTGACCTCCTCTAATTGCGGGAACCTATTTAATAGCTGCAGGCCAATTTGACAGACCAAATATTGAATAGACGGAGACTGGATCGCGTGGAACACCTGCTGAGCAAGATCGCGAATTTGCTCTGCCGCAGCATAGGAACCGCCGTCAAATGCATCCTCAACCTTCGCATATCGCCAATTAAGATTTAAGTAAATAAATAAAGGTCGATCAAAGCTTTCGGGCAATGTCGTATATTCATCACGGATGAAACCGTAAAACGAGCTCCCGCTCACTTTAATGAGCTGCAAATCCGCAATACCGCTGGAATGATTGACCACGACCGCTTTGGCATCGGCTGCGCGTTTCATCTCCAGGGAGGCATGCGCATGTTCATTATGAGATCGGCGAAACACTAATCCACTCTCGTTAAACCCCTCTTCCGAGCTCACCTGAATGACATGGAAAGGAATACGATCGGCAGTAATCTCGATATCCGTAATATGCGGGTACTGAGCCAGAAACGCTTCTGCGACATAGGCTAGGAAACCTTCTGTCGTGTTCCCATCGTAACTCGCAGCATGACGAAGAATAAAATTTTTCATGGAGTCGGTAGCCACAACCTGCGTATTGTCACCTTCACTGAACGAGCTGAGCAGTACCTCGCTGCTGACCGAGAACGTCACATTATGCGCAAAAATAATATTGGATTCGCCACTGTACGGTGATTCCGGAATCGGCGCTACAACAAGCGGAGCCGCATAGGTTCGATAGGTTAACACATCGCCTTTGCCATAATAAAGCGTCCGTCCATCTCGAAGCTTCATCATGCATCATCCTTTCACCTTAAGCCTTATTCTTCAATGAAATCGATCAGACGCAGCTGTGTGATTCGCTGAATTTCGAGCAGTGCTTGTTTGCGCTCCTGCACGGCAGTATGCTGCAGTCGTTCTTGCATGGCCGCCAGTAAATCCGCTCGTGTTCTGCCGCGTACCGCCATAATAAAGGGGAAACCGAATTTCGACGTGTAAGCTGCATTGAGCTGTGCGAATCGCTTAAATTCGTCCGGGGGTAGCTCGTGCAGCCCTACCCCTTGCTGCTCTGCGGTTGAATAGGACGTCATCGTCATTCGGGAAGCCAGATCCGGGTGTGCGCGAAGCAGCTCAGTGACTTTGTCTTCCGGTGCTTGTCGCACTGCGGCCAGCATTGCTTCATGCAGCTCATTCACGGAATGGAACGGCCTTGCTTCCCAAGCCTTCTCCGCTACCCAAGGCGAGTGTTCAAACACGCCTCCGATTTGCAAGGCAAACATCTCTTTACTGAGCGTATTCAACTGCCATAAACTTATGCTCATGTCCAGTACCCCGCGTGTACGGCTGCTGTCTCCGCATCGATTTCCGGGAATGGCCCAATCACGCCGATCGGCTTCCGACCGCAGGCAAAGACGTCTCTGCATGGTAAATTAAGCGTTAAATTCCGTTCATCGTCACCTGTCAGCTCTAGGAGTCTTTTCTCCGACATGCCATACACGACAGTGCCCACATTCCCCCAATAAATCGCACCTGCACACATGGCACAAGGCTCAACGGTCGTGTAGAGCGTGTACTGCCAGAGCTGCTGCTTGGAAAATGTTCGGGAGGCATTCACCATTAGGGTCGTCTCCGCATGACCGGCGCAGCTGCCTGTAGTCACTTCCACATTGCCCTGCTCCAGAACGATGGCGCCGGACGGATCGACCAAGATCGCACCAAATGGCGTATTGCCTGAAGCTAATGCCTGCTTGGACACTTCAATGCTTTTGCGCAAATAATACAAATGCCGCTCCTTCTCGTTCATGGCTGATCCCTCCCTTGTTCAATCACCCTGTGTACCGCACGTATGATTCCTCCATAGCCCGTACACCGGCATAAGTTGCCGGACAGTGCCTCTTCAACCTCTTCAAGTGTCGGGCTGGGCCGCTCCTGCAGCAGCGCTGTTACCGAAACGATCATGCCGGGCGTGCAATATCCGCATTGATAGCCGCCTTCGTCAAGGAAGGCTTGCTGGACCGGATGCAGCCCTTCGCCGGCAATGCCTTCAATGGTGGTAATGGCCTTCCCGCTGCATTGATACGCCATCGTCAAGCAAGCATTAACCGCTCTGCCGTCTACCATCACCATGCAGGCGCCGCAGCGGCCGATTTCGCAAGATATTTTGGTACCGGAGAGCTCCAGATCCTCTCGCAGGATAGCTAACAATCGTTTACTCTCAGGAACGAGCAAGCGTACTTCATCGCCATTTACGGTACAGCTAAGCGGAGCAGGAGACCACAGCTGAAGCTCGGACTCATTTTTCATAGGTCCTTCACCGCCTTCACCGTGAAAGTAGGCCGTTCCAGCAGCTCGAGCGGATCGATAGGGAGCTTATTCAGCCGCCTTCCGGTTGCGTCATACACAGCTGCCAGAATGGCAGGCGCGACGCCAACCGAACCGATTTCTCCCACTCCGCGCGGACCGTAAACATCGCCTTCGGGCAGCTCCTCTATGGCCTCGACATGAACGACGCCGTTAGCATCCTTGATTGTGGGAATTAAATAGCTGTCGAGGTTAGCCGTCATATAACGACCATCCTGCATGAGCGCTTCCTCAGTCAGCGTGTAGCCGAGCGCCATGATGCTGCCGCCTTCGATTTGTCCCAAATACCCTTGCGGATTAACGACCGGCCCGGCTGCTACAGCATGGTACTGTTCAAGAACGCGAACGCGGCCTGTCAGCGAATTCACTTCCACCTTCGCGGCCACCGCAGCAAACGTATATAAATAATGGGCTCCTGTCCGAGGGAACGACGTGGTAGGGAACGCGAACTTCGTCTCGGCACGGATTTCCCTTCCTGCACCATCAGCCAGTGCTTTGTAACTCAGCACTACTTTATCACTGCCCTCTCCACCTGTGCTCCAAATGCCGCTGGCGCCAACTCGCAGCTGATCCTCCGGCAGCGCCAACAGTTCAGCTGCTGAGCCAAGCAGCTCGCTAATAAATGGGAGCCTCAGCTGCTGCAGCGACTTCCACATCATCGTTGTCGCTCTGGAAGCGGTCGTCGACCCGCTGTCCGGTACCGCATCGGTGTCGCCGATAATGAGACGAAGATCTGACGGCGCAAAGCCGAACTGCTCAATCAGCATCAGCTCCAGTGACGCTAACAGCCCTTGCCCGCATTCCTCATAGCCGAACTGCGCTTCTATTAGTCCATCACGGGCCAGCACCAACCTGCCGCCTGCAGGGTCGGGTATGCCAGCTCCAAGGCCGGCTCCATGCATGATGAACGCTGCACCTATGCCGGTCTGCAGCCAGGGTTCCAATGTCGCAGGACTCTTGTTCTGCTGCTTTTCCTGCCACAGCGGTGCGTTCACAATCGCATCCCATACCTGTCTCGCGCCGTCCGTCGGTGCTATCGGATGGCCGAACGGTCCCGGATCATCCGGTTTACGCATATTGTGCAGCCGGAACGCCCAAGGCTCCATCCCGCACGCCTCTGCCAGACGATCCATCTGCCCCTCCAGCGCAAATATCGCTTGATTGCCGCCAAAGCCGCGAAACTCGCCGGACATCCCGTTATTGGTGTAGACCGAGACGCTTTGTACATCTAGATTTTCATATCGGTAAGGCCCGATCACATGCTCTGTGGCAAAATGAAGCACTTCCGCCCCAAGCGTCGCGTAAGGCCCGGTATCCGCTGTTATTGATACTTGATGCGCCAGAATGCAGCCATGCTCATCAATGCCCGTTTTCATCGTAATCGTCATGGGATGACGTTTAAGCCCGGCTCTGACTGACTCCTGCCTGGAGTTGTGAATCTTGACGGGCCGATTCGTCTTGAGGGCAAGTAAAGCGCCATATGGCTGAACGTTAAGCTCATCCTTGCCGCCGAAGGAGCCGCCGATCGGACTGGACAAGATGCGAATGGCTGTCTCCGGCATCGCCGTAATACGCGAGAGCTGCAGTCGATCCATAAATCCATGCTGGGTCGGGGAGTGAACCGTCAGCCGTCCGTTCGCTTCCGGAACGAACAAGCCTCCTTCGGTTTCCATATACGTATGCATTTGTCTAGGCGAGACGTAGGTCTCCTCCACGATGTGGACGCAGCTCTCGAAGCCTTTCCCGATGTTTCCGTGAGCAAAATCGGTTTGATGCAAAATATTCCCCTTAGCGTGCAGCTTCACCGCATCTGCCGCCATCGCCTTCGCAGGACTGTCCATAATCGGAAGCTCTTCATAGTCGACTTCAATCAGTGCCAAAGCCTGCTCTGCCAGCTGAGCCGTTTCGGCGGCTACCGCAGCAACCGCATCGCCGACATAGCGGACTCGATCCCAGCACAGTACGGGTTGATCCTGAACTGCTATGCCGTATCCATTCAAACCGGGGACATCCGCATGAGTCAGCACCGCATGAACGCCTGGCAGCTGCTTCGCTTTGTCTGTACGTATGGCAACAATGCGCGCATGTGGGTAGGGACTGCGAAGCACGCGCCCAATCAGCATATCTGGTGCGGTGCGATCCGTGAGATAAGCAAGCTTGCCTGTCACCTTATCAGGACCGTCAGGCCTGACTCGCCACCTCTCCTTGCTCAAGCTTCGGTTAAGCAGCATGTTCATCACCCTCCCATGTAGTTAGCGTCGTGTCGAACTATTCGGCGGAAGTCACGTTCTGCCATTGCTGCCACAATAATGCTGAGATGAGCCCCGCAGCCGTTCGTTTCCGATAAGCAGTTGAAACGAATGGATCTCCCTTGGTCTGCGCCTCCAGCTCAATTTGTTCATACAGCTTCTCCATCCGTTCAGAGCTCAAAACTGTATTTTGCAACAGTTTCTCTGCGCCGTATAACCGATGCGGAACCATCTGTCCCCCACCTACGGCGATCACGATTCGGGTGATTTCCCCGCTTGCTCTATCAATGTCGCAGGAATAGGCTGCTGTCACGACAGAGGGGGTAAACGCCTCACGTCTGCCAATCTTCTGATAGACTGCCAATCTACGAACATGAGGATTTGCTTCCGGCAGCTGAAGCTTCAGCTGGGTCAGTATTCGTCCCTGCGGTTTCGCCGCTTCGCCTAAGCTCTGAAGCCACTCCACAAGCGGTTCACGCTGTACGCCGAGCCCATCATGCCAGATCAGTTCTGCCTCACTTGCGATCAGGGCTGGGAGGATGTCACCGATCTTGCATGCTATATTGCCCCCGATTGTCGCGGCGTTGCGGATCGAAGGTGCGGCGATGTGTGTTACAGCATCTGCGATGATCTTGTAATGCTCGCCTAGAAACGGGTCTCGCCGAAGCGTCGTTAAGGTGGTTAATGCGCCGATTGTCGTTTCCTTCGAGCTGACTGAGATCCCTTTCATGCCGGAGATGCAGCTCAGATCGATGAGATGCCGCGGTTTGGCCGCACCATTCTCCCATTGCGCGGAGAGCCAGGTGCCGCCGGAGATAAATGTCGCTTCATCGCCGAAGCTCTGCTTCAATCGCCAAGCTTCCGCCGCGTCTTGCGGATGCCAGACCGCAGGAGTGTCATATAAACTCTCATTGTCGGTATTGCTCATTTGATCACCTCCTTACCCAAACGAACAATCGGATCAGAATCGCTGTTCCCGATAATAAGGAATACCAAGAGCTTCAGGCGCACCGGACGGTTTGTTGCGGTTACGCCACCCTAAAGCCATAAGCACGAGGATGGTGACAAGATACGGAATCATTTTCAGAAAATAAGAGGGGATCTCAACGCCAATGAGCTGCAGCCTAAAGCCGATCGTACTGAGCAAACCGAAGAAATACGCGCAGAATAACGCACGAATGGGGTTCCATCTGGCAAATATAATGAGGGCAACGGCAATCCAGCCTCGTCCCGCGGTCATCCCCTCCGTCCAAGTTGGCGTATATACGAGCAGCAGATCGGCCCCTGCTATACCGATCAGCATCGAGCCCGCGATGACACAACCATATCGGAATGCATTCACATGGATACCCATCACATCCGCTGTCGCAGGACTGTCTCCCATTGCACGCAGATGCAAACCCCAAGAGGTGCGATAAATAAACACATGCATCGCGATGACAAGCAGAAAACTGAGCCAAGTCAACAAGTCCAATCGGGCAAAAATATCACCGACAACCGGAACTTGCGCAAGCCAAGTCAATCGAATCGTCGGAACGGCATGCGCAATTGGAATGCCGCTAATTCCTTTACCCAGATAAGCGCTTAGACCTGAACCGAATAACGTCAGCGCAAGTCCGGTTACAATTTGATTCGTCCGCAGTGAAACGGTGAAAGCCGCATGCAGCAAACCGAGAATCGCACTTATTCCGATGACCGCGAGCAAAGTTAGTGTGAGATTTTCGGTATGCAAATAGGTCAGCCCTGCCATCACAGCCCCGAGCAGCATTAATCCTTCCGCCCCAAGCTGAATGATGCCGGAACGTTCGATGAGAATACCTCCAAGCGCAGCGATCAACAGCGGTGTCCCGGAGGAAATGGCGACCTGTATCAGCTGGATCATGGTTTCCATATTCACGACACTCCTCCGTCACACGTTTCGGCGCAGTCGCAAGCGGCCCATGAAGCCCCCTGCAATGAGGAAAAATAAGATTGCGCCCTGCAGCATATTTGAAATGGATGAAGGCAGTCCAATCGTTTGAACGCTGTAGCCGCCGACAATCAGCCCTCCGAACATGACGGAAGATACAACCAAGCCGAGCGGGCTCAGCTTAGCGAGCCATGCCACGATAATTGCCGTATATCCGTAGCCTGGCGATATCCCATACATCAATCGATGAGTAACGCCTGATACCTCACTCATCCCGGCAATGCCGGCTAAGCCCCCGCTAATCAGCATGACCAGCAGGATATGCTTGTTGAGTGGAATACCCGCATGCCTTGCTGCCTCTGGGTTCGCACCAATCAATCGAAGCTCATATCCCCATTTCGTATACCGAATCGTAATGGCATACAATGCAGCTGCGACGATTCCGATAATAAGGCCGGCATGCAATCGTGTACTGCCAAGAACGGGCAAGGATTGTGCAGCAGTGAAAATCGGTGTACCAGGGAAGTTGAAGCCTTCCGGATCACGCCATGGACCGAAGACAACGTAATCCAGCGCCAGCAACGCGACATAATTCAACATTAATGATGTTATTAGTTCGTTGACACGAAAATAAGTACGAGGCAAGGCCGTGAGCAACCCCCATAATCCACCTGCCACGATACCGAATATGGCCATAAGCGGGATCGAGAAGTAGAACGGCAATGTCGGAAAATAAACGGTGACCGCAGTCGCTGCGATCGCGCCTGCGGCAAATTGACCTTCTGCACCTATATTCCAGAACGAAATCCGGTAGGCTATGGAAACGCCGATCCCGCATAAAAGGAGCGGAATCGCTTTAACTAGTGTTTCCGAAAGGCCGTACGAGGTACCGAACGCACCGGTCACCATCTTCTTATATACGACGAGCGGATTCATCCCATTCATCGCAATGAAAATGCCGCATACGATTAAAGCCAGAACGATCGAAACAATGACGACCCACCAGGGGTTTCTAACGGAGTCTGCCGGTTCCAATACAAGCCGAAGAGGCAGTCTGCGCTTCGACTCTGCATGCTGCGGCAGCGGATGACCGGCAACGGGATTATCGCTCATATCACTTCCTCCCCTTCACCGCTCTCATCTAAGACACCTGCCATGTAGAGACCGATTTGCTCGCGCGTAGCATCCTCCCGCTTCATTTCCCCAACAATTGCACCTCGGCTAATGACAAGAATACGGTCTGACAGGCGAAGCACCTCATCGAGATCCTCTGAGATCAGCAGCACGCTTCCTCCTGAATTGCGAAGCCGAAACAGCAGCTGATGAACGCTGTTTGCAGCCCCTACATCCAAACCTTGCGTCGGATGAACCGCAATCATCAGCTTCGGAGACTGATGAATTTCGCGTGCGAACAGCAGCTTCTGCTGATTACCGCCGGAGAGCTGACTAACAGGCGTGTCGACAGCAGGCGTTCTCACATCGAATTGCTCGATAAGCTGCTGCGACCAAACCAGATTGCGCTTCATCCGAAGAAATCCAAATCTAGTCCGTTCTCGTAGTCGGTATGATTTCATTAACAAATTATCCGCGGACCCCAAGCTTCCGGCCAATCCGCTGCGCATTCTGTTCTCCGGAATATGCGCAATACCGGCCTCAACGAAGTCTCGAACCGAAGCTGCACGCATATCTCGGTCTGCAAAACGGATCGTACCTTGGCTTGGAGAGCGGAGCCCCGTCAGCACTTCGGCCAGCTCCTTCTGTCCATTGCCTGCCACACCGGCGATGCCGACGATTTCGCCTTCGTGCACTTGAAGGGACAACCCCTTGCAAGCATTGCGGCCATGATCGGCCATCACTTCAAGCTCTTGCGCGGAGAGCAGCAGCTCCCCGCGCGGCTTTGCTGAAGGTTGCTTCATTTCGATGATGGCTTTCCCAACCATTAGCTTCGCTAAATCTCGTTCATTCGTATCATTTGTTTCCATCGTTACGACCATCTTGCCTTTACGCATGACAGAGATCCGATCTGCAGCTTGCATCACTTCATTCAGCTTATGCGTCGTCATAATGACGGTCTTACCTTCCTTCTTCATCGCTTCGAGCGTCTGAAAGAGGAGATCCGCCTCACCCGGCGTAAGCACGGAGGTCGGCTCATCCAGAACGATGATATCCGCCCCGCGGTATAAGGTTTTCATAATTTCAACACGCTGCTGCTCACCAACGGAGAGCTGCCAGATCGGACGATTAACATGGATGGCAAGACCGAATCTGCTCGCAATCGCTTCGATTTCTTCCTGCTTCTTCTTCATCCACCCGGCTCCTCGCCAGATAGAGGATTGCTCGCCGAGTACAATATTCTCCGCAGCAGTCAACGTAGGAACAAGTCTGAAATTCTGAAAAACCATTCCTATGCCCTGCTTCATCGCATCCTTCGGCGAACGAATTCTCACCTGCTCGCCGCGCAGATAGATGGCGCCGCCAGTCGGCTGGTACACGCCTGAGAGCATACACATCAAGGTGCTTTTGCCTGCTCCGTTCTCACCAAGCAGCGCATGGATCTCACCTGCTCTTGCTTGAAAGTCCACCTCGTCATTGGCGATCACACTTCCGAAGCGCTTCACAATGCTTCGCATTTCAACAGAGCAGCTTCCCTGCATGACGAGCCGCCTCCTGACGATCGGATTACTTCGGAATCGTGCCGACGACCCCTTTGACGAACCAATCCATTTTCAGAATCGTATCCAAACTCATCGTTTCTCCGGCTTTCACCTTCTCTGTGCCGCTTGCATCCGTAATCGGACCGGTAAACACCTGCAGAGAGCCGTCCAATACCTTCGCTTTCGCATCCTCCACTTGCTTCTTCACGTCATCCGGAATCTTCGCACCAAGCGGCGCGAGATCGACCATCCCATCCGCCATCGAGCCCATAAATTGCTCATTCTTCCACGTACCGTCCTGCACGGCTTTCACGATACTGGTATAATAAGGTCCCCAATTCCAAACCGGGTTCGTTAAATAAGCATCCGGTGCATATTTGCTCATATCCGAATCGTTTCCTCCCGCGAATGCGCCGCGCTCAGCCGCCGCTTGTACCGTTGCAGGGGAGTCTTGATAGGCCATGAGCACATCTGCGCCTTTATCCAGCAGACTGATGGCCGCTTGGCGCTCCGTATTCGGATCAAACCAAGTGTTGGACCACACAACATCGACCTTAATGTCCGGATTTACGCTTAGAGCTCCCAGTGCAAATGCGTTGATATTATAAATAACTTCCGGAATCGGAAAAGCACCTACATAACCGAGATGATTCTTCTTCGTTACCTTACCTGCCGCAATACCGGCTAAGTAACTGGCTTCAAAATTTTTACCGAAATAAGTACCCATGTTGTCAGCTGTTTTGTAACCAGCCGTATGTTCGAAGATGACCTTCGGGAATTTCTTCGCCACGTTCAAGGTGTAATCCATATAACCGAAACTTGTTGTGAAAATAATATCGTGGTTCTGCGCCAGCTCTGTTATGATTCGCTCCGCATCCGCACTCTCCGGCACGTTCTCTACCGTGTCAGCTTTAATGCCCGTCTGTTCTTCCATATACTTACGTCCTTGATCATGCTGATACGTCCAGCCGCCATCACCGGGCGGTCCGATGTAAACAAACGCGACACGAGGAGCTTTCGTTTCCGTGGTTGTCGTGTCCGTGCTTGTCGCCGAGCTTGATTCAGAATCGTCAGCCTTTGCCGTGTTAGTAGAGGTTGATGTCTTATCTTCGTTGTTGTTGCTGCTGCAGCCAGTCAGCACCATGACAAAAGCAAGAATGGCAGTCAAACCAAACGTCATTGCCCGGTTACGAAGTTTCATACCGTTCCTCCCCAAACCTTATCTATATTCATCCCAGGTTCTGCCTGGGACGTAATTCCACTATAAGTCCACGTCATGAATACGTCAACTTATATTACATTAACATGACTCGTACTTCACTTGGCGTTTAATTGCATCTGCGACCATATCAACCTCGCCTTCTCCAGCTGTTCTTTCGTATCGATATCAATAAACGCCCACTCCGCTGCATAACGAACTACTTTCCCCCGATAATCCGGTGATTTCAGCAGCCGCCTAGCCCCTGCGTCACCTTCAAGCTCACACAGCAGCGGAAACATTGATTTATTAAAAATCACTGGCGGACCCGCAATGTCCCCATAACCGCTTGCAACATAATCTACGGTTGGATCTTCTTGAAACACCGATACAAGACGCTTTAGCAGTGTTGCAGATACGAAAGGCTGATCCGCAAGGGCAATCAACACGGCATCCGGATCCTCCGGCAGCAACGCTTGAATGCCGCTTCGAATGGAATGCGACATCCCTCCATGTGCTTCTTTACAAGGCGTAATCCGGTATTTAGGCAGCACACCAAGACGTTCTTTCCGGTCATACAGCCATAAGAGCGGGTCGTCAGGCCGCACAACTACGGTCAGCGGGTGAAATCCACAACTGCGCAGCTCGCGCAAACCTCTGCTGCCTAAGGTGATACCGGGGGCTAATTCAAGCGATAATTTCGCTTCACCCATCCGTTTGCTCGAACCCGCAGCGAGATAGATACTGCCCATTTTCATGTTAGTTTCGCCCCCTCTTTACTTCTTTGCCCCGCAAGCAGCGCTGCACGCACTGCAATCAACTGCGCCGCTGCGCTAATCGCAATTTCCTGCGGACCTTCCGCACTGATCGTCAGCCCCATTGGCGCATATACATTCTCGCTTCGATCCAGCCCTTCGAACAACAACGCCGCCCGCGATCTCGAACCTAGCAGTCCAATATATCGCAGCTCTAGCGGTATCGCCAGACGAAGCATTTCGCGATCTTGCCTCAACTGATGGCTGCACACAATGAGATAGTCCTCGGTGCAGAGTTGAAGCTTATGAACAAGCTCTTGAGGAGTACCGAAGACAAACGCAACATCAGCTCTATCGTCCGAGGTACGGCCGCTCAAACTCTTACCTGTGTACTCACGTTCACGCCAATCAGCAACGACGACGCGAAAACCGATATCACCGGCCACCTTCGCAATTGCCGCAGCATCCTGGCCATCTCCGAATAGAATAAGCCTTTGCTGAGGCGACCAAACACAGTCGAGACTCCCCCCACGCTGCCAGGCTTCCATCTCAAACGGAGCTGTCGCAATATGGCTGTCAATACATACGACATCCTCATCAACGAGCGTATATTCGATTCGCACGCCATCCCACCGTCTATGAAGTGCAATCGTTTGCCCGATCTCCAGTCGCCGAGCCGCTTCTAGGAGCAATCGCATCAGTCCGCCTCGTGCAGCCTCCATCAGAATGGCGAGCTCACCGCCGCAGCCAACTGCGTCTCCCCAAATGGCATCTTCATCTGACCTGAGATTGTAGCTCACCAGTACAGGGAGCCCTCTCCCCAGCACGCCTTCCACTCTCGCTTGCAAATCCTCTTCCAAGCAGCCGGGACTTAAACTTCCGATTCTTCTACCGTCAGCGAGAAACAGCATAGCTGCCCCTTCCTTGCGGTAGGAATGACCATTCACGCGAACAATCGTAGCCAGAACAGCCGATTCTTCATTTCGTTGATCCGCCAGTTCGGCCAATATCGGAGTCATATCCAATGCCGCCACCTCCTATACCTTACATGTAGGTATCACGAAAGGAAACACTAACGCGTCATTTGTGTCATGTTATATAACATATTACGGTGCTCTATCAAAATATTCAAGAGTTTAATGTAATGTTAATTTACATATTGTATGCGCAAAAAACCTTCTTGCTGCACGTCCAAGACGTTGCAGGAAGAAGGTTTTATTGGGCTTCATCGATTGTTACTGCATATAAGGGTTTGCTTGAATGGCGGCAGCCGGCTTTGCTGATCCGCCAGTCGAACTCTTTATTTGAGCCATTGCTTGCTGGATTTTCTGCTGAATGAGCTGAATTTGACGCTTCTGCGCATCCATCTGCATTTGCAGCTGATTCTCGGCAAGATTCAGCTCGCGTTCAATGTTGTAAAGTTCTTGCACGACCTGCTGAACCTGCTGTGATTTAGGGTCCAGACCCGCATTACGCAGCGCCTGCTGTGCTTGAAGCTGCTCCTGCTGCTGTCTTTGCTTAATTTGCTCTTGGAACTGCTCATAGCTAAGCTGTTGACTGTTCATGTTCGATTGACCTTGCATCTCCATAATGAGCCTCCTGTGCGGTATCCTAATTCCGCTTTAGAATGCCCCTTCATAGGGATGATTATGTCATTTCGTACCAATCAACGCTTCACTCCTCCGTCACGACTGACAAGTTCCTCCACCAAATCATTCGAGATCGGTTGTTTACCGTAGCGCACCTGTTGATAAGCAGTTAGGAGCGGATTCGTTACAGCAGCGCCATTTTCCTTACTCAGAGCTTGTACATCCGCTCCGATTTCATTAGGCGTCAAATGCGGCTTAAACGAATAGCCCTTCTTCACGAAATTGCCTACCCAGCGACGATACAAGTACCGGACCCGCGCTTCATTATCCGCAAGATCCTTCCACTTGAGCTTATGCTCTTTAGAACGATTGCGCCATGAAGTGAACCGGTTGCCGGTGCTGCGAATCCGTTCGACTTCATCGACATATCCGCTTGTCGTCCGAGCTGCGTCCCTGCGGAACAGCTGCGCGAGTTTACTGCGAAGCTGTTTCAACCACTCCGGCAGTCCCCTCAGCTTGCGCAGCGCGAGCCAGAGCACGAATCCAAGCATGATAGCCGCGATTGAGTACAGGATGATCTCTACCCAGAGTGGCAGCCCCTGCGACGCACCATCGATTGGCGGCATTTCAGGCATTTGTGAAGCCGCCTCCCCGGATGCCGGCGGAGCGGATTCTTCCCCGCCACCGCTTAACAAACCTCCAAGCAGATCCTTGATCCCGCGCCCTGCAGCCCCGAACATAGCCTGCAGCTGATAGCTGAGCACAATGAGAACCGAAATTGCTGCGGCTATACCGACGAAGAGCCGATTATGTCTGCGCACGGTATAGTCTACGGTCGGTTTAGCGTCCCCGGACAACGTCTCTCGGCTGACTGTACTGCGATTCGTCTGATAGAGCGTCAAGCCAAGCGTAAGCAATCCTGCAATCAAGTAAAAGGTATGATACTTGTCGAAGCCATCCTTAAATTGATACACGACCGACCCGGCAAAATAAAATGCCGTCCCCATCACATACGTTCGCGGCAGGTGACGCAGCAATGCAGGTGTCACCGCGTAACCCGAACCCCGGAACAGCGCTGCCGTTAAATATAGAAACGGAACTATCGCATCCACCGTTAAACCAACCAATAGGTAGCAGCTTGCAGCCGCTATGATAACAGCAAGAACGCCTCTACCGAACGAATGCGCAAACTTCACAAGTAAGTTTAAGCCGCAACCGACCATATAGCCGGCCAATAACAGAAGCAACATCGCGGGCAAAGAAACGTCAAATTGCGGTTTCCATACATAGACAGCAAGATAGATCGGCATGAACAACAACAATTCGATCAAACCCGAAACAAGTAACGAGAAAGTCGCCTGAAGCACGTTTCCGTTTGCGTTCTTTGTACTCATCCGGCAGCAACCTCCACTCCCGCAATCGGCAGCCAATCAACAGAATGGCCATCGTTGCGCAGCTTCGCCATTTCCCGCTCAATGGGGTCACTCATGAAAGCTGAGATAATGACGACATCACAGCGCTCCTCCCATTTGGAGCTGAGCTGCTCCACCATTGCATCGAAAGGCAGTGTCCGAACGATCACAAGCTTCGCAAGCTGACCATAAAGATGCGTTAAGTGCTCGCTCCCACTTCCTCGTTCTACGTTCATGACCGTTTCCGGATGGTCAAGCTCATGGCCATTGCTCGCAAAGGCCGTTTCCACGCCTTGCTCGGTCGCATATTGCAGAATCGCAGCCGCATAACGGATGCCTTCTTCTATGAGAGCCGGATTGTTTACCGCTTCCCACATCCCGGCATGATCCTCGACATTGAGCAGGACGATTAGCCGATAATCCGCCGTGTAGTCACGACGGTGGACCTGCATCGCGCCTGTGCGCGCGGTTGCGTTCCAGTTGATCATCTTGAACGAATCGCCCGGCCGATACTCCCGAACCCCGCTGATGTAGAAAGGATCTTCCACAATCCATCTGCGCACCGCGATATCTCCCTGCCAGCTCCGAGATGGAAGCTGGATCAACGATCGATCAGCAGGCTGCGGGTACACAAGCAGCTCCACTTGCAGAGGTACCGACCGCCATGAGCTGAACATCCCAAACAGATCGCCAAACGTCAGCGAAGCGCTTGTCAGCCGGTAGCAGCCCCTCGAAGCTGCCAGAACCGTATGGCGTCGCTTTAATTGTTTATTGCCCATAAGGCTGAACAAGCTGCGATGATTCTGATAAAATTGCCCGTGGCTTACTGCGAAATTGGTATCGCTTTCGAATTTCAATCCGGTGTGCAGCAGGGATTCAACACGAAGCCACGGCACAGGCACAAATTTACGATTCACTAACCGCTCCACCATCTCAATGCGGTCGCCCTCAAAGCAGGTCGCCACATTGAACGTGCGCGAGTACGTCACTCCTCTCATCCCGAAGTAGCGGAAAACATACCGCTGCACCACGATGACAAAGAGCGCGCTTAGAATATACCAATGAATGCCCATGCTTCATCTCCCTCCAAGGCCGACTTCTTTAAGCCCGGCCGACTAGCGGTGAATCCGCAGGTACCGAGACGGATCCCAGAATGCTGCTGATGACCTGCTCCGCTGCTTCAGGACGCATCCGCTGTACGCTTCTGAGCGCGATACGGTGAGCCAGCACCGGCAATGCCATCGCCTTCACGTCATCAGGCAGAACATAGCCTCTGCCCTTAATGGCCGCATGCGCCTGGCAGGCACGCAGCAGCGCCTGACTGCTGCGCGGACTTGCGCCAAGCGCCGCATCCGAATGCACTCGCGTCGCTTCCACGATCGCAAGCATATAGCTGAGCAGCTCCTCGCTCACTTGAACGCTCGTAAACAGCTGTTTGGCAGCTTCGATTTCTTCAGCTCCGATAACCGGTTCCAGCTGCTCCAGCGGACTATCCGCCATGAAACGCTTCATGATGGAGATGCCTTCCTCAGTAGTCGGATAGCCCATCTTGATCTTGAACAGGAAGCGGTCAAGCTGCGCCTCCGGCAGCGGGAACGTGCCCTGCTGCTCGATCGGATTCTGCGTCGCGATGACGAGAAACGGACGGCCAAGCGTATGGGTCGTGCCATCAATGCTCACTTGACGCTCTTCCATGCACTCCAGCAAGCTGGACTGCGTGCGCGGAGTCGCTCGGTTAATCTCATCTGCCAGCACGATATTCGCGAAGAGCGGACCCGGCCGAAATTCAAATTCAGTGATTTTCTGATTGTAGAAGTGAATGCCCGTCAGGTCAGACGGGAGCAAATCCGGCGTAAACTGAATCCTTTTGAACACACCGTCAATCGACTTGGCAAGTGCTTTAGCGAGCAGCGTCTTCCCTGTCCCCGGTACATCCTCCAGCAGCACATGGCCGGATGTGAGAATGGCGATAATTAATTTGTCTACGATATCTTCTTTCCCTACGATGACTTTACTGACGTTGGAACGAATTCGATCTGCCGTTTGACTGATTTTACTTAAACTCATCCTGCCTGCTCCTCTCGTTTTCCAGCGAATGGAAGTACATCCTCTCAAGTATACCCGCATTCTACTAGACAGGCTAGACCCGATTGATCGACTGTTAACGAAGCTCCGAGAGGCCTCTCATATAGGGACGAAGTACCGGCGGAATATAGATCGAACCATCCTCTCGTTGATGGTTCTCCAGCAGCGGAATGAGAATTCGCGGCGTGGCTACCATCGTGTTATTAAGCGTGTAGGCATATTGCGGTTTGCCGTTCTCATCCATATAGCGAATATTCGAGCGTCTGGCCTGAAAATCAAGCAGAAGCGAGGCCGAGTGCGTTTCCCCGTAGCTGCCGCGGCTAGGCATCCATGTCTCGATGTCGTACTGCTTATAATTCTTCTGCGACATATCCCCGGTACATACCGCAACAACTCGATACGGCAGCTCCAGAAGCTGCAGCAGTTCTTCACTCGTCGCAGTCATTTGTTCCAGCAGCGCTAGCGCTAGCGTAAGATCCGCAACACACAAGACAACCTGCTCCACTTTCGAAAACTGATGAACCCTATAGAGACCTTGTACGTCACGCCCCGCCGAACCGACCTCGCTGCGATAACATGGGCTGACAGCCCCAAGCAGCTTCGGGGTCTTGAGATCTACGAGCTCCCCGCCGTAATACGAAATTAGCGGCACCTCCGACGTCCCGATCAACCACTTATCTTCCCCTTGAATGCCGAAGGTTTGATCCCGATTGGCCGGAAAATACCCCGACGATACAAGCGTTTCTTCTTTCACCATGACAGGCACATCCATCAGGTCATAGCCTTTATCCATCAACATATCAAGTGCCAGCTGTTGGACAGCCCTGTGCAGCTGAAGCCCGTAATTAGCCAGCACATATTGCCGCGTACCGCCGATCTTGACCCCGCGAGCAAAATCCACCATGCCGAGTCGTTGCCCGATTTCCACATGGCTTTGCGGAGTGTACGAAAATTCGGGAACGTCTCCCACTCTGCGAATTTCAACGTTATCCTCATCGCCAGCTCCGAGCGGTGTATCCGCCGAGGTCAGATTAGGGACACGCAGCATGAGATCTTCGTAACGGAACATCGTCTGCCGATATTGCGCCTCTGTTTGTTTAAGCTGCTGAAGCAGCTCCGACGTTTCTAGTTTCATCGGTGCCGCTTCTTCCTTGCGACCTTCGTGCATCAATTGCTCAATGGCCTTCGAGCGTTTATTTCTCTCCGCACGAAGTGTTTCTGTTCGTTGAAGCAGCTCCCGCCTGCGGTCATCGACCGCGATGAGCTCTTCAATCGAAATCGAAATCTTTTTCCAATCTGCGGCTTGTTGATACTCACTAGCTTGCTGTCTGATCTTCGTCATGTTTAACATGGTTAGCACTCCCTTTGAATTGTCGATGGAGACAAACAAAAATACGCGTTCCTTTTGTCCCATAAACAATGGGACGAAGAACGCGCTCGCGGTGCCACCCAAATTAGCCAATCGCATGATCGACTCTCTCAGATCCGCCGATAACGGTGCGGTACCGGAATGCTTGGAGAGCCTGGAACGGCAACAGAATTGCCGTCAAACTCTGTACGCAACGCCTCCGAGTTGGATGCTCATCATCGGCCTGTGTGCTTATTGCTCGTTAGTATAGCAGAGCTATACTCGCGATGCAAGGGGCAGTCATGAAAGACTGCTTGGAAAATTACAGAACGGAAGAAATAAGCTCTTTGTCGAGCACTTCACGCTCAAACGCTTCTACATACTTGGTCATGCAGTTGCAATAGTAATCTCTTCTGCAGATTGGGCAAGGAACCGTAAGAAGACGGTTAACGCCAATCAATTTCCAATCCGGCTTCTTCGTGAAGATCAGTCGGCATTGGGTGTTATCGGACATCGTAACGACAAAATGATATAGTCCATCTGCTACATTAATGTCTGCAGCTGCAAAATCTTTAATTTTCATATTGAATTTCATAATCAATCTCCTGTTTTGTAGATTTGAAAATTCCTTGTAAGCTTATTAAATTTGCGGGTGAATGTCAATTCATTTATATAGTTTACCCATGCAGGTACGGTACGAAACGTGAACATTTGTCTATTCTCGCGATTAAGCGCCAATCTAGCACGAAAGAAACAGCAGCTCCTGGAATTTAGGAGCTGCTGTTCGACCGGATCTTAAGCACCCGTTTGCATCGCAAGCGATTGCTGCATCTCGAATTGCGTCATATATAGCTTCTTGTAAAGACCATTTTGCTTCATTAGATCATCATGTGAACCTTGCTCGGAAATGCGTCCATCCTTGACGACTAGAATGATATCAGCGTCGCGGATCGTGGATAGCCTGTGCGCAATAATAAACGCCGTTCGGCCTTCGAGCATCGTGTGAAGCGCGGCTTGGATGTGCTGCTCCGTCTCAGTATCTACACTGGAGGTAGCCTCATCCAGAATGAGAATGCGCGGATCCGAGAGCAGCACCCGCCCGAAGGCAAGCAGCTGACGCTGACCGACGGAGAGCTTCGAGCCGCGTTCTTCCACTTGCGTCTGATAACCGTCTGCATATTGCGAGACAAACTTGTCGATGCGCACATTCTCGGCCGCACGGCGCAGCGCCTCATCGGATGCATCCTCGTTGCCGTAGCGCAGATTCTCTTCGATCGTTCCCGAGAAGATGAAAGAATCCTGCAGCACGATGCCCATCTGACGCCGCAGCGACTCCAGTGTGACATCTTTTACTTCCTGGCCGTCGATAAGTATCCGGCCTCCGGTCGTATCATAGAAGCGCATGAGCAGATTGACGATCGTACTCTTCCCAGCCCCGGTTGGGCCGACAAGCGCAACTCGCTGACCCGGTTTGATTTGAAGGTTGATATCCTTCAGCACATCCTGCTTATCCGTTTCATAGCGGAACGATACATTCTCGAAGATGACTTCGCCTTGGATCTTCTTCATCGGCTTCGCATTCGCGCGATCTTTCACTTCCGGCTCAGAGTCCAGTATCTCGAAGATTCGCTCAGCCGAAGCCATCGCGGACAGAACTTGGCTGTATACTTTGGACAGTGCGCTGAGCGGCCCCCAGAAACGCCACAGATAATTGATGAACGCCATAATGAAGCCCAGCGTTAATTCTTTATCCATTACGGCTTGCGCGCCGAACCACAGCACGATGCAGGTTCCGATCATCCCGATCATCTCGACTGACGGGAAAACGATCGATTCCATCGTCACAGCCCGCATGAACGCATTCTTGTTGCGCGTATTCAGCTTCTCAAACCGCTTGTTGTTCTCGGATTGCCTAGAGAATGCTTGAATGACTCGAATGCCTTGCAGCGTCTCGTTTAAATTGCCGTTGATCGCGGACATCGTTTTACGCGAACGCGACCAGGAGCCTTCGATTTTGGATTGCATTTGGCCAAAAACCAAGTAAAGCAGCGGCAGCGTGATGAATGAAAGCAATGCCAGCTTCCAATCCATCCAAAGTAGAATGACGACGATCCCGATTAGATGTGTAAACTCCATAACGAGCGTAATTAAACCACCGTTGATGAGCTCTCCAATCGCATTCGTATCATTCGTGATGCGGGACATGATTTTTCCGGCAGGCCTGCCATCGAAGAAACGAAAAGATAAGGATTGCAAATGATTGAACAACTGCTGACGCAGATCAAACAAAATCCGTTGTCCCGTAAAGTTGATGAATCTGGTGTGCAGATAGCCAAACAGCCACCCTCCTGCTCTGATGCCAAGCAGGGTTAGACCAATCATATTAATCACGAAGAAGTCTTGCTTCAAGATCCCTTCGTCAATGATGTACCTTAGCAGCAGCGGCTCCGCCAGACTAAGACCCATGTTGAATAGGACAATAATGAGGACGATGGTAAGGACTTTGCGATAAGGGAGCACATAGCGGAACAATCGCTTCATGTACTCGCGGTTAAACGGCTTCTCTTCTAAATCTTCGTCGGAATCCCATTCGACTTGACTCACTGAGGTTTCCCTCCTTTATGACGTTAATGATAATTTTTCATGTCATTAATTCCTGATTATCTGGCTGCAGCAGCCTCTTGCATTTGGAACAGATTGCGGAAGAATCCGTCTTGCTCGAACAGTTCTTTATGCGTGCCCTGCTGCACAATCTTGCCTCCGTCAAGCACGATAATGCGATCCGCGCGTTTCACCGAGGAGAGTCGCTGCGCGATAATGAACGTTGTGCGTCCCTTCATCACCTCAAGCAGCTCCTCGTGAATGGCAGATTCCGTAGCCGTATCAACGCTTGCCGTTGCTTCATCGAGCACGAGAATCGGCGGATCCATCAGAATAGCGCGTGCAAGCGCAACACGCTGCCGCTGCCCGCCGGACAACCCAACGCCGCGCTCGCCGATGATCGTGTCATAGCCATGCGGCAATGTATCGATAAAGCTATGAATTTGCGCTTTGCTCGACGCCCATTCAATCTGCTCCTGCGTCGCTTCCGGTACCCCGTATGCGATGTTCTCCCGAATCGTTGCCGAGAACAGGAACGTCTCCTGCGGCACGATGCCGATTTTGCGACGGAGCCCTTCGAGCTCGTAGTCACGAACATCGATGCCGTCAATCATCAGTCGGCCTCGGCTTACATCATAGAAGCGCGACATCAGGGCAATTAAGCTGCTCTTGCCGGAGCCTGTTGCGCCAAGAACGGCAATTACTTCACCCTGCTTTACGCCAAGCGAGATATCTTCCAGAATGCCGGCATCCTGCTCCGGATCTTGATCGGCAAAGTGGAACGAGACGCCTTCAAAGCTGACATTCCCTTCAATGCGGTCCGTAGCCTCGTTTGCACCTGTCTCCGAGCTGATATCTACCGGAGTATCCAGCACTTCAAACACGCGAGGTGCCGCTTTGATCGCCTGCTGCATAATGTTGATCTGCCAGCCGAGCATGTTGAGCGGCCAGATAATCCCCCATGTGTACCACTGAAATGCCATAAACGTACCAAGCGACATTTGACCTTTCGCCACAAAATATGCCCCGACCCACACCATCGTCAGAAAAACGAGACCGCCGTAGAAGTTCATCAGCGGGAACGATTTGGCCTCCAGCTTCGCCCGTTCCATATTCGTTTCGAAGTTCTGGTCGTTGCGTTCTTCGAACTTGGATTGCTCGACATTCTCGCGGGCAAATGCTTTCACGACGCGAATACCCGAGATATTCTCTTGCAAGGTTGTCGTCAACTTGCCCATTTGCTCTCTGATCCGGCCCCACGCCGGTCCAACCTTCTTGTTAAACTGATACAGCGCAAGCAGCAGTAGCGGAACGCTCGCCATACAGAGCAGCGTAACCTGCCACTGGATGAGCGCCATGAAAACGATCGTCCCGACAAAGGTCATCACCCCTGTGAACATCGCCATCGCACCGAAACCGATGAAGTTCTTCACAGACTCGATATCGCCCGTCATCCGAGACATCAGTTGTCCGGTCTGCGCTTTATCGTAATAGCTGAAGGACAATTTCTGCAGATGATTATAGAGCTGCGCCCTTAGCGTGAAGACGACATTTTGCCCGACAAGCTCCTGCGCCCGGCCTTGAACGAACATCGCGATACTTTTGACGACTTGAATGCCTGCCAGACCTAAAGTCATCGCTAGGATCATCTTTACGTCGCTTTTGGCGATCCCCTCGTCAAATACCAGCTTCAGCATCCATGGCGCGATCAAATCAATTATCGTCCCGAGCACCATCATCCCAAGTGAAATGACGACCCATCGCGTGCTCGGACGCAAATAACGCAATAATCGAATTAAATCTTTCATTGTTGTATTCCCCCTTTAAACAAGCTTGCGCAAGTTCCATGACGGCAACAAAAAAGGAGACCTCGAGCCCATGGCTCAAGATCTCCTTATACACAGACTGGTCTACAGCAGCTGCTTAAGGCTGCGGTCTGTGAAAGAAGTCGGGCCGATGGACATGATTAAACGCTTCATTGCGCACATCAATTGAAAAGTTAAACATATCCATCGCCCTCCTTTCATCGTTTTCCGTAAATTGGAACATCCAAATCTTAACACCACTTCCGGCAGTGCGCAAGAGGCTCTTGTGAAATTTATTTTCGCCTTTATACGGTCTAATTCAGCCTAATTGCGGTCATGCTCCCTTGAACGGAACGCTACAAATCGGTGGTAGACTCGAAATCCGCCGCCGTGATTCCTTGTTCAACCGCGAATTCAAAATCCTCGATATCATACACCTGGACGGGCACTTCAGCCTCCAGAAGCTTATCTTGAAACTCGAATTGATCCGACAGCAGCGGCACGCTAAGCTTCATCGAAGTTAAAAGCAGCTCCGTCTCGATCGGGTCAAAATATTCGCCGTAATGCGCGTTATCTACCGCATGCACAATTGTAAATTGGATCATATCGTCCAGCAGCAGAGGCGAGCTCTCACGCCAAGGCATTTGAAGCGCGCGCTCGATCTTCTTCTTGTTAAACGGGTCCTCGAAGAACGCAATAAGCTCTCCGATTTTCCCTTTCACATGGGCATCGTCTTCGGGATCATCCATAACAGGATCCGTTCCTGCTTTCATATCGTAAAGTTCCATAATTGTCGAATATGGCAAGACAAAATCGACAGGCCGGCTTGGCACGAGCAGATGACCATAAGTTGCTACCATTACGGCTTCAATTACAAATCGCCGTCGCATTCTATCTCCCCCTATTTGCAAGTGATAGCTTATTATACAACATAACCTTTCCCGTACACAGAGTTAAATGCTTGTTTTACAGGAAGCAAGAGCTGGGAAGCTGTGCTAAAATAAGACTGGTCCCCGCCCTGATGTTAAATGTGTATTGGAGTTGATCCCGAACTTATGCATAACGAACAAGTAATCATCGTCGGTGCCGGTCCATGCGGACTAGCCGCTGCTATTGAATTGCAGGCAATAGGCATCGACCCGCTCATGATCGAGAAGCGCAATGTCGTTCATTCGATATCGCAATATCCGACCTATATGCACTTCTTCAGCTCCCCGGAGCTGCTCGAGATCGCCGGCATCCCGTTCACGACGGCCAACGAGAAGCCGTCTCGGGTTGAAGCGCTCAACTACTATCGCAGCGTTGCTCTGAGGCGTGAGGTGCGGATAAATGCCTATGAGACTGTCACGGCGATTCAGCCGCAGCAAGATGGCGGCTTTGTCCTAGAAAGCTCCAATCGTCATGGCGAGATAAGCCAATACCACGCCAAAGCCGTCATTATCGCAACGGGCTACTTCGATCATCCGAACGAGCTTGGTATTCCGGGAGAGAAATCCGATAAAGTGACGCATTTCTTCCGAGAAGCGCATCCGTATACCGGCATGCAGGTCGTCATTATCGGCGGCAGCAATTCGGCCATTGATGCGGCTTTGGAGCTTGAGCGAGTTGGCGCGAAGGTCACTGTCGTTTATCGAGGTGAGCAATATTCTTCGAGTATTAAGCCATGGGTACGGCCAATCTTCGAAAGCCTTGTCACGAAAGGCCGCATCCAGATGCGTTTCGCTTCCCGCGTCATTGCGATCAGTCCGCGAAGCGTTACGATCGAAAGCGAAGGCGGACTTGATGAGCTGCCGAATGACTTCGTGCTTGCCTTGACCGGTTTCCATCCGGATCGCGCTTTCCTTGCCTCCTTCGGCGTTACGATCGAGGAAGAAGGATATCCGACCTTCAACGACGAAACGATGGAGAGCAATGTACCCGGCATTTATTTGGCAGGTGTTGTCGCTTCACGACGGGAAGCCAATGAGATTTTTATCGAATCCGGGCGGTTTCACGGCCTTAAGATTGCCGCACATCTTCTGCGCACGGGTTCGCTTTGCCGAGCATGAAGACAACAAATAAAGGCTTTGAATCCTGCACCTGCGCAGCTGCGCTCGGTGGATTCAAAGCCTTTTTTGTGAAGTTATAGACTTACTATCGGCTGTACCCCATCCTCGTCGACGCCTTTGAAGGTCATCACCGTCGCGATTTTCTGCAGCCGGATATATTCATTATTCAGCAGTTCCGTTCGGAAATACGCAAACATGTAGACGGCTTCAATAAAGGTTAGTGCCGGATAAACGGTAATGTTCTGATTGCTGAACGGATTATCGAGCAGCACCTGCCATTCTCCGCTTCGCTCATCTTCCGGTATGGATTCGAATACATGACGCTTGGTCTTGATGATGCCTGCGAACTCACGCCAAATGTAAACCCATGACGGGCTTGTTCGGCCAGGCTCGGGAACCGCAAGCTGCCCGCGTCGCAGCAGTTCTATAGCAAACTCGCCTTCTTCATCCGTAAATGATCGCAAATATTGCCTGAAGTCATCCAGAAACCGTCTAATCGCGGTAAATCCTCCCGTTCTGAGCTCCAGGCCGAACGCTTCTATTTCCGCATCAGAGCCCAGCTCCTTGATCGTTTGAAAATAGGAATGATCCGTCACATTCATTCGCCTCTTACCCTCCTACATTAACGCTATACCTTCAACAGCCTGATGGCTCCATCTTGCTCGAGCAGAATCTTTCTCTTCGGATCATTGTTCAGCTTCACATTAAACAGCTTGAGCCGTTCTTCCCTCACGTCAATAAGGTCCCAGTCCGAGTAAGGCTCGACGAAATCCCTCTCGACAAGTGCCTGCTCAGCCAGTTGTTCCGCTGTTTCATTATCCTCCCACCAGAGAGCGCCATAATATGCAAAATCATACACATTTCTCATCATTCCACAAGCGATTTCTCCGGTCATGCGATGACGCAAAACGATCGGCATTGTGCTGCAGCCCTCCTTCTACGAGTAGGATTCAAAATAAAAGGCGCGGCCGCTTATTCGCCGCCGCGCCCTCACAGGTTCTACAAGTATTCACTCTCGTGTTTCGCTTTCAAACGAAGCCAGCGGCGTTCCACTTCATCCTCGAATGACTTGAGCGCTTCGGCATATTCCGGGCGCGTCATATGTTTGGTTTTGCCCATATTCTTAAGCCAGTCGCCGAGTGGAATTCGTTTGCCCTTTTCTTCCGGGTTATACGTAATCGTCGTGACGCCTTCTTCAACCTCATACATGGGGAAGAAACAGGTATTAACGGCTTCATCGATCAAGGTTTGACCGATTTTCTCTTCCGAGAGCCAGTTCAGCGGACAAGAAATGAGAATTTTCCCATACACGAGTCCGACATTCTGCGCATAATATTGCGCTTTAGCCGCTTTGCGGAGCAAATCCTGCGGCAGTGATTCCGAACCTGTAAATACATACGAAATATTGGTCGCCGCCATAATTTGCGCGGTATCCTTATGATGGAACAACTTACCGCCTTGATGCTTGCCTACGTTGGATGTTGAAGTACGATGACCGAGCGGTGTTGAATACGACATTTGCGCGCCGGTATTCATATAACCCTCGTTATCGTACTCAAGAATGATCATCTTATGGTTACGCAATGCACTTCCGATTGCAGGTCCCATACCGATGTCCATTCCGCCATCGCCTGTAATCATGACGAAAGTGAAATCATCCTTCAAGCCATACTGTTCAAGCTCACCGCGGCGTTTGCGTTCCCAGAACATCTCCACCACACCGGACAGCGTTGCAGCACCATTCTGGAACAGGTTATGAATATACGTCGCTTTATGCGAAGAGTACGGGAATCCGGTCGTTACAACCATCGCACAGCCGGTTTGGTAGAGGGCGACAATATCGCCTTCGATTCCTTTGAAGAACAGCTCCAAGCCGGAGAAAATGCCGCAGCCCGGACAAGCTCCATGACCTGGCGCAAGTCTCTTCGGTTTCTTCGTCAGTTGGCGTACAGGAGGCACTTTAACCTTCAGCTTGCCGGTTGTCTCATCGCGATCTACCGTAATCAAACCGGTCTTCAGCTCTTCATACTTGAGCGGTTCGAGCACACGCTTTGGCGCTTTCTCAGGATCGCCCGGCGTATGTCCCCAGTAGTCAAACGGAACGTCAACTTTGCCCGATTGCGCCGCTTCGATCGCAAGCTCAAAGAAATGATGCCCGTCTTCCGCGTAGAAATCTTTGCCGCCCAGACCATAGATCCGACTAATGACGAGCGTATCCCGAACGCCTTGCGTGAACAGCGCTGCTTTAATTTCATTCGTCATGTTGCCGCCATGTCCGCCATAGGAATCAGCGCGATCGCCGATCGTTACTGCTTTGACACCACGGAGCGCTTCAGCGATTTCTTTCGCTGGGAACGGACGAATGATATTCGGCGCAACAGAACCTGCTTTGATGCCTTTGGCGCGAAGCTGATCCACGACATCCTTGATAATTTCCGAGGCGGAATTCATCAGGAACACCGCTACCTCAGCGTCGTCCATCCGATACTGATCGAGAATCGGATAGTCACGGCCTGTCAGTTCGGCATACTCCGCGCGGATACGGTCGAATACTTCTCCCGCGTTGTACATCGCCATCGACTGCTGGTAGCAGTTGTTAATATAATCCGGCTCGTTCATGTAAGGGCCGACAGTAATCGGATTGTTGCGGTCGAGCACATGCTTGAATCCTTCCGGCGAGTGTTCGCCTACGAAAGCATGTACATCAGCGCGGTGAGCAAAGGTTTGGACGCGGCGTTTCTGATGCGAAGTGAAATAGCCGTCCGAAGCGACAAGAACAGGCAGACGCACCTGCGGATCTTCAGCAAGCTTAAGCGCAATAATGTTCATGTCATACACCGCTTGGGGGTCGCGGCACATCAGGATCGGCCAACCGGTATTCAGTGCGAAGTAGAGATCGGAGTGGTCGCCATGAATATCGAGCGGCCCGGAGACCGAACGGCATACGAGATTCATAACCATTGGGAAGCGCGTACCGGATTGGACCGGCATTTGCTCCAGCATGTATAAGTAACCATTGGAGCTAGTAGCATTAAATACGCGGCCCCCGGCAGCGGACGCGCCATAGCAAATTCCTGCGGAACCGTGCTCGCCGTCAGCAGGAATCAATTTAATATCATGCTGCCCGTTCGCTTTCATCAGATCGAGAAACTGGGCAACCTCCGTTGAAGGTGAAATTGGGAAATAGCCCATGACGTGATAGTTAATTTGATGTGCGGCATAAGCCGCCATCTCATTTCCTGACTCATAGACCATACGCTGCTCTACTTTACCTCTGCTCACTTCTTTGTTGATTTCAATGGCCATTGTTTCGCTCCTCTCTTCCGTGCAAACCCTACACGACGTTAATTCGCTTTTGCCCAATCAAACTTGTGCGGCACTCGGTGTTGTTCGCCGTAACCATCCGTCTCACGTTCAGAAGCAAGCGCTTCGGTCGGACAAGCTACAACGCATTTCAAGCAACCCTTGCAATATTGATAATCGATCCCCTGCAGAAACATTTGCGGACGTCCTTTCTTATCCGGCTGCTCTTCCCATACGAAGCAGAAGTCCGGGCAAGCGGTGTCGCAAGCTGCGCAGTGAATGCATTTCTCATCGTCAAAATGCGGCATCATGCCTTGCCTTGAAATACTGATATCCTTCAGCACGCTGTTCCCGGGATTGATAATCATCCCGCCCATAGGCTGCGTCTCGTAGCCGAGCGATGGAACGTCCCACCGTGTTGGCTGAGGCATACTCTCGCCTTCAGGAAGCACGTAAGTCTGAAACTTCACTTCATCGTAACCGCGCTGAAACGTACGCAGTGCCGGCTCGACAGCCTGTGGATATTTCTTCTCCAGCGACTTCCGGATAATTCCTTTCATATGCTCAAAATCCAGGAAGGTGCAGAGTCGGAATAGACCCCCAAGCATCGCCATGTTCACGCGATTGTTCTCCTCGAGCGATATGCTTGTAGCATCAACTACAGCAAGTGTACCAGCGGACAAGTTCATTTTCTGCTTCAATTCATCAGTTGTTTTACTAGAATTGACCAGCACCACGCTGTCTTCATAAATCCCGCTGATGACATTCACGGTTTTGGACATGTTCTCGTGAAACACCCCTACGATATGAGGGCGCTCTACCGGTGTCGTATCCCGAATATTCGTCTCCATATCGCAGAAGCGAATATGCGCCTTTACCGGCGAGCCCTTCTTCTCTGATCCGTAAGAGGAGAAACTGACCCCATTGAAACCGCTTCCAACAACACCTGCTTCAGCTAACATCTTTCCGGCCAAGTTAGCGCCCAATCCGCCTATTGATTCCAATCGAATTTCAAAGAATCCAAGATCATTCTGTTTTGGAAGTACCGCCACTTGCTCCACTCCCTTCCCGAATTAACTGAATACTTATATAATTCACAACTATCAGTATACCATTATCAGGAAGTGGCGAATAGACTTTCTTTCCAAAACAGGATCGGGAAAACAGTAATACAGCCGAATGTCCAAGAAGCTGTACTAGGACAGCTTGTCCCATTTCCATAAACAAAGCTATCACAGCTGCTGTTCATCTCCGACATGGACAGCCCTGCATTCCCGATTTACGGCCTGGAAAAACGGCGCTGATAGTGCCTTAATTCTTTCCATCCGATTTGTTTGATCCCCTCGTATTGCATCACTTCTTGTACTTCCTTATCGCGAAAAATATCCATTTCCATCCCACGCTTCAAAGGCTCCGTGTGAAACGCGGTTAGCTCGTCGGTTACAAGCGCCGGATGAATAATCAGTTCGGAAACGCCTGGCTTTAATCGTTTCAGCAGCGAAATCATCTGTGTCTTGAACTGCGTATACGTTTCACCCGCCTTTGCCTGAAACGGCAGCGCCACGAGATAGTCCAATACGACGACCCCTCTGAGATCCGCATCTGCAGCATGCTTAAGCGCCTGCAAGGCCAGCTCCTGAGGTGCAGGTGCTCCCGATTCCAGCTGCAAGAACCGAGGAAGTCGAAATGGCAGTCCGTATCCTGCGCAAACATCAAATACTTCCGCCAGAAAGTGTCTTCCCGTCTGCAATCCATACAAGCTGCCCATATGATTATCCGTATGTGTAACATTAACGCCCATCTCCAGCGCCATCTCAACTTGAGCTATTAGCTCTTGTTTCACCTGCTCTGCATCGGCTCTGCGCTCGAACGATTTGGAATCCCGATGAAAATAACCTTCTCTCGTCACGAGCGACTCCGTTGATCCGCCGCGGTAAACCGGTCCCCATTTCATCACATCCCATTCGCTGGTCAAGGTGAAATGGACACCGACATCCAAGAGCGTGTGACAGGCGCTCCATACTGCTGCTTCTCTAGCCCACCCGCAAGGCATCATAATGGTTGACGATGAAACAACCCCGTCCTCAAGCAGCTTCTGAATGCCTTTATTGCTGGAGTGACACAGGCCAAAATCATCCGCATTAATAATCAACAATCGATCATTCGGGCCGTAGCCCAGCAGCTCAGCCGTACTCTTCATATGCATGCCTCCCACCTTGCTTCAGCATGGACGCTTCCGGTTTACCGAAAATACACAATATCATGTTATCTATATGAATAAAACAAGGCCGATCATTCTCCGCTCCGGAGATAGATCGGCCATTCATGTCCTACCTTATCAAATGATGACGAAACACATTCATTAGCTCTTCATGCCAGCGATCAACCCAACTGCAAACGAAAGAGACGCGTTCGATCTGATCTTGCCAAATGGCATCGGCATCCAGTCCGGCGAACAGCCTGCCTGCGAAATGAAGCCAAACATCGATCATCCGAAGTTTCATTAGCGCCGGCAGCATCAGCATCTCTTGCTCAGTCAGCTTGGCCGCTTCACCATAGCCGCTGCAAAATAACTGTATGCGTCGCAGAGCTTCTTCATTGTTATCACTTGGAAACTCAGCTAAAGCAACAGCCAGCTCCATGGCTCGGACATCGATCGTGCAAAATTCGAAGTCCAGCAGACCATGTATCCGATCTCCTTCTGCCACTGCATTCGTGAACACAATATCGCCATGGATCCATTGCTGCGGCAGAGCCGCTATATGATCTCTTAATGTCGTTAATCGTTCTCGTTCACGCTGAAGTCCAATCAGCTTCTCTCTGCTGTTTAAGAGTCGCTCAAAGCGTCCACACAGCTCTATAAGCTCCACTGCAGACATGGAGCCATGGTTTTCTTCGAGCTCGTAGTAAGGTTTATAGTGGGGCACTGTCTCCGAATTCATCGTTGTTAAGTGGGCCAATGCCTCTGAAAGTTCTCCTGCTGCAAAGCCAAGTCCGTATATATGCGAATCGAGTTCTGGCGTTGGCCTATTCCCGTTTATATAGCGATATAATGCCGCCAGCTTGCCCTGTGCGCCGATTGTTATGGAGGATTTGCCGTGATTAAGAATCGGCTGAGGTACTTCAAATGAAAGCTTCATTCGCTGTAGCTCATTTAAGATCGCATGCTCGGTAATAATAAGCACTTCGTCACGATGGTTCTCGTATATTCGGAGCACGAACTTGTCCTTATCAGAGTAGACCATGCGAGTAGTATTGTTCATTCCGCTTTCCTCTTGCACGAGCCTCCTATTCGAATCAAGTAGATATGCATTCAAGTATTCGGCAAACTCGCCTTCTATGATTTGAACCATGTAAGCTGCGGCCTCCTGTTGGTCACTATGCCTTACTTATTCGGATTCCAGCTTCGCCAGTCTTCCTGTAAGAGTTTGCTGCCAGCTCTCCGACAACTCGGGAATGGCAAGCAAAGCGATCATCCCCGCCTTGTCTTGTTTATCGAGATGCATGACCCGGTTTGCTTCAGTAATCGTAATTGCTGCAGGATGCCTCTTCGTCAGGAGCAGCTTGTCCCCTTGCTTTACATGGCCTTCTGTAAGTACGCGCAAGTAAAAACCAGTATAACCGTTCGTCTGTACCTCAAGCGCAAGCTCGGGCAATTTATGCTTCATACCAAGTTTGTAGCAGGGCTGTCTCGGCTGGCTGATTTGAACTACCGTTTCGCCTACGCTCCATACGTCTCCAATACATACTTCATGCTCCGTTAATGCGGATACAGTAAAATTTTCGCCAAAAGCACCTGGAAGAACGTCGCGCTTCCAGCGCCTTTCCCAATAAGGGAAATGTGCTGCCGGGTACACACAAACAGCTTTATCTTCACCGCCATGATAGACGAGATCGCCTTGCCCGTCACCCTTCAGACCCGTGCGAGATAAATAAATAGACTCCGCCCCAACCGGGTTCTTATTGATGCCTGTGCTTATATCTTTCTTGCCGAAAAGTACGGTTTCCGGCAGTGCTGTATTGATCGAAATCAATGTTCCAAGCTCCATCCCTGCTCCTCCTTAATCGACGACTATATGCTACAACGAATTATAAGCCTGATTATGGAACGCAAGCAAACATTAATGCCGTTAATTAAGGCATTGTTGACACGATCTCCCCTATTCGTTCATGTTGTTACAGATCGTGTCGAAAGCGCTCCTTTCGTGTTGTTTCGTGCGCTTCCCCGGGAAATATTCGCTCGTATTTGGGGAAATATTTTCCGAAGTCAGCGCTTCTATTTCCCCATTTCCCTACCCTGTTGTACGAGCTGATTTGGCGGCTTTCTACTGTTGCGGGAATTTTCTTTCAATTCTGATACATTCATCAATTGATCTACGACTGAACCGAATGGAGCCTACAACCTTGAACGGCACCTTCTTCAGCAAGGCCCGGTATCTCCATTCGATTAGAAGGCCTCCTATCAGCACTGCGAAAGCTAAGTAAAGCAGGACGACGGGATCCATAAATACGAATGCGGCTGCAGCACTAACGATAAGCCAGCTCACCGAGATCGAATCCACATACACTTCATATGCACCTAGGTTCCACGGTCCTTTGAGCTTCGAAAGATTTCTTCTCGATAATTCACCATACAGCTTAGCTCCAATGGGAAATACCAGTGCGATATGCAGCGCAGCTGCACTTAATAAGATAAGCTGCACGAGCGTATGCTGTGGAGTCATTCCGCCGTTTGATACCGCTTTGAGCCCCAGTGCTGAGACACCAGCAGTTATCGATACTGCCAGCACCGCACGAAGTGGAGTGCGATACAACTCAGAGACCGCCGCAAGTTTGCCTGAGTAAGGCGCGGCTTCGTCTCTTGCCATGGCGAATAACGTGCGTGAAGCTGCGGCCATAGAAGCATTGCCACTCATCCACACAGAGGAAACGATAAGCAGCAGTAAGATCGCATTTATCAGCGCTCCCCATTTGGTCCATAGGGTCACAAACCAAGTACCGATATCCGAATAAGAGGTGAACCCCTCACTCCCAAGTGGAAAATACATGAACACAAGCACAAACAGGATAAATCCGAATAAACCAAGCGCAACAGATGAGAAGAAGATCGACCATGGAACGTTGATCCGAGGATCCCTCGTTTCTTCGGCCATCTGCCCTGCAAAGTCGCTGCCCAGAAACAGTCGCTGCAGCATAAGCATCCCGATTAACAGCATAGGTTGATTATTGCTCGCGACGGTTGCAACTAGGTCCGTACCTGCCAGCATCTGAAATGGATAGCTAGCCGGCCTAGCTGCTGCAATAAAGAAGAGAATGATCGCAAACCCTATCAACAGCTGCAGACCAGAAGAAATCCCCGCTATTTTGCCAAGCGAATGGACCGCTCTGACATTCAGAAGAGCTTGCGTGAGAAACAGTACAATTAGGAGCACATAGAATAACTCCCTGCCGCCTGCGTACCCTAACTGCTGCACCATCACTTTATAAATCCAGTCTGCCAGAAGCAGATTCATCGTCACAAGCATGAGAATCGTACCCAGGAAATGCAGCCAGCCCGACCACAAGCCTATTCGTCGCCCTCCTGCGGATAACGCCCAATGATAGCAGCCGCCTGCAGTTGGTATGGCTGACGCAAGTGACGCAAGCGAACTCGCCGTCACAATGCCAAGGAAGGATAGGATCGGCCAACCAATGCCCATGACCGCAGGACCTCCGGCAGCTAAGGCTGGCCCCAGAAACAAGACTGCTCCCCCGATAAAAGATAATGATGAGAATGACAGTCCAAACGAGGATAATCCTCTCATATGCCGGGTCAGCTGCTGTGCAAATCCGATGCCATTCAAATCATGCTTATCCTGCATATAGCGCACATAAGGCGAGAAGTGATGCAAGGACTGGTGCAAGGATCGCTTTACGCCGCGCTCTGCTGTCCGTGCAAGGAATAGGGAGAGACCACATGTACATGCGAAAATCAAACAACCTGCCCACAGCAAAAACAATGCCCCCACCCCCATACTTGACTCTATGAGCATGGCAATCCTATCAGCACAACTAAAAAATCCGTCGGCATCGAAGCTGCCAGGACGGATTGGATCTTGCATGTTTATTCTATTGGAGGCCTCTGTTCAACCTTGCAATCCTTTTTCTTCAAGCTGTTCAACACACGATCCTTTACTTGCTCGATATCAAACGGCTTGGTGAAAAACGATTGCACGCCCAGCTGTTTGGCTGCCTCCATTTTGAGCGGATCCCCAAATGCTGTTATCATCGCAACCTGCACATGTTCGTTCCATTGACGAATTCCCCGGAGCGCTTCAATTCCGTCCATATCCGGCATCTTCAGATCAAGCAATATGAAGTCAATCGCCGTTGTACGAGCGGTCTCAATCGCAACTGCACCATTGATAGCCTCATAGACAGTCAAACCTTCAAGCTCGAACAATTCTCGCAGCAGCATACGGATGGCCACTTGGTCGTCGACGATGAGAATGCTGCAAGTCGGCAAGTTATCTCTCGTTACAGATTCCGTATCAGATGTTCGTTGAATCACTGCTGAATCTAGTTGAGTCTTGGCATGATGCAGTTGGCTTTGATGGTCGCGGTCCATGACCGGTTTATTATTCTCGTGCTGTCTATGTCTGATCAGGATGACAGTCAGAATAAAGCAGATTAGCAGCAATATGAGAACATAAATCATAAGGATCTCCTCTAGTACAGTTAATTGTTCACATCCATTCGGCCAAGTGGCCCGTTAGGATTGATGATATCGCTTAGGTCATAGACGGAAATCGGAAAATACGGAAACCCGAAGGCATACGGTGTAAGCTCATATAGCGCAAAATAGATAACAAGCGCTCGATCAGCGATGTAGAAAGGCTGGTCTGGCCGTATCGAGTTAAACGGCTCGAGCGTAGCGATTTGCCGTTCGTCGATTTGCGCCTTGATGATATCGGAGAGCCTGCCGACATAATTGCTGCCTGGTTTGAAAAGCTCGGCCAGCGTGTATGATTTGCCAGTGCCGGTATCGAACGTAAGCGACTCCTGAAGCGTCAGCCCATGTGCCCCGCCCGTAAACGCATAATTAAACAACGATAAGCTTAGAATATCCTTCTCGTTCGTCTTGATCTCGAAATAGCCTTGCATATCGGCGCGCGGATCCTCAAGAGAGCCTTGATTTTGCACAAGCTCACTTACCGTTCTGCGAATTTTACCGTTAATCGTATTGCGTGCCGATGTGTTATGAAGTCCGCTTACGACCGGAACCCAAAGCTCGGCTTTCGGGAACGTGACACGGGAAGCATGGATAACGGCCGGAAACTGGAATGCCATGATGGAACACCTGCCTATTCTAGGTAATGCTCCATTGTATGCCGGTTCCTATTTAGATGACTCTTCTCATCTCATGCCATTCTATGCCACCATGCGTGGATGCCGAAACACCTAAGTACTCAAACCCAAGTCCTTTATAGAAATCGATCAGTTGAGGCTCACACATGAGAACGATGGTAGCCAGTTGATCGGTTACCGCTTGTTTGATAAGCGCTCTCATCAATGCCGTTCCAATGCCGCTTTTGCGATGCTCGGGAGCGACTGCCACGGACAGAATGACGAGGTGGTTTCCACCGGTCTCCGCGCTGTGCGCACTCTTCACAGCGTCGCTCTCGCAGCTGCTTTCTGCTGTACGAACGCCGCATGAGAGCCCAATCAGATTGTCACCTTGCCAAGCAGACCAGAAATAGCCTGGGAAATGCCGCTGTCTAAACGTAAAGGATTCACGGCTAGCTGCTGCTTCAGCTGTATAACAGGCCAGCTCAAGCTTGTGTGCGGCATCAAGCTCATCGTGTTCAATCGGGCGCAGCTCGTACGTTAAGGAAGTACTCACAGCAGCATTTTCTCCCGCTCCGTCATTCTTCTGCCTTTGATATCCAGCACGAGCTTCCCGTTATTCAAGCCGATAATCCGGTCCGCAAACCGTTCCGCCCAATCCCCTTGATGCATGACCGCTACGACCGAAATCCCTTGCGTCTGGCACATCTTCTTCAAATCGGACAGCACTTGCTCTGCCGCATGTGGATCCAAGCCGGAGACCGGTTCATCCGTGAGCAACGTTTTGGCACCGTGAACCAAAGCGCGAGCCATCGCAATGCGCTGCTTCTCCCCACCGCTCAGCTTATCGCCTTTCTGATGGGCTTTCTCAAGCAGCCCCATCTTCTCGATCATATCCATGGCCCCCATGTAGTCATCGCTGCGGATCATGCCGGTCACTCTGCGCCAGATCGGTGTTTGGTGCGATGTGCCGATCAATACGTTCTTGAGCGCGGACCGTTTGCCGATTAAGGTTGGCTTCTCTTCGAGATAAGCCATTTCACGACGTATTTTCATTTTACCAAGCAGACCTTTTTTGAGAATATCGACGCCGTCCACCATATAGGAGCCGCCGCTCCACGACTCTCTAAGAGCCAAGCATCGGAGCAGCATGGACTTCCCGCTTCCGCTCGCCCCTTTGATGGCGATAAATTCGCCGGGTTCTATATTGAAGCTGATCCCGGAGAGCACCTTAGGCCCGCCCGGAATTTGTTTGGATAATTGATCGACTTTTATCATGAGTGGCGCTCCTTTATGAATGCATTTGCTGTTGAATGCGAAGAGTTCTATGTAAGCTATTAATCTAGTTTAAGTTAAAAAAATAATAGTTTCCATACGAACAAATGTTTGCTATAATAAAAACAAGAACACACGTTCTAAATTCCCGCCAATTGTGAGGAGGCTAACCATCATGAATAACTGTGAAAACTATCGATTTATCGAAACGCATCGACCTTTCCGGGATCTAACTTTTAAGTTTTATTCCAACGGCTCTTTGACCATTATCGACAACAGTGCTGATGAAGTCATTAGCCCCCGCGAATTGAAAGGGGCAAGCTATGACTTCTATGTTCGCAAGAGAATCGCTTATATTAAGCAGGATCTCACTGCTAAATTAAATAAGTACGCCTAATATCTTACAGTCTCTATATGTGTCCGCAGATACGTTCTGGCTGCTGACCATATAGAGACTGTTCACTTCCCTGACTCTGTCCTGCCGTATGTATTAAGGCAGCTGTTTGTTAATGCCGTTTAAGCTTGACGGCCTGCTCGCTAATTTCTCCAACTTCTTTAATGAGGAAGAATAATCTCTCCCTTCTGATTCACTTCCACGGTTTTTCTTATTGCTGTTCCTATTTGTTGGCATGCATCAATCACCTCCACCTTCAGTATTTGTAAATGTTCCCAGTACTATTCGATTTGACGGCGAATCCCAAGATGCGGTAGATTGAATCTACACAGCGAAATCATCTGGGGAAGGAGCCGTGCCTAAGATGAAACAAAGTATTCTATTCGATCTCGATGATACGCTCATTTACTGCAACAAATATTTCTATTTTGTAATTGATCAATTTACAGATCTCATGACAGACTGGTTCAGGGGTTATGGAATTTCGGCTCAGGAAATCCGTGACAAGCAAACCGAAATCGATATTGCCGGCGTACATATATCCGGCTTTAAGAGCGATCACTTCCCGCAATCCTTTATCGGAACTTATCAGCATTTCTCCGATCTACTGGGCAGAGCGACATCCCCCGTAGAAGTAGACATGCTGTGGAAACTAGGAAGAAGTGTTTACGATCATGAGGTGGAGCCTTATCCGTTCATGGAAGAGACCTTGGACGAGCTGGCTTCGAAAGGACATGAGCTTCACCTGTACACCGGTGGAGAAATGTTGATTCAACAACGTAAAATCAAGCAAATGCAGCTGGAACGGTATTTTGGACCTCGCATCTATGTCCGTTCGATGAAGAATATCGAAGCGATGGAGAACATTTTACTCGAAGGCAAGTTCGATCGTAATTCGACTTGGATGATCGGAAACTCCATCCGTACAGACGTGATTCCTGCCTTAACGTCAGGCATACACGCCATCCATATGAAGACTGACTCCGAATGGGCGTACAACATTGTTGGCATTGATGTTACGCCGAAAGGTGCATTCTTCACATTGGACCAGCTCCGGGATGTTCCGGCAAGTATTCATACTTACCTGAATCAGCGCGGACCCCATTAACAAACAAGAAAAGGCTAGTCCTACACAAGAGTCATTAACTCCTGTGAGGACAAGCCTTTTGTTCGTTTTTACGGGGCAGGTACGAATTCTACTGCACCGGTTATGTGATCCGTTAGCTTCAGCTTGCCGGACTCGCTGGTCCCATCTTCCCGCTTGAACGCGGATGACCTTGTGGCGCCGCTTACTGCGAGCGCCTTTGCCATTGTTGCTGTTACCAGACGTCCCTGCTGTTCCTTCCAGATAACAAACGTGCAGCCTTCCCTAAATCGCATACAGCCATAGCCGCGCTTACCTTCCACCAGCTCACCACCGCAGCCTGGCCGAGGACAGGCTGCAATAACCTTCGGCGAGCCTGCTGACGGTTCCGAAGTTGCTGCCGCACGTGTGGCTGTCGCAGATCGAACTTGGGAGCTGCTGCTTCCAGCCGCCGAGGCGCTTGCAGTCTTCGATCGAGATGCAGCTGCACTCCGTGTGGCAGATCCCGAGCTTGAGCCAGCCTCCTTGGGCTTGCCAGCCCTCTCCTTCGAAGATGTCCGCGTGCTTTTCTCCCCCGAAGCAGTTGTTCTCGCTCCCTTGCCTCTGCCTTTAGCTTCTCCGCCTGCTTGCCCGGGCTCTTCGAACAGGCTCGCGTCTGCTTGCCGTTGATGCTTCACTTTCCCGACAATCATCTCGGCAAACTGCTTAACCTTCGCGATGAACTGTTCATCCGATGCTTCGCCCTTCGAAATCTGATGCAGACGCTGCTCCCAGCGTCCCGTCATTTCCGGAGATGCGAGCAGTTCGACACCGGCACCGCGAATCAGCTCGATAGCCGCGCAGCCTTTCGTCGTGATATCAAGCCGTTTGCCTGTCGGCTTGATATACCCGACATACTTGAGCCGCTCGATCGTTGCGGCACGGGTTGCCGGTGTTCCCAGCCCAGTCTGCTTCATGGCATCACGAAGCTCTTCATCCTCAATCGATTTGCCGGCACTCTCCATCGCTTTGAGCAATGTACCTTCCGTATACGGCTTCGGCGGTTTCGTCGCCTTCTCAAGTGCATCTGCACCTTCACAATGCACCGGCGCATCGGGGTCGACCGAGAACGGACGATCGGTTTCAACCAGATCATCCTCTAGATCGTCCGTCGCATCATCGGATTTCTTCTTCGACTTGCTCTTTGCTTTACTGGCGTTGCCGTCCTCTTGATCGCCCAGTACGACTCGCCAGCCAGCATCCAGCTGTTCCTTGGCGCGCGTACGGAACTGCTCCTCTTCCACCTCTGTTAACACTTCATGATTGTTATAGACAGCAGGAGGATAATAATGAGAGAGGAATCGACGAACGATCATATCGTAGATATTCTGCTCTTCCGTGCTTAAGGTGCCCGGCCGCTTAGGCGTCGGCAGGATCGCGTGGTGATCCTCAACCTTTGCGGGATTACAAACGGCCTTATTCCCTTTATGCACCCTGCTGCGATCCGCTCCATTCGCCAGATCACCGTAGGATGTTTGTTTCAGCATGTTAAGAACATTACCCATTACTGGAAGATTCTCTTCCGTAACATAGTTCGAGCTTGTCCTTGGATAAGTAATTACTTTATGTTTCTCATAAAGGGATTGCGCGATATCGAGCGTTTTCTTCGCCGGGTAGCCATATCTGCCATTCGCTTCGCGCTGTAACAGCGTCAAGTCGTATAACCGATAAGGGTATTCCTTCGATTCCGTCACCGTATAGCTGACAATCTTAGCCGGTTTCCCCGATACCTTCGCTGCAAGCGCCTCGGCTTGCTCGCGTTTGGTTATCCGATCTCCTTGCCAGACGCCTTTGTAGTTAAAATCCTGTTGACTGAATGAAGCTTGAACGACGAAATACGTCTCGCTGTCAAAAGCCGTAATTTCTTTATGCCGATCGTACAGCAGCGCCAATACAGGTGTCTGTACGCGCCCGACCGACAGCAATGTTTTATGGCGAATGGTAAATGCACGCGAAGCATTCATACCTACCAGCCAATCCGCTTCGCTTCGTGCTTTAGCAGCGCGCGTCAGATCATCATAGTCCTGATCGCTGCGCAACCCATCAAACCCGCGACGAATCGTTTCCGGCGTCAAATCGGAAATCCACAGACGATCCGTCGGCTGCGGCATTTTCAAATATTGCCGGATTAGATGGAAGATAAGCTGACCTTCACGCCCGGCATCGCATGCGTTAACGAGCCGGTCACAGCGCTTCGACAGCTCGCCAATTGTAGCAAGCTGATCCTTCGTCCGCGCATTAGGCCACAGCTTAAAGCGATCCGGAATAATCGGTAAATCCGCTTCATTCCATCTCTTATACTTGGGGTCGTACTGATCCGGTTCTGCGAGACTGACCAAATGACCAATCGCCCACGTAATGATGTAGTTCTCGCCTTCCAGATAAGAGCGTTTGTTCTGCGCCTTCGGTTCTACGACAGCGGCAATTGTCCGGCCCATATCGGGTTTCTCTGCGATAATCAATGTTTTCAAGCAATCGCCTCTTTACCGTTCGTTAACCGACATTATCTGACGTTTCATCGCATCCAAAATCGCTCGAACGCCTTTCGACCAATTGACGTCTTCGGCATATTTCGTATTGATCCAAGTGAGTGCGTCGACATCGTCAGGTCTTCCTTGACTTTTATGTACAATCGTATTGCTTGCAATCTTTGCAGACTCGCTGATTGTTGTATTAAACTCTTTCCAGCTGTGAAACACGTTAAACGGATTGTTCGCGATCTTCTTCGCATCTTTGCCCGACTTCGGGACAAAAGCCTGTTCTTGTCCGGTTATCGCAAACAGCAATAGCGGATGGATATCATGTTCCTTGGCCGCATTTACGATCGTGCTTAGATAAGGTTCCTCTGCAAGCAGAGACGATTTCTTCGCCAAATACAGAACAAGCCGTTCTTTGTTTACTTCTACATATCTCAGCTCACTGGGCAGCTCATTCTTATACTTCTGCACGCTAACAGTCGGGGGCTGAGGGACTGGCGGTCTCACAACCATAGGTTGTCCAGTCTTAGGGAGCTCTACAGGAGCAGTTGGTGGTTGAAGGGTCCACCAGCCATAGAACAACGTAGACGCGCTTAACGCCACACTAAGGAACAGGTAGCTGCTTGACTTGGTTCTACTGCCTCTGCCTCCATAACGGCGGCTGGGAAGCGTGATAATCTCAGCCAATCGATCAGAAGCGCGGTAATAGCCTGCCACCGTGCCGACAACAGCATCCCAAGCCTCAACTTGCAGATGGGGAGAGTTCGCAATATGAACGCCTTCTTCAATAATGCCCTTGAACACTTCTGTTTCGATCGTCACGCCGAGCCGCTGCTCTACCCATTCGTGCAAGGCATGGAAAAGCTGAGGATCACGATAATCGAGCCTCAGGCATGCTTCAAAAATATGTTTCTCATGAACGGGGACCTGCTTCCCGACCGCGATGCTCCGCATCAACTCGGTCGTAATGCCTAATTTATGTTCCTTCGGAAACGCCGGTAATTGTCTCAGGACAATACGCTGCATCGCATCAGCTACGATTTCGGCACGGCGTTCGCTTGGCAAGTCACCGTACTTATGCTGGACATAATGTCTGATTTTATGAATATCAGTCGGCGTAAGTACAGCTGCGGCTGTGGTGCGCAATCGAATCTCCTCCCACCAAGAAACGATACCCTACAGCTCATTTTACCACAACTTACCTTAGCTGATAGAGAGATTTGCAATCTGCGCTTGGATTTCTGCAGATTCAATGAACGCTTGAATTTGTTCCTTCTCATCAGAGGTGAATTGAAATTCGCAATCGCAGCCCTCGTCAAGCGGTACTATCTGAGCAATTGCGCCGCTAAGCGTACAAATTACTAATGCCGTTAAATCAATTAACCCTTCAGGTACAGGCGTTGATTTGTCCACGACCATGCGCAGCTCGATATCGACCCATTGGTCGTCACGTCGTTCGATACGTGGAATAAACGTCATAAATCGCAGCTGTGTAATCTGTTCGGAACCATATTGAATCATCTCTGTGCCACTCCTTCGTTAAACGAAATAAAAGCGCCCGTAGGCGCTTTGCATTCCGAATCGCTTCATTAAGGAAGCATCGTTGTTCCCATCAAATAACGGTCCACTTCACGCGCAGCCTCGCGGCCTTCGTTGATTGCCCAAACAACCAAACTTTGTCCACGGCGCATGTCGCCTGCAGCGAATACTTTGTTGACGCTCGTTTTGTAATTGCCGTATTCGGCTTTTACATTGGAACGACGGTCTTGCGCAAGTCCAAGCTTTTCAATCAATGTGTTCTCCGGACCTTCGAAGCCGACCGCGATCATAACAAGATCAGCTGGCCAAACTTTCTCCGTTCCTGGAATTTCAGTATAGATCCTGCGGCCTGTTTCATCAACAGTACGCTCGATTTGTACCGTGTGCAATTCTTTCAAGTTGCCGTTCTCGTCCCCAACGAATTTCTTCGTCAGTACAGAGAATGCTCGAGGATCTTCACCGTACAGCGCGCGAGCTTCCTCTTGTGCATAGTCAAGTGTATACACGTTAGGGAATTGCGGCCATGGGTTCTTCTCTTGATCACGTACAAGTGGTGCTTTACCAACCGTACCGAACTGCGTCACCGATTTACAACCGTGACGTAGCGCTGTTGCTACACAGTCAGTGCCTGTGTCGCCGCCGCCAATTACGATGACGTTCTTATCTTTAGCCGAAATATAATTACCGTCTTCCAAGTTGGAATCCAGGTAGCTCTTAATCGTGCCGTTCAAATAATCCATTGCCAAATGAACGCCATTCAAATCGCGGCCTTCAATGTCAACTTCACGAGCTTTCGTAGCACCGCCGCAAAGGACGACTGCATCGAATTCGTTCATCAGCTGATCAACGGGTACGTTTGTGCCAACTTCAGCATTCGTAACGAAGTTTACGCCTTCAGCTTCCATCAGATCAACACGACGCTGAACGACTTTCTTGTCGAGTTTCATTGTCGGAATACCGTAAGTGAGCAAGCCGCCGATGCGATCTGCACGCTCATAAACGGTTACAGTGTGGCCCGCTTTGTTAAGCTGTGCCGCACATGCCATACCGGCAGGGCCAGAGCCTACGACTGCAATCTTCTTGCCTGTACGCATAAGCGGTGGCTGTGGAACGACCCAACCTTCTTCGAAGCCTCTGTCAATAATGGATTGTTCAATCGTCTTAATGGTAACCGCATCGCCGATCAGGCCAACCGTACATGAGCCTTCACATGGAGCTGGGCAAACACGGCCGGTGAACTCCGGGAAATTGTTCGTTTTGTGCAAACGATCCAGCGCCTCGCGCCAAAGACCACGATAGATGAGGTTATTCCATTCCGGAATAAGGTTGTTCACCGGGCAGCCCGATGCGCCTCCCGGAAGCTCGATACCTGTATGGCAATAAGGCGTACCGCAATCCATGCAGCGCGCGCCTTGCGTTCTCAGCTGATCTTCACTAAAATGCTTATGAAATTCATCCCAGTCCTTAATCCGTTCCAGCGGATCGCGGTCAGCAGGCAGCTCGCGTTTGTAGTCCATAAATCCAGTAGGTGTAGACATGATCGCTTTTCCTCCATCCATTTTCCCATTACCGAATGTTCGTTATCTCTCTAAAACTATATCGGGAATCGACATTGAATTCAATATCAAACTTTACCATATAAAACCTGATAACTATTTACAATATCTTAGCAACTTGGCCTAACGCAATAAATGGATTTTCCGTACAATCATTTGCACTTTATCACATAATGTTAGGCATTTGCCAAACCAACTCGAGAATGCTCTATCTTGCATTCCTGACATATGTAACGATTGTAAAATCATATGCATTTTTCTCATCCTTCGAGAAATGCTCCCGAACCTGCACAGTCCACTCATTCATAGCGAAAGTCGGAAAATAGGCGTCCCCTGCCACATCGGCCTCGACTTCCGTTAACCACAGCTTGTCTGCATAGGGCATAAACAGTGCATAGATCTCAGCGCCGCCCATAATCACCAGCTCTTCGCCTTCATTATGGCCGAACTTGGTCAACACTTCTTCGACGGAATGAGCGATCTCACAGCCATCCGGCATGTAGTCCATGCTGCGAGTTAAAATGACATTACGGCGATTCTTAAGCGGACCACTCAGAGACTCGAAGGTTTTACGCCCCATCACGACCGTTTTGCCTGCTGTCGAACGGCGGAAATGGGCCATCTCAGCCGGTAGACTCCAAGGCATATCATTATCGATCCCGATAACACGGTTGCGCGCCATTGCGGCAATCATTGCAATTGTCATACCTGGCACCCTCCCTTATATCGCAACTTCAGCTTTAATCGTAGGATGATGCTGGTAATCGACAATCTCGAAATCATCATACACATAATCGAAAATCGATTCCGGCTTCCGCTTTATGATAAGCGTCGGCAGCGGCAGCGGCTCTCGAGTCAATTGAAGCTTTACCTGCTCAATATGATTGCTGTAAATATGAACATCCGCACCGGAGTAAATAAACTCCCCAACCCCAAGATCGCATTGCTGCGCTATCATGTGCGTGAGCAGCGCGTATTGGGCAATATTAAACGGCAGTCCTAAGAATGTATCAGATGAACGCATCGTGAGCATACAAGAGAGTTTCCCGTTTGCCACATAGAATTGAAATACAAAATGGCAAGGCGGAAGTTTCATATTGTCGATTTCCGCTACATTCCATGCACTGACAATATGGCGCCTTGAATCCGGATTATGCTTGATCGATTGTATAACAGCCGCAATTTGATCGATTTGGCGTCCATCAGGTGTCTCCCACGCACGCCACTGCGATCCGTAGACCGGACCCAGATCACCGTTCTCATCCGCCCATTCATTCCAAATCCGAACACCATTCTCCTGCAGATAACGAACGTTCGTATCTCCTTTGAGGAACCAGAGCAGCTCATGAATAATGGATTTCACATGCATCCGTTTCGTCGTTACCAATGGAAAGCCTTGGTTTAAGTCGAAGCGAAGCTGACGACCGAACACGGATCTTGTTCCTGTTCCTGTACGATCTTCTTTAACAACCCCGTTATCCAAGACATCCTGAAGCAAGTCCAAATAAGCCTTCAATGTCCGATTACCCCCTTTCCATCTTTCTACAAATTTCGCTACCTTTTATTTTAACATTTAAAGGCTCTTCTGTCTGTCCTGTTTTCGCTGCATGCGAAGTTCATAACGATCCGGTGCGGACAGATGAAGCGCGTGTTCTTCTTCATTCTGCGGAATTATGCCTGGAACAGGGGTCGGCTTGCCATGCTCGTCAAGCGCAACAAAGGTAAAAAAAGCGGTGACAGCTGTTTTGCGTTCTCCGGTATAGACATGCTCCGTTTGTACCTTCACGTAGATTTCCATCGAGCTCTTACGAGTCCATGTGACAAAAGCTTCTACGTCGATCATGTCGCCGACTTTGATCGGTGCGACAAAATCCAAACTATCGGTCGAAGCGGTTACGACTGGTCCGCGCGCATGACGCATGCTTGTGATTGCCGCAATCTTATCCATGTACTCCATTACTTTTCCGCCGAACATCGTTCCGTGGTAATTCGTATCGGACGGGAAGATCAGCTGCATCATCGTTGATCTCGATTCGTCCGTGGTCTTCTTCGACACTTCGCTCGTCATGCAGGCAGCCTCCTTGGCTAAATGCTAAAGAAGCAAGAGGCCCAGCTGCAGAACAACTGCGGCGTGACCTCTTGCCTTCCTGTAAGCCTTGGTTATATAAAGAAGTTCAACTTATTTGGCAATTGCGTGAATCGGATGTCCAAGTGCCACTTCAACAGCATCCAGAACGATTTCGCCAAGCGTAGGATGTGCATGGATCGTCAGGGCAATATCTTCAAGCGTTGCGCCCATTTCGATTGCAAGTCCAAGCTCTGCGATCATGTTGGAAGCTTCAATACCGGCGATTTGGGCGCCAAGTACGAGGCCGTTATCCGCATCTGCGATCACTTTGACAAAACCTTCGTTTACGCCAAGGGACAACGCGCGTCCGTTGATGTTGAACGGGAATTTGCCGACCTTCACGTTGTGGCCTTTTTCCTTAGCTTCCTTCTCGCTGTAGCCTACGCTAGAGCATTCTGGATCGGAGAATACCACAAGCGGAATGCACTTGTAATCGATTTTGCTTGGCTGTCCGGCAATTGCTTCAGCAGCAACGCGGCCCTCATACATCGCTTTATGCGCAAGCGCAGGTCCTGCGATGATATCGCCAATTGCGAAGATGTGCGGGATGCTTGTACGGCATTGCTCATCGACTTCAATCAGACCGCGATCGGTCATCTTCACATCGATCATATCAAGGCCAAGCTCGCCATCTGTATTTGGACGGCGTCCAACCGTTACAAGCAGGTAATCTGCTGTAACTTGCTTGTCTTCGCCACCAACTGTGTAGGTTACCGTTACATCGTTGTCTGTTTGCGCTGCGCTCTTCGCTTGAGCACCTGTTACGATATCTGCCTTAGCGCCTTTAAGCTTCTTCGCCACGAGCGAAGACATGTCGCTGTCAAAGCCAGGAAGAATCGTGTCAGAACCTTCAATTACCGTAACTTTAGTTCCGAAACGAGCGTACATTTGACCAAGCTCAATACCGATGTAGCCGCCGCCGATTACAACTAGGCTCTTCGGAATTTCCGGCAAGGACAATGCTTCTGTCGAAGAAACGATACGACCGCCGTAAGGGAATGCTTTCAGCTCGATTGGACGGGAGCCTGTAGCGATAATACAGTTCTTGAAACGGTAGCGCGGAGCTTCTTGTTCATTGAATACACGTGCTTCTGTATCACTGATGAACATCACTTCGCCGCTGAAGAATTGAATTTTGTTTGCTTTCAACAGCTGCCCTACGCCGCCAGTCAATTTCTTAACTACGCCGTTCTTGAACTCTTGTACTTTGCTCCACTCCACTTTCACATCGGATGCAGTGATACCGAAGGAAGAAGCGTGAGAAATGGATTCATATTGATGGGACGCCGAGATCAGCGCCTTGGACGGGATACAGCCAACATTCAAGCATACGCCGCCTACATATTGTTTATCTACAACTAGCACACTTTGGCCAAGCTGTGCAGCGCGAATTGCCGCTACATAGCCGCCTGGGCCTGCTCCAATGACGAGCAAATCAATATCGAGTGATGCATCTCCTACTACCATGGTTTTAAACCTCCATTACAAGTAATTGCGGATCAGCCAGCAGCTGTTTGATGTAGTTCATGAAGTTTTGCGCTGTTGCGCCATCAATGAGACGGTGGTCAAAACTTAGGGAAAGCGCCATAACCGATGCTGCAACGATTTCGCCGTTCTTCACAACAGGCTTCTCGGAGATACGGCCTGTACCAAGAATAGCAACCTCAGGGAAGTTTATAACCGGTGTAAAGAACATACCGCCTGCGGAACCAATGTTTGTGATGCTGATTGTGCTGCCTCTGAGCTCGGACGCAGTAAGCTTACCGTCACGGCCGCGAGTAGCCAGATCCTTGATTGCATCAGCAACCATCCACACGTTCTTACGGTCAGCATCCTGAATAACCGGAACGATCAGACCGTTATCTGTATCGGTAGCGATACCGATGTTGTAGTATTTCTTGTACACGATCTCTTGTTTCTCTTCGTCTAGCGTCGCGTTCATAATCGGGAACTGACGGCAAGCCGCAACAAGAGCTTTCACGATGAATGGCAGGTAAGTCAGCTTAACGCCTTTCTTCTCTGCGATCGGCTTCGCTTTCGTGCGAAGCTCAACAAGTGCAGTTACATCCACTTCATCCATCAGGGTAACGTGAGGTGCCGTGTAAACCGATTTAACCATAGCGTTCGCAATTACTTTGCGGATGCCTTTGAATGGAACGCGCTCTTCAGCACGGTCGCCTACGATAACTGCCGCTTGTGCAGCCGGTTTCGAATCTGTCGATGCCGGTGCTGCTGCCGCTTCTTGAGCTGCAGGAGCTGCTGCTGCAGCCGTGCCGCCGCCTGCAGCAATTGCAGTTACGTCTTCACGCGTGATGCGGCCGTTCTTGCCAGTGCCAGCTACGCCGGACAGTTCAACGCCTTGCTCGCGAGCGAATTTACGCACGCTAGGCGTTGCCAGAACCAAACCGCCAGCTGCTTTAACGGGAGCTGGAGCTGCCGCCGGTGCAGCAGGTGCAGCTGCTGGCGCAGGAGCCGCTGCAGTTGTTGGAGCCGGCGCTGCCGCAGGAGCCGCTGCCGCTGGTGCATTGTGACTGTCGCCAGCCGGTGCTGCTTGCTCAGGCACATCGCCTTCTGCATCGATGATTGCGACAAGATCGCCAACATGGCAAACCTGTCCGTCCTTTACGAGCACTTCAAGCACTTTACCATTTACAGGACAAGGAACTTCTACGATTGCCTTGTCATTCTGTACTTCCATGATGATATCTTCATCCGTTACCGCTGCGCCTGGCGTAATATGCATTTTGACGATTTCGCCTTCATGCAAGCCTTCGCCCAGCTCCGGGAAACGATACTCGAATTTTGCCACGTCCCGTGACCTCCTTCTCGGTCTTCACAACCTGCTCTATGGTGGGTTTATATATTAGAAGTTCAGCACTTGGTTTACTGCTTTCACGATACGAGCAGGGCTTGGCAGCCAAGCGTCTTCCACTTGTGCAAACGGGTATACCGTATCTGGACCAGCTACGCGAAGTACCGGTGCTTCCAGATGAAGGATGGCGTTCTCATTGATTTGAGCGATGATTTCCGCAGCTGCACCTGAAGTTTTTTGTGCTTCCTGTACAACGATTGCGCGGTTTGTTTTCTTGATCGAAGCAACGATCGTTTCGATATCAAGCGGTAGCAGTGTACGCAGATCGATAACCTCTGCTTTCACGCCGCTCTTCTCAAGCTCTTCAGCAGCTTTAACAGCTGTGTGAACCATTAGTCCGTAAGCAATGATTGTCACATCGGAACCTTCACGAACGACGTTCGCTTTACCGATTTCGACTGTGTATGCCTCTTCAGGCACGTCTTGACGGAATGCATGGTACAGGTTCAAATGCTCCATGAAGAATACAGGGTCGTTGTCGCGAATTGCCGCAACCAGCAAACCTTTTGCATCGTATGGGTTCGAAGGCACGATTACTTTGATACCAGGCGTTTGGATCGCCAAGCCTTCAAGGGAATCCGTGTGAAGCTCAGCTGCCTTAACGCCGCCGCCGAATGGCGTACGGAATACGATTGGCGAGTTGTAGCGTCCGCCGGAACGGTAACGCATACGTGCTGCTTGGATAAACATTTGATCCATTGCTTCATAGATAAAACCGACAAATTGAATTTCCGCAACCGGACGGAAGCCTTGAAGCCCCATCCCTACTGCCATACCGGCAATTGCAGACTCAGCAAGGGGTGTATCGAATACGCGATCTTCGCCGAATTCGCCTTGCAGTCCTTCTGTCGCACGGAAAACGCCGCCAACTTTACCAACGTCTTCACCGAAAATATATACATTCGGGTCATTCTTAAGTTCCACACGCATTGCGTCGCGGATCGCTTCTTTCATATTCATTTGAGCCATTGTCGCGAGTTCCTCCTTAGCTAACTTCGATAGTCATCCCATTTATTGGAAATCGGCTTTTTGCGCTTCCAGGTGAGCAGGTGTGTGCTCGAACATGGAATCAATCAGTCCGTTCACAGTCATTTTCTCTGTTGCTTCTGCTTTCTTGATGTGCTCGTTTACCGTTGCTTTCGCTTCCTCTTTCACGCGGGCTGTATCTTCGTCTGACCACAGACCCTTCTTCTCAAGGAATTTAGCGAAACGAGTGATTGGATCTTTCAGGCTCCATTCGCCTTCTTCATCCTTCGTACGGTATTTCGTTGTATCATCCGCCATGGAATGCGGACGGAAACGGTATGTCAGCATCTCGATCAACGTAGCGCCTTCGCCGTTACGGCCGCGCTCTGCAGCGTCGGAAACCGCTTTGATAACAGCAAGAACATCCATTCCGTCAACTTGTACGCCGCGGATACCGGCAGCAACTGCTTTGTGTGCAACCGACAACGCTGCTGTTTGCTTCGCGTATGGTGTAGTGATCGCATAACCGTTGTTTTGAACAACGTAAATGACCGGGAGCTTGAACGCGCCGGCAAAGTTCATGCCTTCGTAGAAATCGCCCTCTGAAGAACCGCCGTCACCTGTGTAAGTGATCGCTACGCGCTTCTCGCCTTTTTTCTTAAATGCCATAGCAACGCCTGTAGCATGTAGAATTTGAGCGCCGATAATGATTTGCGGCATAAGAACGTGAACGTCCGCAGGGATTTGACCACCATGCTGATGACCACGGGAATAAAGGAATGCTTGATACAGCGGCAATCCGTGCCATACGATTTGCGGCATGTCGCGGTAGCCAGGGCAGATGAAATCATCTTTGTTTAGTGCATATTCGCTTCCGATCATGGAAGCTTCTTGACCCGATACTGGTGCGTAGAAACCAAGACGACCTTGTCTTCCCAAGTTTACGGCACGCTCATCCCATGTGCGCGTGAAAACCATACGATACATAATTTCTTTCAATTGCTCATCCGACAAATTCGGCATAAGCGCTTCGTTAACAATTTCCCCTTCAGGAGACAAAACGGAAAGTGGAGTTACTGGCTCCGTCTGAACTTCATAAGGCAGCTTGCTCATATTGTTCACCTCAGTTGAATATTTGAAAAAACGAGTATCCCTGTTATAGAATGATTATAAACCTGTTTAACCGAAATGGTCAAAGCATAATGCACAATAAACCGTTGTATTTTGCAACATTTGATCTATTAGCCTGCTAAATTGTATATGTAACAGAACTATCGAACTAGTAGTACAGTATAGTACAACAGGGCATAATCCTAGCAAAAGCTGCAATGTTTCCTCCCTTTTGTTTACCCACATCACGGACAAACCATGCACGGACAAAGGAGTTTTTATTCATGACTGATCCTCGTTATTTGAAAAGAACGATTGTAAAGGATGTCATTACCAGTCGATTGCTGCCGGAAGGCTCTCGCGATCTCAGGGTATATTTACCACCGGGTTACAATGAATTGCTCAGCTACCCGGTCGTCTATTGCCAAGACGGCGAACAATTTTTCAATTTCGGCCGTATTGCAACCATTGCCAACCAGCTCATATTGGACGAAGGGATTGAGCCTTTCATCATTGTTGGTGTAGATGTGGATGTTAAGCTGCGCACTGCCGAATACGCACCGGGCGGCGAACGTCACCATGGATACGTCACCTTCTTCGGTGATGAACTGATTCCATATATCGAGTCCAAATATGCAGCCAGACGAGACTCTGATGCCCGGATCCTTGCCGGCGATTCATTAGGCGGATCCGTCAGCTTTCACATTGCGCTCACCTACCCCGAATTGTTCCATCAAGTTATTTCCTTGTCAGGAGCGTTTTATGCCGCATCACGCGAGATTGCCGAGCAGGCATCCGATCTCAGCCGGCTTGAACTGTTTATGATTGTGGGATTGCAAGAAACGGCGTTCAAATCCGATAGCGGTGTATTTGATTTTGTAGCCATTAATCGTGAGATGAAAGCCATCCTTGAATCAAAAGGCGCTAGGGCACATTACAGCGAGCATGACGGCGATCATGTATGGGGCTTCTGGCAGCAGCACATCCCGGATGCGCTGAGAACGTTCCTTCACCCGGAGGCATAAGCGCCATATATGGAAAAGACCGCATCCCCATTAATTTAAAGTGGGAATACGGTCTTTCTTTATTTTACAATTGATGCTCGTGACGAATTCGCTCTAGCAGATTCTCGCAGCCTTTCGATACAAGCCCATAGACCTCATCGAAATTGCCTGTGTAATACGGGTCTGGGACATCATCGCTCGACTCATCGGGCAGCAAATCCATGAACTTGAACACTTTGGCATGAAGATCAGAACGGCTTCCGAAGAGCGCATGCACATCCCGCTCATTGGCACTGTCCATGCAGATGATATAGTCGAAGGTCTGATAGTCGTTGATAAGCACTTGTCTAGCTCGCATTCCCTCGTACGAAATTCCGTAACGCTCCAGCAGTCCGCGCGTACCTTCATGCGGCGGCTTGCCAAGATGCCAATCTCCCGTTCCGGCGGAATCGACTTTAATCCGGTCCTCCAGCTCACGTGCCTTCAATTGATGTCTCAGCACCGCTTCAGCCATCGGCGACCGGCAAATATTTCCCAGACAAACAAATAATACGCTAATCATGATCCTTCTCCTTTTTCTTGCTCAATCTTGGCAGCTTCAGCGCGCTCTTTATCCGAGTGTACCGACTGCGCGAGCGCGTATTTCAATGATCGCCTCGGCAGCCGCCAATTGTAGTGAACCGATAACATTCTGAAAATAATAACGATGACGAATAAAACAAGCAATTCCACAGGGGATTCGAAAAAACCCAAGCCAATCGCGGCACCTGCGGCAAGCGCCCAAACCGCATAGATCTCATCACGCAGCACCAGCGGCTTACGGCCTGCCAGCACATCGCGAATCATCCCTCCGCCGATACCTGTCAGCATGGCTGCAACCATAGCTGCGCTAAGCGGGTACTTGCCCGTTGCGTACAGTGCCCCTTGAATCGCAAAAGCCGACAGCCCGATCGCATCGAAGAATGCTTCGCTCTTCTTCCATCTATTGATCCACTTGACCGGCATAACAAATGCGATTGTCATTGCGATTACAGCTGTCTTCAGCAGCATTCCCTGCGTCCATATCGTCGTAATCGGAACGTTAATCAATAGGTTTCTGATGACGCCGCCGCCAAATGCAGTAACCAATCCAAGCACATACACGCCTAAAATATCATACTCTTCTTCCATGGCCACAATTGCGCCGCTGACTGCAAATGCAATTGTGCCGATAATGCTGAATACGGTAAAAATGTCCATGTCCATCTGTAGATTCATTGCTTGCTGCCTCCGCGTGTCTCCGCTCAATATGATCCTTACTCATTTTAGCCGCGGCTCGTCGAATCTTCAAGCGTTACATTTTCCACTTCACCGACAATTCGGCTGGTCAACGATTCTTATGGGAAGTATACTGTCCTAAAACGCTTCTGGTTCGCGAACGGACAAGAACGATCGCAAAGGCAGGCCTACATATGATTCCTAATCGAATAGTTATTTTTACAGGCGGACGGCTTGGTCAGTGGGCGCTTGATCTCTTAACCCCTGACGATCTGCTTATCGGAGCAGATGCCGGTGCATTATTCCTCATTGAGCACGGCCTTCGGCCGCATATTGCGCTCGGTGATTTCGATTCCGTCACACCGGCTCAACTCGAATATATCCGCGAGAACAGCGGAGAGACGCATGATTACGATCCGATCGACAAGGATTATACCGATACGGAGCTCGCTTGGCGTCTTGCGTTATCTAAGCGGCCACAGCAAATCGTCATGTTAGGTGCACTCGGAACAAGGTTCGACCACTCGCTGGCGAATGTTCACTTGCTCCGAATGGCGCAGCAGCAAGGGATTCCTGCATCGATAGTAGATGAACACAACTGTATTCAGCTTACCGCAGATCAGACAAAGCTATTAACCAGCAGCTTCACTTTCGTATCTTTACTGCCGTTATCTGAACGTGTAACAGGCATTACCTTAACCGGCTTTCAATATCCGCTGCGTGAGGCAACGCTCGAAATCGGTCAATCACTCGGGATTAGCAACAAGCTTCAAAGTGAGGAGGGTCACATTTCCATCAAACAAGGAATGCTGCTCATCATACAAAGCCGGGACTAAAGGTGACTAATGGAATGCCACCCTTGTCGCGTCTTCTCGCGACAATCAAGCCTTTGGCTCATCCGGCGGCGTGACAATAGTTAACCCCGGGACAAATTTGCGCCCCATAAGCTTTCGCGTTTTACGGTTCTCCTTCGAATCGAACACGATATCCATGTCATAGCCTTCTTCCAGTTCCGGGTACAGCTGTGTACTCGGAATGTAGAGGGACAGGCGCTTGCGGTTGAAAGTCATCTTACTTTTCTGAACCTGAACAACCACATCACCTCGTTCATTCGCTGGTTGAAATACGATTCCAGTCCGTTTAAGAGGATAAATCCAGACACAATCCCCGATTTCGAACGGTTTCTTGCCTCCCGCCGAATGTGCAGCTTCCTCATTACGCTTTACTTGAACCTTTGCCTCTTCTTTATTACTTGCCCGCTTCAGTTCATCATCCCATCGCAAGGCTGATTTGGAATCAAACTCCGCAGCATTCAACTTCTGGCCCTGATGCTCTGAGCTTAAGGTTTTGGCTGCCACAACTCGTTCCTCTGCCCGTTTAATCACGCTCTCAGGCAACCCAAATCTCCGCGCTATCGCAAAAGCATAGCTGTCCCCTGCCTCCCCGATTTCAAGCTTGTAGATCGGCTGCAGCGTATCCGCATCGAAAGCCATGCGGGCGTTCGTACAGCCTTTCATGACAGAGGCGAATCGTTTAATCTCGTTAAAATGCGTCGTTGCGGCCACAAGCGAACCACGTTTAAGAAGCTCCTCCAGCACGGCAATCGACAAGGCAATACCTTCACCGGGATCAGTGCCGGCTGCCAGCTCATCAAGCAAAATAAGCGAGCGAGCATTCGCTCTGCGAAGCATGTCGCTCAGGCATTCCATATGCGCAGAGAACGTGCTTAACGACTGCTCGATACTTTGACCATCGCCGACATCTGCCATAATGGTTTGGAATAACCCCAGTTCCGTCCCCGCCTCCGCAGGGATAAGCAACCCAGATTGCACCATTAGCGCGAATAAACCAATTGTTTTGAGTGCAACCGTTTTGCCGCCTGTATTAGGCCCTGTAATGATAAGCTGACGCCAATCGCCTCCTATTTCAATCGTAAGCGGCACTGCTTTTCCGCCTAACAGCGGATGTTTGGCGCCAATCAGTTTCACATACGGCTTATCGACAATCGCAGCTTTAATGCCGTTAAACGTCCGCGATAGCTTCGCTCTGGCAAATATAAAATCAAAGGATGCCATCGCCTCCACGTTCCATCTCAGTTGGTCACTCTGTTCTTCCGCTAAATCAGAGAGCTGCGAGAGGATCAGTGTACGTTCTCGCTCCTCTTCACTCTTCCAAATTTGCCATTCCGCTTGCAGATCTGCTACGTCCACCGGTTCAACGAACAACGTTTGACCGCTTGCCGACTCATCCCACACTGTACCCGGCACCTGTCTGCGCAGGTCTCTCTTCACAGGGAAAACGTAATGGCCGTTGCGCTTGCTTACCAATTGATCCTGAAGCGCGTTCTTATATTTACCCAACAGTTGGCCCAGCTTACGCTCAATTCGCTCTTCGGCTGCTGCTAGATGCCTGCGGATGTCACCTAGAGCCGGAGACGCTTGATCGGTTAGCGTGCCATGTCGGATACAGCGCTGAAGTTCCTTCACAAGTTCCGGACAATCGTACATCGAATCGGCATAGCTGCTGATCGTCGGAGCAGTCATTCGTTTACTGTCCATATATCTTTTCATTTGTCCGATTGAAGTGAGCCACACTGCCAAATTACCAAGCTCCTGCTCGCTATAGATTTTCCCTTTGCCTAGCAGTGCCATGAAGACCTCCATCCCCTCCATCGCAGAGATCGGAACGCTTGCACCGGTTGCCAGCAGTGCCGCAGCTTCTTCGGTTTCACCAAGCCACGCTTTCACGCGACCTGGCTCTGCACTCGGTTCATGACGCTCGGCGAGGGCTCTTCCTGCATCAGAAACCGTGTATGTGAGCAGCATCGCTTTGATTTTATCGAATTCCAATTTCGTCATAGACGCATTATTCATTTGTGGTTAACCATCCTTTTTGGGTGTTTGTATTTAAATGCAAAAAAACAGGGACAGAACGCATACGCATCCCATCCCTGTACATGGACTTCTCGGTAAATTCCCTTATCGATTCGACGAAGAACCCTGCTTCCGGCAAACAGAATGCGGATTTCCCGTAGAACGAAAAAAGGCGTGCTCGAAAGAGCACGCGAATTTACCGTCCAGTAGGCGGAAATTGTCATGTTCTTAACTCATTGGTCGCACGACATAAGTGAGATATAACAATATAAACCTACTCCAATCGGAGAAAGCCCACTTGAATATCGAAAAATGCCGTGCACCCGGCAGCGCTTCTGGCGCCGGGTATTATCCAATTTAGAAGTTAAGAACCATAACCCGCATTAAAATTTCCCCTTACTGCTTAAAGTTACCTTAATAATAGCGCCAGCACTCGCGACAAGTCAAGCGGCAATCGCCTAGACAGTCACGGCAAGTCCAGCATGCGCAAATGCGACATTTGAAGGCAGCCCATAGTCTCGCCGCAAATCGATATCGTGCGACATATGCGTAAACATCGTCTTAGCCGGCTTTAGCCCTTCGAGCAAGACCAGTGCTTCTGTTACATCATAGACGGAACGCGTCTCGAATGGGTACGGCTCCTGATAGAAGCTCGTCCCCAGTATGAGCAAATCCAGCTCTGCCAGCGGTTCAAGCTCTTCACCCTCAAGCGCAATGGAATCCGAGCAATAAGCAAATGCCTTGCCGCGCTCAGCATGCGTGAACCGAAATGCGTACGCATACCCGTTCTTGCCATGGTTTACTTTCCACGTCTGCACTTCCCAACCGCCGAATTGAAGCGGTCCTGTGATCGGATGAAATTCAATATGCGAAGTCAGCCATGGAAACCGGGTCAGAATATCGCGAATCACATCAGGCATCGCATAGGCTTTTCCTTTGCACTTCAGCCATCTGCATAGATCTGCCCACTCCGGCAGTCCCGCGATATGATCGAAATGAGCATGCGTAATTAATACCGTATCGATACGCTTGAGACCTGCCGCTTCCATCTGACTGCGCCAATCCGGACCGCAATCAATCAGCATCGTCCCAAACTCTTCATCGGCTAGATGAACGAGTGAACGCAATCTGCGGTTCACACCGCCTGATCTCGCCTCCTCACACACATTACACGAACAATAGACGCGAGGTACGCCCATTGCATCACCTGTTCCCCAGAAGGTGATTGTCGTCGCCAAGATTGATTCCCCCATTCCTACCTGCGATGTTGACGCACATCCCCTCTACAGAGGTTTTAGCGCAAGTTTGGATTGACCTTTCAATCCTTCGACCATGGCATACCATTCATCCGGCTTATTAGGCAGAGCTGAATAATATTCCGTCAAGAACGCCACCACGAGCGATGCATCTAGTTCAGTCCGGTTCTCGTCTTGAGGCAAGAAACATAGATCAAGCCCGCCAACTGCAGCTCCATCCTCTTCCCAAGATGGATGAACGTATGGGAAGTCAATCCTCATATAGCCGATATGCGACAGCACTTCACGGCGCACAAACGGATTCATTGGATATACGCCGCCGAATTCATATTCTGCTACCGTCGGGTTGTAAATTTCCGCAAACATCCCGATTGGTTCGGTTCCGCTTTGCTGTGCCAACCGTTCCAAATCGCGAGAGCGGTTGCGCATCAGAAACCGACCTACGCCAAGCCCTGGACGACCGACAATTGTAAAATCCGTCATCGCGACTTGCATACCGGCATAATACCGATACTCCGTCGTGCCCACTACCTCACCTTCGTGAACTGCGACATAGACGTGAATGCTGGGATCTTCAAGCGGTCCAGCCCATTTCTCATAAGCGAGTACCTCTTCCTTCGGGAAAATGGTTTTCATCAAGTCATGCATATTCTTGAATAATGGGTTATCGATCGATTGAATGCGTATGTAGTCCATTGTGAATTACTTCCTCTCTAGTCATTTATGAATGGATTCTTCCACTCCATGAGTGCAGCGTATCCGCAGGATTCTTCATCCTCCAGATAGTGCTGTGCAACGCCGACAGGCAGTCGACCGCAGCGCATTAGAAACGAGATCACGGGATCGTTGTACAGCCCCTTAGTGATACCTGTTAAGTAGTCCGCTGCCGAGACTGTATCTGCATACCGATGATAGCCTGGCATTCTACCACCGCCAAGCAGCCTGTTGAGCCGAAGATGAACGACGACCTCATACATGCTTTGCATGAGCCATTTGCCGATGCCGGCTTTACGCATTTCAGGGATGACGCATAGATCCACGATATAAAGCGTAGTGCCATCCGGGTCGTGATTGCGTATGTAGCCGCTGTCCGTGACAGCCTCCCAGGTATGATCGCCTTCTAATTGCTTCTCGTTTACAAGAAGCCCAGTCATAGAGCCGATTAATCTGCCATCCATTTCCGCACATAACGCGCCTTCCGGAAACCGGGTAATATGCTCACGGAGCTGCGTCTCATTCCACCATAGTTCGGAAGGAAACGGTGGCGGGAAGCTTTCCCGCTGAATGGCGATCATCCCCTCAATATCAGAGAAATTGTAGTTGCGAATCACTATTTCGATCGGCTTGCCCAACAGGTAGACAATTAATTGTTTACGCATCGCTCACCCTCCCCTCCGACTAACGACTTACCTTCAATTAAGACCAATCGCAATATAAATCCGTTCGGCGATCGCGCCAAGTCGTGACCGAACCGGCAGCGCGCACGTCATGAAGCAGCTGTACATTGAGATCGGCGACAACAAGCATGTCATCGTTAATGACGCCTTCAGTCATAATGCCGGCTGGAGGAAAGGGGATATCGTTTGGTGAGATAACAGCAGCTTGTCCGAAATTAGCACGCATAAAATCAACCTTGCGCAGCGATCCAACCGTACCTGTCGTCACGATATAAACTTGGTTCTCGACTGCCCTTGCATGGCAGCAGTAACGAACCCGGTAGAAACCATGCCGATCATCGGTGCAGGAAGGACAAAAAATGATGTCTGCCCCTTTCGCCCGGGCCATCCGTACCACTTCCGGAAACTCGATATCGTAACAAGTCAGCATTGCAATTGTGCCGTACTCTGTATCAAATACGCGCAAGGATTCGCCATGCGACATATTCCAATCCTCGCGTTCAGTCGGCGTCATATGAAGCTTAGCCTGCTGCTCCACACGGCCGTTCGGGTAGAACAAATGCGCCGCATTGTTCAGCTTGCCGCCTCCGGCATCAATGACATGTGTTCCGCCAACAATATGAACTTGATATTCAGCTGCGAGCGACTTAAACAAGTCAATGTAGCGATCCGTAAATTCAGGCAGTCTTTCAATCGACAGCGGACGTCCCTCATCGTCCCCGATAGAGAGCAGCTGCGTCGTGAAAAACTCCGGAAACAGAATAAATTGAACCCCATATTCAGATGCATTACGAACATAATGCCGAACTTGATCGGCAAACTGTTCGAAGCGCTCGATATCTGCCAGTTTGTACTGGACAGCACAGACACGCAAACTCCCCATAGTTCTCCCCGCCTTTATAAGCTTTAAAAATATTATTTGCGCAGTGGCAGCGCAATCGAGATGGTCGTTCCTTGTTCAGGTTTGCTGAATACATCGATTTGACCTTCATGCAAATCGACAATCCGCTTTGCAATGGATAACCCAAGTCCGGCACCACCGGTGGAACGGCTTCTGGCACTGTCTACGCGGTAGAAGCGTTCAAACAAATGAGGAATTTCGTCCTCGGGAATACCCATTCCTTTGTCCGAGACCGAAATCCGAATGACGCCTTTATGCGCGCCAAGCGTAACATCGATCGGTTCCTTACTGTATTTGATCGCATTGTCAATGAGAATGACAAGCAGCTGCCTGATCTTGTCCTTATCACCGATCATGCGAACATCCTGTTTTCCTGTATGTACGCGAATCATTCGTTGGAACGTGATATGGAGCATATCCGCCGTTTCATCCGCCAGCTGAACGAGATTAAAGTTTTCTAAATTCAGCCAATCTTCTTGCTCAGCTTGCGCAAGCTGCAGCATCGATTTGGTCAAATTCTGCAATCGCTGCGATTCCTTGCTGATCGCTTCAATCGCTTCATCACGAATGTTGACATCATCGCGTCCCCATCTCTTCAACATGCCTGCATAGCTGGAAATAACCGTTACCGGCGTCCTCAGCTCATGTGACGCGTCGGCAACGAACTGCTTCTGCCGCTCGAATGTGCGATCCAGTCGGCCGATCATTTGATTAAAGGCACGTGCAAGCTGCAGCAGCTCAGCAGATTGATCGCGCTGAGCGAGCTCGATCTGTCGCAGCTTGCCGCTGCGGTCGATTTCCCTCATCGTCTGTACCATGTGCTGAATCGGAGACGTCAGTCTCGAAGTAAACCAATAGGTGCCGAAGATCGCGAACAAGATCGCGCCGATACTGGTAATGGTCAGTGCAATAACCAGAACTTGCAAGTAGCTGTCCAGCAGGGTCAGTTTGCGGTAAAGCTCCAACGTACCGATCACTTGTCCGTCATGGAAGAGCGGTACCTTCATATACAGCACACGTCGACCTTCAAGAAAGAACATCCCCGTATCATGCTGACTGGAAAATTCCGACTTCAACGCCAGCAGCTCGGAGTCCGAGCCTTGTGAATTCACAATTCTGCCGCCCCGATCGACGATACGAATGAGCTCACTGATGTTATAGAAATCCCGCAGCAGCTCACCATTGGCCAGCTGCGTGGGATCAACGATTCGCGGATCTTCGAGCAGTATATTTACTTTGTTCGTCAGGAGTTGATCCTCGCTGCGAATCGTGATTTTAATCACAAATAAATAAACAAAAATGTTAAACAGGATCAATATAAAAATGAGCCAAAAAATCGTGAAAAACGTAAATCGTCTGCGCAGCGTCATGCATCCGGCTCCTTGAGCATATAGCCGACACCGCGAACCGTGTGGATGAGCTTATGCCGGTACCCTTTATCGATTTTCTGGCGCAGATAACGGATGTACACATCGACCAAATTCGTCTCTCCGATAAAATCGTAACCCCATACTTCAGATAGGATATCTTCACGTGACTTCTCTTCATTCCGATGCTCAGCCAAATAAACAAGCAGTTCGAATTCACGCGGGGTGAGCTCAATTGCCAAATCTTTGCGGAACACTTTGCGCGTACGCAGCTCGATCGAGAGATCGGCTGCTTTCAGCACATCCGGACTCTCCGTTTCCTTCGGTTGCTGCTGAAAGATCCGCAGTAAATTGCGAACGCGGGCCAGCAGCTCTTCCATCGCGAAAGGTTTTGTAATATAGTCATTGGCGCCATGCTCGAAACCGCTTACCTTGTCCGGGATCGTGTCACGCGCCGTTAATAGAATAATCGGGATTTGATTGCCGGATTGCCGCAGTCTGCGCAGCACTTCAATTCCGTTAAGCTCAGGCAGCATCACGTCAAGAAGGAGCATATCCCATTCGCCGTTGTTGACTTGTTCAAGTCCGCTTCTGCCGTCTGCGGCACGACCGACCAAATAACCTTCATGCTCTAGCTCTAGCTGAAGGACCCGTGCAATGCCGTCCTCATCTTCGATGACAAGAATGCGTTCGTTCATTCTCGCTGTACACCCACTTTGTTATAGACTTATACAGGACAAGCCCGTTCCCACTATCATAAAGAAGCAAAAGCGCCATTGCAAGCAGCAAAGCCGCCAATCCTAAGCTTGGCGGCTTTGTTATCTATCGGTTTAGATCATCGCGTGCTGCATCGACCATTGCTCTACATCCCATACCTTCGTTACCCAATCCTCATAGAAATCAGGTTCGTGGGAAACCAGAATAATGGTTCCTTTGTAGGACGCCAGCGCACGTTTGAGTTCTGCTTTCGCATGGATATCCAGATGGTTGGTCGGTTCATCAAACGCGACCCAGTTGCTCTCACGCATGAGCAGCTTACACAGACGAACCTTCGCCTGTTCGCCGCCGCTGAGCTGGTTCAGCGCACGCGTGATATGCTCATTCTTCAAGCCGCAGCGTGCCAAGGCCGCGCGTACTTCATGCTGATTCATGCTGGAAAATTCGTTCCACACATCATCTAGCGGCGTTAAATTCGGTGCTTTCACCTCTTGCTCGAAATAAGCAGGGAATAGATAGTCACCGCGGTAAATCGTGCCGTCAAGCGCATCGATTTTGCCTAGAATCGTCTTCAGCAAGGTCGATTTACCTACGCCGTTACTACCGACAATCGCAATCTTATCTCCCCGCTCCACAAGCATATTCATTGGCGGAATCAGCGGTTTGCCGTATCCGATCGTAAGCCCTGATGCCTCGAAGACGGTCTTGCCGCTTGTGCGCGCTTCTTTGAAAACAAAAGTCGGCCTTGCCGCTTCCTCCGGCTTCTCGATCCGCTCAATCCGGTCCAGCTGCTTCTCGCGGCTCTTAGCCCGGCCGCTTGTCGAAGCACGCGCTTTATTCTTCTGAATAAATTCTTCCTGCTTCTTGATGTATTCCTTCTGCTTCTCGTAGGCATCGATATGCTGCGCTTTATTCATGTCCGCCATCGTTAAGAACTTCTCGTAGTTAGCGGCATAACGCGTGAGCTTCGTGAACTCCAAGTGATAAATAACATTCACGACTTCGTTCATAAAGCCCGTGTCATGCGAAATAAGAATAAAGGCGTATGGATAGTTCTTCAAATAGTGCGTCAGCCATGTAATATGCTCTTCATCCAAATAGTTCGTCGGCTCATCGAGCAGCAGCACCATCGGCTTCTCCAGCAGCAGTTTAGCCAATAGCACCTTTGTACGCTGTCCACCGCTTAGCGATGCGACATCACGATCAAGTCCAATGACACTAAGACCAAGTCCGTTCGCCATCTCATCGACCTTCACATCAAGCAAATAGAAGTCCCCGATTTCGAGCTCCTCCTGAATTTCGCCCATACGAACGAGCAGCACTTCAAGCTGGTCGGAATCGGCATCCCCCATTTGGCCGGCAATATCATTGAGCTCCCGCTCCAGTTCCAGCAGAGGAAGAAACGCGTCTTTCAGCACATCACGTATAGTCTTGCCGGGAACAAGCTTCGTATGCTGATCCAGATATCCGTATCTGACACGGGATGTCCACTCGACCTTCCCGCTGTCCTTTAACAATTTGCCTGTTAGAATATTCATCATCGTCGACTTGCCCGTCCCGTTCGCGCCAACAAGCCCTACACGTTCGCCGGCGAGCAGCCGGAAGGATACATTTTTGAATAAAGTGCGGTCGCCGAAGCTATGGGATAATTCCTCTATCGTCAATAAACTCATGTTCAAGCTCGCTTTCCAATGATAATTAAGCGCCTTAATTGCTACGCTCGCAACTCATTGTATCACAGGATGTGATGGAATGTGCCGGGATGCTGCAACTATTTCTTGCAAAATAGGCTGAAAGGCGCGTTCCAGAAGGCTTAGCCAATTTTTGTGGGACGTCGCCCACTTGCCTGACCAGAGCAATTCAACCAGTTGATCCGCCGGGAGCAACGGAACGGAACATACCGGATTCTCCGGAATTGCGGCCATCCATTCACTCCGATTACGAAATGATAAATCTTTATTAGCAACCCAGTAAGTCTTGCGACCGGCCTGCGTACGTTCGAAGCAAATGCGCGCTGCCGATTGCAATCGCTGCGGCGTCCATTTGAAAGGGGAAGGATCTACAACGAAGATCAACTCATCGCATTGAGTCATTTCAAGCGTTAGTTCGGGGAAGGTTGGCCATCTGCTGGAGAGATCAGTAAGTACCAATGACGAGTCTGCTGATTCCGACATAAGCCGATATTTTAGCGTGGGTTCAACATTCTCAGATGCGCGATCAGGCTCCAAAGCATGCCAATTAATATGTCGGGATGGCGAATGAAAGGTTCGATATTTGCCTCGCCATACTTGCTGTGATGTCGACCGAAGCCGCAGTTGCAATTCCGGTGTGTATAATAAAGCATGCCATTCTGGCTCTAGCTCCGGATGTTCAATCGCTGTACATGAAACTCCTTGCTGCTCGAGTAAATGTGCTAGTGAAATGGTTATGAAGGTTGCTCCTGCGCCGGGTGACAACGATGCCACCAGGATTGTTCGACTACGGTTTTTCAGGTGATGAACAGTTTGATTCATCATGTGGTGCGATGCGGGCTCATTGCCCAAACAAGCTTCAAGGGCGTGCTTAGCCTCCATCATCGAGCTGTATCTGCACATTGGGTTCGGATCGAGCATGCGGTTTAACACTTCGGATATGTTGGTGGGCAAATAGCTCGGTAAAGATTTGGGCCGGGCGGTTCCCTCCTTCGTAAGGTAGCGATTGCCTCCGTTCAGCAAATAGTATAGTAATGCACCTAATCCAAACACATCCGTGCGCGCGTCACTTTGATACGCACCTTCTTGTTCCGGTGCTGAGAATCCCGGCGTTCCAAGCATAACCGTATCCTGTACTTTACCCGGCTTATATTCTCTTGCAATCCCAAAATCAATCAAACGCACAAACCCGCCGCGATCCATCATCACATTCGTCGGCTTCAAGTCTCGATGAATAATCGGCGGGTGTTGGCTGTGCAAATAGTGCAGCGCTTCGCACAGTTGACTTCCAATTGCAACGATGTCCGCGAGTCGAATCTCTCCACCGCTAGAGGTCATATAAGCTTGAAGGGTGATTCCGTCGATGTAATCCATGACTACAACTTCACAACCCAGTTCTTCGACATGCGGGAAATAATCCACAATTAGAGGCAAATGAGGATGGTTCAAGCGCATCAGAAGCGCCGCCTCTTCTGCGCCGTTCCTTTCTTCGTGCTTATGAAGCGAAGCAACCTTAAGCGCGCGGAGCTTCCCATGTAGACGTAGATCTTCTGCGGCATAGACCTCCCCCATACCGCCTCTGCCAATTAATCCGACAATGCGGTATCGACCTCCAATTATTGCGCCATCCTTAAGCAAAACCTGATTCTCATTGACCATGCTCAATCCAGCAGCCTCCCCCAGACGCAAAAAAAGCATCTCGAATGCGCAGACATTGTCTGCTCCATTCGGGATGCTTTCCCGTATCCAGAAATCTTTAAATTAATTGTTGATTCGGAAATCCGGCAAATCCGAATCGATGAATCGATACTCGTACCTTCTACCGTTTCACTAAGTATAACGTAATTTCGTCGCGATTGTGAAACAATTGCTTCGCTTTCTTCAATACAAATGCTGTCTCCAGCTTCGAGATCACGTCGCGAATCGTCTGCAACGGTTTCTTATGCATCAGCTTAATCGTAATGATTGCTGTAGCACCATCTGTCAGCGCATCCGTTTTCTCTAGCACAAGCTTAGCCATCTGCATCGGACTCCAGCTCATGTCGCATACGAGTAAGTCGAACGTATTCGGTGGGAAATTGACATCCGACGCATTCTTCTTCATTTTCGTAAGACGCGGATAAGCGGACAAAGTTGGATGCAGCTCTGCAGGGTCAATCGCCGTCACACGCAGTCCGCGCTCCAGCAGCAGATGTGTCCATCCGCCAGGCGCAGCGCCGATATCGAGCGCTTCGCGGAAAGTTTCGAAATAAACTTTGAACGCCCGTTCCGCTTCAAGCAGCTTGAATTTTGCCCGTGAAATTTGACCTTCCTCACGTTGAAAACGTACGGCACCGCCAGGCCAATCCGACAGCTGCTCGGCAGGAGTACCCCAGCCGACATACAACTCCTCGGAAGCTGCGAAGATGGAGAAGATTTGCTCTGGCGATTGCATCGTCGTTTCGCCGCCGAGTTCCATGATCACAGCATCTAACACCGCCTTTGTATCAGCAGCGGAATAAATGAATGGCGTGCCATCCATTCGTCTGAGATGGATGGCAGTCGTCCCTTCTTCACAGCGAATTCTTGCACTGCGCATCAGCTCCGAGAGCGCCTGCAAATCATCGGCATTGCCATGAATCGGCAATGCACGGTCAATTGGCTGAATATGTCTTAAGAAGATCGGTTCATTTGTCTGAATCAGATCCAGCATTTCTTCTTTGCTTAACGGAACCTCCATCTTGAATACTTCGCCTGCGATAAGCTGCGTAAATTTAATGCCATTAATTTGCCTACGAAGCTCTTCCATAGCAAGCGACGCAAAACCATGATTAGCTGTTCCAATCCAATGACTCACTACTGTCTGCCTCCTGATAATGCTCGAATCCATGGCCGGTCATCGGCCCATTCTACGGCCACCGGCCAGTCGTACGCACGGCTTAGCCACTCGGGACTAAGCACTTCCTTCTTCGGACCCGCAGCTACGATGCGTCCGTCCTGTACTAACGCCACATGAGTAAATAGCGGTATGATTTCTTCCATATGATGCGTAACATACACAACGGTAATGTCACGCTCACTAAGTCTGTTTAGATCGATCAGTAATTTCTCACGCTCGTATAAATCAAGGCCTGCGCAAGGCTCGTCCATAATAAGCAGCTTCGGATTGGACATTAATGCTCGTGCGAGAAGTACTTTTTTCCGTTCGCCTTGAGAGAGACTAGCTAACGTTTGATTTGCCGTATACAGCAAACCAACCTCATCCAAGTGACGCAGTGCCTTCTGACGCACATTTTCATCGATGGTCTGATAGAAACGCAGAAACGCATATTCGCCTGTCGCTACGACTTCCCAAACCGGGTCACGCAGCGTAAGTTTCTCCATAACCGATTGGCTGATATAACCGACAAGCTTACGTACTTCACGCACATCGCATTCCCCAAAGCGATTGCCGAGCACATCAACGGTTCCTGAGGAGGGGAACTGATAGCCGGTCATCATTTCCAGCAACGTTGTTTTTCCGCAGCCGTTACGGCCAAGAATAACCCAGTGCTCCCCTTTGTTTATTTGAAGATTAACGCCATCAAGTATTTGTCTCTCTTCGCGGCGAAACGTGATGTCTTTCAAAGAAATCATGGTTTTCCCTCCCAGAAGTTCACGTCAAGATGATCTGCACTACCTGTTCTCGGCAGGCATTGGACCATTATGAATTTGAATGTCAAGCGGTGCATGCCGGGTTAATAAATGAACCATTTGCATTCTGCCTGCAAGGCTGGACGTGTGAAAATAGCAGGTTCGCGGATAGCGCCCGCTTGTTACGATATATTCTGCAACGGCCAGCCCATTCGGCTGCCCCCAGCCCAGTTCGAAGTCGAGCGAGAGAATACCCACTTCCTCATGCTGCAGCAGAAGGATACATTCAGCAGCCGTCTTTGCAAGAACGAAGCCCTGCGGGCAGGGCCGGTAATCGTCTAAATATACGTTAATCATGCTTCGCTCTCCCCTCCTAACCGCTGGATCAACTCCATCTGTCCCCTGTGCGTACCATCTTCCCCAGATGGGGTCTCCAGTACGAATGGAACTTGCTTCAGCAGCGGGTGACGCAGCAGCCAGGTCAATCCACGTTCCCCAATATAACCTTCTCCGATCCTCGCATGACGATCTCTCTTCTCGCCGCTTGGATATACGGAATCGTTGAGGTGAATCGCGGTCAGCTGCGAAAGCACACCAAGCTCTTGTGCTTTGTCCATCCATTCAGCTTGGGGACTGCCATCCCATACCCCGCTTGCAAACAGATGACAGGTATCCAAGCAAAAGCCGATTTTGTGGGGATCCACGCATAGATTGCGAATCTGTGCCAGCTCTTCCATCGTCGTCCCCATGAAGGTATGATCACCGGCTTGATTCTCTATGAGCAGCTTAGCCCTGCCGTTCCACTGCGAAGTAACCGCGCTTAATGTCCCTACAGCATTACGGTAACCCTCAAGCGGGTCTGGCCCTTTATAGACGCCGAAATGCACCACAACACCCAGCGAACCACAGGCTTCGGCAATTTCGAGATCATTCAACAGCGAATCTACGGTTCGCGCGCGATGGTCCGCATCTTCTGATGCCACATTAGTCGGATACGGAGAATGGGCAATGGAAACGATGCCTCGTTCCTCACAGAATGTTGCACACCGTTTCGCTTCACTGTAGTCAATGACTTTCACAGAAAGACTTCTCGGATTTTTCGGGAAATATTGATAAGCGACAGCACCGTATGCTGCCGCTCGCCTTGCCGCTTCCCTGTAACCGCCTTTGGTGGAAACATGAAATCCGGTCTTCATCGGGTCTACCTATCCTTCTGGCAGGCAGGACAATAGAACATCTTGCGCGAGTTGATCTCTTCCTGCACGATGGTACCACCGCAGTTTAAGCAAGGTTCTCCGCCGCGATCGTAGACGAGGCATTGGTTATTGTAACCGCCGGTAACCGTATCCTCATTCGTGAGCGGCATCTCCATATAACCACCTTGCGCTAATGCCGATTGCAGCACTTTGTGCATAGCATTGTAGATGCGTTCCCACGATTCAGGCTCAATTGCTGCTAGCTTTGCATCCGGGCGAATTCTCGCTTCGAAGGCAATTTCATCAGCATAGCAGTTGCCAATGCCTGCGATAACGCGCTGCTCGACAAGCGCAGTCTTCAGTGATCCACGGCGGCCTTTGAACCGTTCCTTGAACTTCTCCAGCGTCAACCATTTGTCGAATGGCTCAGGCCCTAGATCTGCTAAGCGTGCAATCGTTTCCTTTACGGTCAACAGATGGATGTAACCTAAGCGAAGTCCGATAAAGCACAGTTCCCCTTGAGGAAAACCAATCGCAACTTGAACGGTGCGATCCGTCTTCTGCGCGACATCGAGGTCGCGTGCTTCATAACGAATCATACCGCCCAGCATGAGATGCAGCAGCAGTCGTTTTCCATTATCCAGATGCAGAATCAACATTTTTCCGCGACGCTCTACAAACCAGACGGTTCTCCCGATCAACTCCTGTTCAAAGGTTTCCACCGGAACGTTGATCGATTTCTGACGCGTAACCTGCACTTTCATAATCGGCTGTCCGGAGATCCGCTCCGTCAGCATGTTGCGATAATGTTCCATTTCCGGCCATTCCGGCATCGCACTTCTTCCTTCCTATCGGCTCTGCTGCCCGCTTGCCAGCTGATTGCCTATAAACTGCTCCAGGGTATGTAAGTTATCAATAATGACCGTTGCCTCACAGCCGGCTGCCGCAAGTAATTCCTTATAATTGTCGCCTGTTGCGAGCCCGGTTAAAACAAGGATTGACGGACAATTTACGGATTGCGCTGCTGCTATATCCGTAGCTGGATTATCTCCGATCATCCATGTCTCAGATGCATGCAGCCCCAGCCGTTTCAGAGCAAAATCCATTAAGATCGCCGATGGTTTCCCAATAACAATCGGTTCGACACCGGATGCTGCCCGCAGCATCGCACCAATCGATCCGGCTCCCGGAACCAAGCCATGTTCGGCAGGCACAAGCAAATCCGGATTCGTCAAAATATAGCTTGCACCGCTGCGGATATATGTGACCGCTTTGGCCACTTTATCGTAGGTAAGCTGCTTATCAATTCCCTGCACGACGATATCAGGCTCTTCTTCTACCAGCTGCAAACCGGCATCCTGTAAGGCTGTTCGCAGCCCATGCTCTCCAATGACATGTACTCGCGCTCCTGGTTGCCGCTCAGCAATATAGGCCGCAGCACCTTGTGCCGAAGTACATACCTCAGATGGATTCGTCTGGATTCCCATCGCACTTAGTCGTTCAGCGAAAGCCTCAGGCGTAGCGGAAGAATTGTTCGTTACGAATAAGAACTGAATATTTAGTCGACGCAGCGCCGCAATGAGCGTATCTGCTCCCGGAATCATAATGCCGCCATGGTACATCGTTCCGTCCAAATCAATGAGCAGACCGCGAAGCGAATTGACGCTCATGGATGTCCACTCCTTCTACTTAGCTTCAGCTAATTTATTTAACTTCCTGCGCAAACGGTCTATCCGCTTACGGAGCTCATCTAACTCTGAGCGCCGATTACCTTTAAGCCGCAGACCGGCAAGGCGACGCTGAGCGATGGCGAATGCTGTTTCGGCCAGAACAAGTGCTTCATCCAACTGCTTCGTCTTGTGCTCATAATACATCGCTAGCTCTATATGCCCTTCATAATCCGGCCAAGCAGCATGTGTTGCTTCATCTACAGCCTTCTGCCACAATACCACAGCACGCTGCCAATTTCCACATTTCTTGTCTCGTTCCGCCAGTAAACACAAGCCTCTGATCGTTGGACGAGGATGTTCGGCTGCAGCAGCATAGAGCGGCTCAGCAAGTTCCGGTTTCCCCATTTTCTCCAGCCATAGCCCCGTGCGCAGCAGTTCCTCCGCTTCCTCCGGCATCGGAACCGTTCCCGTTCCTATTCTTCCGCCAAGCAAGTAGCCAAACCGGATTGCCAGTGCAGCCAAGGAAAGCATATCGCACTCATTGTGCAGAAATACACCGAGCAGCGGTTCTGGATTGCTGTCAGCTAAATATTGAAAATAGATAGCCGGTGCTTGTGAACCCGGCACATCATCAAGTCGTGTAATGCCAAGACGTTCTTCTTCCACATGACTTAACCGGCATGATACCAGCGTATTTCGCCATACAGACCGAGACGGGTACAATAAATCGATATGGATCGGCTCCCACTGAAACGTTCGGAAGCCGTTAAGAATAAACCGATTGTATAACACAGGCCAGTCGAATGTCCGACCGTTGTATGTGACTAAGTGTGTAAAGCTGGGAAGAAGATTGCATAAATAGCCGATCATCGCCCGTTCCTCAGCCGGATGACGAATGAGCATTTGCTCGACAATGAACACATCATCCTGCAAATAAGCTAGCCCTACCATGAAAGGGACATTACCCGCTCCGACTCCGAGTCCGGTTGTTTCTAAATCAAGAAATAACAAATTCGTGTACCCAAGGTCAATGGATTCCGGTTTGCGAAATGCATCGAGGCTGATTTGGGCTTCCGAGAGCTCGTTTAACTGATGAATCCCATGCATATGTGTTAATGGATAGCGGCTTTCCCGTACTAGAAATGCGCCTTCCGTCGACTGCACAAGGCGCACGCCGAGCTCATCCCACGCTGGAGAAAGCACGTCATCTAGGGTCGCATCTGCTGAGACTGCAGCGACTGACGCATCAGGAGACTGTTCACCACCATGTATGACAGCTGACTTTTCACACCCGGCAATACCCGCCGTCTCAGCATGGTTAACCATACCAGCAAGTCGTTCTTCCTGAGCGACTTGCGCATTCTTAAGTCGCAGCAGCCGATCCCTTAACCCGCTCATAACCCCTCCATAATGAAAAGCGATTTTTTCTTTGCATTTATCCCTGCTATTTCAGTGCCAATGCAGGATGGGCAGCCAGCTTCACAAGGGCATTTCTGAATGAGATTTTTCGCTGCTGCTTTGATATCATCGAATCTTTTATATACGTCTTCCGCCAATCCGATACCACCGGGGTAATGATCATATATAAATATCGTAGGCAGCTGCGAATGTTCAGCCCTAATCTGTGAAACCACATGAATGTCGCTTCGATCGCACATGACATGTACAGGTACAATATGTCTAATTACATTCGATATTCCCATAAGCAGCTGTTCAAGTGTTTTGGTTTCTATCGTTGGGTCAACCTCGTTTATCTCTACCCAGGTCGCGCTCGTATGCAGCTCTTCTTCCGGCAGCTTTATTGGCCCGTATCCGATATTCTCGAAGCTCGATAAACGGATTTTTTTGTACATGGTCGCCATCACATTTACGGCCGCATCGCCATAATGAATGGAAGTCGTTTGCCTTTTTTTCGATAAATCTATGGATAAGACCTTTAGCTTAACCGCTAGGTTGGCGTCCGTGTAATACTCTACATCGACTTCCCGTACATACGCTTTCTTATGCTCCCAATCCAACTTTTCTACTTGGAACTGTACCCCTTCGTGCAAATAGATAGCTTCATCATGCAATAGGGTCATCGCGCTGAATCTGTCCATCTCGCCAATGATTTTAACATTTCCTCTCTCGGATTGGTCGATAATGACGACATTTTCTTGTGCTGCAGATCGCAGGCTCACTTCGTGGGCAGGGAATGATTGATTCGCCCAGTAGAATGCCCCTCCGGATTGGGTAAGCACCCTTTCTTCCACTAGATATTCCAGGATGTCTGTGATCTCTAACGGTCCGAATTCTTCCCCCAATTTGAGTGGAAGCTCATACGCAGCACATCGCAAATGGTCGATCAGAATCAATAAATTCTCAGGGTTTATGCGTGCCGATTCCGGGGAACGTTCAAAGAAATAGTCAGGATTCTGCACTATATATTGGTCGATCGGTGTATTACTGGCTACCATCACTACCAAAGCTTCGCCATGACGTCTGCCGGCTCGGCCTGCTTGCTGCCAAGTGCTGGCGACGCTGCCGGGATATCCTGACATGATGCAGACTTGCAGCTGCCCAATGTCTACGCCAAGCTCCAGCGCATTCGTACTTACTACGCCTACGATTTCACCGTTCCTTAATCCTCGTTCGATCTCTCGACGCTGATTGGGTAAGTATCCGCCTCGATAGCCCCGAATGGATTTGCTTCCTAGTTCATTTTTCACTAGTTCCTGCAAGTGACTTAGAATAAGCTCTACTCTTACCCGGCTGCGGGCAAAAACGATGGTTTGCACTTTATTGGCTAGAAATTGTTTGGCCAATTGATTGACTTCAACCGTTGCACTTTTTCTTAGATTCAACGCCTTATTGACGATGGGAGGATTATAAAAAACAAAGTGTTTTCTCCCTCTCGGAGCGCCGTTGTCGTCAACCAAACGCATTGGTTTTCCTGTAAGCTGTTCGGCCAGCTCCCTCGGGTTCGCGATCGTTGCTGAGGTACAGATAAAAATCGGATTGCTGCCGTAAAACTTACAGATTCGCTGCAGCCTTCGAATTACATTGGCTACATGACTGCCGAAGACGCCTCTGTATGTATGCAGTTCGTCAATGACGATATATTTAAGATTGCTAAATAAGCTAATCCATTTCGTATGATGAGGAAGAATAGCAGAGTGAAGCATATCCGGGTTAGTAATTACAATATGACCGACATTCTTAACAATTTGCCGAATTTCCGGAGAAGTGTCACCGTCATACGTAAAACTTTTGATGTCGATTCCCATTTCGGCAATAATTTCGTTCAGTTCGCTCTTCTGATCCTGCGCCAGCGCCTTCGTAGGGAACAAATACAGCGCGCGGCTGGCGTCGTCTTCGGCGATAGCCTGTAGAACGGGGAGGTTATAGCAGAGCGTTTTCCCCGATGCAGTTGGGGTTACAGCGACCATGTTCTCACCTTTACGTATGGTTTCGTAGGCAGTGTACTGATGGCTGTATAACTCTTCAATTCCTCGTTTACCTAAAGCTGCTTTAATTCTTGCGTCTACACTTTCGGGCATCGGTCTTGTTCTAGCTTCTATTGGTTCAACTTCGTGCCAGTTGATGACATTTTCATTCACTCTTAATTCTTGTACGAGCTCGGAAAGATTTTTCTTTCGAATCATGATTGATAACCCCCGTGATAGAACGACTGTTCCCCTCATTATAACCGCTCGGGTTAAAATAAAAAAAGCCCTATTTTTTACAAGCGGCAAAAGCCGCCCTGTCGCAGCTTGCGATTGGACGGCTTCTGGGCTTACTCCACTTGTCACCATAGGATGCTATTATGTTGAACGCTTCACTTGGAATTCTGCATAATCGAACGCTGCATCTGTATGAGGGAAAATCGTCCGTGCATCAGCCACCAGTTCCGCTACGGCTTCATCGTCGAAACGGGAGCTGAAATGCGTGACTACCAGCCGTTTGACCCCAGCTGCAGATGCAATCTCAGCGGCTTGGCGAATCGTGGAATGGCCGTAAGCAGCTGCTTTCTCCTCCATTCCACCTGCGAAGGTTGCTTCATGCACGAGCAGATCGGCATCCTTTGCCAGTAGAATGGCATTGTTGCATGGCGTAGTATCACCGAGAATGGTGACCACACGTCCGGGCAACTGCGGACCGACTACATCGGAGGAGGAGATGGTACGGCCATCCTCAAGTGTTATCGATTCGCCACGTTTGAGCTTGCCATACAAGGGACCTGGCCGAACGCCAAGCTCTGCAAGGAGCGACAGATTAAGCTGGCCCTGCTGCGGGCGCTCGGTAATGCGGTAACCGAAGCATGGGAGCCGATGATCAAGCTCTGCGGCCTCCACGATGAATCGATCATCTGCAGCAACCTCACCGGCTGTAACCTCAATAACTTCAAGCTCATAGCCAAGATGAACCCCGCTATGTAGGAAAATGACGTTCAGATATTCTTTCAATCCGGCCGGGCCGTAGATCTGAAGCGGACCTGCCCCCTCAAAATACGTCCGACTGCTCAGCAAACCCGGCAATCCGTAGAGATGATCGCCATGCAAATGTGTAATAAAAATACGTTCCAATTTATTTAACTTCAATCCACCGTGAAGCAGCCTATGCTGTGTGCCTTCGCCGGTGTCGAACAGCCAGAACCCGCAATACGGTTCAGGAAGACACAGGGCAATGGAAGTGACATTGCGTGTTTTCGTTGGCCTTCCTGCGCTTGTACCGAGAAACGTGAGCTGCATGCATGCTCCCTCCAATCTCCATCCTAAAGCTGTCTATAACAATACCCTCCAAAGCTGCGGCTGAACACCGCAAATTCGGAGGGTACCTATTCTATCTGTTACGCTTTCTCTACGTTGAAATACTGCGCTTCCGGATGGGCAAATACCATTGCGGATACGGATGCTTCCGGCTCCATCATGAAACCTTCTGTCAATTGCACGCCGATGTCTTCGGGTTTCATCAGCTCAAACAATGGCTGTTGATCTTCCAGATTCGGACAAGCCGGGTAACCAAACGATACACGAATACCTTGATAACGAGCACCATGGCGCTGTTTCATCGTCATGTCCGGGTGATCCGGGAAGCCCCAAGTATCGCGCATCAAATGATGGACGCGTTCGGCCATTGCTTCCGCAACCTCAAGTGCAACGGATTGCAGCGCATGTGAGCGCAAGTAGTCGCCATTGTCTTTCAGCTCGGTTGCTTTCTCTCTTACGCCTTCGCCTGCTGTTACAACGAGGAATCCAACGTAATCCATTACGCCGCTTTCCACGGATTTCAAGAAGTCCGCTAAGCAGAGGTAAGGTTCAACTTGCTGACGCGGGAACGTAAATCGTTTGATCTCGACACCAGGCTTGCTCGGGTCATAGATAATAATATCGTTACCCGACGATTGCGCCGGGAAGAATCGATACATTCCATTTGCCTTCAATAACCCTTTCGCGGCATCGGCAATCAGTCCGTCAACCGTTTCTTTCAAATTAACGGCTTTCTCATTGCCTTCGGCAAGGAGTGAATCCACATTGCCCTTCAAGCCGAGATGATGGCCAAGCAGCATTTGCATATTAATGTAAGGCGCGACATGCGGAATTGGCACATTACGAAGAACGTGACGGTCCGTGTCCGGCGGGATGTATACAGGCGCATCCTTGGATACATTCGATTTCACTGCACGAGTCAGCTCAGGAAGCGGCTTCTTCTCCGTTTCTTCCAAGTAACCGGAAGCTTTGAGAGCAGCCATCTCCTCCTCGTAGACGAGGCGATGTTGTTTGTCCATCAGCTTGTTGGCGATGTCCAGACCATCCATCGCATCCTTCGCATACAGCACCAAGCCGTCATATTCAGGTCCGATCCGATGTTTCGTAAATTTACGAGTCAGCGCCGCGCCTCCAACCAGAATCGGAGCGTCAATGCCTGCACTGCGCAAATCCTGCGCCGTCAATATCATCTGCTGCGCCGATTTTACGAGAAGACCCGAGAGACCAATGGCATCAACCGGTTCCTTACGGTAGGCTTCAATAATTTGTTCAGGCGGCACTTTAATGCCTAGGTTAATAATTTTGTAGCCATTGTTGGATAAGATGATTTCGACCAGATTTTTACCGATATCATGGACATCGCCTTTAACGGTTGCCAGTATGATTTTACCTTTAACAGCCGTTTCATTCTTCTCCATGAACGGTTCCAGATACGTAACGGAAGCTTTCATCACTTCGGCGCTTTGCAGCACCTCTGCCACGATCAGCTCATTCCCGTTGAATAACCGACCGACTTCCTCCATCCCTCTCATCAGCGCGCCGTTGATGATTTCAAGCGGCGAGTATTTCTTCAGCGCTTCATCAAGATCCGGGTAAAGTCCTTCCTTCGTACCTTCAACCACATAAGAAGCAAGGCGCTCTTCAAGCGTCAACGTTGAGATCTTCTCTTTCTTCACAACCTTCTTCTCACGGAAAGCTGCTACGAACGCTGCCAATGTCTCATCGTTCGTATTATAGATCAATTCCTCAGCAAGGCGGCGCTCTTCTTCCGGAATGGATGCATACCGCTCCAGTTTCTCCGTATTCACGATTGCATAATCAAGACCTGCCTTCGTCGTGTGATACAGATAGACCGAGTTAAGCACTTCGCGACCCGCATCCGGCAAACCGAATGAGATATTACTTAGGCCGAGAATCGTCTTCGCCTTCGGATATTTTGCTTTAATCATCTTAATGCCTTCAATGGTCTCTACTGCAGAACCAATATACTGCGGGTCACCGGAGCCAACCGGGAACATGTTCGGGTCAAAAATAATATCTTCCGGATTCATGCCATATTTCTCGGTAAGCAGCTCATACGAACGTGTTGCCACTTCCATCTTTGCTTCGCGAGATACGGCTTGTCCACGCTCGTCGATAAGAATACAAACAACAGCTGCCCCATAACGATGAATGAGCGGCAATATCTTCTCGAACTTTGATTCTCCATCTTCCAGGTTAATGGAGTTGATGATTGCTTTCCCTTGGGAATACTTCAGGCCCAGCTCAATAATATGATCGTATGTGGAATCGAGCATGAGCGGTACTTTAATCTTCTTCACGACTTCAGGCAAAAATTGATGAACGGCATGTGCCTCATCAATGTCTGTATCCTGCAGGTTAATATCAATAATGTGGGCGCCGCCCTTTACTTGAGCACGGGCAATTTCGGACGCTTCATCATATTTCTCTTCTTTAATGAGTCGTTTGAATTTCCGTGATCCGGAAATGTTCGTACGCTCACCGATCATAATCGGGCGGTTATCTTCTTCAATAAACACCGTTTCAATACCGGAAACAGCCGGCGGATGCTCACCTTGCTTCGTACGCGGCGCGTAATTCGCCAGTGTCTCGGCCATGGCGCGGATATGATCCGGCGTTGTGCCGCAGCAGCCGCCAGCGATATTAATCCAGCCCTGCTCGGCAAAAGCAGCGATTTTCTTCGCAAGCGATTCCGGCGACTCGTGATACTTCCCATTCTCATCCGGCAAACCGGCATTCGGGTAGCAACTGACTGCCGCATGCGAAATCGCAGAGAGGGAACGGATATGGTCACGCATGAACTCCGGACCTGTTGCGCAGTTAAGCCCGATTGAGATGGGGTTCATGTGCTCAAGCGAGATATAGAAGGATTCAATATTCTGTCCGGCTAGTGTCGTGCCCATCGGCTCGATCGTACCGGAAATCATCAGTGGAAGCGTCCTGCCTGCTTCTTCAAAGGCTTTATGAATACCGATCGTGCCGGCTTTCACGTTCAGTGTATCTTGTGAAGTTTCCAGCAGCATGGCATCAACGCCGCCTTCGATAAGCGCGATGGCTTGCTCGTAATAGCTCTCCACCAACTCATCAAACGTTACTCCGCCTGTTACTGACAGTGTCTTCGTAGTAGGTCCAAGTGCTCCGGCTACGTAACGCGGCTTGTCCGGTGTGGAGTATTTATCCGCAGCAGCACGGGCAAGGGATGCCGCAGCAAGATTGATCTCTCTTGTTTTCTCCGGGATGTCATATTCAGCAAGGACGACGCTTGTCGCGCCGAACGTATTGGTTTCGAGAATGTCTGCACCTGCAGCCAAGTAAGCTTCATGGATACCTTGTATAACATCGGGACGTGTCAGAACGAGCATTTCATTACAGCCGTCCAGTTCTTCGCCGCCAAAATCCTCCGGCCCCAGATCCGCCTGTTGAATCATCGTTCCCATTGCCCCATCGAGGATGAGAATTCGTTTCGCGAGCATGTCCTGCATTGTCGGTTTCGTCAAAAGATGCACTTCCCTTCCGATAATCCAACTCACTGCCTAATTGAAGCCTAGGCGTGGTCAATTCAGCAAAAATCATTTCCCTATACTCTACCAGAATTCACCGCGCGTGCAAAGAACCTTTTCAGGTCAATCGTTTTGTTCTATAATTATTCTGATCGGAATTACGATTTTGGTGAAAAGAGGGATTATTCGATGGCAGAAATTCGAATTCGCAGCACGGATGAGCGCATCTCCGGCGAAGAGAACGTCCGTGCTTTTCTAGAGAAGCAAGAAGTACTATATGAGCACTGGGATGCAAGCAAGCTTCCAACTGAACTTCATAACAAATTTGTATTGAATGATGAAGAGAAGCAAACGATCCTTAGCACATACGACGATGAAATCCGTGACCTTGCAGCACGTCGCGGATACAAAATTTGGGATGTTATCTCACTCTCTGACGCGACCCCGAACATCGAAGAATTGCTGAAGAAGTTTGAGCAGATCCACATCCACACCGAAGATGAAATCCGCGGCATCGTGTCCGGACGCGGTATCTTCATTATTAAAGGTGACGAAGAAACCGGTTATTTCGATGTTGAGCTAGAAGCTGGCGACGTCATCTCTGTACCGGAGAACAAAGCGCATTTCTTCACACTGATGGACAACCGCGAAATTATTGCTGTTCGCCTCTTTATTGAGAAAGACGGCTGGGTTGCTCACAATATCGAAGATCCTGCTTTCGCATAATGCCCTGATTCGAAATAAGAAGACCCGTCCTCGGACGGGTCTTCTTATTTGTACTTCTTCTATTAGCGCTGCTCTCATCTCAGATTAGAGAAGCAAAGGCAGCAACTCTTCCAAATGCTTGATTTCATGCGAAGGAATAATTTCGTCTGAACGCGTCATGCCGTGGCGATTAATCCACACGGACGTCATGCCAATCGTATTAGCTCCCAGAATATCCGTAGTCAGCTTGTCCCCCACCATGATGCCATGCTCCGGCTCAACGCCAAGACGCTCTAAAGCATGATGGAAGATGGCCGCAGCCGGCTTGCCTTGGCCAAATTCACCGGAAATAATAATATGATCAAAATAAGGCACGATCGCCGGAACGCCTGCCAGCTTCTCGCGCTGCAGATCAGGTGATCCGTTCGTCAGCAGCAGAAGCTTGTACTTTCCTTTCAGCTGGTCCAAGATTGCAAACGTCTCTTCATATACATAGGGACGACTGCGACGTTCAGCAGGGAATTGCTCTGCTAGCTGAGCTCCCAGCTCTGCATTGTCCACGCCTAATGCCTTTAGGCCCAGTGTCCAAGCTTCGCGGCGATAGGCCGGAGCGAGCTGCTGGAGCTTGCGGAACTCTTCTTGTTCCCCCTCCAGAAAGTTCGCCCATAGCCCCTCAAACGGATTGATTCCGATCATTTTGGTGAATGGGAACGTTTCATAGGATTCATAGAGCGCGCGAGCTTCACGGCGAACGGCTTCTTCCAAGCTTTTCGCATCTACTCCGGTTTGTGCTGCAGCAGTTTGGCAGGTCGCATCAAATGCTTCCTGTACACTTCGGTCATCCCATAATAGTGTATCGTCGAGATCAAATAAGACTGCTTGTTTAGCCATAATTGTGTCTGCACTCCACTTCCGAATTATTTTTCAGTAAATGCAATACCATGCTGCGCGGAAAACGTCCGCAAACGCTCCGACATCTGATCCGTCGGGAAACGGTTGATTACACGCGAGAACACCCAGTTTCCGCCTTTATGCTGCTCAACGACTATGTAGCCCTTCTGCGAGGTAATGGCCTTTATGTTGCTCACATAAATCGAGCGATCACCGGTGAAGCGACGGGAACGAATAAAGTCACCGCCGACCGAAAGATACGGGCGGCGCAGCGTGAAGAGCAAAGCTAAGATGACATAACACGCTACTGTCAGCCAGAACATGTTACCTGTCTGCTTATACGTATCAGCAGTAACCGTTACGATCACATAGAAAAGGATGAACAGCAGCAGAAATGCTGGCATCAAGTAGCTTCTTCCTTTATAGGTGTCGAGCTTCTCTGCACTTGATTTGGCCGCCATAAGCGGCGCCTTTCCATGCTTCTTACGTTGTTTGTTAATTTCTGCTTGGTTCTTCTGTACTTTACGTTCCCACGATCTTGACAAGGGTGTTCCTCCTTCATAATCTTAAACACGCTGTAAATCTGCTTGCTCTAAGTTAGATCGGTCTAGCGAATTTCGCAATAAAACGGTTCGGATATTCGCTAGGCAATGCGCTTACTTCGTCCAGCTTGTTCCATACTGAATCCGGCATCGTCCAACCGATAGCACCCATATTTTCTTCAAACTGTTCCAATGTGCTAGCGCCAAAGATTGGAGACGTTATCCCTTTACGTTGAAGCAGCCATGACAGCGCGACTTGAGCAGGTGTTCGATCCAGTTCTTTCGCTGCGCTTAGGACTGCTTCAAGCACTGCGAAATTATCCTCGCTAGCACGATTTGCCCACGAGCTCTCACCTTGCTTGGAAGTTAATCTTCCACTTACAGGCTCATCTTGTGTGTACCTGCCTGTCAGAAATCCGCCGCCTAGTGGTGCCCAAGGAATAATACCTACATTCTCTTCCAAGCACAAAGACAACATCTCGCGGTCCATCTCACGACTAACCAGGCTGTATTGCGGTTGAATCGAGATAAAACGAACATAACGATTCCAATCGCTCGTAGACAAAGACTTCATGAGCTGCCATGCGAAGAAATTGGAACAGCCGATATAACGAACTTTCCCTGATGTAACCAGATCATCGAGCGCGCGAAGCGTCTCTTCGATCGGTGTAGCGTGATCCCATACATGAACTTGGTAGAGGTCGATATAGTCGGTATCCAGTCTCTTCAAGCTTGCTTCAACAGCATCCATAATATGCTTTCTGGAAACACCAACGCCGTTTGGATGGTTTGCGGTCGCAAATCTCACTTTCGTTGCGAGTACAACTTCGGAGCGTCTATCTTTTATCGCCTTACCTACAATCTCTTCAGAACGCCCGGAAACATATACGTTCGCAGTATCGAGGAAATTGCCGCCTTTCTCGAAGAAACGATTCATCATCTCTATCGAATCCGTCTCGCTCGTCGTGTTACCGAACGTCATTGTACCTAAACAAAGCTCCGATACGGCTAAACCGCTTCGGCCAAGTAAACGATATTGCATGCTACATGTCCTCCTTCGAATAGACTGCTGCTAATGCTTGATCGTATCGTCCCCGTCCTCTTCATCCTCCACATATTTAATGGTATCGAGTTGATTACGGAAGTTTTTCTTGAAATTCTCAAGATATAGACGGCGAAGCTCGTCGCGTTCGACCAGTTCCTCCGGGGATAACCCTACTGTTTTGTTCTTTCTGGATAATTCATTAATACGGGCGATGATCTTCTCCATATCCATTATGCTCCTTTCCTGAATCGGCCAACATGTCATTCTTTACTTTGACATTTTTAATTGCCCATTGTCAAGGCGAAATGGACCTCTCCAGCGCTTGATTCCACTAGTCTTGACCGCGCTCCATCACGTCAAGTTCACCCTATTTATACGTTATACCACGAAAATGAAAAAAGCCTGAGCAACGGGGGCTCAGACTTGTGAATGCAGATGCTTATAGAACGTTCTTGTAAGTATGTATTCCTATTATAGAAGTAGATGCGGTATATCATCTAGTTATTCGGCAGGAATAATTAAGGATTGTCCGGCTTGCAGCGAGCTAGAGGTCAAGTTGTTCCGTTGTTTCAAGTCGAAAACAACATGACGAATATCTTCACCTTCCTTGCGAATACTGCTAGCGATATTCCAAAGTGTGTCACCGGAGCCAACAATGACGATCTGCTCCGAAGCAGTAGGTGCTGTCGGATGCTCACTGTTAGCTTGGCTTGTCATCAGTGACAATCCTGTGAAAAGCAGTACGAAAAACAATGTAGCAACGGCTAGCCTCATTAGTAAACGTTCTGTTCTTCTCTCTTGCCAAGTACGCTTCACAGCGCGTGTATTGCGAGTTTCACCTTTATAAGTAGAAGAGTAAGTGGACATTGTTGTCATCATTCACCAGCACCCCAAACGTTTGTTCTGTTTTTGTTAAATTTAGAATAACACGAACGCTTGTTTGCAGTCAAGCGCAATTGGAACATTTGTTCGTGAAAATATGCGAACTTGTGTTTCTCGAACTTATGTTTGTACGAACTCCGGTTCTGTGCTATAATTTGACACAAATGAAACTTTGGAGTGATTCCGGTGTCGAAACTTTCAAACCGCCAGCAGGCGATACTAGAATTCATTAAGACGGAAGTACGCGAGAAAGGCTATCCGCCTTCCGTTCGTGAGATTGGCGAAGCGGTCGGACTCGCTTCCAGCTCAACTGTTCACGGCCATCTTGATCGCCTGGAGAAGAAAGGCCTTATTCGCCGCGATCCAACCAAACCTCGCGCGATTGAGATTTTGGACGGCGAAGACAACGAGATTCCATTCCCTCTCTCCATTGCAAAGGTCCCTGTAGTAGGTAAGGTAACTGCCGGTGTACCGATTACGGCAACAGAGAATATCGAAGATTACTTCCCCCTTCCAGCTGACAAGGTTGGTGACCACAACGTATTTATCCTTAGCGTTGTTGGAGAGAGTATGATCGAAGCAGGCATTCATAACGGCGATTACGTCATTGTCCGCCAACAGCAAACCGCTTCGAACGGCGATATCGTCGTAGCGATGACTGAAGAAGACGAAGCTACTGTGAAAACCTTCTATAAAGAGAAGGACCATATCCGTCTTCAACCGGAGAACTCGACGATGGAACCTATTCGTCTGCGTAATGTATCCATACTCGGTAAAGTCATTGGACTTTTCCGCGACATCCACTAAATGAACGAAACAAAGGGGCATTTCTTATCGCTGCAGCAGCGATAAGAAATGCCCCTTTTCGGTCCTCCCCTCGTAGATGTACCTCCGCAATGTCAGCTAACCTACAATTTCACGGAATAACAAATGACGATAAGTGAATTTACTGCTCTTGTACTTGAAACTTAAGGCTATGCCGGAGAAATCAATCTGAATCGATTTAAGCGCATATGCCGTTACTTTTTGTCGAATCAAATAGGATAGCCGTGTTCGATTGTTGTTGTTCACAGCCGCAGCTACCGCAGCTGCGTAAGTTGAAGAACATAGAAGTGCTTTATAGAAGGGCAGAACTGCTCTTGCAATCGCTCTATGAATCGGAGTGGAGAACGTGAATTGCGTTGTCCCCGGTGGAATCGTCGTTCCAATGGAATATTGAAGGATAGGCTCCGGAAACTCGAAATCGAAGAAATAGCCAATCGCATTCGTCGAGAAGCCGTTTAACTTTGCAGAAGGCACTACCGACTTAAACAGAGCGGATAAGGTATCCAAATCCGCGCCTCGAATAGCCTTGGACCATTTCAGTGCATAGGTATAATTCAGTGCGATCTTCCTTAAGAATGGCACCATTGTTGCTGCTACATGTGATAATATCGCCCCGGTAAGCCGAAACTGTTTTTCCGCTTTTGTCGCCGCCCTCTCCTTCACACTCGCTGCCTCCTTCATGTATTACTGTTGTGGCATACTATGCGGATTGAGAGGTACAAGTGCGGAAACACTTCCATCCTCAGACACAAAAAAACCCTCAACGCCAGAGGCGTCAAGGGTTTCCGGTTCTAGTAGAGCGTCAGGTACTGATCGCGTTCCCACTCGTGGATTTGCGTACGGTACATGTCCCACTCGATTTCTTTAAGCTCATAGAAGTGTGCAAGCGCATGGTCGCCAAGCGCTTCACAAATCACTTCGCTGCGAAGCAGCTCCGTCAATGCTTCTTTCAGGTCATCCGGCAAGCTCGGGATGCCTTCTTCAATACGCTCTTCATCCGTCATCACGTAGATGTTACGGTCAGTTGGAGCCGGCAGCGGAGTCTTGTTGCGGATACCGTCAAGACCTGCTTTAAGCATAACTGCAAGCGCTAGGTATGGATTAGCCGCAGGGTCTGGGCTGCGCACTTCAATCCGTGTGCTGAGACCGCGTGAAGCCGGAATCCGAATCATCGGACTGCGGTTGCTCGCAGACCATGCTACATAACAAGGCGCCTCATAGCCTGGTACCAGACGCTTGTACGAATTTACAGTTGGGTTCGTAATCGCTGCGAAGGCACGTGCATGGTTCAGCATGCCAGCCATGTAATAACGAGCGATTTGGCTAAGGCCCAGCTTGTCGCTCTCATCGTAGAACGCGTTTACGTTACCGCGGAACAACGATTGGTGACAGTGCATACCGGAACCATTCACACCGAAGAGCGGCTTCGGCATAAACGAAGCATGCAGTCCGTGCTGGCGAGCAATGGTTTTGACTACCAGCTTAAACGTTTGAATTTGATCGGCTGCTTTAATTGCATCCGCATATTTAAAGTCGATTTCGTGCTGACCTGGAGCCACCTCATGGTGAGAAGCTTCGATTTCAAAGCCCATTTCTTCCAGTGTCAATACGATTTCACGGCGGCAGTTCTCACCAAGATCCATCGGCGCAAGGTCGAAATATCCGCCTTGGTCGTTAAGCTCTGTAGTCGGATTGCCTTTCTCATCTGTTTTGAATAGGAAAAATTCCGGTTCAGGTCCAACGTTCATCGCAGTAAAGCCAAGCTCTTCCGCTTCCTTCAGAACGCGCTTCAGAATGCCGCGCGGATCTCCGGCAAATGGTGTACCATCTGGCATATATACATCACAGATCAGACGGGCAATACGATCCTCTGCAACCCATGGGAATACAACCCATGTATCAAGGTCGGGGTAAAGGTACATGTCGGACTCTTCAATCCGAACATACCCTTCGATGGACGAGCCGTCGAACATCATCTTGTTATCGAGTGCCTTTTCAAGCTGACTTACCGGAATTTCGACGTTCTTGATTGTTCCCAGCAAATCGGTGAACTGAAGACGAATAAACCGGACATTCTGTTCTTTGCAAATACGTCTGATGTCATCTTTGTTGTAGCTCACAGAATCATCTCCTTAAAGGCATGTTGGTTTACATTACTTTTTGTTATAGAAACGGGACAGCTGGCCTTGGATCATAGATGCTTTGCCAGGTCTCTTCTCTAGCAACTGCTGTTTAAGCAATCGATGCAATTGTGCATCGGAGAGCTCGCGACGCTTCACTTCCGACAGCTCGCTGACGACTGTCGCGTCTTCGGATTCCTTGGATACAGGGTTCATCACTTGCTTAATGCCCGCAATGTTAACGCCCTTCTCGATTAACGATTTAATCTCTAGCAGCCTCTCCACATCGTTGAACGAGAACAGCCGCTGGTTCCCTGCCGTACGAGCGGGCACTATCAGTTCATGCTGCTCGTAGTAACGGATTTGCCTCGCGGTCAAGTCGGTCAACTTCATGACGATGCCGATCGGAAAAAGCGCCATATTTCTGCGTATTTCGTCACCCATGTCGCATCAACCTTCCAGTTTCTGATATATGCTACCATTGTACCGCTGAGGCAAAAACGTGTCAAGTCGTGTGAGGTTTAATTACAACCAATTCGCGCTCAGCAAGTACCGTTAAAGCATTCAGAACACCGTATTTGACGTGCGCGTAAGTAAGTCCGCCTTGCATATAAGCAATGTAAGGTTCCCGGATCGGAGCATCAGCTGACAGCTCCAAACTGCCCCCCTGTATAAAGGTCCCTGCAGCCATAATAACCGGGTGTTCATACCCAGGCATATCCCATGGTTCCGGCACAACATGGGCATCGACCGCCGAAGCTTTCTGAACGCCCTGCACGAAGGCAATCAGCTGCTCAGCTCTCTCGAAGCGAATCGCTTGGATCAAGTCCGTGCGCGGTGCATCGAAACGCGGATTGCTTTCGAAGCCTAACAATTCAAACATGGCTGCGCCGAAGACACTGCCTTTGAGCGCTTGTCCCACCAAATGAGGTGCCAAGAACAAGCCTTGATACATGGCGCGCAGCGTTCCGAGCGTTGCTCCAACCTCCCCGCCAATTCCCGGTGCAGTAAGTCTGTACGACGTCAGTTCTACCGCCTTCTTCGTGCCAGCCACATATCCGCCAGTCGGAGCAATGCCGCCGCCCGGATTCTTGATTAACGAACCTGCCATCAGATCAACGCCGACTTCAGTCGGTTCAAGTTCTTCGGTAAATTCGCCGTAACAGTTGTCCACGAAGACGTATACATCAGGCTTCAGGGCTTTCACTCGCTTGACCATCTCTCCGATTTCAGCAACCGTGTACGATGCACGCCAATCATATCCGCGCGAGCGTTGAATACCAATGACTTTGGTTCGCTCTGTCATGCGTGATGCTACTGTTTCCCAATCGATAGAACCATCGGCCAAAGGAGCAACCTCACCATAGCTAATGCCAAAATCCTGCAAGGAACCTTTCCCATCTCCAGGTTTACCGATGACTTTATGCAGCGTATCATAAGGTTTCCCCGTTATGTATAACAGCTCGTCCCCTGGGCGAAGGAGCCCAAATAAGGCGCAGCTGATCGTATGAGTACCTGATACGAAATGCGGTCTGACAAGCGCCGCCTCTGCACCCATAACGTCTGCATACACCAGATCCAGCACTTCGCGTCCACGGTCGTTATACCCATACCCGGTCGATCCGTTAAAATGATAATCGCTGACGCGATGCTTCTGGAAAGCATCAATAACCTTCCACTGATTACGCTCACTGATACCATCGATAGAACGAAAAACAGGGGCGGCCTGCATTTCTGCAGCCTCCGCCCACTTTGTCAACTCCAACCAATTTTCACTCTCTTGCTGTTTCACTTTCTTCTGTCTCTCCTCATGTAACTCATCTTAATCGTATCGTTATACTTGCTCCGCATAAGCTGCAAGACGGTGTCCATGCACTTCGAAATCTTGCTTGTTCAGTTCTACAGTCAGCTTAATGATATCCCCATCGACAGCTTGCTCAATGACGTCGCCAGTGCGATAAGCCAGGGCAATCAGATCGCCCCGATCGGCCGGCAGCTTGAACACGCGTGTATCTCCGCTAAGCTTATCTTGAACCGTCTGCAGCAATCGCTCTAGGTCATCTTTATTGAACGCGCTCATGACTAGCGTATCTTGACCGCCTGCATTTGCACGTATGAACTGATGATCGTCACCTGTGCACATATCGATCTTGTTATAGACCATAATCTGCGGTTTGCCATCAGCGCCAAGCTCACGCATGATGCTATTCACGACGTTGATCTGCTCTTCGCGCATTTCTGATGCACTGTCAATGACGTGAAGTACCAGATCCGCTTCGCATACCTCTTCCAGTGTTGCCCGGAATGCTGCAACCAAGTCATGCGGGAGATTCTGAATGAATCCTACCGTATCTGTCAACACCACTTCTTTGCCGCTCGGAAGCTCCAAGTTTCTTGAGGTAGGGTCAAGCGTAGCAAACAATTGGTTCTCTACATACACGTCAGCTTGCGTCAATTCACGCAATAACGTTGATTTGCCCGCATTTGTATAACCGACTAAAGCGACTTGCTGCACGCCGGATTTCCGTCTGCGCTCGCGGTGAAGCGTACGATGTTTCACGACCTCGTCCAGCACGTTCTTCAGATCAGAGATCCGATCGCGAATATGACGACGATCCGTTTCAAGCTTGGATTCACCGGGTCCTCTTGTCCCGATGCCTCCGCCAAGACGCGACAGATTCTTGCCGTGGCCGGAGAGGCGCGGAAGTAAGTAGCTAAGCTGAGCGAGCTCAACTTGAATAATGCCCTCGCGCGTCTTAGCACGTTGTGCGAAGATATCGAGGATGAGCTGCGTCCGATCGATAATTTTCAAATCCAGCGCTTCCTCGAGATTGCGAACCTGTGCGCCGGATAGCTCCTGATCGAAGATAGCTGTAGTTGCACCAAGCTCCTCCGACATCGCCCTCAGTTCCTCGACTTTGCCTTTACCGATAAACCACTTTGTATCGACCTTCTCTTTGTTCTGCGTCATTGATGCGAGCACTTCCACGCCCGCTGTTTCGGCCAAGCTTACAAGCTCCTGCAGAGAAAGCTCGGGATCACTTGAGCCCCGTTTAATATTCGGTGTCACCAAACTGACGAGTATCGCTCGGTCCTGTAAATCCGTATCGGTAACATAGGTTGATTGCCGCATTGGTTAATTGCCACTCCTTCATACTTGCCTGTTACTTTTCCCACTTCAAATCTTCCGGCCGAACAGCCATCAGCTCTTGTTTTCCCGGAGATCCCGTAGGATATTGATTCAATAAACGCACCGCTTGGTGCCGAAATGCCTTCTCGATAACATTGCGCACGTAGCGCGCGTTGCTGAACGCAAACATCGTCATCGTCTTCTCCAGCATCAAATGCTGCCGCAGCTTAAATACAGACTGTGGCATGAGCGTGTAATCCCGATCCTTAGCCATTAGTTCGGCAATCTGAATCAACTGATCAATCGAGTAATCCGGGAAATCAATCTGGATCGGGAACCGAGACGGAAGTCCGGGATTAGTAAGCAGGAAATGCTCGATCTCCAGCGGATAACCGGCTAATATCAAGACGAACTGATTCCGATGATCTTCCATCGCTTTAACCAAAGTATCAATTGCTTCTTTGCCGAAATCCTTCTCCCCGCCGCGAGCCAAGCTGTACGCTTCGTCCACAAATAACACGCCGCCGAGCGCCTTGCGCACCAAATCACGTGTTTTCTGCGCCGTGTGCCCGATATATTCACCGACGAGATCCGCTCGCTCCACTTCGATCATATGCCCCTTGGAGAGCACACCCATCTTGTTGAACAGCTTGGCAACGATTCTTGCAATCGAAGTTTTACCAGTACCCGGATTCCCCGTGAAGATCATATGGTACACATGCGAACCGCCTGTCAGTCCGGCATCCGAACGCATCCGGCTGATTTGCAGCAGCGCATAGATTTCATAAATAAGCAGCTTTACATTATCAAGACCCACCATCGTATCGAGCTCACGCCCGATTTCTAGAAAGGGATCATTGGGAGGCAGCGGTCTGGCAACTGCTATCGGCTCGCTCTCCAGCGCCTGCGCTGAGCTGCTTGTGGATGCAAAAGGCTCACTGCTTCGCAGCACCACATTGATCTGCCGCGAAGGTCTGCCGCTACCGTTCCCTCCTGTTGATACAACTCGTTCGTCCATCTGCTTCATCACCTATCCTTCGCAGAATCATCGGCATCAGCTGCACGTATAATCCATTGTATTCTAGTGATTTCAGCCATATTAACAGTTTTCAAAGGCAGCCGGGCGCAGCTGTTAATTAGAACGAATTCGGCAACTGGACCCCCATTCGGAGCAGCAGCTCATCCATCTTCCACTTCGTAAAAGCCAACACTTCACGAGATTGATTGAACGAAATAGACAAGACTTGCGACTTCAAGCCAATAGCGGCAGTGTCTGCCGGGTAGTCCAAATAGGAAGCAATATCGGCAGCTCGCGGAGCATGAAAATCATTCGTCACAAGCAGCAGACTTTTCCACCCCCGCTTCATTGCCAAAGGCCTGCTAAACAGCAAATTCTCGTAAGTGCTTCGGGAATCTTCCTCCAGCACGAGTCGTTCAGCCGGAACTCCTTTGCTCACCAAGTAATTGCGCATGCCTTCTGCCTCTGAAAGCGTCGACCCATTATGATCATGTCCGCCGGACAAAATAAAATACTTGAAGTTACCCTGCTTGTACAATTGGAGACCCAAATCGAGGCGCTCGCGCAGTCCAGGGCTCGGCTGATCAGACCAGAGTGCTGCACCTAGAATGATTGCTGCATCCGCTTTGGGTACAGGCTTAGGCATATCGTAGCTGTTGATAACCCACAGCAGATAAGCACACCAGAAAGCGCCTAAGGCCATGACCCAAGCGCAGATCCGCAAAAGGAGGATGAATTTGTTCGAACGTTTGCGGGCACTGCGCTTATGGGGCCGTTTAGAGATGACCGTTTGCTTCATGATTCACTTAACTCACCGTTCTGAGCAAGCGCCTTCCGATGCTTCAGGCTTAGTGTGAAATAACGGAATCGTCCGTTACGTATCGTGGATAGGAGTCGCCCTGCCGTCTTTCGTGCGAGCGCGGCATCTTTGTTCGTCACCGTTCCTTGACTCACGGCTTCCTCCAGTTCATCCTCATCCAGAAGGAACACTTCACCGCTTGGCAACACGACAACATCCAAATACAAATCATCGAACCAAGGCACCTGCTGATCCGTCAGTCCTTGTGTCTTGCAAATATCGATATACCATTGAACGACCCGGTTCTTATCATCGAACATCGTCGTTACGACAAAGTGTTCTCCGCGAGGGAAATGCTGCATCCACAAATATCCGCGGTCAGCCAAGCATAATTTCCGCCCATTGTATTCTTTCCAAAGCGGTTCGCGCAATTCGTGAATGCGGTAGAACGTCACAAGTCCTCTAAACTCGTCTGCGTCCATCGCGAGGCACGTATAGCTTCTTCGCAGGATGCGGCGCCAATTGGCTCGGTCAGAAAATTTTCGTTTCATACGGAACGACCTTTCCGTTAGGATCGCGCCCTTAGATTGCGGCGCAGAACGCGTACAACTGCACATCCAGTTCATGTCAAATTGTCATGCAGCAGGGTAGAATTACCTCATTAAAAAAAGCTTACCACATCTTACCGTCTATCTCCAGCGACCCCTGAAAATAAACCAAGCCCTCCTTGTCCGAGAACAAAAAAAGGAGAGCAGCGCCAGGCTGCTCTCCTTGTGGGACTTCCTTATTTCTCCGAAATGCTGACCGATTCGATCGTTACGTCTTCAGTCGGCTTGCTGTCCGTCGCTTCGCCATTACCAGGTCCAACCGGCGTATCCGCAATTGCAGTTACTATGTCCATACCCTTCGTAACTTTTCCGAAGATCGTATAATTCGGCTGCGAGTTTAGGAAATCAGCCCCAGCACCGGTGCAGATGAAGAACTGGCTGCCACCGCTTTCAGGCTGGCCTGTATTAGCCATAGCAAGAATCCCTGACTCGAACTTATGTCCGTTATTAAACTCATCCGGGATCGTATAGCCGGGACCGCCTGTTCCGTTGCCAAGCGGATCTCCGCCTTGAATCATGAAATCCTTAATGATCCGATGAAATTTAACTCCGTCGTAAAACTTCTCTTTCGAGAGAAAAACAAAGCTGTTAACGGTCTGCGGCGCATCTTTCGCAAACAGTTCGACAGTGAACTCACCTTTGTTCGTCTTGAACGTTGCGTTATACGTTTTCTCCTTGTCGATTGCCATCGCAGGCATTTCCGGCCAGGACTTCGGCGATTCTTCCTCGTTAGCAGCACCGCCGGTTGTGTTGTTGTCTACTGCTTCTGTAGGCGTACCTTGGTTCTCTTGAACCGAATTATTAGTTTTAGCTCCACATCCAGCCGTTACGATTAACATGGCTGATAGGATGAATACGAGTGCAGTCCGGTTCATCATGTTCTGAAAATCCTCCAAGCATTGTGTAATGGTAGTCAGCGATTTACTTTGCTGCTTCGTTCAGTTATGGCGTTGCAGGCGGAGGTGAATTGGTCGCCCCGTTTCCATTCGAGTTTCCTGTCCCTGGTTCAGGCTGGCCATCCGCCGGAACGGAACCGTCGTCTCCCGGCGTATTGCCGGAGTCACCTGTGCCGTTCCCAGGGTTATTCCCGTTTCCATTGCCGGGATCGGTTGGCTGTTCGCCGCCGTTACCAGGCGTTTCACCACCGTTATCAGGCGTTTCTCCGCCATTTCCCGGCGTTTCTCCGCCATTGTTCCCATCATCCGGCGGGGTTGTGCCATCGCCTGGCTGCTCCGTTCCGTCGCCGGGAGGCGTTTCATTGCCATCTCCCGGCGGAAGTTCTCCACCAGGCTCTTCCGTTGGCGGCGGCGTGATTTCCGCTTCCGGAATCTCTACGGTCAATTGATCGGAAGGTGCCCCTTCCATATCTTTAACAGCATCATAGGCCGTCACATAATAGGTGTAGCTCATCCCTGGCACAACACTCATGTCATCAACACCTGTTGCATCTAAGGAATCAAGCAGCTTTGTAAAGGCCTTCTCACTTGCTTCCTTCCGATAAACACGGTACTGAACGCCTTCCCCTTCTATCGGCGACCACGACAGCTTCACAATAGCCGCTGCCTCATCATAGATGGCGTTGAAGTTCGTGATGCCAACCGGCGGTTTCTCTTCCTGAACATCGGATGGTTTAGCGAAACTGCCTTTTTTCACACCTTTAATGGCATCTCGCATGACTTTTCCGAACATAGCGGCGGATTGCGCGCTGCTCTTCTTAATCATATGATCCTTATCGGTTATATCATAGCCCATCCAAACAACCGCTGTCCATTCAGCCGTATAACCGGCAAACCAGGCATCACGATTATAACCGGTCCTCAAACCCGGGATACCATGCTGCGTTGTACCGGTTTTGCCTGCTACCGGACGGTCGATTCTAGCTGCCGTTCCGGTACCGCCTTTCTCGGTTACAGCTTGCATCATGTCGGTCATATAGTATGCCGTTTCCGGACTCATCAGCTGTTCAGATTGAGGGGAGTCATATTGGTAAAGAACTTCCTCATTCTTATCGGTAATTTTAAGTAAAGCATGCGGATCTACCGATTTGCCCTCATTGGCGAAGGCGCTGTATGCACGCGCCATTTCAAACGGAGTAACACCATTGGTTAACCCGCCGAGGCCGATCGCAAGGTTACGGTCTTTGGAGCTGTCCAGCTCAAAGCCCATTTTATCCGCGAATTTCAGAGCGGTCTTCACCCCCATTTCGTTCAGCAGCCAAACTGCAGAGGCATTGCGAGACTCTTTGAGGGACTGCCGCATAGAAACAGGACCGATATACTTCACTTTGTTTGAATCCGTTGGACAGTACGAGCCGTAGCAGGTCTTCACATCCTGCAAAATCGACCATGGTTTCCAGTCTCCGCTTTCAACGGCAGGGCCATATACCGCAATTGGCTTAAAGGCTGAGCCTGGCTGGCGGCGTTCAACAACCCGGTTCGTCCCTTTGTTCACATAATCGCGACCGCCGACCATCCCTTGAATCTCACCGTTTCGGTGATCGACAATGATCATAGCACCCTGAACCTGCTTATCGTCGACACTCTTCTCGAAGTTGTCGTCATCCTCAAACTCACGTGCCATGACCGATTGGGCTTGCGTATTCAGCGTCGTATAAATTTTATAGCCGCCGATCCGCAGCTCTTCCTCGGTCAAACCACTCTTCGCCACCGCTTCATCGACCACATAATCAATGAAGGTGAGGTTGGCATCATCCGTAGTTTGAGTATGATTTTCCGGACGCTTATATTCCACTGCCTTCGCTTCTTCCATTTCGGCCTGCGTGATATAGCCCTGGTCAAACATTAATTGCAGGACTACCGCACGCCTCTCTTGCGAATTAATCGGATTATTAATCGGGTTATAATTGCCCGGTGCTTTCGGAATTGCGGCTAATGTCGCCATTTGCCAGAGCTTCAGATCTTTAAGATCCGTTGCAAAATAAAAGTCAGCCGCTTCTTTAATCCCATAAGCACCTTTACCGAAGTAAATCCGGTTCAAGTACATCGTGATGATCTCGTCTTTCGTCTTCTTATGCTCCAGTGCAATAGCTATTGAGGCTTCCGTCGCTTTACGGAAGAACGTTTTGTCCTGATTCAGGAACAAATTCTTCGCCAGCTGCTGTGTAATCGTGCTGCCGCCCTCAACCGCACTGCGTGCTACGATATCCTTAACTACAGCACGACCGATCGAATATAAGTCAATCCCGGAATGCTGTTCGAAGCGGCGATCTTCTGTCGCAACGACAGCTTCGCGCATAAGTAATGGAATATCAGCAAATTCCACCGTTTCACGGTTTCCGCCAGCCTGAGACAGCTTGGTAATTTCTTTTCCCTTCGAATCATAAATCGTCGAAGACTCCGGCAATATGAATTTATCCTGATTCTCTGCAAGAATGCGTTCGCCGTTCAAAATAATCAACAAATAACCGATAATGCCGCATACTATGGCCACCGCTCCGGTAAAAAATAACCAGACAGCCCATTTACGTTTCTTGTTGATCTTCTTGCCTTTCTTCTCTACCTTCTTGTTCTTCGTGCTGCGTGGTCCATCAGCCATAAGCTCCGGTCCCCTCCAGTTCTGTCACTCCTAAATTGTGCACTCTCTCTATTTATACCCTATATGAGTAAACGGCAACAGGAGGATTGAAACATCTTCATTCGGTATACTCCTGCCCATCAAAAAAAGAACAACCCCGCACGTCGCAAGGGTTGCTCTGTCGTGCCGCTATCCAATTAAACGTTACATGTTCTGAAAAGGTTTCAAAACATGCGCTCCGGTAGTTACGCTTCGTTGTCTTGAACCTGCATGAGCGAGACATTGCGCTGCGGGGTAAAGGTCGAGATCGCATGCTTGTACACCATTTGTTGACGGCCTTCGCTGTCAATGACGATCGTGAAGTTGTCGAATGCTTTGATGACACCGCGGATTTGAAAGCCGTTCGTCAAATAAACGGTTACCGGCACGCTGTCTTTGCGGAGTTGATTCAGAAATGTATCCTGAATGTTGATTGATTTGTTCATTGCGCGTTACCCCCATCGTCAAAAGGTTGGTTTAAAGTATATTCAATATCGATCTTAAACTTTCCTGCTATTATACCATAAATTGCTTGCAAATTCTTGTGAAAATTTTCATCCGTGTCAATCCAATGAATATCGCTCATATGACGGAACCAGGACAACTGTCTTTTGGCAAACCGTCTTGTATCGCGTTTCAGCAGTTCCACAGCCTCTTCAAGCGTGAGATGACCTTCTAAATAAAGGACAATTTCCTTGTAGCCCAGACCGTGCATCGAAACTGCATTGGCCGGAACACCGTCTGCCAGCAGTCTCTTCACCTCATCGACCAGTCCTTCATCCATCATCGCATCTACCCGCTCGTTGATCCGTTCGTACAGCTTTGCGCGGTCCATCGTGAGCCCAATAATACAGATTTCGAAAGGCGATGTCTTTTTCTGTCCTTCCAACTGCTGCGACACGGTCTTACCTGTCAAATGATGTACTTCTAAGGCGCGAATGACACGTCGTTGGTCGTTTGGATGCAGCCGTTCAGCCGCCTCCGGGTCTACGGCACGCAGGCGTTCATGGAGCGCTTCCGCTCCATGAGCAAGAGCAAAAAGGCGCTGCTCTTCCCGATAGGCATCATCAGAGCCGACCTCGGCAAAATCATAGCCATATGCGACTGATTCCACATAAAGGCCCGTACCACCCACGATAAAAGGCAGCTTGCCCCTGCTCTCAATCTCGGGAATAAGCACTGCACAGCGCTCTTGAAATTCCGCAACTGAAAAAGAATGCGTCGGCTCACAAATATCGATCAGGTGATGCGGTATACCTTCCCGCTCCTGGAGTTTGATTTTGGCGGTACCGATGTCCATGCCTTTATACACTTGAATGGAGTCGCCGGAAATGATCTCGGCGTTGCAGGCTTTGGCGAGCTCCAGGCTTAGTCTTGTTTTACCGACTGCTGTCGGGCCGATCAGCACAAGCAGCTTCGGCTTATTGCTCTCTGAATGGGTTGTCGCTGAGCTCATGTTGGCAGAATCACTCCGTAAGCTATTTTGTTAATATGCCGTCGCTCGAAACCCAGCCGCTGAAACTCGTCGCTGCCTTGATGCTCCTTGAGGACAACCATTTTGCGGGCTACACGGGTGGCCTGACGAACCGATTCTTCATGAAGCGCATCGTTGTTGGCGAGTCCACGCAAAGGCTGCAGAGCAGAAGAATCATGCATCGGCTTGCGGAACATCGGATCAAAGTATACGATATCTACGCTCTTATCCGGCAATGCGGTCAAATAGTCGATGTGGTTCGTAAATTGCATCTCTATACGGCGCAATGCTGCGTTCACGTCCTCATGCTCGGTCTCGTATGTCTTCAGCCCTTCACGAACTACGGTGTACAGCATCTGTTCACTTTCAAGCGCAGTTACGTGGCCTGCCTCACCAACAGCATAAGAAAACACCAGTGCGTCTGAGCCTAGACCTGCCGTACAATCGACAACATGATCACCGGGTTGACAGCCTGTGAGCGAGATAAGCGGATCGGCTTCGCCTTTGCGCATCCGTTTCACACGAACATAAGCCATGCTGGGATGAAAATACAGCGGCTCCTCCGATTCCTCATAATAGCGTAGTCCTCGGTCGTCTGCAACAAGCAGGCAATTGTCGTTGTACTTCGTTCTGAGCAGGCTGAGCGAGTCTTGTTTGCGTGGGACGTATCGCCCTCGCAGCTCGTCTGCCAGACCGGCGGCATAGGCTGCCTGCTCCGGTGTAGGCTTATGCGGCGTTGTTACGATCATGACATCACCCGCTTAAACATCTTCTCCAACTGATAGGTAGTCATATGGACGACAATCGGTCTGCCATGTGGACAAGTGTAAGGCTGGATGCATGCCGCAAGTCTTCGCAGCAGACCTTCGCCTTCCTCACGCGTCAACCTATCATTAGCTTTGATGGATGCTTTGCAGGAGCACATGATGGCAGATTTCTCTCTCATCTTGCCGATATCGACGGCTCCGCGTTCGCTGATGAGCCATTCGGCCATCTCTTCGATGACATTATGCTCCTCGCCTTCAGGGAGCCACTCCGGATAAGAACGGACTAGGAACGTATGCGATCCGAACGGTTCGAGCTCGACACCGGCCTCCTGCATGTAATGCAGCTTGCCCTTCAAGGCAGCGGCTTCCGCTTGCGTAAATTCCATAGTCAGCGGCACGAGCAGCTGCTGACTAGCCTGCTCCGGCCTGCTGAATTTCTCGAAGAAATACTCATAATTGATGCGTTCATGCGCGGCATGCTGGTCAATTAGGAACAGCCCTTCTTCGTTCTGAGCGATGATGTACGTGCCGTGCAGCTGGCCGATCCAGTACAGCTCAGGGAACGAAGGCGTTGCAGGATCACGTGAAAGCATAGACTCGGCTGCGTAGCTCGATGAAACAGCACGAGCGCTTGAGAAGTCACTTGCTGTACTCGCGGGACTATTCGCAGCGGAGGTAGACTCAAGTTCATTATCGGCGGTATAAGCTGGCGCAGTGTTTTGCTCCGCTTGGCTTCCTGCGCTGTTCGGTGTGAAGTTCAGCCCTGATTCCCTTGCAATTGCCCCCTCCATTCGTGCGCTTGGAGGTGCATACAGTCGCTCGGTCGCATCCTTAGGAATGGCAGCTCGATTGACTCCTGCTTGCCAATCCGGGGTATAGCTGCGACTCTCTTGACTACGAGAGCCAGCGTTATTACCGCTGCCAATCGACTGCCCCTTTTCCGTCACGTTCGAAGTCTGATAAGGCTGCCTTCCTTGTGGCTGCAGCGGCGCTGCAACCGAGGAATCGCTCGGATTGCTGCTCGTAATGGCTTCTTCCGCAATTTGAAGAGCTGCAGCGATTTCTGCTGCGGATACCGACTGCCCACTTGCGGGAGCGGCTTGCTGCGTCATACTCGGAAACGTCTCATCCGGTTGGTGGAAGGAGATACGATCCTGAATAAACAGCGGCTTTGCGCGTTCAGCAGGCGCAGACGGGCCAGGAATATGCCGCTGTTTACCAAGCGCGCGTTTTACGGCTTCCTCAATAAACTCCCTCAATTCGGCTTCTTTGCTGAATCGCACCTCCATTTTGGAAGGATGAACGTTTACATCCAGCAAGCTCGGATGCATGCCAAGCTCCAGCACGACCATCGGGAAGCGATTAATCGGAAGCAGCGTGTGATAAGCCTGCATAATCGCTTGGTTGATCACAAAGCTCTTGATATATCTGCCGTTTACGACAATCGTAATTCCGTTACGGTTCGATCTCGTCTGCTCAGGTTTCGAAATATAACCTTGCAGCTCATAATCCGGATGTTCACCGGAAACCGGCAGCATCGCTTTTGCCGTCGCCGTACCATAGATCGCCGCGAAAGCTTGCAAACGATCACCGCTCCCAAGCGTGCGAAGCAGCAACCCTCCGTTATGCTTTAATGTAAAAGCGATTCCGGGATGTGCGAGGGCAAGGCGATTCACGTAATCCGCAATATGACCGATCTCCGTTTGGATCGTCTTCATATACTTAAGCCTGGCAGGTGTATTATAAAACAGCTCACGCACACTAATATCCGTTCCTTGCGGCGCATTCGCTTCTTCATTGGCCGTAATTGTACCGCCTTCGATAACAAGCCTGCGGCCAAGTCCGGATTTCTCCGGTGATGACACGCATTCTACTCGGGCTACTGCGGCAATACTCGGAAGTGCTTCGCCGCGGAATCCGAGACTTGCGATACGAAACAAATCTTTGCTGGACGAAATTTTACTCGTGGCATGTCTGTAGAACGCCGTTTCAATATCATCGCCCTCAATACCGGTACCGTTGTCTGTCACACGCACAAGGGTTAGACCGCCCTCTTCGATTACGATATCGATCGCGCTGCTGCCTGCGTCAACCGCATTCTCTACGAGTTCCTTCACAACGGACGATGGCCGCTCCACCACTTCGCCTGCTGCGATTTGGTTGGCTAATTGCTCGTCCAAAATACGGATTTTGCTCATCTCGACCATTCACCTCCTGAGCTATCATTGCTCGTCGTTTAGCTTGAGCTTCATATCATTCAGCCATTGCATCGCTTGCATCGGCGTTAAATTAAATAGATCCAGCTTCCGAAGCTGCTCGGCCAGCTGCTCCGCGCGAGTATTGACTTTACGCGACTTGCCGCTGCTCTGGGCAGGCTCTTCAAATATGGAAAGTTGAACTACGGCTGCAGTTGCCGCTATTGGTGGTGCCGTTGAGAGTTCTGGAACATAAACAGGTTCAACTATTCGTGGCTCCACTGCTACAAACGGTGCTGCCTCCTCAGTCGGCGCTGCGTAAGCTGCGGCTGCCTCAGCGACATATGGAAGCTTAACCGCGGCGGCAGCCGCGATACTTTCTTGATCCGTATGCAGCTCAAGAAGCGAATACGCACGCTCGATGATGCTGCCGGGCAACCCGGCAAGCTGCGCGCAATAAATCCCATAACTGCTTCCTGCCGCTCCGGGAACTAACTTACGCAGGAACGTAACATTGTCGCCGGTTTCCTGAACGGCCATGCAAGCATTCGCCAAACGTGGAAGCGTCTCTCCCAGATGAGCCAACTCATGAAAATGCGTCGAGACGAGTGCTTTACAGCCCACTTCATGATGGACAAACTCGATGACCGCTTGCGCGATCGCCATTCCTTCGCCCGTCGATGTACCTCGTCCTAATTCATCGATAATGACTAAACTTTGAGCTGTCGCTTTCTCCGTCATGATCTGGATGTCCTTCATCTCCACCATGAACGTACTTTGTCCGCCGATCAGATCATCTGCTGCGCCAATGCGTGTGAAGATTCGGTCAATAAGCGGGACTTCCGCGAATTTCGCCGGTACGAAGCAGCCGATTTGAGCCATAATGCTGACAAGGGCAACCTGTCGCATATAAGTACTTTTTCCCGCCATATTCGGTCCGGTAATGAGCAGCATCGAGGCTTTATCTGCACCATGTGCAAGCGAAGTATCATTAGCTATGAATGCTGCGTCCATGACCGCTTCGACAACGGGATGACGACCTTCCTGTACGACAAAATCGTACCCTTCGGTCACTTTCGGCTTCACATAGCGCTGCTCGCCGCTTACGGTCGCAAGGGATTGGAACACATCCAGGGCAGCCAGCACTTCGGCAAGCTTCTGAAGACGGTGCAGATGGGCGCTCAGATGATCACGAAGCTCAACAAATTTGGCATACTCCAGGTCTATCATTTTATCTTCAGCTTCCAGGATCAGTGTTTCTTTCTCCTTCAGCTCCGGTGTTACATAGCGTTCTGCATTCGTTAGCGTCTGTTTACGTTCATAACGACCTTCCGGAAGGCTGCCAATGTTCGCTTTGGACACTTCCAAGTAATAGCCGAACACTTTGTTGTAACCGATCTTAAGGGACTTGATTCCCGTCGCCTCGCGCTCTCTTCGCTCCAGCTCAGCTAGCCACTTCTTGCCGTTCACACTCGCCTCTCGCAGCTCGTCCAGATAACTGTCGTAACCAGCCCGGATCAAGCCGCCTTCACGTACGGAAACAGGAGGCTCCTCCACAATGACGGTTTCGATCATCTCAGCCAGATCGGCGCAGTGATCAACATCCTTCACGAGCTTACGTAAAGTCTCGGAGTCCGACTCCGCACAAAGTGCTGCAATGGCAGGCACATGCTGAAGTGACGATTTCAATGCATTCAAATCACGACCGTTGGCGCTTCCGTACGCTACCCGCCCAACTAGCCGCTCCAGGTCATAGATTTCATTCAGTTCACGGCGCAGCTCATCACGCAAAATAAAATTGCCATACAGCCTGTCCACCGCTTCAAGCCGTTCATCAATCGTCGTCTTCGACAGGAGCGGTTTATCGATCCACCTTCTCAGCAGCCTTGCACCCATCGAAGTGCGTGTACGATCCAGCAGCCATAGTAATGAGCCCTTCTTGTTGCGGTCTCGTACCGTTTCGACCAGCTCCAGGTTACGTCTCGTAAACGGATCAAGAATCATATATTGGTTCGGTTCATAGACCGAAATACGTCTAACATGCCCAAGCGAGCGCTTCTGCGTCTCATCCAGGTATCCGGTTAGCAAGCTTACTGCACGATGTCTGGCTGGAGCCAGCGCATCAAGTGTCAATTGGCTGAACTGTTGTGCGAGCCGCTCCGGATCCATTGGCGTTCTCTCCGTGAAGAGGACCGGACGGTTCCAAACCGCTGCCGCTGATCGAAGCTGCTCCATCGCGCCGGCATCACCGACAATCTCAGAAGGATGATACACATTCACCTCATCCGTCAACGCTTCTTGCGCAGCGGAGAATGAGGTTACATACAGCTCGCCGGTCGTTAAATCGCATGCAGCAACGCCAAACGCGCCGCCATGCTCCGCAATCGCTACGATGAAGTTGTTCGCTTTATCCGCAAGCGACTTCGATTCCATCACGGTACCTGGCGTTACGACGCGGATAATCTCACGGCGCACGACACCTTTGGCAGCCGATGGGTCTTCCACCTGCTCGCAGATCGCAACTTTGAAGCCTTTCTCAATTAAGCGAGCTATGTATCCCTCAGCGGCATGATAGGGTACGCCGCACATCGGAATTTTCTTCTCGCCCCCGCCCTCACGGCCGGTTAGTGTAATCTCCAATTCCCTAGACGCGTTAATGGCATCGTCAAAAAACATTTCATAAAAATCGCCCAGACGGAAAAACAGAATCGCGTCCTTCGCGCCTTCCTTGATGCCCAAATATTGCTGAATCATCGGGGTATATGCAGTCATGCGGCCCCTCCTATATGAATTTACGTGTATTTGCGTGCTCTAAACAAACAGACCTCTATTATAGCAGAAAAGCGCTCCGATTGGAGCGCCACAGTCTGAACAACATATGCAAGTTACTTTGACGCACCAGTTGCTCCCAGAGCTACACATCCGTCGCCGGTGTTCGTTTCGCGGGATTGTGTTGCTCGCTCTAACGAACCTACAGGGTCTTATTTATGCGAAAAAAGCGGATAATTATTTCTAACGAACCGTGGAGACGCTATTGAGGGTAAAATGAGCGGAAATAGGCTTCCTGATACCTAATAAGACCTGTCAGGTTCGTTAGATCTTCAAACCGCCTCATATCGTCCAAATAAGACCTCTCATGTTCGTTACAATCCGTGCCTCACGCTACTCAAGTGCCGGCACCGAGCGGTTCGCCTGATTTCCAAGCCGTCTGTCCTCTCCGCTTCCGAGCGGAATCCGCCACTTCGTGCGCAGATCCACTCCTGTGTCCCATGTCTTCCCCTCACGAATCGCAACGAGCAGCGGTTCGATCCATTGCTCCAATTCACGATAAGCACTCGTTGAGGCCATCGATGAAGCCAACTGATCCAGACAGCCGCGAAGTCCGTCGCTATCACCTGCGTAATAGGCGGCAACATACCTTTCTTCTTCCGCTGGACAGTAGGTGAGTGTGTTTGATTCACGCGCGCATAGGAGTGCCAGTGCAAAAGCAGCCTTCGCAGCAAGCGGCGACACAAGCCAGCTCGGAAGCGTCCGATACTCGAAGCCGCCATGCGGTTGAAGCCGGAAATCACCAAGAAAGCCGTATTTCGGGCGGCGCGACTGCTCTGGAGGGGACTCGATCAAGGCAAGCGGAAATGCTACATAGCTATCCAGCAAGCGCAACAGTTTCCCCGTCAATGGAACACCGCTCAAATGGATGTGGCCGCCCAGCGCAAATCCTGCAGCCGGCATCCCTCCAGCCGCCCAGCGCAATGGCGGCTCGCTTGGGATACGTTGCGAGGCTTGCTGCAGCAGCTTGCGGATGTTCCGCGCAAGTTCATCCGGCGCAGCGGCAGGCGCCGGACGCAGCTCGGCGATTGGATATCTAATCTGCCCTCGCACCACAACGGCATCACAGCCTGCGCCATGCCCGCCTTCAAGATACCGCGCAGCGGACACCACCTTGCCCCCGCTATCCAGCAGCAGAAATTCAGGATCTGCTCCAACTAGAATGGACGTACTCGTGCTTCCTTCACGGCTGCTTTCACTAAGCTCCCCCTGAAGCCGCAGCACCGCTTCCAGCCACCTATCATGGCGATAGTCAGCTAACGATGGAAGCGTGATACGAGATACATAACATCGTCCTTGCTCTCCCTCGGCAAGCTCGACAATCCCGTTATCTAATCCGCAAGCATAGAGCGCACGAACTGCTAAACGTACGAATGGCTTGTAACGCGCGTCCTCCGGTTGAATCTCCTTGTTCTCATCACCTAGCAGCACATCGGCTTGGCCGCTTATTCGCTTTCGTTTCCGTTCTACGGCAATCGGAAGAAGCTGAAACAACGAGACCTCATAACTCGCGATTCGGCGCTCTCCTCGGTCTTCTCGCCACAGTGCAGCACCTGCCCGAACGAGCCTCCTGTGGACCTCTTCCTCTGCCCAGACCGAATAAGCCGCAGCACCGGCATTGATGACAAGCGGCTGCTTGGCCATGTCGAGCCACCGCGCGGTCAAGCCTATCCCGTTACGACCTACAAGGATGGCATCTTCGGCATCAGGGCCGCCATCCCAACCTGCCCTTTCCATGTTACCGCCGAAAGGGACGAATTCCGCTCCACTGCTCAACCACACCATGCCAGCCATCGCCGCCAACTCCGATCGCTCTCTTTTGCAGCAAACACGCGTATTCCGATATTTATCGAAAAAAAAGAGGGCTCTCGCCCTCGAATCTTTCCCCGCTCTCGCATACGATACACTAACTTAACTGTAACCCGTGAAAATTACAGTTCGTCGTCGAGCAGCTCCGGATCCAAATCTTCAAAGTCACCATCATCACCGTAATCGTAATCTTTGCCGTCATCTGAACCACCCGGCAAAGTAGCTACCCACACCTTCGTTTCAGCAACCAGAACGACCGCAAATTCGCGCTCCACGCGAATAACGACGCTGTTCCCGCTGGACGAAATGTTCGCTTCAATGCAATTAGGCTCTTGCGTTGACTCCGCAGATACTTCCTCGGTCGAAGCCCGGTGCTTCGGATCGAGATAGGAGAGCGGCACATGCTCGACGTAGGATAATGTTTCTTTCGCTACGTCAGTCTGCGAGTTTTTGTTGTAAGAATACCAGATGTTGACATCGTAAGTACCGATAACTTCGATCCCGTCTCCGGAACGGACCGCCTCATATTGGTGATTAATAATCCAAGCGCCCAAGATGCTAGTTGGGTGATGAGGCGGCGTAACGTTATGAGTTACTGTGGAAAACTTACGACCTTTGCCGCAGACAGCTTTGGTAATAATTTCTCTAGCCTTAAGCTGTTTATCTGCATAAGCCATCGATCTAACCTCCTCCATACAATCATTCAATTAAAGTGTATGCAGGACATTCGTCTAGGGTGACTATTTCTTTTTGACATGTACAAATTTTATAGGCTAATTCATATTATTAGCAGAATTCCATTAAACGTTTGCTTCGCGCGCGGCAGCCTTCAGGCTGTTTTTCTGTTTTTTGAGCCTTTTTGCGATGGAGAGATAGCGCCGGAGCTCATGCACCACATGCAACAGTGCCGCACGCATTTCAAACTCATCACGGGTTACGGGAAGCGGCATCGAAGGGAAGCGGGATTCCAGCTTCAATCGCATCTCATCGACTTTTCCCTCGTACACCTCAGACTTCACATCGTCTGCCAAATGCTCGAACAGCTCTGCGACAAGCTCGCCCTGCGGCAATGATTCATAGACCAGCGCCAATTGCGTTAACATCAAACTGATGGAGTCCAGCTGCTGCTGACGCATGTCAAAATAATTCGGCCAATAGCGGCTGTACACACTGCCTTGCCCCCATACCCGATTCTCGCGGGCGATCTCCGAACGCCGGATTCCTTCCTCAATCGCCTGCCCCGCTTCGAGCAGCTCTTCTCCATTCCATACGAGGGACGGCGAGCGCAGCGTCGCTGCCATCGTTTGAAAGATCCGTCCGAACTTCTCTTCCGTCACATGCCGAAGTTCAACTAGCTTATGCTCTTCCTTCGGCATATAGATCAAATTAATGACGGTTGCCCAGCCTAAACCGGTTAGCAGCAGCATAATTTCGTTGCCGATCAAGGCCGTCGTAACTTCTTCCTTCGCATAGATGTGAAAGACGATGACGGCACTCGTCACGATCCCGTCTTTCAGATGAAATCGAGACAATATAGGGAAAGCAAGCAATACGAAGATCGAGATCGTCCAGAGGTGGAACCCGAGCAGCATAAATAATAATGAAGCAAAGAACAAACCGAGCACAGAGGCCATAAATCGGTCGAAGGCGCTTCTTAAGCCTTTCATTCGGGTGACTTCTACGCCGAGAATGGCGAGCAAGCCCGCAGACAAAGGCGGGTCCAGACCGAGATAATGTGCCGTATAAAGCGCGGCAAGCGCCGCTATAGCCGTTTTGATAACGCGGATTCCCATAGTTGCTCCTTAGCCCGATAGCCTATAACTGACAGTCTACGCCTCACGCAACTCCTAGCATGAATGTCGACGAGAGAGCCCCAGCTTTATTTTGACACTATCGTACCGCTCCCGTAAGATGCGAGTCAACTATACGACTTGAACACAACTACGGCATTATGTCCGCCAAAACCAAACGAATTACTTACACCAATTTTCAGGTCAGCCTTCCTTGCCATATTCGGTACATAATCCAAATCGCAATCTGGATCTTGATTCTCCTGATTGATCGTCGCCGGGATCATGCCTTCCTGAAGACTCTTCATTAAAGCAATCGCTTGTGCGCCGCCTGCCGCCCCGAGCATATGACCTGTCATTGATTTTATCGCTGAAATCGGAATGTGATGAGCTTTCTCTCCAAACACCCGCTTAATCGCAATCGTCTCCGATAAATCGCCAATCTGCGTGCTTGTTGCATGTGCGAATATAACATCCACTTGTGCAGGATCGACAGCTGCCTCGCGAAGCGCTGCCTTCATGGCCAGATAAGGTCCATACCCTTCCGGATGTGTCGCTACCATATGATACGCATCAGAGCTCGCTCCATAACCGACAACCTCTGCATGAATCCGTGCCTTGCGCCGCTTAGCATGTGATTCCGATTCCAAGATGACAATGCCCGCACCTTCTGCCATCACAAAGCCGTCACGCCCCTGATCGAACGGCCTGCTGGCTTTGTGCGGATCATCGTTGCGCGTCGACAGTGAAGTCGCGTTGCCAAAGCTGGCTAATGAAATTTCCGTAATAGCCGCTTCTGCGCCGCCTGCAATCACAATATCTGCAGCACCGCTTCTGATTAGCCTGAATGCTTCACCGATCGCTGTATTGCCAATTGAACAAGCCGTTACCGGAGAGAGTGTTGGACCATGAGTACCATATCGAATACTAATCATGGCTGCAGCCATGTTTGAAATCATCATCGGCACCAACGTAGGGCTCACGCGCTCTGGTCCGCGTTCTTGCAGGATAGCATCCTGTTGAAGAAGGGTTTCGATCCCGCCGATTCCCGAACCTACATAGACGCCAATTCGTTCTGCATCAACCTCTTCTTTCTGCAGGCCGGCATCCGCCCAGGCCTGGTCTGCGGCTGCTAGAGCAAACTGACAGAATCGATCCATTCTTCTAGCTTCCTTACGGCCAAACAGTTCCTCTGCATCAAAATCTACCACCGAACCTGCAATCTTCGCTTTATGGCGCGTAACATCGAACCGATCGATCGGCCTTATGCCTGATTTCCCTTGTATCAACGCCTGCCAATAGGTATCAACATCAGACCCCAGCGGCGAAATAATTCCCATCCCGGTTACAACGACTCGTTCCATCGTATACGTACCTCCTAAGTATCATCTCACTTGTGATGCTATGTTGTCATATTCGTTATCCTATTACAAGTTGTCGTTTATCCTAGTATAATTAACACCATACTAGAACCATCATCTGATGACGGAGTGATGACATTGAACAATCGATCAAGACTGGAGGCTCTATCCTCGTTCCTCAAATCGAAGCGCACGTCGCTTTCTCCGGAAACGGTCGGCTTACCAACCGGTGGACGCAGAAGGACGCCTGGCCTTCGAAGAGAAGAAGTCGCACAGCTCGCAGGCGTTAGTCATACCTGGTACACCTGGCTTGAGCAAGGAAGAGACATTAAAGCGTCCATGTCCGTACTTGAAGCAATATCGACGGCACTGCGCCTAACTTCCGATGAGCGAAAATATTTATATGCCTTAGCACTCGAAAGCGGAGCAGGTCCAAGCAGCGTACTGGAAGATACAGCGAAAATCAGCCCATCGCTGCGCCGTATCCTGCAAGAGCTCCGCAGCTGCCCTACCATCATCTCGGATCGACATTGTCAGATTGTCGGGTGGAACGAGGCGGCATCCCATGTCTTTATGGATTTCGAGCAGCTTCCTCCCTCGGAGCGAAATATGATTGCGCTCTTGTTTGAACGACAGGAATTTAGAAGGCTGGCCGGGAATTGGGAGCATTTCGTCAGCGGTTTCCTTGCTATTTTTCGCGCTTATTACGGACAGTACGTAGATGATGAATGGTATGAGCATTTCCTCAGCCGCATGAAGCAGACACAATCGGACTTTGCCGCACTATGGGAGAAAAGCCAAGTAAGTGCCGCTCCCGAGGTGCTTATCGAATTCCGTCATGCGAAGGCAGGCAAGATGCACTTTCAGCTTACATCCCTGCAGGTGCATGGCGAAACTGACCTGCGCTGCAGCATCTACACCCCGGCACCGGACTCCATGACCGAGAGGAAATTGGAGCAGCTGATGGCCAAGGATTCTGCCGAGTAGCACCCGCTCCATTATAGAAAAAGACCGCTGCCAGCGATTTCTCGCAAGCAGCGGCCTTTCTTCTAAGCCGGTTGTTACAGCTTATAGATCGCAGCGTATTTCTTCTCCAAATAGCGAACCAAGTAATCCGGATCAAGCGGTTTACCCGTAATGTCGTTGATCAACTCGGACGGCGTTCTCAGCTTACCGTACTGATATACTTTATCTGTCAGCCAGTCTTTAATCGGATGCAGATTGCCTTTCTCGACATTTTCCCAGAAGTTCGGCATTTCGCGCTCAAGTGTTTCTGTGATTTGGGCAGCATACATGTTGCCAAGGGAATAGGATGGGAAGTAACCGAATGCTCCGCCGGACCAGTGCACATCCTGAAGAACTCCTTCTGCATCCGTTGGCGGTTCAATGCCTAGGTATTCTTTATATTTCTCATTCCATAACTTTGGAAGCTCCGACGCTTTCACACCTTCATTAAAGATCAGCTTCTCCATCTCATAACGAATGATAATATGCAAGTTGTAGGTCAGCTCATCTGCTTCAATCCGAATGAGAGACGGCTGCACGACATTCGTTGCGCGATAGAAATCTTCCATCGGCACTTCAAGCTGATTCGGGAAATGCTCCTGCAAATCACCGTAGTAACGGCTCCAGAAGTTTAAGCTGCGGCCGATCACATTTTCCCAGAAGCGGGATTGCGATTCGTGGATACCCATCGACGTGCCTGTGCAGAGCGTAGTACCAATCAGGTCTTGGCGAATATTTTGTTCATATAAAGCATGCCCGCCTTCATGAATCGTACCAAACAACGCACTTGTGACATCATCGTTCAGATAACGCGTCGTAATCCGTACATCGCCTGGATTAAGCCCCGTTGCGAAAGGATGCGCACTTTCGTCAAGTCGTCCGCCGCTAAAGTCAAAGCCCATTTGATCCAAAATAAATTTGCTGAATTTCTTCTGCGCGTCCTTCGCGTACGTCTGCTTCAAGAAACCCGTTTCCGGCTGATGCGGCGATGCGGCAATAGCAGCAGACAACGGTACCAGCTTCTCACGGAGACCTCCGAACACGCGGTCAAGCTCTTCCGTGGTCATTCCCGGCTCATACATATCCAGAAGCGTATCGTAGCGCGTACCTTTAACGCCCCATAGGTCGATGAATTGATTCGTGTATGTAATGATCTTATCCAGGTAGGGCTCGAACGACGCGTAGTCGTTGTTCGCTTTGGCTTCTTCCCAGAAGGTTTCCGCTTGTGAGGTAAGCACCACATAATCCTGATACATCTTAGGCGGAATCTTCACGCTGCGATCATATTCCTTACGTGTTTCAGTCACAAGACGCTTATGAACCTCATTCAAACCCTCATAAGCACTTGGCTCTTCCAGTGCTGTCAGCCACTCGCCAAGCTCTGGAGCGGTAGCAAGCTTGAACATTTGACCGGACAAATTGCCGATCGATTGCGAACGGACATCCATTCCTTTGCGCGGCGCGCCGGTACGTAAATCCCAGGAGAGAAGACCGAGCGACTCCTCATAACTTTTAATAAGACCAATCCGTTCTACGAACAATTCCAATACTTCTGTGCTATTTGTCATCAAACTGTCATCACCTTTCCATAACGTTTACCCGCTACTACTTGATCATACTTTTTGCAAACCGTATAATCAACCTAATCATGGCTTTGCGCGACCTCATATGAAAGGAGTTTTGACATGCAATTTACTTTCACATCCTCTGCAATCGAGCAATTGTCTCCTTACATGCAAGGCGGCAGCAAACAGCTCAAATTGCTGTACGACACGGAAGGCTGCGGCTGCGTTGTCAGCGGCGTACCGACCTTGCAACTGCTGGATCAAGCCCATTCCGATGATAAATTAGGCGACGGTACTCCATACTCCGTATGGTACGAACCTCGTTATGAGGTATTCTTCGAGCCTAATCTCAAAATTGATTATAATGAAGCGCGCCATTCGTTCAGTTTAAAGAGCGACAGCCAGATCTATACCGCCAACTTGCGGTTCATGAAAGTTTAAGACGATTGATAAATAGAGATTTCTTACTTTGGGTTGGAGGGAAACCGAATGAACAGAATCAATGACATTCTAGCGTTTAATGAACAGTTTGTGGCTAATGGAGATTATGAGAAGTATTTGACGGATCGCTTCCCTGACAAGCGGATGGTCATCGTCACTTGCATGGACACTCGGCTTACGGAGCTTCTGCCGAAGGCTCTTAATTTGCGTAATGGCGATGCGAAGATTATTAAGAACGCCGGCGCCATTGTGACGCAGCCATTCGGCAACATTATGAGGAGTATTCTCATTGCCGTATATGAACTGGGAGCTGATGAGGTCGTTGTCATCGGGCATCACGAATGCGGGATGACAGGGCTCAATCCTGAAGTGGTTATCTCGCATATGCATGACAGCGGTGTATCCGACGAAACCATCCGTACGCTTCGCAACTCGGGTATGCACCTGGAGCGCTGGCTGACCGGCTTTGATAACGTTCAGGAGAGCGTAGAGCGCAGTGTTGGCATCATTAAGAATCATCCGCTGCTGCCAGCTCAAACGCCTGTGCACGGCTTGATCATTCATCCGGAGACAGGTAAGCTGGATCTGGTTGTCAACGGCTACGAACCTGCAGAATAGTTTGGAATTACGACTTAAAAAAGCTTAGCGACCAAGTCTGCCGCATTACGCGCAGTATTGGATCGCTAAGCTTTTTCTATATGCAGTCTACCGTTTCTTCTCCTTTGCTGATGCAGCACGTGCGGCTATGACATCGCTTCTGTCGCGAAGCGTATGGCGGTTAATCAGCGCTTCGTCCATCCGGCTCGCCGCTCCCCACACGTACCCTTCCCGCTCCGCCGTTATCACACTTCGTGCGTGCAATTCTGGATCAACAATCGGCAGATTCAAATCTGTGAACGGCATCGCGCCTTCGATGGCCTCGACTCTCGCTGCAATCATCTCAATTACCTGCTCACCGTTAAGACCAATATCGTGCAAATGCTGCGCGTTAAGTCGCGACTGTGCTTGAAGCAGCATCTTGAGCGCCCCTCGATCATTATGCCGTCTATGATGATAGGAGCCGACTGCAATCTGAATGAGCCCTACCCAGGTCGAACCTAGCGGGTCGCCGGGATGCTCCTTCCAATATTCCTCAAGCAATTCATGGCATTCAAAATAATCCCGTGTCGCATGAAACTCGTAAAGAAACGACTCATAGGCCGCCGGATATTGCTTCGATTGCATCCATATCCCCCATTTCCGTAAAATCATTCGCAAAAAGAGAATGAAAACTGAAACCTTTGATTATATTAGACGTAATTGTACTGATTGGCAATATCAGCTGTTCTTGCAGCAAATCAGGAGGAGACTTACAAATGAAAAAGGGAATATTATTGCTGATGGCTTTCGCGCTTTTTTTCGCATTCAGCGCAGGGGCGGTTGATGCTAAACCTAGAGGCAAAATTTCTTCACCGAAGAAGAGCTACACGTCAACCCCATCCAAACCTGCTGACAATGTAAACAAAAGCACAAGCGGGACAAGCGGAACACCGAAGTCAGGGGCGGCTACAACAGGCAAACGCGGTTTCTTCAGCGGCGGCAGCTTTATGAAAGGGCTTATGATTGGTGGACTAGCTGGTCTATTGTTCGGCGGCATGTTCGGCAATCTCGGATTCCTCGGCGACATGTTCGGATTAATTATTAACGTGATTGCGATCTATATTATCATTGTTGCGATAAGGGGTATATTCCATTACTTCAAGAATCGCCGCAAGCCGTCGCATCCCGATCAGCGGAGACCTTACTAAGTTATGAGAATCTATACGGATGAGATCATAAACGCTATTTGCCTCCATATGGCAGAACGTAGAGGCGTCTCTCCGACGGATGTAGAAGCACAGCTGTCATGGGATGAGGAATACGGATACACTGCGGAGGTTTGGGTTCAAGGACGCAGTCAATACCTGGTGGAAGCGAATTTGCTGGAAGCCATAGAACAATATTTGTTAAAGCAATATCAGCTCCGAAAATTCCGTTCGCAGATTACACTGGATGCGGATGAAGAGTTCTGGGCCGATATTGAGGACTAAGTGAAACGGTGGAATCAACAAAAAGACGTACCAATTGGTTCGTCTTTTTGTATGTTTTCTTTGGTTGACCTATATCTAATCGATAAAATCCACGTACTCCAGCAGTCGCTTCAGCATAACCGCCGCTTCCGCACGAGTAGCCTTGTTGCCTGGAACAAAGTTCCCATTGCTCATACCATTGATGATGCCTGCTTTAACCGCTTGAGCTACAGGCTGCTTCGCCCAGCTGTTAATAGCTGCCTTATCTTTAAACACATCGAGAAGTTGATCATCGCCACTAGGCTGTTTGCCCGTATACGCAAGGGCGCGTGCAATGATAACTGCCATTTCTTCACGGTTAATGGAAGCGTTAGGTTTAAAGCTGCCATCTTCATAGCCTTTGACGAGACCGGCACTCACCGCTGCTCCAACTGCTCCAGCAAACCAGTCTTTACTGCTGACGTCGCTTAAACCCGCTGCTGCCTTGTTTTCCGACATGCCTAGCGCTCGAACGATCATGGCAGCAAATTCTGCACGCGTAATCGCCTGTTCCGGTCCAAATTGATCGCCGCTGCTTCCTTTGACAATCAACTTGGAAGCCATAAGCTCAATATCCGCCCGTGCCCAATGCTTGCTCACGTCGCTAAACGTTTTGCTGAGCTGTGCAATCGCGTAGATACTGTTTCCGTTACGCTGAATAGTAACAATCGTATGACCAGCTGCCGTCTTGAATGTTGCAGGCACGAAGGTGAATTCACCAGTCTCCGAATTGTACAACACCGCAGTAGTTGTCTTTGGATCAAGCTGCTGCGTAGTAACAATGGTCCGAGAAATATAGGTGCTGCCAAATTGCTTAATCTCCTCGCTCTTCCCGTTTGCTTGTACAGATACGGAATATTCAACTGGTGCTCCAACCAGCGTTACGCCGGTTAAAGCTGCCGAGTCCTTCACTTGCTGCGCTGCAGCGCCGCTTGCTTGTGCGATCGAGATGACAAGCTTCGCATCAGCACCATATTCGTTCGCTAATTTTGCTAAATCAAGAACATTTAGTGGCAGACTGTAGCTTGCACCGCCAATATCAATCGATACCGTCAGATCTGCTTTAAGCTTCCATGCATCAGCCAGCTCATTGATAAGCAGCTCCGCATTGACCGTCTGTACAGCCGTTTCCGTCTTAATACGAACGGTATGATCATCTTGATCTTTCATCAAATCAATCGCTTTGGTAAACGTACCGGCAGGAACGGTAAGCTTCCCATTGTTCAGTACGCCTTGTACCGTAACGCCATCGTCTGTTTTTACAGGCTCTGGGCCAGAGTTCGGCGGAGCTGGAGGTACTACCGGTGGATTATTTCCCGCCGTACCTGTTGTGAAATTCCAAATTTCGGACATACTTTGGCCGGTAAATGCATCTTCCGCTACCGCATACCACTGGTATTTCTTATTCGCTTCCAGGTTGCTCCAAGTTGCCGCGGCCTGCTCACCGCTTGCTACTTCATCCACCTTGCCAATGAGCTGGTCTGTATACACATTGACGTCCATGTAATCCGTAGCCACCCGCTTCACTTGCGGCGTCAAATCTAAATCCAGTGTGAATTCTTCGTCTTTATTCGGAAATTCAACCGGATCATAAAAGTTGTAATCGTCGAGGTATGGCGAGTACGTTTTCACGTACATTTTGTCATTCGCCATGTCGAATTGCAGCAGCTTGATGTAGCCTTGGCCGCCTTCAGGTCCGCCTTGATAATCCGATAGCATTTGGTAAACCTTACGATCCTTCACGCCGTCACCATCATCATCAAGCTCATCGACAAGCAGTTCCGAGTTATGATAATGGCCTGACAATACGGCAAATACATTCTTATTCTTGGTCACAACTTCTTCGAAGATTTTATCTGCAATCGGGGCACGGTTGCCCGACACGAGCAGGAATTCATGGAAGTTCAGAATCGCCTTACGGTTCGGATATTTGGCCAGCACTTCATTCATCCAATCGATATCCGAATCGCGGACGCCCCAGCCCATGTATACCATTATGAAATCATTGCCGTTCGAGGAAATGAGATCGTAATGGCCGCGGTTGTTATCAAGCGATCCGCCATAAGTCGGCTGGTCCTTGAAGCGATCTTCACCGAAATACTTCCAGTAATAATCGTACGCACCGAGCTGATGATCAACGTCATGGTTCCCGGCTAGAACACCATACGGAACATTGGCATTCTCCAGCACTTTCATGTCCGCATCGGCTCTTTCCCATTGAATTTCTTTATCTGCCTCATCTACGATATCCCCGGTATGGATCACGTATTTGATCTTCTGCGTTTCTTTGTTATCTGCGATCCAGTTCACAATATCCTCATAAATATGCGGATAGCTCTCGGAGTAATATTGCGTATCTGACATCCACGCGAAGGAGAAGTCAAATTTCTCCTGCGATACCGGCAGTTCATCCTGTACCATGACCTGAAGCGAATGTTTGTCGGCATAATCACCAGCATTTACCCATGCTCCAAGTGCAAAATCTTCAGCCCCCGCAATTTTGGAATCTACGCTCTTCCATTGCTTCTCCGACGGGCTCCATACATACATACTAACTTTACGGCCTTCAAGGGAATTGCCTTTCCAGCTCAATTCAATCTTATCCGTATCCTTTACTGAAGCATCCAATTGGACTTGGAACCGCTGATAAGGGAATTGTTCCGTTGAATCATCGATCAAGTATTGCTTGTCAATCGCGCTAATCTTATCGTAATCCTCTGTTGTCATTGCGCTTTCGCCGGCAGGAACCATTTCTTTCGGAGGCTCAACATCTGCCGCGTTGCGGAAACCTTGGAAATCCACCAGACTAGCTGCGTCATACTTGAAGCCTTTGAAGAACGACACGTTCATTTTGTCATTCATTGGATCTGCTACCTTAACGGTTAGTACAGGATTGCGGTCTATATCCGTTGAACCGGAAGCAGGCGTTACCAGTTCAGGCTTCGTCGGATTCTCGTCCGGTACTAAGAAGGTTACTTCTTTCTGCGCCATGTTACCGACTTTATCCGTAGCATGGATAAGGACAACATGATTGCCTGCAGTCAAGTCCTTCGACGAAGTCCCATAAGGAAGGCTGATCGGTGTTTCATCCAGCCATACCTCTACTTTTTCGAGCCCCGACAGCGCATCTTCCACAGATGCATCAATGGTAAACGGTCCACGGTACAATTTCCCTTCCTCCAAGGAGGTAGAAATCGATGGTGCGGTATTGTCGATTTGGACCTTTACAGTCTTCTCGCCTAATTGCGAATGGCTAACGGTAATAGCATGCTCACCGTCAGGCAGCTTTGTCGTGTCCAAAGCATAAGCCTTTGAAGCCAGGAGCTTCTCCGGAATGTCAAAGTTGAAGTCCATCACTGGGAATTTGCCTGCACTGTCCCCCATAGGGATAACGGTATCACGGTTTTTGTAACGTTCGTCAAAAATTTCGGTGCCGTCTGCAAACACAAGTCTTACATTCCGAACCGTAAAGTCGTCCTTATTCTCTTCTCCACGATCATCAAACGGAGAAGCTTTGGTACCCGCGCGGATCGAAATAATATTGCTGCCTGCCTTAAGGCGTTCCGCTGCAATAGGCACCGTTAATGTCGTATAGCTATTGATTGGATCTTGGAAAATGTAAAGTGCTTCTTTGCCGATCGCAACGCCGTTTTTGAAGTAATAGTTCACACCGTTTGCTTCAAAAGCGAAATAGGCTTCTTGTTCAACGGCTGTGTAGGTGTCTTCGATTTTCTCGGTTTGATCGACAGATAAGTGCAATTCAGAAGCAGGGGCACTCTCGGAGGTACCTTTAAGCACCTTCGTGCCAGCCAGTATTTCTCCGTCCTTCACATTCAGGCGCAAGCTTGAATGATCGGAATTCCCTGTTACCTGCACGCGATACTTTTCCGATGTTACCTCGTTCTTGCCGTCCGAAATCACATAATAATATTCGATATCATTTCGGCCAATCAACTCCGGTGAGTAGATCGTATAGTGATAGAGCGTATCCGCGAAGCTTTCTTCCAAATACCGCTTCGTATAGACATTATCGAGGTTGCTCTTATAGTAGAGCGCTACTGATTTCACCTTGTTCTCATCATGTGCTTCCGCAGTAATTTGCAGGTTTTTCGCTTTATCAATCTCGGCAATCCCTGTCAAATCTTTAAAAGTCGGTTCGATTGCATCTGCCGGCAGTTTAACGGCGATAACCGGAACTTGAACGGCAGCGACCTTCCCTGGTGTAGCAGCCTCTTTGCCAGCGCTGTATTTAATCATTTGCGTGCTTCCGGCAGGCGAATATTTGTAGAAAATCCCTTTATTCGCAACGGTTTCTTCATCCGTGTCATAATACACAGCAGAGATTTCCGTCTTCGTATTGGAGGCTATGACAATTCCGCGTTTTCCGCCGTTAGCCATACCGTCACTGTACATTTTGACGATATCGGTACCTTCAACGAGGTTTGTGCCGTAGAGTTTATTAAAATCGGCAACGGTTGTCTGTTTGTTCTGACTGTTAATGACCCAGAACACCATCGTTTTTTTCGAAGGAATTAGCAGTTCCTCTGAATCTGTCGGCCAGATTACATCGGCATCCGGTCCGGAATCGGTGTAACGATATTGAATTTTGTAATTTTTGAAATTGATCGTTTGATCGGTATTGTTATAAATCTCAACAAATTCATACCCGTCACCAGTCCCTACGTTCGTGGAGTCTGGAACAATCTCTGTCACCATAAGCGGCGGCAATTTATTGAAATCAACATCGCCAAGCCCGATCGAGACCGAATATGTACTCGACTTCACGGTATCCACGCCATCTGACGCCTGAATGTAGTATTGAAGATCCGTATCGGTAAATGCACTCTTCGGAATCGTCGCTGAGAACTGACTATTATCTCCTGATGTCATGGCTACCGACTGGAAGTCGCCAGCAGCACCAACTTTATAGTAAAGCGCTGCTGATAGTGTTTGATTATCCGGGTCTGCGATGGTTGCTTGAACCATTAAATCGTTATCGACACTTCCTGAAGTCGGTGGTACATGCTCAATAACAGGCAGTTGATTAACAGCAGGCGCAGGTTGTGCAGGAAGCAGTTCCACTTCTACAGAACCTGGCGTTGCTGCATTCACGGCTGCAGATTTCAGACTCATCCGATTTGTTCCATCGGTTGGATATTGATAGAAAATGCCTTTATCCACATCAGTCTGGGCATCAGTCTCATAGAAGGCTTCGGCAATTTCCTTACCTGCCTTGGAAGCAACGATGATTTTGCGCATGCCGCCGTTTGACATACCGCCGCCGCCATCGATCTTGAATAAGTTCGTGTTTTCTACAAGTGAAGTCTTGTAGTTGGCATTAAAATCAGCAGTGGTAAGGTCGGTGTTGACGCCGTTCATAATCCAGAACACGGAGGAGCTAAGCGGTGGAATAACCGCCGAATCCGGCAAAGGCCAAACCGCGTCAGCAGTAGAAGAATTCGTATAGCGGTAAATAAGCTGGTAATCCTTGAGCGAGATCGGGCGAGTCGTATTGTTATACAGCTCAACAAACTCATAGGCATCCGAATTCACTCCGTCTACATTGGTTGTATCCGGGACAAGCTCAGTGATCAACAGCACCGGTACTTTGCTGAAATCGAAGTTTTGCTGCTCGATGGCTACCGTATTTACAACAGTTTTAATGTTGTGAATGGGATCGGAAGCTTCGATATAGTACTGCAGTTCCGCACTCGTTAGTGCTGCTTTTGGAATAACGGCTGTAAAAGCAGTCCCCGAAGTATTCACCATAGGAACAGAAGCATACACTGCATCCGATTTGTTCTTATAAAAGAGAACTGCGGTTGGTGTATCATCCGCATCGGTGATTTGGGCCGTTATCGTAAGATCTTCACTACTTGTCCCCTGTGTAACCGGGGTATGGTCAATATTCGGAGCCACATTGACAGGAATATCCGGGAATTGATAGTGAACAGATGGGATTTGCTCGGCCGCCAGTGTACCTGGTGTTGGAGCAGATTTGATGGCAAATTTATCGGTTTGTGTACCACTCACTGGCAGCTTAAAGTGGTCGCCGAGACCGGCAGCAATATCTGTTGCAGCCGTATACCCTGATTTCGAAATTTCAATGCCTTGATTGTTTTTGATGACAACCGTGCGGTCGTTGGTGTTGTGGAAGCCTGTGAAGCCAGCAACTTCAACAATTTGATTATCGGCAAGGTTCACACCATATTTCGTGTTAAAGTCTGCCAAAGTTTTACCGGTGGAATTGTACCAGAATACCATGACTTGCTCGGGAGCGAGCGATTTCTCGCCAAACGTAAACGTTGCATCCGGTGTACTAGTCGGATAACGGTACAAGAAGGTATAGTCGTTAAGACGCAGCGTTTTGTTGGAGTTATTGTACACTTCGAAAAACTCATAATGGTCGTCGCCAGCCACATCCGGGTGAATCTCAGATACGAACAGCTCAGGCACCGTGTTTTCATCAGCTGCTGCAACGATACCTGCCGCGGAGATTAGGCTCATTATCATACTTGCTAGTAGAAGGCTTGCGATCCATCTCTTGTATCTTTTGTACCTCGTGCTAATCATTATTTGAGCACTTCCTTCCGGTTGAATTTGAATGTAAATGTGATGCTGCCATCAAATTGTTAGAAGACGTTCGATCAGCCAGTACAGGCCCATTACTCCTACAATGGAGGAGGCTCCGTATAGCCAGATTGGACCTTGAGTCAGCTTATAACGTCGACCTAGCCACAGAAGCGGCACAACGATAGCCAGTACTGCAAGCTGTCCGATTTCGACCCCAAGATTGAAGGAGAACAGCGGAAGTGCGACATTGCCTGACAAGGTGCCATGGAGAATTTCAGCAAAGCCAAATCCATGAACCATCCCAAATATAACGGTAACAGCCATACGCTTATTGTCGCTGCTATTCTTCCGGAACATATTTTCAAAAGCAACAAAAACGATACTTAAGGCTATAAGAGGCTCGACAATTAGTGGCGACAGCGACGCCAGATCAAGCGCATATAAAACAAGCGTAATGCTGTGTCCGACCGTAAACGCGGAAATTAGCTTTAGCATGGTCCATCCATTCGTTCCAGCGGCAAGGATAAGTCCAACCAAGAACAGTAAGTGGTCAGCGCCAGACCAGATATGCTCCATCCCCATCTTCGTATACTCGCTTAGCTGCGAAGTCCAAGGCGATGATGGTGTAATCAGGCTCGACTGATCGTCATTATCATTGGTTGCTTGTCCTTCTTTGCCGGTGTCTGTGCCATGATAGCCTTCCATTTGAAGAATAGTGTTGGAGCTGTTGATGACTTGTACGATGGACTGCTGCCCCATTCGGATCGTTGCAAAGCTTCTATGGTCTGGATTGGTACCGTCATAGAAGTTATATTGAACCATGAACCGATCAACTGGCTCTGCATAGTCATAGGTAATGTCGATCTCGACCATGGGCATTTTTGCTTTCTCTGTTTGTTTGACCGCTGTTATTGCTCCGATCCCGATTTTACTGTTACCGGACACAATCAGTCGGTCATTAATTAATGCGGTGAGTGTATCCTTTCCGTCAGTCAGCTCGCCTTCTGTAACTTTGCCGTCCCCATTCTGATCTATAGTCGGCAGAGCTTCAATCAGCTCTCGTTCCAATAAGAATAGGTTATACGCCAAGCTTTGATCCTTAATGGTAATATCTGAGAATCCCGTAGAACTGAAATGGGCTTGTGCCGTACCCCCAAACAAGGTGAAAAACATCCATAGGCTTGCCAATACAACGCCTGCGCGTACTCGTATTCTCACATGACTCTCCTTTCTATCTAACTCGAAGATCGTAATAGACAACTTCATTAATATAGAGTTCGATTGTCATAGAGGCGTTATTAAATGATTAAGAAATTGTTGAGATCGTACAGCACACGTCAAAGAACCCCCTTCAGATGTGGAGGGAGCTCTATGAATCGGCATTTTCCGCCTCTTCTAGTTTGTAAATATCGGTAAATGTCATTTTTTGCGCAACCTCCCACCTATTTCTACGTCTAAAAGAGTAGATTCAGAGAGGAGTGTTATAGAAGCAGATGGTTATTCGTAACAAATGGACGTTTATTCTCGCTGCTATTTTGGTCATTCAGGCTTTATTTGCGACGATATCGGCGACCAATAGCGACGCTGCCAGTCCCTCAGCAGACAATACGTCCAAATTTCGTGTCTACCACAATGATGCTGCCATGAAGGAATTTGCTGCAGAGAGCAGTGCTGTTGCTTATGCAAAACAATTCACGTACACGCATGTGGAAAAAATCGCGAACCGAGAATGGGTTTGGGATAATCTTCCGAGGTATAAAGTGTATGAGAACGGTGTTACTTCAATCGGTCGGGAGTTCCGCACACTGGCTGAAGCACAGCGTTTTGCAAGCAAAGTTCGTTTCGCGCAAATCCGCGATTTAGAGAAGCCCGGATTCATACAGAGCAATTATCCGAACTTTCAAATGTATCAAGGTGATAAAACGCTGGCAAACTGGTCATTCGTGAACCTTGCTGATGCGAAGAAAGCTGCTAAATCTTACGGCAACATCCATATTATTGAGCTGGCAACCAATCAGTGGGTATGGGATAATCTGACCGTCGCTCAGAAGGCCGCTCATCGCAAAGCACCGCTCACATACAGCATTGTGACAGACAGTTTTGTTCCTGAGAGCACGCCAACTTATAGCTTCTTGTTGGATGCGATACGTGCTTCATCCAAAATATCCGGGAGCAGTGTTGTAAATACAATAACGGGACAAATCGTACATACAAATATTCCAACCTTCACAGTCGTCCAATCCGGCCCGGTTCTGGCCTCTTACTATAACATTCAAAGTGCGATCCAGTATGCCAAATCCCTTTCCGGTGCATCTGTATTGAAGAATGGATTAACCTGGTGGACTAACGTTCCTTATTTAGCCGTTTATCAAGGTGACCAGAAGCTGCGTTCGTTCCACACCCGTAAAGGCGCAGTGGATTTTGCCAATTCCTATGCCGGCTCTACTGTAATGACAACAGATATGCGGGCGATCTGGAACAACAAGAAGAAGCTTCAATTGGTGGCATGGAACGGTACGTCCCGGACATCAACCGTATTGGATCAGATCAGTCAAACACAAGGGCTCGATGTGGATTCTCCTTCATGGTTTGAGCTGGCTGGTGCAGACGGCACTTTCACAGACACCTCGGATCCTGCCCTTGTTCAATCGTTGAAGGCATCCGGCATCAAGTTGACGCCGCTCGTAAGCAATCAATTCGATGCTGCGCTGACTAGCGCATTTCTGCGGAATGCGACAGCGATGAATACATTCATCACGACCCTTGTCGGCAAACTGGCTGCGCTTGAAGTCGATGGTGTGAATATCGATTTTGAAGGCATGGCTGGAAAAGATCGCGATTTATACACTGAATTCGTTCGTTCGCTTACAAGCGCGGCGCACAAAGCCGGCTTAACCGTTTCCGTCGATCTGCCAAGAGGCGACGTAAGCTGGGATGCCAAAACCGCCTATGATCAACGAGCATTGGCCGAAATCGTCGATATGATTATGATTATGGCGTATGACCAACACTGGAAGGGCAGTGACGAAGCTGGATCAGTTGCTGAATTGACTTGGGTTGAGGATGGCGTAAAGCAATTCCTAGCTTATGGCGTTCCGCGCAGCAAGCTGATGCTGGGCATTCCGTTCTACGTACGGGAATGGCGTATTGATGCAGCAGGCAACCTGGTAGACAACAAAGCGATCTATATGAGCGAGTTGCCTCGAATCATTACAGAACAAGGCGCTACTCGCACGTTTGATGCCGTCGCCGGACAATGGAAATACAAATATGTGGGCCAAGACGGGTACACGCATGTATTCTGGGCAGAAACAGCCGACACCGTTAAAGCACGTGTCAACCTTGCTAAGAAATATGATTTAGCCGGCGTTGCCGCATGGCGTCTCGGTTACGAGCAAGCAGATCTATGGACGATGCTGCTCCAACAGAAGTAGCATCTGCGGCCAAGTAGTACTACAGGTTCTCGATATGGTATGATATTGACGTTGATTGTTCGGCAATTCACTTCATAACCGTTAGGAGACTGCTGTGTGTCCAAATTAAAAGAAATTCAATCCCTCGATGAGTGGAATGCGGCATTTGAAGCATCAAGCACACGTCCATTGGTCGTGTTCAAACACAGTACGACATGTCCGGTAAGCGCGAATGCGTACACAGAGTTCTCGAATTACTTGAAGAACAATGAGGCCAATTCAACTGACACCGACTTTGTATTGGTCAAGGTCATTGAATCACGCCCGGTATCGAACCAAATCGCGGAAGATACTGCGGTCAAGCATGAATCCCCGCAAGTTATCCTAATTAAGGATAAGGCGAAGTATTGGACTGCTTCACACTGGTCCATTACGGAAGCACATATGACTGCGGTAATGAATTAAAAGGTGAAGGCCCCTGAGGCAAGCGGATAGACGCTTGTTCTCAGGGGCTTTTTTTTTGTATTGAAAAACCCATATATTAGAAGTTCCAAAGACAACTGTCCAAGCGGGCAGATTACGGATTGCATTAACTAGTTAGAAATATGGATCGGAGGGTTATACCTATGGCATGCGAGAACACTGTAACGGCTTTAACCTGTTGTTCGGATAATGATTATGTGCAAGACAAAGTATGTACGCCGTGGAATGGTACCGTTGTTGCAACAGATGTTTTGCTTGTTCTCTACGCGAACAATCTTAATCAAAATCTAGTGGGTACCGGCTATATTCAATATGAGCTCGGACCGGCTGACATCGTATTAGATGTACTTAACAGCGCTGGCGCACCCATGATTACCCCCATTACCCTTACACCCGGAATGAGTTTCGCTTTTACTTACCGCCGCTTCAGCACGATACGATTAACACTGCCTGGAGCAACAGCAGGTACTTATCAAGGAGAATTTTGTATTACTACCCGCTATCCCGTATAAAGAATGAAATAGGAGGAGGGACATGCAAATGTGCAATTCGTCACTTAGTTGTTGCTCAGAGAAAGTCATGGTGCAAGATAAAGTATGTACGAACTGGCAGTTAACGGCTGCTGGTACTCAAACCCTCTATGCAGACAATCTAACTCAGATTATTACCGGCACAGGTTATGTCAAAATTGAATCCAGTACCGGTTCGATCACGATCAACTTTCTCCGAAATGCGGCGACGATCCAAACGATCATTATTCCAGCCGGAAGCAGTTCTTCGTTTACAGTAGGCCGCTTTGATACGATTACACTAACGGCAACAGCTGCAGCACAAGGTGAATTTTGTATCACCGTTCGGTATAACCTTTAACAGGCATAAGGCGGCTCCCCAATTAATTGGAGAACCGCCTTTTTCATTGTCAGCTTGAGAGGGTTAGTGTTGTAGAGATTGAGTATTTCCCCTCTATATAAGTCGACTCGATGCCTTGTGTTGGAATACGAATCGCTCTTATCGCTTGCCCGATATAATTGACAGTGCTGCCTGGCGGCACCACCATGCGCTTCGTGTCTCTCCCTTCGATATCAACCTCCAATGCTTGCGTGCTGCTTTCGTTTGAGAAAATGCTTATTTGTGTCACCGACAGATAGGAGGCCGCATTCAGTTCCCATAATTGAAATTCGGGCTGTTCACCTTGAAGTAATAGGTTTCCACAACATTCTTTCTCAAGGCTGAAAGTCGTTTTCATCTTCGGTGGATCAATAGGATATACATAGGGCGGCGGCTGCGGAAGAATGACATTATTCGTTTGAGGGGGACATAGCGGCTTTGGATGCGCTCGCCATTTTCTTTTATGCCTGTGATTGCATGTTCTAGGTGGTTTGCCGTTTTTTCGGGATTGGCAAGAGGGCTGCTTCTTCCGACATAATGTCCTATTCAGCATACTCCCCCTCTTTTCAGTAAACGAAATAAAAAAGCTTTCTACTAGTAAATGCCTCTTCTCCGATCATTGCCATTGCTAAACAGGATTTAATTTCCACTTCTGTTAAGTCAGTTCATGCATCGACCAAACAACGCCGCGTGTGGCCCCGCTTCCAATATTAATTGATATTGTCAATCCATCAGAATTGTAAAATAACCCCACGACATCGCCGGCTTGAAGCGCGACATCACCTGCCAGTGTGATCTCCCCATTTCCGAGTACAGCTCTTAAAGTTAACAGCAGGACGATGTTTACATTAAGCACAGGTAGAAGTCCGCTGACTAAATTGGTCGCCGTTGGCGAAGTACGCTGCACTGCAAAAAAAGGATTGATGCCACTGCCAAGGCTAACGGAAACTGCGGCAGTTGTTAAATAGTTGATGGTTGATTTGATTGCGTATCTACCTGTTACAGGTACCGTAAAATTACCCGTCACGGGGTTAAAAGCCGCATTTCCGTAGTAAGGACTCGCGACTGACCAGTTCGTGAGTTGGGCACTGGCGCTAATTGATAGCGTAGCTAAGAACGCAGAGAAACCGGTCGCAGCAAAATTCGGCCCTGTAGGACCAGTCGCTCCCGTCGCCCCCGTCGGCCCATTTGCTCCCGTCTCCCCCGTCGGCCCAGTCGCTCCCGTTGCTCCCGTCGCACCCGTTGCTCCCGTTGCTCCAGTCGCCCCAGTCGCACCCGTCGCACCCGTTGCTCCCGTTGCTCCCGTCGCTCCCGTCGCTCCCGTTGCTCCCGTCACACCCGTCGCCCCCGTCGCCCCAGTCGCTCCCGTCGCACCCGTTGCTCCCGTTGCTCCCGTCGCCCCAGTTGCTCCCGTTGCTCCCGTCGCCCCCGTTGCTCCCGTCGCCCCCGTTGCTCCCGTCGCTCCCATCGCCCCCGTCGCTCCCGTCTCTCCCGTCGGCCCCGTCGCTCCTGTCACTCCCGTTGCTCCCGTCGCTCCCGTCGCCCCCGTCGCCCCCGTTGCTCCCGTTGCTCCCGTCGCCCCCGTCGGCCCCGTCGCCCCCGTTGCTCCCGTCGCTCCCGTCGGCCCCGTCGCCCCCGTCGCACCCGCAGGTCCAACGGGACAACAATGCGTTCCTTTCGAGAGCCCATCGCAGCTCAAAACATATTTGCCTGTACATGAGCAATGTCGGCGGAGCGAGCTTTCCAGGAAAACATCGCCTGATTTAGAGTTACCATTTGGCATGACTTGTGCCCCTCCGTTCCATTTACCCAAACAGTCTACTACTTCTACAATTCTCAACTTCACTATTAGTAGTAGATGGTCGTCACCGCTCATCGCTTGTACTCAAGCCTGTATTTCTTTAAAATTGGCGATTAACACGCAAAAAAACTTGCCACGATCGTGACAAGTTTCTAAAGTCTGTCTATACCTTTCATCCAATCTCCGTTCCTTTGCTGACTAATACAGTTCGATTGCGTCCTTCATGTTTGGCCTGATACAATGCTGCATCCGTCATTGCGTAAAGTGCTTTGACGCTGCGTGCATGCTCGGGGAATGAGCCGATTCCCGCCGAAATCGTGATGTAGCGCCCAGCGACAACTGGTATTTTCTTAAGCGAAGCGTGCAAGCTCTCGATGACGTCATGCGCTTCCAACTGACTCGTTTCCGGCAGCAATATAATGAACTCTTCCCCGCCGTAGCGCCCGCATATATCATCTGATCTGGCCACTTGTTTCATAACATCTGCCAGTTTCTTCAATGCCTTATCACCTGTCTGATGACCGTATTTATCATTAAATTTTTTAAAAAAATCAATATCAATAAGAACCACAGCAAACGATCTGTTGATCTCAACCCAATGATCAAGCGTCTCATCGATATGACGCCGGTTAGCTAGTCCAGTCAATTTATCGCTTAATGTCTCTTTCTTCAAATCACTCACTTCTCTGTCAAAGGAGCTTCTATAGAAATCGATCATGTCTTTAATCTGTTCGATCTCCATATAATGCGATGATTGTGTCACTGGCGGAATGTTCGTATCTCGGTCCACCACTGACTTGGAGTAAATCGCAAGCTCCCGAAGAGGCCGCATCATCTGGTTGATCGCAAATATGCTTAACAGCAATAGAATAAACATAATAGGTGTCGTAAACATAAACATCCTCTTCATGGCTTCGAACGTCGGCGCGACAAGTGAAGCAGTCGGGGTTTGGATAGCCACCCCCCAGCCACTGGAGGGCATTGACGCATAACCAATCAGCAAGTCTTCCCCATCCACGCCGGATAGCCGCTCATTTCCGCTCTCGCCTGACTTAAAATGCTGAATGATTTCAGATTGCCAGGCATTTTCACCCGACCGATTCTGATCGGAGCTATAGAGAAGATTGCCGTCTTTATCCGATACCCATGAGGTGGTCTGCTCTTCAAAATCACGATTGCCAACGATTTGCGTAAACAAATTACTCTCGTCCAAATAAATAGAGCCCAGCACATAACCTGCGTACGCTCCGTCAGCACTTTGAATCGGCTCTGTCATCGCAATAATGCGCCTCCCGGTCAAAGAGGTAAACGGCTCCGTTATGAGCTGTTCTTTTACGTTAAAAGACAAGTCCAGCAGAGTGGAGTGCTTCCCGATCACGCCTAACTCCGGATAACTCGCTACATAAGCACCCGCAGAATCGGCATATACAAGTGAATTAAAATACAGCGTTTTTGCCGATTGAGCAAATAAATTGTCGATGAACGCTGGATTATGACTATATTGCGAAATATCACTGGATTTGCTTTTTAGAAACCGCTGCATCTCCTGGAATGAAACCTCTGTTGATTCCGCGATTCTTCTGGATAATTGCTCATTAAACGCCAATGTTTTCTGTACCAGCAGCCGGTGCGTTGAGAAATAAAACCCAATGAGCGCCGTAAGATAGATTGCTATGATAAATAGCGAAAGGAACGAGATCATCCTCTGCCTCAATGAAATAGCGTTCATGCCATCACCCCTTGAGAAAAGTCACTAGGCGTTAGTGTATTCGAAACAACTTAATACGCTCTGCAACAAGCTTAGCGCTTTTGTTGAGTGAGTCGCTCAAGTTCGATACTTCTTCCATTGCAGCAGCCTGCTGCTCTGTTTCTGCCCCGATCGCCTCAGAAGCATTGAAGGTGGTGCGCGAAATGGCTGCAATATGTGAAATGAGTGCTGACAATTGCTCACGCTTAAGCCCTACTTGCTCGAAATGCTCGAAGGCCCGATTTATATTTTGATTCATTTCCACCATCGACTGAGCCATCGCATGAAATGCTCCCTTCGTTTGTACCGCCGCCCCCGACTGTCCCGCAGCGACTTGCAAGGAAGCTTCCGAAAGTTCTTTCAATGCCCCTGCATCGTGACTTAACCTGTTGATCTGTTTACCAATTTGTCGGCTTGAGTTCAGTGCCTCTGCCGCAAGCTGCAGGAACTGCGCATTCGTTTCCAGTTTGGGCCCTTGGATCTGTTCTTGTAAGACAAGCTCCGTCGTAATGGAAGCTTGTTTCGCGAATTGCTCCGCTAATCGTTCAATTTCCACCGTATTTACGAGTAAGTTATCGCCATACTCCCTGATCGCTTTCCATGCAGTTTCATAGTCACCAGCCGTATGCTCGAAAGCTCCCAGCAGGTTCATACTTGTTTCATTCGTGATCATCGCGGATTCAATAACAGGTCGGCAGCGCTCTATCTCCTTCGTAAACAGCCGAACTGTCTCGGACAATTCTGCATATACCTGAACACCGGTTTCCGTATCTTGACGCTGCTCATCGGCGCCTTCCGCCACTTCAATAATGGTTTTCGCGACCTCCGTGATGGAATAGGCTGTTTCGCGGGTAGTTTCGGCGAGCACAGTAGAAGCGCTGAAAACTCTTGAGAACGCTTCTGATATATCGCGTAAGCTCTCTCGAATCTTATCCATCATCTCGTTATAGCTGCTTGTCAAACGCCCGATTTCGTCCTTGGAGCGGTAAGCGGACCGGCGTGTCAGGTCTCCTTTAGCAGCCGATTCCATGAGCTTCATTAGCGCCATGATTGGGTTGATAAATTTGTTAGATGCGAACCAAATGACCAAACTGGCTGCACTTGCAAGCAATAAGGAAAGACCTAGCACCTTCTTTTGAAGATCGTATACAAATGCATAGGCATCCGATTCTTTTTGTACCGTAATGACGGCCCATTGTTTGGATGAACCCGGCAGTTTCACAGGTTTAAACGCAACAAGCAAGCGGTTTTGCCCATTGTCCAGGTAACTTCCAGTACCCGTTTCCCCTTTAAAGGCACGAGCAGCAATACTGCTTAAATCCGAACCAAAATCGATAGGTACCTCTTCCGTGATTTCGTACCCATTCTCATCCTTCAGAAGCTGACCGTGAATGTCTTTCTTCCAGACCGATTTCGTTAACGTCTTGAAGTTGTACATTTCTTTCACATATTGCTTATTCGGATGGGCGATAACTGTCCCTTCCCCATCGAGAATGATGCTGTAGCTGCCTTTACCGGTAGAATCCCGATCCACCAGCGCCTGCAGCTCATTCATCCTAATATCCGCACCGATGAATCCTTGCATGTTCCCGGCAGTGTCCACAATCGGAACGAAAAGCGACGTGCTTGCGGAATTGCTAAAGATGGAATAATACGACTTGCTGACAAAGCTGGCTTGAAGAGCTTCCATTTCCTTAAACCACCAACGCTCTTTGCGATTGCCGAGAATGCCCTCTGATCTCGCAGTTTGCATGCCGTCCATTCGTAGAATGTAGAGCAATTCAAACTGAGGATTCCGCTGCGCTGATCGCTCTAGCAGTCGCTGCTGCATAGCAGTGTTGAAATTTATGACCTCTGGTTGATCCGCAATTTCACTGACAACGCGATATGAGGTTTCGATAAATGATGTGACATTAGAGGAAAGGGCAGATGCAAAGGCTTTATTCTTTTCCTCGATCGTATCCTTATACTTATCTTGAACAACAACGTCATAAAACAAGTTCGTAATCGCCAAAGGAACAAGCACCAACATTAACGTGATCATGATGAACTTACTCTTGAGTGATTTCATGTGGCCTTTTCCTCTCTCAATTCATTCTACATATTTCGACATATTCTCTTAAAATAATACTATTTTCTACAAAATTAGTATACATTTTTTGGTTGAAATGCAAATAATCAAAGAAGCTTGCCACAGTAGTGACAAGCTTCCTTCCCATCTCTTATGCAAACACCATATTTTTGCCGTAGAAAATTTCGTCCATTTCCCACTTTACGCTCTTCTCAATATCAAGCTGCTCTTCCTTACTAAGTGTGTCCTTGGTGTACCCGAACAAGTAGTTGTTCAGATCAAATTCCCGCAGCTTGCATTTGGTATGAAAAATATTTTCCTGGTACACATTCACGTCAATCATCTGGTACAAATCTTGAATCTCTTCCGGAATGTAACTTTGAATCGAGCTGATCTCGTGGTCTATAAACAGCTTGTAGCCGTTTATGTCGCGCGTAAACCCCCTCACCCTATAATCGATAATCATAATATCGGTATCGAAGGAACGAATGAGATAGTTCAGCGCTTTAAGCGGTGAAATCTCGCCGCATGTAGAAACGTCAATATCAGCCCGGAACGTACTGATTCCTTCATCCGGATGGTATTCAGGGTACGTGTGCACAGTGATGTGACTTGTGTTCAAATGCATGGCAACCGCATTGGGAAGCGGACCTGGCGATTCCTCATACGATTCATGTGTCGCTTGCTCAAGCGGACCTTCCGATACGAGCATCGTCACGCTTGCCCCTTGCGGCTCATAATCCTGCTTGGCTATATTCAACACATGAGCGCCGATAATTTCGGCAACGGTCTTCAAGATGGATGTCAGCCGATCCGCATTGTATTGCTGGTCTATGTAAGTGATATACGATTCACGTTCTTCTTTCGTTTTGGTAAAACAAATATCATACATATTGAAGCTTAACGATTTGGTCAAATTGTTAAAGCCGTGCAGCGTAATGCGCTGCTCCGATGTTAATTTCAAAATGGGCTCCCCCTAAATGTAACGCCTCCGGCGCGAAAATATACAGCTGCACTTAGCATGGGAAGCCTGGGCAAGTTCTATCCCAGACTCGGAAACATTTTCATTTCCTGCAAGCCTAGAGGATCATATTCACCTCCAAAATGAAACCTATAGTGATTATCAATTCGGACATAACCAAGGATGCACACCGCCCGATCCCTTCGGAAAACACTGGAGTAATTCTGATTATCCCGATTCCCCTCAGCTACAAGTATTTCTCCCTCATCACAGTCCAAAACAACTCCGATATGATCATGCGAGTTATCGGACAACAGCTTTTCATAAATAACGATGTCTCCGCGCTGAGGTGTGAAGCCATTTAGTCCGTCGGGATAGAAGAACCCATTCTCAGGCAGCTGCGCCCATTCCAACCAAGCACCTACACCAGCGAACCGACACTCACCATTCGGGTAACGAATCGGAAGCAGAATTCCGGCTAACCTGCAGCAATGATACACGAAAGCAGCACACCAGCTGCCTTTCAGCACGGTGTAGATATCCGCGTCCGGCCAGTACCGGCAGATCACTCGGTAGTTTTGATCACCTGCAGTTCCGGTAATATTTTGGGAGGCAAGCTGTTCCGCAATGTCAGCAAGCAGGGCTCTTTTATTCATCTCGCTGCTATTCATTTCTACACTGTTACCATTCGCAGTAATAATCCGTTCACCAGGGATGGTCAGTTCGTTTAGTACATTTTGCAACCTCTGTGAATCATGCTGGGAAGCAGCTGGCCCTCTCTGTTGAAAATATCGCTGGAGCACAACCGCATCCTTCACGATTTCATCAAAAGGTCCATGGATCTTATCCCGCTCACCATAATAGAAAATCGCATGAATAATCGAATGCATCTCTTCCTTACTAAATAAACCAGTATCTCTCATTAACGGTCTTACAGCTTCAGCACTATTCGGTCCGCGAAAGTCTGAAATGCCAGTCTTGTAGTAATAATAATCGTGAAGAAGGCCTGCAATGGAGGCGATCTCCTGGTTATATCCTCTCTTTAACGCAAGTAGTGAAGCGAATGTGGATACTCCATATAAATAAGTGCATGCTTCTTCCTTTAACGCTGCGCTATCGACTGACTTCATCATGTCGTGAAGTATGATTCGGATACTTTCAACCCGTGATTGCAAGGATTCCAAGGTGAGACACTCCTTTTGATTACCAGATATCACTTCAGCGTACATGCATCGTACCCATGCCTCGGAACAGAATATTCGGTCGCCAATTTGGGGCAGCATCTGCAACACGCATTTGCGGAAAATGGTTCAACATCGCAGTCAGCGCAATTTCTCCTTCTAATCGAGCAAGCGGTGCACCCAAGCAGAAATGGGCTCCCGAAGCAAACGCCAAGTGTCGATTCGGTGTACGCCCGATATCGAATTGATTCGGATTCGCGAAGAGAGCTGGATCGCGGTTTGCCGCTCCAAGCATCACTTGTACGACCTGTCCTTGTCGAATCGTCTGTCCTCCGAGTTCATAATCTACAGATGCTAGACGTGATGTCATCTGCACAGGACTTTCATAACGCAGGCCTTCTTCAACAGTAGAAGGGATTAAATTGGCGTGATTGCGTAAACGCGCATATTGTTCCGGATGGTTCAACAGCGCAAGCATCGTGTTTCCAATCAGATTCACCGTCGTTTCGTGTCCGGCTACAAGCAGCAATACACAAGTAGCAATAAGCTCCTGCTCGGTTAGCGCATCGGCTTGTTCTTTAGCGGCAAGTAAATCACTAATCATATCTTCACGCGGTGAAACCTTCCGTTCAGTAATCAAGCTGCGGAAATAATCCGTTATTTCGACGGCTGCTCTAACCGCTTGCTTCTCAAAATCAGGTGATTGATCACCGCCGCCTTCGAGAATTCTCGCAAAGGTATGCGACCATTCCTTGAACAACTCGCGGTCTTCCGGCGGTACGCCAAGCATTTCAGCGATCACAATTACCGGCAACGGGAAAGCAAACGATTGAATAAGATCAGGCCGATCTTCTTCCGCCATTTGCTCTGCAAGATGCTCCGCAATGGAGCGGATATTCAACTTCAATTTCGCCATAGACCGTGGTGTGAAGGAGTGACTGACAAGCCCTCTTAATCTCGTATGTGTTGGCGCGTCGCGAAGCAGCATCCAGTTATCCAATAAGGCACTAACAGGTTCCCATGGCGAGTTCTGCGACTGCTGTTGCTGCTCTGTTTGCTGATGCTGCGGCATCGCGTTCCGATTCTCGCGGACAAACAGCGGATCCTTCAAGACACGGTTGACGTCATCATAACGGGAAACAACCCAGAAGTTGTTCGCTTCCACATAATGAACAGGTTCATGTTCAAGTAAGTAATTGTAGAACGGATAAGGATCGTCATGCGCCTTAACGTTATAAGCTCCAAACCATGAACCAATTTCCGAAATCTCGAATGCCGATCGCGATTGATTTTGCAACAGCTTCACGCTCCTTCTCACTACTCGTTATGTGGATTTCAGTTACTACATCTGCTCCATCAAATCCGCGATCTGATTCGCATTTGAATCCGGCGATTTTCTTAATCCTTGGATCACTTTCGCTCTTCTTTCGTTTGAATGATTTTGACTTAATTTCCATTTCCCTTCAAAACGTGCAATTTTTATTTTAAATCCGACAATCATGTTCATGAGCTGTTCATTTAAGGAGGAGTGCATGTTCGTTTTCCATGGCTTTTCCATGGATGCTTCATAGTAGCTGATCGTTCTGTTTAGAATCTGAACCAATTCATCTTGCGAGGTAACAGGAATAAACTCGCCATACACATGAACAGCCGTATAATTCCAGGTTGGAACGGTGTGCTCTTCTTGATACCAGGTCGGAGAGATATACGTATGTGGGCCTTGAAAAACGACTAAAACTTGGCCATCAACGTAGGTCCAGTGTGGATTCGTTTTGGCCATATGCCCGAGCAAATAATGTTGACCGCATTCATCTTCCTCGATTAGAAAGGGCAAATGCGTTGCATAAGGTTCACCGTCCGTTTGCGAAAACAAGGTCCCGAAGCTATGCGCTTCAATGAATGACGCCATCTCTGGAATGTCCTTCACCTGAAAATGTTTAGGTATATACATCGCTGCACCTCCCTACGCAAATACTAATTTTTTACATGCATGTAGTACGTGAGCGGGTCGTTAAAAGTTGCAGACAAAACAAAAGCGGATAGCCCGGTAGCTATCCGCCTTCACCAACATGTTATCTCTTGCGAACCGGGATCCAAATTTCGCTTCGGAAGGTTGGCGAGGTCATATCCTTACTCTCGTTCCACAATAGCTCCGGGCCTTGCGTTTGCTCATAACTAGATGATGGGAACCATTCCGAGTAGATACGACCCCACACATTTTGCAGCGTATCCGGGAACGGTCCGACTGCTTCGAACACAGCCCACGTACATGCAGCCACTTCAAGCTTCTCCAGTTCTTCCGGACATTCACGAGTCGTAGCTACGCCGATATAGTGATCAAGCTCCCCTTTCTCCTCCATTCGCTCTTCCGAGAAGTTCGTCGACGCGCTTAGCATCCCATGTGGTGAGATATTGGAGAGACTCTTCAACTTCTGAATTTTCTCTTCGTTTAAACGCTGCCACATCGCGGCAATTTCCGGGTTAACGCCGTTGAAAATAATCGGGACTCTACTCATAAGCCCTACGATGCGGAAAGCTTCTTTCTCTTCCATACGGAAGTTCATTTCATTTCCCCCTCTAACCGTTAATTGAAACGTCATTCTTGGAAACGCCTTTAACATTTGTCCTTTACTCCGCGCTTCTGTCGGGGTTAGGCCATGTAAGCTCTGGAACGCTCTGGTAAACGCATCCGGCGAGTTGTATCCATATTTAATGGCAACATCGATAATTTTCACTTCATCGCTGCCTTGCAGCTCGAACGCCGCCAGGGTGAGACGTCTGCGCCGAATGTACTCGGACAGCGACACGCCGGCAAGGAATGAAAACATCCGTTTAAAATGAAACTCGGAGCACATCGCCAATCTCGCGACTTCTTTGAAGTCAACCTCCTGCGTCAGATGGTCTTCAATGTAGCTGACGGCACCATTCATATCCGCTAGTAAATTCATGTGAACCTCCTTCCCACATCTATAAAATATCAAAATTGCATTGAAGCCACCCGACTATTCGTGCACGATTGAGCAGGGTGTATCTCATCTATGTACAGGGGCTGCAACAAATGCGCCGTGATTATCAAGCACGGGGATGATCAAACTTGAATCAAGCTCCGATGCCAGCTTAACATCTTTCTCATACCCGATCTCGATTAGCTCTTGGCCTGAACTGCAAGCCGCAACCATTGCTGCCAGCTCGCCTCGGCATGCATCAAATACAGCGGACGCACTCTTTGCTTCGGGTGATAATTCGAAAGGATCGAGTTGACTCAGAATGGCGCCTGCTGCCAGCATATCCTCGAAACTAGGTCGAAGACTACCGTCACTCCATCGCTCTCCGGAAGCGATAACCGTTACTACACCTCCTCGCTCCCGTATATATTGCGCAACTGCACTCGCATTTCGCAGGCAGGCGGCAATGACCTCACATTGGCTGTCTTTTGCGATAAAAGAGCATGTGGCGCCATTAGGTGAAGGCAGCACAATGCGGCTATTTACTTCAAGGCGTGCTAATTGGGCAGGTGATAACGATATCAGTTCTCCGCGTTTCCCCGCAAGCAATGCGTTCTTCTCACTTGCATAATCTGCAGCCGAAGCATCCTTAAATCGATACGGGAAGACAATACCCTTGCGGCTTACAACGATATCTACACAAGTCGTAAAGGAAAGGACATCAATAATGACGACAAGGTCCGAGACAGGTGCTAAAGCACGCACCCCTTCATATCCCCATTCGAATCTCGCGGTGTAGTTGGTCTGCTGATAAACTGCGGAAATTGTCATGTTAATCACCTCATGGACAAAGTATAATCTCCTAAACTTTACCACAATACCCGTAGATACATTGTGAAAAAAGCTGAAATCAGCCATAATCAATGCTATATCCGTTCTTGGTAATAGGAGCTGAATCAACATGACAACTTATGATGACGATTTGAAGAAACGATTGCGGAGAATGGAAGGCCAAATTCGCGGCGTCTTAACTATGATCGAAGAAGGCAAGCATTGCAAGGACGTAGTCGCCCAAATCTCGGCGGTCCGAAGCGCAGCAGACAAAGCCATTGCTTATGTGGTCGCTAAGAACCTGGAGCAGTGTATCCGGGAAGAACATGAAATCGGCGGCGACACGAGCAAGCTTGTGGAAGAAGCCGTCTCACTGCTTATTAAGAGCAGATAATGTGCTGCCTTCCCCTGCGTATCGGACGCGATATATCTCCTGCTTCGCCTCGCCAGCCCGCTGCTGCAATCCACCGAGGTCTGAATGCCATCGTAATTGCGGATTTCCCCCATGAATAAGATACCCGTCTGCTCCATACACAATAAAAAAACCGCCGGATCCACGATATTCGCGGACCAAGCGGCTTCTTCCTACGATCTCTTCTTGCGCGTCATGACATCGAATATTACGGCAGCTGCCAGTACGGCACCGCGGATCATATATTGATATGAAATACCGACGCCGAGCAAATTCATACCGCTAGATAGGGAAGCCATGACAATCGCTCCTATGATGGAGCCCGTCACCTTACCAACTCCGCCAGCTGCCGATACACCGCCGACATAGGCTGCTGCAATCGCGTCAAGCTCGAACAGTGTTCCTGCCGTTGTCGTAGCCGATTGCAAGCGTGCCGTGAACAAGATTCCGGATAGCGCCGACAGCATCCCCATCGAGCCGAATACGATATAGGTAATCTTCTTGACGCTGATCCCGCTCAAATGAGCAGCTTCCGGGTTGCTGCCTACCGCATAGATATGGCGGCCGAGCACGGTTTTGGACGTTAAAACCTGATAGATAACGACGACGAGCAGCATGATGATAACCGTCCAAGAGAAGCCGTTATAGCCTGCGATAATCCATGTGATATACCCGATAATAGCAGATACGAATACAAGCTTCACCATGAAGATGTTCATGGAAGTCACTTCGAAATTGTATTTCAGTTTGTTTCTGCGTTTGGACACTTCCATCACAATATAAAGCAGGATGATACATAACCCGAAGATTAAGGATAGCAGGTTTAATCCGTTAATCTTCACGATCGAAGGGATAAATCCGTTCCCGATTGCGTTAAAATGCTCATCCTTAATAATAATTGTCCCGGTATCCTCTGTAACCCGAAGCAGCGCTCCCCTGAAAATCAGCATGCCCGCGAGCGAAGCTACAAATGATGGAATCCCGATTTGGGCCACCAGGAATCCGTTAAACAACCCCACCACAATCCCTAAGACGAGGATGATCGGAATGGTCAGATAGAACGGTACCCCTAGCTCTGTTAGGAAAATCGCAGCAATCGCACCCAGAAATCCAGCCGCGAATCCAACAGATAAATCAATGTGCCGAATCACGATGACAAGCGTCATCCCAACGGCCAGCACGGCGATATAGCCGGTTGCATCGAGTAGATTGCTGATGTTACGCGATGACATGAATAGGCCATCCGTCATGATGGAGAATGTCAGCATGATGACGAACAAGGCGATATACATGCCATATTCGCGAATATTAACTTTAATTAACGACTTTGCTTCGTTATAGAAATTCACAAGTCTTCCCCCTATTGCGTTGCAAAATGCATGATTTTTTCCTGATCGGCTTCTTCAATGGACAGCTCACCTGTCATGCGGCCCTCTGCCATGATATAGACGCGATCGCTCATTCCCAATATCTCGCCGAGCTCGGAAGAAATCATAATAATGCTCATTCCCTCGCTGATCAGCTTGTTCATGATTGTATAAATTTCAAATTTGGCACCGACATCGATCCCGCGAGTAGGTTCGTCCAGAATCAGCAATTTCGGGCCGACAAACAACCATTTACCCAGCGATACCTTCTGTTGATTGCCGCCGCTTAAGTTGCCGACAATCTGCTCTACAGATGGAGCTTTGATATTTAACGACTTTTTGTAGCTATTCGAGATGCTCACTTCTTCATTGCTGTTAATGAACCCGCGTGAAGAAATTTCATGTAGGTTCGAAGCGGTAATGTTGCTCTTAATGTCTTGAATCAGGAAGAGCCCATCACCTTTACGGTCTTCCGTCACATAAGCAATGCCAGCAGAGATGGCATCCTGCGGATGCTTGAATACGCTTCGTTTGCCGTCTAAGCTCAGCTCGCCCTGCAATTTATACGACTTCGGGTTGCCGAAAATGCTTTGTGCCAATTCCGTTCGTCCGGAGCCCATCAAGCCGGCAATGCCGACGATTTCTCCTTTTTTAACGTGCAAATGAACGTTCTTCACCACGCTTCGACCTAGCTTCGGATCATAGGCAGACCAGTCTCGCAGCTCCAATATCGGCTCTCCGAATTGTTTATCAGCCCGCTTCGGATAAATATCGTCGATCTCACGACCAACCATGTTCTTTATGATGACGCTTTCGGTAATTTCACCTTTGGATGCATCGAGCGTACAGATCGTTTTCCCATCGCGAAGCACGGTAGCTTTATCCGCAATTGCGATGACTTCTTTGAGCTTGTGTGAAATCATGATACATGTGATGCCTTGATTCTTCAGTTCACGAAGCAGCTGCAGAAGATTCTCGCTGTCATCCTCATTCAGTGCAGCCGTAGGCTCATCCAGAATGAGCAGCTTTACTTCCTTGCTTAAAGCTTTGGCGATCTCGACAAGCTGCTGCTTTCCGACGCCCAGATCTTTGATCAATGCCTCAGGGTTTACGTTCAACTTCACCTTCTGCAGCATTTCTTTGGCTTTGACAATCGTTTGATTCCAATCCACGAAAGCCCCATGCTTCACTTCATTGCCTGCAAAAATATTCTCATATACCGTCAAATCCGGAAAAAGCGCCAGCTCCTGATAGATGATGGCTATGCCTGCTTTCACGCTATCGCTGATCTTCGAGAAACTTTGAACGCTGCCGTTATAGACGATATCGCCTTGATAGGTACCATACGGGTAAACACCGCTTAACACCTTCATGAGCGTCGACTTGCCTGCACCGTTCTCTCCGATTAAGCAATGGATCTCGCCCTTCTTAACCTTAAAGCTAACATTCGAAAGCGCTTTAACGCCTGTAAACTCCTTGGAAATTCCGTTCATCTCTAATATGAATTCACTCATGTCTGTCGCTCCTTACCCAAACAAGGCTTACAAGCAAGGAATAGTGATAGACGGTGCTATCACTATTCCGCGTTACTTACTCGTTATCTGCTTCGTTTACAGCCCTTCGAAATCAGAAGATTTGTAGTACTCGGAATCGATCAGCTTTTCTTCTACGTTAGCTTTGTCGACTACGATAACGTCAGTTTGTTTTGCTGGTACATCGATCTTGCCATTGTTGTACGAGCCAGTTGTTTCAGGTGTGTTGCCATCCAAAATGGATATTGCCATCCCCATTGCGTCTTTAACCAAATTACGAACATCTTTGAAGACCGTCATGGATTGTTTGCCGTCAATAACGTATTGAACAGAAGCTTGCTCCGCATCTTGACCGGTTACAACAAAGCTTGTAACCGCTTTATCAGATCCGAATACGTCAGCGATCGAACGTGCAGTACCGTCATTTGGCGCCAAGATGGCTACATCGCCTTTCATGTCTGCAGCAGCTGCAGTCAAATGCGTTTGTGCTTTGTTCTTCGCTTCGTTGGCATCCCAGTTCGTTGTTACTTGACCAATGATTTTGCTCAGTTGATCGCGGGACAGCTCCGCCGTATCTTTCAAGCCTTCAGCTTCGCTTGAGTTCGCGATTTTGAATGTACCGTCAGCAATCTTAGGCTGCAGCACTGTCCAAGCGCCTTGGAAGAACAAGAAAGCGTTGTTGTCGGATGCCGCACCTGCGTACAAGTAAAGCGGTTCTCCATTGCCTTTGGCATGGTCAACCAAGTATTGTGCTTGTGCTTTACCAACCGCTACACTATCGAATGTAACGTAGTAGTCGACTGCATCTGTCTTGGTAATCAAACGGTCATAGGAGATGACTTTAACGCCTGCATCTTTAGCAGCTTCTACGGCAGCAGCTGCAGCATCGCCGTCTTGCGGACAAATAATAAGGACCTGGATTCCTTTATTGATCAGTGTCTCCACGTTCTCTTTCTCTTTCGCTGAAGAACCTTGGCTGAACAAAATTTCCGTTGAATAATCCGTGCCGTCAAGTGCTGCTTTAAAACGCGTTTCATCTTGTACCCAACGCGGCTCATCCTTCGTCGGCAATACGATACCTACACTTACCTTCTTGCTGTCTCCACAAGCAGTGACGATTGCTGCGAACAGCATAATGACCAGCACTAGTGCGATTGATTTGAAACCTTTTTTCATGATTTGTTTTCCCCTCTCAATATACTAAAGCGTTTACAAAACCAACTATAGCACCGGTTAAACATCATGAAAGCGCTAACTTATAGCACTTTTTTCATACCATCTGCACTATTTTGGCTTTCTCTGTTTTTGGGTATAAAAAAGCGGTAGACCAGCTCCTTCGCTGATCTACCGCTTCTTCTCAATTCTCTGTCCGATAAATATCTTCTCGCCGATGGAAGCCATCTGCAATAATCGTTGCATCCATGTTCAATTGATCGACTGCTATGGGTTCAAGCAATATGGCTGGCACATCGATTTTCTTGTTAAATACGGTCTTAGCCGTACTCACCTTCTCGCCTTTCGCCATACGTACAGCCAAGTCGGCCGCAGCCTCTGCGAGCTTCGGAATCGGCTTATATACGGTCATCGTTTGCGTTCCTTCCACGATGCGCTGCGCGGCTGCAAGCTCGGCATCCATTCCAGAGACAGGGATTACGCTTGCCATGTGCTGAGCGTCCAGCGCCGCGATGACTCCGCCTGCCGTTCCGTCATTTGCCGCAATTACGGCGTCGATCGCATTATGGTTGGCTTTCAGCGCTTCTTCCATGTTTGCTCTGGCATTCGCAGGTATCCATTCCTTCGTGAATTGATCGTAGACGATACGAATGTCCCCACGATCCACGAATGGCTTTAATACCTTCATCTGCCCTTTCTTGAACATATGAGCATTGTTATCCGTATCTGCGCCTTCGATCAGCACATAGTTGCCTTTGGGCACCTTAGCCACGATCGCTCTTGCTTGAAGCTCGCCAGCCTTCTCATTATCGAAGGAAATATAGAGATCGACATCGGAATTTAAGATCAAGCGATCATAGGAGATCACTTTAATGCCCGCTTGATGAGCTTTAGCGACAATGGCAGCTCCGGCCTCGGCGTTATGGGGCACCACAACAAGAACATCAACGCCGCTTGAAATCATATTCTCTGCTTGGTCAATTTGTTTGGCGTCATCGCCATTAGCCGCTTGAACATCTACTTCAGCTCCGAGCTGTTCTACGGCAGCTTTAAACAAATCCCGATCCTTCTTCCAGCGTTCTTCCTCTAACGTATCGAGGGACAAACCAATGACTACCTGATGATCATTACCCGCTTTTACTGCTGATTGCTTATTTCCTGCTGCTGGTTTCGGAGATTGTCCGGTCTCCGCTAGGACACCGGCTCCGCCTCCGCCAAGTGAGCAAGCAGACAGCAGTAATGTAACGCCTACTAAGCTCATCAGCAGCTTCCTTTGTATTCGATGTTGTCGTTGTCGATGCCTCACGGTTAACCTCCTTGTCCCCATTTAGCTACAGTGGCTTGGTGTTCGATGGACGCAGCAGCATTTTCCGATAATCCGTCGGTGAATGGCCCACGATCTTCTTGAAGACGCGGCTGAAATAATTGGGATCATTATACCCAATCTCAAACGTAATTTCCTTCAAGCTCATATCCGACTCCAGCATCAACTGCTTAGCAGCCTCCATGCGGCACTCCGTCAAATAATCGATATAATTCATGCCAAAATGTTCCTTGAACAGCTTGCTCACATAGAACGGGTTCCTGTCCACGACAGCAGCCAACCGTTCCAAGGACAAGTCCTCATGCGCATGATCCTTGATATAATGTTTCAGCTTCAGAAGCAGTCCCGACTCTAGTTCTCCGCTGCTCAGCGCCGTTGCTTCCGCTATGCTATTCATAAGCACTCGCGTTTCTGCGCGAAGCTGCACATAGGTCGTCGTTTGACCTTGGTAATAAAGCATTTGGATGTCCACGCCCATTTCCTGCAGCATCCGTCTGACGATGATCAAGACTTCAAACACACGCTGCTGTGCCATCGCAACGCGTTCTCCGGCTCCTTCATAGATATCAATAATCTGCCTGACCAGATCAGCCGCCGCCTCAACATGTCCCCGCCGAACATCTTCAAGCACATTCTTCTCGAGCTCCATCGTCAGCCTGCTAATGGACTTGCTCTCATGCCGAGGCAAATCCTCATACAAGCAGAATCGTGCAGGCAAAGACAAATCTACCGATGCCAGCATCGACTCATGATACGATTTGCGCAATTCCTTCAAGTCGCTATATAAACCGCCGATTCCGGCAAAAGGCTCATACCCGCTATGGCGCAAGGCTGCCTGCACGAGTTTCCTGCCCATGATTACAGCGTAGCTGCGGAAGGACTGCTCGCCTTCCATGAAGAGAATGATTGGAATTTGATTGCCGGTAATCTTGCCGATCCAGCAATGGACATTCCAATCGGCTAGCTGCTTCACGATTACAGCGTGAAGTCCTTCCAGCTCCTCATGCCGGCCTTGCTCGTGTCTGCCTTCATGTGATGACTCCGAGAGCAGCAAATTGATGACGAAGCCGCCTTTTGTAGCAGGCAGCCCTAATAAATCAATCATCTCGCTCAGACGCACAGAGGGAGCATCATCAAATAGCAGCTGAGAAACAATATCCGCTTCAACGATAGGAAGCATCCTGCGCAGTCGCTCCGAATCCATCCGCCGATGCTCGGATTCCATCCGGTTAGCCAATATATCTTGTATGACTTTCCCGATCGTTTCTTGAATGACCGATGTTTTGCTCGGCTTTAGCAAATAGTCGCTCACCCCCATTTGCAGCGCCGATCTGGCGAACTCAAACGTATCAAACGCCGTAACGACGATGAATTTAACGGTATCGCTAAACGTCTTAATTCGTTCGATGGCTTGAAGCCCGTTAATGCCGGGCATCTTGATATCCATCGTAATCAGGTCCGGCTTGAGCAGCTCCGCGAATTCAATCGCTTCTCGTCCATTGGAAGCCTGTCCGACAATTTCGACCTCCGTGAAACTCGTTTCAATGATCCGCTGGAGCGCCATACGTTCGATTGGTTCATCATCAACAATCAATATCCGTATCATAGTTTGGGCCTCCTCGGAAGCGTTAACGTAATGCATGTTCCTTCTCCGATCTTCGAATCGATTTGAATAATATCTTCAACCCCGTAGAACAGCTGCAGCCTATGCAGCACGTTCCGAATCCCAATACCGGTGGAATGCCCCTTATAGATGGAATTATCCGTATCGGCCAGCAGCCGTTCAATTTGTTCGCTGTCCATCCCTTGCCCCGTATCGGACACTTCGACCGTGACATACTCTTCATGACTCTTCACGCGAAGGGTTAATGTTCCTCCGTCTTCAGAAGGCTCAATCGCATAAATAAACACATTCTCCGCAAGCGGCTGAAGAATAAGAATCGGAACGTCGATATCAAGCCCCGCTTCATCGATCTCCCGCACGACCGTCATCCGATCACCGAATCTCGCTTTCTGAATCGTCAAATATTCTTCCAGCACCTCAACCTCGTCTCCGAGCGTCACTCTGCTGTCCATTCGACGTAAATTGTAGCGAAGCATCCCGGCAACCGAGCTGATCAACTCACTTGTTTTGTCTGCCCCGGCCAAATAGGCCTCCTTCGAGAGCATGTTAAGCGTATTGAACAGAAAATGCGGATTGATCTGACTCTGCAAGCTCTTCAGCTCGCTTTCTTTCAACATCAGCTTATGTTTGTGAAGATCATATTCCAACTGCGCCTTGCTTTGAATTTCATCGAATAGATTGCCAATATTCAGACGCATGGTGTCCATAGTTTTGGCAAGAAACGACATGTCATCATTGTTATTGATTTCGATCGGCTTGTGGAAATTCCCCCGCGAGAGCTCTCTTGCCGACTGCGTCAGCTTGAGAATCGGCTGAGTAACACTGTTCACGAAGCGGAAGGAGAAGATGAGGAGCATTAGCGATACGAGCGCGAGCGTCCAGAAGCCCATTTTGAGCAGATCATCACTGCGTTTAATAATTTTGCGGTAGAAGGCATCATAGGTCTTCTGTTCCCCGCTGATTAACGTTAGTGTCGCTTCTGAGATATATTTGGAAATATTCGAAGCCTCGTCGAATTTCTTCGCGACCTCATCCTCATTGTTGTCCTTCTGAAACCGAACGACCAGCCCCATTGCTTCCGTTTGGCTCTCCAGCATATGTTGAAAGTTATCGAGCAGCATGGCATTGTTCGCATTGCGCAGCCAATTGAGCTCCGACTTGGTGTGCAGCAGTGTATTATTATCGTCGAAAAATTGCTCGAGGCTCTCTTGGGAGAGCGACATCCTGTAGGTATTGAGCGAAGTCAACGCCTGCTGGCTTTGCTCGGAGGCTTGGTTCATCAATAAATACCGCTGCAAAATCTCATTGTATTTCTCTACCGTCCGCTGATTAAACAAGCTCATCGACAGCCAGATGACGGCCATGATGATCCATATGAGAATGGACAGCAGCATCATTTTATTGCGAATTGTATTCATTTCGCCCCACCTCCGTCATCGGAAGCGGCCACAACACTGATTGGCGTAAAATATCGCTTGCTCAGCGGAAGCTTCTCGCTGTTCAACCAGCGTTTCATCAAATCAACGCTCATCTGCCCCATTTCCTCATAATGCTGCGACAGCCCGGATTCGATTCGTCCTTCTTCGATCAATTTGACCGTTTGCGGGGAATTGTCGAACATGAATACGTCATATTCATGCCTGCGCGTGCGAGAATCACCGGCTTGTACAATGCTTTTACCGGAGTCGGTCGGAAGCCCAATAAAGGCATTCACCTTCGGATAATGATTCAGAATATCATTGGTTTGCGCGTTAGCCTGCACATGCTCGTTATCCTTAGATGCATAAACCAAGTGGATGCCCTTGTATTGTGCCAGCACCTCGCGCAAACCCTTCTGCCGCAGCTTGTCCGTGTCCGAGCTTTCCATATTCGTAATCACACCGACGATCCCCTGCTTGTTCAGTGCTTCGGCTATATGGTTGCCCATTACGATGCCTTCTTGGTAATGATCCGAACCGACGTAGGTTTTCCGCAAGCTTCCCGGCGCATCAGAATTGATCATGACAACCGGAATACCGCGAAATGTCGCCTTATTGACGATCTGCACGAAATCAGGCCGATCCACGCCTTCAATAATGATGCCATCCACTTTGGAAGCGATTGCAATATCGACCTGCTTAATGAGCTCCTCGACATTCGAGCGGTATACCCCCCAGAAATCGATCAACATGCCATGTCTGGCAGCTGCTGTGCGAGCGCCTTTCTGAATTTCGTTCATTACATAGCTGCCCTGCTCTTGCGCTATGATGACAATATGAGGGGCAGACTGATTGTCGGCACTTTCCATATTGCCGGACATGCCGAGATCGTTGCGGTAGACCATCAAATATAAAGTTATCGTCAACGCAACGAGGCAGGTACCGACAAATAGGGTAAAGAAAATAGGCTTTTTCATATTTTCTCCTAAGCAAATAGCGATTTTCACGTAATTCTAACATGATTCATCTATTCTGCCCAGTTTCACTCCAAACTGCAGCAAGAGATGTCATCAATTGACCGCATTCACTCATGTTTTCTAATCGAACTGTACATGATACAATATGGCAATGAAGACCATAATCTTCATCCAAACCACTGAAGGAGTGAATGGAATGTCTGTTGATGCATACCTGAATTTTCAAGGAAATACACGTGAAGTCATTGAATTCTACGCGGAAGTATTCAATACGGAGATCACAAATTTAACGACATTTGGCGAAATCCCTCCGAATCCGGAATATCCGCTGCCTCCAGGCATGGAGAATGGCATTATGCATGCTCGCATGACTGTACTCGGAAGTAACCTCATGTTCTCGGATACATTCCCAGGTATGCCTTTTACAATGGGCAACAATATTAGTCTAGCAATCGTTTCAGATGATGCTGACGAACTTAGACGCATTTATTCGAAACTAAGCGAAGGCGGATCGAACAGCATGCCGCTTCAAGAAACGTTCTGGACGAAGCTGTATGGCATCACTACAGATAAATTCGGCATCACATGGCAGTTTAACCAAGGACTATAACTTCGATAATGAAACGGGACAAGCCTCTTGAAGGCTGTCCCGTTTTTTCTGTTTGAATTAATGGTTTCGTCTACCTGATACTCACATAATCAACTCTCCCGATAGATTCATATAGTGTACGAATAGGATGGGAGGATGAATGATGGGTAGTAATTGTAAATGCACAAAAATCATTAACATCACCTACAATTACAACATTTCGATCCACAACGATCGTCGTCGATTCAAATGGATCCAGAAAGCGCAAAGCGGCGGTCAAATTAATAAAGATGTAGGATTCAATGCCAACCAAGGCGGTCAGAACGCTGTCAATCGCAGCAAGAACATTCAAAAAGGTCCGCGTCCGGATAACGGAACGAGCAGTGTTTTGCTTAGTAACAAAGTGAGATAAGTCATTTTGAAAAGCGTCCATCCGGGCGTTTTTTCTTGTTTATAAGGACAAATAATTATTACTTTGACACGTAGAGTAATCTGTGTTAAATTTACTCCATCAGATAGAACTATGTCAGATAGAGCACTATGTGACAGAGTAACCGATGGTGATATTTATTTTGTACAGGAGGACCATACATGATTCGAAGTGATATCATTCGCGGACATCTCGATGCGATTATTTTGCGGTTGATCTATGAAGAAGACCGCTATGGCTATGAGATTTCCAAAGAAATCAGTTTGCGAACCGGGGATCGATTTCAAATCAAGGAAGCCACACTGTATGCGGTCTTTCAAAGGCTGGAACGCAAAGAGCTGATTGAATCGTACGTGGGCGACATTTCGCATGGAAGCAAGCGGCGTTATTACAAGATTACGAAGCTGGGCAAGGCTTATTTGAAGGAAACGGTTGAAGAATGGATTGAAATCAAAGAGATCGTCAATATTTTCATGGAGGGATTGTAGGATGAAGAAGATCAGCGCACATGTAGAGGAATGGTTTTTTGATATTCCGGACAGCGAACAGAAGCAATCGATGCAAGAGGAAATCACGCAAAATCTAGAGGAAAAGGTTTATGACCTGATCCGCCGCGGCAAATCCGAGGAAGATGCAATCAATAAAGCGATCGTGGAGTTCGGCGATATCTCCGATATTAAACTGGAATTCGGCGCAAGCAGCAAAGATCCGGTTTCAGCTCGTAAGCAATTCGGCCTTCATCTAGGCTTCTCACTATGGGGCAGCGGATTAATCATTGCACTCATGCTGTTCATCAACCTGTACTACTCGCCGGACACGATATGGTTTGTATATCCTACATTCGCCGTCGCTTGGTGGCCGCTTGTGATGTTCTACAAGTGGCTCGGCTGGAAGTAAGGAGGTGGAACAATGACAAGTCCCCGCGTCGCTTTTGCCGTGACGGGCAGTCTGATGAGCGTGCTGTTCTTCATTCTCGTCAACCATCTGACTTCACCCGATTATCTCTGGTTCATTCACCCTGCTTTCGCCATCATTCAATGGCCGATTGCGATGTACTTCGCCGCTGCCGGCAGGATCAAAGCCTATTCGGCTGTAACCAGCTTGCTGATCATCGCGTACCTGATAGTCGAGAATATTACGCAAAGCCCTGAACATCTATGGTTCTTATACCCGGCTTTCGCCATTATCTGGTGGCCCATCATCATGTATGCCGGCCGCTTCGCCGGTACACTGCGCATGGCGCTAATCGGCAGCTTCTGCATCATCGTATCTTATGGTGCGCTTAATTTGCTGCTTTCGCCGCAGTTCCCATGGATCATCTTCCCTACTTACGCAGCACTTTGGTGGCCGATGTCCATTTACTTCAGCCGCACCCGTAAATGGTTTGCGTTTGCATTATGCGCTTCTCTCCTAACAAGCAGCATGTTCATCGTTCTGAACGCGGCATCCTCGCCAGGTCATATCTGGGCTATTTACCCCATATTTGCAGTGATTTGGTGGCCGCTAAGCATGCATTACTACGCCAGACACCCACAGATTTGATCGCTTTAGGCGCAGGATGCTACAATGGGATCAAAACGTAAAATGGAGAATTGCAAATGCCCTCATACATCATGAAAAATAATCAAGCTAACGCACGTATTCTAGCCTCCCAAGCTGTAGCATCCGACGCTCCTGCCGTTATGGAGCTGCTTGTCGGCGCAGCCACCTGGTTGAAGAGTAAAGGCTCTAAACAGTGGAGCGCCCTGCTGAACGGTGACGATCACCATAACGTAATCGGACATATCGACAAAGGCGAGCTGTTCCTCTTCAAGGATGGCGACGTATTAGCCGGTATTGTCCTGCTGATGCAAGTTCCCGGAGATTGGGATCACGGCTTATGGGGCAAGGATGGTCACGAATCGATCGTTTATTTGCACCGCTTAGCGATCAACCGCGAATATGCGGGACAAGGTCTCGGAGCCGATATTGTGCGATGGGCCGAGGAAGGCGTCTCCTTTCCAGGAAAGGATCGCATCCGACTGGACTGTATCGCAAACAATGAGAAGCTGATCGCCTTCTACAGCGGGCTCGGCTATACATACAAAGGCACCTCGCCTAGCGGGTTCTGCTTGTATGAGAAATTTTACAGCTAATTGCTTTGTTTACAAAAAGCTGCCTCAAAAGTGTTCACGACTTTTGAGGCAGCTTTTGTTTTGCTCGGGAACAGGTGAATCGATACAAAGTTGCAGGATAAGCATCATATCCCCCCATCCAGTGGGTAAGCATCGTCAAAAGCTGAACAAACTAAAACATTTCCAAGCGATATTAAAACCAAACGATTACCGAAAAAAGACTAACACCTTACGCAGGACTAGTTTTTCTCGCTAACGAATCATAGAAAGCTTATTTGCTCCAAAAAACTCGATTTGAAATTCTAACGAATCCTACAGGCCTTATTGGCTCCAAAACCCGTGCATTTCTGCTTTATTCTGCTAAATAAGGCCTCTGTGGTTCGTTAGAATTTTAGCGGTGCTCAATTCGCCAAAATAAGGCCTCCACAATTCGTTAGAGCGGCGAGGGTTTGGAAGATGCTGCAGAAGTTTGACTGGGATAGCTTGGCGATGGGCTGCTGCTAAGTGACCGGAATAGCTTGACGGGGGTGACTGAGGACTGGGATAGCTTGGCGATGGGCTGCTGCTAAGTGATTGGGATCGTTTGAGGGGGGTGACTGGGGACTGGGATAGTTTGGCGAGGGGCTGATGCAAAGTGACTGGGAGGGCTTGGCGCGGAGTTGCTGCAACTTGACTGGTCGGGAGACTGCTTGCTTTGCAGTAGCCCCCTTTCGCTCCGTTTCCCTCAATAGCAACCACAAGGTACGGTAGACGTGAAATGGATTTTTTTAACAAGGGCTTCCGGGGGCTTCCGGGTTCGATAGAAAGAAAGAACATCAAAAAGGTGGCAAAGGGTTTAACCCTTTCGCCACCTTGTTTGATTCATGGTGCTCTCTTCATGAATAAGAGCTATCACTCGGATCATAAGGTCCGCAAACTGGGCTGCTAGAATGCCCAGTTGCCGCCGCGGAACAACGGTTCCGGCGTGCCGTCTTGCAGAATGCCGTCGATATCCAGATCCTCGGTACCGATCATAAAATCAACATGCGTTAAGCTGTGATTCAAGCCGCGCTCTGCAAGCTCCTCTTTGCTCATGGACAAGCCGCCTTCCACGCAGAACGGGAACGCGAAACCGATCGCCAAGTGGCAGGCTGCATTCTCATCAAACAAAGTGTTATAGAACGTCAGGTTCGTATCCGAAATCGGCGAACGGTAAGGAACTAACGCAAGTTCGCCCAGATAGTGCGAGCCTTCATCCGTTTCAACCAACCCTTTAAGCGCATCGTATCCCACTTCGGCTTGAAACGCCGTAATGCGTCCCTCCGTGAAAGTGATCGAGAAGTTGTCAATCAGATTGCCGTTATAACTAAGCGGCTTGCTGCTGACTACCGTTCCGTTCACGCTTGTACGCAGCGGCGAAGTAAATACTTCCTCCGTCGGCATGTTCGGGATAAAGGTTGTGCCCTGTCCGTTACGTGTACCTGCGCTGACCCAAATATGACCTTCCGGAAGCCCAATCGTAACATCGGTTCCAGCCGAACCGCGATAACGCAGCTCTTTGTATCTGCGCTCGTTAAGCCGGCCAGCCTTGGAGCGCAGATTGTCGGCATGCTCGCGCCAAGATTGAACCGGATCTGCCGCATCCACCCGTGTTGCCGCGAAGATCGCTTCCCACAGGGCATCGACGCGCTCAGTTGCAGGAAGGGATGGGAACACTTTCTCCGCCCATTCCGGCGTAGGAACCGCGACAATCGACCACGCAACCTCATTGCTAAGCGTAAACTTGCGGAAAGGCTGCAGTGCAGCTTGCTGGGACTTGGTCGCAAGACCGATCCGGGAAGCATCGACTCCGTTAAGCAAATCCGGATTTTCGGCCACTACCCAGAGGAAAGCTGCTCCCTCTTCCGCTAGTGCAACACGTCCCTTAGCATGCCACTCCGGATAATAAGACAGCCCTTCTTCCGGCGATTTCTCAAGGCGCGTACGAGTTATTAACTCGTCCATCCAGTCGACATGTACATAGCTTGCTCCTATTTCATAGGCATGTTTCGCCACTTCTCTGACAAACTCAGCTGCTGCGATTTGCGAAATAATACAGAGCTTCTGACCGGGCTGAACGTTGACGCCGACCTCTACGGCAAGTGCCGCGTATTGCTCCAGACGATGTTGGAATGATTTCATTTTATCGACTCCTTTATGTATGGGCAGCCAATACCCTAATACCGATACCAATTATACCAGCGCGAGATTAACAGATGCAAAAAACACCAGAACGGCCCCACTTCGGGCAGCCGTTCTAGTGTCTTATCTGATTACGTCATTTGAAATTGTGCATGATGAAGTCTGCTGTAATGTCCCCCGGCTTCAAGCAGCTCTTCGTGTCTACCCTGCTCCGAGACGCCATCCTCCGTGACGACGACGATACGGTCGGCATTCTTAATTGTTGCCAGACGATGCGCAATAACGAGTGTCGTACGCCCTTGCGACAGCTCAGCAAGCGACTGCTGGATCGCCGATTCTGTCTCCGTATCCAGCGCGGACGTTGCCTCGTCCAGAATAAGAATTGGCGGGTTCTTGAGGAACATCCGCGCAATCGCAACACGCTGCTTCTGACCGCCGGAGAGCTTCACGCCACGTTCTCCCACGATTGTGTCCAGCCCATCCGGCAGGGAGAGGATAAAGGACTCCAGCTGTGCCTGTTTCGCAGCTTTCATCAACTCTTCGTCTGTCCCGTCCATCTTCCCGTACTTAATATTTTCTCGAATCGTTCCTGAGAACAAGAATACGTCTTGCTGAACGATACCGATTCCTTTACGCAGCGAATGCAGCTTCATATCACGGACGTCTAGTCCATCGATCGTGATGCCGCCAGCGTCAACGTCGTAGAACCTCGGCAGCAAGCTGCAAAGCGTCGTCTTTCCTGCCCCGGAAGGACCGACGAACGCGACCGTCTCGCCTTCTTGGATAGTCAAGTTGATATGCTCGAGCACTTTGGATTCATTTTCGTAGCCAAAGCTGACATCTTTGAACTCGATATTGCCGCGCAGGTTCTCTACAACTATGGCATTCGGACGATCTGCAACCTCTGGTTCGGTTTCAAGCAGCTCGACATACCTTCTGAATCCTGCAAAGCCTTTCGGATAGCTCTCGATAACCTGATTGATCTTCTCGATCGGACCAATAAACACATTCGCAAGCAGTAAGAATCCGACAAACTCACCGATGGTCAGCTCTTGCTGAATGACAAACCAAGTCCCGCAAACCATAACGAACAGCGTAACGAAACGCTTCAGCACATAGCTAATCGAGGTGTTGGCAGCCATAATCTTATAAGAAAGCAGCTTGGTCAGACGGAAACGACGATTGTTGACTTCGAATTGCTCCTTCTCGAATGTTTCGTTCGCGAAAGATTGAACGACGCGCATTCCACCGACGTTATCTTCCACACGTGCATTAAAGTCCGCTATGTCGCTGAAGAGCTGATGGAACGCTCTGGTCATTTTCTTGCTGAAGAAGATCGCGAGCCATATCATGAGCGGCACAAGGACAAATGTCAGAAGCGCCAGCTTCCAGTTGATGAACATCATAAGCGTGAATGCGCCAACTAATGTCATCACGGCGATAAACAAATCTTCCGGCCCGTGATGCGCCATCTCGCCGATTTCCATCAAGTCATTGGTGAGCCGTGACATTAAGTGACCCGTCTTATTGTTGTCGAAGAATCGGAATGAGAGCTTCTGAATATGATCGAACAGCTTGCGGCGCATATCAGTTTCGATATTGATTCCCAGCATATGCCCCCAGTAAGTTACGATATAATTGAGCATGGCATTTAAGGCATAAATCGCTAACAACGCGATACATGCCCATGTGATAAGCCCCCAGTCCTTGCCTGGAAGCAGCTTATCCACGAATTGATTGACTGCTACGGGAAACCCAAGCTCCAGAAACCCGGCGAAGATGGCGCAGAAGAAATCAAGATAGAACAGCCTCTTATAAGGCTGATAGTAAGACATAAATCGTTTAAGCATAACGAACGGACTCCTCCTTCTCTGTTCCTGTTAGAAATAAAGTTGTTATCTTGATCTTGTGAGCAAGAATAGAAAATACGGAGCTCCGATAATCGCAACTACAATCCCCGTTGGCACATCGTACATACGAGCAAGCGAATCTGCGATGATGAGCAGTAGACCTCCGGTAATCGCCGAAGCCGGCAGTAGATAGGTATGCTGCGGACCAACAAGTCTGCGGGCCAAATGAGGCCCGATCAATCCAACAAAAGCGATTCCTCCCCCAACCGCTACGCAGGAAGCGGCTAGAGCGACAGCTGCCCCGTACAGATACAATCGTTCTCGATTAAGTGCTGTACCAAGTCCTGAAGCCGTCTGATCTCCTAAATTCAACACATCCAGTACACGTGCCTTGTAATAGACAAATGGCAGCAGCACGACGATCCAAGGCAATAGTGCCAAGACGAAACGCCAGTCCATGCCCAGCATGCTGCCCGCCAGCCAAACCTGTACGAACTTGAATTGATCCGGATTGAGCTTCAGCGTCAGTACGAGCATGACTGCTGAAATCCCTGCCGCTACTGCGATTCCGACAAGCAGAAGTCGAATGGTCGAAATGCCGTGATGACGTCTGTACGAGAGACTATAGATGAGCGCTGCCGTTGCTCCTGCCCCAACCATAGCAAGCAGAGGAAGCAGAAATATGGCATGGTTTATCGGTCTTACGGATATATACAGAATGACGATTAGTCCCGCTCCGGCGTTAATGCCGAGGATGCCGGGATCGGCCAGCGCATTTCGCGTAACCCCTTGCAAGATACAGCCAGATACCGCGAAACCAGCGCCGATCAGCAGCGACATTACAATCCGAGGCAGACGGAATTGATACAAAATCAGTTCCTGATTAGCCGTCCCCGAGCCCAGCAGCGTATGTACCATATCACTAGGCGAGAGCCTAAGCGTGCCTGTACTCATACTGATCATGAATACGATAATAATAAGGCCGCCCATCAGTCCCATAATCGTGAAAGCCCTCATCTTCCGTGCCTTCTCTGCAGGAGTAACTGTATAGGAATTCATTACAGTTCCCTCCTTTCATTCATCGCCAAGTAAAGGAAGAAAGGTACACCGATAATCGCAATAAGTGCGCCAAGCGGGGTTTCGGAGTAGGGGTTAAACATTCGGGCTCCGATGTCTGCAACGATAAGCAAGAGTGCTCCAAGTACGGCAGAGCATGGAATGATCCAACGGTAATCAACGCCTACCAAATACCTTGCGATATGCGGAATAATGAGGCCAACGAATCCAACCGCTCCAACTACGCTGACAGAAGCACCGGCTAAGATAAGCACAAGGATCGTTCCAATCAGCTTAATCAGCCCTGTACGTTGTCCGAGGCCAATTGCAATATCTTCACCGAGGCTTAACAGCGTAATGGAACGCGAAATCATGATCGCAACGACAATGCTGCCGAGCACCCAAGGCGAAATAATACGAATTTGCTCCCATTCCACAGCTGACATACCGCCTGCGAGCCAGAAGGCCAGCTCTCTGCCTACCTGATAATGAATGGCAATCGCATCGCTGATTGCGAGCAGCAGTGCAGTAACGGCAGCACCTGCAAGGACAAGACGCACCGGAGTAAGGCCCCCTTTGACAAACGCCCCTGTCCCGAACACCAGTCCAGCTGCTGCGGCAGCGCCGATAAACGAGAAGAACATGAGATTCACGAATGACATCCCTGGAAAGAACGCAAAACATACAGCCAGCAGGACGCCTGCGCCTGCATTAATGCCCAGCAAACCCGAATCCGCGAGTGGATTGCGCGTCATCCCCTGCATGATTGCCCCAGCTGCGGCAAATGCGGCTCCCGTGAGGGCACCAGCAAGCACGCGTGGAATCCGAAGCTGTCTTATGATTTGGTGCGAAGTCAAATCCGAATTAAAGTGAAAGAGCGCATCCCATACGGTCGATAACGACGTGTCTGCGGCACCAACACAAATCGAAATAGCGGCAGTTATTACTAGTGCTATTGTACCGCAAATGAGAATGAGCAGGGCAGCGAGCGGCCGGGAATGAATGGCCAATTGCTGTGTTTGTGAGGAAGATTGAACGTTCACTTCAAAGAAACCACCTTTTCACTGATGACGAACTTACAGCCCGATTGCAATCATTGAGAATTATTTTCATTTCCATAATAAAGAGTTCAAAGCCTCTTGTCCATTTATTTGCCGAATGTTTCCCAAGAATGTGCAAGATTAATGCTACAAAGTCAGCGTTACATGAACAGATCTCAGGTAGAGGTGATTCTCATGGATCAGCGAATGGATCGCGGGATTGACCGTCTGGTATATAAGTTGCTTCGCAAACAAAGTCAAGATGGCAGCTGGCGCCTTGGTTTTATAGATAGCGGAACGACCTCTGACGCAGCAGCAGTCATGCTTCTGACCAGCAGCGGCATTCAGAAGCCCGCGTTAGTCAATTCCTTATGTGAGCGAATCATAGCCAATCAAGGTGCGGACGGCGCTTGGCGTGTATATCCCGATGAGGAAGACGGCAATCTCGCCGCAACGGCAGAATGTTATTTTGCCTTACAATTCGCCGGCCTATCACCTTCTGAGCCTCGTATGAAAAAAGCGAGAGAGAGCATCGCCACACTCGGAGGACTCTCCCGCATCGACAGCCTATTGACCAAGTTCCTGCTCGCTGCTGTCGGACAGTATGAATGGCCGCGCTGGTTCCCTGTCCCGCTCTCGCTCCTGCTGCTCCCTCCAACCGCACCGCTTCACTTCTATCAATTCTCCGGGTATGCCCGTGTTCACATGGCCCCGATGATGCTGCTCGGGTCTACGAAGCCTGCGTTCTCTTTGCCTCACGTCGAACCGCTTCGCTTCCATCGTGAAGAATTGTCGCTGGAACAACTTCTCTCGCAACAGAACAGCTGGGGGCTTCATTTTAACAATCGAATCCCCTCCATCTCCGATCTTTCGCCGCTAACCGCACTGCACAAACAAGGCACAGCTCGCGCGCAGCAATACATGCTCGATCGCATTGAACCGGACGGTACGCTGTACTGCTATGCCAGTGCGACAATTCTTATGATTCATGCGCTGCGTGCACTTGGTTACACCATCAATCATCCCATTATTATGAACGCCGTCGCAGGCCTCGAATCCCTTCTGCTGCGCGACAGTGGGCATTACACGATGCAGAATACAACTTCAACTGTATGGGATACCGCATTAACCAGCCACGCTCTTCAAGAAGCAGGCGTAAGCGCGAATCACCCGAGCATTCGATCTGCCGGGAATTATTTATTAAAGCATCAGCATACCAAGTTTGGGGATTGGAAACTGAATGTGGAGCATCCGCTGCCCGGCGGGTGGGGCTTCTCCGACTCGAATACGATAAATCCGGATATCGATGATACGACAGCTGCGATGCGTGCCATTGATGGACTCACACACGAAATATCCTTTAAGCAAGCTCGTGAACACGGTCTGCAATGGCTGGTGTCCATGCAAAATTCAGATGGAGGCTGGGCTGCATTCGAGCGTAATGTGAACAGCAGAATCATCAGCTGGGTACCGCTCGACGGCGCCGAGGATGCCGCTACAGATCCATCCACGCCGGATTTGACCGGCAGAACCCTTGAATATTTGGGCAAGCACACCGGGCTGACAACCAATTACAGCTCTTTCATGCGCCGGGCTGCGGATTGGCTCTATCGTGCGCAGAAGGATGACGGCTCATGGTACGGCCGCTGGGGCATCTGTTATATCTATGGCACTTGGGCTGCTCTGACCGGTTTGATTGCCGCCGGGGAGTCACCGAACCACCCTCAGATACGTAAGGCCAAAGAGTGGCTTCTTCGCATCCAACTCCCCGATGGCGGCTTTGGCGAATCCTGCCGCAGTGACCATGTGAAGCGCTACGTTCCGCTCTCTTATTCGACGCTCTCCCAAACGGCTTGGGCGCTCGATGCACTTATCGCTGTTACTGAACATCCCTCGCCTGCCATGGAACGAGCATGCGATTTCTTAATCCTCACATTGGATTCAGATAACCCCTTGCCGAAGAAGTATCCAACCGGAGCAGCATTGCCAGGCTATCTCTATACTCGTTATGACAGCTACCCTCTCGTATGGCCGCTCCTCGCACTGGCGAAATACCGCAACAAGTTCGGAATGGCATGACTTGCACGAGAAAAAAGGGACGATTCCATACGCAAGCGCGCACCGGAAAGTCCCTAAACAGTAACCAGTATAAGACCCTTATAAGTTCAATTAACAATTAACGCTGCATACGCCAGTACATATCATTCAAACGAAGCTCATTGCGGAAAGCGAGCGGGTTTGTCGAGTTGTCGATAATGACACATTCAATGCCTGTCATCTCTGCCCAGTCCACCAGCTGTTCAGCCGTAACCTCATACGAGAAGACCGTATGATGCGCACCGCCTGCACGAATCCACGCTTCTGCGGAATCTTTAAGGGAAGGCTGCGGCTTCCATAACACACGAGCAACCGGAAGATTGGGCATATCATGCGGCGTTTCTACAGCGTCCACAATGTTCACGATAAGGCGGAAACGATTGCCTACATCAATAATCGATGCGTTCACAGCCTGGCCTCTGCGACCGTTGAAGGTCATGCGGGCCGGGTCAGCTTTGCCGCCGATGCCTAGCGGGTGAACCTCAAGTCGAGGCTTGCCGTCCGCGATCGTCGGGCAAATTTCAAGCATATGCGCACCAAGAATGAGTTCATTTCCCGGCTCCAGATGGTACGTATAATCTTCCATAAAGGATGTCCCTTTATTGCCGGCAATCGTCTTCATCACGCGAGTCAGCGCGGCTGTCTTCCAGTCGCCTTCACCGCCAAAGCCGTAACCTGCCTCCATCAGTCGCTGCACGGCAAGCCCAGGAAGCTGTTTCATGCCATGCAAATCTTCGAAAGTTGTCGTAAACGCGGTGAAGCCGCCTTCTTGCAGAAATGCTTTCATGCCAAGCTCAATGCGAGCCTGCTCGCGGATCGATTCCCACTTCTCGGCATTGGAACGGGTTTCCGGTGTGATCTCGTAAGACGCCTCGTATTCATCAGTCAGTGCGTTTAACTGCTCTTCCGTCACTTCTGCGATATAAGCGGCCAAATCTCCGATCCCATAGCCGTTAATCGACCAGCCGAACTTGATTTGCGCTTCTACCTTATCCCCTTCCGTTACCGCAACTTGGCGCATATTGTCGCCGAAGCGTGCAACTTTGAGAGAACGACCTTCTGTGAAAGCAACCGATGTGCGCATCCAGCCGGCGATCCGACCACGCACCTCAGCATCCTCCCAGTACCCCACAACGACCTTACGTGCAATCCCCATACGAGCACCGATGAATCCGTATTCGCGGTCACCGTGAGCCGATTGATTTAAGTTCATGAAATCCATATCGATGGAATCCCACGGAATATCGCAGTTAAATTGTGTGTGCAAGTGAAGCAGCGGTTTGCGCAGTTCAGATAGACCGGCAATCCACATTTTGGCAGGCGAGAACGTATGCATCCAAGTGATCAGTCCAGCACAATGCTCATCCGCATTAGCCGCTGCACATAAACTATAGATTTCTTCCGGAGTTGTCAGTACCGGTTTGAACACAACTTCATAAGTAATCGCTTCATCGCGATCCAAGCCCTCAGCAATAATACGAGAATGATCTGCAACCTCAAGCAGCGTTTCCGGTCCATATAGATGCTGGCTGCCGGTAACGAACCAGAATTGATAACGTTTAACATGGATCACGTTAAATACTCCTCCTCATAATCCTGAATGAAATCCAACTTGTACGAACATGATAGCAGAATCAAACACCATTACGATCCTCAAATAGCCATTCACGCCAAAATCAAGCTTAAGATTAGAGTATGTACAGCTAAAAACTTGTACGTACAACTTCTTCCAACCTCATTGTACGCTCCTGCAGTTTTGTTTTCAATACTTAATTATTAACGATTCTATACTTAACACTTGACACTGATACACTTTGTATCATAAATTACTATTAGTGGGGCCGAAGTGTAGCTTTTTCACTAGTACTAGATGGCGAGAATGACGTAAGGAGCTAGAAACTATGACGATGGGAGATCGCTTGAGAGAACTTCGACTTCGAAAGCACATTTCGCAAGAAGAAGTCGCGAGGCAAATTGGCATTACCCGTTCAGCTTACAGTCATTACGAAATCAACAACCGCCAGCCGGTTTATGAGACGTTAAAGAAACTCGCTATTTTATTTAACGTGTCACTTGACTACATCATTGGCGGGGAGGCTGCAAGACCGGAAACGCCTGTAACTCCTGAAGCGATCGAAATTATCCGTATTCTAAACGGCATGGATCAGGAACGCCGAAAGCAATCCATCGATCGGATGATGGCGGTTATCAGGCAAGCTGACTAACGCTTCGTAGGGTTGCAGGCAGCGCGAACCATATCATTGTCCCTTTATCCAAGGTACTGACAGCACCGATTGTGCCGCCATGCGCTTCAACAATTTCTTTGGCAATCGCGAGCCCCAATCCGCTGCCACCCTCGGCCGAGTTTCTGGAAATCTCTTTCTTGTAGAATCGGTCGAAAATAAAGGGCAAATGCTCTTCCTCAATTCCGCTGCCTGTATCGCTAACCGTAACGATAGTCCGATTTGCTGTCTCATCGAAGAAAAAAGAAAGCGCTATCTCGCCCCCCTTCTCCGTATGCTTGATCGCATTGTAAATGACATTCGCAATGACTTGATCCATTCGTGGCAGATCCAGGCGCAGCATGATGCGGTTCTGTTGCTCCATTTCATGGGCATGTCCCTCCTGCTCGGAGTGCGCACTGTGAAAATCGCATCTGAACCGCATGCCGCTGCTGATGACATCGATTTCGTAGAGATCATGCAGCTGTTGAATCCAATGACTGAGCGGAACGTCCGCGAAGTCGAACCTCGTCTGTCCAGCCTCCAGCTTCGTCAGCTCGAACAAATCGTGAATGAGCCGATTCAGTCCGCCGACCTTCCCCAGCATCATGCGCAGGTAACGCTGCTGCTGCTCCTCCGTTTTGACAACTCCATCTTGAAACGCTTCCAAATACCCTTGCAGCAGCGTAATCGGCGTCCGCAGATCATGCGAAATATTCGTCATGAGATGTCTTCTTGACGATTCCGAACGATGCAGGTCCCGATTCGTCTGCTCCAGCGATTCATTCGCTTCGCTTAGCTCCGTCGTCCGCTCTTCAATTCGCTCCTCCAAATGCGCATTCAGCTCTCTCAGCTCACTTGATACATGCTCAACCTGATACATTGCGCTTGAGAACCTTTTGGAAATAATAAAAGACTGCATGAGCATAAAGAAGAACAATCCCAGCGGTATGAGCTGTGCATATAGAAGCCATTCATTGTAGAACAGCATGTCATTAAGCACCGTAACCACAAACACCGCCACCCCTGTCAGTACGAAAGCAGACCCGATCCGTTTGCGAACCCTCGCCGTAATCAGCACGATTAATGTATAAATGCTCACAGCAACTACAAAGATTTGAAACAGCGAGATCTGCTGCGTATACACGATCGCAGGACTGAACAGCACGAATCCGACTAATGAGGTCCCGATCCCGATTACGAAAGGAATCACTCGTTTTGACGCATCCATCGGAAATAACCGATACACGTACAAGTAACCCGCAACCGCGCTTAGCGAAAAGGCGATATATTCGATTTTCATCCCAACTTCCCACGAGAGAGGAAGCAGCTGCAAAATATAATTTTCGCCGGTTACGCCCGCTCTGGCTGCAATAAATAAGCACAATAAGCCAAAGTGAATCGTAAACCGCTCCTGTCTGCGGAAAGCGTACAGACCGATGTGATAGATACCGATAATGAATAAGCTTCCCAGGATGAGCATCTCTTGGACAGAAGCTTTCATCTGATTCGCGACGAGCGTATCGCTGTTGCCCATCTTAAACGGAACCCAGATGCCTCCTTTGCGATGCTGGAAGTTGGACACTTGCACGACAAAATCCAGCTGCATCTTCCCTTCCACATTAAACGAAACGATCCGCGGGAATTGCTGCGCTTTCGAAGAGCTTCTACTGGTCCCGACTATGCCTTGCTCGGCAAGCAGTTGGCCGTTGACCCAGAACTTATAGCTGCTGAAAATATTCGGTACGCGCACGGCGAGCACGCGATCCGTCGGTTTGATAAGTACGGTTAATTTATAGGTAGCAAAACCTTGTCCATTCTTGATGCCGCTGTTTCCCGGATAACTGTTCCAAGAACGCGGTACTGTAACATGTAAGCCGTTATACCTCATGGCTAATTCCGGGGTCAGAAGCTGTCCGCTGAAGAACGTCCACTCTCCTGCAAGCGGGAGCTCGCCATCACGTTCAAACGACCATTCCCTAAGATCAAGAACTCCTTTCTTCGCGGCAGGATTCTCCCCGCTGCTCTGGGCACTGCAGCCGGTAAGGAGGAGGATGGGAAACAATATGAGGATAATAGAAAGGATTAATCGGCGATTCATAGCGGCCTCCTGAAAAATCGTTGATTGCTCACTCCTCCCTCGATTCGCTATAATAGCCTAGGAAGAGGGGGAAGATGGAGATGAATGGTAGCAAAATTCTTGTCGTTGACGATGAAGCCGACATTACCGAGCTGATTACTTTATATATGGAACGAGAAGGTTTTGAAGTACATACGACAGACAACGGTGAAGATGCCGTCCTGCTCGCAGCCGGGCTGAAGCCGGATATGATCCTGCTGGACATCTCACTCAAGAATCTGGATGGTTTCGAAGTGTGCAAGCACATCCGAACGATTTCCAACGTTCCCATTTTGCTCATAAGCTGTAAGAGCGATGATACTGACATTATACATGGACTTACTGTGGGCGGCGATGATTATATGACCAAGCCGTTCAGTCCAAGCCAGCTTGTCGCTCGCGTTAAAGCACATCTGCGCCGCCAATCTGTTATCGGTCAGTATTCGATCGATCGAGCTGTCGGCGAAGTGCTAGAATATGATGGTTTACGAATTGATTTGCCTGCACGGACCGTTCATCTGGGCAGCAAGGAAGTCTTCCTATCGGCGAAAGAGTTCGAGCTTCTCGTTCGCTTAGCCAAAACACCGAACCGCGCTTTTGCACTGGATGATCTGTATACGATCGTTTGGGGACATGATAGTATGGGCGATACTCGCACACTGATGGTTCATGTCAGCAATTTGCGCAAGAAAATCGAGCCCGACCCTGCAAACCCGATCTACATCGTCACCGTTCGGGGAGTAGGCTACAAATTCAACGCCAAGGAAGGTAACACACATGTACAACGCTGATTTATGGAAAGATTACGAACTTCTCGATACCGGCAACGGAGAAAAGCTTGAGCGCTGGGGCAGCTACGTGCTGCGCAGACCTGACCCTCAAGTGATTTGGCCGATTGCGAATGAAAGTGGTTTGTGGAAAACAGCAGACGGCCACTATCACAGAAGCTCCTCCGGCGGCGGAGAATGGGAATTCCGCACGAAAATGCCGGAACGCTGGTCCATCTCCTATGGTGAGCTGAAATTTCATATTAAACCGACCAGCTTCAAACATACCGGACTGTTTCCTGAGCAGGCTGTCAACTGGACCTGGATGATGGACAAGATCCGCAAAGCCGGTCGTCCGATCCGCGTGCTGAACTTGTTCGCTTATACAGGGGGGGCTACCGTTGCTGCCGCTGCAGCCGGCGCAGAAGTGTGCCATGTCGATGCTGCCAAAGGTATGGTGCAATGGGCGAAAGAAAATGCTGAGCTTTCCGGTCTGGCAACCGCTCCAGTTCGCTACATAACGGATGATGTATTCAAATTTGTACAGCGCGAGCAGCGCCGCGGCAGCAAGTACGATGCCATCATCATGGATCCGCCTTCCTACGGACGCGGACCGAACGGCGAAACATGGAAGCTGGAGCAAAATCTCTATCCGTTTCTTGAGTTCTGCACGACGATTCTTACCGAGAACCCTCTGTTCTTGCTAGTGAATTCGTACACGACAGGACTGTCGCCGACAGTTCTTCACAATATGCTGCATATGACGGTTGGCCGCAAACATACCGGCTCCATCCATTGCGGCGAGATCGGCATCCCTATTTCCGCATCCGGGCTTACACTGCCTTGCGGCATCTTGGGACGTTGGGAGGGTAAGTAAGATGGGTAACGACCCGAATGCAGCCCCGGCCCCGCTTCTGCCTGTGCTGTATGAGGACAACCATCTGCTTGCCGTCATTAAGCCTGCGGGAATGCTTTCGCAGGCCGATGAAACGGGCGAAATGGATATGGTCACACTGCTGAAGGATGACCTCAAGGCGCGCTATCAGAAACCAGGCAACGTATATGTCGGACTCGTGCATCGTTTGGATCGACCTGTTGGCGGCGCCATGCTGTTTGCGAAGACGTCCAAAGCGGCTTCCCGCCTGTCAGAATCTGTTCGCAGCCGCTCATTCGATAAGCTGTATGTAGCCGTCGTTCATGGTTCCCCTGCGGCAGCTGCCGGTAGATTGCGCCATTTCCTGCGTAAAGATGCCGGCAGAAACATCGTTACCGTTCATCAGAAGCAGGTTCCGGATGCGAAAGAAGCCATTCTCGATTATGCGGTCGTCGCCAAACAAGGCGGGCTCTCTCTCATCGCCGTGAAACTGCTGACTGGCCGCTCGCATCAGATCAGAGCTCAAATGGCCGAAATCGGCTGCCCGCTCGTCTATGACCGCAAATATGGAGCTCCTACCGTTCAAGGCGAACAGGATATTGCACTTTGGTCGACATCGATCGGTGTGGCGCATCCCGTTACGAAGGAATGGCTTACCGTTCACGCACTGCCGCCGAAGACCGAGCCGTGGAGCCGTTTTCGCGATGACGATTTCATCCGGGCACGTTCGATCATGCCGCTGGAAGGACTGTAGGGCTTATGACTAGACGCAAATTATGGCTGCTCAGCCTACTCGTCCTTTCCCTGCTCCTTCTAGCCGGCTGCGGGAGCGGTCCGTCCCTGGAGCCGGAACCTAACAACCAGCCGGAGACCGTGCAAGAGCCAGCTCCGGAAGTGGATCCAGCAGCACCGGAGTCCGATCCGGCGCCAACGCCAGAGAACGCTGGTGACACTGCTAATCAATCGCCGGTTGATGAGGGCGACTTATCTCAACCTGACGATCAAGACGCTGAGAACACGCCTCCAGCCCCTGAGAAGTCAGTTGATGCGCTTTGGGTAGCAGTTGGCGACATTATGATGCATATGCCGCAGCTCCCTGGTGCCTATAACGAGAAAACCAAGAAGTACAACTTCGAGCATTTCTTCAAGCCAATGAAAGCCATTCTTGAGCAAGGCGATTGGACGCTCGCCAATCTGGAGACGCCGATTGCCGGCAAGTCGCTCGGTTATTCCGGTTATCCGCGCTTCAATGCGCCGACTGAACTTGGCGAAGCGCTCAAATATGCCGGCTTCACGACGATTACGACAGCTAACAATCACGCTCTTGATCGCGGTGCCAAAGGCATCGCGCTGACGCTCAAGAAGCTGGATGAGCTTGGCTTCGAAACGAAAGGCACGGCGCGCTCGCGGGCTGAAGCTGACCGGATCGTCATTGCCAAGCGCAAAGGCATTGCAATGGGGCTGCTCGCCTACACGTACGGTACCAACGGTATCCCGCTGCCGAAAGATCAGCCTTATGCCGTCTCCTTGATCGATGAAACTAAGATCATCAATGACATCAAGAAGCTGCGCGAGGCCGGCTCTGATTTCATTACGGTTGTGCTGCATTTCGGCATCGAATATCAGACGCAGCCCAATGACGTGCAGAAGAAACTCGCGCGCAAGCTGATCGCAGCAGGCGCCGACATTATTGCCGGCTCACACCCGCATGTCATACAGCCCTACGAGATGGTTGAAGCTGCTGAACCGGATGGTTCCGTCAGAAAAGGACTTATCATTTATTCGATGGGTAATTTCATTTCCAATCAACGCGGTGATTCGAAGGACTACGGTGTCGTCTACAAAGTGAACATTCATAAAGACGGACCTACAGGTAAAACTTCGATTCAGAATGTGGAGGCGCTCCCTACCTGGGTGCACCGGGTAACCAGCAAAGGCGTGACCAACTATAGTGTTGTTCCGCTGCAGCAGGTTATTGCCTCCAAATCGTTAAAGGATCTCTCTGGAACGGATTATACGTCGATCAAACAGATGTACAACCAGCTTATGAAACGACTGAAATCGATGTCAGGCAAGCCGTTCAAGGTAACGGGCTGATTGGATAAACGCACAAAAGTGGCTGAACCGGGATTCATTTATACGGGTCAGCCATTTTTCTTTTTTGCGTAGACTGAATCCTACACCGGACATCATTAATAACTTGAGAAGGGTCGAAAATGTTGCACGTTGTGCCGGCATGTTGATTATTCAACATTTGCTCAGTAGTGGGTGAACCAGTATGGGAATACCATGTCCGGACAGCCTTTGAACCGTATTTTCGCGCTAACGAACTGTAAGGGCCTTATTGCTCGAAAATAGCTACTTATCAGATCTAATGAACCGTGAGGGCGTTATTTCGGGAAAATGGAGCAGAAAAGGGCATCTCGACACGAAATAGCTCCCGTAGGGGTCGTTAGAATTTCAAATCCAGTCATTTGGCTAAAATAAGGGCTCTAGAGTTCGTTAGAGTGGAAGCTCTTCTGCAGCCCCTCCCCCACTCCTCCAGCAAAAAACAAAAGGCCTGTGCGCAGCAGTTCCACGTCGGAACATGCTGATGCACAGGCCTTTTCTATTGCAGCGGCCCTCTCAGACCTTGCTTGTATGTGAGCTTATGTACAACCTACGAATTGGCTACTTTGCCAAGCAGATAGACTAACAGCTGTTGATTATGGGAAGATATGCGATCAAGCGCTTCGCTGATGTAAGCATCGCGAACGGCAAGTCCGCGAGCAGCTTCGATCTGCCCCTTATCGGTCACGGTCACCCATACAATACGGCGGTCACTCTCATCCCGGTTTCGCACGACAAGACCGCCGCGCTCCATTCGATCAAGCAGCGTTGTTATAGCAGCGGGTGTCGTCTCCAAATAACCGAGCAAATCCGAGGGTTTCATCGGTTGATGCAGCAGCAGCAGCTCTAACACGCTCAGTTGTCCTTCCGTTAATCCGGGAGCCAGTTCTTCCTCCAGATGCGACTTCCATTCCTTCGTCATCTTCATCCACAACCGGGCAAATTCCGCAGAAACGATGACCATCACCCGCCTTCTGTCCGATTTTATCTTATACCTTATTATACCATGCCGAAATGTCGAATATAAGGTTAATGCAGTTAATATTTTGTCTGACTAATCGCTACAAAAGAGAACCATTTGACACAATTAGACATACATTGGTGGTATAGGCTGTTGTACCGACTCGAAATAAGGAATGGAGCGTGATCCGTAATATGGAGGAGCGCAAGCTCGAACTTGTACGTAAACTATCGCAAATCGGCATACAAAAAGACCCGCAATGGGTTGACCGGCTAGATGAACCAGCCCCATTGTGGGTCGTGCTAGAACTTATTGTTGAAATGATGGAGCGTCGCGATTCTCCCCATCAGCCATTTGACTGAGCTTACAAATCGGCGCGCACGAAGAACGACGTCAATACATCCTTCTTATCGACCGCTGTTACCGCGCGGCCAGTCGATTTCCGATCATCAATCGGCGCTTTCTCCGTCGAAACGATTTGATTCGTGCCGGCTGCCGTTAGCAGCACCAGATCCCGCGCTTCCTTGCAGTGGAGGCCTCCAATGAGACCAATGCCATTCGAGCGGACCCGACTGCCTTCCTTAAACTCGAAGGTGGCGACGCCTTTGCCGCCCCGACCTTGGATCGGATAATCAAGCAGCAAGGAACGTTTGCCGTATCCAAGCTCCGTCAGGACAAGCACTTCGCCTTCATCACCCGACACCCACTCTGCTGCGACGATTTCATCGCCTTCGCGAACGGTAATGCCTCGGACACCTCCAGCAACGCGGCCCATCGGATTCACTTCGCTCTCAGGGAAACGGATACTCATCCCGTTCTTCGTAATGAGCAGCAGCTCTTTACTGTTGTCGCTAAGCGATACACGCAATACATCATCACCATCAGACAGCTTCACAGCCGCCATAGCAGTGGAACGCGTTGATTTATATTCTTTGAGCTCCGTCCGTTTCACTTGTCCTCGTTTGGTTACGAAGACTACCGAACGATCAGGCGCTTCAAAATCCTTCACAGGAATGACACCAATGATACTGTCGTCCTTCGGCATCGGAATGACGTTCACGACGGCCGTACCGGTATCCTTCCATTTGAACTCCGGAATTTGATGGACAGGCAGTTGATAATACTGTCCTTTGCGCGTGAAGAGCAGCAGTTGATCAATCGTATTCACATCAAGCAGCGTACGAATAACGTCGCCTTCCTTGACGCCGGCACTTCCAAGCTCGCCGCCGGAACGGGTGAACGATAGCTTAGAGGTCCGCTTGATATAACCGTCCTGGCTAAGGGTAACAAGTACATCTTCAGCAGCGACGATAACCTCAAGGTTAACCTTCAGTTCCTCCACTTCGCCTTGAATGCCGGAACGGCGGTCGATACCGTACTTCTCGCGAATTTCCAGCAGCTCTTCCTTGATAACAGAACGCAGTTTCTTCTCGCTGTCTAGAATCGAACGCAAATACGTAATCCGTTTCTGAATATCCTTCAATTCCTTCTCAATCGAAGTAATCTCCAAATTCGTCAAACGGTATAATTGGAGCGTCAGAATCGCATCCGCTTGGCGCTCTGTAAACGTAAACTTCGCTACGAGGTTCTGCTGAGCATCCTGCCGATTCTTCGACGCCTTAATGGTTGCGATGATTTCATCCAGCAAATTAAGCGCCTTCGCCAAACCTTCCAGTACGTGAGCGCGATCTTCCGCTTTCTCCAGCTCGTACTTGGAACGTTCCGTTACAACTTCTTTCTGATGCGCAATGTACGCGGTCAGCATGTCCTTCAGACTGAGCTGCTTCGGCGTTTTGTTTACAATCGCAACCATATTGAAATTGTACGCGACCTGAAGATCGGTTTTCTTAAGCAAATACGCCAGAATGCCTTGCGCATCCGCGTCCTTCTTCAGCTCGATGACAATCCGAAGACCGTTACGGCCGCTTTCATCGCGAACCTCAGCGATGCCTTCGACCTTCTTCTCGATCCGAATGTTCTCCATTGCAGTAACAAGGCGGGATTTGACGACCTGATACGGAATTTCCGTAATGACGATCTGTTGGCGTCCGCCCTTCATGTCTTCAATGATCGATTTGGATCGGTGATAGATGCGGCCCTTGCCGCTTTGGTAAGCGTCTCGGATACCATCCTCACCCATGATGAGTCCGCCTGTCGGGAAATCGGGACCTTTCACAATGTCCATCAGCTGTGCCAGCTCAATGTCCGGGTTCTCCATCATCGCATTACAAGCGTCGATCACTTCACGCAAGTTATGCGGCGGAATTTCCGTCGCGAAACCGGAGGAAATTCCGCTTACACCATTTACGAGCAGGTTAGGATACCGCGAAGGCAGCACAACCGGCTCTTTCGTCGTATTATCGAAATTGTCTTTGAATAAGACCGTTCGTTTCTCAATATCACGAAGCAGTTCCATCGCAATTGGCGATAAACGCGCTTCGGTATAACGCATCGCTGCTGCCGGGTCATCATCGATCGAACCCCAGTTTCCATGGCCGTCGATGAGCATATGTCCCATTTTCCATGGCTGCGCCATACGAACCATACCTTCATAGATGGAGGAATCGCCGTGCGGATGATAATTACCCATTACATCGCCGACCGTCTTGGCCGATTTGCGATACCCTTTATCGGGCGTGTTGCCTGCATCATACATCGCGTACAAAATACGCCGCTGCACCGGTTTCAATCCGTCTCGTACATCGGGAATGGCGCGGTCCTGAATGATGTATTTGGAATAGCGTCCGAAGCGGTCGCCCACGACCTCCTCAAGAAACGCCGGCAAAAACTGTTCCAGGATACTCATGCCGAAACTCTCCTCAACTGTTATTCAACATATTCGGTAAAATCAACATTCTCAACGATCCAGCGTTTACGCGGATCTACTTTGTCGCCCATGAGCGTGGAAACGCGGCGCTCCGCTTTGGCTGCATCTTCAATTTGAACTTGAAGCAGCGTACGCGTCTCCGAATTCATCGTCGTTTCCCATAATTGATCGGGATTCATCTCGCCGAGTCCTTTATAACGCTGCAGCTCAAAGTTCTTGCCGAACTCCTTCAAATAATTCTGGAGCTGCTCATCCGACCAAGCATACCGAACGGTTTCAAGCTTGCCGGATTTCCTTGTAATCTTATAAAGAGGCGGCTGCGCAATGAAGACGCGGCCCAAATCAATCAATGGCTTCATGTAGCGGTAGAAGAACGTTAGAAGCAGCACTTGAATGTGCGCGCCGTCCGTATCCGCATCCGTCATAATGATGATTTTGCTATAATTACACGATTCCGCGTCGAACTCAGGTCCAATGCCTGCGCCGATCGCCGCGATAACCGCCTTGTATTCGTCGTTTTTAAGAATATCGAGCAGCTTAGCCTTCTCCGGATTCATCGGTTTCCCCTTAAGCGGAAGAATCGCTTGAAACTTGGAGTCGCGGCCTTGCTTCGCGGAACCGCCTGCGGAGTCACCTTCTACGATAAACAGCTCCGTACGGGTAACATCTTTCGACTGTGCCGGCGTCAGCTTGCCGCCAAGGTTGGAGCTTTCGCTCTTCTTCTTGCCGCTGCGGATTTCGTCACGCGCTTTACGTGCAGCTTCGCGGGCTCTTGATGCTTGAACCGCCTTCTTCAGCAGCATTTGCGCAACCTGCGGATTTTCCTCCAGGAAAACCTGCATCTTGTCAGAGACGATCGCATCTACGGCACTTCTGGCCGAAGAACTGCCGAGCTGATCCTTCGTTTGACCAACGAATTCAACCTCGGACATCTTGATGTTGATAACCGCCATCATGCCTTCGCGAAGGTCGTTGCCGTCGAGATTCTTGTCTTTCTCCTTGATCATTGCGTTCTTGCGTGCATAATCGTTCATAACACGCGTATATGCGGTTCTGAATCCGGTCTCATGCGTACCGCCGCCGCGTGTTGGGATGGAGTTTACGAACGAGGCCAAGGTTTCCGTGTAGCCGTCGTTGTACTGCAAAGCCACCTCAACTTCGATTTCATCACGTTCGCCTGCAAAATGAACGACATCATGCAGCACGGTTTTATCTTCATTCAGAAACTGAACAAACTGCCGCGCGCCGCCTTCATAGTGAAACTGGTCTTGTTTGCCGCTGCGATCGTCCTTTACCGTTACCTTTAACCCGGAGTTCAGGAACGCAATCTCCTGCAGCCGCTCAGAGAGCGTATCATAATTGATTGAAATATTACCGTGGAAAACGCGTGTATCCGGCTTAAAGGTTACTTTCGTACCTGTACGATTCGTATTGCCCATAACGATAAGTCCCGTTACCGGTTCGCCGACATGCTCTTTGCCAGCGTCGTCGACCCAATACTCGAAGCGCTGCTTATGTATTTTACCATCACGGTAAATTTCAACTTCCAGCCACTCCGACAACGCATTCGTTACCGATGCGCCAACGCCGTGCAAACCGCCGGATTTCTTATATCCGCCGCCGCCGAACTTACCGCCTGCATGCAAAATCGTAAAGACAACTTGAGGCGTGGGAATACCGGTCTTATGCATGCCGGTAGGTATGCCGCGTCCATTGTCCTTCACTGTAATCGATCCGTCATTATGGATCGTTACGTCAATGGCAGAGCAGAACTTTGCCAGATGCTCGTCAACCGCATTGTCGACGATCTCCCAGACAAGGTGATGCAAGCCCGAAGTGCTCGTGCTGCCGATGTACATCCCGGGCCGTTTCCGAACAGCGGTCAGCCCTTCAAGCACCTGGATGTCGTCTGCACCATAGCTGTCGGTACCCAAATTCGCTTCGCCCGCAAGATTTAACTGCTCAGTCATAGGGTCCTCCTAATAAAATTTATTGCGCTTCCTTGCATTCTTTTCCATTTAAGCCGATTCGCTCACTTCAAGCTATTCTAATTCATGATGTCCTGTTTCGTAAAGACACCGAATGAAACGATAAGTCCGATTGCCGCCCAAATCGCGAGGATAATCAAGGAAAATGAAAGTGTCATGCCTTGAATTGGCGGCGGGGAGCCTGCTAAATAATCCGTTAGCTGCAAATTGACCGCGAATACATATTTGGCACTTTCCCATGATGATGACATACTCGACAAAATCGTACCAGCGATGACAGCCGCCATCATCGTGACGATACTCGCCGCCGTGCTTCGAACAAGAACAGATACCATGAGCGCCAGAATGGCAACGGTCATGGATGAGACCCAAATCAGTCCGCCTTCCATGAGCACATACAACCACTGTGGTACGGCATGTACATAGGAGCTCTCCATTGTAGAGCCTTCGATGACAAATCCTGTAAACACAGGTATTTGCCAGCCGGAATACCCAAATACCGCGCCTGATATAAGATAACAGAGAATGGCGCTGACCACAACGGTTAATGAAACATAGAACGTCAAAGCAACGAGCTTGCTCAGTAAAATTTTCCATCGTCTTACAGGTCTTGTGAGAAGCATCTTAATTGTTCCTGTCGATCGCTCGCCTGACACCAGGTCAGAGGCAATCGCAAGCACCAGCAGCGGATAAAACAGCGTAACGGCATTCGACATAAAGCTGCGAGTAAAAGTTACGCCGTTTGGTGAGTTAGGATTTACATCGTGATCCAAATAATACTGAAGCTGTTGAACGGCAATTCGGCGGTTACGCTTCCACTCCTCCGGAATACGGTCACTTGAGAGCATATTTTGATACTCATTGATCTGCTGAACGAGCTGATTGCGCCAATCGGCGAAGTTTTTACGATTGGTTTCCGCTATTTTCATCTGGGCATACGTAAAGATCGGAATGAGTACGAGCAGCACAAGTACGACAACATAGAACCGTTTCTTCTTCCATATTTTCAGCGTCTCATTCTGAATGAGCGGCAGCAGCCTATCCAATGCTCTCACCTTCCGTCATTTGCAAAAATAGTTCTTCCAGCGTTGGCGCGATCTTCTGTACCGAAACGACGCCAATACCGGCATGAACGGCTTTCTCAACGATGGCAGAGATGCGCTCCGCCCCCATTGAAGTAATAATGCCTTCCTTCAAGCTTGCCAATATGCTTTCATCGATCCGATGCTCACCATCACTTATGATTCGGATGCCATCCTCCGCCTCAAGCAGCCTTCTTCCCGCTTCCGTATCGTCGAACTGCCAAACGACATAACTGCCGGTCTGATTCACAAGCTCGTCAACCGTACCGACTGCAAGCACTTCGCCGTGACTGATGATCGCAACGCGGTCGCACATCAACTGAATTTCGCTCAGCAGATGACTAGAAATAAACAAGCTCATTCCTTGATCAGCCAGCATGCGAACGAACTCGCGAAGCTCTTTAATTCCTTTGGGATCCAGGCCGTTCGTCGGTTCATCCAGAATCAGCAGTTTCGGCCTGCCGAGCAGCGCTTGTGCGATCCCAAGACGCTGGCGCATGCCAAGCGAATAGGTTTTCACTTTGTCATGGATGCGCTGCTGCATGCCGACGATACGGACAACCTCAGCAATTCGATCTTGACCAATTCCGCGCTGCATCCGGGCAAAATGCTCTAAATTCTCCCAGCCTGTCATGTATCCGTATACTTCCGGGTTCTCGACAATACAGCCGATGTGGCTGAGCGCCTTCTCCGGGTCACGCTGTACATCGCTTCCGCAAATAAGGATCTCACCGGAAGTTTGTTTGATCAGCCCCACAAGCATACGGATCGTTGTGGTCTTCCCAGATCCGTTTGGACCGAGAAAGCCGAAGATTTCGCCGCTTTTCACTTCAAAGGAGACGTTTTTGATAATCATTTTGCCGCTAATCCGCTTCTTCACATCTTTAACGGAAAGAACGACTTCTGCTTCTGAAATAGTTTGTAGATTCATCACATAGGGCTCCTATTCCAGCGACTGCACGATACGTGCCGCAATTTGTGCGTAGCCTTCATGGTTCGGGTGAAAATGATCGTTCGACAGATAGCTGCCGATCGAACGCTCAAACATATCGAATGACGGCACCAAGGTCATATTCGGATATTGATGCAGAATCGAATAGGCTTCCTCATTCCACTTCTGAACCTGCAAGCTGCCGTCTCTAAGGTCCGTAATATTGTAAAAAGGGTTATAAAGGCCCGTGTATACCACCTGCGCGTTAGGATTAATTTCATGCAGCAGCTTAATGACTTTCGACAGTCGGTCGATGCCTTTCGGGAGCTCTTTCTTCACCGTATCCAAGCTTATATCTCCCGTTACTTCGCCCGCAGATTGACCGTTTGCTATTTGAAACAAATCATTGCCTCCGATGGTAAAGACAATCAGATTAGCCTGCTGCAACGAGTAGCGATAGCCTTTGTCCGTGCTGAGCAAATGTACAAGTTGATCAGCGCGCAAACCGTTCACAGCCAAATTGTTGTTCAATTTGACCGGAATCAGCGGAAATTTGGCCTTAAGCAGCGTTACGACTTGCTTGACATAACCTTCGCCTGTCGCGTCTCCTGTACCCTTCGTCAGGGAGTCGCCAATCGCGGTAACATTAATTGCCTTGCTGTTTCCAAGGCTTGTAGACTCCGGCAGCTCTGGATTCGCCTGCTCTCCTGAGTAGGCTTCAGCTTGCGGAAACAGCATGTCCTTCACCGCATACCCAAACCCGCCAATCATCAGCAAAGTCGAAACCAGCGCTGTAATTCCAATCGTTCTCCATAATACGCCAGAAGATGCGCTTCTCATGCTGCCGACACTCCTTTCTTCTATATCGGATCGAATGCCCATTTTATCCCAAACCTTTACAATTCTATAATGTTAAAGTAATGCTTTCGGCTGTAATTTGCAAATTTCACCAATTGCTGCACATACAAAAAAAGCCGGTATGCGCCGCCAGCAGCTCCCGAAAGGAACTTGCTGACGTTGTTTGAGCATACTCGGCGAGTTTGTCGCACGATTTATTCGTAGTGGATGGTTAAGGACTGTGCTGCTTGTTTGGCCAGCTCACGTGCTTTATTGCAATCATCAGCGGAGCTGAGAGCGACTGCCATACGACGGCCCGGTTTCGTTACCGGTTTGCCGAACACACGCACTTGCGTATTCGGTACGGCAAGCGCTTGCTCCAAGCCACCGATTTGGAATTGATCCGAATCGCGATCTGCTTTGAGCGTATACGATGCACCTGGCGTCAGTAGACGGATTGTTGGGATCGGGAAGCCAAGAATCGCTCTTGCGTGAAGCGCAAATTCGGAGAGATCCTGCGTAACCATCGTAACCATGCCGGTGTCGTGCGGACGAGGCGAAACTTCACTGAACAGCACGCCATCCTTCGTCAGGAACAGTTCGACGCCGTAAATGCCGTAACCGCCAAGCTCCTCGGTTACTGCACGTGCAATTGCTTCTGCTTCTTCAATTTGCTGTGCCGACATTTCATGCGGCTGCCAGGACTCGATGTAATCGCCGTCCTTCTGTACATGTCCGATCGGCGCGCAGAACGATGTACCCGACGCTGAACGAACCGTTAAGAGCGTAATCTCCGATTCAAAATGGATAAAGCCTTCGACGATAACACGCGTCTTCTTCGCACGTCCGCCTTCCATTGCATAGTTCCAGCAAGCTTCAGCATCCCCTTCGGTTTTACAGACGCTTTGGCCTTTGCCGGAAGAGCTCATGATCGGTTTAATGACGCATGGTGTACCCAGTTCTGCAACTGCAGCTTTAAGCTCGTCCAGCGTGTCTGCGAAGCGGTAAGGTGCTGTAGGCAGGTTAAGTGTTTCTGCAGCCAGACGACGAATGCCCTCACGGTCCATCGTAAGCAGCGCAGCGCGTGCAGTAGGGATAACGCGGTAGCCTTCTTTCTCCAGCTCTACGAGCGCGGAAGTTGCAATCGCTTCGATCTCTGGAACGAGTAAGTCAGGCTTTTCCTTCTCAATCAGCGCGCGAAGAGCAGTCGGATCGAGCATATCAATTACATAGGAACGATGAGCAACCTGCATGGCCGGAGCGTTCTCATAACGATCAACAGCAATCGTTTCAACGCCAAGGCGCTGAGCTTCCATAATAACCTCTTTGCCAAGCTCGCCTGAACCGAGCAGCATAATTTTACGTGCCGTAGATGAAAGCGGTGATCCATACATATAGAAAAAGAACCTCCTGGAAGAAATGTTTTCTTCCATTGTGGAGGTTCTTTAGCGAAAAATCAAGAATTATGCCGATAAAAAACGATACTGTGCTTCAATGAGACCATTATACGTGCCTTTATGGCGAATTAATTCTTCATGGCTGCCCTGTTCCACAATTTGACCATGATCCAAGACCACGATGCGGTCCGCGTTACGAATCGTAGATAAGCGATGCGCTACGATGAACGACGTGCGGCCTTTCAACAATTTCTTGAGTGCTTCTTGAATTTTGAGCTCGGTTTCGGTATCGATACTTGCCGTCGCTTCATCCAGAATCAGGACTCGCGGATCTGCGAGCAATGCTCTGGCAAAGGACAGCAGCTGGCGTTGTCCCATCGACAGACTGTTACCGCGCTCTTGAACTTCCGTGTCATAGCCGTCCGGCAAACTCATAATGAAATCATGCGCATCAACGGCTGTGGCCGCTTTCACGATTTCGTCGTCCGTTGCATTCAAACGTCCGAAACGGATATTCTCCCGGATCGTACCGGAGAAAATAAAGGTATCTTGCAGCACAACCCCAACCTGCGAACGCAAGCTCTCAATGCTGACGTCGCGGATATCGATGCCATCGACTCGCACAGCGCCTTGCACCGGATCATAGAAACGGCAAAGTAAATTCATAATTGTGCTTTTGCCTGAACCGGTATGTCCGACCAGTGCGATCGTCTGTCCTGCCGTAACTTCGAGCGAAATGCCGCGCAGTGCGGGACGGCCTTTCTCGTATTCGAAGACGATGGAATCAAACGATACATCGCCGCGGATACGAGGCAGATCAGCCGCGTTCTCCTCTTCGCCTACAGTCGGCTTCTCATCGATAAATTCAAAGATCCGCTCAGAGGAAGCCATTGCGATGAGCAGTTGTGCGTACATTTGGCCGAGTCTGTTGATCGGCTCCCAGAAGTTGCCGACGTAGTTGGCAAAACCTACGAGTACCCCTACCGTAATCGCGCCGACTTGTATCAGATGCGAGCCGTACCAGAACAGAATGAGCGTACCGATCGCCGAGGTGACTTCGATAATCGGCCCGAACGCTTGGTTAAGCGCAGAAGCTCTATTCCATGCTTTAATATTGGTGTTGTTGATGTTCGTGAAGAAGCTGAAATTGGATTTCTCCTGCGTATAAGCTTGTGTCACGCGCATCCCTTGAATACTTTCGTTCAAATGCGCATTGATTCGCGACTGCTTCATCCGCACGTCCTGCCAAGCGAAACGAATCCGTTTGCGCAATGCTGTTGATACGACGAACATAAGCGGTACCGTAATCATGATTGCGAGGCCAAGCTTGAAGTTCCATGCCAGCAAAATAACGACGATCCCGACGAGCTGCACGCAATCCATCAACAAGTTAACTACGCCGTTCGTAAACAAATCCTGAAGGGCATTGACGTCATTCGTAACGCGGACCAGAACCGAGCCTGCCGGACGTTTATCGAAGAAACGGAATGAAAGTTTCTGAATGTGTTTAAAGAGATCCTGACGCAAATCATAAATGACCTGCTGGCCGATGACATTCGTATATTTGATCCGGTACGTGTTAGCCGCCCATTGAATAATATAGAGAGTCAGCATGATTCCCGCAAACAGGTAAAGCTTGCTCAGACTCGGATCTCCGCCATCCTTCGGCTGAATCGCCTCATCGATCGCCATGATGATGATGGCCGGAATAGCCAGACGCGTGAGCGTACCGAGCACCATCATGACGATAATGACAGGCAATAATTGTTTCCGATAAGGTTTCATATAGGAGAACAATCGGGTAATTTGAGACCAGTTGAACGGTTTCTCGATCGCATCGTCATCCTTGTAGATGAAACGCTCATGACTGCCTCGCGGCTGCCCTTTCTGCTGCTGCTGATCACTCACTGTGCGACCCTTCTTTCTACTGCGATTTCGGCTGTGGCGGTACTGGGACGATCCGCGTATTGGATGTTGTACGTATCCTGATACGGACCGGCTTCTGCTACTAGTTGCTCATGCTGACCGCGCTGGACGACATGACCTTTGTCGAATACGAGAATTTCATCGGCATGACGAAGCGATGAAATCCGGTGTGCGATAATGAATGTGGTGCGGCCTGCCATAAGTTCACTAAAGCCGGCTTGAATTTCATGCTCGGTCTCCATGTCTACAGCGCTTGTTGCGTCATCTAGAATAAGAATCCGTGGATTCTTAATCAGAGCGCGTGCAATGGCAATACGCTGCTTCTGACCGCCTGATAGGCCCATACCGCGCTCACCGACGATCGTGTCGTAGCCTTCAGGAAGCTCCATGATGAAATCATGTGCTTTTGCCAGCTTCGCCGCCTCGATGATTTGCTCCATCGTGACATCTTTGATCGCATAAGCGATGTTATCTCGAATCGAGCAAGAGAAGAGGAACGTCTCTTGGAAAACGGTTGCGATTTGGGAGCGAAGGCTCTCAATGGAGATGTTGCGAATATCCTCGCCGTCAAGCGTGATCTTACCCGTCTTGATGTTATAAGCACGCATCAGCAACTGAATCACTGTCGACTTACCGGAACCGGTACCGCCGAGCATCCCAATAACCATCCCCGGTCTCGCATCAATGCTCACATTCGTCAGCGCTGGTGCTTTATCCGCATAATTAAATGTCACGTTATGAAATTGAACATGACCTTCAATTTTGCTTTCTTCCAGGAATTTCGGGGATTCGACATCTTTCACATGTACATACTCATTGAGCAGCTCCAGCAGACGTTCACCGGAAGCTTTGGACTGCGTGTAGTTGTTGATCAGGAAGCCCATCGCCCACATCGGGTTGATGATGTACCAAAGCATACTGAAGAAGGCAACCATCTCACCTAACGTAATCGATCCGCGAATAACGAGTGTACCGCCTGCAACAAGGAGAATAACCGCACACACGCTTGCAAGCAGCTCCATGACCGGGAAGAAACGGCCCCACAAGCCGGAAGCGGCAATTTGGTTTTGTTTGTAGGCCGCACTTCGTGTGGAGAACTTATCCATTTCGAACGATTCGCGTGCGAATGATTTGACGGTGCGTACGCCTGTAATATTCTCTTGGACCGCAGTCGTCAAATGACTCATCGCTTGGCGCATTTCTCTGAAAGCCGGGTGAATTACCTTTTCGAATCGCAGTGCCACAATGACCAGAACCGGCATTGTCACCAGTGTGATCAGCGTAAGCTGCCAGTGAATGGAGAACATCATGGCTGCTCCGAAGATAATCATGAGAAACATGTTGAAAATTTGGGCGAAACCGAAAGCGATGAAATTTCGAACCGCTTCCAAATCCGCAGTCAGACGGGACATTAAATCGCCTGTTTTTGCCGTGTCGTAATACTGAAACGACAGCGATTGCAATTTCGTGTAGCACGCATTACGAAGTCTGAACGCGACCCGGTTTCCGAGGCGACCGCCGAAGAACCCGTGTAGAAACTGAAGACAACCCTTTAAGGTAACGACCCCTACGACAGCGAGCGATAATGCCGGCACCCACTCAAATGTTTTGGGAACGATGACTTTGTCGATCAGTACTCGAAGTAAATTTGGATAAACCAATCCGAGCGCGGTAGCGCAGATCAAAAAGGCGATCGAAGCAAACAAACTCTTGCGTTCGACCCAGTAAAACGGTTTAAGTTGCCTGAAGACGTCCAATGGGTAACCCACTCCCTGTTGCAATTTTATGAACCTTTTTATGAATATGAATGAATATTAACAGCATGAGTCCGGTACGGCAAACAGAGTGCAGGGGCATATAGTTGACAATATTCGCTTCCTCTTCCATCTCGGGTAAAGTTTAGGGGGTATTCTCCGATATCGTCGTAAATCATCGCCAACATGCGCATATTGCTCCGTTTTTGCACATTTGCCCCTGTTTTTGCATGATTTCATTTTCACAAAATAAAGAAGCTTATCCGCCTCATTCTGAGCGCTGGATAAGCTTCTTTACGTGTTCATTATGGATTTATATGGCAACTAATGCAGCATGAACACTGCGCAGTTCCTCAACGTCGGCATTGTCAGACAAGGAAGCAAGCTTCCCTTCGCTGAACGCATCCAAATCCTGACGGAGCGTTTCTGCACAATGTGCCATCGCTTGATTCCACAGCCCCGTGTAACGGATGCTCCACGCATCCTCAGCAGCCTGCAGCCAGCGCTGCATCGGTGCAGTCAGCTCCGTTTCGAGCGTGCTGCGCAGCGCGGCTTTCCCATCGCCTTCGAAGAAATGGCGCGGTGACTTGAACTTGCTCCAGAGCAGCTTCGCATCTACTTCTTTCGCTTGCCAAGGCGGCTGCTCATCAGGGCTTTCCGGCTGTACCGGTTTGAAATCAGATGCCTCGAAGCCTTGAAGCTGAGCGCCGGCTTCTGCGGCAACTTCCGTAAACTTCTTCACGGCCAGCTTGCCCAGCATATTGTCCAGACGCAGAGAAGTGGCTTCCAGCTCCTGTGCAAGCTCAATCTGCAGCAAACGCTGAAGCTCCAGCCACGACGTCCACATCGCTTTGCGCAGATCGCGTCCATCGTCTTGCAGCGACGAAGGATTGAACGCAAAGTTATAATGATCGCCGAAACGGAGCTGCACACGCTGCAGCACATAGAAGAGCAGTTCTTTCAGTTCTTGCTGCAGCTTCGCGTTCGGCTGCGGCTCTTTCAGTTCATCTACAAGGCTGCGAGCACGCGCTGCATGAGCGATAATATCCGTCTTTGCCTGTTCACGGCTGAGCGCATCACCGGAAGCAGCGTCGAGCCAGTTCGCGATCGTGCTGCGTGCACGCGCTAGCTCCTGTTCTGCTGCAGCAACTGCCAAAGCACCTAGATCGCCGCTCGTGAAGCTTAAGAAAGAGGCTTCAAACGCGCCGATGCCGGACTGCTCAATCAGTGCCTTATTGTTCGTACGTTTCCCGTCCAGCGCCTGAAGGCTGGAAACCGGGAACATGCGCGGGAAACGGATGCCGTGCTGCTGCAGGTTCCGTTCCACGTGCGCTAATACGCCGTCTCGTTCTTCTTCGTCTGCTGCCAGATCGGCCGCGTTCACGATGAAGAACATTTTATCAAGCTCGAATTGATCCTTCACCCGGCCAAGCTGAAGCAGAAACTGACGATCGGCCTGCGAGAAGGCATGATTATAATAAGTCACAAACAGAATCGCGTCCGCGTTCTTAATATAATTGAAAGCTACGCCGGTATGTCTTGCATTGACCGAGTCCGCTCCCGGCGTGTCAACAAGGACAATGCCCTGCGAAGTCAACGGATTGCTATGATGCAGCTCGATTTCGCTGACAAAACAAGACCGCGACTCTTCCGCGACATACAGCTGGAATTCTTCGCCGCTCACGGCCAAACGCTGGCCTAAATGAGCTTCGTGGGCTGCCCAGCCTTTGACTGCAGCTTTCAAGAAGCTGTAATGCGGGCGTCCGCCGGCATGCACCGCATCCGGTGTTAATTTATAAATGGTTTGTAGCAGCGCATCGTCACTTAGCGATTGTGCGTCTTCACCGAGCAAATTAAGCGAGTAGCGCAAATCGCCCATCATCGCTTCGCGTGATTTCATCAGCACCGTAGCCGTTCCGTGCGGATGCTCCGCGGACGGCGGCACGATGCGATTGACCGCAGCCGTCGTCGGATTCGGCGATACGGGAAGCACTGCCTCGCCTAGCAAGGCGTTGGCGAGCGAGGATTTGCCCGCGCTGAACGCACCGAACAGCGCGATCGTGAACCGGCTGCTGCGAAGGCGCTCCGCCTTCTCGCGCATGCCGTGCACGGCCTGGGCGAGCGACGCATGCGGCGCCAGGAGAGCGGCCGCTTTGCTCAGCCGCTCCGCTGCTTGGCGCTGCGGCGCGAGCGCGTTCTGGGAAGCGCCGGTTTGTTCCGGCGGCGCTTCCTGGGCTTCGCCGCCGGCGACGGCGGCCGCAGCGGGCACCGCTGCTGCGGCTGGCGTCGCCGCGGCGCCTGTGCCGGCGCTAGGCGCAGCCGGGGCCGGCGGCTCGGCGCCGGAGGCGCTGTGCGCCTCGCTGCCGAGCGCGAGCGGCTTCGGCAGCGCCGGGCGCGGCGGCGCCGGCGGCAGCAGCGCCGCCAGCCGCGCGAGATGCGCGGCCGCGCGCTGCTGCAGCGCGGCCAGCTGCGCGAGCGCGGCGGCTTGCAGCGCGAGCGCGCTAAGCCGTTCGCGCAGCGGCGCAGCGGCAGCTTCGCCGGCCGCTGCTGCGCGGTCGCCGAGCGCGTCGATGAGAGGCATCGCGCTCTTGCGGAACAACCCCTTCACAGCCGCTGCAAGCTCGCGGCTGTAAGTCATTGTATACTCGTTCCCCATAACAGCCCCTGGGTTAACGAGGGAGATCAACAGGTCCTGCGTTAATAACCCGCTGAACGTGTCCTTCAGCTGACGCTCCAGCGATTCATCCCGCCAATTGAGCCGATCTGCAGTCCGGCGCAGCAAGTCGATGACATGCCATTCGATGCCAGCCTGCACAAGGTCAGCCAAATCGTTGAAGAAGGCTTGAAGCCGCCGTTCTTGTTCAGCTGCGGTTTTGGCTCCGGCAAATAGCAGCCCTGCCTTAAATCCGGTCTTGCGGCTTTCCAGAAAAGAATGCGCCAGATCCCGCGTTGCCGCCGGCGTAATATTCGCATTATCGAGAATGCTTTGCACGTCAAGACGAGTCTTCACCCGCAGGCTCTCCGCCTCAGCTGCATGAACACGCAGCTGCTCCTCAAGACCGGCGATTTCCTCGCGAACTCGCTCTGCCTCGCCTTCGCCGCCTGCTTCTTCAAGCAGCCGCTCACGTTCCGGCTCTGCTTGATCATCCATCACTTTCCCGTGCATCCGAACGACGTAACGAGCAGAAGCGTCAACACTGCAAAGTGCAAGCGGCCCGCGGATCTCAGCTAGCGATTCGAACAATCCTTCGAGTGCGCTCCATTCCGAATGCGGATGGTTCGGCTCACGCAACGACAAATAGACGATACCGCTCGGTTCCAAATGCCAGTTCCCGAACGCTTCGTCAACACTTTGTTTATAGGCTTCAAATGTCAGTTCGCTCTCGCGATGCTTATCGATTTGATTCACGATCAGATATAAAGGCTTGCCCCACTCCTTGAGTTGTTTGGCAAACGTGAAATTGATTTCGGATTGGACGTGATTGTAATCCATCACATAAAAAACGACGTCCGCCAAATGAAGCGCCGATTCGGTCGCCATCCGGTGCGCGTCGTCTGTGGAATCAATCCCCGGCGTGTCAAGCAGCACGGTATGGGTGCCAAGCCGAGGGATCGGATAGGACAAAGAAATAGCCAATACAGTTTCGCCGTCTTTGCAATAATCATTCACTGCATCTACCGGCACCTCAAGCGTTTGCTCCTGGCCGTTCACCAGCTTAATAATGGTGGCTTTCGCTTCCCCGTTCACAATACTGACGACATTCGCACTCGTCGGAATCGGACTTGACGGCAGCAGTTGCGTGCCGCAAAGCCGATTGACGAGAGTAGATTTCCCCGCTGAGAAATGTCCGCAGAAGGCTACGGTCAACTTACCGTTCCCCAGCTTATCTCGCAGCTCAAGCAGCCGCGCTGCGTCTTGCGCATCCCCGGCGGCTGCCATGATCGGCGATATTTCTGCAAGCGAGGTGTCCAGCGAATGAGCAGCTTTTTCAATCGTTTGGCTCATTTCTCTCTCTCTCCCTGTTTCCTACTCATTCAGACGAACTTGAACGTACGAGATGTTATACCAGTTGTACGGCAGGTACACAAATCTCAAACACTTCACCATGCTGAAGGATCGTAATGTTGCGTTCTTTCTCCTTCATTACGACACACTCAGGCTTAAGTCTCATACGTTCAATATATTGATCCGGTACGTCGCCTGCTCCGCTAACTATCACGCCTTCAACAGTAATTTCTTCATTTTCTTGCGGTGGGGATGCCATAATTTGCTCATAAATATCAGAGAATAAAGCGAAATCTTTCGTGTATACGGAAATGCATTTCATGTGGAATCATCCTTATCCATTATGTTTTGGGTCAAACGTCTTATTACTTAGCTTTTCGGTTTAAAGCAGGTTTCATACGCTGTTTGCCTTCTTTGCAAGAATCTAGCATCGGACAAACCGGACAATTCGGATTCTGAGCCTTGCAGTGGTATCGACCGAAGAAGATCAAACGATGATGCGTCTCTGTCCATAATGCTCTGGGAACAAGCTTCATCAATTTCTTCTCGACTTCAAGCACGCTATCATCAGCCTTGGCAAAACCAAGCCGCTTGGATACACGCTCCACATGCGTATCCACTGCAATTGCCGGCACCCCAAATGCGTTGGATACCACAACATTTGCTGTTTTTCGGCCTACGCCAGGCAATTTCGTCAGTTCCTCATGCTGCTGCGGTATTTCTCCGCCGTAGTCATCTAAGAGCATACGGCATAACTTCTGAATAAACAGCGCCTTGTTGCGAAATAGTCCAATCCGCCTGATATCGTGCTCAAGCTCATCCAGTGGAACAGCCAAATAATCAGCCGGTGTCTGATATTTTTGGAACAAATCCGCCGTTACTTTGTTGACAGTTTCATCTGTGCACTGCGCAGACAACAGAACTGCGATCGTTAGCTCGAACGGATTGCGGTGATGGAGCTCGCAGTGTGCGTCAGGGAACATCTCTCCGACCACACCTAAAAAATGATCCATTTTCTCTTTCGCCTTCAACCGATCTCACTCCTATTTGAACCATCGAATCAAAGTGTAGCGAATATTGTCGCATTAATCAACCGCAAATGACCCTTTCGGGACTGAATTTGTGCAGGATTTCACAGAATTGCAAAATAAAAATGTCCCGGCCGATTCACCGGGACATCAGTCATTCATGTTGCGCTTATACCTTCGCGATTTCGACCAATACATTCTGGTAGAAATAAAGCAGTATCGCATCGCCATCTTTCAGTTGAGCGATCGTAATTTGCTGGTCGCCTTGTGTAACTTTCGTAGCTGACGTTACGGTATACGTGTTGAGTTCTGTAAGTGTAGCTCGCTTTACGGAAAGCTCGCCAATAGCTGCGTTAAACTTCCAGAACTTCTTGCTAATCCCGCTGTTTACGGTGACTACGACACGATCTTTAGCATCCTTCTTTACTTCAACACGGTCACCGATTTGCAGTACTGCAGCTGAGCTGCCTGTTAGTCCGTTCTTCATAACGGTATAAGAATCGCCTAACGTTACGCTAGTAGCAACTCCACTGTTATCAACGATCACCATGGAGCTTGTGTTTACAGCAGTCAGCTTGCCATATGTGACTTTTACAAGCTTAAACGAAACTGGGCTCAAGCCGACATATTGAACATTACCGGTTTGACCTGACTTCAGATCGGCCAGTGTGATCTTATCGCCTCGTTCATTGAAAATCTCCATCGCAGATGCATTCAAATCAAGGATGGAACCATCCGTTGTTTTCACCTTCAAACGTTTGCCTGCTATATCAGCTGCAGATACACTCGTTTGCAAGGATGTATGAACTTGAAGCGTGATCACTTTATCTTGATTCGAATTTAGCAGACCGGTTACGGTATCGCCTACTTTAACATCTGCTATTGTAGAGGATGTTTTGCCGGCAATTTCAATGGCATTCGGCAGCTCGAGCGGCAGCGTTACGACAGCTCCGTTGCTCTGCGTGATCGACACCTGACTCGAATTAATACCTGTCACTGTTCCGCTGTATTTGTATACGAATTGAATGAGGACAGCTTTATTATCGGTAACTCCGATGGTCAGCTTCCTGTTCTTAGTCAACAGCGAGCCAGCAGTACTCACAGCAACAGTCGAACCGTTCAAATCGATTCTTGTTTTGTCCGTCAAATAAACAGACATCGGATTACCGTCTTTGTCTTTAAAATCGAGTATCCTCGTGTCACTTTCATAATTACGAACCGTTGCACCAATCATCAGTGTCACATTACGATTCACAACTTTGATGGCAACAACTTGATCATTCGAATTCAAAGAGATATCTAGGATATCCCCTTTGACAAGGTCAGAAATGGTTGTGCCAGTCAGTCCATCGATTGTTACATCCACTAGCGTGGATACAAACTTAGCTTCTAGTGCGCTTTGTGCAGTTCCGGCATTTTTCACATATTGGATCGTTTTACCGTCACTGCTTGCAGAATAGAATTCGCCGCGAATTAGCTTGGCCGAGGTTTGTGTAATCGTGACTTTGGTCACGAGCGAATTTTTCACTTCGTACGAAATGGCATCGCCAACACGAAGCTGAGACAATCCGCCGTCCAAAATCTGTCCTTGCCATATCACATCCACTTGCGGAGAGACGTTAAACTTGTACTCGTTAGCGGATACACTATCTTTCACCGTTATAGCTGACGAAGTAAGATCAACCGCGCTGATTGTACCTTGTCCATTACTATTGATAGGTGCCGATTGAACTTTAATAGAGATCGCTTGTGGTTTCGTTCTGTATGTATCGCGTGTGATCTCCACTTCACTGTCTTTCGTAAGTGCACTCGGTTTAATGACCGTTCCTGCTCCATCTGTCACAACAGTTGCACTGTTAAACGTGATGGCAACCGGCTCATCAGCAATCCATACCCACATCTTATTATCGTTGACTAAGACGCGGTCTACAGTCCCTTTAAGCTTCTCCACTTGTGCAGCAGCATCAAGCTGCTCGACATAAAGTGCTTTATTCCCGCTCGATATGACGAGGAGTTTCGTATTCGGTTCAAGGTCCGCCACCTTCGAAGGTTTCTCGGAATCGAAGCGATACACGTATGTATCCGGCGTCATCTCAATCGCAGATTCTTTATCATTCTGATACAGATGAACAGAAGTTGCATCAATGCCAGTCATGACAGCGGTTTGTTGACCCGTGTAATTAACCGGGAATTGCGTTTCTGCTCTGCTGAAGATCGTAGCAATTGAAGCTCGCGTAATGTACCCTTTTGGATCGAAACGATCTACTGTAATCCCTTTAATTAGTTGAAGGGATACTGCAGCGTTCACATAACCCTTATAGTCTTCACCAACTTTACTGCCATCAGAGAAGCTAATCGCATCATTTGCGAGCGCCTCGGCTTCCTTCTGCTTGCCAATCGCTTTTACAATCAGCTTCGTGATCCATTCACGCGTTGCTTTCTGCGTTCCCCATGCGGACCCCGGATTCGCTTCGGCCAGCTCGAACTCTTCTTTCTGATCGAGTAAGCCCTCTTGAAAAGCAAGAATGATATAAGGTTTAAAATAAGTGCTGACCTCGAATGTGTCCGGGAAGACAATAGCATCATCTACCTTAACTTCTTGCTCTTTACCGATAAAACGGATGGCAAGCGCGATCGCTTCCTGCTGCGACACATTATCCGAAGGCTTGAACGCTCCATTCGTTCCTTTAACGATCCCTTGAGTGGCAAGTTTAGCAATATGCTTCTCTGCCCAGTGTCCGACAGGCACATCGCTGAATCGTGTAGACAAGGCTGAATCAGCAAACGCTAACGAACCGCCGACTGCAGAAAACCCTGTAAGTACTGAGAAAACCAACATCGATGAAACCACTTTAACCCATTTCTTCTGCTGCGGCATATTCTGTGAGCTCCTCCTTATGGTTTAGTAATGGGATGATCAATTTCCTCATGGCCCATTAAACTATCGACTGCTTCACCATCTACCAGTAGATCGATGGAAGTAACGTCCGTCAGTTGAAAATACGTCTGTTTCAATGCTCGTATAGCAAGCATTTCTCCGGGTGCACCTAGTCTAGCTTCATCAGGCAAATGCAAATCAAGGGTGACGGCTGATCCGTCTTGCTTTGCACTCAGCAGCTCTGCATGCTTCCATAACGAAGACTCGCCATTTAATCCATCTTTCTGAAGCGCAGTAAACATCGCTTTCAATTTCTCTTGCGGATCGCCGAATTCAATATCTGATTTCTGCTCGTGGAGCTCCATCATATCGTCGTCCGTATAGAAAACAGAAATCTGCTCTTTCGTTAGTGCAGGTTCTTCCGGCTGGGCTGGCTCCGTCTGAACATTATTGGCTTCCTGATCATTCGAAGCATTGTTAGTTCCTTCTGCTGGTTGTTCTTGAACGGCTCCGCCTTGCGTCAGCGGTTCAACTCGATTGCCGCAAGCGCTAAGTGGTACGATAAGGGCGGCAGCAACGATTACCGATAATAATGAAGTTGTAATATGACGTTTCATCGGCATTCTCCTAGCTTAGTTTTAAATATTCTTTAATACCCGCCACGATTTCCGCAGCGATCTTGTTCTGTTTCGCATCATTGAAAAGTACGGAAGTATCTCCACTGTTAGAGAGGTAACCCGCTTCAAGCAATACGGCCGGCATTGTGGTCTTCTTGATAACTCTGAAATCAGCTTGTCTTACACCACGATCCTTGAAGCCTGTCCCAGCGACCAAATGCTTGTGCAATACTTTTGCGAATGCAATACTGTCTCCGCGGGAGTAATACGTCTCTGAGCCCGTAACCGTTGCACTTTCCGTCTTGTTCGCATGGAAAGAGACAAAGAGATCCGCTTTTAGATTGTTTGCAAAAGCTGCGCGATCATCAAGCTCCACGAACGTATCGTTGGAACGTGTAAGATACGGCTTAATTTTCGTTTCCTGATCCAGAAGAGCTTTGACCTTTAATGTAATTGCAAGATTGTATTCTTTCTCCTGACGTCCGTTTACACTAAGTGCACCAGGATCTTTCGCGCCATGACCTGCATCGAGCACTACTTTATAAACCTTATCCCCCGGCAATACCGGCGGAGTAACAGGCGGTGGACCGGTTTGCTCCAAGACATCGATACGAATGGCTTGATCTTCTTTGACCGTCTGAACATTCGTCGGAGCTAGAAGATCTAGAACCACCCTAATGGTATCCGGCTTGTCCGAGTAATAGGAGTAGCGCACCTTCTGAAGCGTAGGATGAGAATCGATCAATATTTCGCCAAGTTTCGTGGAGCTGTTCAACTGCGTGAAAGCAGGCGTGAACGCTGAATTAAAGTTCATATAAGGCAGGTCGATGACAACACGCTCTGGATTATGCAGCACTTCTGTTTTGACGTCTTTGAAATCGCCTTCATAGGATAGGTAAATACTGCCTAAACCATTATACTCGATTGATTTGAGACTTGCAGAAATATCTGTAGGCGGATCTACGCCAGGCTCTTCACCGGTTCCGTCTCCTGGGTCCGTTCCCGGATCTGGAGTCTCGGTCGGTGGTGTGACAACTGGCGGTGTTACCGGCGGCGGTGTCACAACGGTTTGCTGATAGAGATGGACGGAACGAGATAGCTTGTCCCAATATACACTTAAACCGAATTGCTCACTGATAAAACGTAGCGGCACCATCGTAGAGCCATCTGTATTGAGAGCTGGCGCGTCTAAAGAGACTTCTCGGTCGTTCACAATGGCATTCTTACCGCCAATTGTTAGTACCATGTTCGTTTCGCCATTGGAGATTGTTACAATCGGCTTCTCCCATGCCACATCAAAACCAAGCCCTTCAGTCACCGTTCGGATTGGAACGAGTGTCGAATCGCCAACAATACGGGGCTCAGCGGCACTTTGAAGCTGTTTTCCATTCAGATAAAGCTTTGGTGCTTCCGCTGCTCCCACCAGACTGGGGAACAAAGAGATTATGAGCGACAACAGCAACACAGCGGACACTAACTTCCTCATCTTTCACCTCTAAAACTTTTTTTTCGCCTGTCAGCCTATCTAAATTCGACGAAGACTGTAGACAATGATTAGACGCAGTTTGTCAGAAAAAGTTGCGTATTCAGGAAATTTGTAACTATTGAGCGTTACTTACGTTTGCAGTACGAAAAATGTGTGTGAAAGAGCGGTTTTTTGAGGAAAAGCGGAGTTGAGAGCGGATATGCCGCTATCGGAGGAGATAATGGGATAGTTTGAGGACTGAGAGCGGAATACCCGCTATCAGCAAGAGAATTGTGTGCGAAAGAGTGGCATTTTGAGGAAAAGCGGAATTGAGAGCGGATATGCCTCTTTCGACGGAGAAAATGGGTTAGTTTGGGGACTGAGAGCGGTATATCCGCTCTCAGTTTATTTCGTTTTTCAAGAGCGAGGTGAGCAAAAGTCTTCTCACACTCACCTTTTTCACTTACATCGAAATCGTGGCTCTAATTATCTGAGAGTACGATTTCCGCACTCTCGACTTGATTTATCGGCGAATTCACCATTGAGAGTGCGGTTTTACAACTCTCAGCCACACGATGTCAGCGAATTCGCAGCTTAATTGAGCTGAGAGTTCAATTTCCGAACTCTCAGTCTAATTTATCGACGTTTTCGCCTCTGAGAGTGCGGTTTTACAACTCTCAGCCACACGATGTCAGCGAATTCGCACCTTAATTGAGCTGAGAGTTCAATTTCCGAACTCACGGCCTAATTTATCGGCGATTTCACCATTGAGAGTGCGGTTTTACAACTCTCAGCACACAATGTCAGCGAATGCGCACCTTAATTGAGCTGAGAGTTCAATTTCCGAACTCTCGGTCTAATTTATCGACGTTTTCGCCTCTGAGAGTGCGGTTTTACAACTCTCAGCCACACGATGTCAGCGAATTCGCACCTTAATTGAGCTGAGAGTTCAATTTCCGAACTCTCGGTCTAATTTATCGCCGCTTTCGCCTCTGAGAGTGCGGTTTTACAACTCTCAGCCATACGATGACATGGAAATCGCTGCTTAATCAGGCTGAGAGTTCAATTTCCGTACTCTCGATCTAATTTATCGACGTTTTCACCGCTGAGAGTACGGTTTTGCGACTCTCAGCCAAACGATGTCAGCAAATTCGCAACTTTATCAAGCCGAGTGCACGACTCCCCTGACTCTCAGCCTCGCCACGGCTGCGAAATCGAGCCAGAAACAAAAAAAGCAGCCCCAATCATCACCCGATGATTGGGGCTGCCCTGTTCGATTTAGAATACGACGCGGTTAGCCTCGTATGCAGAGATTTTCTCTTCGTGCTGAAGCGTCAGGCCGATATCATCCAAGCCTTGAAGCAGGAATTGACGGCGGTGCTCATCAAGATCGAAGTCGATGTGCAGTCCAGCATCGTCTGTCAGCGTCTTATTTTCCAAGTTTACGTTCAGCTTGTAGCCTTCTGTCTTCGCCGTGCGTTGGAACAAGTCTTCTACTTGCTCTTCGCTCAAACGAATCGGAAGAATACCGTTCTTGAAGCAGTTGTTATAGAAGATATCAGCGAAAGAAGGTGCGATAACTACTTTGAAGCCATAATCGAGAATCGCCCAAGGCGCATGCTCACGGGAAGATCCGCAGCCGAAGTTTGCACGTGAAATCAGGACTTCAGAACCTTGGTAACGAGGTTGGTTAAGGCTAAATGAGTCAATCACGTTGCCTTGCTCGTCCCAGCGCCATTCGAAGAATAGGAATTGGCCGAAACCGCTGCGCTCAATGCGCTTCAAGAATTGTTTAGGAATAATTGCATCTGTATCTACGTTTACACGATCTACCGGGGCAACAAGACCCGTTAGCTGTTTAAATTCTTCCATGATCGTTAACTCCTCTCGTCTCTCTTGCTACTGCAATCGATATCCCCATATTTTGGGCGATTCAATTGCAGTGTTACTAGTTCAATACTTCGGATTTGATTTTCCAGTCGCGAACGTCTGTGAATTTACCCATGATCGCAGCAGCTGCGGCCATTGCCGGGGAAACCAAGTGCGTACGTCCGCCGCGGCCTTGACGGCCTTCGAAGTTACGGTTGGATGTCGATGCGCAGCGTTGACCCGGTTGAAGTACGTCAGGGTTCATTGCAAGACACATGGAGCAGCCAGCGTCACGCCATTCGAAGCCGGCTTCTGTAAAGATCGCGTCGAGGCCTTCTTTCTCAGCTTGGATCTTAACACGGCCCGAACCTGGAACGACAATCGCAGTAACGCGGTCGCTTACTTTATAGCCCTTGGCAATTTCAGCAGCGGCGCGCAAATCTTCAATCCGACCATTAGTGCAAGAACCGATAAAGACGTAGTCGATGTCGATCTCACTCATTGGCGTACCTGGTGTAAGTCCCATATATTCAAGTGCTTTCTCAGCTGCTTTACGCTCGTTCTCAGTCGGAAGCTCAGCAGGTACCGGTACGTTCTTCGTAATGTCTGTACCCATGCCAGGGCTTGTACCCCAGGTTACTTGCGGGATCAAGGAATCGACGTCGAATTCAAGAACGGTATCGAACGCAGCGCCTTCGTCTGTCGCAAGTTCTTGCCAAACAGCTACTGCACGATCAAATGCTTCGCCTTGCGGTGCGTATTCGCGGCCGCGGAGGTAGTTGAATGTTGTTTCGTCAGGAGCGATCAAGCCAGCGCGCGCGCCTGCTTCGATGGACATGTTACAAACGGTCATACGCTCTTCCATCGACAAGGTGCTGATTGCCTCACCAGTGAACTCCATAACATAACCAGTACCGAAATCAGTACCATATTTCGCGATAACGCCAAGAATCATGTCTTTTGCAGTTACGCCTGGCTTACGGCTGCCCGTGAAACGAATTTCCATCGTTTTCGCTTTGGATTGCTGCAAGCACTGCGTTGCAAGTACATGCTCAACTTCGGAAGTACCGATACCGAAAGCAAGTGCTCCGAAAGCGCCGTGCGTGGAAGTGTGGCTGTCGCCGCAAACGATCGTTTTACCCGGGTGCGTAAGGCCAAGCTCAGGTCCCATAACGTGAACGACACCTTGGTCAATACTGTCGAGGTCGAACAACGTTACGCCGAAGTCTTTACAGTTTTGCGTCAGCGTGTCAATTTGCTGCTTCGAAATCGGATCTGTAATATTGAAGCGATCTTTCGTTGGTACGTTGTGGTCCATCGTTGCGAAAGTAAGCTCCGGACGGCGTACTTTACGACCAGTCATACGAAGGCCTTCAAATGCTTGCGGTGAAGTTACTTCATGGACAAGCTGCAAATCGATGTAGATAACGCTCGGCTTACCTGCATCAGCATGAATGACGTGATTATCCCAAATTTTCTCAAACATCGTTCTTTTCGTCATTATATTCACCTCATAAGTTCATTTGCTCGTAGCAATAATTCAATGAAGCCATCATAACATTTCTTTCTTCATTGATCTAAGATATAATATCTATAAAAGCAATAGGTATGGCCTATGAAGATAATACACGTCAAAACTTGGTTTGTGGAGTGGTTAATCATGGAATTTCGCCAACTGCAATACGTGATCCAAATTGCCAAAGAAAAGAATTTCTCACGCGCGGCGGAGAAACTGCATATCGCACAGCCTTCGCTCAGCCAGCAGCTGTCCAAGCTGGAGAAAGAGATCGGCGTTCTCTTATTTCGCCGGACAACAAACTCTGTAGAGCTGACTCATGCCGGAGCTGTATTTGTAGATAAAGCGCAGAACATTTTGGACAATATCGAACAATTGAAACAAGAGCTCGACGACCTTGCTCATATGCGCAAAGGAAAACTCGTTGTTGGCAGTCTATCCATTACGGGTTCTCATGTACTGCCCACAGTACTGCCAATCTTTAATAAAAGGTATCCTGAGATTGAAGTCGTACTTGTCGAAGATACGCCATCCAAGCTTGAGCAATTGACTGCAAGCGGTCAAACCGATCTCAGCTTACTTGCACTGCCGCTGTTTGAACCTTCACTGGAGTGGGTTCCAATTATTGAAGAGGAAATCGTAATCGCAGTTCCTCCTGATCATCACCTCGCTCAATTAAATGAACCTATTCGGATTGAGCGCCTGAGTAATGAACCTTTTATCGTTCTGAAGAAAGGTCAAGGCTTTCGGCAAAATGTCATGGAGATCTGTGAACAAGCCGGTTTCGCACCGCGAATCGTATTTGAGAGCACTAATATCGAAACCGTCCAATCCCTCGTGGCTGCCGGTATGGGGATTACATTCGTACCCAAGATGCTTATAAGGGATAAAGTCGATGAACGAACGCCTGTTTACCTACCGATCTCCGCACCAGCGCCTATTCGCACACTTGTCATAGCAAGCCGCAAAGGCCGCTATCTGTCGAGAGCGGCCGAGGCTTTTATAGAAACGATGAAGTCGACATTAATATAGTGAAGGCCGGCGGTCTTCGAAGACCGGGATTTTTGCGCGAACAGCGTCTACGAGGTCCAGATCGATTTCCGCCCTCATAATGACTTCCTCTTCGCCCGCTTCCGCTATAATTTCGCCCCATGGATCAATAACTAAGGAATGACCAAAGAACGTACTCGTTCCGCTTGTTCCGCAACGGTTGCACGCGATAACAAACATTTGATTCTCGATTGCTCTAGCCGTTAACAGCGTCCGCCAATGATGCAACCTTGGGTTTGGCCACTGGGCTGGAACGAACAATACTTTGGCACCGCCGAGTGCCAGCTTCCGTGCCAGCTCCGGGAATCGAATGTCGTAGCAAATCATCATTCCTGCATCCGATCCTGCCACTTCGAGCGTTCCCAGCTTCTCCCCTGCTTGCAGATGCTTCTCTTCATCCATGAGACGGAACAAATGAATTTTGGAGTAGTCCGATACAACTTCACCGTTCTCATTGAATGCATAGATCGTATTATAAACGCCGTCTTCACGTTTCTCCGCAATTGAGCCCCCAATAATTTGGACCTGGTGCTCACGGGCAAAAGCCGACAGCAGCGCCTTTGTGCGCTCTCCGTCCTTATCCGCGATCTGCTCAATCTGTTCAAGCGCGTAACCGGTATTCCACATCTCCGGGAACATGATCAAATCAGGCTTATCCGCCCCTTGAACAGCTTCATTCAGCCTTTCCTTCAGCCTTGCAAAGTTCGCCTCCGGATATCCAGCATCAACGTGCATTTGCACGATCGCAAGCTTTAATTTCCTCTCACTCATTCGATTGCCTCCTGAATTGCTCAGTTTTACCTAATCATATCGTCTCATGCTTCGCTGTCAAGATGGGCACTGTAAAGAGGAAACCATCCTGTACCGATTGAAGGAGACTGCGTAAATGAGAAGATGGAGTACAAAAATTGTATCAGCCTTGGCACTGCTTTTGTTTCTGGTTCTTCCTGCTGTGGTCAGTGCCGGAGCACTGGATGACGGCAGTTCGATGCAGCGGCCCGTGCAGGCTTTCGATGTCGTTGCGGGCAAGGTCGTTAAGAGCGTGCCGAACAACGCCGAATTTCAAGGCTACGCGAAGTCTTGGCTGAATTCCGTTACCGGATTGTCGCCAAGGCTGCAGGCCGAAGACAAATGCGGCTATGTGTTCCGCATTCCGCTTGATCAACCAACTGCTGTGAAAGCAGGAGCACTGCAGGTCATGACACAGGACGTTTTCCTGTTCTATTGTCCGAAGAAACCTCAGCTGCTGCTTATTTTTGATGAGAACCGTAAGCCTTATTTGCTGCAATTCAAAGCGAATATCAAGCCTTTCCTTAAAGCGATGGATTTGTAACAAGCTGGCTTCGTACTGAGTAGCTTCACTCCACCCCGCCTTTTTAGGAACCGGGCGCTCGACACTCATTCCAACATTATGCTACATTTAGGCTTAGATTAACGGTGGAGTGATAACAATGGATGGAATAAAAACAGTTCAGATCAGTCCGGCAGACCGGATGACCGGTTTGCCGGCACAATTCTTTGCGGGACTTGTCCGTAAAGCAAATGCACAAGCAGCCAAAGGGCGCGATGTCATCAATTTGGGGCAGGGCAACCCGGATCAGCCTACACCGCCTCATATTGTAGCTGCACTCCAAGAGGCAGCTCCGAACCCGATGTATCATCGTTATCCGCCTTTCAGCGGATACCCGTTCCTTAAACAAGCGGTGGCGCAGCGTTATAAGGAAGATTATGGCGTTGACCTCGATCCGGAGAAAGAAGTCGCCATCTTGTTCGGCGGCAAAACAGGTCTTATCGAAATTAGCCAATGTTTGCTGAATCCCGGTGATATCTGCCTCGTACCTGATCCCGGTTATCCGGATTACTGGTCCGGGGTTGCACTTGCGGGCGGTAAGATGGAATATATGCCGCTTACGGCAGATCATGCTTTTCTCCCGGATTATAATGCGGTATCTCCTGAGATTGCGGATAAAGCGAAGCTGATGTTCATCAACTATCCAAACAATCCGACAGGAGCCACAGCAGGCCCTGAATTTTATAAGCAAACTGTAGAATTCGCGGCAAAACATGGCATCGTTGTTGCGAGTGACTTTGCATACGGTGCGATCGGCTTTGATGGAAAACAGCCTGTAAGCTTCTTGCAGACACCCGGAGCAAAGGAAGTCGGCGTAGAATTCTATACCCTATCGAAGACCTATAATATGGCAGGCTGGCGTGTTGGCTTTGCCCTTGGTAATCCCGAAATTATCTCATTGATCAATCTCATTCAAGATCATTATTATTGCAGTTTGTTCGGCGGCATTCAAGCTGCTGCTGCAGCTGCACTTACGGGTCCACAGCAATGTGTAACCGATCTTGCTGCTGCCTATGAAAGCAGAAGAAATGCCTTGTTCGGCGCGATGGACGAGATTGGCTGGCAAGCATCAAAGCCAAGCGGTTCCTTCTTCTGCTGGCTGCCTGTGCCTAAAGGCTATACCTCCTCTTCGTTTTCTGATCTCGTATTGGAGAAGGCGGATGTCGTGCTCGCACCGGGAGTCGGTTTCGGTACGCATGGTGAGAATTACGTCCGACTTGGACTTCTTGCCCCTGAAGAACGACTGCAAGAAGCGATTCATCGCATCGGTAAACTAGGTCTGTTCGAATAATCAAAAAATAATTTTCACTTCGCCCATAAAGCCCGTCTTTATGGGCTTTTCTTTGCTTTACAGTACCAGGCAGAACATGGTATGATTCTCATTAATTAAAAACCATTAACGTCTTGATGGGGCCAAGTATGCACTCCGCAATGCGACCAGAGAGTAAATTCGTTCGCTGTGAGAATTTACCGTTATTGCTGCAGAAACCTTCCCCGGAACGGCCGGCGATGAGTCGGACAGCGACCTGCTGTTATCAGGTCTAAGAAAGCGGAGCGGCATGCCAAACATAGCCGTTAATAAAGGTGGTACCGCGGAAGTGTAACTTTCGTCCTTTGTATTATACAAGGATGAGAGTTTTTTTTATTTTCCAGGAAAGGTTTGGGAGACAAATGACAGATACCATTGTAGTCAAAATCGGCAGCAGCTCCTTAACCTCCGATGAAGGCGGCATTAATCGGGAACGAATCGCCTTCTTTGCGCACGAGCTCGCCGCCCTCCATGAAGCAGGCTACCAAGTACTGCTTGTCACCTCCGGTGCCATAGCCGCCGGATTCAAGAAAATCGGCTACAACACCCGTCCGAAGCTCGTTCATGAGAAACAAGCGGCCGCGGCCGTCGGTCAAGCTCTGCTGATGCAAGCGTATCAAGAAGCTTTCGCATCTTATGGTGAGCGTGGCGGCGTCGGCGTCGCTCAAATTCTGCTCACCCGGGCCGATTTCTCCAATCGCAAACGAATTCAGAATGCACTGATGACCATTGAAGAGCTGCTCCATCGGCGCATGCTCCCCATCGTGAATGAGAATGACACCGTAGCTACGGATGAGTTGAAGTTCAGCGAGAACGATACGTTATCCGCGCTTGTCGGCAATCTTGTGAAAGCAAAGCGGCTCGTTATTTTGACCGATATGGATGGCCTGTATACGGAAGATCCTCGCAAAAATCCGAACGCCGTTCGCTTCGACCGTGTCGAGCAAATTTCCGATGACATTCTGCGTGTTGCAGGCGGAGCCGGATCTTCAGTAGGAACCGGCGGTATGCGCTCGAAGATTGAAGCTGCACGAATCGCGATGCGCGGCGGTGTACCGGTATTTATCGGCCGTGTGGTCGAGCCCGGCGATTTGAAGCTTGCCGTTGACGGTATCGGCAAAGGAACGTATTTCGATACGAGCCAGCATAACTTGACGACGAAGAAACAGTGGCTTGGCTTCCATTCCATGCCGCAAGGCCGTATCTTCGTCGATCATGGAGCAGAAAGAGCATTGCTCGAAGGCGGCAAAAGCTTGCTGCCTGCCGGCATTCGAACGATCGAAGGCGATTTTCATCCCGGCGATGTCGTCGAAGTGTTTAATGAACAGCAGCAATCGCTTGGCCGTGGCGTCGTCAACTATGCCGCTTGGCAGGTGCAAGCCGTTGCGGGCTTAAGTACGGAAGAAGTACGCCGACGTGTTGAAGTAACTCGAATAGAAGTCATTCACCGTGATGAGTGGGTCACACTAAGAGCTTAAACGACAGGACTTATGAGGGAGAGAGACCATATGAGCGAAGTGCGGGAGAAAGCGGCCCTTGCCAAACAGGCAGCGGGTATTATGAACCGATTGACGACGAATCAGAAGAATGAAGCCCTTCTCGAAATGGCAAATGCATTGATCCGCCATCAAGATTCAATTATTGAGGCGAACCGGATCGACATCGAACGTGGACGTACTAATGGAACGAGCGAATCTCTGCTGGACCGACTGACGCTGACATCGGCACGTGTAGAGGATATTGCCGAAGGACTTCGCCAAGTTGTGCAGCTGAACGATCCAGTAGGTCTTACTTTGGAATCATTTGAGCGTCCTAACGGACTTCGCGTCGACAAAATCTCTGTACCACTAGGCGTAATCGGTATGATCTATGAAGCTCGTCCCAATGTAACGGTGGATGCAGCCGGACTTTGCCTCAAGACAGGCAACTCGGTCGTCCTTCGCGGTGGATCTGCTGCGCTGGAATCCAACCGCCGTATCGTAGAAGTGCTGCGCGATGCTCTTGCCTCCACTTCAATGCCTGCTGAAGCGCTCCAATTGATTGAAGACCCATCGCGCTCTTCCGTTGACGAGATGCTGAAACTGAATGGCTTGCTCGACGTCGTGATCCCTCGCGGCGGCGCATCATTAATTCGAAATGTTGTTGAAAATGCGACCGTACCTGTCATTGAAACAGGCGCCGGTGTTTGTCATACTTACTTGGACGACAGCGCGAAGCCTGCAATGGCATCGGATATCGCATTCAACGCCAAGGTGCAGCGCCCTTCCGTCTGCAACTCGATGGAGACGCTGCTTGTCCACGAAGCTTTCGCCGAACGTCATCTTCGTGAATTAGCCGACCGATTCCTTGCGGCCAATGTCGAGCTCCGCGGCTGTGAACGAACACGTGCCATCGTTCCTGAGGCTGTCGCTGCAACCGAATCGGATTATGCAACGGAATATAATGATTACATTATGAATATTCATATCGTTTCCGGAATAGATGAAGCCATGCAGCATATTAGCAAATATGGCACGATGCATTCGGAGTGCATCGTTACGGAGAATCAAGAACACGCTGATCAATTCTTGCAGCAGATCGACGCAGCAGCGGTGTATCATAATGCTTCTACTCGTTTCACAGATGGCTTTGAATTCGGCTACGGCGCCGAAATCGGCATCAGCACGCAGAAGCTGCACGCCAGAGGACCAATGGGTCTGCCTGCACTGACATCAACCAAATTCCGCATTTACGGCAGCGGACAAATCCGCGGATAGAACAGGAGGATTCACGATCATGACGATACTATCATCTTCTAGTGTTTCAACTGCAATCGGCTCGCTTAAAATGTGTTTCTACGGTGCTGGCTCCATTGCGGAAGCTATGGTTCGCGGACTTCTTGACCGCGGCCTGACCGAACCGGGTCAAATCAGCATGATGAACCGGCAAAACGCTGCTCGAATGGAAGAACTCACGACTAGATACGGCGTGAATACCTCTTCTCTTGATGCGGATAAAGCCACCATGCTGCAGGAAGCGGATATTGTGTTTCTAATGATGAAGCCGAAAGATGCCGCTGAAGCAATCAGCCAAGTGCGTGAGCTTCTGCATCCCGGTCAACTGATCATTTCCGTTATTGCCGGCATGACCATACGCACCTTGGAAACACTCCTAGGCAAGCCGATGCCGATTGTTCGTACAATGCCTAATACGTCAAGCACGATCGGTCTTGGTGCAACCGGAATCAGCTTCTCCGCTTCCGTCACAGGCAATCAGCGCGATCTTGCCGAAACGATGTTTCAAGCGGTAGGCTTAACGGCGGTTGTGGAAGAACAACTGCTTGAGGTTGTTACAGGGTTATCTGGCAGCGGACCTGCCTATGTCTATTACCTGATGGAAGCTATGATTGCAGCAGGCAGCCAACTTGGTCTTACTGAGGAGGCCGCTCGCGATCTGACCGTTCAAACCGTACTAGGAGCCGCACATATGGTGAAAGCTACTGGGGAGAACCCTGCTGATCTGCGCCGCAAAGTTACATCTCCTAATGGCACAACTCAAGCTGCAATTGAGAAATTAGATGCAAACCACTTCTCGCAAGCCGTTATTAGTGCGATTACACGTGCTGCTGAACGCGCTGCTGAAATGGGAGCAGAGATTGAAAGGAAAGCGACATCATGAGTGAGCAAGCTGTATGTATAGCAACCTATCGTTGTTACGATGACAAATCAGATTTTCATAAGAAAGCACAAGGAATTGCTGTAGGCTTAACAGTCGGCAGCTGGACAGACCTGCCGGAAGCGCGTAAAGCTGAAATGGAGAAACATCTGGGCCGCGTTATTTCCGTGGACGTTTATGAAGGCTCCGCTCCAGGAGAGCGTTATGCCGATCTTCGCATCGCCTATCCGGATGTGAACTTCAGCCGTGACCTCCCTGCACTTCTTGTTACGGTATTCGGCAAGCTGTCCATGGATGGCCGAATCAAACTGCTCGATCTGGATTTCTCAAGCAGCTTTGTTTCTGTTTTTCCCGGACCGAAATTCGGTATCGAAGGTGTACGCAATCTACTAGGCGCTCATGAGCGTCCTTTACTAATGAGTATCTTCAAATCCGTAATCGGACATGATTTGCCTAACCTGCGTGAGCAGTTCTATCAGCAAGCGCTGGGCGGCGTAGATCTGATCAAGGACGATGAGATCCTGTTCGAGAACCCGCTAACGCCGCTTGAGAAACGGGTTGAAGCTTGTATGGAAGCTGCGCGTCAAGCAGAACTCGTAACGGGGCAGAAGCTGCTGTATGCCGTGAACTTGACTGGCCCGACTTCCAAGCTCGCCTCACAAGCGAAACGCGCGATCCATGCTGGCGCTAATGCACTCTTGTTCAACGTGCTCGCGTATGGATACGACGTCCTGCATGAGCTAAGCAGCGATCCGGAAATATCGGTACCGATTGCAGCTCACCCTGCAATGGCAGGCGCTTTGTACCCTTCCGCACACTACGGCATTGCCGCACCTTTGCTGCTTGGTAAGCTGATGAGACTTGCCGGCGCGGATCTCGTTCTCTTCCCCTCGCCATACGGCTCTGTCGTGATGCCGCGTGAAGAGAACTTAGCGGTGCAAGCAGCCTTAATCGACCCTGCGCTGCCGGTAGCACCAAGCTTCCCGGTTCCTTCGGCGGGCATTCATCCCGGACTTGTCCCGCTCATTCTGCGCGACTTCGGCACCGATGTCGTCGTCAATGCAGGCGGAGGCATCCACGGACATCCGATGGGAACAGCAGCTGGCGGACAAGCGTTCCGTATTGCGATTGAAGCCGCAAGAGCAGGCATTTCTCTGCCTGAAGCAGCAGCGAAGCCAGGTAACGAACCGCTTCAAGCTGCGATTGACAGCTGGGGGTACAAAGAATAATGACCATGAACAACCTTGCATCTAGAACACCAAAACGCGTTATCTTTTGTGACTTTGACGGCACGATTACAGAGAACGATAATATTGTCGCAATCATTCGGCACTTCAATCCACCTGGCTGGGAAGCAATCGTGAACGACATTGTCGGTCAACGCAAGACGATTCGTCAAGGCGTTGGCGAGTTGTTTCAACTGCTGCCATCCTCGATGAAACGGGAAGTCGTAGACTACGCGATTTCCAATGCTACCATACGCGCCGGTTTTGCTGATTTGCTGCAATACTGCAAAGATAATCAAATTGAATTCTTCGTCACGAGCGGCGGCATCGACTTCTTCGTCTACCCGCTGCTTGCGCAGTTTAACATCCCGGAGAATCATATTTACTGCAACGGCAGTGATTTCTCAGGCGATCAGATCGAGATCACATGGCCTCACCCCTGTGAAGGCGAATGTAAGACCGACTGCGGCATGTGCAAAACAACCATTATTCGCCGCTTCCCTAAAGGTCAGTACGAGCGCATTCTAATCGGCGACAGTGTGACGGATTTTGAAGGAGCGAAGCTTGCTGATGTGGTATTCGCACGCTCTCATTTAACGCAGAAATGCAAAGAGCTCGGACTTTCCTATCACGAGTTTAAGACGTTCCACGACGTCATCGATGTATTGAAATTGCAGGAGGCGACCACCTAACGATGTCATTTGCTCAGATTGCATTAGAAGACAAGCAGCGTGTGCTTGCAGAACTAACCGAGGTCAAGAGTCTATTCGCTTCCCGCGGCTGGTTTCCGGGAACGAGCGGCAATCTTTCCATTCGAGTAGGCGAATTCTCGCCCGAGGATTTCAATTTCGCCATTACGGCAAGCGGCAAAGATAAGTCGTTATCGACACCGGAGGATTTTCTGTTCGTCGATCAATCCGGCAAGCCGAGCGAGCCTACTCGTCTAAAGCCTTCGGCTGAAACGTTGATCCATTGCGAGATCTACCGCCAAACGGGCTGCGGCGCAATTTTTCACATCCATTCCGTCTATAACAGCATCGTCTCCGAGCTATTCTGGGAGCGTAAATCGATCCCGGTTGACGGCGTAGAGCTCATTAAAGCGTTCAATATTTGGGAAGATGATGCCCATATTGACATCCCGATCGTGTCTAACTTCACGCATATTCCAAGCATCGTGCCAGAGGTTACAGAGCGACTTGATCCTCGTATTCCGGGCATTATGCTGCGCAAGCACGGCATTTACGCTTGGGGGGCAAATGCCTTTGAAGCAAAACGTCATCTGGAAGCATTCGAGTTTCTGTTTGAATATGTGTACCGCTGGGAACTGCTGCACCGTAAAGGTTAATCTTCACAGCGCGATGAAAAAGGCGATAGAGGCAAGCTGCTTGCAGCTTATCTTTATCGCCTTTTATCTTGTGCCGAGCTCGGTTTTAGCTGCTGTGCAGCCAGAACGGCTAACTCAATTTTATTAATTGCAAGACAGTGCTCTTCGGAAATGACAAACACCTCTGGCATCGGCAGCTGTTCAAAGTACCCATCCACATCGCTTGGATCCTGAAACCAATCTGTACGACTGCCTATCTCAACAGGTACATCCTGCCAAGCTGCAGTCAGCTCCGGGCTTGCCAATTTCTTCGCTCCCCGCTTCAACTTACAGCCATCCAGCTTCTCTACGTAACTTCTCGTCGATTGTGATCGCAATTGCTTCGTAAATAAATGCGGGGCATAATCGGCTCTTGAGCCTGTATGATGCACAGCCCGGACAAACGCCAGAACACCTTGATGCACTTCTGGTACGCCATAAAGGATGGCATACAAACGCTTCCCGAATTCAATTCTCTCCTTCAAGCTGCGGAAATTCTCAAGCACCAGCCCCGCAAGCTTCATAGCCCCTTCGTTCGGAGCGCCATAGGGCATAAATACAGCATTCGTTTGAAGTGGCGTCTGCATGAGGAATGCGGTTTTTCGAAGGACATGCTCGTTGAAGTAAGTACTGCAAACAAGAGGCTCCTCAATTACATGCTGTTCATTCACAATAAGTGCGGTTGTTAGAAGGGCTGCATCCTTCCGGCGCCAGAATTGCGACCAAACCGGACGCATGAAACTAGACACGCCAAAGGCGGGCAATAACGAGAAGAGCTCTCGCCCTTCCTTCCGCGAAGCCTCATAGAGTAACAGCTGGGGATAGGCATCTTGAAAAATCATAGCATTCGCGCGTTCCAGCAAGAGAAACGTCTGTTTGCGATAGGCACGATCAAGCAGTCTCGGCAGCAGCTCCCCCTGCAGATCCGTCATATTCCAACCGCCATTGCGGGAAACCAGATGGGCCAGCAATGCCCAGTGCAGCTCAGGACTGCGAAAATAGACCGCGCGATACGCCTCCGTGCGAGTCACGTTATTCTGATTGGCGATCTCTGTTTCATGACGAATTCGATGGATTAATGCACGCTCCTGCTCGTTATACAACTCGGATAACGACTCTTTAGGTGACTCCGTTGTTGAATGTTCGCCGAGCGTTTTCCAGCTTGCTCGCAACTCTCGGACGTACTCCGGCTTCAGCTCCAGCGGAATCGCATGCTGAACCAGCTTTGAAGAAGCCCGTTTTGCCCGCCGCTTCGCCGCTACATAAGCAGCGATTCGTGCAGGCAGCCTGCGCAGTACAAGAATGATGCGCTTCATTACCGATGGGTTGGTGCTGCCTTGATGCTCCATGCACTTCGCCACTCCTTTCATTTTGGGGCGACATCCGTTTATTCATGTCCACGGGTATACCATTTAGTATGGGCTTCTCTACAATCAATTAGCCGCTCGTAGTATACTGAAGAGAATAGGACGAATTTGTGCAGGAGGTCTGCAAACGATGTGTGGACGTTATACCATTACAGTTTCTTTGGAAGAGCTTATGTTACGTTATTGGATTTCTTCCACGAATGTGCCTTATCATCAGCCCAAATATAATGTAGCGCCAGGTCAAATGGTGTTCGCTATCGTTGCCGATGGCTCGCAGAACCGTCTTGGCGAGCTCAAATGGGGCCTTGTCCCTTCCTGGGCAGACAGTCCGAAGGTTGGTAACAAAATGCTTAACGCGCGCTCTGAAACGGTATGGGAGAAACCTGCCTTCAAGCAGCTCATCCGCCGTAAACGCTGCATTATTCCGGCCGATGGTTTCTACGAATGGCGGCAAGACGAGAAGGACAAACAGCCCATGCGCATTGTGAAGCGCGACCGAGAGCTCTTCAGCATGGCGGGATTATATGATACTTGGGTTTCACCTGACGGCATAAAACTAAGCACTTGTACGATTCTGACAACTGCGCCTAATGAGCTTATGGCTCCGATTCATAACCGGATGCCGGTCATCCTCCATGAAGAGCATGAGGCGTTGTGGCTGGATCGTTCGATACAAGATCAACAGCAGCTTGATGCATTGCTCAGCCCGTTCCCGTCTGAGCTGCTTGAAGCGTATCCCGTTGGCAAAACGGTCGGCAGTGTGGCAAACGACGATGCTTCTTGTATCACGCCTATTTGAACGCACCGGATGAGCATAAAAAAAACCGCTGATCCTAGGATCAGCGGAACATTGCCCATAATTTGATAAGGTGGAGCGTATTAGACGGATCGATTTTCTGGCCGAGAATGAACGCAATCAATTGCTCTTCTTGCTGATCTGTAAGCGATTCTTGTAAAATGCCGGCTGACGTCTTGACTAGCTTCTTTACTTTCGTGCGATCCTGTAAATCATATTTGGTCACACCATTTAACAGCATCTTCATACGATCCTTCACGACCGGATTCTTCATCTTCAATTTCACACGCTCGACCAGCTCGGGCCGAATACCATATTTCGTGTAGCTCATCTTATGGCTAGCACCTCCGTCCGGCTTCTTGAAGCCATTCGTTGTACTATATGCGAAGACAGCCAACTTAAAAACTAGTCCAAGAGTTCCCCCTGAAAAAGTTGCTCTTTCTTCAATAAGTCACGCAGTCTGGCATAGGCAGCGGCTGACCAGAAATCCGGCTTTGCCGTCATTTCAGCCGCATCGTCCCTGGCTTCCTCGAGCACCCCAAAGTCGGCTGCCATGTCGGCCAGCTTAAAGTCCGGGACGCCGCTTTGCTTCGTGCCGAAGAAATCCCCGGGACCCCTCAGCTCTAAATCCCTCCGCGAAACCTCAAAGCCATCATCGGTCTCCGTCATGATTTTCATCCGTTCACGACCGATTTCCGACTTCGGATCGGCGATCAAGACACAATAAGACTGATGTCCGCCACGTCCTACACGGCCGCGCAGCTGATGCAGCTGCGACAATCCAAACCGCTCGGCATCCATAATGACCATCAGTGTAGCGTTCGGGACGTCGACTCCGACCTCTACCACAGTCGTTGCGACAAGTACATGCACTTCATTCTCGCTGAATGCGCGCATCACTTCATCTTTATCGGAGGTAGTGAGCCGGCCGTGCAGCAGTCCAATCCGTAAATCAGGAAAGGCTTGCTGGATTTGAATATGTAAGTCGATCGCATTCTGCACATCCAGCTTCTCCGATTCCTCGATGAGCGGACATATAAAATAACACTGACGCCCTGCCTCTACCTCACGTCGAATAAAACCCAGCACCCGGTCCAGCATATTATGCTTGACCCAATTTGTCTGAATCGGCTTCCGACCCTGCGGCCGTTCACGCAAAGTAGAAACATCCAGATCTCCGAATGCCGTAATGGCAAGCGTTCTGGGAATCGGTGTCGCTGTCATCGTAAGCACATCCGGATTCATCCCTTTGCGGCGCAATACGCTCCGCTGGTTGACGCCAAATCGGTGCTGCTCATCCGTTACAACTAAGCCAAGACTGCGGAAATTAACGCCTTCCTGGATAATCGCCTGTGTACCTACGATGACATCAATAAGGCCCATCTGAAGTCCTGCCAGCACATCGCGGCGCTTCTTCTCCGTCAAGCTGCCGGTTAGCAGTGCTACTTGAAGCCCTACGCCGCCTAACATCTTCTGTAATGATCGGTAGTGCTGTTCCGCCAGTATTTCCGTCGGCACCATCAGCGCTCCTTGATGACCTGCCTTGTAGGCGGCAAATAGGGCAATCGCTGCAACGACCGTCTTCCCAGATCCAACATCACCCTGCAGCAATCGATTCATACAGGAGGGATGCCGCATATCAATCAATATTTCGTTAACGACCTTCTTCTGAGAATCCGTCAGCTCAAAAGGCAGCGTACGCACGAACACCCGGATCGATTCCGCATCAACCACATGTGCGACGCCATCCATCCGTTTACGATTGATCGTTCGATACGCTTGCAGCTTTAACTGGAATAAGAACAGCTCCTCATAGACAAGTCGGCGGCGAGCCGCTTGTCCTTGCGCAATGTCCTCGGGCTGATGAATTTGTTTGACCGCATCTCTGCGCAGCATGAGCCCATGCTTGTCCATCAATTCCACAGGCAGAATCTCTTCCACCATCGTGCCATATTGGAGCAGCGCTTGTGCCATGATTTTGCGTATCCAAGGCTGTGTCACACTTCCGCCAACGGAATAGACGGACTGCAGCGTCCCTGAGCGCGATGCCCCTTTATCAGGGAACTCTGATTCCGATACCGTAATTTGCAGCCGCTGCTGCTCCCATTTGCCCGTCAGAACGATATCCCGGCCGGGTACCAACTGATCCTGTAGAAAATGTCTATTAAACCAAACGGCCGTCACTAATAGACCGTCGATTACGATCTTACAAGTTAAGCGAGTCTTAGCGCGTCCGAGCCGCTGCAAGAGAGGATTGCCCATAATCTTGCCTTCAACCGTCGCTTTCTCCCCATCCTTCGTTTCCCCTAAGCTCCGAATGCGATAATCTTCATATCGAAACGGAAAATAATCCAGCAAATCTGCGATCGTATGAACGCCAAAGGCGTGAAGCTCCAATTCCTTCTGAGCACTCACGCCTTTCATTTGCCGGACCGTTATCTGATCCAGCTTCATCCCCATTACCTCACACCCGCGTAATAAATAATGCAGCGGCACCTGGACCCGCATGTGTTCCGATAACGGAACCGATCTCAGTCTGCCGGATGCTGCGTATGTTAAGCTGTCCCTGCGCCATAGCTGCAAGCTCAAGCGCCAGCTCGTTCTTATGTGTCCACCCGACCGTCATTTCTATCGGGTCATTGCCGAAATCATTCTTGAACAAATCAATGATGCGCTGCATCGCTTTCTTGGTGCCGCGAACTTTATCAACGGCCATTACTTCACCTTCGCTGTCGATCGTCAGAATAGGCTTAATGTTGAGAATCGAACCAAACAGAGCAGCTGCCTTGCCGATTCGACCGCCTTTCTGTAAATACTCGAGCGTATCCAGCAGGAAGTACATCTTCCGATCTTTAATCATGCTCTCTACTTTGGTAACAATGGCTTCTTTGGTTTCACCCGCCGCTGCCATTTCTGCCGCTTTCACGGCCAGCATTCCGCTGCCATAGGAAGCCGATTTGGAGTCGATCACGGTAATATCGCCTTGCACTTCAAGCAAGGTTGAGCCAAGAACCGCGGATTGATAGGTGCCGCTTAGTGCAGAGGACAGATGAATAGAGATAATAGATACGTCCTTGCCTGTACCGAGCACACGCTCATACGCTTCCATAAACTCAACTGGAGAGGGCTGTGAAGTTGTCGGCAGCATTTCCGCTTTCGCCAATCGTTCATAGAACTGGTTGTTCGTAATGGTGACCCCATCGAGATATGTGTCCTCGCCGAAGAGTACCTTTAGAGGCACCATTTCGATAGTATGCTGCTCACGAACACGTTTTGGAATATCTGCCGTACTATCCGTAATAATCTTGATTGTCCCCATACCAGCACCCCCTATTCCACTGCAAAAAGATAAGGATAAAGCGGTTGTCCGCCTTCATGTACCTCGAGTTCCGCATGTGCAAAGGTTTCCGTTGCCCAGCGTACGAATTCATCGGTAACGGCCGCGTCTGCTTGCTCCCCTGTGAGAATCGTCACTAGTTCTCCGCCGTCTTCCAGCATTCTTGCGAGCAGCTCTCGGCAAGTTTCCTGCAAGCTTGAAGATGCTGTCACGATGGATTTCTCCATGATACCAATATAATCGCCTTCATGAATCGTAATGCCGTCAATCGAAGTGTTCCTAACTGCATTCGTCACTTGACCCGAACGTACCTGCTTCGCAGCCTCGCTCATCGCTTCCGTGTTCTCTTCAGCAGTCCCGTCTTCCTTAAAGGCCAGAACAGCCGCAAGGCCCTGCGGGATATTCTTCGTTTGTATAACGGTTACGTTTCTTTCACATAGCTCTGCAGCTTGCTGCGCAGCCAAGATGATGTTGCCGTTGTTCGGCAGTAAATAAATATGTTCAGCCGACAGTGATTCGATCGCATTGACGAAATCCTCCGTCGAAGGGTTCATGGATTGACCGCCAGACAACACGACATCCACATTGTTATCCATGAAGATCGAGGCAATCCCTTCGCCCATAGCCACTGCAATGATTCCGAATGCTGCCCACTCATGAGCAGATTCCGCCGTAATGGACGCTGCAGGAGTGCCTGTAAGCACCTCCGAAACCGCAAGCCCAAGCGCTGCTTCCTCCACGATCGCCGTTTCCTTCAGAGGATCGTCAGTGATCGCTGGAGCAGGTGGCGTGCTGCTGTTTAGATGGGCCTCTTCTTCCTGAAGAAGATCACGATGCTGCTCACGCATGTTAAGAATATGAATTTCAGTTAGCTCACCATAAGGCAGTGCATAATTCAGCACATCTCCCGGCTTGCGCGTATGAACATGAACTTTAATGATTTCATCGTCAGCAATGACAAGAATCGAATCCCCGTCTCTGCTGAGCATGCCTTTGAACAAGGCTTCGTCGAAGCGCAGCGCATTACGGCCTGCAAGCTTCCGATTAATGAAAAATTCCATATCGTATAAGAATTCAATATTCTCTGTTGCCAAACGGGATTGCGCACTGGATGGCACTAGGTTAGGACGTGCAACCGATGGTGTCGTCACGGCCTTCATCGCTGGGAACAGCTCTGGTGACGCTGCCTCCGAACCGATATGGCTGTCATCGGCAGTTCCGATGTTCTCGGATAATGCACGTAGAAAACCTTCATAAATACAAACAAGTCCCTGACCGCCGGAATCCACTACACCTACTTGCTTAAGTACCGGAAGCAGATCAGGTGTACGTGCCAACGATTCATTCGATTTGGTAACAACCTCGCGCATCATTTCTGTCATATCTGTTGTGCGCTTAGCGATCGACACCGCATGTTTAGCGGTATCCTTCGCAACGGTTAGGATCGTCCCTTCTACAGGCTTAACAACGGCCTTGTAAGCCATGTCTACACCATTTTGAAGTGCGGCAGCAAACTGCACCGGATCGATTTGATCCAAGTTGACGATACTCTTTGCGAACCCCCGAAATAATTGTGACAAAATAACGCCGGAATTCCCGCGCGCTCCCATAAGCAATCCTTTAGAAAGCGCTTCCGCAACTTTGCCTATTGCTGGGGAGGATTTGCTCTGCAGCTCGCGTTTTCCTGACGTCATCGTTAAATTCATATTCGTCCCGGTATCACCGTCCGGAACCGGGAACACATTCAGCGCGTTTATGCGCTCAACATTTCTTTGCAAACTTTCCGCTCCGCTCAGTACCATACTTGTAAAGTCTGAGCCGTTAATAAAGCGTTTAATCAAACGTATTACCCCTTCCTACCGAGATACCCGTACGCCTTGGACAAAAATATTGATGACGTCTACCTTGACGCCGATGACCTCATTCATCACATATTTCACTTTCGACTGAATATTATGTGCGACCTCGGAAATTTTTGTGCCGTAGCTAACGATGATGTACAAATCAATGTGTAAGTAGTCGTTCTCTCGGTGGACTTCAACACCGCGCGATAAATTATCTCGACCAAGCAGCTCGGCAATTCCGTCTTTCAGCTGCTTTCTTGAAGCCATCCCTACCAGTCCATAACAATCCAGTGCCGCTGAGCCGGCAAGAACGGAGATAACATGGTCGGTTATGAATACATTGCCTAAATCCGAATTAATCTGCAGGGGCATGGAAAACCACTCCTTCACCGTTATTATTATGGACTAAATAACATTGTACTATAAATAATGACGATTTTGAAGTCCAACGCCCATTTTACGACCATTTTCTGCATGATAAGCGCTTTATATACCTTTGATAAGGAAACTTCAAATGCTTGATGAATGTGATTTGTTATGTTATTATATTGGAGTCTGTTTATTTGCAGTGATTCTTCAAGGGAGGTGTATTCCATGTCTCGCAAATGTGCCATTACGGGCAAAGGCCCAGGGGTAGGTAATCATGTTTCGCACGCTAACAACAAAACTCGCCGCACTTGGGGCGTTAACGTTCAAAAAGTTAGAATTCTTGTTGACGGTAAACCAAAACGTGTTTATGTCAGCACTCGTGCTCTGAAAGCCGGCAAAGTGACTCGTGTATAACGGCATTTAAGCCATGGACAAAAAGCACCTGATTCAATCAGGTGCTTTTTTGCATGTCTAGGCACAGGGGGGACCCATTGCTGTTGCTCTGTGCTCAGGATGCTGCATGTCGAACCGTTCCTTATGCGACATCACACTGCGAACAGCAGCCGCTAATTCTTTTGGAACGTATTCAGAATCGCCTTCACGAAGCCACCCAAAAACTTCGGCAGCTTGATCGTGTAAAATTTCATGCTCCACCCCTCCTAAGAGTTTTGCGTCAGCAAAACCGTTCATAAGCATAAGCTCTAGTTTTGCATGTGCGTGTGCGTGAGCAAAACGTTCTTCGTATGCTGAATAAACATCCGTAACGGTCCTCTCAGCCTTTTCTTACACAAAAAAGGCTACAAGAACGTTCGTTCATGTAACCATACTATGCGATCTATGATTGTCCTATTCCAAACCCGAAGTCATCGGCCAAGGCTAGGTGGTAGTCATCGGATGCGCCCTTGCATAAAGGACAACGGCAATCACAATGGTAAAGAAAAGAAAAAACAATAGCGACATCACACCAAATACTATCCTTGATCGTAGGGATGTGAACCGCTTAAAATAGAAGATTGCAATAACCAGTGCAAGAATGGAGAACAGAAAATTGACGCCAGTCTTTACGTTTGGAAATATCGCCAGCATCAAACCGCAGCCTAAACTAAACAGTGTGCATAGTAAGCCTTTCTTCAACCGCTCGCCCATCTTATGTCCTCCTAACGCAGAGCTGAGATAGCTGCTGCGCGATCCTGTTCAGTGAAAACGGCATTCCCGGCTACGAACACATCGGCGCCCGCTTCTCTGACAAGCTTCGCCGTCGCCCCATTGATACCGCCATCGACCTGGATTAACATGTCACCAAGACCCCGCGATTCAAGCAGGGCACGCAGCTGACGAATCTTCTGCAGCGATTGATGGATGAATTGTTGGCCTCCGAAGCCCGGATTCACGGTCATAAGCAGAACCATATCCAAATCGCCCAGCACATTCTCCAGCACATGGATCGGCGTAGCCGGGTTCAGCGCAACACCGACAGGCAGTCCGGCTTCTTTGATTTGGTGGATAACGCGATGTAGGTGAACGCATGCTTCCGCATGTACCGTAATACGGTCAGCACCTGCAGCCACGTAAGACGCGATATGCAGCTCCGGGCGCTCAATCATCAAGTGAACGTCAAAGACAAGCTTGGTGGATGGCCGAACGGCTGAGATAACAAGCGGTCCGAACGTAAGTGTTGGGACGAAATGACCGTCCATCACGTCAATATGAATCCAATCCGCTCCGGCACGATCCACGTCTTTGATCTCGTCTGCAAGTGTCGCAAAATTAGCCGACAATATCGATGGTGCTATGATAGACATTTCAGTACCTCCGCTTTTTCTCTTTCATTTCCTCCATGAACAGCACGTAATTGCTATGACGGCTTGGCGCGATTTCACCGCGCTCCAGCGCATCCAGCACCGCACATTCCGGTTCATGAATATGTGTGCAGCCACGGAATTTGCATCCCGAAGACAGCTCACGCATTTCCCTGAAACAAGTGCCTAATTCTTCAATGCCAAGCTCGGCAAAATCCAACTGACTAAAGCCAGGCGTATCTGCAACATAACCGCCGCCAATATCGATAAGCTCCACATGACGAGTAGTATGCTTACCGCGGCCAAGTCGATTGCTGATTGCGTTTGTCTCGAGTGTGAGGCCCGGTACGAGCGCGTTGAGCAGTGAGGACTTCCCTACGCCCGATTGACCGGCGAACACGGCCAGATGGCCTTGCAGGCGCTCTGACAATGCCGGGGTTCCTTCACCTTGCCTTGAGCTCGTCACAAGTACCTCATAACCGATCGGCTGATAAATACGCAGCACATCGCTCATTGCAGTTCTTGCTTCTTCTGAATCCTTGCCATCATCTGCGAGATCCTGTTTGCTGAGGCAAAGTACCGCTTGGATTCCAGCATGCTCGATATGAACAAGAAACTTATCAAGAAGCTGCAAGTTCAGTGCTGGCTCCGTTACCGAGAAAACCAGTACAGCAAGATCAATATTCACAACAGGCGGGCGAATTAACTCCGAGCTTCGCGGCAGGATTCGATTTACGGCTCCTTCGCCGTTCTCTGTCTCTTCATATTCGACGATATCACCGACGAGCGGTGATTCGCCGCGATTCTTGAAGATCCCGCGGGCTCTGCACGTGATCGGCACAACATCGGAGGAAGCATCAAGCGGCCTTACATAGTAATAGCCGCTCAACGCTTTGACGATCCGTCCTGTTAAATCAGTCTTGTTATTGGTCTGTCTCGTTTGTGGTCGCATTGCCATCAGTCGGATTCTCCTCGGTTTGCGCTGGCTGATCTGCCGGCGGCGTTTCAGTGCCTGGGACCGTTTCCGGTGTTCCAGTGTCACCTGATTTTACATCTTCATACGTTTTGGAGAAGGTATCGGTAAATTGATTGTCTCGATAAATGGTAACCATTGCTTCCGTGTTTGGATCCAGGACGACTTTAACCGGGAAGGTCTGTGTATCTTTAATTTTCCGTTTGCCCCACTCGATATTCTCACCGCGGGCATCGGTATACGTAATGCGAATATCGCTCGATTTGCCAGCTACTGCCGGTGATATAACGATATTGAACGTATATTCGATTGCTTCCTCCGGCAATCCGGAGCTCACAGTGATCGTAATCGCCGCTCCTTCGGACACCTGAGCTTCAGGGTCGAACGGATATTGCGCGATAACGGTTCCTTTTTCTTTATAGCTTGGTTCGCGAACGATGTCAGCTTCATTAATTGTAAGACCTTTGGACTTCAGAAGCGCAATGGCTTCTTTCTCCGTCTTATCAATCAGCTTCGGCATCGGGAATGTTTCTTTCCCTTGGCTGACCGTTAAACTGAATTTCACCGTTTTCGGATCAAATTCAGCACCTTCCTCAGGCGTCTGTTCCAATACAGTACCTGGCGTCTCATCGCTGAAGGTTTCTTCCTTGGAAATATTATCTTGTGCCACGCCCAGAGCAACCAATGCTGCTACCGTATCCTCATAGGACTTACCGGCGTAGTTGCCGGCTGCCGCAAGCTTAGGACCTTTACTGACATACAGCTTAATGAAAGAGCCTACCTTCACCCGTTGATTCGGCTTGGATTGCTCATAGACAACGTCCTTCTGAACCCCTTCTTTATCCGTATAAATCGAGGGTTCTTCCACTTTAAGGCCCGCCTGTTCCAGCGTGGTGCGGGCTTCCGTTTCTGTCATATTGACCACATACGGCACATCCACCTCTTCGATATCAAACCAGCTCAGAACGGTCATTGCTCCCCAATAAACAAGTGCAATAATAATCAACGTGGAAGCAACGGTCACGACAGGCTTGACCCATCTGCGTTTGCGCGGCTCCTCTTCAAGACCGTTCGAATTCCAGCGATCCTGATCCGGCTGATCTGCTGATATTTTCACTTTCTCGGCCGTACTGCTCGGATCGGATTTCGCAGTCGAAATCGTGTCCGTCATTTTATCGGCAATGCTGCCGCGAATCGCAGGCATGACGCGTGTCTCGTCAAAATCAGCATTGGCGAATGTGGCCTTCGGCTCTTTCAAACGCTCCGGCTGCAAGCAAGTTTCCAGATCGCTGAGCATTTCTTTGGCCGAAGCATAACGTTCAGCCGGATTCTTCCGCATCGCTCGCAAAATCACATTTTCTACACTTTGCGGTATGTACGGGTTAAGCGTTCTTGGCTCGGCGAACGTTTCTTGCAAATGTTTCAACGCTACGCTGATCGGACTCTCACCTAAGAAAGGCAGCTTCCCCGTCACCATTTGGTACAGCACGATGCCAAGCGAATACAAGTCGGATTTCTCGCCGGTTACGACGCCTTTGGCATGTTCGGGTGAGAAATAATGAACGGACCCCACCACCGAACCGGTTTGAGTAATCGTAGATGATGTCACCGCGCGCGCAATGCCGAAATCGGTCACTTTCACGCGGCCGTTCTTGCCGATGAGTATATTATGCGGTTTGATGTCACGATGAATGATTTGATTATAATGCGCGTGTTCAAGGGCGTCGCAAATTTGGATCGCTATACGAACAGCTTCCTCGGTTTGCAACGGTGCACGCTCTTTAATAATTTCGTTTAAGTTGTTGCCTTCAACATATTCCATGACGATGTAATGGGTATCGTCCTCTTGTCCAACATCATAAATACTAACGACGTTGGAATGGGATAGAGAAGCTGCCGATTGTGCCTCGCGTCTGAAGCGGCGAATGAATTCCTCATCATGTACGAATTGCTGACGCAGCACTTTAACCGCAACATGACGATTGAGCAAGATATCTTGGGCTTTATAAACAAGCGCCATGCCGCCTCCGCCGATGCGTGTAATAATTTCATATCTTCCGCCTAATTCATGTCCTATCATGTCGATCACCCCTCGAGCTCTGTGTCTTCGGCATGATGCAGCAGCACTACTGTAATATTGTCGTCTCCGCCGGCATCAAGTGCCAGCTGTATGAGTCGATCTGCTTTTTGATCCAATGTGAGATCATCCTGCCCTAAAGTCTCCATGATTGCTGCAGTACTAGCCATTGTCGTTAGACCATCGCTGCATAACATAAGCAAATCACCGGCACGCCACGATGTGCAGATGATATCCACTTCAACTTCTTCATCCGTGCCGAGTGCACGTGTAATCACATTTCTTCTCGGGTGCACCGCCGCTTCTTCAAGCGTGATCTGACCCGATTTAACCAGTTCTTGAACAAGCGTATGATCCTCAGTCAGCTGAGTCATGACGCCTTCTCTCCATTTATAAACCCGGCTATCGCCGATATGACCGATGACTCCGTTATCATCTTGTATAAGTGCGGCAACTATGGTCGTTCCCATATTATGAAATTGTTCGTTGTTGGACGCCATGTCAAAAATCACTTCGTTCGCTTGCAGAATAGCCTGGCTCATAAGCAGCTTCCGCTCTTCCAAAGACAGCGCAGCAGTAACATCCTGAAGCGCCTCCCGGAAAGTATCTACCGCTAATTGGCTGGCCACTTCACCTGCTTTGTGACCGCCCATGCCATCGGCTACTATTGCCACGGTCAGGCCGAACTCATAAGAGTCCGACCAAGCCGTGTCTTCATTGATAGATCGAATACGCCCAACATCGCTCCGATAAGCGATTTTCACAACTCATCACCCCGCCGTAGACTCCATATGTTTAGCACGTAGTTGTCCGCAAGCTGCTGCAATGTCATGACCTTGTTCTCTGCGGATGGTGGCATTGATATTGTTCTTCTCTAGAATGCGGTGGAACTCGAAAATCTGCTCACGCGGAGTTCGTACATAATCGCGCTCCGGTACGTGATTGACCGGAATCAAATTCACGTGGCACAGCATTCCTTTCAGTACGTCAGCCAGCTCTTGAGCATGTTCGCTTTGATCGTTTACACTGCCGATCAAGGCGTACTCGAACGTGATCCGGCGTCCTGTCTTGGCAATGTAGTAGCGGCAAGCTTCCATAACTTCTTCGAACGGGAAGCGGCGGTTAACCGGCATCAGTTTCGAGCGGAGCTTGTCGTTAGGCGCATGAATCGAAATCGCCAAATTGATTTGCGTGTTTTCTTCGGCGAATTTGTACATGCTCGGCACGATGCCGCTTGTAGAAACCGTAATATGACGCTGGCCGATATTCAGCCCTTTCTCATGGATCATGTTTCGAAGGAACGTCATTGTCGCATCATAGTTCTCGAAAGGTTCGCCTGAACCCATAATAACGATGCTGGAGACACGTTCTTTCGTCGCGTCAAGCATCTGCTGAGCCACGACAACTTGCGCCACGATTTCACCGGCTGTTAGATTACGTTTCAAGCCGCCTAGCGTCGAAGCACAGAATGTGCAGCCGATCCGGCAGCCTACTTGCGTCGTCACACAGATGCTGTTTCCGTAGTTGTGACGCATAATAACCGTTTCGATGGCATGATTGTCATGCAGACCGAAGAGGAACTTCACCGTGCCGTCCTTCGATTCGAATTTCGTAATCTCAGTCAACGTTACGAACGCAAATTGCTCCTCAAGTTTCTGGCGAAGCCCCTTCGAGAGATTGCTCATCTCTTCAAAGCTATTCACGCGCTTAACATAAATCCACTCAAACACTTGAGTCCCACGGAAAGCGGACTCGCCATTCTCTTTCATCCAATCTTGCAATTGATCTAACGTATAGTCGTAGATGAACGGTTTCATCGATTTTACACCTGTTTCTTTTATCAAAATATGTTCTAAGCCCTCTTGATAAGAGTGCCCCTGATTATTTTACCACAAACGCCCATAACAGGCCACTTGATGCTGTCATGGGCGTTTGCAAGGTTTGGAATTGCTTAGTTAACTCGCTTCAAACGGGCAATAAAGAACCCGTCGCTGCCAAACTGCTGCGGCAGCAGCTGAACCATGCCGCCAAAGTTCTCATCTATTACTTGACCTTCTTTAAGCGGCTGCAGAATATGGGATGGCCAGTCTGCATCGAGTTCGAAAGCAGGCTGATTCGCCAGAAACTTCTCGATTTGCCCTTCATTCTCTTCACGTTCAATCGTACACGTACTGTATACGAGCGTACCACCCGGCTTGACCAGCTTGGCTGCCACTTGAAGCAAATCAGTCTGCAACTTAGCTATTGCGTGAACATCGGCTTCGCTCTTCGTCCATTTGATTTCGGGTTTGCGTCTGATGACACCGAAACCGGAGCATGGCGCATCGAGCAGTACCAGATCGAAGCTCTGCGGCTCGAAGCGTGAAGCAAGCTCCAGCGCATCACCGGTTACCGCTTCAATCGCGTTTAGACCAAGGCGCGCAGCCTGTTCTTCAATAAGCTGCTTCTTGTGCGGGTGAACGTCGTTCGCGTACACGTGGCCGCGATCCTCCATCAGCTCGGCCATATGCGTCGTTTTGCCGCCGGGAGCTGCGCAGCAATCCAGCACTTTCATGCCCGGCGTTGGCGCGCACACTTCGGCAACCAGCATCGAACTCTCGTCTTGGAGCGTCCATAGCCCGGATTGATAACCTTCCGACTGAGCAAGGTTGCCGCCTCCATTAACGATGACTGCCGCATCTGCAAGCTTCGATGCAACTGCGTCATACCCATTGTCCGTAAGAAGGCTAATGGCTTTCTCACGAGATAAGCGCAGCGGATTCACGCGCAAGCTGCTGTGCGGAGGCTCATTGCCGGATGCACAAATTTGCTCAGCTGCTGCCTCGCCGTAGCTATCGATCCAGCGCTTAACCAGCCAATCCGGATACGAATGCGTAATGCCGATCCGTTTAACCGGGTTGGCATTCTCAATAGGCTCTTTCAGCTCGGACAAGCTGCGCTCTAAATTACGGAGAACGCCATTAACCATACCCGAAATACCACTATGGCCGCGTCGTTTGGCAATGGAGACAGCTTCGTTCACCGCAGCATGAGGCGGAATCCGATCAAGCAGCAGCAATTGGTACGCACTCATCCGAAGCAGTACGAGTACCCAAGGCGTCAGCTTGTTAAAGCCTTTTGTAACGAGAATGTTCAGCCTGTCATCAAGCAGCCTTTGATGCTGGATTGTTCCATATACCAGTTCTGTTGCCAGACCGGCGTCCTGGCGTGAAAGCTGAGCGTCTTGAAGCGCACGATTCAGCTGCAAGTTACTGTACGCTCCGGCTTCTGCCACCTTCACAAGCGTATCGAGTGCAACCTCGCGCGCTGTTTTACGTCTTTGCTGCTGCTGCTGTTTCACGCCACCCGGAGCTCCGTTTGGTTTCTTGCCGCTCCGACCTTGTCCTGTCGCGACGCCACCTGTCCCTTTACCGCGATCGTTGGGCCCGCCGCTCATTCTTCACCACCGCCGAACAATGTGCCTGTTTCGAGTCTGGCACCTTTCAGCCATTCCACGGCATCCATTGCTTTCTTCCCGGCAGGTTGAATATTCGTCAAAAGCAGTGCGTCCTCGCCTGTTTTCACAAGGATGCCTTCATCGGACAGGTCAATAACTGTACCAGGCACTACTCCTGTACTGCTGTGCTTTACAACACGGCAGCCCCATACTTTGAACGGCTCACCATTCCATAACGTAAAACCGCCTGCCATTGGGGAAAGTCCGCGAACTTGATTATTAATTTGACCTGCTTTACGGCTCCAGTCGATCCGCTCATCCTCGCGTGACAGGTTTGGTGCGTATGTAGCTTCATCATGATTTTGCACAATCCGATTTGCGGTTCCAGCTTCAATTGCAGGCAATGTTTCTGCAAGCAGCTTCGCACCGGCGTCAGTCAGCTTCGCAAACAACGTACCTGAATTATCATCTTCCGCAATCGGCACCTCAACTACGCTGATCATGTCGCCGGTATCCAGTCCTTCGGCCATGTACATAATGGTCACACCCGTTACGCTCTCGCCATTGATAATGGAGCGCTGTATCGGAGCGCCGCCGCGATAACGCGGAAGCAAGGAGCCGTGAACATTAATGCAGCCAAGACGCGGAACTTCCAGTACCGCTTTCGGCAAAATTTGACCATATGCTGCCGTAACGATGAGGTCCGGATGCAGCTCCGCAATACGCTGAACGGTATCGGATCCGCGCAGACGTTCCGGCTGTGCAACAGGCAGGCCGCGAAGAAGAGCCGCTTCCTTAACCGGAGGCGGCGTCAACGTTTTTTTGCGACCTTTCGGGCGATCAGGCTGTGTGACAACCAGCTCTACGGTATGTCCTGCGGCAAGAATAGCTTCTAAAGATGGAACGGCAAAATCAGGCGTTCCCATAAATACGATTCGCATCTATTCACTCTCATTCCGGGGAGGACGGCTTGCCGTATCGTAAATCGAAACCGCAATATCCGTAAACAATACGCCATTCAAATGGTCGACTTCATGCTGAAAAGCGCGTGCCAAAAAATCAGCCGCTTCCATCTCAAACGTTACGCCGTTACGGTCCTGCCCTCTTAGTTTAATACGTTGTGCACGGTTAACATCACCGCTGATTTTAGCAATACTGAGGCAACCCTCTGGTCCAAGCTGTTCGCCCTCAGACGCGATGATCTCCGGGTTTACCATTTCAATCAAGCCATTATCATCGCCAACATCGACGACAATGACACGTTTGGAAATGCCTACCTGCGGTGCAGCCAGACCTACTCCGTCCGCGTCGTACATCGTCTCCGCCATATCGCGAAGCAATTTATGCAAATTAGCATTAAATTTGGTTACCACTGCTGCGCGCTCGCGCAATACCGGATCTGGATCTTGAACAATCAGTCGAATAGCCATCAATTGACCTCCTAGAATAAAAATGTAAACTTATAAACTTATAATATCACTTGCGGATCTACGTCAACGCTGATCTGCACAGGCGGTTGACCCTGCGGTCCCGAAATCATGCTGATCGCCTGTTTCAACAAGTCGATGGCCCCAACGTTTCCACGATATTTTATCATACATTGAAAACGATAGCGATCTTTCATACGCGGAATGGGAGACGCAACAGGCCCTAAAATATCGATAAAACGACTGCCATCACTGTCGATCCAGCCTTTCAAACCGGATTCATAAGCCAGCTGTCGAAGTGTGGATGCCAGCTTATCGCCTGCCGTAATAAGCAGAGTCAACTGCTCATCGGATAAGGTCACAACAATGAGCCTGCAAAATGGCGGATAGGACATGAAACGACGATGCTTCAGCTCCTCTTGCACAAATGAGGCATAATCATGATGCTGTGCCGAAACGATCGCGTAATGCTCCGGATTGTAGGTTTGCACGATAACTTCACCAAGCAGCTCATGCCGCCCGGCCCGACCCGCAACCTGCGTAAGCAGTTGGAACGTCTTCTCCGCTGCCCGGAAATCAGGCAAATGCAGCGATGTATCCGCAGCAATGACGCCTACTAACGTAACGTATGGAAAATCAAGCCCTTTCGCTACCATTTGAGTACCGAGCAGCACGTCTGCCTTGCGTTCGCCGAACATCGTAAGCCACTTCTCATGCGAGCCTTTCTCGGTTGTCGTATCGACGTCCATCCGAATGACGCGAATGCCCGGAAACAGCTTAGCCAGTTCTTCTTCAACCCGCTGGGTACCTGTTCCGAAGAAACGGATATGCTCGCTTTCGCAAGTCGGGCATTTCTCAGGTGCCTGCTCGGCATGACCGCAATAGTGACAGCGCATGACACGCGATTTCTGATGAAAGGTCAGTGAGATATCGCAGTGCGGACATTGCGCCGTGTATCCGCATGAGCGGCACATGACAAATGTCGAATAGCCGCGCCGGTTCAGCAGCAGTACCGACTGCTCGCCTTTCTCCAAGCGATCAAGCAGCGCCTCGTGAAGCTGCCGGCTGAACATGGAGCGATTGCCTGCTTTGAGCTCATCACGCATATCGATCAGATGAACCTTGGGCATCGGACGATTGCCGACCCGGTGCGGCATAGGCAGGAGCGCAGCTCCTCCTGACGATTTAGTGTCTGTATCTGAAGAAGTAGAAGAAGTCGATGAAAGAATTCTTGTTGCAGCAGCGAAGCTTTCCAAAGATGGTGTAGCTGAACCCAAGACGACCGCAGCGCCGTGCTGTCTGGCTCGTGTCACCGCAACATCTCGCGCATGATACTTCGGACTCTCCTCTTGCTTGTAGGAAGACTCATGTTCTTCATCGATGATAATTAAGCCTACACGTTGGAATGGTGCAAAAACAGCCGATCTCGCCCCGACTGCAACCTGGGCTCGACCTTCCCGGATTTTCCGCCATTCATCGTAACGTTCACCGTTAGATAGGCGGCTATGTAAGACAGCAACTGAATCGCCGAAACGTCCTTTAAATCGCTCTACCATCTGTGGCGTGAGAGCTATCTCCGGTACGAGCACGATCGCCTGTCGTTCGTATTGTAAACAACGCTCGATCGTTTGCAAGTAAACTTCCGTTTTCCCGCTGCCCGTTACACCATGTAGGAGAAAAACGCGAGAGGACTCCGAATCCAGTGCTTCCGCGATTTCTTCATAAACAGCCTGCTGGCCTTCCGTTAACGGAAGCGGTTCTGTTCGCTTGAAATGACGTCCTGCGTAAGGATCACGCTGCTGCTCTACCTCGCGGAGAGTAATAAAGCCTTTATCTGCAACTGCGCGAATTGTGCTGGACGTCGTCGACAATGTCTCCATAAGCGCCGTCATCGTTATCGGCTCACGAGTTTCGAGCATATAGCGAAGCACCTCTTGCTGCTTAGCAGCGCGTGCGGAGTAATTCATTAGCGCTTCTTGGGCCAATGCTTCATTATCGGGCGGATATACCGTCAACACTTTGCGAACGGACAACCGATCCTTAATCGAAACTTGCTCCGTCAAAATTCCAAACTTGACAGCCTGCTTGATTGCGGCTGCATCATCCGGAAACCGTTCCTGCAAAGCTGCCATTCGTACCGGACCGCCGCTTGCACGAATAAATGTCAGCCAAGGTGCTTCAGCATCACCGTCCTGCAGCCAAGAATTCTCCTGTTCTTCCTCTGAAATCGTCACGACGGAATCCGCTTTTCCTTTGAGTGCCGCAGGAATCATCACTTGAAGCGCTGTTGTAAGCGCGCAGAAATACTTTTCACTAATCCACTGCGCCAGCTCGACTAAGTCAGGAGATAAAGGCGGTATATGATCCAAGAGCTCCGCTATCGGCTTCAGCTTGTTTACGTCCACATCCGCATAATCAGCGAGTCCAATGACGAAGCCCTGTAATACACGGCCCCCGAATGGAACGCCAACTCGGCTGCCGACCTCTACCCACCCCAGCAGTCCGGCTGGAATTGTATAGTCAAAAGGCCGATCCGTCGCGCGGCTCGGCACATCTACGATGACTTTGGCAATCATTCAGCGGCCCCCTTGGCCGCTGCTGCCTTCGCTTTCATCCGCTCTGTGATGATGCTCATTAAGCGATCTGCCACTTCACGTTTGCGAAGCATAGGCATCGCTTCCACAAGTCCTTCCTCGCCGAACAGCTGCACAATATTCGTATCGCCATTAAAGCCTGCGCCCTCTTGGGAGACATCGTTAGCTACGATGAGATCGCAATTCTTGCGAACCAGTTTGTCCATCGCATAGTGCGCCACTTGATCGGTTTCGGCAGCGAAGCCAACCAGGTATTGATGTTTCTTCTTCTCGCCTAGTGTCTTCAGGATGTCCGTCGTCCGTTCCAGCTCGATGATAAGCTTCTCTTCTTTTTTCTTGATTTTGTGATTCGCCATTACAACCGGCCGATAATCGGCTACTGCCGCTGCTTTAATCACCAGATCTGCCGTTTCATATCGCTCCAGAACGGCCTGCAGCATGTGCTCCGCCGATTCGACCTGGACGATGTTCACGCCTTGCACAGGCTCTGCGCTTGTTCGAGCAGCGATTAAGGTGACATTCGCACCACGATTCGCTGCTGCTTCCGCAAGGGCAAAGCCCATTTTGCCGGAAGAATCATTGGTTAGGAAGCGTACCGGATCCAGTCGTTCCACGGTCCCGCCCGCTGTAACGATTACATGTTTACCAGCTAAATCTTGGCTCTGTGCAAACCATTGCTTCACAGCCTGTACGATATCTTCCGGCTCCGCCAGACGCCCTTTGCCGACATACCCGCATGCGAGCAATCCGGTTCCCGGCTCCACGAAGCGTGCTCCGCGTTCCGCGAGCAGCTCCATGTTATGCGCTACCGCAGGATGATCATACATATGGACGTTCATAGCAGGAGCGAGAAGAATCGGCGCGGTCACTGCCAGAAGCGTCGTAGTCAGCATGTCATCACCGATGCCATGCGCCATTTTCGCTAATAGGTTGGCTGTAGCCGGAGCGATCACAACCAAATCCGCACTGTCTGCCACGTTGATATGCGCAACGACCGAAGGATCGAATTCGTCAAACGTATCGGTGTAAACGGTATGGCGCGACAATGTTTGCAGCGTAAGCGGCGTTATAAATTTCGTTGCCGACTCCGTCATGATGACACGCACATTCGCACCTGCTTGCACCAATCTGCTGCACACGGTCGCTGCTTTATAAGCCGCGATTCCGCCGGAAATGCCAAGTACTATGGTTTTCCCTTTCAGCATCTGTGATCACTCCTCTTACGCTGTAGCATCATGAATCTCATGGATTTCCTAAAAAAATAACAACCGCAAGGGTTGTTATCGTTGTGCTTCATAAATTTCTTAGTCCTTCTTGTTCAGTGTGCTCTCTACTACAAGAATATCTTGGTAGATTTCTTCGAGGGCAATACCGACGTACTTATGGGACCTTGGTGAACGAATTTCTGTTTTGCTTCCGTCACGAAGCATTCTTGCACGACGTGATGCTGCGACAACCAAGGAATACTTGCTGTCGACTTTCTTCATCATTTCATCAATAGATGGATATAACAACGTTCCTTCACCTCACTCATGCTAGGCTTTCTCGGAAGCTTCTTTCACTTCCTCAAGCTCTGCGATAAATCGGTCACGACGGCAATGCTCTGCTACGATGATACTCTGTATGCGATGACACGCAGCGTCAATCTGATCATTCACGACTGCATAATCGTAATAAGAAATAAGATTCATTTCTTCCACTGCTACGGACATGCGATGGTCGATAATATCGGCATTCTCCGTTCCGCGTCCGGTAATGCGCTGTTTCAGCACATCGAGAGAAGGCGGCACCAAGAAAATAAAGACACCTTGTGGAAACTTCTCTTTCACTTTCAACGCGCCTTGCACTTCAATTTCAAGAATGATATCTTTGCCCGAAGCAAGTGTACGCTCAACGAAATCACGCGGCGTGCCGTAGTAATTACCGACATATTCCGCATACTCCAGAAGCGCATCCTTCGCGATCATATCTTGGAATTGTTCTTTGGATTTAAAAAAATAATTAATGCCGTCGATCTCACCTTGACGAGGTGAGCGTGTGGTTGCCGAAACGGAATAAATGAGGTCACCCTGCTTATGCCGAAGTTCGGAACAAACCGTTCCCTTGCCTACGCCCGATGGGCCGGATAATACAATTAACAATCCTCTGTTCATAATACTCCCCGTCACTATTCGTCGTGATCGTCATCCTTAGTCGACAGCCGATGAGCAACCGTCTCCGGTTGTACAGCCGAAAGAATAACGTGATCGCTGTCCGTAATAATAACAGCGCGTGTGCGTCGTCCATATGTAGCATCAATAAGCATATGACGGTCGCGTGCTTCTTGGATAATCCGCTTAATCGGTGCCGATTCTGGGCTTACAATCGAGATGATACGATTGGCGGAAACGATATTTCCGAAACCGATATTAATGAGCTTAATGGCCATGTTCTGTTCCCCTCCGGTATCTCCCGTGCATGATCATGCAATTAAACACGATGTATAGATAAGCGCAAGAATGATGGAGTCGAATCTTCTGCCGGAACCTTCGAGCTGATGACAGAATATTGCATTATTCTTGACGAAAAATGTCCGGAGCATACGTTCGGCCATACGATTGCTTACAAGATTTGAAGCGATAGTCAGGTCCCCTATTCTATCGCATCCGAAGCGGCATGGCAAGTGCATCCAATGACTATTCTAATTCATTTTTGCAAGACGAACAAGTGTTATCCCGCATACGGTATGAAATAAACAGAAAAAACGGGCTTAACCCGTTTTTTCACTCGTTTTTTTCCAGACATAATCTGTAAGTTGCACCGTCATTTCGTAGAACATAAACGGTGTGATCAGATAAATGCCCTTGAAGTACTCCAACGCTGTATCCAGTAATTCTTCGGCAATGCGTACGCCTTCCGCGCGTCCTACTTCGCCTTCCAAGCCGGCCATTCGTCTGCGAACGTCATCCGACAGCTGAATACCGGGTACCTCGTTATGCAAATATTCGGCGTTACGACCGCTTGCGAGCGGCATGATGCCAATGAAGATCGGAACAGACAAATGCATCGTCGCTTCCGCGATGCGTACGATCAATTCTTTATCATAAACCGGCTGCGTCATAATGTAATCTGCACCGGAATCTATTTTCTTCTCTAGACGTGCAATCGCCTTGTCCAAATATTTGACATTCGGGTTAAAGGCAGCACCTGTTATGAAATTCGCTTTCTGCTTGAGCGGTTTGCCCGAGAAGGCGATACCTTCATTAAGCTGCTTGATCATACGGATCATTTCGAATGAGGTCAGATCGTAAACGGAACTGGAATCCGGCAAATCTCCGAAACGAGCCGGGTCACCGGTCACGGCAAGAACATGATCGATGCCTAGCGCATCAAGACCCATCATATGTGACTGTGTGCCAATCAAGTTGCGATCACGGCAAGCAATGTGCACGAGCGGGCGAATGCCGACCTGATGCTGAACGAGCGATGCTAGCGCAATGTTGCTCATACGTGTGACTGCAAGTGAATTATCCGCCATTGTCACGGCATCTGCTTTAATCTCCTTGAGTGCTTTAGCGCCATCCATAAATTTCTGAATGTTTAAATCCCGCGGCGGATCAAGCTCAACGATTACCGTGTGGCGTTCTTTGACCAAATCTACAATGGTTGGTTCCGCTTGATTGTTGCTGCTATCTGCTCTCTCTGATTGCTGCTTAGGTTGCAAGACGATAAGTTCCTGCTGAACAGGCAGAAGCAGAGCATCCTGCTGTGCCGTTTGCGGCGAGTACCCTTCCAGCGACTTTGCGATGGCCGCGATATGCTCTGGTGTTGTTCCGCAGCAGCCGCCAATAATCCGAGCACCTCGATCAGCGAATTTCCGGGCCGATTGTGCAAAATACTCCGGCGTCGCCGAGAACATATATTTGCCGTCCACATAATCCGGGATTCCCGCATTCGGAAAAACAGAGAGCGGCAATACAATGTCGCCGACGATCGAATCGATCGCACGCATAATGCCATTCGGGCCGCTCCTGCAGTTGAAGCCTACAACGTCTGCACCTTCTTGTTTCAGGTTGTTGAACGCGACTGCAAGGGGATGACCGTCTTGCGTTACCGCTTCCTTCTCAACCGCAAACTGGCAAATGACCGGAACGTCCGAGAGCTTGCGAGCGATTCGCAGCGCCAGCAATGCTTCTTCCAGATCATAGAACGTCTCCAGCAAAATGCCGTCGACCCCAGCGTTGAGAAGCGCATTCATCTGCTGATGAAACAGCTGCTCCAGCTGCGTTGTTGCGATGTTCTTGCGTTTGCCTGCACGGATCGAACCTACTGCTCCGACTACATAAGCATCGCTGCCCACTGCGCCTCTTGCAATTTGAACACCAGCGCGATTGATTGCCTCAACTTCGTTATCTAGTCCATAATTCGAAAGGCTTGCCAGGTTCGCCGAGAATGTATTTGTCTCGATGATCCGTGCTCCCGCTTCATAATAACGTCGGTGCACATCTGCGATGACCTCTGGACGCAATACATTAAATTCTTCGTATGAAACGCCGACAGGGAACCCCATCCCATATAGGTAGGTTCCCATCGCGCCGTCCCCGGTCAAGATCCGCGCCTCAAGCGCTTCCCGTAAATCCGGTTTCATGTTCAAAACTCCTTCATTTAAATCCTTAGACTGTACCGCGGAATACTTCTGCTGCAGGTCCTGTCATATAGACATGATTGTTCTCTTCGTTCCATTCAATCAACAGGTCTCCGCCTTTCAGCGATACCGTTGCTGTGCGGTCGGTGTACCCATTCAAGACGGACGCGACCACTGTTGCGCAAGCCCCAGTTCCACATGCCAGAGTCGGTCCTGCGCCGCGCTCCCATACACGCATATCCGTGAAGTCTTTCGAGCGAACCGTTACGAATTCTACATTGATTTTGCGCGGGAACATTGGATGTACTTCAAGTTTCGGTCCCCATGCCGCAAGATCAAAGTTCACTGCATCGTCCACATAAATGACACAGTGCGGATTGCCCATCGATACGGCTGTGAATTTGAACTCGCGTCCATCCACTTCGATCGATTGGTTGATAACCGGATTGGCATCGATCGTTGTTGGCACTTTCAAGCCTTCGAGGATCGGTTGACCCATGTTGACTCGCACCAGCACCGCTTTGCCATTCTCGACTGTCAATTGCACTTCTTGCACACCTGCACCCAGTGTTTCAATTGTCAGCGTTTCTTTATCTGTTAAGCCGTTATCGAATACATATTTCGCTACGCAGCGGATTGCATTGCCGCATTGCTCTGCTTCAGAGCCGTCGGAGTTCATGATACGCATCCGGAAATCGGCATTCTCTGAAGGTAAGATGTAGACTAGTCCGTCGGCGCCAATGCCGAAAAAGCGATTGCAAAGCTGTAAGGCGAGCTCAGCTGCGTTATCCGGTAATTTTGTTTCTCCTTCGACAACAATAAAGTCATTGCCTAGTCCATGCATCTTCGTAAAATTCATCTACTCGCACTCCCTTTTGTCCGATCGAAATCAATGATAGATAGGATTAAAATCAAATAACATTTGTCTGTTCCATTATAATTTATTTAGTGTACCTTAATCTTTGCATTATTGCATCACTTTGTTGTACTAACCGGACATCCCCCTAAATCCCCCTTGGAAAGGGGGACCCCGAGGACTCCCGCCCTCTGGACACCCGGAATGGATAACGTCTGTGCAGCAGAGAAGCGCTCCCGGGTTTCATCCGTGCTCGTCCTCGCTTTCGTCCCATTCGGGACACGCCTTTACTTATGGTGCTTGTGATTTACCTGGTGTCCCTCCGGGACCATCGTAACGTGGTCCGCCTTAGAGGCGCAATAGATCCGGTGCGTGCTAGGATCGCTTTCGTCCCGTTCGGGACACGCTTTACTGTTGGAGCGCGGAAGGGCCGAGGGGATGGATTGCCAGTGGGCTGCTTCGCATCCCAGGCAATCTTGGGGCCGCCTGTTTCCTGGCGGAGAAGTTGGTTTGGATGGATTGCCGGTTGGCCTCTACGCGGCCTGGCAATCTTGGGGCCGCCTGTTCCTTGGCGGAGAAGTTGGTTTGGATGGATTGCCGGTCGGCCTCTACGCGGCCTGGCAATCTAGATCCCGCCCGCTTACTGGCGGGTTGCCCGCGGCAAAATAAAGAAGGAGTCGCTATTTTAGCGACTCCTTCATCAACTCCAACCACCACAGCCATTGAGCTCCAAGAATGCAAACTAATCAAACCTCTTCCACCACACACCGGTCCATTCTTCGACCAGCGGGCTGTTGCTTGCTTGCACTTGTGCGCTGAGCCATTCTCCAAAGAAGAAGTCGGTGATGGCGACGGCGTCGGCGACGGTTTCGAATTGATAATCGGTACGGATGGCTTCGTGTTCGAAGCCGTATTCTTGTTCGAGAGCTGCGTAATAGTCCGTTAAGAAATCCGGCGGGTTCGGGACTGATGATCCCGTGCCGAAGTTTTCGAAGATGATTATTGTACCGCCGGGCTTCAATACTCTTCGGATTTCATCCATGATCACGGATAGGTTCGTTCTCCAGCCTTCAACGTTGCTGCTGGTGGCATAACAGATGGTCCAGCCAGCCGTTACAAGGTCGACACTATTATCCGCTAGAGGTAATTGATCATGACGAGCGACTTCGGTTTTCCAATTCGATCGTCCAAGGGCAGACAACTTATGCGATGCGAACTCCAACATAGCGCCTGAGGCGTCGGTTGCGGTAATGGATGCGACAATCGGGGCGAGCATCGTTGTTAATCTGCCTGTCCCGGCACCGATATCGAGTGCGGCGGCTTCCGTTAAATGGGGTACGATTCGCTTGATGGTTTGCAGCAAATGATGATTTACATCCTCGAACGAGACAAGCTGGTCATAGCGCTCTACTTCTCTCTGATAAATTTGATCATGGTCTGGCATTCGTTTCCCTCCTCTATTTGCTTTCCACGCTAGCTTAAGGGCTGACGCAGGGTGAAGGTCAACTCAATGTTTTCGGACCCCATAGACCACGTGAATCCATGGATTTACAGCTTGTGACACTGTGATATAGTCACGGTTTCTGAACCATTCAAGAAGTACCTGCCGATCTGTTGGATGCTTCGTTGTATCGGGTCTCATTTCATGCGCACCATCATTCATAAGGCCTGCTATACAAATCCTGCCGCCAGGCGCGAGCACCCGATCCATTTGATCCAGCGCCAGCAGCTGCTGCTGACTATTTAGATGATGAAGGGCAAAGGCCGAAACCACGAATGCAAATTGCTTGTCCATAAACGGAAGTGCAAGTGCATTCCCAAGTTTAGCGGTCATCTCCGGAAACTTTGCCCTGCACTTCGCCAGCATTTCTTTGGATTGATCCAATGCCGACATTGCTGCTCCAAGCGCCAGCAGTTTGCCTGCTAGATTGCCTGTCCCCGTTCCGATATCGAGCCCCTGTTCGCCTGTCTTCGGCGATACCCACTGAGCAATGAAATCAAGCGCCGTTTCATATTCCGCTTGGGACAATACATTACCTGTCGACAACATAGCTTCGGAGCGATCGTATACGGCTGCCAGTCGATCGAAGTCCCACGTGTCCAGCCAAGAAGATTGGCTGTGTTGGATCCCCTTCAACTCACCTGTTAATTGAAACAAATCGTCCACGTCCAGCTTTTGCTTCATCTCGCACCTTGCAATCAGCTCATCGAGCATGCCAATCGCATATTTCCACTCCACCCACTTTGCTGTAAGTGCCATTCTCTGCAATTCGAGATAGTGGTGAACCGTCACGGAATCACCTTGATCCAGCTTCGTTACCAGCTCCTTAATCTGTTCAATACTAAGCCCCAGCTCACGCAGAGACGAGATCGTTTGCAATCGCCAAGCTTCGCTTTCTGTATAATAGCGGTATCCGTTCTCTTGACCGCGCTCCGGCTTCAGAAGCCCTTTCGATTCATACAGTCGTATGGCGCGCGGCGTTATATTAAGCTGTTTAGCTAAGTCGTTGATCTTCATGTTCCGCCTCCTGCTCCAAGTATAAACCATAACCCAAGGTCAAGGTTAAGCACAAAAAAGAACCGACGGAACATCCGCCGGCTCTCACGCTATTATCTGGTTACTGATTTCGGCCCGCTAAGCGGCCAATTTGATTTTTTCTTCTTCTCGGTTGTGCCGAGTACGCTGCCGATTCCCATCATGAAAGTAGGAATACCTGCTGCCACTAGGACGAGGCACCAATCGCGTAAGCCGAGTGGAACGGTCTTGAAGATCGGCTGCAGTGCTTCAATATAAAGCACGCCGAGCATGAGCAGTACGGACGACAGCACCGCAAACAGCAAGTATTTATTTTGCAAAATATTCCGGTGAAAGATCGAGCGGGAGCTGCGGCAGTCAAATACATGAATGAGTTGTGCCATAACGAGTGTGGCAAAAGCTACTGTTTGTGCATGGATGAGATTATTCGGATCGTTAGGCGCTGTTCGGAGAGTCACCCAGAAGGCTGCCAGCGTACAAACGCCAATCAATATACCTCGACTAATAATTTTCCAGCCCAGTCTGCGTGCAAATATGCTTTCCTTAGCCGAACGCGGTTTCTGCTGCATGAGATCCTTCTCGGCTTGATCGACGCCAAGGGCCATCGCCGGCAATCCGTCTGTAACCAGATTGACCCAGAGAATTTGAATCGGCACGAGCGGAAGCGGCAGACCAGCCATCATGGCCAAGAACATCGTCAAAATCTCGCCTACGTTGGAAGCCAGCAAATAGCGGATGAATTTGCGGATATTCTCGTAGATGCTGCGACCTTCTTCGATCGCTGCCACGATGCTGCTGAAATTATCATCGCTTAGAACAAGCGACGACGCTTCCTTCGAAACATCGGTTCCGGTGATGCCCATCGCAATTCCGATATCCGCCGCTTTAATGGCAGGCGCATCATTGACGCCATCACCTGTCATGGCAACGACATGGCCCTTGCGCTGCAGCGCTTTTACAATACGCAGCTTATGCTCCGGTGACACCCTTGCATAGACATAAATGTTGTCGATTAGACGATCCAGCTGCTCTTCGTTCATCCCGTTCAATTGCTGGCCGCTGATCGCCAGACCGCCTCTTGGCATAATGCCTAGCTGACCGGCAATCGCTTCTGCCGTAAGCTGATGATCGCCCGTGATCATCACGGTCTTGATACCGGCACGGCGGCAGTTTGCAATCGATTCACGAACTTCGCGGCGCGGCGGATCGATCATACCCGAGAGACCGACAAAGATCAGCTGGTTCTCTACATCTGCTTCATCTTCTGCCGCATCATGCGATCGCAAATCCCGGTATGCGAAGCCTAAGACCCGCAGCGCGGATTGCGCCATGTCTTCGCCGGCATTGTTTACTTTTTGCTTCAAGGTTGCTGTAAACGGAACGACTTTGCCGTCCCATAGAATATAAGAGCATTGCTCCATTAGAACGTCTGGCGCCCCTTTGGTGCAGACAAGGCGGCCGCCTTGGTGGCTGACGAGCACGGACATCCGTTTCCGCTCAGAATCAAACGGAAATTCTTTTACCCGCTGATACAGTCCTTCAAGCGACTTGGACGATACCCCGAGCTTCGCTGCAAGGACGGTCAACGCCCCTTCTGTCGGGTCGCCTTTAAGCACCCATTCGTCCTGGACGATTGTTGTTTTGGACTTCTTGCGTTTCGCCTCCTGCTCATCATCGATACGAGTAACAGTAGCGTTGTTGCACAAGGCCGCAATTTGCAACAGTCTGCGCAGCGACTGATGCTGCTTCAGATCGACTGCTTTACCGCCTTCGAAGCAGGAACCCGTCGGCTCATAGCCATCTCCCGTTACATCCATCCCCTGACCGCCGATCCAAAGCTTCGTAACGGTCATTTTGTTCTGTGTGAGCGTTCCTGTCTTGTCCGAACAAATGACGGACGCGCAGCCGAGTGTTTCAACGGAAGGCAGCTTTCGCACAATGGCGCGGCGTTTGATCATTCGCTGAACACCGAGTGCGAGTGCAATGGTCACGATTGCCGGCAGTCCTTCCGGAATGGCAGCGACAGCCAAACTGACCCCAGCAAGGAACATCTCATATGCAGGTTGTCCGTGTAAGATACCTGCAACGACCACCATGACAGTTAACGCGAGTGCAACTACGATGAGGATTTTACCAAGCTGCTCAAGACGATGCTGAAGCGGAGTTTCCATGGTCTCGGTCTGCTGAATTAGATTTGCGATTTTGCCCATTTCAGTGCTCATGCCGGTTCGTACTACAATCCCTTTTGCCGTGCCGCGGGTAATCATCGTTCCCATAAATCCTATGTTGCGCATGTCTCCGAGTGGAAGCTCTTCTGCTTTAATCGCAATGCAGTGCTTGTTGACCGGAACAGATTCTCCTGTCAGGGCAGACTCCTCCGCATAACAGCTGTTCGCCTCGATAAAGCGAATGTCAGCAGGAATACGATCTCCGCTTTCAAGCTCGATAAGGTCTCCCGGTACCAATTCGCTTGCAGGCACGACAACAGACTCGCCTCCACGCAGCGTCTTCGCCAGCGGTGCGGATAACGCCTTTAGTGCGCGAAGGGACTTCTCTGCTCGGAATTCCTGCACAAACCCAAGTATCGCATTGATGACAATGATGGCCACGATCGTAATGGCATCCAAATATTCGCCGAGCAAACCGGAAATCAATGTTGCCCCCATGAGCACAAGCACCATAAAATCTTTGAACTGACCGAGGAACAGCATAATCGGAGGAACCTTCTTCCCCTCCGTCAGCTCATTTCGACCGACTTCACGCAAACGTTCTGCTGCTACACTTGGTGCAAGACCGGTATCCAAAGAAGCTTGAAGCGCCTCAGCAAGCTCGCTTGTTTCCAGTTGGTGCCACTTACCTTGTTCCATGCCCCGCCCTCCCTCCTGTTACTTGCCGCCTGACGGACAGCCTATATGGCCTAAATGTATTCGGACAAACTGCAAAATATCCCAGCTTGGGACTTAAGTTTTTGTCGCGAATATGGCATGATAGTGAAATGAAACAGAAACAAAGGGGATAAAGAGCATCATGGCATTAGATGGAATCGTTACTCGCGCCGTCACGCATGACCTGCAAACCTTAATCGGTGCGCGCATTTATAAAATACATCAGCCCACTTCACATGACCTTGTCCTGCAAATTCGAGGGAATGGTGCGCAGGGCAAACTGCTGCTATCGGCAAACCCTACCTATCCGCGTGTCCACTGGACCGAGCAGTCGTTCATCAATCCGATGGAAGCGCCGATGTTCTGTATGCTGCTTCGCAAATATTGCGAAGGCGGCGTTATCGAAGCGGTCCGTCAGGTCGGAAACGAGCGAATTATCCATCTCGATATCCGTCAGCGGGACGAGCTTGGCGACATGTTCTACAAACGGATCGTAATCGAGCTGATGGGTCGTCACAGCAATATCATTCTGCTGGATGTCGCGTCAGAGACGATTCACGACGGTATCCATCATGTCACGCCTGCTATCAGCAGCTTCCGTGTCATAATGCCTGGCACTACTTATGTAGCGCCTCCCGAGCAAGGGAAGGATGATCCGCTCTTCATTACAGATGCCGAACGCTTCACCCAAGCGCTCGTTGCCGCGGCAGATACACTGCTTCACCCGCCGGTTCCGGACGAGGACAGCATCCACTTCGGTACAGCGCCCAAACCGATTCCTCCCAGCTCGCTTACACCGGACAAACTGCTGGTCGCTGCATTTAGCGGGATAAGCCCGCTGCTTGCGAAAGAGCTTGTCTATCGTGCGTCGAACAACAGCGCGGATCGTGTCAATGATCCAAGTGAAGATGTGAATCTTACGGCGCAGCAGCTCTGGCCGTCATTCCGCGATATGATGCAGCAATTCGCTGAGCATCGTTATGAGTCTCAGCTCGTCACGTTGTCAGGCAATGGCAAAGCTTCCTTCTCCGTCACCGCGCTTTCTCACCTAGCTGGTGAAGTGACGAGATTTCCAAGCATAAGCGCCTGCCTGGAAGCCTACTATGGCGATAAAGCACTGCGAGATACGGTAAAGCAGCGCGTTTCGGATCTCATCCGATTCCTTCAGAATGAGCGCAACAAGAATGAGAAGAAGCTGGAGAAGCTGGAGGAAACGTTGAAAGAAGCAGGTGAAGCGGATCAGCTCCGCATTCTTGGCGAGCTGCTGACGACGAATTTGCATACCTTAAAGCGTGGAGACAGTTTCGTAGAAACGATCAACTATTACGATGAAGAGCAGCCCGTGATCCGCATTCAGCTTGATCCACAGCTCTCGCCCTCTCAGAATGCACAGCGGTATTTCAAGAAATATACAAAGTCTCGAAACAGTCTCACGATTGTTGCCGAACAGATGCAGCGCACACACGAGGAAATTCAATATTTGGCTTCGCTGCTTCAGCAGCTCGAAAGTGCTTCGTTGTCAGATATCGACGAAATTCGCGACGAACTTGCCGAGCAAGGCTATATGCGCGCTCGCGAGAAACGCGGCGCGAAGAAGAAGAAACCGAAGCAGCCTGCTCTGCTATGCTATACATCATCCGAAGGTGTAGCCATCTATGTGGGTAAGAACAACACACAGAATGACTTCTTGACCAACAAGACCGCCGCCCCGAATGATACTTGGCTGCATACCAAGGATATTCCCGGTTCGCATGTTGTCATTCGAGGGACTGGCTTCAATAATCAAACACTTGAAGAAGCCGCCATGCTTGCCGCTCACTTCAGCCAAGCTAAATCTTCAAGCTCAGTACCTGTAGATTACACGCTGATTCGCCATGTGAAGAAGCCAAGCGGAGCCAAACCAGGCTACGTGATCTACGATCATCAGAAAACGTTGTTCATCACTCCTGATGAACAACGCTTGAAAGACCTGCCTTCTCAAATCAAGGCTTAGGATGGCCGAGCCAATACAAAAAGGGGTTATCTCACCTGCCGCAATTTCGCCGGCATGGCTCAGATAACCCCTTTTCTTTATTCCCTGCCAATTCCGCTCGTCATGACAACTTCACGGATATATTGGCTGCAAAAGCATGATTTGCAGTCGTACAATTCGCCACGCTCGAACTTCTCTCCGAGCTCAAGCAGCGCAGGTTTGATGACTTGTGAAAGGAGCTGTTCCATGGAATGAAGGGCTTTAACCTGCTTATACACCTGCTCTGCGCCTCGCAAATCCACTTGCTCCAAATAATGCATGAGAACATCGACGGGTCCTTCTCGAAAAACCGCAGTATTCCCTCGGGCGGATTCGGTTTTCTCCTCCGTGCTGCTGCTCAGAAGCCTTTTCCACTCCGCAACCGCCATACCAATTGGTTTGCTTTCATCGACCCGGGACTTCAACCAACGAATGATTTCAATATCCTGCGCTGTATAACCGCGATAGCCATTAGGCATTCTCAGCGGACTCACCGCATCATATCGCTTCTCCCACTTCCTGATGAGCTGTGTAGACAGCCCTGTCAGCAAGGAGACTTCTTTGATTGTGTAAAGCCCGTCAATCATGGCATCTACCTCCGAGAAGGATTTAGTTGTGCCAGTACGTCCATCGGGGCAGTCTTGCTTCCCATTTCGCCATGAAATACAACGCCATGGCGTTCACCGTGAAAATCGGAACCTCCGGTAACGATCAGATTATACTGCGATGCCAGCTTAAGATATCGCTCTTCATCTTCGGCTGAGTGATCCGGATGATAGACCTCGATCCCTTTTACCCCACGCTTGATGATGGACTCCACAAGCACGTCATTACCGTAAATACCGGGATGTGCGATAACACTTGTTCCACCTGCTTCATGAATCCACGCCAACGCTTCAAAAGGATGCAGCCTCGGCGGGTTGGCATAGGCTGCGCCATCTTCCCCGAGATACCGGTCGAAAGCTTCCTGCATGGAGCTGACATAAGCTTTAGCTACAAGAACGGCTGCTATATGAGGACGCCCGATTGAACCGTTGTCCTTTCCCTGCGCACGTGCCGCTTCCATTACTTCATCCATTGATAGGGTAAGACCGAGTTCACATAACTTAGCGATAATCATAACATTTCGCTGATCTCGGGTATCACCTAAGGCTGCTAATTTCATTTTCCATTCAGTCGTATCCCAGTTAATGTAATATCCCAGTATATGTATGTCGCGATCTTCTGCTACAGTACTGATTTCTACACCTGGCACAACCGTGATCCCGAGCCGTTCTCCCGCCTCCAGCGCCTCCGCCAGCCCTTCTACGGTGTCATGGTCGGTGATGGCGATCGCGCCAAGTCCACGGGTTTTGGCCATCTCAACATTGTCCGCCGGCCGCTGCAAGCCGTCGGAAGCCGTTGTATGCGTGTGCAAATCTGCTCGAAGGTTTGTTATAGCCATTGACGTAAATCTCTTTCTCTCAAGAAACTGAGGAAGGTTACAGCAGATATCGGCAGCAGCGCCGACTTCAAGAAGATCGAATAGAATTGCCGTTTAAACCGGACATCCCGAATCGGAATCGTCTTGATTAAACCAAGGGCAACCTCATGCTTGATCGAAGAGCTCGATACGAAGGAAATTCCGAGTCCGGCTTCTACAGCGGACTTTACAGCACCCGTACTGCCAAGCTCCATGACGATCTTCATCTCAGTTAGATTCATGTTCTTCACTCTGAGCTGCTCTTCCATGACTAGGCGAGTACCCGAGCCTTGCTCGCGGAGGACGAACGGGTAGCTCATCACTTCCTCTAATTCGACGATCTTCGCATCTGCGAGGGGGTGCGACTTGCCCACGATGAGCTGCAGTTCATCACTCATCACCGCTTCCATATGCATGTCCGGATGATTGACAGGCGCTTCAATCAAACCAAAATTCAGCTGGTGATTGACGATTTCTTCCATGATCTGCGCCGTGTTCATCACTTTCATGCTAATGGAGATGTGCGGGTATTCCTGTCCGAACGGCCCAAGCAGACGCGGCAAAATATATTCGCCAATCGTTAGACTTGCTCCGAGCTGAAGTCTGCCTTTGAGCTGCGTCGTAAATTTGGACATTTGGATGTCCGTATCGCGGATCAAATCAATGCTGCGCTGTGCGTATGGCATAAGTGCACGTCCGGCTTCCGTCAATTCAATTCGCTTCGTGGAACGTTGAAGCAGCTTGGTGCCGAAGTAGTCTTCCAGCGACTGAACCTGCATGGTTACGGCAGGTTGTGTCATATGCAGTGCCTGTGCTGCAGCGGAGAAGCTTCCACGCTCTGCAACCGTATAGAAAATATGGAGTTGATGAAAATTGAGCGCCATGAAGGGCATCCCTTCCTTTCTGTTACCAATCATTATACATCAAACTGCGGCGAAAACTCGCTCTCGAAATTAAAAAGCATGAGTGCGAACACTCATGCTTTTTCTATAATTGAGAAATATTATTTCCGTTTCCTACTATTTTTAATTAATGTCATTCTTCTGGAATGTCTAAGCCAAGAGTAATATGATTTCAGATCGCGTAGTTCAATAGTCTCAGACATTCGGCCAAGAAACGTGACTACAATCATCTTGTGCAGCGGATTCCCCGTCAAATCGGTTTCTTTCTCCAGCACCGCAAATTCGGCAACAAAAACGAGATCGTCATCAATGAGGTACACATCTTGCTCATTTCGGTAATAAGGCTCTATTCTTCCTTGTTTCAGGCATTGCCACATATAGTCCGCAATATCTTCAAAGCCGGTCTTCTCGCTTTCAACGCGATCTGACCAACGGCTCTTGGCATGGTTCGTGATGACGATATCAGCTACTTTCTTGTCACCAAGTACGACGTGGAACGATTCATACGTGTTCCATCTATCCGTCATCTTGTCTTTCATCGCGATCCACCCCTCCTCCCCGGCAGTAGGCCTTATGATCTATATGTACTTACCATTTAATTGTAGCATGCCTGTCTAATTTTTCAATATTAAAATAAAGTCTCCCCAAAAATGTAATTATATGGTTTATCAAAAATAGGAAAAAGCCCCAACTGCGGTAAAAGTCGGGGCTTACATCTTACAAACTATAGAATCGTGTCTTATCCGGCACGCCTTGCGTATATTCGGTCTTTATTTCATTGCGGTATGAACGTTCGATTCGCTTCACGAACGGCAAGCGCCCCATGTTGCGAACGACCTCGTCAGCGCGGTCTGCGTTCATGTACATCACGACATAGTGCATCTTACGGGACATGTAATGCACTGTGCCATATTTCTCCAGCGAACGGGCAGCCTTGAGATCACTGACCCATACAATATATCCGACGCGTTCCGAAAACATGCAAGCTCCCCCGTTTCTCTCTCCCTTTGCTTATCCGCAGCCCCCGCTGCTGCAGCTGCATGAACCGCCGCTGCCACAGCTTCCGCCACCCTTCGGAAGCGGATCATTGCTCGGAACCTTTATCGTTTCCGATACCGAGCTTGCAATCTGCTTCGCAATGTCGTGCAGCAAATCATCAACCTGCTGCTCTGCAGCCTTGAATCGGCTGACGCATTCAATCTCATTCAATTGCTGTTGAATCGCAACCACTTTATCTTTGGCAGCATTGAAATCCGGATGAAAACGTCCGAACCGCTCGCAATCGACAAACTGTTCTTTCGCTTTGTCAAATTGCTTAACAAGCAGGTGAACCTGCTCATCTTGATCTACTACTGTCTTCCAATATGCATATTCGGCAACTTCAGCCGATTGGTTTACCATATCGCCAATTTCATAGGCGTTTAATAACAGCTGTCCCATATCAAGCGAGGAATGATCATTCATTTCAAGCTCTATAGGGTCTGATAATGGCATTGTTTGCATGATATCCGCCCCTTTATGAACAATTGGCTAGTGCTTAATTGTTATCATACCATACCAATCACCGAAAAAGGTAGAGGAAGGCCGATAGTTATGCGCTAAAAACTGTCAATCTCCATCGGCAAAACAAGCATCATTTCCTGCCACATCTCTGGCATCAGTCTTGCGGGAGCATAACTCTCCTCAAGGACAAAATGCCCCGTGACACTCCAGCGACCGTCCTCATCCACGATACGTTCGGGAACAAAGGGCTTTACTACGCCTTCACAGCTTAGTTTAACCGGAGTTCGCCAGCTTAAAGCCAGTTCCATCAGTTCCCTTCGCGTGGAGGTGTGATACGCTCTGAACTGTTTCAACCACATCGAGGGCACCTCTTCAATGCCAATAAACATGGCTTTTAAAGGTTGTCTTTCGGTTAACAGCTCATAGACCTGAACGATGTTTCCATTTTGAATTAATGGCAGTGGCTCTATGTATTCTGCTTGGCATTGGACTTCGATCGGATTGGATTGACCGTTCGGGAAATGTCCTTCTGTTGGGTCAAATGCTTGTACGATAACAGCACGGACGGTTTCAGGCAGCAATTCCCCTGAAACGGTCTCTAAGAAATCCATTACCCCTTTGCTCGTCGTATGAAGCAGAGTATCTTGTTTGAAGCTGCGGGAATCCAGTCGATACACAGCCATATGGTCGGTACGTTTTCTTGCGACTAATCGTTCCATTTGCCAGATCGCATGGTATGAGCAATCACTTGGTACATATACATCGCCATCCGGCGTAATTTGCACTTGTCCCTCATAGGAATCAGCATTCTGATGATTTGTGTTCTCTTCCTGCGAGTCATCAGGAGCTATTAACCATCGGAGTACTTTGCCGCCTTGCTCCTCAGTCGCTATTTCCATCCACCCTAATGCACACAACAAACTGCACCAAGCTGAAATAGCTGACGAATGCGGCTTTGAGATGGAATCTTGTCGGAGTATATGCTGCGCATCCAGATCCGCAATCCGAAACCATCGATAGGGAGGCAGCATGCACAGCGAGGCTATACCTGCTGCAGCCGATGTACTTCTCTCCATGAAAATACCGATGATCTGTGCAAGCAAATCCGTTTCCCGCTTTACCGGGTCCCCTTTAAGCCAACGGTTCCACGTCTCTTCTTGAATGGCGTAGGTGTTTTGCAGCTCACTCAGCCAATTACTTTTCCTTGCAATGTCGAGGAAAAAAGCGAGCTGCAATGGATAAGGTTCTCCTAATGCGACAAGTGATAATTCTGCAACTGCGTTTAGATGGCCGCTTTGTACGGAGAGCTGCTCCGTGCATTTTAAGATCGTGCGCTTCGTCAATACGCCTTTAACCGTTCGTTTCATACCGGTGTTTACCAGCTCGGCCATCACATGCAAGCATTGGAGACTTAGAGGGGGCGTGTAGCTGCTCTCCTCCATCGAGTTGATATGCCAGGGTTCAACCTCCATCGGGACATGTATGATCTCTGCCCTCCACTTATGCTGAATGCTGATCATCGCTTTGTACCAGATGAGATATACATCATTTGGGAGCAAATACTGCTTCTCTCCCCAGCCTTTGCGCACGGCAAAGATGATTCCGGCTTCCATGAGCTGAAGCAGTCCGCAGCGCAATTCGGCTCCTGCCACCCCGGGACGAGCTGCAAGCAGCAGCTGCTCCTCACTGAAAGGCAGCGGCCCGAACGAACAGATGACAACCTCTAATGCAATTGCAGTCTGTTTCGATATAACTGACCATGCTAACTCGGCGGCGGTCCGACTCTTCAAGACCGCCGGCCATGCTTCAGCCGTACTCTTACGCCATACGGGGCTAACCCTCATCGCCTCGATTTGCGTTTCAGTAAGCCGTTCCACTATTTCTTGTAGATTCACAGGGCGGCCTCCCGAAGGCCATCATCAACCGGCTGAACTGTATTTTCTTGCAGATTCAGTTCCATATCTGACCATTCTTTAAGTGTGTAACGGTAGCCTTGTTCGAGCAAGAAGAGCTGTCTCCTGCTTGCATATCCTGTTTCCTTGGTGCCCTGGGAGACTATCGTATAGAACCACGCTTGGTTATCCCCGCGCTTCGGACGTAGTATTCGGCCGATCCGCTGCGCTTCTTCTTGACGTGAGCCGTAGCTTCCCGATACTTGGATCGCTACTGCGGCATCAGGCAGATCAACGGCGAAGTTCGCAACTTTCGAGACGACAAGGACCCGAATTTGGCCTGACTTAAACGCTTCATACAGTGCAGCTCGATCCTCATGCGGCAGCTCCCCGGTTAAGACAGGCGCTCCGAGCTCTTCGGCCAGAAGGTGCAGCTGTGTTAAGTATTGACCGATGACAAGCGCCTGCTTCCCTTTATGGAACTGAAGCAGCTGGCGGACAACCTCGATTTTGGCCATGTTTTCGCCTGCAATTCGTACTTTCTCCTTCTCGGTTGCGGCGACATAGCGTTCAACATCCTCGTGTGCCAGCGGCAGACGAATTTCCGTGCAAGATAACGTTGCGATCCACTGACGCGACTCCAGCGTCTTCCAAGGAAGGTCAAAGCGCTTGGGACCGATTAATGAGAAAACATCTTCCTCATGACCATCCTCACGAACGAGCGTCGCCGTTAAGCCTAGACGCCGCGTTGCTTGTAAGTCAGCTGTCATGCGGAAAACCGGTGCAGGGAGCAAATGTACCTCATCGTAAATAATCAGCCCCCAGTTTCGCTCCCCGAACAGTCTCATATTGCTGTATTCATCGCCCTTTTTCCGGCGGTTAGTCAGTATTTGATAGGTGGCAATCGTAACCGGACGAACTTCTTTGGCTGATGCCGCATACGTTCCGATTTCCTGATCGGTTAAGGTCGTTTTATCAAGGAGCTCCGCTTTCCATTGGTTAACAGAGGTCACGTTCGACGTCAAAATTAACGTGTCACAGCGTAATCGCGCTAGTGCTGCGATGCCGATGATCGTCTTGCCAGCGCCGCACGGCAGTACAAGCACTCCGCTTCCACCGTCTGCTTGACCTTCTCGGTAGAAGAGATTAACGGCTCGCTCTTGATAATCGCGCAATTGAAATGATTTGCCGCTCACGGCTTTCTCCAGTATCTCCACGTCGAGCGCCTCACCATGCCGATAACCGGCCAAATCAATAACCGGATACCCCATTCGAATGAGCTCCTGCTTAAGCAGTCCCCTAGCTTCAAGTCGGACTTCTCGCTTCTCTTCTCTGCTTGCAGGCAATAGAAATGCATGAATGGTCTTGTTTGCACTGAGCTGCTTCAGCAATTCTTCTTCACCCAGCAGCAGCAATTCCCCTTCACTGGTTTGCTGAAGCATTAACTTGCCATATCGGTCTGCCTGCTTCCGAATCCCGCTTGTCACTTGAAGCGGAATTTCGTAGCAGCTATGTTCCGTGAGCACTTGTAACATGTCATGAGACGTCATCCCTGTGGATGCTGCATTCCAGAGTGACATCGGTGTAATTCTGTACGTATGTAGATGTCCGGGCCGTTTCACTAAATCGGCAAAACGGATCAGCTGCTCCCTCGCTGCTTCCGCATCCTGATGCCGTTCATCAAGAAGCACGGTAAAGTCAGCCTGGACGCATAAGGGGCGAAGCTCGCGTTTATACATTCCATCATCTCCTTGACTCGCGCATTTTGCATGCATGTCGCCTAATGTTTCTTTCCTCAGTATTTAAAGTTTCCGGCTGGATTATGCATACAAAAAAGCGATTCGGCAGTTTAGCGCCAAATCGCTTCTAATGTCATTAATGGATGATCGTTTGCTGCTCGTTATGCATCTCCTGCGAAATGCTGCTTAGCGCATCTCCCGCTTCATTGACGAAAATCTCTCGTACCGCCAAATCTCCGATCGCAACAATTCCGACCAAATTACCGTCTTCTACTACGGGCAGACGACGAATTTGATGGGAAGCCATCAGGTTAGCCGCTTTATCCACGGTCGTATTCGCATCAATCGTCACCATATCCTCGGTGATGACCTCCGATACAGCTGTGGAACCGGAATGTTTCTCAGCGTAACCACGTACAACCAAGTCGCGGTCTGTCACAACGCCGATCAATTTCTTTCCGTCCACAATGGGGACAAAGCCGATATTATGATCCTTCATCAGAACAGCAAGCTCATAAACATTATCAAGCAGCGTCGCTGTCACACAGTCCGTAGACATTAAATCCTTTACTAGTCGCGTCACGATTGCAGTTCCCTCCTTGATGAATCGCACGAACACGTTCGCCGTATGCATGGACTTCAACACTAGGGTTGCCGTTTGTCGACTTTTTATGAATGAGGAATGAGTCGTTCCTGCTCTTCTGCCGCATAATCTTCCGCCATGGCAATCATGAGCTTCGCCGCCTTCAGCATGGCCCGCTCATCCAGATCGAACTTCGGATGGTGATGCGGATAGGTAGCTCCACACGTTTCATTGCCGGCACCTACAAACATGAAGCAGCCTGGAATTTCGCGCAAATAATACGTAAAGTCCTCGCCTGCCATAATCAGTGCCGATTCTTGTACGCCATCTATGCCAAACACCTCAGGTGCCACTTTGAAAAATCTTGCCGCTTCCCCAGCATCATTCACAACAGGTGGATACCCATCCCGATACTCAAGCTCTGCCGCAGCGCCATACATGGACGCAGTCTGCGTCACGATCGTTCTCAGCCTGTCCTGAATCAATGCTCGAACCTCATCGGTGAACGTACGCACTGTCCCCGTCATCCGGCAGCGCTCCGCAATGACATTGGCCGTCGAACCTGCGTGGATTGAACCAATCGATATAACGGCAGGATCAAGCGGATTCACATTCCGGCTTACGATAGACTGAATCGCTTGTACAATCGCCGAAGCGACAACTACAGCATCAACGGTTTCATGCGGCAAACCACCATGTCCGCCTTTGCCTGTAATATCAATATAAATCTCATCCGGTGCAGCCATGAACGGCCCCGGCTTCGTTGCTGCGAAACCATAAGGAAGCGGTGTCCATAGATGAACACCATAGATCGCCTCGACGCCTTCAAGCGCCCCGCCTGCGATCATCCCCATTGCACCGCCCGGCGATACCTCTTCGGCAGGCTGGAAGAGCAATCTTCTCTCGCCGGCAAAATTCGCTTTATTGTCATTATAGAAACGGGCAATCGCAAGCATCGTTGCCGTATGCGCGTCATGACCGCATGCATGCATGATACCTGGTACTTTAGAAATATACGCCGTCTGTTTCTCATCTTGGATGGGAAGTGCATCAATATCGGTTCGAAGTGCAATAACCGGCCCAGGCTTATCGCCATATATGGAAGCGACCAAACCATATCCTCCGCCGACTCTTGTCTTTACTTCACAGCCGATTTCGGCAAGCTGCTGCTCAATCCAGCGTGATGTTTCCTTCTCTTGAAACGATAATTCCGGATGCTGATGCAAATATCTGCGCCACTGTACCATATCTGGATAGACAGTTTGCAGCTGTGCCTCCATCTTGCTCGTTATACTCACGCTTACAAACCCCCTCGCTCACAATTGACTTATCCCCTATTGTACCAGAATGAGAGAGTGAACTGAAATTAGTTTTTTGGCGATTTCAGGCAACATTTTTCGTAAATATGTCACTTTTTGCGCCTTGGTGCTACGGCAGTTAGGCTTGCACTGGCCCATGAAAAATACTATCATGGATAAGAAGAAAACCTGTTCTGAAGCTTGAAGGAGGATCACCCTATGATTATTGAGAATACAGGCCTGAACGGCATGACTAGCGAACTCGCGCACCTTGACGAGTCGGCGGAGAAGCTTGGCTTTGTTCGCTGGCAATGGGAATATTACCGCGCTACGTACGACCTGAAGCTGGAAGACCGCACAAACCGTGAAGAATACTTCCTGCGCTTCAATGTCCGCGCAATTGAAGGTAAGCTGGAGTCCTCTCACGCTGTGCTGCAAGTGGAATCCGTTTATATCGGACGAGCTACGTTTCCGCATGGTCTAGACTATGAATCGCCTGTACCTCAGCCGATTCTGAATGCGGCAACACAGCGTCTGCAAGAATTGAAGAAACTGCTTGCTTAATTGGCTATGAAGCCACAGACGACGAAAACAAAGATACTCGGCCTGCGCGGCAGGCCGGATTTCTTGCTTCTGGTGCTCACGCTGCTGTTGGTCGGATTTGGTCTTGTCATGGTATTCAGTGCAAGCTCCAACACGGCTGTTATTTCGAAAGCTTCGAATTTCGACGCATTGTACTATACCAAGCGACAGCTGATGTGGGCCGTCTTAGGTACGATTTCGATGTTCGTAGTCATGAACATCCCCTATACCGTGTTCAAAAAAGGCTTCATCCTCTACTTCATCCCCGTCATGATTACGCTCATTCTGGTCCCTTTCATAGGCAAAGAATTAAACGGTGCTCAAAGCTGGCTCTACATTGGGCCGATCGGCATTCAGCCAACCGAATTCGTCAAGCTGGGTCTCATCCTTTATTTAGGCTCACTGATTGCCAAGAAAGGCGAGAAGTTTAGAGATTTCAAAAAAGGGCTTGTCCCGGTCTTCACCATCATCGGAATCATTTGCTTGATCATTATGATGCAGCCCGATCTGGGTGCTTGTATCGTCATCGGTGCTTGCTCCATAATCATCATTGTTGCCGGCGGCGCCAATTTGAAGCAATTGTTTCTGGCAGGCATCATTATCTGTTCCGTTGTCGCATCATGGGCCAGTATTTCCATTATGAAAGATCATGATGACTGGCAGTACCGGATTAATCGTTTCACGGCATTTATGGATCCGCTTTCGGATGAACAGAACAGTACCTTTCACTTATCGCGCTCTCTGCAAGCGCTTGGGCATGGCGGCATTACCGGCGCAGGCTTCGGGCATAGCGTACAGAAGCTCAAATATTTGCCTTATCCATACAGTGACTTTATATTCTCCATCATCGCCGAGGAATTCGGCTTTATCGGAAGCCTGCTCTTCCTGCTCTTCTATTTATTTTTCCTCTGGCGAGGGTTACTCGTTGCTGTTCGATGTCCGGATAGCTATGGCACCATCGTCGGGGTCGGCATCGTCGGATTGTTCGCCGTTCAGACCCTCGTCAACATCGGTGGTGTGACTGGCGCGATCCCGATAACTGGTGTAACGTTACCCTTTGTCAGCCACGGCGGATCTTCGCTCATTGTTTCTTTACTTAGCATGGGCATACTGCTCAGCATCTCACGTGAATACAACAAGCCTGAGAAGCCGCAGCAGCAGCGCAGCAGATAACTCAAAAAGGCATGCCCCGCAGGGGGCATGCCTTTCTTGTTCCTAACTCTTATTTCAGCCGTGCAAGTTCCTCGACTTCTTCTTCCTTGAAAGCAACACCTTCAACCTTGATGTTCACTTCTACGACGTGAAGTCCTGTCATGTTCGCAACCGTTTCGCGGACATTCTCTTGCAGTTGACGGCAAACCTCTTGAATCGGAATGCCATATTTCACGATAATTCTTAAATCGATCGCGGCTTCAAGCTGGCCCACTTCGACCGATACGCCTTTTTGCGCGTTCTTCCCGCTTAGGCGTTTCGCCAGCCCTTCGGAAATGCCTCCTGACATAGCAGCAATGCCCGGAGTCTCAAGTGCAGCCAGTCCCGCGATGGTGGCGACTACGTCGTCTGAAATACGTATGATGCCGGTTTGAAGTTCTTCTGTCATGCCACTCACTCCTCGTTCACCTTATGTTTCCATTGTAATGGAACGGCACATCCGAAGCAAGGCTATTCACGTTGTCCAATCCTAAGTTTACACAACAGACATTTTCAGCTATAGTGTTAACAGATTTCCAAATTTCCACATGCAGAACGAGGTGCCGGGACATTGAATCAGAAATTGTTTTTCACATTGCTCATCGGGTTATTTGTACTAAGCGGGGTTAGTCATTATGCACATTTCGGCACGACCATTGAGTTTATCATTTCAGCAGCCGCGATTCTTTTTGTAGCCGGCTTTCTGGGGAAAGCAACCGAGAGTGTCGCTCACTATGCCGGTCAGCGGCTTGGCGGCTTCCTGAATGCTACGTTCGGAAATGCGGCGGAATTGATCATTGCCATATTCCTTGTCCGTGAAGGACTATTCGATATGGTAAAAGCCAGCATCACTGGTTCTATTATCGGTAACCTTCTACTCGTACTTGGTGCAAGCGTTCTGCTAGGCGGCTTGAAATTTAAAGAGCAGAAATTTAACGTGCAGCTAGCCAGCCACAACTCTTCACTCATGATATTGGCTGTAATCGCGCTGGCCATTCCTGCGATTTTCATTACAAATCAACATTTCTCAGCGGAGAGCACTAAATTCCTCAGCATTACGATAGCGATTATCCTAATTGTCGCTTATGTGCTATGGCTCATTTTCTCCATGGTAACGCATAAGGATATTCTCGAGGATGTCGAAGAGACGACACCTGATCACGGCGAAGAAGCTGCTTGGTCGAAAAACACGTCCGTCTTGTTCCTCATCCTTGCGACCGTTATGACGGCTTTCGTCAGCGAATGGCTCGTTAGCACCTTACATACGTTTACAGCTGATTTCGGCTTCTCTGAAGTGTTTGTCGGTGCCTTCCTCATTGCAATCGTCGGTAACGCGGCAGAACACAGTGCAGCGGTCATGCTTGCGATGAAGAACAAAATCGGAGCCGCAGTAGAAATTGCAGTTGGCAGCAGCTTGCAAATCGCCTTGTTTGTTGCCCCGGTTCTGATCCTGGTCAGTACACTGTTCGGACCTACGATGGATATCGTGTTCACTCCGATTGAGCTTACAGCCATTGCCGTATCCGTCTTTATTGCCAAGTCCATCTCCAAGGACGGCAAGACGAACTGGTATGAAGGCGCATTGCTATTGATCGTTTACATCATTCTGGGGATTTCGTTCTACCTGGTCTAGCTTACAATAAAGACGTTCCGTCATTTGACGGAACGTCTTTATTTTGCCTAAAAAAAGAGCAGCTGCGATAAATCGCCGCTACCCGTTTAACGCCTCATACAGCTGCGCTAAGTTTCTTTCTAATTTGTTAATGATTTCTTTGCCGACAGATTCACCGACAAGTCCTGCACGAATCGCAAAATCGATTTCTCTGGAAAAGCCGTATATTTGAGTGTCCAATACTTCTTCATAAAGCGGACATTTTCTCGTCGCCAAATTTTCCATTTGCACTTCGATCAACTTTTCGATTTTAGTGGCATCCTCGTGAAGGAGATTCAGCGCTTTTTGATGCAGATGAATAAGAACATCGGATGAAGACATCGTACTCCTCCTTAATGCGTAATACTAATCCATTTATCTATTCTTTATATTAGTCGAAATCAACGGAATGTACAAGGTCAAAACAACAAGCGCCCCACCGATATATCGGCGAGGCGCTTTATGTGGTTAGGATGAACTGCTATTCAACTACGTTTACTTTAAGATTATGTTTCTCGAACACTGCTGCCAGTGCCGCTTTCGCTTCATCAGCGTCAGCACCATGGACGTGGAGCTCGTAGGAATGTCCGCCGACCAATGTCGTGAATAGACCGAGGATGCTCTTAACGTCAATGTATTTATTCTCGGCTTGGAGTACAATGGACGATTGGAATTTATTAGCCGTTTGGGAAATATCTACGATTGCCGCGTTATTGGACATGGGAATCCCTCCATAATTTAGTTACTTTCGCTAACTTCATTCATCATAACCCGATTCTTCTATTCGTTCAAGGAAATTTTACTTTAAGTTTTCCGGATTCAGGCCTTCGAGTTCAGGAATGACAAACCGTCCATCCTTACGGATCAAACGTTCATCGAAATAAACTTCCCCGCCGCCATATTCCGGTCTTTGAATGAGAACAAGATCCCAGTGAACAGCGGAACGATTGCCGTTATCGGTTTCTTCGTATGCTTGTCCCGGAGTAAAGTGCAGGCTGCCTGCAATTTTCTCATCGAACAAAATATCTTTCATCGGATGCAAAATATAGGGGTTAAAGCCCAAGCTGAATTCGCCGATGTAACGTGCGCCTTCATCCATGTCCAAAATCTCGTTCAGCTTCTCGGTATTGTTACTTGTAGCTTCTACGATTTTGCCGTCTTTGAACGTAAACTTAATATTCTCGAATGTTACGCCGGAATATACTGAAGGCGAGTTGTACGAGATCGTACCTTGAACGGAATCACGAATCGGACAGCTGAATACTTCGCCATCCGGGATGTTCTTCTGACCGGAACACTTCTCGGCACCGATCCCTTTAATCGAGAAAGTCAAATCCGTTCCAGGGGAAACGATTCGAACTTTGTCTGTTTTGCTCATCAGATCCGCAAGCGGGTCCATCGCCTTGTCCATCTTCGCATAATCAAGGTTACACACGTTAAAGTAGAATTCCTCAAACGCCTCTGTGCTCATGTTCGCAAGCTGCGCCATGGAATCGTTCGGATAACGCAGAACAACCCACTTTGTACGCTTCACGCGCTCTTCGGAGTGGATCGGATGACGGTAATATTTTTCGTACAGGTTCATTTTGTCACTTGGCACGTCGGCAAGGGAGTTGATGTTCTCGCCTGCGCGGATCGCAATATAGCCATCCATTGCCTCCATCCGTTTCAAGTCGAATGATGCCCATAGTTTAATTTGCTCTTCCGTTGCATTCATCAGCATCGAACGCAATACGGAACGGTCGCTCGTCTCAACGAATGGACGTCCGCCTTTCTTAGCCACTTCTTCGATGATGCATTTCGCAAGCTCTCGCTCCGATCCAATCATATCGATAAGGACATTTTCTCCAGGTTGTACATTGATGGAGTATCCGACTAAATTAGCTGCAAGCTTCTGCATACGAGGATCACGCATTATTCAATTACCTCCAGTTTATAAATTCATACCTATCCTACCATTTTTCAAGCGCCGATGCACGAACGCTACAATTGGCCGCCTCCTTGACGTGTAAAGACCATCTTCGTTACGCGCGACTCCTTCCGATCCTGCCCTTCTGCTTTGTACTGCAGCGTCGTCTTCTCCTCCAATTGAAGCGGAAGCAGCTTCTTGCGATCGATGACTAGCCGGCAGCTGGATTGCACGCGAAGCGTGGACAGCATCGCCTCGAGCTGCGCTTTAGATCGGCTGAGTTCTTCCTTCCACTCTTTCTCAAGCGAGCTTTCGGAGCCTGCTGCTCGTTTGCTTTGCATACTACCGGTGGAAGCAGCAGGCACTTTCTTCTCAAGCGCGCTAAATTCATTTCGTAGTGTCTGGACCCAAGTCGCCTTCGCTTTCGCTTCGTTCGATGTAATGCGTAAAACCGCTGTTCGATTTCCGGACTCGGAGGGCACTAATTCTGTTTTTTGTGCGTTATTTTCCACCTGTCTGAGATACTCAAGCGGATGAATCGAGCCGCCTAGCGCATCCGGATTATTTGCCTTCACCTTCACATTGTTATGATTCTCAACTGTCCCTTGAAACGTCATCGCCTTAATCGGCGTTAAGCCGGTAAGACCGATACCCGTATTCCCTGTAAAAGCATACTGATCAACACCTGACAAGCCTGACACGGATAGAGATAGCAGCTCTCCCGGCGATTTATTGTCTGCTGCGGAATTGCAGCCGATAACCATTAGCACTAGTAAACAACATGTCGTCCATTTCATTACTTTCATTCGATTCGCCTCCAGCCCCTACAATTCTGCTTATCTTACTTAGCGTCTGTTGCTTCACTTGTCTTTATGTAACGAAACAACAAAAAAACGGCAGCCATTACGCTGCCGTCGCCATCTTTCGATCGTGAAACTGCTCTATCCAATCATAATGCGATTTCGTCCATGCTTCTTAGCCTCGTAAAGCGCCATATCCGCCCGATAAAATAACGATTCGACGCTGATCTTCTCTTCCTCGAAGGTCCACTCCGATAATCCACAGGAAACGGTTACTTTCGGATCCGTATGCTGCTCCACCATACTGCGGATACGTTCTGCAATTCGGTAAGCTTGCATCGATCTTATTTGAGGCAAATAAACAGCAAGCTCCTCACCGCCCCACCTTGCAGCGATATCACTGTCGCGAATACAAGAACGAATCACCTCACTCACGATAACGAGAATACTGTCACCAATGAGATGTCCGTAAGTATCATTCACTTTCTTGAAGTGATCGATATCGACCAATACGAGAGAGCCGCAAGGGTCTTTCCGCTGGCGATATTGAATCTGCTCATTCAAATAATTTCGGGCATACAGTCCGGTTAAGTTATCCGTAATGACCATGCGCCTAACTTCGGCATGCAGAGATGCATTCGATATCGCAAGTCCGATGTGAGTGGTGAGCACCTGAAGCAGCTTGTAGTTCTCGTAGGAGAAATAGTTGGCGCTCTTGTCGGAGATCATGATGACACCGAATAGATCTGAACCAGACATGACCGGCGCAGCAATAAGCGATCTAGAGCCGGTTTCGTCCATTAACTTGGAATCCACAACTCGCGTAGCCCAGTAGTCGGAAATGATCAGCGGCTCTTTCGTGCTTTGAATGATACCGCAAAAACCATAATCTGTGGAACACTTCTCACCTACTACAGAAGGCACATTGCTCGCTGCAATTTGAAAGCTTTGGTTTTCATTCGTCAATTGAATCAGGTGGCAATAATCTGCCTTGAAAATATGCAGCAGCTCCGTCATCGCGAAATCGAATACTTCATTGAGCCGCAGCGATTGATTGAGACGTTTTGCTAATTCATTAATGAGCTGCAATTCGCTGATCAGCAAATTGGATTGCTCAAACAGCTTTGCATTCTCAAATGCAGATCCTGCTGTATCTGCAAGCATGACAAGCGCCCGAATCTCGGCATCTTCCCAATGTGCAGTTTCCATGACTAAGCTAAGAACACCGTAAACGGCTTGTTTACCACTCATCGGGATCGCTACATTCGTGCTGTTCTCTTCCGTATTGACGATGGGTTGCCCGGATAGAAAGGATCGCGCATGAATATCTTCTGAACTATGCCTCAGCATAAGCGGTTTGACCCGCGGATCATTATTTACATGGTCTTGCGACAAATATAGGTTTACATCTGCAAGTGGGTACAGCTCAGCCATATCCTGAAGCAAAACTTGAAGCACCATCGAAACGTCATTCTGATCATGCAGCCTCTTCGCCACATTAAACATCGTATCTTGATGCCTGGCTTCTTTCTCGCTGAGTTTCTGCCTGTTATGCAAATCCCGGACGACCATGACATCAAACCGGTGATACACCATCTGACGGATCAAGAGCGCGGTCGTTTGCAGCAGGGATTGACGTTCATCACTCATGTCATGATTGACTAGTACTAATGTGGCAATCATTTGTGATTCAGAAGAACGATTAAGTAACGAAACCTCAATCCGATTCGACTTATTCTCTTCCAATAATGGACCATGCTGCGCAATAACTTGTCCGGCAGCACTAAATAATGCAAGCTCATATTCAAGTAACGGGGAGTTCATTGCCGCTGCTTCTTCCAACCATTGTTGGAAGCTTTCCTTTAATAGGAAAATGATAGCAGCATCGTCACTATCATGGATATCACCTTGAGGAAATGATGACATTGGCTGCTGCGTATTCATGAGAATGCCAGCCTTATTGCCTGTCTTATTCATCCAATCAGCATCGATGGATTTCACCGCAGCATCACCTCATTCCATATTGGAAGTCCATGTTGAAATTTGTTTCTACCATTCTACAACTATACTTGAAAAATTATTGAAATGCACTACTTTTGGCACTAGATGGATAGGCCTTTGGATTCAGTCGTTCTAAGTTGTGCGATTCATGAAATTCCCTGGCACGTTTCTAAGCCGATTCGCTTGACAATCGCCGCTCAACTTATATAATATTTATAGTTGAATACATGGGAACGGTTTTGTGTCACCCTCAAGAGACTGTCGCTAACAGGTCTGCGGCTGAACATACCTGTCAGGACTTCATTGTGTGTACAATGCAGCGTAGACAGCACTCGGCGAAACACCCATTTCAAACATCCCATTTGAAGAAGGAGTTTTACGACACATGTCAAGATATACAGGTCCTAAGTTTAAACTAAGCCGTCGCCTCGGCATTTCCCTAAGCGGTACAGGTAAAGAATTGAAACGCGCATTCCCACCAGGCCAACACGGTCCAGGTCAACGTAAGAAAATGAGCGGATACGGTATTCAATTGCAAGAAAAACAAAAACTTCGTCACATGTACGGTATGAACGAGAAACAATTCCGTAACCTATTTGACAAAGCTTCGAAACAAAAAGGTATTGCCGGTGAAAACTTCATGGCCCTTCTTGAGAGCCGTCTGGACAACCTGGTTTACCGTCTTGGTTTCGCGAACTCCCGTGCAGGAGCTCGTCAGCTTGTATCCCACGGTCACGTAACTGTAAACGGTAAGAAAGTCGATATCGCTTCTTACACAGTATCGCTCGGCGATGTAATCGGTTTGCGCGAGCGCAGCCGTACAATGAAATCGATCAAAGAAGCTTTGGCAGGACGTAACTTCCTACCGAACTACCTTGAGTACAACGATGGCGCTGTTGAAGGTAAATTCCTTCGTCTTCCAGAACGCGCTGAACTTCCACAAGAGATCGACGAGAAACAAATCGTCGAGTTCTACAGCCGTTAATAAATCGAGCGGTCCGAATATTCGGACCGCTCTTTTTTTTTATATCTATTCCGTTATTCGCTCGGATTGGACAATTTAGCCGCTGCTTCTTGAACAAGCACCTCAGGTGTAGGCTGTGATTTATTCGTTAACCCTCGCACAAAGGCATTCAAATCAATTCCCGAGACACTCTTGAGCATTTCCGGTGCTGTTGCCATCAAAGAAGTAACATAATTACTTAACCGTGCCGCACCTTCTCCATGTCCGGTATCCACGATCGTCAGTTTGTCGATGGCACGAATCGGATCGGCCACTTTTCCAGCCAGTTCAGGCAGCATTTTCACAATGATATCAAGTACGGCTGCTTCACCGAAGAGCTCGAACGCTCTAGCCAGCTTCTCTTTCGCTTCCGCTTCTGCCAAACCACGGAGCCGGATAACATCCGCCTCAGCAGTACCTTTGGCACGCTCTGCATCTGCAATAGCCATACCTTCCAGACGCTTCTGCTCCGCATTTGCTCGAGCCTCAGCTTCGATCTTATACTGCGCAGCATCTGCTTCACGCATCCGCTTCGATTTGTCCGCTTCAGCCGCCTGTTCTACAGCGTAACGATCAGCATCTGCTTTCTTCTTCACTTCTGCATCATACTGTTTCTCGCGGCGCAGGATTTCTTTACCTTCTAGATCAATTTCACGTTCTTTACGAACGATCTCGACCTGCATTTGTTCCTCAACCACTTGCTGTTTGGCTTTCGCTTCTTGAATCGCGTAAGCTTGGTCAGCCTCCGCTTTAGCGGAATCCTGCTCTTTCTTGAAGGACGCTACTTTAAGCTCCTTCGCTTTGGACGCCTCCGCGATGTTCGTATCCCGCAGCAGCTCGGCCTTCTGTCCTTCTTCTTCCGCTCTTGCCTTCTGAATCCGCGAATCCCGGACGGCTTCTGCTTCTGCAATATCTGCATCTCGCTTCACAGCTGCGATACGCGGCTTACCTAGCGCGTCCAAATAGCCATGCTTATCGCGAACATCCTTGATTGTGAACGAAACGATTTGCAGCCCCATTTTCTTCAAATCAAGTGCTGCAATCCCTTGCACCTCTTGCGCGAATTTATCACGGTTCCGGTACACTTCTTCCACTGTCATTGATCCGAGAATGGCACGAAGATGACCTTCCAACACTTCCTGCGCCTCACTCTTCAGCGCTTCTGTCGGCTTGCCAAGAAACTGCTCTGCTGCAGTTGCAACGTCCTCTACAGCACCGCCGATCTTAATAATTGCAACGCCATCACAGATGACCGGAACACCTTGCTCGGTATAGACTTCAGGCGTCGATACATCCAGCTTATGCGAGAGCAGTGAGAGGAAATCTGCTTTTTGGAAGACAGGCAGAATGAATGCCCCGCCGCCGCGAACGATTTTGATCCGACGACCGCTCTCGTCGATGGATGCATTACGACCTCCAAGGAAAGTACCGGTTACGATCATCGCTTTATCCGGCCCAACCGTCTTATAACGTGCCCAAAAGGCAAGACCAAGTACGATGAGTACACCAACTACGACAGCTGGAATGACTAAGTAATCTGGCATCAAGATTAAATCCCCTCCCGGTTGTAAATTACAGCTCTAGTAATGAAACCATTAAAGCATGACCTTCAACGTTAATAACTACGACGCGTGAACCATTCGGGATCATAACGCCGTCCATGCTGGAGGCAATATGACTGGTCAGGCCAGCGCCGACTCTAATCATCACTTCCCCGTACCCCTTCTCCGGTATCGGAATGGACACTTCCCCGATCGCCCCTTCAAGCTCCTTCATTGAATAGCCGGTCGAGTTCTCGGTATTCCGCATTGGGCGTACATAGAAGTAATACACACCGAGCGCAGCGGCTATCGCACACAGAACCGATAAGACCAAGACGATTGTCGTGCCTAGTCCAGTATGTCTATCGAGCAGCAGTCCAGCGCCTCCGAATACAGTGATGCCTCCTACGATTGCCATCGGCTGCAAGATCGGGTGACCATCCAATGACAGAAAATCAAGCATGCCGTCAAGTGATGCACTAAGCCAATCGCCAAGAACGACACTTACGATCGCAAACAATATGCCGCCAACTAGGCAGCCCATGAATAGTCCTTCCAAAGCACTCCCCCCTTCATTTATAAATTAATCCATATTCTAGTAGAACATCCGGTATTTATTACGCATTATCTTCCCATAAGTTTCGATGGTCAAAGACAGCACAGCTTGAGCTCTGTAGAAAGATAGAAAAAGCTCACCCACGAATCGCTTCGTAAGTGAGCCTATTTTGATGTTTGCTAGTGCAGAACGATTTTAACAATTTTCCGCTTGCCAACTTGCACGACATCACCGTTCTCCGGCGTTAATACCGCTGACCAATCATCAACTTTGACCTCGTTAATACGCACAGCGCCTTGCAGAACGCTCCTCTTCGCTTCACTGCTGGATGTTTGCAGTCCAAGAGTCGTGAGCAGCTTAAGGATGCTGATTGAACCTTCCTCAAGGGCACTGCTTGAAAGCTTCGCTTCTTCAATAACAGTAGGTAGAGCACGTTTCTGGAATACGGTTATAAAATGCTGCTCCGCCGCCTCAGCGGCGTCTTCGCCATGATACATACGGACAAACGTACGTCCAAGCCTCATCTTTGCATCACGAGGATGTACGCTTCCGTCCCCGAGCCCATTTCGCAGTGCCTGCAGCTCTTCATTGCTCAAATCTGTTGCCAACTCGTAGAATTTGATCATCAACTCATCCGGAATCGACATCGATTTCCCGTAGATTTGGTTCGGCTCTTCATCTATCCCAATGTAGTTGCCAAGGCTCTTGCTCATCTTATTGACGCCGTCCAAACCTTCCAGGAGCGGCGTCATAATGGCTGCCTGAGCGCTCTTGCCGTATTCCTTCTGAAGGGTGCGGCCCATAAGCAGATTAAATTTCTGATCTGTTCCGCCAAGCTCGACATCGCTTTCCAGAGCGACAGAGTCATATCCCTGCATCAAGGGGTAGAAAAATTCGTGGATGCTGATTGGCAGACCGGAATGATAGCGTTTGGTAAAGTCATCCCTCTCGAGCATGCGAGCAACCGTCACTTTCGCCGACAGGGTCACCACATCCGCAAAATGCAGCGGGCTAAGCCATTCGGAATTGTAGTAAACGGTCGTTTTCGCGGGATCAAGTAGTTTGAATATTTGCTTCTTGTACGTCTCGGCGTTGCGCTTAACATCTTCTTCACTCAGTTGTTTGCGTGTTTCGGATTTCCCCGTCGGATCACCAATGCGTCCGGTAAAATCACCGATAATCAGTTGCACGGAATGTCCCAGCTGTTGAAATTGTTTTAGCTTATGAAGCACGACTGTGTGTCCGATATGAATATCCGGCGCAGAAGGATCTAGGCCGAGCTTCACCTTCAGCGGCGTGCCCGTAGCGACTGCGTTTACTACCTTCGCTTTCAACTCATCCTCCGGCACAATTTCAACGACACCGCGACGGATGACGTTCATTTGTCTTTCTACTTCTTGTTGTTGTTCAGGCGTTAATTGTTCCCATTTCAACATTTCGATCCACTCCCGTCCGCAAAATAAAAAAATCCCTCTGTCCTCAAGGGACGAGAAGGATTTGCTCGCGGTACCACCCTCGTTAGAGTCGCCGGCGATGCGTCAGTTGGACTGACGCTGCTGCCTGACTGGCGGCTCTCACTTCATTTCATAACGGATTCTATCCGGAAACGGACTACTGGTTGGTCTCTCTACAAGAAAGCTTAAAGAAGACCTTCGTTCGTCCGATCAGCTCGAGGCGGTAATTCAAACTGCAGCGCGTACCGGTTTGCACCAACCACCGGCTCTCTGGAATCGTCAATCCGCAGTTCTACTGATGCCTGTCAACACGTTTCAATATGAACTTTTCTTGTACAAGGTTATATCATACGGGATCAGCAAAAGTCAACGGGAATCCGTTTTGTCCGCATATTGACTACAAATTGTCCATAGTCTACCCCTTGGGAAGCCTTAAGTTTAGACAAAAACGCGTACTCCCCTGCAAACCGTATGGCGATTTATGCTATAATAGCACTGTTAATCGGAGGAGGCTAATCATTTTATGAATCAAGACCGTCAACAGAAAACAAAAGGATACAGCAAATGGCGGACTTTTGGAATCGTGACGCTCGTAACCTTCAAATGGCTATTCATTTTCGGATTATTGATCGGATTGTTTGCCGGAGCTACCGTCGCTGGTTACGTCGCATCCTTCGTCAAGGATGAACCCGTACGCCCTCGCACTGATATTGAAACCAAAATGAATGAGAATGCCATAACCGGTTTTGTCTATTTCAACGATGGACAAACACCAGTCGGACAATTGCGTACACAAGAGGACCGTCGGCTTATAAAGCGAGCTGATATCCCCCCACAAGTCGTGAACGCCGTACTCGCTACGGAGGACAACAATTTCTACAAACATATCGGCGTTGATTTCAATGGTCTTGCACGCGCCGTAAAGCAGAAAATACTTAACGAAGAAACACAAACAGGCGGCAGTACGCTCACGCAGCAGCTAGCCCGCCGAGTGTTTCTCACCTTGGACAAGACGGATAGTCGGAAAGTAAAGGAGATTTTCCTCTCCATGCGGCTTGAGCGGTTTATGACCAAGGACGAAATTCTGACAGCTTACCTCAACAAGGTACAGTTCGGCACAGGAAACAGCGGCTATAATCTATATGGTATTAAAGCAGCAGCTAAAGGAATCTTCAACATTACGGACCTGAATCAGTTGAACATCGCACAATCTGCTTATTTGGCAGGATTGCCGCAGCGCCCGTCTGCCTATACGGCATTCACAAGCAAAGGCAAATTCAACGAATCCGGTTTCGCGCTTTCGATCGATCGACAACACATCGTGCTTAAGCGGATGCTTGAAACAGCCCGCATCAGCGCGGATCAATATGATGAAGCGCTAGCTTTCGATATTAAGGGCTCGCTGGCAAAGCCTACGGAGAAAGCGTACTCCACCTTCCCATACTTGATGCTCGAGGCAGAACGCCAAGGTGCAGAGATTTTGCTGATGCAGCAGGATCCCAACCTGACGATTGCCGATGTCCGCAAGAAGGAAAATGCTCCACTTATCGAAGAAGCGCGGGAGCGCCTGCTGCGCGGCGGTTATCACATCTACACGACAATCGACAAGCGCGTGTACAATGCGATGCATAAAGTAGGCACCAACCCGGAGAACTTCGATCCAGACAGCGAAGAGAAGGGGATGGAGCAGACGGCAGCCGTCATGCTCGATCATAAGACCGGTGCCATTCTGGGCATGTTGGAAGGCCGCGACTTCTACACCGAGCAGATGAATCATGCTACTCAAATGACAAGACAGCCTGGTTCTACGATGAAACCTATCGCTGCTTACTTGCCCGCCATTGAGAAAGGCTTAATTCAACCGGCAAGCGTGTTAGACGATGCGCCGATGGTGCTTAAAGACGGACAGAAGGGCTTCCACATTCCGATGAACTTTAATAAGAAGTTCTATGGACTCGTTACGGCACGTGAAGCGTTAAACCGCTCCTTGAACTTGCCGGCGCTTAAGCTGTTCAACCAAGTGGTGACGATTCCGGAAGCGTGGAAATTCGCAAGAAAGCTCGGCATTACTTCACTTAAACCAGAAGATGAATATGCGCAAACCGGTGTAATCGGCGGTCTGAGCATTGGTGTTTCTGTTGAAGAGCTTACGAATGCTTATGGTGCAATTGCGAATGACGGCGTATTTAACGATGCGTATATGATCAGCAAAATTACCGATGCCGATGGCGAGATTATCTATAAGCATGAAGCGAAGCCGCTTCGGGTTTTCTCCCAGCAAACCGCATTCCTTATGACAGATATGCTGAAAACGGTCATTTCGGATCCGAACGGTTCCGGCCATGCCGTTGCATCTAAGTTCAAAAATTACGGAAAAATCCCAGTCGTAGGTAAAACAGGATCCACACAAAGCTATGGCGATGTATGGTTTGAGGGTTTCACCCCTGATGTTACCCTTGGCGTGTGGGTCGGTTATGAGAAACAAGCTTACTCTTTATCGAAAGACGGAAGAAATCATGCGAAAAACATCTGGTCGCTTATTATGAATGAAGTGACGGATGAACGGCCTGAGTTATTCCCTACCAAGCAGTTCAGCATGCCATCGGGGATTGTCAAATCAACCGTTTCGAGCGTTAGCGGCAAGCTCCCTACCGAGCTTACCCGAAGCAACGGCAAGCTTGTGACCGATTGGTTCAACAGCAAGTTCCTGCCGAAGGATTCTGATGATGCGCTAGTCAAAATGGCCGTTATCTCGTTCAACGGAGTCAATTACATCCCGCAGCCTACAACACCTGCAGATATGATTAAGGAACTCACAGTCGTCAAACGCGAGAAACCGCTTGATGAGCTCATGCAGGAAATCGAGGCTGCACAAGCCAAATTGCCGGAAGACAGCCGCAGGCCGATGGACATGTACCTGCCGCCGGATGCTGGACAGGACGCCCCATCGATCGTCGATCCACGAGTTGAAGATGGTAAGGCTCCTTCTGCCCCACCTAAGGTACAGCTCGAAACCGTGAGCAAGTCAAATGCATATCGCGTCGTCTTTACGCCAGCACCTGAGAAGGATATTGTCGGCTACCGGTTGTACCGAGCTATCAATGACGGGCCTTTCACTTACACAGGCAGTCCGGTTATGACAGGTCAGGAAAGTCGTTTCGTCAATTATATCAACGGCTCGGCGACGTACAGCTATTACGTTACTTCCGTTGACGTCGCGGGCAGAGAATCTGCACCAAGTATCATTGTATCGTCTGGAAGCAGCAGCAATCCTCTTCCACCTACCCCTGATTTCACAGATCAAGGTGACGTTCAAGGTACAGGCGATGATACCGGCGGAATATTGCTTCCTGATCCGGGGACTACAAATACCGGAGATAGCGGCTTAGCCGCTCCGTCGGTCCCGATGAGTGTGAAGCTAGAAAGCACGGATATCGGAATAAAGCTCACTTGGTCTGATAACGCAACATCGGAGCAAGTGCTGCAGTACAATGTCTATTACAGCACATCCGAGAATGGCAGATATCGTAAAATCGGCTCGACGAATGAGGCCAGATTCGAATACGTCTCACCTATGTCCGCAGGCTATTTCCAAGTCAGCGCGGTCAATGAGACAGGCGAATCCAGCGCCTCCTCACCAGTCGGAATCAAATAATCGAAGAAAGCCGCCAAGCGCATCATTCCGATGCACTTGGCGGCTTTTGTTTACGCTCGAAGAAGCTTAGTCTTCAATTGTCGAAAGGTCACCTGTCGGGAGGTTAAGCTCCCATGCCTTCAATACGCGGCGCATGATCTTCCCGCTGCGCGTCTTCGGCAGTTTATCTTTGAACTCGATTTCGCGAGGCGCTGCATGAGCGGACAAGCCTTCTTTAACAAACTTGGCGATATCCGCCTTCAGTTCATCAGATGCTGTGTAACCTTCACGAAGAGCAACGAATGCTTTAATGATTTCGCCGCGCATCGGGTCCGGTTTACCAATAACACCGGCTTCGGCAACTGCCGGATGCTCAACGAGCTTGCTCTCAACCTCGAATGGCCCTACACGCTCACCTGCAGTATTGATCACATCATCAATACGGCCTTGGAACCAGAAGTAGCCATCTTCGTCTTGATAAGCGGAGTCACCGGAAATGTACCAGCCCTCAATACGGAAATACTCTTCATATTTCGCTGGGTTATTCCAAACTTTACGCATCATGGACGGCCAAGGTGTACGAATGGCCAAGTTACCCATGCGGTATGGCGGAAGCTCGTTCCCGCTGTCATCGATGATTGCAGCTTGAACGCCCGGAATCGGTTTCCCCATGGAACCTGGCTTAATATCCATGCTTGGATAGTTACAGATCAGTTGTGCGCCGGTTTCCGTCATCCACCACGTATCGTGAATACGTTGGTTGTAAACTTTAAGTCCCCAACGAACAACTTCCGGGTTAAGCGGCTCGCCGACACTCAGAACATGACGCAGGCTGGATAGGTCAAATTTCTGAACCACATCGTCCCCTGCCCCCATCAGCATGCGGAATGCCGTTGGAGCACTGTACCATACGGTGACGCCGTATTTCTGGATTGTCGAATACCAGTCCTGCGGGCTGAAACGTCCACCGCGAATGACATTGGCTGCACCGTTAAGCCATGGTGCGAAGATTCCGTATGAGGTTCCTGTAACCCAGCCCGGATCGGCTGTGCACCAATATACATCATCGGGCTTCAAATCCAGTACAACTTGTCCCGTAAAGTAGTGCTGAATCATCGCATTATGAACATGGAAAATACCTTTAGGTTTGCCTGTGGAGCCCGATGTATAGTGAAGCAGAAGGCCATCTTCACGATCAAGCCATTCAATCTCAGCTTCATCTGCTGCCTTCGCCATCTCTTCTTTAAAGTCAACGATGCCGTCCTCTGCCTCAGCGCCTTCACCATATACGATGATATGCTTCAAATCCGGCAATTCGCTGCGCGGAATTCGTGAGAGCAATGCAGGTGTCGTTACAATTGCAGTTGCACCGCTGTCAAGCAAGCGGTCTCTGACGGCCGTTTCCATAAACGCTTCGAATAGCGGCCCGACAACCGCACCGACTTTAAGGGAGCCAAGTAAACTGAAATAAAGCTCAGGTGTACGCGGCATGAAAATGAATACCCGCTCGCCTTTGCCAATTCCAAGTCCGCGAAGCACATTTGCAAATCGGTTCGATTGACTGGACAACTCTTGGAACGTATACGATTCGTCTCTATTGTTATCGCTATAGTAGAGTGCGATTTTGTCGCCTCGTCCCGCTGCTACGTGACGATCGATCGCTTCATAGGCCATATTGACCTTGCCCGTTTCAGACCATGAAAACTGTTGTTCGAGCTGTTCAAAACTAAAGTTACCATATGTTTCATCGTAGCTTGTCATGTTGGAGCCGGATGCCGTAGCCGGAATCCGTTCTTGATGCATGTTAGTCATTCTTTCATCATCCTCCTGCCCATTGTGCAACATTTTCTAGCGAGGTCGGCCTCCGTAACGGCTTCCTCTAACGAATACGCTTACATATTATATCACGCTGGGCTTCGTTCAACCATGCTTTTCAACCCGTCTTTTTTTTGCTATAAGTAGAATAGAACGCGAAAGGAGCCAACATCATTGGAACATCGCAAAAGGATGCAAGCGGAACGATTGCCTTATCATGATCGAGAAATCATCCTTGAAGGACCATTGCCCGCAGATGCACTGAAACGGCTTACGCTTCATCCGCAATTGGATGCATTTCGCAGACCGGTAGAACAAATGAAAGCACTTATAGAAATTGCTGAACTGCCGGAGGGTCGGATTATAGCCGCTCGCGATGGCGAAATTATAGTCGGGTATGTCACCTTCCACTATCCGGATGAGTTGGAACGGTGGTCCGAAGGCGGAATGATTGATTTAATCGAGCTTGGAGCGGTGGAAGTGTCCGATGATTATCGTTCGCTTGGACTTGGCAAACGGATGATTCGGCTTGCATTCTCGCAAGAACAGCTGGAGAACGTCATCGTGTATACGACAGAATATTATTGGCACTGGGATCTGGAAGGCACGAAGCTGAGTGTCTGGGAATACCGTGCCATGATGGAGAAGCTGATGAAATCGGTCGAAATGGAGTGGGTAGCGACCGATGACCCGGAAATATGCGCTCATCCCGCGAATTGTTTAATGGTCAGAATCGGTAAGGAAGTACCTATCAGCTCCATCGAGCAATTCGACCGTGTCCGTTTCAGGCAGCGGTTTATGTATTAGTGATGCTGCAGCAAGCGGCGGAAAGGAAGATCGGACGCATCATGGCGGATAAATCCGTATACATACATCATCCCGAGGCAGGACGGTATAAATTCAATAAAGACCACCCCTTCGACCCCATTCGCTTAACGCTTACGCATGATTTATTGGAATCAGTCGACGCGATTGAAGCCTCACATCGCATAGCTTCTGAGACAGCATCAGACGAGCTTCTCGCGCTTGTTCACCGGGCAGACTATATTGACGCCGTACGTGAGCTAAGCTGCGATACACCGGCTCCTGAAGCCGTTAAACGAGCAGCTCAGTACGGATTGGATTCGGAAGACACGCCTTACTTCCCTGGGATGCATGAAGCTGCTGCTGCAATCGTAGGCGGTTCTGTCCTTGCCGCTGATCTTGTGATGCGAGGAGAAGCTGATCATGCCTATCATATGGCTGGCGGGTTGCATCATGCATTTCCTGAGCGGGGGTCAGGCTTCTGCGTCTATAACGATGCAGCAATTGCGATCGCACATATTCGCAAGCAGTACGGCGCACGTGTCTTATATATCGATACGGACGTCCATCATGGCGACGGTGTACAGTGGACGTTCTATGCCGATCCCGATGTCTGCACCTATTCCATTCATGAGACCGGCAAGTTTCTATTTCCCGGAACCGGCTTTGTTCACGAACGTGGCATCGATGCAGGTTACGGAACGAGCATTAACGTTCCTGTAGATCCTTATACGGAAGATGAGTCTTGGCTTGCTTGCTTCAGTGAAACCGTTGCCAAAGTTGCTGAGGTGTTCAAACCGGATGTGATTGTCAGCCAGCATGGCTGCGATGCACACGCCTATGACCCCCTCTCGCATATCCACTGCAGCATGCGCATTTACCAAGCCATGCCTGCCATTATCCATCAATTGGCGCATACTTATGCGGCTGGCCGATGGATTGCGATCGGCGGCGGCGGCTACGACCTCTGGCGCGTCGTTCCACGAGCATGGGCGCTTGTCTGGCTGGAGATGTCAGATCACCCGCTAGCCGCCGTCCTGCGCGATTCTGAAGCGAATGAGCCGCTTCCAGCAGAATGGCTGGACAAATGGTCTAAGCTAAGCAGCGATCCATTGCCAACACATTGGCTGGACCATTTGAAGGATTGGCAGCCCATGCCTCGCAGACAAGAGATCGAAGCGCGCAATAAGGCAACCGCCGAGATCGCGCTTTCGCAGTTATAACAAAAAAGGCAGTTCCACTTGACCTCCCACACGCGAGCGCGGGAAATCATGCGGAACTGCCTTTTTATATCGCACCAATTACATGTGCTGAATCATTTCGTCAATAATGCGGTGTGAATTAACCGAAGCTTGAACCGTAAATTCGGCAAAGTTCACATGTGCAGAACCATCAGCTTTGTCGGACATGGAACGAATGACGACAAACGGAATGTTATTCATCACGCATACCTGCGCAAGTGAAGCACCTTCCATCTCTGTACATGCGCCGCCAAGCTCTTCGTGCAGCTTCAACACTTCAGCACGATCAGCGACAAACTGATCGCCGGAAAGCACTTTACCTTTCACACTGCGCCCTGGGAAAAGGGACTCGCATGCCTGGTTCGCAAGTTCGACGAGGTCAGCTGCGGCTTGAAACTCCCACACATCCTGAAACGGAATTTGACCGCGTGCGAATCCGAGCGGCGTACAATCCATATCATGCTGCAGACATGACGTCGAAACGACAATGTCTCCCACATTCAATGAAGGCTCAACAGCACCAGCAACACCTGTGAATAATACGCAATCAACACCTGCGTCAATAAGCAGCTGTGTACAAACGGCAGCATTCACTTTACCTACACCGGATTTGCAGAACACGACATGTCGGCCGTGCAGCATACCCTCTACATATTCAATCCCTGCTTTCACAAACGAGCCCGTCTTCTCGACGTGCTTATGCAGCAGTTCAATCTCTTCAACCATAGCACCCATGATGCCTATCTTGTTATACGAAGCTGTCATTATTTACTCCCTACCGACTGACGGTTCACAATTTCATGCGGAAGCACCACTCTAGGGTTCTCAACGGCTTCCTTCTTCATCAGCTTCGTCAGCAAGCGCATCGAAACAGCACCAATGTCATACATCGGCTGAGCGACTGCAGTAAGCTGCGGTCTAACCATGGATGCCATACGGCTGTTATCCACGCTAATGACTGAGATTTGATCCGGAACTTTGAGTCCGGCATCTTGGATGCAATGAATAGCACCGATTGCCATTTCATCCGTAGCGGAGAATACAGCTGTCGGAATGGTTTCCAGCTCCAAGAAATATTTCATCGCGTCAACACCGGATTCGTAGCGATAGTTACCGATTCGTACAAGAGTTTCATCGTAAGGCAAACCTGCTGTTTCCAGCGCACGTTTGTAGCCTTGGAAACGGGCATAGCCGTTCGATGGATCCTGTAATGTACCGCAAATCATCGCAATGCGGGTATGTCCACTCCGAATGAGCGTTTGAACCGCATCAAATGCAGCGCCTTCGTGATCGATATCAACCGAAGGAATCGTACCGTTCTCGTCCGTAGTTGCACAAAGCACGATCGGCACATTAGCTGTTTTGAACGCCTGCAAATGCTCGTCCGTTACAGCGCCGCCCATGAACAGCAAACCATCCACCTGCTTCTCAAGCAAGGTGTTGATGACGCGAATCTCTTTATCTTTCTTCTTATCGGCATTACACAAAATAATATTGTAGTGATACATATTAGCAATATCTTCGATGCCCCGTGCTACTTCGGCAAAGATTGCATTCGAAATATCCGGAATAACTACGCCTACGGTCGTTGTTTTCTTACTTGCCAGGCCGCGCGCTACAGCATTTGGACGATAGCCAAGACGTTCGATGGCTTCAAATACTTTCTTCCGTGTCTGAGGCTTGACGTTTGGATTGTTATTAACAACCCGCGACACTGTCGCCATGGAAACGCCTGCTTCTCTTGCTACATCATAAATGGTTACCGTCACAGTCCTTCTCTCCATTAGTTCAAATTTTTATCTCGCGCCGCATTACTTTACCGTAATGATACGACAAAATATTACTTTTCGCAATGAGTACCGAGATGCTCGTCTAATGTTGAGTAGGTAATGCGCCAGTGAGATGCATGCCAGGACACCTTGCCGTCGATCACTAATATAAGCTGAGGCGACTCATGTTTGAGGCTGAGTTTCTCTGAAATGACGTTTGAAAGCGGACGATTGTCCGGCACTAGAACCATCACAGGCCGAAGTGAAAGCGTTCTCGCATCTTCCAGCCAGTTTGATAATTCGTCATAAGCACCGCTGCTGATGGAGCAGCTAGTACTATGTTTAAACACTAGCAAAGGCTGTTGGAAAGAACCGTTGTACGCTTCTTCCCACTGCGCTTCGGTTGTTATCGGAGGGGGCAGGTTCATTCCCTCACTCCCTTCAGGTTCGGCTTCCGTACTGCAGCATGCTTCGGCTTAATTGAGCCAGCCGCTTATGTATTTCAGCAGTCCAAGCTTCGTCGCCTGCAGCTTGCGCCACAGCAAACAAATCCAGAAGCATATCGATCCTCTCTTCTGTCATGCGCCGCATGATAGCGGGGTCGGTCAGCTTACGATCGTGATAAGCCTCTACCAACAAATTTGCCCATTCATTCCATTCGTTAAACAAGAAGGTCTGTTTTACTGGATGAGCACCTAGTTTTCCGATCAATCCGGTCAAATCCGGCTTCACTTCCGGAAACACTTCGCTGCGATTGCACGACTTGCATGAGTAGATTGGAACATTATCGATTTCAACCTTATTCGAATAAATAACGGTACGCAGCTTCATTGGCATGTCGTCGCCGCAAGAACAGCGCTTTTGCAAAGTGGTCCACTCCTTCTCTTAAACAGCAGCAACACCTTGAAGTGTTCAATAGGTGCTGCTCGACGTTAAAGATATTCGACCATATGCGAAAAAAGTCCTGCTTCTAAGCGAGTTGTAATTTTTGCATCATTCGGATAAGACAACCAGTCTGCGCCACAGCTTACTGACAACCGGAAGTGCAACGACGACTACGGCAAGAGCTGCCCCGATTCCGTCATGTTGAAGATCCGCGATGTCAGGTGTCCGTCCGGAGACGAATGACTGATGATACTCGTCTGTAACGCCATACAGCATGCATAGGAGCACAATCACTACTTTGAAGGTCCACCGCTCTGCTCTTCGGGCAAATCCGAAATCAAATGCTAAAGCAAGCACAAAATATGCCATAAAATGTCCCCAGTCGAAGCTGGTCATCTGCGGAAACAGCTCTTGGAACCAAGGGAGAAACGTACTCAACTGATCGTTCGTTCTTGAGGAAAGCAGGAAAATGGTTGCCATGATGATTACTGCCGGGATGAAACGAAGCCATCCCTTCGTCGTTTGCTTCATACTATCACCTTCGTTACAATGGATAAGAGCTTGATGAATCTATTAAACGTAACACACTACGCTACTGCTAAAGGAGGAAGACAGGTGTCTTTACAAGGAAAAACGATTATTTGCCTGCTCGACGATGAGTTTGAGGATTTGGAGCTATGGTACCCCGTTTACCGTGTCCGTGAGGAAGGTGCTACCGTCCTGTTCGCAGGTCCTGAGAAAGGCCGCACTCATATTGGAAAATACGGCGTTCCTGCCACGGCTGACCTCTCCTTCGACGAAGTTGACGGAAGCACAATCGATGGTTTGCTTGTGCCCGGAGGCTGGGCACCGGACAAGCTCCGCCGCTACCCGAAGGTACTGCAGCTTGTGAAAGAAATGGATGCTGCGCAGAAGCCGATCGGCCAGATCTGCCACGCCGGCTGGGTGCTTATCTCCGCGAAGATTCTGCAAGGCCGCAAAGTGACATCCACGCCTGGCATTCGCGATGACATGGAGAATGCCGGCGCGACATGGATTGATGAGCCGGTTGTTGTAGACGGCCACATCGTATCATCGCGTCGTCCGCCGGATCTGCCGCCTTACGCGAAAGCATTCGTTGACGCGCTTCGCGGCAACTAAGGCAAGCACGCTTTGAACCATCAGTCCGTCGCCGTCCAGTCATGGAAGACGCGGAAGAAGGGCGGCAACCCATGGGTTGCCGCCCTTCTCTACGTTCGAGATTAAACCAGCTTCGTCACGGTTGACCGTTCACGAGCAGCTGCGATAGGCGCATCCTGAGTAACGGCCAGCAGCTCGTGAATTTGAGCGCTCGTTCTGCAGCGGAGCAGTTCATCGAACAATTCACGGCATTCCTGTTGTTTCAAGGTGAGCAGTCGCTCTTTAACAGGCAGTATCGCATGTGCGGACATGCTCAGCTCGTCGACGTCAAGCGCGATCCAGATCGGCAGCGCATGCAGGTCGCCGGCCATTTCGCCGCAGACACCTACGTGGATGCCGCTTCGCTTGGCCGCTTCGATCGTTAGCTTCAGCATTCGCAGCACTGCCGGGTGAAAAGGCTCGTAGAGATGTGAAATTTGTTCATTCATCCGATCGACTGCCAGCGTAAACTGCACCAAATCGTTAGTGCCGATGCTGAAGAAGTCGACTTCTTCTGCGAGAATATCTGCGATGAGCACGGCAGCGGGAAGTTCGATCATAATACCGACTTCGATATTTTCATTAAAGCCGATCCCTTCCGCTTGTAATTCCGTCTTGCACTCTTCCAGTAAGTCATTTGCTGCTCTCACCTCTTCAACCGATGAGATAAGCGGATACATGATCTTCACGTTTCCATAATGACTTGCCCGCAGGATCGCTCTTAATTGGGTTTTGAACAGATCCTTCTTGTCGAGACAGATCCGAATGGCCCGGTAGCCCAGAAACGGATTACTCTCTTCAGGCAGTTCGAAATAATCAAGCTGCTTGTCGCCGCCGATATCCAGCGTACGAATAATTAGCGGCTTATGATCCAGCTTCTCGGCTACCGAGCGATATACGTCGTACTGCTCTTCTTCCCTCGGAAGTCGGTTGCGGTCCATATAGAGAAACTCCGTCCGAAACAGCCCTACGCCATTCGTTCCACTGCTTAATGCGACATCCAGCTCCTTCAAAGAGCTGATATTGGCACTGAGCTCGAATTCCTTCCCGTCCTGTGTGACCGGCTTTACGCTGACAATCCGTTTGAGCTGCTGCTTCTTCTCTCGTTGACGAAGCTGCATGCCTGTATAATGATCGACAAGCGATTCCTCGGGATGCATATGAACAACGCCGAGGTCTCCATCGATAATGAGCAAATCGCCTGTTTGGATCGTCTCTTCAAGCTTGGATTCAATGCCCACTACAAGCGGAACACCAAGCGCCCTTGCCATAATAGAGGAATGCGAGGTCGTGCTTCCTGCCAGCGTTGCAATGCCAAGCACGTGATTAGGGTTCAAATGGGCCAGCTGCGACGGTGAGAGTTCTCTGGCGATGAGCAGGAAAGGCTGCGTATCGGAAGGAAGTGTAATTTCCGGTGCGCCAAGCAGATGCTTGAGCAGTCGGTTCCCTACGTCCTTGATATCCAGCGCGCGTTCTTTCATATACTCGTCATCCAATAGATCGAACATCGTTACAAAATGGTCAATGGCCTCTTTCACTGCCACTTCCGCTGCTTTATATTGACGCTGAATGATGCCTTGGATCTCGTTCATAAAGACCGGATCATCCAATATCGCCAGATGGGCATCGAATATGCTCGTTTCCTCAGGTCCGACAACCTCGCGAAGCTCATCCTTCAAATGCTCGATTTCGACCTTCGAGGTGCGAATGCCCTCATATAATCGATCAAACTCGCGCGCCAGATCGGCGACATCGATTTTCTGCTCCGGCAAATCCCATTCCCAGTTCGGCAGTACAAACGCTTTGCCGATTGCAATGCCGGATGATGCTCCTATTCCTTGAATCACGCTGTTTCCCCTCCACCGCTTCTCTCTTTTAGCACAACTGACATGACGGAAGCCTGACCCTTTTTAACCCCTTTAAACGGAGCAAAGCTCCAAGAACTGACCAAATCGGAGTTCGTAATCACCATCGGTGTTGCGAGCGACTTGCTCTCTTTGCGTATTTTCTGCATATCAAAGGTAATGAGCAATTGACCCGGTTTCACTTGATCTCCTTCTTGGACGACAGCATGGAAGCCATGTCCTTTCATCTGGGAGGTATCGATGCCAATGTGCAGCAGCACCTCAAGCCCTTCCGGTGTGCGAATGCCAATGGCATGCATGGAAGGATACACATGAATGACTTTCCCTTGAACCGGAGAGACGAGTTCCCCTTTATCCGGCATGAACGCAACGCCGTCACCAACAAGCTTCCCAGCAAAAATCGGGTCCGGCACATCGGAGAGCGGCAGCATACGTCCCTGAACGGGGGAACAAAACAGAACCCTAGATATATCCCTTCGTATCGCTTTGTCCATTTCCTCCCGTATCAGTTCGGAATAGGTACCGAATACGATCTGGACATTGCCTCCGCCAAGTCGGATGACACCTGCTGCACCTAAATGTTTGAGTGCATTGATGTCGATCAGCTTATCGCTGGATACCTTCAACCGAAGACGGGTGATGCAAGCTTCCATTTGAACGATATTTTCTTTTCCGCCGATGGCTTGCAGGATGAGCGGTGCACGATAAGGGATATCCCCTGCCCACTCGTCAAGCTGTGATCCTTCTTCCCGCCCAGGGGTTGGAATTTGAAAGCGCTGAATCGCCCATCGAAATAAGAAATAGTAGAGTAAGCCGAACAAAATTCCGATTGGGATGAGCAGCCAGCCCCTGGTTGCTAGATGCTCATTAATGAGGAAGTCGATCGCTCCTGCTGAGAATGAGAAGCCATGCCTGATGCCAAGCTCGTATGTAAACCACATCATCGCACCTGAGAGAAGCGCATGGACGACGAATAGATAGGGTGCTACAAACAAAAACGCAAACTCAATCGGCTCAGTCACACCGGTTAGAAATGAAGCAAGCGCCGCAGTGGTAAACGTTTTGCGGATTTTCGGTTTCAAATCCTCACGCGCTTCATGAATAATAGCAAATGCGATGGCTGGCAAAGCAAACATCATCGTCGGATATAAACCGGCCATAAATCCCCCAGCCGTAGGATCACCGGCGAAGAAACGGGGCAAATCCCCGAAAACAACGGTACCCTCAGGGGTGCTGTAGCCCCCGACTTGAAACCAGAAGACGTGGCTGACCAAATGATGCAGCCCGAACACAACCAGAATGCGAAGCACGAAGCCAAACAGGAACACGCCGAAGCCGCCGCCGGAATCAATAATTTCGCCAATCTCGATTAAAGCGCTATGAATATAAGGTGCGAGCTGCACCATGACGATGGCCCATATGGTTGAGAACACACTCACAATGAGCGGAATAAACCGCGGCCCGCCAAAGAACTGTATGTATTCCGGAAATTTAATGGACTTGAATCGTTCATTAAATATACTGGTCACAATCCCGATTATTACACCTGTAAACACGGTTGGTTCCAGCTCATAATGACTCGCATTAATGATACTTGTATAAATAAACATGCCTGCAATGGCCGCCAAACCTGCCGCGCCTGCATTGCTCGTCATCCCCATTGCGATGCCAAATGCAAATAAATAGGGCAGAAACGTAAACAGCGTATCCCCTGCGGTTTGCAGATGAGTATGGATGCTGGGAAGTCCCATTGCCTCCCATGGCAAAGCGCTCAAACTTAGGAATATGGCTGCGCCGGGCAGCACGATCGTCGGAAGCATGAACGAACGGCCAAGCTGCTGCAGTTGCCCCATTATGTTCATAGGTTCCCCCCTCTCTTGAATGTGACATTTTCCGAAAAACCTCTACTCCTGATCGTAAGGGTTGCAACCGTCTTTGTCAAAATAAAACGGCAGACCCAGTGGTCCGCCGCTTCTTCTATTATGAGCCGAAAAATTATCCTTTGGACTTCCCTTGCGGCAGCAAGATGGAGTCTTCTACCTTGATGCAGCGGTCCATAATGACCTGCAAACCACCGCTCTCCGCGATTTGCGCCGCTTCATCGTTCGCGATGCCGAGCTGCAGCCATAAGGTCTTCGCCCCGATCGCCACCGCTTCTTCTGCGACTGGAGGCGTATGCTCGCTGCGACGGAAGACGTTGACGACGTCAACCGGAAACGGAATATCCTTTAGCGAAGGGTAATTCTTCTCGCCGAGAATCGTATCCGCCCCTGCAGGATTAACGGGAATGATTCGGTATCCTTTCGCTTGCATCGCTTCCGAAACCATATAAGAGGTACGGTCCGGTTTGTCGGATAAACCGACTACCGCGATAATTGAGCTTGCTTCGAGAATCCCTTTAATTTCATCTCTTGAAGGATTAGTAAAGGCCATGTGAATACCTTCCCTTCTAACATTCGTTTTTTCTTACCTTAGACTGCCAATTTCCTACTCAATCCATTCGACATTCGCGCCGAGTGCCTTCAAATGATCGAAGAAGATCGGGTAGGACTTCGCCACATGATGGGCGTCACGGATGCGAAGCGGCTGTTTGGCACGAAGACCAACGACTGTAAGAGCCATAATAACCCGATGATCGTAATGCGCGTTGATTTCTACGCCGCCTTCGACGCCTTCCGGACGACCGTGAACGATAATTTCGCTCTGACGCTCTTCCACGTTTGCGCCTGCTTTGCGCAGCTCATTCAAGTAATCCGTGATGCGGTCGCACTCTTTGTAGCGCAGATTCTCGACATCATAGAAACGAGATGTTCCCTCTGCGAATACCGCAGCAGCAACCATGGCAAGTACGGCATCTGTCGCTTTATCGCCATCGAACTCAACGGCCTTCAGCTTGCCGTTCCCTTTCACATGAACGATACCATTCTCGTGTGTAAGCGGTACTTCCATCATACGCAGCACATCCACGATCGCGCGTTCGCCTTGCTTGCTGTTCTCTTCCAAACGATGCAAGATGACATCGGATTGCGTAACCGCAGCAGCGGCAAGTACAGCGGCAGAACCGGGATAGTCGCCTTGTACGATGTATTTCTTCGCTTCATAACGTTGACCGCCTGCGATGCGATAGTGCATGAGGTCGTCGCTTGCTTCAATCACGATGCCTGCTTGTGCAAGAACTTCAAGGGTTTGTCCCACGACAACCTTGGATTTAAGGTCATGCAGCACTTCGATCTCGCTGTCTTCCTCAAGCAGCGGCGTCAAGAACAGCAATGCACTCAAGAACTGCGAGCTCACATTGCCGGAAACTTGAATCTTGCCGCCTTTGGCAGCGCCACCGCGAATCGTGATTGGCAATCTGCCATTATTATGTTGAACATCCACTCCGATTTGGCCAAGAGCGTCGATAAGATCATCATGGGGACGTTTGCCGAGTGAATCCGGGTACCGGTTGATGAACGTAACATCAGGCGCAAGCGCAGCAATCGCCATAAGGAATCGAAGCACAGCTCCTGCATTGCCTACATCAAGCTCTTTAACGTCCTTGGGATTGCGACCAAAGCCTGTAATCGTAATTTTCTCGTCATCTTCTTCAATAACTGCGCCAAGATCGCGAATACAACGGCGCATCGCATCGCTGTCCTCACTATGTGCAGGGTAATAAATCGTGCTGGTGCCTTCTGCCAGAGCGGCAACAAGCAGGTAACGCGTCGTGTAGTTCTTGGAAGATAGCGCTTGAAGCTCGCCTTGCAGCTTCGGTGTCGGGGTTACGAGTACATCCATCTTTAGTCGGTCTCCTTTATATGTAAGTGTTAGAAACGCATCTTGATGCCGTGCTCAATTTGCTCTACAACCTGATGTACGCTGAGATTCGTCGTATCGATCGTCAAATGTGCAAAGTCATACGCATGTTTCCGATCTTCGAGCAGTTTAAATACGCGTTCGCGCAGATCGCCTTGCAACAGCGGACGCGCAGTATCTTCGCTGACGCGGGCAATAATTTGTTCCGGATGGGCGGATAAAGCGACTACAAAGCTATCTTGAAGCATCATGGTACGGTTTCGCTCCGATAAGACGGCTCCGCCGCCTGTTGCGATCACAAGAGGCTCCGATCTTTCAAGTACATCTGCCAGAGCAGCTGTCTCCGCAAGCCTGAAGTCCACCTCACCGCGAGCTGCGAAAATGTCCGCAATCGCCTGGCCTTCACGCCGCACAATTTCGGCATCAATATCGGCAGTACCGCATTTCAGATGGGCTGCTAATTGTTTGCTGACCGTGGACTTACCGGTTCCCATAAATCCGATGAGTACGACATGATGAAGCGACTTTTCCTTATGCATCGAAAAAACACCATCCCAACCTTTACGTTAACAAAAAAACATTTTCCCGTGATTATATCATTATTACTGATTAACGGGTATAAAAAATTGGTTTCTTCCGTAGAGTTGATAGTACCGATGCCCACAAATCCATGAAGGAGTGACCTCGATATGGCTCCAATCCCCGAGCCCTTCTCCGTCCAGTACCGTGTGGACAGGATCTTCAATCCGGATTATCCGCTTTCCCGTGAAGATGTGCTATGGACCTTAGAGTATATGAAAAAGAAAATGGCTGACGAAGCACCTGAATTACTCAGTCTCCCTCAGCCACTCTTATTAAAAAAATTTCAAAGCTTTGCAGAAGCTTCGTTGTTCCTGCTCAAGCAGCAACGCAGCGGCTGCGGCCAAGAGTCCGACCGACTACGAAGCTGCCTGCAGGATGTTATATCGGGTCTTACGATTGAATCCAATTAAAGTGGAATGAACCTTCTTTGTCCACACGCTTGAACGTGTGTGCGCCGAAGTAGTCGCGCTGCGCTTGCAGCAGGTTCGCAGGCAAACGCTCTGTGCGATAGCTGTCGTAGTACGACAGTGCACTGGAGAATGCCGGTACCGGAATACCTTGCGTTACCGCAGTTGCGATTACTTCACGCCATGCACCTTGGTACGATTCCACGATTTCTTGGAAGTGGCCGTCAAGAAGCAGGTTAGTCAAACCTGGGTTTTTGTCATACGCATCTTTGATGTTCTGCAGGAAGCCGGCACGGATGATGCAGCCGCCGCGGAAAATCATCGCGATATCGCCGTAACGCAGGTTCCAGCCATACTCGTCGCTAGCTGCGCGCATTTGTGCGAAGCCTTGCGCATATGAGCAAATTTTACTTGCGAACAATGCTTTGCGAACTGCTTCTATGAAAGCAGCCTTGTCACCTTGGTAAGGAGCCGATTGTGGTCCTTTCAGCAATTTGCTTGCTGCGACGCGCTCGTCTTTAAGGGCAGACAAGAAACGGGAGAAGACGGATTCTGTAATGATGGAAAGCGGCACGCCAAGATCAAGCGCGCTTTGGCTTGTCCATTTACCAGTACCCTTCTGGCCAGCGGAGTCAAGGATAACATCAACCATCGGCTGTTTGGTTTCCGGATCGTATTTGGAGAAAATATCAGCTGTAATTTCGATTAGGTAGCTGTCAAGCTCACCTTTGTTCCACTCGGTGAAGATCGATTGCAATTCTTCTGTGCTTACGCCCAGAACGCGTTTGAGCAAGTCATACGCTTCGCAGATCAATTGCATATCGCCATACTCGATACCGTTATGCACCATTTTCACGTAGTGGCCGGCACCGTCTGGTCCGATGTATGTGCAGCAAGCGTCGCCGCCGACTTTCGCGGAAATCGCTGTAAGAATGGGCTCAACAAGTTTATAAGCAGACTCTTGACCGCCAGGCATGATGGACGGTCCTTTCAGTGCGCCTTCTTCACCGCCGGAAACGCCTGTGCCGATGAAACGAAGACCGCGTGCTTCAAGTGCTTTGCTGCGGCGCTGTGTATCTGGGAAATAAGCGTTGCCGCCATCAATAATAATATCGCCTTGATCTAGAAGCGGAACTAGTGCATCAATCGTTGCATCTGTACCTGCGCCAGCTTGGACCATGATAAGAATTTTGCGAGGTACTTCAAGCGATGCTACAAACTCCTCGACAGTATATGTACCGACAAGGTTTTTGCCAGCCGATTCATTCAAGAGATCGTCTGTTTTCTCACGGGAACGGTTATAGACCGATACCGTAAATCCTCTGCTCTCAATATTAAGTGCAAGGTTCTTACCCATAACGGCAAGACCGATAACGCCGATTTGCTGCTTAGACATTTGATTCTCCACACCTTTTCTCTGTTATAGTAATGACACAGTACGGCGAAGCATGAACCTTCGCTTGCGAATACAATACACATATTTTACTCCTTTTGAACAGGAATGAAAACCTTCTTCTCCAGAAAAATGTCGATTCCCCCCATATCTTGCCGCACAAACAAAATAAACCCCCGGTTTGCAAGCATCCCGGAGGTTTATTTTCTATCTTTAATCTCGGTTATTTCAAAGCTCAAGCTGTATCATCTCAGTTCTAAGGGATTGCAGTCTTTCCTTCGACTGCGTGATGTCTGCGTCTCGCTCTTCCGTAATCGCTTCATGGAGGACCGAAAGCTCATAATCAAGCTCATACCGTAGCACTGACGCTCGCTCCTCAGCCCTTTTCGACTGAAACGCCTGAATGACTTCCTCTACCGTAACAAAAGGTTTCTTCTGATAGATGATGCGATGTTCCATGCCGGACACCTCCACAAGTCGGATGATTTCACCAAACATAATGCTCTCAATGACGATTTGCCTGTCTTTGAACCGTTTGACAACTGCATGACCGCGGGAATCGTTAATCAGTTTCTCCAATAAATCCGACAGCTTCTCATCTTTAATCAGATAATCACCGACAATTTTGTAACGGTTGCGGACACGTTGAAACCGGAGCTTCACAAGCTTGCGCCCGCTGCGTACTGAGATGAGAAAATAAACGTCCGTTTCGCTCCAATAAAGCGAATATCCCTCCTGGATCAAATCCCGAATGAGATTTTGGATTTGCCGCCTGTCGAAACGCAGCTCCAAATTGCAGTATTCAACTTCATAACTTTTGTTCATCGGCAATCCCTCCCTCCGTTTGGCTTCATTGACGAAATGTTCTGAATATTCTCTCATATGATTATCTTATACTCCATCTTATGTTCTGGCAACTTGGATTATTGACTATTTTTCGCCTTTTCGAGCCCAATTGGACAAACAAACTTTTTCGCGCAAAAAAGCTGCCCCAGACTTAGTAACTAAGTCGCTGTGACAGCCCGCTTTGTACAATTATTCCACCTATTTCTAGATCAGACAAACCATTGTTTCAGAATAATTCCGAACGAAATGGCACTGACAGCCGCTCCAGCGAAGCTGTACACACCGGCGCGAATACGCTGCTCGAACATCTTCACGATGCCAAAACTCAGCAATCCAAATATCAGCATAATAAACACCGCGCCTGTAATAAACAAGGCTGCAGATATAGCACTAACGTCAACCAGAGTCACGAATAACACTCCCTATGCAAGTCTTTATTTGCATTATAGCCAAGCCTGTGACGTATAGCCAGCAGGGGAACATAGGAAGTTCAAACAAATTCGTGACATTTCTATTGGAAAAGGGCTGCTTTACAACCCTTGAATCGTTGCAGTATGCGTGCGTTTGCTGGATGGACGCTTACGGAGCTTGATCTTGAGTGCCGCGCCATCATAGACGGCATGGCATGTCTTTGGCAGCACCAGCTTCGGCAGTTTAATGCTTTCATCATTCTTGCCGGCCATACCGCTTAGCTTCACGCGATCCTCCTTCACGACCAGGCGGACAGCCGAAAGGTCAGCAGATTCGCCGAGCGGATACGTAATGATGACATATCTCTTGGTTTCTACAATATTAGATGAAGTAGGATTCAGTGCCGAGGTTGCTGCCGGCAGTGCTTTGTTCATCATGCCGCGAACGTAGTTCTCGATCCAATCGGACTGACGGAAGATGTCGAAGCCTTTAGGCAGCTGCTGCCCCTCCATCCAATCCTCTAATTCTTCCCACTTCGATTTCGTTGACATGCAAACACACCTCCGCCTAATGGCGTTATAGCATTTAGTTTATGCGGGCAGCTTTATAGGCGCTACTGCCGAATCGCGATTTCCAGCCACCAGCAGGCTAATGACGTATGCGCCGCAAAGTCACACCTAGGCATTTGCCGCATACGATGTAATAACTGCTCGCTGAAAACAGTTTAGGGAGAGTGAGACATCATGCCCGCTATAGTAGGCTTCGTCAAAGTAATCAGTGTCGGCTCCAGTGCTGTCGTTCAATTCGGTGATTCCGTTCAGATCTCTCCGTCCAGCTCATCCAAAACGTATGCGGGATCAGGCTCATTCCTCACTGGCGGTTTGACCAACTCAAACAATGCTGTCAGTTCGACGAATACAAGTGATCCGGATGTCCAAGACAATACGAATAATGAAGTTGCTAACGGAGTGAACATCTAATGCAGCTTACGGTTCATCAAACCATTACGATCCACCAGCTTCGTGTAGACAGCGTAGCAAACTCCTCCGTCCTGCAAGTTGGGACGGCTGGAGCGATTTCCTCCCTCTCGCAGATGTACAATTCAGGGGGCTTTAAAGAACCGGCACCTATGCTTAACGAAGAGCTTAGCACGGAGAATCCGCTGAACTTCGTTCCGCTGCCAAATCCGAATTAACAAGGAGGTGCCTCCGAGCGTATGCAACCGGCAAACACACCGCCTACTCCTTGGCAACTATGGACGGCGTTTAACCAGCATTTTCATAGGCTGCAATGTCAGCTCGATGAGCAGCAGGCTGTGATCAACCGGCTTAGCAAGCAGCTCGAGGCGCTGAATGTCCGTTTGGATGCTGCAGAGTCCAAGCCAAGCTATCATATTGACACGATTCAGTATCATTTTGACCAATTGAAGGTCGAGAAGCTCGATGGCACGCTGAACATTGGTCTGACGCCGCCTAACGAGGAGCAAATCAAAGAAATCGGCCAAATTGTCATGCCAAACGGCAACAGCACGGTAGTCGTCAACGATCCCGGACCTAAACCGAATAACGACAATCCGACTGTGAACAATCTCAAGCCCAATGTATTCCCAGCGCATCCTAGCAATGCTGGACCCGGAGGGGTATTACCCGATTCTCCCTATCCGGAAATCCGCTTAGTTATTGATCGCTACTTAGATCAGAATGCTCCGCAGCAGCTCAGTGAGCTTGAAGCAGAGCTCGGCCTTTCGCTCGACCCTTATCACCGCAGGCTCATCATTGAAGATATTCGCAAGCAAATGAGTGCCAGAATTCAGTTCTATATTCAAGCCGCGGATCGTGAGGGAAAAGGTGACGGTTCCTCCTCTGAAGGAGGTCACACGCTCAGCGATGCACAAATTCAAGAGACCATCATCGGGAAGACGACGCGCGACATCCACGCTGCGCTTCGCAGTTACTTGGCCCGATTGCAAAATTCGTGAGAAGGAGCCGCCTTACTATGCAGATGAATGTAGTGAACCACGTGCTTGCTGTCGGCAGTATTCAAATAACCGGGGTAGCGAGCGCAGCGATGCTTCAAATCGGCGATACCGAAGAGATTACGCTCATCTCCATGTTCGATACGCCTCCGGAATCGGTTATCGTTGGCCCGCTTGCACCGCTTGATGAACCGCAAGGTGCAAGCCGCGCAGAAGGAGAAGCCGATGTGTTCAAGAAAGAAACCATCGAGAAGCTGGAGGAGATGGGGTTATGAGAAGCCGTGCCCCGCTTCCGGCTGACAGTGGAGTAATATCGGACTACCCAGTGCGTGTATCCGAGGTTGGCGGATTGTACTTAACGAGCGTAGGCGGTGCTTCCGTAGTGCAAATCGGTGATCGCGCAGAAGTGAACGCTTCTCTTCGCGCATTAGCCGTACAGCGCGCCGCTGATCATGAGCAATCAGGTAAAGTTTATTTTGAGTCTTATTCCATATTCGATCGCAAAACGCCGACCTGGGACCCGCTTGGAACTGCGTCCGATGACGTACCAGCATTCATTCGGACAACCAACCTTGTGCCCACCATCAGTGTTGGTTGTATCGAAGTAATAGCCGTCAGCAGTGCGGCGACGGTACTAATCGGGAACGGCCTGAAAGTGCGCGGTGAATCAAGGGTCAAACATATCCGCCAATATGCCCGTGAGATGCCTGGCCGCAAACCCTTTGCTGCGCCTCCGTGTTGAGGCTATTGTAGGCTGCTGTACCGCAAGGCACATTACCCCGCATTTCCACTGCAGTCCCTTCTGGGCGAATGCGTAATTACAAACGTACCCCGTACAAACGTCCAATCGATTCCGTCTCAAAGGCATATATTACAAATGTGATATGAAACATCACAAATCAACCACTCAGGAGGTATGTACAGTGGGATATATGCAAGGTGTAGGCGGCGCAGGAGTAGGTTGCGGTGGCGGACCAGGCGTGCTTTGGACTAGTGCAGGCGTAATTCTTGTACTTTATATTTTGCTCGTTATCGTTCTTCGCGGCGGCTTTTTATGATCTCGATCTCCCAATAAACAAAAACCGGTCTTGCCTTCGGGCAGGGCCGGTTTTTGCTTTCACAGCGCTGCAGTCACTCCTTCGCCTTCTCAGACCAGACGCCGCTGCAGCAAGCACCTGCATCTGTAACGACAGCCTCAGACCGCCATCTCAATCAATGGACCGACACTGGAAGTGGTCGCCTCCGTACGTGTCATCGTGGATGAAGAGTAATTGATATCCAGTCGAAAATCCTAACCTGGATGTTGCCAAACGCAAACCTCATCTCACACTCCTCATTTTGCATGCCGCGAATATCTAACGAACCGTACGGGCGTCAGGCAGGTTTAGGCGATCTTGTTGTATGATATGCGATAACCTTCTCATTTCTTTTGGCCCGTCAACAGACAAAGCCCCAGAACTGAGGCTCTGTCAATAAATAATGCATACTGCAAATCTACTAAGTCTAGCGAACAAAGATAGGCCGCCAGAGGAGGACGAATACATAGACATGAAGTTTCCATGCGGAATACCATAATAGAATAAAAGGATTCAGGGAAAGAGGAAACGAGATGAGACTTCACCTTGGCCGTACAACTCTCAAATTCCAAGACAATAAAGCGAATGATGATAGAGTTTCGCATTCGTATAAAGAATTGGAGTGGGATGGCACCCAAAAGCTTCCATTGGAAGATGCCTCGGTAGATTTGGTGATGGCTTCGCATTGTCTTGAATATATGGAAAATCTTCAAGGCATATTGCTAGAGTTATATCGCGTTTGCCGGCATAAAGCAATCGTCTGTATCGTTGCTCCGTATGCGCAAGTGAGTTCTCATTTAGTCAATCCGCAATACAAGCAGCTATTCAACGAACATTCGCCTCGGTACTGGACCCGCTGCCTTGATAGCATCATCGATCATGAAGAGATTATGTTGTCGAAAAACGAAACTTGGACGTTGGTAGAAGGCAAGGAATCGCCAATAGATTATAGGGTACTTCGCATGGAGTTTTTTTACTTTCCAGCTTTTCAAACCTATGACCCTATTGAATTGTCACTTCTGAGGCAGTCTCAATTCAATGTAGCCTATCAAATTATGTACCATCTGTTAGTTGTTAAACAGCCCGTATCTAATGAAGAATTGCGCATCGTAAGCGAAATCGAACAGCTCGAAGAGCCGGAATACGTGCAAGATCAGCGGTTTACACGCGTAGTCGAAGATAGATCGCAACCCTTATTTTATACAGACCACATGTCGGCCATGCTGCCCAACCATAAACGCGATCAATCGCCTATAATAATCCAGAAGCCTTCCGTTTTGCCTAGTAAAACGAATAAAACAGAACGTGGAATGAGTAAAACCGGCGGGAATAAGAAACGGGGCACCAGCACTAAAAAATCGTTAGCCAAACGTACAGTGAAGTAGATTTCGTTGCGCAAGCTCGTCCGGGCAGAAAGTAAACCACATACAAAAGCCGACCTTCACGCGAAGGCCGGCTTTTGTATATTACTTCCACATCAGTCCAGCAAAGGAATATAGACATCCACCTCGGAAGGCCAATGCGGCTTATGCACGTTATAGATTTCAAGAGACATACCGCATTTATTATTGTTAAGAGCTTTCGCCTTCAGATAGGCATGAAGCAACTCATACGGGTCACCGTCTTGCACCCGAACCGTTACATAACGCTGTGATGGAATCGTGAACCCGATCATGCCTTCCGGTATCGCAGGCAGCGAATGAACCTCCATGCAGAACAAATACGTAAACAGCTGATCGCAGACGAACGAAGGACAAACGTAAATTCCGGCGTCCACAAGCTGTTTGATTTCGAATCTGCGGGCGATAAATGACTTCTTTAGCTGCTCGACCCGCTTCGGATCATGATCGGCAAAAACGGACGTGATCGCCATCCCTACATAATGCCGCTCGGGAAGCGTAATCTCCTGTACATCATCAATTGAATTCACAGCATCGTTCCCCCATCCACGAGATAAGCCGAGACTTTCCAATCTTTGGTGTTCAGCAATAGACTAGCCTCCCGCTACCCCACCGTCAAGCTAAATTTACCATATGTCCTTTCACGCACACCTAGGTCCTGTCTGCATTCGCTTCCCCTCAAACTACTTCTTCGAAGCGATCTCTTCGCTCAGCCGTTCGATGATGGCATCGATACGCATTGAACCGATATCCCCTTGTCCTCGCTGCCTCACTGCAACCATGTCAGAATGGCGCTCCGCTTCACCGATCACCAGCATATACGGCACTTTCTCCAGCTGTGCCTCGCGAATCTTATAGCCAAGCTTCTCACTGCGAATATCGACTTCGACTCGGACAGCGGATCGTTCAAGCACTTTTTTTAGTTCATACGCATAATCCAGATCAACACCTGAGACAGGTATAACCTTCACCTGAACCGGCGCCAGCCATAGCGGGAAAGCCCCGGCATAATGCTCTGTCAAGATGCCGATGAACCGGTCAATCGAACCATAGACGGCTCTGTGGATAACGATCGGTCGATGCTTCTGCCCATCCTCCCCGATGTACGACAACTCGAATTTCTCCGGCATTTGAAAATCAAGCTGAATTGTCGCGCACTGCCAGCTTCTCTTCAGCGCATCGAGAATATGGAAATCAATTTTTGGTCCGTAGAACGCGCCATCACCTGCATTTACGCGATAGGCAATCCCGCGATTGTTCAGTACCTGCGCAAGCGCAGCTTCCGCTTGATCCCATAACTCCGGCTCCCCCATCGAATCCTCCGGCCGAGTGGAGAGCTCTATCCGATACTCGAAACCAAACACTGCGTAAATGTCGTCGATGAGCGAGATGACGCGGCCAATCTCATCTTCAATTTGATCCGGTCTCACGAAGAGATGGGCATCATCCTGGCAGAATGTCCGCACTCGCATCATTCCGTTCAGCGCACCGGAATACTCATGACGATGCACTTGGCCGAATTCAGCGATCCGGATCGGCAGTTCCCGGTAGGAATGCAGGCTGTTTTTGTAAATTAACATATGACCCGGACAATTCATCGGTTTGAGCGCAAAGTCAGTCTCATCCACCTTAGTGAAATACATATTATCTTTGTAATGGTCCCAATGTCCGGATTGCTCCCACAGCCGCTGGTTCAGCATAAGAGGTGTCCGCACTTCGTCGTAATCGCGCTCCCGCTGCAGCTCTCGCGAGAACTGCTCAAGCTCGCTGCGAATTGTCATTCCTTTAGGCAGATAGAACGGCATTCCAGGCGCTTCTTCCGAGAACATGAACAGTCCGAGCTCCTTGCCGAGCTTGCGATGATCCCGTTTCTTCGCTTCCTCAAGCATACTCAGATGCTCTTCCAGCTGCGACTTCTTCGGAAACGCTGTACCGTATACTCGCTGAAGCACCGCATTCTCGGCATTCCCCCGCCAATAAGCTCCTGCGACAGACAACAGCTTAAATGCCTTTATCCGGCCAGTGGATGGCAGATGAGGTCCACGGCATAAATCCGAGAACTCCCCTTGATCATAGATGGAAATCTCCGCCGAGTCCGGTAAATCGCGAATCAATTCCACTTTCAAGGACTCTCCCTGCGCTTCAAAAAAGGCAAGTGCATCCTCTCGATTAACCACTCGCCGTATAATCGGCAGGTTCTGCTGGGCGATGCGCTCCATCTCTTTCTCAATTGTGAGCAGGTTAGCAGGTGTCAGCGGCTGCTCGATATCGATGTCGTAATAAAATCCGTCTTCAATAACAGGGCCTACGCCTAATTGCACGGCCTCATCGCCGTATATCCTCTTAATCGCCTGCGCCATCAAATGTGCTGTACTGTGACGAAGAACCGCCAACCCTGCATCACTATCGAGCGTAATCATCTCTACCTCACAATCCGCTTGAAGCGGATAACTGAGATCGACCACTCTACCGTTCACTTTGCCTGCCACCGCATTCTTCGCAAGCGCGGAGCTGATTGCCTTTGCCACATCAGCTACCGATACGCCTGCATCAAAACTTCTTACACCACCATTTTGCAGCTTCACCTTAATCCCATTTTCCACGAGTCTTCCTCCGATCTTGTAATTGAACGCAAAAAAACGCACATGTCCCAAGGGACGAGTGCGTTCAGACTCGTGGTTCCACCCTAATTCGACCCAGCCGATCACGATCAGTCGCGGGGTCCTTCTTAGCATCCGGTAACGGGGATAAATCGGTGCCATTTACAACCGCGACACAGAGTCGGACGGGTTCAATGTTACGGCTGCAAAGGGGTAACTCACATCTCAAGGCAGAAGGAGCTTGCAGCAATCGCCCCTCTCTCTGTGCAGCCTGACGTATGGGAATCATGTCTTTGGTCTTCGCCTGGTATGTTGCTGTGTTCCATATTATAGAGTCCTTCGGCACAAAGTTCAAGAGGAATATGCCCAATATTCAGATTATTGCAAGTTATGCAGTAATTTACGTTCGTTCGCAAGCAGTACCATATTCGCTTCATGCCGCTTTCGGAATCCGATTTTGTACCGATAGTCTTGCAGATTCATAAATGCTTCGAACACGCTCGATAACACGCCAAGATCATGCTGCTCTTCGCACAGCCTCAGATAATCCTCCGAGGCTTCGGCACGATGCATCATTTCATCTTGATCTGACGTCACACTGCCATGACTAGGGAGCAATAGAAGATTGGGAACCGACCATGCATACGCTGTGATTTTCTCCAGTGTGCTCCGGTATGTCGCGAAGGTGTCAAACACGAAGGGGAATTCAATGTCCGATACATAATCACCGGTAATGAGCATCCGGCAAGGCTCCACTAGGCACATCAATCCATCTCCGTTATGTCCATATGCGGTTCGGAAGGTCAGTACCGTTTCGCCAATGACCAGTTGCTCGCCATCTTGCTCGATGACATGGTCCACACGCGGAAATAAGATGTTGTATGGCCGGCTAATATAGAATTCATCATCCAGCCGCTCCACAACCGAAACCCGCTCCACTTTGTCCGGGTGATTAGCGAATGCCGTTCCCGCAATAACGCTGCAATCTGTGAATGAACCATAACCGACGATATGGTCAAAATCTGAGTGTGTAAAGAACAGATAAAGCGGCCGTTCACCTTTGACAGCATCGACATGCTTTCGAATCACAGCAAGTTCCGAAGGCAAATAATTCGGATCTACAATCAGGACAAGATCCTTTGTCTCGATGACAAAGCAGTTGGTCTGATAGAGTTCGCTTTGAAATACAGAAATGCCTTTCGATTGATAGGTTAGCATTGCTCACTCTCCTCCTTACAATCACATTTCGCGGGAATTGGAACTTCGGAGCCAAACGGATACGGTTCAAGTGGTGTCTGAAGCAGAGAAGAATACATCTCCGCATGCTGCCACGTCAAACTCTCAAGGGACAGTGGATCAAGGCTTACTTGCAGGCCGAGCCCATTGGATATGATCTCCAGCCGCTCTCCGTTGCGCGTTCTAATCTTCCGAACTGTCACGCTGGCAAACTCATTGGCAATCCGAATCTCTTGTTCTACCGACATCCTGCCGCCCCCTTCTATAAGAAAATACCTAAGCTACTGATTCCCATCGTCGTATGATCCAGTCGGACAAACCGTTTCGCCAGCTTCCAGACGCCAGCGTCGCCGCATTCCCGGATCGTATCTTCACGTTCACCTGACACCAAATCGTAGGCCGGGCTGTCAAAGCGGCTGCGAAACAGCAGCAGATTGCTGACGATGACGATTTCCACAGCACCTTCACTGCTCGCTCGAACATCGGCTATTCGGAAATTCGTCAGAAAATGTCTCGTTCGAGACGGAGGATCCTCCGCCCAGTTATAGTCAGAGAACGTCCGCTCCACCCGCATCTGGATGGATGCCAGATTCTCATTCATATGAAAGGCCTGATCGCTGAACGGGCTCGGTGCATGACGCTCACGAGTCAACCTGATCGGGATTTGATAGCGGATATCACTCGTCAGCAGTGCCATCCATTCCGTATAGTTTCCGTTGTCCAGCAGCTCAGCCTCATGGATCAGAAAACGCTGCCCCTCCTGCAGCAGCTGCTCTGTTCCTTGTTCAACAATTAGCGTTTCATTCCCCATAACAGTCCCGCTCCTCTCAAACGCCGCTAGGTTCATCTTCATCATCCAGCATCGTATTTACATAGGATTCATAGAAATAGCGCTGATTGCCTTCACCATATCGCGGATAGTAGGCAATGCCCGGGAGCGGCCATTCTTCGTCTCGTTTTGCTGTTCCCATCCCTTTCATGCCCATTTGAAAATTCAACTTCAAGTTGTTCTTCGCAAACCGATTGCCTGCCGTCTGCGTAATCGTCTCCCATGTCATCGAATCATCCATCTCGAATATCCCCGCCAAGCTGAACGTCGCTGAACCAGCGCGATAGGAAGCTTCCTTGAATTCCTGCGGCGTATTCTTGAACATCAGGAACCAGTTCCAAATTTCGATTTGATCCGGACCTTTCGGTCGCCACTGGCGCATGCTGATGAACGGCACCGGTGGCAAATCCCGCTCCGGCGTGACGGTCATAAGCAGAAACGAGCTGTTCGGAAAAATATTGCCAAGCATTTCCTTGGAGTCCCGAACGATCTCGAGTCCTTTCGGCTCCAGTCGATCCAGCCGGAAGGTATCAACGATTTCCTGCGGAAAATTCCAGTACGGCATTTCGATGACCTGTTCGGTTTTATCCAGCGAAATGTCGACGCAATGCCCGTTGCCGGCAAGAATTTGCTCGCCGTTCATATTGGCCAGCATGGAGAATGGCGAGGACCCCACTTCATAGGCCGAGTGGTGCAGGAATATCAGATGATACGCATCACCGCTGAAGTTCTCCGCCGCAACTTTCCAATTGGCGTTCACAATCCAGCGCTGAGGCTCACCGATAACCTCGAGCCCTTCATCCTGCAAACCAAACAGCAGATCCAGGTAGTACTTGCTGTCTGCCAGGTACTCCTCAAGCGGCGGTGTCTCCTTATCCAAACAGGCGAAAATCAACCCATGAATCGTATCGCACCGCGCCGTAAGCAAGCCCCAATCCTTCTTGTTCAACCCATTGTACGCATGCTTCTGGGCAGGCATTCCGATCAGATTCCCGTTGTTTTTGTAAATGAATCCATGATAGGGACAGCGAAAATGCGAGGCATTTCCTTTCTCCGCCCGGCATACCCGAACGCCGCGATGGACGCAGGCATCCAGCATGACTCGGATCTCTCCGGACTCATCACGGTTCACGATGAACGGATCTTCGCCAATATAGCGGAGCACATAATCGCCTGCGGATGGAATTTCCGATTCGTGGCCGACATAAATCCATTTTTTCGTAAAAATCTTCTCCATTTCAAGCTCATACAGCTCGCGGTCATTGAAGATGCCTACGGGGATAATACCTTCTTTCAAGCTCTCTCTCATCTCGCGGAGCAGCGATTTGGCATGGCTGTATGCCGGCGCACCTTTTGTCTCTGTTTTCATCGTCTCGCACCTCGCTCTTCTAATGGATTAGTAGGGATTGAACGTAAGCCAGTTCGCGTATTCACGCACGCTTTCATAGAATGGCCGCGAAGGCTCGTAGCCGATTTCTTCACGCGCTTTCGTAATATCGAAGGTGCCGTAATGGTCCAGCTCAGAGAAGCGGCCATCCCCGACTTCAATCACGGCGTCCGGGTATAGCTCCTGCACGAATGCGATGAGCTCACCGAACGTTGTTTTGTAACCAGCAGTAATGCTGTATACATAGCTCTTCATATCCTCTGCTTCCATCGCACAAATGCAGGCTTGTGCCACGTCCTTCACATGTACATACTGAAAGCCGTAGTCGCGTCCTTCCTTCAGGTATGTCGGCACTCCTTTGATCGCATTCACGATCAGATCCTTCATGTAGCACTGCATAAACTGTCCCGGCCCATAGAGCCAGCCCGGTCGCAGCGAAGGAATCTCCAAGCCGTACAAATTGCGATAACCATAAGCCAGCTTCTCCGTAAATACTTTCGTAGCACCGTACACCCCGCTCGGATGGAGCGGTACATCCTCCGTCACCGTACCCAGCTCAGCATTGTTGCCGTAAGCGTACTCGGAACTCAGATTGACCACTCGTTTGATACCGGACAGCCTAGCTGCTTCGAACATATTCGTCGTGCCAACTGCATTGGTCATGACTGTCTGGTACGGGATATCAATGGCTGTGACCGGATGGGAGATTGCAGCCGTATGAATAATTCGGTCGATCTTATAGGTGCGAATAGTCTCCAGAATAAGAGGCAAATCAAGCAAATCACCTTGTATATAGGTGAGGGATTCATCTCCCCCGTTATCCTTCACTCTGCGATCGTAGCTTACGACGCGGTAGCCGCGCTCTCTCAGCATCGGAACCAAATTTGAACCTAAGAAACCCATACCGCCGGTTACTAGAATATTCATTTGCTATTCCTCCCTATTTCTCGTCTGCCAGTTGATTGATAAATGACGGATTGTACAGCTTGCTCATATCCGGAAGCTCATCGATAAATTTCAGTTCCTTCAGAAAAGCACCGACCTGTTCGCCGTTATACTTTACGGATGTGTACGCCTCTTCTTCTTTCTGCGATTCCACGTTGTCGTTCAGATCGTATACTTTCACACCTTCAAGGGAGATCTTGAATTCCTCCGGCGTAATCTCCGCGTGTTTCGCCATAATGGCGATCGCTTCGTCTGGACTGTCCTTCAAGAAACTTACGGCATCGAACCAAGCAGCCATCACATTCTTCACATCTTCTGGACGATCCTTGATAATACTTTCGCGGAAAGCGATGGTGTCCATGAGCAGTCCCGGCGTCTCCTTCGAGGAGAAAAGCAGCTTCCCCTTGCCGGAGCTCAGCGTTTCACTCAGGAATGGCTCCCAGATGACAGCGGCGTCGATTTTGCCTGCAAGGAAGGATGAGCCTGCATCGGCAATTGCCATGTTGAAGTAGTTAATATCCTTCTCCGATAATCCATGTTGCTTGAGGACCGTCAGCATGAAGAATTGATCCACCGTACCAAGTTCAGTCGCAATTCGCATGCCTTTCAAATCTTCGAAGCTTTTGATCGAGGGGTCGACGACAAATCCATCAGCGCCGTCGGAGTAATCGATAATCATCGGAATTTGCAGCTTAATGCCTTTGCCCACCGGCGGCAGCGTGTCACTGAGTGTTTGGCTGTTGGCGTCTACATTGCCGGAATTCAGCGCCGATAAGCCGTCGCTATAGCTAGGGAACCATTCGAGCTCCACATCAACGCCGTGTTTCTCGAAGAACCCTTTCTCCTGCGCCACATACCAGAGAAAATAGGTCGGGAACGGATTCAGGCCGATTTTGAGCGGATCACTGGATTTCTCCGTGCCACCGCCATTGTTGCTTGCGCAGCTGCTCAGCAGCAAACCTGCCATTATGCATGTTGTGATGATGGATAATACACGCTTTTTCATGGTTCGTTCCCTCCACTCGATTAACTTAAAGCGATTGTAAACCTTTGTGCTACACAAAAGTCAATCGCAATGTTATATTTTATAACATGAGTAGTGAAGTGAGGTGATTTACCTATGAAAGAACGGCTGTCGATTAGCGAAATGGCGCAGCTGCGCGGGATTTCTGCCGAAACGCTTCGTCATTACGACAGAATCGATCTGTTTAAGCCTCAGCAAGTCGATCCTCATACCGGCTACAGGTACTATTCGATTTTTCAATATGAGGTTCTGGGTACGATTAAAGAGCTGCGACAGCTTGGGATGAACACGAACGAAGTAAAGCAATATTTCAATGAGCGCAATATTAAGAATTCAACGGACCTTTTGGCAGCCAAACACGAAGAGCTCGTCCTTAAACTACAAGAAATGACAGCACTCGAGGAGAATATCCGCGATAAGCTGGCTTTTCTACGAGAGGTTATTGCCGAGGTTGGCAGCCCTGCCGTCACTATACGTCAGCTGGAGCGTCGGAAATTATTCACGCTGCATCAGAAGATTAACAGCAACCTGGAGCTGTGTTATGGCGTGCTGGGGCTGGAAAACAGGCTTACGGAGACGGCTCCGATACTGGCTAGCAACAGGCTAGGCGTCTTGTTATCACAGGAAGACTTGGAGGCTCGTCAATTCGAGTCGCCGTCTACGATCTTCGTTGTGGCTAAGCGTGCTACTACTGTTCCGAAGGGGAATCTGATTACAATTCCAGCCGGTTCGTTTGCCTGTATCCGCTACTATGGGGAGTTGTGGAATCGCAGTGAAAGTCTCGACACATTGTGCCGCAAGCTTGAAGAGGATGGATATGAGATAACAGGGGATGCGCTGCAAATTATGCAGGTGGACATTACGATTACCGATAATCCGAGCGAGGTTATGTTTGAGATTCAAGTCCCTATCCAGAAGAAAACAGCAGCTATCGCGGCGCATGAGCCGCAATAGCTGCTGTTTTCATTCGTTCTATTCTTTAGCGGAAAGCTCAGCATATTTCTCTGCGTACCGCGTCACCGACTGCACATAAGTCGCATGAGACCATGTGAGAGGCGCTACGGAAAGCGGACTGCCGTCAAGCGGATGCAATTGCTCTGGCAGCACACCGCTTGATAGTGCGTGTTCGACTACCCAATTGATCGTTTCGCGAGGACGGACCAGATCGCTTAACTGCTTCGCCGATTCAATCTCGAAGTTCGCAATCCACAGTGTACAGATGATCCATGGATTACCCGGCACATTCTCAATATCCCCGGATTGCTGGAAGTAATAGTCGTTCGTGTAACGCGCAACGCCACCGACATGTGTTCGGATGGTCAGCCCATCACGAATCGCATTCATTGTCTTAATGACGCGTTCATCCTCAACAGGCAGCACACCGAATTCCCAGATGCCGAACAAGCTGCTCTCCAAGGTCATATCCTTCACCCAGCGGTTATCCTTCTGAATTAAACCGCGCGCGAATCTGCCTGACTCTTCATCCCAGAGATGAGTAAGCATTCCGTGCTTGATGGATTGCGCCGTATTGCGAAGATGATCGCTGCGTTCGTAATCCCCAAACAGCTCTGTGAAGAATGCTGCCGCCATTAATCCGCCGTACACAGAGGCAACGGTATAGGTCCATATGCCGTAACGTTCTTCCCACAGATCATAGCTAGGCTTCGGAAGCGATAAGCTGTGCTCCATATACTGACTCAAGAAGGCTGCGCCTTTGCGAATCAGGTTGTTATAGAGCGACTGCGGCAGCTCGATGACTTGATGCCGCGTATAATCCCTCCAAAGTGCGAACAGCACTAACGCTGTTTCGTCCTCTTGAATCGGCAAGCGCCTGCTGCCCTGCACGATATACGGATGCCAGCTGGAGCCTACCGTTCCGTCGGGATTGTATTTGTGAAACAAATACCCGTCCGGTGACAGCGTCTGCGCACAGAATTGGAAGAACGGCGCGATTACGCTTTGGAAACCTGCAGCAGACATCGCATCGGCAATCAATGCTCCGTCACGCGGCCACATATAACTGTAGTGGTCGCGATTGTATTGCAGAATATCCGTATCGTTCGCTGCTACAATTGCTCCCCGCTCATCGGTTTGCGTCCGAACGAGCAGCAAGCTTAATCGGAACATGTTCGCCGCTTCTTCATTCAGATCACCCAGATTATTCTCTGCGCGATGGAGCCAGTGCTTCCAATAGATCACAATTCGGCTCAGCAATTTCTCCGGATGGCTCTCCTGCACGTACTGATTAAGCGATTTGACCTCTTCCAAATTCTTGCCGATCGACATCCAATAATAGACCGTCTTCTCCCCGCCAGCAGGCACAACCGTACGGAAGCTGATCGTACTGTCAACAGATCCTTGCGCGATGGAGTTGCCCATCAGCGTTCCGTCCTCAGCATCCCGCCAGGTTCCTTCTGCGGATTGGAATCGTTTGATCCCCGTCGTATATTGCATGATGCCGCCTTCGTCCGAGAAGCCGTTGAACATGAAATACGAAGACCGTTTGTAGTGGTAAAGCGTATGGTTCTCCGGATAATAGGCCGCCGTGTCTCCTACCTCCGAACCGTCAATCATGAGGTCATGATGAAAGAACAAACGGAATTCACGCGGATCCGAACCTAGATTTCGCACGACGACGCGTTTGATGTAGATGCATTCCCGCTGATGAATGCCGTCATTCATATGCAGCTCCACAGCAAGTCGTTCGTTACGCGCGATGACATTGGTTACAAGTGAATCCTCGACGTAAGACAGCTCAAACTTCCATTCCGGATCTTCCAGCCAGGAAAACTGTCCCCCTGCCCATATCCCAAATCGACAATATTGGCCGCCCACATGATTCAGTTGACCGACGAAAGGATAGTAAATGTCTCGGATGTAGTTGTTTCGGTCCAAATTAATCAGTATTTTACCATTGCCAATTACGAGATGACGGGCCATGGATGACTCTCCTTTCGATTAGGCGCAATTGCACTATACAACGACATATAGGCTTTCGCTGAACGCGTCCAGCTGATATCTTCTTTGGCGCCATTGGCCACGATTCGCTGCCACACTTCTTCATCCCGATAGAACTCGAGTGCTCTGCGAATCGTAAAGAGGAGATCATGCGCGTTATAGTTTGTAAAGCTAAATCCGTTTCCTTCGCCTGTAAACTCGTTATAAGCCTGAACGGTGTCCTTCAAACCGCCAGTCTCACGGACGATCGGAACAGACCGGTAACGCAGAGCCAGAAGCTGGCTAAGTCCACAAGGCTCGAACTGCGAAGGCATCAAGTACATATCACTGCCGGCATAGATTCTGCGAGCCAGACCGTCGTTAAACCCAAACCAAGTCGTAACCTGACCAGGCTTCTTCAGCTCTGCACGGCGGAACATTTGCTCGAAGTTCCAATCACCGGAACCTAGCACGACCAACTGTACATCTTCCTTCAAGATTTGCTCCAGCACCGCTTCAATCAAATCAAACCCCTTCTGATCGACCAGCCTGGAAACGATGCCGATTAGCGGCGTCGACTCCGATTCCGTCAGCCCCAGCTCACGCTGCAGTGCAAGCTTATTCTTCCTTTTGCGAGGCAATGATCCTCGATAGGGAACGTCCACGGCAGGATCATTCATCGGATCGAACAGCACCGTGTCGATACCATTCACGATACCGACCAAATCTTCCGAACGGTAACGCAGCAGCCCTTCAAGCTTCTCCCCATACGCTTCCGTCTTGATTTCCTCCGCGTAGGTAGGGCTCACTGTCGTCAGCTTGTCCGCATACCGCAGACCACCCATCATGCAGTTGCCTGCACCGTAGAAATCAATGCCTTCCGAGCCAAACAATTCATCGCCGGAACCAAGCAGATCCTTCAGCAGCTCTCGGCCGAATACCCCTTGATATCTTAAATTATGAATCGTGTACACAGAAGCGATGTCTCGGCATGCCGGGTCGTGTTTGTATCTGGTTTTGAGCAGGAACGGAATAAGTCCGGTTTGCCAATCATGGCAATGAATAATATCAGGCCGGAAATCCATGTGATAGAGCGACTCCATCACAGCAAAGCAGAAAAATACGAAACGCTCCGCATCATCGCCATATCCGTAAAGAACACCGCGCTTGAAATAAAACTCGTTATCAATCAAATAGTAGACAATGCCGTCAATCTCGGCCTTGAGCAGGCCGCAGTACAGGTCTCTCCAGCCCAGCCGCACGTTGAAAGTAGCAATGGTCTCGAACTGTTCCGCCATAGCAGCCGGAATCGTATCGTACTTGGGCAGAATGACGCGTACATCCGCGCCGACTTTAGAACGCAGTGCTTTCGGCAATGCGCCGGCCACATCAGCGAGGCCGCCCGTCTTAACGAGCGGCACCGCCTCAGAAGCAGCGAATAAAACATTCATCGTATGGTTTCACCTCTACTCAACTTCTATCTCTCTAGATTCGCAATCGAACAGTTCTTCTTGCATGCATTAGATCACTTTCCGCTTAACCGCAAGGAAAGGAGATACTTCGGCACCGCGCAGCTCGCGGCTGCGTTCTACGGTAACATCTTTGTCGAGGATGACATGATCCACGAAGCTATGCTCACCGATTATGCCGTTTTGCATAATGATGCTGTTGCGCACAACAGCTCCTTTTCGTACATGTACGCCCCTGAACAAAATGCTGTTGATCACTGTGCCTTCGATGATACAGCCGTTTGCAACGAGTGAATTTGATGTCTTAGCGCCTTCCGCGTAGCGAGCCGGCGGCTCATCCTTAACCTTCGTATAGATCGGACCCGGTTCGAAGAACAGGCTCTTCCATACTTCCGGACGAAGAAGCTGCATGTTGTTCTTGTAATAGCTGTTCAGCGTATTTACTACACCGAGATAACCATCATAAGCGTAGCTTTGAATGTGGAGTTGGTTCACTCGCGACATAATCGCATGGCGCACAAGATGATCCTGCCCTTGTGCAAGCGAAGTGTCTACCAGCTCAAGCAGCAGTTCCTTGCGCATTAAGTACATTTCCATCGAGATCAGATCGCTCTCCAGCCGGCCGTAATGATCCTGCATAGCCGTGACGCGCCCTTTCTCGTCCGTTTGCAGCTTACGAGCTTTCCCGCCAAACAACTCCGTTTGCTCTTTCGTAACGACCGTAATATCCGCGCCGCTTGCTTTGTGCGACGACAACATGGCGTCATAGTCCACATTGCAAATCATATGACTGCGTGCAACAAGCACGTACTCTTGCGACGAGCGCGTAAAGTAGTCGCGGTGCTGATAGAAGTGATAGAGATCACCGCGCCGTACCTCATTAACGTCATCCGTTACAGGCGGCATGATGAACAAACCGCTCTGACGATGATGTAAATCCCAATGCTTGCCGGAACCCAAATGGTCAATAAGCGAACGATATTTGGTTTGCGCGAACACGCCAACTTTCGTAATGCCTGAATTGACCATGCTGGAAAGCGTGAAATCAATTAGCCGAAACCGTGCACCAAACGGGACAGTAGCCAAGCAGCGGTTAGCGGTCAAGGTCTCCATCTCATCGGATTCGTGAATTAGATTAATGACACCTAGTATGTTGGAGTTCATGACTGCTCTACCTCCTGCAATGAATGAGAAGCCGTAACGAGTTCATCACTTCCTATAACAGTAACCGCACTCTTATCCGGATTGCCGATGATAACACCTTCACCAATGATCGCTCCTTCGCCAATAATAGCACGGTAGATACGAGCCCCTTTGCCGATCTTCACGTTCGGCATAATCACGGATTCACGTACTTGACTGTCAATGCCGGACTGAACGCCATGGAACAATACCGATCGATGTACGAGTCCTTCAACCAGGCAGCCCTCCGTAATGAGCGAGTCTACGATATCCGCTGTAGCCGCAGAGTAATGCGCCGGCCGATTCGGGTTGACGGAGTAAATGCGCCAATCACGGTCGTTCAGATCAAGTGCCGGCTTCTCCGACAGCAGATCCATATTGGCTTCCCACAGACTTTCGAGCGTACCGACATCCTTCCAATACCCGTCAAACGTGTACGACTGAAGCTTCACGCCGTCTTGCAGCATGGCCGGAATGATGTCTTTACCGAAGTCATTGCCGGATAACCGATTCGCTTCATCGCGAACCAAATACTGCTGCAATACCGGCCAGGAGAAAATATACACACCCATCGATGCCAAATTGCTCGTCGGCACTTTCGGTTTCTCTTCAAACGAAGTGATGGCACCTTCATCATCGACATGCATAATCCCGAAGCGGCTCGCTTCCTTCCAGCCCACTTCAATGCACGCAATCGTAACATCGGCACCGCGCTCCTCATGCTCTCGCAGCATGAGCTCATAATCCATTTTATAAATGTGATCACCTGAAATCACTAATACATAATCAGGATCATACCGATCGATAAACCCCATATTTTGATAGATAGCATTTGCGGTGCCTTTGTACCACATACCGCCCTTTTGCTTCACATAAGGAGGAAGTATTGCCATTCCGCCGTCGCGTCGGTCAAGTCCCCATGGACTGCCGATTCCAAGATAGGTGTTCAGGACCAGCGGCTGATATTGCGTCAGAACGCCGATTGTGTCGATGCCCGAATGTGCACAGTTGCTTAGAGTAAAATCGATAATTCGGTACTTCCCGCCAAAATGGACCGCCGGCTTTGCTACATCTTTCGTTAGCACGCCGAGCCTTTTTCCTTCTCCTCCGGCAAGAAGCATGGCCACCATACGTTTTCTGCCCATGGACACACTCTCCTTCTATACTGCAACGGCTTGCTGCAGTAGGTGTAATGATTGCTGTCAATCCGTGCTACGTTGTAAAGCGATCATTGCGGTCAAGTGACTCCTTGGCAAATACCAGTAATTGAATGGATAGCGGCGGAAGTTCCAGCGAAATGCTGCTAGGCCTTCCATGCCATGGTGTCGACTTGCTATATAGAACTTCCGGGATGTCCGTTAAGACACCACCGAAGGTTGCCGCCTCACTGTGCAATGCGATCCGGTATTCACCGGATTCCGGTACGCCGATTCGATAGTCGGAGTAGTTGTGATAGGAGAAATTGCAGACAACAATCGTGAACTCGTTCGTCGCATGTCCGCGGCGCATAAAGACGATGACGCTCTGCGCGGCGTTATGAACGTCAATCCATTCAAACCCGCCGGGGTCACAATCCCGCTCCCACAGCGATGGCTGCTCGCCATATATATGATTAAGGGATTTTACGTAATGGTGCATGCTCCCGTGAGCACGATAGTCAAGAAGCTGCCAATCAAGTGCCTCAGCGTCTTTCCATTCGTCAAACTGACCCCACTCACCACCCATAAAGAGCAGTTTCTTGCCCGGATGCGTCATCCAATAGCCGTAGAATAAGCGGAGCTGCGCGAATTTCTGTTCATAGTTGCCTGACATTTTGTTCAAGAGCGAACGCTTCCCATGAACGACCTCGTCGTGTGAAAGCGGCAATACGAAATTTTCAGAGAATGCATAAACGAGAGAGAAGGTGATGAGATTGTGATGCCGCATGCGATCGTTTGGATCAAGCGCCATATAGCGCAGCATGTCATTCATCCAACCCATATTCCATTTGAAGTTGAAGCCAAGGCCGCCCATGTAAGTAGGAGAGGTAACGGCTGGCCAAGAAGAAGAGTCTTCGGCAATCATTAAAGCATCCGGAAAATACTGAAAAACGGTTTCGTTCAAACGTTTCAGAAAACGGATGGCATCGGTATTCTCCGTGCCGCCAAAAGCATTGTAGGTGTAAAGCTCAGGAGGTTTGTCAAAATGAAGATCGATCATACTGGCAACGGCATCCACGCGCAGACCGTCGATATGGAAAACGTCCATCCAATAGATCGCATTGGAAATTAGAAAACTTTGCACTTCCGTACAGCTAAAGTCGAAAGCAAGTGTCCCCCACAACGGTTTCTCAGCCAGCTTCCAGTTCTTCCCTTCGAAGATCGGTGTCCCATCAAACAGGCGCAAGCCATGATCATCCTTACAGAAATGACCGGGAACCCAGTCCAAGATGACTCCGATCCCGCGCTGATGGCAGCGATCGATGAGATGCATGAGCTGCTCAGGTGTTCCGTATCGACTCGTAGGTGCATAATAGCCAGTCGCTTGATAACCCCAAGATTGGTCAAGCGGATGCTCGGTAATAGGGAGCAGCTCGATATGGGTATACCCCATCTCTACGACGTAATCCACAAGCGCGCCTGCCATCTCTTCGTAGGTCCAGAACAGCTCCTTGCCCCAATTGCGCCATGAACCAAGGTGAACCTCGTACGTGAGCATCGCTTCGTGATAAGGACTGTCTTCTAGCTTACGCTGATGCCAGTCTCCATCATTCCAGTTAAAATGGAATACTTCTGCAACAACCGATGCGGTGCTTGGCCGCAGTTCGGATTGAAACGCATAAGGGTCCGATTTAAGCAGCAGAGCCCCATCATGGGTTTGAATTTCGTACTTGTACACCGTCCCCGGCCCAATACTTGGAATAAATAAGCTCCATACGCCGGTTTCGCCAAGAAGCTCCATCTCATGTTGATACCCATTCCATTCGTTGAACAAACCAACAATTCGAACATGCTTGGCATTGGGAGCCCAAACGGTGAATCGAACGCCGGTTTCATCGCCGAGACGAATCGGGTGCGCGCCGAAAGTACGGTAACTATGAAATAAATTTCCTTTGTTAAAAAGATATAAATCGCGCAATGAAAGACCGATTGCAGCCGCATTAGCCATAATGGCATGCACCTCCCCTAGTGTAGCTATTGTTAAGGTATTGTCATGTTTACTAACGCAGGCGCGATTTTTATTTCATTATACACTCTCTTTTTAAAGTTGGCACCCTATTTTCTGAAAATTTTGATTCGTTCGCTATTTCATCCTTTGTTATCTAGATGTCATATTTGTCAAGAAAAATTTTTGTCAGATTTTGGCGTAAAATAAAGAAAAAACAGTCCACTAGGGACAGTTAGTAGATTCGTATATTATGACTGATTATGACAATATTTTCTTCATCCGATATTCACGCGGCGTCGTGCCGAAGCGCTTCTTGGACAATCGGAAGAAATGGCTCTGGTTGATTACGCAACGTACGCGGCTAACTTGCCGTCACCTTGACTTCACTAACCCCATCTCGATAAGATAAGCATGGTGTAACCAACTTATGGAGGTGCGATATGAATTCCTTTTCCTTTCAGAACCCAACGAAAATCGTCTTCGGCAGCGGTACAGTCAGTCAATTAGGCGAGCTGACTGAAGCTTACGGCAAGACGGTTCTTCTCGTTTACGGATCCGGCAGCATCAAGAAAACCGGCCTATATGATGAAGTCATCACGCAATTGAAATCCATCGATGCGAAAGTCGTGGAACTTTCCGGTATTGAGCCGAACCCTCGTCTAACCTCCGTTAACCGCGGAATCGAGCTGTGCCGCAGCGAGAAGGTCGACCTCGTGCTTGCAGTTGGGGGCGGCAGTGTACTGGATGCAGCCAAAGCGATTGCAGCAGGCGCGCTCTACGACGGTGATGTTTGGGATTTCATGATGCAAAAGGCCGCTGTTGCCGACGCGCTCCCAATCGGCACTATTCTGACGCTATCGGCTACTGGCTCCGAAATGAACGGCAATGCCGTCATTTCAAACTGGGAAACTAAGCAGAAACGTGCATTCAGCAGCATGCACGTCTACCCGCGTTTCTCGATTTTGGACCCGACGCTTACGTTCTCCGTACCGCGTGACCAAACGGTAAACGGCGTTGTCGATATCATGTCACATGTATTTGAACAGTACTTTACACTGACGCCTAACGCGCCGCTGCAAGAACGTCTGTGCGAATCAATTCTCCAGACGGTTATCGAGAACGCGGAGATCGCGCTAGAGAATCCGGAGAATTACGATGCGCGCGCGAATTTGATGCTCTGCGGCACAATGGCCTTGAACGGCGGCCTAATCAGTGTCGGCACCCAGAACGATTGGGCTTCACATGGCATCGAGCATGAAATCAGTGCCATCTACGACATCCCGCATGGCGCAGGATTGTCCATTGTGTTCCCGAACTGGATGAAATATGTGCATCAGGAGCGGATTGACCGCTTCACGCAATATGCTGAACGCGTATGGGGCATTGAACGCGGGGACAAATCGGACGAGGAACTGGCGCAGGCCGGCATCGAAGCAACACGTGCCTTCTTCACACGCATTGGCGCACCGGCAACACTGGCTTACTACAACATTGGCCGAGACAATTTAGACACGATGGCTAAAGAAGCCGTCCTCTTCGGGCCGCTTGGCAACTTCAAGAAGCTGCAAGAAGCAGATGTCCGTCAAATTCTAGAGCTATCGCTGTAACGTACCACGAATTCCTAAACAAATAGGCTGTCCCTAACCCTTCATCCGTATGGATGTGGTTAAGGACAGCCTTTTTCCGCCGTTAAATCTGAAGCTGCTTCAGGTTGTAGAATTCGCCTTTGCGCGTAATCAGCTCATCGAATGTGCCGATCTCTGCAATACGCCCTTGCTTCATCACGACGATCCGATCAGCATCGCGAATCGTGGACAACCGATGAGCGACGATGAACGTTGTTCTGCCTTTGATCAGCTCCTGCATTGCTTTCTGGACATGGTACTCCGATGCATTATCGAGTGCTGATGTTGCTTCATCCAAGATAATCACTTTCGGATTACGGATGAGTGCCCGCGCAATCGCAATCCGCTGGCGCTGCCCGCCGGACAGCTTGCCGCCGTGCTCGCCTACCTTCGTATGGATGCCATTCGGCAGTCGCTTGATCATCTCTGACAAGTTCGCCATTTCGATGGCTGCATAGATTTGCTCATCCGTAATATTCGGCAAGCCGTACACGATATTATCGCGGATCGTACCGGAAAACAAAATGTTCGTTTGCGGCACAACCGAAATGAATTTACGATATTCCCGAAGATCAATATCATCAATGTTTACGCCGTCGATCGTCAGCTTACCGCCTGTCGGCTGCAAGAATCCTGTGACCAGATTAAGTATCGTCGACTTCCCTGCCCCGGATTCCCCGACAAAGGCGATGCATTCGCCGGCTTTCACCTTCAGCGTCACTTCTTCCAAGACATGATGCTCAGAGCCCGGATAAATCAGCTGAATATCTTCAAAAGCAATTTCCCCGCTAATCTCGCGCAGCTTGAGCTTGCCATCGTTGCGTTCGATCTCCTGCGAGTTCAGAATTTCCGTAATCGAATAAATCGACTCGAACCCTTTCGCCATATTCGGATAGGTCGTAATCAAGGCAGATACCGAACCAAGGATCATACTGAAGAAGCCTTGATACATGACGATATTGCCAACCTCGATCTGCCCTTTGTAAGCGAGAAAAGCAGTGAACAACAAGCAGAACACCTGGAACAGCTGGAACGTCACCCAGTTGGAAGCTCCAAAATAAGCTTCGGCGATATCGAGCCTTAGTCCTTTCCCTTGCAGCTTGCGCAGCGTTCCGTCAATGCGCTCGATCTCCACTTCTTCCAAGCCGTGAGCTCTCGTGACCGGAATCATCTCGACCATCTCTGACATTTTGGAAGACATCTTCTCGATCTCTTTGCGGAATTCTTTATTGGTCGAACTGATTTTCTTGCGGAATATCCGCACGAGCAGAATGGCTGCCGGAATCGTCATCACGAAGAAGAGCGAGACCGACCAGCTGTTGCGCACAGTAATGATGATCGACACGATAATATTGATAAGTGCAGGCATCAGTGTCAGCATCACTTGCTTGGACAGCTGCTCAACCGCCTCAACATCCCGAAGCACCTTCGACTGAAGCCTGCCCGCTTGCAGGTCGCGATGGTACGTAATCGACAGCTGCTGAAGCTTACGGACAAGTGCGCTTCGAATACCGGCCTCGACATGTCTGATGGCACGGCTCATGTACGAGACGTACCAAGTATGTGTCGGAATATTTTGCAGGATAACAACTACAATGACGGCGAAGTTTATCCATAATTCGCGTTCCGAGTGTGCGCTTGGCTGGCTGACAATGTTGATAATGTTGGCCGTCACAATCGGCAATACAAAGATCGGCGAGCTCTTCACGATGTAAAATAACAACGAAAACAGCAGGTTTGTAAAATTACCCCGATAGAGTGCAATCAGAAATTTTACGGGACTTTTCTCTTCCAGCGTTGCAGCCTGCTGAAAGGTGTGTTCATAATTTAAGCGGGCTTTCTCTATTTTCTCCAATGTGCTCCCATCCTTCATGCAGCAACAAATACTAAGACGTCTTTGGCTATCTTAAATGAAAAGTTCTGGTACGTAAACAGGCAAAACACAAGGTAACGCGAAGATAAAAAAAACTGCCAGCCACCGCATAAGCGAGGACCGGCAGACTGCCGCATGTCTATTAATCCCGATCAAGCGCGTGATTGCGCATATCCAGCATCGTTTGCTTATCCCTGCTGCTGCCGGTAAAGCGCTTCCGATAGGAAAGCGGCGTAATCCCAACATGCTCTGCAAAGGAGCGGGAGAAATGCGGGGTTTGCTTAAATCCGGTTTCATCCGCGATTTTGGAAATCGGCCAATTGGTTTTCATAAGCATCAATTTCGCTTGATCCATCCGATAAGAAAGCAAGTACTGCTGCGGCGTACAATCAAACACTTCGCCCATACAGCGCGCAATATAGTTCGGATGCAATCCCATCACTTCGCCGAGCTTCGAATTCGTCACCGTCGTACGGAAATGCATCTTCAAGTAAGCGGCTGCCTCTTCGGCAACGGCTATCGGTGCCTTCGCCGCGTCGCTGCGCCAGCCCTCGTCGAATAGCTGCAGCAGATGGAGGAACCACTGCTGTCGCTGCCAGAACGCCGCATGCGAAGTACCCATAGCTGCATCGTGCAGCTTGCTGAAGAGCGAAATCGCTTCATCCGGATAGGAGAACGTCATCGTCTTCGGCAGCCTGATAGCGTAGGAGTAATAATCGCCGCGAAGCGTGCCGCAGTTGGTATCGTTTAACTCTTCCCAAGGACCTGCAGTCTGAAAATGAACCCAATCAAACACGGTTTCTTCCGTACATGGTTTCGTTGGATAATGCCATAAATCAGGTCTTAATATTAACATCTGACCTGGACCGATTGCCCAGGAATTCGATTCTTCGCCAATGTATAACGTTCCGCTATGCACAAACAGCAAGTCGAAAACGCCGATATTCCGGCGGTTAGGATGTTCGCCGCCCGGCCCATAAGAGCCGCGGTTGGATTCAATGAAGTAAGGCAGCGGCGGGGATAGAAATGTGAGCAGCGGTTCGGACGACAAGGTAAGGCCTCCTAGCAAAAGTGTTGAGTCCGTATATTTTACCAGACATTCGCATATGGAGATACATCTTTTCTACGATTCTTAATAATTGTCTGCCTGGTCAGCCACATTCAACGCAAGCAGCTGCTCGTCAGTCCAATCAGCCAGCTCCAGCAGCTTGGAATAGGGATCTCCTTCCAGCTTGAGCGCCTTCGCGAAAGCCGGTTCTGTTTTGAACCCCTTCTCTTTAAGACGTATGATTTCAGCTTGAAACCCATGACCGAATAACGCCAGAATCCGCGCTTCCACTACCATGTGGCGGTAACCGTTCTGCTGCGTAGTCACGATCGATTGAGCAAATATTTCGATTGGCCAACGCTCAATCGTGAAATTGACTTTGATACGTTCGAGTCCGGCGACGTGTCTTCGGACAATCGCAAAGTGATCCTCCCGTTCGAACTCTGCAATCATCGCAGCCTCGAAGTCATCGAAGTCAGTCACTTCACAGATCAAGTCCAGATCACTGCTTCCGATGTGAATCCCAATCGGTACAGTTCCCACAAGAATCGGTGAGTAGGGTCCAAGCTTCTCTAAGAGAAAGTGTTTCTTCAGCAGGTTATACACTTCGATTTGAATCAAACTTCCTGCCAGTAGATAAGAAGGATCCTTCCAATCCACGGAATGGAAGAATCCTTCGACATGTCTATTGTTCATGTCTCTGTTTCAATCGAGCAGTCTTCCCAACTTCTTTAATGCCGCTTAACTGCGTCGCGAGGAACAGAATAAATAGCAGCAGTACGAGACCAATCCCAATGACAGAGCCGTTAACGGACACATCCATCTGACTAAGCGTCAAATAAATCACAAGTCCGCTGACCGTGAGTATGTTCTCTACGAAGTTCTGCACCGCAATCGTCTTGCCTGAACCGATCAGCGCCTTGCCTTCTTCCTGCAGCATCGTATTCAGCGGAATCACGAAGATGCCGCCGAAGACGCCAATCAAGAAGAGAAGGAGAATGGTCATCCATAATACATAGGTTAACGATGCCACCATAACGGATGCAACCATAAAGAGACCATAATAGAATGCGCGATGCAGCTTGCCCGCAGGCACCAGTCTTGGCGTCAGGAATGCACTGAACACGACACCGATCGCCGTAACTCCGATCATCAACGACTGTTGATCCGTATCTTCGATTCCGAGATTGAGCGGCAGCCATGCAATAAGTGCGATGCGCAGCACTGCAGCCGTGAGCCAGAATGATCCGGTACCGATCAAGGAAAACCGAGCACGGGCGTTGCGAAACAGCAAGGTGAAGTCACGCAGAAACTGCACCGCTTCTTTGCCGTAACGCAAGGAGCTGTTTCCTGCTTTGGCCGGGATCATAAACGTCATGAACAAAGATAGTAAATACACGCCTAAACAAGTCAGTACTGCCGGCAGATCCGAATTTCGAGCAAGGAACCCACCTGCGACTGTGCCAAGCAGGATTGCGAGAATCGTCGAGCCCTCTACCTTGGCATTTGCCCGCAGCAGCTCGCTCTCATTCGAAGTAAGTTCGGTAAGGATGCCGTATTTACCAGGCGAATAAACGACAGCTCCAATCCCGACAAATACATAGCAAAGTGCAGGCGGTAGACCGAAGAGCAGCAGCCCAATCCCGATTGCTTTCAGTACATTGCCTAGAAGCAGCACATTCGATTTCGCCTTCTTATCCGCATATGCGCCAACGATCGGAGCGAGTATTACATAAGCACAGAGGAACGCAATCTGTATGTAATTGACGGCGATATCCGGATTAGCGACTCCTTGTCGCTTCACCATGCCTACAATAAGAAAAAAGTTCAAATTATCCGCGAATGCGCTCAAAAATTGGGTAAGCACGACCGTATTCAGCGGTGACAGCAAACGTTTCATTCTAGTTCCCCTTCCTATTACAAGCAGCAATTATGATCTCTCCATCATACCTAAAGCCGCAATCGAATTAAAGTAAGAGTAGGCCATCTATGCAAAAAAAAGACCGGATAAGCAGCTTAAATTCCTCTGCTTACACCGATCTCTTTGTTTATCTTCGCCTTGATATTTTGCCAAAACCGACTCTAGTCTTCGGCTTGGAGGATTTACGCGGCGTAAGCCAGCTGCCCGACTTCTTGCTGCCGCCGGAATCACGCTCAATTTTACCGGATTTGGGGGGAGCTTTGTTGAAGAGGCCGCCTTCACCTACCTTGCTGGTATCCGCGTTCTTCGACCGCTTAAAGATCGATCCGGTGCGGCTAACTGTCATCGGCGGAACGGCTTTCTTCTCCTGAACCGATGGCGCATGGTAGGTGCCGCCCTTCGGCTTGTACTTATCCCGGTCGGTATAACCACGATATGTGCCTTTCCCATAACGACCGTTATCGAACAAATCCCCTAATAGGCTAGCAAGCAAGTAACCTTGCAAGAAACTGGAGCTGTAGTTGTTGCGGACATACTCTTTCGAATCCACTTCGATCAGTGTATCTTCCGGCTTAGCTGCATCCTGCTGCAGATGAACAATTCGGTCCGAGTAAACAAGAAACATATGATCCGTTTTCTCGGGCGATTGCTGCTGAGGCTTGGACTCATCGACAAGCGCCTTCGCTACCTCAGGTACGCTTACACCTGTTGCGCGATACACATAAGACGTTTCATTACCGCTGCCATTAACTGACTCGAGCGGATAGTTCTCTTCAATGGTCTTGTTCATGCCGCAAGCGGCAAGAAGAGGAACAATGAGCGTTATAACAAGCAATAATTTGATTAAATAACTGGCTTTGCGCATCCCACTCATCATCTCCTAACTGCCGCGGAGAACGCGAACATCGGCCGGAAGCACATCTTCACCTTCATAGAGCATGAATCGGCCATCCTGCCATTCAATACGCAGCAGCTTCATATCATCAGATTGATACTGCCAGACGTACTGCTCTCCGCCTTGCACAAACGGCGTCTTACCGGATGCGGTAACGAGGCCGGAATACTGTTCCTCCAAATGGAACATACGGTCATCCAATTCAATTTCCGTCGGTACTTCCTCAACCGAATCGAGACGCCCGTCAATCGAATTGTACAAAGCATATTCGGTACGTTCCCGCTCTTCAATCGTTAAGTATTGGATCGCAGATCCGTCTTGAAGTGTTAATACAATCAAATTACGCTGGCGGTTATGCAGTCTGCCAACAACCTGATACGTAACGAGCGATACCTCAACTACATCTCCGGGGCCGATTGTCAGGACGCTTTTCTCGACCTTAGGCGGCTCCGGTTTGGCCATAATATTCTTAATACGTTTGAATAAGCTCATGACGATAACTCCCTATTGATCAAGTTTACAGACACGAACCGATGATTAGTGCACCTGCAACGTGAAGCGATCCCGCTAACAGCGCATGCGACAGCTTGTTGTCTTTCGTGCCTTCACTCAGGTCGAGTCCTGCCGTTGAACGCAATACGAATTCCACCAAGCTCTCAACGAGCAATAAGATGACAAACGAAATGACGGATACGAGCAGCGCTTCTCCGAGATGATTCGAAGTCGAGATCGACTGCGACAGGATATAAGCCTGCGCGAGCAGCTTCATAACGAAACGACTCGTCACCGCCACGTTGCCCTTCTTGATTTCTTCCAAATCCTTATACCGGGTAAACAAGGAATCCACCGCCATCAGTACCACTAGCAGCACCGCTCCAGCCCCGGTCCATACGAATATTGCTACCATCTCATTCAATGTCATTCGATTATTCCTCCGTCATCCATTGTGCCGCAGCCCATCTGCAAAGAAAAAACGCCGCAGGTCGTGGAATCAAGCATATTGCATGATTCCGGCCGGCAGACGTTCTTCCCTAGGCAGCCACTTGCGGATAAAGCGCCATCCGTTACTCTTTGTTCTCGTATTTCTTCATCAGGGCCGCGAGCTCATCGTCAACCGCTTTATTCTTGCCGAGTGCTTCAAACTCATCGTCCAGCGACTTGGCTTTGCTGTTCATTTCATTGCTTGCCTCGGCTTGTGCTTCAGCTTGCAGCATTTTCTCTTCCATGCGCTTCAATCCGGACATCGCCGTATCGGAGCTGAAGCCTGCCATCGATTTGTTTATCTCAGCTTGTGCTTTCGCTGCTTTGTAACGCGCAACGAGCGTTTCACGCTTGTTCTTCATTTCAGTCAACTGTTCGCGCATTTCACCCAGCTTGGAGCGAAGATTGTCCGCGGATGCTTTATTCGTGTCGTAGCTGACTTTGTATTCATCGCGTTTCTGTTCAGCCGACTTCTTCTCTTCCAGCGCACGTCTGGCCAGCTCGATATTTTGCATCGAAGCAGCTGTGTGCGCCTGCTCTTCACGTTTCTTAACGAGTGCATCCTGCTCCTCGTACAACTGTTTGAACCGCTTCTCGATCGCGATTTGGGATGCTACGGCTTTCTCCGCATCCTCAAGATCCTCTTGCATATCGCGAATATATTGATCGGTTAGTTTAATCGGGTCTTCAGCTTTCTCAATAAGTGAATATACATTCGATAACGTCAGGTCGCGCAATCGTTTAAATACAGACATGTTTCGTTTCCTCCTCAAAATGGTGTTCGCATGCGTTCATGTTCTCTAATACGACAAGTGAATTCATTCGTTTCACAAATATTCTGACTTGTTTATTTTACCTACAGACCCTGCTGCAATTTTCGCCAATCCGACGGCGAAGCGCCTTCCTTCTTCTGGAACCAAGCGCTGAACGAATGAATGGTCGTAAACCCGACATGCTCGCTGATTAGTTGAATGGATCTACTGGTGGAGCGAAGCAGCCATTTGGCCTCCACGAATCGGCATTGCTGCTGGTACTGCTTCGGAGAAACCCCGTACGCCGCTTTGAACAAAGCGCGAAAAGCTGACTCTGAAAGTCCACATTGCTTCGCTAAAGTACCGATCGATATTTCCGTGCTTACGTTTGCTCGAATAAAATCCGCCGAGGAAGCAACCGACAGACTTATTTCGCCGCTGCTCTGATGCTGAAGCATGAATAAGAGCAAGAGATCCACCCATGTCGTGTAGCATCTTGCTGCATCCTGAAGCGGCTGGGAAATCATGCGAAGCCACTGTCGATACAGGCCTTCGTATTGCTCCAGCACCATTGGTGAAAGCATGAGGAGCTTGGGCTCGTTCGAGGACAGAAGCTGATGAAACAGACTTGTCGTTGCATCCGGCATGTCGAATGCTTCAAGTACCGCGAAGCGGATATCCGTCGTTCCCGCATAATCATGCAGTAACCCTGCCGGAATAAGTACGACGTTACCAGGCCCTAGTGTGTAGGTCACGCCATTGCAGTTGAAGCTTCCACGCCCTTCAAGCACAGTCGAGACTTCGAATGAAGGATGTGCATGAGGCTCCATTGCCCACCCATTACTATGGACGATAATCGCAGCTTTCACACTCGGGCAAACCATTGTTTGCACATCATTCCAACCCTTCCTCGCAGCCTTACCCTAATTTACCATAGTCCTATCAAACAAGAAAAGAGCCTTTCGCAGCCACAGCCGAGAAAGACTCCATTACCCTTTTATAAGCCCCACTTCTCTCTTGCTTCCTTGATGCTCATGGTCGGTCCTGAATAGGCTGTATCATGACCTTTGACCTTGCTGCCGATCCAGCGTTCATCCACCGGCTCTGACTTTAACTGATACCTCGTATCCATGCTGCAGCGGTAACGATTCGTTTGATTGGTGAGCGAGCCGTGCATCGTATACATGCCGAATAGAATCGCATCTCCAGCTCTGAATTCTGCAGTCGCCCAACGTCCGCCGTACTTCTGTACCATTTCAATCGGATCTACCGAGAACCACCCTTCGACATGATCGCGATCAACGTCCATTTGTCCGTAGGTTTCTCGAATGCGATCAAAGTGCTGAGAGCCCAGCAACACGGAAAGACCGCCTAATTCGTAGGATATATCGTCCATTGGCGTCCAAAGCGTATACAGATTTTTGGTTCCGCGTCCCATATAGACGATATCGTAATGCGCCCCTGTAAAACCGCCTTTCTCGACTGCACGTACCCATTTATGGTCATAGGTGATGCACTCACCGCCGAGTAAGCGTTCGAAGAACTGCATCGTTGAATCGCTGTTTACAACATCAAGCAGCTCTTCCGGAACCTTGTCTTTCCCTTGGATGCCTGCACCTTTGTTGGCCTCACTAATAATAGCTTCTTCAATCGCCGTTCCGGCCATCAGCTTGCCTTGAGCGGCTACCTGCTGCAGGAATGCAAGCCTAGCCTGCTGTACTTTCGAGCGCTCATGAAATCCTCTTATAAACAGGTAGCCGTCTTCTTTCAGCCGTTGTCGAAGGAGCACCTCATCCTCCAGAATATCATTCGATTCTCGCAGCTCCGTTAAATAAGGTCCGTTCAGTTCAAGATCGCGTTCACCCATTTTTACCGTTACCGTCATCTATTGCGCCTCCCAAAGTGTTGTAATTGGCGTGCTTCTATAGATGTAGTATAGAGAATGCCGCTTGAGCCTGTCTTTATTGAAACCGCTTTAACATTTATGCAAAACATCGCGCAAGTCCTGTACAGAACATCGTACTAATCTCGTTTGCTGTCCTTCTCGTTGCCGTGTTTGAAATTTCCTGTCACCTTCGCCATAACGAGCTGAACGGTTTTAAAATCCTGACCGCTGATTCGGGACAGAAACTTGTCAGCTTCCTTACCAGCTAACGATGTTACCTGCCTTCCCTTGTACGAAATGAACACTTTGTTATCCTTCGTCACCCGATAGGTGAACACTTCCTCATCCAGACGCTTTCTTTTATCGATATTGCCCATTGCGATCACCTTCTCCACATTTACATGTTTGCGAAAATACGTACAGTTAACGATTTCGATCCTCGTTTGTCAAATTCCTTGAACGAACCGCAATAAAAAAACGCCTCGGAATCATCCGAGACGCTGTGCAAGCTATCCTTGTCCTTGTGACAATAAGAGAGTAGACCAATACTTCCGTGCATTGGCATTGCGCAGGTGAAGCGTCGTTAGCTTCGCTTTCCCCGCTTCACCCGGAGGTGCAAGCAGAAGTTTGTCGCCGCTTAAATCCTGGGTAACGCCTGCAATGCGATACCCCTGCTCCATATAACCATCGATTGCCGACTTCTCCGCCAGAAATTCGCTGTGCTCCGACATTGTGCCGATTCACCCTTTCTCGATCTCAGTAGCACTTCCGAATTTATTGCGGCGCAGATAGTGCCCGCTGCCCGGACTGCCAACAAACTGCTGATCTCGGATAATAAACTCCCCGCGGCTAAGTACAGATACCGGGACGCCTGTTACAGCTACCCCTTCAAACGGATTATAATCGACATTCATATGATGCGTTTCGGAAGAAATAACCCGCTGCACAGTAGGATCGAAAATGACGATGTCCGCATCGCTGCCGACGGCAATCGTCCCTTTCTGAGGGAAGATTCCGAATAGCTTCGCAGCTCTGGTCGCTATAACGTCAACGAACTGATTGAGGCTGAGCCTGCCTTTCTCGACTCCCTCGGAATAGAGCAGGCTGAATCGATCCTCTATGATCGGTCCGCCGTTCGGTATTTTGCTGAAGTCGCCTAAGCCGAGCTCCTTCTGACCGCTGAAATTAAAGGAGCACTGATCCGAGCCGACCGTCTGCAGCTGTCCGTTCTTGAGCGCATTCCATAACACCTCTTGATGTTCCTTCGCGCGCAGCGGAGGTGACCACACGTACTTGGCTCCCTCGAAATCCGGCTTCTCCAAACATGTGATATCAAGCAGCAAATATTGCGGGCATGTTTCTCCCCACACGCGCAGTCCATCCATCCGCCCTTCCGCAATTTGCCGCACCGCTTCCTCGCATGTCACGTGCACGACGTACAGCTGCGACTCCGCAAGTCCGGTCAGCCGAACGGCTCGCCCTGTCGCCTCGCCTTCCAGCACGGAAGGACGCGTCAACGCGTGGTAGATCGGCTCCGTATGCCCCTCTGCCAACGCTTGACGGATCAAATAATCGATGACATCGCCATTCTCCGCATGCACCATAACCAAGGCACCGTGTTCCTTGGCACTAAGCAATGTGCGGTACAGAATGCCATCATCGGCTTGCAGTACATTTTTATAGGCCATGAACACTTTGAACGAGGTGATCCCTTCGTTATTTATGATCGATGGCAGTTCATCCAGAACCTCTTCCGTAATCTCACTGATCATGAGATGAAAGCCATAATCGATGACGGCCTTCGCTTGCGCCTTCTCATGCCATGTACGAATAGCGCTGCTGAGCGGCTTTCCCTTGTCTGTCAGGCAGAAATCGATAATCGTCGTTGTGCCTCCATAAGCGGCGGCAATCGTACCGGTCTCGAAATCATCTGCTGTGATCGTGCCGCCGAAAGGCATATCCAGATGCGTGTGCGGATCAACGCCTCCGGGAAACAGATAGCAGCCCGCAGCATCGATGACTTCTGCCTGAGGCGCCACCCGAAGCAGATCGCTGCCGATTGCGGTGATAACCCCGTTCTCAATAAGCAGTTCCGCGCGGCTAATGTCCGCCGCGGTTACGATCGTGCCGTTTTGAATGATTTTGGCCATCCTGCTCACGCCTCCTTTCGCCCAAGCGACGCAATCGCCGCCTGACGTTCATTCCAAGACATTGAGATGCCGGATGCAGGCTGCTCGATCATTTCGATCGCGCCTTCGACAGGGCAGACAATCGCGCATAAATTGCAGCCAACGCAATCCTCTTCCCGCACCTTCAAGTAACTCCTGCCCGCTTCATCCGTTACTCGGTCGATACATTGATGAGAGGTATCTTCGCAAGCGATATAACACTTGTTACACGAGATGCACACTTCGGTATCAATCTTCGCCGTTACCGCATAGTTCAAATCCAGGTTTCCCCACTCGGTGTAACGCTCCACCGAACGACCGGTCAGCTCGCTGACGCAGGCAATCCCTTTGCTGTCGAGATAATTGTTCAGTCCATCGATCATATCCTCGACGATCCGGAAACCATGGTGCATCGCAGCCGTGCAAATCTGCACGCCGGTTGCACCCATCAGCATAAATTCGGCCGCATCCCGCCAATCCGATATGCCACCGATGCCGGAAATCGGTACATCAATGCGCGGATGTCGCGCACACTCCGCTACCATATTCAGCGCAATCGGCTTCACCGCAGGACCGCAATATCCGCCATGCGATCCCTTCCCGCCGACATGAGGAATCGTATTCCAGCTGTCAAGGTCGACGCCTGCCAGCGAGTTAATCGTGTTGATCAGCGATATCGCATCCGCACAGCCTCGAACGGCAGCGAGCGCCGTCGCCGTAATATCGGTAATATTCGGCGTCAGCTTCACGATTACCGGCGTACGTGCCGCTTCCTTTGCCCAGTAGGTTTGCTTCTCAACCAAGTCAGGCTGCTGACCTGAAGCGGAGCCCATCCCCCGTTCGGCCATTCCATGCGGGCATCCAAAATTCAGCTCCAGCCCGTCGACGCCGACTGCCTCCACCTTCTTGACGATTTCATGCCACTTCTCCCGCTTCGGCTCCACCATCAGCGACACGACCAAGGCCCGATCGGGGAATAACTTCTTCGTCTCCGCGATTTCCTTCAAATTCACTTCAAGCGGCCGATCCGTAATCAGCTCGATATTGTTAAAGCCTGCAACTCGTTGTCCGTTAAAATGAACGGCGGCGAACCGAGATGACGTATTAATAATGGGATCGCCTAGTGTCTTCCACACAGCCCCGCCCCAGCCCGCTTCGAAGGCACGCTGCACCTGATACCCGGTATTCGTAGGCGGAGCAGATGCAAGCCAGAACGGGTTCGGTGATTCGATTCCAGCCAAATTAATCCGCAAATCAGCCATTCAATCGCCCTGCCTCTCATTGGAATTTAGACATTGTCTGCCACAAGCTGACGATACATTGCATAGGCAGCAAGCTTCCCTTGCTGAGCCGCCGAGACGACCATCGCTTCCCCTTGCCCATCGCCAAAAATCATATCGCCTGCCGCATATATTCGAGGGTTGGATGTTAAATAGGTCGCTGGATCAACCGTCACGATTCCCCGTTTATGCGCCAGTCCAAACTGATCGACCAATGACGCATGTCTGGACTGTCCGATCGCTTTCACAACCGCATCTGTCGCTATGGTAAACTCACTGCCAGGCACCGCTATAGGGCGCGCTCTTCCGCCTTCCTCAGCGGCTTCGAGCTTCATGCGGATACATTCCATTCCCTTCACACGGCCCTGCTCGTCTCCAATGATGCGAAGCGGCGCGGTGAGCCAGCGAAAAGCAACGCCGTCGCTCTTGGCAAACTCATACTCAAACTCGTAGGCCGTCATTTCCTGCTGCGAGCGGCGATAGCATATTTCCACACGCGAAGCCCCCATGCGCACGGAGCAGGTTGCGGCATCTATGGCCGTATTGCCTGCGCCGATAACAATGACATTGCGGCCGCTAAGCTCCGCAGTGAGCGAGACTTTCGTAGACTCAACCAGCTCGATCGCATCATAAACACCTGCCAGCTCCTCGCCGGGGATGCCTAGCGCCGGCACTTTCGACATGCCTGCAGAGAGCAGAATCGCATCATAATCGGCGAGCAGATCCTCTGCAGCTATGTCGCGGCCGATTGCCGTGTTTGTGCGGATATCGACACCTAACCGGCGCACTTGTTCGACCTCCCAGAGCGCAATGGGCTGCGGCAGCCGGAACGACACGATTCCATACGTGTTCAGTCCTCCTGCCTGCTCCTTCGCTTCAAACACCGTCACGGCAAACCCGAACCGGGCCAGCTCACGCGCAGCAGACAATCCTGCCGGTCCGCCCCCGACGACAGCTACAGATCGTCCGTTACGCTCGCCGGCAGTGAATAACTGCTGCTCGTTCTTAATCGCCCAGTCGGTTGCATACCGCTGCAAATCGCCGATCCGGATCGGCTTGGAGGAATGATTAAGCACGCATGCGCCTTCGCAGAGTTCCTCAGTCGGGCAGACACGCGAACAGCTGGCCCCAACAGGGTTGGCATCCATGATGGTACGAGCCGAGCCGGTCAGGTTGCCTGTTGCGATTTTTTTGATGAAAGAGGGGATGTTGATGCCAGTCGGACAAGCTTGGATGCAGGGTGCGTCGTAGCAGTAGAGACAGCGGTTGGATTCTTCCAGCGCTTCCTTCGGTCTCATCCCTGCCTTGACTTCGGCAAAATTGCGCTTTAACGCTTCAGCAGAAATAAACAAGGCTTATCCCCCTTCCCTTACTCCCATAGACATGCGTACCATCGTGCGATACAGCAGCTCTACGCCTAGCTCGATATCTTCCGGCGTAGAATACTCCAGCGGATTATGGCTAATTCCATCCTTGCATCTGACAAAAATCATGCCGTAATCACACACATGCGACATGGCCAGCGAATCATGGAACGGCCCGCTCATCAGCTCAGGCGGCGTATGTCCCAGCAGCTCTGCCGCCTCTTCCCGCATCACTTGTTTGATTCGCTCCGCGCAATATCTGGCCTCGCTGTTCGTATCTTCGCGCACCGAATAAGTCAAGCCATGCGCACTTGCTGCTTCCTCGAGAATTCGCCACAATTGTGTCTCCCTCTCACTCCGACGCTTCATATCGATGTCCCGAAGATCAATTGTGAACGTGACTTTCTCCGGAATGATGTTGCGCGAGTTCGGGAATACCGTCAAAGCGCCAACCGTCCCAACCGTCGAAGCCCCCGGCTCCGAGCGAGCCAGCGCATTCAGCGCCGTAATGACACTTGCGGCCCCAACCAGCGCATCTCTACGCATTGGCATCGGGACGGAACCTGCATGTCCTGCAAAACCGGTCATCTCCACTGTTAGCCATAATGGACCGGATATCCCGCTTACAATGCCAATCGGACGATCCATCGCTTCCAGCACCGGCCCTTGCTCAATATGCAGCTCAAGAAATGCGCCTACGGCTCCTTCACGATAGCGGGCTGCATCGAATCCTTCCGGGTCACCGCCAAAAGCAAGCAGTGCCTCGCGTCTCGTCACACCCGCAGCGTCCGTCCGTTCAAGCTCCCCTTCCTCCAGCTTCCCGGTGATGCCCCGGACACCAAACAAGCCTTTGTTGAATCGGCAGCCCTCCTCATCGCAGAAGGCAGCTATTTCGATAGGCATTTCAGGTACAATTCCTTGCTCCGTCATTGTCTGCACCGCCTCCAGCGCGCCAAGCACACCGATGACGCCATCGAATCTTCCGCCATAGGGCTGCGAGTCAATGTGCGAGCCGGCCATCAGCAGCGGTGTACCGGAATCCTTGCCCGGGAGACGTCCGAATAAATTGCCGAAAGCATCGATTCGTGCCTGTAAACCGGCTTCTTCCATCCATCGTTTCACAAGCAGCACACCTTGCAAATCCTCTGGTGACAGCGCGAGCCGGCATACACCGGTATCGCCAAGCTTGCCGATTTGTGCCAATTCTTCGATTCTGCGATGCAGTCGCTCTCTGTTGATCGCCAAGCTCCCGGATGCCGTCATATTCCTTCGACTCCTTCCTAATTAGCTTGTTAGTGCCTCGATTGAAGCAATTACGGTTCCTGCTATAAATTCAAGCTCGTCATCCGATGTAATCAGCGGCGGACAAAGCGTAATAATGTTGTTGAATCCCGGAACTGTATCGCCGTTCTTCCCAACGAGGAGGCCGCGGCGCCTGCATTCCCCGATGACGCTAAGCACCTTGTCTGGTGCAGCCGGGAGCTTCGAAACGTGATCCTCTACAAGCTCAATGCCGCATGCCGAACCGAACAATCGAATATCGCCAACATGTGGATGTGACCGCAGTAGCTGCAGCCGCTGGCCCAGCTCTCGCCCCAAATAAGCCGACCGCTCCACCAGCCCCTCCTCTTCCAAAATCGCTAAGTTCGCCAATGCAACCGCGCACGATACCTGATTGCCGCCAAATGTGTTCACATGCCGGAAATGACTGTTCGCTTCCTTTGCTTTAAAACTGTCATATAAGCTCGCTCGCACAGCCGTTGCCGAGAGAGGTGAATACCCGCTGGTCAGCCCTTTCGCCATCGTGACGATGTCCGGCACAACGCCGAAGTTGTGATGACCAAACCGCTCACCTGAGCGACCAAATCCGCAAATAACCTCGTCCATTATGAGCAGCACGCCATACTTGTCACAAATCTCGCGCACCTTCGGCAGATATTCAGGCGGCGGCACAATCATGCCCCCACCGGTAATAACCGGCTCCATAATGACGCCTGCAACAGAATCCGCGCCTTCCCAATTAATCGCATCCTCGATCGCCTCGGCACATTCCAGCTTGCAGCTGCCATAGGTTTGTCCATATGGGCAGCGATAGCAATAAGGCGGCGGGACATGTTCGAAGCCTGCGCCAAGCGGTTCGTACTTCAGCTTGCGCTGCGCCTGACCGGTGGCGCTGAGTGCGCCGAAAGAGCTGCCGTGATAAGCGCGATGCCTGGCAATGAATTTATGGCGAGTCGGCTCCCCGTTTTGATGAAAATGCTGCCTAGCAATCTTAAAAGCTACTTCGTTCGCATCAGAGCCGGAATTGGAATAGAAGATTCGATAATCGCTGCCGAGCCATTCATTGATCTTCTCAGCCAGCTCAATCGCCGGAATATGAGACTGCATCATCGGCGAGTAAGCGATCGTCTTCATCTGCTCATAAGCAGCCCGCGCAATCGTCTCTCTGCCATGGCCGACATTGACGCACCAGAGGCCCGACATCCCGTCGAAATACCTTTTTCCATCCGCATCCGTTATCCAGCAGCCCTCCCCGGAAACAAAAATCAGCGGATTGTCATTATGAGGCGATATATGATGCCATACATATTTCCGATCCTTCGAAAGCAGCTCCTCCGTGCCGGATACCGATTGATCGCCGCTCATATCCCCACCCCTTTGCCCATCTCAATCTACTTCTTAGTTCAGTTTATTCCGCCTCTCTCGTCGATATGGCAATAGAGTGTCATTTCTCATTCTTTTGGACAATAAAATGTAGACACAGGATTGCTCATCCATACCAGGAGGTCATTGATGATGATTGAGGACTGCATTCGTAAGCAGATAGAGCTCATTTCCATAGACAACTGTTACGTACACCGGATTGTGCAAACGAGGCAGGGCGATTCCGTTATTCTGTACTCCCCAAATAAGAGATTTGATATCAATGCCAGAATTGTGTTTCCGTCTGGTATTGCGACCAAACGTCATCTTAATGACCTCAATATGTACATCACTCCTATTGAAGGTCGGCGAGCTTGGAATTTGCAGTACATCCGCATATTAGGGGAGAAAATCAATCAAGGTTACGGCTCATTAATGATGGAACAGCTTCTGATGCGAGCTGTGGAGGAGAATATTCGGTATATCGAGGGACGCATGCAGGCCGCCGAGCATAAGGAGCATCTGGAGAGGCTCCGTCATTTCTACACCAAGTTCGGCTTCACGATCGATGAGCGGCTTCAGCTTCATTGGGCCAATAAAAATTTTTAAAAAGGGACTTGCATAAATTATTTTTTCTGTGGTAAGATACGTCTTGTGTTTCGGTAACAGGCGCGCCGGTGTAGCTCAGTTGGTAGAGCAACTGACTTGTAATCAGTAGGTCGTGGGTTCGACTCCTATCGCCGGCACCACTTACCGCGGGACGTAGCTCAGCTTGGTAGAGCACCTGGTTTGGGACCAGGGGGTCGCATGTTCAAATCGTGTCGTCCCGACCATATATACATAATGTATCATAGAATAGAGTTAGAGAAGAGAACCTTGAGCCCCATGCTCAAGGTTTTTTTATTGCCTTCATGTCACGCTGACGCATTGACGCTTCAATTTAGCACATGCTATATTCAGGAAATGATAGAAACGCTCACATCAGCTTCGCATGAAAGGATGACCATTGTGGCAAAGCAGCCCAAGATATCGGTAGCAGGAAGCTTGAATATGGACCTCGTTCTGAAAATGCAGCGGATGCCGAAGGTTGGCGAAACCGTGCAAGGCGATGAAATTCACTACATTTCCGGAGGCAAAGGCGCGAACCAGGCTGTTGGCTGTGCACGGCTCGGTGCTGAGGTTAAGATGATCGGAGCCGTTGGCGGTGATGCCTTCGGATCGGAAATTATGGAACGGATGAGGAAATTCGGCGTACATACCGAAGCCATTTCCGTGCTGGAAGGTGCTTCGACAGGTACTGCGACCATCATGCACACGTCAGAGGACAATTGCATCGTAATCGTCCCTGGCGCAAACGGGCAAAACACGGCAGAAAGCATTACGGCGCATGCTGAACTCATTCGCCAATCGGATTTGCTCATCGTGCAGCTGGAAATTCCGATGCCTGCCGTAGATACGGCACTGCGGATTGCACGTGAATCCGGCGTTCGTACGGTATTGAACCCGGCTCCTGCCCTTCCGCTTACGGAAGAGCAAATTGCGATGGCGGATTATTTTACGCCGAACGAGACGGAGTTCGAGCTCTATTGCGGCACTTCAATCACATCCGAGGAGCAGCTGTTCGAGCGCATGACTGCATGGCAGCAAAGATACCCTGAGCAAACCTTGATTGTGACGCGCGGGAAGCATGGCATTTCGTGTGCGAATGCCGATGGCATCGTCACCGTTCCTGCACCGATCGTGAAAGTCGTAGATACAACTGGCGCGGGAGATTCATTTAATGCAGCGCTATGCTTTGGCGTCGCAAGCGGCTGGTCGCTCGATCAAACGCTGCCGCTAGCTGTAAAAGCGGCATCCTATTCCGTGACGGTGTTCGGCGCACAAGACGGTATGCCGACACTACAGAACTTGAATTAGTTTGATTGATGAAAAGGAGCTAAGCGGCTAGGTGCGCTTAGCTCCTTTTTGGCTTTAGCTCGCCCCTCTCCCGTTTCTCGAACAAATCAAACCATTCTTGCCAACAAAAAGAGACCATCTCAAAAGTCGCCAACAGTACTTTTGAGACAGCCCCTCTTACAACCCTATATAAAGCTTTTTAGTGAAGGTGCCCTGCGCACTTTGCTGCGCTGCTCATAGGCATATGCCAATTGGATCAGTTTTGGTTCGCTGTAAGCTTTGCCTGAGAAGGTAACGCCAAACGGGACACCGGCAGTCGTATAGCCAGCCGGGACAATAATGGATGGATAACCGGCCCGAGCCGTTATGCGCGAGCCAAAGTCTGCGGGAAACAGCAATGCATCAAGCCGATGCTCGTTTATGGCGGCATCGATGCCTTCAACCTGGCAAAGGCGAAGATCCGTTAGACGATCCTTTAAATACTGGGTCTCCGTTAATGTGCCGGAAGTGTTATTTTCAGCGAGAAGCAGTAAGGATTGGCCGTATTTCAACGTTTCCTCCGGATGCGCTTCATTGAATGCGATGATATCAGCCAATGAGTGTACCGGCGCACCTTGAGGCAGCGCGGACAAATACGCATGAAGAGAAGCTTTGAACTCATTTAAGATGACAGAGGAGTATGCGATTTCCCTTGCTGTTGGGATGTTGGCAGGATCGATAATTTCGGCCCCAAGCTCCCGCATCGTTTGGAGAGCTTGATCGAAGATGTCCAGCTGCTCCGGCGTTAGCTCTTCAAAATAATAATCGCGCGGGACACCGATTCGAGCCCCTTCCAGTCCGCCCAATTGAAGAAACGGAGCATAGCTCGTTTGACGTTTCCCTAAACTGCTGCCCATTGCCGGATCCGCCTCGTCAACTTGCACAAGCGCGTCCAACAAAACGACAGCATCGGTAACCGTTCGAGCCATTGGGCCGGCCGTGTCCTGACTATTGGAGAGCGGGAGAATGCCTGTACGGCTAACTAGTCCGACAGTCGGCTTGATTCCTACGGTTGAGCTTAAATTGGCCGGATTAATGATGGAGCCCGACGTCTCCGTGCCGATCGCTGCCATGCAGAAATTGCATGAGACCGCTACCCCTGAACCAGAGCTCGATCCACCGGTTGGCGCCGAAATATTGTACGCATTCAGTACTTGTCCGCCTCGCGAGCTGTATCCAGAGGGCATCCCTTCTGTCATGAAGTTCGCAAACTCGGTCATGTTCGCTTTGCCTAGAATGACTGCGCCTGCTTCACGAAGCTGCTTCACGATGAAGGCATCTTCTCCGGCATAGAGGCTAGCAAGCGCGAGCGAACCTGCGCTTGTATGCATTTTGTCACCGGTATTAATGTTGTCCTTCAGCAGAATGGGGATACCGTGCAGCGGTCCTCTTGACCCGCGAAATGCCCGCTCGGCGTCCAAGGCATCCGCGATAAACAACGCATCCGGATTAAGTTCGAGCACAGAATTGATGGTGAGGCCATTCTTGTCATGATCAGCAATGCGCTCCATATAGAGCAGAACTAAATCTCTGGAGGAAATTTCACCTTGTTTCATCGCAGCCTGCATATCGGCTATGGTTGCTTCTACGATTTCTATGCTCATCTTCTTCCCCTCCGGATTAGCTATGGATAAACGCCATTCACACACAATCTAGTTCTATTGTACATGATCGCTATGAAACTTGTGGGAAATAAAAAAGCCTAGATTCGGTAGTTTACCGCACCTAGGCTGTATGTTTCGAGGGATTTTTTTACCGTGTGTCGAGAAACCCACGTTTGATACAACGTCGTTTTTTTGCTTCCGGCACGGCACGAGAGCAAACTTCTATATGTTCTTCACTTCCGCCATGAGCGCGTGTTTTATCGCATTCCTTACTTTAACGGTTGTGACAGTGGTTATTTGGCATAAATTCACCCTTCTTATATTCTAACGGTTGCCAGCTTTCTTATTGGAACGTTTTCCACTAGAAATCGACCAATTTGCTGCAAATAACGTCTGTCACAACCGTTAGAATTTCAAAAAGGCTTATTTCCATAAAATAGCCACGCTGACAACCGTTAAAGTTTTTACATGAAGCATAGACAAAAAAAGGCTGCCCGAGACTATCTAGGCCAGTCAAAAAAACTCCCTCTTGCGAGGGAGTTTTGCTCAATGATTTAGAACGTGCTCGCAGGCGTTGTATCCGAGCACCAGCGTGTATTGAACAGCTCCTGTATCAGCACTTCATGTGCTTCTTGCGTGCCGATATAACGCAGCGCTTCCAGGGCATGGCCGCGAACATAGCGGTTCTCATGCGTCAATTGCTCTGCAAGAGCTGGAACGGCAGCTGCAGCATTCGGACCGATTCGGACTAGCGAGAGTCCTGCTGTGAAACGAACCTGTGTATCTTCATCCTGCAAGCCTTTGATTAATGCAGGAACAACAAGACTTGCATCTGCGCTGATAATACCAAGCGCATCAACTGCAGTACGTCTTATCTTCGCGGATGGATGATCCAATTGAGCAGCTATGTGAGACACTGCCCGATCAGCGAAACCTCTGAGCTCAGACAGAGCAAAGATGGCATGGTTCACCACGTCTTCATTCTCGGCGCGAAGTGCTTGCAGCAATCCTTCAACAGCTCCCTCACCGGCTACGGATAATCCATATGAAGCGACACGGGAAATCTTCTTCTCTTGCTCAAGCGCACCTAGCAAAGCTTGAATGCCCGCTTCTCCTCTGGTTGCAAGCTCGTAAGCTGCATTCAGTGCATCCGGTTCGTCGCTTCCGCTCAAACGTGCGGAGAGGCCGGCAATTTCTGCCGCATCAGCTGGTTTGGAATTGGCCAGTGCCGCGCTGCGGCCGGACATCCAGTTCCAAATCTCTTCTGCGAGCGGATTGCTGCTTTCATCCCCTGCAACAGCTGCCCAGGACTGCTCTTGATTGTTCCAAGTCGGCGATTGCGGAGCTTCGGTACGCATGAATTCGAATTTCAACATGAAGCGCGGCTTACCGATCAAGTTCGGCGTCGAACGATGCCAAATATCGTAATGGATCAGCGCGAATGTACCTGCTTCTCCGTTAGCAGTAGCTTCCTCTGCCATTTCATCGGATTCAAAGTTGCGTCTGTCTTGATATTGCGTACCCGGCATAACACCTGTTGGCCCAAGCTCAATTGGCGTATCTTGCGGGAAGTACATAATCATCGCCCACCATGGGTGATGGTTGCGCAGACGGTTATAACCCCAGTAGCTGTCTTTATGCCAGCCGCCCGGCTTTGGTACGGAGTTATAATGACCATGTCTGTGCGTATGGAGCAAATAGTTCGGGCCAAGCACGCTTGTCAGCGCCCCCGTGATAACCGGGTTCTCAAACACGCGCTGTAAATCGCGGATCCGCGGCAAAATGTTGTTGCCCGGATTGCCTTCTGTATCATAAATCGTATTTAGTTGATCGACTAAACGCTCGTGAAATTCACGCGGAAAATCCGTTTTCAAAATAAGAAAGCCATCTGTAATAAACGATTTGATTTGTTCATCCGTCAACAAAAGTGGTTGCGTAGTCGTCATTTCGGTCGTGCCTCCTATAGGATTACTTCTTCAACTTGATTATAGGAGGATGCTGCTTGCGATGTAATGGCTAGAAATAAGAATGAAGGTGCTAAAACTAAGATTGCGGTTTCATGAACCGTCCAAATGCTCTATGATAAGAGAAAATCATTCAAATGCCTAACTGCTGGGAGACTTCCAATGACGATATTACGTGCAGATCATGCCTTAACCGATCTCTTGCGCGCGCTTCAAATCGACGTCATCACCGCTCACAAAACACAAGTGAACACCGAATGGGTCGATATGGATTACGTGCCAGAATATAATAAGCTCTATTACATAGTAGATGGAGAAGGCTGGCTGAAGGTAGACAATCAGGAGATGCTTCCATCACCAGGTGAGATCTGCTTGATGCCTGCTTTCACGAAACAATCCTATTCCATTATCAAAGGTAAGAAGCCTTTCCTGAAATATTGGTGCCACTTCACGGCATCAATCGGACCCTTCGACTTATTCCAATGGATCGGCGTACCGCTGCGCATTGGACTTGCCGATCAAGAAGAAATGACCGCATTGTTCAAGCTGCTTGTCAGCCTGCGCCAAAGCGATTCGGTCATCTCACGGCTGCGCGAGAAATCGATTATGCTGGAGATTATAGCGCGGTATTTGGAGCATGTACCGATCACGATTTTGCAGCATCGCTCTGAGGATCTGAAACGAATTCAATTCATTCAGGAGTATATCGACATCCATATGGCCGGCCATTTGCGTATCGAGGATATGGCGAAGGCGGCTCATCTGCATCCGAATTATTTTATCGCTTATTTCAAGAAACATTTTGGAGTGCCGCCGCTCAAATACGTCAGCCGCAAGCGAGTTGATAAAGCGAAAATCTTATTGTCGAGCACGACGCAGAGCATAAAGGAAATTGCCGATCAGATCGGATTCAAGGAAACGAACCATTTCGCCAAATTTTTCCGCAAAGAAACCGGGCAAAGCCCGACGGAATATCGTACGCTCCATACGTAAATAAAACAAAAAGGCGTTCCGCTGCAGGTTTGAAGCTGCAAATCGGATCGCCTTTTTTTATTAAGCTATAGATTCTTCATTGTAGATACCATTACCTCGCCTGTCAGCCATCTGCGCATAAGCAGTAAGATGAGCAGCGTCGGCAGCGATATTAGGGCACCAGAGAGGAGCAGGTCGGCCTGCGAATATACGGGTCCGGCTTCGCCGATCTCGTTCATCGCGTTAACAAACGTCATGAGCGGCGGAAACGTCTGCGGATTCGTCAGGTGGATGAGAGACTGCGTGAACGAGCCCCACAGCATGACGAAATGAAGGGCTCCGAGTGCAAGAAGCGGCTTCCAGATGGAAGGTATATACACGTTGAAGAAGATGAACGTCTCTCCTCGGCCGGATGCTGCCGCTTCTTCCCTGCGACTGCTATATTTGCTGTTAAAGATACTCTTCAAGATGAAGATGGGCAGAATCGAGAAGAATCCCGTGAAGAATAACGGAAATATCGTATTGCTCATATATAAGTTTCGATAAAACAAATATTCATGAAACGTCGAGCTGCTGATGGTCAGCAAAGCCAGCAGTATGAGCTTATACAGCCCCCTGCCCGGTAGATCCTTGACGGTCAGCGGGAAAGCAAGCGCCGCCGTAATTATCATGAAGATGGTGACTGCCCCCAAGTCCATGACGATGTAAAGCACATAGCGATAAGGAGAAAGCAGCGTATGCAGTGCGGTTCCGGACAATTGGAAAGCGAACGGATAAATGAACAGTAAGTACAGCATGATCAATACAGCAGAGGTAAGCACGACGCTGATAAGGATGCCGGCGATATTTTTCCCTTTTCCGGATGATTGGATGGAAGCAACGCCGCTAGATGAAGTGAACATATCACGTGCGAACAGCCCTCGAATGAGAAAGTACGCAAGCAATGAGCAAGTAAACTGAACGATAAACTGAAATACTGCCAGCGGACCAGCCATGTTGAATTCGCCATTCATAAACACGGTTCGGAAGCCAAAGCTATCCAACGTATCCCCTGCCTCAAATACGAGCGGATTGACGAGCAGTCGCTGCAGCTCCGAATCCAACGTGAGAATCGAGCCAAGCTGCATTAGCATGAAAGCAGTAACCGCCTTCATTGCGGGGATGACATTACGGTGCAAGTATGTACTGCGGATTCGAATGCTTCCGCCATCCATCGCCGCTTGTCTTGCGCTAATCGCCGTAAGCGCGATGAGAATAGGAATGCCGCAGGTTTTGAGCACTTCGACTGCAACAAGTACAGTTGGAAACAGCTCCGCATGGGCGAGCGGCATGGAATGGATCCCAAACGGAGAACGGCTTTGGGATAACGTGAGCATCGTGATATAGCCGATAATCGCAGATGGGATGAAATAGGGCATCAGAAGCAAGGTAGTTAGACCGCTTCTGAGTCTGCTGAACTTAATGCTGCTAAGAGCGAGTGATGCAGCTAGTGCGAAGATACCGCTGACGGCCGTATAAGCGAGCTTCATGGATAACGTATTGCTAAGTACGGATGTAAATGCAGGCAGGTTGAATACATGGCGGAAATTCGCCAGCCCGACCCATTCACTGCTGAACAGCCCCTTATAGATCACGAAATTGACGAATGAGCCGTACAACATCATGAAGAATGGAATCCCTTTGAAAATAAACCAAAGCAGTAAAGGCGGGATGACGAGCAAATAATGCATCCGGTACTTCCAAATTCTCTGCAGCATGGCGATGACTTCCTCCTAATTGTTATCCTTCTTATTTATCCTCTCCCCTTCTATTCGATAAAAAAGAGGATTGTCCCTCTGTCACCTTCCGGTGACTTTGGAACAATCCTCTTCTCTATAACAACTATCTGCGAATACGGTTACCGAAGTATTCTTTGGTATCGGAGCTAAAGCCCAGTGTTAGCGGCCCAAGAAGTTGGTCATCGTCTGTTTTATAAGTAACAAGAACTACGTTGCCTTTCTTAGCTACATAATCCTCGTATGCTTTCTTCTTTCCATCTTGCGGGAAGAGTGCTGCATCGGAAGCAGGAACGATTGTTACTTCTGCTTCGTCTTTCTTCGTTACCACATGCTTCTTCTGATCATCGGAAAGCTGTTTCCAAGCAAGCTCGCGATATTCAGTTACTTGCGCTGGGGACAATGCGGCAGATTGCTCTGACACTACCAGGAAGTGAAGCGGGCTGATTGGCGGAAGGCTCTTCGTCATTGCAGGACCATAGTAAGCACGAACTTTCATGCCAGCTTTCAAAGCAGACCATTCCAGCGGTTGACGCTCGTTATCACGAATTGTTGTTTCTTTACCGGAGTTAAGTACAAGCGTTGTTTCTTTTCCGTCACCGAATTTAACTTGCCAGCCATCGGTTGTTTTCTCAACGGATTGAATAACATCTTCTTTAACCAAGCGCTCTGTTCCAACTACAACCTTCACAGCATGCGACTGACCTGGGTAGCTCATCGCCACGATTGGGCCGTATTCAGATGTAAGCTCCAAGCCTGCTTTCAAATCTTTAGCAGCGAATGGCTTGCCTTCTTGATTCGTAAGTACGGTTTCTTTATCGACAGTAAGTACGATCCAATTGTTTTGGCCTCTGCCAAGTACGCTGATCTGAACGGAACCGTCTTGAGTAGGACGAACATCTTCGATAATGCCGGACACATGAATCAAATTGGATTCGCCTTCCTCCGGTTGATTTTTAGATGTCAGTTCCAGAACCTTGGTTCTTGCGTTATAGTGCAGCTCGTAACCTAGCGCTGCCGCTTCGGCGCGTGCTGGGAGATAGGCTTGACCATTAATAAAAACGGGCTCCAAGGAAGTTGCTTTTCCGTCTACAGTAACATCAATGTCACCGCGGAGGAATCCATTCACTTTCTTCATAAAACCGGATGCCTCTACCGCTGCTGTTGTTCCAAGTAGCCCCGCTATCGTTGCTACAATGATGAGTTTCTTCTTATTCATTATTTCGTGCTCCCTTCGCGATCTATTCTATTGGTTGTAGGGCCCTACATGTTCTCTCAGACGTGCCTACCTACAGAAAGGTTGCAATAAAAAATAAAAAACGATCTGGACGCTATCATCCAGACCGGAGCAAGCTTAATTATGATCATCCTCATACCATGGATTTAAATGGACCAACACTTCATCTACTTCCGGATGTGCGTCCATCAATTTCTTCTTAATGGTTCTAATGATATCATGTCCTTCTTGTATGGTAAGCGTCCCGAGAACCGCAACCCTGGCATCCACCAATACGTAGTGGCCATGCTCTCTCGCGCGCAGTCGATCAATGCGTTTCACTTCGGGAACCTCGCGCAAATGTTCCGTAATATCCTCGATTTTCTCCGGACTTAGACTCTTGTCCATCAAGACATCTGCTGTCTCACGAGCCATATCGATCCCAAGCTTCAATACAAGCAGCGATACGATGACCCCTGCGGCGGGATCTCCATAGCTGAGCCAGCTAATATCAAACTTCTCACCCACCCAGCCAAGACCAATCCCGACTGTAGCCGCCAAGGATGCATAGACATCTGCTAAATGGTCGTACGCTGTAGCGAGCATCGCCTTACTCTTCGATTCCTTACCTATACGCATCGTATACATATATAGGATTTGCTTGGCAATCAGTGAAACAATCGCTGCGGCAAGTGCGATAAGATGCGCTTCTGTCGGCGGCTCGAAGAACGTGAGAACGGCATGATACCCCATATATAATGCTGCTGCTATGAGGATAAAAGCAACGATTCCCGCTCCAAGCACCTCAGCCTTGCCATGTCCGTAAGGATGATCCTCATCCGGCGGCTTGCCCGAAACGCGCATCGAGCTGTACGCTGTAGCGGTTGCAATAACGTCGCCGGCATTGTGAATCCCGTCCGCAATGAGAACCTGACTCTGAAACAAGATCCCGACAATTAACTTAATACCAGTCAGAAGCACATTGCTGATCAGAGAGATCCACATCGCGACGATTGATGCTTTGCTATCCATGCGTCCCTCTTCATTCCCCTCTTCTGCCTTAGTTCATAATAATGGAGATATTACACTTTATGACATTCAAACGCAAGGTACAGAACGTAAAACAGGCTCTTCCGAATTAGTCGGAAAAGCCTGTTTTGCATGAAGCGATTATTGCTGGCCTGCTGCTGCTTTCGCTTGTCTGGCGAGCTCAGGCAGATGTGCTTGATTCTCTTGAATTTGTCGCAGATGGCGCATCCTTTCACTGCGTTCCCCCCGCCAAAAGCTGCATGTTTCATATAATTGTTAAAACCGAGCAAGTCCCCAGGCCTAATATCGAGAGGTACAGCCGGAAGATCCGAGCGACCTATTCCCCACTGTGCCTGCATATCTGCCGTATGAATCTGTTCCTTCAGGATTTCGGTGAACTGATCACCGATATAATGGCTGCCCGGAATGACTCGCAGCGCACCTGTTTCCTTCGTTACCGGATCTAAGTAGAAGGCTACATTGAGGCTCTTGAGATTACCCGGCCAACGCTTATCTATCGAGGTGGCGGAATGCCAGCCCGTGTCTCCGACATATTTATTGCCAGCACTCGTCAAATAATTGTAGTCCTCACCAAGCAGCGTCGAACAACAATAGTATTCCTGCAGCTTGTCAGCTTTTCTCCGTTTAACGATGAATTAACTGCTCTCTGCGCGGCCCCACGGACACGGTCGACACACGAACACCAATCGAAGTTTCTACAAAATGGACATACTCCTGCGCCTCATGCGGCAGCTCGTCAAAGGTTCTCGCTTCCGATATCGAGCACTTCCAGCCGGGCAGCGACGTCCAAATCGGCTTGGCATGTTCAAGCTGCGACGTAACGGGAAACCGCTCTGTCATCGTTCCATCTGCCAGCAGGTAACCGGTACAGACCGGAATTTGTTCCAGGTAGCCGAGCACATCGAGGTTAGTAAGCGCGGCTTCCGTTGCACCTTGCACCATGCAGCCATACTTTGTCGCAACAGCGTCAAACCAGCCAACACGTCTCGGGCGCCCGGTTGTCGCGCCGAACTCGCCTGCATCCCCGCCGCGGAGCCGCAGCTCCTGCGCTTCTTCCCCGCTTAGTTCAGTAACAAACGGTCCAGCACCTACACAGCTGGAGTAAGCTTTCGTAACCGCAATGACATGGCCGATTGCGTAAGGCGGAATTCCAGCACCTACAGCTGCAAAACCGGATAAGGTAGAAGAGGATGTCGAATACGGATAGATACCATGATCGGGATCACGGAGGGCACCAAGTTGACCTTCGACCAGAATGGACTCGCCTCTCATCCATGCTTCATGCAGCATGGTTGTCGTATCCGCCAGATAAGGACGAAGCTTCTCTCCATACGTCATGAGCTCCAAGATGAAATCATCTGCTTTCACAGGCTGATGCCCATATAAGTGCTGCAGTGTGACGTTCTTTGCTGCGAGCATCTGCTCCAAGCGCCGATAAAGACGATCCTTATCGAACAGCTCTGCTGCTTGAATGCCCAGCTTCGCGTACTTATCCGCATAGAAAGGCGCGATTCCGCGTCTCGTCGAACCGAAGCTGTGCTCACCAAGTCGATCTTCTTCTAGTTCATCGAATTGTACATGGATCGGCACCACAACCTGCGCCCGCTCTGAAACGACCACTTTCGGTTTCGGCACACCACGCACTTGCAGCTCTTCGATTTCTCGCATCAGCACGTTCACATCAACAGCTGTGCCTGGGCCGATTACATTCGTCACATTCGGATAAAACACACCGGATGGCAGCATGTGCAAAGCAAATTTCCCATAGCTGTTAATGATCGTATGACCTGCGTTGCTGCCCCCTTGAAAACGAACGACATACGAAGACTGCGCTGCCAGCACGTCAGTTAGCTTCCCCTTGCCTTCATCTCCCCAATTTGCACCTACAATGGCCGTTACCGTCATAGAGCCACGCCTCCCAAATGTTGATCCTTCCTTGCAAATTTGATTATAATGGAACTACTCGCATCAAAATAATTGATATTACTTATATCAGATATTAGGTGAACGAATGACTATTAATTCGGAATGGTATCGAAGCTTCTATTGGACAGCCAAGACAGGCAGTCTGTCACGCGCTGCGGAGAAGCTGCATATTACGCAGCCCGCAGTAAGCCATATTATCAAGCAGCTGGAAGGCGCACTCGGCGGCCAGCTATTCTTCCGTTCAGCTAAAGGCGTTATTCTGACAGCAGAAGGTGATGTGTTATTTCGTTATATCGAGCAGGCGTTCAGCTTCATGGAAGCAGGCGAGAAGCGAATCGCGGAGATGCATGACCTAGAGAGCGGAGAAATCCGAATCGGGGCGAGCGATACATTATGCAAGCATTATCTAATGCCTTACTTGGAGCAGTTTCATGAGCAATTTCCGCAAGTTCGCATCCATGTCACCAATCGGACTACCCCGGAAACGATTGACTTGTTAACCGATGGCAAGATCGATTTCGGCATTATTAATCTGCCGGCTGACAATGCCAAAATCGATATAAAGCGAAGTCTCCCCCAACAGGACTGTTTGGTAGGCAGCAAGAAGTACGCCGATTTAGCGAGTTCTTCGCCGCTTGCCTTACAAGAGCTGCACCAGTATCCACTCTTAATGTTAGAGCCTGGAGGCAGTACAAGACGCCATCTCAGCGAATGGGCTGCCGAGCAAGGCATCCAGCTGCAGCCGGAGCTTGAGCTCGGCAGTATTGATCTGCTCTTGCAATTCGCAATCCGAGGGTTCGGGCTTGCCTTCGTTATCCGTAACTATATCGAGCCTGAACTGGCTTCCGGCGAGCTGGTAGAGATCCCGCTTCAACCACCGTTGCCGGAGCGCTACATCGGTATCGGTACATTACGAGGCGTACCGCTTTCGGCGGCATCCAAACGGTTTCTAACCTTACTGCCCTTAACATAAAAAAAGCCACCTAACGGTTGCAAGAACCGTCTTAGGCGGCTTTCATTTTGGCGGAAGCGGTGGAAGCCACTCCCCTTGTTTAATTAATCGAACCCCTGCTTCGCAAACACCGTAGCTCCGCCACTGGCAGGTATAACACAGCGTATTAATATCTTCCGGAACTACGTTTGCCCTTACGCGATCAACGACGTCCGACCAGCGCAATTCCATATCGTAGGTAAAGCTAAGCTTTTGCAAGATCCGTTCATCATGTTTCGCAACGGAATCATTATGACAATGCGGCTCCACATCTGACGGGAAGCACGCGCATAAATCGTCAGGACCTTTGACAATGGTAATACGTGAATCAGGCTCATCTCGCAGCTTGTTGTACACGATCGTCATATTCTCTGCGAAGTCCGCTGAATACCCCATCCCTCGAAAACCTAATAAACATAATAAATGATGCCCACGTAATTGAATCGTCATTTTATCCCACCTCAACAAGGCTTACCTATTCTTGACCCGATACCAGTACGAATAGCTCTCTTGATAGTTCAGCTTCCGATTCAAGCGATTCGCAGGCCCATTGCTCTGGACGACAAGCAAATACCCCTTCGCAGCCCCATTCTCTCTCGCCCAATGAAGCATATGACGGATCATCTGCTCCCCATACCCCTGATTGCGATGCGCTTCCGCTGTTACGATATCATACAAACCTATGTAGCCTCGTTCTAGTACACCTAGCCCACAGGCGACCGGCTCATTGTTTACTACTAATGTGAAAAAGCCTTGCTGCTGTTTCGAGCTTGTTATGATTTGAGCTGCGAGCTGCTTATTCGTTCCTGTTAACCGATTCATCTCGCACATCGTTTCAAGCCACGTTTCGCTCATCACATCTTCAATGATTACTCCCGGCAACTCCGGTACTGGCACATCGGCTAAGCTTTCTATTATCATAACACGGGATGGGTCTGCGATGGCATACCCGCGACGCTCCAGATTTTGATCCAAGGCTGCAGGGCCGAAAGGCGTTATTTTGAAAATCGTATCCAGACCTGCGCTGTCGTACATTGTTTCGCATGCTGCAATTCGTTCTTCTAATTGGTGTTCATCGCCGGTGTAAAGTGCGGATACGGAATTGGACCGTTTCGTATAGCCTGCAGCAAACCGGAGCAGCCATCCGTCATAAACGACCGTCTGCAACGATGGCCAGGCATTGAGCGTCAATTCTTCTACTATTTTGTTCATTGGTTATGAAGGCTCCTTTCGGCGAAATAAGTATAAATATACAACATAGTGGTTAATTATTCAATAATTCTTCACTTCATCCTACTCATAATAAATGTTAAAATGAGACAAGCATCCACTTAGAAAGGCGGAGATAAAGATGGCACAGCTAATCGCACCTAGTACATATACTCCCTTCGAGAATGAAGAAGAGCAAATACAGAAATTGAAAGAATGGGGCCTGCTCTCCGAGAAAGCCTCCAAATCCAAACCATTTCTCTATAAAAATAACGGCGTTCATACCGTCTGCTCTATTGTCGGCTATGTTGATAAAATGACAGCCGTCCTAGAGCTGGATGACAAACAGCATTGCATTCATCCTTCCTACTTGAAGGAGATGCAAACGGGAAGCTTCGGACAGAGACAGACGACAGCAGCAGAAGATGAAGCTGGTGAAGCGGAAGATGTCCCAGCAGCAGCAGCAATTACCGATCAAGCTGTTGAAGTAGAGTTGAAAGATACGCCGGAAGCAGCAACTGTAGTGGTAGCAGCCGCATTGGCTGTTGAAGAGCCCGCAGCCGAGAGCCCCGCCAAGTCAGAGGAAAAACCTGCGAAGAAAGAGAAAGCAAAGAAAGAGAAGGCGCCGAAGCTGGAGCTCCCTGAAGAGAAAGTGAAGATGAGAGCGACGGTCAAGGAATTTACAACCGTTCCGAACAACTTCTCTGATACGGATGACGAGGTTGTCATTTACGAGGAAGTGTCGATCGCAGAGCCAGCCCTTGAACTAGGCGCAGCCTGGTCCAGTCATAGCAATACGCTGAAGAAACTAGAGCTTGAAGTTGGCGACATCATCACGTTCGAATGCAAAATCGTCGCCAAGAAACTAACGAAACATCCCGTCGCCTATAAGATCAACAATCCCGGCAAAATTACGAAGGAAGAATCCTAATCGAGCGATTCTTTCATAAAGCCTACAGAGAAGCCATGAATCAATCATGGCTTCTTTTTTCGTTTTACAGATAATTCGACCTTTTTCAAGCTTTATCTTATGAAATTACAGCTGTAAGGAAATACTACTACATACGAAGAATACTCATTTGCAAGCCCGTAAATCGATGCTTTACGATCGGTCAGAGAAAGGAGCTCCTCCAACCTATGCAATCGAACTATGATCCCGTAAACGGAGAAAATCTTTCAGGCCCCGCTTCAAACCCGGGCTCAGCTTCTACTGTGAAGCGCAAGCTGCACCCGAGTGTAGATTTGCAATTTGATCGCACATGGCTTCATCAATTGCAAGAACGCGTCGACCGTAACGGTCCTTGGGACGAGTGGACGATGTACCAACTGGCTATTGAAGCCGAACAGTCGAAGCTGGTTGAGAGCTTCGATGATTTGCAATGCTTGCGCAGCCTCCCATCCTTCGAGCCGATGCCGCATCAAATCAGCACTGCCCGCAAGGTGCTGCATGAAATGAGCGGCCGTGCCATTCTCGCCGATGAGGTTGGACTTGGCAAAACGATAGAAGCTGGCCTAGTGCTGAAAGAATATATGGTTCGCGGACTTGTGAAACGTGCTCTCATCTTAGTTCCGGCTTCACTTGTCTTGCAGTGGGTGCGAGAGCTGAACAGTAAATTCGGCATCTCTGCCGTTGCGCAGAAGAAGGACCATTCCTGGGCCTATGATGTCGTCGTAGCTTCGATGGATACTGCTAAACGTGAGCCTCATCGGGAGAAGCTGCTCGGACAAGATTACGATATGATCATTATCGATGAAGCGCACAAGCTGAAGAACAAGAAAACAACCAATTATCAATTCGTGAATCTGCTGCGCAAAAAGTACTGTCTGCTGCTTACCGCTACGCCGGTTCAGAACGATTTGGACGAATTATTCAACTTAATTACATTGCTCAAACCGGGGCAACTGGGCGGACAAAGCGAGTTTGCGGCAAATTTCGTTGTGGACAAGCGGATACCGAAGAATGAGGAGCAGCTGCATGAAGCGCTCTCCTCCGTCATGATTCGCAATCGTCGCGGTGATGGCGGCATTCAATTTACGAAGCGGATCGTAAAGAACATACCGCTGTCTCTCTCTACGGAGGAGCAGGCGTTATACGATGCGGTCACCAAATTTGTGCATGATCGCGTCGATGAAAGCCAAGGGGATTGGTCCAGCCTGCTCTCCCTCGTCACGCTGCAAAGAGAAGTTTGCAGCAGCCGGGATGCCGTATTCCTTACCCTGGTCAACATGTTCAAGAAGACGGCAGAAGACTCTCCGCTGAGGGCGAAAATCTGGGAGCTCGTTGAAGTTATCCGCGGCATTAACGCCAATACGAAAGCAGAGAAAACGATGGAGCTCGTTCGCGAGATGAACGATAAAGTGATCATTTTCACGGAGTATCGAGCCACGCAGGAATATCTGCTTCAATATTTCCGCGCCAACAATATAGTGGCGGTCCCCTATCGAGGCGGGATGAACCGAGGCAAGAAGGATTGGATGATGGACCTGTTCCGCGGACGAGCGCAGGTGCTTATTGCAACGGAGGCCGGCGGCGAAGGAATCAATCTGCAGTTCTGCCATCACATGATCAATTTCGATCTGCCTTGGAACCCGATGCGAGTCGAACAGCGAATCGGACGCGTCCATCGGTTAGGGCAAACGAGCGACGTACGCATCTATAACCTTTGCACGATAGGTACCATTGAGGAGCATATCGTCAGTCTGCTGCATGAGAAAATCAATCTATTCGAGCTCGTAATTGGGGAGCTTGACCATATCTTGGAGCGCTTCGAGAAGAGCGAAACGCTGGAACAACGGCTTGCCCGCTTGATGCTGGAGTCTGGGGGCAATCAGGAGATGCTGCGCAAACAGATCGACGATCTGGGCAATTCACTTAGTCAAATTCGGGACGAGGTCGAATTGGAAGATCCTATTGATATGGGCGCGATTAATGCCGTCATGAACGCCGTAGGACAAACGATTGAGGTGAGACCATGAATGAACGTCAAATACACAAGTTTGTTCAGCGCTACTTAGAGACGACCAGCTGCCAGATTATCGAGAAATCGCCGGCTCACTTTCAGGTGAAGCTTTCGCCGCGCGCAGACCGTGATTTGACGAATCGGCCCTATTATTGGAGCTTCGTCGACCGCACAGGCGCCGATCCGGAAACGATGTCCATGCTGCTCGTGACGGATAAGCAGAAATACGATCAGGTACAGGCTGCAGCTGCTGCAGCCCCACCTCCACCAGCCGAAAGCGCAGCGAACGCTGCTGCAAATGCGGCATTAAGCCGCTCCTTCGGTCATATTCACGGTACGCTGAATACGAATGTCCGCGTTCCGCGCGAGGATTTGTATTATGGCTCACGTCGATTGAATCAGCTCTTCGAATCTGCTCGCAGCGGCGGCAGCTACTTATGTTTGTTCCAGGAACCGGAGAAACGAAGCGCCCACCCGCTTCATTCAACTGCTTACAGCGCTTGGCTCGGGGTTAATATGAAAGTAGAGTTCGCCTGCGACATGAAACGAGAAGAAATCCATTCGTTCGGCGTTTCGCTGGCAACCGGACAATGCGTCGAGCAATTTCATGATCGGCTGATGACACATCGCATGACTCCTAAGCTGCCGCCTAATGTGCACACAGCCAAAAACGCGTACTCCCTTAATAAAGCGGCTGCCATTGCAGAGCAAACGCTCGAGCGTAAGCTTCGCACCTATGATTACTCGTGGGCACAGGCAGCAGCTGAGCGTTTGACTGATGAGCTGTCGACCATCAATCATTATTATGAGCCTCTTCTGGCATCGGCCGAAGAAGAGAACAAGCAGCTCATTACCGAACAGTTCGAACGCAGACAAGAAGAAATCCGCTGGCAGTATGAGCCTCGGGTCACGGCTTCTGCCATTAACTGCGGTATTTTCTATCTCCAAGGCATTGGCTAACAAGATCCCTCTTAATCCGGCAAAAATAGAACGGAGCTTGTCCCAATCCCGTGACACGTTCCTACATCCTTTTCAACGGAAGGTACGGTACAATGACGGTGAATCGGCTTTCCCATTCTACAGGAAGCAGCAGGTGATGCAGATGAAGCACTTAAGGTGGATATCGCTTTTTGCCCTAGCAGCCGCTTTCCTCTTGACGAGTACACAGGTTTCAGCCGCCGCACTTTCTTTCCAAACAGCCCCTAGTGAGCAGCATGCAGCCAAGCTCGAGCAGCAAGTTGAGGCATGGGCGGACGCGCTGTCGGCTCAGCCTCAATTTCAATCATGGAAGCAAGCAAACGCCTCCATCGTTCCCCTCGGACCGGGTACGCATGGTTGGCTGGTCACGTTTCGGCTTAATCGTCTGCCTGTTGGCTATATGATTGTTCATGCTACTGCTGAAGGCGGGTACATCCTTGGCGAATACGGCACAGGCGCGCATCCCGCTTTCGACGCCAATACGCTGTATAATTCCATGGTACGACAAGGATTGTTCACCACGTTCGCAGACGCCATAAAAAAACCGCTCCACTTGGAACGGCTCTACGTATCACCTGTACTTGCGGTTTGGAAGTATGTGGATGCCAATCAGGAAACTTATTATTTGGATGCATGGACAGGTGAAGCTTTGCCTATAACAGATCAGCTGTGGCAAGAGCAAACCAAGGCAATCGCTGCTGCGGACAAGCCTAAATTAAGTACGGCGTCGACAACAACTTTGAAACCCCTCTCGAAACTGTCCGGTGCCAAAGCCAATCAAGTTTTCGATCCTTACGAGCGATTGCCCTGGCTGACCAAATCCCCTTTGTCAAAAGAGCAAATCAAACAATTGCCTGACTTGCTTGACCATCGGAATCAAATTCGATTCACCGCAGAATTGTTTCGCGAAACGGTGCTGTTCGTTTATCCGGCCATCGGGTACCATAACTGGGATAATCACAGCCTATTTGTAGCATTTGATTCTGTAGGTACCCGCTATATCCCGATCGACCTGCTTAATCAAGAAGGCCATTTCTATAACTAACGGAGTCGATTAGCTTTCTTCTCGAGGCTTAGAACGGATGAGCTGCATCACGCCTAATCCGCCCATACCAAACCAACGTGTCAGCCAAGGCTCTCTTGATGCTTTGGCTTTTTGTCTTTTTTCTTTCCGTACTTCCTGCGGCCTGTCAATGATTTCGATCATTTTACCGGTCATAAACTTAATGTATTCTTCGGGTTTCTCAACAGCCATGTCCTTCATCTCCCTTTAACATTTCTAGTGTACCTACAGTGTCCCCGTTAATCATTTACTTCAAACATGAATGAGTTTCCTTGGTCTGTGCCACGCTAACGATAGCCATTATGGAATTGGAGGTATGGTACAGCATGCTGGAGTACCGATCTAGACGAGCACGGACTCGGTTGTTCCTGATGATCTGTTCTGTTGTCTTTTGCTCGTATATCCTAAGTCCGACTGGCATCCTGGCGGCCTATCCGCTGGATGCGCCTGCTGCCGATATTCATCTGCAAGCAGAAGCACCGCCAAGTTATCAACGAGCGCTTCCAACTGCAGAAGTCCTGATTGATGTAGGTCATGGAGGAATCGATGGCGGTGCGCACCACGAAGATATTCTGGAGAAAGATATTAACTTAGCCGTAGCCAAGAAGCTGTATTTGCTTCTGAGCGCAAACGGCATCCGCGCCATTCTTAATCGCGATGCTGACTATGCCCTTAGTGACGATAATCGCTGGAACCCTTCAGGCTCCAGGCATCGCAGGGATTTATCTCAGCGCAGCCAGTTAACGAAAGAAATTCAGACAAAGATTCTCATCAGCATCCATGTCAATTGGGCGCCGGACAGAACAGAGCACGGACCACTCGTCCTCCATCAAAACGAGGGAGAAAGCGCGCTGCTTGCGTTTTGCATCCAAGATGCACTGAATCGCAAGCACAATACGCGCCAACTCCCCCGTGTAGGTTCGCCGTTTTATTTGCTGAATGTCGTGAAACAGCCTGCCGTTATCGTGGAAATGGGATTTCTAAGCCATGAAGGTGACCGAACCATGCTGATGAATCCTCGTAAGCAGTTTCAACTGGCTGAGGCGATTTCATCAGGAGTGCGGAATTATATCCTTCTCCGCTGAAGGCACCACCATCTCAGATAACTTCACGAAGCTGGTCGTGGACTGCAGCCGCGGGATCGCATCTTTGAGTACCGCGGCTGTCAGTTTACCCGGAGGTCCAACATGACCGATAATGACGCAGCTGTCATTAGTCTCTAGATATTTTCGAAGTACCCCTACCTGCTTGGAGATATGATTCGTCGTATACACATCATCCAAGAAAACTTGATTGGATAACAGCGGCACACCGAGTTCTGCTGTCACCTTTGGCAGCACCGTCTTATAGCTTGTTCTGCTGTCCAAGAAGAACAGGCCATGTTCCTTAACGACAGTCAGTACAGCTCGCATGACACGCTCATCCGCCGTTACTTTGGAGCCCATATGGTTGTTCATGCCTACCGCATGCGGAACGGCGGCGATCGCCTCCTCCACCCGTTTGCGAATTTCAGCGTCACTCATACTCGTCGTAATGGCACCCGGTCCCAGCCATTCCGGCTTACCGCGCACCGGCTCCATCGGCATATGGACGATCACGTCGTCTCCTCTTTTGAAAGCGAGTTCTGCATCTTCCTTTGTTGTCGGCAAGAACGGCATTACGGCAACGGTAAAATGTACAGGAAGCTCCATCATCTCCGGCGTGCCCGTCATTCCGTTGCCAAAATCGTCGATGACGATCGCTACTTGTCGATGCCCCTTTAATTCTACGTGTTTCTCGTTAACGGGAGCGGCTGTTGCTGCATCGGTATGTGGAGCCAGTAATAATACTGCGGCCATGACGATGCCTGCTAGCACAGTTCTATGTTGCATCTTTTTTAGTTCTCCTTCTGTACATAAAAGTAATTACATACCTTCATCATTTGTAAATTAAGGGAAATATATGTAGCTGTTCCAAACAAGAAAGACGAGGAGGTCCTCGTCCTTCAAACCTATTGAAATATCTTTAAACCGCATAAACGGTTGCGCTAAGATTGATTGGACCAATAACAGCAGCTTCACTAGATGCAGTAAGTTTCTCCACATATAGCGAATAACCGTGTGCACCAATAGGCACGTTGATGTCGATGACTTGAAACGTGACGACACCATAATGTTCGTATCCTGCTTCTAAGCCTTGGAGTGTATAAAAGATTTCTTGAGTGCCCCGGAAAACACGGAACAGTACATCTACCACACCATCGATTGCTGCCGCGCCAATTGTCGCAATCAGCTCAACACGATTGTTAGGATGCTCATGTGCAATAAAGATGCCCAGCTCGGCTAGGATCGTTTTGGCAGGCGTTTGCGGAACCGGAATATGCACTTGGTTCGTAACGACTGCCGGCACGCTAACATTATAGTCAATAATTTTCACCATGAATGATCATCTCCTTTCCTACCAGATAGACTATTCTATGAAAATCAATATGCGTTGGTGTGGACGAGTTGTTGAAACCTATTTACGATTAACGTTAAAGAAACAAAAAACTGCCTCGTCCATTAAGACGGGCAGATTAGTTGCTTTTCTCTCGATTTCATTTTGAATTGCAGCTATATAAAAAAATAAACCCCAGAATCATCTGGGGTTGGTTTGTAAGTATGGTGCGGTCGAGAGGACTCGAACCTCCACGGCTGTTACACCACTAGAACCTGAATCTAGCGCGTCTGCCAATTCCGCCACGACCGCATCTGGCAATTACTGTTTCATTCTATCGTTTGAAGCAGTAAAAATACTTTACCATGAATAGAATAAAAGTGTCAAACATGAAGATGAATCCCTATTATTTTGCCACAACACAATTATTTCCTAATCCCTTGTCTATTGCATCTAACAGGCGGAAAGTTGTATCGCAGCAGTACTCCCAGAACATGACCCCGCGTAGTCCTTCATTCTTAACAAACTGGCATTTGTGATGAAGTGACTCCTCATCCTCATAGGTAATAAATTGATTGCCATTGTACAGGAATGGAGCTTTCGCTTCATCATCCCAGAATCGTTTATAACCATTCTTCTCAATATAGTCGGCAGCCAAACGGCTGAAATCCGGCCCGTAGCCGCCAGCTCCCGCAGTCATCTGAAGGAAGCCGTTATTGATGTCCGGTACATCCTTCCACATGCGCGAGTAGAATGCGGCGCCGATGACGATTTTCTCCCGAGGCACACCTGCTGCAACAAACATGCGTACAGAAGCCTCAACGCTGATGCGGAATAAATCACCAGTCGATGCAAACAGATTCGTATGGTGGCCGGTCAATGTCTGGAACCCGCCGCGCATGTCATAGGTCATCAATTGCACATAATCCAAATAGCGCTGAACCTGATCCATCTCGGTCCCGTCTATGTAGTATTGGTCTGCTCCAGCCGCGATGGTCAGCAGATAATGCCGGTTGTTTCGTGCGCCTAATTGATCCAGCGCTTCTCGAAGTTCTTTCAAGAGCAGCGTGAAGTTCGTTTTGTCTGCAGGGCTCGATGCGATCCCCGCAACGCCATAACACGGGTATTCCCAATCCAAATCAATCCCGTCAATCGCGTAGCTGCCTAGAATGGCTACAGCGGTTTCAGCCATCCGCTTCCTCCCGGCCGGCGTAGAGGCCGCTTCGGAGAACCCGCCTGCACTCCATCCTCCAACGGACAACAGAATCGTTAAATCAGGATTATAGGACTTAAGCGTCGGCAAACTGGCCAAATGCTTCAAATGGCCAATGCTGATTTCATCGTTGACAACATGACCGAAAGCAATGTTGATATGAGTCAGCTTCAATGCATGTTCTTGTGTTAGTTTTGGAAGCCATGAATCGCCTACGTAACCTACCGAATAATAGTTAGATGTTGATTTCATATCCATAATTCCTCCTTATTTCTTATCTACTAGCTGCGTGCCAACTTGAAGCACCTCTCTACCAATTCCCAGCTTGTAACCCGCAGTTACATAGCGTATACCACTGTTCTCATCGAGGACCAGCACGAATGGCAGGGAAACCGTACCCGACTCTACTAGTGCGGGAGCTGCCTGCAGCATGACTAAATCACGGTCACGAACGAAAGTGAAATCGACAGGGAAACCTTCATAGGCAGCGGGGTCAAAGGATGCTGTCCATCCTTCCTCGCCTACAGCCATAATAATTGTCATGTTAAGTGCATCAAATGTGCTAGTCAGCTCTTTGATCTCTCGAAGCAAATGCTTGGAAGGCTCGCGTTCCGGTTCGATCCATGCCAGCACCGCACTTCTGCCTTGTGTGAGCTCTCCCAGCGAAGTAGACGTTCCATTCTGGCGAGTAAATCTCCAAGCCGGATCTGCTTCGCCGATTACAGGCAATTCACGAATTGGATAACGGAATGTCAGCGGCAACTCCTTACACTTGTCACCTTGTACTTTAAAATAAGTGAAACGAACAAGCACGGAGCCGTCCTTCTGTCTGGTCCCAGCAGTCATGCGATAGCAGCCCGCATCAAGCTCAAACGGCTTCCCATATACATCGGTTAAACCATGTGGATAAAATAACGATTGATACCAGCCATTCTCCAGTTTTGCAAAGGAGAAGTTTCGAAAATAAGCCGCTTCCTCCGCCTCAGCCGGAGCTTCCGGATCACGCTTCAGAAGCACTTCTCCCATTACTGCAGCAGATGTAGGCGTGCTTACTAGTTCGAAACGAGCATCATACCACTTGCCGTCCAGCCAGTACTGTGGCTTACGCTCGCTCGGATGAAGCCGCGCTGGAATGCCAATACTCCGACAGACTGCTACGAACAGAATATCACGCGAAATCCGGTCACCTTTCAGAAGGCGATAGCTGCCTGAAGGCATTGCGGATCCCTGGTAGTACGTCATATCCTCCACAACTTCAAACTTCTCAAGAAGATGGCCGACTAGCCCAGCTGGGTCCAACCTGTAGCGCGCGATGTCCTCAACAAGTAAACTTTCTTGAAAAAGCTGCTTATAAGGACCGATCATTTCGAACAAAACACGCGGACAAAGCACGTAACGCGAGAACAAATCTACATCGAATAACGCTGCGTACGGCAGCGAGCCTACCAAATGATCGTACAGCGCGGGGCGGAACGTATCGGTCAAATCTTTATCGTTTAAGCTCTCTAGCAGCCGCAGCGGCCATTCTCCATATGAATCCGTTTGCTCCTGCAGAAATGCAGCGATTTCATGACTGTTCCCACGCGCCTTGCGAAGAACATGCCATACTCGTTCAACCGGAAGACCAAGCTCCCCAGCAATCTCGCCCGATCGCGCCTCACTAACAAACGTATCCTCGAAGCTTTTACGAATAGCGGCTCCTTGCTGCAGTCGGTTACGATGTTGTTGCAGCACCTCTTCAGAAACGGCAGACGCTCCATCGACAGACAGCTCCGGTGGCGGCACCATCTCGAACTCGGAAATGCCTTCGGGCTGCTCGTGGTGATCAATCGTAATGGTAAAGGAATCCCGTTCGGAAACCGATATTTTACACTCGCCCCATCTCGATCCCTCTACTGCGCGAACGAGCAAATCGCCATAGCCTGTCGTAAGCGTTACTTCACCTTTGGCATCTGTAGTCAGTTTAGCAATAGGCGTAAATTCAGCGAAATTATAGACCTGGAACGATACGGCAGCTCCTGGAACCGGCAGCCCTTCACGGTCTTGAATAACTACAACTATTTTACGACTAGGTGCATACCCATCCAGTAAATTGATTTCTGTATACCATTCATGCGCGAGCGTAATGGATTCCGGCCCTGGATATTTCGAAGGTACCCGTGTATTAATGAGCATCGCTCTTCGAGCCGGAGCACTGAACCAGCCTTCATTCAGCTGCGCCTCAGGTTCACAAGCACCGATAAAATGCCAGCTGCCTTCGGCCCAAGCTTCAACCCAAGCATGGTTCGAGTCCGAATGTGCCCAGCGCGGCGTATAGCACTGTCTCGCCGGAATGCAGAGGCTGCGCAGCGCAGCAACGGCTAAAGTCGATTCTTCTCCGCAACGTCCCAGCGTTGTACGTATCAGTGTCAGCGGCGAGACCGTTCGCGGATCATTGCCGACGTATGTTGCCTTCTCGTAGCACCAATGATTCGTTTCCAAGATCGCATCTTCCATGGAGAGCTGCTTCACACGACTAAACAGCTCATCGAACAAAATCCCCCTGCTGTCCTCGATGTTCTCGTTGTTCACGCGATACGGCAGAACAAAATGGAGGAACAGATGGTCCGGCACCTGATTGCCCCAAGGCATCTGACGACGAATCTCCAGTGTCTTCCGGACATGGCTCAGGAACAGGCTGCCCTCGTAATCAGCCAGGTCGTTCAGCGGCATATAGGCATAGAGAAACTTAAGCGCTAACCGTTCTTCCTCGCTCAGTTCTTCCTCAAATACGCTGAAGAGCTCTCTCTTTCTCGCATTTGCCAGCTCCTGCTTCTCTTTGAACTTGCGCTCAATCGTAAGGAGGGTTTCTTCATCCAATGAAAAACCTGCGGCTGTTAAGGACATACCGCCTCACTCCTTCCATAGCTTCCCGTCTTCTCGAATATAGAATGTCGAACTGCCATCTGCAGACGGCGCTGATATCTGAAAGAGCCGCGAAGTCAATTCGATTTGAGGCTGGATCATCCACGTGTCTTCCCCCATAAGCAGAGACAGATCCGCACTAAACACGCCGAATTCCGCAAAATGATTGCGCTGACGATAATACAGCATGCGCAGCTGCCACTTTATCGTTTCATCCTGCGGCAGTGTAAAGTTTTCCGTGCTCTCTTCATCGGCAAACACGACATATCCCCATAATTCCGGGTAATGCATATTGATGATTCCCATCGGAGACCATACCCAATTGTCTTCCGGGTATGACTTGCCTGTAGCAGGATTGATGACTTTCTCATATCGTCCATCTTTATTCACTTCAGCCTGCCATTCCACACGAGAGAAATTGACGCGCCAGAATTGTCCGACTGTCGGACGACGCCCTTCAGCAGCACATTCCAGTAAGCTCTTCCATGGCATGGCCACTTCTACGCTCCAGCCGCGATTGGCAGCAAGTGGATTGTTAAGCTCCCCATCGATATGAACCGCCGTCTTCAGACCTGCGATGTCCCATGCATTGACTGCCGGCCCGCCGTCACGGTATGGCTTCACCAGCAGCAAATCCCACACCGTATTGAGTGCATTAATTTCAAATTCATAGTATTGGTGCGAATCACCATCAGGATCGATGAAAATCTCAAAATCATTATCGTAGAAAATAACGGAGTCCCGCTCCGTCAGCGTAGCCCAAATTTGGTCTTCTACCATTTCAGCTCCGAAATAGAAGTACTCGTCATCCCATAACATTTTGACTCTTGTACGTTTGCTTGGCTTCGGTCTCAGGTCGCCTTCGATATCAACGAACTCTGCCGTCCAAGGCGCATCCGCCCAAAATGGTTTATCCAATCTGCCATCCAAGACGAGCGGTTCAGTCGCTCTGCGGCACATGTAATGCTCCGGTGCATACTTCTTTATGTGTGGTTCCGGTACTCCGTTAAAGTTCATTGACATTGATCCAGCCTCCAACTCCATTTATGTTATATCTTCTTCGAACATGGATTCCATTTTCCACTCACATTATACCGTTCTTACGTCGAATGTGTAAATATTAGATATAACAAATAATATAACCTCGAAGCATGAATATATCTTAAACGCAAAAAAGCCTCCCTGCGAGTATGGAGCTCACAAGAAGGCGAATACCAAACCCGGACTTAATCGTTCAGGTCAGGCCCAGGTCCGATCGACTGTCTTGAGATCCATTTGACTGGAATAACAGCACGTTCCCGTTGTATAACATGGTTCTCCAATTGATCAACAATCATCATCGCAGCCCGCTTACCGATTTCCTCGTAATTCTGTTCAATTGTAGTAATCGGAATATCGCCTTGCTGCGACATATCGTTGTTATCAAAGCCCACTATCGACAATTCCTCCGGAATCTTGATCCCCAGATCAATAGCCGCTTTCATACAATCGTAAGCGACCATGTCATGTTCGGTCTGAATCGCCGTCACGCGCAGCTTCATCAATTTCCCAAGCAAATCCTTGTAAAATTCCCGCCGAGTCGCCGAAGCACCTTCTGCTTCCCGAGGCAAGTCGCTGAAGATCAGTTCAATATCCACTGGAAATCCGTGATCACTTAGCGCTTTACTATAGCCGAAGAAGCGATCACGCACTGTACTGCGGTACTGAATGCCTATCGTGGATATGAAAGCAATTCGCGAATGACCCAGCTCAATCAGCTTGGATGCCGCTTGATAACCACCTTCATAATTATCCGATACTGCGCTTCCCATTGTCAGCAAGCTGTAATATTGATCGACCGTTACAATCGGATACTCGCTTAAATGAAGCGCATGAACAACATCCAAATTCTTTTGCGTGCTGACCGGATACAAAATAATACCCGACGTACCTCGCTTGGGCAGCGAATGCAGCAGCTCACGCTCTCGTTCACTGCTCCAGTCACTGTTATGAATACTTAGGTAATATCCCTTGGATTCTACGTATTTGGCCGCACCTTGCATATGCTCAAGCGTATTGTGAGCGTTAACAAATGGAAGGATCATGGAAACGATTCGGCTGGAAGAAGAGGTCTCCCTCACTTCCAATTCAGGACGAGCTTCGTCTTGTTTCTTAACGAAGCTTCCGCTGCCCCTTCTCCGATAGATCAGACCTTCTCTTTCGAGTTCTATCAATGCACGTTTGGATGTAATGCGGCTGACGCCGAACTGCTCCGCTAGCTCAAGTTCCGTCGGAAGCTGCTGACCGGTAACGTATTCCCCTTGAGAAATGCGTTCGCGCAAAACTCCGAGTATTTTACTGTATAACGGCTTATTGTCGCTCAGCACAGAATTCACACCTCAGCCTAATTAGTTCTATTTTTTTCAGTATATCGATTATTGTCTTACTAATCCAACAGATTTTATACGGATTATGAACTAGCCTGTAATCCCCGTCCGCTCTACGCTTTCTACAAAGTACCGCTGCACAAACAGATACATGGCAATAAGCGGCGCGATCGTTAAGAGTACGCCTGTATTAAGCAGCATGGAGGTATATACAGGGTCCGGCTCCTTGATGCCAACTCCCATATCCATTAGACTTGTGGACAGCACTTTGACCTGCTTCAGGAACAAGCTGACATAATAGCTGTCATTCCACTGCCAGACGAATGAGAACAATAACACCGTAATGATCGCAGGAATGGCATTGGGCAGCATGATGCGGGAGAACGTGCGAAGCACCCCTGCTCCGTCAACCAGTGCAGCCTCTTCGACTTCCTTCGGAATCCCTCTAAAAAACTGCCGGAAAATATAGATATAGAGTCCGTTCTTGAGTCCCATTGCAGTTCCAGCCGAAATAATGAACGGCCAGAAGGTATCGATCAAATTCAGCCCTTTCTTGCCCGTAAACAAGTGAATCAGACCAAACAGATCAAAGTAGCGGTAAGTCAAGTACAGCGGAATCATGATCGTTTGCGGAGGCACAACGATAGTGAAGATGACAAGTGCGAATAAAATCTCACTGCCTTTAAACTTCAGTCGTGCAAACGCATATGCAGCCAGCGTACAAGAAGCCATCTGGATGATCGTTGTGCTGGACGTGATGTACAGCGTATTCAGCAATGAAGTCAAGTAATGAGCGGATTCCATTGCGATCTTGAAATTATCGAGCGTAAAGTGCCTTGGTATCCAGAGCACGGTCGGATCGTAGATGTCGACCTTGCTGCGAAATGCGATGGAAATCCGCAGGAAGAGCGGAAACAGGATTACGAAGCAAAATCCGAGAATAAGGACAGCTCGTATCAATCTCCATACGAATCCTTTCGTTTTCTCCACCGGATTGTACCGTCTTACGAACAAATCGGCGTAAGCCGTAGGCGATTTCATAGACTCACCTCCCCATTTAGTCATAGTAGAACACTTTGCGTGAGATCAGGCCGACTGAGACAGCAAGAATCAGGCCGACGCATAGGAAGAACACCCACGACATCGCGGCGCTAAGACCGAAATCGAATACTTTGAAGGCCGATTCCGAAATAAGCAGATTGATCTGGTTGCTGCTAAACGTATCGGTTATCGAATACACCATGTTCGTTAGAATGAGCGGCGTAACCATCGGAAACGTAATTTTCCAGAAGCTCTCGTAACCTGTCGCGCCTTCAATCTTGGAGGCCTCATACAAGGATGGAGAGATCGACTGCAAGCCTGCCAGGAAAATAAGGATTTGCACACCCGACGAACTGATAATCTCGTAAATCCGGTCGACCGCGCCCGTAATATAATTCACAATGACCGGCGATAAACCTGATTCGATCATCATTCTGCTTAGCTCAAAGCTTTGCAGTGCATTTGATCCCTCTTCTCCTCCATTGCCTGCCGGAATCGCCCCGCCTCCGACGAAGCTGCTGATATCCAGGTTCGCGATTGCACTCGAAGCCAGAATAACCGGCAGGAAGAAGATGGCTCTGGCGAATGGACGCCCCACGAACTTCTGATTGAGCAGCACTGCTGCGAACAAACTGAAAATAAGGATGAGCGGGACGTTCACTACCATGTTTCCGAGCGATTCCGCGAGCGTCCGAGGAAAATCCGGATTGGACGTAAAGAGGCTCGTATAATTATCAAAGCCTTCGTACGTTACCTTAAATCCGCCATCAACCATATCCAGTGAGCTTAAGCTGTAGCGAAACGATTGGATCAGCGGCAAAATGAACAGCAGGATCATACCGAACATGAGCGGCGATGCAAACAGAACACCGAACCATGCATTTTTCTGTTTTAGTGTCATTGGTTTTTTAAACATCGTCATTCACCGCCTAACCGGTAGCTTTCGGCGCCGATCGTCATGCCGTTCACCTGTACTGCCGTTTGATTGTAGTTCACGATAATCGAAATGCCGTTCTCAAACGTGGTCTCCACGACTTGATTGGCAAGTGTGCGATGGCCGGTAATGATTTGATTACGCACTTGTTTCAATACGGGGTTTGCCTCTTTGTATACGCTCGTCGCTTCGTCAAACCAATCCGCGTAATGGAGCGCGTACAGATCGTTATAAGCGGTATCTTTGACAACCGCTGCCTCGTTATAGTACCAGGCGTAATAGATATTGGAGCCGGTTTCCAGCGCTTTGAGCATCGAGACGCGCGGGTTCTGATATTCATCCATATTGAAGGGTGCACCTGCCAGATCTACATAACCATGAAGTGCAATTTGATAGAACATGACATCCTCATCGGTAATGTTTAATCGATTGCTGGAAGTAGGTGCATGTACGACGATGTCGGCATATGGAAGCGTATAAGCATTGCCTCCGCTTACCATGAGCTGACCGCTTTGCTGCTTCAGCTTGTCCGTTTCATGCAGGATCGTATTTCGCGCAGCCTGACGGTCGACCGATGCATCCGGGTCAAAGTCCGAATTCACTTCATTCCCCATATCCCGCAAGGATAAACCGCTTATCTTGAACTTCTCATAATCTGCCATAAAGGCATCTACCGTACTCGGAAGCTTGTTCGGGGACAACTTGTAATGGGAGAATGAAGAGCTGTCCTTTACGTACATGACTGGATCGTAATGATAGACGGCTGCACTGCGACGATCAAGTAAATCCGCACTGTCTTTGGCCCCCTTATATTTCTCGAGGAAAGCCACGTCTGGATACAAGCCAATCTCATTTTGCTTCGTGTAATCGATAAGACGCTGAAGATCTTTCTTGCCTCCGAGAGCACCTTCGAGCTCGATATCCTTAGGAGAGCTGTGACGGATGCCATCATTAAACCAACCTACATAACGCAGTGCAATATCATCGATATCCTGCGTCTTCAGCAGCTTAAGCAAGGAGCCTGCCTCATCATACGTCGTTAACGATTCCGTTGCCGAATAAGGCAGGCCAAGGAATGATTTCTTCTTACGGAACGCTCCTTCAACCTCGAGGATGAATGGTGCATTTGCCTTCTCATCAAGCTTCTTCAGCTTGTATTTGTCGGTTAAATAATTCCGATAAGCACCTGCCATCCCAACATAATCGGCTGAACCGCCTGTAAGGAAGCTATAGCGGACACGTAGATCGCCTTGATAAGTCTGCTGTTGGAACATGGGAACCGAGCTGGTCTTCGTCCCTGAGCTGAGCGTATAATAGTCCATCGATACAAATTGGAACTCGGAATTGACACTATTATATTGATCATGTCTGCCGCTAATATCGGCGAGCACACTAGACAACGCATCCCCGTCCTCAATAATACCAAGCAAAGCATGATCATTCTGCTTCAAGCCAAACACAGGCAAACGTACCGGAGAACTTGTTACCACCCGCTCCTTTACATCAAAGGTGCCATCTTCACCATAAACCGGCATTTTGTAAGGTTCGGCACTTAACTTCTTATTATTAAGTTGAATTAACGCACCTGAACCATCCGGAACGAAGATATATCCCTGCTTCTTATCGTCTGCCGCTCCGAAATGCTTTAGCACCTGGACGGAGGCAAGCGGAAAGTCAGGACTGTAGTGGACATCCTTCGCAGAGATGGATACAACGAATTGTTCATCGTCCAAAGCGTATTCTACCGGAATCGTGAAAGTAGCCTGCTCATCGGCAGCTTCTACTTCGGCACCGTTCTCCTTGTTATCCTGAGCAGCATCTTCTTTCGTATATCCCGCTTTGGTTAAATAACCTGCAAGCTCCTGCTTCACGTTATCTTGCAAATTGCGGACCTCGTAGACCTGCTTCTCTTGATTAAGACGGAATTTATAAGTGACCTGCTTACGGGCATCGTCATCCGGCAGCTTGTCCAAGATGAACTTCTCGAATCGTTCCTTGCTGATTACCGCCGGAATGTTATCCGTGCCGCCGGAAGCTTTACCGAACTGGTAGACGATTCTTACGCCATTCTTCGCAGCCGTAATCTCGAACTGTTTCTTCTGGACACTGTCATCATAGCTGTTGAAATGATAGACTTGGCCCTTCTCGTTATAATACGTAAGCAGCAGCTGCGATGAGAGCTCCGACTGATAGAGTGGTGATGCGAGCGAATCCTTCTGATGACCGACAGGGTTCGAGAACCATACGTACCCGTCTCGCTTGTCCTTCACCGCAATCTCTGCTGTCTCTTTATTGATGAACAAGGCGAGTGTTTCTGTCTCCGATAGCTGCTCCATCTGTTTAAGTACAGCCAGTTCTTCTGCTGTATTCGTTGTACGTTCGGTAGAATCCGCAGCCAGAACCGCAGAAGCGATCGTAACCTCGTCTTTGAGAGACTTTCCTCCATCTGAAGCTGCCGATGCCGATGCCGCGTCTCCCGTCAAGCCAATATCCTCTTTATCCCCGTCAGCGTAATTGATAATGGCAGTACCAGCTGCCAAGCATCCGCAGAGGGCAGCAATGACGACATGCTTTCTTTTGATCACAACCGTTCCCCTCCAAATAAACATGATTCCTCGGCAATCATCGTACTCTAAACGAAAGCTCGTGATAGAGTGACATGATGAAACTGATCATCTGCTGCAGCATACTGAAGAACAGAACGCCCAGGAATAACATGATCCCGATGACAACGAGCGTGAGCAGCATCGTTAGCACAGTTTTGCCGGCCGAGTATTGATGAATCGTCATTGTTCCAACGAACAGCAATGCGATAAACCAGACAATCGCAACGGTATCGAGCAAATAATAAAAGGAGCTCTCATCTGCTGTGATGACCATACTGTACAGCGTTTGCGGCAAATAAATAAGAACGAACGGCATCAAGGAGTACCCGGTAGCCATTATAATTTCTTTAAATTTGCCTTCACCGTCCATCAACGTTGTGAGCGACCAGTTGGCCACACACCAGAGCAGGAACGGCAGTATGATGTATTTCAGTTCATTGATGCTGTTCAAGTCGGCGGGATTGTTGAAATTCACAACAAATCCGCTGTACTGACGCTTCACGATGGTGAGCAGAACAAGTAGAAACAAGATCAAAGTTGCGATCTTGATCCTTCCCTGCTTCTCGAACTTCATCTCCCAGAAGCCATTAAACGGATGCAGCATCGTATAGAACGGGTTCTTAAGCGGGCCAACTTCCTTATAATAGCCGCTCGCAGCCCTTCTTCTAGCAAGCTTGACGATCGCGAAAATGATACCAATTGCAGCTGCTATACCGAGAACGATCGACCCGAATCGATTCAAAACGATTTCTTTCCGGTAACGCTTGAAGGCTTCCGAATAATTCTCCCGGTTATTGCCAAGCTCGAAATACTTCATCGCTTCTTTGTTCTCGCCTTGCTTAAGCAGTGATTTACCGATACCGATATAAGCGACTTCGAAATTACTGTTCAGCTTCAGCACTTGCTTCCAAGCGTCCGTTGACTGCTCCACTTTGCCGTTGAATAGCGACGTAACTGCATCCCGAATCAAACGCCCATAACGAGTCGGCTCAAATACAGTCAACCGATTGTTATCTTTATCCAGTACGATGACGCGGTCACCCTGCAAGCCCATGGCCGAAGGCGTACGGAATTTCCCTTGCTCCGCGCCTAAACCACCGAACATGTAGAGCAGATTACCGTCTTTGTCATACGTGAAAATACGTCCGCGTTTGGAATCAAGCGCACTGTACATGCCGCCGGCATCCTGTGCAACATCGACAAAGATGGAACTGCCAGGGAAGCTTCCGACCTCCATCGTGCCTATATCCCCTTTAGGGGGAAAGTATCCTTTACTCCGCAAAATATCGACACCGGAAGGATTCAATTTCTTGATCGGACTGTTCGAGTTTTCTTCCACCGTTGTCGTATACATAAAACCGTCATCGTCGATGGCGATATTATTGAACTCGAGCGGAATAAACTGTTCCATCTGATCACGCTGTTTTTTGGTCGAGATGCGCTTCCAGAACAAATCCATTGGACTGAATTTCACGCGATTCGTTCCGATAAATCCACTGAATGCACCGTCTGAATCAAATTCCATGATCCCTTCATAGGAACCGCGGCTGATTAGGTACAACCTCTGAGCTTTATCTACGACCAGTTTAATCGGTAAAAATTGAAACCCCTCGCGGATGAGCGACGATTTGGGCTCATTGATCTCACGCACAAACTCGCCTGCGGCTGTGAGCTCAATAATTCTGCGATTTTGCGTATCTGCCACGAAGAGATGGCCTTTGGCATCCGCGAAAACCCCTTCTGGCTGATTAAACGTATCTTTCTTGCCTTCATGGTCAAATTCGGTAATGACGCGCTCTACGCCCAGCTTCTTGTCTAGTACAACAATACGGCTGTTGCCTGTATCCGCGATATAAATGTTGCCGGTACTCGAAATATACATATCCTGCGGCGAAACCATCGGTCCGATATTCAAATCCGGCCCATAGATAACTTCAACAGCTCGGTATGGATCCGGTGCCGGCACCGCTTCTCCCCAATAGGAGTAGTTGTACCCTTCCGATGAGGCAGCGGACGCAGGAGCGCATACACCGAGCATGAGCATAACCAGCATTAACGTTACGATCGTTCTTTTGGCTGTCAAAATCCGGCTCCCCCCTGCTTACTCTTTCAGCCCCGATGTGGACATCGTTTGAATGACTTTACTTTGCGTTAAGATGAATACCGCAATCGGAACAGACATCATCAGCAGCGTCACAGCCGCAACAGGCCCCGTTCTTGCGATTCCCCCGCTCGCAATTTGACTGAAGACGGCGTCCACCGTACGAAGCTGTTCGCTGTAAATATATTTGTGGCTCGTTACGGATCCATTCGTCCACAAGCTTTGCAGCGAGAAGATAATGAGCGTCATCCAAGCCGGTTTAACGATCGGCATCACGATTTTCCAGAAAATCCGATATTCTGTCGCGCCGTCGATCTTCGCAGCTTCAATTAATGCATCCGGAATTTGTTCCATAAACTGCTTCATCAAGTAAAGACCAAGCGTGGAACCGAATGCCGGGAGCAATATCGCCCAATACGTATTGATCATGCCAAGCCAAGAGATCGTCATATAGTTCGGAACCTGGGTCACGTAAGGCGTGAACATAAGCGACATGACCACGAGACTGAACAGCGCATTCCGAAAAGGAAATTTCACTTTCGCAAGCGGGTACGCAGCTGCCGAAGCAATGATAACGTGCCCAGTCGTTCCCGTTATCGCGATAAAGAAAGTATTGAATACATACCGCGAGAAAGGGACCCAGGAGTCAGCGAAGATGCCGACTAAATCCGTGAAATTCTTCATCTCCGGGTGACGAACGATAAATCTTGGCGGGAATGCAAAGATTTCGTCCAGAGGCATAAAAGCTCTGTTAATCGTATACACGAGTGGAACCGCCATAAATGCAGCGACACCTGCCAGCAAAATAAAGAGCAGAATATCGACCGACCAGGAGCGATTAAGCCGTTTTCTCAATAGGAATTTCAGTGCCATCGCCCTTATTCACCTACTTTTTTCAGAAGCTTCTGCGTAATCAAGTTCGTTATCATCATAATCGCAAACAATATCGTGGCGATGGCCGATGCATAACCCATCTGGAAACGGATCGTTCCATAGTCAACCAAATGCGTAACAATCGTATGAGCGGCGTAGTCCACACTCGGGAATCCGATCATATAAATCGAAATTTCTGCTACCGCAAACGCTGATGTAATCTGGATAACGGCACCGAACATCAATTGCGGACGCATAGCCGGAAGTGTAATAAACCACAGCTCTTGCCACCGATTACGGATTCCGTCGATCGCTCCTGCTTCATACAAAGTCCGGTCCACGTTCTGCAAACCGGCGATAAAAGCAAGGAAGGATGTGCCCAAGCTAAGCCACAATTGAACGGCCATCAGAATCAGGAGCATATACCGCGGATCCTGCAGCCATTGGATCGGTTCCAGAATAAAGCCCCATTTCATTAGAAACGAGTTCATGAAACCGTAGGAATCGCTGGAGAACAGGGTCTGCCAGATTAAATAAGTGTTACCCGCAATGGATGGTGCGTACAGAATGAGTGTCAGCACAGCTCGCAGTTTAGGCGGTAATTCATTGATCAGCCATGCGAATATGAAGCAAGCCACATAACTGATCGGTCCTGTAATAAAAGCGAATAAGAACGTGTTCTTGACTGCGATAAGAAACACATCATCCGAGACGAATAGTTGGGCATAATTGTCCCAGCCTACAAAGCGCGGAAATTCAAGCATATTGAAATACGTAAAGCTGAGAATAACCGACATGAAGACCGGTATGACGGTAAACACCGTAAATATTAGAAAATAAGGAGCCATCAAAACAAGCGCATGCTTGTTCTTGACTAATTCGGTCTTGATATGGCCTAGTTTCTTAAACGTCATCGCACTAATTGGAAATCCCCTCACTTCTCATAGGGAAGATTGAATTCTTTTCTTCTGGCGCTGATCTCTTCGTTCATATAACGGACATAGAAGTCCATCGTTTCTCGCGGATCTTCGCCTTGTACAACAACGCGACGGAACGCATTATCGATGTTCCGGCCGGTCAAATACCCGCCTGGCACTTCAGGAATACCTCTCGTCCATTTCAATTGCTCGAGCAGCGTATTTAAATCCTGCACAGGCCATGAAAGCAGCTTCAATGCTTCGATATTAGCGGTTGGGTAACGAGCAGACGTCCCTAAACGAACTTCCATCTCGCGGCCAAACGCCAATTGTGTCTCTTTGCCGGTCCACCATTTCATAAAGGACCAGGCCGCTTCCTTGTCTTTGGTATGCTCGAACATGACGGCCGCGGTGCCTCCCGTACCGACATCTCGGCGAATGGTTCCGTCTGTCTGCTTCGTACCGGGAACAGGTGCAAATCCCCACAGCCCTTTAATTTCCGGGGCATACACCGAAAGCTTGTTATACATCGTATAGTCCACAATTCCGATTGGCATTTCGCCGGTACGGAAACGGTTCGCAAAATCCGTCTGGATCGGCAGCTTGTAGTTCACGTACAGATCCGTCCATTTCTTGAACTGCTCGATAGCCGTTTCCTCATCCAATCCTGTGGCCATATCATTATTCTTATAGAACTGTCCATCATTCTGATAGAGCAGCATCGCATACGTAGGGCTTGGCGGAAGGGTAATGATATCTGTCGTGACGACATCATTGCCTTGTGCGTTAAGTCCTCTCTGCGGCAAACCGAATTGCAAGTTATGCTTCTGCAGCTCCGGAATGAGGGCATATACATCATCCCATGTTTGCGGCACCTTCAGATGCAATTCATCCTCGATGATGTCTTTCCGGTAGAACAATACCGGGAACGTCTGCTGCTCAGGCAGCCCATAATACTTCTCGTTATACTCATACGGCACCATCACACTGCTCTTGAACCACTCGGTAACCTCACGGAAGTCAGAGAATACGGACAAATCCTGCAGCGCATTACGTGTTGCGAAATTGACCGGGACCTCGTTACCGACCTGCAGCGCAACATCAGGACCTTTACCCGCAACCGTGGAAGGGAGCAAAATATCCGCTGATACCAGCTTCAGGCTCACTTTTATACCCGTGTCATGCGTAAAATTGTCATCGACCAATCGTTTCAAGATTTGCGCTTGGTCGCGTCCGGATGTAACCCAGACCGTGACAACCCTCTCCCCTTCTTCATCGCCGCTGAAATCGTCATAGTTCTCATAGAACGATGCCGTGAACGAAGCAAGGCTTGATTTGAACTTCTCCCATGTAGTCGCTTCCGGATTCGGGAGCTCCGCACCAGGTTCCGAAACGATAACATAATCGATCGCAACCGGTTGTTCATTAATCATCAGCATCCAGGAGCCCAATGCACCGACATTGCTCTTGAAAGCATCGATTCGGCTAGGCACCGTATCCGGTCGGTCTGCCATGTCTTTCAACTGATAGGCCAGCGTATTCAATAGGGCAGAACGGTCGTTGCCTCCATCGTCAGGACCTTGAATCATACGGGCAATGGCATAGAGCCGATCGCTTTCTTCACGGAATACTTTAGACATCTCCGGTATCCGCTTGTCCAGCGCATAATCCCGGAATTGATCCGGCACAACGCCTGTAAAGCTAATCACCTTCCGATACATCGCATTCAAGTTCAGAACGCTGTTCTCAACCGTCCGCAGAACAGGCGCTAACTCGCCTAGTGTTACTTCAAGCCGGATCGTATGTTTGCCAGCAGCCAAATAAAACTGATAAGGCTTATCGTTCTGCTTGCCCAGCACCTTCATCTGCCAATTGCGGTCGTATGCGAAACCGATACGCTGCGCTTCCTTGAAAGGAAGCTGCCCGTCGATCGTAAGCGTGCGCAGTGCCGACATCGCTGTCAAATAATTTTGTCTGTTCTTGAAGGCGATTTGATACAACCCGTCCTTCTGGACTTCGACTTCCCATTCTATCCACTGTCCCGGCATGCGCCAGGTCCAGCCACCCATCGCATTGTTACGCAGCTTTGATGCGTGGAAGGGCTCGACAGCCGGGCTTGAGCGGTCATTGTAAGGGAGGAGCATTGGCGTTGATTTCAGCGAAGAGGCTTCCCCTTGGATTTTCATAAATGAGCCTTCGACGGGTTGATAGCCCTTCTGCTGGTATTGCTTCTCTAGTTCATCGTAGGCAATGATCTTACTCGGATTGGTTAGTTTCAGATAATCAATGACCAGCGGTTCTTTACTTGAAGCCAGCGTCAGTTCATGTTTCCCCTTGCTAAAATAAAACTGATACGGCTGCTCATAGTAACCACTTGCATCCTCAAACAGCGATTCCTGCCACATCGGCACCTCGATCTGCTTCGGCGCCAAATCATTGTTATTATCATCGCGATCAAATACGGACTTCTCATCCTTCCAAGTGCGGCTGAAGACAAGGCTTCTCGCTTCATTGAAAGGTGTCTCTCCGTCAATCTTCAGACCTCTTTCGATGTCCGAATCTTTGCCCTTTACGGTAAAATACTTCATGACAATCTGGTATAAGCCACTTTGCTCGACGTCAACGTTCCATGAAATCGATCCCGTCTCTTCAGTCAGGACCATCGTCCCTTGCTCGCCTTCGTAGTCCTCGATAACGGATGCATTCATGCCTTGTGCTTCATGAAAGCTTTCGGCCTCTATCCGTATCTCTGCGTCTGGCTCTGGCGTGTCTTTGTACTTGGACAAATATTCATCGTAGCTCCCCTTCTTAAAGGAAGACGACAGCTTCATTAAACTTGTGCTGTCCAGCGGGCGATCTTCGGCGGAAGCCGAAAAGTTGGAGCTGCCCCCGATCGTCGTTGCTGCAAAATAGATGACGGCAGATAAGATAACGAGTATCGAAATAAGTTTGATATAGGATCGCCTCATAGTTCCCCTCACAAAAACGGACCCCCAAATCGCCTTATCGTTACAATAAAAGCCGATTTGAGGGTGTCCCGTTCAAATTACATGAAATATGCTGATTGCGTTACTTCGAATCCGCTTGCAGCTTCTGGATGCCTGCATCAAATTGATTTTTGATTTTCTCAACGGCAGTAGCAGGTGCTACTTTGCCTTCCGTAATATCTTTCAACACACCGTCAACCAGTTTGTCTGCATCCGGAATGGCGATATAGCTGCCGCTGTAATCGATTTTGTCGTACATTTGGGTACGAGTATCAAGCGCATCCGGTGTATATTGGTTTTTCCAGCTTTCTACTGCAAGCTCTTTGTTTTTGCCGTGCAAGCTGATTTCGTCCATGATTTTCATAGCGATTTCAGGATTCTTGGAGTATTTCGAAACCATGTACATGTTGCCGTAAGGCGTGTAGGACGTGTAATCGGAAGCATTAGGCGCTTTCGGGAAGAATACATAACCAAGCTCTGTATCTTTCATGTTGTCCTTCAAGCCGCCAAGCTCCCAGCTAAAGCCGCCATACATCACGCTTTTGCCTGCGATAAACGCTTTGTCATTGCCATCTTTCGGAGCTGGCTGCAGGATCGACTTATCCACATTGTACATATCCGCTACCAGTTGCAGGCCTTGGATCGAGTTTGCGCTGTCCATCGAGAATTTCATGGCGCCGCTCTCGTCTTTGTCGAAGGAGCCTTTGTTGCCGTATACGAATTGTTCCGTACTTACCTTCATGTCGCCGATATAACCGAACACGTCTGTTTTGCCATCGCCGTCTTGATCTTTCGTAGCAGCTTTAGCTAACTCGCGGAATTTATCCCATGTCCAAGCGCCGCTCTTCTGCAATTCGTATGGATCCTCAACGCCGAGTTGTTGAACCAGCTTCTTATTATAGAAAATGCCGTATGGAGAAGGAGGAGAATCAATGAATCCGTATTGTTTGCCTTGGTAGCTGCCGCCGTTCTTCATCCAAGCAATGTACTTGGAATCGCTCATATCCAGCATATCGTCGATTGGCAGGATGAAGTTCTTGTTTACGAGTCCTGGGAATGACCAGAACAGTTCAAGAACGACTACATCTGCGAACGGATCGCCTGCAAGCGAGGTCGTTGTCAGGTTCTCTACATATTTACCGTAGTCGCCGAACTTCACGAATTCGATTTTGCCGTTATATTTCTTCTCAGCTGCTTCGATTAACGCGATTTGCTCGTCATCTGCCGGAACGCGGTCTTTCTCTTCTTTCAGTCGCGGGTCAGCGCCGTCCCACCAAAGACCGATTTTGATTGTTGCGCCTTTAAGATCGCCTGCACTCTCCGCTGGAGCAGTTTCAGCTGTGTTCGTGGCATTGGTTTCGTTCGTCGTTGCCGCCGTGTCCGTATTTGCTGCTCCTTCAGAAGCGGTGTTGTTCGTTGTGTTGTTAGCGCCACATCCTGCTACCGAAAAAGCTACCATCAATGCTGCTGCCGAGACCATCAAACTACGTTTGTTTCCATTACGCATTTTGTTTTGTCCTCCCCTTGGTTAGAAAAAGTAACTTGCATCTAAACCCTTGCTGAGCTGCTAAAGTATGGATTGCCTCCTCTCTGGACGCTCTACTGAAGGTATACCTTGATTATATTAAATAGGTATAACCTGACATTTGGTTGCGTTTTCATTTTATGACTAATTTACATAATTGTAAATAGTGAATATATCTTTTTATGAAAAATTTAATAGATTTGACAGATTCGAACTTGAAAATGGCAAAAATATGCAGTTTTTGACGATAAAGATATACTCCCTTTACATTTTCTCCATTTAGATATGGTATATAGATCGTTTGTATTAGAATCCTTTGTCGGCATACTTTCAGCTGGAAGGTGAGGAGATAACATATCCACTATTCCTACAGAGGCAACAAAAAAAGGGCTCGGTCAGCTCCATTGAGCTTACCGAAACCCTTGTTCGTTTATGTTTGGTGCGGTCAAGAGGACTCGAACCTCCACGTCATTGCTGACACTAGAACCTGAATCTAGCGCGTCTGCCAATTCCGCCATGACCGCATCTGGCAAATGTCGCTTCATATATCAGAAGCGGCGTTTATTAAAATACCATAATTGTTAAGGTGAAGTCAATATTTTCTTAACACAAGCTATCAATGCTCCAGCAGCGCAAGTACTCGGAGCCATGTCCCTATGCTTCGCCCATCTTTTATTGCCGTATTGCGCACTGAGATCCGCATCGTTCCGATCTGCGAACGCCGCACCAGCTGCACCGGCACCGGCCGCCAGAATAGCGGGCACCACTCATCGAACGGGTTTACAGTCTGGAATGGCCCGCCATTAACGGCGAATTCCAGCATACCTGTATCCGGTCCGCATATGAGCAGTAAACCTGCTCCATACCCATTTACGTTGAAGCTGAATTCTGCCCCTTGTGCATCAGAAGCCAGATGATCGGCAGCATATCGCCAGTTGACCATCTTGTCCGGTCTCTCCTGCTTCTGGAGCAGCAACACATCGTAAACACTGGACATGTCTCTCATAGCAGCCTGTTCATAGGAGTCTTCCAGCAGAGGCACTGGCAGATCAAATGAAATTTCATCCGTGAACCCTGCCGTATTATTCTCCAAAGCACGCTCCAGAAACGCCTGCAATAGATCTCCATAGAATGCATACCCGGTGTCATTCGGATGCGTACGATCAGGCGCAAGCTCTTCCAATGTCCCTCCGCCTGCCCATAGCCAATCACGTACTCTTCCAAAGAACGAGATGGATGGCAGACCATAATGTGCAGCAACTTCTTCATGTGCAGAAATGAAGAACGGTTCCTTCTCCTTCAAGTTGTTCTCGTCCGCGGAATAGAGAAACACAATGTCGGCTTGCGGCGACAGCCTGCGGATCTGCCGCACGATTCCCTCCATACCTCGGATCGTCTCCGCTCTGCCTTCAACGGCATGTTCACGGTGCTGGCTGTCATTCACCGCGAATTCGAGGAACAACAGGTCAATGCCATGCTCTACCATGACATGGGATCGCAACCGATGTGCACCGAGTGTGGAATTCGTTCCTCCAACCCCGGCATTGATGAAGGTCCATTCAACAGAAGGATGTGCAGTTTGCAGATATTGCTCTGTGAGCGCCCGCCAACTGGAACGATCGGGATCGGAAGCGCCGTAGCCTTCGGTAATCGACCCTCCGAGAAAAGCGACGGTAACGGGTTCGTTCATACTCAATTTGTTCCGGAAACGCGGTAAACCTTCACGCGCTGTGCAGTATTGATTGATGTTCAGCATGTTATTCATCATTAATCCTCCAACAAGGCGGACTCTCCGCAATCGCGAAGAGCCGCCTGCTTCCCTATTAAGGTGTAACTCGGAGTGAATCCACCAGCATATACGTGCCTGTTTTCTTCACGGCTTTGAACGTGTGGTTGCCCGAGGTTAGACCAGTAATTTGATAGACGACTTGGTTCGTAAGCCGTGCAGCATTATACGTACTAACCGTCGCCTTGAAGACGTTATCGATGTAAATATCGACGTCGCCCTGCCCCGATTCCTTCTCCGTGATGTACTCAATGCCTGTTCCTGTAAACGTAAACTGGACATAATCGTTGTTCGTTTGCGTAAAATGCACGTCGTTGTTGTAATCTCCGAATCCTCGGTTTCCGTTCAATGACCATGCGCCGGAATAGGTGAGGCCGGCGTCCGTATCATTGATTTGGATTTTATTGCTGATGACCTTGAACGCGTCAATTAGCATATAAGTGCCTGACTTCTTCACCGCCTTGATTGTATGGCTACCGCTCGTTAAACCGGATATCCGATACACGCTCTGCTGCGTCAGCCGAGTTGCATTATAGGTACTTATTGTCCCCTTGAAGACATTGTCGATATAAATATCGATATCTCCTTGCCCCGCTTCCCTCTCCGTTACGAGCTCAACGCCGGTACCGTTAAACGTGTACTGGACATAGTTGTTATTCGTCGACGTGTAATGGACATCGTCCTGATAATCGCCAAAGCCTCTGCTGCCGTTATACGTCCACGCGCCAGAGTAAGTGATTGATGTATCCGTATCATTGACTGCGATATCCGCCGGAACGCTGAATCGTAATTTATCCAAGAGCATATACGTGCCTGATTTCTTGATTGCTTTCAGCGTATGCGCGCCGTTCGCGAGTCCACTAATCGCGTACACGGTCTGCTGCAGCTGCCTAGTAGCGTTAAACGTACTGACCGTCCCTTTAAAGACGTTATCAACATAAATATCCATATTGCCTTGAGATGAGTCCTTCTCCGTAATCAATTCCACGCCCGTTCCGATGAACGCGTATTCGAAATAATCATTGTTTGTTTGTGTGAAATGAACATCGTCTTGGTAATCTCCGAGTCCGCGGTTATAGCTGCGCTGCCAGCTGCCCGTATACTTGACGCCTGTATCGTCGTCATTGGCCGTTACCGAGCCGCCTGCCGCCCTCACTTTCAGAAGCCGCGAGCCATGTGCCGGCAAACTGACTGAACTATAACCGGAGTTGAACGAGCCGAGATCGGTGTGTGTCCACAAGTCACGAACGTTCGCCGCTCCGTTCAAGCCGATGTCGCTCCAGTTCACACTCACGGTTGCTGCAGCGCTGCCGAGATTCACCAATCCGACCGTGTAACTACCGTCTCCGTTGTTGGCGTACCAGACCTGCTGATTCGTTGCCGTCGATACAGGATGCGCCGGACGGCCCGCTTGGTTAACGGCGATGACCTCATCATTCGTTAGTAAGCTAATACCGAAGCTGTCCAGATTCGTCAGATCGTTGCCTGTATACAGCTGGGCAGAAGACATTGCCCACAACGTCATCGCCGTTCGTCGTTCATCTTGTGTCAAGCCGTCCATTGCACCATTACCGACGTTCAGCGAATCAAAATCATTCCATCCGCCCGGGCCGGCGTCCCGCCACCACGTCGCCGCATCGGGGAATAACCGGGCGATATTCGGCCACGAGGTCAGCGCCGTATTCGTGCAGTAGCACTCCACGTCCCAGTCGACGCGCCAGCCGTTCGCATACTGCTTCCAGGTGTCGACGTAATTGTGATCGAGCGCCCAAGACAGCTCGAACCAGATGCCGTGCGGAGCAAGCGCCTGCGACCAAGCGGCAACATCGCCGCGGGAGTCGATGGTCGTATCGTTATGCCCGGAACCGGGCGTAACGCTGTCGAACTTCAAGAAGTCCACGCCCCATGAATCCAACAGATTTGCAATGGAGTCGATATACTTCTGCGCACACGGATTCGAGAAGTCAATCTTGTAGCCCAGTCCCCAGTAATCTGCCGTCGTCAGCGGCAGCACCGCGATGTCCTGCATCGAGCAACCCGGCGCGTTATAGATTGGCAGGTCCGCGGTATACGCTTGCGGTGACAAGCCCGGAATCATGTACAGCCCGATCTTCTGGCCGTTGTTGTGCACATAATCGATGACTTCACCCAGACCATTCGGATAAAGCGTCGTGCTCGGGACCGGTCGGCCATATCCGTCCATACCGCCGTTCCAGCCGGCATCAATGTTGATGTACTCGTAGCCATGCGATTGCAGCGTCGTATGCATCGCATCAGACTGTGCCTTAATCTGCGCTGCAGTGATCCACGAAGAATTGCCGCTATACACCTGCATGCTGTAACTGCTCCAGCCCATGTAAGGCTTAGCACCAAGCCCATTGTTAGCTGCGTACACTGTGTTTTCTCTAGGTGCGACTACGGCAAGCTGTGCAAAGATTAACAAAACAACAATCACCCATAAGCGAAATGTTCTGCCTGCCCGAACCTGAACCACATCATTCATCCCCTTTGCTTCATTAGCATAAAAAAACCGGGCGCTTATGCATCGATAATGCGCCCGGTTGTCTTGCCATGCTTATTTCGCGAACGTGGAGGCATCATATGCCTTTTGCAGAATTTCCAAGTAGCGATTAATCTTCAAATCTTCAAGACCTTTCACGTAGCTGTCCCAATCTTTGTCGAGACTCTTGTGGCCTGTGATGAATTGCAACGAGTTCTCATCGATGTACGTTTTAATGTTCGTTTGCAGCATCGTAGCTTCGTCTACTTCAGTCGGATCAAGCCAGATTGCCCACAGTGGGAACAATTCCTTCGGCTCATGGCCTTGATAAAGCAGCGTTGCTTGATACAGACGACGCTCATAGTTCGCGGAATCATAGATGTCTGTGCCTTGTACGTAGCTGTCACGGTATTCTTTCGGCATGTAGAAGTGAGCCATACCGCTCCAACCGGCGTTACGAGGAGCTTCGCCTTCTGCTTTCGGAATTGGAGCAACCATTGGTTTCACGCCTTCGCCAAGTGCAACTTCGCCGTCTTTCGGATCTCTCCAGTCAATGTCTTTCATACCGGATGCGCCGTTTGTTTGGCCTTCAGGGGAGAACATGTAATCAACGAGTTGAATCAGGGCGACTTGTGCTTCTTTGCTTGCATTGCTGGTTATTGCGAATTTTGCGCCAGGAGATACACCGCCGCCGTCATGTGTTGCCAGCGAAACGCCGTTTGGACCTGTAAGCGGCGGAACCGGGTTGTAGTCTTTGGAGTTTTTGTTGCCATGATCGATGTTTAAGAAAATAGCCGGGTGCATACCTGTGCCTGCACCGAGAATTTGCGCATCGCCGTTCTCGCCGATTTTTTTGAATGCTTCGGCATTTTGCGTGAACGCGCCGGGATCGATCAAACCTTCGTCAAACAACGATTTAATATACGTCAAGCCTTGTTTCCATTCGTTCGTTACAGCCGCTGAGCCTACTTTACCGTCTTGCATCATCAAGTGGTTGCGATCGTCGTCATACACGAATGCATCCATCAGGTAAGGGACGACGCGAACACCGAAATCTTCTGTCGAGCCGCTAAGCGGCACTTCGTCTTTCTTGCCATTGCCGTTAGGATCTTGGTTTTTAAACGCTTCCAATACCTTTTTGAAATCTTCCGTTGTTTTTGGCATTTCAAGCTTCAGCTTTTCCAGCCAGCTCGTATTCAGCCACATTTTGTTCGCGTAGGAACAGTGGAAACATTGCGAGTAAGCTGGAAGACCGTAAATGTTGCCGTCCGGTGCCACACTGAATGCTTTGAAATCCGCATTGCTGTCAAGAGCTGCCTTAACGTTTGGCGCATATTGATCGATCAGGTCGTTAAGCGGAATCAATACGCCTTGTTTGCCGTATTTGATCAGGTCTGCTTGCGAGAATTGATCGATATACGCTGTCAGCATGTAAGCATCCGGGAAGTCGCCGCTCGCCAGGGAAATTTGACGTTTCTCCTTGGCACCATCGCCTGGAATCGCTTCGAACGAGAATTTAATGTTGAATTTATCTTCCACGAATTTCGTGAACTTGTTTGTTTCAAGGTTGATGTCCTGTTCTTGAACGGCGAACAGCTTGATGTCGACCGGTTCCGAAGGTGTAGCCGTGTTTGTTTCAGCGGGCTCGTTCGTATTCGTCGATGCGGCATTTGTCGGTTCGGTATTCGATGATGTATTACTATTTCCGTTGTCTTTGGAGCAGGCCGACATTACCATGGTTGTCATCATGACAATTGCGAGCAAGCTTACCAATCTCTTTTTTAACACGTGTAATCGCTCCCTTTTAGTTGTATCTGCTAGGTTTGTTTCACCATCATAATCAAGCACGGCCTGTAAACAGACGCGCTTAAAACGGCATCCCCCCTTTCATAGCCCCATCCGATTTAGCCTTTGACCGACCCGACCAGCATCCCTTGAACAAAATAACGCTGCACGAACGGATAAATAATGAGCACCGGGAGTGTTGCGACTACAATCAGCGAATATTTCAACAGCTCGGCCAACTGCTGCCGTTCCACCTGCTTCATGGCGTCCATGTTGGAGCTGCCGCTGTTGTTCTGAATGATGATACTCCGCAGAATGAGCTGCAGCGGATACTTGCTTGCCGTTTTGAGATAAATAAGTGCATCAAAGTACGCATTCCATTGACCGACCGCATACATGATGACGAGAACCGCAATAATGGGCTTGGACAGCGCCAGCACAACACTGCGCATGAAGCGGATATCCGTACAGCCGTCGATTTCGCTTGCTTCCACAAGCTCAGCCGGAATGGACTGCTGGAAGAACGACCTTGCTATGATGACCTGCCACACCCAGACCGCATTAGGAATGATCAGCGCCCATCTCGTGTCGATCAAGCCCATGCTCTTCACGACCAGATACGTCGGAATCAGACCTCCGCTGAACAGCATTGTGAACGTAATGAGCATCATGATCACGTTGCGTCCGAAGAACGTCGACCGCGAGAGCGGATATGCCAGCATGATCGTCAGCGTTACACTGATTAATGTACCTGCAGCGGTATACAGCAAGGAGTTGCCGTAGCCCGTCAATACTTGCGGATTCTTGAACAGCGATTCGTAGCCCTTAAACGAGATATCGACAGGCCACAACCAGACACGTCCAGCCGACACGGCAGCCGGGCTGCTGAAGGAGCTGCTGAAAATGTAGATTAACGGATAGAGCACCGCCACCAGCACGAGGGCCAGAATGATGTAAATGACGGTTAGAAACACTTTATCACCGGATGATTCTTTGATTTTATTGGTTACCTTAGCCACGAAAACACCTCTTCATTACCAGATGCTGGATTTCAAAAACCGACGTGCCATTCCGTTTACCACAAACAAAAGGACTAGATTGATGACGGAGTTAAATAAACCGACTGCTGTCGCAAAGCTGTAGTTCGCATTCAGCAAGCCGATCTGATAGACATAAGTTGCGATAATCTCCGAATTGGCAATGTTTAATTTATTTTGAAGCAGATACACTTTCTCGAAGCCGATTGCCATCACGTTTCCGACATTCAGAATCAAGATAATCGAGATTGTGGGCAGAATGCCCGGCAAATCAATGTTCCAAATTTTCTGGAAGCGTGATGCACCGTCTACTTTGGCGGCTTCATACAACGTCGGATCCACCCCTGCGAGCGCTGCCAAATAAATAACGGCGGAATAACCGGCTGTTTGCCAAATATCCGACCACACATAAATGGATGTGAACATGCCGGGGTTACCGAGGAAGTTAACCGACTCCAGTCCCAAATGATTCATGAATACGTTTACAAATCCGAGTCTCGGTGCTAAGAAAAGCATAATAATAGAGACCATGACGACTGTGGAAATAAAGTACGGCGCGAAGGTGACGAGCTGCACGATACGCTTGAACTTCTGAGCACGTATTTCATTTAGCATTAGCGCGAGCACAATCGGAACCGGGAATCCGGCAAGCAGCAGATAGAAGCTAAGCGTAAGCGTATTCTTCACGATCGTACTGAACACCGGGTTTTCAAAGAACATTCTGAAGTTGTGAAAGCCCACCCATGGGCTGCCCCAAATGCCCTTCGTCACGTAGTAGTCTTTGAAGGCCAGAACAGCGTTCAGCATCGGATAGTATTTGAAAATAATAAAAAATAAAAGCGGTGGCGTGACGACGAGATACAATTGCCAATGTCTTGCGAAACTTCTTCTTGCGCCGAGACGTTTGCCAGCGGCTTCCAAAACAATCCCCTCCTATGAATCGAACCTTGATGTGTGACAGCGCTTTCTACAGGATCGATCATAGGTGATTTTCTGTACCTCAGGGTAGGTACAATTACGTCTTTTAGCGTACAGATCTCCCGAATTCAGGGGGACATTTCCGCATAATACGGCCACTTGAACGGAAGACGAGAATATATATCATTAAAGGACTAGAACATAAAAACGCTGCCAATCCAATTGGCAGCAACCGACTACCTCGGTGGCCTGTTGTTTTCTGATAGTGTGGAATGCGCTAACGAACCGTACGGCGCTTATTTACCCATTTTTGGCTCCAAAAACCTGCTAACGAACCGTAGGGGCTCTATTTGACGGTTTTCAATTATCGGGGAGCCAATTTTCCCAATTAACGCCTCTACCGTTCGTTAGATTTTCGAAGCCTCAAAATTCGGACAAATAACGCCTCTACCGTTCGTTAGATTTTCGCGGAATGTAAGATGAGGAGTGCGAGATGAAATTTTCACTCTCTAGTACCAAGCATTGTCCTTAGCCAAACAAAAAAAGCCGCATCACAGCGGCTCCTCAAGAAAATCATTTCATTCTGTGTCTTTCCATCCAAAAAGTAATTTCTCGAATCTAGACATGTTGATTAAATAGACAACAGCAACAAAGAAAGGTACTATAGCAAGTTTTGGGTGAAAAGTGCCATCTGCTGTCATTAAGATGTCTAGAAACATAAATAACAACACATTAACGACAATATACTTTCGAAATAGCCCCATGGTATCCCTCTTAAACAATTATTTGAATTCGCTTCGATTTACTGCTTAATTTATTCGAAGACAAATAATTGGTGACTACATCAAGTAATAGTGAAAAAACAACGTATAAAATGAAAGCCACCTGAGGCTCCAGGTGGCACATTTCATCATCATTTCTTTTTCATAACCGCTCTAAACAACAGGAATAGCAAGACGATGCATCCGACTGCAGCTATAATAGTCCATGTTTTCTGAGTTAAGCTCTTTTCAGGAGAAGCTGCTTCTACGAAATCTTCAGGCAGAGCACTATCAGAAGTTTGATTCGTCGTATTGGATGTATCAACGTTTTCTGTACTATCTGTGTTTTCAGAGTCTGCATTTGGATCCGTTTGGGTGTTTGACTGCGAGTTGGCCGTTCCTATGTCAGCAGAATCAGGCGTAGTTTCAGGTGTAGTCGTATTAACAGGAGCCGGAGCAGGTTCTTCAGGCATAGCTACTGTGAACGAATAGTCACCTTTAATATTATGCCCGTCCTCCCCAATAATCCGCCAATTAACGGTATACGCTCCATCCACCAAGGGGGATTCGAAGACTCCTGTCATATTAGTTTTGCCTGTCTCAACTTTGACAGGGATTTCTTTATTGGATGCATCCGTGACCTTTAGTACTACAACTGGTTCAATCTCTGTTGCAAAAGATAATTTGATTTCTTGGATTGCTGCCGTGACCGTTTCCCCATTTGCCGGTGTGGCGTCTTTCAAATCTGTATGCGCTGAAACGGATTGTGGAAGTAAAAGGACTGTGAAAAGAATGAAGCATAGAGCAAGAAATTTGTTCATTTGCATATCTCCCTTTGAACTAAATCAGGAACAGTGTAACATGACTCGCCAAACTTGAAATGACTCTTTCGGGCTATAGAGGTTAAAATTTTGTGACTCCTCCTGCCGCATCTGCCGCGACGGTTCAAGTCCTTATTTGGTATTTTCTAGAGCAATCCAGCTGTTATACGCCTGCTGTAAAATTGTCACGTACCGGGTGGAGCCGAGCGCCTTAATCCCATTTACGTATGCATCCCAGTCCTTATCAAGGTCTAACTGACCTGTAATAAACGCCATTGCGCTTTCATCAATCTCATGCTTAATATTCGATTGCAGAAGGCTCGCTTCATCTGCATTAGAGGAGTCGATCCAGACCGACCACATCGGAAAAAATTCCTTAGGCTCATGACCTGCATATAATTCCGTCGCCTGATAGAGCCTTCTCTCATAGCCGTTAGGCGAATAGATATCCATGTCTTGCACCCAGCTGTTCCGATAGGATTTCGGCATGTAGAAATGGCCCATCCCGCTCCATCTGGTATTATGGTGAGCTTCCGACTCTTTCACAAAAATACTCGCGAACTTCGCCGGAATATTTGGGTCAAGCGCTTGTTCTCCATCGAGCGGCTTGCGCCAATCCAGGCCTTCCTTGCCTATTTCAGCATTAGCCTGACCTTCTGGCGTATACAGATAGTCAGCAATTCGAATGAGCGCGATGCGCGCCTCCGGACTCGCCTTGTCCGTGATAACAAACTTGGCTCCGGGCGTGCTGCCGGACTGATAGTAAACTGCGTAAGAAGCATGAGGTCCTTGAAGCGGCGGAACAGGCACATAATCATTGCCGCGTTCGTTGCCAAGTCCCGTGTCAACGAATATTGCCGGATGCATGGCCGTCCCAGATCCTAGCAGCTGCGTGCCGTCATTCTCGCCGAGCTGCTTATATGCATCCGCATTTTGCGTAAAAGCGCCTACATCGATTAAGTCTTCATCATATAACGATTTGACGTATTTCAAACCCTCACGCCATTCAGGTTTGACTGCTGCCAGACTGACTTTCCCATTAGCAACCTCTACGTAGGTGCGATCATCGTCATAAACAAACCCGTTCATCAAATACGGAAGCACGCGCACACCGAAATCCTCTGTCGATCCGCTTAGAGGAATCTCGTCGGCTAATCCGTTGCCGTTCGGGTCACCGTTCTTGAACGCCTTGAGTACTTCGCGTAACTCTTCGGTCGTGTTCGGCATTTTCAGATGCAGCTTCTTCAACCATTTATCGTTTAGCCACAGTTTATAAGGATAGGAACAATGAAAACAATCGCTGAATGAAGACAAACCGTATATATTGCCGTCCGGAGCCGTATTGAGCGCGCGAAGCCCAGGCTCTTTATCGAAGGCTGCCTTGATATTCGGCGCATATTGGTCGATCAGGTCATTCAGCGGATAGAAAATACCCTGTTTACCGTACCGAAGTACGTCCGCCTGCGTAAATTGATCGATATAGCTCGTCAGAATATAAGCATCCGGATAATTACCGCTTGCTAACGAAATTTGCCTCTTTTCCTTGGCGCCTTCATATCGAATCGTTCTCCAATCGAAGGAGACGTGGAACTTTTGCTCCAATGATCGCGAGAAATCATTCGTTTTCAAATTTTGATCCGAATCCTGCTGCGCGAAAATGCTGATTCGCAGCGGTTTATCTGCGGACTTGTCCTGCTGCTTGGCATAATCGCAGGCAGGCAGTGCTAAGAGGAGTGCGCATAGTGAAATTGCGGCACAAACGGACCGAGCAAACTTCTTCAATGCAAATCCTCCCTTCAACCCTCGGCAATCTGCCGGTACGAGCTTGGCGAAACACCTGTAACGCGTTTGAAAGCTCTGCGGAAAGAGTGAGAGCTGTTATAGCCAACACGGGATGATATTTCATCAACCGTATACCCATTTTCACGCAATAAGGAAACGGCATGCTCCATCCGAACTTGCTCCAAATAATCGGATAGATTGGAGCCGGTCACTTCTTTAAACAGCTGGGAAATGTATTTCTCCGGCCGCTCCACTTGCTCTGCAATTCGGTATAGGGTCAGCTCGGAATCCGAGAAATGATCGCCAATATAAGCTTTGATACCGTCAACCGTTCTTGTGTGACTGTCATTCTTGCGGCTGACGACAACCGCGCACATTGCATCTGCAATATCCTCAATTTCCGTCTGGAAGGTCCTCTTATCCAGCGCTTGAATAGCAATAATTCGGTCCTTCAGCTGCTCAAATATACCGGATTCCATGAATGTTTTTTGATCGAGCAGCTTCAAGAGTGTTCCTTTAACCTCTCCGACCAGCTGCTGCCACATCTCGACCGACAGCTCTCGCTGCTCGGTATTAAGCGATAAAACAGAGCGGACTATACGCATTGCTTCGTCCGTTTCCCCTGCCCTGATCGTGCCGATCAAACGAAGCTCCAGTTCAAGCGGATAATAGTACGTTGCACTCTCCATGCTCGTTTCATCGTACCAAACGACGCCTTTGCGATCGGCGTGCAGTGCATGCTCCAGCGTTTGCTTCGCCTGTTCGTAGGATACACTGACTTCCGTTTCCGAGCTGAAAGGGTCTCCGAGTGCAGCCGTAAATGTAATCCGGTATTCTGCAAATGCTTGCCGAGACAGTTGCTCTAATAACACGGCAATCTCACCTCGTCCGAGTGTATTACCGGTTTCTGCTTCTTTGGACGCGAACACGATGACGATGCGGTCTGAGCCCCAATCGGTCGTCAGCATAAAGCCGGCAATATCGAGAAGCGCTTGTTTTAGGATAAGCCTTGCAGCATGCAGCTCATTCAGCACCTCAACACTGTCCATGCCGGTATAGCCTTGTACATGCAGAATGCATACATAACCGGAATGGCCGTATATCCCGGTATTTGCTTGTGAAGCAGCGGCGAAAATTTCCTCACGTGTCTGCAGTTCTCCTGAAATCAACCGCTTCAGGAAGGCATCTCGAATAAGGGGGAGTTGACGGTGCAGCTCAGACTCCAGCTGATTGCTGCTTCGGATCATTTCTGCGATGTTCCCTTGCAGGAAATCGTATTCATTTCGCTCCGCCGTCTCTACCTTGCCGAACTGCTCTTTCACGACCGACACCAGTTTATGAATGGGCACGCTGTTGCGGTAAGCCAGCAATAAGCCGACCAGCAGACCAATGGCAAGCGCAACGCCGGTAATGGTCCACGTCATGAACTTGATTTGATTCGCATTTTCCAATAAGGCATGTCTCGGAATACCCGAACGATAAACCCAGCCGTTCGACTCCGAATGGATCGTAATGACGAGGTCGTCATCGTAAAATTGGCTCGTTTGATTCGGATCGAAACGGGTGTCCTTGGACAACGCTTTCATGTCCGGTATACCGGAGCCCTGCGAAGCTATCGTTTGGCCGTTGGCATCGCTGATCTGAGTCCAACCGCCGTATTTGTCCGTAATACCCGATAATAAATTCGCGATCGTTTTCTCGTCGATAATGACGACAGCAACGGCAGGCGAGGAGCCGCTGAAGCTGTCTAATGGGAAGGACTGCATATAAGTAACAACAGAAGTCGCCGTCCCTTTGTTATTGAATTTACGAAGAGGCATAATTTCGCTGCGATGTGTTTTCCCCAGAATGGACTGCTTCCATTCCGCGAGCGTCTGGTCCGTATATCGGAAGTTGTCATAATAATGCTCCGGACGGAAATAAGCAGAGCCCGGTGTCAGGATCACATTGTAGTTGCCCAAATAAATATAAAACTGCTGCAGGAAATCATTCGTTTGTCCGAACGTCAGGACACTGCGCAGCATTTTCCATATCCCGTACACATTCGTTTGGTCTCCCACGCTCTTCTCATTCATCAATATACTTAAGTCCGGATTGATGGCGAGCTGTCTCGTGAAACCTTCAACCTCCGCCATCCGCCGCTCCAATAATTCTTTACTCTTCTGTAGCTGTATAACATTGTTCTGGATGGACAGCTTCTCTGTGACTGAGATGGAGGTGCGATAAGAAATGAATCCCGCGATGCTGGGAATGATTAAGATGATGATATAAGAAACTAAGAAGCTTCGAAATACGCTTGAAAATTTCTTCATCAAGGCCCCCCTCCCTTTATCTATGTTAGCGCTATCACGCCTCTGCACTCTATTATCGTATAAATTTCGGCTCACCGCACGACATTTATATAAAAGAAAAGCAACTGAAAGGATAATCCCCCTCAGCCGCCAACCTTCATTTTCCATCTATTCCGTTCATTTCCTCGCATCTTACAATTTAATCCAATACTCCGTTAAAAGTACGAGATTCACCGCCTGCTAAGTGCAAGTCTATGACCATGAGACCATAGCGCAGCTTTGTTTCGAGAGGCTTGTTCGCTGTGACGGTAACGGACACAAGGCTGCCGTTCTCCCATTGCACCGCGACCTCGGCGTCTCCGCGCGTGCGAAGTCCGGCGAATCGGCCATTCGGCCAAGATTGCGGAAGTGCAGGCAGCAGATGGATTTCGCCGGCATGGCTTTGGAGCAGCATCTCTGCAAATGCCGCAGCGCCGCCGAAGTTGCCGTCTACGACGAAGATATCCACTTCCGCTCCGGCGATACCGGATTTGGAGTAAGTCAGCATGTTGTCCAAGCAGAGCTGGCTGATCAAGTAAGTCAGATGCTCCTGTGCCTTGTCCCCATCATGAAGTCTGGCTCTTCCCGCTGCAAACAGCGCAAGCGTAAATTCCACGTCCTCCAAATCTGCGCCTCGCTGCCGGTTATCGAGTGTTTGCCTTGCTGCTGCAGCAAGGTCAGGCGTGCCATACGGTTTAATTTCGTTACCCGGATACAACCCGTACAAATGCGATAAATGGCGATGATCAGGCTGAGCCTCGCCATAATCCTGCAGCCATTCCTGCAGCTGGCCGCCTCGTCCAACTGCAAGTGGCGGGAGAAGCGGCAGTGCCGCCATCAATTGTGAACGAAACTCATCATCAGCTCCTAACCGCGAAGAGGCATCTATGAGAAATTCAAACAGCTCACGTACAAGCATCGTATCCATGACCGAACCCATCGACATCGTATACGATGTTGTTTGCTCCTCTCCCGGATAAAAGCTGTTCTCCGGTGAATTGGAAGGCCCTGTGACCAGTTGTCCAGTCTCCGGGTGAACCGCCATATACTCCAGATAGAATACAGCTGCATCCCGCAGTACCGGATACGCGAGATTCTTCAGAAAAACTTCGTCCCGGCTAAATTCGTAATGCTCAATAAGCTGTGTCGCCAGCCATAAGCCGCCGGTAACATTAAGCCCCCACGAGTAGTGCCAGCCCGGTGCCGCGAATCCCCAAGCATTCGTGAACACATGCGCTACCCAGCCCTCACAGCCATAGAAATCCTGTGCCGCTTGGCGTCCGGATTTCGCCAATTGCTCCACAAAGCGAAGCAGCGGCAAATGACATTCCGCCAAATTACCGGTCTCCGCCGGATAATAATTCATCTCGGTGTTCACATCCAGATGGAAATCGCAGCTCCAAGCCATACGAGCCGCTTCGCCATCATTCCAAATCCCTTGAAGATGCATGGGCAGCTTGGAGTCCTCGCGGGAACCAGCAATCATGAGATACCGGCCATATTGATAGAACAAGGCGAACAGCTGCGGGTCGTCATGACCGCCATTCTCGCGCATGTGCAGCATTCGCTTGTCGGTTGAAACGGTTGCGAGCTCCTCCGATAAAGACGATGCTGAAGCAAGCTTAATGGTTACACGTTCATACAGCTTTCTGTAATCTGCAATATGCGCTGTTTTCAAAGCATCGAACCCTTTGCGAGACGCTTGCTCCATTCTCCATGCAGGCTCTTCCATCCATTGCTCATCCACACTGCTGTAATCGGTTGCTGCCGTGAAATAGAGGCATACCTCGTCAGCTTGCTCTATGACTATCGCATCTCCTTCAATACGTACCGATCCGCCGCGTACGATTACGCTCACTACACCTCGTCCATTCACACCGCATGTGCCATCGCTGTGAACATTCTCGGTTGCTTTTCCGTTGAAATATAGTGAAACACTTCCTTCATCGCTCGCTTCTGCCCAGGAATGGAAAGTGGAAGATCTACCTTCGATTGCGACTGTAAAAGAAAGCGAGCCCGGCTGATCACTTCTATAACGAGCTGCAATAGCATGATCTGCATGTGTCGCAAACATTTCGCGTTCATATCGAGTGCCGCCTGAAGTATAGCTGGTGCGTACAATCGCTTCCTCCAGATCCAATTCCCTTTCAAACTCTTCCCCCGAATGGCCAAAATAGATCTTCACATCGCACATGGACACATTCGTTCCGAAATTACCTTTCGTCGGCATCAGCTGCTGTTCAACAAGTCGTTCGCCATTGGCGTAATCGCCGTCGAAGAACAGTTCTCTCATTGCTGCTAAGCCTGCTTTCCCCTCGGAACGGCTTGGCGTTCGTTCACTTTGGCCCGACCAATAAGTCGTTTCCGTCAAATGCCATGTCTCGGTTTCTGCTCCGCTGCAAACAACGGCACCAAGGCTTCCATTTCCGATCGGCAGTCCCTGCGTCCAATTCGAAGCGGATCGGTCATACCATATTCTCATCATCGCTCACTCCTTGAAGAAGTTGATGCTTTCATCCGTAAATGAAAGCAGATTTATATTTCGAATTCTCTCTATTTATCGTATCATTGAAAGGCATATTCGTATTTGGTCACTCATCCAAAAGTTGACGAATAATCCGGTAACGAAAGGAATTGCCGCGGTGAAGAAACTGACAGAAATCTCTCCATTCCTTGGGGACTACATGCCCTACCTATATGACGGCAGCTCAAACGAAGGGCTTCGGACCTGCAGCGTATACGCCATGCATCTCTTCCCGGACGGTCCCGGCGAGATGGAGGTAGACGGCAAACGATACCCTGTTGGCAGAAGAACACTGGTTTTCCTGCGTCCCGGTCAACCTCATGCCTTTCATTTTTCACCTGAGCATCCGCAATCTTCCTACAATCTCTACTTCGATCTATGGGGGCAGCAGGAACCGCGTTCTTTGAACCGCTTCTTCTTCCGATATCCCGAGAAGTTTCAGCCGCATACCGCCACACCAACATTTCCTTGCGAAGAGCTGGACAGCATGCCAAGTGTCTTCTCACTGCAGGCACATCCGCTGCTCTTCGATCTGCTGCATCTCATCTCCAAGTCATTCGAGGATTTAAGCTGCCATCGGCAAGAAACGGTTAACAGCTTGTTTTACGGCTGGATGCTGGCTTGGTACAATGCCGTTCATACGCATCAGCCGAGCGACTATCGGATCGTTCGGCTGCTCGCTAGGCTCGATGCCCACCCGGAGAAAAGGGAGCCTGTATCGGATTGGTGGAAGTCATGCGGACTGAAGCGGACGTACTTTCACGAGCTGTTCCTGCGCGAAACCGGCCTGACTCCTAAAGCTTATCAGCACAAACAATTAATGAAGCGAGCCTCGCAAATTATCCAGGAGAGCGATCTCAGCATTACGGCCATTGCCGAGAAACTTGGTTATACGTCGATCCATTCGTTCACACGGCATTTCAGTGCGTATTTTGGACTGAGTCCTAGGCAGTTCCGTGCTGGCCCCCGAGGCTTGCGTTAAGAGATTTACCCCAGCTTAAGCGCAAAAAAAGAAGCCTTGCACATGCAAGACTTCTCTGAGTTTATATAATTGGTGCGGTCGAGAGGACTCGAACCTCCACGGCTGTTACACCACTAGAACCTGAATCTAGCGCGTCTGCCAATTCCGCCACGACCGCATCTGGCAGATGTAATTGCAATATGACACCGCAATCACGTTTTTTATTATGGCATCCAGTTCTAGCGAAGTCAAGATGATGAGCTAAAGTTGAAATTTTCTAACTATAGTTCAGTCGAACAAGTCTCCGAAAACATCAAGCATCGTTTTCTTCTTGCGAGGTTTGCCGTATTTGTCATAGCCATTCTTATCATACCCATGCGAGTCATAGCCGTTCTGGCTATAGCCTTTACCTGTGTTGTAATTGTGATCCTGACTACGGTGGCGATCACGATCTTGATCGTAACGAGTCTCATTCGATGAGAAATCAGGATTGACATGAACGCTGCGTTCCAAGCGATCGTAATCATCACGAACCTCTCTGACACCGCGCACAAGCTTGTCCAGCTCGCCGCGATCCAACCATACCCCCTTACAGTCCGGGCAAACGTCGATTAGAACCCCGTCCTTCTCTACCTCGCGCATACGTACATCTGAACATACAGGACATTTCATTCAAATAACCTCCAGTATCGTTTGTATCAACAATACGGATGAACCTGCATTTTGTTTCAATTCTTTTTCGCTTACAGTTCAGTTCGAGGCGAAGTTACCGACTCGTACACGTAGCTTCTGCTCAGCTTCACTACTTTGCGGCTGCGCTTGCGTATCACTACGGAGTCTGCATCCCATGCGACGACAATCCCAAGCACGTCATTGGATTCCATCCCATCTCTCACTACGCGTACCGGGGTACCTGCAATCCGAAATTGATCCAGCTGTTCTTCCGTAATCATCTTCATTCTCTCCATTTCTTATAAAAAAACCTCAATACGGCAGATCATGCCAGCATTGAGGTCTTTCGATTATCTTGTTACGATCTACGCTCAGCTAACATGTTCCTTCGAATCATTCGTTTCATACCACTCATCAAGGACACGAGATGACATTACCCGGCTCATGACATACTCCGCTTGTTTCTCCGTGAACTGTTCTTTCCAATCCATCTCAAGCTCTGTAGAGAGCTTCACAATCGTAAGGAGTTCGGACCATGCGACATACCGTTTATACCAGAAAAACTGCGGATGCTCAATCATATAAGGGTACAAGTCATCAAAATCAGTATGCTTGCAGTCAAGAGCACGTTCGAAATGGTTCTTCGCTTCCGACAATTTGGTTACTAAATAATCAGCAGATAATTGTCCCATATACTTGTGCCTCCAATCCGTCACTTACGATCATTATAAGCCAATTCGTTCAACTCGAAAAGATGATGATCATGGAATTTATCTGGATACTATTCGAAGCGGATCTTTCCGCCATCAAGTGAAGCGACACGCACCAGCGATTCAACACGAATGCCTTGTTCGCGAATTGTACGTGCACCGGCTTGGAATGATTTCTCCACAACGATGCCAAGTCCTGCCAAGGTTGCACCGGAACGCTCGATAATTTTGATTAGCCCACGTGCTGCATCGCCGTTAGCGATGATATCGTCGATGAATAGAACGGTATCATCAGGCGTTAGGAATTGACGGGACACCATGATGTCCGTTACAATGCCTTTCGTGAATGAAGGAACCCGTTCGCAGTAAGCATCCGGATCAGCGATGAGCGTTTTCTTCCGACGTGCAAAAACGAGCGGAACCCCAAGAGCAAGGGCAGTCGTAAAAGCAACCGGTATACCGGAGGATTCTACGGTGATGACTTTCGTAATCGGCGATTCGGCATATAGACGCGCAAATTCTTTACCCATCTCTTGCGTGAGAATCGGGTCAACCTGATGATTTAACAGGGCATCCAACTTGAGTACATCTTGATTTAGAATAGAGGCTTCACGCAGTATGCGTTCTTTTAGCAGTTCCATTCGCTTTCCCTCCACCAAAAAAATCTTTTCCGTTAAAGGTATCATATGGGACACCAACAGCGCAACTAATCGTTAAAAATATCAGGGAACATCCTTCTTATCGTTGCAACTTTTTTCCATATCCAGCGTCTAACTGTATAACAACTAAAGTGGACGGCTGCAGGACGAACATCAAGGAGGTGTGACACGAATGATTAAACCCCTATCTACCAAACAAATCGCTTATGCAGCTGCTGCCTGCACGATGCTACTCCTGCTTTCAAGCTGCTCTCTTGGCATGGCTGGAATTGAACGTGCGAATACGAGCCGATTAACTGCCGAACAACCCGGATCCCTGGTCGATGACCACTCCGACAGTCCTCAGAAAGCGTATGTTGCGAAGGGCGACAGTCAAGAGTCTTTATTCCAGGAAAATCCCTCGCAAGATACAACGATCGCCGATGCGAAGACCGAATCCTCCACCGGTAAAGCCGGAACGAAACAGGCTGCAGCGAAGGATGAGCCGAAGTGGGATACCAAAGCACCTAAACTTCACGGTATCTCCATTGGTGATGCTAAGTCTGGTTTAGATACACGACTGGGCAAGCAATCAGACAGCTACACGATTGATGATGAGCAAGAGACGATTACTGTAATTGAATATACCGGGTTCTCCGTTGGATATGGTTCGGATAAGAAAGTTCGGTTTGTTGAAGTATTCGACAAAACAATCTCGAGCGGTCTGAGCGGGCTTCGCGTCGGGGACGGCGAGAACGCTGTCACTACAGCTTTAGGAAAACCGACCACGCATACGGCAAGTGTACTCGCTTATAAAGCAACCGGAGCCTTGTTGAAGCTGGACCTCGATCCTCAAAATAAACGCGTGCTTTCGATGAAGCTTTTCTTACTTCAAGATAAGCCACAAGGTTAAGAGTGCACTAAATAGAATCGGTACGGTCAGCAGCAGTCCGTATTTGGCATATTCGCGCCAAGACATTTCAATGCCGCCTCTGCGCAGCAGCTGCAGCCACAGAAGCGTTGCGAGCGAACCGATCGGCGTTAATTTCGCGCCGACCGAAGTACCGAGTAAGCTGGCGTACGGTAAATAATGCGGCCCTGCCGTCTGCTCAATGGCAAGCGAGGATACGAGCACTGCCGGCAAGTTGTTGACTGCCGCGCTAAGCAAGGAAAACAGCACGCCTGAGCCTACGATGCCAATCAATGGTCCTTGTTCCGTCAAAGGCTCGATGGCATGAGGAAACCAGGATACCGCGCCATGGAGGTACATACTGTATACGATAAGGTTCATCGACAATGCGAATACGACGATTAACCAAGGCGCTCCGCGGAGCGTCTTTTTCACATTCCCTTGGCCTACAGCCATACTTGCGAGCCACTGGACAGCCGCTCCCGTCAGTGCGATAGCCGCAACCGGAAGCCCCATTTTCTCCGCTAATAAGTAGCCTGCCATAATACCCGCTATGATGACCCAAGATAGATAGAATAACCCTGTATGACCGATTGCTGAAGTCGGGTCCGGGAAGGATTGAGGCGCATGAGGCCTCTCTTCCTCCGTTCGAATACTGCGGCCAAAGTAGCCTGCCGTTACCGCAATCGTCACGAGTATCGCAACGATTCCCGGAAGCATCATCGTTCGGGCATATTCCCCAAAGGACAGATCAAAGAAATCCGCGGTCAAAATATTCGTTAAATTGCTCATCATGAGCGGTGCGCTGGCTGTATCTGCCATTAATCCAACACCAAGCAAAAACGCGATACGGCTCCTGCGAGACAGCTGCAGCAGCGCCGTAACCTCCAGCACAATCGGAATCATGATCAGGATGGTACCGTCATTGTTGAAGAACACGGTAATCGCCGCGGCAAGCGCGCATAATCCGATTAAGAGGCGCAGCTGCTTGTGATGAAAGGTTCGAACGATATGGAGCGCCGCCCATCGAAAAAATCCATTTGCGTCCAGAAGCGACGTAAACAGCATAATGCCGATTAAGGAGAAGGTCGCATTCCAAACAAAGCCCCAAATATAAGCCGCATCCTCCGGCGTAAGAAGCCTGGCTACGAACAGCAAGGCCGCGCCTAGAAAGGCGACGATTGCTTCGTGAATCCCTTTTGGCTTCCATACAATCAGAAAGAGGGATGCAGAGAAAACACTAATGGCAACAACCATAGCCATACCAGCAAATCCACCGCTTTCTCTTATAAAAAGGATAATAGTCATGCCTGTCCCCAATCGGACATACCTTTACTAGTAGGTAATGTACGAAAGGCAGGTCATGTGGACGTATGAAAAGAGCGAGTAAAATCATGCAAATCGCGTTTACGTATATGGGTACGGTAGTTGGCGCCGGTTTTGCAACAGGACAAGAGATCTTGCAATTTTTTACTCGATTTGGCTTTCTGGGTGCCGTTACGATTCTAATGGCCACGATTATGTTTGTTTGGCTCGGTGCCAAAATGATGCTGATTGCCAGTGATGTCCGGGCTAAATCTTATGAGGACGTCAATAAAGTGCTGTTCGGCGATCGTTACGGCCGCTGGATCAGCCACTTCATGCTGATTGTATTATTCGGCGTTTGTGCAGTTATGCTTGCAGGCGCTGGCTCCATATTCTCCGAGAACTGGAATATTTCCTATCAATCAGGTCTCCTGATTACCATGGTGGGCTGCTTCTTCCTGCTGCGCAAAGGAATGAATGCGATTTTGACCGTGAATGCGATCGTAGTGCCGATTATGCTTCTCTTCACGGTGCTCATCATTATCGATACGGTCAAGACACCAGGTTCGGATCGGTGGCTGCTTCTCACAAGCGACCATTCACCGATCTCCATTTGGGCCTCCCCGTTCCTATATGCCGCTTTCAACTTATCTATGGCTCAGGCGGTGCTTGTACCGCTTGGCGCAGAGATGCGAGACCGCAAAACGATCGTATACGGCTCATGGATCGGCGGCATCGGAATCGGCTTTATGCTGCTTGCCGGCCATATCGCGTTGTCCGTCTACATGCCGGGCATCCAGCAATTCGCCATCCCGATGGGCGGCATCGCGCGCCAGCTCGGACATGGTATTCAGTGGATCTATATTTTTCTGATTTTTGCCGAAATCTTCACGACGCTCATTGCAGATGTGTATGGACTGACCCTTCAAATGCAGGAACGACTCAAACTCTCCCGGACCCTGCTCACGATCTTGACTCTGGCTTCTTGTTATGTCGCGAGCCAAATCGGGTTTGGCCCGCTCCTCTCCACGCTCTATCCGCTGTTTGGCCTCATAAGCCTGGGCTGGCTGGTGCTGCTGATTAAGCAGCGGCCGCCGGTTGGGGAGTAGCGAGTAGTCGTGCAGCGTACAGAACCAGTGCGGATCAAGATGATCAGAGCAGATCGAATACAGATGCAGAACAAGTACATACAACGATCTCTTAAGACAAATTAATGAGTTCGGCTTGCGGTAAAAGGTTGCGAATCAAGTCTCTCATATGATCATGACAGGTGAACAGCACAATTTGGCGGCGTTCTGCTAATTCTCCGAGCACTTCGATCGCAGCTTTCTGTCTTACAAGATCAAAATTAACGAGTGGATCATCCAGCAATAACGGGAGTTCATTTGAGGCTGCCGCCTCATCCGCGAGCGCTAAGCGCATCGCCAGATATAACTGCTCAGCAGTTCCTCTGCTGAGCAGTTTGCTGTCTACCAGCATTCCGTCCCTCGTTTCGAGCGAGATCGTCTGCTCTCCCTCCGGAATCGAAATCCGTTTGTAGCTCCCTTGCGATAGTCGGCCCATAATCCGCGACGCTTCGCGAAGAACGCCAGGCTGACGCTGCTCCTCCATGATTCGTTTGGTTCTGCGAATCATCGTCATGCTTATCGCACCTACCGCATATCGCTCAATCAGCTGTTCCAGCGCAGCCGTTGCCTGCTCACGCTCCATGATCAGCCGCGATCTGCCGCTGCTTTGCAGCAGCTGCTCCAGCTGCTGACGCTTGCGTCCGCTCTGTTCAATCAGCTCGCTTCTGCGATGCTCCAGCTGCTCCAACTCGCGACCGGCCTCTTCTTGCTTCTGCGCCAGCTGATTGCCATCACAAGAAGAATACCAAGTCTCCAGCAAATCGCGCTGTCCACTTGTTAAACCCGCCATAAGCTCCGCATCCAGTCGATAGCGCTCCGCTTCCATTTCAGCCAGCCGCTCGGAGTGCTGCAGCGCTTCCAGCCATTCCAGCTCCGTGCTCACCTTCGCGGCTGCGAACCACTGCTGCTGCTTCGCTTCCAAGTCGAGCGTGAGCTGGACCAGCTGCGATGCCTGCTGGTCAAGCTCCGCCTGCCGCGCTGTCAGCTCCTCCGCCCGGCTGCGTGCCGCCGCATGCCGGCTCGCTTCCGCGTGCAGCATTCGAACGGCAGCCGCCGCGTCACCATGCGCGCGATTCACTGCCGCGGGAAACGCTGCGCTGAGCTGCGAGGCCGCGTCTTCGAAGGCGGACACTTCCGCCTGAAGCCGCGCAGCCTTGCCCGCTGCGCGGTCATACGATTGCAGCCGCAGCAGCGCCTGCTCGGCAAGATCGAAGGTTTCCGCGGCTGCTTCCGGCGTGAGCGAAGCCGGTAGGCCGCAATCGTGCAGCCAGTCGCGCCATCTTGCCGCGATGGCTGCTGCCGCCTCGGCCGCGTGGTCTACCGCGGCGAGGGCGGCGTCTTCTTGCGCGCGCAGCCGCGCATGGCGGCGCGCAAGCTCTCCGCGGCGCTCAGCGGTGCCGGCGCGCAGGCGAAGCTCGTCCTGCCGCGCGTCAATGGCAGCGCGCAGTCGCGAGAGCACTTGCGCAGACGCGGCTGATGCACCGGCAGCGAAGTCCCTGCGAAGCGGCGGCGGTGGCGCCGAGGCGCGGCCGTCTCTGGCAGCGGCGGATTGCCGCCATGCCGCTGACAGCTCAGCCTGCTGCGCCGCAGGAGCTTCGTGCTGGTCTCGTGCCAGCAGTGCAGCTAATATGGCTGCAGGCTCGCGGACAAGCTGCTGCACCGCAGCAACGACGCGCTTCTCCGCGCCTGCAAGCAGTGCCTCGGCCGCAGCCGAACCCCTCATCGCTTCTGTCTCAATTACGCGCCTCCGTCCTGCTGATCGGCTTCTCCCTGCCGCAGAGCCGCGCGAAGTGGCGCCTGACGGCCTTGCAAGACTCATCAGAGCTGGCACCGCGAGTACAGCTGCGGCAACCCCTGCGATAGCAGCCGCGACAGGCTCGCCTATAGCGACAAGCACGGCAGCACCTGCGGCTGCAACCGCTACGGCTGCCCAATAGGCGCCGCCTCCAACTCGCAGCAGCGCAGAAGCAGAGCCTGCGCGATGCTGCATCTCCTCATCCGGACGCTGCGATGAAGGTGCATCATGTGCAGCACGAAGCTTTGCCAGATCCAGTTCATGCCACGCTTCCTCGAACTGACGAGCAGCATGCCGAAGCGCTTCCGAGGAATCCGGAAGGAGCTCGATGGCTGCCGAAGAAGCCCCAAACGAGCTTCCCATGCTGTCCGCGTCCAATTCTGAAAGCTGTGCAGCCGCCTCCTTAACCTGCTGCGATACCGCACGCAGTTCCGCTTCTACCTGTCCACGAGCCTTCATGCTTTCCAGAAGCGCGGCACGGAAAACCCGCGCCTGTTCTCGATCTGCGACCCCAATCGGGAACGAACGCAGATCCGTTTCGGTCCATGACGGAGAGATGCGGTGAATCAGTCGGCGAGCCGTCTCCTCGTGCTCACGCATTTCTGCCAGGAGCTCGGCAGCACTCTGCCTTGACGCAGCAATATGCTCCGCTGACAGCAATAATGCTTCAATTTCATGCTCACGTTCGATCAGATGATCATCGTAATGCATGGAAACCAACTGCTGCGCTTGCCTCTGCGCCAGCTCACGATTCTGCTGTCTTTCTGCATGCAATCGAATAAGCTCCGCCGCTATAGCCTCTGTCTTCGCGCGTGCGTCCGCCACCAACCGTGGCGCATCACCGTATGCCGCCTGCTCCTGCAGCAGAGCAAGCCGAGCGATCCACGCTTGGCGCAGGTGAACGGCTCTAGACAGCAGCGCTTCCTTCTCCCGCAATGAAGGAAGCCGCTCTTCCACATGCGTCTGTTCGCCTTCAATCACCGCAAGCGATGAGCTCAGCTCATTGAATACGACAATAGCATCCTCCGATTGACGAAGCTGAACGTCGATCTCTTCGAGCGTCTTAATCAGCTTATTCATTTGCTGCGTGCTGCCGCGCGGGCGATATAAACCGTCTAATTGCGCGTTCAGCTGCTTCTCTGTTTTCGCGATCGCGCTGCCGCCATTCCAACCTGCATGATACAGCTGCTTGCCCAGCTCATCGCCCTCCAGCATACCGATGGCCTGGAGCTCCGATAACGAGATGGCAAACAGTTCCCGGAACAATCGCTCGTTTACGCCGCCAAGAAACAAGCGCTCCCACATCGACTGAGTAAGTGACTCGATTCCGCCGCCGCTCCCGTTTTCTTCCATGTCAAGTCGGCGAATATTCAGCTTCCCCAGGGCACTGCTGTAACGCTCCAGCACATAGGGATGTCCTGCACCGTTTACAAAAAACAATCGTCCGCCATGTCGGCCGCCACTAACAGGCTCCTGCCGTTCAGCCGGATTGCCTTTATTAGCAAAACCGAACAACATCGCGCGAATGAACCCAAGCAAAGTACTCTTGCCGGCCTCGTTATGTCCATAAACAATCGTTATAGGCGAATCAAATTTGCAGTGAAGGTCGTTCAACTTGCCGAAGCCTTCTACATGAAGTCCTTGAAGCTTCAATTACGCTCGCCTCCTTGACCTGCTTCTTGCCCCAGTAACGACTCTCTCTGTTCATCGGCATCCTCGGTCAACATTCCAGCCGCGAGCTCTCTCGCTTGCTGAAACCACCCTGCAGCCCGTTCCGTCTGCATCGCACGCAGCATTTTACGCATGCGGGCATTGCTAGATAACGATTGAAGCGCTTCATCCAGCAGCTCCTGCATCGCAAGCTCGTCCGCTTGTGCGGCATTGCTGCATCGAATGAGTTCCCCTGTAAAACTATCCTCTTCTGATAGAACAGCCAGATCCAAGTCAGCTCCGGTTGCAGCCTCTAAACTATAAATCCAGCTCCATTGCGCCCCTGGTATGTACATATCACCGACTCGTTCTCTTAATCCACCTAACAGCTCCGTAATTACGACTGCATCCGTTAATACGCGATGCATCTGACCTCTGCCCTCTAATCGCAGCTTGATCATGAGCGATCTGCCCTCGCTGCTAGCCGCCGCGGACGTTACAGCTTGTTCCAAGGCGTGTAGCAGTGCCTGTTCGGACGTAATTCCTGCGATTGATACACGCAAAGTCTCCCACCGTATCGTGTCTAAAGGAAGAAATTTCAGCTTAGTCTCGAATGTATCGCTGACATCAACGAGATAACATCCCTTCGCCCCAGTCTCGTTCGCATGTCTGCCTTGTGTATTGCCGGCATATACAACATGCGGATAACGATGGAGCACGGCACGCCGATGGATATGTCCAAGTGCCCAGTACTGGAAGCCCGTGCCTACAAGCTCCGCCAAGCTGCATGGCGCATATGGATCATGACCGGGTTGTCCATCCACTGTGCCATGAAGCAGTGCAATTTGATACGACCCATCTGATATCGGTTTATAGCGTGCAGCCAAATTAGCGGTTACAACGCGTGTCCCATAAGAGATTCCGTGCACATGAGCTGCCAGCTCCCCTGCTTTCGTGTACACAGGCACTGCTTCCACGTTCTCCGCGCCGAAGAAATGAACAGATGATGGCCAATCCAAATTCGCCTGCGCACCAGACAAGGGATCATGATTGCCATGAATAACAAATAGCCGCACGCCTTGGGCATGCAGCTTCTGCCATTCCCGCTGCAACGATAATTGCGCACGGAGCGACCTGTCGGCCATATCATAGAGATCGCCGGAAATAACTACAAAATCAACGGCTTCGCGCAATGCCGCCTCGACCAGATGGCGTACAGCCTGAAAGGTCGAGGATTGGAGTCCCTCCCTTACATGGGGAGGCACCTCCGTCAATCCGCGGAAAGGACTGTCGACATGCAAATCCGCAGCATGAATAAATCGAAATGAGACTCCCATGTCATGTCCTAGCTCCCTTATACTGTCGCGTCCGCTTCCGGATTTATTTCTGTGTAGACTTGCTTCAATTGGGCGATTACCCGCTGTAAGGAGTAAACGCGCTTCGCTTTATTCCATGCCGCACGGGCCATATTGTATCTGAAATCTTGATCGGAAACGACCTTCTCGAGCGCGTTAGCAAGCGCCGTCGGATTCTCCGGTTCTACCAAGAGACCGTTGATTCCATCGTCGATTTGTTCTGCGATTCCACCTACGTTCGTACCGACCAATGCCAACCAGCACAGCGCTGCTTCGGCGAACACAGAGCCGAATGCTTCTGCGCGAGATGGCAGTACGAAGACGTCAAAGAACGGCATGAACTCTTCCGGATGCAGCATGTAACCGTAAAAGATAATATCGTCATACAAGTTGAGCTTCTGTGCAAGCTGCTCCAGCTCAGGTCGACTCGGTCCATCTCCGATAATATGGAGGACGAAATTATGTCCACGCGCTTTCAGCTGTGCACAGGCATGCAGCAGGATATCCAGCCCTTTTGCCGGAACAAGGCGACATACCGTAATGAGCTGCACGACCTCGTTCTCATGGGAAATCGGTTTGAACCGTTTCTCGTCAAACCCGTTCGGAATGACCTGAATGCGATCCGCATCGTTCACATAAGGACGCATATAGCTGCGGAATGCTTCTGATGGTGTCAAAATCCGGTCCGCTTTCAGCTCAAGCTCCTTATAGATGGAAGTTAAGAAACGATGCTCCATACCGCCTTCAATGATTTTGCCATTCAGAATCAGCTCTCGTTCATAACTGGAATGAATCGTCATGACAAGCGGCGTATCCGGATAAAGCTGTTTCATCACGAGTGCCGGAATAGGATGATGAGCATGAATGAGATCATAGGATTTCTGAATGCGCAGCTTCGTCCACCAGACGTAATCGCGGTAAGTTTGCAAATATTTATCGATAATGGGATTACCCTCGTAATAGCTAATATCGAAAGTTTCGAACGTAACAGGCTCTTGGCCTTTTCCCCTTACCCGTTTCGGAAGGGAGAATAACTCCATCGGCCAACCGATTTTATTAAATCGTTCTTGAATGTATGGAACCATTGAGGACACGCCGCCCGGTTGCTCCGGAGGAAAAAACAATGCCTGCAAAATGTTCATGTGCAAAGCCTCCTCAATCAAACTTGCATTATACTTCTCGACCTGCCAAAAATATGATATACTAGAACATACGTTTCTGTAAAGTTGTATCACACCTGCTTTACGCCGTACATACTCCCTGCGTTTACCCTCTTCTTAGGTGGTTTAAACATGACGATTCTTCAGTGGCTTGCCGGATCTACCGGACAAATTTTTGCATCTGCTTGTGTAATGACCATACTCGTTCTCATGCTCTTTATGGCCATCAAGCTATATAAGAGTTACAGACGCAATCGCACCTATTTCATTCTGATTATCGTTCTTCCGATTGTCATCTTGCAGAACGGCGTACTCATCGGATTGTCGTTTCCCGGTCAATCGATATCGCCTTACTTGGAACTGACGCAAACCGTTGTCAGCCTGCTCTCATTTATTATTATAAACTTTGTTTTCATGAAATTGTATACCGGACCCAGCACAAGATTAAAGGGAATGCCTTTCCTGCTCATGTTTATCGGTCTGATCCTTGTAGCAGGATATCAGATTTCGCTCGATCCTGCATCCATGAAGAGTTCCGTCGCTGCTTCTCAAACGCAGCTGCTGGCCATTAATTTCTACGGACTCATCTTGAATTTTATTATTTTGCTTAACTTACGGGGTATCGATCAACGCTTTAACTATTCAGCCAGCTTGATCGTTTACTTCATCTATCAGCTGTCCGATTTGGCGGACGGCTATGTATTTCACGGGAAAGTCCCGATGCTTGTCATTCTAAGCCACCTGCTCCCTGTCATCTATTATACGCTTCTTTTCCTGCTCTTGTTCGAGTGGGTGCTGGAGCGATTGTTAATGACCTTTCAATCTTCGATTACAGACGGCCTAACAAGCTTGTACAATCGGCGCCACTTCAATAAGAAAGCGGAACAGCTGCTTCGAGACACGAAACGGATTGCCATTATTTTCTGTGATATCGACAATTTTAAGAAGCTTAATGATACGCAAGGGCATCATAAAGCAGACGGCGTCCTTAAGCAGGTTGCCGATATATTGAAAGAAGAAACAGCCGGCATTGGAACAGCCGGCCGATACGGCGGAGAAGAACTGCTCGGTCTTGTCGCTGCGCCTAACGTGAAGCCGGAAGTTGTGGCAGAAGCCATACGCAGCCGAGTCGAGAAAGAGACGATGGTCACGATCAGCGTCGGCGTTAGTGCAAGCCGTGAAGGGGCATCTATTGCAGAGATCGTTAGTCAAGCTGACGAAGCGATGTATCAATCAAAGACATCCGGTAAGAACAAAGTGACACTTCATTCCTCGATGCGTCAGCGGACACGCAGTTCCGAAGAAACAGCCAAACGAAGCTCACAGGCTTAATAAGCTTCAAGTTTCGAACAATAAAAGACAGTTCACGCAGGTGGGATGCTCCCTACTTGCATGAACTGTCTTTTTTATAAGGATTTATATGGAATGGGATCTGTCGTTCCTGCTTCAGCAAATCCTTTCAAACGCAGTCGGCAGCTGTCGCATTCTCCACATGCCTCTGGTTCCCCGTTATAACAGGAGGTTGTCAGGTTATATGGGACTCCCATACGCATGCCCTCTGCTACGATGCCGGCTTTGGTTAAATGAATGAGCGGCGTCTCGATGGAGATCGGCTTGCCTTCTACCCCGACTTTAGTCGCAATGGCAATAACCTCTTCTACCTTCGCGATGAATTCCGGGCGGCAATCCGGATAGCCGCTGTAATCAAGCGCATTTACGCCGATGTAGATTGCTTCAGCTCCAACGCTCTCTGCAAACGATGTAGCAATCGACAAGAACAGCAGGTTGCGTCCCGGTACATACGTTACCGGAATCTCCCCCACTTCATCCGGAACCGGATCTGCACCCATCTTCGGAACGTCGATCGTATCATCCGTCAACGCGCTTCCGCCGAAATCACGCAAGAATCCAAGCTCGATGATTTTGAAACGATCGCTTACGCCATAAAACTCAGCAACCGCGCGTGCATTGTTCAGCTCCATAATATGACGCTGTCCGTAGTTAAACGTGATCGGGTATAGCTCATAACCCGCTTCTTTGGCATATCCCATGCAAGTCGTACTATCCAAACCGCCACTCAAAATAATAACCGCTTTCTTCATAACCCTTACACACCTCTCTTAGCCGGATCCCAAATAATCTTGTGCAGCTGTAAGTTCAGCTTCACTCCTGTTAGTCCGCTTGCAAGCATCTTCTCCACCAGCTTCGCCGGAGGCATGCTCTCCCACACGGGACTAAACAGCGATAGCGCAGCTGTCGGATAATCCTTCAGCGTTTGCACAGCAGCATCAAAGTCTCGGTCCGTTGCAATGACAAATTTCACTTCATCCTGCTCCCGCAGTAAGGCGAAGTTATCATGCAGCATCGCTGCATGCTCCCCTGAATCCGGAAGCTTATAATCCATGATGTATCTAGCCTTCGAAGAGTGGATATCGCGAAGGAACGGTGCAAGATCAATCGCTCCGTTGGTCTCCACATGCACATCTTTAATCCGCTCGATCTCACATAACGCCTGCAGCAGCGCTCCTGAACGGCTGCCGTACAGCAGCGGCTCTCCGCCTGTCATGCAAATATGCTCGGCTTTATATTGCTGTTCCACTTGGGACACAATATCTTCAATCGTCATTGTAAATTCTGCTTCTGCTGGTGGATAGCTGTACTTCGTATCGCACCAAACACAGCGCAAATTACAGCCAAACAGACGTACAAAAACGGTCGGAAACCCGGCACGTGTGCCTTCGCCTTCGACCGTTTCGAAAATTTCCACCATAGGAAGCCGAATGGAGCGCCTCTCAATCGGCGCTTTATCCTTATCCGGCATTCTCGTCCGCCTCCATCATATCGCGCGTTACAGCCGCATAGCTCGTCGGTGTTTCCCATAAGCGAATTTCTTCAATGCGGATATTCGGATAATGCCCTTCCTCAAGAAGCGCATCGTGGATTTGCTCATAAATCCAAACGACCATGTTCTCTGCCGTCGTATTCATCGGTGGCAGCACCTCGTTCAAATAACGATGATCAAGCTTGTCGATGACTCGCTCTTTGGCAATCCGTTTCATATCGGCAAAATCGATTGTCAGTCCACGCTGATCTGTTTTTCCGGACATAATCGTTTGAAGCTTATAAGTATGGCCGTGCAGACTTTTGCACTTGCCTTCATATAAATGCAAATGATGCGCACTATCAAAAGTAAATTCCTTGGAAACGATCACCCGTCGGTTATGATAGCGGAGCTGATGCTCCTGAATATCTTCGCCGAACTGCTCGATATGTTTCGGAATCTCGTAAGTCACGTTCCACACCTTCCCCTTTATGCAATTGCAATATGCAATTATAGCATAAGTTGCTGCTTGTATCTAGATAGGGATTTTTACCTACTGACTGGTAAGCTGCCCTTTCACTACAGTCACGGCCTGACCGGACATCAGTACGCGGTCATTCTCGAGTTCAATAAACAATTCTCCGCCTCTAGGAGAGGCCTGATAAGCCATGAAGGTAGTCTGACGCAAGCGTCGCTGCCAGTATGGCGCAAGCGCGCAATGGGCCGAACCGGTAACAGGGTCTTCATTGCATCCGGATGCCGGATAGAAGCAGCGTGACACGAAATCATAATCGCCGGGCTTTCCCGTTCCTTTGCTTGTCACGATAATCCCTCTTGCTTCTACCTTCGCCAGCATTGCGTAATCAGGCTTTAACGTCTGCACGGTCTGGACGCTGTCGACTTCAACTAAATAATCCATGCGGTTCATCCCGACATACCTTGGAATTAAACCAAGCCCTTGAATAAGTTCTTCCGGTGCTTTCATCGGTTGAGCGGGCTCTGAAGGCAGATTCAGCCTAATCCCATTCTCTGTCCGTTCTGCCGTGAGCAGGCCGCTGCGAGTATGGAAGGATGCTGTACGATCGAGTGCGAGATGCTGATTTTCCCATAAGAAATGAGCGCTGGCCATCGTTGCATGACCGCATAGATCCACTTCAACGGTCGGTGTAAACCAACGAAGATCGTAGCTTCCATCTTCTCTCCGCTGCAAGAATGCGGTCTCGGACAAATTCATTTCCGCTGCCACGTCTTGCATCCACTGCTCATCACGCACTTCATCAAGCAGGCATACGGCAGCCGGATTTCCACGGAATGGTACGGATGTAAATGCATCAATTATCGAAATCGGAATGGACATCGTAATCACCACCTCTTGACCAATCAATTTTCAGCAGCAGCGCGTTTGCGCCGATTCACGATGACAATTCCGGCGCTGACCAACGCCAAAGCTGCCAATACAGCAGCAGAGAGCGGCTCGCCTAGGAAAATCGCAGATTGCAGCACCCCGAATACCGGAATGAGGAACAGGTACATCGATACGCTGCCTACGCTGTTGTATTTCATGACATTATTCCAAAGCATGAACGCCAGTGCCGATACGAGTGCCAAGTGAAGAAGCATCAGCAGTGAGATGGCATCAAAATGAAACGGCGCCCAGCCTGACTTCCATGCGCCAATGATGCTAAGCACGATTCCGCCAACCAGCATTTGATAGCCGTTAATATACGGGATGCTGTACGAGGCTGCAGCGCGTTTGGATAGTAAGTTCGCAATCGCATTAAACAGTGTTGCTGCAATCAACAGCACCTCTCCTATCGAGAAATGCAGTCCACTGCTGCCGTCATGCTTGGATAAGCCAAGTACCAGCAGCCCCAAGAAGCCGACAAGAAGCCCAAGGCCCTTGGTTCCATTGATACGGTCATTCTTATACAAGAAATGTGCCAAGGCAATTTGGAAGAATGAGATCGTTCCGGCAATAACAGCACCTACAACGCCCGCACTCTTCGATAATCCCGCATAGAAGAAAATATATTGCAGAACCGTCTGGAACAAAGCAATGGACGCAACCATACCGGCGCTGCCCCGCTGATAACGAAGTTTTTCCTTCCGGATCAGCATATAAGCCAGAATAAGCAGACCCGCCAATGTAAAGCGATAGCCTGCGAATAATATTTGCTCCAGCGTATCATGGGATTCGATGCCAAGCCTTGCGTAACTCAGTTTAATAAACGGATAAGAGCTTCCCCAGAGCAAAGTTGCGCTGACGGAAGCTCCGATAATTCCTAACGGATGTGTGAAAAATTTGGCTGCTGTCATGATTATTTCTAGTTCTCCTTATTACGGTGCAGGCAGCCAGCTGAACGAAGCTTTATTGTTCTACAATGGGAATCAGCAGTTCAACCTGCTCCTCCTCCAAGTGCTCGTCAATATAAAAGATTTCAAGGGATACTGCATTTTCCCTCTTCAACAGCTTCTCCTCGTTCATCCAAGCCGATAGCTGCTCGTAGCCTTCACCGATGCGTTTATTTGTACATGCTGCCATGGCGTAGGTGCGCTGAGGAATTGTAAACTGCACCATGCCTTCCGGCACCTGTCTCAGATGGGGGACCTCAAAACATGCCCAATACGTCGCAAATACTTCGTTGCCGAAATAAGGACTGTAAAGCACGGTAGTCTTCACTTCGCCTTCAATTTCATGCTTTCTGGAGAGAAACTCGCTTTGCAGATGAATCGCTTCATCCGGAAACGATGAATATGGACCGCAATAGTTGATTCCAACCATGTTTAAGGCAGGCTTCGTAACTAAAGTGCAATTATGCATCGCGAATGACCTCCCACAAAGTGTAGTAACGCTTTTAGGTTGACCCGTAATCAGTTTACCATGTCCACGGGTTTGTTTGGTAACTATTTATTGCCTTTCTTACGGATATATGACAACAAAAAAGCAAACTTTCCTGAGCGGAATGGTTTGCTTTTTTTCTTTCACGATTAGTTCTGTTGGACGATATGGGTAAGCTCATGACTGAGAAGCTGCAGCCCGCTTGCCGTGCCTGGTTTATACTCGCCTTGACGGAAGAAGATATCGTTTCCGGTTGTAAAAGCTCTGGCACCGACCTTCTTCGCAAGATCATCCGCAGCATTGTCAGTGTGAATCGAAACCTTGCTGAAATCGGCGCCAAATGAATCCTCAAGCTGCTGGCGCAGACGATCCGGCAAAGGCTGTCCCTTGCCGCGAAGCTCGTTAATCGACTCCTCAACTCCCGGGCCGGCTTCTGCAGGAGCTCCCTCGGCGGCACGCTGGATAACCGAGAACGGATCACGCTTCAGCTGCAGCTCTTCCTCCTCGCCCTGCTCTTCCATTCGCTGGATCGCACCGGCGCTGTCCGCTTTCAGCTGCAGCTCTTCTTCCTCGCTCTCGCCCTGCTCTTCCATTCGCTGGATCGCACCGGCGCTGTCCGCTTTCAGCTGCAGCTCTTCTTCCTCGCTCTCGCCTTGCTCTTCCATTCGCTGGATCGCTCCGGCGCTGTCCGCTTTCAGCTGCAGCTCTTCTTCCTCGCTCTCGCTTTGCTCTTCCATTCGCTGGATCGCTCCGGCGCTGTCCGCTTTCAGCTGCAGCTCTTCTTCCTCGGTCTCGCCTTGCTCTTCCATTCGCTGCACAGCGGAATCGCTATCCTTTGAATTGGATTGCAGATCGCTAGCTACGCGAAACGCGACTTGATCCGCTTCCAGCTCGTACGCATCGGTAGGCTGATTGATCGTCATTTTGGCCATGATTGGCTTCCCGCTGCCAGCGGTCAGCTGCCTAGCCGCCGAGTTGCCGATCGAGCGCTGCAGCGTATGCATGTCTGCCGCCTGGAGCGGCGCTCCGCTGGCCAGTGCGCGCTGCACATGAGCAATCGAATTGGGTTTGGCACGTGGGGCCGAAGTTTGCTCGTACGTGCTTTTGTCCATTTTACGAATCGATTTGCCTGAACCGAAAGTTCTCACTGAAAGTTTTCCTCCCCGAATCCGCTAACAAGCCGCTTTTCTCTTAATATACCATAATTTATTAAAAGTTTCGTCAAGATTCACTAGTTTCTGCAACCATCAATACTTGTGCTTACTTGTGCCAATCTGCGATCAAAAACTACCTAATGTATTGTTTACACGCATACTAACCAAATTAATTAGTTTGACTTCTGAGAGTTCCATTTCTGAACACTCAGCCTCATTTCAGCGCGGTTTCGGCCGTGAGAGTTCGTTTTTCTAACTCTCACTTCCTCACGCGCAGTTGCGGTCCATATAAAACAAAAGCTGCCTCAAAAGTCACAATCAACTTTTGAGGCAGCTTATAAACGATTCGATTAACGACGGACAGAGCCGTGTGGATCGATAACAAACTTCTTGGAAGCGCCTTGATCGAATGCCGAGTAAGCATCCGGAGCTTGATCGAGCGAGATCAGCGTAGCGTTAACGGCTTTCGCAATTTGCGCTCTGCCGCTAAGAATCGCTGTCATCAGGTCGCGGTTATATTGCATAACCGGCGTTTGACCTGTAACGAATGTATGAGATTTCGCCCAGCCGAGGCCGAAACGGATTTTGAGTGTGCCGATCTTAGCATCCTCATCCACCGCACCCGGGTCACCTGTTACATACAAGCCTGGAATACCCAGTCTGCCGCCGGCACGCGTAACTTCCATGATGGAGTTCAGCACGGTTGCCGGTGCTTCACCGTGTGATTTACCATGACCGTGAGCTTCGAAGCCTACGCAGTCAACGGCGCAATCCACTTCCGGAGAGCCAAGGATTTGGTCGATTTGCTCAGCCAAATTCGCATGTTCACGCAAGTTAACCGTTTCACAGCCGAAGCTTCTAGCTTGTGCAAGACGTTCGCTGTTCAGATCGCCTACGATGACAACAGCTGCACCGAGCAATTGAGCGGAGTGAGCCGCTGCAAGACCGACAGGACCGGCACCTGCGATATAAACCGTTGAGCCTGGCTTCACGCCTGCGCTAACAGCACCGTGGTATCCAGTTGGGAAAATATCGGAGAGCATCGTCAAATCAAGAATTTTCTCCATCGCGCGCTCTTTATCCGGGAATTTCAACAATTGGAAGTCCGCGTAAGGCACCATTACGTATTCCGATTGACCGCCAACCCAGCCGCCCATATCGACATATCCATAAGCAGAGCCGGGACGATCCGGATTCACGTTCGAGCACACATTAGTGTTGCGTTCTTTACAGTTACGGCAGCGTCCACAAGCAATATTGAAAGGAACCGATACGAGGTCGCCCTTCTTGATAAACTCTACATCGCGGCCTACTTCAATGACTTCGCCCGTAATTTCATGACCAAGCACAAGACCGCTCGGGGCCGTTGTGCGACCACGCACCATGTGCTGATCGCTTCCGCATATGTTAGTAGTAATTACTTTAAGGATGACGCCGTGATCGCATTTTCTGCCGACATTAAGCGGATTAACACCCGGGCCGTCACGCAAAACCAGATCAGGATAAGAAATATCCCGTACTTCAACTTTACCGGATTCTACATACACTACTGCACGATTTCCTGCCATTCGTCAGCCTCTCCTCTTATACTGGAATAAATAATCAGAAAAATATCACCCTATCATTGTAATCGCTTCCAGGTTGAAAAGCTATGCTTATTCTCCTGTCTTTCACACTCTATGAATCAAAAAAAAGAAACTGCCAGCTTTCCGCAGTTTCTTCATCTCCTGTTATCAACCCGTTTGGGCTATCATCTTCTCTAGCATACGCACACGAGCGAGCGACGCTTTCAGCAAGCCCATCCCAATTTCCGGATGAAGCCGAATGAGCTTCGCCATTTCATCGCCAAGCAAAGTCAGAATGCGAACTTCCCCGGCGGAACGAGCCGTCGTCGTAGCGATCGTTGCATCGATGGCCGAAGTTTCTCCGAAAACATCCTTTGGACCAAGCTCCGCTATGATGCCGTTCTTGCTTCCTGCCGCAAGCAACTGAACCGAACCTTCCACGATTACACCCAGCTTGTTGTTGATCTCCCCGCTAGCTACCAGTCGAGTAGCACTAGAATGCTTTTCTTCCACGGCAATACCGGCAATATACCCGAGCTCTTCCAAGGAAAGATCGCTGAAGAACGAAACTTGCTTCAAAAATACCACTTTATCCAGCATCCCCATTAACGCCTGTTGTCCACTCAATGGTTCGTTCTCCTCTCGTTGCAGTGCATCGGAAGCGAGCAACTGCAGCCACATATCCTGCAGACCGGCTGCTGCGCGCAGCACTTGAACGGCTTGATCATTCGGCATGTCGGTATGCGGGGCGCTCCAACCTTCGAACAAGGAGAGCAGTGCGGCGGTCAACCGTTTGTCTGCCGTTCCTTCTGCCAACGCTTCAAGTCCGCTCTCTCTAATCTCCTCATCCTCATCCTCGATCGCCCTGCGAACGGCATTAACAACATCACCTTCTGCGGTTCGTTCCATGACGGTCCAGACCCCATCGAGCAGAAATTTCTTATGCTCGGTCAGTCGCATCCGCGCCAGCTCAGCTCTTGTGTTAAGCTCCATCTTGTATAGGGCTGCCTCTATATCGCGACTCTTCCACAGCTCATCTAACTTCAACAGAGCAGCAGCAAGCAGCACGGACTGGCATTCTACTTCGTCCAGCAGAGCGGCAAGCGCACGTACCGCAGCGCTCCATACCTTCGGCTGCGCTTGCTGCAAGACATCCTGCAACGGTAGGGCAGCACCGCTTCCCATTGTGATAAAAGCTTCTATTGTAACCTCATATAAAGCCGGCTCAGCCCACTCAAGCTGCTCGAGCAACCACGGGATGGCAGGGATATGCCGCAGCTTTCCCATGCATGCAATGGCTTCAGCACGAACAGCAGGATCGCTATGGCCAAGCAGTTGCTCAACATCCGGCAGAAAACTGTACATTTCCAGTTCAGCAATAACTCGGCAAATGTAGACAGTCTGTTCTCCGCCTTCTTTCAAGTACCGCTGAATAACCTCATAACAGGCTTCGAAGCTTTGCTCATTTTGCAAATAATAGAGCGCTTTGACCGCTTCGGCTACGACCTTAGGACTCGAATCCAGCAGTTTCAGTCTGACGAAATATACGGCTTGATGCCTCATATGATCGGCTCTGCCCAGCAAACGGACACCGGCTGCCCGTACCTCATAGTCGGGGTCTTCCAGGAATGAGGCTACCTTAACCAAAGCCTGGAGCTCTGCTCGTTCGAGGTTCATCGCCCTGAGCGAAGCGATTCGAATTCGGGCACTGCGATCATCGACAAGTGCCAGCAGCTTCGGAAGATAAGTATCGTCGCCTGTTCGGCCAATCATCCCAAGCGCAACCTCGCGGGCATAGTCATTGCTGTTCGCCAGCAGTTGTTCCAACATAAGAGGTAATTTATTCTCGCGCATGTACTCGTCGAAGGCCAGCGCAAGATCCTGCCTCGTATCCGACATCGTCTGTACGCTGCGAATCAATTCTCGAATATATAGGGATTTTCCAATGTAGGTCAGCAGCACGAGCAGCAAAGCTCCGCCTCCACCGATCCAAGCCAGCAGCCTTAGACTAAATCCAAGCTCCGCGTGCAGCGACTGCAGAAGCGCGCCGATCAGAATACCTAGGGATGCCGCGACACCTTGCGCTATATAACGGTACCCATCCCGCTGGAGCATCGGCAGCAGCTTGAAGAACAGCTGATTCGCAGGCTCCGCGAAATAATAGAGTAACAGATAGAGGAACATATACCCCACAGACAACGAGTAGAGAATGAACGATGTCCCGAACGTAGCGGCAGCCGCCACGAAACCACAAGTAAATATGATGGCAATCGCAGGCAGCATATTGCTTTGTCCGAGCCATGCCATTAAGCGATTCGAGACCAACTGGAGCAGCAAGGCAATCGTAAATAGCAGCGTTGTCACTAGTCCAAAGAAAGACGCAAACTCCGTTTCCGTCTTGTAGATGGTACGAGTGACATTCAGAAAGACATATTCCATTAAGAAATACAGGGCAGGCATCAGCGTCATAATGCCGATTGCTACTAGCAAATAAGGCGTTGTGAAGGAGCGTTTGAGATAGTCACCGGAAGACAGTCCACCTTCAGCAGTACCTGATGCGACACTGCGCTCCTGCTTCAATGTTAGCGGAACAAGATAATGCGCGATTGACTTCCAATAGTTCACACCGCCGGCAAGCAGGAATAGCGGCGCTAACATATAGACCGCATCTGCGCCAATCCATTTGCTCACAAGTTGTGCCAGCACCCCTGCGGCAATGCCGCCAAGTGCGGCAGATGAAACAAAGACAGGCATCAGCCTTTTAGCTTGCTGGGTCGGACACAGATCGACTGCCAGACTCCATAACAGAATCGTTTGCTGCCTTACAACGAAGCTCGAGCTAAGGAATAGAAACGGATAATAGGCACGTGGACTGATATCCAAGCTATTAAACAACAGCAATGCGGCAGCATTAACGCCTATAATGACACCCATTATGACAAAGAGCGTACGCATGAGCTGCGGTTTGGTGAGTCGGCTCGTCAGCCAAGACATAAACCAAGCCTCAAGCGGCATGATAATCGCTTCCGCTCCGTACACATATGGCAAATATTCACTGCCGAAGCGCTGATTGAACAAAGTCATATAACCGTTATAGTTGAGCAGCTCTGAAATCCCGCACAGAAAAAAAACAGGCGCCATCATGGCCAGCTTTCGCCGATCCTCGAATTTGACGCCGATCCATCTTAGTATCATTGCATTCATCGTTTTAGCACCATTTTGCTTCTGAATTTGTTTACTCTCATGATCCGATGATTTCCTCATATCGTAAGCTGCTCAGCTTCAAGCTATATATCAACCGATCTTCCCCTTCAAAATAATAATCGGGACAGCGGCCAGCAAGCAGAAACCCTTGACGCTCAAATAATCTGCGCACCGGTTTGTAGGCATCCGTATCACATGTATACGTCAATAGGTAACGAGCTGCCCGAGATCGCAGCACCTCGATCATGTCGGTCAACAACAGTGACGCGATGCCGTAATTGCGGTACTTCTTATGAACAACCAGATAATCCAAGTAGTAGCCGCCGGTTTGCTGTTCATTTTGTAAATATCCGATAACGCCGATGATTTCATTACGCTCATTTTGAACAAAACGGTATTCATAATCGGAGGTGAGCGCATTTAGCGGATTGGTAAGATAATGCTGGATTTCACCGGGCGTGTGGTTGACGTCGTCAAACGAGTCTTCCGACAGAAAGAACGAGCTGATCTGCCTTGCTTCTTCTTCGAGCTTAAGCGGACGCACTTGAAAGATCGTTTGTCGCATCATTCGTTAACCTCCCTTTGCCTTATGAAACGGCCAGCGTGCCGTTCCAATCGACAGCAGTGCCCCTTTGGAAATATTCATCGCATAGATAGAAGTACAGCTTTGCGGTTTTATCGAGACGGTTCCACTTGATCACTTCAACGAAAGTCTCCCTTGCATCAAAGAAACGGCCTTCCTGATAGAGCTGAATCCCCCGCTCGAACAGCTTCTTCGTCTTGTCCTTACCGGAGCGCAATGCCTCCGTGTCGCCTTCATAAACATCATAAAGTTCGATCGGTTCTTGATTTCCCTCGATATGTACGCGTCCAAGCCAGCGGAATTGGAACCGCTCCGGCGCTTCCATCGACTCCAAGGCAGACCGCGTCACGAGAATGGATACGCCCAGCGTCTCCGAAAGCTCCTCCAAACGCGAGGTCAACGTCACATCGTCTGAAATGACATTGCTCTCCATCTTCGTCTCTTCGCCGATGATACCGAGCATGAGCGGCCCTTTATGAATGGCAATGCCGATCTCCACCGGAATATAGTTCACTTTGGCTCTGTGACCGTTATAAACGAGCAATTCTTTACGAATGGCAATAGCCGCTTTAATCGCATCTTCTGTTCGACTTGGGAACAAGGTCATGAACCCTGCACCGAGGTAATTGCTGATTAGGCCGTTCTCCTTACGTACAAGAGGTCCGAATCGACTGAGGAACGAGTTCATGAAGTTGAAGTTTTCTTTAGGCGTCAACCCTTTCGACATTTCATAGAACTGCCTCAGCTTCGTTACCATAACAACCATGTTCTGTTGGACTTGATCACCGAGATGAACATCGAGGATGCCTCGTTTGCCCAAATACTTAAATACTTGCTGCGGCACAAAGCGGAACGATGCTTCGCTGAATGCTGTGATGTCGCTGATATATTGCCGAATATGGCGCACCATGAGATTAAATTGCTCTCCGAGGTCAGCCACCTCATCGCGTGAGCGAATATGTACTTCTGCGTCCCAGTTCCCATTCGTTATATCTGTAACGCTCTTGCGCAGCTTCCGCAAGGACGCTAACAGGAAATAGGAGGATAACATAAATACAAACAGGATGAGTACTGTAATAATCGTAATATTTTTGAAAATCGTTTGGTTAATCGTCGCATTCTCTGCTCGCAGAACGTTCAAATCGCGGCCTGTCTCGTAAATACCGACAATCTCGCCCTTTGAGTTGTAGACGGGAGCAATCGCATAAGTCCACTGGCCGTTCGCATCAACCCAGCTGCCGCTCATGACTTGTCCTTGCTCGACGACCGGAAGGTTGTCTTCCGATAACGGGAATGGCTTAAACATGTTCACGCCATCATCATCATCTGCAATGATATAGAGCTTGCCGTTCTCGTACTTGTATACCGTGCTGTATAACCCTCTGCGGTCTATGCTGTTATCGTGTTGGAATAACACGTTCATCCGCTCTTTAATCTCTTGATAGTCGGCATTCATGAAATCATTAGGTGACGTAAGTTTCTCTAGACGATCGCCATCAATAATATATTTGCCGCTCTGTGCCAGAACGGACAACTCCCGCTTCATCTCCTCTTCCATTTTGCCGGAGAAGCCGTCATAGATGGAATTGGAAAGCAGGACCATCGATATGGTTACGAGTGGCACGAAAGCTACCATTTGTTTAAGGAAGAACGAAATGCGGCGACGCATGAGATGAATGTAAACAAGCCGTGCAGCTGCTGCCAAGAGAAGTAAACCAGCGAGCGCAGCCCCCCAAACGAGCCATTGCTGCGTTCGTTCTTGACCACTGTATTGCAGCTGTGCAAAGGATGGCGTTACTGCCCCGTTGCTGCTTTGTTTCATTATTCGATCAGCCAGCAGCAGCTCCCCGCTCCCATCCGCATGCAGGGAATAATCCGCGATCTCCAGACTTTCTGCTTCCGGTGCAGCCGCGGCCAGAGCCGGTTCTTCTATCAGCAATGTGATCGGGTTCGTTGATTGAGGCGAGAGCTTTGTTAGTGCGTTAATGGATCGATCAATGAATAGGATATTTCCGTTGCTGTCCAGCTTCAAACGCTCCGGAAAGTTTTTGCGAGTATTCTCCATGCCGGCTACCGGGTAGAGTGACTTGCTTGTTCCATCCGCGGCGACTTGGTAAATCGCGCCACGCTTAGTAGTGAAGTAGATCGAACCTGGCTCCGTTCCATACACCTCGGAGAGGAATCGATTCGGCGGCAGCTTAAATGCGAAAGGCTGTGTCCACTTCCAGTTATCCAGTGAAAGCTGCTTCTGCTGAACTTCATTTGGCTTGCTTATGTAAAAGGTTAATAGATTATTATGAATTTGAAGCGATCTGAGCTGCCCGATTCGTTTGCTGGTCTGATCGCCTTTCCACATGAAGAGCTGTTTATCAAGCTTGCCCTCTGCGGTGTAGCGCACAATTTCTTCGGACTCTACATATAAGCCGTATTGATCCAGCACCGTATTAATTGTATAGATCCGGCCTTGATCGTCGACGGCAAGCTCGCTGAAATTACTCCGATTACTGCTCGTTTGTTTAATCCGGTACTTGAGCTTACCCTCACTGTCAATGGCTTGAATTTGCTGCTTCGCATCACTAATTACATAGACATCGCCACCCGTTCCCGCCGCTATAGCCGACAAATTCGAAAGTGCAGTCGCATCCTTCGTTGGATTCTGAGTGAGTTCGTTCCGATGCAGAAACAAGTATACAGATAACCCTACTAAACAACATAAAAGTATAGTCAGCCATAAACGGGGATAGCTGCTTTTGTTCGAGGATTTGATAGGCTTTGGCTGGTTCATCTGTAGGACGCTCCCTTTCAGAGAGAAAAATAGCGATTTATTACCATACTACTACAAAGTACTCCCAGAGACATCAAAAAACTGCATATTTTCGCCAAGAACCGACATCTCTTATTGAAGCTTGGAAATGCTTTATAGTACTATTAACTAGAGAGATTATAGTTCGGAAGACATGATTGAAAGTCTATCAGACAAAGGGGAACGTTTATGGGTCAGCTTGTTTGTCAAGGCGCGATGCTGCAGTGCTCATTTGGTGTAGCACCGAGTGCACTGAGCGTCTTGCCCGCGAATCGGGTCATGACCGCGATGCCGATTGCCAACATTATGGACAATAAGCCAATGGTCAATATTATGCCCTTCGGTATGTGCAGCTCGCTGGCGAATCCGCAGGTCGCGGCAGCTACTGCCGCGGCGCTCGGCGCATTGACGCCAATGCCCTGCATTCCGATCACGGCTGCGCCTTGGGCGCCCGGTTCACCTACTGTCTTGGTCGCTAACATGCCCGCATTAAACAATTCATCGAAATGCTTGTGCAACTGGGGCGGCATGATTCAAATTACAGTGCCGGGTCAATTCACGATACAGGTGCCCTGATGAAGATGCTGGAGCAATTCCTCAAACCGTTTATCAAACCGTTCAAGAAGCTCTTCATGATTCCCATGAAGTATGCGAAGCAGCTGCCTAAGTTTCTGCTCGTGTTCCTCGGCAAATGGGTCAAATCGATCCTCAATCCGGCAGAACAATCGGTCAAAAACTATATTCCGTTCGGCCGCTTCTTCATTGCTAAGAAACTTGTAGTCATCATTGTCCTTGTCGGACTGGTCATCTTCTATTTCGGCTTCATCAAGCCGCCTAAGATGCTGAACAAGCTGCTCGCACGCACGCCTAAAATCGAAGCGACAGCAGCAAGCTTGGCTTCCTTCACGGGTACAGCCAAGATCCTTGACGGCGGTTCCTTGCTCTATGAAGGCGGTATCGCTGCCGGTTTATATGAAGGCACTGGCAAACTGTACAGCCCAGAAGGGAAGCTTATCTATCAAGGCGACTTTGCCAAAGGACTTAAGAACGGTATGGGTGAACTGTTCGATCAAGACGGCAAGCTGCTCTACCGCGGAAATTTTGCGCTTGATCAATATGGCGGTCCCGGAACGTTGTTCTACAGCGATGGGAAAATAAATTATGAAGGCGACTTTGTCGGAGGTAAATTCGAAGGCAACGGCACGCTCTATAACGAGCTTGGCGGTATGCTGTATGCAGGCGGTTTTCTGCAAGGCGCATATGGAGGAGCAGGCAAATCGTACGATACACAAGGTGCTGTCGTCTATGATGGCAACTGGTCCAACAATGTGTACGAAGGCGCCGGGAAGCTGATGCGACCGGACCAAACGGTTCAGGTTGAAGGCGAATTCAAGAACGGAGCACTCTCCGGAGAAGGAACCGAATATTATCCAAACGGCGTCGTGAAATATAAAGGAGCGTTTCAGCTCGGGTTATACAACGGTCTAGGCTCATTGTTTACTGAGAAAGGAACGATCGCTTACACCGGCGGGTTCAGCAGCGGCGTTAAGCATGGTGACGGACAATCTTTCGACATTGCCACGGGAACCGTGCTTTATGCAGGCAAATACAAGAACGGTCGTTATGACGGTGTTGGCGCGCTCAATGATGCCGATGGCAATACGGTGTACAAAGGATTTTTCCAAAGCGGCAAAATCAACCTGGCTGGTTTCATCAGCCTTACGCGCAAGAAGCTGCAAGATGTGCTCGGCGAAGCTGACGTTCCCCCTGAAGTAGCAGCTAGTGAAGGCGCGGATGATGCTGCTGTGGATGTTGCGGAAGATCTTGCTGTAGACGAGGAACCCTCAGCAGTGGACGGTTCAGTTGAAGGCGAAGCAAGCGGAAGCACTGTCGGAACTGAAACAGATGCGGATGCTAATGACAACGCTAATGACAATACAGGAACGACTCCTGCAAGCGAAGATCAAGGCGCTGCCGGCACTGACGAACCGAAGGAAGAAGAAGCCGACAAGGCGACGGCAACCGATGGCGATAAACCAAAACCGGTAAAAACAGCATCGGCCGAGAAGTCGACAACAACGGTGGAAGCTGAGGCAGCAGCCGAATCTTCCCTAGTAGAGTCCCCATCTGCTGACACACCGACTACTCAGGATGAGCTTCCTGCCGGCGATACTGAAGCGACATTACCTGCGGGTCCTTCATTAATGACCTATGCCGCCTATCAACTATCGTTCATACTGGAGCCGGACGAAGCTAATCCTGAAGAGGCCTACGTAGCAGAGGTTAATCTGTGGAACAAGTTCATTATTGTGGAGCTATTAAAACAGGTCCAGGCGCTAAAAATTGACGGCATGAAAGAAACGATCGATGCCGACAAATCAATTGTGGTTTATCCGCTCGGCGACTTCAATCTCACCTTTACTTATTTTAAAACAGAGAAAGTACCGGTTAGACTAAGCGTGACGAAATCGATGCTTCAAACCGAATAACAAAGGCGGCGCAGTGGTTATCCACTGCGCCGCCTTTGTTGTACTTACCAATCTATCTATCAGTGGATGCAGCGGCTTCATTCATGCCCGATTGCAGAACCTTCGCAGCAGTAGTTGCTGCCGATTCAACCACTACAGCCGATTCCGTCCCTGGCAGCTTCTTGAATGCCCACCAGCGCAGCTTGATAGCCGAGGCTTCTGTCGCTTGTCCCAGCTTCATTCCGATACGGAACGTCCCTTTGCTCGGATAAACAACCGTGCCGAAAGTTACGTTAGGCAGCTGTGACTCGAATTCGCTTCCTTTGAACACGTCGGAAGATCCGTAGTACACTTGATCGCTCGCTTGCAGCAGATCGGAAGTAATATTAACATCCTTATCTTCGAGGCCGACCATTACATACAACTGGCCTTCGCCCAGCCCGCTCTCGATCTCGCCTGTTACATAATTTTTCTGTCCGCGAGAGAAGAAATAAAGGCCGCTCTTGGCATTGGGCTCCAGCTCCACCGTTACGGTACCGGTCGCCAACTCATCTTGCAAATGCTGCGGCTGCGGAACACCAAGCTTGAAGGAAAACTCGCTCCGCTCCGGATTGTAGTCCACATCAAGCCGCGGCTCTTGGCCGAACGGCACGGTGAAGGCTTCCGAAGAAGTAAAGAATTTGGACAGTTGATCCTTCGTTCCAAATGCGCCTACTCGCTGCAACAAGGACGGATTGTACACATATTCGCCGAAAGGCACGCGCTCAACGCCCTCGATCATATAGGTCGGTCCCATCTGAAGCAAACTAATCTTTGCCAGACAGATACTTTGTTCTGCAACACCATCAATGGCTTGATCCAGCGTCCGATCAAAATAATCACGCGTGATGCGTTCGACCGCCGGTTCGCTAATAATTTCGACTTCATGCGCTGGATTACTATCGATCGGAACACGCAGGTCGCCAATATTTAAGACGATGCTTTGGCTGTCGATACGAAGCGATGCTTTACGCCCATCTGCCCAATTTGCCGCTTTCACGGAATAGGTATAGGTATATTCGGTTTCCTGCCCGTCACCTGGCTCTGAGAACGAAACCACACCGTCTTCCAGCCCAACCGGTGTCAGGCCGTCCGCTTCCACTTGGAATTCCAGTGAAATACGAGGCGTTTGCAGCGTTTTCTCTACAACTAGCGTTACATCTACTACAGCTTCCTGCCCAGCATACTTCGGCATGCGCTGATAGATGCGGACTTGTCCATCCTGATAGATAGGTGCAATGACTTCAGATAGACGAACATGCTCAAAGGATGCCGGATCCGGCGCTTCCTCTTTGATAAATAAACGATAGCTCTCCAGAACGCGATTATATTCGCTGACATCCTCAGAACGGACCGCGGAATTGGCAATCGCATGTACCGGCTCTTTCCCTTTCTCATCATAGGCGGCGTAGAGGTACACGTTCTTCTTATACTCATTATTCGTGAAACCTTCGATCATCGACAGCTTCAGCGTTGTCGGAGACGGAATAACGATTTCGCGTCCGGCATAATCGATAGCCACGCCCATCTCAACCGTAATGGATTTGTCGTCCACCGCCACGACATGCATGCCGGACACGACCCCGCTTCCAACAAGAAGCCGATTCAGCAGCCGACGCTTGTCGCCGACATATTTTTGCTCGGATTCGAAATCCCGAACCGTCAGCAGCTTCCCATAAAAATAACGATTCCGTTCAAACGGGTAATATCTGCTTTTTTTCACTCAATCAGCTCCTAATTCATATAGTCGAGGATCAATCGTCTGTTCTATTCCATCTCTGAATCCAAGCCTAAGCGGGTATGCAGATCAAGCCTTCTGTCGCGGTCGACATCGACGATGATGGTATCGCTTGGCATCGAACGGTTCGGGTCGATTCGCAGCAGCGACGGCTCCGACAACAGTGTATTGACCTCCAGATAGGTATGCATATCGAGGTACATCCACGGTTGAAGCACAATCAGATGGGCATCCGTAAATGCCGGTTTATGCTCATTCAGCATCCGCTCCAGCATAAGTCTTTGCTTCTCTGTATTTGCCTGTTCCGTCGTGACGAGCACGGAGAAGCTGCAGGGATGCATGCCGTATAATAAATCGGTCAGCTCGCGGAGTTCCGCGGATTCCCGCATCATTTTATATTGAAAATATTCCACGATATACGGCTTGCTGCCCGTGTAAATCTCGACCATCTTCTCGATGCCTCGGCGGGTTCCTCTGTACCGATACAACTGCGGCGCTTCTCGGATGAAACGGCGGATTTGCTCATCGCTCCAATGCTCATCCACCTCAATGCCAAGCCAGCTGCCCAGCCATTTCAAATACGGTCCTTCCGTCAGCTCGCTGTCTAAGTGACGCGGAATATCCTGCACCTGCGTTTCGATACTATCAAACATCGTACCGAATAAGGCTAGGAATCGCTCTGTAAAACCGGTCGAATCCTCCTGATAAACGGCAGGCAGATGGCTCAGATAGGTACTGCGCGGGAACACAACTCGCAGCTTAGAGAGGCATGGTGTTTTGCGCTCGCTGCCGATCCATTCGATTTTGAGCCACATGTACCGGCCTTTGGCATCGAAGAACAGCGCATCTTTCGGATTGGTAACCGGTGCAGACCAGAACGACTCCAGCGTTCTCGATTTCTCCAGCATGTCACGATTGGGATCTCGAATGAAATCATCCATCGCCATAAATCTGCCGCCGATGATCATCTGCTTCTGATCGGAGCAGAAGTACGAGATACGCAGTTGCGTTTCATCCGGAATGTCCGCTTCCAGCACCATTTTATGCCAAACTGTTTCTGCTTCTGTGCTGTCTAATGCGGTTGTAAGGCAAATGCCTTCGAGCGCACCGGTTTCCATTCGCTCCATCGTTCTCGGCTGCAGTTCGAGCACCGTGACCGTGCCATCTTCGGCATTTAGAATATACATGCAGTCGCGCGCGTCGAACATCAGCTTGTCCGCTTTGCCTCTGGAGCCTGGCACCTTTGTGATGGATTCACCGGTTTCGCCGAGATTAAGCACGAATCGATCGTCTTCGCCTTCGTCGGCAATATGTCTGGAGTCTCCAATGTAAAGCTGATTCATCGAATCGACAGCGAGCCCTGCAAATTTCAAGGAAGGTAAAAACATCCGAGAGAGCATTTCTCCTTTGTAAGAGAAGCCGCGAAGCGTATGCGCCTCACTATCGAACACATATACACTTCGTTCTGTAGAAACGGCCACATAGAAGCGCTTATATAAGTAATGCAGCTTCACAGACGTTGGTAGAACCCATTTCTCCTCTGAAACGATACCTGCACATTGACCGTTCCGATCGAGCTTCACGATCCCAATGCCTGTTCCACCCGGAACGATGAGTTCCCCTTCCGGATTCCGTTCAACTGCGAGTGGCGTTACCACATAAAAGTGGTGATCATCAGAAACTGCTGCAATCGGAAATAGCTCGACCCCATTACACTCGCTTAAGCTCCAGTACGTCTGGGAGTTGCCAATGGCATAAGCCGAACATTGCTGCCTCTCCGGATCCGCTACAAGAAGCGTATCCCCGATTACCGCGAGCAGCGATCGGATGCCGAACAGTCCATGACCGCTTGGAAACAGCTTCTCGTGATGATGGTATTCCGAATCATACAACCACACGTCGCTGGCTGCGTCCAGGACATAAAGTCTGCCGTAAGGCCCGATGACGAACTCATGCACGTCGCGTATGCCGTCTAATTCGTTTAGATGCAGTGTGCTGCGAATGCCGTATTTTTGCGTTTGTGAAATATGAAGCCCGGCCGTTGTCCACTCCAAGTTAGCTTTGCTGCTTGCAGCCCAGTCACTTTCTTTGTTCATTGAAAAAAACAGCGTCCCCTGCTCCAGCCCGTCTCCCCCCTTAAGCGATCTTATGTCACGCGCCGTTTCAATTCCGATCCCATTGTTACAGGTTCGTCCTGCTGATTAATTCAATCTCATGCCCGGCTGAGTACACTAATCCGTACGGTGGTAGCTCGATGTCCCCACCGGATGTTTTGGTCCAGCCATGCCCTTCAGCGTCTAGCCATAATTCTTGAATATAGGCGACGCCTTTCATCTCGTTCATGAGCCCGAACAAATCCCCTTTGTAAACGGTTCTGCCAAAAGGCCAGCCCTTCGATCCGTCCCGGCCATCAAGCGGCCTTAGCAGCCTATTGAGCGCCATAACGATCTGCTGGCTTTCATCGACAAAATGAGGCTCGACGACGATGATTGCATGTACGGTAATCCCGATATATTCAGGTGCTATCACATGGAGTTCAGTCGTAATCAATCTTCGCTCGTCCAGATGCCTCTTCACACTTTCCAGAAAACCCGTGCTCGGAGTCGGAGTAATGGCGGGACTATATGGCACGACCGCTACAGTCAGTTGCCCCGGCGCTTGGTTGCGCGGATAATCCTTTAGCCCTTTCATATAGAGCGGCAGCGCCTTTACTCTCGCTACCCGAAGTCCGGGTGTATGACGAACGATATGCTCGATATCATCTGCCGTAACCGCCCGAAACGGTTCATGGAGTTCTCTGCGGACACGCTCTATGCAAGCTTCAAGCGATTCCGGTTCCGTACCGCCAACTGCAAACTGGTGATTAGTTACGGATAATTGTCCCAGCAGCTGTTCGCTTTCCTCACTATGGGAGACGATTTCGGTGATGAGATGGGGCTTCACGTTTCCACGAGTTCCCCCTCCAAGCAAGCAGGCGATGACCCAGATATTCGGCTCGTCGCATGCTTGCGGTACACTTCCGCGCTCATTATCGCCGAATCTAATCTCATGCTCTGCTGCATCGAACAAGAAATGCCGATCCGTGGAAGCCGAGTTGTCGAAGTTGTCCACTTCGGTCCAATCCTCCCACAGCCAGCTCCCGTCATGAAGCTTACGCCCAATCTGGAGTGTAAATCGGTTATTCTGCAGCGGGTAGTCGTAGACAACCAGCTTCTGTCTCGGCAAACCGTTGCTCTGCCCGATGATACACTGCTCGCGAAACGCCTCCGTTTGGGCGATTACCCGCAAGGTTGTCTTCCCTTGTTGTGGAAGAAGATCCGGACTTCCATCACTTGGCGTGATGACAGCTTCACCTGTTTCAATATTCTGCAGCAGCTGATAATCTGTCGTTTCCGTCCAATCCACCCAGCCTCCTGACTCATGCTGGGATTGCACACGTATGAAGCCATTAGCGGCAAGGTAGGACGAAACGTTTATTTCCTTATGTTCCCCACTGCTAAGATCAGCATGGAACAATTCACTAAACGTATATTGTTGGACGGCTTTCACCGTATTGAACGCAATATGTTCGATCCGAGGCGGATTCTCGTAGCCCGATTGCTCTACTGTGCAGCAGAACCAGTAGCGACCTCTGTCATTCGCCGGATGGACCATGACCGGTCTCATCCCATGCGGTACACGGAACGTAATCATTCCACTGTACATGAGCTGAACCGTATCATCATGGATGAGCTCAAGCGGCATCCATGCGGAATGCCCACTACCGCCAGCGCCGATATCACTTTCTTGTTGACCGTTCTCCGAACCGATGAGTTCAGGTGGCGTACCGTTATTTCCATAAAACTTCCACGATACCTTAGCAGAAGGTACGATCGCCTTGCTCGCGTCATCAACAGAGATAAGCGGAACCAATCCATCATCGAATAACGATATCGCCATGGTCAGCTCATCTCCGGGCATCAGCTCAAGGTCAAAAGCGATATATAGTCTGCTGCCTTGACGCGCTTCAGGGCCGAATGCATAGAAGGAGACGCCGACATGATCGTTAGTGGACGTGTAATCATTGGCTTCTTTATCGGTTCGAACGATAATGCGGTCGATTCGGGCCGGATGCAGTCGGATCGCTTCTGTCGTTTCAAAAGGCTGATCCTGTGCCTGCAGCTTCGTGCCTTTCGGCAGCATTAGCGGCCGATTTGCCCCTTGGAAGCTGACCTGCGTATGCGCGCGATGTGCGAGCTGAGGCTTAGCGCCCAGCAGCTTAAGAAACTTAAGCTGGTTGCGCTCCGGTACCCGATTAATATAGAACTGCTGCATTTCGCTTAGCCATGCGAACAGCTCAATCATCGTGATGCCGGGATCATGCGCATTCTCATCCGTCCACTCCGGCATAAACTTCGGAATCGCTTTACGCGCTTCTTCTACGATTTGCTGAAAGCGACGATCGTCTAAATTGGGGATCGGCAGCAAGACGTGCACCTCCTTTCTTGTTCAGTGCCGGAAGGCACGGTGGTATTAGCTCGTTGTCACTTTCACAGTATGCGTGCCGCTGCAAAGCAAAGCATGCGGGTACATGGATTGCTTCGACGGATCAATTTCGATGGTCGTTCCGTCCTCCACCTTCAACATGGAGATGTACAGCTTATCTATATTTTTGATCGCACGAACAGATTTGAGCAGGGAATAGAAGAGCGATTCATGCAAGGTTTCGCCAATTCCCCAGCCTTTTCCGTCCAGCTTGCCGCGAATCGGATCCAGAAATTGTGCCAGTTTGATTTGGCAATCGGCCTCTGCAGGCAGTACATCCTCAAGTGACTCCACTGTAACTGAAACCGTAACAGATACGAATAAAAATGCGGGAGCGATGACCTGAACCGAAGGTAAATGAGATACCGTGTTTGCTGCACGTTCAATCAAATACGTTTCGATTTGGCGTTTCAACGCAGGAAACAAGGCATATCCGGAGTCGCCCGGCTCCGATAAAGCAACAAGTGTAATCGAACCTAGGCTGCGTTCCAGATGCACATTCCGATTCGGCAGACATTTGACTTTAGCCAGCCCGGGATACGCTTCTCTAGCCAGCCATTCGAAGTCTTCAGCCGTTACGGCTCGCCCCTGATGCTTCAGGCGCTGCGGTCCCCGCCGTAACGCTGCATCCAGCTTCTCTGTATGACAGCCTCCACCGGCTGCACTTGGATTGGTTGCTCCGGCTATGAAGGCAATGGATTGCAGCAGTCCTGCAATCTCACCTGCTCCAACGTTACCTTCTGCCCCTGCCGTGACTTTGTAATTCACACGAATACTGTCTGGACCGCCTCCCGGGACGGCGCGGCCTCTTATGCCTTCACCGAAAGTGACCGTTCCAGCAGCACCGTCGAGTACATAATGACGATCCATCGCGGTTGAAGTGAGGAATGATTCTACCCCGTTCCACTTTACCCAAACGCGCTGCACTTGCCCTTCACTGTCATATAAGACTTCGATAGCAGTAGGTGCTTGTGACAGCTGCTCTTCCAATTCATGCTTAGGCATTGTCTCGGTCTCATCGACCCAAACTTCCTCAGCAATGACCGGTGACCTGGATAATCGGTAAACGCCGCGCGTTCGTTCCGGCGTTTCTCCTGTTATGGTTCGCTGCTGCAGCACTTGAACGGCGTTCATATCCAGCCGCTTGGCTGCAGGCTTTGCTTGATCCTCTAAGTCATAACAGCCGTCGCGGTTGACAGCACGTAACCAATAGCGTTCTCTCCCGTAGAGCAGGGTCTGATAAAGATCTGGTGGACCCGCAAACTGTACAATGCCGCTCTCTGTGAACCCGTTCGTCTCATCAATGACCGATAATGGCTTCCACTGTACCGTTGTACCTTCGCGGATGAGCGCCTCCCACTCGATCCATGGCCGTTTAGATGCGTCCCACTTCGATGGCTGCAATGTAACTTGCATGGCAATCGGTCCTTTAATCGGAGGAGAATCAAATCCAAATATAACTGCTGGATAGCTGCAATCGATCGGCTCAAACGGCCGAAACGGCTTGCCGCCGCCGCTTGCTTCTCTAGTCACTTCTCTCATCGCTGCATTATTGAACATGATGGCGGACGCTGCCGGGAAGCTGCGGTCCTCGTAACTGTATTGCAGCTTTAATTGATCCATCCACGGCGTAACATAGATCATTTCCGGTGCATACAGATTGTCCATTGCGACTACACGGACGCGAATCCAATAGTCAAACTGTGAATTGACGAAAGTTTGTTCCAAATCCTGCGGACAATGCAGGGAAACGCTGCAGGTCAAAACTTCATTCTCCGGCAGCTCGCTAAACAAGGTCTCATATCGCTCGCTTCCGGGAAGTCGTACCCACCCGCTGCCGTTCCAGTATTCCCACAGTACGCGCTGAATCCGAATCTTCGGCGGGTCCTTCTTCTCCAGCTCCGTACGACGCATAATCATGCGCCAGCGAATTTCAGGATCCGGCGCTGTGCGCAAGGCATTCGGCAACGTTTTCATCCTGAAGCTTAGTTCAAGCCTGCCATCACGTTTGCAAAATGCTTCTTCGCTGCTGATATAAAACGTAGAATACGGCGCAAAATGCTCACCGAACGGATAAAATCCGTCACTGCTCAGCTCCATATCATTGTGAATGAGCATCGTAGGCGAAATGCCGTCAACGCCATGGCTTGGGTCGAATGCAGATGTTAACGACAACTGATCCAGCTCTACCTCTTGAGCCAGCAGCGGGTTGGCGGAGGCGTCTATCACTTTCAATTTGCACCGGATATAACGGCCTTCAATGCCGCCGATTTCCACCGGATCGATCGGTCGAACAGTCGTTTTATGTAAGGAAACCGTGTTTCCCACACTCGTAATCTCGTCAAAAGGCACCCATTCGCCTTCGGAATAATACGTCCACTCCAGCAGCTCCGTATCTGCCATAGCCGCAGCCAGCTGAGGCTGCTTATACCTCTTCGCGGAATGAAACAAATTCACGCGGATGATGGCGGGATGCGTCGCGAAGAGCAGATCATCCTCACGTAAGTAGATAGCGTGCTCCTGCAGGTTAATCCCGTAGGCCGCCTGGAAGAGCGGCACTTCCCCTTTTCCCTCCGCAAGTTTCTCCGTATACGATTCCGCAGATAACGTGATCGCATCAAGCGCCGGACTTATGCTGATGACATCCGTCAGCTTAGCCGGTGTTACGAGCATCGCCCGCTCACTCTCGAAGAGCAGTTCTTCGCCTCCGCTTGGCGACGGAGCCGTTAATTGCGTCCCGCGCGGAATCCATACCGGCTCAGTAGCACCTTCATTCATCCGGAATACGACATGCGTACGCGCAGGACGTGCCGACTGAAGCTTCGTTTCCAGCATATTGAGGAACGCAATGAAATTCTTCTCAGGCGTCCGATTCAGCCGCTTCGCATTCTCTTGCAGCATGTTCGCTGCCAAGTAGAACAGCGCCGTTCCGGGATCTGGGTCTTCAGGCGAGAACCGCCACTCCGGGGTATAGAAAGGGGCTGTCTCCTTCATCCAGCGGGCAAGAGCAGCCAGATCGCGCTTATCAATTGCCAGCGGCGCGCCTGCCCCACTTCGGGTATTGTTCATCATGGTCTCCTGCTCCACCCTTTGTCATCTACTTCGTACCTTCCTCCAAATAGAAAGGATAGACCTGATTGAATAAATTGTTCGTGCTCCGGACGACATACGAAATGTTAAGCAGCAGCTTGCCGGCTTGATCGCCGTCATGCTCTGCGTGAACTTCGACCTCATGTACGCGCGGCTCCCAAATTCGGATCGCCTCTTGAATGTTCGTCTCCAATAATCGCAGCGTCGTTTCGTCCGTCGTCTCGAACACGAACTCATGAATCCCGCAGCCAAAATCAGGCCGCATGACACGTTCCCCTTTATTCGTCCACAGGATAATGCGAATGGCTTCCGCGATATCGTGTTCCTTCTCCGCGGTCTTGATTCGTCCCGTAGTGGAGTCGACTTCTATGGGGAATTTCCAGCCTCTACCCAGAAATGATGCCATAACCGCCGTCCCCCTCCTGCATGTCGCAGCTTAATTGATTTTGACCATTGCGCCTTTGATGTTGACGATGCCGTCGGACTTGATATCGACGGTTGCACCGCCTTTAAGGTTCAGTGCTGCGCTTGCTTCGATCTTGATCTGCGTCGATTTGATCGTTACTTCTTTCGTACTCGAAATGGTCACATCGCCGGCCCCGGAAATTTCGATCTTGGTAGAAGAGCTCGTTAAGGTCAGCTTCCCTGTCCCGCTTCCCACAATGGTGAGATTGTTCTTACCGCTCTTGTCGGTCAGCTTGATCTCCTCGGTGCTGTCGGTGAATTCGATCTTACTGCCCTTCTTGGTTTGCAGCGTCACTTTCTCTTTGGAGGACGTATCGTCGAAAATAAATTCATGTCCTGCTTTGGATTTGATTTTGCGGATGTTGTTGTTCTCATCCCCTGCAGGCGCCGGATTGCTTTTGTTCCACAATGAACCGATGACATAAGGTTGATTGAAATCGCCCATATGGAACGCGACCAGCACCTCATCATTCACTTCGGGAACGAACAGGCTCCCTCTGTCTTTGCCACCCATGAAGGTAATGCAGCGCACCCAATCGGTCTCTTGCGTAATTTCGCGATGCGGGAACTTCAGCTTCACACGACCGATTTTGTCAGGGTCCTTGTTATTCGTGACGACTGCCAGCATAACCCCTTCTATGCCGCCTGAACCGCTGGAGCCGCCGCCGTACATGCCGTTACTCATATTGCATTCCCCCCTACCTCAAAACTTGTCGTATATCCGGATGCGGAGATGGAGTGACTAACCCCGGTCAAATACATCGGCTGATTGAATTTCGCGCCAAGTCCTTCTAGTTTGATATAGCGGCCTGCACGGATTTCCGGAATTCCGATACTTTCGCCTGAGCCTGTGACCAAATCCATTGCTCGTTCATTCATCATTGCGTCTGCAAGATCCTGCGCCTCCTGCATCGTCGTTGCATTGGTGTAAACATATTCCTTGGTGTAATCTGCAAGCGCGCGCATGATGTCCTTCCCTGTGCGGGAATTCGAACCGATGATGTCGACTTGTCCGGAAGTAGCTTCAATGGCTGTGGAGGTTTTCGGATCAAAACCTCGGACGATAACTTGGCTCACCTGGTTGGAAATATCGACACTGGTGGAGTAGCTGCGCAAATTTTTACCGTACATAAGCGTGATGACTGGAGTCTTGGAGTTCTTCGATTCGCGAAAATAGAGCGTCTTACCGACAACAAAAAAATCATAGTCGTTCGCCTTCGCCAGCTGTGTCAGAAACTGAAAATCCGTCATTCGAATTTGCTCGATGATCGGCCTCGTCACTGTCGTCGTATCGACGGACAGCTTCGCACCGTATTTCGCGCCGATTACCTTTACCACGTCGCTGTCCTTCTTTTCCTTCCATGAATTAGAGTGAGAACCCTTCATCATGAGGAAAGAGATATCCATGCCCGAAACACTTACAGTCGGATTACCGTCTGACGGGTACTCCAGATCAACCGAAGTTATGATGCCGTAGAACACCGTTTCCAGCTTATCGGTGTAGCCCATTTTGATTTCAACGTACTTGCCGACAGCGAGGAAGCTGTTGATCCATTGAAATTCACGGCGGACCGGGTCAAACGCATTCTGAACGGTAAAATGAAAGGAATCCGCTTTCTGATTAACCGTCGTATTCACTTTAACCGACGAGATCGCAACACTTTGCCGAATCATGCTGTTCCCATCAATCACAATTTCGAAAGCAGGTGCAAAGAAATTGCGGTACTTCTGCTCCAGCGAGTCAAATTGATAGGTACTGTTATCAAACTTTACATCTGCCATAATCTAGTCTAACCTCGGAACGATAATTTTGCGGCCTGTCCGCAGCTGTCTTGGATTGTCGATCCCGTTTGCTTCCGCAATGGCTCGCCATTCACCCGGATCCTCATACTCCTCGGCAGCAATCATCCAGAGCTGGTCCCCTTGCTTCAACGTCTTTTGTTTGGTCCGATCAGCGGATTGGCGCGGAATGTTCTGATATTGCTCCTTCATGCTTTGCAAGGCGCGGAAAGATACGTTTAATGTGGCTCGAACAGGAAGACCCGAATCGAGAAACATCGTGAATTTCTGCGATACCCGTTCTACTATGCCTTTAAAATCCAGCGATCCCCATACGAATCTGCAGCTCGGCGGTGCATGTAAATCTTTATCGACATCTAGCAGCTTGGATACTTTAGCCGTCAGCAAACGGACATCCGTTGCTTTCTCGTACGTATCGAAGAATAGGTCCATACTGAGCGTAGTCGCTTCACCGCTAATAAACTGGGCGATCGGAGTTTGCAGCCCCGGTATGGTCTGCCAGGCAAAGTTGTTGGCCGATTCCAGCGAATATTCGCTGGGATTAAACAATACTTCAAGCTGCTCTTGGCCTGTACCTTTTGTGACGATGATTTTCGCTTTCTTCAATGCCATACCGCTCACTCCTCCTATCCGGTTTCTGCTAGTAACCACTTCTGCGCTGCTCGAATTTCATTTTCTTCTCGAATACTTTAAACACTTTATCCGCAATCGCATCCGGCTGCAGCTGCGGCATATTCATCAGCATTTGCTGGACCTGCTTCACATCAATTGTCGGCGCAGCCGGCGGTTTCATCGCGGCAACACTCTGCCTGACGGTTTCGGCTGCTGCAGCCGCCGCAGCTGCCTTAGAAGCATGGTGCTGCATCACTGGCGGCAAAGAGTTGCTCCTCGCGATTCCAGGCTCAGCCTGATTCGCAGGCTTTGCTGCATAATGCAGAGTAGGCTGAGCTGGGAGATTCATTGACTTATTCTGTGCGTCCGGTTGTCGCTGGATGAATGGAACTGAATCCGCTGCCTTCGCTCGCTGCGACAAGGATTGGTTCTTCACTAACAAGCTAGCAGGTTTGAACGGCATCGTCGCTGACGTAGAAACCCGTGCTGTCGCAGCTGTTCGTGCTCCGATTCCATCCGATGCAAGTGCAGCAGTGCGATGCTGAAGCTTTCTCCCCATTGGTGCTAAGATCGAACGCTGCAAAGACGCTGCTGATGATCCAGTTAGCGTTGGTCGCTGCATCGCTTGGTTGGAACTGGCAGACGATACAGCTCGGCCGCGAATTATGATATCGCTAGTTCCGTCTGCTAGGGTGGCCGCGCGTCTTTGTACGAGCTGACCGCCTGGCAAACTACCGCTTTGCGTCGCCGCAGTCTTCGATTGATAGATTACCCGTGCTGCCTCATTCAAAGAAATCGCTTCTGTTGGAGACGATTCTATCGCAGCTGGCACCGCTTGGCGGCGCTGAACAAGAATTGCACGTTTGCCTCCAAGTTCTGTGGTGCTCGATTGCCCGAAGTGGTTCCCACGTCGGCGCTGTACGAGTTTGCCTGTGAATCTTTCGGCACGGAGTTGATTGGATTCGTTAGGCTGTGCAGCAATGTAAGATTGCATAAGCTTACCGGATCTATAGATGATTCGCCCTGACGATACGGATTCTACATCAGACACGGTCAATGACTTCGCCTGTCGTTGTACAAGTGGAGCGGCTTGGTTCGAATTCGATACAACATTCAATTCTGAATCGGGCTTTAACTTTGCATTCGTTCGAACTTCGTTTCTTCGCTGCTCCTGGGCTTCGTATTTCGATAGCGATGTTTTGTCAGCCCTATTTGGTTGAACGACTATACTTTGCTGAGCAGAAATGCCAGGTGAAGCTGTATTCCGCTGCTTAGTGGCAAGAACAGGTGCGATCGGACCACCCTGTGTCGTGAGACGTCGCTGTACGAAAGCCAAACCTTTGTCCCCAGCAATGCGAGCACGCGAAACAAGTGATCCTCGCGCAGTTGCTGCTATGAATTCAGTTCCTTCACGGGACTGCAGATTGGTTGCAGAAGCAGTTCGTGCCTGCTGTGAAGCTTGGAAGCCTAACCTCTGCGTCGTTGCTTGATCATTGGACTGTGCCGCCGTCGAATTCCGACGTTGTACCAGAATCAACCCCTGTTCACCGGCTACTCGAACTCGTTCAGCCAGCGTCCCGCGTGCACGATTCGGCTCTTTAACCGGTTCTGCAAGATCGACTAGTTCTCCAACTTCCGGATCGTTGGGTTTAATCTTTCCTTGCTTTATGCTGGTGCTGGTTGAATCTATGGATGGAGCTTCCACAACTTGCTGAGTGTCTCTACGAACGAAATCATTTGTTTTGTTCAGCTTCTTCTCGGAATCTGAGAGTGCCGAATCTATAAGTGTTGATTTCGGTTTCGTATTGTCCGCTAATAGACGATTGACAATCCGTTCCGTACGAACGCCCCCCGGCGTTGTTGGAGTTGTCACTGTTAATAAGCGAAGTCGATTGACAAACAGGATCGTGCCCCAAGCTGCTCCACCCGTTAATGCCCCTCTTGCCGAAGGCCCTTTGTTTGTAGTTCTCGTCGGTGTCTCATCGGCAGAATGCTGGCTGGAAATTTGTTGGTTGTGTTCTAATAGATTGGATCTATGTACAGCATTTGATCGGCTCGAAATTGCACTGATTGCCGGTTTAGATGCACCAGACGTTGCTCGTACGGCTGAAGCATTAATCGCCGCTTGGTCCAGTGCGCCTGACTTCTCAGAAGCCAACACTTGATCTTCTCGATTTACCGAGAAGAATCGGCTTGGCCGATCGCGATGAAGAATATGCGTTGGAGCAATTCTTCTCATTGCATTAATAATAAGTTTCCCGTGAACCGTCTGAAGTTCTCGAACTACGGCATTGTACAATACTGCATCCGTTCGTGCCGTAGCAGCCTGTATGATTCGAATGTTCTTCCCAGACGCAGGCAGTACAACCGGACTGTCGACTCTAGCTGCGTTTCTGCGCTGAATGATCTCAGAGGCAGGATGCACTCGTCTATCAGCAGTTCGATCGTTATTCGACGGCTGAACAAGAGAGTTGTGTCGATCGGATTCATGAGGCAGCACATGTTGACTGGACTCTATGTTTTCAGTCGTTGTTAACCTCTTCGTGGTAGTCGTTTGATCTGATGCGGCAGCTGAGCGATTAGCCTCACTCACATGAAGCTGCTTCAAAGACCTGCGAACCATGGTCAGTCTCTCCGCAGTCAAATCACGGTTGGTAGAATCTGAATCTTCCAAACTTCTGCGGAGAGTCATCGTTACCGGTCTGCGATTTGGACGTTGTTCACGACTCGCTGTAGCGTTCAACGGTCGCAACTGCACCGTTTCTAAAGCCGCTGTTCCATCATCTGGCACCATCTTGTTTAGGCTAGCTGCCGCTGGTCTATTGCCAGCCACTAGACTGGAGATACTATTATCAATTCGTTTCGGCAGCGAAGCCAATTGAATATCTTGAGATCGTGAATTTGATGGACGAGTAGATCTACCAACAACTTGTTGTCGCTCTTGAACAACAGGTGGTGTTTGCTTCGCTTTCTCATCACGAGCAGCCAGCGCAGCAGCTAAAGGCAATCCTGCATCTCCGATGCGCCCAAGCAATACGCGAACCGCGCCTTCCATCCAATTAGGCTGTTGGTTTTGTTCGCCGAAAGAAGTCATCCGCCATACCATGCCGCTGGCATCACGCTGCCATAACGGCTTCCGCGTCTGCCAGTCCAATTGTCCGCGAACTCTACCAGCCTCAACTTCTGATTGATCATCGGATTTCAAGACCGGACTCGGACTTTCACTTCCACGGTTAATAGGCGCAAGCGACATTCTCGTTCCGCTGTATCGATTAAGCAGTGAACCAATTTGAAGCAAAAGCACAGCTGCTTTCCCTTCATCCTCCTGCGCAAAGCGCTGACTGGATATCGGCGAAGCCGCCAATGTTCTGAGCCTTCCTGCTATTCTCTTCGTTTCTGTCCAGTCCAGCACATCACTGAACAAATCTGATACACGATTATCCGGGTTAAGCTCTTCTTGCTCAGCCAACACGTGATCGCGCACGTCATCTCTAGCTCCGGTTCGATCGGAACCTTTGAACTCTGCCTTCGCTGACCTGGTTGTCACTTCCGTCCGCGGTTGCTCCGATCGCGTCATTTCCGCCTTCGCCTGCTCCGATCGAGCCACATCCGCTTTGGCCCGCTCCGATCGCGTCATTTCTGCTTTCGCCCGCTCGGTCCGCCCCGTTTCCATCCTCGCTTGCTCCGTTCGCGCCGCGTCCTCCCTAGACAAATCGATTCGCGACTGCGCTCCCTTAGAGCTGTCTGCACGGGTCCGCTCTTCTCTAGCCTGATCGGTTCTCGCTTTAGCTTTAGCGTCAGCGCCGGTACCGGCATCACCGACTTCCGCTCTTATGCGCTCGGATACCTGAAGCTGATTTCGAACATCCAATCTCGTCCCATTCAAACCCGTGATCAGCCGTTCGTTCGCTTCATGATTTGCAATAGCCTTCCGCTCAGACTCTTGCTTTGCTTGTACGGCAGCCTGCCTTATGACCTTCTGCGCCAGCGTCAGCCATTCTCGTTCTTTGGCTTCCCACTGCACATTCAGCGGCAGCAGCAGCTGCAGCTTCAAGGCAATTTGCTGCAGTATCGTTGGCGCCAGAAAGGTAGGGACTTCGCCACCGGAATCAGGCTCGCGAAGTGTTAACGGAAGTCGTCCCCACTGATCGCGGCGCAAGAAACGATACTTATCACGGATTGAAACTCCGAAAGCCTGATGTGCCTCTGCCCCATCTTGTCGCAATCGGAGCGGCTTTCCTATGCCTCCGCTCTGTTCTCGTCTCATTCGCTCGCCCCCTTCCAGCCTGCACGTGCTGACAATCTTCTATCACGCTTTACTTCTTATAAATGGTCTTCAGTCCATTGTGAACTAACTCCAATGTTTCTATCGCAACATCACTCTGCGATGCATTCAATGTCGGCCCGCTCCACTTCACCGGGTAAGCATCAAAGAAATTCCATCTGCAAAGTTCTTCACCTGACAAATGCTGCAAAATAATCGAACCACTCTTGCGCACCACCTTGCCTGCCATAACGCCTGCATACCAATCCCATAAACTGCTGGAGCTTGTAATACCTCGTCTTAGCATAATAGGTGAGAATCGGGTTGACTTGGGCAGCTTATGAACGAATCCGTTCTGGCCGCCTTCCCGGAATTCTTCGATTTCGACCTCAGCCTCTAAACCGCTTACTTCGGTGAAACCGCCTGCAAGAATGCCATCCAGCTCTACCCAGAAACGGAATACGCCTCCGACGACATTAACTCCATGCGCTGCAGCACTCAATCGCTATCGTCACCTCTTCTTAAACACATCAAATACGTTCGGTTTATCGGAATCGTCATTCAGCTTCCGGTTAATGCGCGAAATTTCCTCACACCATCTCCGCCGCTCCCGATGCTCCATATTCATAATGTCATCATGCGGCCAGTGAAAGTAATACGCGATAAAACCCGATTCCTCATACAATTTCTCGATCGGATAGCCCGTTAAAGGCTTTCCGTTACGGACAAAAAATCCACATCCACCTCAAAATCATGCTCGCATTTCGGGCAAGCGGTATGTACCTTCGGTGCTTCCATGTCATTGATTTGGCGGTATACATGCTGTAGGTAAGCGAGATCGGCCGTGAACAGCCGCTCGATAATTTTCGTATCAATATGCTTCAAATCACCTAATCGCGTGATGACTCGAGCAAGTAAAATCACAGTCAAATAACCCGGGTTTTGCTGAACGCGTGGGTCGCGCATCGGTAAAATTTCATCAGCTGCAGTCGCAAGCCGAATGACGCCACGCTTGTGCAGCGTGCCATTGTCATCTACATAGCCCCGAGGGAGCTCAAATTCATATTCCGTTTGAAACGCCATGCTTGGTTCCCTCCGTTATCTATCAATATGCGAATTACCAAGATACACCATGAACGAGGCAGAAGCGGAAAACAAGAGATGAGCGGAGCGCATATACGCCCGCAACCATCCCTTGTTCTCGTCAAAAAGCTTCTGTATGATCGTTGCTGTTACGCTGTGCGTGTCATGCCTTCATGCGCCAATTCCACAAATTCAATGGCTACTTCAGCGCCTGTACCGTTGAAGCTTGGAGCGGAATATTTGACCGGCCATGCTTCGATAACCTGCCAAGTTGCAACATCGCCGCCTTCTTCATCGATGGCGATAATCGTTACGGTTTTGCGTTCAATCGTTCCTTCAATGCACTCCTGCATCCAGTCGTACAGATCCATGGAATCTGTTGCGCCCCATTTCAGCGAAATGTTACCATATTTCGCTAGGCCTGGAAGTTTGCGTGGAGTGATGACTTCATTGCCTTCACGGTATTCGATTACGTCGAGTGACGCTTCAAATCCGGATACTTCGCTGAAGCCGGCTTGTTGAATGCCTTCAATTTCAATTCGGAATCTAAAATTGCGATATGGATCATTACGTTCGCCTGGCATGGTTATCCCCTTCCATCAAAATGAACTGAACTGCTCCCACTCAAAGTGATGCCGCACTGCTATAACTGACGAATGCTGCATGTCCGATCTTTGGATCGTACACGCAAACCAATCGTCTATTCGGAGCCGGTTTTCTGAGTGATGCGGAAAATAACGAACTCTGCCGGTTTCACAGGTGCGACACCGATTACACAAACTAGTCGGCCGTTGTCGATATCATCTTGCGTCATCGTTTCGCGGCCAATGTTGATGTAGAACGCTTCCGATGCGCTGTTTCCGAGCAAAGCGCCATCGCGCCATACGCGTGTTAAGAATGCGTCAATCGTCCGCTGTACACGTGCCCACAGCTGATCATTGTTCGGCTCAAAGACGACCCAGTTCGTGCCGTTCTTGATGGATTCCTCCAAGAAAATAAACAAGCGGCGTACGTTGACATATTTCCATAAGCCATTGGACGAACAGGTGCGAGCACCCCAAACGCGTGTACCTTGACCTGTAAAATGACGAATCAAGTTAACGCCAGCCGGGTTCAGAATATCCTGTTCCCCTTTGTTGTACTGCACTTCCAAGCCCACTACGCCGCGAAGCACTTCGTTGGCCGGAGCTTTCTGAACGCCGCGCGTCTGGTCGGAACGGGAGTAAATCCCTGCAACCGTACCGGATGGCGGAATAAAGATATTGCGTTTGTCCAGCGGATCAAACACTTGCAGCCAAGGATTGTACATCGCACAATAGCTGGAATCGAAAATATTCCGGTGCGTCATCACGTCGGCTACTTTTGTTTTCTCACGAGGGATATCCAAAATTGCAAAACGGCTGCCCAGATTCTCGCAATGTGCAACGAGTGCCAACTGTACGTTAGGATCTGTTACACCAGGTACAGCCATGATGCTGACTACGTCATTATCGATGAACGCCTGGATACCCGTTCTCTTGCCTGGACCGCGATCTTCGCCCATAAAGTCGCCTGCGCTAAGATTAGCCAGCGAGCCGTCGCTGCCACCGCCGAAGATCACATCGTATTTGCCGGTTTCTTCTGGCAATCCGCTGATGACAGTGAATGGAGCGATTGCATCTCCTGCGATACCTGTGCTTAGATCTTGCGCCGTAACAATTCCGGAACGGGCTAGAATTTTGTCAACATGGTTTGCAGCGGAAACGTTCAGTGACAGCTTCTCGAAGGTCTCGATTTCGTCACCGGAGAAAATATGAATCGTAAACTCGCTTGTCGTCAGCACCTTAGTCGGAAGCAGTTGGTTGTCAACAACATCTGCTTTGCCAGAAAGCGGTGATTCAAGCTCGATTAGGTTGTCTTGTGAGGAGAGGACGCGATTGTATTGCTTGCCTGTACCGTCATCGAATGCAACAACATCACCGGGATTGAAACCGGCATTGTTCTTGACGCGGTAACGCTTCGACTCGCCCGGCGTACCGAGCACTTCATAAATTTGTGTCTTCGCTTTGCTTGATGGAACGAGTCCGACGCGAATCTGATTGCCCCATGCACCCGGGTTCTTTGCAGTAAGTGCAAGAACTGCCGATTCCGGAGTTGTGTTGCTTGCAGGCTTAGCATCCGAAGGTGCTACGCGCATGACATAACAACGCGATCCGCCGTTCGTGAAGAACTGATCGACTGCGTAAGCTAGAAAACGATACGATCCGAAAGCATTCTCGGACAAGTAAGAGCCGAACACACGCTGGAATTCAGCGATACTTGTTACGAGCTGCGGCAAGCCTTCCACGGCACCGCGCTGCGCAAGACCAATAAATCCGGCCGTGCTTGTGCTAGCCCCTTCAAGCGGCTGAGCACCACTCTCAAACTCTTCGACATACACTCCAGGCGACAAATATTCTGCCATATGCCCCTCCCGCTTTACTGTACTTTATTTAAGATAAACTGATACCCCGCACCCACGGGCACTGGACGGCATCAATGAACCTACACACCTGTCAGATGTTGCTCTATGTAAGAATAATTGGATCCTGAACCTGGTTTCGCCCTGCTTGAAGCACATGTACACTCTCATGTTTAAGCAGCTGACTGCTTGCTCTTAGTTCAACTTTGAACGCAGAGCTCGGAACAGTTGGACGAAACACGATACGAAATTCACCTGCGGCATCGCTTATGGCCGGTATGACCGGCAGCAGCAAGCTGCCTCTCGGAACGGACGATTGAAGCGGCTGCGCCAGCTTGAATTTACGTTTATCCGAACCTAAGCCTGCAATCAGGCATTCTTCAATCACATGTCCATCTCTGCTGCGAATCTCATAACAATCGCCTTCGGCAACTTTTCCCAGCACGGGAGCGGTTTCAATTTCAGTTGAACCGGGTAATGCATCAGCAGTAAGTCTGGCCCTCGCGCCGCGCTCGTCACAGAGAGCGGCCCGCAAAGTGATGACTTCAAGAGAATTCCCTGCTGCTCTATGCAATCTCCCTGTCAGCACAGTAGCATCAGGCGGGAGCGGATAAGAGCGTCCAGGAAGCAGTGAGACGGTAACGATCGGATCAAGCGGGTTAAGTTCCGCCAGCTTAATCGTAAGCACCTGCTTGCTATAGATCGGCGATAAGATGGTGATGATTGCCGGATCCTGCTCCAGATCGGTAAATACCCAAAGTCCTTCTCCCAATTTCACAATCGGCTTGGCGAAATGAGAGCCTTCCACTTGAAGCGAAACAGAAGAAGGAGCCGGCTTCAAGCCTGTGTAGGCGTCCCGCAGCAGCAGCACTGCTGAGCAGCGCGTCTTGTGTATTCCCAACGAAACGCCCTCCTTACCCTTTCTCTTCGAGCTTGATATGACGCTCCACGACACGTGTAGTCGATTTCAATCTGGTCGAGTCTATGTTCACCGGTCCTACTCGAATCGGCAATGACATCTTGTATGGCATGTCTCCGAAGTTCCAAAGTCCTGTCAGGATATCTACGGGAAGCGATTCCATGACGATCCGAAGCTCCTCATTGCTTTCTGCCAGCGACCCTTGCAAGTAGCCCCCGCGAACTATTGCATGATCATGAAGCACCTGCATAGCGCGTCCGATAATGACATGCTCGTCAAGCGTCCTAGAGTGCAAGTCTGCGCTTGAATATGGAGTAAGAATATAGTGCAAATCTACTGCCATAGCCGGGAATTGCAGCATCCCGCTCCCCCGAGCTTGCATTTCATTGCGCCTCGCTTCACTGTTCTCCGTAATTCGGTAGAGATAAAGCGAGAGAACAAGATCACCTTTGTCTGCAGGCGATGCCATTCCGATCAGTTCGGATTGTGCAACCGGCTCCGGTGTCATATTCTCTCGCAGCAGCTTGAGCAGCGATGCGCCGGCATCTGCGATCGCGGAATAAGTCCCGATAACTATCCCTCCGTAGCCGCCGTATGAGGCACTAAAGTAATTCGTCAATATTCAACAATGTTCATCAAAATATACCAAACTATTTTCCTATTATATCGTTTAAAATGTCGGATGACCACGTAAATTTACTAGATTGCTGCCAATTATTAAAAAAAGCTGTCCCATTCACTATTCACAAGAATTTTTCCTGTTTTTTTCAATTCTTGGCGTGAGGAAGCGACCAATTCCCGCATACCAACGGGGCGTCCCGCCGCTGCCGCCATGAAGGCAGCCGTAAGCACAATATTTTTGATATTACCGCCTGCGACTTCAATTCTGGCAGCCAAAGCAGCGAAATCAACATCGCTTGCAAGCGGCGTTGCTGCAGGGAACATCGTGCGCCACAGCTTCTCCCGATGTTCGGCGTCCGGAAACGGAAACTTCACTACAATGTTGATTCTTCGCAGAAAAGCATCATCTATATTTTGCTGAAAGTTAGTTGCTAGAATGGAGACACCTTCATATTCTTCCATCTTCTGAAGCAGATAGGCCGTTTCCACGTTGGCATATTTGTCATGTGCGTCTTTTACCTCAGATCGTTTGCCAAACAGGGCATCAGACTCATCAAAGAACAAGATTGCATTCGTTCGCTGGGCCTCCTTGAAGATTTCATGCAAGTTTTTCTCGGTCTCCCCGATATATTTGCTGATCACCTGAGAGAGATCGATTTTGTAGGCTTCAAGTCGCAGTTCATTGGCTGCAACTTCAGCAGCCATCGTTTTGCCCGTTCCCGGCGGTCCGGCGAACATCATACTGAGTCCTTTGCCATAGGAGAGCTTTCGATCAAACCCCCAAGTGCCATACACATCACGCCGGTATTTCATCATATTGCAAGCTTGTCGCAACAAATCCAGATGCTCATGCGGGAGAATTAAATCTTCGAAGGTGTAGCGCGGATTCAGCTTCTTCGCTTTTTTCTCGAGCTCGTGGTTCAACTGCACAGCAGCCCCTCGTTCGAAATGCACCTCATCCGTAAAATCGGCGCCTTCATGCTCGGCAAGCCGCTTCGCCTCATTAACAGCGCGATTAATTTGCCCCGGTGAGAGCCGGAACTTATCGGCCATCGATTCCGCTGATTCGGATGCTGCAGCGCTTTCCTCTCCCCAGATCCGCCACAGCATACGCTGCTCTTCGATCGTTGGCGGCGTCAGCTCGACCTGATAGATGACCGACTGGTCCGGAACGGGCAGTTCGCTGTAATGAGCTCGTTCCCGCGACAACCACAACAGAAGCCCGCCGCTTCGGCGGATCCATTGCTCAATCACGGTCCGATACATCGCCAGCTTGCCGTCTGGAGCAGCGAAGTGATCGCCTCCGGCAATGCCGACAATCGCATTTGTCAGCTTCGCCTCACGGAACATTTGGCGCAGAATGGTTACCGACATCATGCGCTCGGCCTCCAGGCTATCCCCTTGCAGCAGCAGCAGCGGACGGTTCAATGAAGCGGCCAAATGCTTCGCATGCAATTGCTTTCCTGAACCGCCGGTACCATGCAGATGAATGACTGCCTGTTTACCTGCGTCAAGATGCAGTTCCGCAAATCGCCGCATTTCGCCTTGCTTAGAGGCGCCGACAAGCAGCGGCTGAAGTTCTTCGCCCTCGCGATCAGCATCGCCTTCGAAGCGATTGACCCATCCTTCCAGCCGGCCATCAAAGGACTCAGCCTCGAGCAAGAACGAGACGATTCGACCATCCAGCCGCAGCGGGCGAGCAAGCGCTGATGCTGCATCACCATCATCAGCTGCAAGCAGCCAGCGCTGCAGCGGCTGCTCTACCTGAAAGGCGGACCTAGCAGCATAGCGCTCCGACTCATTGTCGCATAACAGCTGCAGCGCTAAATCAACTGTAGGCAGCTTGCATGTCACATCATCTTGCAGATAACCGTATAGCTTCTCATATTTGCGGCTGTACTCCGGTGCAAGCGTCATAACGACAACCGCTAGTTCAAAGCGATTGAGGTTAAAGCGCGATCCAAGCCGTATTAAAGCAGGCTGCCATTCACCAGCGGATTCTTCAGCTAAACGAAGTCGCTCAGCAATAACCTCACTAAGCTCTGTAATTTCGTCTTGCATCACAGCAAGTGATGGCGGAAGCGTTCCAATGCTCCCCGCAGTACCTTTGCCGAGCAGACGCTGCACTTCATCGTCTGTAATGAGCAGTCCCCGCATCGGATCTAACGGATTCTCATCGCCCTCTACCTCAATCTTACATTGCAGCTTAAAAGCAATCATCATGTCGAGCTTACGAAGCTCGTCACTCCAATGCTCAAAGCCGCTCGTATATGGTTGTAGCTTCATCGCTCTCTATCGACTCCGTTCGTGCTGTTTCGTCATGATTCTGCTTCTATCTTACACTGAAAGAGAGCTCTCTACGAGAGCTCTCTTTCAGTGTATACTCATTCAATTTGCATTAGCTGAGCTTGAATCCGTTAAGAACGGCATGCAGATCATCTGCCAGCTTCGTCAGCTCGATCGAAGCAGATGAAATCTCCTCCATCGTAGCCAGCTGCTCCTCTGTTGCTGCCGAATTGTTCTGACAAGATGCAGCTACTTCATTGCTCGCTGAAGCGATCGTCTCTGCCATCCGAACAATGATGCGGCTCGATTCCGCAAGCTCACCCGTCGTCTGGGACGTGTTCTGTACACGCGTAGAAACGGCTTCAATGCTAGTCTCGATCGATTGGAACAATCGGTCAACCTGTGTTGTTTTCACAAGACCACTGCTCGCCTTCTTCGATACATTGTTCATACTCACAACAGCTTGATTCACGCGGCTTAATATCTCTTGAATGAGCTCAGTAATTTGCTGTGCCGAAACCTTTGATTGCTCTGCCAGTTTCCGGATTTCAAGCGCGACAACCGCAAATCCTCTTCCATGTTCCCCGGCACGCGAAGCTTCAATCGATGCATTAAGCGCGAGCAGGTTCGTTCGGTTAGCTACCTCAGAGATCATGCTGGTTATTCCGCCAATCTCTTGGGACTGCTTCTCGAGAGATAGAATAACACCGGAAGCATCCTGTACATGCTCATGGATCTCTTCCATCTCATGAAGCACTTCTTTAATCGAATAAGTCCCCTGCGTGGAAGATTCGGAAGCTGCGGATGCAAGCTTGGCCACTTCCTCATTGGCTTCCGACACCTGGCTTATCCCTTCGGACATTTGTGAGATTGCGTCGATAGCAGATGCCAGCTGCTCCTGCTCTTGCTCCGCACGAATGGCAATAAACTGCGTAGCCTCTACAATATTCTCCGTTGCCCTTGTTGTCTGTTCCGCACTCTCACTAAGCTGAACGGACGAGAACGATACTTGCTTTGCCGTACCCATCGCCCTGGAAAGAATCGTTCTTAAATTTGCAATCATAAGGTTGAAGGATGTCGCCAGCTCCGCCAGCTCTCCCTGTGTACGAATCTCAAGATCACGGCTTAAATCGCCTCGACCATCGGCAATTTCACGGAGCTGTTTATTGATCACTTTAAGTGGTCTTGTAATGGAGCGAGTGAGAAGCAACCCAAGTATAATTGCGGCGAGCAGCGCTGCTGCGAATAGACTCAACATCCATAGATTTTGTGTTTTCGCTTCTTGATCACGGTCAACGACATCGCCAGCCATCTCTACATCGACACTCGCAAGTAGCGCTTCATTGAGCTTCTCGACCTCTTTGCGCGTCGTCCGCTCATCACCGAAATGAAGCGCCAACGCTTCCTTACTTTTGCCCGCATTCATTAGCTCCAATGTTTGCTTACTAGAGGTATAGAATTTCTCATACGTCACCTTGATTTGCTCGATCGCTTGTTTATTTTCATCATCCAAAGTCGGATTGGCCAAAATCGCAGCAAGCAAATCTTCAATCACTTTGTCCTTATCCGCGATTTGGCTTTCAAACTGCTTGTCCTTGGACAATAAATAAGCACGCTCATCATTGGACATACCGGTAATCGTATTTTGCAATGATTTTAGCTGATACCGAACATCCCCATCCTGCAGCATCTCGGTATAAGCCGCTTTCGTGTGAGTCATATGCGTATAAGCAAGTAACCCCAGTGCGACCATTAGAACAATAACAAGTGCAAAAGCCCCTAGCAATTTCGTGCGAATATTCATTCCAAATACCCCCTATTGTTGACTGTTTAGTGTTGTACTTCTTCAGGAATGGAATCAATGGTTTGGCGTAATATGCGTTGAACCTCCAACAGTTGGGTTTTGCAGTTTGCTGCGTCCTCGATCAACACCTCCTCAAATAGCGCTGCAGCTTGCGCAAGCTCGTCCGCCAATAAATTCCGGGCTACGCCAATTAACGTATGCACATCCCTTTTTACTTTCGTAACGTTTCCTTCTTCCAAATCAACTAGGACATGTCCTGAAAAATGCTCGTATTCTTTCTTAAACAACTTCAGCACATGGTCCATGATGGCTGTGTTACCATCTAACCGTTCCCGTAATTTATCAAGAGGAATCCCTGCAGGAGCAGCCTTCATCGGCAGCCATTTCTGGATCACTGTCAGCAGTTGATTACTGTCAAGCGGCTTGAGAATGACTTCATTCATACCGGCAGCAAGGTACGTATCATGGTCTTCTTTGAGCACATTAGCCGTTAGTGCAACGATTGGAAGCTGTTGATGTGCCTCATTACAGCGAATTTGCATTGTCGTCTCCACACCATCCATTTCCGGCATGAAAATATCCATCAGAACCAGATCGACCTTGGTCATCTCTAGCAGCTCGAGCGCTTCTTGACCGGAACTCGCCACCGTTACTTGAAAACCATGCATAATTAGTGTTTCACGCGCGACCTGTTGATTAATGAAATTGTCTTCGACAAGCAGTAGATGGATCGACTTGCTCTTTACGATGAACGACTCACTTTGATCGGATCGATGCTTCAGCGACGGGTATAGGAGCGAGTTAAAGGTACGGAACAGCTCCTTGCGGCTTATCGGCTTAATGAGCATGTCATCGGGATAATCGTCCTTCATCATGGACAGCAGTTCTTCTCTGGCATAGGCTGTCGATAACGTAATAATATGTATGTTCCGCTTTCTGGCGATGCGAATGAGCTCTTCCCACGAGAAATGTCCGTACATATCGTCAATTTCCATATCCAGAACGATACATGAAACCGGTCCGAGCACCTCGTTTTTCTCATTCAACTTCTTGAACATGCTGTTCCAATTGTTCGCTGTACTCACTAGACAAGAGAAGGACTTCAGCATCTGACTCAAGCTTTCTTGGGCGACTTCATGATCCTCTACAACAAGCACATGAAGCGGTCCGCCGGTAAGCGTCAAATCCCAATTGTCCGGATTACATTTCTGCACAATCGGAAACTCCAGTGTGAACGAAAACTTACTCCCGACTCCCCACATGCTCTCCACCTGCAGCTCACCGCCCATCAGCCCGACAAGCTGATACGCAATCGACAGGCCAAGTCCTGTTCCGCTGTGCTGATTCAAATAATTGCCTTGCCAGAACGGTTCGAACAGCATGCTGATCTGCTCCTCCGACAGACCGATTCCGGTATCTTCGACAAGGAAATGCAGCGATAACGAACTGTCTGTCTGGTTCACAAGCTCCACTTGAATGCGAACATACCCGAGCTCGGTAAATTTGATGGCATTGCTGCACAAATTCAGAAGCGTCTGTTTCATCCGGAGTGGATCGCCAAGCACAAGATCCGGGAGCTCTGCAGGTGTGTCCAAAATAATTTCAATTTGCTTTTTATCCATTAACACACTAAGCGTATTCGTTATCTCGCAGAGCATATCATCCAAATTAAACGAAATTTGCTCCAGCATCATCTTGTTAGCTTCGAGCTTGGAAAGGTCCAAAATATCGTTTATCAATCCGAGCAGCAAATGTGATGAAGTAATGATTTTGTCCGTGTAATCCTTCTGAACAAAAGACAATTCCGTATTAAGCAGCAACCGTGACAGGCCGATGATCCCATTGAGCGGTGTACGGATTTCATGGCTCACCTTGGCCATAATTTGGCTCTTAGCCTTGTTGGCTTGATCGGCTTCTTGTCTTCGCTTTAGCGCAGACAGGTCATGCAGTGTTGCAGTTAGGCCGATAATTGCAAGATCAGACCCTAGAATCGGTGAGAGCGTAACATAATAATCGACCGATTGGCCTGCCTTCACTTTTATTTTCGCCTCAAATACTTCTACCTGTAAGGTGGAAAGCGCACTTGCAAACTTGTCATCCCACCTTACCCAATCCTCGATGTCTAGCACTTCATGCAGATTGCTAAGATGCGGCAATTCATGGCAATCAAACACGCTTAACCCTTTCGCATTAATGGAAATTATTTCTCCTCTGGGTGTTAAACTTATGATGCAATCCTGCGAGCTTTCTACAATAACCTTGTAGCGCTCCTCACTCTCCTTGATCTGACCTTGCGCTGATTTCAGCTCAGTAATATCAGTTACCGAACCGATTACACTTGTAACAGCGCCACTGGTATAGACGGGGCACAGCCTAGTCATGAAAATACCGTCTTCAATGCTCAATTCATAGCTTTGCATGTTTCCATTCCAGGCATCTACGTAACGCTCTGCAAGGAACCGATTTGTTTCTTTGGAGAGTGCAGTTACTTCCTCAATCGATTTGCCCAAGAAATCAGCAGGCTTTAAAGCGATGTGCGGCAGCAGCTGCCCCCCCATGACGGAGAATATAAAGCTATTGTTTTGACGAATCAATTTAAAGGAGAAGCCGGGCTGATTGGTCAGCATTTCGGATAAATCAGTTTTGACAGATTGAAGCTCCGCTTTCCACGCATCCGTACGCAGCAGATACTGCAGGTATGCCGCAACAAGCAAACCTCCAATCAGGACATAAGTAGGCCAAAGAAGCAGGTTCAATTCTGTCGACAAGGGATCGAACAGCAAATCATAAATGAGAATACATAATGAGGGAGATAGAATTAGTAGACACCATCGTGTCCAGTAACGAGCAACATATCGGAGCAGTGCAATGCTGCATAGTAGAATAACGAATCCAATACTTGCCATGTAGTAGAAGGGAGAGGCTGCAACTTCAGTTGCTCGATAAAGGGTTAATGAGACATAAGTGAGGATAGCTGCAAAGGGACCTCCAAGTTCAGCTGATATGAAGATGGCAACCGTCCTCAGATCGACTGTTATCCCATTTCCGATGTCGTAGCCAAACTGACCTAATAGAATGCCAGCCAAACCGTTAGAGATTCCCATGACAATGACCAGTCGCATACGAGAGCCTGACTTTAATTTTGCATATACCCTCGTAATGAGGAAAACACATAGTCCTAACAAGGTAAAATTAAACAGTAAATCCTGATACATGAAATTCCCTCCTCTTTTTCGACGCGAAAGGAGATAGACTGACACGATTCGACAATATATAATGATACATACAACGATACTTAACCTGTCCGAAAAATACAAGACTATGTTTATTTGCAAGGGGATGTTATTGTTTGACGAATTTGTTGATTGTTGAAGACGACATCATTTTCGGCGATATGCTTACTCTTTATTTAAGAGAAGAAGGCTATAACGTGACGCGGATGCCAACTGCCGCAAGTGGAATTGCCTCCCTACAAGCTGAGCCGCCGGATCTAATTGTGCTTGATCTGATATTGCCAGACACCCAGGATGCCAATCCCTGTGTTCTGTTTAGACAATTTACGACAGTCCCCATCATCGTTATTTCCAGCGAGACGAAAGTTTCCATGAAGATACATTCGTTGACCGAAGGGGCCGATGACTTCTTATGCAAACCATTCAGCTTGCAGGAGTTGAAAGCCCGCATTGAAACGGTACTTCGCCGATCCTCGCCTAAGCCGGTTGAAGCGGACAATGAACGTATGTACAGCGATGCCTCCAAACGAATCAACCTGGATATGGACAGCCGGCATATTCTCATCCATGGCGATATGATTGAGACCACCTTCTCCGAATTTGAAATTATGCGACTCATGTTCCACTCTCCGGGGAAAGTCTTCAGCAGAGAGGCCCTCGTGAATAGCTTGCGAGGATACGATTCCTTCATTAATGAACGCTCCATTGATTTCCATGTGACGAATCTGCGTAAGAAGATCGAAGAGAATCCGAAGCAGCCTGAAATCATTAAGACCGTCTGGGGCGTTGGCTATAAACTAGTGATGTAACGGCTGTTGCCGTCCTGAAAACAAAGAATCCAGCAACGTACCCGTTACTGGATTCTTCTTTATTGAACCTTATTCAGATTTCATTGCTATACAAGTTGTTTCGAAGCGAGCAGCTCTGTTACTGCTCCTGCTTCCATCGGATGCCCAAACAAGTAGCCTTGCATGGTCATGCAGCCATATTGGAGCAGCAGCTTACACTCCTCTTCCCTTTCGACCCCTTCAGCTATAACCTGCAGCTTCAAGTTCTCCGCCATTGTAATAATCGTATTTACGATGGAGGCATTCACGTTATGCAGGTCCATTCCCTTAACGAAGGATTGATCCACTTTTAGTTTATCAATCGGCAATTCACTAAGATAGCTAAGTGAGCTGTAGCCTGTTCCGAAATCGTCGATCGCGATAGAAACACCTAGTTTCTTCAAGTTTCGCAAGAGCGTTAAAGCATGATGCTTATTCATCGTCATGCTCTCTGTGATCTCGATCACTAAATACTCCGCTTCCAGACCGGTCTCATTTAATATATTTTCAATTCGTTCGATAATTTTGCCGTCATTAAACTGCTGTGTCGATAGATTGACTGCTATCGGAATTCTCGGCAAACCTTCTTCTTGCCAACGCTTGTTTTGCCGACAGGCTTCCAGCAGCACCCATTCCCCGATGGAATGAATCAATCCGGTTTCTTCTGCAATCGGGATGAATTCGGCAGGCGATACGCGGCCAAGCTCCGGACTTTGCCAGCGGATTAGACATTCAAGCCCCGTAATAACGCGTTCTCTTCCATTAAGGATCGGTTGATAGTGTAACAGAAACTCCTTACGTTCAATTGCTTTGCGAAGCCGGTTCTCAATATCCATTTTACGATGGATTTGTTCATGGAAACGCGGCTCATAGAATTGAAGACGGTTGCCGCCATCGCTCTTTGCAATATTCATCGCCATATGCGCATAACGAATTAGCATCTCTTTATCTCTATGATCGCCTGGGTATTGACTGATCCCAATGCTTGCCGTCATATGAATTTCTTGACCGTCGAGCATGACCGGCGTACCAATCGTATCCAATAAATTCTGAGCTTTCTGGTACGTTATTTCCGCGGAGGCATCGCCTATAACGCAAATAAATTCGTCGGTACCCGCCCGAATGATCATCGTTTTATCATCTGTAATCCGCTTCAGCCGTCTTGAAAACAGTTGAAGTAAAGAATCGCTCTTCTGATGACCGATCGAATCATTAATCAATTTAAAATGATCAAAATTAAAGTACATCACGGCGAAGCGATCATACATCGTATTGACGCGGTCCATTTCATCATGAAGCTGATTCCGGTTGGGAAGCCCTGTTAACTGATCATGATTAAGCAGAAAGTGAACCTTCTCCTCCATTCGCTTCTGATCTGTCACTTCGAAGCAAACGCCGATAAGCTCCTTCACAACCCCATTTACGCGCAAGGGCCGCAACACGAGCAGGAAACAAGCTTTCTTCCATTCCATCTCAAAGCTAATGCACCGATCTCCCTCCCATGCCCGCTGAAACTGCTCATTCAGTTTCGCAGCATTCTCAGGCTGGAACACACGATCAATCGGTTGTCCGATAAAGCTTTGACTGGATTTTCCAAAGCGGTATAACAGCTCGCCCTTGAAGTCCATGAACGTAAATTCTCCATCAACCTTGATCACCGAGGCATAAATACCATTCAACAGTCTCATCGTACGGTTCAATTCTTCATGAATCGTATTCTCACCCACAAGACAGCCTGTCATAAACTCCAGCAGCAGCTTGAATTCCCGATTCGTTAATTCATCCTGCTCAAGCTTCTTCCAGAAAGGTTTCGATTCAATCGCCGCATGGCAACGAAGCAGAAATTCTTCTTCTACCTGCTCATTGTGTGGAAATTGAAACAGCGTATCTTTATGAAAAAAATCTGCGGCACCTTTCGATAGTGCCGCAATCGCAGGTGAAGACCCTTCATCTGTGTAACTGCTAAGCATGATTACAGGGATCGGATAATGGATCATTAATTGGCTCAATGTGGTGAGCCCATCCAGCACAGGCATTTCAATATCCATCGTTACAAGATCAGGCTGAAGCTCGACCAATTGGTCGAGCGCCTCTTGTCCATTTGCTGCTGTTCCCATGACCCATAGTTTCGGGTCTTTCTCGATTAGCGTAACTATCATTCGCCGCATCACGGCAGAATCATCAACGACCAATACGCCGTATTTCTCTGGTCGTTCCATTAGGCCTAATAATTTATGCATGGATTAGATCCCAACCCCTCGATCGCAGCATTCTATCGAGTTTCAAGATGATAACCAGTTGGTCTTCGGTTTTACAAATACCGCCAATATATTGTTCCGATATCATCGCGAAATCTTTAGGTGCCGATTCTATCTGATTTTGACGAACATGCATCACTTCTTTTACGCGATCAACCAGTATCCCGACGTCTCGACCATCCTCGTTCAATATGATGATACGAGAATGCTGATCGGGTTCAGTCGAATACATGCCTAGGCAAGTTTTGATGTCGATAACCGGAAGCAGTTCTCCGCGCAAATTCATCAGGCCGAGCACCTCGGAAGGAGCATTAGCCATTCTAAGTATCGATGGAACCTTGATGATCTCTTTCGCACGATTAATATCGAGTGCGTAGTGCTCTTTATCCAAATCAAAGGTGACCAGTTTAACCTTGCGGCTGGATGCTTGCTGCTCGCTGTTATCAACCTTTCTGATCGTGGCGCCGGAATCACGAATGACTGCATTTACGTCGAGAATTAAAGCGATTCTGCCATCGCCGAGAATAGTTGCCCCCGAAACATAGGCGACTTGTCCCAAATAAGAACCTAGCGATTTCATGACGATTTCTTGATTTGCGACCAGCTTATCTACATACAGACAAACTCTCTTCTCAGCAAGACCGATCATAACCGCATAACCTTTGGCATTGCTCTCATTCTCAGATGTGCCTAAGCGACGATGCATGCGTACGAGCGGCAATATTTCACCACGAACGACACAGACTTCCTCACCATTTACGATCTGCACATCATTTGGTGTTAAACGGAAGGTTTCCACGACATTGGTAAGCGGAATTGCCAGTGTATGCTTGCCCATCTGAACAAGCAATGAACGGGAAATCGCTAATGTAAGCGGAAGCTTGATTGTAAATACGGTACCTTCACCTGGTGTTGTCTCAATATTGATAATTCCGTTCAGCTTCTCAATATGAGAACGTACGATATCCATGCCGACGCCTCGTCCTGAGAGTTCTGTCACTTGCTCCGCAGTCGACATGCCCGAGCGGAAAATCAAACTAATGATTTCTTTATCCGACATCCGTGCTGCTTCATCATCGGAAATAAATCCTTTCTGAATCGCTTTCTGCTTGATCCGATTCAGGTCAATTCCCCGCCCATCATCTGCGAGTGTGATAACGATGGCATTCTCTTGATGACTGGCTCGCAGCAGGAGGTTTCCTTTGCGGTTCTTGCCAAGCTTCTCGCGAGCCTCAGGCGTTTCCAAGCCATGGTCAATTGCATTCCGGATAATGTGAATGAGCGGATCGCCGATTTCTTCAATTAACGTACGATCCAGTTCTGTTTCTTTTCCTTCCAGAACAAACGATACTTCCTTGCCCGATTGATCGGCTACGTCACGCACCAACCGAGGGAACCGGTTAAACAAATGTTCAATCGGCATCATTCTCGTCTTCATCGTACCCTCTTGCAGCTCAGCGATAACTCGGCCCAGATGATCCGTAATCTCGCCTAACAGCACCGTTTCAGGCTCCTGCTTGAAGCGTTCCTCAAACCGTCTGCGCACTTCCCTGATCCGAGTGTTATCGATAATCAACTCGCCAACCAAGTTAAGCAGATGCTCCAACCGGTTGACATCCACACGAACCGTATGCTGAATTTGCACTTTGGTATCCGATTGTACAGCTCCAGCAGCAGACTGATCACCAGTGAACGGTACGCTAGGTGAAGCAGATTGCTCGACACTAAGGATTGGCTGATTTACGATCTTCGTCGGGCTTGCGGCTTGTGCACCTTCAACCATGAGCGATTTCACGCTAAATTCAGAGATTTGCGATGCTTCTTCTACTTTACGAATAATGTCCGATTCAGAGGATAACGTCGCGAGCAAGAAATAGATCGGTTCCGTTCGCAGCAGCTCTTCTTGCTCCCACATGCCAATCGGCGGGGTGGTCCCGATCACTTCGCCCAGTTCCCCTAGGTTTCGCAAGATGACCATTGCTTTCACGGTTGGCATGTCTACATGTTCAGCCAAAGTAATACTAACCTCGTAGGAAGGAATGCCTTCATTCAGCTTCTCGTTACGAAGTGCGATTTCCGACTCGCTCCATCCTTGAAAGAGCAGCGTCTTTGCTTCGACCGCTTGATTACCCGAATTGTCCCCGGAAGCGGCATGAACGGTTTCAGGTTGGTCGTTCATAATGCCATCGAGCAGCTCGACCAGCGTTTCGATGGGTTCATCGTTGAAATCGCCCTTGCGCAGCGTTTCTTTCTTGGCTTTCAAATAATCGATGCATTTGAACAAGACGTTGATTAGCGACTTGCTGACTAGAAGGCGATTCTGGCGAAGCAATTCGAATACACTTTCAACCTTATGCGTTACTTCTTTCATGGAGTGGAAGCCCATCGCGGCGGACGAACCTTTCAACGTATGAGCTGCACGGAAGATCGTTTGTATCGTCTCAGGCGAATTGCCGCCATTCTCAAGCTCAAGAATCGACTCATCCAGCACCTGCAGCTGTTCTTCCAATTCATCTAGGAATACGCCTAGATAGGTCATTGCGAAAGATTCACTCATGCAAGTCCACCTCCAGTATTCAGAATGGCCGGCAAGTGAAGGATGCTGACCAATTGATCATTGATTTTCCCGATCCCTGACAAATAGCCGGCGTTCGCCCCGCCGATACCGTCCGGAGTAGGCAATATTTCCGCGAAGAAAGCTACTTGCTCTACACGGTCAACATAAAGTCCAACCGGTTCTCCATCCGGTGTTTGCACGATAACGATTCTCGAAGCAGCTGAAGGAGCACTCTCCATCATACGGAATTTGGAACGCAGCCCTATAACGGGTACAATCGTTCCTCGCAGGTTAATGACACCTCTGACATGCGCCCTCGCAGCCGGAATCTCAGTAACTGGCATATCCTTAATGATTTCTTGAATAGCTGTGATCGGAAGTGCAAACTTCTCTTCATTCAACCCTACTACGATATAATTCGACACCGTCTGGACCTCCTACTGGTTAAAATGGGATGTTTATGGAATGTATCTCTCAGGCTCTCTCATGTGAGCAACGTCAACGGTTAATATGGCACAATCAAATATGTTCATAATCTCGCTTCTGGCACGATGCACAAAACCCAATATGGAATGTTCCATCTTACTTGTACATAACGCAGCGTTTACCCATATCTTCTGATTCATGATGACGATCGACATTTCATTGTGTGTCGGATAGCGGTACACTTCATCAAACACATTCGTTTCGGCGTACATATCAGGCAGTGCAACCGAGAACATAACAATCGGCGGCTCATCCCCCATATCCGTTATGCGAAACTGCTCATGAATCGGGTAATTTTCTTTGGTCCATCTGAACCCATGTGTATAGTCTTCATCGACTTGCCAAACAGGCTCGAATCGACTCGTAGCTTCATCAAACAGGTCTTTATAGAAATCTAGCAGTTTCATAGCTGTTCACCTATACGCATGCTCTTTTGTGTCAAGATTGCGTACCTCCTTCGATTTACCACTACATTGATTATAAAACCTAAATATTTGGTAAGTTCTTAATCGTCGTTTGAATTGTGTGATATTGCGATGATTTTATTTGGAAAGTGTTAGTATGATCAGACGCGAATATGAATTCCTTAAGTCCATACCAAAAAGCCCGAGCCTCATATGCGAGGTTCGGGCTTCGTTAATAGAAAGTTGTTACAACATAATAAGTCTACCGTTGAAAGCCAAGGTACCGGGTACCTTGAAAAGTCAGCTTTCCGTAGTCCCCTTCGGCCAGCAAGCCGGATTCTTGACCGCTCACTTCAAATTCCATGCGATCGCCGCTCTCAACTTGGAATGTGATATAGTAGTCTGTACTCGTGCTGGCCGAATGGTTATGAATGCCATCATTGTCGTGATGATGCATTGTACTGCTTCTCACATTCGTCCGCTTATTGACGATGTTCGCCTGAACTGTCAAAATCGGCTGCTTGTTATTACGCTGCGATTGACGAATCGAAGCAATGATGCCATAGATGATCAAACCAAACACAAGTAGAAACATCACCGGAAAAATAATGCTCATGATGCTGAACATGCGGTCGCCAGCAGTGAAAGGATCCATGGAACCCATTCGATCACCTCACCCTTATTGTAAGAATATACCTCTATTATGAGTGATTGCCGCAGAAGATTACGACTTCATCGTAGGACAAGCTGCCGCCAAAAATATCGAGCGCACTGCCGATTGTAATATCAAGCTTACCCGATGTAAGCGAACGGAACAGCTCCAAATCCTCAAACGATCTGGCACCTCCGGCATATGTCGTTGGAATCGTCACCCAGCTAGCAAGCTGCTGCGCCAGATCTGCCAAAATACCAGTTCGTTTTCCTTCGACATCTACCGCATGAACCAAATACTCATCGCAATACTGAGCCAGCTCGCGAAGATGCGCTTCATTGACGCGGAACTCGCTGAACGTTTTCCACTGATTGGTTACTACAAACCATTCATCGTCCCGCTTCTTACAGCTTAAGTCGATCACGAGCCGTTCTTTGCCCACTTCAGAGACGATCCGCTGCAAATGATTCATATCGAGTTTGCCGTCTCGGAATATATACGAGGTTACGATGACGTGAGTAGCTCCTGCTTCTAAGTATTGCGCTGCATTCTCAGCGTGAATTCCGCCGCCAATCTGCAGTCCACCCGGATAAGCGCGCAATGCGGATAAAGCCGCTTCTTCGTTGCCGCCGCCCAGCATAATAACATGCCCACCGGTCAGCTGATCTCTCCTAAACATCGCTGCATAATAGTCCGAATCATGCTCGGATACAAAGTTCTCGACAACCTGCTTATTGCTCGCTCCCAGCGTTTCTCCAACAATCTGTTTTACTTTTCCATGATGCAAATCAATACAAGGTCTGAATTTCACGGATGTCCTCTTCCTCTCTACTACTCGTTCGGTACTGGCAATAAGGCATTCAACTCCGATAAGGAATGAATGATGAAAGTCGGTCGGACCGTCTTATCAACGGATCCTCTTCCGGGATTGAAGTAACAGAAATCAATGCCTGCATTCTGTGCACCAATGTAATCATCGGTTATGGAATCACCGACGAACAATACCTGCTGCCGATTCACGCCAAGCGCTTGTATGGCCAGATCGAATATTTGCCGCTCCGGCTTTCGGCAGTCTACTTCATCCGAAATGAACAGATGGTCAAAATAATGCGAAAGACCGCCCGCCACTAGACGTCTTCGCTGTGCCTCACCAACACCGTTAGAAATGACGCCAAGCGGATAACGGCCATGCAGCGCGGCGAGCAGCTCTACCGTACCATCCATAAGATGGCAGTTGGAACAGAAGAACTCCCAATACGTCTGAGCCAGATCTACCGAAAGTGTATCGTCATGGCCCAGCTGCATGAGCGTATCGCGAAAGGAATAGGTCAGTACTTGCGAGATATGAAGCTTTCTCTCCATCCGCTCGATCCAATACGTCCAATTAATCGAAGCATACAAGGCACGGAATCTTTCCCATTCAAATCCTTCGAGTTCAGGGAGGCGATGATGCGTAATCGTGCTTTGCATCGACTCAAACTCGCTAGTGTTATAGTCCAGCAGGGTTTGGTCCAAATCGAACAATATCGCTTTATACATAGCTAGCTCACCTGCCTTCGAATGACGCTGTAGAGTCCCGCTCCGGCAAGCACTCCAACCGTATTTAACAGAATATCGTCGATATCGAAGCTGCCACGATGAAGCAGCAGCTGCAGCAGCTCAAGAATGAATAAGACTGCGATGCTCAGCAGTGTTAAACGTACGATCCGAACGCGGTATAAATACGGAATTGAAAGTCCGAACGGGACAAACACCGCCACGTTGCCTACGATATTAACCAGCCAATGGGTAGGCGTAAAACTGTCTGCGTGATCGAAATACAGTCGAATCGTACGCATTGGAACAAGATTGTATCGATAGCCGGACCACTGCGTTCCCGAGCGGCCAAATCCGATAAACATCCAATAGAGGAGCAGCAATAAATAGAGTATAGTAATAAGTCCAACCAACTTCTTCACCATAAAATCCGTCCTATTAATCGACATCGACAATTTTCCAACCGGTATTATTCACATTCGAAAGGGAATAGGCATCTACCTCTTCATCCGCCTTGAATGCATGGATGCCCATGATTCGATTCGATATGCCCGGTTTCTTATAGATCGTCTCTCCTTGATACATCAGCTTGGTATACGAGAGTTCCGGTCGTGAAAGAATGGCATCGATAAACCATTTAGTTCTCTCACGATCGACAAAATAGTCGCCCCATACTTTGGCTGACGCGTCTGGCTTTAATTGTACCGTATGTAAATACTGAAATAGAAACGCCACGACATCAGCGGGAATTTCCTTATCAATACGCGCCGCTTGCTCACCTTCCTTGGTAAGCTGTTCGGTTTGTGCAGTAAGCTGCTCCTTCTCCGCCCTTAACGCTGCAACTTTATCTTCTGACTCTTTCAGCCGGATGGCGAGCTTGCTGTTTGATTCCTGCAATTCCGTTAGCTGCTTCTGCTGTGAAACCACCTGCTGCTCCAGCTGTTCCGACTTGTCGCTGCAGCCGGCAATTGCTAGAATTACTGCGGCTGTGATCACCACCATACCTGCGATGCTTTTTCGATTGCCATGCATCATACAGCATCCCGCCTATACAAGTCATTTTCAAGTAATGAGTTATCTCAATATCTTCTGAAAAGACGCCAAGTCGAGCCAGCGGTCGAATTTGTAAGCAATTTCTTTATAGCACGCGACTTGTTCGTAGCCTAACTTCTTAAACAATGATATACTGCTGTCGTTCTCGGTGCAGATTAACGCTACCAAGGAATGGAAATTCAATTCCCTCGCAACGCCTTCGATAAACGCCATTGTTTCACCACCAATCCCCTTACCGGTAAACGCCGGTTCAAGATAGATGGTTACATCCGCCGTTACGTTAAACGCCGGGCGCTTCTTATGCTGCGTGAGCAGCGCATAACCCGCGTATTGTCCATCCAGCTTTACGATATAGGAACGATATATATCAGCCGTAGGCTCGATCAACTGCTTCATCTGTTCCGATGAATAGGGCAGCATATCAAACGAAACCGTCGTATTTTCCACGAAATGGTTGTATGTTTGGCGTACTTCTTCTAAATATTGGGCTGTATAGTTCTCAAACGCTAGTTCTCTCATGATAGTTGCACCTCGTGATTCGATTCTTATTTAGTTGCAAGGAAGGCAGGCAGACAGCTCGGATGGAGCCGTCACCTGCCCGCCTATGTTCTTTCGCGTACTATTCCCATCGCTCAATACTGTAAACCTTGAAAGACTTATTGCTCGTGTTCTCCGTGACCGTATAGATCCAATTATACTCATTAATCGAGGAGCGGCCATCCGCATAATAGATGCCTATTTTCTCGATAATATAAAACTTATATTCACCGTTGATTTTCTGGATATTCTTAATTTGATAGCGAATGAGCTTTTCTTTGATATTCTTATCGCTTAGACGTCTTACCAGGCTTTCTTGCTGCTTATAGAGGGGACCGGCCGGGTCCAGCAATCCTTCTACCAAGGAGAACCGTTTCTTGTTGATGGCCTCGACCATCGATTCCTCATAAGCGTTCATGACGCGATTGGCGCCTGTCTCTTGATAGTCGATTTGTTCCCCGGTTACCGGGCCTTGATTATCATCAGGGTCGTCTTTGGCTGTACAGGCACTAAGCAGCAGAAGAAAGCTTAGCAGCAAGCAAAGCGTCGCCATTCTGTACATCGCATGTATGCTCCCGTCTTTTAATTTCTTTCTCATCCATTCAGCGGACGGTTCGTTCGTAAATCATGATATCTTTGCCATCAGGCAGCACGGCAGGCTTTACTTGCACACAGCCATTACGCTGCCAGAAAGCATGTGCTGCCGCATTCGAAGCCAGTACGCCGAGCCGGTGGGAGGTTACACCGCGTTCACGCATAATGGAATCGAATAAATCCAGTGCAGCATTCCCGTAACCACGGCCTTGGTAAGCCCCATGAATGACAAGCAGTCCGATCCATGGGCAAGAATCATTGGGGTTGTTCATCAGAAACTCGAGAATGCCAATAACGGTTCCTTGCTCACGAATAATATATCGTTCAGCTCCGACTTGTTCTGCATCCTTCAAATCTGCAGCAATATCTTCATCTGTCAGCTGTTCTTTATCTTTGGAAATGGCATTGAAATACGGATTCGAGTTCAAAACCGCCAGCTCACTTGCTATATGTTCATGCGTTGATTTCATCAGAGATAGCATTTCTTCGTTACCTTCGCTTTTCTTGTTTTTCCGAATAAGACACGCTATCTATTTTACCATGAAACCTGCATCAACTGGAATGCCCTTAAGATGCATTCTCACCCTCACCCTCGAATGTTATCGATCTTCCCATGAAGGATTCAGCAGCACCATATGAATATGGTCCTCCCATTTGCCGTTTATTCGGAGGTAATCCCGCGCCAGCCCTTCATGCTGGAAACCAAGCCGCTCTACTACGTGGAGAGAAGCGGTATTTCGCGGCATAATATTCGCCTCGATACGGTGTAAATTCAATTCTTCCCATGCGTACGAAATCGTTTGCGCCAGCGCTTCTTTCATGTACCCTTTGCCGCGCTCTGCTATGTCCATCCGATACCCCAGGTGACAGGATTGAAAGGCCCCTCTGACGATATTATTCAGCGTGACGGTCCCAATGAGTTCCCCTTTCAGATGATCATTTTTACATAGCCAGAACTTCACGCTCTGTCCGCTTTGCATGCTTTGCATATCACTTTTGATAAGCTGTTTCTGAAACTCCGGCGTGTAATATTCGCTGGTTCTGCCCGGTTCCCACAGGATCAGTGCATTTTTATTGCGCATGACAAAATCATAGACCTTCGAAGTGTCGGACTCGTCAATGATCCGCAGCGTAAGCCGTTTCGTCCGCAGTGTTACATGTAAGTTGTTCATAGGTCCATCATCCTTCTAGATGCATTGATCGCTTGTAAGTCAGCTTCTGAGTCATGAAGAAAAAACCTGATAGAGCGAATATACCCCGAAAGCCAGTAATACGGATGCCGAGATTTGATTGATTACTAGCATGGCCCTTGCATTCAGTGTTTGTCTAATAGCACCGATGACAACACATAAGAACAACCACCAAAGCATAGAGCCTGCAAACACGCCGAGGACAAGTGTTACTGAATCCGCAGTTGAAGACTGCATGATATTGAGCCCGGCAAAAATACCAAGAAACGATAATATCGTCATTGGATTCGTAATGGTAAGTAAGAAAGTCGTGATGTAAGCCGCCGCAGCATTGCGGCTCATTTGCGGTTCCACATTGGCATCCGCCTTACTGGAGCGGAACGATTGGAAGCCCAAATAACAGAGGAATAACCCGCCGATCAATCGAATCCACATCTGCTGTGCTATTAACCCGCTTGTTATCATATCGAATCCGAAAGCAGCGATCAGCCCATAAATGCCATCGGCGGTCGCTGCACCTAAACCTGCTACCGCACCACATAGACGTCCTTGATTAATCGTTCTCTTCATACACAAAATGCCGATCGGTCCAACCGGTGCCGCTATAGATAATCCAATAATAATTCCCTTTACTACCATGCTCATTTGGTATGACCCCTATATTTTCTTTCTCTAGATGTAGATAAGTAAAGCTATTCTTATTGTAACCGAAAATCATACCGCTGAGCATCTGCTTCCAAATTGCCTCATTCCACAACGACTAGCTTCGGCCACAACGTGCGCCAAGCTTTCTTTCGAATACGCTCCAAATAATACGCTCGATCTTCAAAATAAGGACTCTGCCTCACCTGCATCTTGAATAAATCGGATAAACCATGCGGACAGCACAGCTCCAATTGATCGTCATCATTCAGCCTTGCTCCGATTGAAGTGACCGTTTCCGGCCATCGTAGAAGTGCATCCTCTGTTGAGAGATAAGGTGCGCTGCCATTGCGAATATGCATTCTGGCTTGGTTTTTGACCGACCATTTCGCATGACCGGTACAGCTCACCAATTGGCGCTCTAATTCGCGATCTTTCTCTTCATCAAGATGTTCTGGGTCGAAGTAAACAACATCAATGTCATCATGAGTCGCCCGGTAAGAATAGCCATGCAGATGATCCCAAACCAGATTACGAATGTAACCTGCTGCGATATAACATTGGGGAAGCTGCAAGCTCGAAACGAGCTGAATATCTTGCATGAAGGATTCGTTACCCCGCAAAATCAGCTTCAATTGTTCTGCGAGTACAGTTTCACTTTTCATCTTCTGAGAGTTCCACCCCTATAGGAGTCATATAGCCGTCCATACTAGTACTGTTCTTGTTCGCGCGATATTGTACAAGCTTTTCCTCTCCTTGGTTGACAGCCCATTTGAGAAGTAAATCACGTTCACCTTCATACGAATAATATGGAATGCTGAAGCCGCAAGACGTTTTCACAATATCAATGTCAGCCACGATAATTTGCCTATAGCCCGGATACAACTCGAACGGCGCTGATGTCTCCGCCCACTCTGGGGAGCTTGGAAGAACGACACGTCCCGTGCCATACAGACGCAGAATGAGCGGTTTTCCTTCAAAGGCTACGAACATAAACGTGATTCGGCCGGTTGCCGTTAGATGGGCACTCGTCTCGTTCCCGCTTCCGGTTAAATCCAGGTAGGCCACTTGATTTGGCGACAATATGCGAAAGGCATCATGGCCTTTAGGCGATAAATTCACATGTCCCTCGGCGGCCGCTGTGCCGACAAAGAACATTTTCTGATTTGCAATGAACTCGGCATGCTCCGGAAGAATGGATGTATAAGCTGTCCCCATATGATCACCTCTATAAATATTGTTAGAGCTCCTTCACAAAAAACAGTTCGCCAACGCCGCCATCATTGATGCCGCTTAGAATGCCGCATTCCGTAAAGCCCATTTTGCGATGCCACATTTGAGGTGCGGATTCATCGGCCTGAGAGGAGCTGTATAGCTTAGCTGCTCCCTGCTGCTTGAGGTGGGCTTGAACAAACTGGAGCATTTGCTTGCCGATTCCGCTGCCGCGCAGCTCTTCTTTCACTTTAATTAATCCGATATACGGAAATTGCGACCATAAATGCTCCAGCCTTATGTAACCGACACTTCCATTTGGCTGTTCTGCAATAATAATATCCTCATGATCGAGTTTCCATGCCAGAACAGGCTTAGGCGTATGGCGATCCCAGCTCTCAGCAGCCTCCAAATCACCAAGGGTACCGAATCTGATCGTAATCATCTTTAACTACCTCTTTCCTGGATCTAGAGCGTCTAAGAAACGACGTATTGCCTCGTAACAGCCTTCCTTCTCAGTGCCCATAAGGTCATGACCCGAGCGATGAAATTCCTCGACTTTGATCGATCGGAACTTGTCTCTGTACCGTTGCAAATCCGTATCGTTAATTAGCGATCCTTCTAGTTTTCCTCGCAAGATGAGTGCCGGCAATGCAGATGGAGTGTCGAGAGCAACAAGCTGGGATTCCCGCTGAATGCCCCACACAGCCTCTGTTCGTATGTTCGAAGTTCGCTGGAACGGAATCAAATAATCTTCAATATATTCATCAGCCCAGCCGATTGGCATTTGACGGTGCTCCGGCGGGTAGTCACCTAATAGAAGAGAGCGGATAGGCCGTTCATTGTGATTGGCATATCCGAGAGCATACGAAACGCCTCTCGAATGTCCGAACAAATGGAATGACTGTATTCCAAGTGTACGTATCACGGCTTCAATATCACTCACATGTTCATCCAAATGATAGCCGCTCTCCGGCGTGTCGCTATACCCCCTGCCTCTGAACGAGAGGACAACACCTCGCCTTGGCAGCAGATATTCAAGTAAATCTACATATTCTTCCGCCGTTTCCGATAAACCTGGGCAAATGAGAAGAGGGTCACGATCTGGATCGGCATAGTTGATTGAATCATAATAATGAATCCGCACGCCATCGTTATCAACAAATCCGGAAATGAATCTCACACGCTTCGCCTCCTACTCAGCCTGATCTCGCTTCAGAGTCGCGAACAACACCGCATCCACGAAACGGTGCTTCTCATAGAAATAATCGCGCATCAGACCTTCTTCGCGCATACCGATTTTCATAAGCAGTCTTCGAGAGCTGTCGTTGGCCGGATCGATAAATGCTTCAACCCGGTTCAGCCCCACCTCCTTAAAGCCATAGGCCAGAACGGCCTCCAACGCTTCGGTCATGATACCTTGACGCCAATAGTCAGGATGAAGCTCATAGCCAATCTCGGCTTTATAATGCTCCTTTGCCCAATTATGATAGCCGCAGGTACCAAGGACAGCGCCTGACGCTTTCCATGTTACGGCCCATCGAATCCCTTCCGAACAATTGAATCGGTTGTTCCAGCTTTCGATAAGCGCCTCTGCCTGATGTCGATCCGTAAAGCTCTCCAGATCATAATAGACCGTAACCTCATCCAGACGAAAATAATCGTACAGCGTTCCGGCATCCTCTTCGCTTAATTGACGCAGGAGAAGTCTTGATGTTTCAAGCAATGGGAATGACTTCGAATGAATCATGCCTTTCACTCCTTGCGCTCTTCTGCGATGCGCTTGACCTGTACATTCCGATCCTCCAGGAACCGCTGCATATATCGTTTCAATACGAGTCGTTCCACAGCCCAGCCGAGTGGGCCAAGCGGAGCGGCGAAGGTTAATTTATCTTTCATGAGTGTCTTTCCATCTACAGTTTCTAACAGATGCTCATGGCGCAAATACTTGAAAGCTCCGCGCTGGGTCTCGTCCACAAAGAAATACGGAGCGCGAAATTCCGTAATCTTCGAAGTCAGCCGCTGTCTCACGAAGAAATGAGTAGCTTCGAAGGTGACCGTCTCGTTCAGTCCAATCGGACCGCTCGTTACCCCGGCGACTGCCTTCTCCTTTGTGTGCTTCCATACAGTACGGGTATGCACATCAATATCTCTGGCTAAGTCAAAACACACCTCAATAGGTGCGTTAATCAGTACTTCCGTCTCTACAGTTACCACTGCGAAGTCACCTCGTTCATTATTGCAAGGCAGCTGCTTCTGCTGCTAGCCGCCGAAGAAAGCAGCAGGGAATCTCAATTCGCCACCCTGTAAATCATGCAGTGCTCCATCGGTCAATTCTACTGCCATATACACTTCATCCGACACATCAAATTGCTTGAGTACAAGTCCGAAAGTACTTGCAGGCCGAAACCCGAACCGAGGATAATATTCCGGATGTCCAATGAGCAGCACGCCGGGGTATCCAAGCTGACGGCTGCGCGTTAATCCCTCTTCGATCAGCTTCTTACCAACACCTTGCTTCTGTAACGCTGGCAGAACCGCGATCGGTGCCAGAACAATGACTTCATGGTTCGTCTCACCGACTACAATGCTCGCTTTACTGAATAAAGCATGGCCGATAATGCCTTGCTCAGATTCGGCAACAAGAGATAAAGATTCCACAAAAGAATCCGACAGCCGAATTCGCTCCACAAGCTTCGCTTCATCTTCCCGATTACTGAAGGCTTCCACATTCACATGCCACACCGCTCCATGATCGAACGGCGTTTCCGTACGAATCGTGTTCAAATCGTTTCTTCACTCCTCATCCCTAATCGCTAAACCCGGTTCTTTCATTCCCACTAATTACCTATTTTCCTAGCATACTTGACCATTCCGCAAACGTCTATAGGCATTGTATTCCCTTCAAATGTCTCTGGTACTGCTGTCTCAAACCGAAGACATTCAACCAAAGGCAAATGCCCAATTGTGAGAGAACGAGGGCATCTGTCCAATCGCTGTACCGTATTTTTCATACAATACTGTATACCGAGTGCCAAGAAAACCAACCACAAGTTGCACCATCTGGCGCCGGAAATCACCTTTAAGGGAGGAAATTGCATGTCCGGTATGCACGGAGGCTTTACTTCTGCTGGCGTGATCCTGGTACTTTTCATACTGCTGGTCATCGTATCCCGCGGGTTTATGTACTAATCCTGTAGGAAAATAGCCACGATCTGATATGCAAAAACCGTCGAGGGACTTATCCCCCTCGACGGTTTTTCATGTTAGGCGAACGCGTAAGTTTGCAGTGCTGCTGCAACGCCATCTTCTTCGTTAGATAAAGTAACGACATCCGCCGCTTCCTTCACGCCATCCGGCGAATTCGCAACAGCAACGCCGAGCCCGGCAAACATCAGCATGCCAACATCGTTGAAATAGTTCCCGATCGCCATAACCCGGCTTGGATCGACGCCTCGCGCTTCGGCAAGCTTACGCAGCGCCGTTCCTTTGCTTGCTTCTTTGTGCTGTACATCGATGAAATAGTCGCCGCTGCGGATATGCTGAAGCCCATGCTCCCAGCCGTTCCATTCCGCCTCTATCAGATCAAGATCTTCGATGCTGCCAAACAACGTGAATTTCACAAGTCCATCCGGCAGCGGATCCTTCGGATCCCGCATAACCGGTCTGGCTTCATACTTCCGGTACATCTCCGCCGCTTCCGGGCTTATTCCTTCGACCAACATGTCAAACGCGGTATTAATGTCAAAGTGATGACCGCCTTGCACGCTATAATCACGGAACCTAGCTACTTCAGAAGCGTCAATGCTATATTGGTGCAGCACTTTACGCTGCGCTGCATCGATTGTCGCTGCACCGTTGTGGGTAATCATCGTACCCGATAAACCGAGTGCATCCAGCACTGGCAACGCATTAGCTGGCCCTCTGCCTGTACATAAGACGATTTCTGCACCTCGCGCGTGAGCCTCTCTAACCGCTTCTCTCACGGCAGGTGTCAGTTCATGATTGTCCGTTAACAGCGTTCCATCAACATCCAATGCGATAATATCGTAGTTAATCGTCGTTCCCATCCTGAGTCAGCCTCTCTTTGTCTCTGTCAGTCTTCGGATACATCCGCCTTCTTATGGACAGATTGCAACTGCGTTAGTTCCTCTTCCGTAAGCGGTCGATAAGAGCCAAGCGGCAGTCCCGGATCGAGCTGCAGCGGTCCCATCGCATTGCGGCGAAGATAGACAACCTTCTTGCCAACCGCTTCGAACATTCGCTTCACTTGATGAAATTTTCCCTCGTGAATGGTTAGCGTAATCCGGCTGTATATGCCGTCTTCTTTGGTTTCTTTCTCCCCGATAACGAGCTCAGCCGGCATCGTCTCATAGCCATCGTCCAGCGTCACGCCTGCTGCGAACGCCTCTTGGTCACGTGCATCCACGTCCCCGTGTACGATCGCTTCATAAAGCTTCGGAACATGCTTCTTCGGGGATAGCAGATCATGGGCCAGCTTCCCATCGTTTGTCAGCAGCAGCAGTCCTTCTGTATCCTTATCAAGCCGACCAACCGGAAACGGCTGCAGCACACGATCCTCAGGATCGAGCAGGTCGATCACGGTACGGTCGCGCGAATCCTCCGTCGCCGATACGACACCTTGCGGTTTATGCAGCATGACATAAATCGTCTCGCGATAGATAACCTCTTCATCGTCGAATCGGACCGCCGCCTCATCCGGATCGAGCTGCAAGCCGAAATCTTTGACCACCGCACCATCCACGGTCACTCTTCCCATCTTCACAGCTCGTCTAATTTCACTGCGCGTTCCAAAACCCATATTTGCCAGCAGCTTATCCAGCCGCATTCGTTTTGCCATTCCTTTTACGCCTCCAGCATGCATTATCTTCACCCATTGTATAATAAAGCCGCTATCTTGACCAACACCTACACATCGCTGCTGAACAAAACAAAAACAGCCCCCGCCGGCAATGAGCCGCAAACGGGGACTACCCTCATGTTTACACCTTAGCTGCTAGCGCTCGTATACGCCCGCAAAGCCCGTTTCCATAACAAGCGAGCAGCCATTAGAAACAGCATCGCCAGCAGCAGTGCACCGATTGCATGTGAGGCATCGAACCGCCCGATCAATGCTTCAGCCGGCACTGTCGTCACGAGGCCTATCGGCATGACATACAAGAGCGCGAGTCGCAATGCACCTTTATAGACACTGACAGGATAACGTGACGTTTCGAATAACGAACCGAATAAGAACGCCAAATTATCCACCTTAACCGCCCAGAAGGACATGACCATCATGCCTGTCCACAGCGCATAGATAATGACGAGCGACGCCACAAACAACAAACCAAACATCAACACACCGCCGAGGCTCGGCAGTCCAGTCAAACGCCATACCGCATAGCCGGTCAAAGCAAGTCCGAGTCCAATGTCGGCGAAGCGCCATAACACTAAGTGCCGGAAGCTGACGAAAAACTGGCTGTCCACTGGTTTTAGCAATACGAAGTCCAGCGTCCCTTGCCGAATATGCCCGACAAGACGTGACATATTCGGCTGCAGAAACAGTTCCACGAAGCCATGCAGTGCGTTGAATACACCAAGAAGCGCAAGCACCTCATCGAATGACCAGCCGCCAAGTGAAGGTGATCGATAGAAGAATAATACGACTGTCAGAATCGACATCGCAAGCGAGAACAAAGTGGAGCCTAAGTTTGCTACAAAGTTAGCTCGATATTCAAATTCTTCTGCCAGACAGGCGTGGAAGAACGTTCGAAACAGTCGATATGCTCGCCTCATGTCCCCATCATCCTCCCGACGCGCCGTATCGTTTAAGTCCTTGCCGCCACATGACACGGAATAAGAGCAGCAATGCGAGCAGCCAGCCTATCTGCTGAATAAAGCCTATCATTATTTGCTGCGGCTCCCCTTGCAATCTACCAGTCAGCAGATCGACTGGGAACGCAACGGTAACATAGAAAGGCAAATATTTGGCCGCATAGGAAACCCAATCCGGAAACATCGACAGCGGTGCAATTCTCCCAGATAGAAACAGATGAATGCCTTCATACAAGGCATAAACAGCTGTCGCCCGATTGCTCCAGAACGCGAGCAAACCGAACATGTAGCCAATCAGAAACCGTAATGAGGACGAAAGCACAACGGCGAGCAGTACCAAACCAACCGTTCCGATCCCCACTGTCGTACGCATCGAAGGAATGAAGAGTGCAAGTAACAGCCATGACGGAATCATCAGTGTTGCAAAGAACACTTTATAGACCAGATTCCCGTTAATACTCCAATGAATCGGATGAAATGGTCGAAGCAGCTTTCCGGAGAAGGTTCCCTGCCGGATGTCATTGTCGAGCTCGTAGACATCCCAAGATCGCGTGAGACGGTCCACAACCAACACCGCGCAGAAATAAAGCACGTAATCGGATGCTCGGTACCCGGCAATGGAGCCGCTGCCACTGAGTGACGTCCACACCGCCAAGCTGACGAGAGGCTGCACAAACGCGCCAAACATCCAGATTAGACTCTCGCTTCGGTAGGCCATCATGATCGCCCAATCCGCTTTAAAGACGACCGCATATTTACGCCAGAATGCGCCTGCCGCAAGCATCATACGCCGATCTCCGTAGGCAGGTGAACCTGCTCTTGCTGCAGCGGGTCTTCTGCTTTGGCATAGGCCATGCCGATAACTGATTCAAGGGAAGGATCTTCTATCGTTAAATCTACAACCGGCAGCGAAGTGAGCAGCTTGGCTGATAAACCGGTCACATCCTCACGCGGTGCCTCCACTTCAAGCTCTGGATACTCATACGAAACAAGCCTTCCACCACCGCTATGAACTGCCGCTTGTACGGTTTCTACCGAAACCGGATCACCTAGTACCAAGGTTATCCGTTTATTGGGCGAGAATCGATCGATCAGCTTGCTGATCGCACCATCATAAAGCAGTTTGCCGTGGTTGATGACAAGTACCCGCTCGCATAGTGCAGACACATCTGCCATATAGTGACTTGTCAGTAGAATGGTTGCTTTATAGTCTCGGTTATACGAAGCGATGAACCTGCGCATAGCTTCCTGCATATTCACATCGAGTCCAATGGTCGGCTCGTCTAGAAATACAAGATCAGGCCGGTGCAGCAGCGCTGCGACCAGCTCGCATTTCATTCTCTCCCCAAGCGACAGCTGCCGTACAGGCTTGTCGATAACCGCCGAGAGATCAAGCATTTCGGTAAAATAATCGATCCGCTGGCGATAGTCAGCCGGCGCAATATCGTAGACTTCTTTATGAATCAGAAACGTCTCTGAGGCCGGAATATCCCAGATCAGCTGACTTTTCTGTCCCATCACGAGGCTCACCCGCTTCTTGAACGCATTTTGCTGCTGGAACGGAATAAAGCCGCCTACTTTGATCTGACCCGATGTCGGATGCAGAAGACCTGTCAGCAGCTTCATTGTCGTTGTTTTACCCGCACCGTTAGGCCCAAGAAAGCCAACAATTTGTCCCTCCGGAATGTGAAAATCGATACCGTCTACCGCACGCACCTCACGGTATTCCCGATGCCACAAGCTTCGAAGGGAAGCGGCAAAACCGGGCTGCCTGACGTGAACGCGATACACCTTCGTTAACCCTTGAACATCTATCATCAGTTAATCCTCTCCATGAAGACGATTTTCGAACGGAATTTCCGCAAGCGCTTTCGCAAGTTCGCGCAGTTGATCATCCTTTACAACAAGTCGGAATGGAGCAAAAGCAGGCGGTGCCTCACCAGAGGACGCTCCCCCATGATCCAGCCATACACGAAGCGGCGCTAAACTGGTTGCGATGTCAGCCCGAAGCTGCTTCAAGTCCAGTCCCATCAGCTCGTCCGGATAATGGACAAGCTTTTTCTCCGCCTGCGTAAACAGCTTTACCGCGCCGGAGAAGTTGTCATTGCGGAAGTGGTGCAAACCGACTGCCGCCTGCAGAAGCCCTTGATAGAGGACATTGCGGCCCTCCTCGAGCCACAGTTCCTCCATCACTTCATGGCATTCAAAATAATCCTCGTCTACATTAAACAACACTACAAAGTGAACGAACCGCTCATCATACGTATGATCCGTCCCCACTTAGTTCGTGCCGCCTTTCTTCGCCCTATTAATGGCTGTGCGAATTTCATCAGACAGCATTCGAATGCCATAGGCGTCTTCTTGCTCCCATAGCTCGTTAAACCGCAGCTGGAACTGAACGGCTTCACGAACGCGGTGGAAGAAATACAGTTCCTGAATATCGCTCAGCACGCTCGATACCATGTTCGATTTCTCTTCAAATTCCCGCTGTGCGTTAAGAATTTCTTTGTGAATGCTCGACATTTCCGTGTCCAGCACAGATGCCGCTTCGGCTGCTTTCTTCAGACGATCGCGTACCTCGTCCGGCAAGCTCTCTTTATATTTATAATTGAGCGAGTGTTCAATCGTCGCCCAGAAATTCATAGCCAGCGTACGAATTTGAATCTCGGCCAATACATGCTTGAGTCCGATTGCCGTTTGGACCGGATACTCAACAATCATATGGTAGCTTCGATAGCCGCTGTCTTTGAAATTCGTAATATAATCCTTCTCGTAGACAAGCTTCAAATCTTGGCGTAACCGAATAAATGACGCTACTCGATGAATATCATCGACAAATTGGCACATAATGCGGATGCCCGCTATATCTTCAATCCCGGTATCGATATTCTCCATTGGCACCGACAACCGCTTCGCCTTCTCCAATATGCTGGAAATCCGCTTGACCCGGCCGGTTACAAACTCGATCGGCGAATAAGCTTCCCTGTTCTTTAGCTCTGTGCGAAGCGTCTTCAGCTTCACCTTTAATTCTTCTACCGCTTGCTCGTAAGGCTGCAAAAAAAGTCCCCAGTCTCTACCGTCCATCCGGCCGCCTCCTGTCTAAGACCGATGATCTGCTCCTACTGCTTCTATAATCGACTTAAATCCATCTCTGCGCAAGTTTTCCTTTAGCCCGGTCGCAAGTTCTCGCAGCAATTCCGGCCCTCGATAGATGAGTGCCGTATAGATTTCAACAAGACTTGCACCTGCGCGAATTTTATCGTATGCATCTGCAGCAGTAAAGATGCCGCCTGAACCAATAATAGGCAGGTTGCCGCCGGTTTGTCGATATACCTCGCGAATAACTTCCGTTGATCGGTCCTTTAAGGGCTTCCCGCTCAGGCCGCCGGTCTCCTTCGCATTCGAATGCTGCAGGCCATCACGGCTAATTGTCGTATTTGTTGCAATAATGCCGTTTACGCCGCTCGCCTTAATCGTATCGACTGTATAGCCGAGCTGCTCGTCCGTCATATCCGGCGCGATTTTGACCAGAACCGCCTTGCGTGTACCGCCGTTCTTCTTCGCTTGAACAACCATTTCTTCCATTACGGTCGATAATAGAAGTCTCAATTCATCACCATGCTGCAGCGCCCGTAAATCCGGCGTGTTCGGAGAACTAATATTGACGACAAAGAAATCGCCATATGTATATAAGGCTTGCAAGCAAGCACGGTAATCCTCGTGGGCCAGTTCATTCGGCGTTGTTTTGTTTTTGCCTATGTTGACCGCGATCGGTATACGCCTGTTCGTATCCTGCGCCAGTCTTGCCGCCATTGCAGCCGCGCCTTCATTATTGAAGCCCATTCGGTTAATCAATGCTTCATCGGAAGGCAAACGGAACAATCGCGGGAGATCATTGCCTATCTGCCCTTTAGGTGTTACTGTTCCTACCTCTGCAAATCCGAAGCCAATATTGGCAAACATATCGACAGCCTTAGCATTCTTATCCAATCCCGCGGCAAGTCCAATCGGATGGGCAAAATGTAGGCCAAACAGATCGACTTCAAGCTCCTTTGCTTCCGGTACACCGTACATCGCTCGCATCAGTGCCGGTATTCCCGGTACACGGCTTGCAGTATGAAGGCCATCAATAACCGTATGATGGGCTTTCTCGGGGTCCATTCGGAAGAAATAAGGCTTGGCCAATTTTGAATACAACAACGTAACTCACTCCGTTCTTCGTGTTAGCTCTACCGAACAGTTTAACGTGTTAGAAGGGAAAAAGAAAGAGCCTGCCGCGGCTTTCCTGCGTGCAAACCCCTTATTTACAACCGGTAGAGTAGTTGTATCTGGCCAAGAAAACGATTACAATAAGGGTACAAACCCACTTAAAGTAAAAGAAAGGTTGATCCACATGAGCCAAGCCAAGAAGAGACCCCCAATTATGAAGAGCAAGCCCAAGGAACAAATCAATAAGAAGGCGCTCGTTTGGATTGGATCAATTTTCAGTGTTGTCGTCATCGTGATGGCTGTACTGCTAATTCTTGATAATAAATAGCATCTCGTATTAGTTCAACCAGCGATAAACAACAGCGGTGTTCGTCTCGTCCTGCACCGGCTTCAAGCGGAAACGCTCAGCAGCCGGAGTCGCAGCGCTCGGGAGGACATCGCTTTTTATTTCCACTTTCGTTCCGAGCGGCACCATATCATACAGTTCTTCAAGATCCTTCTTGTTCATCCGCACACAGCCGTGAGACTCATCCTTCCCAATACTTTCCGGTTCATCAGTGCCATGAATCGCATAAAGGGTATTTGAAAGTGTCATGCCTCGGCTGCCGAATTCGCTGTCATCCCGCCCATTGGGGTTTTTCACTTTCTCGCTGATGAAGAATGCACCTGATGGTGTCTTCTTTCCACCAAGACCGACTGAATAACTGCGGACAATAACATCTCCCGAGACGACAGCTAGCTGATGGCGGTCTTTATCTACGATAATGGATAGCGGTTCATCGGAGAGCTTAGTCTCAGAAGAACTTGCGAAAGTGGATTGCGAGTCCGAAGTGGAATTTGAGCCTTCGCTTCCGGCTTTCTCTACAGTCGAACCTACACTTGCGGGTTTCCCGGCTGTACGTTCCTTCCCTGCCTGCAACAGCGCCGGGAACAACTTCTTCATCTGAGATGACGTTCCTGACAGTGTATTATTCGGATAAGAGCGCGTCAGATCATCCATGCTTGAGGGCCAAGACTTCGTGCGTTCGTGATAATGTGTAATCGCACTTGCCAGCGTCCAGCGCATTTCTTGCTCGCGGCTCCACTCGGTATAGGCTTTGAATGCGGAGGAGGCATTTCCCGGTTGACAGTCACAGGTTTGACCGTCGAGCAGACGAACTGAAGCCTCATCCGATTTCCCTTCCCGTTTTGCCTCAACCAATATACGTGTGTCCCCTGTCCATTTGCGCCAATTCCCGTCACGCTGCAGCATGACTGCTAAACTTGTCCGCGAAGGTCGCCCCTCTCCAGTTAGCAACGCCCCCAGTGCATTTCCCAATGTCTTCTCTCCTGCAGGTTTAATGAAGGCAACCCTTAGCCCATTCTTCGCAGGTGCTTGAGTCTGAACATTTGCTGAATCTACGTCGACTTCTTGCTCCGCTTCATCCTTTGCCAAGCCGAAGGGGGCTGCCAATAAGACCCCTAGAAAGACTAAAGAAGCAATCGAGATGCGAGTCAACAAATTCCTAACTCTTCGCTTCTTATTCCACTGTTCGATAATAACGCTTGGATCATGAGCCAGCTCATGCTGCTTGCGTTCATAGGCTTCATACACACTGCCGGACTGCAGAAAACAGTAATTCGCTTTCGCTTCCTTGCCTTCTTCCATATATTGTTTGCCCAATAGATACCACGCCATTCGATTCGTTGGATGGTTCTGTACGTAGCGCTTCAAATAGGATTTATCATTTTGTTCCTCAATCATGAAACTGAACCTCCGGACCTTTGAATTGTTGTAGCTACTATATCGGCAAAAAGAGCCGTACGGTTTGCACCGCACAGCTCTTTTTGTGAAAATTTTATTCACTTTAAAACTTCTTATCACGAAGCAACACGGACCGAGCATCGGATAGCCACTGTACATCAAGTCCAAGCTCCTCCGCGAAGAAGCGGACCGGCAGGAACAATCTGCTGTCAGATGTGAACGCTGCCGAGCGAAGCGCCAATGTTTCGGACGCGCCACTAGAAAGCTTCTTCACGATTTGCGCAGAACCGCTCTTCACCGTATAGCTGACACCATTAAGATCCAGAACAGCAGATCCACCTGAATATTTCACACGGAAACCAAGCTCCTCTGTCAGCACTCTAAGCGGCACGAATGTTGTTCCGGCTTTAATGATCGGCGCCACATCGGCGTCCAGCACCTTCTGATGATACAGCAAATGGATGCTTCCATCCGCTTGCAATTGCTCGGGCACCGTATACGGAACCACAACTCTAATCGTGTTACTTCCTGCATCGGCAATTGCAAATGCGCCTTGTCCCATCCACACGACATCGGTCGGCCGATTTAGCGTTGCGCTTCCCGCAATACCGCTAGTCCTGCCTTCTTCGCCGGGCACACCTGCAATCGTGGTTACTGCACCTTTATTCAAATAGCGGATCACATGATTCAGCGAGTCTGCGATTAGAACTCCGCCTTCCGGCGTAACGGTCAAACCTCGCGGTGCTTGGAACTTTGCACTGGCTGCATTTCCATCGGCATAACCGCCCTCTGAATACGGTTCCTTGGCTTCGTATTTAGCAGCAGTACCCGCAACTGTCGTAACCGTCAGCGTCTTGAAATCAATATAACGAATAAGATTATTGCCTGTATCACTTACGTATAAATTGCCTTTCGCGTCTAAAGCAAGGCCGCTAGGTTCATTGAATTTAGCCTGGCTCAGCGGTCCGTCAGCATAATCGCCAGCTCCTTCAACTACGCCAGGGAAATATTCAACAATGCGAGTCGAAGCTGCGTTCAGCGTCGTCACTTTACCATCTTTAATTTGACGAATAACATGATTGAGTGTATCGGCTACATAAATGACTCCATTGCCTGTAACGGCTAGATCCAGTGGATGATAGAAGCGCGCTGCTTCACCATTGCCGTCTGCCGAGCCAATGATTCCATTTCCTGCGAGGGTTACCACTTTACCTTCATTCGTAATCTTGCGGATCGCATTATTCTCAGCATCAGCAATATATACGGCACCACTCGCATCTTCCGCCAGGCCTGACGGGCGATTAAATGCGGACTCCGCTGCGGTACCATCAATCAAGCTGCCAAGTGGTGAATTGAACTCGTCGTCTCCGATATAAACGCCTGCAGCTGTCGCAGTCTGTGAAGGTGTCACAACTCGCAGATTCTGATTGCGGGAATCTGCAACTAAAAAGGCATCTGCACCGGAATCATACAGCAGAGATGTCGGTTCTCGAAATGCAGCAGCGGCTGATTTGCCATCCGTCAATTCATAAGCGCCGGTGCCAGCTGCCGTATATACCTCATAAAGCGGCTTGTTTCGAAGCACGGTATCAACTGCGGCTGTGTTTGAAGCAGCATAAACGCTGCCGCCGAAAGAACCAAGCAGGACTGCCGCTGCAAGTGTAAGCGCGGCAGTTTTCTGTTTATTGATCATGAGATGCTTTTCCCCTTACGTCAAATTTTGGGCGGGCTTAACTTGAAGCACAAGCTCAGGTCCTTTAAGCGTTGCCACCGGAACACCGGCTGCATCCACTGCAGTAATGGATTTGATCCGGAAATGAACCGGCGCTGCCATTGTATCCGGGCCAATCTCTTCATTAACAGGCAGTATCGCTCTTACTAGGAAAGGCAGCTTCAAAACTGATGCGGCATTACTGATTTGAACAGAATCGCCTGAGAACTTCGCTACCGTATAAACTAGCGTATTCTTCGTTTCGCCTTCTACGATCCGATAGTCATCTACGCTGTTAGCGCCTGATACATGCTGTCCTTCAGGCTCTACTACGAAGCCGCCTCCACCGGAACGGTAATCCAGTGATGTCGATTCGCCATCAAAGCGGCTCGTATCGAAACTGGCTGCCTCTGCATCGTACTCGATTTCAATTTGATAACCTTTGATTTTACGCGAATCGCTAAACCCACTAAATTCGACTTCTACATCCACTGCTCCGGTTTGACTCGTCATGATGAGAGGCGAAGCAGCGTAAGCCGTTTGACTGAATTTTAAGCTGGCAAGCGCATTTGTTGCTGTACCACTGTTGCTATTACTGCTTGAGCCATTCTCTTTAATCGGCTGCTTCGCGATTTCATCGCGCTTTGCATTAAACTTATCCTGTTCTTCCTTAGACAGCTTCTCGAAGTAAAGCAGCTCCAGCTTCTTCGTGAGTTCGTCCAAAGCCTTCCGATTCTCTTCTGCCATCTTCTCCTGCTGTTCTTTTGCCTTCTTTACGGCTTCAGCCATTTTTTCCTTTTGTTCTTGAAGCAGCTTTTCTTTGGCATCTCCAAGCTTCTGCTGCTTCTCCTTCAGCTCTTCAGCTGCTTTCTGCTTCAATTTATCCGCTTCAGAAAGCTTCAAGTCTGCCACAGTGTCTAGGTCCAGCAGCTTCTCTTTGGCATTCTTATTGATCTGATCGATCAGATCTATATCAATCTTCTTCGCTTCCACTGCTTCGCGAGCCATTATCGACAGCAGGTTCGTTAAATTATTAGCTGCTGTTTGTAAATCTTCCGCCGATTTAATCGTGCCGCCGAAATTATCTTTACTCGCCGGATCGTCCATGCTGTCTTTCGCTTTATTCAGCATTTCTTCTTGTTCCTTGCGAATGTTAGCTGCGTCCTCAAGGATGGCTTTGATAATTGCGGGAGAAGCGTTATTTATGAAATTCGTAATATCCATAATCGAAATGGATGTTGTTAATCCCTGTCCGTTTGCATTGTTGGCTTCATCCAGCTGTTCCGTTGGATACAGCGTTACATTACGATCTTGATCTGGCGTACCATCCGTATCAAGACGAATCCCGCCTGTAATAGCTTCTATTACACCCGCTGCCAGGAACACACTCGTCAGACCCGTTCTAGGATTGACGCCGACGAAGAACTGGGTTCCGCGCACACCCATAATCGAAGTTGGTGTTTCCACTTCAAATTGATCATTCGCATTGGATACAGATTTCACTTTCACCCACAGCGAACCCGCCCACACACTCATTTTGGTTTTGGTGCCGCTTGATTCCTTCAGTTTCGTAAACGTAACTTGAGAGCTTGGACCAATTGTAATGGTATCCTTGTCCGCGTCATCACTAGCTAGTTGGAGTACCACACTTCCGTCTTTACTCGTAGCAATTTGGTCGCCTTCATTTAAGCTCATCTTATTAAACGCCGCGAATGGCTTGGCTCCGCCAGACTTCAGGACCGTAACTGCACCTTTCATCGAATCTACGATTGCAACACGCATCACTTGAGCTGAAGCCTTGCCGGCACCTGCAAAAAGTGACGCTGGCCCGATCGCGAGCAGCAAGCATAACATCGTGAGCAGCCTGCGGTAGTTTTTGCTAATCATGTTCCTACTCTCCCTTTCAGCTGATCAATCATGATCGCTTCCTTATTCGTTGTATCCATCTCGCTATGTTCATCCGCCTCGCCTAACACTTCCGTAACCAGGACAGGCTTCTCTTTCCCTTTCACCTTCACTTCGCCAATGGCTTGCGTAATGAATTTGCCTTTCACCCGAGCAAGCGTTTCTTCACTGATCAGAATTTGCCCCGGCTTCGCGTTAGACTCGAGCCGTGCCGCCAGATTGACGGTGTCACCGATCGCCGTATAGTCAAGCCTCAGCATCTGAGAACCAATGTTGCCGACGACGGCAGGGCCGCTGTTCACACCAACGCCGAATCGAACGGGAACGCCAATCTCTCGCAAACAACGCTCCTCGAGCTCCGCCGATTGACGCTTCATTTCTAGCGCTGCTCGTACTGCAAGCTCAGGATGGTTCGGCTGCGAGATCGGCGCGCCGAAGATGGCCATAACACCGTCTCCGATGAACTTATCGAGCGTACCATTCCAATTGAACACGGCCTTCGTGCATATATCCAAGTATTCATTGAGGACTTGAATGACCTGCTCCGGCTCCAGCTTCTCGGACATCGGTGTGAAGCCCCGGATATCGACGAATACTACGCTGATGTCGCGGCGTTGACCGCCTACTGTTACTTCCTCGCCGGAAGCGAGCATCTCATCCACGACCGTCCGCGGTACGAAGCGGCCAAAAATATTCGTGACTCGGCTGCGCTCTCGTCGTTCCGCAACATAATGGCTGACGACGGACCATATGAACACAGTCGTTAATGCCAAGAACGGATATGTAAACGTAATAAATAATGATTTGAGCTGATACAGCTCAATCCAGACCAATATAAATACAGCAGCGAGCGCCCCATATACCGCAAACGCCTTACCCCCGGTAAATCGTTCAAACAGAAGCGTGGACAGGAGCGTCAGCAGAATAATCAAGGCGTAATTCACAACAGGACTTGCTTTCGTTGAGAACTTCCCGGCAACAAGCGATTGAATCATGTTCGCGTGAATCTCAACCCCGTACATCTTCAGCGTCGTGCTGAGCGGAGTTAAATACTCGTCCTGCAAGCCGGCTGCGAATGGACCGATCAGTACAACATCGCCTTGGTAGTAATCAGCCGGGATGTTTCCTGACAATACATCGAAGAAGGACTGTGAATCATAACCGGTTGCAAGGCTCATCTCCTCACGAGGCTCTGTGTAGAACTCCGTCGCGATTTGATTACGGCTGTCTGCCGGAATCCGCTGCTCCCCGCGATACCAGTCTTTCTTCTCTTCATTCCACACAATCTGATGCTCTTGATCCAGCAAGTAATTGGCAAGCTTAACGCTGAATGCCGGGAGGACATGGCCTTTATCATCGTTCAATCCGATCGTTAACTTACGGACCGTACCGTCCTTATCCTGCAGGACATTGATATGTCCCAATTGATCAGGTCCGGCTCCGATCGTCTCGGCAGGGTAGGAAATCGATTCCGTCTCCAGCTCCCCGGCTTCATCTTGTCTCGCCTTGAAGTTAAAAACGACCGGTAAGATGACATTGGCGTATTTCTTCATCGTCTCCGCCATCAGCTTATCGCTCTCCGGATCATTCCCCGGCTCTGCGAGCACGACGTCTAGCGCTATCGCTTTAGCCCCCGCTTCCGCTAACATCGAAATAAGCTGCGCATAGAGTCCGCGGTCCCACGGGAATTGTCCTAAATTGTCGAGTGAGGCTTGGTCAATTTTGATGAGCTTGATATTCACATTCGGAGCACGATCCGCATCTGCCTTTTGCATGATGTTATCCTGTAGAACCGACTCTACCTGTCCCAGCGTGCCGCCTGTTCCCAAACTGCTTAGAAACGACCAGAACAAACAGATCAGCAGCCCTGAGGCTGTTGTTATCAACCACTTTCGCCTGAGCATATTTTCCCCCTAGTTCCGCAAAAACCAGTAAATTTTTCCTAGTAATCTTCCTTCTATTCTAGTTCACTTTCAGAAGATATAGCAATATAAACATGTCGAAACAACAAGAAAAATCCCACCTCTTGTCGAAACAAGAAATGGGATTTCTCTCCGTTCATATTTAGCAGAATTAGTTATTAAAAGGAGCGTCTGCGATTTTGATGGAATCCGTCGGGCAGCCGTCTGCCGCGTCTTGCAAATCATCATATAGATCCGATGGGATTTCTGTGTTGCCGTGGTTACCGTCGCTGCCGAAAATAACCTCTGCTAGACCTTCATCGTCGTAGTCGTAAATGTCCGGTGCCGTTGCCCCGCATGCTCCGCAAGCAATGCACGTATCTTTTTCAACCCAAGTAAACTTCGACATCGTATTCCCTCCTATTAATTGTAAGCCAAGAAACTTACGATTGTGTGGTTTTTTAGCGAACAACCCTCATTCATCACTATATAACATATGCTCGTCAGTTTGCAAGGATGTCCCTCTAATTCGTTTGTTGCGAATTAATGCCGAAGGATCGTCTCCAAGCATGCCTGCTGTAAGCACGGCATCCTCGCCAAACTTATCGCGAAGCATATCCATAGCCTTCGTTAAAGCAGCCTTACGAGGCTGTTCTTTATATTCAAACAAGTCTAGCTGTACGGCAGTTTCATCCTGCAATGAGAGATTCTGCAGCGTGATTCCTAGCAGTCTAACAGGCTCGCCTAGCGGCCAATGTTTATCGAATAGTTTACAAGCTTCTTTATGAATATCTGCAGCAGAATCAGTGGGCACAGGAAGTGTTATCGATCTGCTTACCGTTGTCATATCCGGTTTGCGGATGACGATCTGAATCGTGGATGCCATCATCTTCTGATGACGCATTCTGCGTCCGGTTTGATCAGCCAAATTCAGCAAAATACGGTGCACTTCCGTGCGATCTTTCACATCTTTGGGCAATGTCGTTGTATGACCGACGGATTTGTTGCGTTCTCTGGCCGCATTGACGGGTGAATGATCATAACCGTACGACGCCGACTTCATCCATGAACCGAGTACGCCAAAATGTTTCGTCAGCATCGCTTCATCCGCTTCCGCCAATTGCCCGATCGTTCGTATATTGAGCTTAGTGAGCTTATCTGCCGTCTTGCGTCCAATTCCAAACAGCGAGTCGCATGGTTTATCCCATAACAGCTTAGGTACATCTCTGATTCGCAGCACCGTGAACCCATTGGGCTTCTGCATGTCTGAGGCCATCTTGGCCAGCAGCTTATTTGGAGCAACGCCAATCGAGCAAGGGAGATTCCACTCGGTTTGGATTCGGTCCTGAATCGCATGGGCGATATCCAGCGGCTCTCCGAATGCGGAGGAGCCTGTAATATCCATAAAGCATTCATCGATGGACATCGCTTCAACTAACGGCGTGTATTGCCTGGCAATCGACATAAACCCGCGCGAATAGGTTCGGTAGAGATCAAAGTCCGGGCGAATAAGGATCAGATCCGGACAGCGGCGCATGCCTTCGCGCACAGTCATCCCCGTCTTCACCCCTTGCTTGCGGGCTGCATAGGAGGAAGTGACGATAATGCCTTTGCGCAGCTCCACACTACCGGCAACCGCTGTAGGCTTTCCTTTATATAGATGCGGTTCTTCTGCTTCATGAACGGAGCAATAGAATGCGTTCATGTCCAGATGCAAAATGATGCGGTTCTTGGCAGTTGGCTTCTGTTCCGTTGACATTAGTGACTTCCTCCTATTCCGCAAAAGATGCTTCTAACCTCAGCATACAATTGCCGATAAGGCCAGTCAACTTGCGGCTTTTCGGCAACCGCAACCGAACATTTACGCACCGCGCAAGTAATGCTATAATAAAAAATTATGACTAAGCATAGGATTTAGTAGTGAAGGGGGCTTTTGAAAATGATGGCAAACACAATCTCCATTTTCGATACTACGCTGAGAGATGGCACGCAAGGCGAAGGAATTAGCCTCTCCGCAGACGACAAAATAAAAATTGCCCAGAAGCTTGATTTACTTGGCGTTCATTATATTGAAGGCGGAAATCCAGGCAGCAACAGCAAGGATATCGAGTTCTTTCAACGTGTCAAGCATTTGAAGCTGGGAGCTAAGATCACTGCATTCGGCAGCACAAGACGCAAGAATTCACTGGCAGAGCAAGATAGCAGCCTGCTGCGAATTGTAGAGTCCGGTGTACCTGCTGCAACGCTGGTAGGCAAGTCATGGGATTTCCATGTACATACCGCTCTGCAGACGACGCTTGAAGAGAATTTGGCAATGATCTACGATTCCTTTGCCTTCCTTAAACGCAATGACGTTGAAGCGATTTTCGATGCGGAGCATTTCTTCGATGGGTACAAGCATAACCCTGAATACGCACTTTCTGTACTGCGCAGAGCACAAGATGCCGGCGCGGATTGGATCGTGCTTTGTGACACGAATGGCGGCACTCTGCCATCCGAAGTGCATGATATCGTCACACGCATCCGCATGGAGCTCAACGCACCAATCGGTATTCATACGCACAACGACTGCGAGCTTGCAGTTGCAAACACGTTAGCTGCTGTACAAGCCGGAGCCCGTCAGGTGCAAGGTACGATCAACGGATATGGCGAACGCTGCGGCAACGCGAATCTATGCTCGATCATCCCGAACCTTCAAATCAAAATGAACTATCGCTGCATAAGTGATGATCAGCTTCAATCCCTTACGAAGACAGCCCGTTATATCAGCGAGATCGCCAATGTCCACATGCCTGTTGCACAGCCGTATGTCGGCAACGCCGCTTTCGCACATAAAGGCGGCATTCACGTTTCCGCGATTATGAAGGACTCCAAAACGTACGAGCATATCCGTCCTGAGTTGGTCGGCAATAAGCAGCGTGTACTCGTCTCCGAGCTTGCCGGTCAAAGCAATATCATCTCCAAGGCTCAAGAACTCGGACTTGATATTAACGCGAACAACGACAAGACCAAAGAAATTATGGAGCGCATCAAGGACCTTGAGCATCAAGGTTACCAATTCGAAGGTGCTGATGCATCCCTAGAGCTGCTGCTGCGTGATGCTTTCGGCGAAATGAAAGAGATTTTCAAGCTGGAATCACTTAAAATGATCGTGGAGAAAACAAACGGCAACGGAATGAATGCCGAAGCGATCGTAAAAGTGAAAGTTGACGGCCAAACCGTATATATGGCGGCTGAGGGCAATGGTCCGGTTAATGCTCTGAACAATGCGCTTCGCAAATCATTGGAGCAGTTCTACCCAAGCATTAACGACTTCCACCTCTCCGACTATAAAGTTCGGGTCATCGATGAGAAGGATGCAACGGCAGCTAAAGTCCGCGTGTTAATGGAATCCACAGACTTCAAGAACACATGGAACACCGTCGGCGTATCGAACAACGTTATTGAAGCAAGTTGGGAAGCGCTGGTTGACAGCATTCGTTACGCGCTGCTCAATATGTCCAAGATTGATAATGCAATGGACGAACCCCGTGAACAGTTCGGATTGGTAAACCACTAAACGGCAGAACGCCGTATCCGCCATAATTGGCTGATACGGCGTTCTTTATTTTACGCAACGTTTGTGGTTATGTGCCTGTATGCTGCTCCTCTTGAACATCAATCCATTTATCGATGATCGCTTCCCATTTGCTCTTGGAAATGACCCCGCCTATCCGTTCTCTTACAATCCCATTGCTGTCAATCAAGAGTGTTGTAGGAAACGTGTTCACTTTGTACAAATCTGTCGCTTTGCCATCCCGATCCATCAGAATTGGAAATTTAAGCTTCTGCTCCGTAACAAATTCTCTTGCCTGGCGCTCTTTATCTAAGCTTGTTGCATTGATTCCGTAGAGCTCCAGCTTATCGCCATACTTCTCCGAAAGTGCCTGCATATCAGGCGCCTCCATCTCGCACGGCCAGCACCACGAAGCCCAGAAATTCACCATAAGCAGCTTCTCGCGTTTGCCGCCGATGGCTGTTGCTTGATCCGTTAAGTTTGGAAGCTCTAGTGTTGGAGCCGTATAGCCCGGTTTGGGCAGCATGTCACTGGAAGCAGCAAGCGCTTCATTATGTTTCCCTCTATTTTGGTAGACTGCGGCACCGGCCAGGACCAGCACGATGACGATCAGTATGATAGAACGTTTCATCCCTGCGCCTTCTTTCGTATGCAATATCAGATTCGGACAACCTCCCTACATGTTACCACGCTTGGGAATGGATGCTCAAGTTCGAGGGTACATTACCGTCGAGATGACACAATTTCGCCATGGGAGCTGTTCTAATGAAGCAAGCAACGAAGTCCGGATGGGCTCAAGGGAAACCGGGAAAGCTGCGCACGTCTGGATCAGGCAGCGACAGCAAGAACAATCCAACTCAAGGTGAACAGAGCAAAGGCAAATGGCTTCAATACTGTGCGCTTGCAACCGTACCGCTGGTTCTCGTACTAGGCAACTCGATGCTTGTCCCCATTTTGCCGGATATGGAGAAGGAGCTGGGCATTTCAGGATTTCAAGCGAGTCTTGTCATTACATTGTTCTCCGTGGCAGCAGGACTTATCATCCCGATCTCCGGATACTTATCCGATCGTTTCACGCGTAAAGCCGTCATTCTGCCCTCTCTCGCTCTCTATGGCATTGCAGGGATAGTGGCAGGCATCGGAGCGGTTATGCATGCTTACTGGCTGCTAATTGCGGCACGCGCGCTTCAAGGAATCGGCGCTGCCGGCACCTCGCCCATCGCAATGGCACTGGTTGGCGACATGTACAAGGATGGTAGTGAGAGCGAAGCATTAGGTCTCATTGAAGCCTCGAACGGCGCTGGTAAAGTCATAAGCCCGATTATTGGTTCTCTTCTCGCTTTGATGGCTTGGTATGCCCCTTTGTTCGCATTTCCATTATTCTGTGCAGGGTCATTCTTTGCCATGATGTTCTTTATTAAAGAACCTCCCAAAGAAAATAAAGAGAAAACGCCTGTAAAGCAATATGTCGCGGATATTGTAAAAGTATTCAAGGAGAAAGGGCGCTGGCTCATCTCTGCTTTCATATCAGGCTCACTTGGTCTATTTATTCTATTTGGCGTCTTATTTCGGCTTTCCGACGTCTTAGAAGAAGCTCCCTACAATATAGACGGCGTTGCTAAGGGAGGCGTTCTGGCGATCCCGCTCCTCTTCCTCGTCATTACAGCTTACGTGACCGGCCGTAAAATCAAAAACAACGGCGCTCTCATGCGACGACTCATGATGATCGGCTTAGCCGTAATGTGCTTGGCATTGGCAGCGGCTGCTTTCATCCACAATAGTGTATATGCGTTAATCGGCTTCGCAGCACTCAGCAGCGCTGGTACCGGCCTATTGCTCCCATGTCTGAATACACTCATTACCGGCTCCGTAGATCGCGAACATCGAGGCATGGTCACATCCCTATATAGCAGCCTCCGATTCTTCGGCGTAGCCTTTGGACCTCCCTTATTCGGCTGGTTGGCCAAACGTTCCGATACGCTGTTGTACGGCGTTGTCGCCGCACTTTCATTAGGCGCACTGCTCATCATTATTTTCTTCGTTCATCCACCGAAGAAAGCTGGCGATGCTTGAAATAGAAGCTCGCTGTTTTCAAGGGCAAGGAATCGTTATAATGAAACAATGACCTTCGAAATGGAAAGAGGCATTGTGCAGATGAACACTATAATCGATGCATTCGATTCAGATTCAACTCAAGCAACTCACGCTGCAGTGACCATTACATCCGATGCCTATCATTCCCTTGTACAATGCTGCCTCACGGCGTTACCAGAGGAAGCTTGCGGGGTACTAACCAGTACACCTGGGCAAGAACAGCAGCCCTATGTAACCGTAACAGGCGTACATGCTATTCGTAATCGGTCGCAGCAGCCGCTCAAACGGTTCGAGTTTGACCCGCAGGAATGGATACAGACCTATTACAGCATGCAAAAAAACCGACAATCGCTTGTCGGCTACTTTCACTCCCATCCTTCGTCTATGCCGCTCCCAAGCACTGCGGATTGGAATGGATTGTTGACGGCGGAGTCTGGAACAGGCGTCCATTATTGGATTGTTTCGCTGCAGCAGGCGAACGATCCGCTTATTCAGCCCTATTGGGCAGAGAACGGCCTCTTTACACCTTTAATGTTGACTCAAATACGCATATAAGTCCTCAAGTGTAATCACATTTCGATCATGCATACGCTGCAAATAATGTACCCACAGCTTCGCTGTCATGAGGGAATCCTCCAGCGCATGATGGCGCTGCGTAATCTCAATTCCGCTTAACGTCAGCATGTCATCTAGGTTATACGTGAGCCGATTGGGCTCCAGCCATTTCGCTACCAGCATCGTATCGAGTACGCGATGGGTCAAATTGACCTTCGATGTCCGCCACAGCGCGGCATTGAGAAATTGCTTGTCATGACCGCTGGCGTGCGCGATAAGCAATCTTTTACCGACAAACTCCATGAAATCATGAAGCACCTGCATGAGATCCGGCGCATCCTGGGCCATTTCATTCGTTATCCCGGTTAACTCCGTGATATGCTTGGGCACTTTTCGTTTGGGATTAACCAAGCTGTAGAAGGTTCCACCTTCTACAAGCCGATCTCCTTTCACGAGCACAGCTCCGACCGATAAGATCTCATCCCCGTTCGTCGGATAGAATCCGGTCGTCTCCAGATCAAAAACGACGACCTCCATATCGTGCAGCGGCTGGTCCATTATCGATTCCTTACGCTGCTCCTTCGACATCGAGCGGATAAAGGCCATTTGCTGTGCGTTTTGAGCGCCCATCATCGAAGCAATCGCCGGTGTAATTCCGCCCATTTTGTATAAATGCCACATCCTGCCTACACTTTTCTGCTCCTTCATGGTTCCCCCTCCGCTGCTCTAGAGCCTTCCCGTCGTCTGCTTTTGAACGAAGCGTTGCAGCTTCTTTACTCCTTTGAGTCCGGATTTCAGCTCTTCGATTAATTCCTTTGTCAACTTCACATGCGGCAGCTTGCCATTATTCATATAAAGCCCGTCTTCCCTCTTCTCCGTGCTCATCAGCCGAAGACGCATGAATAAACGAAATATTCCGATATACATGACATAGTCTTCTTCCGAAAAAACGTCTAACTGCCTTAACCGTTTCATTCGCGCGAGCGTCGACGTTTCACGTACGCCTGCCTGAATACTTAACAATCGCATTGCATTGACCATTGGAATATACGCACCGTATTTCAGATCCAAACTGCCGGCGTCTGTGCCGTATTGTTCCTTTAGCAGTTGGCCGAACACGCCGATCAACACCTTATGACGCATCGTATTGTTAAGCATGTGACGCACGATGACACGGTGATTTAACATATCGGTATAGAAATGATCCTTTAATGATTGCAATAACAGCTTCTCGCCATAAATCATTCGACTGTCGGCTACGATGAGAAGATACCTGACACACTCCCAATCCGGATCTTCAAACCAGCTGCCCAGCTTTGCTTTCCACTGTGAGAGTGACTGGCACCAGATCGGATTTGAGCTAATGACCTCTCCTTCACAAGGCGGATAACCGAGCTGCTGAAGTGTATCGACGATCGTTTCGGCAAAGACATGATAATAAGCCGTTACTTGCTCCCGCTTCGACTCCTCCTGCGGATCGTCGTAAATCATCCCGCTGTCTTGGTCACTTGACAGCGTTTGTTCCGCCCTGCCTCCGCTGCCGAACAATAAATACGCGTAAGGCACGGGTGGGGAACCATACCCCAGCCGTGCCATTTGCCCTTCTGAGAGTGAGATCGCCCGCCGAATAAACGCGTCATGTACCTCATTCAGATCCGTATTAAATTGTTCAATTGGTTGTTCAGCGTGCAGAGCTTCCATTCGCTCGTGGATTTGATCCCGCAAGCCGCGCAGCGTCACCACATCATCGGTCGTCCCGATGCGTGTAAGCAGCTTCGCACGAACCGGATCGCTCATGCTGTGCTCACCCCTATGTCAGTATCGAACAACTTATTAAGGCATGCTCTTGCTGGCTTACATGTTTTGTTGCGCTTTTTTCATTTGCTCCGGATAGCCGAATGTTCCATGCTCGGAAAGGTCAAGACCGATAATTTCTTGCTCTTCCGTAACACGAAGGCCCATAACAACTTTCATGATGCCAAGCAATACGAAGGAAACAACGAGTACGTAGCCGCCGCAAACGAGTACGGATTCAAGCTGTACCCACATTTGATGCCAGTTGCCTGTATCGATGATACCGCCTTTACCTACATTTAGCTTCGTGGCAAGTTCATCTGTTGCAAAGATACCATTCGCCAGCGTACCCCAAACCCCTGCTGCTCCGTGTACAGAAAGTGCATAGATAGGATCGTCGACTTTGATTTTCTCGAAGAATTTCGCGCTGAAGAATACGAGTACACCTGCAAGCAAACCGATTACTACAGCTGCCCAAGGGTCAACGAACGCACAACTTGCAGTGATTGCTACGAGACCGGCAAGAGCGCCGTTCAATGTTGTAGGAATGTCTGCTTTGCCGTTTACCAGCCAGGAGATCAACAGTGCCGCTACCGCTCCGCCTGCTGCGCCGAGTTGTGTATTGAATGCAACATATCCGAAGAAACCGTCGCCTACACCAAGTGCGCTACCTGCGTTGAAGCCGAACCAGCCAACCCATAGTATAAGAACAGACAAAGCTCCAAATACTTGGTTATGACCTAGAATTTCATTTGCTGAGCCGTCTTTATTGAAGCGACCGATACGCGGCTTCAGAAGTACGGTTGCTGCAAAGGCTGCTAGCGCACCAGTTAAGTGAACAACTGTGGAGCCCGCATAGTCTTGCGCGCCTTCAGCGAACAACCAGCCCGATGGGCTCCAGATCCAGTGGGAAATGACCGGATAGATAAGTGCTGTAAACAATACGGTAAAGACTAGGTATGCGGAAAGCTTAGCGCGTTCTGCGAAACCGCCCCATGCGATGGAAAGCGATACTGCAGCGAAAGCCAGTTGGAATACGAAGAAGATTGTAGAAGGAAGTGCTTCGCCTTCTGCTGCCGAAACTGCAGGAGCGAATAAGTAGCTGCCCCATCCGATAAATTTACTGATTGAATTCTCAGCATTATCTGCGCCGAATGCAAATGCATAACCTACAGCCCAGTAAACCAAGGTACAAAGTCCCAATGTAAAGATTGTTTTCCCGGCAATATGTCCGGCATTCTTCATGCGTGTCGAACCGGATTCAAGAAGAATAAATCCACCTTGCATCAAGATAACCAACACTGCTGCGACTAGAACCCAAATCGAGTTGAGTCCCATGTTCAGTGTTCCTGCAGACGGGTCGTCTGCGAAAGCCATTGCTGGAAATAACAACGAAAGAGCACCTAAAGATAAAATCAACTTTTTGACCACTACGACCACTCCCTAATGTAATGTTTCTTGACATGCTAGGAAAGACTTAATGTCATTATAGTCAGAAGTACCACTTTTGACAATACAGTTTTTTCATTTTCTCGAAAAAAATCTAACATTCGCTTCTTCAAATGAATCGAATGTTAAGTTTTTTTACAGTTTATTCATCAAATCCGCCTTTTCACCGCCTTATCCTTCGCGTTTTGAACGTTTTTCTCTCCTATCCTATGTCAGACCTTTCCTATAAATTACGAATATCCTCTCTAGTAGCCAAGCCTCATGTTAGGTTTTATACTAACAAAATTCGTCAAAGCATTACGTTTGACTGTATGGTTATAGATTCTGTATCATAGGAACTAGAAGAATTAAAGCCCATACCCGTTTAAAGAGAGAGGTGATTCCATTGTCCGAACATGTGCTGCACCGGATTGGCGAATTATCCAAGTTAGCTGGCGTAAGCTCTCGCACAATCGATTTCTACACATCCATGGGGCTTATCGAACCTGAACGAAGATCTGCCAAAAATTATCGTCTCTATAGTGATGAAACCTTGGATCGGCTCAAACGTATAGTACAGTTGAAGAAAGACAAATATACGCTCGATGAAATCAAGGCAAATATGGCAGGCTGGCGCAAAGTCTCGACAGAGGATCAAGTGTCAGGCAAGCTGATGGAGCTCCAGCTTCATCTAGAACAGCTGCAGCGTGAAGTTCAGGAGATAGAACCCGTCCTGAACCAATTGAAGCCTCAGCAGGCTAAGCAGGTGTTTAAACGGTTGGCTCCTCAAACTGCCGCATGCGTCGAAGCATTGATGCTTCTGATTAACAAAGGCGGTCTTATGTAGGATTTCAACATTAATGGAGGGAACAATTTATGTTTTTTCACCCAATGGATTTTCTAATCATTATTGCTTTCATCTTATCGTTATGGGCACAGTTTCGAGTTCGCGGCACATTTAAACGATGGTCTGACGTTCCAATTAACAGTGGTCTTACAGGATATCAAGCCGCACGGATGATGCTCGATCGAAACGGACTGCATGATGTGCCGGTTGAACCGGTTCCAGGAACGCTCTCCGACCACTACGACCCTATTCACCGCGTCGTAAGGCTGTCAGAGCCCGTTTACTACGAAAATTCAATTTCAGCGGTTTCTGTAGCCTGTCACGAGGTTGGGCATGCGATTCAGCATAGCGTGCATTACCCAATGCTGACACTGCGCCACAAGATTTTCCCGGTTGTAAACTTCGCTTCCGGTGTAGCGCCTTTCTTGTTAATCGCCGGTTTCCTGTTTCAAGCCACTGGACTGATTGGACTGGGCATCTTGTTCTTCTCATGTGCGGTTACTTTCCAGCTCGTAACGTTGCCTGTCGAGTTCAATGCAAGCAGTCGCGCTCGTGAGATCATGATCTCCGAAGGCTTCATCACAAACGAAGAAGAACGCGGTGTAGCGAAAGTCCTTAATGCCGCAGCATTGACGTATGTCGCAGCAGCCTTGATTTCCTTGCTTGAGCTGGTCAAGTACATTATGATCTTTACGCAAAGCCGAGATTAAATACGATGTTGATATCGTAAAGAGGCGGGGGATACTTATCCCCCGCCTCTTTCTTGTTGCGCCGGTGAAAATGAAAAAGCTGACATCGTTTGTTTGATGTCAGCTAATTCTCATTCCTTAGGTACGGAAACGGCTAAGCGTTTCTTTAAGCCCTGTTGATACGGTCTCAAGTTTATCCGACAGTCGAACTAGTCCCTCGCTGATGCTATTTTGCTCATTGCTCAGCGATGCCACTTCCTCGGAAGTAGCGGATGACTCTTCTGCTACGGCACTCACATTACCCATCGCTTCGGAGAGAACAACTTGCGAGCGCTCCAGCATACTGATGGAATCCGTAACGGAGCTCAGACTGCCAACGAAATCGCCCATTTGACCTTGAACGGTCAAGAAAATTTGATTCGCTTCTTTAACGGACTGAATTTGCTCTTGGAAAATCGGATACGCATCAGACAAGACATGAACGGTTTCGTCGATTTCCTTCTGGATGGTTTCTGTAATTTGACCAACAACATCGATGGACTGACGGGATTGATCCGCCAATTTACGAATTTCATCAGCCACGACCATGAAACCTTTACCTGCCGCACCTGCACGAGCAGCCTCAATTGTTGCATTCAGAGACAAAATATTTGTTTGTTTCGTCATATTATTGAGTACTTCCAGAATTTTACGGATCGAACGCGTGCTTTCTTTGAGACGGTCAACCTTCTCCACCATCGAACGCGTCATTTCTTCAGTCATTCCAGTTTTCTCGATCAAGCTGTTCATGTATGCCGTACCTTGGCGACTCGCTTTCTCTACCTCGCTTGCAGCTTGGCCCATGTCTTGGTTCGCCGTCATGACCTGCTGCATCTGCTGGCTGATCTCCGAAGTAAGGTCACTGCCTTTCTCCGCTTCCATCGCAAGGCTCGTTGCTCCGTTAGCGATCTCTTCCGTAGCTACCGCTATTTCGCGAGCAGAAACTGCCGTTTTCTTCGAAGCATCAGATAGCTCCCCTGCAGTTGCCAGTACATCCTGTGCGGATTGATTCGTTTGGGCAACGAGCACGGTAATTTGCGTCATCATCTGGTTAAAGCTTTGTGCCAGTTGGCCGATTTCGTCCTTCTTATTGATCGTCGAACGAACGGTTAAGTTGCCGCGTTCACCTTCATTCATCAGGTTACGCAAACTAACGAGCGGCAGAGCAACCATACGAATGACGAGCAAACCGATACCGATAGCAAGCAGCGCTGCGATAGCCGCAATAATATAAGTAGCATTCCGGATTTTCAATGCATCCTTCACAAGCTCAGCAACCGGAACCGATCCAACCAGCTTCCAATCCACTGTTGTGAATTGGTTGTACATCGCAAGTACTTCTCCACTTGCAATTTCCTGTGTGGTAGATCCAGACTTCTGTTTCTCGGGAATCGTTATCGGTGATGGTTTACCGATTTGTTCTAGATCTTTGGTGAATACCAAATTATTCGCACTGTCAACAATGGTGATTTCACTATTGTCACCGAGCTTCAGATCCTCAAGCTGCTTGGAGAATTCTTTCAAGTAAATCTCAACGATCATAATAAATTTGCCTTCATTCGTAACCGTGTTCTTCATGACTCGGCCCATGGCGATCGTTGGTTCCGACGCAGCGCCGCTATAACCTTTCACTTCAGCGGGAAGCCACATTAGTTTACCGCTGCCATCCACAATCGTCTTCATCCACTTCGTATCTTTGGCATCTTCCGTACTGATGCTCGAAGATCCGACAGTTACAGAAGCCGAATCACCGCTCATCGGGATAATGGCCGCCCCTACAATAGTTGAGTTGCCGAGTATGTAAGATTGAATAGAATCGCTTAACTTCTTCATGACATCGAAGCGTTCGTAGTCATCCGTAGTTTGATCGTATTTCATCAAATTGTCCTGAACAACTTTGTCTAGCAGAATTTGCATCGACAAGGCTTCATAGTTCTTGAACATCAAATCAAGTTTGCCCTTGGACTGAGCAATGGCTACCGCGCTGGAATCCGCTACTTTATTCTTAATGATGCTCTTGGAGGTCGAGTAGGAGAATAAACCGACTACTAGTACGCAAACGAGAATTGCACTGAAAATAATAAGGAATAACATAAGTCCGACCGATTTAATCGGATTCGTCAGCTTCACATTCTTGATCCCATTAATGGAGGAAGAATATAAGGCTTTCACATTCGCTCCTTTACCTTCACCTTCTGTTTGCGTTTTCATCTTATCTTTCTTCACATTCAACTTCAATTTCACTTCATGACACCACCTAATCTGAGGATAGTTTTCCGTGTGTGGAGCTGGTGCGTTCGTGTGGGTATGTGTCTGTTGACTTACACTAGATGCTAAATGCCTACGTCACGCAAAACCAATTATCGACAAAATACACGCAATATCCTTAATATCGGCTTTACATATCCGTATTGTTAGGGAAATAGGGAATATTTTCACAAAAAAATAATCCTAATCGATAGCTCGATTAGGATTATTTGGGTCCAAATACTTATTAACGAACACGTTTACGCATCATGTCCATCGGTTTTACCGGTTGCTCCGTCTTCAGCACAATGTGCTGCAGCGGATGTCTTGCTGCATCCAGTGCATTGCCGCTTTCATCCATGATTTCGTTAACGGTTTGTTTGAAGAAGGTGCCGTTCGGTCCGAAGAATTCCACTTCCTGACCTGGCTTGAAATGGTTCCGCTGCTGAATGACAGCATGTCCTGTCGCCTCATCGTAAGAGATAACAACACCTGCGAAATCATAAGGAGCAGCTTTATCTTCCGGCCCGTAAATATGGTCTTCAGGACCTGGCGTATCGTAGAAGAAACCGGTATTTACCGGACGATTGGCAGCCTTCTGAATGTCATCCAGCCACACTTGTTTCAATTCATAATTGTCCGGATCAGCCATGTAGGAATCGATCGCTTGACGATAAGCATTCACGACTGTAGCGACATAATGCAAACTCTTCATCCGACCTTCGATTTTGAAGCTGTCTACACCAACCTCGATTAAGTCCGGAATGTGCTCGATCATGCATAAGTCCTTGGAGCCCATCGTGAATTTATCCGCTTCAGGACCGACCATTTGAAGGTCGTCTTCGTAGATATCGTACTTCCAGCGGCAGGATTGACAGCAGCCGCCACGATTAGAATCCCGGTCCGTGAAATGGTTGGAAAGCACACAACGACCCGAGAAGGACGAACACATTGCGCCATGGATAAATGCTTCGATCTCGATATCGACATGCGCTTTAATTTGCGAAATCTCTTCGAGGCTCGTCTCGCGACCTAATACGACACGCGGCAGCCCCTCTTCTTTCCAGAACTGCACAGCCTGCCAATTCAGCGTCGACTGCTGCGTGCTCAAGTGAACCTCGAGCTTGGGCGCAACCCGTTGCGCGGTTTCGATAATGATCGGATCAGCAGCAATAATCGCAGCAATACCGGCTGCTTCGAGCTCACGCAAGTACTCTTCAAGACCGCCAATATCTTCATTATGCGCATAAATGTTAGTTGCAACAAACACTTTAGCGCCATAACGCTCTGCGAACTCAACGCCTTCCTTCATCTCAGCAAAGGTGAAGTTGTCGGCATTGGAACGAAGGCCATACTTCTGACCGCCGATATATACCGCATCCGCGCCGTAATGAACGGCAAACTTAAGTTTCTCCAGATTACCTGCCGGGGCAAGCAACTCCGGTTTATCTAGACGATTTCTTTTCCCCGTAAAGCGGGGGGATGTTTTTGTGGTCACCTGCTTCACCTCCACAACTTCCATGGGTGACGACTTAATATACTTGCTCTTTATAGAAAAATCCGTACGACAGCTCACGGGACGGATCCTGTACGTTCACAATGCTATCCAACCATTCTTCGTTGAAGGCGTAACCTTCCGGATCCTCGCAATAGGCATCGATTGCAGCACGGTATGCTTTTACGACCGTTTCATTGTACTCTATTGATTTTAACAGCCCTTCAATCCGAAAGCTATCGATATTAACTTCCATCAGTTCATGTAAGTTCTCGATCATGCATAGGTCATCAGAACTCATAATATGGGTTCCGCCAGCATCTTCATAGATCGGGAAACGTTCATCCGGGCGTTCCGTTTCCACTAAATACAAGCCGTCTTCCCGCTTGCCGTGAACAGGAACCTCGGTCGTTTCTCCATCTTTCGTCTGATGCTGGAAATAATTTTGCACAAGCGGTCGCTTGGAATGATAAATATTAGTCAAACCATGCACCTGAACCTGTACTTCAAGAGTAGTATTGGTTTTCGCATCGATGACTTGATCCATGTTAAGCTCACGCGCCAGAACGAATCTGGTTGCGCCGCGGCGTCCCCAATAATTCGCTGTGGCATAGTTCGTCGAAGTCATCTCCGCATTCCAGTGCAGTTTCATGTTTGGCGCATCAACACGCGCAATCATCAATACTGCAGGATCGCCGAACACTAAGCCGTCTACGCCTGCTTCAGCCAAACCACGAATGTAGCCGGGCAAAGAATCAACGGTTTCATTATCCATCAAGTTGTTGACCGCTGCATAAACGGAAACATGATGCGAATGGGCAAGCTTCACGGCTTCCGTCATAAGTGCCAGGTCAAATTCCCCCGACAGACGCATGCCATAACGGGATTCACCAAGAATGAATGCATCCGCGCCTGCAGCAATGAGCCGCTCCATATCAGCAAGAGAACCCGCATCAACGAGCAGCTCCGGTTTTGTTGCCATTGTAAATCCTCCTATTGTCCAGCCGTTTGATTGCTCTTCTCAATGTTGCGGTTATGCTCCTTAAGCGTTTCCGCAAACAGATGCTCGTGGCTGCCGTCTTTCTTCGTCACATAGAAATAGTATTCCGTCTCTTTCGGGAAAAGCGCAGCTTCGATTGATTTCAAGCTCGGAGATGCGATTGGCCCAGGAGGGAGACCGTCCACTTTGTACGTATTGTAAGGGCTGTCCACTTTCAAATCGTCAACAAGCAGCCGTTCTTTCTGTTTATCAAGCAAATATTGTACAGTCGCATCGATCTGAAGCGGCATGCCTTTCTTCAATCGGTTGTAGATAATGCCTGCCACGATTGCGCGTTCTTCATCCACGACAACCTCACGCTCCACAAGCGAGGCAATGGTCATCATGCCGTGAAAATCAATCTTGTTAACTGCAAGCGAATCCTCCCAGTTCTCAGGAAGCGTATCCAGCTTATGATCGAGTTCTTGCAGCAACCGTTTGATGATATCTTCCGGCTTGCTTGCTTTCACAAGCTCGTACGTATCCGGGAATAAATATCCTTCCAACCGATGGCGAAGGTCAGGATTCTTCGGAATGCTCTTCACTGCATCCGCGTCGCTCCATACTTGATCCTTATCTGCAAGCGCCATGAAATCCGATTTCTTCGCATAACCTGCTTTATCTAGTGTTTCCGCTATTTGCTCAACCGTAAACCCTTCCGGAATGGTGAAACGCATCGTTTCTTCCTTTAACGTCTCTCCGGCGTTTAACTTTGCAATGATGGCATCATTGTCCATCCCCGGTGACAGCTCATACACACCTGCCTGAAACCCCGGTCCTTCGTTCTTGTAGCGCAAGTAATATTTAAAAATAAATGCATTTCGAATAACCCCTTGATCTTCGAGCACTTCAGCAAATCGTAATGGAGATGTCCCTTTCTTCAGCTCCACTTGAACAACATCGCCTCTCGGCGCAGGCCGCAAGCCATTCCAGATATAGAGATAAAGACTTCCCGCAGTGACAAGCATTAAGCTGAGTATCGACACGATAACCCAGAACGTAATGCGACCGCGTCTTGGTCCGGAGGGCTGCATGGCTCCTTCATCCGGCAATCCTTCTGCATTCTGATGCTCTGCTCTTCTCAAGCGACCTATCCTCCATTTCTATATCAGCGCGGAAAAAGGGCGGTCGGCGCCGCCCCTTCCGAACTCCTATAAGTAAAACCGGGCTCAAGCCGCCCTGTTTAAAGCTAGAGGTGCATGTTAAGGCTGTTCTTCGCCTTCGAACAACAAATCGTCATAAGCTTCAGAAACAAGCTCCCACTCTTCATCACTTTCAATGGATTCCAGCTCTGGATCGGAACCTTCCTTCAATGTAATGCGGAAGAATGCGATTTCGTCTTCTTTCTGCATGTCATGCGATTGCAATCCTGCGTAGGAGTGGTCTCCCATTTGGAATTCGGCGATAATTTGGAATGGTTCCGCAGCGCCTTCTTCTCCAATCAGATCCACTTCCGTACCGTAGATGTCCTTCAGGACGGAAATACGTTTTACTTCAGACACGTGCATTAAGCTCCCTTCGACTATGGACCCAAATCCTAGTCGTTATCGTCAATTTCAGCAAGAAGTGTGTTAAAGGTTTCTTCAACCATGTTCCACTCTTCTTCATCTTCGATGGTATACAGTTTCAAATCATCGCCGTCTTCCTCATAACGGAAAGCGTAGACTTCATCGGAGTCTTCGTCTTGCTCGTCCTCGGAATCCACGTTGAGTGGAACTACCATCATATATTTCTGATCAGAGCCGTCTACCTCGAACTTCATGACTACCTCGAATTCTTCTTCGTTGCCGTCTTCATCCGGAATGTAGATGATTTCCGGCTCTTCAAACTGCATGTCGTCCTTTGTCATCGTTACCCTCACCTTTTCGTTTTAGAATCGAGATAATTTTGCAAAATTAGCGCTGCCGCCATTTTGTCCACCACTAACTTTCGCTTCTTACGGCTAACGTCAGCCTCGAGCAGCGTACGCTCTGCAGCAACGGTCGTGAGCCGTTCGTCCCAAAGGTGTACGGGTACATTTAGCTTTTGCTGTAAATGTTGTGCGAATGCGATGCAAATTTCGCCACGCGGCCCGATGGTGCCATTCATGTTCTTCGGTAAACCGACTACAATCTCGGATACTTCGTGTTCAACCATAAGCTTGGCAATGACTTCGTCTTCGCCGTTATCGCGGCGTTTCTCAACGACGCCTAAACCTTGCGCGGTCCAGCGGAATGCATCACTGACGGCAACGCCGATTCTGCGGTCACCGTAATCCAATCCCATAAGACGCATACGACAGATTGCCTCATTTCCTTGAAGGTAATTATTTGCTGTGCTGACTCAGGTAGGAACGGACTAGTTCTTCAATTAGCTCGTCTCGCTCTTTCCTGCGAATTAAACTTCTAGCATTGTTATGCCGTGGAATGTATGCGGGATCTCCGGACAATAGATAACCCACGATCTGGTTTATCGGATTATAGTCCTTCTCGAGCAACGCATCGTACACAGACAGCATAATTTCCCTCGAGGAAGCTTGAAGCCCTTCCGCCTTCACGTCGAATTTCATTGTCTTGTCCATCGAATTCATCGCCAGCACCTCACTTTCCAAGCCGCTTAACAGCCGTTTAATACTCTTATCATATCACATTTGTTTGTGATAGAACCAGTTCTTCGGCAATTTGGAGCGCTTCACCCAATTTTGAAGGATCTTTTCCCCCGGCTTGCGCCATATCCGGACGTCCGCCGCCGCCGCCGCCGCATGCCGCAGCTGCTTCTTTAATGATTTTCCCGGCATGGAAACCTTGCTTCACAAGCTCTGGCGAAACAGCAGCAACTAGGTTTACTTTGTCTTCAGCAACTGCGCCTAGGACGATAATCGCATTGCCCAGCTTCGTTTTCAGCTCATCCACGATACCGCGGAGCGCATCCATCGATGGAGCATTAACCTCTGCAGCAAGCAAGGTGACGTCGCCTACTACCTTCGCCTTCGAATCAAGGGAACCCGCTTCGATACGGCTCAGCTTGCTTTGCAGCGATTCGTTGTCACGCGTCAGCTCTTTCACTTGACCGTGCAGCGCTTCGATGCGTTTAGGCACATCTGCGAGGTTCGACTTCAATTGTGCAGCCGCTTGCTTCAACAGATCAAGCTGACCTTCCATATACAGGTAAGCATTACGGCCTGTTACAGCCTCAATACGACGTACGCCAGAACCAATTCCGCTCTCGCTAACCAGCTTGAACAAACCGATTTGCGCGGTGCTTGTAACATGGCAGCCCCCACATAGCTCAAGGCTGTAATCGCCTACGCGAACGACACGCACAACATCGCCGTATTTCTCGCCGAAGAGTGCCATAGCGCCCATTTCTTTTGCCTCAGCAAGCGATTTGTAGTCGATTTGAAGCGTCGTGCCCAGCCAAATTTGTTGATTGACGCGACGTTCGATTTCAGTAAGCTCCTCTTGGCTGATGCTGCCAAAGTGCGAGAAGTCAAAACGAAGTCGATCCGGTTCAACAAGGGAACCTGCTTGATTAACATGTTCGCCGAGCACATCTTTGAGCGCACGGTGAAGCAAATGCGTTGCCGTATGGTTCTTGATCGTATCCTCGCGCGTTTGCGTCGAAACTGCCGCTTGAACTTGATCGCCAACAGATACGGTACCGCTCGCCACAACTGCATGATGCACCGATTGGCCGTGCGGAGCTTTCGTGACATTCTCAACCGTCAGCGTGAAGCCTTTACCTGTAATCGTACCGCTATCACCTACTTGACCGCCGCTTTCTGCGTAGAACGATGTACGATCAAGGATAACAAGTACCTGGCCGCCTTCAACAGCTGAGTCCACAAGAGCATCGCCGCTCACGATCGCAATAACCTTCGCGCCTTCCAGCGTCAGATCCTGATAGCCCACAAATTCTGATTTCACTGTGAAATCAGCAAGCGGACCGCCTTGCACATTCATACCGCCAGTGTCCTGACGAGCTGCACGTGCGCGTGTACGCTGCTCTTCCATCGAAGCATCGAAGCCTTCACGGTCCACAGACATTCCGTGTTCAGCTGCATAGTCCTCTGTCAAATCGAACGGGAAACCATACGTATCATAAAGCTTGAAAGCATCGGGACCGCTAATCAGCGTTTGACCGCCAGCCTTAGCCGTTTTCACAAGTTCACCAAGCAGCGCCAATCCGTCAGAAAGCGTTTCGTGGAAACGTTCTTCCTCTGTACGAATAACCTTCTCGATAAACTCGCGCTTCTCCACAACCTCCGGATAATGGCCGCCCATAATGTCGCCCACCACTTTTACCAGATCATACAGGAACGGACGATCCACACCGAGTGATTTGCCGTAACGCACTGCGCGGCGAAGCAAACGTCGGATAACATAACCACGGCCCTCGTTGGACGGCATTACGCCGTCGCCAACTGCGAACGCAACTGTACGGATATGGTCAGCAATTACTTTCAGCGCGATGTCGGTATCCGCATTCGTATGGTACGTTACGTTTGCGATTTGGCAGGTCCGATCAATTATCGGGCGGAACAAATCCGTATCGAAGTTGGAGTCCACGTTTTGCAGAATCGAAGTGATACGCTCCAGACCTGCGCCTGTATCGATGTTTTTATTCGGAAGCGGAGTATAGCTGCCGTCTTTATTATGATTATATTGCGAAAATACGAGGTTCCATACTTCCAGGAAACGTTCGTTTTCTCCGCCAGGCCAGCATTCCGGATCATTCAGATCGCCGAAAGCTTCGCCGCGGTCATAGAAGATCTCTGTACAAGGACCGCAAGGACCTTCGCCGATATCCCAGAAGTTATCTTGAAGACGGTAAATGCGCTTCTCCGGAAGACCGATTTTCTCACTCCAGAAGCGGAATGCTTCTTCATCCTCCGGATAAACCGTGACGGACAGACGCTCCGGATCGAAGCCGATCCATTCTTTGCTGGTCAGAAACTCCCAAGCCCACGTGATTGCTTCTTCTTTGAAGTAATCGCCAATCGAGAAGTTACCCAGCATCTCAAACATCGTTTGGTGACGGCGCGTTTTGCCGACATTCTCGATATCATTCGTACGGATACACTTCTGTGAGTTCGTAATCCGTGGATTGTCAGGAATAACGCGACCGTCAAAATAGGACTTAAGCGGTGCCATCCCTGCATTAATCCATAGCAATGAAGGGTCATTATGAGGAACTAATGAAGCGCTGGGCTCAATCTTGTGCCCTTTGCTCTCAAAAAATGCGAGCCACTTGGAACGGATTTCACTTGCTTTCATCACGGTTCAGCCTCCAATTATAAAATAAAAACAAAAAAACGCCCCTAAAAACAGGGACGAATCATTCGCGGTACCACCCTGGTTATCGCTGCAGCCGCCTACTTGGGCAGCACAAACGATCTCCTTAGACAGACGTTAACGGGTCTGATCCGGTGAAGTTCATTCACACTCCGAAACCAGCCTTCAGTCATCCTTCACCCTTAGAATTCTCTCAGCCAACGCGGGGCCTAATCGGCATGCGCGAAGGAATTCTTTCTCTGCTTGGCGGTCTATGACCTACTACGGTTTCATCAACGTTTTCACTGATAGTCAGGCGTAATTGTCATAAGTATAGCGACTATTGGCATGGTCTGTCAAATCGTCTTTCGCCTAACATAATATGCGAAGATATGCTGTACGATGACCTTCACCGCAGCGAAGATCGGCACCGCCAATATCATGCCGACAATACCCGCCAGTTCCCCGCCAACCAGCAGGGCAAAAATAATGGATAACGGATGCATATGCAGCGTTCTTCCGACCACTTGCGGCGAGATTATATTCCCCTCGAGAATTTGGCAGACCGAGTTGACGATCGCCACAAGCAGCATCATTTTGATCGACACGGTAGAAGCCACAATGAGCGCAGGTGCTGCGCCGAAGAAAGGCCCCAAATATGGAATGATGTTCGTCACTGCAACAACGCTCGCCAGAAGGAGCGGATACGGAATGCCGATAATCAAGTAACCCACATAGGCCAGCGTTCCGACAATGACACAGACGATAAACTGCCCCCGAATATAGCTTCCAAGTGCATGATCGATATCCTTGAGCAATCGGACCGCATGCTTGCGATGTGATTTGGGCACATAAGTTAGCAGTGTCCGTTCAAACACCTCGAAATCCTTCAAAATGTAGAACGCCAGGAAAGGGATAATAAATGCGATAAAGATCACGTTAATCATTTCACCAATATTGTTGATGAAAGCAAATATCGCATCAGAGCCCTGCTTCTCCAGCTTAAAGAGCGATTTCTCAATTCCGCTGCGGATGCTCTCCGGCAGAAACGACGAGTTATTTAAGTCATTGACCATACTCCGCGCCTGCATGGTGATATCCGGCATATGCCTGTTCAGCTCCTTGAGCTGATCCAAAAACATCGGAATGGCGTTCACAAGCACAACCGTAAGCGATGCGCAGAAAACGGCATATATAAGCAGAACCGCGATCGTACGCGGCACTTTGCGTTCATTCAGAAGACTGACTATCGGATTAAGCACATACGATATAATCATCGCAATCAGAAACGGTGCCAGAACCGCGCGCAAAAAAACGTAAATATGGATGATGATCGGCTTTAACAGCAGCAATAGATATAGAGCAGTCAGTCCCAATATGAGATAGACAAGCCATGCAAACAGACGGTTGTTCGTAAACCGTTCCACGGCTTCACTCCCCCTCAACTCGCGATACCCTTTACTGTCAGTATATGTACAAGTTGTTCAAATCATCCTCCGTTTCTTCCGCAAGGCCTATAAACACAAAAAAGGCGACCCCAGCAAGGTCGCCTCTTACACTGATATCCGCTTAGTTCGCATGAACCTGCGGCATTTCGTCTTCAAAAAACAGATCATCCAATGAGCTCAGTGTGCCGTCTTCTTCTACTTGATAGACCGACATTTTGTCACCGTTTACCGTCAATTCAATGAAGCAGCCCCAGCAGTAATACTGGTGTGATCCGATCTTGCCGATATCCTTCGAACTACAATTTGGGCATTTCATAATTCATTTCTCCCTATATCCGACTCAGAAACTGCGACCGGTGAGAGGAATGCCTCGCTTCCGGCCGGTACTATTATTACATTTTCACCAAGCATAACCTCATCAGCTTGCCGTGGAGCAGGAAGCCATTTGCGACCTTCCATAATATCCGCGATAAATCCGTCAGTCAGCTCATATCCTACTATTTGTGTACCCTGTATCTCGTCAAAATAAACATCAGATACACGACCAAGTTGTTCTCCATCCACCGTTATGACGGGTAAATCCTTCAATCGGATCGATCCGGTATGAAAAGAGCGCTGAATTTCGGCTTGTTTGGTCTTCCGGATGGACGCTTCATTCATAATAATGACCGCATCCTCACCGCAAACCATAACCTCATTCCAGAGCACTGATTTCATCGCAGTCAGAAACCGTCTGCCGGCGTCCAATATGATTCCGCCAAGCTGCCAATGCTCATCAAACCATGCATCTTTCACATGTCCGACTTGCTTGCCGGCATTCATTTCGATGACAGGAAGACCAATCAAATGCTGTAATCGCAACATCGATGGCAGAGCCTCCTAGGCATTAGTACGAACACGGTCCATAAAAGTTGCAACTTTCTTGGCGGCCAGTTCGAGTTCCTCCATAGTATTTCCCAAACCAAAGCTGAAACGTACAGCGGAAGCTTGTCTTTCTTGCGAAATATTCATCGATGTCAGCACATACGAGGGTTCGATGGCTCCTGACGTACAAGCAGACCCACCGGAAGCCGCGATTCCGGCTATATCCAGATTCATCAGCATGGACTCCGTGCTTACTCCTATAAAGCTCACATTCAGAATATGAGGAGCATAGTGGTCAGCATGGCCGTTCACGATAAGTCGGTCTGTACCTGCGATCTCACGCAACCGTTCTATCCATGTATAACGAAGCTTGTCTAAGAAAAGTTTCCGTTCTGCCATCGAATTCACAGAAAGTTCAAACGCTTTAGCGAATCCGACGATGCCGGCGATGTTTTCGGTTCCTGCGCGACGTTTGCGCTCTTGCGAACCGCCGCTAAGCAGCGGTTCCACCGCTGTGCCCTTGCGGATATACAATGCGCCTATACCCTGAGGCCCATTAATTTTATGAGCAGAGAAGCTCATGAGATCGACCGGAAGCTGACGCAAATCAATCGGGATAATGCCAAGCGCTTGTACCGCATCAACATGTACAAGCACACCACGAGACCGGGCGAGTTCACCGATCTCTGCAATCGGTTGAATCGTTCCAGTCTCATTGTTTACATACATGACGCTAATAAGCGCTGTATCAGCTTCAATAGCTTGTTCTACTTCCGAAACGTTCACTAAGCCCTGCTCATCCACCGGCAGAATCGTTACGCGAAAACCTTCACGTTGTAACGCTCTGCAAGATTGGAGCACCGCTTGGTGTTCAGTTGCGGACGTAATGATATGGGATTTGCCTTGTTTGCGAGCAGCTCTGGCAGCACCAATGAGCGCTGTATTATCACTTTCTGTTCCACCGCCGGTAAACACCAACTCGCCGGCTGTACAGCCGATCCCCATCGCAATCATATCGCGCGAACGGTTCACGAGCTGTCTTGCCGCACGACCGTAGCTGTGCGTACTTGAAGCATTTCCATATGTGCCGGTTAAGACTTCAAGCATAGCTTTCGCTGTTTCGGGATGCATAGGTGAAGTTGCTGCATGATCATAGTAAATTCGATCCATTATACAATCATCCTTAAATATAGAACATGTAGGAGTCCTGAGGCCCCTCTTCTTTATACGTTACGAGATCTGCGAGCGTTGTCGAATCAAGCACTTCTGCAATGCTATCACGGATTCTGAGCCACAAATTCCGCTTGGCAGGGTCATCCTCTTCCGTGAAATCAACAGGCGAAATAGGCCCTTCCAAAATACGAATGACATCGCCTGACGTAATTTCCTGCGGTTCCTTCGATAAAATGTAACCGCCGTAAGCGCCGCGGATACTCTTCACTAGACCTGCATTGCGTAATGGCGCAATAAGTTGCTCGAGATAATGCTCTGAAAGATGATTCCGCTCTGCGATGCTCTTCAGTGATGTTGGACCTTCTCCGAACTTACCTGCAAGCTCCATCATAATGGTTAGACCGTACCGGCCTTTGGTTGAAATTTTCAACTGCGACACCTCTTCCCGGGCTAAACTATATCTTATTTAAAGGCTGGAGCGATCATGGTTTACAATTCATGGTATTCCCATATCATATCTATGTTAACATACCTTAAACATAATATGTTGAAAAAACGATGACACTTTCATGAAAATCATGAGCAATCTATGCTACAATAGATGAATTGAATCGGTCGTACGGCGGAATTGATCCTCCGGAACGGCTTTGAACTATCAAGGCGGTGGTATTTAAGATGAGTAATTCTTCTATTCGTGTCGTCGTTGGCATGTCCGGCGGTGTGGATTCGTCCGTTACCGCGCTGCTGCTGAAGCAGCAAGGCTATGATGTCATCGGCATTTTCATGAAAAACTGGGATGATACCGACGAGTTCGGCCATTGCACGGCTGAAGAAGATGCGGAAGATGTTCGACGCGTCTGTGATCAAATCGGCATTCCTTATTATACGGTGAATTTCGAGAAAGCCTATTTCGATAAGGTGTTTGCTTATTTCCTCGATGAATATCGTAACGGTCGCACGCCTAATCCGGATGTCATGTGCAATCGTGAAATCAAATTCGGCGACTTCCTGCAGAAAGCCCTGGAGCTTGGCGCCGATTACTTGGCAACCGGTCATTACGCCCGCTTGGAACGAACAGCTGACGGGGAGTCTAAGCTTCTCAGAGGCGTCGATTCCAACAAAGATCAGACCTACTTCCTGCATGCGCTTCGCCAAGACCAGCTGGCCAAAGCGATGTTCCCCATCGGTCATCTTCCGAAACCGGAAGTAAGAAGAATCGCCGAGGAATTCGGACTTCATACAGCGAAGAAGAAAGACAGCACAGGCGTTTGTTTTATCGGCGAACGCAATTTCAAAGAGTTCCTAAGCGGCTACTTGCCTGCTCAGCCCGGTCCGATGATTGATATTGAATCAGGCGAAACCAAAGGTCGTCATGATGGTCTGATGTATTATACGCTTGGACAGCGGCAAGGACTTGGAATCGGCGGCTCAGGTAATGGCGAGCCGTGGTTCGTAGCAGATAAGGATCTCAAAGAAAACATTCTTTATGTCGTGCAAGGTGACCAACATGCAAGTCTATATTCCAAGAGCTTAATTGCAACCGGCATAAACTGGATTTCCCCGGTTAAGCCTGAAGGGCCGATTACGGTTACGGCCAAGTTCCGGTATAGACAAGCAGATCAAGCCGTCACATTGACGCTGCGCGAAGATGGTACAACAGGCGATGTCGTGTTCGAGAAACCGCAGAAGGCCATAACACCTGGGCAAGCTGTCGTCTTCTACGACGGCCATGTATGTCTGGGCGGCGGCACGATTGATATCGTGAATAAGTAAGCCTCAAATGTGTATCTGCGAGCATCTCTGATTCTACAATCAGAGATGCTTTTTATATTCAGCTGGAGAAGTCTCAATTTTTACTTAATCGTTTAAGTTCATCGCAGAATATGTTATTCTTATCCCAACGATTCTGCTCAAGCGGCAGTTCCACTTGAAAGTGAGATGATTCGGTCCAATGCGTAAAGTAACGATGAAGGACATTGCCGTGCAAGCAGGCGTCTCCGTTGCCACAGTCAGTTATATTATCAATAATGCCTCCAATCAGTCCATTCCAGAATCCACACGGGTGAAAGTGCTGCAAATCGCCAATGAGATCGGTTATGTTCCTAATCTAGCTGCCCGCTCCCTGATCAAGAACAAAACGGGCTTAGCCGGTGTGCTCATCAATAAAAGCAGCGCTTCATCTACGCGTGCATCCTTCGAACAGCTGGCTTTCATCGGCGAATTGGAGCGTCACCTTACTGCAGCAGGCTATCATATGATCATGCTTAGTTTTGACGGGACAAATCCTGCCTCCTTGAATGTTATTACGGAACGAAAGCTCGACGTTGTGTTTCTTATCGATGTAATGGACGATATTTTCTATACCGTTTCCGGTAATTTTGGAATGGGCGTTCCCCTCATCCTTATTGATAGTCTGATTCCTGACAATCTGTTTAAGCAAGTTGTTTATGATTATGAGGCTGCACTGCGTAAGGCTGCTATAGCGCTGGATGCTCCGCATTGCTTATTCATCGGGAAAAGTAACAATGTCGGTCACATGAAACACATCGAGCAATCTGCGGCTGCCCTTCAAATCCCAACTTACATCTATGGAAACATGGATGAGCTGGATACATTGCTACATGACGTTCCGTTTCAGCATGCCATCGTTTTAAATGAATTCATCGCGAATCATGTCGAACATCGAGGGAAATTCGAGAAGCTTGCCGTTATCTGTACATGTAATTGCCCGGAACTGCTAAGAGACGACATCATCCGCGTTACCTTCAGCAGTAAAGCAGATCTTGCATATTCGGTTATGATGATGCTTCTGTCAACGCGTAATTTATCCGAACAAGCAGAACAAACTGTATTTCGAGTTCCTGTAAACTAAATTTTTTTGCATTTCACTTAAACGTTTAAGTTAGATTAATCAGGAGGTATCTCATGTCCATTCCATCCCAATCATCAACAACATTATCCCGACAGCAGCAGCCGTTATCCCGCAATATTCCGTTCATTCATCTCTTTGCCGCTTACACCTTATCCATATTCGGCAACTCCTTCCATAGCATCGCCATTAATTTATGGGTGCTGAGCGTTACCGGGAGTGCCAAGCTGATGACCGTCATGATGGTAACAAATCTTGCGCTCAGCGCTTTACTTGGAACAGTAGCCGGTACCGTATCCGACCGACTGAACAGGCGTACAGTCATTCTTATCGCTGATCTGCTCCGCTTTATCGTTGTGCTGCTCATCGCGCTCAGTGTATCATTGCCGCATACTCCTTTTGCAATCATTGCCGTCTTATCCGCCTCAGTCACTGTTCTGGGATTGTTTCAATCTCCAGCCTTGCAAGCATCTATAACACCAATTGTCGGCAAAACCCACATCCAACGTGCTGTTGGGTTCATGAACATTTCAGATAACATTGCTCGTACCGTCGGATTTGCAGTCGGAGGGATTTTCGTGGCTGCCTTCGGTGGCGCTTGGGCCATTGCTATTGATGCCATGATGTACTTGGCGTCCTTTGTGCTTGTATGGAGTGCCGGTTCACTGACCGCTGCCGCTGATTCTCCCGACAAGCAAATGAAGATGAAGTCAACCTCGTTTAAAGAAGCCTTTATGGATGGCTTGCGGAGTGTACGCAGCAATCCATTCGCGAAATCGGTCATGATTCTTATTCCAAGCTTGCTCTTATTCTTCATGACTGCTTTTATGCTGACGCAAGTGATGGCCTATAAGGTATGGCATGCTACTCCATTCCAATTCGGCCTCATTGAAGCTTGTATCCCTGTTGGCTATATGGCCGGTTCAGGCATCATTGTGATGCTCGGCAGACGCATTCGGCATCGCGGCAAATGGATCATGATCAATCTCATGCTGCTGGGTCCGCTCTACATGCTGCTTGCGAGAACAGAATCCGCCGCGGCAGCAATTCCCCTTATCGTGTTGATCGGATTTATGTTTTCCTTCTGCACGCTTCTCATTACCATTATTCTGCGCATGGAAGTGGCCGAAGAGCTGCAGGGCCGTATGTTTGGTACATTAGGCTCGCTTACCGGCGTTGCGCCTTCCATTGGCCTTGTTCTATCCTCGTATTACGCGGATTTGTATGGTTCAGGTACAATCATGCTTGTAGTCGGCTGTTTGATGCTGCTGTTCGGATTAGCCGCGAATTGGCGTTTGTCTGTCATAAGAAATTATCATTAGATGCAAAATAAAAAGGCATACGCGTGTGAGCATATGCCTTGCTTGTATAATAGCGGTTAGCCGGTTTCAGCTTGCAATTCGATACTTTCTTCTTCTACTTGGCTTCCCTGCTTGCGGATGATGATTCTGGATATCCGTAAGTGGTCCGTCTCTTCAATCACGAACTCAAAGCCGTCCGGATGCACGACACGTTGGCCTTTAGTCGGAGGATTCTCGATCTGTGCATAGAACCAGCCGCCGATCGTATCGTAATCGTCGCTTTCGATTTCCAATCCAAAGTAGCTGTTTACCTCTTCAATCAACATCATGCCGTTGATGGAATGGGATTGGTCATCTCTTGGCTCGATATCGGGGCGTTCTTCATCAAATTCATCCTGAATTTCACCGACGATTTCTTCCATGATGTCTTCCAGCGTTACTAGTCCAGACGTGCCGCCATATTCATCGATGAGAATGGCGATTTGGGTCTTCTTCTTCTGCATCAGCTTAAGCAGGTTGCTGATTTGCATGGAATCAGGCACCGTTGTCATCGGACGCGTAATCGTTCGAATATCAGGCAAGCCTTGATGCGTTACTTTAAGTAAGTCTTTAATGTGGACAAATCCGATGATGTTGTCCTTATCACCATCACAAACCGGATAACGAGTATGCATCTCTTTAAGCGCAATGGCCTGGTTCTCGTCGAACGACAAGTTTGCATACAAGCATATCATCTCGGTACGTGGGATCATAATCTCCCGCGCATGGGTTTCGGCAAAATCAAATATATTATCGACAAGCGTTAGCTCCGTATTATCAATTAGTCCGGATTTATGACTTTCTTTCATCAAGATGCGAATTTCTTCTTCGGTATGGGCGGATTCATGTTCTGCTGCAGGTTCAATACCAACGCGCTTCAGCAACCAGTTGGCTGTACCATTGAGCAGATAGATAAACGGATACATGATTTTGTGAAAACCGATGAGCGGCATAGCCGTCCACAACGTTACCGTTTCTGCTTTGCGAATAGCAAAGGTTTTGGGAGCGAGTTCTCCAAGAACAATGTGCAATACCGTAATGATCGTGAAAGCGATAATAAAGGCAATCGTATGAATTGCGACTGGGCTAAAATGGAACTTCTCAAGCAATGGTTCAAGCATCGCAGCAATGGCAGGTTCACCTACCCAGCCGAGGCCAAGTGATGCAAGCGTAATTCCAAGCTGACAAGCCGACAGATAGGCATCCAAATTGCTAGTTAGCCTGGATGCAAAATAGGCACGGCGATTGCCGTCCAGCGCCAGTGAATCAATCCGGCTGCTTCTTACTTTCACCATGGCAAATTCCGCAGCTACGAAAAAACCATTCAGAAAAACGAGTAAAACGATTAAAAGTAAGTTTAAAAATATGGGTAACGGGTCACTACTCAACGATTCCCTGTTTGCCGCAATTGCGACGAACAGGTGCACCTCCTTCTGGGACTTAAAATTATAAAGAAACGTTATAATACTAGAGTAGTCGATGAAGCAACTTTACGTCAAATGCCGTCATCCCACCTTCTGGCCCGTATTCGCGGTTCTAGTTATGTTTATTCCATAAAGGTCGGCCTTTATGCGCTATTTTCTAGCTCCTGCTTACGTTTTTGGGGATTCAGCTGTTATTTCCGTCATTTCCGCCGCTCCTGATTTTGTCGAATCTTGTCCTCCATCCCCTGATTCGTAGCATGGTAGAACGTTTTCTTCGCAATTCGCTCCGGCAAATACACCTGCTTTACATAATGTCCAGGGTAATCATGCGGATACTTATACCCAACATGCCCAAGACGCGCAGCACCGCTGTAGTGAGTATCTCTCAAGTGATGAGGCACTTCTGCTGCTCCAAGCTGCTCAATGGCGTTCATGGCATTGCCAATCGCGACTGCAGCGGCATTAGACTTCGGACTTTCTACAGCAAACAGAATCGCCTGCGTAATATTGTACTTTGCTTCCGGCCAGCCAATTTTGTGATATGCGTCCATGGCCGTTACTGCTTGAACCATCGCTTGTGGATTCGCTAGTCCTATATCCTCGCTGCAAGCAACGATTAGCCGCCGTATGAAAGTCATCGGATCCATACCTAGCTTCTCGACCGCATAGAGAAACCAGAACAACGCAGCGTCGCTTGAACCCCTGACACTCTTGTGGAAGGCAGACAACACATCGTATTGTGTCGATTCATCCGCTCGAATGGTCGGCTTACGAATGGACTCTTCCGCCACACCAAGCGTGACGATAACAGAGCCATCTGGCTGAGACGGTGTCGTGACGGCTGCCAGTTCCAGCGCATTCAGTGCGCGGCGAATATCACCGCCTGCCATGGAGGCCATATGCTGCAATGCATCATCCTCGACAGTCAAATCCATAAATCCAAGCCCACGATCTCTGTCCGCCAGCGCACGACGCATCGCGGTAAGTGCGTCCTCTCGCGTAAGCGACTCCAGTTGGAAGAGCGTCGATCTGGAAAGTAAAGCTCCATTCACATAATGAAACGGATTCTCTGTAGTTGCGCCAATAAAGATAATGGTTCCCTGCTCGACCGCCGGCAGCAGCGCGTCTTGCCTTGCCGAGTTAAAGCGGTGCACCTCGTCTAAGAACAGGATCGTTTTGCGGCCATACATCGACTTCGTGACCCTTGCCTGCTCAATCACTTCCCTCACGTCCTTGACGGACGCATCCACGGCATTCAGCTTCACAAACTCCCCTTGCGTACGTTTCGAGATGATATGTGCAAGAGTCGTCTTTCCGCAGCCTGGTGGTCCATACAGCAGAATGGATGTGATTTGATCCGCTTCAATTGCTCGTCGAAGCAGCTTGCCGGGCCCAACAATGTCAGACTGACCTATATATTCTTCAATCGTTTGAGGACGCATTCGGTCAGCGAGCAGCTTCGCTCTTGGCGTTTGTTCCTCATTCTGATAGGTAAATAAATCCATCGCTCACACGTTCCTTTCCTGCTTATCATAGCACACTAGCACAAACGTTCGCTATTGTTACACGTCCCCTTCATGCAAGAAGACCTTCCCCAGTTCGGAGAAGGTCTTCATAGAAGGCTGGCGATTATTAGCCAAAAAACGTCTGGAAGAGCAAATAAATATTCAATCCAGCAATGACGACTGTGACAAACCAAGCGAGTAATTTGAGCCAGAGCGGATTTGCAAACTTGCCCATCTTCTCTTTGTCACTTGTAAATTTAACGAGCGGAATGACAGCAAAGGAGAGCTGCAGTGACAAGATGACTTGACTCAGAATGAGCAGCTGCGCCGTTCCGCTTGCACCATACAGCCAAGTTACGATAACAGCCGGGATGATCGCAATGAGCCGCGTAATCAGCCGTCTCAACCATGGAGCCAGCCGAATGTTCAGGAAGCCTTCCATGACGATCTGGCCTGCGAGCGTGCCGGTCAACGTTGAATTCTGGCCAGCTGCGAGCAGCGCGACCCCGAACAGGACACTTGCCACTGTTGTTCCCAGCATCGGTGCTAGCAGATGATAGGCTTCACCGATCTCCGCTATTTCGGTGTGGCCAGCCGCATGGAAGCTTGCCGCTGCAATGATGAGAATAGCCGCATTAATGAATAACGCGAAAAATAAAGCAATAGTGGAATCCCAAGTCGCATATTTGATCGCTTGGCGTTTACCAAGCTCAGTCTGTTCGATTTGACGCGTTTGTACGATAGAAGAGTGCAAATACAGATTATGCGGCATTACCGTGGCACCTAGAATACCGATAGCGATATAGAGCATAGCCGGATTGGTAATAATCTCAGAGCTTGGAATGAAGCCCTTCATGACTTCGCCTACTTGAGGCTGTGACCAGAAGATTTCAACCAGGAAACAGCCGCCGATCGTAACGATCAGCACGATTACAAGCGCTTCTATATATCGAAATCCCTTATTTTGCAGGAGCAGAATGAGCAGTACATCCAGAACCGTTATAATGACCCCTGCTATTAGCGGTATGCCGAACAGTAAATTAAGCGCGATCGCAGTTCCGATGACCTCAGCTAGGTCACAAGCAGCTATAGCGAGCTCGCACAGCACCCAAAGCGCCATGGAGACAGGTTTGCTGTAATGGTCTTTACAAGCTTGCGCCAGGTCGCGTCCTGTCACGATACCAAGCTTACCAGCAAGTGCTTGGAGCAGAATCGCCATTAGGTTAGAAAGTAAGATAACGGATAAGAGCGTGTAGCCGAACTTTGAGCCGCCCGCTAGGTCGGTCGCCCAATTGCCCGGGTCCATGTAACCGACTGCCACGAGATAACCTGGGCCGGCGAAAGCAAGAAACTTGCGAAACCACGAACCCGTCTTCGGAATCTTCATGGAGCGGTACACTTCAGGAAGTGAATTTGTTGTTCTGGAATTTCGCCAGCCTTTCTCAGGTGCCAGCGGATTCGATTGATCGCTCATTGTTCTCACCTCATGTAAACATCATTATATCGTATACCCCTTACAAATATGCAGGAGTGAAACTGTTGTTGCCTACTTTCATTGTACACATACAAAAAAGTTTGTCAAAGGCAACTTTTGTTGACTAGGACAACACTCCGCAAAAAAAAAAGCCCGAATCTGCAGGATCTGCCTGCATAATTCGGGCTTAAGCGAGTTACTTATCCGATGGACGTTTATGCTGCTTCTGCAGCTTTTCCGCCATTTCATTGATGCGCTTCGTACGCGTTACTTCTTGCTTCGCCTCATTGATCCAGCGAATATATTCTTTGCGATGCGAAGGAGCGAGCTCTGCGAAGAACGCTGCTGCTTCCGGTTGTGCCGCAAGTGCTGCAGTGACATCATCCGGAATGACCAGTTCCTTTACTGCAGTCGTAGTCGTACGGCCGATATCGGCAGCACGGCTCGCTCTCGCTGAGGTTTGACCCATGCCCACAGGACGGAAGCGCATAGCCGACCATGTCTCATCGACTGAAACGAGCGAAACGCCTTCCCAGCCTTCTTCCTTGACGACTTTCCAGCCGCGGTCGCGGTTAATGTCTGTCCGAATTTTGGCCGTCCCTTTCGGGTAGCAAATCCAGAGAAGACCCTCCTTCTTGACCGCTTTAAGCGCCTTAGGCGCATGTTCATTCAAGCTTGCAATGTCCTTGGCAAACAACATGACAAAATCATAGGTGCCAGCGTCCATTTCGTCGAACGGCTCATGATCCTCGACACCAAGCTCTTCCTCGTAGGAAGGAGCAGGCGCTTCCAAGACCGCAATGCGCATATCGAGCGATAGACGTAATTTGTTAACGAGTTCCGCGTTCATCTAGGAAATACCTCCATTAGCGAGCAAGTCTTTCACCACTACACTCACCATAATAAGTCCCGCAACCGGAGGGACAAAAGCATTGCTGGACGGCGGCTGCTGTGCTTTACGAATTTCCGGCGCGTTCTCAGGCACGATACGCTGTGTGACATCCTCACGCGGCTTCATCGGCTCTTCCGTCGAGAACACGACCTTTACGCCTTTCTTAATGCCGTCCTTACGCAGTTTCTGACGGACGACACGTGCGATCGGATCCATCGAGGTTTTGGAAATATCCGCTACCTGGAATTTGGTCGGATCCATTTTGTTCGCTGCACCCATGCTGGAGATGATCGGGATTTTACGCTCTAAACATTGTTTGATCAAATGGATCTTATAGGAAATCGTATCCGATGCGTCTACGACATAATCCAGCGGATATTCGAAGAGCTTCTCATAGGTTTCCTCCGTGTAGAACATCCGCAGCGATATCGCGTCGCATTCCGGATTGATGAGCTTGATGCGGTCACGCATGAGGTCCGCTTTGGGCTGACCGACCGTCGTGGTGAGCGCGTGAATTTGGCGGTTAATGTTCGTAATATCGACGACATCTTTATCGATGAGGATAATGCGGCCTACGCCTGTACGTGCGAGTGCTTCTGCAGCAATGCCACCGACACCGCCAATACCGAGCACAGCAACCGTACTGCCCTTCATCAGCTCCAGACCTTCTGGACCGATGGCGAGCTCCGTTCGTGAGAATTGGTGCAGCATAATGGAAATACACCTCTTGGCTTTGATTTGTGACTGCTATAAACATAAAGAATCCGGCTCTCGCCGCTACACGCGGACGAAAGCCGGTTGTTGGATTAGTTAGTCTGCTGTGCGGAAGCACCGGCTGCTGCAGCCTCAGGCTGTTTCGCAGGCTTCTGAATTGTACGGATATGCAGCTGTTGAAGCTGGGAGATATCCACTTCGGATGGTGCGTCGCAGAGCAGGTCTGTTGCACTTGCTGTCTTAGGGAACGCGATCGTTTCACGAAGATTCGTGCGTCCTGCAAGAAGCATCACAAGGCGGTCAAATCCGAATGCAAATCCGCCGTGTGGAGGCGTTCCATAATCGAAGGCATCGAGCAAGAAACCAAACTTCTCATGCGCCTCTTCAAGGGAGAAGCCAAGTGCTTTGAACATAAGTTCTTGTACGTCACGTTTGTAGATCCGCATAGAACCGCCGCCGACTTCGTAACCGTTCAGAACAAGGTCGTAAGCTTGTGCGCGGACTGCGCCAGGATCTGTCTCGAACAACGGCAGATCTTCTTCATTCGGACGTGTGAACGGATGGTGTTCAGCTACATAACGTTTCGCTTCTTCATCGTAGCCGAGCAGCGGGAAGTCAACAACCCACTCCAGCTTGAATTTGGACTCATCGATCAAACCAAGCTGTTTACCGATCTTCAGACGCAGGTTGCCAAGTACATCCGCAACAACTTTCTTCTTATCCGCGGAGAACAACAGCAAGTCGCCCTCTTCCACGCCAAGACGCTCTGTCATCGCTGCAATTTCTTCAGGCTTGAAGAATTTCACGATCGGACCGCGCCATTCGCCTTCCTTCACGGTTACCCAAGCCAAACCTTTACCGCCATAACGCGCTGCAAACGGTTGTAGATCATCAAGCTCTTTACGGCTCCAGCTTGCACAGCCCTTTGCGTTCAACACTTTAACAACACCGCCGCTTGCGCTGACGGATGCAAATACTTTCACGTCGCTGTTAGCTACGATATCCGTAATGTCTTCCATCTCCATGCCAAAACGCAGGTCAGGCTTGTCGGAGCCGTATTTGTTCATCGCATCCGCATGCGTAATACGTTGGAATGGTGTAGGAATTTCAACGCCAACGGTTTCTCGGAACAATTTAACAACAAGCTCTTCCATCAGGTTCAGCAGCTGATCCTGCGACAAGAAGGAAGTCTCGATGTCGACTTGCGTGAATTCCGGCTGACGGTCTGCACGAAGATCCTCATCGCGGAAGCAGCGCGCGATTTGATAGTAGCGCTCAAGTCCACTTACCATAAGCAGCTGCTTGAAAATTTGCGGCGATTGCGGCAGCGCGAAGAATTCGCCCGGATGAACGCGGCTTGGAACCAAGTAGTCACGTGCGCCTTCCGGTGTGCTCTTCGTTAAGATCGGCGTTTCAACGTCGATGAAACCTTCTCCGTCCAAATAGTCGCGGAATACTTTAGCCGCTTTGGAACGAAGAAGCAGCGTCTTCTGCATCTCAGGGCGGCGCAGATCCAGGTAACGATATTTCAGACGAAGCGACTCATCGACTTCAACACCATCTTCGATTGGGAATGGAGGTGTTTTTGCAGCATTCATAATTTCGATTTCCGTCACGCGGATCTCAATTTCACCTGTCGAGATATTTTTGTTAACGGTCTCGGCATCACGTTCTACGACTTGACCGCGAACGGCAAGCACGAATTCATTACGAGCGCGGTCCGCAATCGCCAGTGCGTCGCCCGAGAAATCAGGGTTGAATACGATTTGCACGATACCTGTACGGTCACGCAGATCGATAAACAATACTCCGCCAAGGTCGCGGCGGCGTTGTACCCAGCCGTTCATTGTGACCGTTTGTCCTACTTCCGCTTTCGTCAGTGTTCCACAAGAATGAGTTTTTAACATCATGATAGGTTAGAAGCTCCTTTTATAATGGGATTATAGGGCGATGCCTTATTTCAAAATTTCATCTGCAAGCTGATCAAGCGCAACGGACTGCTGTTCACCGGTCGTCATGTTCTTCAACATGATCTCGCCGCGGGCCAGTTCATCGTCACCGAGAATGGCTGTGTAACGAACCTGCAGCCTGTCGGCTGACTTCATTTGCGCTTTCATCTTGCGACCTTGATAGTCGCGTTCAGCGGATATGCCGCGCAATCTCAGTCCGTGCAGCAGCCGCGTTACTTCACGATCTGCCGCCTCGCCTAGACCAACCATGTACACATCGACCTGATGCAGGTTATCCAGCTGTACGCCTTGGCACTCCAGCAGCATAACCGTACGCTCAAGACCAAGTCCAAGACCTACGCCCGGTTGATCCGGTCCGCCGATATCGGCTACAAGCCCATTGAATCGACCGCCGCCGCCGATTGTATCGATAGCGCCAATACCTTCAGCTTTGTACTCAAATGCAGTATGCGTGTAATAATCCAAACCACGTACTAGACGCGGATTGATGTAATACGGAATGTTCATGCCGGTCAAGTGCATTTGAAGCGCTTCGAAGTGGGTGCTGCACTCTTCATCCAAGCTATCCAGAATAGAAGGTGCCCCTTCAAAATGATGCTGATCCGTCTTACAATCCAGCACGCGCAGCGGGTTGCGATCCATACGCGCTTGGCAATCCTTGCACAGGATCTCGCGTTTGGGCTCTAAGAAACCTAGCAGCTTCTCGCGGAATGCTGCCCGAACAGCCGGTGTCCCGACGGAATTGATTTCAACGCGAACGTCCTTCAATCCCACTTCGGAGTAGAACGTGTAGCCTAGTGCAATAACTTCAGCATCCAGTGCAGCATCTACAGCACCAAGTGCTTCAATTCCGAATTGGTGGAACTGACGATAACGCCCCGCTTGCTGACGCTCATAACGGAACATCGGCCCGATATAATACAGCTTCGTCAGGTCAGGCTCGCCATACAGCTTGTTCTCGACATACGCACGAACCGCGCCTGCCGTACCTTCCGGACGCAGCGTTAGGCTGCGGTTACCACGGTCGGTGAAGGTGTACATTTCTTTCTCCACGATATCGGTCGTTTCCCCGACACCGCGCTTATACAGCTCCGTCATTTCAAACATTGGCGTGCGGATCTCGCGGAAATTAAATCGACGGCAAATCTCACGCGCTTTGCTCTCGACAAACTGCCATTTCTCTACCGAGCCCGGCAAAAAGTCCTGCGTGCCCGGAGGCTTCTGAAAGCCCATGTTCATTCCCCCTAAAAGTACTGCGATCAAATGATGATCATCAAAAAAAGCCCTCGTCCTCCGCCTCAAAAAAGGCAAAGGGACGAGAGCTTGTAACATACAAAGCTACCGTGGTACCACCCACATTCCGAATCAATGCAATTGATTCGCTTCAATCGGTTAACGCCCGACTACGCAATACAGCTAGTGAGCAAGCGCGTTACGCTCCTGCAGGTTCACCGCATGTCCTCTGGGAAGTCTGTTCGCTCAAGCACGCCAAGGATTCTTCCAGCCAAGGAATCCCTCTCTGAATCGGTGCGGGTAGAACGAATCGGTCCCTTCAACGGATCGACATAATATAACCTTTATTGTATCGTTCGCATAACCATGTGTCAAGGGTTCAACACACAATCATTTCCACATCTCATTATGCCCACGTCGCGCAGCGACATACCTGGCTCGCTCTTCGCTCTTAGGTCTTCGCTCTTTGCCCTTTGCCCTTGCACTTAGGTCACGCAGTGACCATCGCCTTTCGCTCTTCGGTCGCGATAGCGACCAAAAACCCACTAACTTCCCCGCGGGATACGAGCGGGCATCCAGGTTACCGTGCGAGTGGCAAAGCCGCGAGCACCTGGTAACCATACATCCCTTCCCGCGCCAAAAGTAAAGCGTGTCCCGAACGGGACGAAAGCGAGCACAAGCAAGCACCCACACATAAGCGCCTCTTAGGCGGACCACGTTATGATGGTCCCGCGAGGGACACCAGGTCGATAAACCCTGCCAAAAGTAAAGCGTGTCCCGTATGGGACGAAAGCGAGCACTTACACGAATGACGATCGCGACCGGTTCTCTGTAACTCCGACGTTATTCCATTTCCGGGTGTCCAGAGGGACGGGTCCCTCGGGGTCCCCCTTCCAGGGGGATTTAGGGGGTCTCCCACATAAAGAAAAAGAACCTACACACAAGTTGTAGGTCCATCAAAGTAATATATTCAAAAAAGGGGGTCGACTTTTATTATAGCCCACCCATGTTAGAGAATCATTTTAAACACATTACAGTTTCGTTACAAAAAATAAAGCGATTTCTCGCTTTTTTCGCAGCAGCCGACAGCAAAGGACGGAGCGCTTCGACTAAGAAACGTCCGTCCTTCCAGTCCGTTACATATGCTCGCCTACCGGAGAACGTCTAGGCGTTGCAGCGAAACCTCCAAAGTCAGCGGATGCTTCAATATTTTCTTCCATTTCCGCGAAAATGAGTGCTTCGCGGCGATCTGCATGAAGCAGCCTGCGCGAAATCCGTTCGACACTCTGCTCCTTACGCGACTGATGCATAACGAGAATCCCTCCACCGTTGTCGTGCACGAATGAGAGCTGTGCACTTCTATGGATAGTGTTCCCGCTCCAAGCTATTCTAACACTTAAGCCCGCAGAGACTTAGCTTAAGCTTTACTTTCGATAATCAAAGTAACGGGTCCCCAATTGGTAAGAGAAACGTCCATCATCGCGCCAAACGTGCCGGTTTCCACAGCTAATCCACTTAATCGGAGCTGCTTATTAAAAGCATCATACAGCGTTTCCGCTTGTTCCGGACGAGCGGCGGCCATGAAATTCGGCCTCCTGCCATTGCGGCAATCGCCATATAACGTAAACTGCGATACGGACAGAATCGCACCGCCAACGTCTTTGACGGAGAGATTCATTTTGCCTTCCTCGTCTTCAAAGATGCGCAAACCTGCAATTTTCTCCGCCATCCAGCGGATATCGGATTCATTATCTTCATGGGTAATCCCCACAAGCAGCATGAGTCCCATCTCAATAGAACCGACTGTTTCCCCGTCTACGGCAACGGATGCCTGTTTACTACGCTGAACGACTACTTTCATAACGAACCTAACTCTCCCTGCTGAAACATGGTAATCGCTAATTTATTGCATAATCCGCTGCACGGAATAAATATCTTTCACTCGTTTAATACGCTCAACCACGGACTGTAAATGCTCAATGTTGCGAATCAGCACCGTCATATGGATCATGGCGAGCTTATTTTTGTCCGAGCGTCCGGAGACGGCAGAAATATTCGTTTTGCTCTCGGATACAGCCTGCAGCACTTCATTGAGCAATCCCGGACGATCATGACCGGTAATTTCAATATCCACGCTGTAATTCGCCTCAACGGACTGTTCCCAATCCACCTCGATAACGCGAGCAGCCTCTTCGCCATCTGCATTCGGACTCACATTCAGACAATCCAAGCGGTGAACCGATACGCCGCGTCCACGTGTAATATAACCAACAATCGCATCACCCGGCACCGGATTACAACAGCGAGCGAAACGGACAAGCAGATTGTCTACTCCTTTGACAGACACGCCATGCGTCGGACGAGTTTTGCGAAGCGAAGGGGAGGATTTCATCTCCTTCATTTCGTTCGTAAGCTCGATCTGATTCGCTTCCTCGGCTTCCTTACGCATTTTCTCCGTCAGCTTCGTAACGATCTGAGCTGCGGTAATCCCGCCAAATCCAACAGCAGACAACATATCGTCAATATCGTTAAAGGTGAATTTATAAGCCGCTTCCTGCAGCTGGGAATCCGACATAAAGCTCGATGCTTCAAGTCCCAGACGTTTGAGCTCGCGCTCAATATTGTCACGGCCTTTAACCACGTTCTCTTCGCGTCTTTCTTTCTTAAACCATTGCTTGATTTTGCTGCGCGCATGAGACGATTGGGCGATCTTGATCCAATCCTGGCTCGGGCCATACGAATGCTTGGAGGTCAAAATCTCAACGATATCGCCGGTCTTCAGCTTATAATCGAGCGGAACGATTCGTCCATTAACCTTAGAGCCGATGGTGCGATTGCCGACCTCGGTATGAATCCGATAGGCAAAATCAAGCGGCACCGCGCCGGCCGGAAGCTCGAACACTTCCCCTTTCGGCGTAAAAACAAATACGAGATCAGAGAAAAAGTCCATCTTAAGCGATTCGACAAATTCGGATGCATCGCTGGCTTCATGCTGAAGCTCAATGATTTCGCGGAATAATGTCATTTTCTCCTCGAACGAACCGCCAGGAACGACGCCGCCTTCTTTGTAAGCCCAGTGGGCAGCGATCCCGAACTCGGATGTGCGATGCATATCCCATGTGCGTATCTGAACTTCGGTCGGCTCACCGGTAGGACCGATGACCGTCGTATGAAGAGACTGGTACATGTTCGCCTTCGGCATAGCAATATAATCTTTGAAACGGCCAGGCATCGGCTTCCATAACGTATGAATGATACCGAGCGTTGCGTAGCAGTCTTTAATATTGTCAACGATGATCCGAATCGCCAGCAGGTCATAAATTTCGGTGAACTGCTTGCTGCGTGCGGTCATCTTCTTATAGATACTGTAGATATGTTTCGGACGACCGGAAATGTCGCCTTCGATCCCCATATCCTCGAGCTTCTCCGTGATCCGGGTAATGACATCTGCGATGTATTGCTCCCGCTCTGCACGTTTCTTCTTCATAAGGTTGGCGATGCGATAATATTGCTGCGGATTCAAATAACGAAGCGCAATATCTTCCATCTCCCACTTGATGGCCGAGATCCCGAGCCGGTGAGCGATCGGACAGAAAATTTCCAGCGTTTCGTATGCGATACGACGCTGCGCTTCTTCGGATTGATATTTCAGCGTCCGCATATTATGAAGTCGGTCCGCCAGCTTGATGAGGATAACGCGCATGTCCTGTGCCATCGCAACGAACATTTTACGGTAGTTCTCGTTTTGCTGCTCTTCCTTGGAGCGGAATTGAATCTTCTCCAGCTTCGTGAGTCCGTCAACAACGGCCGCACAAGCCTCACCGAAACGGGATCTGACCTCTTCAAGCGGGACAGTTGTATCTTCAACGACATCATGAAGGAGCGCAGCGATAATCGACAACACATCCATCTGCATGTTGACGAGAATTTCAGCTACGGCGACAGGGTGTAAAATATACGGCTCTCCCGATTTACGCACTTGCCCGTGATGGGCTTGATCGGCAAATTCGTATGCTTCCTTTATCCGTGTCAGATCTTGCTCCTTCATATAGGTCGATGCTTTGTCGAGTAACTGCTCTATGCCCATGAATGTCCCTTTCCGGAAAAGCACGCTGCCTCGCGTTTTGCTTCCCAACTCATTTAAAGTAATGAACCTAATCTGTATAATCGGATTCGCCCGAGTTTTCCTATTATTATGCCTGTTTTAAAGCCTTTCCGTCAACCTCTGGCTGTGCAGCCTTATAGGCAGGTATAGAGAACGCCGGACAGCAGAAGGATGAACCCTCCGTGTCCGGCGCCATGGTTGCTCGCAGCGATTAATACGTCATAAGCGAGAAAATGTCGATTCCGTCAAGCTTCTTACGTCCATCAAGGTAGCCCAGCTCGATTAGGAATGCCGCTCCGACCACTTCCCCGCCAAGCTGGCGAATAAGGTTCATCGACGTCGCGATCGTACCGCCGGTAGCAAGAAGATCGTCCGCGATAAGTACGCGTTGTCCCGGTTTGATCGCATCCTTGTGAATGGCCAGCTTATCATTGCCATACTCAAGATCGTAGCTTGCTTCTATAACTTCGGCTGGCAGTTTACCGCTCTTACGAATAGGGACAAAACCAGCTCCAAGCGTTACGGCAAGCGGAGCGCCGATAATAAAACCGCGCGCTTCCGGTCCGGCAACCAAATCGATTTGTTTGTCGGCAACGGCTTGACGAATGGCGTCAATCGCATGCGCGTAGACAGGACCATTGTTCGTCAGCGTTGTGATGTCTTTAAAGCGGATTCCCGGCTGTGGGTAGTCAGGGATTATGCGGATGTAGTCTTTGTAATTCATGAAATAACGACTCCTTCGTTTAGGTGTAATAATGAGTTCTGAACTTCCCTAATAATCCACTCGGTCAATACTTTGATTGGTGCGCTGATCATTTCGTTCAGTTCGGCAATACGCTGGGCTTCGCGGTACTCCGTCGAATGCGACAGCTCTCGCTTCACCGTAACAGGACTTAGCTTCACGAGTCCCTCTTCGATGTGTATAAACTGCAATTCGGTAAAAACCTTTAACATAAACGTAAGGGTCGATTCCGTTCCGTGCAGCTTAGATGCCAATTGTTTACTTATGCCCTCTTCATCCATCGGACATTCGCGGCGAAGCAGCTGATACAATTCCCCGAATTGCTCTCTTGTTGGAAAAGCAGGTTGCGCTCGGCTTGTATCGTAGTGAAGATGAACCGCTTCAAGCCCTTCGCAGGCTGCAAGCGCATAAGACAGTTTCTCAGCGGAATGCGGCCTGCCAAGCACGAATAAGTGGGAACAAGAAACCTTCTGCTGCTGTACAAATGTATCATAAGTCATGAATGTAGCATTCGGAACAGATTCCTGCGAAGATTGAGCGGTTTCCAGCCAGGCCTCACTTGGAACCAATACAACAGGCAATCGGTAATTGCCTGCTGCAAGCTGCTTGTTAAGTACAGGGATGGATTCACAGTTTGCAGCGGCGCGTTTATCGAAAACTTGAATATGCGGCACTCGTAAGTCGTTCACCATAAACTGCGCTTTTCGCTGGCCGTTCCACTCGTTCACCGAAAGCTCTCCGACCAGTTCAATGGCAGCGCCGTGAGAGAGATGCTCGGTCAGATGTCCGTTGCCAAAGCTGACTGCGTCGAGCATTTTACCTTGCCCGCTTATGGACAGCTTCAAATGCTTGCTCTCCTTCCCCATCGCTTTGCGATCGGCAAGCGTCACCCCTGTCAGCAGCAGCTTCGGTGCTTCATTGCCAATACCGAATGGTTCAAGGTGAGCGAGTTGTTCCCTAACACGCATAGTCGCATCTTCCATTTTGCAGGTCAGATCGATCAATGTCTTCGGAATCCAATCCTCTTCCGTCAACCAGCTGTCGGCAAGCCCGCTGAGCTGTGCTTCAAAGGCTTCAAGGTTATCCCGATGCAACGTCATGCCAGCCGCAGCTTGATGGCCCCCGTAATGATCCAGCAGTGCATCACATTCGGTTAATGCCGCATGCAGGTCATAACCTTCAATGGAACGAGCTGAGCCTTTACATTTGCCCGTTTCGCCGTCTATGCCGAGGATCAGTGTTGGTTTATAGTATTTCTCAATAAATTTCGATGCTACGATGCCGACAACGCCAACATTCCAGCCTTCACCTGCAAGTACGATAACCGACGGTTCCGGTACACCGGCTTCCAAGGCAACTTTACATTTGGCCGCCCACATGTCCAGCGCTTCCTGCACGATCGTCTCGACAATGAGCTGCCTTTGACGATTCAACACATCTAGGCTAATCGCACTTGCTGCTGCCGACTCATGATCAGTGGATACGAGCAGTGCCACGGCCTGCTGTGCATGCTCCAGTCTGCCAGCTGCATTGATGCGAGGCGCCATACCAAATGCCACATTCGACGACTGCAGAGATGCCAGGTCTATCCCCCCAACCTCGGCTAGTGCTCGGAAGCCTGGCTTGTCGGTTTGACGAAGCTGCTCCAGTCCCAGTCTGACCAGCACGCGATTCTCATCCGTAAGCGGCATAAGGTCGGCTATTGTGCCTAGTGCCACGACATCCGTCCATTCAATCGGGGGCTCATCCAGCAGCGCCTGAGCCAGCTTAAACGCGACCCCGACCCCAGCCAGTCCCTTGAAGGGATATTCACAATCCTCTTGTTTCGGATTAACGATCGCGTAAGCTTCCGGAAGCTGATGAGGCGGCTCATGGTGGTCGGTGACGATAATATCGATCCCAAGCTCGTTTGCATATGCAATTTCTTCGACCGCACTAATACCGGTATCGACGGTCACGATTAGTGTAATGCCGATATCGGCAGCGGCGCGAAGAGCCGCTTTATTGAGACCATACCCCTCCAACGTTCGGTGGGGGATATAATAATCGAAATTCAACTCTAGCCGCGTGAACAGATAGGTCATGAGCGTCGTAGACGACACGCCATCACAATCATAATCCCCATAAATTCTCACCCGTTCACCGTGCTGAACCGCAGTTCGAATACGAGCTACGGCTTCATTCATGCCCTTTAGCAGAAAAGGATCATGCAGACATTCGATGCCCCCGTTCAAAAACTGACGCGCAGATTCAACCCGGTCATAGCCGCGCTGAACCAGTAGTCTCGCGACAAGCGGTGAAAGGGACAAGCTGCGCGCTAAACCGGCTGCACGCGCCTCTCCCTCCAAATCAAACGAAGCGAGACTCCAGCGTGTTTTGGATTGCATCAATTGGCCTGACACCTCTTTTCTCAAAAAAAATCAACGCTGCTGCTATTGCAGTAGCGTCGGTAGTTGTTCCTGGCTTGGATCATGATTTGTTTTATACGGATAGCCCGGGTCATAAGGCTCGACATGAACCGTAACCTCTGTCATATGACTAAACCGTTTCATCAGAAAATATTTCACGCGCTTCGCGATCTCATTGCCTTCCAGCACCGAAATGCGCGGATTGACACTGATGACCACATCAGCAACCGCGTAGTGTCCATGCTCTCTGGCACGAAGTACTTCGACACCGATCACGCCTTCCATGCGAAGCACGACTGCCTTAAGCTCCGACATATCCGCTGGCTCAACTTCCAGGAATCGGCTGCGCATAACGGAAGCAGAAGCTACTCGGTAGCCGCTTGAGAAGACGATCACTACGATAATGAGCGAAGCTGCCGGATCCAAATAATACATGACAGGCATACCAAGCGGCTTGCCCAGCATCGCACCGCCGGTTCCGACAAGCGCCGCAAGAGAAGCGTATAAGTCTGCTCCCCGTTCCTTGATCGGGAAGCGAACTTCTTTCAGTATAAATGCTAGGAAAACGACGATTGCTGCAAGCCAGCCCGGTGCTTGATCAACACCGTCAGCGATGGATTTAATAGCAGAGATGCCAATCTCCAGACCTATAATCATGAGCAGTATGGATGCCAACACGCCGGTTGCAGCTTCCGTTCGTCCTCTGGCTGGCGGGACAGGGGCGTGTGGTGATCCCAGCTGTCTGCACCGGCGGACACCGGTTAACGAGACGAATGAAGCTGCTGCATCCGAAGCAGAACGACAAGCATCAGCCATCAATGCTTTGCTGCCTGACAGCATGCCGATTCCGCCTTTAATCACTGCTATACAGACGTTACCTATAAGTCCGGTCCATGCTGCAGACTCGGCTTTGACATAACGTTGGGTCGCTGTCATGGACGCCTCCTGTTCAAGCATGTACGCTTAAGTTTTGTGCAGGTGGATGAGCCGAGTTCGGCCACCCTCTCATTATCATACTACGATGCAGCCGAAGACTTGACTGCTGCTTTCGGTTTTTGTTTGTTTTTCAAAACAAGCCATAGCTGACTCGCAATAAAGATGGACGAGTAAGCTCCGCTGACAAGACCTAACAGTATAGCCAGCGAGAACAATCTGATGGATTCGCTTCCGAATATCAGCAAGCAAAGCGCAGCCACTACTACAGTCATAACCGTATTGATGGAACGCGTCAATGTTTGCCAAATACTTTCATTTACCAGTCTGGCGACATCCGCAGCGTTTTTGAGCTTGGCGAATCGCAAATTCTCGCGGATCCGGTCAAAAATAACGATCGTATCGTTGATCGAATAACCGATAATGGTCAGGATCGCCACGATGAATGGCAAATTAACTTCAAATTTGAAGATGGAGAACAAGCTAATGACGATGAAAGCATCATGCAGCAAAGCAACGATCGCCGCAATGGCAAAACGCCACTCAAACCGGATGCTCACATAGATGACAATACCGATACTGGCTACGAAGATAGCATACAGCGCATTCGTCTGAAGCTCTTTGGCAATTTCGACGTCAACGGTATTAACCTCCGCCGAAGCTTCCTTGTCAAACTTGTCGGTGAAGCCTTGTTTCAACGCCTTCTCCTTCTGATCGGTGAGCACTTCGTCGAAACGCACGGTGATACGGCTTTCGCCTACCGTTAGGGTAGGGCTGCCAAAGCCATTGTCTGTCAAATACTTCTCGATTTCATCCTTCTGTCCGGTCAAATCTTTCTTCACGGCAATATCGACGTTCGAACCTGCACGGAAATCAACGCCATAGTTGAGGCCGTGAATGCCCAGCGTAATAATACCAAGCACCGTAATGATGATTGAGAAAATAAAGAAGTATCGAGCATTCTTAACGAAGTCGAACTTACGATTCGAAACCTCTGCAAATCCACTAAAGCGCACGTACTTCACTCTCCTTGACTCCGAAGTAGGATTTCTTCTTCACGATACCGCTGCGGATAATCAAAGTAAGGAGCAAGCGCGAGAAGAAAACGTTCGTCAATACACTAATGATGATGCTCAGAAGCAGGATCACAGCAAAGCCTTTAACAGAACCTACTCCGATAAAGAACAATACTAGCGCTGCAATTGTAGTCGTAACATGCGCATCGATAATCGTGCGGAAGGAATTCCTGGAGCCTGCCTTCTGCGACGACAGAATGCTCTTGCCGCTGCGCATTTCTTCTTTGATCCGCTCTGCCATGATGATATTGGCGTCAACCGCCATCCCGATTCCGAGAATAAAGGCCGCAATACCCGGCAAGGTGAGCGTCGCATCAATCAAGTTGAAGCCAAGCAGCAGCAACCAGATGTATACGATGATACAGAAGCTTGCAATAAGGCCCGGCAAACGATAAAACACCATCATGAAGAGCAAAATCAGCACTGTACCGATAGCACCGGCAAAGATCGTCTCTTTCAGGGACAATTTACCTAGCGTAGCACCGACACTTTGTGTGTATTTCTCGGTCAGCTTAAGCGGCAACGCACCTAAGTTGATTGTATTTTTAAGGTCATTCGCTTCTTCACGCGTGTAGTTACCCGTAATAACCGCCTCGTTGCTGTTAATTTCGGCCGCAACGTTTGGCGCTGACAGCTGTGTGTCGTCCAAATAAATGGCCAGCTGGTTGTTTGGGTTCAGCTTAGCAATTTCACGTGTTATTTCAGCGAACTGACTTGCGCTTTTAAGCTTAATCGCAATCTCATAAGCATTCAGGTTCGTTTGATGAACAGATGCTCCGTTTTGCTTAAAGTCGCTGCCGTGGAGCTCGACTTTACAATATCCTTTATCAGCTGCGCAGCCGCGCGCACTGCGGAAGGTCAGTTCTGCAGGCTTCTTGAGGATGTCTCTTACTTTGGCCTCGTCAGATACCCCGGCAATTTTGACGCGGATCCGATTGCTGCCCTCCGTCGTTACTTCCGGCTCTGCTACACCTGTTGCATTGGCACGTGCTTCAAGGCTCTTAGCCGTCTCGATCAGAGACTCCTTCGTCACGTTCCCGCCTGCCTCAATGGGCTGAGCTTCATACAGGATTTCAAATCCGCCTTTCAAATCAAGTCCTAGTTTCACGTCGTTGAAAAGCCAAGAGCTTGTTCCCGCTACTACGCCGGCAGATAGCACGACGATGAGTACGAATGCTAACAGACGATTCATAATACCCTCAGTTCCCCCTTAAATTCTCTTGTGTCAACATTCCTATTATAGCGATGCCTGAAAAACGAGTCAAAAAAAAGAGCCCACTCATCAAAAATGGGTCCCTTTATAGGCACTTACCGTCAAAAAGTTCATAAATTTTGTCACTTTCAGCGACAAAATATCGTTGACGACCTGATGCATGGCCGGTTCGCCAGTTTTGGTATACCGGTCCTTCACGCACAGCCAAATATCATTGCCCGTTACATGCTCATAGCCGATTAATCGGAATTCATCCGCTTTGCTATCACATAAATGTTCTTTGGTCGCGATCCATTCTTCGTTCGTTAATGGTATTAGTTCGCCAGTCATACTCACGACCTCCTCACGTTACTATGCCCTTTATCCTATATTCATTCGCTGCCATCTCTCCACATTCCTGCTTCTCGCATCGTCATTTGAAAAAATGACATGGATTCGGACATGCTGCGCATAAGCATAAGGATAGAACAGGACAGGTCTTGCAGGAAATGGGAAGCGAATGATAGGGATCGAATGTAAAGGGAGAGGAATCGACTGTGACCAAGCAATCTTTTATTAAAGGCGCTCTAATTCTGCTGCTTGCAGGTATTGTGAATCGCATCCTTGCCTTTGTACCGCGTATTGCGCTTCCCCGCATTATCGGTGCTGAGGGAGTAGGTTTGTACCAGCTTGGTTACCCGTTTCTGATTGTCTTGCTCACCTTGATTACCGGCGGAATTCCGCTGGCAGTTGCCAAATGGATTGCAGAGGCCGAATCCAAAGGTGATTCTAAGCGGGTCAAACAGATCTTCCGTTCGGCGATGGCGCTTACTGTGCTGCTGTCACTCCTGCTTACCGGCTTATTTATTTGGCTGACGCCATGGATCACGACGCGACTGATGACAGATCCGCGTGTCTATCAAACCTTCCTCATGATGAGCCCGCTTCTGCTCATTATTGGTATCTCTTCGGTGTATCGGGGCTATTTTCAAGGGAAGCAAAACATGATACCCACTGCACTTTCCCAAACGCTCGAAACGGTGATTCGCATCGTATTCGCCCTGTTATTCGCGAAGTGGCTGCTGCCATATGGACTAGCATGGGGAGCGGCAGGTGCGATGCTCGGCGTGGTGGTCGGTGAAATCGGAGGTCTTGTTGTTCTGCTGTGGCAATATGGGTCAGACCGAAAACGAGTGAAACTTGCTATTCTCAGTGAGAAAGCTGCATCTGTACCTGCATCACTTGATCTTGAGCCGGCTGTAATAAAACCACAATTCCATATTCCATTTCATAGACGGCGTGTTCCGGTGATGCGCCGATTAATCAGTCTGTCCGTACCGGTAACGGCAAGTCGAATGATCGGTTCATTATCTTACCTGCTCGAATCCATTCTGACCGCACGTGCTTTAATCGCTGCAGGAATTGCGATCGGAGCAGCAACCTCTCAATATGGCGCTCTGCAAGGAATGATCATCCCTATCCTGCTGCTGCCAACGGCACTCACTTACTCACTTGCCGTTTCACTTGTTCCTTCTCTCTCCGAAGCTGCCGCCAAAGGTGACCGCGCGACGATCCATAAACGACTGCATCAATCGATGCGCCTTTCCCTCGTAACGGGCGCTCCTTTCGTTGTGGTGATGATCCTGTTCGCAGAGCCGCTATGCCGCATCCTCTATAATCATGTTGAGATCGCACCTATGCTGCAATGGATCGCCCCAGTCGGCTTATTTATTTATTTACAGGCTCCGCTTCAAGCAGCTTTGCAGGCGCTTGATAAGCCGACCACTGCTCTGATGAACACATTTATCGGCGCTGTTGTAAAGCTGGTCCTCATCGTTGAGCTCGCCTCTGACCCGTCACTTGGGATATACGGAGCGATAATTGCCATCAATGTCAATATCGTTCTCGTGACGGTGCTGCACTGGATCGCAGTTGTTCGCTCTATAGGTTTCAGTATGGACGTACTGGACTTCCTTAAAGTCGGCGCAGCGATGTTTATTATGGGAGCTGCCTCATTATGGGTGATGAATCTGCAAGCACTACCCGCATTGTGGCATAACTTGTTTATAGCCTGTACGGCGGGCATTATCGTCTATCTCATCCTCATGGTGATGATGCGCATTTTAGACCGCTATGACGCAGAGCGCATCCCTTATTTCGGCAGATGGTTCAAACCATAACAAAACACCGGCTTGTAACAAGCCGATGTCGGTCGCTTACTTATGTGGACCTCTCCCTCGCCTTGCGTCGAGAAAGATTTTGCCCCGGTGATCAATCGTGCACAAGAAAACCTGCTTCGCATCTGTAACACCGCGCTGACGCAGCTGATTATTCAACCAGAATCGGTCTTTTCCTAGCTGCTCCAAATTCGTTTTCTGTATCTCACCATCCATAATGAGCGGCACGGGAAGCGTCTCGAAGCGATAATTTTTTGGAAACGGCTTTGGAAAATGTGAATTTTGTCCTTGTCCTTGCCCCTGCCCTTGTCCATGCTCACTCGATGATCCTGGATGGTGGTGCTGAAGCCGATCCTTTTGAATGATGGAAAGTTTTCCTGTCGTCTCCAAAATGGCAAACTCGACATCGGCGATATTCGTTTTATTTTCCCGAAACTGCAGCATCAGGTCATCTAAATTATATCGCTGCTTGCGCATCGCTTCACGATTTAGCTTGCCATGTTCCACGAGTACAACCGGCTCACCATCGAACAAAACGCGCAGTTTACGGCTTTTCAGCGAAATAACGGCAATGACAATCTGAATGATAAGCAGAAATACCATTGGCAAAATGCCGTCCAATAGCGGGCGATGAATATCTTCAATAACGAAAACTGCAATCTCGGCAATCATGACGGAAATGACGAGATCAAATACGGACAGCTTGCCGATCTCCCTCTTACCCATAAGCCGCATAATGAGAAACACGATAAAGTAGATGAGAAGCGTCCTGAACATCAGTGTCAAGTATTCCACTTGAGCCGCCCTCCTTGGATGTAGTGCGAGGCAGCTGCATCCCCGCATTCGCATCTGGCTGATTTATCGCTGCCAGCTGTAGTTGTTTCATGCCAGCACAAAGTACAACTATTGTCACCTGATGCAAAGTCCATCATACGAAGGATGATGTTCGAATATTTGGTAATCAAGCGGAGTACCTGCTGCCGCTGGGCTACTTGTACTATTCTGATCAGCTTGACCATATCTTGTAATAATCGTGAACAAGAGCGTAAATAATTGGAGGGATAGCGATATGAAACCGATCAATGCCATGAAGAATGTTCCTAAAGTGCACATGGCTTCACCGATGCTCGCAGGCATTTTGTATGCATCCATTTGGCTTGCATTAGGGGCAATTCTGCTCTCGACTATGCTAAGGTGGGGGAGCATGCAGGAGAACCAGCTGCCGCTTTACAGTTTGATTGTACATGGCTGTGCCTCACTTGCAGGCGGTTTCGTCTCCGGCAGAAGATCCGGGATGCGCGGGTGGTATTATGGCGGTATGCTCGGCATCGCCTACGGCTTGTTGATTCTGCTTGTCAGCTTTCTTTCCACGAACACCGGCATCAGCGGCAGAACGTTTACCATGCTGGTTGAAACCCTGCTTTGCGGCGCATTTGGCGGTATGATCGGCGTCAATACGAAACGGTCCTGACAGCTTGTACCGTTTGTGAACACTTTTGGAAATGGTCTCAATTAGGTATAGATTGTGATATACTAGATCGAGCTGAAATTACGAAGGTGCTTTAGGAGGAAAGAACGTATCATGACTTTGTTTGACAACATGACGACGGTCGCGATCTATTCGGCCATTACGGTGACGCTTCTGATCTGGTATGGAGCTGCAACGAACCCGTTCAAGGTTGGCGGATTGTTTCTCAGAGAGATGGCACTAAACCGCAAATATTTGCTGCATTTCGGCGCTTTAATGCTGATCTTGTTTATCAACAAGCTGGAGATGCGGATCGAACATCATATGACGTATACTTATGATTTCGCAACATTCTTCCAATCCATTGAAGGAAACTTCGTCGCTAATCTTCAACATATGTTTGAGAATCGTTATTTGACTGTTTTTCTTGCTTTCATGTACGTGGTCGTTTTCCAAGCGATGCTCATTGCATCCATCGGAATTTACTCGAAACGCAGCAAAAACAAACGAATGTTCTATGCTTTGTGTTACGCGATTATGATTAACTATTTAGTCGCGATTCCATTCTACTTGTTTCTTCCGGTCAGTGAAGTCTGGTACCATGATCCAAATAACGTTTCGTTTCTGATGCTGAACGTATTCCCTGATTTCGAGAACCAATACCGCGCCTTATCTGGGCTTGATAATTGCTTCCCGAGTCTGCATACGTCGATATCAGTGACGCTTGCGATATTGGCCGTTCGCTCGGGGATTAAACGATGGGCATGGTTCTGCTGTATCTGTGCCGTAATCATTATCTTCGCAATATTCTATCTGGGTATCCACTGGCTTATCGATATGTGCGGTGGTCTGGTACTTGCTACATTCGCTTCCACGATGGGCATGCGACTAAGCGCGATGAACCTGTCTCTCCGTCGTGGTCGTCGCAACGGTGCCGTTACAACTGCTGCCGCTGCTAAGATTACTTATCTGCGTGAGGATGCGAAATAACAAATAGAGACCGCCGGTTGCTTGTAAACTGGCGGTCTCTTCTTCTTTATTGATAAATTAGCGGCCTGACCTCGTCGATCAAATGCTGGAGCTGTTTGGAGCAGGCAGCATATTTCTGCTTCTCGGTTTCGTCTGCAGTCAGCAGCCCGTACATCTCCATATCCGCTTCGCACTTCTTCAATGCAGCGAGCAGCGTAGCTTGATGCTGGCTCTTCGGCTGTTTAACTTTATCATCGTACAAATCAATTGTCAGCGTTCCGAAATCATCAATTTGGGCCAGAAACACATCCTGGGTGCGAAGATCCGATTTCTTGAGCTCTTTGACCAGCCACGCCTCGTTAAATCCTCTTACTTGGAGTGGATCCACCAGCACGACTCCATCCATAATTACCGCGATCGGCTCTCGTTCAGGTGTTACTTTAATGCCGAGCTGCTTAGGGGTTAATGGCAAATTCTCGGTCTTTAAGAGCACATTGATTGCCCCGCTCGCCTCCATGATCGCGAATTCTACGTCCGCCGCTTTGAACACATCTTTCATTCGCAGCTGCTGCATCAGCTCATCGGTTGTCAGGCGCTCTTTCTTCAAGTTCTTCTCTAGTATTTTGCCCTTCTGAATCAATACGGTCGGGGTCCCATCAATCCAATTTCGGACTCTCTTGCTCTTTAATTGAAGCATCTCTATGCCAAGCGACACCGCTACCCAGACTCCTAAGGACAAAAAACCCAAGTACCATTTCTCATCGGTATCCAGCGAAATATACCCTGCCAAGTTGCCTATAGTGATGCCTGTAATATATTCAAATACGGACAGCTCCGTAACCTGACGTTTCCCAAGCAGCTTCGTCAACAAGAGCAAGAAGACGACTGCCATTAACGTCCGCCACGTGATTTCCATCCAATTACCCACTGTTCTCCACCTCCATCGGCGCCTGGCACGTACGTTCATTATGTGCGCAAATGCTGGAAAATATGAGCCAATCTTCACTCATATCGTTTATAGCTCATAAAAAGAAGCCGGAACGATTAGGACTCTTAGTCCTCTCTCGTTCCGGCTTCTCTCACTAGTAGCTGGATTAAGCTTTGATATTCTCTGCTTGATCTTCTTTCTTCTCTAATGACGGCGCAGCCGGAGCTGCTGAAACTGCCGCACTGCTCGTTGTAATCGTGTTAATCGCGCTGCGGTCAAATGTAATCTTCGTCGCGTCATTGACACGAAGGACAACAACGTCATCCGAGATTTCCATAATTGTTCCGTGCATACCGCCGATTGTTACGATTTTATCGCCTTTCTTCAGCGAGCCAAGCATCGAGTTGCGCTGCTTCGATTTACGCTGCTGCGGACGAATCAGAAGGAAATAAAATACCGCAAACATGAGTACAAACGGGAGTAAAGATGCTGCTGATCCCATAATAGTTCACCCCTTTCCTTAAAATCCTTTATCGTTCTCGTACAGGCCGTACTTATTGAAGAAGTCATCACGGAAATCAAGTAATCTGTCTTCCATGATCGCTTGTCTTACGCCCCGCATCATTTCTAGAAGGAAGTGCAGATTGTGAATCGTAGTCAATCGAATACCGAACGTCTCGTCTGCCTTGATCAGGTGTCGCAAGTACGCACGGGAGTAATTCGTACAGGTGTAACAGCTGCATTCCGGGTCCAGCGGACCGAAGTCTTCCGTGAACTTGGCATTGCGGATGACTAATCGACCCGAGCTTGTCATCGTTGTACCGTTACGTGCAATTCGAGTAGGCAATACACAATCGAACATATCGATTCCGCGGATGGAGCCTTCAAGCAGTGCATCAGGTGACCCTACACCCATTAAGTAACGCGGTTTGTTAGAAGGCAGCAGTGGAACCGTACAATCAAGCACATTGTACATGAGATTCTTCGGTTCTCCGACGCTTAATCCTCCAATAGCATACCCCGGGAAATCCATGGAAGTCAACTCAGCCGCGCTCTGACGGCGCAAATCTTCATACATGCCGCCTTGTACAATCGCGAACAATCCTTGGTCATGGGGACGAGCATGAGCAGCCAAGCAGCGCTCTGCCCAGCGAGTTGTACGCTCCAGCGATTTCTTCACATAGTCGTACTCGGCCGGGAATGGTGCACATTCATCGAATGCCATCATAATGTCGGAGCCGAGTGCATTTTGGATTTCCATCGCCACCTCCGGTGACAAGAACAGCTTGTCGCCGCTGAGATGACTGCGGAATTCTACACCTTCTTCTTTGATTTTACGCATGTTGCTTAAGCTGAAAACTTGAAATCCGCCGCTGTCCGTCAGAATCGGGCGATCCCAATTCATGAATTTATGCAGGCCGCCAGCTTTGCGAACAATTTCATGTCCCGGCCGGATAAACAGATGGTAGGTATTGCTCAGAATAATATGAGCATCCATCGTCTTCAGCTCTTCCGGGCTCATTGTCTTTACTGTAGCTTGTGTGCCTACCGGCATGAAAGCAGGTGTTTCAATTATTCCGTGAGGCGTATGTACGCGTCCAAGGCGCGCTCCTGATTGCTTGCAAGTCTTAATTAACTCATATGTGATTGCCACTCGTGCACTTCCTCTTTCTGTCCTAGTAAATAAACATCGCGTCTCCGAAGCTGAAGAACCGATATTCCTTTTCAATCGCTTCCCTGTACGCATTCATAACTGCTGACCGTCCAGCTAATGCACTGACGAGCATCACCAGCGTAGACTTCGGCAGGTGAAAATTCGTTAATAACGCATTAACCAGCTTAAACTCATAGCCTGGGAAAATAAAAATGTCTGTCCAGCCGCTGCAAGCCTGTATACTCTCATACGTAAACCGAGCCGCAACGGTTTCAAGCGTTCTTGCAGAAGTTGTGCCTACGGCAACAATTCTACCTCCTCGTTCTTTCGCAGAACGAAGCATTGCTGCTGTTTCTTCGCTTAATTCGTAATATTCCGTGTGCATCGTATGCTCTTCGATCGTATCAACCGACATTGGTCGGAATGTGCCAAGACCGACATGCAGCGTAATATAACCGATATGAACGCCTTTAGCCTTCAACTGATCGAGAAACGGTCTTGTAAAATGCAGCCCGGCCGTAGGAGCCGCAGCTGATCCTTCATGCTTGGCATATACGGTTTGATAGCGCTCGCGATCGCCAAGACGCTCTTTAATATAAGGCGGCAATGGCATTTCTCCGAGTCGATCCAGCAGTTCAGGGAAGATGCCTTCATAATGAAATTCGATCTCGCGACCGCCCATTTCACCTTCCCCTACCACAGTGGCTCGCAGAAGCGGCTGACCGGTACCATCGTCACCGAAAGAGAGCTGTGCGCCAACCTTTAACCGCTTGCCCGGCTTCGCCAGCGTATCCCATCGGTCACCTTCGAGCTGTTTGAGCAGCAGCAGCTCGACCTTTGCGCCTGTATCGGATTTAATCCCCATCAATCTTGCTGGCATCACACGAGTGTCGTTTAGGATTAACGTATCCCCCGGCTGAAGCAGCTCTGCCAGCTTCGTAAACGTATGATGCTCCACTGCACCAGACTCGCGATTAAGCGTTAGCAGCCGCGAGGATGTGCGGTCTGCAAGCGGCGTCTGCGCAATTAAATGTTCCGGTAATTCAAAGTCAAACTCATTCACATTCATCGACTAGTTCTCATTCCTTAACGATCGTCACGTCTTTGTAATAGTATTGCATAATATATTTGTAGTCATACCCAAGCTCTGCCAATCCTCGTGCTCCATACTGGGACAAGCCTACGCCATGTCCATTGCCGGAACCGACAAAGCGGAAAGCAGGATCTTTGGTTGCAGCTCGCACTTCTCCGTCACCATTCAAGATGAAGACATTGCGATCTTTGAGTTCCTTTGCAGCCCCATCTCCTCCGATGAGATACATCGTACCGTTATCGGACAAAGACGGTCGTTCTCTTACAACATGATCGCCGCCTGCAATTGTCATTCTGGCTGTTTCATCAATCTTGAACAATGTGCTAGGCAAGCCACCGAATGCGGACCGAAAAATATCCGGATATTTGACCTGCAGCTTCTGTCCGTTTACAAGCAGCTCTGTCGGACGCCCGGAAGGACCGGTTTGGCTGATTTCCAGCGTCGCGATCTTGCCGTTGATCGGCTTCTGCAGCTTGCCATTGGTGAAGGCCAGCAGCTCTGCGGCAGTATAGGTTCCTCTTACCCATGACATCTCGTTGGATTGCGGCACTTTCTCCAACTGGACAACCATTGTTCCGCGGTTCGCCGAATCCACAATAGGGACGTTATCTTGAATAAGAGGTATTGGACGCAGCTTAGCTCCGTCGGTATTCACTCGCAGAAGAGGTTGTCCGACCTTTGATTTCTGATCGGTAACCTCAAGCAAATCCTCGCGCATATAGCCGACGGATCCATTCGAAAGCGCGATTCGGTACCACTGGTAGAGTCCTTTCTCCGAAGAAGAATCCGGACTTTCCGCACTCTTCAAGTAATTGATGCTATTGCCCCATATCTCGCTCGAATCAGCAGTTACGCCGCCTGCGCTGGATGAGAAAACAGTCTCGATTACTTTACCGTTATACATCGCCACTTCACCGTTTGTCGCATCAACCGCTGCGATCGTGGACGGCTTCTCTGAACCGATGCCTCCATAAGCTTGACTGAGCGTAGTGTCTACCACATGGGCGACCTGAAAGCCGAAACCTTGATAGATCGCGTAAGTACGTGCGGCAACCGCCTGCGACTTCAACGCTTCCGCCGGCCAGGATGCCGGCATCTCCGCGCCGACTACTGCATAGAGATACTGCTCGAACGGCAATTCATTAATAACTGCTAGCTTGTTGTTTAAACCACTTACCTCAAACTGTCCGCGATAGCTCCGGTTATATCGTTCCATCAGCTTGATACCCGTAGGCGCGGCTGTCGAAAGCCACAACTTCGCACCAGTGGTTGGCAATGAATAGAGCGACACAGGCGGTTTTGAAGCGGAATCAACCGTCGTATAATCGTCCCGGATGATTAAATACGCAGAAGCCGCATCTGTCTGCTGAAGCGTCAAGGCACCGTTCACCTTCTGTGCCTGAGCTTTGACTTGACCGAGCGCCGTCTGATCACTTTCTGAGCCGACTACAACCGTATAAATCCCGGCATCCATTCCCGTCTGCTTCATGGCAGCATATGCCTCCACTCCGCTTGCGCCGAGTGCTTGTGCCGCTCTCACAGCTTCGTCTTTGGAAGCGTAGACCATGCCGGTATCCAAATGGAGCGGACCAATCAAGTCAGCTTTACTTGATTTACCCGCATAACCAGCCAGTGTTGCATCCTTCAACCAGCGGTCTCCGGCGGCCTTCGCTTTTGCAGCAGTTGAATAAGAACCTTCCTCTACTTGATAAACCTTACCGCGATTGTCGTTCGCCGCTGTCATGAAACCCGCTGCTCCCATTGCCTTGAGCCGTTTAAATGCGGCTAATGCCGTCATATAATCGGTCGTCTCGAGTAGCAGCGGCTTGTAGTCGTCGAGAGTGAATCTGATCGTTTCGCCGTTTGTACCTTGAAACAACGGGACAACGCCGGATGGCTGCCGAAGGCCTACTTGGAGTGCACCAGCCGAACTGAAGGTGGCTGCGGCTGTATCGAGCTTATACTTGCTTGTATTCAGGAAGATGGCTACACGAATATTATCTAGTGTAGGAACAGCCGCACCACTAGTTGGTACAGACGTCCAAACCGAGAGACCTATAACTCCAGTCAACAGCAACGTAATTGTTCGCATCGTCTTCGGCAGCCTTGATCGCTTCACTGCCGGCTCTATGGATTCGTTCGCATGAACGACGTTTATGCCTTTCATCGGCAAAACATCCATTCCCCCTCGCCATTAATCTTTTTTGGGCAGCGCACAGACTCCTTCATGACAGCTGTCATCGGTTCGACCGAACCAGTCATAACGTTTCGCCGCGATAACTCGGTATATTCCGTCTGCCGCGATTCTGAGACCAGGCACACGGTACAACCATGCCAGCCATCGGAGTCCTTTAACTGTGCGCATAATTCGAATGACGCCTGCCGCTCCCGCGTGCAGCGTCCCATCCGCTTCCACGACATGCATCTTGGACAGCAATGTATCCGTACTCAGCGATGCCAGACTGGGAATTGTCTCGTAGGTTTCGTCTAACGACTGAACCGGAATAAATCGCAGCACGGCAGTCGATTGCAGCTCCTTTAACTTACGAACACTGCCTAGACATAAGTTGCAGGTGCCATCATACAAGACAATAAGCTTCTCGCGTTTGCTCTCATCCGTACTGCGTTCCTTCTTGGCCATTATACGGAGCTACCTCCCTCACCATTATCGGCGTCAGCACCGGGCTGCTGTGGCACAGGAAGCCCCAAATGCCTGTAGGCAAGCGGCGTAACCATACGACCGCGCGGTGTGCGCTGAAGGAATCCAATCTGCATCAAATAAGGCTCATAGACATCTTCAATCGTTTGACTTTCTTCTCCGATCGTTGCCGCAATCGTATCGAGGCCGACCGGACCGCCGCGATAAATGGAAATCATTGCACGAAGCATCTTGTGATCGATATTGTCCAGACCGAGCGGATCCACTTGAATGAGACCAAGTGCCGACTGTGCTAGTTCATGGGTAACAATACCGTCGTTTCGTACCTGCGCGAAATCACGAACCCGCTTCAGCAATCGGTTCGCGATCCGAGGCGTCCCACGGGAGCGCATCGCAATCTCTTGCGCCGCTTCTCCAATAACGCTGACGCCGAGAATTTCGGCTGCCCGCGACACGATGAATTCGAGCTCATCCACCGAGTAGAACTCCAGCCGGCTCACTACACCGAAACGGTCGCGCAGCGGCGCGGACAATAGACCCGCTCGCGTCGTAGCGCCGATCAGCGTAAACGGCGGCAGCTCCAACCGCACCGAGCGCGCACTTGGCCCTTTGCCGATCATAATATCGAGTGCAAAGTCCTCCATTGCCGGATAAAGCACTTCCTCCACTGTCCGATGCAGACGGTGGATTTCATCAATAAACAAAACATCGCCTTCCTGCAAATTCGTCAGAAGCGCAGCCAGATCGCCTGGCCTCTCTATCGCAGGACCGCTCGTAGTTCGTAAATTAACACCAAGCTCGTTGGCGATGATATTCGATAACGTCGTTTTGCCAAGTCCCGGAGGACCATAGAGCAAGACATGATCCAGCGCTTCTTTGCGCAGTTTTGCCGCCTCAATGAATACTTTCAGATTCTCTTTCACTTGAGTTTGACCGATATATTCAGCCAAATAGCGAGGGCGCAAACTCAGCTCCACCGCTTGATCTTCCATCATGAGGTTGGCGGAAATAATCCGATCGTCCATTCACGCTTACCCCTCTCTGCTAGCCTTTAAACAATTGCTGCAGCGCCCGTTTCATCAGTGCATCCACTGATTCATCGGCTGCCGCATGATCCTTCATGCCCTGCCATGCGCGGTCCAGCTCAGCTGTCGTATAGCCGAGCGTCGTAAGTGCTTCACGCGCTTCCTTCCAATTCGGATTGCCGCCGAACAACGTTCCGCTGTCGGCGCCATCGTCAAGCACAATGCCCGCCGCTGCGAAGCTAAAGCCTCCTGGGATGGCATCGAGCTTATCCTTCAAATCAAGAACCATCCGCTGCGCCGTCTTCTTGCCAATGCCGGGCAGCTTGGTCAGAAACGTCAAATTCTCCTGCTGAATGGCAGCGGCGATCGTTTCCGGCTTGCCGCCTGCCAGAATCCCTAGAGCAACTCGTGGTCCAATGCCTGACACTTCAAGCAGCTTGCGGAACATCGCCTGTTCCTCACGGGATGCGAAGCCGAAGAGCAGCGTAGCATCTTCCCGTACATGATGATGCGTATAAATCGTCACAGCTTCATCGCTCTTAGCAAAAGCGTACGGGTTTGGCGTAAAAACCCGGTAGCCGATATCTCGTACATCTACCACAACAAACTCTGTATCCAAATGGACGACGCGTCCTCGCACATAATCGATCATTTCCGGTTCACCCCGTTAATTTTATCTATCAGAACGGAAGAATGGGCGTGGCAAATGGCCACCGCAAGCGCATCCGCTACGTCATCCGGCTTTGGTATAGCGCTCAGCTTCAGGAACATGCGCACCATCTCCTGCACTTGTCGCTTCTCCGCTTTGCCGTATCCGACAACCGCCTGCTTCACCTGCAAAGGCGTATATTCCGTCACAGGCAGTCCACGCTGGGCCGCTGCCAATATCATAACACCGCGTGCCTGACCGACAGAGAATGCCGTCGTCACGTTCTTATTGAAAAACAGCTTCTCTACGGCGACGGTATCCGGTTTATAGCGATCCATCAACGCACAAGTAGATTCGTAGACCTGCTTGAGCCGCTCTTCTTGCGGTGTATGAGCTTCGGTTTGAATACAGCCGTATTGGACGGGAACCAGCTTACTCCCGATCTTGTCAATGAAACCAAATCCAACGATTGCAATCCCTGGATCAATCCCTAATACACGCAAGCCTCTTCTCTCCTCATGCCAAAAAATAGTATGGACAAAAATTGGCTTCCATCTATTATAGCAAATGATAGGCACGATGAGAACACGCGTTTTGTCTTTCAGGGAGGCTCCTATAGCAACATAAAAGACGAACGCTGCGTGCGTCCGTCTTTCAACTGTTCATCCTATTGAGCTGGAATTTGGCGGCTAGAAGTCTCGTTTCATTACTTTCTCCGTGCGATCAATCGCATAATCGCTGAATGTAGATAACACACTGTTGTACTCATCCTTGTCCGTAATCCGAATCCCATTCACGAGCTCATCGATTCGTTCCTTCGGCAAGCTGCTCTCCATATAGTTAACATCCAGTTGAAAAAAAGTCCGCAGCACTTTTTCTTTCTTCGGTGAGCCATCGAATAACGTCAAGTTGCCTGCCTTATCCATGCTGATATAGCCGTTTCGTTTGCAGGATTCCGACAAATCATCGATACGCTGCTCCATAACGACTGCAGCCTCCGCATCCGCATCCAGCACTGCCGTCCAATCCGAATGCTCCTTAAGTAAACTGAGCGCTTCTGTCGATGTCATCTGTCCAAGTGAGCTCATCTCCTCACCGCATAAGAAAATACGATGCAGCTTGACGGTCACCTGCTCTGAAGGTGAAGCCAGCACTTCGATTACACTTCGTGTTGCTGCTCCGGCGGTAGGGTTCTCCTGTTTCATTGCTTGCACAGAACTTACGCTTGTAAGCGAGAGTAAGGTCGCAGCAAGCAGACAGCCTAATTGCCACATAGGTCGTCGATTCCGCAGCAGTCTCTTTTTTAGTTTCTTCCAGAGGCTGAATTCCATCATCGGGAACTCCCCTTTTTACCTTTTTTGTTAGTCTCTCACCTCTGCTGGAGAATTATGCACATTTTGTTCGGCCAAATCCACAAAAATAACCCCGGCATCATCGCTGCATGTATCCATGCATGCCATGACTGCCGGGGTTATTTCGTTATATCGCTTAGCGATTAATCCACGGTAAACTTCCGCGGCGTTTAGGCTTCACGGTGCGCGTTTGGCGAACGACAACTTTCTTGGTTGTTTTACGCGGAGTGGCCGATTTGCTCGGGGATGCTAGCAGAGCATCCTCTTCTTCGAACTGCTCAACTTCATCCTCACGTTTCTCATGGCAGCCGCAGTTGCAATTCTTCTTGCCTGTTGAAGCTCCTGCTACGACAGGCGCCATTTGACCGCCGCCCATGTAGCCGTAGCCGCCTTGTGGTCCCATATTAGCCGGGGATACCATCGATGGATCATAGTAGCCGTAGCCGCCTTGCGGTCCCATATCAGCAGGGGATACCATCGATGGATCGTAGTAACCATAGCCGCCTTGTGGTCCCATATTGGCTGGGGATACCATCGATGGATCATGGTAACCATAGCCGCCTTGCGGTCCCATATTAGCTGGAGACACCATCGACGGATCATGGTAACCATAGCCGCCTTGCGGTCCCATATTGGCTGGAGACACCATCGACGGATCGTGGTAACCATAGCCGCCTTGCGGTCCCATATTAGCTGGAGACACCATCGACGGATCATGGTAACCATAGCCGCCTTGCGGTCCCATCTCAGCAGGGGATACGCCCTGTGGACCCCAACCGTAGCTTGGTGCGCCCCATGGCAATGTTACAGGCGGACACCATTCCATATCTTCTGCAGGACTGACTGCCGATGGATAGCCATAACCACCTTGCGGACCCATCTCAGCAGGTGATACAGCAGATGGATAACCATAGCCGCCTCCCATCGATGCAGGGGATACCGCTGATGGATATCCATAGCCGCCTCCCATCGATGCCGGAGATACCGCTGTCGGATACCCGTAGCCGCCTCCCATCGATACCGGAGACACTGCTGTCGGCTGCCCATAGCCGCCACCCATCGATGCCGGAGATACCGCTGTCGGCTGCCCATAGCCGCCCCCCATCGATGCCGGAGATACCGCTTCTGGCATTTTCGGCATATCATAAAGCGACATGACCTCAGTAGCCGGAACGCCGTATTGTTTGAATAAATCAACATGCTGCTCATAGGAATTGTAAACCGGATATTTCTTCTCTGCTGCAGGCATCACTTCAGGCATCGGCATCGGCGTTGGAACCGGCTCCGGCAGAGGCATCGGTGTCGGTGCTACTTGCTCCGGTACCGGCATTGGCGTCGGAACCGGCATTGTGCTCGGCTTTTGACCTGTCGGCTTCTTACCAATGAACGAAGGTGCAGTCGACATTTTGCCCATCAAGCCTTGAACACCTTGCATCACCGATGATGGATGGAGCGGATGATGACCCGATCCTGCATTTTCTTGACCACTTTGCATATGAACCTCTTGCATATGATGTGATGAGCCTGGCTTAGGTATATTTACGACTTCGCCTGTCAGCAGCACGTTTGGATTTTTCAGCTGCGGATTGGCTTTAATCATATCACTGAGCGGGATCCCCCATGCTTTGGAAAGCTTCCACAATGTATCACCTTGCTGGACCACATGCTGGTGCATGACGTCCATATTTCCCGAATGAGAAGCCGGCACTTTGATCTTCATTCCGATGTCAATCATGTCCGGATTGGTGATATTGGGGTTCAGTTTAATGATTTCTTCCTGCGAAACATTATACTTCTGGGCAATGAGGTATAGTGTATCGCCTTTTTTGACAATATGAATTTTCACCCGTCAAAAACCTCCTGTCACGTTTGTACGCCTTTGGGCAGACGTGGTAAACGCCCGTTATCAATCCCTACATCCTATGCATGAGATGGGCGAGTGTCACCCTCCGTTACAAAAAAAAAGTTAAAGCCCTACCCCTTTACGCGAGGCAGAGCTTTAACTTTCTAGGGTGGATAGACCATGAATACACGTGTTCCATCACGCCATCACGACTATTCAGAAGGTACATATTTGAAACTTGGATAACTTCCCAGCACCCGAACCTGACAGCCAATCGCTTCAATCTCAGCAATAGCGGACGGCAGCAGGACGGTATCCAGCGACATTTCGATGTCGATCAAGAAATAATAATTGCCGAGCTGCTTCTTCGTTGGACGGGATTCAATCCGCGAAAGGTTGATGCGACGCCATGAGAATGCGGAGAGTACTTGGTGCAGCGCACCCGGATAATCCTCTGGCATCGTGATCAGGATGCTCGTCTTATGTGATTTTGAATCACGAAGTGTAAACGGCTCAGACCCCACCAACAAGAAACGAGTGAAGTTGTTGTCATGGTCGGTTACGGCTGTTTCCAGCACGGCCAGTTCATTATCTGCCGCAGCTGAAATTTGTCCGATTGCCGCCCAGCCGCGTCCAGGATTATCACGCACAATGCGTACAGCTTCCGAAGTGCTGCCGACATGCTCAAGCTCTGCATGCGGGATATGCTTCTTCAGATATTGGGTACACTGTGCCATGGCTACGGGATGACTGAGAACCCTCCCGATTTTGTCATAAGCAAGGTCGCCGCCAGCCGTTAGTTCATTCGCGTCGCCAATCAAGTTCTGAATGGAAGGGAATACCCACTCTGCTTGAATGGGCAAGTTTACTTCATCCACGATCCAATCGGTATGCAAGCCTACTGAACCGTCGATTGTATTCTCAATCGGAATAATCGAGTAGGTTGTCTTGCCTTCCGAGGTGGAAAGAAACACATCCGCAATCATACGATGATAGGAATAGTGAATATCGGCACCATGACCGTTTAATAAGTACCGTGCTGCTTCGTCAGACGTTGAGCCTTTCGTCAAACATGCTACGCTAATCATGCCCTGACTTCTCCTTTAATCCGTTCCATGAATGGTTGTGCCTGCTGTTTGCTGCTCACTGTGATCTCGGGACCTTCTGCACAAGGCTTCAGCCACATCGTCTGCGCCTGAATGCCATGCTTGCCAAGCGTATCCCCAAGAAAAGCTTCCAACTCCGCCTTGCGCGGGCTGTGCTTATCAACGAGCGTAAGAAGCGTCGGACCAGCTCCGCTAAGCGCAACGCCTAGTGCGCCGTGCTCTGTAGCTTGATCCAGAATTTCCTCCATACCCGGAACCAGTGCTGCCCGGTACGGTTGATGAAGGCGATCCCTCATCGCGAAAGCGATCAAATCCAGGTTGCCGCTCGCGAATGCCGCAACGAGCAGCGAGCTGCTGCCAACATTAAAGACAGCATCCTTCATTGAAATTTGAGTTGGGAGCGCATGGCGCGCCTTCTCCGTAGATAACTGGAACGAAGGAATGGCGACCAGCACGTCCAAATCGGCATGAGGCTCTAACCTAACCTTCTCTGCGCGAGATCCATCCCATGCCGAAACCACGATACCCCCAAACAGAGAAGCACCGACATTGTCCGGATGGCCTTCAAGCTCACTTGCTATCTGAAACAGTGCATCGTCGCTTAAAGGCTTGCCGATCAATGCATTTGCACAAGTTAACGCGCCGATAATGGCGGATGCGCTGCTGCCGAGACCGCGTGTCAGCGGAATGTCGCTGTACATCGCGATGTGCAGTTCCGGCACTTCCATACCGGCTGCCTCGAACACCTGCTGCGCAACTTTATAGATCAAATTGGACTTATCGGTTGGAATACCTTCCAGTCCGTCTCCATGCAGCTCAATCACTGTATTGCCATCACTTGGGATCGCCATTTCGATCCAAGTGTAAAGGGACAACGCCATACCAAGCGTGTCAAAACCCGGACCGAGATTCGCCGTGCTGGCCGGGACCTTTACCATTACCCGGCGGTTCATCATTTTACCGCACCCTCAAGCTGACGGATCGCGTTCATAACCGCTTCTTCATTGTCATCTACGACGATAGGCTCTGCTTGTACACTCTTAATGGCGATGTTAGGATCCTTCAAGCCATGGCCTGTCAATACGCAAACTACTGTTTCGCCGCCCTTAAATGCACCTTCACGCTTCAGTTTAAGAACGCCGGCAATCGATGCAGCCGATGCTGGTTCTGCAAAGATACCTTCGCGGCGTGCAATCAATTTGTACGCATCCAGAATCTCTTCATCCGTCACATAGTTGATTTGCCCTTGTGATTCTTCTGCTGCAGCGACAGCTGTTTTCCAGCTTGCCGGGTTACCGATGCGAATAGCTGTTGCAATCGTTTCAGGCTCAGCGATAGGCTCACCTTTCACGATGGCCATGGCGCCTTCTGCTTCGAAGCCAACCATCTTCGGAAGCGAAGAGATTTTGCCATGTGCGTGCAGCTCCTTGAAGCCTTTCCAGTACGCCGAGATATTTCCTGCGTTTCCTACAGGAATCGCCAAGTAGTCAGGCGCTTCGCCGCCAAGCTGGTCCACAACTTCAAATGCAGCCGTCTTCTGGCCTTCAATGCGGTAAGGGTTAACGGAGTTCACAAGTGTAATGGGGTGCTTCGCCGTAATTTCCCGAACGATTTCAAGCGCGCGGTCGAAGTTTCCGTTGATCGCGATCACTTTGGCACCGTAGATAATCGCCTGAGCCAGCTTGCCAAGCGCGATATTATTATTCGGGATGAGTACGATACAGTTCAACCCGCCGCGTGCTGCATAAGCAGCTGCCGCTGCAGAGGTGTTTCCAGTAGAAGCGCACATAATGGTTGTGCTGCCTTCTTCCATCGCTTTCGCAACCGCCATAACCATGCCGCGGTCTTTGAAAGAACCTGTCGGGTTCAAGCCTTCATATTTGAAGAACAGGTTCAGCCCAAGCTCCTTGGACAAGTTTTCTGCTCGTACAAGCGGCGTATTGCCTTCTTGAAGCGTCAGCATCGGTGTGTTTTCATTGACTGGCAAAAATTCTTTATACGTTTCGAGCAAGCCTAGATATCTCATGGGAAATAGGACTCCTTTATGTGAAATAATATTTAGCCTTCTACGCGATATACACTCTTAATGGTTTTGACAACGTCCATGCCTTCCAATGCTTGAAGTACTTTTTTCGCAGCTGCTTTATTGGCATCATGCGTAATAATGATGATTTCCGCTTCAGGGATGCTCGGATTAGGTTGCTGCAGCACTGACTCGAGGCTTACTTCGTACTCGGCAAAAGCTTGCGTAATGCGCGCAAGGACACCTGCACGATCATCCACATGGAGCAGCATAAAATATTTCGAAGCGATTTGCTCGTCGGTTTTGAGCTTCTTCTCTTTATAAGCGAGCTTCTCCTGTTTGCCGTTCACGCCAAGCTTCAGGTTCTTCACGACAGCGACTAGATCCGCTACTACGGAAGTGGCCGTCGGAAGTTCACCTGCGCCTGCTCCATAGAACATCGTTTCGCCTACCGCTTCGCCATATACATAAACAGCATTGAATACGCCGTTAACGGATGCGATCGGATGAGTAAGCTTGACCATCGTCGGCTGAACGCTGACGCTGATGTAGTCATCTTGACGCTCAGCGATACCAAGCAGCTTCACTTCATAGCCCAGACGCTTCGCGTAGAGGATATCTTCCTTCGTAATCGAGGAAATACCTTTCACATCGACATCTTCAAGCGCTACGTTAGCACGGAAACCAAGTGTAGCAAGAATCGTCATCTTGCGAGCGGCATCCAAACCTTCAACATCGGATGTCGGATCAGACTCGGCATAACCTAGTTCCTGTGCTTCTTTCAGCACATCGCCGTACGCTGCGCCTTCTTTGCTCATTTTCGTAAGGATATAGTTGGTTGTACCATTTACGATACCCATAATCTTCGTAATGCGGTCGGACGAGAAGCCCTCTACAAGCGTACGAATAATCGGGATCCCGCCGGCAACACTCGCCTCATACATGACGTCACAGCCATGTTCCTGCGCTTTTGCCAGAATCTCTGGTCCGTGAAGGGCCATCAAATCTTTGTTCGCTGTAACGATATGTTTGCCGCGAGATAATGCTTCAAGAATATAATTCTTCGTCAATTCGATGCCGCCCATAACCTCAACGATGACATCGATATCCGGATTATAGATGATTTCCCAAACGTCTTCTGTCAGCTTCTCTGGCGCGATGCTGATGGAACGCGCTTTGTTTCTGTTTTGAACCAGTACTTTCTCAATTACGATGGGGGAACCCACTTGGCTTTCCAAATCGGATTGATGTCCTTCTACGATGCGTACTACGCCTGTACCGACTGTTCCCAGCCCTAGCAAACCTACTCTTATCGGCTTCATTATTCTGATATCCTCCAATTCAACTCTCAAATTCTCTATCCTTGCCCAATTATCGCTGCTTTGCGTACACCGTCATGCTTGCGGATGCCGTCGATTAACTCTGACAGTGCTCCGTTCATCATCGAGGTGTCTACGGAAATAATGACATTGGCAAGACCTTGCAGCGGGATGGTTTGGTGAATCGTAAGCACATTTCCTTCCGTGCCGGCTACGAGACCCAGCACTTTGGAGAGGACGCCCGAACGATGGTCGAGATCCATGGAGATGGTTACGATCGCTTCCCGTTTCAATTGATTTTGTGTATAAACGCCGTCTTTATATTTGTAGAAGGCGCTTCGACTTAAGCCTACCCGTTCCGTCGCTTCATGAACGGTGGCGGCTTCGCCGCGCCGGAGCATTTCTTTCACTTGTATCGTCTTCACGATCGCTTCCGGCAACATGTCCTCGCGGACGACAAAATATCGTTCTTCCACTTGCCGTCCTCCCTCAAGAGACATTTGTTCTTCCATAGAGGACATTATATCGAATAATAGCGAATGCGGCAATAGGCAAACGATAAAACACAACATTCTCATTATACCTATTTTATCCTCGGAATGAACAAAAAACTGCTGCAGCGTGTCTGCACTCTCATGCATAGACACCGCCGCAGCAGCTTCACATTACTTATTCATGATAGGAGAAATCGCTGCCTTCGAAGAACTCGAACGTATAATCGCCGATACGAACGATATCGCCGTCTTTTGCACCGATCTTACGAAGCTCCGCGTCAACGCCCATCTTACGCATCGTACGAGCAAAACGCATAATCGCATCGTAGGAATTGTTGAGGTTAACCCGCTTCATGAACTTCTCGATTGTAGCGCTTTCCACGTAGAAGCCTTCGTTTTCCTTGCCCACTTTGAATGAACGATCTTCTTCTTGCTCGAGCGTGTACACTTTGCGCTCGGCTACATCCTTAACTTCCTCAATCAAACGGGTATCCGGAACGGTCGCAAGCAAATCTGCTGCCTTATAAAGCAGTTCCTGAACCCCTTTCTTCGTAAGGGAGGACATCGCAACAAGCTCATGCTTCACGTCGCCAGTCGCTTCAAGCTGTTCACGGAACAACGCAAGCTGTTCCTCCGCATCCGGCATGTCCATCTTGTTCGCCACAATAATTTGCGGGCGTTCCGCCAGGATCGGATTATACATCTTCAGCTCTTGGTTGATTTTCACCCAGTCATCGAAAGGATCTCGTCCTTCTGATCCCGACATGTCGAGAATGTGCAAAATAATTCTTGTACGTTCAACATGCCTCAGGAAATCATGGCCAAGACCGACGCCTTCACTGGCGCCTTCGATAAGACCCGGAAGATCTGCCATGACGAAGCTGCGTCCATCACCAACATCTACTACGCCAAGGTTTGGCGACAGTGTCGTAAAGTGATACGCACCAATCTTCGGCGTTGCAGCCGATACGACGGACAGCAACGTCGATTTCCCAACGCTCGGGAAGCCGACAAGACCAATGTCTGCCATTACTTTCAGCTCAAGCGTAATCGTACGCTCTTGACCTTCTTCACCGTTCTCGCAGAAATCCGGAGCCGGATTGGCCGCCGTAGCGAAACGACAGTTGCCGCGTCCGCCGCGTCCGCCTTTGGCTACAACGATTTCCGAGCCGTGCTGCGTCATATCCGCAATAATGGCTTCGGATTCATCATCGATGATGACCGTTCCCGGCGGAATACGAACAATCATGTTGTCCGCGTTAGCGCCGTGCATGGATTTTACTTTGCCGCGCTCGCCGCGTTCGCCTTTAAAATGCCGCTGGTAGCGGAAATCCATCAGGGTACGAAGCCCTTCATCCACGCGGAAAATAACGTCGCCGCCTCTTCCGCCGTCACCGCCGGCCGGTCCGCCGTTCGGTACGTATTTCTCCCGGCGATACGAAACGATTCCGTTTCCTCCGTCGCCGCCTTTTACGAATATCTTTGCTTTGTCGACAAACATGTCCTAGCCTCCGTTTATTTCCCAAGCTGCGCTTGCAGCATGACACTTGCTGATTGCAGGCCGTTCTCCGCCAGCTTAAGCGGTGAATTATCAAGCGCCCGCTTGCATTTCATCTTCCAATCATCCATCTCTTTAATGATACCTTCACAGTGGAAAGATACATGCAGCTGCTGCTCGTCCTGCGAAATGCGTATAACGAGCCGCTCAGCATCACCTGTGCTTGGTCTGATGGCAAATCGATAGGCATTGATAATGCCGACGATCGATTCCGCAGCAAGCTCACCGTCCAGCGGCAGCTCTGCCAAATTCACATCACCGTCAATCTCCACATCAATTACCAATGAGTGCGATATCGTGCGAAAAGACTGTATAAACAGAACAAGCGACGGAATTCCGAGCTTTGCGATCTTACTTTCCGTTAACATCCGCTCTCTTATCTGTTCCACGTACTGAACGGTCTTATCCGCTTTACCCATTCGAATATATCCGTATATGACCTGCAGATCATTCATCCAGTCATGGCGATGATGATTAAGCGTTCGAATGGATGCCTGCTGCATCGCAGAAGCTGCTCTTGCCATCCGCGATTCTTGTTCCCTGCGTTCCGTATGAACCCAGAACACAGATGCAAGGACAAGCCAGACTATAAACACAGCCAGCAGCCAGAGTTCCGCCGGCCAAATGAAAACAGCAGCAGCAGGAACCAAAAGGGATGCAGCCGCAAATTGTTTGGTCATTCCGTTGCGATTCATGAGCCGAGCCTACTTTCCTGTTCTTTCCTAGCCTTAAACAGTATATCACGAGAAAGTAGAAAGATCATCTTTGCATATCGCTTTGTTCATAAAAAAAGAAAACCCCGGTCTGCATGCAGACCAGGGAGTTTTCTTTATTCTGCCGCCGCTACCGGAGCAAGTGCAATCGGGTAAACGCTGACTTTCTTACGATCGCGTCCCCAACGCTCATATTTCACAACGCCTTCCACTTTCGCGAAAAGAGTGTCGTCTTTACCGATGCCAACATTGTTGCCCGGGTGAACTTTCGTTCCGCGTTGACGAACTAGGATGCTGCCAGCAGTTACCGTTTGACCGTCAGCGCGTTTAGCGCCAAGACGTTTGGATTGGCTGTCACGTCCGTTCTTCGTGGAACCTACACCTTTCTTCGAAGCGAAAAGCTGAAGATTCAGTTTCAACATGGATGTTCCCTCCTTTATTCCCGAAATTGATGACGAATATCAACATACTTCCCGTACGAGGCTGCAATGGAATTCAGCATCACGATCATACCTTCCAGCAGCAGCTGCGTCTTCTCGTTAGAGCTCACGTCACTCGTTACCGGTATATCTGACCTTAGCCAGCCGCTCTTCATGGAAGCAGGGAGAGCAAGTCCCGCCAACTCCTCAATCGCGTTCACTGTACCGACCGAAACGGCCGATACACCAGCACAGACAATATCTTTGCCCGGCTTTGCAAACTTGGCATGTCCTTCTATTGCAAACGCTACGATCCGTGTTTCAACGGCGGATTGCCGTTCAATGGTGACCGTAATCATAATTTAACCTCTTAAGCTTGGATTTTGCCAATCGTTACTTTGGAGTACGGCTGACGGTGACCTTGCTTACGGCGGTAGTTTTTCTTCGCTTTGTATTTATAAACGATGATTTTTTGACCTCTGCCGTGTTTTTCGACTTTAGCTGTTACAGTAGCGCCGGAAACAACCGGAGCGCCAGTTACTAGCTCGTCGCCTTTAGAAACAGCCAAGACGCGGTCAAACGTTACCTCTTCACCTTCAAAAGCATTCAGCTTCTCAAGAAATAGAACGTCGCCCTCTTGAACTTTGTACTGTTTTCCACCAGTTTCAATAATCGCAAACATATGTTGCACCTCCTTATATCGAAGACTCGCCTGATGCAGGTGCCGACCTCAGAAGGTCGAGCTTAGAAACCTGTTCTGCGCGGTATTTGACTGCAGCCCAGATATCCTCTGCAGACACCATAACATAATAGCACATCCAAATGCCCAATGGCAATTACTTTTTATAAAATCATTCGCATGTACGAGTTATTGCTGCCTTGAAGATGAAGACTCTTTCGTCTGCAAGATCGGAGACATTGTTTGCTCCCGAACTTTCTTACGGGTAATTTCGAGCAAACCAAGCCTTGTCCAGCCAACAACCTGGCATTTGGTGCGATCAGCGCGAACGAGTCGCTCAAGCAGCTGCATCACTTCGTCTCGATGCTCTTCCTTCTCCATGTCAATAAAATCCACAATGATAATGCCCCCGACATCGCGAATCCGAAGCAATCGGGCGATTTGCTCCGCTGCTTCCAGATTCGTGCGAAACACGGTGTCTTCTAGATTGCTTGTTCCGACGAATTTACCGGTATTGACATCAATGACCGTCAAAGCCTCGGTTTGGTCCCATACTAAGTCACCGCCACAGCCTAAGCGAACTCGTCGCTCGAATGCTTCATGAAGCTGCTCATTAATGCGGTAATGTTGAAAAAGTGCCGCATGGCCTTGCTTCTCAAACAGCCGCAGTCTAGGCAGCATCGCTGGTGCCATCTGCTTCATTAGCGCCTCCGTTTGCAGGTAAGCTGTTCGATCATCGATCCATAGCTCGTCCATCTCCACAGTTAACAGATCCCGCACCAGTCGATGAACAAGATCCGCTTCGCGATGAAGCTGCGCTGGCGCGGAGGATGACGCACCACGCGCTTCAATGCCTTGCCAAAGTTCTCGCAAGAATTGCACATCATGCTGGAGCGAATCACTGCTCTCCCCGATTGCTGCGGTGCGCATAATGACGCCCTCGCCAGGCAATCGGATCTGCTCGCCGATGCCGCGCATTCTGACTCGCTCTGCTTCTCCGATTACTTTCTTGGAGACGCCTATGTAATCGGCAGCAGGCATGTAAACCAGAAATCTGCCAGGCAGCGAATAATGCGTTGTAACTCGGGCTCCCTTGCTGCCGAGCGGCTCCTTCATCACTTGAACAATAAGCTCTTGTCCGGCGGTGAGCAATTGATTGATATGCGGTTTTTCCTTACTCTGTCGTTCCAGATGCGGATGCAGCACATCGTCAATATACAGAAATGCATTCTTCGTTAATCCAATATCAACGAACGCCGCCTGCATGCCGGGAAGCACGTTGATAACCTTGCCTTTATAGACGCTGCCCACTAATTGACCGGCATCTTCTGTTTTTTCCATATAAAATTCGTAGAGACGGTTGTTGTCCACAACGGCAATTTGCAGCCAATCCTTCTGCTTGTGTACCAGCATTCTTCTCATCTTTCGACCTCCTGCCCAGTCGGTCTTTACTGATACTTATATTACATGAAAAGCTCCAAAACTGCACGGTCAGCCTTCCCATCGGCAAGAAATCCGTTTACGATTCGCTGCTCTGGCAATACGCCAATGATGTCTCCTTTGTCTTCCATAAGAACAATTAGATGATAGCTGTCCCGTTTGAACAGCTGTAAGGTACTTTGAACCGTATACCCTTTCGGGATAATTATGGGCATTGCCCATACTCCTCTTGCAACAATTCGCGACGATGCCACGGCCCTAGTCGTTAAGAACCGCAGAAACAAGAAGGGGATATTCCGATAGGCTGTCCAATTCGTGAGCAGTAAAAACAACCCGACAGCGAACAAATTCATGTGAATATGGACGGCGTTTCTCTCCATCAATGCGGGGACAAAGGCATAAAGCAGCATCATACTGCTAAAGAGCAGGCTGATTCGTCCACCCCAGACAAGCGTCCCGTAGAACGTAAGTGCACGGCTTAACGCTGCTTGCATCAGCTTACCGCCATCAAGCGGCAGGATCGGCAGCAAATTAAAGAGACCGATCATGACGTTAGCTTGCCACACGTAATCAGCCCATTCATGACTCCAAACCCCAAGCTGGCCGAAGAGCCAGGCGACGGCGGCCATCCATACATTCTGAAGCGGCCCAGCAATCGCGACGATGGCTTCTTCTTTAGCCGGCACGCCGCTGCCCTCTTCGACCTCCGCTACGCCGCCAAAGGGCAGCAGTTTCACCTCTCGAATTCGCCAACCGAAACCTTTTGCCATCATAATGTGGCCGAGCTCGTGCACAAGAACAATCGCAAATAATGTGAGCAGCTCAACAAAATACCCGGTCACTACGGAGGCGAGCATGACCAGCACGAAGAGCGGGTGAACGGACCACCTTATGCCGCCAAGTTTAATCAATCGGAACGACATCCGTAGGATCGACGTACTGGCCTTTCTCCTTCACGGCGAAATACAACAGGCTTTGCTGGCCTTCCTCCGCTACCGGCAGCTTACCTATCGTTTTTCCCGCTTCGATCCAATCATTCACGGCTACACGAACTAAGCCCAAATGACCGTAGACCGATACGCGATCATTGGCATGCTGCACGACAACCGTTTCTCCCAATTCACCATCATTGGATACGACAAGCACCCTGCCTGTCTCCACTGCAACTACTGCTTGACCAGGCTCTCCGGCCAGTTCTACGCCACTTAGCGTCTCTGCGAAGGTTCTGACGACGGTACTTGAAGAGAGCGGAGATACGATCGGCAGATCGACAGCGCCTTCGGCTAGTTCGGACTCCTCACCATTATGATCGCCAAATAACGGGATAAAGGACGGCGCACCTGCAAACCAATCCTTGTACAATGCCGCAGCAGCATCAAAATTCATTTCCTCCGTAAGGGCAGACGTAACCACTTGCTGACCTTGCTTCGCAGCAGGTACATCCAGCTTAAAGAGCGCAAACACAATGATGAATAAAGCCCCTGCTATAGCAGTTTGAATGAAAAGGCCTCTGGCGATAAATCGAAAATCTGGCGGAGACGGCGCTTTTGGCCCCCCTTGCTTGCTTGCCTTCACGTCTTTGCTTGGTAATGGCGCAATTCGCCATCCTGCGCTCTCCCACGGATTCGGGTTTGCTTTCCATAGCCGCTCTGGATCATCTTCCATAACTGGCTGAGCAGGTGCAGACAAAGATACCGTTTTCGATGGGATAATCAGCTGGTGATCGGCAGGGCTTGGCAGTGGCAAATAATGAGCTTGGGCCTGGGGCTGCTGCATGGCCTTTTTTAGCGGAAGTGTGCTGTTGTTATGCTCCATAATCCGGCGGATACGCTCTTGTCTGCGCTCGCGGATACTTTGTTTCGGATCCATACTAATCCCTCCATCTCTGATCGCTAATATATATGAGCATATGGGACTAGTTATGTTGTGACGCGTGAGCAAACAGCAAAAAGCCGCCAAGCAGATTGCTTGAGCGGCTAAGTGGCCATTTCATATTTCTCTTGATGCGCCTTGACGCTGAAAACAAGACCGATACAGAGCATATTAAGCAGCAATGATGTACCGCCATAGCTGATGAATGGCAGCGTAATGCCTGTTATCGGCATGAGTCCGATCATCATGCCAATGTTCTGGAAGACTTGAAAGACATACATCGAGACGATCCCGATGACGATAAACGAGCCCTTCAAGTCATAACACTGGAACGCAATAATAATCATGCGGTAAATCAATAAGAAGTAGAGCATGAGTACTACGGCGGCCCCTTGAAACCCGAACTCCTCACCGATGACGACAAAGATCGCATCTGAATACGGATAAGGAATAAACTTCCGGTTCTTTGACTCGCCTTTCATATAACCATCGCCCGTTAATCCCCCGGAACCAATCGCAATCTTCGCCTTCTGGGCTTGATAGACTTCTTTCTCGGAGGCGGTTTCGGGATTAATGAATCCATTAATACGCTCATACCAGTGGGTTTTCTCGTGCCCTTGCAAATAGTCGTGAATTTGCTTGTTGTACGTGTTGAATAGAAACATGAACAAGATAAGCGACCCGACTGTGATGCCCAGACCAAGCAGTACATGCGTATATTTGACATTCCCGATCCACAGCATGCCAAGGACGATGACCAGATAGATGATGGCATTACCAAGATCCGGTTGAATCATGACGAGAGCAAACGGGACAAAGGAGAAGAAGGCAATGACGAGCAAGTCCTGACGGACTCGAAGCGCATCTCCGTTTCTTCTGCCCATGAGGTAAGCTACGGTGATAATCAGAATAATCTTCACCATCTCAGCAGGCTGAAACTGGAGCCCGCCCGGAAGCTCGAACCAGCTTTTTGCTCCGTTAATCTCTTCGGCGGTAAAATAGACAACGATAAGCAATACAATCCCTATACCATACAAAACCATCCATGCTTTGAGAAACACGCGATAGTCAAACAATGTGGCCACGAGTGCTACGAAAAAACCAAGTCCGTAAAAAATGACCGTTTTCACGTCGTAACTGGCATAATCGGGATTGCCGTACGTCGCGCTGTGCACCAACATCGTACTGACGACCATGAATGCAAGCAGAATGATCAGCATGCCTAGGTCAACTTTTTTAAGTTTATTCAGCACCTTGCAATCATCCTATTCCAAGAAACTTGCGGAACCGCTTGATGACACCTGATTTCTCTTCCAGCGGCATGAGCGGTACCATGTCACCGAGCATCCGGCGGGAAATATTCCGATAAGCGATTGCCGCGCGTGAGGACGGGTCCATCACGGTCGGTTCGCCGGCATTCGCCGAGCGAATGACCTTCTCATCATCCGGCACGATACCCAGCAAATCGATAGCCAGCACTTGGCAGATTTCATCAATATCCAGCATCTCTCCGCTGCGTACCATATTGGCGCGAATGCGGTTAATGACCAGTCTTGCCGGCACATGAATCTGCTCCAGCAAACCAATGACACGATCCGCATCACGGACAGCTGCATTCTCCGGCGTTGTAACAACAATGGCGCGGTCAGCGCCTGCAACTGCGTTACGGAAGCCTTGCTCGATACCCGCAGGGCAATCAATGATGACATAATCGAAGTCTTTCTTCAGTTCAAGTATCATTTCGCGAACTTGTTCCGGTGTCACATCTGATTTATCTTTCGTCTGGGCAGCTGGGAGCATGTATAACTCCTCGAACCGTTTATCTTTCACAAGAGCTTGATTCAGACGGCAGCGTCCTTCCGCTACATCAATCAAGTCGTAAATGATCCGATTCTCCAGCCCCATGACGACATCTAAATTGCGCAGGCCGATGTCGGTGTCGACCATGCAAACTTTTTTCCCCAATAACGCAAGCGCCGTTCCAATATTCGCTGAGGTCGTCGTCTTGCCAACGCCGCCTTTACCCGATGTGATTACGATCGCTTCTCCCATGACTCAACTCTCCCCGCTCCAGCCATTGGTACTGCTGCTATACAGACCTGCTGCAAAATTGTTTCCCACTATTGCTGCGCAAGCTAGGCTCGAAACACGACCGGCAGCTTTCGCAGCCGCTGCAGCTGTGTCATTTTGTCGATTTTCATGACGCCTTCACTTAAATACGCAAATTCCATCGTTGCATCGCCTGTCATCCACTCATCCGGCGGTCGACTGATTACTTCGCTGATCCGAAGCTGCGTCGGCCTTAGGAGCGATGCCGCGATAATCGAATCTTCTTTTCCTGTACAGCCGGCATGTGCCAAGCCTCGTAGAGCGCCAAGCACATAAATATCACCTGTACAGAGCAGAGAGCCGCCAGGGTTCAAGTCACCCATTAGCAGTAAATTCCCGTCATGCTCAAGTGTCTGGCCTGATCGGATAATACCGGTCAGTACCTTTAAATTATTTCCGTCTTCAACCATCGGCTCGGGGCGGGCTTCGCTATCAATCGACTGCACTAGCAAATTTCCTTGGTTCCGAATGGCTGCTTTAATTCGTTCCTTGTCTTCCTCATTCACTTGCCGGGTGCCGAGCTTCACTTGAACGTGAACAATGGGACCTGTCAGCAGCTGTTGGTGCGACTTTTCCAATTTGAATTGCAGCTCATCCAGCAATGCGGAAAAATCGCATGTGTCGTCAAGAAGGAAAATAAGACCATCTTTGACGCCTTTGATCGTAATATGCTGCTTCTCGGCCACGCTCGTCTTCACCCCTTCTCTATACGATTCTTTCACGGATGCGTGTTTTCCTGCCTGGCATCCGCTATTCTTCTTCCTCTTCCGACTTGGCATTGCTGCCGGTTCGTTCAAACCATCGCCTAGCAGGCACATAAATCGCTAATGCAAACAGAATTTGAAGAAAAACGCTAGGAATGATGTGATGGGATACCGCCCATTCAAACGTCTGATCCGTCAAACGGAACACACGATAAATGAAATAAACTATGGTATCGTAGGCAAGTGTGGACATGCAGATCATAAGCAGCGCCATCAGCAGGGTGCTTCTTTTGCGCTCCAGAAGAAAACCGGTCATATAGCCAACCAGCCCCATAGAGAAAGAATGAACGCCGAGAATACGACCGTAGAAAGCCAAGTCCTGCAAGAGCCCAAACGCCAATCCAAGGATTAGCGCAGTATGTCTGCCCCGATATAAAGCAGCAAAGAGTATAAACGCCAGTGTGAAATGAGGGATAATCCGACCTACTAAGCTATCAGGCAGCAGCCAGTAGAATATTGTACCTTCAACAAGGAAGAACAGCAGAATGACGGCAACGATTCGCTGCATACTCATTCTGCGCTCTCTCCAGTCTCTGGCAATTGTACGACAAACACTTCCGTCAAATGGTCAAAATCCGCAGCCGGCGTAATGGTTGCCGTGTAGGTCAAACCGAAATCGCCGACTTGGCTGGAATCGACTGTTCCGATAACCATCCCTCGTGGAAATACATTGCCTTGTCCTGAAGTAATGATCGTATCGCCTTTGGTAAGTGGATCATGCTCGGAAATTTTGGACATCGACAGCTTGCCTGTGTCCGAATGATAGTTGTCAACAATCCCGAAAGAATCTTTCTCTTTGCCAAGCACTGTTGCGGCAATCGCTTTCGTATCCGGTGAAGTTTCACTTAACTTCGTAATTGGCATAACCGAAGAGAAAAACGGATCTACACGGTTTACAAGGCCGACAAGCCCCTTGTCTGTAACGACAACCATGTTTATCTTGATACCATCTTTGGAACCTAGATTAATGCGGATCGTTTCTGAGTAAGGATCGTTGCCAACGGCAACTACCTGTGCGATCAAATACTTATAGTTGTAAAGCTGCTTTTGGCGTTCTGTGAAGTTCAACATTTCCTGCAGCTCTTTGTTCTTTGCTTCAACAAAATTATACTTTATGCTGTCCCTTGCATAAGCAGCCGCCGCAATGCGCAGCTCCTCGTTCTCCTTGTAGATGGCGTGCAGGTTGGATAAATCCTTGAACAGCCCTGCCATATATCCGGCTGGTCGATACAGCCATTCCTGCACGAATGCCGTGGAATCGAGCGAGAAGTTTTCCGGCCAAGTCAGCTTCTTCCGGTCACCGATTGAGAAGCCCATTACAGCAACGAATAGGATAAACACGATCATTAATACAAACATCCGTCTATTACGCATCCAATTAAACAACTTCTCTTCACCCGCCCATTATGCACTGAATGCTGAACGACCCGAAGGTTCGTTCAAACCAATCAGCGTCGCTGAATGCTGAACGACCCGAAGGTTCGTTCAAACCAATCAGCGTCGCTGAATGCTGAACGACCCGAAGGTTCGTTCAAACCAATCAGCGTCGCTCATCCGTTTTCCCCAATACAGCTGTCCGGATTTTATCGCTTGGAACGAGATACCGGGCCTCCACGAGTTTTGAACAACTCAATATTGTCCAGCGCGCGGCCAGTGCCAATCGCAACGCAATCCAGCGGATTCTCTGCAACGATAACAGGCATGCCCGTTTCGCGAGAAAGCAGCTTGTCCAAATTCTTAAGCAGCGCGCCGCCGCCTGTTAGTACAATGCCGCGGTCCATAATATCCGCAGACAATTCCGGCGGACATTTCTCTAGTGTAACTTTAACCGCATCTACAATCGCATTCACCGTATCAGACAGCGCTTCGCAAATTTCTTCGGACGAAATCGGCAACGTCTTCGGCAGTCCGGACACGAGGTCACGACCGCGAATCTCAATCGTTTCCTGACGGTCCAAGGAGAGAGCCGAGCCAATTTCCATCTTCAACTGCTCTGCTGTACGCTCACCGATCATCAGGTTGTACATCCGTTTGATGTACTGCATAATCGCTTCGTCCATCTCATCACCCGCGATACGGATCGAACGGCTTGTTACGATACCGCCTAACGAAATAACGGCTACTTCTGTCGTTCCGCCGCCGATATCGACTACCATACTGCCGGTCGGCTCCCATACCGGAAGATCAGCACCAATCGCTGCTGCGAAAGGCTCTTCAATTGTGAACGCTTCGCGCGCACCTGCTTGAACCGTTGCATCTTTAACCGCACGTTGTTCTACCGCTGTAATACCGGATGGTACACATACCATAACGTTCGGATGACGAGGAAATAGAGAACGCTGCTTCTGTGCTTGACGGATAAAATATTTAATCATAGTTGAAGTCGTTTCGAAGTCAGCAATAACGCCGTCCTTCATCGGACGAATAGCGCGAATGTTGCCAGGTGTACGGCCAATCATCTTCTTGGCATGCTCACCGACAGCTTCAATTGTTTTCGTATCTGTACGTATAGCAACTACGGAAGGCTCTCTTACAACAATGCCTTTGCCTTTTACATATACCAGCGTATTCGCTGTACCAAGGTCAATACCTAAATCTTTTGTGAATCCACCAAACATGTTTAATCTTCCTTTCTTTCTTAAGACAATACTTCTTATTATATTACATGTGACCTTGCTCCTTCAAACTTATAAAGCGATTGTCACCTATTACCAAATGATCGAGTACGTCAATTCCGACAAGCTCTCCGGCTTCTATTAAGCGCCGCGTCAGCGCAATGTCTTCCGAACTTGGCGTGGGATCACCGCTTGGATGATTATGTACGCATATGAGAGAGGCACTGCTGCATTTAATCGCGGCCCGAAATACTTCCCGCGGATGCACCAGCGTCGCATTCAGTGTTCCGATCGACAACGTTTCTTTTAAAATAACCTGATTCTTCGTATTTAAAAACAAACAGATGAAATGTTCCTGTTTCAGATAGCGAAGCTCCTCCATTAAGAGGATTGCGGCATCGGCAGGCTTTCGAATGGTCGGCAGCTCTCCCTGCTGACTTCTGGCAATCCGGCGGCCAAGCTCAATGCCAGCACGCAGCTGAACCGCCTTCGCTGGGCCGATACCGCGAATCTTGGTCATCTCGGCAACGCTCATATCAACAAGTCCGCGCAAACTGCCGCATTGACCGAGTATACGGGATGCGAGCAGCACGGCGGACTCCCGCTTGGTGCCTGTTCGAATTAAGATCGCAAGCAGTTCCGCATGGCTCAGCGCTTCAGCACCAACGGCCATCATCCGCTCTCTTGGCCTCTCGGTCGTTGGGATATCCTTCAGCACGTAGGGTTCTCGTTGTGGTTCCATCTCTGTTCCCTGCCTTCCCATGAACGGATCGGTCAAATGACCTCGATATGAAATTCAGCCAGCATGTCCGACAGCAGAGATAGAGATAGTCCTACCACGTTAAAATAGCAGCCGTCGATGCGGTCAACAAGTGTTGCGCCAAGTCCCTGTATGCCATAGCTGCCTGCCTTGTCCATAGGCTCGCCGGATGCGACATATCGTTTGATTTGATCATGGTTCATAGATTTCATCATTACCCGCGTCATGCGATGATGAACCAACTCTCTTCCTGAAGACGTGTCAACAAGAGCAATACCTGTATACACTTCATGCTCCCGTCCTTGCAGTTCGGTCAGCATACGGATCGCATCATGTTCGTCCACTGGCTTGCCCAGTACTTGTCCGTCCAGTACGACGATTGTATCCGCACCAATTACGAGTGAGTGGGAAGCTTCGTCATCTTGCAGCATCGCTGCAGATGCGCGTGCTTTACGCAGGCCAAGCTGTTCGACAATTTGAGCGGGCAGCCAATCGGATGGGGTACTTTCGTCGGTATCGCTTGACAAAATGAGAACCGGCAAGGAAAGGTCAAGAGCTGCGACCAATTCCCGCCGGCGAGGAGATGATGAAGCCAGCACAAGCCGGCGAACGTTCGATGAACTTGTAGGAAGGGGTACTCTCATGGATGCAGCGCTCCTTAACGCGTTGTGTCGGTTCCCTAAAGCTTGCGGTAGATCCATATTGCGGCGATCAGTCCGATAATACTTAGGAGACTAATCTCGATCCGCAGCGTAAAAGAGTAGCTCAGAACGAGTAAATCCGCAGCCGGTGACCATACAACAGGTGACGTTTTGGTTAGGAAAGCCAGTCCCGGCACCTGAGACAACCAGCGGGACACAAGTGCTCCCGTGAGCAGCCCGATCAGAATGAAAAGCAGCAAAACCCAGATGTTTTTCTTCATCTTCCAACGTCCCTCGCCATATTTTGACACGTATACTTTATTATACGCGCCACAGGAACGCTTTACAATGCATCCATGGATTCAAACCAGGCTTTCTCCGCGAACACAGCTTTCATGAGGGAGGACTGCATGGACCACAGGTAAGCATCGGATGGTTTCTTAATATATTCCTCAGCGGCTACAGCTGCTGTGTTAATTAATTGTGTCAATTTCTGCAGCGACGACTTGTTCACTTTATCGGTTAATCCTGCTGCAAGCGCATTAGCCGAAGTGATCCACTGCTGGTGCAGCTCTTTCCAGTCTCCCGCTTCATCTGTAGTGCCGCTCAGCCGTTCTACTGTAAGTCGATCCAAGCTGGCGATCAATCCGTTCGTTTGCTCGAAGAAGGCTTCCACTACAGAAGCTTCGCCTTTGAAAGCGATACTGCTCACCGCAGGAAGATCGATTTGCTTTACATATACATCCATATTAGGCAGCAGTTGTCCAAGCATTTGCACCTCATCTCGATCCGGAGACATCCCTATATAGACCCGATAGTCTTCTTGCGTTGTAAGCGGTGCAGCAGCCAACCCTTTAGAAACGAGCTCATCAACAGCGGCATTTAACCCTTCTTCGTTGCTGAATACGCCGTATTGAAGCATATAATAAGAGCTCTCCGGCACGTTTACTTTGATCATCGATTGGGCTGCCGTTGAGCCATTCCCGTTATCGACTGCGCCACTGCTATCAGAGGCTCCTGCAGATGATGGCTCATTGACCTTGCCATTAGCAGCAGCGCTTCCGCTTTGTTTGGTTGTGTCTGTCCCGTCTGTAATGGACCCGCTTACGGTGGTCCCTGTCTGGTTAACCGCATTATTCGAACCAAACGAACCGTTACCCGTGAACAACGCCAAAACAAAGTACCCAAATAGCGCACCGGTCGCGATAGCGCCAGTTACAGAAGCAAACACCTTAAACCATGATGGTCCCTTGGAAGGCCGTTGATTCGATCCGCTCATATAAGAGCCGAACGATGTGCGAGCATTCGTTTGCATCTCACTGCGTCGTCTCTCACGCTCTTCTTCTTCCGCATCGAGAATCGGATACATATCAATCACGTTCGGATTTGCATGAATCCGTTTACGCGGCTCCTCATATTCATCGCCTAGCAGGATCGTGTCCGCCTGTTCGCTATGCAATGGCAGATGCTCTTGCACTGCGTCTTGCAAGAAGTTCTCCTGCTTCATCGACTTTGCCGAATCGTTCGGGCTCGGCTTCCGTGTTTTCGGCAACTGGCCATCTGCCTCACGAATGAGCTGCTCGAGCGCATGGGCATCATTTTGAAAGGGGCTGTTCCATGAACCTATTTCGGAAGTGAATTTCATTTCCTCTTGAAAGAAAGGTACGACATTCACGGAATTCCTCTGTTCCTGCTTCTGTTCCGGCTTCTGCTCAACCCGAGCTCCGCTCTGCCGATCAAAACGGTACGTTATGCGTCCTTTAGCACTCATCGCATTCTCTCCTTGTCCACATACTCTAGTAAGAGTCTATGAAAAAGTTAAGAGAAATATGACCCGCCTCTCGAAGCTGCAATACGCGTCAACTTGCATTCCTTGACCGGAATATTCCTTATGAGGTATATTCAGTTTATGAATTCCACAATGAGCGCTCTTGCCGAGCCTAATCGGTTACGTATCGTCGAGCTCCTTCGGGACGGCCCACATACCGTTGGCGAAATCGCCGAACGGCTTAGCCTTCATCAACCGCAAGTGTCCAAACATCTGCGCGTCCTCCTGGAAGCCGGTCTCGTCGAAGTTCACCCTGTCGCCAACAAGCGAATCTATAAGCTCGGGACTAAACCTCTCCGGGAGCTCGACGATTGGTTAAGTTCCTTCCGCCGTACATGGGAAGAGAGATTCGATCAATTAGACGATTATTTAAAGAAGCTGCAAGAAAAAGATCAGAATGCTGAAGAGTAGGAGAGGCGGATCGTAAGTACAGCCAAAAAAAGCACTACCATAAAAAAAGAAACCCCACTTCAATAAAGAAGTGGGGTTCTATGCATTCTTCTATTACGTTCTAGCCCGCAGCGTCTTAGCAAGCGAATCCGCTACTTTCCAAATATCGCCCGCACCCATCGTAATCACTAGATCACCCGGCTGCACTTGATCAGTCAGAACGGCCAGCACCTCATCCTTCGTAGGATAGTAGGTTGTGTTGGCATTGCTGTTCTTAATGATAAGATCTACGAGTTTCTTCGAGTTTACGCCTTCAATCTGCTGCTCGCCGGCCGGGGAATAAATATCCGTGATCAGCACCTCATCCGCTTCAGTGAATGCACGGCTGAACTGATCAAACAAGAAGAAGGTTCTCGTGTAACGCTGCGGCTGAAATACGGCGATAATCCGTTTGCCCGTTGACTTGGCAGCACTAATTGTAGCCTCAATCTCCGTCGGATGATGCGCGTAATCATCAATGACCAGGATGTCATTTACTTCGCCGAGCACCTGGAACCTGCGTTTCGCCCCGCGGAAATCGACGATAGCTGCCGCGATTGCCTCGAAAGATAAACCGGCTTCCAGACATGTAATGACGGTAGCCATCGCATTATACACGTTATGACGTCCAGGAACAGACAACTCAATGCGACCGAGCAGTTTACCATGACGTGTCATATCGAAGGATGCTTTACGATCGCCAAGCGAAATATTCTGAGCACGGTAGGTAGCCTCTTGTTCGATGCCGTACGTCAGAACGCCCTCACTGCCAAGCGGACCGGCGATCAGCTCTGGGAGCATCACTTGCATGTTCGTGTCGTCAGCGCAAACAATCGCACTGCCGCCTTGCTTAACTTGGCTTAGAAACTGTACATAAGCCGCTTTCAATTTATTGAAATCACCGTCATAGTTTTCGAGATGATCCGGTTCAATGTTCGTAACAATGGCGATTGTGGGATGGTACTGCAAGAATGACCCGTCGCTCTCATCAGCCTCCGCGACAACATACTCGCCTTTGCCTGCTTTAGCATTTGTGCCGACATTGACGATTTCGCCTCCGATGATATACGTAGGATCGAGTTTACAGTTTTCCATGACCAGCGCGATCATAGAGGATGTCGTCGTTTTTCCATGTGCTCCAGCAACTGCGACGCCTTTGCCGTTATTCATCAATCTTGCAAGCATTTGAGCGCGGTGCAAAATAGGAATGTTCAGCTCTTCTGCCGCTCTGCGTTCCACATTGTCCCGAGACAGCGCCGTCGAGTAGACGACCAGATCTGCTCCTTTGACATGCTCTGGCTCATGACCGATGTAAATGCGGGCTCCGTTAGCAGCAAGCTTCTCTGTAAGTTCTTGCCGAGCAACATCAGAGCCGGTCACTTTATAGCCCATCTCCAGCATAACGCGCGCGATTGCGCTCATGCCGTAACCGCCAATTCCGATGAAATGTACGTGTTCTGCCGTATTCAAAGACGGTTCACCAACCTTTTTCAGAATCCTTATTATAGAGCAATTGGGAGCGGACGTCGGCAATCAAATAGAGAGTACCGGTTACGACTGCCAAATCATCCGCATTCGAGAGCGACTGCAGCCGCTCAAGTGCAAGCTTCCAATTCGGTTCGATGATGAGCTCGAAGGAACGGCCGATTGGCTCCCGAATTTCCTGAACAAGCGCTGCCAGCTCTTGCGCCGGCAATGCTTTTCGAAAATCCGGCTCGGTCACGACAAGCGTATCCACTAGAGGTAGTATATGCCGCAATGTGTCACGATGATTCTTGTTCGCGAGCATCCCCATCATGAGATGAAGTTTGTCGTACCGGTACGTGCTTTTAAGCGACTCCGCCAGCATTTGCGCGCCTTCCGGATTATGTGCACCATCGATTAGAAGCCGCGGCGATGAACCGATCATTTCAAGCCGACCAGGCCAGGCAGCCGTGCGAAGCCCTTCTCTTAAATCCTCATCTTCTAGAATGAGCGCATAGTATTGTCTCATAATTTCAAGCGTCATGACGGCAACAGCGGCATTCGACTGCTGATGTACACCGTTAAGCGTAATCGTGAGCGGCTCAATCGAACGGAACATGCCATCAAAACGGAACGTTTGTTCATTCTCTTCCACGTGAAGCGGCTCGATCGTGAACTTATCTCCAAGCATATAGAGCGAGCTATTCTTCGCTTTAGCCGTTTCTCTAATGATCGCAGCTGCTTCCGGCTGGCTGACTGCGCTGATGACCGGAACACCGGCTTTTATTATACCGGCCTTCTCTCTTGTAACAGCCTCAATCGTATCGCCAAGAATATCCATATGGTCATGGCCGACATTCGTAATAACAGAAACAAGCGGCGTTACGATGTTTGTCACGTCCAAGCGGCCGCCCAGACCGGTCTCCCACACGACAAAGTCCGGATAGGATACGGTTCCGTAATACAGAATCGCTAGTGCAGTCGAGACTTCAAACATCGATGGCGAACCGAGCTCTGTTGCTGCGATTTCTTCAACCAAAGGCTTCAGCCTGTTGGCAAGCATCAACAGCGTTTCTTCCGGGATATCCGCCCCATTATATTGGAAGCGATTCGTGAATTTCGTAATATAAGGGGACGTGAACGTCCCCACATCATATCCGCAGCGAAGCAGGACGCTTGTTAAATAGGCGCAGACAGAGCCTTTGCCGTTCGTACCCGCGACATGAATAAATTTGAGTCGGCGCTCCGGATGGCCCGTAAGCTCCATCAGTTTCTCGATTCGCTCCATTCCGGGACGGATGCCAAAGGCAACTAGTCCTTCAATCCACTCTCTTGCTTCTTCATAGCTCGCGAGTGATGCCGTATCCGACTCAGGAACAATCTGCTGTTGTTTTTCCATCGTTCTCTTCCTTCTTCCCGGCGGTCCGGATTAGCCTCTTAACTCGGCAATCCGCGCTTTCACCATATCACGTTTTTCCGCATAATCGGCCATTTTGGCACGCTCTTCCTCGATAACCTTAGCAGGAGCTTTCGCAACGAAGCCTTCATTGCCAAGCTTCTTCTCTACCCGCTCCACTTCGTTCGTCAGGTGAGCAATTTCTTTCTCCAGACGCGAGATTTCTTGCTCGATATCAATTAAGCCTGCCAGTGGCAGATACATTTGAGCTCCGGTCACAATCGCCGTCATCGCTTTATCCGGCGCAGCCAGATCTAAGCTAATGGTAAGCTTCGACGTACCGCAGAAGCGGATAATGAATTCTTCATTGCGTGCCAGAATAGCAGCTTCGCTCTCGCTGGACGGCTTAATTTGAAGCTCGACCTTCTTGCTCATAGGGACATTAACCTCAGCACGGATATTCCGAACCGCACGGATCATTTCCATTAGAAGCTCCATTTCGGCAACTGCTTCAGGCGCTTCCAGCGCTTTATCATATACCGGCCACTGCGCTAAAGTAATGGTCTCGCCTTCATGCGGCAAGTGTTGCCATATTTCCTCACTGATAAACGGCATGAACGGATGAATCAGGCGCTGCGTACGATCAAGTACATAGGCAAGTACCGACTGCGTTGCGCGTTTGGCATGTGCATCTTGGCCATTTAGGTTCAGCTTCGCGAACTCGATGTACCAGTCGCAGAGGTCATCCCAAATGAAGTTATACAGCACACGGCCTGTTTCGCCGAAATCATAGCTGTCAATCAAACGCGTAACGTCAGCAACTGCAGCATTCAGACGGTGCAGGATCCAGCGGTCAGCTGTGCCGAGCTTCACGTTAATATCGATATCCGCAGCTGTTACGCCTTCCAGGTTCATAAGCGCAAAGCGGGATGCATTCCAAATCTTGTTCGCGAAGTTGCGCGCTTGCTCAACACGTTCCCAGCGGAAACGCAAATCCTGTCCCGGCGTGCTGCTGGTCGAAATCATATAGCGCATAGCATCCGCACCATACTTCTCGATTACATCGAGCGGGTCGACACCATTACCTAGCGACTTGGACATCTTCTTCCCGTTCTCATCGCGAACGAGGCCATGCATCAATACGTCTTTGAACGGGATTTCGTCCGTAAACTCAAGCGCGGTAAAGATCATACGAGCAACCCAGAAGTAAATAATGTCATAGCCAGTAACAAGTACGTCTGTCGGGTAGAAACGTTTCAGATCATTCGTTTGCTCCGGCCAGCCTAGTGTCGAGAACGGCCATAGCGCTGAGCTGAACCAAGTATCGAGCACGTCATCATCTTGGCGAAGGGATTCGTTTCCGCAAGCGGAGCATGCGCTTTGATCTTCACGGGCAACATGCATAGCGCCGCAAGAGTCACAGTACCAAGCCGGGATGCGATGACCCCACCATAGTTGGCGGGAAATACACCAGTCACGTACATTCTCAATCCATTGCAAATAGATTTTCTCGAAGCGATCCGGAACGAAATTAACCCCATTACCGGATTGTTGTGCGTTAATCGCAGCTTCCGCGAGCGGCTTCATATCAACAAACCATTGCGTCGACAAGTATGGCTCAACTACGGCGCCGCTGCGCTCGCTGTGTCCAACTTGATGAACGTGATCTTCGATTTTGATGCAAACGCCATTCTCCTGCATATCGGCTACGATCTTCTTGCGGCAATCTGCACGATCCATTCCATCGTAAGGACCTGCTTCGGCATTCATCGTACCGCTCTCATCCATCACAACAATTTGCGGCAGATCGTGACGCAGACCTACTTCAAAGTCATTCGGGTCGTGAGCTGGTGTAATCTTAACAGCGCCGGAACCGAACTCCTTCTCTACATACTCATCCGCAATGATCGGAATTTCTCTGCCGATAATGGGCAATACAATCATTTCACCGATCAGGTGCTTATAGCGCTCATCCTCTGGATGTACCGCAACTGCTGTATCGCCAAGCATCGTTTCAGGACGCGTTGTAGCAACCGTAATAAAGCCGGCACCGTTCTTCAACGGGTATTGCAGATGGTACAGGTGACCGTTTACTTCTTTATGCTCAACCTCGATATCCGACAGCGCCGTACGGGCAGCCGGATCCCAGTTAATGATTTTCTTACCGCGGTAAATAAGTCCCTTCTCATAGAGGCGTACGAATACTTCACGTACCGCCTGCGACAATCCTTCATCGAGTGTGAAACGCTCGCGCGAATAATCGAGAGAGAAGCCCATTTTGGCCCATTGCTCATGAATGGTTTCGTTATAAAGCGCCTTCCAATCCCATACCTTCTCGAGAAACTTCTCACGGCCAAGGTCGTACCGGGATTGACCTTCCTCGCGCAGCTTCTGTTCGACCTTGGTTTGAGTAGCGATACCTGCATGGTCGCTGCCCGGCAGCCAAAGTGCATCATAACCCTGCATCCGCTTGGTACGTATCAGAATGTCCTGCAGCGTAAAATCGAGCGCATGACCGATATGCAGCATCCCCGTTACGTTTGGCGGCGGAATCACGATTGTATACGGCTCTGCCGAAGGGCGCTTGCCCGCTTCAAAAAACTTGCCTTCCATCCAATAAGGATACCATTTCGCCTCTGCCGTCTTCGGATCATACGTTGTTGGCATCTCAGTCATTGCTTGTTTTTGTGTCATCAGCTTATCCTACCTCCACTGTATTTCTAATCCATTCCAGGATTCCAATACGCGTAATTAACGAAAAAAAATAAACCTCTCGCCCTTAATTCAAAGGACGAAAGGTTTAGCTTCCGCGGTACCACCTTTGTTCCGAGCTCCGCATGACGCAGCTAGCCCGACAACTTTAAACAGATAACGGCTGCAGCCGGCCAGTACTTACGAAGAATTATCATGCTTCGTTCATCCAGCAACTCCGGGGCGACAAATCGCAGTTCATATCCTACAGAACCTCTCAGCGCAGCGGTTCTGCTCTCTGAAGGCATTCCTGCCAATCTTCCCCATCAACGTTCATTATAATAAAAGTATTACCCTATTTTTTCTATCATACACGTTATTATTTGTTCACGTCAATCCCAGCAGGATAGCGGCCTAATTCGAGCTTTCCACAACTGGCAAAAAGCCCCTTCAGGGACCGGTTAAGGTCATACCTAAAGGGGCTTCTCACTGATGAATAGTGTGTCCTGCCGCCATCATATCGGACTACGGAATATAGAGTACCTGGCCCTCACTGACACTTTGCTCGGAGAGCCGGTTGTAAAGTGCGATCTCGCGGGCTTGCAGCTGGTAGCGCCCGGCAATGACATCAAGCGTCTCTTCACGCTGAACAATGCAGATGCGCAGCTTCCGGAACGATTGCTCGTCTCCTGCTCTGCCATAGAATAAGTTCTTCCACTCAATCTCGTCACCACTCGATTTGCGGGCTTCCGCAGCTGCACGTTCTGCAACCTGCTCTGCAGCGGCTCTGGCTTCCTGCTCCCTGCGGCTCGATTGCAGCAATGCCCTGATTCCGACACCGCCGGCCGACTGCTGCTCGGCCTCATCCTCGGCTTGCTTGCTTGCGAGTGCGACGCGCATCTGCTTGCGTGCGGCTTCTGTCTCCGAAGCAGAGACATCGCCGTACGCCTGCTGCTGCGCATCTACAGGTACAGCAGCGGCTTGCACTTGAGGGCGAACCTGAGGTTCACGTTCAGCAGATTCCGGTATGACGGTCTCCGGTTCAGACGCTTTAGCATTGAACGCGAACTGACTCGGTTCATAAACAGTAGGCTCTGCGATTGGCACTTGATATAAGGCAGCCTGTGCTTCACGATTCAGAGCTTCCTGTCTCTCCTGCTCTCTCGCCCAAGCCGACGCTCTTGCCGCGATAGCCTCATTCTCAGCAGCCTCGCGCAGTGCGGCTTCTTCTACGGCTTGCCGTTCATATTCTGCCGCTAACCGCCGCTGCTCGTAATCATACTGAGTAAGTCGCGGCGCTTCCTCGGTTTCCCTTGAATGAACGACTGTAATAGGCTCTTCACGCTGCCAGGATTGTTCGGGTTCCGATTGCTCGATCTCGATACCTAACAAAGATAGAACCCCCGTAATATTGAGCGTTCGAGTGGAGAGCAGATCCACATCAAAGTTATCAATCTCAACAGAAATGTCATCCAATCGATGAATACGATTTAGAGGCAGCGTAATTTCGACAGGAATCCAATGTTCCAGAGATTGTTCAGCTAAAGGCTCATCCTGCGCTCGATAGACTCCTGTAAGGAGCAAATGGCCTTTTAACAAAACCTGCTCGTCTTGCTGAACAATCCCGATTCTTGGTACGAGCTCGATCTCATCAAGCTCATCGATCGCCGCAACATCTTCGGGCAAATGTACACGTTCATAAATATCAAATCGCAAACCATTAGACGGACTGGGCACGCTCGTCGTCCTCCTTTCCCCTTGTCAAGAAGCTTGGTTACAGCTTTCTTCCCTATTTATCTATATGGCAAGGGGTGGGTAGGCATGACTACGATTTTCACAGAGAAGCATCCCGCTCGCGGACCTCAGTAAACCATTCCGGTTCAGAGGCGGCCAAAACGATCTCTTCATTCGTCCAAGGGTGTCGAAATGTCAACTGCTCGCCTCGCAGCGCCTGATGGCGAAGCTTGCTATCAGAGCCGCCATAAAGCGTATCACCGACTAACGGATGTCCCAGATGGCTCATATGTACGCGAATTTGATGCGTCCGCCCGGTCTCCAGCCAGACTCGGACCAGCGAAGCACGTTTATATACCGCAATCGTTTCGTAATGTGTAATCGCTTGCTCGCCACTCGGCGAAACTCTTCGACGTCCACTATGATGACGGTCTTTGCCGATCGGTTGATTAATCGTGCCGCGGCTCGGTTTCATGATACCTTGCACCAAGGCGACATACTGCCTGCCGATTGACTTCTCTCGCATCGCCTCGTCCAGCCGCTGCTGTGCGAGTTCATTCCTCGCATAGAGAACCGGACCGGCCGTATCATCGTCCAGCCGATGAATATGTTTGGCAGGCAGGCGATCCCCGCGGTGCAAGCCTGCACGTGCTGCCTCTTCGTCCAATGTTCCGCGCTGACCAGGTACTGAAGGATGTACAGGCATGCCAGCAGGCTTATCCAGTACAAGGCACCAATCATCATAGTAGAGCAAGCCAGCTTTAAGTGACACACTTGAAGCTGCATCCTCTTGCGAGATCAGACGGAAGATGGCATCACTGCTTGCATCCGCCGGAATAAAGGTGCGCAGCAGGATGCTGCTCCCTTCCATTTGAATCCCACCAACCGAGAACAGCCGATTCAGCCATTTCTCCGGAAATAAACCAAGGGCCAGCAGCCACTGCCGCACATGATGCGGATGGCTGCCGGCCTCTATTACTCGTACAGCTTTGGCGGAGCCAGCGAAGCTTGCCAGCGTTTCCGCCGACAGCTTCAGCCACTCCCCGCTGCGTTCATAGCTTATCGATTGTTCCATTATTGCTCAGCTCCTACAATACGCGTTCTTACAAGCGACGAAACGCTTCATCATGCGCCGCAATGGTCGCATCAATGGCTGCTTCATCGTGAATGCCGGAGACAAACATCCCTTCGAACTGGGAAGGTGCAATGCTGATGCCAAGATCGAGCATCCCTGCAAAATAAACTTTGAAACGCTCCAGATCCGAAGTCTTCGCCGTATCGTAATTGATGACATGCTGCTCTGTAAAGAACGGACAAACCATCGATCCGACGCGGTTAATCGTACTTGGAATTCCGTGCTTCGCTGCGTTTGCTTCAAATCCGCGCTGCAAACGAACTGCCATTCGCTCCATGTGCTCGTAGGTTTGCGGAGTTAGAAGGCTAAGCGTTGTGAAGCCGGCAGCCATCGCAAGCGGATTGCCTGAAAGTGTGCCTGCCTGGTAGATCGGGCCGCTTGGCGCCATCATTTCCATAAGCTCGCGCTTACCGCCGTACGCGCCTACCGGCAGACCGCCGCCGATCACTTTGCCAAGGCAAGTGAGATCCGGCGTTACGCCATATAGGCCTTGTGCACAATTGATGTGAACGCGGAAGCCCGTCATCACCTCATCAAAGATAAGCAAACTGCCGTACTGCTCCGTAACCTCGCGCAGTCCTTGCAGGAACCCTGGAAGCGGTGGTACAACTCCCATATTGCCGGCAACCGGTTCAACGATGATACAAGCGATCTCTTCACCGAAGCTTTCAAATGCCAGCTTCACCGAAGCAAGGTCGTTGTAAGGCACCGTTATGGTATGCGAAGCAACGCTTTCCGGTACGCCGGGGCTGTCTGGCAAGCCTAATGTGGCTACGCCTGAACCTGCTTTAATTAGCAAGCTGTCGGCATGACCATGATAAGAGCCTTCGAATTTCAATATTTTGCTGCGTTTCGTATAACCGCGAGCCAAGCGAAGCGCACTCATCGTCGCTTCTGTGCCTGAGTTGACCATACGCACGATCTCTACGGACGGCACACGGTCGCAGACGAGCTCCGCCATTAAAGTCTCGATCTCTGTCGGGGCGCCAAAGCTCGTGCCCTTCTCAGCTGTTTTCTTAATGGCTTCGATTACTTCCGGATGGGCATGACCCATAATTAGCGGACCCCAAGATGCTACATAATCGATGTAGCTGTTCCCGTCGATATCAAAGACGCGATAGCCTTCGCCACGATCCATATAGACTGGATTTAAGCCAACGGACTTGAATGCACGAACCGGGGAGTTTACGCCGCCCGGAATGACTTTTTTCGCGCGTGCAAAAGCTTCTTTGGAACGTTCATCCGATCTTCTATGATTGTTTTCGCTCATTTCTCGCACCTGCCTGTTAAATTGTGACTTTAGTATGGTAAACTGCTAAGAGATTATCAGGTTGTAACTGTTATGCAGTTCAGAGGGAGAGGCTGATCATAAGTGATTGAATTGCTTAAGAAAATACAGCTATTTGAAAGTTTAAACGAAGAACAGCTTCAGCATATACTGTCTATTGCTCGAAAACAAACATTCACGCCCGGTACAGTGCTCTTTCACGAGAAAGACCTCGGAGCAGCCTTTTATATTTTGCTTAAAGGCTCCATTAAGATTTATACTCGCAGCGCTTCCGGCGACGAGAAAGTATTATCACTTATTCAGTCCGGTGAAAGCTTCGGCGAGCTCTCACTGCTCGACGGTCGTCCACGCTCAGCCTCGGCTCAAACGTTGGAAAGTTCGACACTGCTTGTTATTTCCGGCAAAGACTTCCATGAGCTGCTTCGCGAGCAATTCGAGATCACACGTCATATTATGGCTGAGCTTTGCCGTAGACTACGAGATACCAATCAACATGTTTACGATCTCACCTTCGTTGATTCACGTACTCGGGTGCTGAAGAATGTCATTCTGATGGCGAATCGACACGGCACACGGGCCGGTAACGTCATTACGATCAAGATGCCGCTCAACTACGATGAACTCGCTCAAATGGCTGGTGTAGCCAAGCTGGCACTTTCCCAAGTGCTTCGAGACCTTGAGGATCGCAAAATTTTAACGTTTGGCTTTAACGAATACAAGCTCGATTTGGCCCGCCTGAACGGTTAACCGTTCAGGCTTTTTTTTATGGCTAATCGTTACTATTCGCCTCTCAGCCAGCGTGCTGCATCCAGAGCATGATAAGTAATAATCAAGTCTGCACCCGCGCGTTTCATCCCTGTCAACGTCTCCAGAACAACGGCGCGCTCATCGATCCATCCGTTCGCCGCAGCCGCTTTAACCATGGAATATTCGGCGCTCACGTTATAGGCCGCAACCGGCAAATCAAAAGTCTCTTTCAGCATCCGAATGACATCCATATAAGCTAGCGCAGGCTTTACCATAAGAAAGTCTGCCCCTTCGATAATGTCCGCTTCCGCCTCACGCAGCGCTTCGCGAGCATTTGCCGGGTCCATTTGATAGGTCTTCCGATCGCCGAATTGCGGCGTGGAATGTGCGGCTTCACGGAACGGGCCATAGAAAGCGGAAGCATATTTGACCGAGTAGGACATAATCGGCACATTTTCAAATCCTGCCGCATCCAATCCTTCGCGAATCGCGCCGACAAACCCATCCATCATATTCGAAGGCGCAATAATATCTGCGCCAGCTTCTGCTTGAGATACCGCTGTTTTGACCAGCAGCTCCAGCGAGGAATCATTGTCTATTTCGGCATTGCCCGAGCGTGCATCGTGATGGATCATGCCGCAGTGTCCATGGTCCGTAAATTGGCACAAACATGTATCTGCAATAACCAGAAGCTGCGGAGCCCATTCTTTAATCGCTCTTGTTGCCTGTTGAACGATCCCGTTCGTATCGTAAGCAGAGGAACCAACAGCGTCTTTCGAATCCGGAACGCCGAAGAGGAGCACAGCTTTCACACCGGATTCAACGACTGCAGCCACTTCTTGCTGAAGCAGGTCAAGGGACAAATGATAAACGCCAGGCATCGAAGAAATCTCTTCCTTCACTCCTGTTCCATGTGTAACAAATAACGGATATATAAAGTCGTCCACGGACAAATGTGTTTCGCGCACCAGCGCACGCAGCGCGCCGGATTGGCGAAGTCTGCGGTTTCGTGTAATTGGAAATGCCATAATTTGAAAGCCTCCTTCTTAATTGCGATGCGCAAGCCTCGACTCAGCAATAGCATCAATAAGTCCATCAATGGTTGCATCTTCCGGCTGTATCGTAACCTTCAAACCGGCTTCTTCTGCCGTCTTAGCCGTTACAGGGCCGATGCAGGCGATATCAACACCCTGCAGCAATTCAAGGGGATCTTGCACGCCCATGCGACGCAGTACTTCGAATAAATTGGTTACCGTAGAGGAACTGGCAAACGTAATGACATGTACGCTGCGCTTCTGAAGCAGCTCAAGCGTCTCTTCATCCTGGTTGTCAGCTAGAATCGTTTCATAAACATCGATTTCAACAGGTGTGATCCCCTTCGCTTTAAGCTCTCGGGGGAGAACTTCTCGTGCCAGGTCACCTCTAGGCAGCAGTACGCGCTGGCCCGCGACTAGTTGGTCCGACAAGCTGTCAAGCAGATCATCTGCTTGGAACTTCACCGGCAGCACATCGACGAACAAACCGCGTTTCTCAAGCGCTTCGGCTGTCTTAGGCCCCACAGCTGCGATGCGTGCTTTGTAGAACTTCCTGATATCAATGCGAAGCTTGTTCAACCAAGTAAAGAAATAGTCTACGCCATTGACACTCGTAAACATAATCCAGTCGTAATGTTCTGCTTCATGCAGGGCACTATGGACCGAGGCCACAATCGCTGCATCTGTCGGCTCACGAGTCTCAATAACGGGGAATTCGCAAGGCTCGCCGCCGAGCTCCTCAATTCGTTCCGCCAAATCACTGCTTTGCGCTCTTGCCCGTGTAATCAGTACGCGAGTGCCGAACAGCGGCTTGAGTTCATACCACTTCAGCTTCTCGCGCTGCTTGACTACGTCACCGACGACAATGACTGCCGGCGGCTGGAAATTGGCTGCTTTGACGATCTCTTCAATCGTTTCCAGCGTCCCCGTAATCGTTCTTTGTTCAACCCTTGTCCCCCAGCGAATCAGGGCTACAGGTGTTTGTGCGGGCTTACCATGCTTGATAAGCTGTTCTGCTATATAGCCGATCTTAGCAACACCCATTAAGAAAACAAGCGTACCCGTTGCATGGGTAACTTTATCCCAATGGATGGATTGATCGAGCTTGTCCGGGCTTTCATGTCCCGTAATAATCGATAAGGAAGACGCCAAATCACGATGTGTAACAGGGATACCTGCATAGGCCGGTACCGCAATTGCAGACGTAATGCCAGGAACGATTTCGAACTCAATGTCATTGTGGTACAGCAACTCGGCTTCTTCACCGACACGACCGAAGATGGTTGGATCGCCGCCTTTCAGACGAGTCACGATCTTGCCCTCAAGTGCCAAATCAACGAGCAGCTGATTGATGTCTTCTTGTTTCATAGTGTGACGATCAGGCAGCTTGCCCACGTAAACCTTCTCTGCTCCCGGCTTTAAATAACGGAGCAGTCTGGGACTAGCTAAACGATCATAAACAACTACATCACATTTACTGATGCATTCTTGCCCGCGCAGCGTAATCAGCTTTGGATCGCCGGGTCCGGCTCCAACCAAGTAGACTTTCCCTTTGCTCTTCCCCTTCAGCAAAACGTTCATCCCCTTACTTCTGCTAAAATACGGTCTGCTCCTCTTGCTTTCAGCGCTTCTGCAGTTTGTAATCCCAATGCTGCCGGGTCATGTCCGCGTAACGTCTCTTTGAGCAAAATGCCGCCATCCGGTGAACCGACAATTCCTGTCAGCTCAAGAAGACACGATTCACCATTCTCACCGCTCTCCACAATCGTTGCATGTGCTCCAATCGGAATTTGACAGCCGCCATTAAGCGCTCCGAGGAAACTCCGTTCAGCGGATACCGTGAGAGCTGTGAGAGGGTCATTCAGAAGAGACAGCAAATGACGCACTTCTGCATCATCTGTTCGGCATTCGATGCCAAGTGCGCCTTGGCCAACGGCAGGCACACATAGATCTTCAGGCAGGTAAGAAGAGATCTTCGATTCCCAGCTCATGCGATGTAGTCCTGCTGCCGCAAGCACGATTGCATCGAAACCTTCGCTCTCCAGCTTCTTAATTCTGGAATCGATATTGCCTCGAATGGATTCGATCTGCAAATCCGGACGTGCGTTCTTCAACTGGCTAGAACGGCGCAAACTGCTTGTCCCCACCTTAGCCCCTTTAGGCAGGTCAGAGAACGTAAAACCATTCGACGTAATAATACAGTCCCTCGGGTCAACCCGTTTAGGAACCGCCCCATTCATCAATCCGTCAGGAAGCTCGTAAGGCATATCCTTCATACTATGTACGGCTAAATCAATCTCTTTATCAAACAATGCCTGCTCGATCTCTTTCACAAACAGACCTTTTCCGCCGACCTTGGATAACGTTACATCCAGAATGCGGTCGCCTTTTGTCACGATTTTGCGAATTTCGAACGTATACGGCAGTCCATGCTGCTCACTTAGTGCTTTAAGCTGATCTATAACTTGACCGGTTTGCGTCAAAGCCAGTGCGCTCTGGCGTGTGCCGACTACAATTACACGGGGTTCAACGTTGGTATGGGACATCATTATTTGCTCCTCTCAGCCGCTTGCAGCAGCCTGCTCATCCAATCTTCGATCTGATTCTCTGTATAGGTAACTCCTCGTGCATCGTTTTGTTCTGCTTGCTCTGCAACCTCTTCCGCAGCCAGTCGCAATACAGTCGTTCTGAGCTCCGGATTCAAGCTGCTCGACAGCACTCGCGTTCGCAGCAATCGAAGCCCTTCGACGTAATCTCCGTAACTTTCGTCAAATTGCTTGGATAACCGCCGCTTCAGAGCAGCAGCCAAAGCTGGGCTTGCTCCACCTGTCGTGACAGCTAGCAGCAGTTCACCACGTCTCACCGTGGAAGGCGTAACGAAGCTGCCTTCATCGCTGATATCCGCGACATTGACGAGTATACCGAGCTGATCACCCAAGGCTGCAATCTCTTCATTTACTTGACGATTATTCGTCGCGGCAAAGACAAGAATGGCACCTTGGAGATCCCCTTTCCTGTATTCCCTTTGCGTTAGCCGGATAGACCCTTCCCTAGCTAGCCCATGAAGCACAGGCGAAGCATCGGTCGCTATAACCTCTACCTGATCCGCCCCGCCATCGAGCAGCCCTTGCACTTTACGCTCTGCAACAGAGCCTCCTCCGACGACGACACAGCGCTTTCCTAGAAGCTTCACCATCACTGTATAATAGGTCTTCACGATTGCAACCAACTCCTTGGCTTCCTTTAAGACCAGCCGTGAAAATTAGAGGCTTGATTCATCAATACATTAAGCAGCATGACGCCGTAGCTGATCAAATTCAGCCTTGCGAACTTCCAGCCTGAACCGTCAAACCAGCGGTGCCCGAGCAAATTCCAGATGTATATCGCCAATGCTATAAAAGATGAAATAACCTTCAAATCAAGCAGAAGTCCATAGCGCCCTTCTATGAGAATCGAAGTAACAGCAACTGCCAGCGATAACATCAGCAGCGGAGCACCGATCAACGCTGCCCTGAACATGAAGCGATCCGCCACATCCAAGCTCGGCATTCTCTGCATACTCTTGGTCCACTGCTTTCCTTTAAGTCGAGCGAACAGAAACATATACATGCCTGAGAAAATCGCACTGATTGTAAGGGCGGCATACGCCAAAATCATCAGAATAATATGAACGACCAGCATGTTCTGCGCCAATTCCCATCTTTCAAGTGAAGCACCGGAGCCTACACCGAACAAATTGACGGTCAATACTGCGAACCCGATCACATTAACGAAGAAGACGATAAACTCCATCCTAAAAAAACGGCTCATCACCAGAGAAACTGTGATAAGCAGCCAAGAGAAAACGAGCAAATATTCAAACAATGAGATGGTGGTCATGTCCAGGTGCGAGATGATGCGATTCACTATAAAGCCTGTTTGCAGCACCCAGACGAAAATAAGCAGCCCTGTTCCCACTTGTTTCGCTTGCCGATTTCGATCAACGAAATCGGAGAAGTAAAACAGAAGGCTCAGGGCATAGATATAAAGCATTCCATCATAAAACCAATTTTGTGTAACCATAGATGGCCTCCGCAAACTTTGAACAAGTTATCTGGTAACCTAGAATCCCGCTATTGTTTACCGGATTTTAGTTTGTAATTGCCGCAATTGTACCTTTAAGTACCGGCATTGTATCTCCGTTAGACGCGACTTCTTTAGCCCCGGCAGGATTACGCTGCTCTGCGTTGTTCTCCGTTTGTTCAAGCGTGTCTTCCAAGGCGAATAGTTTCACAAACATATCCATGGCCTCGTCAGCATGCTTCTCTCCTGCCATTTCTTTAATGCGCAGAATCGGATCATGCATCATTTGGTTGACGATGCTCTTCGTCAGCTTGTGGATGACTTTAAGCTCGCGATCGCTTAAGCCCGGGAGCTTGTTCGCCAAGCTGTCCATCGTTTCCGCATGAATGTCAGTCGCCTTGTCCTGCAGCGCGCGAATTAGCGGTGCGACGCCTAATGTTTTGTACCAACCGCGGTACACATCCAGCTCAGCCGCAATCATCGTTTCAATCTTTGCAGCCTCGGCACGACGCTGCTCCATATTGCTCTCCACAATGCCTTCCAGATCATCGATATCGTACAGGAACACGTTCTTAACCGATGCAATGGCAGGATCAAGGTCACGCGGTACAGCAATATCAATCATAAAGAGTGGACGGGATTTGCGTTTCTGCATGGCAGCCGCAACTTGTTCACGGCCAAGTACGAACCCATCAGAGCCTGTGGAGCTGATGACAATATCTGCTTCATGCAAGCGGGAAATTGCATCTGCCATCGACAGCGGAGTTCCGTTAAACTTATCTGCCAGCTGCACGGCACGGTCATAGGTCCGGTTGACGACAAACACTCGTTCAACACCGTTCGCGTACAGATGCTTAGCTGTTAGCTCGCTCATCTTCCCGGCGCCGACAATCATAACCGTCTTGCCGTTGAATTGTCCGAAAATCCGTTTACCCAACTCAACTGCAGCATAGCTGACCGAAACCGCAGCTTCACCGATTGCTGTATCGGAATGTGCCTTCTTCGCAAGCGTTACAGCTTGTTTAAATATCGTATTAAACAATGTGCCTGTAGTCTTCTGCTGCTGCGCAAGAAGGAACGCATTCTTGACTTGACCCAGAATCTGCGTCTCGCCGATGACCATAGAATCTAGACCACAGGTGACACGGAACAGATGGTCAATCGCCTTCTCGTCCTCATACATATATAAATCCGAGGTGAACTGCTGTCTCGGCGTTTTAAACCACTTCTCCATGAAACTGCGTATATAATGTCCGCACAACGTCGGACGGTCAACTACAGCATACAATTCAGTGCGGTTACAGGTCGCAACAATGACACATTCCATAATGCTCTTCGTTTGCTTCAGCTGCTTAAGTGCCTCAGGCAGATCTCGTTCAGAGAATGTAAAGCCTTCCCTAACTTCAACCGGTGCTGTGCGGTAATTAAGACCGACGACTATAATGTGCATGCGCGTTCACCTGCCCTTCACTAATCATTTTTTCATCATTTAGTATAGCACAGTTAGACATGATGTACCCCTGCAAATATGAAAATTGTTTGAAAACGCGCGTCTTGGTTTATGGCATCAAAAAAGGCCACGGATTTCTCCACGGCCCCTCTTTAGTCATATGAAAATGCTACACAAGCTCAACTTGCTTCATATCCGCTTCCACGACTTGCAATTCACCCATACCGCGAACAAGCTTCTTAGCATGTGTTACTTTTGGTTTCAAAACAGACATCATGTAGTCAATCGCCAATTGCGGATCGACTGTTTCTCCACAAGTATAGCAATCAAGAGCAGCGAAGCCTCTCTCAGGATACGTGTGAATGGAAAGATGACTTTCTGACAGCAGTACGAGCACTGTTGCGCCTTGTGGCTCAAATTGTTTCGCTTGAACTGAGAGTACTGTAGCGCCGCATGCTTCTGCAGCCTCTACCATTTGGGCTTGTAAAAATTCCGCGTTGTTGAGCAGGTCAAAATCTACACCCCAAGTGTCAACAGCAACGTGTCTTCCGAAAGTTGAATATTCCATCTCTCGGTTCCCCCTTCCTAGGAATAAAATGTTTTGTAATTTCATCCGCTAGGACCTACGTCATTCACTGCCCGAGGGACTTTCCTCTCGCAACATTACCATGTCCTGAGTGAATCCTGGTTCCTATTCATTGCAACGAAAATAAAAATAACATCTATCGCTCAGAAATGCAACAGTTTTTTTTGGGCAGATTTAAGTTGACAACGTACAGAAAACTCCAGTTAACAACGTATGTATGAATTGTTGAGCTGGTGAAGGCCTCGAACAATTTTTACACAAATAAAAAAAGCCGCATATGAGCGGCTTTAAAAGAATGATTCTCTAAGGTTGTTCTTATGCCTCCATTAAGAAGAGTGCTTTCGCATGCTGTGCCAGACGTTGATCGATAAGCGATATTTGCCCGCGATCACTGCATTGATTGCGTAAATCGAGCAATTGATTAATCGCCCCTTGCACGATTTCAATTTCTTTCTCGATGTCGTTCACACGGAATGTCGCTTCAAGCTGACCGATCGTATCTTTGTATTCAAAGATCACTCTCGACTCATTGTTCTTGATTTCGACAATTTTGCGAACAGTTCCTCCGGCATAATGATAGATCATCGTATAATTAGGATAAATGCGATTGACGACTGCATCTCCGCGGAACATTGATACCGCTTTGCGCATTGCGTTCGTAAGCCTTGGATGTACAATACGGCATGAAAGTGCGCATACGTACAAATCTTGCTCACGTTCGAAAGTAAGGCGGACTTCTTCTCGTCCTGCGTCGTCCTCGAGAACCATCTCGTGATTGCCGTTCTCTAGTACCCGCATCTGCTGCTTAATATGCTGGTCTTCAAAAAACCGGACAAATCCCGCCATCTCTTCAGCCGTTAATTGCAGAGAAGCATTGACATACTCCGTGGCTATCCGCTGAGCCATAAAAATCTCCTCAATTCTATAAAGTAACGCGTTTGTAAATCAGTTGCTTACCTATATTATACCCGATCGAAGCGGTTTATTCCTGCCGCCCATTCGCGATATTCACGCATATTTCTGAATAATCAAGGAGATTTTACGAAGAGTCGTTGCTTTTATGCGTTATCCTCACTTTTCGATTGAAACTTCTTCTGTTTCTTCCGCTTCTTCGCTTGTTTCCTCTATCGATTGATTTATAATTGCCCAAAGCTCATCGCGGCCGAGGCCTGTCTCTGAAGAGAAGAGAACGTGATAATCTCCTGTTTGGAAGCCCAGCTTCTTCTTCACGATCTTCACATGCTTATCCCACTTACTCTTCGGAATCTTATCCGCCTTCGTCGTCACGACGCAAACCGGAATTTCATAATGCTTCAGCCAGTCGTACATAAGGCAGTCATCCACGGATGGCTCATGACGGATGTCGACAATAAGGAAAACCATATGCAGCGGCTCACGGTCGCTTAAGAAGGTCTCGATCATCGTGCCGAACTGTGCACGCTGTACTTTCGATACTTTGGCATAGCCGTAACCGGGGAAATCGACCAAGTATACTTCGTCGTTCACGCGGTAATAGTTGAGCTGCTGCGTCTTGCCCGGCTGCGAGCTCGTTCTGGCTAACCCTTTGCGCATAATCATCTTATTGATGAGCGATGATTTGCCGACATTAGAACGCCCTGCCAGAGCGAACTCTGGCAAGGCATCGACCGGATATTGATCTGGTCTAACTGCGGATATAACAAATTCTACATTCTTAATCTTCACGTTTGAGCAACCTGCTTTCCTAATGCGTCTGTACCGGTGCTGCTGCTTCCACCTTCACAAGCGCGTGCTTGATAACCTCATCCATCGAGCTGACCGGAACGAACTCCAAATCGGCTCTGACGCTGTCCGGTATATCGCGCAAGTCGCGCTCGTTATCTTTAGGAATCAGCACCTTCTTGATGCCCGCCCGATGTGCTGCGAGTGATTTCTCCTTGAGACCGCCGATCGGCAGCACTCGGCCGCGAAGCGTAATCTCTCCGGTCATCGCCACTTCTTTATCCACCAGACGATTTGTTAAAGCAGAAATAAGTGCCGTCGCCATCGTAATGCCTGCAGACGGCCCATCCTTCGGAATCGCACCTTCAGGAATATGGATATGGATATCATTCTTCTCATGGAATTGCGGGTCAATACCGAGCTCTATTGCACGTGAGCGTGTATAGCTGAATGCCGCTTGCGCAGATTCCTTCATCACATCACCGAGCTGGCCTGTCAATGTAAGCTTCCCGCTGCCTGGCAGCACCGTTACCTCAATAACGAGCGTATCGCCGCCAACCTCAGTCCATGCAAGGCCTGTGACCGCGCCGATCTGATCTTCGACTTCGGCCATGCCATACCGGAATTTGGACGGTCCCAGCCATTCTTTTATTTTCGCAGAATCGACCTTAATCGAAGTCACATTCTCGTCCGTTACGATCGCTTTTGCAGCTTTTCGGCACATGGCCGCAATTTGCTGCTCGAGATTACGAACTCCGGATTCTCTTGTGTATTCGCGAATGATTTGCAATAAGCCGTCTTCTCCGAGATCCACTTGTTCTTCAAGTAAGCCATGCTCGCGTTTCTGCTTCGGAAGCAAATAACGATTGGCGATTTGCAGCTTCTCAAGCTCGGTGTAGCCGGGAATGTACAGCACTTCCATCCGATCCAGCAATGGCCTTGGAATGTTGTGGATCGCATTGGCCGTCGTCACGAACATGACATTCGAGAGATCAAACGGCACTTCGATGAAATGATCGCTGAACGTGTTGTTCTGCTCTGGATCAAGCACCTCAAGTAATGCCGAAGCAGGATCGCCACGGAAATCCATCGCCATCTTATCGATTTCATCCAGCAAGAACACCGGATTGAGCGAACCTGCCGTCTTCATGCCTTGAATGATACGGCCAGGCATCGCGCCGACATATGTACGGCGATGACCCCGTATTTCAGCTTCGTCTCGAACGCCGCCAAGCGAAATGCGCACGAACTGTCTGCCAAGCGACTTCGCGATGGAACGAGCCATAGAGGTTTTACCAACCCCGGGAGGGCCAACGAGACAAAGGATCGGGCCCTTCAGCTTCTTAACGAGCTGCTGTACCGCTAAGTATTCCAGCACACGTTCCTTCGGCTTCTCGAGTCCGTAATGATCCTCGTTGAGGATACCTTCCGCTTTCGCCACATTCAGATCATCTTCCGTCAGCTTGTTCCAAGGTAGGGAAAGGAGCCAATCAATATAATTGCGGATGACACCGCCCTCGGCCGAAGTCGATGGCATCTTCTCCAAACGGTCGATTTCCTTCTCGACCTTCTCTTTCACTTTATCCGGAATACCGGAGTCCGCCATCTGTGCGCGAAGCTCTTCGACTTCGCCGGCACGGCCTTCTTTCTCGCCGAGCTCCTTCTGGATGGCTTTCATTTGCTCGCGCAAATAGTATTCCTTCTGTGTCTTCTCCATCTGCTTCTTAACACGTTGACTAATTTTGCGTTCAAGCTCCAACACTTCGCGCTCATTATTCAAAATATCAAGCAGGCGCTCAAGCCGTTCACGCACATCGATGGTTTCAAGAATATCCTGCTTATCCTTGATCTTCAGCGAAAGATGGCTGGAGATCACATCGGCAAGTCTGCCCGGCTCATCAATATCCGAGACAGCCGCCAATGTTTCCGGCGTCACTTTCTTCGACAAATTGATGTAATGCTCGAACTGGTTCAGCACCGTCCGCATGAGTGCATCAATTTCCGGATCTGTCGATTCCGCCTCCGGCAGTTCTTTAATCGTGACCTCGTAGTAGTCATCATTCGGCAAATAATCTACAATTTCGGCACGGACAACGCCTTCCACCAGTACGCGAATTGTACCATTTGGCAGCTTGAGCATTTGTCTTACTCTTGCAGCCGTGCCGACCCGGTAGATATCCTCCTGAGACGGCTCTTCAATATTCACTTCCGATTGCGAACATAGCAAAATCATATGATCGTCCAGCATGGCGCGATCAAGCGCTCGCACTGATTTCTCCCTGCCTACATCCAGATGCAGCACCATGCTGGGGTATACAAGCAGCCCCCGAAGCGGCAGCAGGGGCATACGACGACCTTTCCATTTAGCAGGTCCCATTCCAGCACCTCCGTCTTTGAAGCTTCCTCACAGATCTTTCGTAACCGATTCCCTCGGCCTTAAGTCTTAGGGCTTTCATCCATTTTATCACTCAACGGAATCCGCCTGCAAATAGGGCAGTCCGGTTGCGATAAATACATCGGCAGCAGGAGCCTGTGAAGCAGACTGAACTTGCATATCTTCAGCACCAAACACATGGCGGAACACCTCATCCACATGCTCGACAGGAATAACCTGCACACCTTGCAAATCAGCGAAAATCGCCTGCCAATTTTCTCTCGGAATCAATACGGTATCTGCCCCGGCTTGGAATGCCGCCTCTACTTTGGCAAGCACACCTCCGACAGGTTTCACATTACCGTGGATACCCACTTCACCTGTCATTGCAAGCTTATTGCTGATTGGCTCCCCTTTAATGGCAGATGCGATTGCTGTAGCCATCGCAATACCGGCAGACGGTCCGTCAATCGGTGTACCACCTGGGAAGTTAATGTGCAAATCATAATTCTCCGGCTTCATGCCCATTCTTCTGAGTACAGTAAGTACGTTCTCGATGGATCCTTTAGCCATGCTTTTGCGTCTAAGCGTTCGGCTGCTGCCACCGCCCAGCTCTTCTTCGTCTACAACCCCAGTAATCGTATAGACACCTTTTCCGGATCTTGCTCCTATTGCGCTTACCTCGATTTCCAGCAGCGTCCCCATATTCGGTCCATATACGGCAAGTCCGTTAACGAAGCCGACCTGTGGTGCAGACGGCACTTTACGGTCAGGACGCGGAGGAATTTGACTGCTGTTGACGACCCATTCAATATCAGCGGCCGAAATCGTATCCCTTTTCTCCGAAAGCGCAAGTCCGGCAGCGAGTTGGATCACGTTTACGGCTTCGCGGCCATTCGTTGCATATCGTGTTACAACATCAATGGCTTCTTGAGAAGGCGGCAAGCCGATTTTCTTGAGCGCATTAACTGCAATTTGCGATATCTCATCCGGCAGCAGAGGACGGAAATAGATCTCCATGCAGCGCGAGCGCAGCGCCGGTGGCAGCTCCTGCGGTGAACGCGTCGTAGCGCCAACAAGACGGAAATCAGCGGGCAAGCCATTTTGGAAAATATCATGGATATACATCGGGATATTGTTATCCTCGGAGTTGTAATACGCACTTTCCAGATACACCTTGCGATCTTCCAGTACTTTTAACAACTTATTCATCTGAATCGGATGCAATTCACCAATTTCATCAATAAACAGCATCCCGCCATGTGCTTTCGTTACAGCACCGGGTTTCGGCTGCGGGATGCCGGCGACTCCCATTGCGCCTGCCCCTTGATAAATCGGATCATGTACCGAGCCTATGAGCGGATCCGCGATGCCGCGTTCGTCAAAGCGAGCCGTTGTAGCGTCAATTTCCGTAAATTTCGCGTCTTGCAAGAAGGGCGAGGTTGGATTCTTCTTCGCCTCCTCCAGCACAACCCGTGCAGCGGCCGTTTTCCCGACACCAGGAGGCCCGTAAATGATGACGTGCTGCGGATTTGCACTGCACATCGCCGCTTTGAGCGCACGCAGACCGTCGCGTTGTCCCACAATATCATTAATCGTTTGCGGCCGTGTTTTCTCAGACAGCGGCTTCGTCAGCGAAACGGAGCGCAGCTTGCGCAATTTATCCATTTCTTTACGGGACTCTCGGTCGACAGCCGTTCGATTTGTTTTCTGATTGCGCAGCAAATTCCAGAAGTACAGACCAATCACGATAGCGAAAAACACTTGGATCAACATCAAAATCAAACTTAAACTCATAGCAATTACTCCTCTCTTAAGAAGACTAGCGGCGGTAGCTGATTCATTCCTCCTTCTCAGGAAGAAAGAAACGGATTCCACCGTTTTTCTTCATACAAAAAAAATCCGGCTTTGCGGGGCTCATACTGTTCAGTATTGCCCCCGGCCGGATGGAATAATCGCTATAAATACGTAAAGTTTGAATGGCTTTCCTATGTGGTTACATGAGGTCCGGGCTGATGCTTGCGCCCTGGAATTTCGCCGGTTTCTTCAAACACGCGGACAATCTCGTCAATTTCCTTCTTAAGCTCAGCAAGCAGCTCAGCTTCAGGCACTTTACGGATCATTTCTCCATAACGGAAGAGCATGCCTTCGCCTCTTGCGCCTGCAATCCCGATATCCGCTTCGCGAGCTTCGCCAGGACCGTTAACTGCGCAGCCAAGTACGGAAACCTTGATCGGCACCTTGATCTTGCTGATGTAGTCCTCAACCTCATTGGCAATGGAGAACAAGTCAATATCAAGTCGGCCGCATGTCGGGCAAGAAACCAACGTAGCCGCATTTGTAATCAGACCGAACGTCTTCAACAATTCACGTGCTACTTTCACTTCTTCAACCGGGTCCGCGCTGAGGCTGATCCGAACAGTGTTACCAATTCCCATTGCGAGCAATGCACCGATACCAGCCGAGCTCTTGATCGTTCCGGTATGAAGCGTCCCAGCTTCCGTAATACCAAGGTGAAGCGGATAACGAATAACTTCAGCCGCCATACGGTAAGCCTCGATTGCCATCGGCACATCGGAAGCTTTAAGCGAAACGATAATATCGTGGAAATCAAGCTCTTCAAGAATTCCGATATGGAAAAGTGCGCTCTCCACCATGGCTTCTGGTGTTGGATAGCCGTATTTCTCAAGCAAGTGATTCTCAAGCGAACCTGCATTAACTCCGATCCGAATCGGAATATTATTTGCTTTACAAGCTTTCACGACTGCTTCAACTTTCTCACGGCGTCCGATATTGCCCGGATTGATCCGAACTTTATCTACACCGTTCTCAATTGCAGCAAGTGCAAGGCGGTAGTCGAAATGAATATCCGCCACAAGCGGAATATGAATTCTTTTCTTGATCTCTCTAATCGCCTCGGCAGCTTCCTTATTGTTGACCGTAACCCGGACAATTTGGCATCCTGCTTCTTCAAGTCGTAGAATTTCGGCAACGGTTGCCTCAACATCAGCTGTCTTAGTCGTACACATACTTTGAATAATGACTTCATCACTGCCGCCAATCGTGAGCGGACCGACTTTGACCGGCACTGTATCTTTGCGCAAATACATCAGGTAACCTCTCCCATGAACGTCAAAGTCCACCCTTGCGATTAGCGTTGCCGCGCCGCAAGGGTGGAAGCATTTGAGGTGTTATTTATTGGATCAGGCGCTTTCTTCCTTCTTCTTGCCCTTCTTGGAAACAAGCTCTGGCATGATCCGGTCTTGAACGACCTTCTCTGTAATCATACAGCTGCTTACATCGTCACGTGAAGGTACTTCGTACATCACGTCGAGCATCAGCCCTTCAATAATCGCTCTCAATCCACGTGCACCTGTATTACGCTTAATCGCTTCTTTCGCGATTGCATCAAGTGCTGCAGCTTCAAACTCGAGTTTCACATTGTCCATCTCAAGCAGCTTCTGATACTGCTTCACGAGCGCATTCTTCGGCTCGGAGAGGATACGGACAAGCGCGCTCTCGTCAAGCGGCTCTAGTGTCGAGATAACAGGCAAACGTCCGACAAACTCCGGAATAAGACCGAATTTGAGCAAGTCTTCCGGTAGTACCATCGACAAATATTCACCCGGTTTCAGATCCTTCTGAGCATCTCCGGCAGCGTTAAATCCGATAACCTTCTTGCCAATACGGCGTTTGATCAACTGCTCAAGACCATCAAATGCACCGCCGCAAATGAACAAGATGTTTGTTGTATCGATTTGAATAAATTCTTGGTGCGGATGCTTACGTCCGCCTTGCGGTGGTACAGAAGCAACCGTGCCTTCAAGAATTTTGAGGAGCGCTTGTTGCACGCCTTCACCGGAAACGTCACGAGTAATCGACGGATTCTCGGATTTGCGAGCTACTTTATCAATTTCATCGATGTAGATGATGCCGCGTTCAGCTTTCTCCACATCGTAATCTGCTGCTTGAATAAGTTTAAGCAAAATATTCTCAACGTCTTCACCGACATAGCCGGCTTCCGTAAGGGAAGTCGCATCCGCGATAGCAAACGGAACATTCAGAATTTTAGCCATAGTTTGTGCCAGAAGCGTTTTACCTGAACCTGTAGGACCTACAAGCAAGATATTACTTTTCTGCAGTTCTACATCTTCAAGTTTATTCTGCGAGTTGACGCGCTTGTAATGGTTATAAACCGCTACAGACAGCGACTTCTTCGCTTGCTCTTGACCAATAACATATTGATCCAAGATATTGCGAATATCGCGTGGTTTCGGAATATCTTTCAGATCCAGCTCTTCTTCATGACCGAGCTCTTCTTCAACGATCTCCGTGCATAGTTCGATACATTCATCACATATATAGACGCCAGGTCCGGCTACGAGCTTGCGAACTTGATCTTGCGATTTGCCGCAGAACGAACATTTTAACTGGCCCTTCTCGTCGTTAAATTTGAACATGAGTTTTCACCCCTTCTTGTTGGTTCACGTGAACTACAGAGATGTTACGACCTTATCGATCAGACCGTAGTTCAACGCCTCTTCGGCACTCATGAAATAGTCACGATCCGTATCGCGATCGATTCTGTCATAAGGCTGCCCTGTCCGATCCACCAAAATTTGGTTGAGCTTCTGTTTTGTTTTCAGAATCCAATCCGCGTGAATCTTAATATCCGAAGCTTGACCACGCACGCCTCCAAGAGGCTGATGAATCATCACTTCACTGTTTGGCAGCGAGAAACGCTTGCCTTTGGCTCCTGCCGTAAGCAGAAGTGAACCCATGCTGGCAGCCAAGCCTACGCAAATCGTAGAAACGTCCGGCTTGATAAACTGCATCGTATCATAAATACCCATACCTGCGGTAACTGAACCGCCGGGCGAGTTAATGTACAGATGAATGTCCTTCTCCGGGTCATCGGCTGCAAGGAAAAGCAACTGCGCAATGACGGCGTTGGCAACATCGTCGTCGATCGCACTTCCTAGAAAAATAATCCGATCCTTCAATAAGCGGGAGTAGATGTCGTAAGAACGTTCTCCCCGATTCGTTTGCTCAACGACCATAGGCACCAGATTCATGCGATCAACCTTCTTTCGTAATCGACTTTTTTGAAGAAATCCACTTTTCCAGCGGTTAACGCCGAAAGCCGTTTCTTCTAATCCGTTCTTATTTTAACATGTTCCAGTTGTAATGTCATTTTTCTGACTATTACATTATACGATACGGGCAAATACATATGTATGTTTCGGTTCCCTGCCGCAAGCCGCAAAGCCGCGATTAGGATAAAATAAGGCACGTAAATACGTGCCTTATCGTTTCATTTCTTATGCAACTACTGGAGCTGTTTTGCTGTTGTCAAGCAAGAACTTGATTGTTTTGCGAAGAACAAGATCCTCTTGGATATTTTCCAAGTTGCCGTTAGCTGTGAAAATCGAACGAAGCTCTTCAACCGAGCGGCTGTATTGCTTCGAAAGGTTCTCAAGCTCTTCGTTCAGATCTTCTTCACCTGCAGTAATGCCTTCGTTCTTCGCGATTTGCTCAAGAACAAGGTTGTTGCGAACGCGTTTGATCGCGTCCGTGTGCATTTGTGTGCGAAGAGCTGTTTCGTCTTGACCGGAGAACTGGTAGTACAGATCCAAGTTCATACCTTGTTGACGAAGACGATTCTCGAAATCGCGAAGCATGAAAGAAGTTTCGGATTCAACCATTGCGTCAGGAATTTCAACTACTGCCGCTTCAGCTGCTTTCTCAACGACTGCTGTTTCACGAGCTGCTTCGTTTTCTTTTGTTTTTCTTTCAGCAAGCTTAGTTGCCAGGTCTTGCTTGTACTCTTCAAGAGTATCGAATTCACTTACGTCTTTCGCGAACTCATCGTCAAGTGCCGGAAGGCTCTTACGTTTGATTTCGTGAAGTTTCACTTTGAATACTGCAGGTTTGCCTGCAAGGTGTGCTGCGTGGTATTCCTCAGGGAAAGTAATTTCGATATCTTTGAAGTCGCCAGTAGCCATACCGATAACTTGATCTTCAAAACCAGGGATGAACGCGCCTGAACCAAGTTCAAGGGAATGACGCTCGCTCTTACCGCCATCGAATGCTACGCCGTCAACATAACCGTCAAAGTCGATTACTGCAGTATCGCCTTGTTCAGCTGCGCCTTCTTCAATCACGTTCAACTCTGCGTGACGTTGTTGCAAACGAGTAAGTTCAGCTGTGATTTCTTCTTCTGTAACTACTGCTTCAGCAGAAGGAATTTCGATGCCTTTGTATTCGCCAAGCTCAACTTCTGGCTTAACCGTTACTTTTGCAACATACTTGAACGCTTGGTCTTTCGCGAATTGCTGAACATCGATGTCAGGACGATCAACTGGAATTACGCCAGTTTCTTTCAATGCCGCTGCATACGTGTCAGGAAGCAAAATGTCGATTGCATCTTGGTACAAGCTTTCGATACCGAAACGCTTCTCGAAGATACCCCGTGGTACTTTACCTTTACGGAAACCAGGTACGTTTACTTTCAGAACAACCTTCTTAAATGCCTTGTCAATCGCTTCATTAACTTGTCCTGCCTCAACCTCTACGTTGATGGAGACAAGATTCTTGTCTATTTTTTCCCAAGTTGCTGTCATGTTATGCTTTCCCCTCCAAATTAAATAACGCTTCTGCGTCAGATCTTACCCGTAATAAACCATTCTATTATAATCAACATTTTCATTAATTTCAAGACTAGCCGCCATCACCGTCCAATTTTAATTGCGCGATTTGCCGTAACGACCTGCAGGCCTGCTCATAACGGAACCGAAGAGCGTCGGTAATCCCGTAAGTTTCCCGCACATCGTCGTCATTCACTCTGCCATATAGTGACAGTTCAAGCACTTGATGAAGTGCTGCTGAATAGCAATCCACTGTTTCATCGTCGTCAGATAGCAGCCGACTGTATGCCGTCGTGCCGTACAAGCATTGCAAGCACTCTTTCCACAGTTCTCTTGCAAAATGGGGCATCGATGCTTCCTGTACCTCTGTTACCGATTCTACCCGTTCTACGACCCTTGTAACCACAGGCGGAAAATCATCCATCGAAAGCGGAGTTGCTTCGATCTCGAGATCCACTTGCTCCCCGAGTCGTTCCAGCCTGATTGCTCCAGTTACTCCGCGCTTCTTCAAGGATTGCAGCGCCTTGAATTGAAGGACAGGATGTAAATCCGTTCTCGTCAGCCAAGTGATAATTGTTTCATCCACACTCGGATGCTTAATATAAGCTGCCCGCTCCAGTGCCAAGATTTGCTGATCGGCAACGGGATGATGCTGCATAATATAAAGAACCTGCTGCACGTAAGCTTCATCGTATTCACCGGGATTCAGTGTTTCCTGGCGAAGTGTTTCCTCATCGCCGTCCAATTCAGGTGAGTCCTTATGTATGCTGTCGTTCGAGTCTCCATAGCCCGGAAAAGCAACATCAAGCCATGATAATAAATTGGTCCATTCTTCGTAGTGACGCTTCTCTTCGCCCTGACAATTCAGCAAGAAACGAAGCAGTCCCTTAGCTTCTCCATATTGTTCGGATTCAAGCATGCGCGTCAGTTGGTTCTGATATTGATCCAGCATATTCGGAAACAAATATACATTCTCTCTGTTATCACCCTGCGAGGGGTCCGAGGTTGTAATAGAATCACCGCCTTATCAGTCAAACTGCCTGCAGAAATGCGTATTATGTACAGTTAGAGTTCGATTATATCACTCTCTGCTGTTGATTTCCATTTTAGCCTGTGCTATTATTTGTCTACTTTGTTTTTTCCATGCGGGTGTAGTTCAGTGGCAGAACGCCAGCTTCCCAAGCTTGAGGCGAGGGTTCGATTCCCTTCACCCGCTCCACCTTTTTGATAGGTGCGTAATTCAGGAAGAGAACCCTTAGTGGGTTCGAACGTTCCTAAACAATCGCTTGAAAAAAGTAGTTGCACTACCGGAACACTCCGTGATATACTACTTCTTACGTGTCCCAGTAGCTCAGTTGGATAGAGCACACGCCTTCTAAGCGTGTTGTCGGGGGTTCGAATCCCTCCTGGGACGCCATTTATACCTAGCGTTTCAGACACTACATAATCACTGACAGCCTCCTGTTGAATTATGCTTCGGCATATTTCCAGGAGACTTTTTTGTTATTTAGGCACGGATAGTGTTTTCCTATCGATTCGTTAGAATGTAAAAACAACAATCAGAAACTGATCAATTCGGCTAGAAGCCTTTGGTCGCTTGTTGCCTTCAATTATTCCCATGATTTCTCTCAAAATGTGGTACTATTAGTCTATCATTCTATCGAATAATGACTTTCAATGTCGGAGGCTGTCGAAATGAGCTCATTTGCCGATTCAAATCGCCATACGCGTAAAACCGCTTCACCCATTCAGCGTGAAAGCGCCGAGCTAAGCAGCCGAACAGCAGCCTCGCCAGCTGCCGGCAGAGAAAGCGAATCGGAACCCGGAAAGCTTCTGCAGATGCAGCGTGCATCGGGCAATCAAGCTGTGCTGCAGATGATGCAGTCAGGCAAAGGTACGATTATGCGGCAGACTGGCGCGGCTCGGATGGGTAGACCAGATCGGGTAAACAGTCCGGCATCTTCTACAGTTCCTGCGGCGCAGACACCTGTTCAAACACCTGCCCCGGCAGCGCCCGAACAGCAAGCACAAGAGGCAGCCGCTGCTCCGGTGGCGGCTCCTCCCGTTGCGGCAAGTGCACCGGCGGCTCCTGCAGCCCCAGCCGCGCCGTCTGGTCCAGCAGCGGCTGCTGCTCCTGCAGCATTCACACCACCACCTATCCCTGCCAATTTGAAGGGCAAGGCAGGGTACAGCGAGGTCTATAGCTGGCTGAAAGAGCAATCCTCGAAAGAAAAGAAATCCGCTCTCTTCGCTTACTTCGATGCCCTGACACCAGAACAGAAAATGTCTGCAATTCGAGCGATGAACGGCGGCAGCAAACGATTCGTCGACCTGGATAATGTGAAGAAAACGATGATCAAAGGTCTCATTAGTAAATCGGTCGATTGGGATAAATTTTCGTCATTCTCGCGAGACGCCAACAAAGTCGATTCAAAAAATTACAACGCGGACACCGACAAAGACTATGCCGCTTATGCTGCAATCGGCACTTCCGCTGCCACCGGCGGCGCAGGCGGTTCAGCTACAATTAGCGCCGGGTTAGGAGCGAGCCGTGCATTGCCTGTCGCGGAAGGCATCGGCCCTGCGGCCGGAGCATTAAGCGGCCTTGCTTCGATCTCCCAAATCTACAATGCCACCGACAACTATGATGAATCGCTAAGCAACACCGGCAAAGCGCAGCAAATCGTCGGAGAAGGCGGCGCCGGCGCGGCCGATCTGGCCCGTTTCAGCGCTGGCACCGTGAACAGTGTCCGTACCGTTGCAGATATGGGACTTAACGCCGGAGCAACCGTCGCAGCCGGCGCGGCTGGCATCGTTGGCGGCGCGGCCTATATGGTCAGCGGTGTAGCTGGTTATCGTGAGAACAAGAAGAACGCCAAGAACCTGCATGAGATGGAAGACAAAATGAAGCAGGCCAGCGATACGCGTGCCACTGATCTTGGACATGCCGCTAACCTGGGCGGTTCGACGCAGGAAATGAACAAAGAAAAGAACAAAGCAACAGCCGTCAAAGGCGCGCTTATGGTCGCAGGCGGTGCTGCACTCTTAATCGCAGCCGCTTCACCTGCCGGCCCGATCCTGATCGCACTCGCTGCGATTCTCGGCGGCGTTGCGGCGATCGTGAAATTTTATAAGAAATATAAACGGAAAGAATCGTTCGTCGATCGTGTCCTTAAAGTCGATGATGCGATGAAGAAGCCCGAGAATGAGAAAACGGGTAAAGATAAAGTCAGGCAGCAGCTTATTGAAGAGAAAGGCTTTAACAGCGTCGATCAGTGCTATGCCCAAATCGTGACGGATCTGGCTGGCATGCTGTTTGAATCCGGTGTACGAGGCGACGACGCGGACAGCAAGTCGATCATCGAGAGCATCGGACTCAAAGTTGACAGTGCCAAACAGAAACCAACGAAAGAAATGATTGCGAAGAAACTGCACAACTAGCAAAGGAGCTTGACTACCATGTCTTTTCAAGAAGACCTGATCAGTATCGATTACTTGAAACGTACGCTTCGCTTCTATGAGAACATCGACATTCCTTCTCAATTGATGGGGCCAACTGAAGAAGCCCCTTATACGTCCCTCATCATTCGATTTACCGAAATCGGAGAACGGGAAGCGACCATCGACTTGGAGATGAGCTTCCTGCCCGGCTTGCAGGAGCTGAATCAAGAAGGCGTGTATCTCTTTCAATCGTTCGCTGTGCTGGCTCCTCAAACAACGAAAGAACATGAAGTAGAGCTGATTAAGGCGATCAGCACCCTCAATATTCAGCTTCCGCTTGGCAGTTTCGGCGTCTTCCCTGAGGGCGGTGCACTCTATTTAAAACAAACGGCGATGTTATCGCGTGAAGGTCTCGTTAGCGGCAACGCCGTTAAACTGCTGGATCAGCAGAACGGTGTACTGCTGCATCAGCTGCATCAATTTACCGATTACTTGCTGGATGTCTCAGCAGGCAAACAGAAAGCCGAATCAACACGGTACTAAAGACGCAAACTACTCCTTGGAAAGGAGTGGTTAACAAGATGACATCCAACCAGCAAACACCACAAAGACCGACATCGTTCCCACCGCAGCATCAGAATCGACAGCCCGGGCTTGAAAGCGAAATGACCCCTCACCCGCAGTTTGAATCTTCAGCCTATAAGGCGGCAGGCAAGCTCTCAGGCAAGGTTGCCGTTATTACCGGAGGAGACAGCGGAATCGGCCGGGCCGTCGCACTCATCTATGCCAAGGAAGGTGCAGATGTTGCGATCGTCTATTTGGATGAAGACGGCGATGCGAATGAGATAAAAGGATTAATCGAAGGATTAGGCCGGAAATGCTTGACGATCGCCGGTGATATCGGAGATCCCGAATTTTGCAAGAAGGTCATCTATGATACGACTTCGCAATTGGGAGGTCTTGATATTGTCGTGAACAATGCCGCAGAACAGCATCCGAAGGATTCGCTTACGCTCATTACGCCACAGCAGCTTGAGCGGACGTTCAAAACGAATGTATTCGGCATGTTCTATCTGACCCAAGCAGCTTTGCCGCATCTATCCAAAGGTGCGACCATCATTAACACGACTTCGATAACTGCTTATCACGGCAGTGCCAATCTGCTCGATTATTCTTCGACCAAAGGAGCTCAGGTCGCTTTCACACGCTCCCTGGCGATGAATCTTGCAGCCCAAGGCATTCGCGTAAATGCAGTAGCACCAGGGCCGATTTGGACGCCTCTCATTCCGTCGACGTTCGATGAGAAGACAGTCGCGAAATTCGGCTCCGACACGCCTATGAAACGAGCAGGACAACCCGAAGAGCTCGCACCTGCTTATGTCTATCTCGCTTGCGAGGACTCCTCTTACATGTCCGGACAAGTCCTCCATATCAATGGCGGCGAGATCGTGAACGGATAATCTCCTGCCATACAAATCAAAGGCCGACCGCTAAGATAACTCAGGTAGAGTTAACAAAGCGGTCGGCCTTTATACTAAATTCGTTTTAACAGCCGCGCTATGGATCGGTCCGCCTCACGCAGTACCGTTCGTTTATCAATCGTTCTTACTCTACCTCGTTCCACAACCATCTTGCCGTCAACCCACACATCGGAAACATTCCCTCGTGAAGCCGCATAGACCACTCGTGAATATGGATCCGCATCATAGGATGGAAACGTATGAAAATCATTTAAGTCCAACAGAACGAGGTCCGCTTTCTTGCCTGGCTCAACACTGCCGATCAGATGATCCAGTCCCAGAGCCTCCGCCCCGCCAATAGTCGCCATGCGAAGCACCGTTCGGGCATTCATGGACTCCGGTCCACACCGTACCTTATGCAGAAGAGCGGTTAAACGCATCTCCTGAAACATATCCAGCGTATTGTTGCAAGGCGCGCCGTCCGCACCAATCCCCATGCCAATTCCCTGTTCCAATAGCTCTGGTACTGAGGCAATCCCTGATGACAGCTTAAGATTGGAGCCCGGACAATGGGTCATTTTCGTTCCCGTACGTCTGAGGATATCCTTCTCTTCATCATCAAGCCAAATGCAATGCGCAAGGACAAGACGCGGTGAGGTTAGTCCGATATGGTCCAAATACACAATATTTCGCATGCCGCGCTGGCGCATAACCAGCTCGATTTCTTCGCGATTCTCTGCCGCATGCGTGTGTACGAGCACCTGATAGTGGAACGATAAATCCCGTACCTCCTTCAGCAGCTCTTCCGAGCAGGAAACGACAAAACGGGGGCAGTAGGCATAACCGATTCGGCCATTGTCATAGCCATGCCACTTCTCAAGCAGTGCCGTGCTCTCCTCAACCGAACGTTTCGTATCTTCCTGCAAACCAACCGGCACATCGCCGCCGGCATCCATCATCACTTTGCCGGAGATCGCTCGAATTCCGCTGCTTGCGATCGCCTGGAAGGCAAAATCAGTATGGCTCACGGTCTCCATATCGAGAATCGTCGTCGTCCCGCTGCGCAATAATTCACCGATGCCAAGCATCGCGGAGTAATAAACCGATTCCTCATCATGCGCCGCTTCAAGCGGCCAAACCCGTGTCCGCAGCCAATCCATTAGCGCCATATCGTCTGCACGGCCGCGAAATATCGTCTGACACAAATGGATATGTGTTTGCACGAAACCGGGCAGCAGCAGCCTTCCTTTGGCTTCAACGACCGTCGTTGAGGCGGCATCATAGCCGCTCGTAATTTGGCCGCCAACAGAGACAATGACATCATCTTTGAACAATACATCGCCTACTACAATTTCATCCTGCTTATTCATGGTGACAATCGTTGCATTTCGTACCAAGGTTGTTCCCATAAGGCTGCCTCGCCTCCCTCACTTGGACTACGTGGTATTGTTTGTCAGTTATGCTTACATTGTACCATGTGTAAATGGGAAAGAGGCAGCATTTTACAGCATTAGGACCAATCCATTAATCGACCAATCTCCGCTCGAATGCCCGGGAACGACAGCACCTGTTCCTTGAAGGACTCTCGCTCCCCCCAATCCGTCTTCATCGTCGGCGTATCGAATAGTTCGTCGGTGATGTTGGTAAAGGCATTATGCATATTGTTGTCGTACCAATCGATTTCTGTCTTAGCATCGTTCTTCACAACTGCGATCATATCGTAATCGTTATCTCGAGAAGCGCCAAAGTAAGCGAGCAATTCAGGCGTGCCCGCGTCATTGGTATGAACTTCGATTTCACAGCTGGGACTACCCTCGCCTTTCACCGCGCGTCTAACGCGTGCATCCGTCACGATCATCTCAAACTCCCCTCTGGAAATAATCCCATCGTAGCAATATGATTCTTCGTCTCTGCCGAGCCCAGCTCGTACAATAGCCGATAAACATCAACAAGAATCCCATCTATACCTGCATTCATTTGTTTATCGCTTGCCGAGCTGAATGGCGTTGTGGCAAATTGGCCGGTTTGAGCTTCATCCATTGTGGCATATTCCTCAAACAGCTCCTGTAAACGGTTTAACTCTTCTTCATTTGCGGTGATCTCGAACTCAAAAGCTGTCGCTTCAGGATCCTCTAATATTGAGCCTGCCTGTACGGACACATAATAGGGTTTGCGTGCGTAAAATGACTCATCGTGATCATTGACCATATGGAAAGCACCCTCCTTCATTGCTCTAGCATCCCCCCACGGACAGACATTTTATCCATATTTTTCGCATAACCATCATAGTATCGCTGTTTGAAGCTCTAAGAGAAAGGAATGAGCACCATGTGTGGATTCACGGGCTGGATCGACTGGACCGATGACCTGACAAAACAATCCATCACTCTCGAGAAAATGACCGGAACGCTGGCTAACCGCGGCCCGGATGCATCGGGAACCTGGATCTCGCCGCATTGTGCGCTAGGCCACCGGAGACTCTCCGTTATCGATCCTGCGAACGGTGCACAACCGATGGTTCGTACGTCTGAGGACGATACGTATGTCCTTGTTTATAACGGGGAGCTGTATAACGCACCGGAACTAAAGCGTGAGCTCGAAAGCAGAGGTAGACGGTTTACGACAACCTGCGACACGGAGGTATTGCTCGTTGCCTACATGGAATGGGGCCCTTCTTGCGTGGAGAAATTTAACGGCATCTTTGCTTTTGCCCTATGGGATTCGAAGGAACAGCAGTTGTTCATCGCTAGAGACAGACTCGGTGTCAAACCGTTCTTCTACGCGAAACAGCTGGGACGGTTCGTATTCGGTTCCGAGCCGAAGGCGCTGCTCGCGCATCCTGCTGTCAAAGCGGAGGTTGGACCGGAAGGGTTGGCTGAAATCTTCATCGTCGGGCCTGCGCGTACGCCAGGTGTCGGTATTTACCGGGATATCGGTGAGCTGCTGCCGGGACACTGCGCCATCTATAACCGCTCCGGCTTAAGTGTCCGAACCTATTGGAAATTAGAAAGTAAGCCTCACACCGAAACCGTACAGGAGACTGCCAAAACAGTAGGCGATTTACTGAAAGATACGGTAGAGCGTCAGCTCGTATCCGATGTGCCGCTATGTACGCTGCTCTCCGGTGGATTGGACTCCAGTGCACTCACCTCACTTGCGGTCAATTACTACAATGAAACGGGGCAAGGTGTCGTTCATACTTTCTCCGTCGATTATGTAGATAACGATAAACACTTTAAAGCCCATGCGTTCCAGCCGAATGCGGATGCGCCCTGGATCGAGCGGATGACCACCCATCTGGGCACGATCCATCATTCGATGGTTTTTGATACGCCTGAGCTTGTTGCCTCACTGCGTGAAGCGATGCACGCACGTGATATGCCGGGGATGGCGGATGTAGATTCGTCCCTGCTGCTCTTCTGCCGCGAAATCAAGAAGGAAGCAACCGTTGCGATTTCCGGTGAAGCCGCGGACGAAATCTTCGGCGGTTATCCATGGTTCCACCGCGAGGAAGCACTCAATGCAGGTACGTTCCCTTGGTCGCTTGCGGCAGGCATGAGAGCTGATCTGCTGTCGCAGGACGTTGCCGCATGGATTCGGCCGTTAGACTATATTGGGGATCGATATTCGGATGCGATTGCCGAGGTGCCGCATCTGGCTGGTGAAGATGCTGCTGCTCGCAAAATGCGTCAGATGTCGTATTTGAACATCACAAGGTTCATGCCGACACTTCTTGACCGCAAAGATCGGATGAGTATGGCGGTTGGCCTAGAGGTACGCGTACCTTATTGCGATCACAGGCTCGTGGAGTACGTGTATAACATTCCATGGGAGATCAAAACAGCCGGTGACCGGGAAAAAGGGATCCTCCGCATGGCGCTCGAAGGTGTGCTTCCGCATGATGTGCTCTATCGGAAGAAAAGTCCTTATCCGAAGACGCACAACCCGAACTACCTCAATGCGGTGCGCAAGCAGGTCCTGGAAATCATTCATGAAGGTACCTCCCCGCTGCTGCAGCTTATCAACGTGAAGAAGATTCGCGAGCTCGCCGAATCCGAAGCTGCGAGCAGCAACTTGCCATGGTTCGGCCAATTGATGTCCGGACCGCAGCTGTTCGCTTATCTGCTGCAAGTTGATATGTGGCTGAGGGAATACAAAGTAGTCATTCGCTAATGATTCTAAATATAGGCTGTCTCAAGAGGTTGCACTTCGACTTTTGAGGCAGCCTTTTGTTGTGCCCGCCCATTATGTAGGACATGCAAAAAGACCGCCTTTACCGATACTCGGCATAAGGACGGTCTTCGTCGCGTCAATCCGATCAGCTCTTGTTAAACACCAGATACGCACGCCTGATTAAAATAATCGCCTGCTCCCTTGTTGTCTTACCAAGAGGATCGATGCGTCCGCCGCCGACACCGCCCATGACGCTTGCATTCGCGGCGAAGTGTACGGAGTTTTTGGCCCATGCTGCGATTTTGCCCTCATCTGCGAATGTCGTTTTGACACTGGTATCGTATGGACCGGTAGGTTTAGCCGCTTTGATCGCCCTAAGAAGCATCACGCACATTTCCTGCCTTGTAATCGTCGCATGCGGCGAGAACTCCGTTAACGTCGATCCGAATACGATGCCCATTTTATTCGCCTTCAGCACATCCGCGTTCGTCGTATCGGTGAACGGATTCGGGCTGATCGGATCCGCTTTCTTCCCGCTTAAGGATTCGTACAACTTCACGGCAACACTTGCAAACTCCTCGCGAGTGATCGGATCCTTGTATCGGCTTAATACAGCGTCCGTTGTCAAGTTGAGCTTGATCGCATCTTTCACATCGTGTTTGGCCCACTCGCTCGCCCCTGCCGCGAGTTTCTCCAGCATTTCTTCCGTAGGAGGCGCAGGCGGCTGCGTTGCCGGTCCTGGATCAGTAGGAGCTGGCGGCGTAGTCGTTCCGTCTCCTCCTATCGTGAGGTCCGGAAGTTTAATATTCGGGTTGAGTGCGCCTGTAATTAAGTCGTCATCCAGGAGCAGCCCAACCGTTACTTTTTTAGTTTTCACTAGAAGGCTCTTATCACCCGGCTTCAGGTAATCAGGCAGTTGGAACTGATCGATGACGGGCAGGACGGAATAGACATACAGCGTGTCGGAGCTGGTCTCTTTATCCAGATACGTCAAGCTGCCGGTATGGTCCATCGTATCGCGCACATAGAAGGTTTTGTCCGGACCCTTTCCTCCAACGCGTTTGATTTGGTAGTAGGACTCCATGTTGGTATTGTCCGACCATGACAAGGTAACAGAACCGTTCGCATGGGAAGTCGCTGTGAGATCCGTAATTCCGCCCGGTTGTCTGATTTTAAACGGACCTATTATGGTGCGTTGGTAAGTATTCGAGCCAATCAGCGGGGAGTATAACGTTTCTAACATAATTTGCGCGGAAGTAAGCGCTGGGTCCTCCGGCAAGCTGAAGGTGCCGTATGTTCCGAAGCCCGGGTCATCTACGTTCAGATTCAGAACGGGTTTCCAATTCAGTCCGTTATCCGGTGAATAAGAAAGTTTGGCATATTCCAGGCTGGTACCGAGTGCACGATCATCACCGAAACTAAAAAAGATCTCTTCTCCAGCCAGTAAATAGGGCAAACCACCCGTCTCGAGTTCAAATGCAAGCACTCTCACGGTCGCGTGTGCGCGAGTAGGCGGAATCACAACAAACACAAGCATCAAAGAGAGGATTAAGAAGGCTAACCTCTTGCCAAAAGAAAACCGAAATGCCACCACATCCACCACTCCTCATCCTACTGCACGCTATTTGTCGTTGGACACATAGCTGTCTTTTAAGATGTATATGAAAGGTCCAATGATCTGATTAACGTTGCCTCCGAAGCCGTAGACCATGATGCCGTCGCTGCCTTGCAAATCAATATCCACTTCCGTAACTTCGTCCTTTACAAGATGAATATCTTCCGTCAGCTGCTGCTTCTTACTGTTATACACTCTGACTGTCAGATCATCTTTGCCAACCAGCATCAGATGAAGTTTATTGTACATCGAGCCAAAATCCATCTTCACGTTGAAGCTCGGGCTATAGCTGCTTCGGAACGCGAAAGCACCTTTATACGTGTTGCCGCCGAATACGAGCTGACTCTTATCGATCACATCGATGAACTCAGCGCCATCATGCTGCGTCTTGACCTGTGAGGAGTAGAACGTCAAACCCGGAACAGAGGATCCGATTTGGATCGTTTTGGATTTCGGGTCGTACTTAACGGGGAGTTGGAAGCTGTTCGCCAGCACACGAAGTGGCAAATACGTAGTACCCTTGTATGTAATGGGCAGCGCTTGGTTGCCATTCTCATCTGTCGGCCGCCAGTTAGCACCATCCTTCGAAAACTTCAGGTCACCGTTAAGCACCGCTTTGATCGTGGTCACATTCGTTGTGGCATATGCGCCTCCTGCTGCGGAAAACATGGCTGTGGCAGCTAACAGTGCCACGAGTTTCTTCTTCTTCATTCCAATCCCTCCTCATACCATCCATAAAATAAATGCAATAATCTCCATCATTTTATATTGGATCGTAAGAGAACGGATATTGTCCGAAGGTAGTATATCGGTCGCAGCAGCCACTAAGAAGAAATCATGCGTCCTGCCATACTTAATAGCTGTTTCCGGTTCCTGACCTCAAGCTTCTCATAAATATGGGAGAGATGTTTCTTCACCGTCGTCTCGCTGAGATACAGCTTCGCTGCAATCTCAAGATTAGAGCGGCCTTCCATAAGCAAGGACAACACTTCCTTCTCACGACTGGTCAGCAGGTTCACATCAAGAATTTCTTCAGTCGGTCGCTCTGAAATGCCGGATAACGCAGCCATGCGATCCAGGTAAGCCTGCCGCTTATGCCCTCGCAAGTCGATAACAAACACCGGTGCAGGCGCATCCTCATCATAATCGTGATGAATGACCGGTTCTGCATCGCGCTCGCAGCCCAAGCTCTCGAAGATCGCCCTCGAAATAGGAAGAGGAGGAGGAGAAGCCACAACATAACCCGATGAAATTAAATGATTGATGAGAATAAGTCCTGAGGCTTGCATCATGACAGGATCGGCGTAATCGTAAGCATCCAGCGTCTTGACGAAGTAGCCTGCCATGAATGGGGGTTCGACTCTTAATTTGCGGAGAGCGCTCTCGGGAAGACCGGAGAAAAAAGCGGCAGAAAGTGGCTTCGTGCACAAATAATCGAGTGTTTGCGCGTTGATTGGAACAATGGCGGTCAAGCCGATTATTGCACCTTTGTCATTACGAACAAGCTTCACGATGGAAGGGTCAAGCTGATACAGTTCTTCCAATTGAATATGCTTCAGTCCATAAAGACTGTGCTGCCTCGTCAGCAGAAACTCCGTCTTCTCCCGTGTTTCCGGATGAATGAGCGAAATCGTGGTCGTCTTAGCCGTGATACGGCGATTCTCCATGTAAAACTCTGCATCAGCCCAATTGGCTGGGCTCAGTTCTTCCAAGCTGAAAGATGAAGGCTGATGGTAAAACAATGATCGGATGAGCTGATCACCGAGGTAATAAAACCAATCTTCGTTTTCCCTCATTAGAGGATCATTGGAACGCTTGAGCGTTTGATAATAGTAGCGAATGCATCGCTTCCAGAGCTTATCGCAGTAATCGGGGGCGCGCAGACGCATCTGTCTGTGAATTGCATCGCGAAGCAAATCATGCAGCAGCCAGCCATGCCCAGATCGCTGCACGAAGGAATAGCTGATTAAGGCCTTAAACTGCGCAGCCGTCACCTCTCGCTGCACAGCGAACGTGAGCAAATCCTGATTGAAATGTCGCAGGATAGCAACCGCTTCAACTAGTTCCCTCATTGCAGAATCCGGCACTTCCTTGAGCCAGATGTCTACGACCTGATCGAACACATCTTCATCCACAAAATTTGTCTGCTGCAGCCTACTGGATTGAAGCGCCGATGCAAGCAGCGAAAGCGTCAACGGATGACCTTTCGACTGTGACCAAATGTAATGAATCCCCTCTTCCTGCAGTTCATGATCCAACCTATTGAGATAATTGCGAATATCTTCATAACTCAGCTCTGCGATGGAGAGCCGTTCAATCAGTTGATTCCATGCCGGCGAAGACTGCCATTCTCCTCGCAAAGGGAAACGGCCGGAAATGATGACAAGAACAGCTGGATCAATACCGGCGATAAATTCGCGCATAAAGTGGTCCATCTCGCCGATCTCCTCATAAGTATCGAAAGCGAGTATGAGCTTCTGCTTGGTCGCAGCTTCCCTGATTGCCTTCATGCAGTTATCTTTCTGAAGGCTTGGATCATTCACTCGTCTGCGTGCTTTACGTAAATTCTGCTCGATCAGCCTATGCAGGTAGAGGCAGAAATCACCTGGATTTCGCGGCATCGTGCGGCAGTCCATAAGTATGAACCTGGCTTTTGCGCGCTCGGAAAGCCGGCGAAATTGCGCAAGAAGGAAGCTTTTGCCCGCGCCGCCCGTTCCGTGGACATTCAATATCCGTCCTTTCGGCGTCCTCTCCTTCAGTCGTTTCAGGAATAATCGGGTCTCTTTTTTTCTGCCTACAAAATAATGACGTTCCATCTGTTCAATATTTCGTGATACTGCCGCAGGCAGCTCTTCTTGAATGGACATAACCGATCACCTCTTTTACCGCGAATAAGGTTCCCGTACACGCCTCTGAAGTTTAATCAGTTATTCGGCAAAGAAGACAAACTTCCTCTTATCGGATACAAGCACATAAAAAACAGAGTCCGCAAGTTGCGAACTCTGTAAGTTGTCGATTAGTTGGCGTGTTCGTGTGATTCGTTCGTTGCAAGCTTCTTTAACAGTTCAACAAGCGCTATGCCGCGGTGGCTTATGGCCTGTTTCTCCTCAGTCGTCAGCTCTGCCATTCCTTTGCCTTGCGATCTCAAATAAAACAACGGATCATAGCCGAAGCCGCCGTTCCCTCTTGGCTGGTCCATGATATAACCGTCAACTGAGCCTTCACTTTCTATAAAGGCTTCGGAAGCAGGATCATACAGCGCCAATGCGCATATAAAGTTCGCTTCGCTCAGCAGTATCGTTCCATCCGCGAGCTTCTCCAGTCCCGAGTCATCCGCTGTGATGCGAGCCAGCTCCCGCAACAGCTTCTCGTTATTGCGCGCATCCGTCGCACCTTCACCCGAATACCGCGCAGAATATACGCCGGGTTCACCGCTGAGCCGGGATACTTGAAGCCCGGAATCGTCAGCAAGCACAGGCAGTCCCAGCGCATCGGCAACCGTCTTCGCCTTCTTGCGGGCATTCTCCGCGAACGTCGCTCCATCCTCCACCACATCCGGCAGATTCGGGTAATCGAACATGCTGACGACCTGCATGCCAAGCTTGCCGAACGCATGAGCAAACTCACGCACTTTGCCGGCATTTTTTGTGGCTACAACAATGGTATCGCCTTGCTTCATGCTTTTGGATTCCCAATCCGGCTGCCCATTAAGCCAAGCGCGTCCCGCTGCTTCGCAATCAAACTGGCAATTCCTTCTTCCGCACTGGCTAGAAGTTCATTTAACTCTTCACGCGAGAACGGCGACTCCTCGCCGGTTCCTTGCACCTCGACGAATTTACCCGCACCGGTCATGACGACATTCATATCGACTTTCGCTTTGGAATCCTCTTCGTAGTTGAGGTCAAGCAGCGTGCGCTCACCAATAACACCTACACTAACCGAGGCGAGATAATCTGTAAGCGGGTATTTGGCAAACTCATTATTGCTGTTTATCTTATGTACAGCCAGTGCCAGTGCTACGAACGCCCCTGTAATCGACGTTGTACGCGTTCCGCCATCTGCTTGAAGAACATCGCAATCGAGTGTAATCGTACGCTCGCCGAGCGCGTGTAGATCCACAACTGAGCGCAGTGCCCGGCCGATCAAGCGCTGGATTTCCATCGTGCGGCCCGTTAGCTTCCCTCTGGCCGATTCACGTTGATTCCGAACTTGTGTAGCACGCGGCAGCATCGAATATTCGGCGTTGATCCATCCTTTTCCTTGCCCTTTCATGAAGGGCGGAACGCGTTCTTCAATCGAAGCGGTGCAAAGTACCTTCGTATCGCCGAACTCGATCAGCACCGAACCTTCCGCATATTTATTAGGATTCATCGTAATCGTAACCGGCCGCAGCTCGTTTGCCTGGCGTCCATCTATTCTCATTGTGTATAGCCTCCATCTTTCTGCAGCAGTTTCATGTGCCATATGTTGGCGCAAGCGCAATCTAAACCATTTTACCAAAATGACGCGCGAAAAGCACTCGTCCCGCGGGAACCGGTCCACTACCCAAAAACAGAACAAGCTGCCGGTTCATTTGCCGGCAGCTTGATTTCGACCTATGATCGTGATTCGACCGGTCAGAATCGATTCTTATATACCTTCATTGCAAAGAAATAAGCTACGAGCAAAATTCCAACGCACCACGCTAGTGCGACCCAGATGTCATTCCCCACCGGCTGTCCTGACAACAATGAGCGGATGGCTGCAACGATCGAAGTTACGGGTTGGTTCTCGGCAAATGCCCGAACAACTTTAGGCATCGTTTCTGTCGGCACGAATGCTGAACTGATGAAAGGCAGGAAGATGATCGGGTAGGAGAAGGCGCTGGCACCATCGACGGATTTTGCGGATAGACCTGCAATGGCCGCGACCCAGGTTAGAGCAAGAGTAAATAGTGCGAGTATGCCTACTACGGCAAGCCAGTCTAGTACCCCGGCTGAGGAACGAAAGCCCATGATTAACGCGACAATGATGATGACGACAAGCGATATGGCGTTGGATACAAGCGAAGTCAGCACATGGCCCCAAAGCAAGGTAGAACGTGAAATCGGCATGGAGTGAAATCGCTCAAATATGCCCCGTTGTACATCAATAAACAGGCGGTAGGACGTGTAGGCTATTCCGCTGGCAATCGCGATGAGCAGTATGCCGGGCAACAAGTAATTCACATAGTTATCTGCGCCGGATTGAATCGCACCGCCGAATACATAGACGAAGAGCAGCATGAGTGCAATAGGTGTAATGGTAACGGAAATGATGGTGTCCATACTGCGTGTAATATGGCGCATTGAGCGTCCGAGCATGATGCTTAGATCACTGAAAAAATGTTTCTTTACTGTCTCCATTTATGCTCCCTCTTTCTTGCCAATTATGGCGAGGAATATCTCCTCTAATGAAGGCTGTTTCTCCACGTATTCCACCTTTGCCGATGGGAACAGCTTTTTGAGCTCCGATAGTGTACCGTTTGTAATAATCTTACCTTCATGTAAAATCGCGATTTGGTCAGCAAGCTGTTCTGCTTCATCTAGATACTGCGTGGTGAGGAATACCGTGGTTCCACTGTTTGCCAGGTCCTTCACAATCTTCCAAACCTCGATGCGCGCCTCGGGGTCAAGCCCGGTGGTCGGCTCGTCGAGGAAGATAATTTGAGGTTTTCCCACCAAACTCAAGGAGATGTCGAGCCTTCGACGCATACCGCCCGAATAGGTGGATACTTTGCGGTCGGCAGCCTCCGTCAAACCGAAGCGTTTCAGTAAGTCTTCCGCGATCTGACGCGGATTTGGGAGATAGCGCAGCTTGGCGATCATAATCAGATTTTCCCGTCCGGTCAAAATTTCGTCTACGGCTGCGAATTGTCCGGTCAGACTTATCGCTTGTCGTACATGATCCGGTTTGGACCCTACATCGAAACCGTTTATGGTGGCGGTCCCGCTGTCTTGTTTTAGCAGCGTGGTGAGGATTTTGACAACCGTAGTTTTACCCGCGCCGTTGGAGCCGAGCAGTGCGAAGATACTGCCCTTCTCTACAGCGAAATCAACGCCTTTTAGGACTTGAAGCTGCTTATAGGATTTCTGCAGTCCCTTTACCTGAATCGCGTGGCTTTGCATATTCATTCCCCCCTTATTGAACTGTAACGTTGGACAATTCGGCTCCCATTCCTTTGAGCGAGGCATAGGTCAACTTATCCATCGTTGCGCCGTCAAAGCTAATGGTTTTGATCATACGATAGTACTTATTCGTGAGAGCGAACCCAGGCTGGAATGAAACATTCTTTAATGTAGCTCCTTTGAACGACGCATCACTTAGTGCCGCTTTGTTAAACTTAACGCCGATAAACGTCTGTCCGTCAAAACGTTGTCCGCTAAGATCGGTGTATTTGAAGTCAACGCCATCGAATAAGCAGCCTTCAAAAACTGTTTTTCTAAGGTCGGTCATCGCTAAGGAGACGTCAGTCATTCTTACTCCTTTGAATTTGACTCCGTCAAGGCCTGACTTGCTGAAATTGGTTCTTACAAGAATCGATTTATTGAAGCTTGCATTTCTCAGGTCAAGTGTGGTGAAGCTGCAGTCCGTCAGATTGGCGCCGTCAAAATTAGCTTCACTTACGTCGCTGCTCTTAAATGTGCTGCCGGTCAAATCTGCGCCCGCAAAGTCGGAACCGCGTAATGCGCTGGCATTAAATTGTCCCTTACGGGCCGTAACGCCTGCAAAGTCGCTCTGAGGCAGGTTGCTCGCGCTAAAGTTTGTCAGTACCTGACGCTCCAACGAGCGAGAGAGGTTGGAAACTTCCAGAATTGTTTGCTCGATATCACCGATACTCTCAATGGTCAGCTTAAAAGCCGTTTCTTCGTCTTTGCCCTCAGCTCTCAGTTCGTTGTACCGCTCCTGTAAATCGGAGTGCAGGTCAGCCTTTAGCTCAGAAACACTTCTTACGCCTTCGTAGGGTGTAAATACACCGTTCAAATAGTTGGTTACGTTCGAATTCATAGGATCAACTCTCCTTATAATAAGTTTTCTAGTACACGCTGTGCGTACTCCCAATTGCTTTTGTTCTGAACATAAGTGTCCTTACCCTTCTCGGTAATTCGAAAATACTTGCGTCTTCCACCCTGCGATTCATCGCCCCAATACCACTCGATATCGCCGTCCGTCTCAAGCCTCCGGACACTCGAGTACATCGTCGCTTCCTTTAACTCATACTCGCCGCTCGATCGCTCGGCAATTAACTTGACGATTTCGTACCCATAACGATCCGCTTCGGAAAGGAGCCGTAAAATCATCGTATCTGTATGTCCTCGCAGGAGGTCGGATGTAATTTTGTTCTCGCTCATTTGATCACCTCTCCTAAACACATAATACAGCACACTACCATGACTGTCAAGGTACTATTTTTATTATAATACCCAATTTGTAATTGCTGTATACTTCTGCAGAAATCAAGGAACTCGCTCCTGTGTAGATGCCGAATTCAACCCGCTTCAAAAACAAAAAAAAGACCTGCCGCGCACCTCGGGAGGTGCATCTCGGCAGGTCTTCTATTCACGCAGCTTGCTTACGATTTAAATGCGTTCACATGCTCAGGTCGGCTAACCGGCTCACTATAAGACTGGTTCTTCGTATCCACGAAGTCCGTTTTGCCATTAAGCTTGATTTGAACCTTGCTTAGCCCAGTGTTCTCGGTCAGTGCGAGCACGACTGCCTCCAGCATTTCAGCCGGTTCCTGTTGACCGATCTGGTAGCTGTCATCCTGAAGCTCGACGGTGACGATGCCATCCTTCTTCGTGACGTTCTTCACGAGCACATCAGGCGTCATAACGGCTTTGAGCGGCAAATCGTTGATCGGTCCGCTGATCAGCTGCTCGATCGCAGTCTTCGCCTTATTGTTCGAGCGGTTAACCAGACGCGTCACAGGTACGTAGTAGGGTTCGTTGTCCGGCGTAACTGCGGAGAAGTAGATCGTAACCGGCGTCGATTGGCTGTAATCGACACCATCTGCCGCCTCAAGGTTAATACCGACCGCACGAGTCAGCTGCTCGTCGATTGGCAATCCATCCTGCGGCATTTCGCTCAGCTTCTGCCCTTCAAGATCGATTTCGACGTTTTGCACGCCTTCAAGGCTTGTCAGCGTCCACGTAATGGCTTCAACGATTTTACGCTCGTCCGCTGCATTGTAGTCGGAGAACGATTTCGTGAAATCGACAACGGCGAGCTTCTGATCCGGGACGATATTCAGTCCCTTCACGGTTGTCCCTTTTGGCAGCACCGCTTGGAAGCCATCCGGAATTTCACTCTCGTAAGCGCCGCCTTCCACCATCATCTCAAGCGCTTTCTGACCCAGCTTCTCATCCGGTCCAAGCGTTGCCATTACCGTAACCGGCGCCAGTAAGCCATTGCGGTCCTTCAGGTACAGCGTCATCTGCGATTGATCGCCCTGGGTTACAGTTTGTCCAGGATTAATGTCGGCGTCGACGTTCTGAGTGCTGTTTTGCGGTGGATCGATCGATTCACTGGCAGGCTGTGAGAATAAACCGCAGCCGGTCGTCAAGATGGGCAAAGCAAGCACTCCGGCGAGCGCAGCCCGGCGAAACAGTCGATTGTAAGTCATTGTTCATTTTCCTCCCCATTTGAATAGTTCGATTGCTTTGGTACAAGTTCTGCTTTTGTAGTACTATATATACGAGCCCTCCAAATCAATTAGACCAGTTTTGTCCACCATTTTGAGACAAGGGGTGTAGCGATGACGAAGTCCAGTGATTACCGCCTAAACAGTACGAAAATCGCGGAAGCGACGCGGGAATGGCTCACTAAACGCGGTGTCGAGGTCCCGCAAATCGCAGAGCTGGTTCTATTTCTGCAGAAGGACTATTATCCGGAGCTCACAATGCAGGAATGCGAATTGTATGTAGAAGCTGTGCTGACCAAGCGCGAGGTACAGAACGCCATCTTGACCGGCATCCAGCTGGATCTGCTTGCTGAGGAAGGCAAGCTGCTGTCGCCGCTTCAAGAGATGATAGAGAATGACGAAGGGCTATACGGGTGTGATGAGATTCTTGCTCTGTCCATCGTGAACGTTTACGGCAGTATCGGCTTTACGAATTTCGGCTACGTCGACAAATTAAAACCAGGCATACTGAAGCATCTGAACGACAAAGAAGATGCGCAGTGCCACACGTTCCTCGATGATATCGTTGGTGCCATTGCAGCTGCCGCAAGCAGCCGGGTCGCTCACCGAAAGCAGGCGGAGCGTGAAGGGAGAGTCGGACCTCCGATCGATTAATGGATACCGAAGATCAAAGAAGCTTACCGCGCACCGATCCTAATCGACGACGCGGTAAGCTTCTTTATTAACCAAACAACAATTCTAATGCGGCTCGATGTCATCCATTCCGGAATGGAGAATATTCACCTGAACGTTCACCCTCTTTAAAGAATCCTCCGTCAACAGGAGTTCACCGCTGAAACCGGATGCTCGCATCCTCTTCCACTCTTTATTTTTATTCCTATACAAGGATTGCTCCAAGCCATATAAATCCACATGATTTGCAATCCCAATCTTAAAGGTGCTCAGAACTTCATTGCGTATTCCGCTCTCGGCCTTATCCCTAATTGTGTCTACCGGCGAACTATCTATGACTTCCTCTATAATACCTGTAAACTTCAAGTCCATCGAAAATATCGGTTTGCCATCCTCCATCGTAATATGGATTTTCTTTCTCGGATTGAACAATGTTACCATTCCGATCGTTTTATGATTCCGTGTAACAGGAATAACGGCTCGCTTCATCTGCGACTGAATCCACTTCACACCATGTAATTGTTTTTCGGAGAAGCTGTGCTGTGCTTTGCCATTATTCAGTGCAAACGCACCATTCATGAATAATACAGGTTGAGGCTTATCATTATCCTCCCAGTCTTTCTTATCAACACTTAAAGTAGGTATGAGATCCGTTTCTCCCGGCTCCCCTTCATTGGCCAACACTTTATTGAGCCGAATCGGTGAAATGACCGACAATTGCTTATGGAGCACTAATGGATTGTGTAAGAGGTTAGAAATGGGAGAAAAGTTGAAAAAGGTGGAATGCTTAAATAACTCATCAATGGACTCATGCGTCCCGAAAACCCATGAATTATACCGAATCTGCGGGAATCGGGGGATCGAATCAATAAATCGGTTGAGATCTTTCCGAAGTACATTCTCACTTAAAACAATCGCCATGAGATGATCCCAATACAGGCTTTGCTGTCCGGTCTTATATAATTCATTTATAGCTGAGAACAGCGTCTCTCCTTCACCCTTTCCTACCCAGACTTTCGTTCGTTTATCCCCTCCATCCCCACCTTCCTCTTGATTACTAATCGAGCCGAAATCCATTAATTCCGTATAAATCTTATATTGGCCTTCCGAATAATCAATGCCGAGTGCAGTTACGAAATTATAGTCGGATATCGTCTTCACATCCCAACATCCCGTAAGAATGAAACCGGCACATAGAATCATACATAGAACTCCGACTATTTTGTTCATTTCCTATTCTCCTTTCTAATGCGGTCCTCTGTTCGGTAAATGAGGGGTCTTGTCCGGTTAAGCATTCTCGGCTTGGTCATTATTGCCATGAGCAAATCTTTAAATACCGGCGGCGACATAGGTGCCAAATACGGGACGCCAAAGGATTCGAGTGTCGATAAATATAAGAGAATCGCGAATATCCCAAGAAAAAAACCATACATCCCCAAAAAAGCGGCGCAACCTAAAACGAACAATCGCAGCGCCGTAACCAACCCGCCCAGTGATTGATTGACTAATGTGTATGTAGAGACCATCGACATCGCTGTAACAACCAGCATTGCCGGGGAGGTCAAGCCCGCCTCGATTGCGGCTTGACCTATAAACAGTCCTCCTACGACCGTTACCGTTTGTCCAACCCCTTTAGGAAGTCTGATCCCGGCTTCGCGAAACAATTCAAACGTTATTTGCATGAGGAATGCTTCCAAAGGCGCCGGAATCGGGAGCCCTTTTCGTACATTTATCACGCTTGCTAAGGTTGTAATTGGGATTTGATCCATGTGAAACGTAGTCAGCGCAATGTAAAAGCCGGGAACGATTATCCCCAAAAACAGCCCTATATACCTCAGAAGAGATTCGAAGGCTACATATAAAAAGGAGGCATGTATATCTTCAGGCGTCTTCAGCAGCGATGACAGCGTGGCCGGTGCAATTAACACCATTGGCGTGCCGTCTACAATCACGATGAATCTCCCCCGCAGCAATGCTTCAACCGCAAAATCCGGACGTCCGATATAATCGATCAACGGGAACAATCCAAAAGGCGAATCAGAAATCGCCTCCGCGAGCTCTTCACTGCTGACCAAAGCATCTACATCAATCCTTTGTATTCGCTGTCGTGCCATCTCAATAATATCCGAATTAATAATATCGCTTTCGTAAAGAAGGGCCACCTTGGTCCGAGATCTTCGGCCAATCACATAACTCTCACAGCACAACGATTCCGTTCGAAGGCGTTTACGGATAAGTGCTATATTCGTCGAAATCTGTTCCGTGAAACCGTCTCTCGGACCTTTAACCGATACTTCAGTGTTGGATTCCTCTGGCTGGCGCTGTGGGGGATTCGCAATATCAAGCATAAATATTGAGCTGTTTTTATCGAACAATAGCAGGAGCTTACCCGAGAATACAGCATCAACAATCGTCCGTTCGTTGTTTTCCAACGGTTGAAAGGATAGGTTTCCGATCTTGCCGTCTACGACTTGATCCATCGATAGCTTCTCAAGCTGAGGCATAACAAACTGATCGATCAGTTTACTGTCCGATAACCCCTCACAGTGAATCAACAGCACTTCCCAACTATCATCTTCGTTGAGCAAACGGACACGTTGGATGATGACATCCGAGCTTCGATCGAACAAATTGCGTAACGATTTTTCGATAGATTGATGGTTTAAATCAGCCGTCATTAACCCGGACTCACCCTTTCTTTCACGCGTACGATTAAGGAGAAAAGGAACAACAACGAAACAACGACAACAACAAGGATCAATAAAATCGAATAGTAGAACTCACGCAAAAACCATACGAATAAAGCATCGCTTATCGGCAGCAATGGAACGATAAACATGATTATGGTAATCACAAAAAGGATAAGCTTGCGAAAACCCGCCTTCTTCAGTTGAAGAAGCTCAACCATCAAATACATACATAATGAGATTCGGATAAAAGAACCGCTTAACCATTCGAAGATCGATAAGAAATCTAAATGGGCGACATTTTTCCCCAAGGTGACAAGCCCCCACTGTTCAAAGGTAGGAAAACGCTGCCTGGCCGCTACGGCTGGTCCGAAATCGACAATGGATTCCAGTAACGGACCGAGGATCATGCCTACTGTTACAATCAACAGAATAAAAAAAGAGCTATACCGTACCTTCTCCTTCAAGTGTTGTTGGATCAAAAGGAGGATTAGGATCTCCAGGACCCCATTGGTTGAATAAATAAGTCCTTGTGATAGGGGAGTAAAGCCGTTTGCCACCATCGGCGTAAGATAATGAATATTTTTAAATTGAATATTCGCTGTTACCATAAAGCCTTCGAACACAAAGACAAATGGAAGCAGAATACCCGCACATACCGTTATGGACCACAGTCCGGCGTTAGCAGCAAAGAAACAGATTACGGTCAAAGCAGCGGCTGTTACGAAACCCGGCGTCTCCGGCAGAAACGTAACATCAACCCAATTTGTCGTATCCTTCAATGCAATGAGACAACTCGAGAATAAGTAAAGGAAAATGATTAGACCGAGAAATACACTTGCGAAAGAGCCGAATTTACGCTTCACCCACGGAATAATGGATTCGTGGGCAGTCGTTCTCATAATATGTTTGATCGAACATAACAATAGAATGCCTGGGACTAAGGCCAGCAGGACGCTCATCCATGCATCTCTTCCGGCAGAGTCTAGAAGGAGTGGGACTATAATATTTTGATTCGTAATAGCCGTAGTCGTAATAAGCAGCAGAAATGCTTGTAAGACCGAGAGCTTCCTTTGGCGCATGGTTTGTTTCACACCTTAACGATATTTGTGTTTATTCTTTCCTCATTTCCCAAAATAATCCGAAGCGTGAAATTGAAGACATGAAAAAAAGAGTGTCGACTATGTCGACACTCTTTCGCGTTTAGAACTCCATGCAAGATCGCCACTCCATAATCGGTGTGACGATCTTCTATTTAAACTCGCCCAGCAGCGACTTGTAGACGCCGGAAGCGGCTTCTTTCCCTTGGCGGATGCAATCCGGCAGCCCGACACCATCGAATGCGGCGCCGGTTAACCATACGCCGGGCATCGCTGCACGCAGCTTCGTACGAAGCTGTGCGGTCTTCTGTAGATGACCGACCGGATATTGCGGCATGGAATGATGCAGACGGGTAATCTCCGTGAACAGCGGCTCAGCCGTGATTCCCATCACCAGTCGAATGTCGCTCCGAACGGCTTCTTTCAGTACATCGTCAGGCAAGTCGACAACGGCTTCATCGCCGGCACGGCCGACATAACAACGCAGCAGCACTTTATTGCCTGGGCTGGAATGCAGCCATTTGGCCGATGTCCATGTACAAGCCGTAATTGTGGTGCCCTCCGAACGCGGAACGACAAACCCTGAACCATCGAAATCAACGCCAAGCGTTGCTTTATCGAAGGCCATGACGACGTTGGCTACAGATACGTAACGAATGTCACGAAGCGCATCAACGTTCATATGAGGATCCAGCAAATCTGCGGCATCATAGGCAGGCGCAGTAATGACGATGCCATCGGCCTCCAGAATTTCACCGTCGCTCAGCAGCACTTCGTACGGCGCTGCATCTTCGCCATGCTCGTCGGGATCATTTTGACGGAATGCGACTGCCTTCCGTCCCATACGCCGATCCACATTGGATAAAGCTGCGTCCAGCGCCTCCAGCATCGTAGCGAGACCGCCCTTAAACGTGAGGAACATGCTGTTCTTGACTGCGGCGGGCACTCTGCTCACGCTTGGCGCCGCTGATGCTGCTTTCCGTTTATTGGCGCGCATCCCACGAATCAAGCTGCCATGCTTGCGCTCTGCATCCCGAAACTGCGGGAATGTCGCAGCAAGGCTGAGATTCCGCAGCTCACCGGCATAAATACCCGCGAGCAGCGGCTCCGCAACCCGCTCCATGACTTCGCTTCCCAATCGGCGAGACAGAAAGTCTCCGATCGATTCGTCTGCCGTTTCCTTGCTCGCAGGCAGGACGAAATCCAGCATTGCGCGAAGCTTGCCTCTCCAAGTCAGCAAGCCTGTCTTGGCAAAAGGTGCAATTTCCGTTGGTACTCCAAGCACAAGACCCGGAGGCATCGAATGCAGCTTGCCGTGATGAAGAATATAAGTTTTCTTGGCAGCCGGGTTGGTGCCGGTCAATTCATGCTCGATGCCAAGATCATAGGCCAAATCAATAATCGGCGTCTTGCGTGCCAGAAAGGAATCCGGACCGCGCTCAATAATGAAGCCGTCGCGCCGAAGCGTGTTGATTTTGCCGCCGATTCTCTCCGATGGATCCACGAGCGTAATGACTGCTTCCCGGCCGCGCTGCTTCGCTTCCTTGAGCAAATAAAAAGCGGAGCTGAGTCCGCTGATACCGCCTCCGATAACGACGAAGCGATCGAGCTTACCGTTCCCCCGCATGCGAGTCATCTCCTCTGTAATAACGCTATCCGCTAAACGAAAATCGCTCTTGCCGCGTCCTGTACGGAATCGGCCAATGTTTCCATATAGAGCGGATCTGTACCCAGCATCTCTATTCTCTGCAGCTTGACTCCGAGTTCACGAGCTTCCGCTTGCGCTTCGATATCAAGATCGTACAGAACTTCCAAATGCTCGGATACGAAACCGATCGGGGCAGCCAGTACGCCTTTGTAGCCTGCGGCAGCGGTTTCCTTCATCGTTTCGAGGATATCCGGTCCAAGCCATGGCTCACGTGTGCGGCCAGCGCTCTGCCACGTAAACTGCCAATCCGCAATACCGGCTCCATCCGCCACAAGCTTGGATGTCTCCAGCAGCTGCTGCTCGTAAGGATCATCCATCTCGCGGATTTTGACTGGTAAGCTGTGTGCGCTGAATAGTACCTTCACGGGCTGAACATCCCGAAGAGCTTCATAGGCAGATTTAACCCGTGTGACAAGCGCTTCAATCAGCTTCGGATGTGTATGATAGCTATCTACCGTTGCAAATTGAATGCCAAGCTCTTGCGCCTTCTCTTGCGCGCGTTTCATATAGCTGCCAACACTCATTGTGGAATAGTGCGGAGCTAGTACAATGCCTACAGCATGCTTAATGCCATCTGAAGCCATCGCGGAAACGCCATCTTCAATATATGGGCGCGCATGCTTTAAACCTTGGTAGCAGCTATAACGTCCAGGTGCTGCAGCGTCAAGCGCAGCCTGCAGGCCGGCTACTTGACGGTTCGTATTCTCACGCAGCGGGAACACGCCGCCGACAATCGCTTCGTAACGATTGCTCAGCTCAGCCAGCTGTTCCGGTGTCGGCGCATGGCCTCTGCGGATATGCGTGTAATATTCTTCGATCCCGTCCATGCTCTCCGGTGTTCCGTAAGACATGACGAGAACGCCAATTTTACCGTTACCGATTCCGTTACCGTTAACCAAGGCGAAGCTCCTCCTGCTTACCGCCTAACGCTTTAATTGCTTCAGCGGAGTAGTCATGTACAAACTCGGTCAGCTCACGCAGCTTGTCGAGCGATGCTTCCGGGAACAAGCCGTGTCCCAAGTTGAACACAAAGCCTGGCTGCTTGATGCCCTCATCAATAATTGCTTTCGCATGTTCTTTGATGACTTCCATTGGTGCAGTGAGTACATACGGATCAAGATTACCCTGGACAGCGAATGAACCGCCAAGTCTGCGGCGACCTTCTGCGATCGGCACGCGCCAGTCCAAACCGATGACATCGGCTTTGACATTCGTCAGTGTTGGAAGCAGCTCGCCGGACGCTACGCCCGGGAAGTAGATTTTCGGCTGAGGCAAATCCGACAGCTCGCTGAAAATCCGTTCAATCGTCGGCAGCACGAACGTCTTGAAATCATGTGGAGCAAGCGCGCCTACCCAGCTGTCGAACAGCTGGAACGCCTTACCGCCTGCGCCGATATGCGCACGAAGGTAAGCAATAACCATATCGCCAAGTTTGTCCATCAGCTTAAACCACACTGCCGGTTCCGAGTACATAAGTGACTTCGTTCTGATGTATGACTTCGAAGGACGTCCCTCGATCAAGTAGCTGGCAATTGTAAACGGTGCACCGGCGAACGTAATAAGCGGCACATCAAGCTCGCGGTCCAAGATACGAATTGTCTCTAGTACGTGAGACAAATCGCCTTCCACATCGATCGGCTTCAGCTTATCGACATCTGCTGCCGAGCGGATCGGATTCGCAATGACAGGGCCCACATTAGCCACGATGTCAAAATCGATTCCGATCGACGCGACCGGATTCATAATATCGGAATACAAAATCGCCGCATCTACACCGAGTTTCTTAATCGGCATAAGCGTTACCTCAGCGGCCAATTCCGGTCTTTTGCAAATTTCTAGCAGCGAGTAATTTTCTTTTATTTTACGGTAATCGGGATCGTAACGTCCCGCTTGTCGCATATACCAGACGGGTAAGCGATCGACTTGTTCTCCTCGGCACGCGCGGAGGAATCGGTCGTTGTAGCTCATTGTATTTCCCCATTTCTATCGTTTTCCCTACGTTTCCATTATGCCCTTTTTGCCGAAGTGTAACAACCGCCCGTCCCCGTCTATCATTGACAAACATATGACAATGTTAGGTTTCGGCTGTGCTATACTGGCGATATGTTGTTTACAGTGTAACTATTCTTACTCATAGGATCGGAGAATCGAAATGGAACAGTGGAAGAAAAATCTGGCCGTCCTCTGGTTCGGTCAATTTCTCGTCATGGGTGGAATGACGATGATTATCCCGTTTATGTCCCTCTATTTGCAGTCTGAACGCATCGGATTAACCGATAAGCATGCAATCGCGACTTGGGCCGGCGTGATTTTTGCAGGCAACTTCGTGACGGCTTTCCTCTTTCAACCGTTATGGGGGAAATTATCTGACCGCTATGGACGCAAAATGATGCTGCTTCGCTCCGGCTTCGGCATGGCCATCGTCATGATACTAATGGGCTTCGCCACTTCCCCTTGGCACTTGCTGCTGCTGCGGATGGTCAATGGCACGATTTCCGGCTTTAATCCAGCTGCAGTCTCGCTCATCTCGATATCGACGCCAAAAGAGCGGATGGGTTTCGCGATGGGGACGCTGCAATCCGGCGGAATCGCGGGCAGTATACTAGGCCCGTTCATCGGCGGATTGCTCGCAGATGCCGTCGGTTATCGACCGATTTTCTATCTGACCGGGAGCTTGCTGTTCGGCGCTTCCCTGCTCGCCTATTTCATCGTTCGCGAGAGCTTTAATCGGCAAGAGGCGGCCTCTCGTCCTAACATGTCGGTGATTGACGGCTTTCGCCAACTCTCACGCGTGCCGCAGCTGATGTCACTGTTCGCCGTTACGTTCCTGCTCCAGTTTGCGATTATCGGTCCAATGCCGCTCATGCCGCTTTATGTGCAGGACTTACACGGCACAGTCGTCAATCTGGCGTTCTGGGCCGGGTTTGTCGGCTCCGCAGCAGGCATATCCAATATGGTCGCCTCCCCTCTCCTCGGAAGGCTGAGCGACCGAATTGGCCAAGAGCGCATACTCGGCATCTCGCTGATCGGAGCGGCGCTGATGTTCATCCCGCAGGCCTTTGCAGGTTCGGTGTGGCAGCTGCTGCTCTTCCGATTGCTGCAAGGCTGCTTCCTAGGCGGTCTCATCCCTTCGGTCAATTCGCTCGTCCGCCGGTTTACGCCGGACGGGATGGAAGGCCGCGCGTTCAGCCTTAACAGCAGCATGCTGTCTCTTGGCAACATGATCGGCCCGATCGTCGGCGGCTTTATCTCGGGCTGGACGGGGATTCGCGGCGTGTTTCTCATCTCCTCGGCGTTGTTTGTCATCAATGCCGTATGGGTCAGGCAGACGCTTGTATCCAAGCGGTCGGCGTCTGGTGGCGCAAAACAGGAATAGAAAGCTGGCACAGGGGGGGAGCCTGTGCCAGCTTTTAGCTGTTGGCGAAAGTTGTGATCTGCTCACGGGGGGCTGAACGTTCGCCTGCGTGCGTGCCAGGCGCCGCTCGCCTAGTGCCCCTCAGCCAAGCGGCAATTCGCATACCTGCGCTCACATTCTCGCATCTTACACTCCGTTGTCCAGCATCTCACATCACACATTCCTACAGCTCACACTCCGCGTACACATCTCACTAGCCGCGAATCGCTAACGAATCGTAGAAGCCTTATTCATCGCGATTTCGGAGTTTCGAAATTCTAACGATTCGTAGAAGCCTTATTTGGTGCTAGTTGACTCCTAACACCCCAAAAACCACCAAATAAGACCGCTACGATTAGTTAGAATTTTATCCGAGCCATTTATGGACAAATAAGCCCTGTACGATTCGTTAGCGCATTCTGCAAGCCCCGCGCACTAGCCACTAGCATAACGAAGCCACCTTCGCTTCCAAATCAAACAAAAAAAGTGGCTGAGCGTCGAACATGCTCAGCCACTTTTGCCACTCCATAATCCTACTTCACAACCGCAACAGCAAGGCCGTCATAAGCCGGCAGCAGCGTGCCAATGAGCCGCTCGTCGCTGACCATCGATGCATTGAACTCGCGCATCGCCAGTACCGATGGACCATTCTTCTCGGGGTCGATCGTTCTGCCGTGAAGCAGCGCATTGTCTCCCGTGATGACAGCGCCTGGATTCGCAAGCTTGATCGCCCACTCCAGATAGAGCGGGTAGCTCTCTTTGTCCGCATCGATGAAGAAGAAGTCAAACTTGCGGCCTTCTTCAGCGAGTACAGCCAAACTTTCTTTGGCATCTCCGACTCGGTATTCCACGCGATCTCCAAGACCCGCTGCTTCCAAGCTCCCACGTGCAACATCCGCATAGTTCTGCAGCAGTTCAAGCGAAGTCAAACGTCCGCCATCGGATAAGCCTCTGGCAAGGCAAATCCCGCTATAGCCGCCAAGCGCGCCGATCTCAAGTACGTTCTTCGCACCGGACATACGCACTAACATCGTGAGCAGACGACCATAACCGGCTGCAATCGAAATCTCCGGCATACCTAATTGTTGGATCGTCTGATGGACCCGTGCCAAATCCGCATCTTCCCCAAGCAGTTGTTCTACGTACTGTTCCGTCGACATCGTTTCCTGCCCCTCTCCATAATAACGAATGTAATGTTTGTAATTAATCCCTTGGATGACCTATACTTGATTGTATGATTTTTATGAAAGATAAGAAAGTATAAGTTTCACCATATACGATGCTTATCTTTCTACGGAATGAAACGCGCTGCGTCGCCTAAAGGACGACGACAGCCGTTTCACCTTGGACCGGAAACAACCGGAGTCGTGAAGGCGGAGTGATACACAAATGGACAAACTGCAGCTGATTGCAACAGCTCCTATGGGGCTAGAGGCGGTCGTCGCACGTGAATTGATGGATCTTGGCTATACGGATCAGAAGGTGGAGAACGGACGCGTTATTTTTACAGGTGGGCTGGCTGATATTTGCCGCGCCAATCTATGGCTCCGTACCTCTGACCGCGTATTGATCAAAATGGCGGAGTTTCCTGCCAGAACGTTTGAAGAATTGTTCGAAGGCACCAAAGCGGTCAATTGGCCGGATTGGATTCCGGAGGACGCAGAATTTCCGGTAGAAGGGCGTTCGCATAAGTCACAGCTGACCAGCGTGCCTGCCTGCCAAAGTATCGTGAAGAAAGCTATAGTGGAAAAAATGAAATCGGTCTACGGTACCGAGTGGTTCCACGAGGATAATGGACAGCGTTACGTCATTGAAGTCTGGCTGCTGAATGACATAGCGATGCTGACGCTGGACACTACCGGCCCTGGATTGCATAAACGCGGATACCGTAAGCTAGTAACCGAAGCGCCCCTCAAAGAAACGATGGCAGCCGCAATGGTTCTGCTCAGCAGATGGCGCCCTGAACGGCCGCTGTATGATCCGTTCTGCGGATCCGGCACCATTCCGATAGAAGCCGCGATGATTGGCTGGAACATCGCACCGGGACTGCGACGCACGTTTAACAGTGAAGGCTGGTCCCTTATCTCGGAGCAAATGTGGGAGCAAGCCCGCGAGGAAGCATTCGACTCCGTGAAGGACAATGTCCCGCTTCAGATTACGGGCTCGGACATTGACCCGCGCGCACTTGAAATCGCAGAAGCGGCTGTCAAGAAAGCCGGCTTCTCGAAGGAGATCAAGCTGCAGCAAATGGCGGTTTCCCGTGTGAAGCCGGAAGGCGACTACGGCTGCATCATCACCAACCCGCCTTATGGAACAAGGCTTGGCGACGAGGACGAAGCAGAGAAAGCGATCAGACAGCTCGGACTGAGTTCCCTTTATATTCCGACATGGTCGATGTTCGCTTTAACACAGTCTCGCACGTTCGAAGATACGATCGGCCGCAAAGCGGATAAGAAACGGAAGCTGTTCAACGGCCGTATTGAATGTACGTATTATCAGTATTTTGGACCGCTTCCTCCGCGTAACAGAACGGACAGCCCTTCCAAATCGTAAGCTGCTGTGAAAGGAATACGTAACCCATGACTATACCATCTCGAAGCATAAAACGGCGCCGGCAACGGACGTCGTTTTATGCTATTCCCCTCCTGATCGCGCTTGAACCGCTGCTCTTCATCGGACTCATGCTGTTTAAGCTAATCTTGTTCGACCGGCTCGTTCATGTGCCAAACATGGCCATGAACCGCGATGATTGGATGACCGCCACCGGAACGCTAGCGCTTACCTCCTTCTGGACCTTATGGCTGCCGCCAAAGGGACGAAGAATCGCGCTCATTGTACTAAACATCGTTCTGACAGCAATCATCTATTCCGATCTTATCTACTTCCGCTACTTCCAGGATCTCATCTCAGTTCCTGTACTGTTGCAGGCCGGACAGGTTGGCGCGCTCGGGGAGAGCATTGATTCCTTGCTAAGCAGTATAGACCTGTGGTTTTTTGCCGACTGGCTGCTGCTGCTTCCCCTTGCCGTATTTACCTTCTATCGGATGAGTAGAAACAAAGGCAACGGCGCGCAGCTTTCGTTCATCAGACCGAATCGAATCAGAGTCACTCTTCGGCGTTTAGCCACAGGACTAGTCGTGTTCATCATCGGCTTCATGCTCGTCTACGTCCCCGTTCATAAAGCGAAACAAACCTGGGCAGCGGAGCTCTTCACGGGCAACTGGTGGAATCTATCCCTGTACAATGTGACCGGCGTAATCGGCTTCCATGGCTATGATCTGTATCGATATGCGAATGAGCATTGGTTTCAAGACAGCACCGTCACTGCCGAGCAGACGGCCGTAGCCAAACAGTGGTTCGAGACCCGCGCTGCGCAGCGCAAAGCGCTCGAAACCGATGCCTTATTCGGCAAATATAAGGGGAAGAACGTAATCTTGCTTCAACTGGAGGCCTTTCAGAACTTCGTCATCAACCAGCGGATTAACGGCGTCGAAGTCACGCCGAACATCAACAAGCTGCTTGGGTCATCGCTGTATTTCAGCAATTTCTATCATCAAACATCGCAGGGACGCACATCGGATGCCGATCTTGCTGCCAATGTGTCCCTTCAACCGCTGCCTACCGGCTCCGTCTTCATCCGTTATGCACAGCATGACTACGACAGCATGCCGCAAACGTTGAAAGACCACGGCTACACCGCAAACGTCTTTCACGCCTATGACGGAGGCTTCTGGAACCGCAACATGATGTATGACCGCTTAGGATACGACACCTTCTATAGCAAGAATGCCTACCAAATCGATGAGCCCATCGGTTGGTCGCTTGGAGACAAATCATTCTTTAAACAGTCCGTGGATCGGATGAAGGACGAGAAGCAGCCTTTCTATTCGTTCCTCATATCGCTCTCCAGCCATCATCCCTACCAGCTGCCGAAATCCGCGCAGACACTGGATGTCGGCCCCTTTAAGAACACCATTTTCGGCGATTATCTGGAATCCGTTCACTACGTGGACGCTGCAATTGGCAGTCTGATCGATGAGCTCAAAGCAGCCGGCTTATGGGATCAATCGATATTTATGTTCTATGGGGATCACGATAATTCCATCCGGGAATGGGAGCCCTTCGAGGCGTTCCTCCGTCATCCATTAAACGAGACCGAACAATTTCGAATTCTGAAAGGGATCCCGTTTGTCGTGCATTTGCCAAACGACGACCGGGCTGGAACTTACGAGCAGGTCGGCGGGCAGTTGGATATCACGCCTACGGTTCTCCATCTTCTCGGAATCTCAAGCGCAGATAAAACAATGATCGGAACGCCGCTCATCACTGCGCAGCCTGATAAGCAGCAGCATCAGAAGCGGATCGTTTTCCGAAACGGCGCATTCACGGACGGAGCTATCCTCTATCTGCCGGCTGAGGATGGACTACCGCAGCACAGTAAGTGTTACGCCTTCTCAACTGGTGAAACGGTCACAGATTCAAGCGTCTGTAACGAAGGAACAGCGGCCGCTCGGCTTGAGCTTGAATCGTCAGATCTCGTTATCGAGCATGACCTGGTCAAGTCGATGCACGTTGTTGTTCCTCAGCAATGACACCTATACAAAGAACCCCCGGCAAGCTTCACGCGGAAGCCTGCCGGGGGTTCTTTATCTTATTTCTTCACATATTTGCGTGCCTTCTCGATGACTTCATCCTCAGTCGGGGCCGTAATATAACGGCCGTTAATGAAGACGAAAGCAAATCTCGAACATGGACCGCAGTACGATTTGCACGCGACTTTGATCTCTGTGCCAGGTGCCATCTGCTCGAGCTTCGGCAGCATGGATTTCGTACGCATATGTTTGCATTTATCGCAAATGAGTATATCGTTAGCCATGTTTCTCTCCCTAACCGTTTACAAATTAATGGTCGCCGTGGTTGCCTTTAGTCGGGTTGGAAATCATGAAGCCTTCCTGAGGTACGTAGAAGTAGTCGATTCTGACACCGTCCAGCAATTCTACACCTTTCTCCAGAACAACCTTGATGTCTTTATCCGTCTCAATGATTTCGTCCTTGTCTGTAGCATCGTCCATCTTCATGCCATAGTGGGCATGGTCACCATGCGAATGCGTAACGAAAATACGCAGAAATTTACCTTCGTTCTCTGGCTTGTCCACTTCTTCGCGAAGCACTTTCGCGGCGTTGCGTGTAATTTTGCAAATCATCGTCGATTCATCTCCTTTATTTATGGATGCAGCCGTTGAACGTTCATCCGGCGTTCCTGATTTTCCTTCATCTCTCCTATTGTAAAGAAACGATGACCATTGTTCAACCGCTATCTCAATCGATCACTGTATTTGCGCTCCATATAACGCGTGTACCATTCAGCGGCAATCATCGTAACCGCGATATCATCGATAGGCAGAAAAGGGAGCACGTCAGGCATAACCCAGTACAACAGTACCGGTATGACATACAGCAGCTTGTCCATCAGCCGAACTTCCCTTGCGATCAGCAAGCGGTAAATTCGGACAAACACCGTCCGCCAGTGGCGGAGCGAAAGCAACTTCCTCATAGGGAACGCCTCCTTCTTCCGCCTATTATAACATATCCGGAATGGCAGCCTCTATGGCAGTAATGAGCAATGGCCTTATTTCGTCATACAGCTCATGAAACGACGATACCGGCAGCGGATTAACCCCATAACCGACCTCTACAGTATAACCCGGTTTCCGATAATCCTGGATAAACCAATCCTTGTAGCCGGCATCGCTGCCTGTCAGCTTCACCGCTTTATATCCGCTTGCTTTGGCCAGTTTGGCAGCAATCAGCTCCGCTTCCGGCGGTTCATAGCCGCGGTAGTTCCAGTAGATCTCTTGCCCCTGCGTATGCAAGGCAACGACGAGATCAAATTGCTCCTCCTCTGTAAAAGCAGCTAGTGCCTGTGCCTCAGGTTCCGATAACGGCTGTAAGCCGGGATAATCCCGTGGACCGGGACCTGCCGCGTCGCGCCGCTCTGCTTCAACTTCCCAGAAAGCCGGGAATTGATCATTCAGGTCTACGCCGCGAATGTTCGCCTTCCACTTCGAGAATCGGATTGAACCGTTATTCCAGTCCAGCAGCTCATGATAATACGGATGTTCCTCACTCATGCCTTCTTGAACAAGCTCAGCCCCGTCCGGATTAATAAGCGGCACGAGCCACAATGTCACTTTGCGCAGCAGTGCTCTAATATCGACGTGACATATCCGAGTCCCAGCCGCTGCCGCCTGCGCCAAGTCCTCTGCGAATGTCATTAAGAGCGGTGTCGTAATCCATTCGTTTGCATGCATGCCTGCATTGATGTGCACTTTGGCTGGCCCTTCACCGAGACTAATCGCCGTAATTGGTTTGCCCATGACGCTTTGCCCGATTCGCCTGCATTGCAGAAATGGATAGCTATTCTGAAGCTGTTCGATATCCTTCATTAGCTCCCTCGCACCGTATTCTGCACTTCCATCCACGATGCGACCTGCGCCTCCGACAGGGATACTGATCAATTGCCCTTCTTGAAGCAGCGTAAGATCAAGATGATGATTCACCGCAATAAGCGAATGAGTGGAAACAGCAAAGAGAGCTGCAATACGAAGCAGCGTATCGCCGGCATTTACCCGATACGTGAATGTTGGCTGTGCGGGTACGGCAAGCAGCAGCCCCGGCTTTAATCGTTCGCTCGCAAGGAGTCGCGGATTGGAGGCTAAAATGGCTTCGGGATTCATTCTGAAATTGCGGGCAATACGAAGCAGCGTATCGCCGCTCTGAACAATATAAGGATGCAGCATGTGATCACCTCTGAACTGGTCTAGTCACATGCTATGCCGCTCCATTCCCCGGCATGCCATTTCATAGGAAAGAGCCGCCTCGTCATCAAATGCTAATGGAGGCGGCTCCGATTCGTTGGCGGAACATCTATACGATATTGGGCACCTGCCACACGACAGGCGTTAGCTCGATTTGCTCACCTAACCATTGTTGCGCAATCTTTCTAAACATGCGCGGGTCTCCGCTGCAGAAGAATTGATGCACGGGAAGATCTCCGTCACGCGTCAACCGATTGCGATCATGCAGAATCGTGCTAATCTCGCGAGCGGTTTCATCTGCGGAGTTGATCAGTGTCACATCACTACCCATTACAGAAGCGATTGTATCTGATAAATACGGATAGTGGGTACACCCTAAAATTAACGTATCGATATCGCGTTTCTTCAGCGGTGCCAGTGACGATTCCACCACTTCTTGTGTTTCTTTCGAGCGGAAATTCCCTTGTTCGACAAGCGGGACAAACCGCGGACATGCTAAGCTGATTACTTCAATGCTCGGAGATAGCTGCTTAAGCGCATGTTCGTAAGCGCTGCTGCGAATCGTCCCTTCCGTACCAATGACACCGACAATCCCTGTTTGCGTGCGACCATTCGCAGCGCGAGCACCGGGATGAATCACGCCGACTACCGGAATAGCGACACGGGAGCGGATATCTTCAAGCGCGACTGCTGTTGCCGTATTACAGGCGATAACAATCATTTTCGGACGATATTGGATTAAATACTCAACGATTTGCCTAGTAAACCGAGTCACCTCTTCAGCGGGCCGCGGGCCGTACGGGGTACGTGCGGTATCGCCGAAATACATGATTTTTTCCCGGGGAAGCTGGCGCATGATTTCTTTGACGACTGTTAAACCGCCTACACCAGAATCCAATATTGCGATCGGTTGTTGCACAGACACACCGCTTTCTTGAACGTTTTGGCAGGACTTCAATAGAATATGAATACGATGAAGAAAAGGTACCTACATCTTAGCGCAATTCTAGACAAGGTTCAACAAACGTCCCCATGCCAGGTTGATCCCGGAAAATTAAAAAAAAAGCCGCCCCAACTGCCAGAGCATCTAATTCAGCTCAAGCAGCCGGGGCGGCTTTGTTTATGGTTTCGACTTATTTGTAAGCAGGAAGCCAGTCGCCATGTGCTTCGATCAGATCATCGCACATTGCTTTGATATCATCCATCGACAGCTCTGCACTTGTGTGCGGATCAAGCATCGCAGCGTGATAGATATGGTCACGTTTGCCTGTAATCGCAGCTTCGATCGTGAGCAGCTGCGTATTGATGTTCGTGCGGTTAAGAGCAGCCAATTGCGGCGGCAGATCGCCAACGAATGTCGGCGTTACGCCGTTGCGGTCGACGAGGCAGGATACCTCTACGCAAGCTTCTTTCGGCAAGTTGGTAATCAGTCCTGTATTCATCACATTGCCGCCGATTTTGAACGGAACGTTCGTTTCAATCGCCTCAAAGATATACGAAGCATATTCATGCGTACGTTTATGCTGCAGCTCCGGATTGTTGATCAGCTCTTCTTTCAGCTTCTTCCAGCCGCTAATTTGCTCGATACAGCGGCGCGGGTACTCATCCAGCGGAATGTTGAAGCGTTCGATCAGCTCCGGATAATTACGCTTGATGAAGTACGGGTGATACTCGGCGTTGTGTTCGGACGATTCGGTAATATAGTAGCCGAAGTTGAGCATCATTTCGAAACGCACCATATCCCAGTGCTGTTCTTTCTGCTTCTCACGAGCGCGGCGCTTGATTTCCGGATACAGGTCTTCGCCATCCTTGGAAACCTCAAGCAGCCAAGCCATATGGTTGATACCGGCGATCTTCGATTTGACGCCAGTCGCATCCATGCCAAGATGACTAAACAAATGATCCACGCACACTTGAACGCTATGGCATAGACCGACCGTTTTGATCCCGCCGTACGTGTTCATGACATTCGTCAGAACAGCCATTGGGTTCGTGTAGTTCAGGAACAGAGCGTCCGGACAAACCTCTTGCATGTCCTTAGCGAAGTCGAGCATAACCGGAATCGTACGCAGGTTTCGGAAAATGCCTCCGATTCCAACTGTATCCGCGATTGTTTGGCGCAAGCCGTATTTCTTCGGAATTTCAAAATCGGTAATCGTACAAGGATCGTAGCCGCCAACTTGAATGGCATTGACGACGAATTTGGCACCGCGCAGTGCTTCTTTGCGGTCCGTATACGCTTTAATTGTGGAAGTGCTTCCGCACGTGTTTTTGATATGGTTCAGCAATGTTTCGGATTCGGACAGACGCTCCGGATTAATGTCAAACAAAGCAATCTCGAATCCTTGCAGCGCTGGTGTGTGCAAAACATCGCCAAGCACGTTCTTCGCAAATACAGTACTTCCCGCTCCGATAAATGTAATCTTCGGCATGATAGTCCTCCTTGAAAATGGTCCGCCATGTAAGCGGATTAATGTCTTCTTCTACTATCTACTATAGTGCAGGGAATAGCGGATTGAGTAGGAAATAAAGCATGATTTATATGTACATTTGTAGTTTTTTGAACTACACTGAACGTACTGAAATCATGAAGATTGGGGCACTGAACAATGCCGGATACAAGCCAAAAAACGTCTATGATGCGCCGTACTTCCGATCACTATAAATTTACCGATTACAGCAATACGCAGCCGGCCCAAGGCGAATTGTCGCTTCTCTTCAGCGGAGAAGGCAAACCCGTTGGCGGCCATTTCATTGGACCAGCCGTTCATAACTATTACCTGGTGCACACGGTTCTATCAGGCCGAGGAACATTCGAGATCGATGGGGTCCGGTATTCGTGCGTGAAAGGCGATACCTTTATTATTTTTCCGGACGAGCTGTTCACCTATAGAGCCGATGAGAAAGATCCATGGCATTATATGTGGGTCGCATTCAAAGGTCATATCTCCGAGCACCTGCTGCTGACGCTCGGTTTCTCCCCGGCACGTCCCATCGTTCATACGGATGACGTTCGTCCGCTCGCTGCGCTATATCGCAAAATTCGCGGAGCGTTGGAAGCAAACCCATTTCCTGAACTTGCTGATTTGGAAGCAAACGGACTGCTGCGCATCTACCTGAAGGAGCTTGGCCTATTGAATGCAGGCAATCTGGCCTTTAATTCGATCGCTATCGTTTCGGACATCGACAGGCAAATTAAACAGGCAGTCCGCTGGTTGTCGTATCAATATGCACAGCAAATATCAATCGAGGATTTGTCGCGAAGCTTAGGCTACCATCGCACGCATTTATCCAAAATGTTCAAGCAAGTAACAGGCGTATCTCCCATGCAATTTCTACTTAAAGTGCGGATGGAGCGAGCAAAGGAGCTGCTGAATGGACAGAATCACCTGTCGATCGACCAGGTTGCTTCTTCCGTCGGCTACACCGATGCCCTCTATTTCTCCAAGCAATTCCGCAAAACGTTCGGTTATTCGCCGTCCGAGTACCGTTCTCAGGCTAGAGGTAGCAAGTAGGACGCAAAAAAGAAGGCTTCGCCGCATTGACTATGCAGCGAAGCCTTCTTGATTATTCACATGAATTAGCTGATCGTTTGAAGTTCCTCTTTGCGGTCTTGCGTCAGCTCTTCAACCTTATCTTGAACGGCTTCGCCTGCTTCATGCACGAGCTCGCCGGCTTCATCCAGCACTTCAGCTGCCTCTTCTTTGCCTGCTTGGCGCCAACTGCGAACATTGTCAAGGACCGTGCTTGCTGTTTCTTTTGCCTTGCCTGCAGCTACCGTTACGCCGCCGCTAACTTGTTTCGCAATACGAGTCGTCGAGTCGCCGACTTGACCGGCAATTCGAACGGTGTGCTCGGAAACAACCTGTGTTCCGTCTGCAATATCTTTACGAAGCTCGCGACCTGATTTAGGAGCAAGCAACAGAGCTGTTACGGAACCAATTACGCCACCTGCAATCGCACCAACTAAGAAACTTTTCTTTCCACTGCTTTTTGCCATCTTCAATACACTCCTTTGGTACAGCGGCTTGCACTGCTTTCGAATACGCAGCAGCATAGCAACCGTATGATTAGTTAGTAGTATCCTGCCCTTGGTCATAGCTTGAGCATGCAGAGGTGCGGCTATCTTTCCGTTTGTTCTGCCAAAACTGCCACACCGCATAACTGACCTCAGCCCAATCAAGCGCTTCTGTGATGCCATGCTTCACTTTCTCGCCTGACCTTGCAGCATGCCGTTCTACCGTTTCGTTCAGGTCTGTGGAAACCCGGTTCACGGTAAAAGATAATTGATTCGCTGCATCGCCAATTCGTTTCGTCGCTTCTGCCAATTTGGACATGCCATCCAATTGCTTCTGCACCGTTCTAACGGTTGCGGTCACAGGATCCATCAGCGCAGTCACCTGAGCTGCCGCATGCTGTGTATACTGCTCCATCGCTTCGGCCGTTTGAATCAACTTCGCCAACTTACGATCTGCAGATCGCAGCCAGAGCAATATCCCAATTACCAATGCGACGAAAGCAGCAACGGCTGCTCCCTCAAGCCATATCCGATCCATGAGCGGACACCTCCTAACGTACTGCCTAGCGGGCGAATGCCCATTTACTTACTGACATAATACCCACCATAGGCTTGTTTTGACACAACACACGAAAAAAAAAGAGGCGTTAGGACCATATCCTAACACCTCTTTATGCTTATATACCCGCTATTCGGTAGCTGCACTTGCCGCCGCCTTTAGCCAAACATTCGGTTCGTTCCACGTCCGTTCCAAGGAGCTGCTGGAATAAAGACAGCTCGCACTGACAGGCTTGCTGATAGCGATTCGCCACCTGCGCGATGGGACAATTGTATTCATGCATCACTAGGCCGTTCTCATCGTTCTCGATTGCAACCATATAGCCGCCTTCATTCTGAATAGAAGCAAGCTCGGTTACTTTCTCCTCCAGTGACTTCCCATCCATGCGATAGGCATACCGTTCGATCAGCTTGCGTTTACGTCCTTCAAACAAGCGGTCAACGATAATGGCCGTCTCGGGATCATCCTCCAGCTCTTCCAGCAAATCCAGCGCAAGGACATGGTAGTTCTTCGGAAATAACAGCTCGGCTTGCTCCGTTAGACTGAACATATGGGTAGGTCGCCCCATAGCCTGACGCACGATGGTAGGCGCAATAAGACCGTCCCGCTCCAGTGTGCTAAGATGTCGGCGTACAGCCATTTCCGTAATTTGCAGATGCTTCGCGAGCTCTCCGGCATTCATCTGTCCGTTTGTCTTGAGCAGCCTGAGCACCGTTTGCCTTGTCGAGCCTTCCAGCCTGAATAGCGGCTCATTCTGCATACTCGTCGGAGTTCCATTCTGTTCCATTTCCTCACCACCTTCGGCACTACAGCGCGTTCTAATGTCGTCATTGTAACGCATTTTCGCCGATTCGTAAATCAACAACAGCCGTGAACAGCTAACTGCCCAGCTCTTGCACGAGATACATTTCTACGGCGGATTTAAATGCAGTCAACGTTGCCGGCAGCTGCGTCGTTAAGGGATGAAGGTCAGCCCGGTTCCATTCAAAATAATCTTGTACAAGCGGTTTACGCAGCCGAACAAGCTCAAGCAAGATCTCTTGCAGCTCTGCCGGATACACGCGCTCACCCTCAATAATCGTAACAATGTCTTCATAGCTGCTCGCATCGCGCATAATAAATCCGTCAATCAGATAGCTTCCGATATCTGTAACGGTTTCAATGGCTAAATGCAAGGCGCGCTCCTGAGCTAGGCCTTGCAGCAAACTGCCGTCCCAATTCTGCTCAAGCAGCGTTAACGCGGCTGTCACTTCCGGGATGACCGACAGCCGTACAGCAAGCTGCTCGCGGTTCACATAATACATACCTGCAAAACCCCTGTTCCGTTATTACCTCTTGTTCTTGCGTGCTTTACGTTTCAACCAGACCGTCATCACAATCGCACTGATGATTACGACGATCAAGTACGTCATCATTTCAAATACATCGCCCATGATTTAAATCGCCCTTTACCCTTTTCTTAGCTCTCGTAGTCCACACAAACGGATGCCTCGCGGACTTCCGCCATATGCGCGATCACTTCTTTATGTACCGGATGAACTTGATAAACAGCCAACGCATCCATGGATTCGAATTTCGTAATGAGCGCGATGTCATACGAACGTTCCGAATGCAGCACGTCAGTACCTACTTCAATGGACAGCAGCTCATCGATTTTGCCTTCCATATTGGTGAGCACTTGAACGGTACGAGCAACGCTTTCCGGGCTGCCGTCCTTCAATTTGAACAATACGATATGCGTTATCATAATAAGTTCGCTCCTTTGAATTTGGAATGGGATGCGAAGCATCCTTTTGTCACATAATAACCCAAGGTGCCGACTATCGGCAATCTTCCAGTAAAGGAGATTCAACGCATGCGCTATCCGGTAACGATTGCAGCAACGCTTATCGGCGTCGCTTTATGCCTTTATAACTCCACAGGCTACGACCCGCATAATCTGGTGTTCTTCATGTTCAGCGTTCCTGCATGGATTACAGACATGATTGTGGACATTCATGAGGTCAACGTGTACCTGATGTATGTGCTGACGATTGCAAGCTGGGCGCTGCTCGGCTACATCTGCGACTATGCAGTTGCCAGAAGCCGCAGAGGCCGTCGCCGCTCGTATGATTGAACTGTAAATGAATGATAAAAAAGGAGCCGTTTGCGGGCTCCTTTTTGCTTGTTATTCAACGATTAGAACGGACTTCATCTCCAGATGGCCTGTTCCGCAAGCAACGGCGCAGTGCATCTCGTATTTACCCGGTTTATCGAATACCACTTCTTGCTCCATCTTGTCGCCTTGAAGATCAATACCCAGATCAGGAATGGCAAGACCGTGAACGCCACTCTTATTGATCAATTTGAGTTTTACTTTATCGCCTGCTTTTACTTTGTACTCTTCTTTGTCGAATACGAAGTCAGATGAGGCTTCCACTTTCAATAATGTAACGCCCGGCGGCAATGATGCTGCCTCATCAACCGGCTTACCCGGAAGCTGAGTAGTCAGCAAGTATACGCCCAAAACCGAAGCTGCTGCGAAAACGATAAACATAATCCACTTATGCATTGCTTCTTGCTCCCCTTTTCATCAAATGTCTACTCCCTATATTACATAAGATCGTCCGTTCTTCTCAACCTTAAACCGCTTCTGCAAATAAACTTTTTTCGGCTTTTTGACAAAATGATGAACGTCACTTCGTCAAGTAGCTCTTCAACAGCCGCTCTGATTCCGCCTTCACGAAGGTCCAAGGCATAGAGAAGGAATGCCGGTAGCCCATGCAGCTGTAATCTGCACAAAGCCCTGCCGTGCTGCGTTTGTCCTTGTCAACGCTGATGCCGCCGTCCCGAAATTGTCTGCGCATTGCAGCCAGCTCAAGCAGCACCCGGTCCTGGAGCCCGCGGATCATCGATTCATAAAGTCTCGGCAGCTTCGTAGCTGTTGCACCAATGATTCGAATATCGTGGTCGAGAATTTGATTCACGATACCAAGCAGCACGTATCGCTTCACCAATTCCAGCTCCTTGCCGATCTGAACGGGCGGTGAAGACCCCACCATATCTACAGCCATACTGACCCCTCCAAGCACTTCGCATAAGAACATTTGTTCTCATTATAACAAGTGCATTTTGAAGTTGCAAGCGGTGTAAGGATAAGAAAAAGACCATCCCAAACAGGATGGCCTCAAAACAACTGAGCTATACTTTACTTTTTGTTCTTCAGCACTTCTATGAGTTGACGGAGGCGATCCGGCATCGGAACGCCGATTCTTCCCAAATTTTCCGTAATGGAAATCAGTTCATTCGCCAAGTAGAAGTAAATTGCTCCACCCATTGCAATGCTGCTTAGCTCTAATAAGATGTCAATGCGGTGCGCCAGAAGAATTACGAGGAGCATAATTCCTTTCCTAGCAATCCCCCATGAACCTATGGAACTGTTTAGTTTTTTCTCCTTAATAGCAGCCGTTATCCCTGTGATATAATCCGTCCCCATCGCAACGAGAAGGAGTGTTAAGGATTCCGGCCACATACCGAAAGAGAAGGTTACAAGTGAACCAAACAAAGCTGTGATGGTGCAGACGATGGTGTGCGGCACAACCTCACTCTCCCTTCGCAGTGCGCTTACAATCTATCATATGCAAGAGATTATGAGGTTGTCCGTCAAATAGCCCTAGAAACGTATATCGTTTGTATATGTTTTCTATGACCTATTAGTAAATCTATAACCGTGCTGCGAATCGATATACGGTGCTGAAATAATCGCCATGCGGCAACGATTTGGCTACACCGACATACATCAGCTCATCGCCGCCTACGACTTCATCTGTACCGATCCATTCATAGCTGTAGTCACTGTTCAGTCCTTTAAGCTTCAGTCTGCTAAGCGGCGCGTTCGGCTCATTAAGTTCAACAACATGGACGACCAGCACTTCCCGCTGATCCGGCGACACGAACATCCATGCCGTCTCATTCCCTTCAAACGGGCTGAGCAGCCTGTAGAAGGTGCCGTATTGCACCAGTTCACGGACTTCCTTTACGAGCTCAACTTGGCGCTTCACTTCTTCCTTCTCTGCTTCCGTAAATGCCGTCAAATCAAGCTCATAACCAAAATTGCCGGACATCGCCACATCCCCGCGTGTCTTAAGCGGTGTATTGCGGCCAACCTGATGGTTCGGCGATGCTGACACGTGTGCGCCCATCGAGCTGATTGGGTACACAATGCTGGTACCGTATTGAATCTTCAGCCTGCTGATGGCATCGGAGTTATCGCTTGTCCACGTTTGCGGCATATAGTACAGCATGCCGGGATCGAAGCGACCGCCGCCGCCGGAGCAGCTCTCGAACAAAATATGCGGGAATGCGGTCGTAATTTGCTCCAGCACGTTATAAAGCCCCAGCATGTAACGGTGCGCCGTTTCACGTTGACGTTCCGGAGGCAGCAGCGCCGAGCCGATCTCCGACATGTTGCGGTTCATATCCCATTTCACGTACGTGATCGGAGCACTCTTCAGAATAGAGCCAACGGACTCGATAATGTAAGCTTGCACATCTTCACGAGAGAGGTCGAGAATGAGCTGCTTTCGACCCTCGGAGCGGCGGCGCCCCGGTACATGCAGACACCAATCCGGATGCGCACGATAGAGATCGCTGTCCGGTGATACCATTTCCGGCTCAAACCATAGACCGAACTGCAGACCATGGCTCCGTACACGCTCGGCCAAATCTTCCAAACCCTGCGGCAGCTTCTTCGGATCGACGACCCAATCACCGAGCGAACAGTTGTCGCTGTCGCGTTTGCCGAACCAACCGTCATCCAGCACGAACAGCTCAAGTCCGAGCTCGCTGCCTGCTTTGGCAATGGATTCGATTTTGTCAGCGTTGAAGTTGAAGTATGTCGCTTCCCAGTTGTTGACTAGGATCGGTCTTACCGCATCGCGGAAAGCACCACGGCACAGCCGCGTGCGATATAACTCGTGGTAGGTCTGTGACATCGCACCGAGCCCAGCAGAAGAGAAGACCATTACGGCTTCCGGTGTCTGGAACGATTCCCCTGATTCCAATCTCCATGAGAAATCGAACGGATTGATGCCGATATATGCACGAGCCGTGTGGTACTGATCTACCTCGACACCGGCTGTAAAGCTGCCGCTGTATACGAGACTGAAGCCATACACGTCGCCGTGATCCTCTGTCGCCCCTTCGCCAAGCAGCGCGAAGAACGGGTTGTTGGCGTGGCTGCTTGATCCGCGGCGGCTCTCGATAGCCTGAACGCCTGGCGTCAGCGCGCGCTTATGAATATAACGCTCGCGTGCCCATGTGCCGGAAAGCTGCAGCAGCTCAAACTCGTCATGCGGCAGGTCGACGCTGACACTAAGTGCTCGGGTCAACTGCATAACGGATTGGCTGTTGTTTACTATACGAGACGAGCGAATGACCGCATCATAGGCTTCAAACACCGAATAAGAAAGTTCCACAGTAAGGCCTGCAAGCTTGTCCGTCAACGTGACGATTAGAGTTTGCGCTTCCTCCTCTGTTTCCGCATAAACTGCAGGCAGTCCTTCCAATACTGGTTTACCGCTTACAATGCGGTGTGAGTCATAGATCAATTCCGTAACCGTCGAACCATTGGCAAGCTGCACCGCGTAGGCAGGGCTGCGCAAATCGCCAGAACCGTAACCGGGGTATTCCTGCGGCAGCGTGTCCAGTGATATCGTGCGGTCTTCCGGAATCGGATTCGGGCTGAACGAGCACCGTTCCATGCGCTGAAGCAGACGCGACGCATCCGGATTATTGATTTTGCGTCCCCAATAAAGATGAGTTGGAAATCCGTGCAAAGCTTGGAAAACATAGCTCATAGACCGGGTTTGAAGGTGAAAGAGATTGGTAGCGGATTGATAGATAATCGACATGAGCAGCTCTCCCTATTATGGAATAAACGACTCTCCTGAGAGATCGTTCGAAACGACTAAACCGTAGTCGTCTACCAGTATAGGGCCTTAAGCTCCCGTTCTACATGGATGCTTTTAGCGGTCATATGGATGAATGTAGGATGTAACGATGAGACGAAACAAGCTGCTGAATCGTTCGTTTTTCATTTGCCCGAATAAAATAAAAAGCTTAAACACAAAATACCAAAAAAATGAAGAGAGGATGAATATTTCCAAGGTGAACGTGGATGCTAAAGATCTTGAAAAATTGCTCACAATGTCCCGGCAGTCCAGTGATTTCGTTACGAATAAGCTATCGTTCACCGAACCTCCATTATATATTTCGTATTACAAAACAATGATTGATAGTAAACTGCTTCAACAACAATTCATGAGCGCGCTGCAAATTCATAATCGATTAGAACTGAAATGTCTGGAGGACATAAAAGCTCTCCTTCCCTTTGATGGAATCGAAATTACTGACAAAATCGATGTCATACAATCCAAGCTGTTGAAGGGTCACGCCATCGTTCAATGGAAAAAACATGATCCATTATGCGCATTAGTTCCATTGGAAAGCAAAGATGGCTTACGCAAGTCCAATGAAACCGAGAATGAATTCAGCGTTCTGGGACCGAAAGTCGGGTTTGTCGAAGATCTGGACACGAATCTTCATCTGCTTCGCTTGCAATTGAACGTCCCGAATCTGATCGCGAAAGAATTGACGATTGGAAGTCTATCCAAATCGAAAGTAATGATTCTCCATATTGAAGGCGTCGCAAATAACGAAAACGTTGCAAAAGTTGAGAAAAGGTTATCGGCTATTGATTTCGATGTTATTTTTGATACGCTGACTCTGGATCAACTCATCTCCGACAATTCCTTTTCCCCGTTTCCTTTGTTTATTACAACGGAACGAAGGGATCGGGTCGTCTATGCCTTGCTGCAGGGTCAAGTGGCAATGATCAGCGAAGGTTCTCCCTATTTTGTAACGGGGCCTTCGACGTTATATGACTTTTTTACCTCTCCCGAAGATTATTATTTGCCATGGTTATTAGGTTCATTCTTCAGAGCAATCCGAATATTCGGTGTCATATTCTCGCTCTTTGCTTCCGCCTTGTATGTTGCTATTACGACATATCATTACGAGGTGGTACCGCGGGATTTGCTTGTCCGCTTGATTTATTCACGACAATATGTCCCATTCCCTCCCGTTCTTGAGGTACTGCTCCTTGAGATCACGGTTGAAGCTCTTCGGGAAGCCGGTGCGCGGCTGCCGAGCAGGGTCGGCGGAACACTCGGCATCGTAGGCGGCATTGTTTTGGGTACTGCTGCAGTAGATGCAGCATTGACCAGTAACATTCTCATCATCATTATTTCTTTATCGGCGTTAGCCTCTTTCGTAACTCCGATTTACAAGATGTCCAGCACGATTCGCTTTCTCCGATTCCCCATTATCATCCTAGCCGATTTCTGGGGAGGCATCGGCATTTTTATCGGCGTCAGTTTTTTGCTCGTCCATATCACGAGACTGAGATCTCTGGGATATCCATACAGCGTGCCGTTGTACCCTTTTCGGATCAAAGATATGAACGACAGCTTTGTACGATCGAGTCTGCAATTTACCAACACGAGACCAGGTTATTTAAAACCGGACTCCCACCTTAGATATAGACCTAAAAAAGTGAATTCGAAGAGTGATTTTAATGAGGAATAAAGCTGCCGTTCGGGCAAGATTTTTAAGGTATACAGGCTGCATATGGATCCTTGTTTTGACCTGTTTGCTTATTTGTTCTTGCAGCGATCGAAGAATCGTGGATCAAGTTACGCTGATACAAAGCGCAGGTTATGATATAGACGGAAAGCGCGTCAAAAGCACGCTATTGTTCGGCGATTATTCGGAGAAAGAGAAAACAAATATCAAAATACTAAGTACCGAATCGATTTCCAGCCTGGAAACTTTGCAGAAGCAAAATACTAAATCCAACAAATCCATTCAAACCGGTCAGATGAGTATGGTGTTGTTCGGCAAAGAGTTTGCCAGACAAGGAATCGGATCCATATTGGAAAGATTATTCCGCGAACCTTCGATTTCAAGCCGAATGCAGCTGGCAGTATCCGGTACGACCGCTGCTGAGCTTTTGTCCTCTACCGTTAAAACGCACGACACTGTGTTTATCACGAATTTGGTCGAGCAAAATGGGAAGTGGGGTAACTTGCCGAAATTGAATCTTCAATCCTCGCTGTATAATTATTATACAGCGGGACGAGACCTGTTCCTGCCTTATTTAAATATGGAAGGCGACGCCATAAAAATCGATGGTATCGCCTTGTTTAAGGATGATAAATTCGTAACCAACGTGGATAATCGCGATGCCTTCATTCTGAAACTGCTTACCGAAAACGCTCGGCATGGAAGCATTTTAATGCCATTGAAAGCGTCTGGCTCGCTTCATGATGATTATATTTTGATTAGAAACATCGCTTCGAATAGGACTTTCCAACTCGTCACACAGGAACCGGCACCTGCCATCCTCATAAAAATTAAGATGAAGGTTTCCTTACGGGATTCACCTGAGTATTTACATTTTGAAACGAAAGAGGAGATAGCTGCTTTTGAACAAAAATTGGCTGCGTATATAGTTAAGAAAGCCGAAGACTTTATCTCCCTATGCAAGTCGAAACAGGTCGATCCGATTGGACTAGGCGACTTTTTGCGAAGCAAGTCGAGGGGGTGGAATGAAAAAGAATTTCAAGCATCTTACTCGTCATTAAAGACCATGATCAAGATTGATCTAACAATTGTCCAGACCGGTCTTTACGAATAAAGGCTTTAAGGAAGAGGAGAAAGGGGCTTATGAGCAGCATGATTAGCGAAAAATTCACCGTTTCTCCTATCCATCTGTTTTTTATTTTGTACGTGAGTATCATAGACATCAATTTTTTGAGCTTTCAACATGATGTTGTAATGGATGCAGGCCAAGATGCTTGGGTCTCTACTCTTCTTATCTGGTTATGCACACATCTTTTAGTCTGGATGATGTTTAAAATCCTTTCCAATCAAAATCCCGTTACCGCCGATTTCGTTTCCATCAATCCTGCCTATTTCGGGAAATTCCTTGGCGCATGCCTGAACCAGGCGATTATCCTGTATTTCGTTTTAGGAGCACTCGTTGCGTATCGAAGTTACCTGGATTTGATTCAAATTTCTGCATTTCCCACAATGAATTTATGGCCAATCAGTATTGTCTTTCTCGTGCTTATTTACTATACGGTGTCAGGCGGCTTTCAAACCGTTACAGGGATCTGTTTCTGGGCCTTCTTTATTGTAATCATTATATTACTGCCCATTATTATCCTGTTAATGTTAATACCTAATCTGTATCCTCAAAACTTATTGCCTTTCTTTAATCATTCCCCGATGCAGATCCTGAAGTCATCTCATCAGATGGCGTTTAGCTTTTTGGGAGCCGAGGTTTTACTAGGGATATATCCGTATATACAAACGCAAGCGAAGTCGCAAAAATGGGCGCATATTGCAGTGGGGATTTCCGGCTTGTTTTTTTTAGTCTCCTTGGTCGTTTGCCTATTGTATTTCAGCCAAAGTCAACTCCGTCACATGGTGTGGCCGGCGCTGAAAGTGATCGGAATACTTGAAATACCGCTGTTTCAAAGAGTGGAGTACATTCTACTTTCGATATGGCTGCTTAAAACGCTTGCCAACGTCTCTGTCAGATTATGGATTGCTTGTCATAGTTTGAAGATGTCCTGGCGGACAAAACCCATTCACAATTTAATTGTTATCCTTGTCCTATATGTAATCTTACAGTTGTTTATTAAAGACCCCGAGCATTTAAGAACAGTGAAAATGCTGCATTCGAAAGTTGGGTTTTATTTTGCCTACATCTACATTCCGATTGTGTTCTTCCTTACCATGGTAAGGAAGAAGTTCAGTAAGGGGATGTTCCAGCAAAGTTGACACCTTGAAGAGCAGATCAGTTGTCGAGTCGTACTAATCGGCATTTTCCATAACCATGAAGTGCCTTTTGTGCCAACAAACTTACTACAACATAAAACCCCGAATCCACTAGCGGGAAACAGGGTCTTTAATGCTGTAATTCATTTTAGTTGTATTGGATTCGTTCAAGTTAGACGATAACGCCTTTCTTGAGAATGAGATTGGCATATAAGGCACTTTCACTTGTAGCGATAATTGCATAGGCTTTGCGCGCACGGTCGTAAAACTCGAATCGTTCAATCATTTCGAAGGTCTCGGTCTTCCCGGTCCGCTCGCGGATGATCGTTTCGAAGGTGCCCCAGATCGGCGTCTCTGCCTTGTCACCCGGCACAACCTGCATGAGCGTCACCGGCTTCTCGACGTATTGATCCAGCGGGAACAATTGCAGAATGGCGCTCAGTACCTCCGGCACATTATGACCATCACAGCGAACCAAGCGCTGCGCGTTGCTGGCTGCAGGGTAATTGCCGTCCCCGATGACGATTTCATCGCCGTGTCCCATTTCCATTAAGATCTTAAGCAATTCAGGGGAGATTATATTAGGGATTCCGTAGAGCATGATTGATCCTCCTTGAGGTTTTTAATCTTATTTGTACAGCGCTCCGAAATTGTTACATGCACGGTAGTCGGCGCTCTCCGGATTGTCCGTACCAAACAGCGACCAAGCGCGCGGACGGAAAATGTTCTCCTCCGCCACATTGTGCATATTGACCGGAATACGGAGCATGGAAGCAAGTGTAATCAGATCCGCGCCGATATGGCCATAGCTGATGGAGCCATGGTTCGCGCCCCAATTGTCCATGACATCATACACGCTGCGGAACGCACCTTTGCCGGTCAATGTTGGTGCAAACCAAGTTGTCGGCCATGTCGGATCCGTCCGTTTGTCGAGCGTATCATGGACATGCTCCGGCAGGTCGACCGAATACCCCTCTGCGATTTGCAGAACCGGCCCGATCCCTTTCACCAGGTTGATGCGGGACATTGTCATCGGCATACCGCCGCGGGTCAAATAATCCGACGAATAGCCGCCGCCTCTGAAATATTCCAAGGAAGCCGGGCGCCATGAGGTAGCATCCAAGCAGCGCTGCGCTTCCTCCTCGCTGATTTCCCAGAAAGGCTTCATCACCGGTTTGCCGTCACGTTCTTGCTGACCTGTTCCGTCAAGCGTTGCCGGACCGGAATTGATCAGATGCAGAATGCCGTTCTCGGCATGTCCTTCCAAACGGTGGCCCGTCACGCGTTCAACGGAATCCGGGCTCCAGAACGTACGCACATCGGCGAAGATTTGAGCGGTATTCGTCAGGAGGGTGCCGAAGAGCATCACTGCGCCGTTCAAGCTGTCATTCTCAGTCGCCACGATGTATGGCGCACGAATGCCGTTCCAGTCGAAGGAGGAATTCAGAATCGCCTCCATGAAATCACCATTCGGGAAGTGGTCTGTCCACGCCCGCTGTCCCTGAAAACCTGAAACGATGGCATTATGGCCAAGTGCTTCCTCACCGTAACCTAGTTCATCTAGTCTCGGATTGCCGACCATGAGGTCACGTGCGATCTGCGTCATTTTGACAACGGTTTCCCAATCCTTATCCTTCTGTTCACGGGTTGTTCGAATGGATTCCGGATTGTTGTCCGGCCCTTCCAAGCAGTTCTTCTTCACCCATTCCAGCGCTTGCTCGTATTCGGCAGGATCGTAGATGCCCTGCTCCATCCGGCGGACAAACTCTGTCATATCCACATAGTCAGTGCGCATGCCGAGATATTCCTGGAAGAACGCATCATTGACGATCGAACCTGCGATCCCCATAGAAACCGAGCCCATGGACAAGTAGGTTTTCCCTTTCATTAACGCTACGACCAGACCTGCACGAGCAAATCCTAACAGCTTATCGCGTACATCCGCTGGAATCGACGTGTCGCCTGTATCTTGAACTTCGTTACCGTATATGCCGAATGCAGGAAGCCCTTTCTGCGCGTAACCGGACAATACAGCCGCCAAATAGACAGCGCCAGGACGCTCCGTACCGTTGAAGCCCCAAACCGCTTTCGGAATGGAAGGATCCAAATCGATGGTTTCCGTGCCATAACACCAGCAAGGCGTTACGGTGATGGACACCCCAACGTTCTCCCGTGCAAACTTAGTGCCGCAAGCCGCAGCTTCTGCTACGCCGCCAATACATGTATCCGCAATCACGCATTCCACCGGTTCCCCGTTTGGATAGCGAAGATTCTCCGAGAATAGTCTGGCTACAGACTTCGCCATCTCCATCGTTTGCTCTTCCAGCGATTCGCGGATTCCCTTGCGTCTGCCATCAATCGCGGGCCTAATCCCGATCTTAGGAAATGAGGATTCAAATCGAGTGCTGATATCTGCCACAGCTTACCCCTCCATTATCACTGTTTTGAATTGATGTTACCGATAACCTTAAAATAGCAATGAAACCGCTTGCTGTCAATCCGTTTGTTGTATATCATTAGTGCATGATTTGTCGATAAGGGGTACGGATAGCATGGTTACAATCTATGATATTGCGGCGCAAGCGAATGTGTCGGCAATGACCGTTTCGAGAGTTATCAATAACACTGGCAAGATCAGCGAGAAAACCCGTTTGAAAGTGAAAAAGGTTATGGATGAGCTGGGTTATGTGCCTAATCAGATGGCGCGAAGTCTCGTATTACAGCAAACCCGAATCTTGTTCCTGCTTATAACGGATATTATGAACCCTTTCTATACGACGCTCGCGCGCGGTGCCGAGGATGCTGCACGCAAACAAGGCTACCGCCTGCTGTTCGGCAACAGCGACGAGAGCCTTGAGAAGGAAGGAGAATATATCAATACGATACTTACGACTCGGGTTGACGGCGCACTGCTGGCACCGGCAGGCGACCCGTCGCTTCCACACTTGGAGCAGCTTCGGAAGCATAACGTTCCGTTTGTTCTCCTCGATCGCGAGGTGCCCGGCATCGTTTGCGATATCGTGCTCGGTGACAGCAAGGATGGCGCACGCTCGCTGGTTGAGCATCTAGTTGAGCAAGGGCATCGTCATATCGCACTCGTGAACGGCTCTCCTTCGATTTCGAGCGCACGCCTCCGTTTACAAGGATTCCAAGAAGCGATGAAGCTGAACGATCTGACGCTGCGCGCGCAGGACGTTCATGAAACCACCTTCGGTCCGCATTTGGATGTGGAGGCTATGGGGCAATGGATTGATAGTTTGGTTGGCGAATCGATGCCTACTGCAATTATGGCGGGAAACAATGTCCTAGCGGTCGTCCTCATTCGGCTGCTTCGCGAACGCGGACTGCGCATTCCGGAAGATATCTCGGTTGTCTGCTTCGATGATTTCGGGTTGAATTCCGAAATGGATCCATTCATCACGGTTGCCGCGCAGCAAGCCTATCAATTCGGTTATTTAGGGATGCAAATGTTGATTGAGCGTATTCAGGAGCGCAACAGCATGCCTCCATGGAAGCGGGTCATGCTGCCTGCTGAGATCATCGTGAGGCGGTCGGTGAAGAAGCAGGACTAGAACGGTATACTGGATCAGATTAGATTTAGCTCCTAGAAAAAAAGGACCGGGAAAAGCCTCTAACGGCTTCTTCCGGTCCTTTGTTACTACCTATTCAAGCTCTCAAAGCACCTTAACATGCTGTTCTACATATTCACGAACTGCATTCGCGTCTTCCAGCTCCAGCACCTTATCGGCCAGGTCAGCAAGCTGTCCGCGATGAAGGGTAGAAATGAGCTCGCGAGCCGGCAATACCGCCGAAGCGCTCATGCTGAACTCGTCGAGACCCATGCCGAGCAGGATGGGCAGCGCCATCGGTTGGCCGGCCATTTCGCCGCACATGCCTGCCCATTTCTTCTCCCGATGGGCGGCCCGGATGACCATCTCGATTAGCCGAAGCACTGCCGGATGAAGCGGATCGGACAAGTAACCGAGCTTCGGATTCATCCGATCGGCAGCCATCGTGTACTGGACCAAATCGTTCGTTCCGATGCTGAAGAAGTCCACCTCGCGTGCAAAGCGATCAGCCAGCAAGGCTGCTGCGGGAATTTCGATCATAATGCCCGCCTCAATCCGCTCGTTATATGGAACGCCCTTCGCAGCGAGTTCTTGCTTGCACGCTTCCAGCTGCCCTTTGGCCCTTCGCCATTCATCCAGCGTGGCGATCATCGGAAACATCACTTTCAGATTGCCGAATGCGCTGGCTCGCAGAATCGCCCGCAGCTGCGTCTTGAACAAGTCAGGGCGATCGAGCGAAATCCGAATTGCCCTGTAGCCGAGGAATGGATTATCCTCATGTTCGAGCTGTAGACTAGGCAGCTGTTTATCCCCGCCGATATCCATGGTGCGTATGACGATCGGCGCATCGCCGCCGAACACTTCTGCCACCGCTCGGTAAGCAGCGAATTGCTCTTCTTCCGTCGGCAAATCCGGACGTCCCATATACAGAAACTCGGTGCGGAACAAGCCGATCCCTTCCGCGCCTTGCCGCCGTGCTTGCTGCGCATCCTGAACGGACCCGATGTTGGCCACTAGCTCCGCGCGATGACCGTCGGCACTTACCGTCGGCAAGCCGAGGAACGCATTTAGACGCTCCCGCCTTGCCGCCTGATCGACCTGAAGTTCGCTATAATGCGCAAGCTCGCTATCCGTCGGCTCCACTAGCACAACGCCTGCTTTCCCGTCCACGATCACAAGCTGGCCATCCTTCACTTCGTCAAGCGCCTTGCCCGCGCCAACAATCGCGGGAATGCCCACCGAGCGGGCGATAATCGCTGAGTGCGATGTACGGCCGCCAATCGCGGTCACGAATCCGGCTACCGCTGCCGGATCAAGCTGCGCCGTATCGGACGGCGTCAGATCATGTGCGAACAAGATCGATTTCGTAGCGGTGGAGTCGGCAGCATTTTCCCCATGGGCACTCCCGGCAGTCTCCGTACCGCTTCCGCCGCGCAGTGCGCGAAGCACCCGGCGGCTCACGTCGCGGATATCGGCAGCCCGCTCCTTCAGGTAGGCGTCGTCCAAGCTGGCAAGCAGCTCTGCCACTTTCTCCGCTGCATCAGACATGGCCGATTCAGCCGTGTAACGTTCCGCACGGATGGACTCCTGCGCCTGCCCGATCAGCTCCTCGTCTTCTAACAGCATGAGGTGCGCTTCGAAAATTTCGGCTTCTTGCTCCCGTCCGTCGGTCGCCATTCGGCTGCGCAGCGACTCCAGTTCGTCAGTAGCCCAAGCGACTGCCGCAGCAAATCGCTCAAGCTCCGCCTCCTCACGGCCTGCCTCGATATATTCCGTTTCTTGAGGGCCAGCCTCCTCGCGCATCACAACCGCACGGCCGATCGCCAAGCCTTCCGACGCGGCAACCCCCTTCAATTCCCACTGTGCCATGGCTTCAGCCTCCTAGTGTACTTCCACGGCTGCAAACACCGCTCCGATCGCCTCAACCGCAGCTTCTGCCTGCTCTCCTTCAGCGCTTACCGTTACCGAATCCCCAAGCTTGGCACCGAGCGTAAGCACATTGACGAGGCTTTTCGCGCTCACCTTCTTGCCTTCCTTCTCAAGGAATACCGTACCGCCGCACAGCTTCGCAGCCTCGACGATTTTTTTAGCCGGACGGGCATGAATGCCCGTCGGGTTGACTACTACGAATGATTGCTCCATCCTTACTCCTCCTCTACATCTTGCGTTTAATTTGCTCCTTCAGCCGCTCCGACTGCGTTCCGAAGATCGCTTGAACCGCGCCTTTGCCCAATCTCATGACGCCTGCTGCTCCGAGTCTCTTGAGCTCCGAGTCGTTGACCGCTTGATCGTCCTTCACGACCAGACGCAGTCGGGTAATGCACGCATCGATGCTCTCAATATTATCCGAGCCGCCAAGCGCCGCAAGCACCCGCTCCGCTTTATCATCCTCGGAACTGCTGCCGGGCTTCGCGATCGCCGCTTCTTCGGCGGTATCGTCTTCTCGTCCCGGCGTCTTCAGATTAAGCGCAACGATCATGACGCGGAACAACACATAATAAACGATTGCGTACACCAAGCCGATCGGTATCAGCAGAAGGGGCTTAGTTGCGAGCGGGTAGTTAATGGCGTAATCCAGGAAGCCTGCCGAGAATCCAAAACCGTGATGGATGCCGAGCTCGGTGACAACCCACGCGGAAACCCCTGTTAGGATCGCATGCACGACGTAAAGCAGCGGTGCCACGAACATAAAGGCGAATTCCAGCGGCTCCGTAATCCCGGTCAAGAACGAACAAAGCGCCGTACCGATGAAAATCGAAGAAACCATCTTTCGTTTCTCCGGCTTTGCCGTATGAATGATCGCGAATGCCGCTGCCGGCAAGGCGAACATCATAATCGGGAAGAAGCCCGTCATGAACATGCCCGCGGTCTTGTCTCCAGCGAAGAAGCGATGCAAGTCGCCATGTACCACATTGCCGGCCGCATCCGTATAGTCGCCGATCTGGAACCAAGCAATGGAATTAATAACGTGATGAAGTCCGAATGGAATCAATAAACGGTTGGCCGTCATGAAGATGAACGCGCCAACGCCGCCGAGCCCGACGATCCACCGGCCGAATTCGTCCAGCGCCTCTTGTACCGGCCCCCAGATCAAGCCGAATACTAGACCGACCACGACCATGACGAACGAGGTAATAATCGGCACGAACCGTTTGCCGCCAAAGAAACCCAACCAATCCGGAAGCTTGATATCGTGGTATCTTTTGTATAAGTACGATGCGACAAGACCTGCGAGGATCCCGCCTAGGACGCCCATATTGAGCTTCGTCTCCGGATCGACCATGGTCGTAAATACGGTCGGGACCTTCGTCAATACATTCGTCAGCACCAAATAGGCAATGACCGCGGCCAAAGTAGCAACCGCATCGCCGACCAATCCAATCGCAACCCCGATTGCGAAGATGAGCGGCAAATTGTCAAATATCGCAGCGCCGCCTGCGGCCAGGAATGGAGCAATATACTTGTTCAGGAACTCGCCTGCCCCGGCCATATTGAAATCCTTGACGTAATCGATATTACCGAATCGCAGCAGCAGCGCCGCTGCCGGTAAAGCTGCTACGGGAAGCATCAACGACCTCCCGATTTTTTGCAAGAAAGCTAACATGGATGTCTTATCCTCCTAGGTGAATGAAATTATGATGAGCGTAACGTCACTTTTAAAGCTGCCGGATCGCCGGCTTTTACGGTATGGAACGAACAATCCACCTTCTCTGCCCCTTCTTCGTTCACGACAATGATTGGCGTTACCGTAGAATACCCGGAACTACGAATGAATGCCGGATCGAATTCGATGAGCGGCTGACCGGTTTTCACCTTATCGTCCGTGTTTACCAACGCCTTGAAGCCTTCACCCTTCAGTGCGACCGTGTTAATGCCGATATGAATCAGCAGCTGCAGGCCGGACGAATGCTCCACGATAACAGCATGATGCGTATCGATAACATGGCTGATCACGCCGTCGAACGGCGCAACGACTACCCCCTCCGACGGTTCGATCGCTACGCCGTCTCCCATCAAACCTTGCGCGAATGCATCATCCGGTACGCTTTGCAGGGGAACAAGCTCTCCAGTTGCCGGTGCTGCGATGTCTACTGTTTTTTTCGAGGCTTTCCCGCCAAAAAGTTTAGATATCATAATGCCCCACTCCTTATTAATCTTAATGTCAGGTTGTTAGGATTGAACGCCTATATCCATGGATCGGTTTAACCGGTATAAGTGCATCATGAGATATCCGATCTCATCCTGAGGGACTTCCACGCCAAGCATTTCATGAATCATCTGCGCCACTTGCCGCGCCAGCTTAAGCTCATCCGGGAACTGATCCCACAACTCCTTGACGAACGGATTGTCGACCACTTTATGCTGGATGATCCGCTCAAGCGCATACCGTAAGTGAGTGATGAGCCGTACGTAATCGCCGCTATCCTTGGAAACCGGCCTTCCTCGCCAGTTCTCGATCCGTTCGACTATCGCATGCATCGCTTCCGTCAGCCTGACAAGTTGTCCAGCCGACACGGCTCCGGATGCCGAATGAATGTGAAACGTCAGAAAGCCGATTTCATCCTCTGGTATGACGACATCGAATTGATTACTGATCATCTCTGCCGCGCGGGTGGCGACGTCATAGTCCTCGGGATAGCACATTTTCGTTTCGTACAGGAATGGATTCGTGATGTCCATTCCATTACGGAGCCGATACACCGCAAATTGAATATGGCTCGGCAGTGCGAAATAAACTTTCGGGTCAACCGGTGAACCGCGCCGCTTCTGCACGTCGTCGATGATCTGCTCGGATATTCGGATAACAGCCGGATCCAGCTCCTCAAGCAAAGTTTGATACTGGCGTGCTTGATCTTTATCATCGAGCCGGTATCTCTTCTCGATGCGTGGGTCCTCCGCATCGATGTGCGCTTGACCTTTAAAGGCGAAGCCAAGTCCTTTACCGAACAGCACGTATTCCAGCGAAGATACCGGATCAATCGATAGAAGGACATTGTTGCCCACAATGCGATCAATCCGAAGAAGCAAGCCCTGAACCCCCACGAATAACCCTCCTTTGCCCTTAAAATCCCCACTTGAACGCAAAAAAACCAAGGAAAGAGCCACCGGGTTTCTTGTTCCGGTGCGAACTCTTTCCTTGGCTCATGCCTAGTCGGGCTAGTAACACGCCAAATGGCTTGTTTATTCATGTTCGTAATGAAATTAATATAGAGCATGAAAGCGATATCGTCAACAAGGATTTTTATTCCATCGGCTATCGGTATTGCATGCAAGATATAAGCAACTGGGCAACCTACAACCATTGTTTGCAAGGAGTGTGGATTCGCATGAACATGTTGACCTTTGATTCTCAGGAGAAATTGAACGAAGCCGGGGCAAATATTATAACCAGCCTCGTTCAGACGAATCCCCATGCGGTGCTTGGTTTAGCCACAGGTGGAACGCCGGTCGGCATTTATGAGCAGATCGTGAAAGATTACAAGCGCGGTCTGGTCAGTTTTCGCGGGATTACCTCGTTTAATTTGGACGAATACGTAGGTCTGCCGAGCAATCATCCCGAAAGCTATCGCAGCTATATGCAGGAACATTTATTTGCCCATGTGGACCTGCAGCCCGAGCAGGCTCATATCCCTAATGGCAACGCGGCAGACCCAGATGCAGAATGCCGCCGCTATGACGAGCTGATCGAACGCGTCGGTCCGATCGATTTACAGCTGCTTGGCCTAGGCCATAACGGGCATATCGGCTTTAATGAACCCGCCCATGCCTTACTGCGCGGCACGCATATCGTGGAACTGGCCGAAGAGACACGCCTGGCGAATGCTCGTTTCTTTGATCAGCCGGAGCAGGTTCCGCTCCAAGCCATCACGATGGGCGTCGGCACGATTTTGCAGGCTAAGATGATCGTTCTCGTCGTACGAGGCAAGGACAAGGCCGATATCGTACACCGGGCACTGAACGGACCGATTACGACGGAATGCCCCGCGTCTCTGCTGCAAACTCACCCTCATCTCGTTGTGCTGCTTGATGAAGCGGCCGGAAAGCACGTAAAGGGGCTTGCCTAGCAGCTTGGTTATAAGAATGCGTGAACCCAGTTGGATCAGATTGGATTTCGCTCATGGTGGATAGACAAAGAGACGTGTTCCAGTCAATCCGCTTGGAAGCGGATTGGCCGGGCACGTCTCTTCGTGTTTCAATTACAGTTCATCACTGATCCCGATATCATCCATCATGACTTTCCCTTGACTGCTTGTGAAATAAAAGGTGACACGCGACAATTCGGCAGGGTCGAACGCCGGATTCGCTTCCTCGAAGCGCTTGAATGGCAGATTGTACGTCTGAAATACCGCTTCTGTCGGCACTTTATACTTGCCATTCTTGATGGTCTTCTCGAGCCACGGAAACCGCGTAAAGATCGTGTAAGGCAGCGGCGTTACGGGTTTGAATTCATCCAGCGGCAGGCGAACCGTTGCGCCATCCTCGCTCTTAAGCTCGACATCGATGTCCGGAAGCGGGATATCAAGCCCTTCATCATCATCCATCAAGTCTTGTTCGAGGTTCGTCATCGAGAAGATGAGCTGTTTGTCGTCGCCGGCTTCACCTACCTGCCCCCCGACTGTATCCGGCAGTTCGAGTGTAAAGCTGCCATCCTCTTCTTTCCACTGCAGCACGACACCGCGGGAGCCTTTCTTATTGCCGTCTCGGTCCTCTGCGCCATCTTCGGTCCACTGCAGATTCTCTGCTTTCGCCTTCACGCCGCCGCTCATCTTCGACTTGTCGTAATCCTCGTCTATTCGAGCGAGCGGTAAGAAGCTGCTGTCTTCGTAACGATTGATGTACGTGGCTTGTGGAAGCCATTCTAAACCTGTGCGATAGTCGCTGAACAGCGGCTCGTATTCCTTCTTCCCATACAGTGCTGCTTCCAGAAATGCGCTGATATAGACCTTCGCTATTTCACGCTGATCTTCTGCAGGAATCATACCGCTTCTTCGCAGCAGCAGACCGCCGGGCAGGCTGTCATCCATCGTTCCCCAGTCCGTATTAAATCGACTGTGGTTCGCCTCCCCAATATAAAGTGTCGCCTTAAATCGATCTGAGTCAGGAGAGAATGATGTGCGAATATACTGACGCTCACCGTTAAAGGTATCCACGTCGCCATCGCTTGCACCCTGCAGCGACAAATAATATTTGTCCTTCAGCTCAGCTTTCACCTTATCCACGTTCGTATCTGTCGGCGCCACGCCAACAACGGCTTGAATGTTGATGTTGTTCAAAGTGGTCAACGTTTTGTCATCCTTGAACCATTTGTTGCGGTCAGCCGCCATGGCAACGGCCTGTCCGCCCCGGGAATGGCCAATTAATGCCACTTGCTGCAAGTTAACCGATTGATAGAACGGATTATCCTTCTGCTCACTAAACACTGAAATTTGCTGCAAATGCTTAAGCAGAATCCAAGCTCGAACTTTCATATCATTGTTCGGGATGTTGCCCCAGAAGGAGTAATTCAGGAAGTTCTCATCGACTGAAACAGCAATAAATCCTCTGCTTGCAAGCATTTCACCGAGATACTCATATCCCCCGTCCGAGAATTGCTCCATGAGGTGATTCCCGTGAACGATGAGTACCAGCGGATAATTCCCCTTCTCCTCGGGCATCCAAACGCGGCCATTAAGAGGCAGCTCTTGCTGATCAAATCCCCAGAAGAAATGGCGCAGCCAGTTCCAGCGTTTGATGTATTTCGATGCATCCACGGATTGTGAAGTCATATCCACACCAGAGCCGAACTCGTCTCGATGCGTATCTTTCCCGCTGCCATAGGTGAAACTACGTACACGATAAAGTCCGGGCTCGGACGGATTGTCGGCTTGCAGCAGTTCTACTCCCGAACCTGAATCTTCAACAGGCAGTGCAGTCACAGGAAGTGCAGCAGACTGTGCATTCATCGGCCACTTATCAAAGGTCAAACCGGACAGCGTAATCGCAATAACCAGCGTCACCTTAAGCAGAACCGCGATCCGGCGGCTTGCAAGCACTCCGATAAACAGTCCGCCTATCACGCCGATTACGGCGAAGCTAACGCTCATAATGATGGATAACGGATTTCCGATATCTGTTTCATCACAGATTTTATACACAATTGCCCCGGCAGTGGCGAACACAGCCAGCGTGAGCCGAGGGACAGGCACATAGCAAAGTGCCAGCAAGTAAGCGCCAATCGCACCTGCTGCCCCGATAACGATAACCCCAAGCAGAACGATAAGCACGCAGTCAAAAAGGACCCCCATACCTGTCGGCATCCCAAGTGCTGCAATAATTAGTAATGTACTGCAAACGATCCAGACTCCGACTAAGGCGTACCGCCAAATGGTAGTGTCATAGTGAAACGTATGTTTAGCCCGATCCAGCAGCCAACTCGCAAGTCTCTTCCAGAAGCGCTCTCTCGCCGGAGGCGCCGGCATCGGATTTATGAGTTCAAGTTCCATAGTTGGCTCCTCGGATTCATAGATTATATCTCGATTATACGCCGCATTCAGGCCTCAACCAACAGCTATTTGTTGTCATTGCTGGGATTCGCCGAAATTCACCTTGATCGATAATATCTCGCTTCGACTACCAATTCGAATTGGCGGCCCCCACGTACCGAACCCGGAAGAAACAAATGCATGCAGCTGGCCTTTAAGCAAATAACCGTAATCCAGCTCAAATATCCGTCTGGTCACCCAATGATTCGGTGCCATCTGCCCACGATGCGTATGGCCATGTACGGAAAGATCGACTCCCGTCTTAGCAATATCGCCGATTGAGCTTGGCTGATGATCCATAAGAATAAGCGGCAGCGACCGATTCAGCCCCTCTACCAACTCCGCAGCTGATTTTCGCTTATGATCGGATTTATCCTTGCGCCCGATGAGATAGAATCGATTGTCAATGAGCTGTGTTTCATCAAGCAGCACCGGAATGCCGACTTCCTTCATTTCCTCGACATAAATAGGTACGCCGCCGCCATAATTCTCATGATTGCCGAGAATAGCAAACGTGCCGTATTTTGCTTTGATTTCCGCCAGTTTGCGTCCATATTTATGCTTAACGAATGGCTCAACAGCATCGTCCAATACATCGCCGGGGAGCAGCATAAGATCAGGTTTCAGCGCATTGACCCGATCCACGAGACGCTGCAAATGTCTTCCGCCTACCGTCGTCCCGAGATGAAGATCCGAGGCAACCGCAATATGAAGCTGCCGCATATCGCCTGCAGCCTTCGGAATCGTAACTTCGTAGCGCCTAATAATCGGACTCCATGCATGGAATGAGCCAACTGCCAGAATGACGCAGACAATCACGATGACAGCAAGGCCGGTTATTAGGATGGAATCTCCGTTTGAGAACGAACCTGCGCGAAGGCCCCATGCAGCCAAATCGGCGAAAGGGAGAATTATTACACTATACTGCATCACCGCGATCCAGTATGAGCCGATCCATTTCAACCCTTCCCCCATAAATCCGGGTAATGCTTTGCGAAGCAGCCTCGCTAGGATATAAGAGAATGCTATAATACCAAACACCGGCCAAAACAACCCAGCCGGGACATTGCCGCCCGCTTCTGAAATAAATAACTGCAAATGCCAACCGATGTAAACCTGCAAGCCTAGAAATATCGATAGAATAACTGTCAATCTGACTGCCATAGTGCCTCCCCGCATGGAGCTTCTCCACGATTTCTTTGTTCTTCGATTGTCCAAAACTCACTTCTATCAGTATACCGATTCCAGACGCAAATAGCGATTTCACTATAGCCGGCATAACCTTCCGCACGACGCAAAAAAAAACCGGTCAAGCTCTGCTGGGGGGCGAGAGCCGGACCGGGTGATACCGAGCGGTTATGTTATTGTTTCCGGAATAGTCTTGGCGGCAAACTGAATCGTTTCTTAAACGCACGTTCAAAATGCGGCAGCGTATTGAAACCGGAAGCGAAGCAAATTTCCGTGACAGGCAGCTGTGTCGTCTTGAGCAGCGACTTGGCAAATTGCAGCCTCAACTCCTGAACATAGCTTTGGAAGGTGGAGCCTGTCCCTTTACGGAAGCATTCACTGAAATAATTAGCGGACAGTCCGCAATAGGAAGCTACTTCCTCAAGCGGAATGGCCTCGCGGAAGTGATGCTGGATATAGATCAGCGCTTTACGCACCGATGATTGAACCGGTTGCATGGGGTCAGGTGTTGCTACCTGCGTCGGCTGTGTACCTTTACACTTGCGTGACAGGTCGATTAGCAATCGCTCCACACTGCCTTGGATCAACAGATCGCTGCCCGCTTGCCAGTGCAGCGTTTCGTCCCAGACGCGTTCGTATTCCCGTTCAATCGCGTCAATTTCTTCACCAACGTACCAGTACGTATGCTCCGTATTCGGACCGAAGAGCAGTTCGAACAGCGGTTCTCGGATAAATTGCTCTTTGAAAATAAAATCATACAGCTGGAGTGTCTCTCCGGGATCGGACTTTAAGCTGTGAAAGTCAGCTGGGGTCAGTAGAAATGCCGAACCCCTCGTTAGCCGTGTAGGCACGCCGTTCAGCACATGCGTACCACTTCCGGAAACGACAAAGCCCATTTCAAAAAACTCATGCCAATGTGTATCGATCAATCCGTCAATGGAATGCTTGAAGAGGCGGAAGGGAGCAGACAAAGTCATATAACTGTCGTTTAATAATCGTTCTGGGCCTTTATAGACGCTCATCTCACTCTACCTTTCGCCTGTTGTAGCTGGTGTGGTACTTATACCGTTATCCGTATTATACGTTAACGAAGTCACTTCCTGCGATATCTTTACCGCGAGCAAGCCAGATCTTGAAGTTCGGGTTCTTCTCTGGAATAACGCGTGCTTCTGTCGAGAAGTAACGCATCGTGTATCCGCAGCGGCGGAACGGGCTAGGATTCGGCGTAGCGCCGTGAATGATCCGCGAATCGTGGATCGAGCATTGTCCCGGTTCGAGCTCGAAATAAACGGCTTTAGATTCATCAATGTTCTTGATCTGCGTTGTGAAGATGCTGTCATCGGTATCGATATCTTCATAATCGGAGAAACCGTTGCTGTGTGTACCCGGAATAACGCGCATGCATCCATTGTCTTTCCAGCTGCGGTCAATCGCGAGCCATACGGTAGCGATTTTGTCATAACGGCTCAGACGGCCTTTCCAATACGCGGAATCTTCATGCCAAGGTGTCTGTTTGCCAATTAGCGGCTCCTTACAGATAAAGTGGCTCGACCACAGACCGATATTAGGACCAATGATGGGTTCTACCAAATCAAGCACTTCATCACTCAGCAGAAACTTCAATAGACGCTCGTCGCGGAAATGCGGCGTGTCGAGCTCGCTGTTCAGACGGCGTCCGACCAGTTCCCATTGTTCCTCGAAAATGGCGGATAATTCAGCTTGCTTCTCCGCACCGAATACTTGGTTCTTATACAGCATATACCCGTTTGTATTGTAAAAATCGACTTCTGCTTGTGTCAATCGACCGTTTGCGATATTGGACATTGGAATGCCTCCTAAGCGATATTATCTGCTTCTATTATCGCTCGACTCGCCATCCGTCTGCTTCGCATCTTCACCGATAAACTATGCATATCTTCGGCAATACATACAAACCGCATCACCAACCGGTGCTGCGGCTCGCATAATGATCTCATTAATGATACGTAAATTCTCCCATTTCTACGCCGCATGGACCGCCGTCCGGATTTCCCTCCAGAGTGACTTGAGAACCGTCTGCTTTGTAGAGCGGATTGTAATGCACGTTAATCTTGCTCGCGGAAGAGTTCGCATAATGGCAAATGAACGCACGGCGGAACTGGTCCTTCGTCTTGTTCCGATAGGAACCGTGGATTAAATTCCCGTTAAAGAACAGTACGTCCCCCTTCTCCATAATGACCGGCATAACAACACCGTCTTTAGGCGGTTTCACGTAGTGAGTAGTGAAGGATTCCGTCGTATCGGCCTGATCCGGACATGAAATTTCATGCGCATGAGTCTTCGGAACAACTAACAGGCCGCCATTCTCCTCATAAGAATCATCGACTGACGTCCATGCTGCGATGCAGTTCCCGGGTTCGACCTGCAAATAGAAATTATCTTGATGAAGCGCTTGGCCTCTGGATCCCGGCGGCTTGTAGTAGAACATACTTTGCGCCGCATACGCCTCTTCTCCGTATAGATCAGCCAGCACTTCCATAACTGGGTTATGAAGCATATATTTCTTCGCCGTTTCGTTGAAACGGTGTGGATGCATAACACGCGGATAACGCTGCAGCGGATCGGTAACGTCCGGTTTAAGGTTGGGCTCAAAATAGCCCGGAATCGTCTCATGGCTCATCGTATCAAAGGTCTCTACAATTTCAGTTAGATGTGAGGGTGAGAACAATCCCTTCACAATGAGATAACCTTCCTTATCGAATTGCTGCTTTTGTTCGGCTGTGAGAACTCGCAAAGCGTCTGACATTCCTCTTCCCCCTAGTAAATAAGTAGATGATGACAGTACATCACTGTACTTTTATTGTAGATAATTCCACGCTGATACAGAAGTATGTATGTTGCTAATTACTCCTACAATCCTGCTATAATGAGTGTAAGAGGAGTGAGCCGGACATGAGCGCGAAGGAACCCGAATTACCGTCCTATATCAAGGAACAAGGCGGAAATATGGTCATCGCCAACCATTTTCAACAGCCTGACAACTACTCCATTAAACGGTCGGAAGGGATGGGGGATTGGCTCATTACTTATACGCTCGCAGGCGAGGGGTATTTTCTGATTGATGGAGAGGAACGATTCTGCCAGACGGGCGATGTGACCTTGATGCAGCCAGGTGTCCCCCACCAATATGGCACTCGTAAGGGCAGCACATGGAATTTCGTCTGGGCACACTTCACGCCGCGATTTATGGAAACCAGCCTGCTCCCAAGCGAGAGACTGCTTATACATGCGATCGACAGCAACGTGGCACGGAATCGCATCTATCAAGCGTTCAACCGGCTGATCTCCGATTCCATCGAGCGCAGCCTGTACTGGAACGAGTTATGCGAAAGTACGATGCGTGAAATCCTGCTGCTGCTCGCCCAGCGGCTTTCGAGGCAGGTGGATCCTCGTATTGAAGAGATTCGGCATTTGCTCTCATCGCGTATGCAGGACCCGATTCGAATCGATGAGCTGGCCAGAGCAGTCGGCCTATCACCATCAAGGCTGTCGCATTTATATAAGGAATCAACCGGATCATCCATTGTTGATTCACTTAACGACATGCGCATCCGCCAAGCGGCCCTCCTACTGGAGCACACCGACCGCCAAGCCTCTGAGGTCGCACTCGATGTCGGCTTCCAGAACTACAACCATTTCGCAGGTCAATTTCGCAAACGGTACGGTATGAATCCGCGTGCGTATAAACATCGCGAGTTGTAAGGAGGCGGGAAGGGGAGCGCTTACTAGTTCCAAACACTTATATCTCCCAACTACTTCCATGTGCTATACTGAATCTAGACGAAGAACGTCCTTTTTTGCCGCACGCGGCGAAAGAGGCGTTCTTTTTTTATTTCCATAGGGAGAAAGGAGAAGTTGTAATCATGTTGGATTTTGAAGAAGAGCATGCACGGTTTCTGAAACTGCATCTGTCCAAGCGATTAGGAGAGCGCAAAGGGAGATTATTAAGAGGGCATCAATATGCGGAAAAACTATTGCTGCAAAATGTGTGGTGGCCGCTATTCGGCAGTTTCGAGCATTTGCATCCGGAGTATGAAATTCATGACTGGAACCGCAAATCACAATTTCTAGACTTCGCGTTTCTCCCTCCTTACGGACGATTTGGCTTGGAATGCGACGGCTATCAAAGCCATATCAAAGATATGGACCGAGAAAGTTTCAGTTATTCGCTCAATCGTGATACCTTTCTGACGGGAATGGGTTGGAAAATGATTCATTTCTCCTTTGACGATGTGCTTAAACGACCCGATGTATGTCGCATGCTGCTACAGTTGGTTATCGGCCCTTACCTAATTCGACCGCATTCAACGGAGTTGCTCCCAGCAGATGAGAAAGATGTGCTTCGGTTCGCACTCCAGCTAAGCAAATCGGTACGACCTAGGGATGTTATGCTTCAATTTCATATAAGCTTCCGCAGCGCTCGAAACCTACTGCAAAACCTGGCCCGTCGTGGTCTGATGCAACCAATAACTCGTAACAGCTATACCACCTGCTACGAGTTAACCGAAGGTGCTGTTTATCATTTGTTATAGCTTCCTCAAGGCCAGGTGCAATACCTCACACGATGCAAAATGTTGCATATTATGCATTATTTCAACCAACTCTCAATTCTTTCTTGAGCAATTGTTGCGCAAACTGCAACATTTCCGCTGGAAAGTTGCCTGTAAAGCTCAAAGTGGCGGCAAATGTTGCATTCCAAGCAACAATTTCAAGATGCAAGCTGTTTCCCCATCACTTTGTTGCTTCTTATGCAACATTTTCCATCTTCAGCACGCAGTACCCTTATGGAAACAGAAAAAAGCCCGAACGCGGGCTTTTTTCTGTTCTATCAATTATCCTTCAGATATTGTCACTTCTATCTGTTCATAAACGGCGACGCGGTTGCGTGTCTTTTTCGCTTCATAGAGGCATTTATCTGCGTTAGCGATCAGTTTCTCCTCGTCTTGCTCATAATCCGGTATCAAAGTCGCCGCTCCCAAACTGATCGTCAGATAAGTGCTCACCGTCGATTTGCTGTGAGGAATGCGATTATTCTCCACCCGTATTCTTACGAACTCCGCCAATTCGGCAGCCTGCAGTTTCGTCGTATTTGGAAGCACGATGCCAAATTCCTCGCCCCCATAACGAGCGATGAAAGAATCAGGCATGTGGAGCGAATCTCGAATCTCGGATGCGACTTTCTTAAGGCACATGTCACCGCCTTGATGACCGTAGGTGTCATTGTAGCTTTTGAAGAAATCAATATCCAGCATAATTAGCGACAATGGCGCACGATCGACCACATGTTTCTCCCACTCCACGCGCAGCTGCTCATTGAAGTATCTCCGGTTGTACACGCCAGTCAACCCATCCAAGGAAGACAGTTTCTTCAGCTCTTCATTAGCCAGTTGAAGCTTGGACTCCACAGCAATCCGGCTAGTAATATCCGAGAGTGAGACCAGCACACTAGTAATCTGCCCATGGCTGTCGATAACAGGAGAAGCATTACAGGAAACCATGACCGTGGACTGGTCGGCCCGCTTGTACACGAATTCGCAATTGGACACCACTTGCCCGGTTCGAAATGCATGTGCGACCGGATAGTCGTCCTTCGGAATCAGCTCTCCGTTAAAATCGTACAATATCCAAGCCTCATCCGCATAGGTTCGACTAAGAATCGCTTCCTTATCTAATCCGAAAATATCCTCCGCCATCTGGTTGGCCATCGTAATTTGTCCGGTTGCATCCACGACGCAAATCGCGTTCGGGACCGTTTCGACAATGGTGCTCAGTCGTGATTCGCTCTCTTTTGCCGCTTGCTCCAGCTCTTTGCGCTTCGTCACATTCTGGAAATAGATGGACAGTCCATCCTTCGAAGGATAAATATGCACCCCATACCATGATTGCAGGAACGGAAGATACTCCTCCGCGAAGACCGGCACCTGCTGCTCCATCGCTTCTCGATAAGAGTTGAATATGGCAGTCCCGATGATCTTAGGGAAGCAATCCCATAGCAGCCTGCCCATAATAATCTCGCGATTCTTGCCGAGAATCCGTTCAGCCTCGCTGTTGACATAGGAGAACGTCCAGTCATTGTTCAGCGCCATAAACGCATCCGTAATACTTTCCAAAATATTATTCAAACTGGCTTGCGTTACCTGGAATGCTTCCTCCGCTTGCTTCAGCTGCGTAATTTCTCGGCTGACGGACACGACGCCTTTCACACGGCCAGCATTGTCACGGAGTGGCGAGTAGGATGTTTGGTGGTAAGAAGTCGAACCTGTCGGCGAGCTGATCGACCAATCCAATACCGTGTTTCGCGCTAGCAGCGCTTTCTGCTGGGCTTCTACATGAAGCTTCGCGTTGTCGGCATTGAGCAGCTCATGAATGGTCTTTCCGGAATAGAAGGGATGCTGATCATGGATGTTCGAATCCATAGATCTGCCATAAACACCTGTGAGCTTCAACTCCGTATCAAAAGTAGACACCACTTCGTCCATCGACCCGACCAACAGTCTGATCCGCTCTTCATTCTCAATCATCGCCTGCTCAACCAAACGCTGCTCCGTCACATCAATGCCGATGCTAATAATGGAATGCTGCTCGCCTTGCTGCCCCTCCAGAATCGTATTCGACCAAGCAATCAGCCGCAGTTCTCCGGCCTGTGTACGCCAGTGATTCTCGTGACGAGTCTTCCCATTCACTGTCATCAAATTACCGAAATGCACGCGTACAGCCGCCTGTTCTTCACTAGGAACGAGAAACTCAAAGATGGATCGATCCTGAACATCTTCGAATTGATAGCCGGTAATCGTTTCACAGCTATGATTGAACCGAATGATGCGTCCATCCGGATCGATGACTACAACGAGAGAAGCAGCCGTCTCGATAATCGAAGAGGCAAAGTTCCGTTCGGCACTTAGAGCCCCGATCTGATGCACAATGGTATCCGACATAGAGTTATACAGTCTGCACAGCTGCTGAAATTCCAGTGTTGCATGTTTTAACATTTCAGGTTCGATGCGGTAATGGTAGCCGCCTTCTTTGATCATCTTCACGCCGGTTAACAGATGGTTAATAGGCTCTGTGATCTTCCTCGCTGTTCGGAACATAATGAAGACCGCTGCCGCCATCGCGAGCAGAATAAATAAACTCGTATATTTGAGCTCCGTATAGAGCGAGGCAAACACATCCGCCTTGGCCGCTTCACCGATCACAAGCCATCTGCCGTTATTCGCATAATTGTACGCGCCATAAACGATTTCTCCACGATAATTCGTATAGGCAGATTTGGACTTGCTGCCCGTCTTTGCCCTTTCTACAATGGCAGACTGAATAGGCTTCGAATCGAATTCTCCTGTTCCCAGGCTGTCTCCCGTAATTAACATCCCATCCGAATCGACGAGATAGGTTTGTCCACTCTTCCCATAAGCGAATTGCTTCATTAAACGTTCAATTGTCGTCAGATCAACCGTTCCGGCAACAAGGCCAATAAACTGTCCGGTCGCATCGAGTACCGGCGCCGCGAACACGATGATCCGCTTTCCATCTTTTCGTGACACAATCACATCCGAAATGGACTCTTTGCCTTGCTGCGCAGCGATAAAATATGCCCGGTCCTTCACGTTCAAATCACTTTTGGTTAAAGCGCTAAAGCCGGCTTCGTCGATCAAACTCATAGCTTTAAATTCCGTATGTTTGCTTTGGGACAATTTCAGTATGGAGGCAATCTCATTTCGCTCCCACTTTGTTACTGTAGGAAGACTAGCAATCATACTAATTTCCGACATTCGGTCGGACATCCATTTATCAATATACTGCTGCTGCAGTCTAATGGTTTGATTCAGTTGATGATGAATATCGCGTTCTTGATGATCCAGCTCAAAGTAAGAGAAAATTGCCGTGCAGAAAACACCGACGATGAGTACGAATATGACACCTAGCATACGGAGTCTGCTGTTTAGCATGTTGATCTTAATGCTTTTTTGAAGAAAGTTTTTCAAGTGGCAGTCAACTCCCCAGCTGTAAGTCGTAAACATATTTATCCTTCTTTTAGCATTTATTCGACATTCGTTCGAGTAAATCCTCTATTAAAGTCCTTAATTTTTGTCGACTTATGTCGAGTGAATGGGCATCAAAAAAGCCCGCATACAGCGCGGGCCTTCTCCTACTATTTCTCGCAAGCAATGCCATCCTTGTCACCGTCAAGCTTCGTACTGTAGCCTGGATCCCCTTTGTGCAGCGGGGCTTTGCCGGCTTCCTTAACGGCAGCGCAGCTCCGGTAAACAACGGCTTCGCCCGGCGAAGTCTTGCCATCCTTAGTAGCAGCGGAATCCTCCGCTTCATCCAGCGGCGATGTAACTTCAAGCGCATCCTCTGCGATAATCGGCGTAATCGCTTGAAAGCCTCCCGTGTCCTCCCACATTTCTTGAAATTGCGCTGCGAAGGACTCGGCAACCTCGCTGTTCCGAAGCACCATCAGCACTTCATCGTTGTCGGTGCTCGCCGATTTCGAATAATTGAATGAACCCGTCGTCGCAATGGCGCCATCGGCGATCGTCATTTTCAAATGCATGAGCCCGCTGTGCTTGTTGATTTTCATCGGAATACCCGCGCTGCCAAGCAGCTTGAGCGCTTCTTTCTGTGCTTTGCCGCCCGACTGAGTTTTGTCGGTTATGATACGAACGGCAACCCCACGTTTCTTCGCCTTCTTGATCGCATCGACGATGTCCGGTTTCGTCAAACTGTAAATCGCGATATCAAGCGAAGTTTCGGCATCATTGATCACGCCTATCAGCAGTTGATCTGGCTGTCCGCCAGCCTGCGTAAACGCCCATTCCGCTTCGATGTCTTTCACGATAGCGGGCTCGGAGGACGAGGAAGAGGCATAAATAACGCCTACCGCGGCACAAGCTGCCACAAGGATAACGGAAAGGATGTATTTCAAGAATTTCATGCTGAATTGGCTCCTTCACTTGCCCGTTTTCTCCTAGTTTACCACGAAGAGGCAAACATCAGCCAATGGACTCTTACTGTTCATTTACAAACGATACAGCTGCCACTCCCTTCTATTTGCATAAAAATCCCAGCCCTTCTTCATACTAAAGCAAGGCCATTATAGGATACGAAGAAAGTGTGGAATTTCTTGTGAAGGATGCAGGGAAGAAAACCGAACCTGAAATGCTTAGCCGGACGCTTCACGCGCTCAACCATTGTGCTGACCTCGTACACCAGAAGTTCCCCCTTCATGCCATAGATCTGATTTATTTCGCTCATCTGACGGGAAAAGAACAACTGCGCAAGGATGTGCTGGAGCCATTCGGCGCAGTTGACAACCATGAGGCAAAAATCGAAGAGCAGCTGACACAATCCCAATATGTAAAAGCCACTTCATCGGAACAGTTAATTCAAGGCATACTTGGCGGACAAGTTGCCATTTACTACAGCGGGCAAGCTTATTTGTACGACTCTTATTCGCCGGACGCCCGCTCCATCACCTCGTCGGATACAGAAACCGCCATCAGCGGACCGCAGGATTCGTTCACGGAATCGCTAAGCACAAATTTATCCCTCATCCGCAGACGACTTCAGGACGCCCGGTTAAAATCGCTCTCCTTCAAGCTCGGCAGCGAGTCAGAGTCGACGATGTCTCTGCTCTATCTGGAAGGCGTAGCCGACCCCGACGATCTGCAGCTGATGTGCGAGAAACTTCATGCCATTCGTACGGATACCGTACTCGACACGAACACGCTCACGCAATATTTGGATCCTAGACCTTTCACAATTTTCCCGCAGTTTCTGACAACTGTACGACCAGACGTAGCAGTGAGTAAGCTCGCAAAAGGTAATCTGGTCGGTCTGTTGGATGGAAGCCAGGTTGCATTCAGCGCACCTGCTACCTTCTATGAATTTTTCTCCTCACCAGACGATTATTACATGTCATGGCTAGTCTCTTCCGCTATAAGGCTTCTCCGGTATATCGCATTGTTTATTACGCTTGGCTTTACGGCGTTCTATGTTACTGTTGTCACCTACCACTACGAGATGATTCCGCCTTCGCTGCTAAATAACTTGATGGAGTCTCGCAACAAGGTTCCGTTTACGCCTTTAATGGAAGCCATCATTATGGAGTTTACCATCGAGCTGCTGCGTGAAGCGGGTGCTCGTCTGCCAACCAAAGTTGGGACAACCATCGGCACCGTCGGAGGTATCGTCATTGGCCAAGCTGCTGTACAAGCCGGAATCACAAGCAATATTCTCATTATTTCCGTCTCGATATCTGCAATTGCATCCTTTGTCATCCCCAGCTATTCCATGAGCTCGGCAATCCGGCTATTTCGGTTTGCTATCATTGTACTGGCTGGTTTACTTGGCAACTTCGGGCTCGTTATCGGGCTTGCCTTGTTCGTCATCCAGCTGTCTGGAAAAAATGCGTTCGGTGGTGCCGGTGCATACATGTCACCTGGCAATTGGCTCGATATGATCGTACGTGCACCGGTGCAATGGATAGATAAAGCCAGAAAGCACGCCAAATCGTCCTCACGCTAGGAGTTCCATATGAATGCGAAACTAACCTTTTCACAAGTCATCATCCTGGCCATTACGTTGCAGTACGGCATTATTTCGTTCGAAATGCCGCGCTTTCTCGCTGAAGAATTTGGTTATAATGGCTGGCTTGCCCTGTTCGGATTCGGTGCGATCGCGTCCATCAATTTATGGCTGATTGCTTTAGTCTATCGATTCAGCAAAGGTGTCAGTATTTACAAGATCGCGAGAAGTGTACTGCCTTCCGCTATCGTGGTTCCTCTATTCAGTTTGCTTACCCTGCAATGGACCGTGTTAGGCGTCCTGATCAGCAAGCAGTTTTTGCTAATATTGCGGTCCACGTCGTTTCCGACGATTAACCCTCTCTACCTGTACATTCTGCTCGGAGCTCTCGTTGTATTGCTTCTGGGCAAAGGCATTAACGGCATCGCCACGGCTACAGTGATCTTCTTCATCTGTGTATTCTGGCAGCTTATCCTTGTTCCGCAGACGATGCTGAATCAATTCAACTTTACTCGATTCACACCTTATATGTTTAAAGATGCGGCGTTTACCTTGCAAGGTATTTTCAACATCTATTTTGCATTTCTAGGCTACGAATTGTGTCTATTGCTATTTCCTTATTCAGGAAAAAAGACTCGCTTAATGCAAGGTTTTCAAATCGCAAACCTCGTTGTGACGCTGGTTTATTGTTTTATTGCGTTTCTAACCTTCAGCTTCTATAGCTTTGAACAGTTGAAGCAGCTCGCATATCCGTCCTTAAATACGTTATCGTTTATCCGCTTCCCGTTCGTGCAGCGCGTGGATGATTTCATCTTCAATCTCTTTCTGCTTCGAGCACTTATTATTACGACCATGTATCTTTGGGCGGCACTTGAATTGGTCAAAAATATGATCACTACCGCAAAGAAGCGGATTATTCCTTATTTGGCAATGGCCATTCTCGCTGCGATCGTCGTGACGTGGAATCGCGGTGATTTGCAGAAGACCGAACAATGGCTTCATTACATGGGTATTACGGAAATCGGAGTCGCGTTTCTATTGCCCGCATTGCTGCTCATACTCATTTATATCCATCATTTGAAGGGGCGGCGAAAACATGTATAGACGCGGATTAATCCTGCTTCTGCTCCTGCTGCTCACAGGATGTATCAAAGAACAGAAGCTTGAGGACTTGGGAATGGTAAACAGCGTTGCTGTCGATGCGGTGAAACAAGAGGATGGTACTTCGAAAGGGAAAAAAATCGCCGTTGCCATTGCGATACCCCGCATTGGCCTCGGAGGGCAGACACAAGTGACCAATTTGCAAACGGAATCGGAGTCTACGAAGGAAGCACGCCGAAAGCTTTCACTCAAAACGAGCCAAATACTCGTTTCCGGTCAGCTGCAGAATTTGATATTCGGCAATGAACTGGCAGCAGCCGGCATTTGGAATTACTTGGACTCTTATCGTCGGGACTATTCGGTTGGCGAGAAGATCCGTATCATCATTGCAAATGGGAACGCGGTTAAGTTACTAACTCATCCATACCCTGGCATCCCCTCGATTAGTGATCATATCAGCGCTCTCGTCGAACAGAAAAGTAAAATAAACGAAGTGCCTCCCGGCGGCCTATACGAATTTGTGCGCGATTATTACGATGACGGCATCGATCCGATCCTGCCGCTCATTGCGCAGGAGAAAGACTATGTCGAAATTGATGGAATCGCACTGTTTAGTGGTGACAGCTACAGGGGAAAGATGGCTTCCGATGAAGCTGTCCCGTTCTTCTTGCTGCTTAAGAACGTGAAGAATGGCGAGCTGCTTATCAAATTTACCAATAGCGCTGCCGGCTCGCAAGAGCGGGCCATGCTCACTCAATTGATTACGAAACGCTCGATCTCCGTCAAGAAGGTTGGATCCTCTCACGAGGTCACGTTAAACGTCCGAGTTAGCGGCGTTATCCTCGAATATGAAGGCAAACAGCATTTGGACAAAGATACCCCCTTCACCCAGTTGGAGCAAGATATGTCGAAGGCATTACGTGAAGAATTACAATTAATCGTTACCCGGCTGCAATCCCTTGGTACCGACAGTTTAGGTATCGGCATCGCCGTGCGAAACAGCATGTCTTATGAAACTTGGAAACATCTCGATTGGAAAACCGTCTATCCTAAACAGCCTGTCAAAGTGAACGTGCAAATCAACGTCCGAGATGCGGGGATGATTGAATCATAGCGGGCTAAAATAAAACCGGCAATAGCGAAGTCCGTGGAGCTCTTTGGCATCCGCGAAACTTCGCTTAACGTTTTGCCTGAATGCTCTAACGAACCGTACGGCGCTTATTTGCCCATTATCGGCTCCGAAATACTTCTAACGAACCGTAGGGGCTCTATTTGACGGTTTTTGAGTTTTTGGGAGCGATTATCCCCAAATAACGCCTCTACGGTTCGTTAGATTTTCACGAGATGCAAGATGAGGAGTGCGAGATGTCGAGATTTTATCGACAGCATCAAACAAGGATAGCACGAAGACTATCCTTGTTTATTAGCATGGCTATTAAATTAGCAGTCCACCTATATTCATTCCCTCTACGTAGAAATCCTCCGGCGACACGGGACCATTCATCGAACGGATCGCCAATTGCTCCCCGGGAAGCAGCGTCAAATAATTACGATCCAGATGGATAAGCTGACTTGCATCACGCTGGATCAAATACACACCAATGGCAGCCATCTCTGACATATTGGCCATAATAAGCTGTTCCGGTCGGTCGCCTTGCCGTACTCGAACATCAGCCGCAGGTAGCCTTCGTAGCGGTTCAAGCGGACTAGCTGCATTCACGGTAAACAGATACTCATTCGCTGCAATCTCCCGATTATGCTCGTCACTTACAGCCAATCGCAAGACCATCACAGAGCCGGGCACATCCTCTACTTGCCATTCCAACTTGCCAATATAATCGTTCACACGCGCGACCGAAGCCAAGAAGCGTTGGCTCTCAAGCACCGAGCCGTCTGCCTGCAACAGCTGAGCATTCACTGCAAATGGCACCAGCTGCTGATCCGCCCGATCCGCATGCAGGAAAATCTCGCTGCCAAACGACTCACCTACACCGTACGAAAGGCGATCATACTTCGCAGATACATGCAAACCGCCAAACACCTTCTTCATCGCATAGTAAACCGGCTTTGGTATCGCGTCATATTCCAGCATGGACGTGTTGGCATTGTTGGCGAACGGTTCGTTGCCCATCCAGATAATAAAACCCGAGGATCGCGGCTCTCTTCGACGTGTCGCCTCCGCCATGTACCGCAGCGATTCCAGCTGCAAATACCGGCTGGCCTGGCAGTACTGCTCCAGCTCATCCCGCTCCAGCTCCCATGGCCCAAACATAGCGGAGAGCTGCTCCCATTGAATCCACCATGCGCCGCGGTGCAGCCAATAGGCATTATCCTTCGTCGGCGGCCAAGGGGACATGCGATCAGCTAACTCGCGGATCCTCTCCACTCTTGACGTTCCGGGCGTTCCTGTCTCCGTCTGCACCAAGCTGTCATTGTGATTGAAGAATCGATAGTGGTTCTCTTCCCCCAGATAGAGCCAAGGTCCATGAACATCATGATGCAGCCCTTTGCCGAACTCCTCTTCAGTTGCACCGAATCTAGGGCCGGACGCGCTTGACGGGAAGAACGGACGACCGGGATCCAGCTCTTCCACCAGCTTCTTCAGCATCGCAATATTCCCATGTCTCTCGTCCACCGGTGAGAAATTCTCCCACATTAGCTCATTTCCGCCACACCATGCCATCAAACTCGGATGCGATCGCTTCTCGAAAACAGCAGCCCGCGACACGCCCGCGAGCTCCTTCAGAAATGCAGCATTATCCGGCGGACAGTTGTTCAACCCGCTAGATGACTGCAGAAACTCCTGCCATACCAGCAAACCGTTGCGGTCGCAATAGGCATAGAAATCTTCCTTCTCCGTAATCGCTCCGCCCCATACGCGCAACAAATTCACGTTCATCGCCTTAAATCGACCAAGGTAATGCGCATACTCTTCGCTCGTTACGCCGCCAAAGAACGGTGAAATGGGTACCCAGTTCACGCCATTCATGAAAACTCGCTCGCCGTTTACCAACAGCGTATAAGGCAGCGCACCCGGAGGGGAGTCCTCGTTCGGAACAAACTGAATGGTGCGAAAAGCTACTATCTTCGCATCTGCTGCACATACTCGACCTTCCGTATCATAAACTGTGATCCTCGCCATATAGATCGGCTGATCCCCATAGCCATTCGGCCACCAGCGGCGAACAGCTTTAATGGACATTTCATGCTCAATTCGACGTATTCCACCGCCACGAATATCATAGATATTCTTTTCACTATGTACGATTTCGCCCACTGCATCGACTAATTCACAGGCCAACGTGTAGCTGCCCGGCCGCCAAATCTCAGCTTCCAAACCATACTGCACCACACCGCCGTCACCATCCTCGGCCGGAACAGCCTTCGGATAGAAATCAACGAGCTTCAGCGCAGTGTAAGTCCGCAGACTTACACCCTTCCATATCCCAACAGGTACGATGCGCGGGCACCAGTCCCAGCCGTAATTGAAGCGCGACTTCACTTTGCTGATCTCATTCGAGTAGCCGATCTGCCCATCCACCTCAGGACTCGGCAGGAAGACAAGCTGAAGCCTATTCTCATTCCCCTTCCCCACACGCAGTTTAGCCGCAACATCAATGGTTACCGGAAGAAACATCCCTTCGAAAGCTGCAATTTCTTCGCCGTTCAGATAGATGAATCCACAGAAATCCAGTCCTTCAAACACCAATTCACAGCGGTCCTGCACCCAGCCTTCCGGAACTTCAAACCTTCGCTCATACACCCAGTCGCGATGGTTCACCCACTCCAGTTCCATGCTTCGCAAGCCTTCGTTTGGATCGGGCAGCCAGCCTGCCGCGATTAAATCTCTTTGCACTGCCCCCGGAACTACAGCCTTCATTGCCGGGAGCATCGGATTGATGCTAAAGCCCAGCTCCATGCTCATGCCGAGCTTCCACTGATTGCGATTCCATCCGGTCACGGTCCATTCCGATCCGCTAAGCAAGATGCGATTAGTCATAAACAAGCCCCTTTCGAGAATTCGTGTTCAAGGTGGAACGGATGTCCGCTTTCTGCTGCTTGGATTAACATGGAAAAGGCGGGGCAATGCCCCGCCCGTTCTTCTCGCTCCCCTTACTTGCCTGCTGTAAACGCTGCATATTGCTTATTCAATTCGTCAACGATGACTTGTCCTCCTGCTTCTTTGGCCGCATCAACAGCAGATGCAAATCCTTGCAGGCTAACAAGACAAGCGTAATCTTCTTCTTCATTGTTATTCTCCTTTGTGATTCGGTTAGTTGGTCCATCCTTCTACTGCTGACTTTCCTCCAAGCATCTCCCTTCTGCCACCGCTAGATTGAATCATCTTGTATGCGCTTTCATATCCACATCATAGTTTTACTGCCTATTCGGAGCAACTCTGTTTTTCATAGATTCATCATATTATCTAAGCTTTGAGACTACGAATTACACAGTTTATGGCAATTGTTATATAAAAAAATGTCGAGAAAGTCCCATGGACTCTCTCGACACCTCATTCGCTAACCTATCCCTACAAAAACCAGCGTCAAAACACAGAGCAGCACATTGACTACCATAACGGCAAGTTGAATAGGTTTTCGTTTAACCGCAGCAATGAAAGCAGTGAGCGATTCATTCCGAAGGTTTTGCTCCAAGTACCTTTTGCATGAAATTTGAAAAATCCCAGCAAGCGTCAAGCTGTTCGCACGCATGATTAGCCACAATCCGGGATTCCACGCTCCGAGTACAATCAGCAGCGGAGCAATGAGTACAGCAATATGGTAGAACCCGATCTGCTGCTTGAAATTGTAGATGACGAAGTTCCAATTCCAGAGCGTATAGGCAATCGCCCAATAGATCATCGCTTCGTTAGTCGTGACGTAATAGGTTCCGAGCCATTCGCCTTGTAGAACAAAGGATGAAGCAATCAAAGCAATGCCTGAAGCGACATTATAGTAGCTTCTATTCTTGTAATCGGTCAGTGCCGCTTCCAGAATATTGATGCGAAGCAGCCACACAATGGTTGGAACGAGCCAGTTGTCCGGAAAGAAACCTAGGAAGGTCACGACAACCAATATTCGGCCGATTAACAGCGTGGAAAGCTTCAGCTTTTCAAAGAAATCAGCTTTTAAGACCAATAAAATAACGATCGGAACAACGACATTAATAATCCCATTCCCATAAAGAGGTGAGAATGCGGTGATGACCGTACCACCGACGATTACAGCCAGAATGAGTTCGAATAGTATGGATTGCGGAAGTGGTGCTGGCTTCATCGACATCGAAATTCCTCGCAGTTCATGATTGTTGTGAAGCTAGTTGATTGATATCATCGCTTTCAATGAACGGTGTTGAATAACCTTGCTGCGTAACGACGATCATGGCGCGTCCGACTTTATCCGATGACGTGATGGCGCTCTTAAAGCTTCTCTCCAGCAGCGGATAGAACGGTCTCATAACTGTGTATAATGCTTGATATAGCTTAGTCTTAGACCTGACACCATGGCGAGGTATAATCCCCCCGGGCCTGAACATATACGCCGCTTTGAACGGAAGCTTCAGCAGATCGTTCTCTGTTTTCCCCTTCACTCGCGCCCACATGCTGCGGCCTTTCTCCGTGCTGTCCGTGCTCCTGCCCGACACATAAATGAACGTCATCAGCGGATTCAACCGCGCCAATATCTTTGCCACACTAATCGTCAGATCATAGGTAATCGCGGTATAACGCTCCTCGCTCATTCCCGCAGACGATATACCGAGACAGAAGAAGCAGGCATCAAAGCCCGTTAATTGATTCTCGATTGCAGATAGATCAAGCAAATTAGCCTGTTTAATCTCATGCAGCTTGGCATGCTTCTGACCGGTTACATTTCGTCCGACTGAGGTGATCGCGGTCACTTGTGGATCTACAAGGCATTCACGAAGCGCGCTTTGCCCGACCATGCCCGTTGCCCCGAATATGAGTACCTTCATGCTGAGTGCCTCCTCTCTATTCTTCTCCTTGATCTATCAACGATAGCAAAATAAACGATCGCTGAATAGTAGATATAAGGTTCATGTCCATGAAAAAGAAAAAAGCTGAGCAGGTTTCCACCTGCCCAGCCAGTCAATCTGCCACACGCTTAACGTAAATGTTCTGCCTTTAGTCGTTCCGTTTCCTGCACCAGCGCATCCATCTCTTGCACGGCCGATGCTAGGACAGCCCGCTCCGGCGATAGCAGTGAATAGCTCCGTTCAATCCGATTCGTGAAGTCAACCGGACTTATCTGGAAGGCCGCACATGCTGCGACCGCACCTTTCTCATTCAGCATATAGGTACGATTGAGTGCGAATAGCACCTGTGTCATGCAGCTGACCGTGCGAAACAGATGGCCCGCGACATAAGAAACATCTCCACGCTTCACGCCTTTATGCGCATTAGCAATCGAGAAGCCCGCTTCCCACAGGAAGGTATCCGAAACCGCCTTCATCAGCGCATCCGGATATGGCGTACACAAGATCTTAAGCTGCTCAATCCGGCCTTTCGGGTCCCATAAAATTCGGCAAGCAGCTGCTTCTCCCATGTAGATGGGACTGCAGAAGGCATGCGGATGACCCGGCTGATAATGAACGGATATGCTGCCACGCCGGCAGTCCATCGCTACAGCTGTCACTTTATCCAGCTCCCGGTATAACAAATCGACGGCAATTCCCCCGATACGGAGCCAGCCTCCGCCATTGATCCATGGCCCCCAACCCCCGATTGGCGTGACGAGCTCTTCCCTTCCCGAGTCGTCCATCTCTGTCGCGACCGCGGACAGTACTTCAATATCGATTGGCTCAGCCGCATCATAATAGAGGCCGATATCTACATCGGATTCATCGGTATGTGTTCCCGTAGCACGAGAACCGCCGAGCACAATGCCAGCAATGCCGGGAACCCGCTTCAGCTGCTCTACGATAACCGCCAGCCTTTGTTCCATTTCCAACTTTATCACCTCAGGCTTCTTGCGTTTCTCCTTATTATGCCCCTTCGATCTCAATCTCTTCAACGACTCTGATATCAGGGTTGTAGAAGAACAGCTTCTTATCCAAAATATTTACATAGTAAACCTTATCATCGCTTAGCTTCTGAGTAGTGTGATCCAGCAGATTCAGCCGATATAATTGCTTGCTGTATTCACTATAGTTGCTGAAATAGAGCCTATCTCCTTGAATATTAATATTGCGCGCATCCAGATCAGAGATTTTCGTTAAAGACGTTCCGTCTGTACGCATGCTGTACAACTTCCCTTTGAAATTAAAATACAGAGACTGCCCTTTCACTTCGACCCATGTAATGTAGTCCCCCGTGAGCAGTTTCTTCTTATTGCGTCCGTCCGTATCCATCACAAATAGCTTCTGAGCTTCAATTGTATAATAAATTTTCCCATTCATCACCGCAATGCTGGATACCTGGTATTTCTCAAGCAGCTCTCTGGATGTTCCGTCCAGCTTCATGCGATACAGCGGCTTATACATATAGGTGCCTTGTGTATAGTAAATCCAATCTCCAACGATGGATACCAGGTTTACCCCCACTCCAAAATCATGCACAAGCGTCCGGTTCGCCCCATCGATATCACACTTGAAAAGCTTGTTGTCGCTTGTATAGTACAATTGCTCACCAACTAGATTCAATGCCCCTATATACTTGTCGTCACTGACCAACTGACTCTCCGAGCTATCATACTTCTCTTTATAAAGCCTGCCGCTGTCATCCTGATTGTTGAAATAGATCCATTCTTTGTCGCTCACGTACCAGCCGCCGTTATTGAGATTGCCAATGGAATTGCCATGGATTGGCTCCGGAATATCGGTGCGGATGAGAACTTGATGGTCCACGTATTGGACCGTTGCTCCTAACACCTCCGAGAGAAAACGAAGCGGCACGAGCGTTCGGCCCTCTATTAGCTTAGGTGCTGCCAGAAGCTCGTGCTGCTCCTGATTAATCGATATCTGTTTTGAACCAATGTGCATACGGATCGTTGCGGTACCTTTCGCGACGATTACTTCATTGTTGCTCCAACCTGTAATTTGGCCGCCCAGCTCATCAACGACAAAACGAAGCGGGACAAATAAGGTTCCATGATCATTCATCGGTTTGGTATCAAACGCTATGACGCGATCGTTTACGGTAACTGTAATCGATGCATCCGCTTGCACCTCGCCTGCTTGTGCGAAGCGGCTTCCCGAGCTTAAGAGGCACGTACAAACGAGCATGCTGATCAACCATTTCTTCATTATAAGGACACCTCGTCTATTAGAATGATTAGGTAGAAAATGAGTCTCTTCCTTTGTAGACGAAGCTCAGTGGAGATTGTTGCACAAAAAAACTGTCCCAAAAGCCAATAATGGCATTTTGAGACAGCCTCTCACTAGCTGCTATAGCGTAAACTCTTTCCCGCCTGCATAGACTTTCACGCCGGAAGCATCGCCATACAGCACCTTGACGTCGATCTCAACGTCGCCATCCTTCTGCTTCTGACTGTACGTTCCCCACGCACGGCCTGTGCTCCAGAAGCCGGTATAATCCGCTTCATTAATGACTGGCGCAAACTTCATTTCGCCGCGAGCCATATCGAATTCGAAACCGCTCAGCGCAATCAGAAGTCCCCAGCTTGACATCGACCGTGCATAATGATGGCCGCACTCGACTTCATTCCAAGGGCTGCGGCGGAATCCGTCTTGACGGTCGCGTACCGCTTTTACAATCGTAAGTCCCTCTTCTATAAAGCCTTCGTAAATCAGATGCGTCGCCACATGGTACTCAATGCCGGTCCACACCTCATCGGAATAGACGAATGGCAGCTTCGGACGGCCGCCTTCCGGCCACGAACACAGCACTAAGCCCTTCTCATCATTAAGCGTGTACGTCCGCTGACAATTGACATGGTTGTAGAAATCCTCTTTGAAGTTATGCTTGAACACCGCATGAATCGCGCTCTGCACACGTTCCTTCGGCAGCAAATAACCAAGTCCATACAGATGTGCGAGCTGCTGGCCAAGCAGCTGATCCGACAAACAGCCAATGCCGTGCTGATACTTATGTGCATCCACGTCTTCAAGACGCTGCACATAGTACTCGCCGTTCCATGTCAGCTCATCAAGTCGCTTCGAGCTCGTTTCGAACGCAGCCGCATACTTCTTCGCTGTCTCTTCTTCGCCCAGATATAGAGCCATCTCGGACCCCGCGCGAAGCGCGCCTAGGAAGAATACACCGGTAAGCGGGTTCGGACCATAAAATTCAATATCATACGTATTATGCTGCACACCGTCAAACACCAGGTCGCCATCGGTATCCCAGTGCAGCGGCGCATAATTCAACGTTTTCTGAATGGAAGGCCACAGCTCACGCAGAAAATCATCATCGCCTGTCAGCTTCCACTCGCGATAGGCACGCATGATCGTGCCCATCTGACCGTCGGCTGCTGCCGGTGCAGAAGTGCCTTGCCACGTCCACTCCGACTGGAACATCTTAAACGCACGGAAATTCATTTTGCCATCTTCTTCGACTTCCGTCAGAAACTCTGTTCTGCGCATGCTCTGCTCAAGCTCAGGGAAGAGGAACGCAAGCGTTTGAGCGTAGTTCCATACATGCGTGCAGCTTCCGTCACAGCAGCCTTGATGATCAAAACATCCCTCGTAGCCGAAGAACCGCCCGTCGATAAACCGGAAGCAGGTGGGGCTGCGAAGCACCGTAATGTTGCTCGATAATGCATCAAGAACATGAGATGGGAGCGTGGATTCGAACAGCGCACTGTGAAACAGCTTCGTTTCTTGCGTCAGTCGCTCTTGATTGCTCACCAGATAGGAAGCCGCAGACCACGCGCTGTCGAATAAGCCGGCGTAGTAGTTTTGCGTAATATGTCGTGCTTCTTCCTTCACGCAAATATGGTCATTCCAGCCGTTGACACGGTTTGGAAAATGCCATGCCAGCATGAATGCAAACGTCTTCGTCTCACCAGGCGCCAACGTTTCGCATACGCCAAGGGAGCCGGTATCCGTCCGGTTCTGCTCGGAAGGCGTGTCGTAGCCCAGGTCATTCAGCTGGCCGTCTTGGACAAAATCATCCCAGAACTCTTGCAGAAAATCATACCAGCCGCCGCGAAACCATGCGCGTTTATGCGTCACCTTCGGATTCGTCGTCACCAGCGAGAGGCTGCCGAAATTCAATTCCCCTTCGCCAAATGCGTTCGAGGTGAAGTTCAAGCCGGTAAATCCGTCTTCCTCTCGGAACTCGTTGAAGTTCCCCCCTGTATTACGTACATCCAAGTTACCAAACGAGTCGTAATTCAATCCGCCGATCGGATTCATCAGCGAGCCTGCGATCGTCACATCGACCGATTTATCCGACGTATTGGTGACCGTGTAAGTCATGTATGCGCCAGGAATGCTGGAATCGTTCGTATTGAGCGGAATAAACGGCGTGAACGCTTCAAGCGAAACCTGTACAGGCAGCTCCTTATCTTCAAAATCCACCCAAACGAGCGGATACTCACCGCGCATCGTTGACTTCTCTAGACGAGGCAATCCGGCACCTGTAATCGGATGGTATCCGTGCGATCGGCTGTGAGGCAGCGGCAATCTCGACTCTAGCACTTTCGCTACTGGCGCTTCGCCTTCCGGCTTAACCCAGATGGAGAAATAGGTGTTCGGCAGCAAGTCGCCTTTGCCCGGGCGGTTAAAGATTTCCCAATCTCTAAACTCCCCGCGGCTGCCGATTGAGATATTACCCGTACCGATTCCGCCTAGCAGAAAAGCAGCTTCCTTCGCTTCTTCCGAATACGTACGCTGCCCTGATGAATCGAATAATTGCTCTTTCGAATAAACCATCTTGTCGATCGCTCCTTATAGGCTCGTTTATCGTTCAGTTATGAATGATGCGCAACTAGGAATGTTATAATGGCTTGCACGGAATCACCGTGCACGTGAACGATTTTAATTGTAACAGTCATGTATATTTTTGTAAACGCTATTATTTATGATCTTCAACTTCATTTTCCGCACACCGTGCACATGAACGGATTGACCTGCACCCTCATTCTATACTACGATTATCGCAAAACTATGAATCCAAAGTCGGGAGCTGCCAGAATCTGATGAAAGTGACGAGCAAACAAATCGCGGAGCTGTGCGGAGTAACTCGGGGTACGGTCGATCGTGCGCTAAATAACCGTCCCGGCATCAATGAAGCTACACGCGAGAAGATCATGAAGGTTGCCAGTGAACTGGGGTACCGACCGCATTTTCTGGCCCAAAGTTTGGTCAAAGGAGAAACGAAGACGCTTGGCATCGTGCTGTTCGACGTCTATAACCGCATCTTCTCGCAGCTGTTCCACTCCTTCGAGGCTGAAGCAAGAAAACACGGTTACTTCGTCTATCTCGTACTGACCAATAAGGATAAAGCGCTGGAAATGGAATACATCAACAACCTGCTGGACCGTAAAGTCGACGGCATTGCGCTGTCACCGGTTAATATGGGCACGACCTTCGATACCTTCTTGAAGCTGTCCGGCGTACCGATCGTCACGTTCGCCAATCGGGTGTCTGCTAAGCTGCCATTCGTCTGGATCGATGACAAACAAGCGATGAGAACAGCCGTTCATCATATCGCATCGAAAGGTTACCGCCGGATTCTGTATGTAAGCCCGCCTCTGCGTTACAAGGGTAAGAGCAATATCTACGTGCCGGAGCAGCGTTATAAAGGGTTTGTCGAGGCTTGCGAAGAGCTTCCGGATATCCGTTATACGTTGATTACAGATCAGGATTACATGGAAAGCATGCTGCAGCTAATAACGGAATCGGACGAGAAGCCCGCGATTCTCTGCAGCAGCGATATCTATGCCCTCGACATAATGCGGTTTCTGAAGGCGCACCATATCCGGGTACCGGAGCAGGCAGGCGTCATGGGCTTTGATAATATCGACATTCTTCACTATGTTGATCCTGCGCTGACTACGATTGATTTTCACGTTGACGAGATCGGACGCAGAGCCGCCGAACAATTAATCGCGAGCATCCAAGGCCGCCAAGACATCCCGCAGCGCACGAATGTCGCTTACTCCATTATTGAACGGGATTCGCTCTAGCATCTACCTCATAAACCAGCCGATCAATCTGTAACTCACCATAGACAGGCTCGTAGAACGGCTGACCGTCACGAACACCTGCAGTGCCAAACCCGCTGTTTGTCGATAGGAAGCTTCGGAAATCTCCCGCTTTGGAAGGCGTGAGATACAGCGTCCGCTCGATTGCATCATACCGGACACCTGTGAGTCCTTGAATGAGTCCAAAGGATGCCATCGCTCTGCCATACCAGTGACCGCACTCAATTTCGTCGAACGGATTGCGAATGGAACCATCGTAACGATCGCGGCAGGTTCTGACGATCTGGAGTCCTTCTTCGACACAGCCAACCAACATTAGGTGGGAAGCGACTTGATATTCGATGCCTGTCCACACCTCGTTGCTGTACACGAACGGCAGCGCCAGCTGCCCGCCGCGCGGCCATGTGCAAAGCAGCAGCCCTCCCTCATCGCCAACTGCAAAACCGGATCGCTGCAAGTTCGTATGCTCGGTGAGATCCTTCTTGTAGTTGTACTTGAACACGCTGAGCAGATGGCTTTTCACTTGATTTCGATCCAGAATATCCCCTAACCCGCACATCTCTGCAATCCATGCCCCGATAATGCCATCGGACAAACAGCCCTTCCCATATTGGTACTTCGGCCCTTCCTCCTTGAAGAGCTGAATCGCTTCAGGCGAATAATTGATATTAATAGAAGCGATTTCGAGCGGCGATTGTGCCTTCAGCCCCTCCCATTTGATCTCCTGCTCATAATATTCGCCGTTGAACAGCTGCTGCTCCATGATGAGTCTGCCATTTCGATAGAGTGTCTGATAGAGGTTTGAGGATTCGTCTCCAACTTTCTCCGCCATGAGCGAAGCTGCTTTCAGTGCCCCTAAATATAACGATGTGCACATGCCGTTCGCACCCCAGAATTCGATATCGTAGGTGTTATGATGAGGTTCTTCAAGCACACCGCTATGTCTCGGATCCCACGAATCGATGCAAAATTGCAGGCTTTGCTTCACTTTAGACCATAATTCTGCGAGCCACTCCGAATCTCCGCTAATCCGCCATTCCCGGTACGTATTCATAATGCTGCCCAGCTGTCCGTCTGCCGCCGCATGGAAGGAATGCGTTGCCGGTCTGATCGGTAACGGTGCTCTGAAATTCTGATGTCCGTGCTCATCTTGGCATTCATTATGCTCCGTCTTGCGCAATTCGCGTGAAGCTTCCGGGAACAGATGCGGCAGCGCTTGTGCGTAATTCCAGACATGTGTACAGGAGCCGTGGCAGGAGCCGCTTGTTTCATTTACGCCTTCCCATGTCCATAATCTGCCGTCTGTCTGACGAAGCACTGTTGGTGCTTTCAGAATCGATAGATTAGCGGCAGCGGCTTCAACGATCTCAGCCGGAAGCGTCGAATCATAATAACAATCGCTAAACTGCTTGCTCATCCGATATAACGCGTCGTATCGGTTGGACCAGTCGCGCGAAACCGCTCTAATATCATCGTATCGGCCTGCGTACCACGGTTTATGAGTACGCGGACTTCCGTCCTCCGGCAATGCGGAATCCCCATGATGGTAGTTCGTTTCCGGCACATACCATGCGAACCTCAGCTTAACCGTCTGCTGCTCGCCGGGTTCAAGCTTGAGGGGCACAAACAAGCTGGCTCCAGGACTTGGTTTGCCTTCGGTTATTGGCGGATTCTCCGGCATCTCGCCTGATTGCACGGATTGCCAGGCCATCGTTTGCGAATCGAACCAGCCTCCTCGAAACCACGCATAGTTGACGCTGCAAGGCCGCTTATCCACTACTGCGCTGAACGCTCCCTGCTCCCACGGCTTCCCTTCTACCGGAGGCTGATTCAGAATAAATCCGTTATCGGTAGCGAGCACCTCACCTGAATCTTCTGTTGTGGCCATGAAATTCTTCGCGTGGAAGGAATAAACGAGTTCAAGAGGATGATCCGAACGATTGGTAAATGTATATTCAAGTGCAGCTGCAGGCAGCGAAGAATCATCGGTTTGAAGGGGGGCAAATGGACTCCAGCCTTTGATCTCCACGTCGAGCGGCAGCTTATCGTCTTGTAATTGAATGAGGCCAAACGGGAATCGAGATTGAAAAGAACTCCGTTTAAAGCGAGGTAATCCATAATTTCTTAAGTAATGTCCCGGATCGACATCTGCTTGATGATAGCCGAACAACTTCCAGCGCGGAATCGGACCTTCCAGCACTCGCGCGATATTGCCTGTTTCTGACTTCACACAAACGGCTGAATACAGATAAGGTTCATGGGCTAGATCAGGGTTATTTCGCAGCGATACCTGCGATAAGGACCCGCTTCCTGTGAGGCATAACATCCCTGCCCCCATACCTCCCATTGGGAATGCGATGCGGCTGTTCCAACTATCCGGATAAACGTCGTTATAGGTTCTGCCTGTCATGGACGGGATTCCTCCTCTGCTTCTCTTCCATTTCTACGGAAAGACATGTCTAATGATACCTCCGCAGGTAGGCTGATAACAGGGAATCCTGTCATGGAAGGGGGTGAAATTGGTCTTCTAGCCAGGCTGTCGTTCATACTTATAGGGGACGTAATAAGAAGTATAAGAGGAGGAATCGCGTTAATGACCAATCCTACCCCCGACGATAGGAAGCCATTTCACATTCCGCAGCCGATCAGAAGCGACGGTGCGGGAGGTCTTGATTTAGGCCCTCGCGATATTTTGAGAGATATGGAGAATCCGGATATGCTAGTGCCTCCTTCAACGGATGCAGGCTTGGTGCCGAATTTGAAAATGTCGTTCTCCGATACCCATATGCAGCTCAATCATGGCGGCTGGTCACGTGAAATTACAGTACGGGATCTGCCCATTGCAACAACGCTCGCCGGCGTGAATATGAGCCTGACGCCGGGAGGCGTTCGCGAGCTTCATTGGCATCAGCAGGCAGAATGGTCCTACATGATTCGAGGCTGCGCGCGCATTACGTCCATGGACTGGCAAGGGCGCAATTTTATTGCGGATGTCGGTCCAGGAGACCTGTGGTATTTTCCGGCAGGTTTGCCGCATTCCATTCAAGGGTTAGAGGAAGGCTGTGAATTTCTGCTCGTCTTCGATGACGGGGCTTTCTCTGATTTGAATACCCTCTCCATCTCCGACTGGTTTGCCCATACGCCCAAAGACGTGTTATCCGCCAATTTCGGCGTGCCGCCAAGCGCTTTTGACGCCATTCCGAATGATCAGGTGTATATCTTCCAAGATAGTATTCCCGGAACGATTGCGGAGCAGGAAATCCAATCGCCGTATGGAACTGTGCCCCTAACTTTCAAGCACAGCTTACTCGCCCAAACGCCGGTCAAATCTTCGGGAGGAAATGTCAGAATCGTAGACTCCACCAACTTCCCGATATCACGAACAGTAGCTGCCGCACTTGTCGAAATTGAACCCGGCGGCATGCGGGAGCTGCACTGGCATCCTAACAATGATGAGTGGCAGTATTATCTGACCGGGCAGGGAAGAATGACGGTATTTACCGGAAACGGTGCGGCGCGGACATTTGATTATAGAGCGGGTGATGTCGGCTATGTCCCTTTTGCCAACGGTCATTATATTCAGAACACAGGCAGCCAATCGCTATGGTTTCTTGAAATATTCAAGAGCGATCACTTTGAAGACATTTCCTTAAATCAATGGATGGCACTGACGCCTCGGAACCTCGTAGCGCGCAATTTGAACGTCGGTCCTACGGTGCTCGATGCGCTGCGTAAAGAAGAACAGGCTGTCGTTAAATTCCCAGGCTTCACGTACTACCCCAAATAACGTTCTCGAGTAAGAGCAACTGAGCCCATTATGACCCTGCTTCCTGCTTCTTTCGTTTCTTTAAGCTGTAATTGAACATCATCCGAAGCAGCGGCGGAACGGCGAAGAAAATAAAGAACGTGCGAAACAGCTGATAGCCTGCCACCATCGACAAATCTGCCTGAATTTCATGTGCGATGATGCCCATCTGATCCATGCCTCCCGGCGCGAGACTTAGCAGTGCTGTAGGCATGGAGATCGGATGCAGCTTCGTCAGCACAAATCCGAATACTGAGGCGCCTAGAATCAGCAGTATGCCGCTCCCGAGTGCGAGCGATATCGTCCTCAGTTTATTCGGCAGCTGCTGCGGTTTCAAGAGCAGCCCTACATAGGTACCGATCATGAACTGAGCCGCATCAATAAGGAGTGATGGCAGAGCCGGACCATGCATTCCGCTGAGCTGCAGGATCGCCGTTCCAAGTGCTGGTCCGAGCAGATAGGCGGTAGGAAAGTTCACTCTGTTGCCAAACACTGCGCAAGCTATGCTGACTGGCGCGAAGAGTAGAATATTCGGAAACAAGCTGCCCCAATCAGCGGTTGCTGTTGCTATAGACTGCGATACTGCTGCTGCTCCATCCGCATGCGCTTGGCCGAAGAACGGATTAAATATGAGAAGCGGCACACAAATAATGATCAGCATCAGCCGGATGACCTGCGTCACGGTTACGATCGTCAGATTAACCCCTTCGGTCTCTTCGGCAAGTGCAAGGACCTGCGTTAATCCGCCGGGGATGCTGCCGAGCAGCGCCGTTTTGAAATCCGTATGCGATAGTTTCGAGACGAGATAAGCCATTCCCGTACAAAATAGCAATAATAACACGATCATCAGCATCATGGATGGAAGCTGATAGGATATCTCCCTCAGTGCTTCTGCCGTCATCGACAGACCGATCGTATACCCAACGATGATCATGCCGGCATTTCTCGCTTGCATCGGCCACTTATACGTTCTGCCTAGCAGATTAGATCCAATCAACACCGCAATCATCGGTCCGAGCAGCCACGGGATCGGAGCATGCATCAGCTTAAATGCGAATCCCCCGATCAGTGCCGTCAGCAGCGTACTCCACATTTACTTACACCTTCCTGCTCTTCTAACATCTTTTTACCATACAACGACTTCACCTTTAACGCAAAAAATACATCTCTGGCCCAATAGAAATGCGGCGTGTAAGATGAAGAGTGCGAGTTGGGATTTTACTATTATAACGCTGTTCGAAAAAAAATGGCCGCCCGAGACTTTCTCGGGCAGCCTGACACCTATTTAGGCGTGTTTGTTCGACCACTAGCAAGACGATGCCTTCTAAAAAAACGGAAACACGTTCTCGCCACAATCGACATAACATATCCCATGCCAAATGCCTATTAAACAAGGAAAGCAGGGAGTGCTATGACGGTTTCATACATGGACTACACGTCTCCGTCGGTTCAATTCACGTATAATCTCAACAACAATACTACGTTCAGGAAAGATGCACGCAACTACATTAATACGTTATCCAATCAACAGCTGAATACGCTCGTCGATGTTTCGCTGCTGGATATCTTCATGAGCAAAGGAAATATTGTCGAGCCACACTATCATCAGAACGCGGCCGAACTCGTGTACTTAATTTCCGGTGCAATGGTTGTCTCGTTAATCAACCCTTTTACGAATGAGCTGCTTAACTTCCCGATCAGCCAGCCGGGACAGGTGGTCAATATTCCGCAGGGTTGGTGGCATTACGAAATCGCAACGATGGATAATACCCATGTATTAGCCATATTCGACGCTCCTGTTCCTCAATTCATCGGAGGCTCTGATCTGCTGCGTCTGACTCCACCGGCTGTTCTCGCGCGTGCTTATTGTCTCAATGAAGCGATGGTGAAGGAAACCGTAGCGCCAATTACGCAAACCGTATTTATTGGCCCGCCAAATACGTGCAACACAGCAGGACAAATGGTGCAAGGCGTGGCAGCGGCGGCCCCAAGTATACCTGTAACCGGCTATTCTTATCCCAAGCGCTCTGTCATCGGTAACGGATGGAATCAGTATTAGTTAGAGCTGAATAGTTGGCGAGGCAAGCAGAACTGCCGCGATAAAAACAAGCTGGAGCACTGTTCGGATCAGGAGTCCCGGCACGGGTTTGCCGCCGATGGTGAGCTTCTCCCGTGCCGCGCGCACATTCGCTGGGAACATCGCCGTTAAGAGCAGCGATAAACAGATCGAAGCGACAGGAGCGGCGAGAGGAATAAGAATGGCTGCCGCTCCGGCAAGCTCCAGCCACCCGGTTGCGCTCACGATCCATTCGCGTTTCGGCAAGGATGGCGGGACCATCCGGATCAGATCCGGCCGCCTGCTCCCCCAGTGGGCCGATGCGGTGAGCAGCAGCATAAGGGCAACCGCTGCTTGAAGCGGCGTCTGCCAGCCGTCAAAGTAAGACATGCCTACCCATCCGAAGACGCGAAACAACAACCATGAACCTGCCAAGACGATAAAAGGTGCCATACTACACATTCCTCCTAGTTTGGATTCGGTTTAAGCATGCCGGCAATAAACTGAGCGAATTGTGCAGCTGTGAAATGACCGCTTACGATGGAGAATGAAGAGCGAACTCGCAGTCCAAACGAGATCAAGACGAATAGCTCCGCCGTACGATCCGCATCAATTGCAGCCGGGATTACGCCATGCTGCTGACCTGCGGTAATCCAGCTTCGAGACAGTTGAACCGACCGCTCATAGAATTCATTCAGTGCCTTGGCTACTGCAGGCTCCTCTTCCTTACCAAGCAAATAAACAAACACCTTGTTCGTGACGTCATCCGCTTCTTCCAAGCTGTCCAAGCGGCCTGCTATGCTCCCCATCGGGCCTTCAAACTCGCCGCCTTTTCTCCCCACTTCGCTCATAAATCGGCTGTTTGTTTCTTCAAGCCGCTCCAGCAGCACCCAGGCGAACAATTCATCCTTGCTCTTCACATAATGAAAGATTGCTCCTTTCGAAAGCTCCGACCGCTCCATGATGTCCTTCAGCGTTAACGACGAGCAGCCCTTCTCTCGAACAAGAGATTTGGTTGCGTCCAGCAATAAGCGTATGGTTTGCTCCCTGCGTTCTCCCTGCTTCATCTTGTGTCCCTCCCTCCTCGTTATTTTAGTTGCCATTTGTTGGCTGTTGCCTTTATTATACAAACCGACCATCGGTTTGTAAATAGGTGAATAGGGAGGCCAAGCCTCAATTTTAAGTTGCTTGGCCTCTTTTTCTTAATTCTTACGCTGAGGGAATTTGGTTGTAGCTCTCCTGGTGTGCTTCTTTGGGCTAAATGCTGTTAATTCGCTCGATGTAGATCTCCTGGTGTGCTTCTTTGGGCTAATTGCTGTTATTTCGCTCGATGTAGCTCTCCTGGTGTGCTTCTTTGGGCTAATTGCTGTTATTTCGCTCGATGTAGCTCTCCTGGTGTGCTTCTTTGGGCTAAATGCTGTTATTTCGCTCGATGTAGATCTCCTGGTGTGCTACTTTGGGCTAAATGCAGTGGCATTGGCCTTCTCAGCTGCAACTGCTACCCAATCGTAACAAATTCCCTCTTGCTTCCATTCACTTCAATTGTACATTCTGGATCACTTATGATCTCCACAACACGATTCCCATCCAAACGAATTCCAACTAAGATGCCATTTGTAATCGCGATCGTATTCCCTCTAAAGGTAAAGCTGCAGTTGATTCGCGCCTCCCATCGTCCGGTTATCGATAGGAAAGCTATGTCTCCATCATAGGATACTTTACTGACTGTATCCGGTGGAAGATCCAGCTCACGCACATGCGTAAGTGTTGCCAATAAGGTTTCAAAATACGGTGTGAGCGGCATTTCAAACGAGAAGTATTCCACATTCGATTTGCTGACCCCTATGATATCACCATCGTGAATCAGTCTCGTTTCGCCATCTAATAACGTTAGCGGGAAGGCTTGCATATCGATTTTGGATTTGGCGAACCAGATATCCCATTCCACGTATTCATACTCGCCTTCGTATAGCTTGCCAACAAGCGCGTTTCCGCTTTGCGCCCCGGTTAACTGCTCAAATTCACTGCGAATATCTCTGCCCTCCACCGTACACTGCGCCGGTGGTCCAATGATGATCACTTTTCTGCCTGAAGCTGCATAGCTTTGAATCGATTGCCATGCAGCCTCCGGCATCATCGAAGGCCATAATACGATTAACGTTTCATACCGCTCCAAATCCGATTCACTCGTCGGAATGAGATCGATTTCGTAGTGCTGCTGCATCATTTTATCGAGAACGGCCTTCAGACTGAGCCTGTGGTAATGCATGTATTCATTGTTGAAGAAAGCTACCGATTCCCAAACATACATCATCGCCAGCTTAGGTCTGCTTACTGCCTTGCCAATGAATTGCTGGAAGGTTTTCTGTCTCTCCAGGCAAACCTTCGTATCCTCCCACGTGCTGTGATCGGGATATCCTGGGCCAAATGGACCGACATATCCATAAGCATGACCAACCCATCTCACATTGCGTACAGCTAACAGCCGCTGGTAATAATCCAGTTTCTCTTTCGTCGTGTTCCGATCCCAGCACATATTATAGGCATTGCCGCTCGAAGAATATTTGGCAAGCGATTCGGCAAGCATCGTCATCGACACCATCGTTCGCTCGGCATCAAATTGCGAATCGACAAATCCGCCGCTCAAATTGTCGGTCAGCCTGAAATAGTCGATATTTCCGGCCCATAGGTCGCCTGAATTGCCTTCCCCCCACCACGTGCTGTGAAAGCCGCCGAACAATTCCTCGCCGAAGCGCTCCGTATAGCGATCCTTTACATACTTCTGTAAGCCATAGGTGAGGTCCATCGTCAATTGATAGTAATCGAATCTCACTTTGCCCGCCGCACTAACATCGATCGCTTCATTCTTCAACAGGTAGATCCGGTCCAGCAAATCGTAGCCGTATTTGGCTTTGAACGCTGCAAGAAAATGGCCGCCTACAAAATACACATCGTCGCTCGATCTGCTGCCTGCTCCGAATTCATCAATGGCATAGCCATCCAGCGGCAAACCCTCATACTGGTCCAAGAACGAATCTACGGATTTATGCATGTCGTTATATGCAAAATCCATATAGTCGGTATCATATCTCGCATACACGAGAATTTCCCCATCCTGCTCAAAGGTGCCGGAGAGAGTCGTCTCGATGTTCATGTCAATGGCGTGCGTAATCCGGTCGGTAATGTCGACGGCTTCTAGAATTGTTCGGCCATCTCTGACGATGTGAAACGCTTTGGCAATTCCGCGGACTCTGGGATCGGTATTCACGAATCCGACATTATGCACGCGTTTTATGGATATGGAGAAGCGGTTATTGATGACTTGACCGGTATGCTCTACTGCCCAAGATTGACGTGCTTCCGGATGTTCCTTGACGATGTTTGGACCGAGCATTGGCATAATCATAAGAAATTGCAAGCCTAGCTTCGTGCATTCCTCTGAAACCACTTGAACCGCCGCCTTGCCCTGCGGATCATATTCATCATAGATATTGTTGCGGAACTCCACACAAACCGTATCGAAGCCCTTGTCGTTAATATCAGAAACTGCCTGCCGAATGCGAGGATGATCAATCGTCATGCTGGTATCCAGCAATAACATTATAGGTGCCGAGTACATATAACCTTCTCCTTCTTATCAGCAGCACTAGCCGCTCCCGCGTGAAATGTATCAATTAATGATTAGAAGCCCGTCTTTCTCGAATGGCGAACTTCCGACGAATTCGTTGCCTTTAAACTGACCAATTGCCGCATTACGTTCTCCGTTCTCAGGGTTCCACCAAACTGCCGACTTCCCGTTCATATTTGTCCCGCTTATATCCAGACGAATCTCGCATCTTTCCGGCAAATAAGCCAGCAGCAGACAGCCATCCGCCGTACATGCAACCGACACCGTGAACGGTTGTTCACTGCGCAATTTCTCAGGCGAAGGCTGGAGGTCGAACCACGGCAAAGCGGTTAGCAGCTGCATCATGCGGACCAAATCATAGGCGCCGGGCAGCTCTAACGCATCTCTCCAGCTGTATTGCGAAGGTGTTCCGTTAAGCGGAGCTTCGCCGCTCTTCGCCCAATTCCAAATCCAATACGCACCATAGGTGATGCCTGTTAACGAGCCCTCCAGCACACTCCGCCACCCGGCCCGTCGAACACCGTATCGGTCGAATCGCCTTTCCCGTCCACTCCTAGGATGATGCTCATAACATGGTTCTGCATTGAGCACCGGCTTAGGCGGCTGCTTATCCCATTCCTCACGGATAAAGCCCAGATTATACTCCTGATTTAAGCCATGACCACTTTGCACCATATTGAAATCAAGCCAGCTCGCATCATGGTAGGTATCGCCTGATTTATGCACCGGATGAGTCGTGATCAGTCGTCCATATGGCTCGGCTTCCTTCATCGCAATGCCGACCTCGTTATAGAAAGCTGCAACGCCTTCTCCCTTAAATTCATCGTCTCCGCTAACGACCCAAACAACATTCAACTCTTCCATCTTCTCTATTAAATATGTTCCGTAGCGAATCGCCTGCTGTACCGTCATGCCTGGATGAACGGGGATGACATCAAGCCGCGAATGCGGTACATGCTCAAACCACAGCACGATGAGCGCGATTACCATCCCTTTGCCGTTGGCATATGCGATCATCCTCTTCAGTAGGTCGAAGTAATCCTCTTGAATGGCATCATAATCCCAGTTGTAGATTCGGCCATCTGCACTTTCTTCATTTAACAGAGCAAACGGTTTGCGGCCTTCACGAAATATAGGCTGATAAGCATCATGCTGGGGCAGTGAATTGAGCTGAATCGCGTTGAAGCCTTGCGCGGACCTGGTATCCACATAGTCCACCCATTCCTCCCAGGCAGCTCGGGCCGGACAAGACCATGCCGTATCGCCTAACCAGAATACTGGGTTCCCATCACTTTCTTGAAAGCTCCGCTGATTAGCTGCAACTCGCAAATACCCCTTGATTCCCATTGGCATACACCTCCTCTTGCACGATTTTCGCTGCTTTTGCTGCCAAGTAGATCTCTGGGTGAGCTTCTTGTGTTGCTCCTGGAGCTACTCTTCAGCACATTCCGCCACTTTTCGGCGAATGTGTTGCTCCAAGAGCTACTCTTTATTCGCCACACCTTCAACACTCGTTATTATTGAATAACTACTGCCTCGCATTGCCCGACTATCAAATCAATTTCCACAGTTGCTTTCCCTGCCGCAGCATCATATTGTACGTTCACGCTCTTGCCTCCGATTGTGACAACAGGCTCCCGCTGAGCGATCAGCTTCAGTCTGCTCGTTCCCGCACCTTGTATCTGCGCACGGATGATGCCGTCCACATAAGAATAATTCGACAGCTCAACACCAAATGCTTTCTGAATCGTAATCGGGTATGGGTTCGTTTGAACCCGGTGTACTTTAATCGTTGAGGTTGTACTCATACTTGTACTTGTACTTGTACTTGAACTTGTACTCGTACTTGTACTTGAACTTGTACTCGTACTTGTACTTGAACTTGTACTCGCTTTCTCCCCCGCGATATCAACAGGCAGCTTATTGGTCGCTGCCAGCAACTGACCATCCACCTCGATGGATTGAATGTACGGTCCGGAACCGATCATTTCGATATCGAAGCGTTGTTCCCCGTAATAGAAACCTTCCAACGTCATCTCTTCCCCCGCATACGGATGGAAGGTTAAGCCCCCCGCTTCCATGGAAACGCCGACTACGCCATGAATAGCTGCTTGATACCAACCTCTCATGGAATAGGCATGCCATGTCCCATTCTCCGTATTCCAACGGTCCACGTCCGGCTCCGCCGTATCGATATAACAAGAGATGCCTTCCGGGCACGTCAGCTTCCCGGTCCAATAGCTCACCCAGCCAATCCATTGCTCGATGAGATCGGGACGATTGCCGTCATTGATCAGCTGCATGAAGTATTCGCCGGTTACCGGCCACCAGCAGTGCAGCTGGTTAGCATCCATATCAAAGGCATCCGACCAGACCGGAATCTCACGCAAGCCTGCTTTGCAGACGATATTCTTCTCAAAGAATTCGAGGGCTCCCGCATTCATCGGATCCATCAAATCACTTAAATAATGGCTCTCCCATTTGACCGCATTGGAGTTGAAAGAATTCCGCTTCTGCAGCGTCTTGGAATCAATGGAGCTCACCACAAACTGCTTCTCTTCGTCATAGAACAGCGGCAGGAAGTTCTTCTCTATACCGGTGAAGACGGCTTTTGCCCGTTCCTTCGTTTCCTGATCACCTACGAGATCGGCCAAATATTCCATCGAACGAGCAGCAGAATAGAAGATCGTGTTGTTCAGACTGCTAATATCGCTCGTACCCGTTTCATGCATGAACGCCGGAAAATCCGGGAACAATGAAGCCCCTTCGCAAAAACCTGTGCCTTGTACTTCCCGCGTCAGAATAAGGTTGAATATCCGTTTCACAAAATCATATCGTTCCAGCACTTCTTGCTTATTCCCCGTTGTCGCATAATACTGCTGAAGCAGCGAGATATACATACTCTGCGCAGGAAGTGCGCTGACACTGTTCAAGGTCATGTCATGGCGATAGCTGTGCGCAACGCCCCACTCTGAATCTGCCGTCTCCTCGTAGAAGCGAAGCATATCGCCGATAAACGATTGATCGCCCCAATATAGCGTAGCGTAATTGCTCGTAATGCCGTCCCAGCCCCATACCCAGTACTGCTTGTTTTTCGCTTTAATCGCACCCGGAACGTCGGTAACTTTGCAGGATTCGTGATACAGCGGGATTAGACTCATGAAGTTATTTAAGGCTTCATACGGGCTGTTAAGAATTGGCGAACGCTCCCGGATACGTTCGTAACGTGCAAACTGCTTCGACACGGCTTCATCGATAGCAGATGACATCTCATAGGCTTTATTCAGCAGCGCTTCTTTCTCACAATCAAACGTGATCATAAAACTATAAGTCCGGTTTGGTTCCAAAGGCTTGCTGCCAGAGAGGATATACTTCGAATTCAACGGTCGTTTCGAGTATCCAATCGGGAAATCCGCACCAATGCTAATAAAAAGCGGAACAGGCTCTTCACGATCAAATTTGCTCACATCCGGATTATTAATATTGATATCATCGGGATGGCCTGCTTCCCGTTCGTTCTGAATCTCCATAAAAGAGCCGTGCAGCAGACTGTTTGCTTCATCATAGGACCATTCCTGCCATTCACGACTTGTGCCGCCGGCGCTGAAACGGAAATCTTGCGAATCTGCCGGGATTAAAGCGAAATCTTTGTAGAACTCCATTTTGTATCGCAAAGAAAGCGGAAGCTCCTGAGGTGTCGTCACTTGGAATACGATAGACTCCTCCACCGCCAACATGCGGTGCTTGAGCTTCACACCATGAACCTCACACTCCGATTCGACGCCGAACGGCCATAGCTTCGAATTCGTATAAGGGAGCTTATGCGTTACGCCGTCAATCTCGACGAAATGCCTAAACCCATCCCATAATCGCTGCAGAAATACGGTATTGCACCCGCGCACTGCTAGCGGATTATGATAATTCACTTGGGTGACGGCATTCTCGTCAATTTGAAAATTCAACCGGCTGTCCGAGAACCATCTCGGCGATTCCGGAATCCCTTTCTCGCTTTCTATTACGCCTTTGTTCACTGTAAAAGTCTTCATTATCGTCCAGTCTCCTCTTGTACTCGTTTTATGCTCAGAATCCAATCCTCTTGATCCGGCGTGAACGTTCTCCACATCATCCCGCTGCCATAGCCGTGATACTGGAAGTCCGTAACCGCATGCGATTCACCCGTACGAGGATTCATCCATTGCCCCGCGTAAGTTTCGCCGTCTTTCTTTGCACCCATAATCATAACGAGGACCGGCACTGCAGCTTGACCGCCTGTACTATAGATAATGTAGTGCTGCCTAAGAATGGCTGCGCAATACACATTGCTTTCCGCTACCGTACTGACCCACTCCGGATGAGGCTCAAGCTCCCACCAATTAACCGTTTCCATGAGATCGCGCACATGCTTCATCTGTCCGGAGCCGGGCAGGTTTAAATCTTCTTTCCACAAATCCGGACGCATCTGATCCGTCCATTTATCCTTCTGCTCCCCGTTATATAAGGACCAAATCCCATGTGCTCCATACGTCTGCCCGATACAGCCCTGCAGCAGTGGAACGTAAGTGGCAAAGCGAATATGCTTATCGTTAATGCGAATTCCGTCGTCCAAGACACAATTGGGATGATTCTCATACCACGACTCGCTCATAATAGACGGCTTGGGCGGCTGAAGCTGATAATCGAGATAGGGAAGCATCTCTATGAAGTTCTTGAAACCGAGCACATGCCCGACCTGGATGAGATTGAAATCGTACCAATCTTCCCCATGATAATGCCGGCTTCCGCTGTGCGGGGCGACGGAATGTACGGAGGTCGGATGACCGTATGGATCGCAGCGGTGAATTTCCTGTCCCAGCTCGCGCCATCCTTCTACATCGTCCGTGAATAGATATTCACCTGCCGGTGACCACATGACGTTGAACGCGGCATATCGAGTGATGAGATAACGGAGATATCGCTTAGCGCCTTCAACTTTAATGCCTTGCAAATCTTGGCCCCACATGGCCATCAGACAAGGTACGAATCCCATGTTCAGCATGAGGCGAATACGCAGATCCAAATGACTGAAGTAGGCGGGATTAATAAGGGAATACCGCTCCAGATATGGCGCTCCGCCTTCATTGAGGAAATACTCCGGGTCATACTTGACATAACTGGCCGTTTCTTCGCCGAATTGGTCTGCCGTTGGATGGCCGACAACCAGCTGGATTACATTGAAGCCTTTCTTTCTTCGGTCTTCCAAGTAAGTCGGAAGCGCTTTCTTCAAGTCGCAGCGCAGGGTGTGCGCAGACCATAACGTATCTCCCATCCAATAGAACGGCGTACCGTCCCCATACTCGAACCATCTGCCCGATTCATGAATGCGCAAGAAGCCCCGTCGGTTTGGATTATGCTGTACCTCTTCTTCTTGCCAAGCTGATGCCGAAACGATGCCTGTTTGGCCATGAAGTCCGATGTCCGAATGATCGGAGCAGATCGTTGTAAACTGCCATTCTCCTGCTGAGACCGGAGCAAAACGGACCTTCCACAGATTACCGCCATCCCAAAAGCCGGGAATCAGCAGCTTCTGTCCCGTAGGACCGACAAACTCGGCCTGCAGCTCCACTTCGAGGAATGGATTATCATAGGTATCAGCTGCCTTGAAAACCAGCTCTGCGCATTCCCACACTTGCGTTTCCACCTTACGGTTCAAGCCCGTCACCTCCTTAAATGTAACTATTCGACTTCCAAACTTGCGTACTTCTCGCCAACTCCATTCTAGTGCAAGCGCTACCAAGGAAAATAGTGAATAAACGGCTGACTTATGCTGCAATCTGGAAATGAAAAAACAGCCAACCGCTTCAAGCGGCTGACTGTTTGGGGTGAACGGTTTAAGTTGTGATGAGGACTCTGTCCGCCACTACCCACGTGAAGGAAGAGCTTGCGTTCTTCGTTCCCGTCACGCGAATCTTAACCGTATGGCTGCCGCTCGACAAGGTCGGGCTGGTGAAGATCAGCGTGTTCTTGAGCAATGTCGCATTATAGAGATCCACCATCGTTTCAGTACCGCCGTCGATGGAAATCGCAGCTATGCCCGAAGAGTTGTATTTCTGACCATACACTTCTACCTTCGTTCCTGTGAAGTCCACTTGATAGTAATCGTTCGTATTGCCGGAGTAGTGCTCATCATCCAAGTAAGCGCCTGTGCTCGCACCTGAACCCCATGAGCCCACGAACTCGAACTGATTCTGACCTGTACCTGTCACAAAATCATTAACCGTTGTCGTGATCGTATACGCAGCACTTGCGACTGCCGAGTCAGACATGCCGGATTTGATCGCGATCGCCTTAAGCGTCATGCTGGACGAAACGGAGACCGGACCGGTATACAAGGTGGATGATGCTGTCGGCGTGCTGCCGTTCGTCGTGTAACGAATATCAGCGCCTGAAGTAGCCGTTGAAATTACAACCGATTGTGCAGCGTTGTACGTGCCTGCCGCTGGACTAAATGTCGGCGTAGCTGCCGGCGTTGCGCCAGCCGTCACGACGATTCGGTCTGCGACGAGCCAGTAGCTCGACGAACTTGCATTCTTCGTTCCCGTTACGCGAAGCTTCACGGTATGCGTGCCGCTAGTTAGCGTAGGACTTGTGTAAATAAGCGTATTAAGCTGAAGCGTAGGATTGTAAAGGTCGATATTCGTTTCCGCTCCACCGTCAATCGAAACTGCGGCAATACCGGAAGAATTATACTTCTGGGCGTATACTTCTACCTTCGTTCCTGTGAAATCGAACTGATAGTAGTCGTTCGTGTTCCCCGAGTAGTGCTCATCATTCATGTACGCTCCCGTACTCGCGCCGGAACCCCACGAACCGACATACTCGAATTGATTTTGACCAGTGCCTGTTACGGTGTCGTTAACGGTTGTCGTTCCCGGTAAATTAATCGTATAGGCAGCAGTTGCTACCGCTGAGTTGGTCATTCCCGCTTTAATAGCAATGGCTTTCAAGGTCTGGGAAGATGCTACGCTAACGGCTCCTGTGTACAACGTCGAAGAAGCGCTTGGCGTGCTTCCATCGGTCGTGTACCGGATATCAGCTCCTGAAGTAGAGCTCGCAATTGTAACCGACTGCGCAGAAGTATACGTTCCCGCCGCAGGACTGAATGTTGGCGTTGCCACCGTTGCGGCCGGTGCTACATAACCAGGAACCCAATCCGTGCCGCCGTACTCATAAGCACCAATGTCTGGCGCGGTGCCCACATAACCGTCTGTTACACCGGAGATAACCGCACCTGTGTCTTTGGCTGGGGACGAAGACGTGATGCGATATTGCAGTCCGCCTGTACCGCTTCCTACGAACAGCGGGTTGGTTGTTTGGAAGATCGAAGTCGTCGACGGATTGTAATTGATGACTTCATCGCGGAAAATATTATTTTTCATATTATCCGTCGCTTCGTTCGAGTAGGTCACATAGGATGCGTAACCTGACGTCGCTAACGTGTTGTTGAATATTTTCTGAACGTCGGCGGAGGAAGTATGCTGAATATAAATATCCGCAACTACGTTATTCCACAGCACGTTATGATCGATCTGCGCCAAGCCTGAACCTTGGTCAAAATAAATGCCGACTTGAATGCCTTCGCCCGTCGACAAAGCCGAGGAGTCATGAATCCAGTTGTGGTGGATGCGCAAGCCGTCCGTGACATAATCTCTAGATGAGTAGATCGCACCCATGTCCATATTCAGCATGCCAAAGTTGTACATGTCGTTGTAGCCGACATTTACATTCTGGCTGTTCATGAAATCGATACTCGCACGGCCTGTGCGATAGATGGTATTATTCGTAATCGTTTGACCATTCGTGCCATCTACAGGCATAACTGCGCTTGCGTACGTGCCCTCATAATCAATATCATGAATCTTATTGTTATAGGCTGTCGTGTTCGAGCCAAGCGCAACACCAACGCTGGAGCTGTATGCAATTTCGCTGTTTTGAATAATGCTGTTTGCACCCATCAAACGAATTCCCGTGCCAACCCCAGTCACGACTTGCCCTGTATGCGTATACGTGACGTCCGAATCCGTAATCGTAACGCCGTGGTTGATGTACTTGGCGTTCAGCCCATCAAGCGTGATGTTCGTACTGCTCGTATTGCTCGTAATGGATGCCGCGAACAATTTCAAATTCCGAATCGTAATATACGATTTGCCGCTCAGATCAAACGCGTAATTCCGTTTCTTCACTTCCACGTTCGCCGGGCTGCCTCCGCCCGGTGCCCACAGATAGAGCTGGGTGCCATCGTAGAAAAATTCCTTCGCAACGTCAAGCGCGCCAAGACGCCCCGTCAAGTAATAGTACTTCCGAAGTCTGTCATCTCCGCCGATGATGCCGCCGGAAACAGTTAACTGCGTGCCCGTTTGTGCAGTAATGGAGCGAGTTTGCGAGATAAACCAGCCATTGACCCACATCGTGCCGCCTACCCAGCCGCCGCTAATGCTTGGGATACCCGAATCATTTACGGTCTGAGCGCCGGTCGTTGACCATGTGCCGAGGGTACCGTTGCGGAAATCGTTGCGGTTGAACAGATCATTGGAGTCCGGCAGGTTCGGCCAGCGGGCTTCGATCATCATTTGCCCGTTCACGAACACTTGGTTCGCGAGCAGTGTCGTATTGTTCGTCATATTGGCATTGTAGCCGTTAGTCATTGTAATGGTTTTCTTGTAAATACTTCCGCTGTGTACCGACCAGCCGCCATCTGCCGTGTCGGCGCCGCTTACCGTAACATCCGCGCCGCCGTCCGGCTCATAAATAATGGGATTACCGGCTGAACCGGAATTCGTCGGCGTGATGGTTTCGCGATAAACACCAGTACGGATCTTGACCGTATCGCCGGCTGTTGCAACCGTCGACGCTTTCTGAATTGTTGCAAAAGGCTGCGAGGATGAACCCGGATTGCTGTCCGAAGCTCCCGTTCCGCCTACATAATAAACTGCGCCTGCCGCTTCCACTTGCTGTGCCGGTGAGATAAATGGAAGGCTCATCGTTGCCGTCATAGCTAATAAGACCATTTTGCGAAGAAAGCTGCTGCTTTTCATTGAAAAGTTCATACGTACATAATCCCCCTCGAATGATGTTATGCTTCACTGGCCATGCATTGTAAAACTACCACAATACTGTACGTTCTCAAATGCAGCTCACGGAAGCGCTTACTTCTTCTGGAAAACGATAGAAAGCAGGTTCATTAGTCACCCCCTTTAGGTAGAGTTAACTATAATGACGGGAGGGCAATAGTCTAACTCAAACAACCAAAGCCCTCCCGGTGAAGCATGTAATTCAGTAATACAATGAGTTATTCATTCTGCGCAAATACAGACGCTTCCGAAAGCAATGTTCCGTCTTCACTTGTCACATACACCTTTACCGTATAATGCTGCCCATTTTCATTGAAGGCGACTGACACTTGCTGCTCAGACGTTATATCCTTTGTTACGGTCTTTACCGTTTTCTTTCCGTTTTTCTTTGTCAGTTCAAACACAATAACTTCAGTGCCCGAATGCTGTCCAACAGGTTTAATAGTCACCGCTGCCGTAAAACCTTTCTTACCAACTAAACTTCCGTTTATGATTTCAAACGGAATTGTCGGTTCCGGCTCAATAACTTCCTCACCCGCAATGCTGATATAGTCGATGTTGATAAGTCCCGTGTCGCCAGCATCCTTCTTAATGGCGATCGTATTCTCTCCTGCGGCTAGCGTCAGCTTCACGGTCCGGTTGCCCCATGTATCCCAGTTGCCTGTTCCGGAGAAATGAACTTGCTTCATTTTCGTGCCATTTACGTAAAGCGATAACGTACGATCATCGTCGCCGTCTGCATAACGGATCGTCACATCTTTGCTTCCTGCAGTATCTGTATCGACTGTAAAAGTAAGTGATGTTCCATCTCCGCTCAGGCTGTCAACAAAGCCTGTGCCGGAATAACCAGCATGATCGGTGTTTTCCTTGGCATTTCCGGCAAGCGTGGAAAGCTCAGCCTCATACTTCTCGCCCGGTGCGTGTTCCTGATTCGCATCCAGTGGAATGCTGATGTTATCGACATTTACAGCACCGGTATCGCCTGCATCGTATTTGTAGGTGATGGTATTCTCTCCAGCTTGCAGGACCAATTGCTCGGTTTTGTAACCCCAGCCATCCCAGCCTCCGGTACCCATCAAACTCGTTTGTTTGATTTTCTCGCCATTGAGATAAACGCTGAGGGACCGGATATCCGAATCTCCGTTGGCGTAACGCAGCGTAACATCCTTCGTTACGGTTGCGAAGGTATTTACGGTGAAGCTTACCGCTGCTCCTTGACTGTTGAAACTGTCCACGAAGCCTGTTCCCGTAAAGTCGTCATGATTGGTTGCCACAGCAGTTCCGCCCTCAAGCGCGGCAGCCTCTGCTTCATAGACAACACCTGGGTCCGGGGCTGATTCCGGAGTGGGTGCCGGCGGATCTGTAGGATCTGTAGGATCCGTCGGATCTTCAGGTGCAGGCACCGTTGTAGGCGTTGGCTCATCAACCGCTCCGCTAGTTGTAATGACGATTCGGTCTGCGGTTGTATAGGTGCCGCCTGAGTTCTCATTCTTCTTCCCTGTAATTCTCACTTTCACCGTATGCTGCTCAAGCGGTAAGCCTGGGCTTGTGTACAGCAGCGTATTGGCATCGCGGGAAACATTATACAAGTCAACGAGCGTTTCGAGTCCGCCGTCCACGGAGACCGCAATGATACCGAAGGCATCGTTCTTCTCCCCATATATCTTCACTTGCGTACCCGTAAATTTAAATTGATAATAGTCATTTGTTGTCGCATTAAAATGATCGGTTTCCAAGTAAGCCTGACCATTCGCGCTTGCATTCCAAGAGCCTACGAACTCATACTGATTCTCGTCCGTACCAGTATCCGTATCGTCGAACGTTGTTGTCTGCGCAGCCTCAATATCACTGCTCGTAATAACAACACGGTCTGCCGTTGTATAGATGCCTTTCGATAATGCATTCTTAAGTCCGGTAATTCTGACTTTAAGCGTATGGCTTCCGTTAGACAACGTATGGCTTGTATAAAGCAGCGTATTGGCTTTACGTGCCTCATTATAGAGATCGATCAGCACTTCAGGACCGCCGTCAATTGATGCGGCGATAATACCAAAGGCATCGTTCTTCTCGCCATACATTTCGATTTGTGTGCCCGTAAATCTCACTTGATAATAGTCGTTCGCCGTTCCGCTGAAGTGGTCGGTTTGCAGATAAGCTTCAACATTTGCGCTTGCATTCCAAGAACCCACAAATTCATATTGATTCTCATCTGTACCGGTATCGTCATCGTCAACGGTTGTGGTTTGTGCATCAACAGATCCCAGGATCACGACAACCTTATCCGCTGTATGCCAGTTACCGCCGGAATTCTCGTTCTTCGTCCCGGTCAATCTAACCTTCAGCGTATGCTCGCCTTTTGGCAGCTCCGCACTGGTGTAAAGCAACGTATCTACAATTCTTGTAGCGCTGTAGCTGTCTACCAGCGTTTCTTCGCCACCGTCAATAGAGAATGCCGCAATACTGAAGGAGCTGTTTTTCTCCCCGTACACTTGGATTTGGGTACCGTTAAATTTCACTTGATAGTAATCGTTTGCCGTTCCGCTGAAATGATCGGTCTGCATATAAGCTTGATCGTTTGGACTCAAGTTCCATCCGCCTACAAACTCATACTTATAAAGACCTGTACCTGTCTCATTATCATCCACCGTCACCGTTCCTGTAGTTACGACTACACGATCGGCAGTTACCCAGTTTCCGCCGGAGTTTATATTCTTCTCCCCGGTCAGTCGGACTTTCAACGTATGGCTGCCAAGCGGAAGTGTCTCGCTGGAGAACAACAATGTATTAACCGACCGCGTCGCACTATACGAATCGACCATGGTTTCCGGGCCGCCATCAATGGAAACGGCAGCAATACCAAAACCGTTGTTTTTCTCTCCGTACACGCGGATATGCGTTCCGGTAAATTTCACTTGGTAATAATCGTCAGCTTTGTTGTTGAAATGATCGGTTTCCATATAAGCTTTGTCATTTGCGCTTGCATTCCAAGTGCCGACAAACTCGTATTTCAATTCAGCAGTCCCTGTCTCTGCATCATCAATCGTGACCATACCGAGCACAGGAGGAGCCGTCGGAGGCTGAGGTGTCGGTTCGAGTGGTTGTTCTGTAGCGTAATAAGTCGGCACATAACCGTCGGCCGTATAGCCCGGTACCCACTCTTCGCCGCCCAGCTCATATGCTCCGATATCGGGAGCTGTACCAACAAAACCATCCGTTACTCCGGCAACAACACCGCCATGATCCACTGCAGGAGATTCTGCTTTCAAGCGGTATTTCAGCCCGCCATGGCCATCATTGACAAATTTAGGATCTGTTTTTTGTCTAATGGTATTGATCGCATTATCTACGGAAAGGATGGCATCACGGTGAATGTTATTCTGATTCACATCGATCGCCGGGCTTGTGTAAGTGGTGTAAGACGCTGTAGCCATTGAACCGAATGTATTGTTATAGGTATTAAAAATCTTGAGAGGCTTGCCTTCACCAAATTCATGTTGGTTGTAATAGTCAATCATATTATTCCAGAGGACATTGTGATCGACTTGTGCAGGACCCGATCCTTGATCTAGGTAAACACCTGTTTGGATTCCGGTATCCGGGATATTATAAGGTGCTTTGTTATCATGGATCCAGTTGTGGTGAATTCGCGTCCCCGTTAGATCGGAGGATCTGGAAGAGTAGACCGCACCTAAGTCCATATTGGCTAATCCGTAATCGTACATATCGTTATAGCCAATCTCGACATTCGGATTGTTATACATGTCGATGCTTGAGCGACCTGTTCTGTAGATGGTGTTGTGCGTAATCGTTTGGTTGCCTGTAAAAGGTTTCGGTACGATACCGCTCGCATATGTCCCATCATAAGCAATGTCATGTACCAGATTGTTGTTGGCCGAGTTTCCCTCACCGAGTACGATACCTGCGCCGGAACTGTACTCGATAACACTGTTCTTAATGCTGCTTCCCAGACCGATTAGTCTGATTCCTGTTTCGTCCGAGTGAGAGTAAGTCAAATCCGGACCCGGCAGCGTTACGCTGTGGTTGATATATTTTGCTTTCAGCCCGTCTATTGTGATGTTCGAGCTGCTGACATTCGTCACCAATGAAGCTGCTTCTACATGGATGTTGTTGATTGTGATATTGGATTTGTTGTTCAAGTCAAAGGCGTAGTTGCGTTTCTTCACCTCAACGTTTTCCGGGCTGTTTCCATCGGGAGCCCATAGGTAGAGCTTCGTTCCGTCATAGAACCATTCCTTCGCACTGTCGAGCGCACCTAGCTTACCCGTGAGATAGTAATAATCACGGAACGCTTCAACTGTGTTCTTCGAAAGCGTCAGCTTCGTGCCGGTCTGGGCCGTAATCTGAGCGGTCGACGGGATAAACCAGCCTGTCATCCACATCTGGCCGCCAACCCAGCCGCCTTCGATATTCGGGATATCCGCGTCATCGACCGTCATACCAGAGCCTACTGTAGCCCAAGTCCCATTCTTCGCTTCTCGCCAATCCGCACGGTTCATCAGATCATCCGAATTCGGTAGATTCGGCCAGCGTGCTTCGATCATCATTTTGCCATCGATGAACACTTGGTTTGCCATGAGCGTATAGTTGTTTGTCATATGATCGTTGTAGCCTGTTACCGGAAGCGCAATTGTTTTCTCATAGATATTGCCTTGATAAACGGACCAATCTCCATCTGCAACATCTGCACCGCTAATCGTTACAACGGCATCGCCATCAGGCCGATACACGATTGGATTGCCTTCCGTTCCGGAATTTGCAGGCGTAACCGTCTCTCGATATGTTCCACTGCGGATAAAGACCGTGTCGCCGGCCGCTGCAACACTAGCTGCTTTCTGGATCGTTGCAAACGGCTCGGAAGACGTTCCCGAGTTGCTGTCCGAAGCGTTGTCGCCGCCGACATAATAACCAAGCTCGGCTGCTTGGACCTTCTGCGTAGGTGTGATATAAGGGATGATAATCGTCATTGCCAGCAGCGTAGAGCTTGCAGCTCGCAGCAGCTTCTTCTTATTTCCTTGCAATGCGGACATGCTCAAACCTCCTAAAAATTGTAATCGCTTTCAATATCGAGCTTTTTTAAGGCATTTTTCGCAAAAAAAGGCAAAAGATATCCCTGACTACACATGAACGATAAATTCATATATAGCCAGGGAGTGCATGTCTGAGAAGCTATGCGTTACGGCAACATGCCTTCGTTGCCTTTAAGGAAGTAATCATTGATTTCTTTCAGCGTTTGATCCGTTGCACCATTCTTCGCAGCAATGTCGCTGAATGTTTTCCACATATCCTCGAATTGGGCATCGTCTTTCGCAGCCATCGTTTTCGTCAGTGCTTTCTCGAATGCATCTCTGCCCTTCCAGAACTTATCTACACTCGGTACAGGACTAAAGAAATTCCAGATTGCCGGGTCTATTTTGATCGTTGTCGTAATCGTTGAAGTTGAATTATTAGGCAGATTGCCTGGGTTAAAGAAACTGAGTCCATCGCCAGGTGATAGAACTTTGTCGTATGCGTAACCCGGTGTTACATTCGATCCGCCCCACATGTAAGTTGGGTATGGCGGCCATTGTTTAGACGAAGAACCGAGTCTGTTATTATGCAGGTTGTACTTATTGTTAGCTCCGTTGTCTTTGTTGTATACCATTGCATCTTCTAGATCTTTATCCTTAAATACGCGCTTGCCGTCTTTCTCATCGAACAATCCCGCACTTTTCGGACCCCAAGTATACATTTTCTCGCCGACTTCAGAGACCATGTAATCGAGGTAATGGACGATTTGCGGCAGATCTTCTTCTGCTACTTTGTCTTTAAAGATCAGGATGCTTTGGTTATTTCCGGTAGGTCCTGTTGGAGAGATGAACTGATCCGTATTGGCCGGCGAATCTAGGAACACTTTACGATATCTGAACTTCTTGCCGGCTGCTTTCATTACGCTCTCATCCGGAGTATCAAACAGATACGCTACCGCATATTGACCGTTATTAATCTTCTCTGTGTGCGTAGCTTGGTTCTCAAGCAACGATTTTGGATCCATAACTTTATCGCGAACAAGCTTATTGAACTCCAGCAGCGTTTGTTTAAACCACTCTTGTTGGAACATGAACTCGACTTGTTTTGTCTTCTTGTCATAGTAGGTGAAATAGTTATTATTAGCAGGAAGACGGTTCAAGTACGTTTGAAGCATCGTCAATGTGCTCCAGTTGTCACCGCCGCCGAATGCATAAGTGATTTCAACCGGCTTGCCGTTTTCTTTAATATTTTCTTTCTTGACCAGAGCTTGCATGTCGTAAAGGAATTTGTAGAAATCATCCTTCGTTTTCAGCGGCACATCATAAAGTTCTTCTTTCGTAAACTTGCCACCGTTTTTCACATACAGGGCATCGATCTCATCTTGCGTTTTAGCCGCCGGGTACAGCTTCTTCAGAAGATCATCACGCACCCAAATCGAGCCGCTTCCATCCGGTGCGCTTAGGGAGTTAGGACTGACGAACGAAGGATCAAGTACCTTCAACGTGTTGTCCGGGTCACCAAGCTCGAGAGGGAATGCATAGGTTTTTCCATCCAAATTTTTGATCGTAATCGTTTCCTGCACTTTCGGTAACTTGTCAGTCGGCATTCTCTTTGCCAAGTTCGGCGCATATTTGGTGATTACGTCGGTCAAATCGTATACCTTGCCTGCTTTGATAAGGTCAGTCAATTGGGTCACATCAGAACTCATCACAATATCCGGCCAATCGTTCGCCGCATTCAGCATGCCCATCTTCACGTTCAAATCTTGACCGCCGTTGTCGAACGAATTTTCTTGATCGATTTCGACACCGGTTACCCGTTTAGCCTCAGGTGTAACAACATCTTGTTCCGCTGAATTGTGAGTAGGCTCTCCTGTACCGTGTGAATACCACAATTTCAGCTTCAGTTGTTTCCCTGTCCAATCCGGAAAGTCCGAGCTGTCTGTTACTTTGTCATACATGTCATAGTACAATTGCTCAGCCGGAGCAGCGTTCTCAGCCGTTTCCGTTGTATTCGTTGTTGCAGCTTCCGTATTCGTATTTGTGGCAGCGCTTGCATCGTTCTTCGCAGGTTCATTATTATTATTCGAGCAGCCGGCCAGCATGGCCACAGACAATGCTGCCGTCAGCGATAGGCGTACGCCAGTTGATAGTTGCTTCTTCACACATAATCCTCCCTTATTTGTCAATCCAATTATCAAAATAGGTGTGGTATGAGCTGGTAAAGATATGCGATAATAGAAGTGCTACAATCACGAGAACATATTCATGAGATCGGCCGGCTAGTAGGTTTGGCGACAGATTAGCCCGCTTTCACTCTTCGATATGTTCTTTTTTCATGTCTTGCATCCGTATGATCCCCTTAAATACTCGTTTCCCCTCTACTACTCTATCACAGACGACTGTAGGCCTCACCTCCATAAATAGTGATCCAGATCGGCTTTCGTTACTCTTTCACGGCTCCTAGCGTAATTCCTTGCACGAAGTACTTCTGCAGGAATGGATACACAACAACGATTGGGATGGTGGTGATGATAATATTGGCTGCCCGAATCGCGGCCGGCGTCATTTGGCGAGGGGTACTTGTCGCTCCGGCAGTCCCCATCCTAATCGCTTCTTCCAACAGCTTCGAGATTCTCTCGCCTTCTCTGAGGATTTGCATCAGGATATATTGAAGCGTATACAAATGCTTGTCGGTTATAAAATACAGCGTTGTCGTCCAATCATTCCAATGTCCAACTGCACTCCATAATGCGAGAACCGCTATAATCGGCATAGATAAAGGTACATACACTCGGAACATAATGATGAACTCATTGGCTCCGTCAATTCGCGCTGACTCCGCAAGGCTTCCCGGAATACTGTACAGATACGATCGAATGATGACCATATTGTATAAGCTGAAGGAGACCGGAAGTACATAGACCAGAAAGCTGTTAAGCATGTGCATTTTGGAGAATAGAAGGTACTGCGGGATTAGTCCCCCGTTAAAGTACATCGGAATCATCAGAAACATCAGGATAACCGCTTTGCCTTTGAAATCCTTGATGGTAAAGGCGTAGGCGCACATATATTGGACGACCAGCGCAATTAAGGTTCCGATGACCACACGCATGATCGATACGCCTGTTGCTGTAATGATGTCTTTATTACGAAACAACACCTCGAAGTTATCGGTCGTGAACACCCTCGGCCAGAAGGTAATGCCCCCGAACTGCGAATCCATCGGATCGTTAAAGGCTATCGCGAGTACATTCACATAAGGGAATATCATCGCTACGACCAGAATGAACAGGAGGCTGATGTTCCCGTATTTAAATAGTTTGTATGCACTGGATTCGTGACTCATCTGGACCTCCTACCATATCGATACCCCTGATATTTTCTTCGATATCTTGTTTGCAATGATGATCAATAGCAATGCGACCAGCCCTTGTGCGAATCCAACGGCAGTGGCTAAGGAGTAACTGCCTTGTTGAATACCCGAGGAGAAGATAACGGTTGCGATAACATCGAAATTAATGAAGGCGTTCTGCATGCCGTAGACAAGCTCGAAGTTACTGGCGAACAACGTTCCGAGCGTAAACAGCAGCAGCAGAATCGTCGTTTGCTTCAGCCCCGGCAGCGTAATATGCAGATGCTGTTTGAACCGGTTGGCGCCGTCCATCTTAGCGGCTTCATAGAGATGCGGGTCGATCGATGTAATCGTTGCGAGATAGACGATCGTGCCCCAGCCCACTTCTTTCCAAACGCTCAGCAGAAGCAGCAAGGGAAGAAACAGACCTTGATTCGATAAGTACATTTCCCGCTCCGTATTCGGTCCGAGAACGGCAACCCGCAGATCGTTCAACGGTCCGTAGGAATCGAAGAAAGAGTAGCAGAGACCTACGACGGCGATCCAGGAAAGGAAGTGAGGCAGGTAAGTCAGCGTTTGAACACTTCTCTTGTACAAACCGTTCTTCAACTCATTTATCATGAGCGCCAGAATGATCGGCGCCGGGAATCCGACGATAATGGTAAGTGTGCTTAGCTTCAGCGTATTGATAATGGAACCCCACAACATAGGAATTTGGAAGATCTCCTTGAAATGAATCAATCCAACCCAATCGCTTTTCCATAATCCCGCGAACATATTGTAATCCTGGAAGGCTGACAATAACCCGGGCATCGGCAAGTAGGAAAATATGAATGTTAAAACGATGGATGGCAGCATTAGCAGGTAACCAAACAGATTCGTCTGAATGTTTTTTAGCAATTTGGCACGTACGGTTTTCTTCAACGGCACTTGAGTTGCAATCGTTTTCAACATATTCCCTCCTCTCTCATCGCTAGCTTTTCTCTGGTATGATTGAATTATAGAACGCTTTCATTATTCGAAATAGTAAATATTCGGATCACAATTAACGGAATCAGGATATCCTGATTGTAATAAAATGACCTTATCCCGATATGAACATCGGAATAAGGTCATGGGTGGTTACGCAGAAATTGATTTCACTACCATCTGATCGGCATTGTAATTGCCAGGTGTCGTTAGAATAACTTTCGTTCCTTGGCCGGGCTCGCTTTCAATTTCGAGGCCGTAGCCTTCCCCATAATACGTTTCCATTCGATTGCGGACATTCTTCATCCCGTAGCCGCTGTATTTGCCTTCTTCCGCACCTTCGAGTATGCGCTTGATCTTCTCAGGACCCATTCCAAGTCCATTGTCCGCAATTTCAAAGCGAATGTTTTCCGCATATCTGCTGACCCGAATCGTAATGCTGCCGCCTGTTTCTCGTCCGCTAATGCCGTGTAAGAACGCATTCTCCACAATTGGCTGGAGAAGATTCTTCAATACCAGCTGCTGACCGGTGTCATCTTCGATGTCGATGTCATAATCAAACTCGCTGCCATATGCGAACATCTGGAGGCGCAAATACTCGCGGATCATCTCCGTTTCCTGCTCGATCGTGATGATGCTGCTTCCTTTGTTCAGTGCAATTCGGTAGTACTTCACCATAGAATCCACGACCTCATGAACCTTCGGGTCGTTATAGATCCATCTGAATGTCGAGAGTGTATTGTAAAGAAAATGCGGATTGAACCGCTCTTGCAGCAGCTGCGTCTCCAGCACCGTTTTCTCCAACTCATAATCGGTGATTCTCCGATAATACTCCTTGATCCGCAACGTCAGCTCATAGAAAATACGTCCCATCTTCCCGAATTCATCCTCGGTTTCTTCGAAGGGCACAAAGCTGTCGCTGCTGATTAAGCTTTCGACATTCGTGTTCATTTTCCTAAAAAGCGCTTCGAGCTTCTTAGTCAGGAAATAAGAAACCATCTCAACGGTGACAAACAGGATGCCGATCAACAGAATGAAAATAATGAGCACCGTGATCAAGTAACCCTTTAACTCCTGAAGCACCAGTCTTTTCGGAACGTACATCGTGATATCGCCAATCCCTGGTTTCAGCTCTTTGTGGATGATGTAATAATCGTTATCCGGCTTTCCCTCTGGGATCGCTTCGATCCCCCCGCCTTTCACCCACTGTTTCTTCCCATCGGCTTCGTTAACGATGTAGCTGCCTGCCGGAATATCATAGGTGAAGAAGGCCGTAATTTGCTTAACCGGAATTTGCAGTTCAATAATGGCCAGAGGAGTGTCCAGCGACATAATCTTCTTGTAGCCGAACAGATACGTGTTTTCCTCTTCGCTGAATTGGGCTTTAATCGTCCGATATTTCCATAAAATCTGGGATTCATCATAATGCAGAATTTCATCTTTCAGACTCATACTTGCCGATTCTCGCACATTCTCCAGGTTCTGTATGCTTCTCAAGTAGTCCCCGTCATACTCGGTATCTTCAATCGAATAGATTTGAAAGTTAACGGTCGGATTATCAGACTTCATCGCAGCGATGACACTCTGCAAATAGTCGCTGAAATTCATAACCCCAACGAGATTTTGATCTGTCTTCGTATCTAAATAATTGAAAATATAGAAGTTATTATTAATAGCCATCAACTTATCCATGTTTGAGGACAGCAAGCTATTAATCCCGTTCACGCTGCTTGTCAGCTGAATATCGTTCTTGTTAATAATCTCTTGCTCCTTGGCACCCCACACTTTCTGGATCATCAGTGCGCCAAGAATAATCATAGGCAGAAAAGCGAAAACGAAGATGATCGCGGCGATTTTGTGTCGGTACGTCAGCTTCCCGATCATAAGACAACCTTACTCTTGTATTCTGCGGGCGTCATGCCAACGTTCTTCTTGAAGGCCAGGCAGAAATACGATGTATTCATGTAGCCGACTTCTTCGGCAACGGACGCCACCCTGCTATCCTTGTCCTTAAGCAGCTTCTTTGCCGCGTCGATTCGCACTTCGATGACATAGTCGAAGATGGTTTTGCCGATTTCCTTCTTGAACAGCGCATTCGCGTATCTGCCGCTTAAGTAGACCGACTTCGAGATATCCTCGATCGTGATCTGCTCGTGGTACTTCGACTTGACGATCTCCTTGATCGTGTCGACGACCTTCGTATTCTTACTCGTGTTCTTCTCGGATAAGCGATCGATAATGGTCATGAGCCATTGGTAGATTTTCTCGCTTACATTGATCGGCGTATCCGGCTGGCTGAATTGCTTCCAAACCAGCATATCGTCCTCGGCCAAATCGCGGAACGATTGATTCGCCTCCTGCAGAATGATCCGCGTAATATTCACGACCATGAAAGCAAAGTTCTTCACATAGTTGGCATCCTGCCGGGATACCCGGTCGCCTAAATATTTGTCGACGAACTCTCTGACATCTGTTGCCGTGCTGTAGATCATCAGGGTTTTCAAATCCTGATAGACCGCTTCGAGATTCGGCAGCTCCTCGAAAGGTACGTCCGTGCGGTCTTCGATTTCTTCAAAGGTAATAATCGGGTTGCTGCCGCTGTAGAACCGGGTATGAACCGCCTTCTGCGCCTGTTTATATAAGGTCGAGATTTGCGCGATCTCTCCGGAAACTTTACTGATTCCGGTAATGGCCGTGAGTTCCACTCTTCTGCTGATCTCCATACTGATCTCTACGGCTGTATTCATAACATTGTCGTCCTCATCGGCATCAAAGATAATGGCAGCATAATCCAAGGGGGAAAATTGAATCGGATAAATATAACGGTTGCCTGTACTCAAGGAGGTAATGCTTCTCTTGACGGAATAAGAGACGAAATACGCATCCGCCACGCCATGATCTACTGCCTTCTCTTCCGCTTCATGAAGCTGAATGGATAACACATGAATTCGGTCATGCGGCCTGACGGCAACTTTCAAGAACGCCATTCGTTTGACGATGTCGGCCTCATTGTGAAAATTACCGAGCAGCAGCTCCTTGAAGAACTGCTCTTGCACGAGCGGCAGCATCATTTCCAGCTGCTGCAGCATGCTCTCCTTCTCCATCGATTGCGAATGCTTGATATCGATATCATGGACGAGCTTCTTCACCGCCGTAACGAGCTCATCGGCGATGATCGGTTTGAGAACATAACCATAGATGCCTAAATCGACGGCTGACTTTGCGAATTCGAAATCACTGTGGCAGCTGATGAAGATGACTTTTATTTCAGGATAACGCTGATAGATCTGCTCGGATAACTGAACCCCGTTCATAACCGGCATCGCGATATCCGTTACGATCAGATGCGGCTTGAGTTCATCGATTCGCTCCAGCGCTTCCGCACCATTCGGGAAGGTTGCCACTACTTCAATGCCAAGCGATGCCCAATCAATATGATTTTTAAGACCATTGCGCTCGTACTTGTTGTCATCCACGATGAACATCCTATACATGCTAGTCCCCCTCAAAACCCTTTTCTAACTCTGTTACCATAAAAATATAGTGAAAGCGTTTTAATAGCAAGATTTATTTGGCGCGCTGAATTATGCTGTGGAACATCTGCCCGATTCAAGTTACAAGTTCCGTTGCAGCAAAAACTTGTCCCAATATGTGCCATCTGATCCTGCCCGCCGCGGTGTGCATCCTACTACGAACTCCCCCAACTAATCAATAAACAGAGCAAAGAACCCTTGATTTCTCAAGGGTTTTGCTCTCGTTATTGGAATGAAACTACCCCTTCACACCTGAGTACGCGACACCTTTCTCGATGTATTTCTGCGAGGTCATAAACACGACCAGCAGTGGAAGCATCGAGATGAAGGAGCTCGCCATGATCATATTTTGCTGGACGCCGCTCTGAGTCTGTAAATTGTTTAACGCCACGGTAAACGTCCAATTGATAGGCAAATTGTTCACGACGAGCGGCCATACGAATTCGTTCCACACCGGTATAAAAGTCATGACCGCCACGACCGTGAATACGGGTACGGAGAGCGGAATGACGATTTGAGTAAAGGTGCGAAATTCCGACGCGCCATCGACTCGGGCCGCTTGCATCAGCTCCCGAGACAGCTGATCAAAGAAGCCCTTGAACAGGAAAACAACGATGCCCCAAGCCGAGTGCGGCAAGATAACGGCCAGCAATGTATTCACTAAATGCAAGTCTTTCATCAGCAAATAGAGCGGCAGCAGAAGCGAAATATCCGGAATCATCATCGTCGCCAGAAAGAACATGATCCAGAATAATTGCCATCGCCTGCTTCTTATTAATTGCGACAACGTATAGCCGGCTAACCCGCCGAGAATAAGCTGCATGACCACACTTGCAAACGTAATAATCGCACTGTTCTTGAAATACTGGAAGAAGCCGAGCGAACCAGAGACGTCTTGGGCTAATTTATTCAGAGACAAGTAGCTGTCAAACACCCGCATATAGCTTGGCGATTCGGTAATGGCCGCAACACTGCCAGTCACGAACGTAGTAGAGTCGTAGAAATGACTGAATTTCGCAGAAATCGCATCAGCGGCAGAAGCGTGCGGAGAACCTACTCTGTCCAATGATGGTGCGGCCTTCTCCCCATCTCCATACCACGTAAAATCGGAGAGCTCCTTCTCCCGAATTATAGGCAGCTTCAAATTGATCATCTTTGCATTGAACATGGTGGATGGCGTCACATTCGGTTGGCCGACATGGAAGTTGGCGGATAAGGTACGAGATTTATAGAGGAGCTTACCGTCTCGGACTCCCGTGACACTCACTTCGCCAATATTTTCTCGGATATTCTTCATCCACGGGTACCAGGTCGCCATCATGGCTTCCTTCTCATAGAACAGTGCATCCTTCTGTTCAAATCCCGAATAATCTAAAGTAACCTTAATCGCCTGCGGGATGCTGGGCAGCCATCTAGGCGGGTAAGCTTGAATATCCGTCTCGTTCTTAAACGAAGAGAGCATCATCCAAAGAATCGGAACGATCGCCGAAATAGTGAAGAACAGCGTGACCGCATAAGCGGTGATCTTCAGCGATCTCTGTCCTCTCTCCGCAATGCGTGACGATTTCATCAGACGCCATCCCTTTCAGCTGAACATTTATATTGCACGAACGTAAGCAGCGCAATCAGCAGGAACATAAACAGAGACATGGCTCCGGAGATGCCAAATTTGGATTGCTGGAACGCCGTGTGTACAATCAGCATTGATACCACTGTTGTGCTGCCAGCAGGTCCGCCCTGCGTCATGACATAAATGTTGTCATAAGCCAGGAGAACGCCAGACATGAAGGAGACGAAATTGATAATGACAATGAATTTGATATTCGGCAGAAGCATCGTCCACAACCGCCTCCAAGGACCTGCACCGTCTACTTTTGCCGCTTCGAGCATTTCCACTGGGATGGAACGAATGGCAGAATAGTAAAGCAGAAGCGAGATGCCGCCGCTGGCAAAGAATCCGGGCAATACGATGGCAAGCTTCGTCATCTGCAAGTCACTCAGCCACAAATATGGGCCTAACCCGATCTTCGACAGCCAATAGTTAAGCAAGCCGTAATCCGGATTGTACATCCATTTCCAGACCAATACGCCTGCTACCAGAGGAACGATCGTTGGCAGCTGGTAGAGAAATCGGAAGAAACCGTTCGCCCTGCGAATCTCACTTAAGAATAATGCCTGCGCAATCGGCAGCCAGAAGGTCAACGCCATATACAGCAGGAAGAAAATAAACGTATTCTTGACGGCAAGCCAGAACGTCGACGTCCGCAGAAACTGAACATAGTTGTCCAAACCAATGAATCGACCCGGCGGATTCACGATGCTGTAATCGAAGAAGCTGATATAGATCATGTGAAGCAGCGGGTAATATTTGAATAACAAATAACAAACGACAGAAGGGAACAGGAATAACACCGGCATCCAGCGGATCGTTATTCTCATCTTCATAGGCAGATCCGCTCCCTCCCTGGGCATCAATCGATTTATGGGTTGAACCCAGCATTATAAGGGTCCGCAACTTCCTTCTGTGCCAGGTCTTGCGCTGCTTGCAGTTCTGTCTTCGGATCTGCACTCGAGTCTAGCAAGACCCTTTGAATGGCTTTCACCACATAAGGGCTAAGGCTGGATTTCAAGAAATATTCCACATGTGTTTCCTTTGCCGCATTCTGAACGCCAGTCACCAAATCCGGGGAAAGACCTTCTACATATTGCGTCACATCCACATCTGAGCGGACAGAAAGCAGGTTCGGGAACAGACCGTTATCCTTCGCATACTGGAGCTGCGATTCGATAACTTCTCTGGACGTTACATATGTCGCATAGGTGAATGCTGCCTGCTGTACTTCCTTGGAAGCCTTCGGATTAATGATCAAGTAGCTGCCGCCGACTTGTGAAGGGGATTTGCCTGACGGTCCTGCAGGAAGAGCGGCAAAGCCGATATCCGCAATGTCCATCCCTTTGGAAATCATGCTGCCGAACCAGTCCGAAGCGGCCACCGTCGTAGCGGCATGACCGGTGTAGAAGTCCTTCTGATTGTCATCAAGACTTTGGACGACGTTCTTCTGCGTCGCTTTATGCTTCCATTTCAGATCCTTGTAATATTGCATCGCTTGTATGGCGGCATTCGAGGTGAACGTCAACTTGACCGATCCATCCGGCTGCTGCACCGTTAAGTCGCCGCCGGCCTGCCACACATAGTACTCGAAGAACCAATCGGCCCAGTCCGTGCCGAGAATCGCATTGCCATAGATGCCTTTGGCAGGGTTGGTCAGCTTCGCGCTTGCTTCGGCAAACGAATCCCAGTCTCTAAGTGCAGCTGCAGGATCGAGGCCGGCTTCGCTGAACATTTTCTTGTTATACATCATTGCAGTTACATACATTGAGCTGGGTACGCCGTAGATTTGGCCGTCAACGGTTGCTGCATCCAGCGCGGAAGACAAGTACTTGTCTTTATCGGGATAAGCGTTCCACAGCTCCGTAATGTCCGCTGTTATGCCTTGCGCAATATACGGCGCCATATCCGGGTATGCATTGTAATAGACATCCGGCTGTTCGCCCCCGGCTACGGCTGTCATGAACTGTTCCCGCTCCTTGCCCTTGGTTTGCTCCACATGGTTGACTTGGATATATGGATATTTTGCTTCAAAAGCAGTAAATTGCTGCTCCCTCAGCGACTTGTCCGCATCATCCGCATGCGGCTTATCCCATACCGTAATTTCTACCATTTCGATATCCTCATTCGATGACGCAGAAGGAACTCCATTCGAGTTGGCTGCCGCATCGGTCGCATCGTTAAATTCGTTAGCCAAATTACCTGATCCGCATGAGGTAATCACAAGTGCAAATGCCACCAGTAAGGCGGAAATCGCGGTAACCTTTGAAGCCTGCTTCAATCTGGTTTCCCCCTCGATCATTGTGTACTTGACACTTCTAATTGTAGGTTCTCCATGATGAGAATTTAAGCGAATATCTTAGGCATCCATTATGAAAATGTTAAGCTATCCCGTTCCCGATACTGCTTCGGCGAGACGCCAAAATGTTTGCGAAAAACGCTGCCGAAATAAGCCGGGTCCTCGAATCCGACCCGTTCGGCAATCTGATGCACGAGCAGATCACTGTTCAGCAGCAGTGACGACGCCTCTCTCATGCGAATGGAGGTCAGGAACTCGATGAAGCTGCTGCCCGTCTTCTCTTTGAACCGCTTGGAGAAATAATTGGGGTGAATGAAGAAACGATCCGAGATGGACTGCAGGGATACCGCCTCCGCATAATGGGATTCGATATAGATTCGAACCGCTTCAATGGTGTCCTTCCCTGTCAGATCTGTATTTCTCGTCAAATGACCAATGATATTAGCCGCGGATCGTCTCATATGTGCCAACATTTCACTCCAATGCGACGCCTCTTGCAGCCATTGCAGCAGGTCCTCTGTTTCCCCGATTGTCCACTCCGAATCAATGGCATTGGCAAGCACCTCTTTGTGAAACAACAGATGAAGGTCCATGCAGAACCATTCCAGATGGATATACGAAGAATCGGCATCCTGGACGATGGCCCCAACACGCCTGTCCATCCAGCGGTATAGTTTCTCGACATCCCAATCTTTCAGCCACTGGCCTACGAGCTGCTTATCTTCCTCGCCAATAATGGATTTGCGGATTTGCCCCTTCGGTCTTGCTGCGTCATACACATAGATTCGCCTTCTGCCGTGAATGACAGCGTCACGAATGAGCAGCTTAGCCTCGCGGTACGACTCCTGCACTTTCTCAATCAGATCCACTTGAGGTCCAATGCCAACCGTAAGCTCAAGCTTCATAAACTTGCGAATGCCCTGAAGAATTTCCTGCATCGCTCCTGCAGCGGTCGTGCGTTCAGTCGCCATGCTAGTGCCAAGCACATAAACCAGCTCATTGCGTTGAAGCGCATGCTGAAATAATGTCCCGTAAACACCGCAGCGTTCGAAATTGTCCGTAATAATGTTCTTGAGGGCGTACCAGAGCAGATTCTCTTCCCCTTCGGCGAAAGACAGATGCGGCAGCACAAAAGGCTCGAACACGAATACTACAGTGGCAAAATGAGAGCAATCCCCTCTTAGCTCAGCAATCGTTTCCGCATCGAGCGAACGCTCGCCATGCCCAATGAACTGCGTCAGTGCCTGCTGCCTTGCCGTCTCTTTACTTGACTTCTCCAGCAGCTTCAACTCGGAGAAAGACTTCTGCCGTCTGTCCTCTTCTTCCAGCTTGTTCAGCATCTCGGTCATCGCCTCGACTAATTCTTCATCTTCAGCAGGCTTGAGTAAATAATGGCTGACTCCATAACGAATCGCTGATTTGGCATATTCAAACTCGTCATAGCCGCTTAATATAATAAACTCGAGCTTCGAGTCAAGCGCCTTCGCTTGCCGGATTAAATCCAGTCCGCTGAGCTCCGGCATTTGAATATCGGTGAGGACCAAATCCGGCTTCAAGGTACGAATTAGCGCCAAGCCGGAAATGCCGTCTCCGGCTTCACCGACAACTGTAACCGGCAAACCGGATTGATTGATTTTATAAATAATGCCCTGCCGAATAATCGGTTCGTCGTCAATCACGATAATCTTCAAAGTCATTCCCTCCTTCGGGCAATGTCGAGTGTATGGTCAGGATGAAAGACGTGCCGAGCTCCTTGCTGCTCTCGAATGCAATGCCATATTGGTCCCCGTACAGAAGCCGGATCCGGTTATGCACGTTCATTAACCCGACGGACGAGTGCTCTGAATCGGCTTCGGTGCTTCTAGCGTCTGATGCCAGCAGCTCCAGCAGCTCCCTTTGCTTGTCATCGCTCATCGGTTCGCCGGTGTTCCACACTTTAATCTGAATGCGTTCCCGATCCTCGCTTGATGCCTCGATTCGAAGAGTCCCGCCTTCAATTCGCTTACTGATGCCATGCAAGATGCTGTTCTCGACCAAAGGCTGAAAGAGCAGCTTCGGAATCGGAACCTCTTCAAGACCTTCCTGCAAATAGACCGAATAGGCCAAGCGGCTGTCAAAACGAATCTTCTGAATCGACAAGTACAATCGGATTTGCTCCATCTCGGCTGCTAACGTTGAAATATCGTTACCGCTGATGTTATAACGAAACATTTTCGCAAGTGATCTGGTGATTAAGGAGATTCGAGGATCGCCGCCCATACTGGATAAGCTGTCGATGACGCCGAAGGTGTTATAGAGAAAATGCGGGTTGATCTGCGACTGCAGCGACTTGATCTCTGCATTTTTCTTCACGAGTTCCGTCTCGTACACCTTCATAATAAGCCGTTTGATTTCTTTGGCCATCCGATTAAATGATCCGCTTAAATAGCCAACCTCATCGATTCCTCGTATTGGAATACTGACATCGTAATTGCCGAACTCAATCGATTTCATTCCTTTGCTGAGCTCCTTCAGCGGTGTCACCGTCCTCGATGAGAAAATACTCGCGAGTACCATCGAGACAAGTAGACTTAGAGCAACAAGGAGAGCCATCCGCTTCGTAAAATCACTGACAGGCTTTAACAGCAGCTTATTCGGAGCAAGGGAGACCAGCACCCATTCCGTGCCGGGCAGCTTCTTATAAACGACGAGATTGGTTCCCTCGTGGTCGTTCATGTAGAAATGACCGCTGTTCTTCTTCCCTTGAATCACTTGCATATGCTCAGCCGTAAGCCCGATCGGCGGTTCATTCTTCGCTAACGATTGAATAACGGCGCCATCCAATTGACGAAGCACATACGATCTCGTCCCATAACTGCCCTCTGTATTCTGCAGCCAGGCTTCCAGCTCCGGTTTGGACAACCCATACATCATGACGCCAATAATCGGTCCCGGAGAGTTAATTGAAATGCTCTTAATCGCCTGCACGAACGTAACGGTCTTCACAACCGCATCTTCAGACTTGTCGTACATTTCCGATTGCACCCAAGCCCCTTTTCCGGAGAGCTTAATCGCGATATCGGTCAGCCTTGCCTGCTCGGTATCGGTAACGTCGTTCGAGGATGGGCCTGATCGTATGCCGAAACCCTCCAATTGGTTCACGTAGATGTACGAAATGATTGGATTATCATTAACAAACTTCATAAACTTGCTGTTGTAATAACTAAGTGAATCCGGATCCTGACCCATTTGACTAACAAATTGCTGAAAGTTCGTGTCGCCAAAATAGTTCCAAGCAAAGCTCTTCACATTGTTCATATAAGAAGATAGCGTGGCGGATGACTGCTGCGTAAGCAATTCCGTCGTCTCGATTGACTGACGCTTGAGGTCGCTGGCTGTCCGGAAATAGACATCCATGACGAGAAAGGACACCGTAAGCACGATGATAAATAGATAGGAGATTAGTATTTTACGGTAGATGGATCGTTGAAAATAGCGAATGATTGCGTGTAGAAATGTTGGCGCTTTCACAAATGCCCTCCTCCATGCTTCAAGCGGCAAGACGACGTGCTTCAAACCTCACACAATATGAACTTATTATAATAGATTTAGGTAATAAAGGAATTAAATTCAATCAAAAAGAGGCTGTCCCTCATTATCACCGTTTCCGATGAGAACGAGAGACAACCTCTAGTTCGGGAAGAAATTACATCATGCTCAGCTGCCGATTAGGAAAGAAACAGATTGTAAACGAAGACCGCTGCTTGCGCGCGAGTCGCCAGCGCTTTAGGCGATAGCTGTCCATTATTGCCTTGGATGAAGCCGGCCGCAACTAAGCGTGCCATGCTTTCCTTCGCGTAGGCAGCAATTTGATTCACGTCTTTCATGCCGTTCAAGAGTGCTTCCCCATCTGCTGCGGCAGGTTGTTGGCCCGCGATCTCGAGCGCTCGATCAGCCATTACGGCCATGTTCTCACGCGTCAAGAATCCATCCGGATTGAAGAGGTTAGCTCCTGTCCCTTGCACGATGCCAAGACTTCTGGCGATAAGGATCGACTCTGCATTAGTATCATCTTTGGACACATCGGCGAACTGTTCGCCCGGTGCGTCCGGTGCGGCGGATAAGGAGAGCGCCTTGACGAGCATTGCAGCAAATTGGCCCCGAGTTACGCTTGCTGCAGGGCTGAATCTACCATCTTCACTCTCCGTTACGATACCTCTTGCCGCCAGCGCGTTAATTTGCTTGTTCGCCCAACTTAAGGATGCTATGTCCGTGAACGCTGGTTTCACATAAGCAGCTGCGTACAAGCTGAAATGCGTTGTTGTAAATGTAACGGTGCCTGCTATCGTATCGTATTTGCCATTTGGCACCGAATGAAGGGCTCCATCGCCATCGATATACCATACGACGATTTGCTCCGGATTCTGCAGCTCTTCCGCCGTTAACGTATAAGGAATCGAAACCGTCACGGCTGCAGCAGGATTATTCCAGGCGACCGTCTTGCTGCCTGACTGCATTTCAAGAGAAATGACCGGATGGGCACCGATCGATTCACGGTTTTGTTCCGACAGGTCTGCTGTATCCACTTGCTTAATCTGAATGGTCACTTCAGCTGTTGTCAACTCACTCGACTCGAACATGTTTCCGGGAAGCGTGACCGTTCCCTTATCCGTTTGAATGTGAGTTTGAACTTCTGATGTACCGTTTACCGACTTGGCTGGCAGTGTTAGTGCGTAGTTCCGCAGGTCGCCTTTGCCTTTCAGATTAATGATAAGAGCGGATTCGCCATCTTTATCGGCGGCAAGTGCTTTATCCCAATCCGATACACTGATCGCAGCTGTCAACGAGCGCGTTGAGAAGTTCACATTCGTGGTTGGAACTACAATGACGGCTCCATTCTCTTGCGTGATCGTTGTGGAAGGCAGCCAGATTGGACCTGTGCTTGGATCCGGATCGGGATCCGTTCCTGGTGTCGTGCTGCCTGCTATCAATGCCACTTCGTTATACACCTTGGTATCCGCCCAATAAGGCAAGTTCTTATCGACCCAGCTGATGTAATTATCTCGATGGCCGTCACCGTTCTCGTCATCATTCGCACTTGCGTTGAAGCCAATGATCCGGCCAACCTCAGGCGTAAGCGCTGTAAACGGAACGGCGAACTCCGCGATGTAACCATTCTCCGTCTTAACAACAGCGTGCTGAATGCCCGCAAGATCAAGCTCGGATGCGGAGGAAACCGCGTTGTCCAGATCGACGCGCAGCTGATAATCCCCCGTCGTGCGTGCGCCGTTCCGCGAATTCAGCTCATCCATCCATACCTCGACGGAATCGTTATTCTCGTTGGTTGCAGCAGCCCAAGGTGTGCTATCCGTCATGTTGAACAAATAATAGAAGGCATGTTCATCCCAAGCAATTTGCGCTGTACCCGTTGTTCCATTTGCTGTGCTGCTCATTTGGAGCGGCGTAGATTCCGCCCACAGTTCATCAACTGTACCGTCGATGGCCGGTTTGCCTTTAACAGCCTTCGGCAGTCGACTTGCAGGTACATCGTCAAGCGCCACATCATTGTAAACCTTGGTATCCGCCCAATATGGCAGGTTCTTATCTACCCAGCTGATGTAGTTATCCCGGTGTCCGTCACCGTCTTCATCGTCATTCGCACTCGCATTAAAGCCGATGATGCTGCCGATCTGCGGTGATAATGCCGTGAACGGAACGGCGATTTCTACATTGTAGCCATCCGTTGTTTGTTTAACGGCATGGTCGATACCGTTCAAATCAAGATCGGCCGCAGACGTAATTGTGTTCTCCACATCGACGCGCAGTTGGTAATCGCCGATTGTGCGTGCGCCGTTTCTTGTGCTCAGCTCATCAACCCACACCTCGACGGAGTCGTTATTCTCATTGGTCGCTTCCGCAAACGGGGTGCTGTCTTTCATTTCAAACAAGTAATAGAGCGCGTCCTCGTCCCAAGCAATCTTTGCTTTGCCTGTCGTGCCTTGAGGCGTATCGCTCATTTGAAGCGAGCTTGAATAGGTCCACAATCCATCGATCTCGCCGTCAATTGCCGGCTTGCCTTTAATCGCTTTAGGCAGCTTGCTGGCAGGCGTATCGATCAATTCAACTTCGTTATATACTTTGGTGTCTGCCCAGTAAGGCAAATTCTTATCTACCCAGCTGATGTAATTATTGCGCAGTCCATCGCCGTCCTCATCATCGTTCGCACTGGCATTAAAGCCGATCACGCTTCCGACTTCCGGCGTCAGTGCTGCAAACGGCACTGCAAACTCTGCGATATAACCGCCTTCGATCTGCACAACAGCATGATCTACTTTCGAGAGGTCCGTGCCGCTCGCCGAGGATAATACATCTTTGATATCGAGACGCATTTGGTAATCGCCTGTTGTGCGTGCGCCGTTCTTACTGTTGAGTTCATCGACCCACACTTCAACCGAATCGTTCTTCTCATCCACCGCATTGGCAAATGGCGTCGTATCTGTCATTTCAAATAAATAGTAGATCGCATCCTCATCCCATGCAATCTTCGCCGTACCTGTTGTGCCTTTATCGGTATCGCTCATTTGGAGCTTGGTGGAGTACCGCCACAGCTTGTCGACCTGACCATCAATAACCGGCTTGCCCTTCACGGCAACGTAGTCACTTTGCGGACCGCCGTCACCAGGACCTTCATTCTCCATGTCGCTTATTACGTTCGCACCGGTTGCTTGATTGGAGAATGCCGCTTTCCCGGATTCGATAACGGTATTGCCAGCGAAGCGCAATGAACCGATAACGGTTTTGACAATATTGATGCCGTAGCCCTTCGGCTTCTCGATCACGTTATTGTTAAATGCGACGTCATCAATTTCAGCCGTGCCGACAATTAAGATACCGGTGTCATTGGATCCAAAGAGCGTGTTGTTCTGGGCGGTTACATTTTGCATGGAAGGCTGTTTGTTCGTTGCTTGTACCCGAATGCCGCCCTTCTCCGGAACAGAGCCATTCGTGCTGTCGTTTACGATTGTGTTGCCCTTCACGACCGTATCTTTCACGGTATAGGTCTGATAATTGCCTTCGGATGCCAGGTAAATCCCTGCACCGCCATTGGAAGAAATACGATTGTTCTCAACGTTCATGACTTCGCCGCCTGAGATCGTAATCCCGCGTGCGAGGCCGCCTGCTACATCGTTATGGCGAATGGTAACATTCTTGACCCAGCTTCCGAACTTCTCGTAGGAAACGATTGCGATTTGATCATCGCCATTATCGCGGGCAATGTTGTTCTCAATGACAATGTCATGAGACAGGCCGGTAATATGAATGCCGTCCGCGAGTGTATTGATAACCGTGTTCCCGCTTATGACGCCATTTGAACCGAAGTTGATGATACCCGCAGAAGATGCGCCATCAATAACCGTATCCTTTATGCTGTAATTGTTCGCGTTCGGGTCCACATAGATCCGCGCGGACACATCCGTGGACAGCCGCAGCGTAGCCGTTACAGTCGTCAGCTTGATATGGCTCACATCAGCCCCCTCACCTGTAAGCTGAAGACATTGTTCTGCCAGATTCGTGCTGTGAAGCGTGGAACTCGGACCTGTACCCATCAAATCCACGCCATCGAGTACGATGATCGAGCTGTAAATGAATGCACCTGCCGGAACGAAGACGATCTTCCCTTCTTCTTTAGCCTGTGCAATACATGCCTTAATGGCGTCCGTATCATCGATGGAATCATTCGGTATTGCGCCGCATGCTTCAATGCTTAATGCATTCTCAGGCATCGGTACCGTGCCGTCAATCAGCGTGATCGGAGCAAACCCCAGCTGTTCCAGTGCCACGCCGCCTGTCGGCGAACTTACACGCAGCGTCTGGATGCCGGCAGGCAGTATAACGTTTGCCGTTACCGTTTGCCAGGAGTCTGCACCGCCTGTGTTCGGCACATTAACGGCAGCTAACTCATCGCCATAGGCGTTATACAGCTTAAGCTGCTTCGCTTCCTCTGCACTGGCAACTCGGAAGGAAACTTCATAGGTGCCGGCAGAAGCGGCATGGATGTATGGGAAATCGACCCAGTCACCTTCATGTCCGAAGGTCACAGCCTGTCCATTCTCCGTATCCGAGGAAGTCGACTTCTCAGCGCCTCTTGCAACACGGAAGCTTTCCGCTTCTAAAGTACCCGGAATATTCGAAAGTGGCGTTGGTTCAATTGAAGGAAGCGTTGGACCTTCAGGCTCTTCAGGCGTAGGCTCAGACAAATAAGTAATGTCCAACCAGTCTATATTAAAGCCCGCGCTGAGGACAAAGACCCGCAGCTTCTGAGCTCCTGCCGTCAGATTGACATCTGCGCTGACCGTGGTCCAATTAAACCAGCCATCAGGCGCTTCACCCCTATTGGGAATATTCACAGTTGCTTTCACATCGCCTGCCGAATTTTGGATTTGCAGCTTTGACGTGTCTAGTGGACTCGCTACCCGCATTTCAATATGATAGCGTCCGTCTTGCTCTACGTTCAGATCGTAGTCCATCCAGTCGCCGGCATCCGTCCAGCCGATGTAAGTCTCATCCGGTACATTAGGAATCGCCTCTGTTTGAATTCCGCTCATTTGCGCATAATCTTCGATTTCGATTTTCCCCGGCACGTTGAAGGCCTCATCTGCATAAGCCCTCGCATTCGTGCCAATTACCGTGGTCAACAAACCAATCAGCAGCGTCATACTTAGCAGTACGGGCAATGCTTTCCTTCTTACTGACATGTTTGATACCCTCCTAATTCGGATTACAGCTGAACCCTGTATTTGGAATCTATGATCGCTCCCCGCTCCGCCTCAGCGGCAAAGCGGAGAGCGTTATTCCCATCCTTAGAAGCCTGTATTTCCGTTCAACACAATCGTGCCCGCCAGGAACGTCGTCGCTGCGCCAGCAGAATTCGTAACAGTATTGGTATTGAAAGTAATCGTGCCGATGTACCCTCCGCCCCATACGCCGATCCCGCCGCTTGCAGCATTTTTGATGATGTTGTCAGTAAACGTTACGGAATTCAGATTGCCTTGTGAGCAATACACGAGCACATTCGGATGACCGTTTGCGGTGCGCAGACCGGTGTGATCAATCGTGTTGCGGTTGAGCGTAATGCGGTCTACATCGGCCGTATTCCATTCCGCCTCAACGGAAATATAAATACCCGCCATTTCGGTGTTATTGATCAGATTATCTTCGATCAGAACATCTGCGCCGCCAACTACGGATATCCCTCGAGCCTGGGAGTTGTAGCCGACATCATTGTTTTTGATCGTAATGTCATGATCTCGCGGACCATCCGGCGTGTAACTGACCACCGCGATACAGTCGTCACCTACACCTTTCACCAGATTGGATTCCACCGTAATGAAGGAAGCGCCGTTCGTCATATGGATGCCATCGGCATTCGTATTCTCAACCGTGCTGTTCTTTATCGTGCCATTAGAGCCGCCGCGAACCAGAATGCCTGCTGTACTGGCTGTATAGACCCAAATGTTATCGATTGTAAAATGCGTAGCGCCTCGGAGCGTGAAGCTATTCTTCGTGTCGTTGCCATCGCCACGCGGAACAACAGTCGCATAAACATGCTTGAAGTTGCTGATCGTGACATTGTCGCCTTTGACATCGATCGAGCCGCGATTCGGGTTCGTAGAGGTCAACGTCGTTAGGGTTTTACCCGCACCGTTCACACTGACACCGTCAAAGGTAATGATGTCGCTGAGATTGAAATTACCTGCCGGAATCGAGAGCACTCTTCCGAATACTTTCGCCTGCGCCGCGCATGCATTGAATGCAGCCAGATCATCAGTTGCATCATTGGCTGTGGCACCGCATGTTGTGACGGAGATCGGGCCAGCTGGAGGAGGAGTCAAATAAGCAAAATCAATCCAATCGATGTTCCAGCCTTCCGTCAAGCTATGGATCCGGAGCGTTTGATTGCCCGATGCTAAATTCAGCGTAACGGAAATCGTCGTCCAAGCTTCCCATCCACCTGTATTGTTGAACGTCATTGTCGCTAGTGCCGTGCCTGCGGAATTGCGAAGCTCGAATTTCCGTTGGTCGCTTGGAGCGGCAACACGGAATGTAATATTGTAATAACCTGCGGTTTGGACATTGAGATTGTACTCCATCCAATTGCCAGCCAGCGTGTTGCCGACATATACATCACCGACACTCGAAGTGAACAGTCCAACCCCGTTCTTCGCGCTGTAGCTTTCGGCTTGGATTTTGGCAGGGACGTTCTGCGCGCCTGTTCCGGTCGTAATCGTGTAGGTTGCACTCGCTACAGCTGAATTCGTCATGCCCGACTTGATCGCGATCGCTTTGATCGTCTGTGTCGAGGCGACATTAATGGCTGTGCTGTACAGCGACGAGCTTGCTGTCGGCGTACTGCCGTCCGTCGTGTAACGAATGGCTGCGCCTGATGTTGTCGTGGATAGCGTTACTGACTGCGCGGATGTATAGGAGCCGCCGGCTGGAGTGAAAGTTGGCGTTGCCACGGTTGCCGGAGGTGTAATCGTGTAGGTTGCACTCGCTACAGCTGAATTCGTCATGCCTGACTTGATCGCGATCGCTTTGATCGTCTGCGTCGAGGCTACGCTAATGGCTGCGCTGTAAAGCGTCGAGCTTGCTGTGGGCGTACTGCCGTCTGTCGTGTAACGAATGGCTGCGCCTGATGTTGTCGTGGATAGCGTTACTGACTGCGCGGATGTATAGGAGCCGCCGGCTGGAGAGAATGTTGGTGTTGCCACAGTTGCCGGAGGTGTGATCGTGTAGGTTGCACTCGCTACAGCTGAATTCGTCATGCCCGACTTGATTGCGATCGCTTTGATCGTCTGCGTCGAGGCGACGTTAATGGCTGCGCTGTACAACGTCGAACTTGCTGTCGGCGTACTGCCGTCTGTCGTGTAGCGAATGGTTGCGCCTGATGTTGCCGTAGATAGCGTTACTGACTGCGCGGATGTATAGGAGCCGCCGGCTGGAGTGAAAGTTGGCGTTGCCACAGTTGCCGGTGTACCGCTGTCTGCCCAGACTTCCAATTCTCCGATGCTTATGTAGTGAGCTAGTCCGCCGGTCGTACCGTAAATTCGAATCCCGTCCGCTACGACATTATTCAGCGTAAACGTGTACGTCTCATAAGATTGACCGAAAGCAGACTGAGAGTTGGAATTCGGATAAGAAGGACTAACCGTCGACGCTGCATCGACCCAGCTTCCGCTTTGCCTGACCTGAATTTTCAGAGTGCCGTTCGCATACCAGCCTCCATTCGAATTGTGCAAACCTTCTTGAAACACTACCTGTGCGAAGGTTTGGTTCGAGCTGAAGGTGTACCCATAATATTGGTCGCTTGTGCCGCAGCAGCTGAACGTATCATACTGCTTGGATGCATCGCCGCTTCCAACAGCCGGCTTTACACCGTCACGGATTACATTAATGTCATGATTGCCTCCGCCGGAGGGATTCGTAACACTCGCGATAACTGTTCCAAGACTGGCAATATTCGATGCAGCTGCATAAGCTTTATTCGGACTTCCGACTGCGAAGAGACTTAGCAATAAGGTGACGCAAAGAATGACAGATAAACCTTGTCTTACGAGGGCTTGTTTGGACATAGACACAATTATTCCTCCCTTATGGTACTACGGCTTCAAACCTTGAAAGCGGTTACCATTTCGGTTGCATGACATTACATGAGCATCCCCCTATCTAACGCAACGTGAGTTGCACGTTTCAACCATGCACACTATGTCTAATCGTAGATGAATTCCCTAAATATGTATTGTGAAAATCTTAATCTCTTACCCAGAAAAAATAGCTATTCTCTCTTCCACAGTTGGTTTGGTCGAACAAAAAAACGCCTGGGTTTCCACCCAAGCGTTCCAGATTTAACGAACTATTGAACCTCGCTGCTAGCCAAGCCGTCTGCCAATTTCCCAATGATGGCCAAACGGATCTATCAGACGCCCGATACGCCAGCCATGGCCTTCATTGACAGGTACCACACTCGTTGCACCGGCCGTAATCGCTTGATCAAACAACGAATCCGGATTTGCCACGGTTAGAATCATCCGAACGGAGCCTGGCACATCCGGTTTCGGACTCGATTCCGGGTCTTCTTGTATCCAGAAGCCCGCTCCTTGAACCGACAGTTCTGCCAGAACGGGCTTACCTTCTTCTTCTTCCAGCCTGTAGAGCTCGGTCGCGCCGAAAGCTTCCTTGTAGAAGGTTAATGCCTCTGCTGCACTGCGAACTGAAATCCATGGCGCAATTGATGTCATTCTATGACCCTCCTAAGTGGTTCAGTATTAAACGAGTGCTTTCCAGTAAACCCATGCTTCCAAGTATGCCGGCAAATCATGCGGATGGTGAATTAAGCATACTCCGATTCGGTAATACAGACCGACTAGGACCTCATTGATTAGCTCTGATCGATCCAGCGGCTCATGCGCAAGAAGTTCAAATGCAGGCAGCATTGTTTCCATGTACAAGTCGTCCGGTGACGAAACGAAAGCGAAGATGAAATCATGTAGCAGCGGTCCAGCCATCGGCGTTGGGTCAATGACACCTGCCAACTGCTGATCACGAAACACGAAGTTATGAACACCGCAGTCGCCATGAAGCCAATAATGAGGACGTCCTTCCCTGCACGCGAGCAGTCTCCCAGCAATCGAACTGACCAGCTCATAGTCTGCTTCCGGAAGCAAACTTCCGATCTCGTTTTTTGCAAAATCCAAACCACCTAGCATATGATCCTCACATACTATAGATAGATCCAATTGTTCCACAGTACGGTAATGATTCAAGAGGTCTACAGTCAACCGAGGCATCCATTCCCTCTTCAAGCCACGCTCATCACCTGTTGTACCGGGAACAAATGTATAGACGATATAGGAGTAATCCAACGCCGTAAAATGCACCTTCGGCAGCAGCGGACTATCGGCATATTCATGCAGAAACTGCGCAACCTCAGCCGTATACTCCGCCTCTTCCAGCTTAAGCACATAGCGAGGAAACTCGTCCACCATCAAGATATAAACGCGGCCTTCTGTCGTGCCATTCATCTGATGCATAAGCTTCGAATCCGAATCAATGATTTGCTTATCTGCGAGCTCTCGAATGATTTCGTTGATGTCTGAATTTGTGATCATGCCTGCTTCCACCTCTATCGTGCGCTTCATTCATTTATCGATAAGCAACCAGCGGACTTCCTGCTTACCAGGAAGCGATGCAGCCATCCGTTCTCGGCTCCGTACCACCGATCAAGACGCCATTCGTATCCCGCCAAATAATTTGTCCGCAGCCGTACGCCTTACGATCACGGAGAATTTGAATCTCATGACCTTTTCGCTTAAGCTCCTCGACAACATCAGTCGGCAACTCGCCTTCAACGGCAACACGTTTACCTTCCATCCACTGCCACCTAGGTGCATCGAGCGCAGACTGCGGGTTCTGCTCATCATCCAGCAAATTAGAGATCACCTGCAGATGACCCTGCGGCTGCATGAAGCCGCCCATCACGCCAAATGGGCCGATCGGTTCTCCGTCCTTCGTAATAAAGCCCGGAATAATCGTATGATAAGGCCGTTTGCCAGGTTCCAGCACATTCGCGTGCGCCGGGTCAAGCGAGAAAGAAGCCCCTCTGTTCTGCAAGCTGATTCCGGTTCCCGGTACCACGATTCCCGAGCCGAAGCCCATATAATTGCTTTGGATAAAAGAAACCATGTTCCCTTCCCCATCGGCAGTCGCCAAGTAAACAGTTCCGCCTCTAGGAAGCTGACCCGGTTCGGGCATCAACGCTTCTTCCCCGATCAAGCTCCTTCGCAGCGCAGCATAAGAAGGCGACAGCAGCTGTTCCACACTTGCCTTCATATGGCTTGGGTCCGTAATATAATGCTTCCCATCTGCAAAAGCAAGCTTCAGCGCTTCGATCTGGATATGATACCTGCTTGAGCTCTCATAACCTGAGAGATCCAGTCCATTCAACATATTCAAGGCCATTAAGGCGACAAGACCCTGCCCGTTCGGCGGCAGCTCCCATACATCGTATCCTCGATACGGCACAGAGATCGGGTCCACCCATTCCGGCTGGAACTGTGCAAGATCCGTGCTGCGAAGCAAGCCTCCGCTCTCTCTCGCATACCGATCGATCACCTCTGCCAGCTCGCCTCGGTAGAACGATTCGCCGCTCGATTCCGCAATCTGACGCAGCGTCCTTGCATGATCCGGTGACCGCCACACTTCGCCAGCCCTTGGTGCCCGTCCATCCGGAGCGAAGACACGAAACCACTCCGCGAATGCCGGATCATTCCCGCTTCTCTGCTTATACACCTCATGAGCACGATCCCACTTGAGAGCGAGCTCCGGTGAAACGGGATAACCGCCATCGGCATAATCAATTGCGGATTCGAGCAGCTGCGCGAATGGCAGCTCGCCGAAACGAGCGGATAAACTCGCCCACGCCGCCGGAGCGCCGGGAACGGTCACCGGAAGCCATCCGCTTGATGGCATTTCAGCATCAAATCCGCGCTGACGAACCGCTTCCGGCGTCAATAGCTCAGGCGCTCCACCACTCGCGTTCAAGCCATACATTTGCCCTTTATACCAAACAATCGCGAACGCATCGCTCCCAATCCCATTGCCTGTCGGCTCCACAACCGTAAGGCATGCAGCGGCTGCGATTGCCGCATCAATGGCGTTCCCGCCTTGCTGCAGCACACGAAGTCCTGCTTGTGATGCGAGCGGCTGCGAAGCAGCAACCATACCTTTCTTCGCTACGACTGCCGTTCTTCTGGATGGATACGGATATTCGGATAAATTGAACATGATAGACTTCCTCCTTAGTTGGCGTTACCCATTTCCTGCGACATGGCAATAAGCTTCGTAAGTGTATTCCAATTCCGAACGGTTGCCGGAGGATTCAACTTGTCCACTTGTACGGATAGCTTGGAATCTCGTACACTTTGGCGAAATAATAGGTAAACATCCCTGCCGGCGATTACATACCGATCTTCCTTAAAATCATAGCTCTCTAGCTTCTCTATTTTGTCCGCCTGCGGCGAATCGAGCATCATGGACACATACAGGCATTCCCCTTCGAAAGAAGCTTCCGCTTCCGCAACTTCTTCATCTGAGAATGGCCGATTCGCTGCAATTGCAGCGAGCTCATCTGCTGTGCGAATAATGACTCGAATGGACAAACCAAACTGCCTTTCGATTACCCCCTCTAGTTGCTCACGCAATGTCAGTTCATTCTCATCCGACTCAAACAATATATTACCGCTCTGAATATAGGTTTGAACCCGGGACAACCCAAGTGTAACGAGCGCTTCTCGCAGCTCCGCCATCTTAATCTTGTTCTTCCCGCCGACGTTGATGCCGCGCAGCAAAGCAATGTGAATCGCCATCCATTCATCCACTACTTTCTGTATGATCTATTTTTCAATAGTCTACCATATCAGCCCGTCTGGGGCGTATAGGGTAGGAAGGAATTCATTGACAAATATAAATGAGAACGATTATCATAATCATAGTTATGAAACCATAGGTCAGGAGAAACGCCAATGCTTCCATTCGATCCAACACTAATTGTAAACCGGCATAAGTTTAATTTCGGCGCGCCATCCGTCGGAACGAAAGTATATAGCTTCGAAGGAAACGAGCCTGCTATGCGGATAAGGGAGCTCGTTGACCAATTCGGCTCACAGATTAATGCCCCTGACAGCAAGACGGTCGGCATGTTGTTCTTCAAACGATATTGCGCGTTATTTGCCGGTGCGGTTTATACTTGGCTGCACCATCGTTATCCGCTTGACCTCTCATTCGAGAATGTCAATTTCGTACAAAGTGGAGCTAATGTGAAATTCTATTTGCTCAGCGACGCGCCTGTCTCAGCTATCACGCTGCTGCAGAGTGAGGCAGAACAAGACGAAGCCTACTTGCGTCATCTCTTCCAAGACCATGCAACGCCGGTTATCTCAGCCGTAACCAGTCATACCGGTGTTCCCTTTGCTGGAATGTGGCATACGATTGCCTATTTGCTCGCGCATTGGAAGCAAACCTGGCTGCGCGAGTCCCCCTCAGACGAATTTAATGCACACATCGAACAATGGTTCGAATATGCAACAAGAAAACTTGAGCCGTCATGGCTGCCTGGTCGCGCCGTCAATCCCATGTCCTGCACCTTTCGGGCCGTTGAAGATCCGCTGCACGAAGGCCGCAGTATATTGGTGCGCAGAGCCTGCTGTATGAATTACAGACTCCCCGGCGATGACGATCCTTACTGTTACACGTGCCCGCTTATCACAGACGAGCTTCGTATTGAGAAATTCCTGAAATCCCATGCCGCGAACTAACGACAACCTGCAGACATAAGTAAGGCGGCTCGCTCACGCAAGCCGCTTTATTTATGCATGTACGAACGACGATAACGATAAAGATCTGCCTTTACCATGCGGGATACACATCGGAGTACCGAATAAGGGATCGGGAATAATGTCTGCTTTCATGTTGAAGACCGCATCAATCATGCCGGAAGTCACAACCTCTTCGGGAGGCCCTTCTGCAAAGACACTATGATTCTGAATCGCGATAATATGGTGCGCGTAGCGGCACGCCAGATTAATATCATGCAGCACCATCACGATCGTACGGTTCTCTTTGGCATTCAGCTCAAACAGTAAATCAAGCACTTCAATTTGATGAGTTAAATCCAAATACGTAGTCGGTTCGTCAAGCAGAATGATGTCCGTACCTTGTGCCAGAATCATGGCAATCCATGCACGCTGCCGTTGTCCGCCTGATAAGGAATCGACTGTGCGCTCAGCCAAATCCGTTAAGCCGGTCGTCTGCAAAGCCATTGTGACATGACGTTCATCCTCCTTCGACCATTGCTGAAGCCAGCTCTGATACGGATAACGTCCTTGTTTCACGAGCTGCAGCACGGTCAATCCTTCCGGTGCGGACGGTCCCTGTGGAAGCAGCGCCATCCGTTTGGCTACCTCCTTAGTCGGCAGCGAAGCGATGCTGTCTCCTTCAAGCAGTACATCGCCTTGCTGAGGCTTCAGCAAACGCGCCATCGTCCGCAGCAGTGTTGACTTGCCGCATCCGTTGCTGCCAATCAGCGCCGTAATTTTACCTTTGTCAATTGCGACGTTCAGGTCTTTAAATATAAATTGGTTACCGTACGCTACCGATAACTGACGAGTTTCCAAGGCATTCACGCGGCACTCAACTCCTTCTTTTACCAACGATTGTAAAGGGATTTAATTGATGATGTCAACGCAAATGAAAATCATTATCATAAAAGTATTGAAAATGGTTCTCAACTGAACTAGAATGACTTAGTATTGTTTCGCAGTTCCATATTCTCACTCTTAAGGAGGAATCAGGTTGAAACGCTATTTAGTAATCGCCATTACGGCAGCCGCATTACTTACCGCAGGCTGTAATAATACACCTGGCACAGAACGCTCTCTCGCGGGCGAACAGAACGATAACGGTAAAGTAGTATCTCAAGAAGCAGCACTCTTAGATTCACAGGAAGCCGCGGCAAATGCATCAGAGCCTGACACAGCTCCGGCAAACGACGCCGCCACAGAAGAAGAAGAAGTCGTACCAGATGCTCCTGCCGCATCAGAAGAAGATAAGTCTACTGACCAATCATCAGAAGTGAAAAGTGAATCTCCCAAAACGGACGTAAAACAAGCCGAAGAAAAGCCTGTTCCGCCCAAGAAATCAACGAAGACTGAACAGAAAGCCAAAGAAGCAGAGAAGAGCAACCTCGAAATCAATAAAGCCGTTACGGATTCCATTATGGACGACAGTGCGGATCAGAAGGCAGCAGAGCAGCAAGTTTCCGAAGCATTGAAGAGTTCCATCGTTCAGATCAGATCACAAATTAAAGATCTGAAGCAGCATGCCGAGAACAACGACGCTGAGCAGATGAAAACGGTCTCCGATCAAATCATCACCAGTTGGGAAGCTATGAAAACAGACGTCAAATCAGCGGCTTCCGATATGGTTAAATTTCTTGAAGAGAAAGTCGTGAAGCTGTCCGAACTGAAAGGCGCCGAAACAATCGACCAGACCGCCATGCTGCAAATCGACTATGAGCTGTATCAAGGATTCCGTCAGCTTGCTGATAAAGCAGGCGTGAAATAAATCTGTGTTTGGTAAAAATTGTATTGACGTGCCTAGTAAATTCGTACTATTATTCTCTATGACAATGATAATCATTATCAATATAATCTGAAAGGTTGTGCACTTCCCTCATGATTAAACCCGTATTCCGTACGTTGGCCTTATCGCTTACTTTCATTCTGGCAATCGTTTCTGTTCCGTTCACAGCGGCAGCAGAAACGCCGATTAGCGTCGTCCTTGACGGCAGCAAGCTTTCCTTCGACGTACCGCCGCAAGTCATCAGCGGCTCAACTATGATTCCTTATCGTCTATTGTCCGAGAAGCTGGACGCCAAGCTTGGTTATGATCAAGCATCGAAGAAACTGAGCGTAACTCGCGGCAAAACGACTGTGCAATTGACCATTGGCAGCAATCAAGCCACAATCAACGGCAAATCGGTCACACTCGATGCGAAAGCCGTCGAGAAGAACGGCCGTACACTTGTCCCCCTTCGCTTCCTTGGTGAAGCATTCGGCTTGTGGGTCAACTGGAACAGCAGCACCAAGACAGTCAACCTTGACAGCAAACGCACCATCACACATGCCATGGGCAAAACAACGCTGAATGCCGTACCCAAACGTGTTGCTGTCTTGTTTAACGGCGGCGTCGACGTTTCCCTTACGCTCGGTGTGAAACCGGTCGGTGCTGTTGAGTCATGGGTACAAACGCCTTGGTACCACTACCTCCGCGCGGATATGGCCGGCGTCACAAACCTCGGCAGCGAGCTGCAGCCGAATATGGAAGCAATCGTTGCACTGAAACCGGATTTGATTATCGGTTCGAAAACACGCCACGAGAAAATTTACGATCAGCTCTCTGCTATCGCTCCTACGATCTTCGTTGAAGAAGTATTCGGCTGGAAAGCGAACATGCAGATGGCTGCGCTTGCCTCGAACAAAGAAGACAAAGCTGCAGCATTCATGGCGGACTGGAATAAACGCGTTGCTGACTTTAAATCCAAGATCGGCAGCCGTGCGAATACGCAAGTATCAATCATTCGTTTCCAAGACGACAACACTGCCCGCTTCTATGTAACCGGATTTGCCGGCAATATTCTCGAAGAGGTTGGCTTGCAGCGTCCTAAAGCACAGAAAGTGGATGGCAAGGTTCTTGTGAACTTGACCTCGCAAGAGCAAATTCCACTCATGGACGGGGATGTCATCTTCGATATCACTTCGAGCTACGGTGAAGGCGAAGAGTTCAAGTCACAGCAAGAGTGGCAGAAGAATCCGCTGTGGAAGAACCTTAAAGCGGTTAAGAACAACAAGTACTATAAAGTAAATGACATTACATGGAACATGTCCGGCGGTGCAACTGCTGCGAAAATGATGCTTGACGATCTTTACTTCTACTTCGATCTATAAGTTATAGCACCTCTAATAAGTACGTCTGAGAGAATGGGCCGTCCGGCTCATTCTTTCGTGCGTCATGGGACTGGAGCGACGAGCATGGAAAGGTTGTTTGCCGGGAACCCGGCTAAGGTTACGGGTCTACTACTTGGATTTATTATTTTGGTCCTCTTTATCATTGCGAGTATGGTATTTGGCGCAACTCCAATATCGCTTTCGGATGTCTATCATTCCTTTACTCATTACGACGACTCCTCCAACGAGCAAATCATTGTACAGACATCGCGCGCGCCGAGAGCTTTCGTAGCAGCCGCCATTGGTGCAAGTCTCGCCATTGCCGGATCGTTGATTCAAGGCTTAACGCGCAACCCGCTCGCTGATCCGAATGTGCTCGGCATCAATTTCGGTGCTTCGTTTGCAGTCGTATTTACCGTCACCATGTTGTCTATCAGCTCACTGCCTGTACTTACCGGTGTTTCTTTCCTAGGCGCAGCAGTGGCTGCGATCGCTGTTTATTTCTTGGGATCACTAGGTCGTGACGGCTTAACTCCGCTCAAGATTATACTTGCAGGTGCAGCTCTTAGCGCACTGTTCTCTTCCTTCACGCAAGGCATGCTCGTCCTGGATGAGCAAAGCTTAAATGAAGTGATGTTCTGGTTGACCGGCTCTGTTGCCGGCCGATCCCTCGATATGCTTCAGGCTGTGCTGCCCTTTATGGCTGTGGGCTGGATAGCGGCATTATGGATTGCACGGCATATTAACGTGCTGACAATGGGTGAGGATACCGCGCAAGGACTCGGGCAGCGGACGATCTTCATTAAACTAACCGCAGGGGTCATTATCATGGCACTAGCGGGCAGCTCTGTTGCTGTGGCAGGACCTGTCGGTTTTATCGGACTCATCATTCCTACAATTGCCCGTTTATTTGCCGGAAACGACTATCGCTGGATCATCCCTTACAGTGCCTTGCTTGGCGGTATCCTGGTACTGGCAGCTGATATTGGTGCCAGATTTATCGTCAGACCCGAGGAGCTGCCGGTCGGCGTAATGACCGCCGTAATCGGAATTCCTGCGTTCATCGTGATCGCGAGAAAGGGGATCGTTAAATCATGAGAAACTTCACCTTTATCCGGTTTAATAAGCTTCCGGTCTCCTTCTTCCTACATAAGAAGACGGTCAAGCTCACGATCGGTCTGCTGCTCGCAAGTATTGTCTCCTTACTAGTCAGTACAGCGCTCGGTGATATGCGCATTTCACCAATTAACGTGATCCGCACATTAATCGGCGGAGGAACGGAAGAGTATAAGCTCATTATCAATACGCTCCGTTTACCGCGAATTATCGCTGCCTTTCTAGTAGGCGCTTCGCTTGCAGTAGCTGGCGCTATCCTGCAAGGCATCATACGAAATCCACTCGCTTCTCCGGACATTATCGGCATTACTAGCGGTGCTTCCGTTGCGGCAGTCGCATTCATCAGTTATCTCTCAGGTACACTCAGCATTGCTTGGATGCCGGTCGCGGCTATGGTGGGAGCAGGCATAACCTCTCTCCTTATCTATTTGCTGGCATGGAAGAAAGGCGTCACGCCAATACGCCTTGTTCTAATTGGCATCGGCATTAACTTTCTGCTTGCTTCCGTTACGAAGGTCATGCTGGTAATGAATCCTATCTATACAGCATCACAGGCTTATGTATGGCTCACAGGTACGGTCTATGGGACCGATTGGAAAATGGTATGGACGATCGTGCCATGGGTCAGCGTCTTCATCCCCCTCTCCTTCCTGTTTGCACGTAACGTAAACGTATTGCAGCTTGGTGACGATATTGCCAAAGGCGTGGGCAGCACGGTTCAGCGTCAGCGATTCGTTCTGCTTATGATTAGCGTCGCGCTGGCCGGCGCTGCAGTTTCAATCGGCGGAGCTATTTCCTTCGTAGGCCTGATAGCACCGCATATGACCCGTAAGCTGGTAGGTCCAGCCTTCGGCGGCGTGCTGCCAATCGCTGCATTGATCGGCGGACTAATGGTCGTCCTAGCCGATACGGTGGCACGGACCGCATTCTTGCCTTACGATATTCCTGTCGGCGTTTTTACAGCTGGAATCGGCGCTCCATTCTTTATCTTCTTGCTGTATCGCAATAGAAACGCTTAATCGGTCTCAAAGAAACGATTGCCGGGACAATTTTTTGCAGGTATAATCTTCCATAATAAAGCTTCGATAACCCTTTCCTCTGAACAGGGACGGGTTAGCACATCACATGCTGCTCACCTTGCGGAATAAACGTGCAGGACCATGAGTCTTGCACGTTTTTTTAGTTCAGCACCAATATAACGAGCTGCAACCGGAGGAGTATTGAAGATGTCGATCGTTACAGATGCAAAAGGAAATGTATTGTTGGAAATCAAGGCCGTTCGAGAGGAGGAGCTCCAACGTATACCGTTAGACGCATTCTTAACTCATGCCTTAATTGTAGTAAGGTGTCAAGGAAAGCATCTCTTGATGCTCAACAAGTGGAGGAACAGCTGGGAAATACCCGGAGGTATCATTGAACAAGGGGAGACCCCGAGGTATCATTGAACAAGGGGAGACCCCGAGGTATCATTGAACAAGGGGAGACCCCGAGGGAGTGTGTCATCAGGGAGCTATTCGAAGAAACGAGCCAAACCTTAGACAGAATCACGTTCAAAGGACTCATGAAATTTGATCTTCAACCTAGCTTTCACGGCCCAAGGAGAATCGAGTATGGTGCTTTATTTTATGGGGAAATGGATGACTTAGTTGCCTTTATAGCAAACGATGAAGCCGAATCCATCCTGTTATGGGATGGTTCATCCGACATCGGCTATATCGAAGAAATTGATCAAAAATTAATCGAGCTTGTCTGACCAATCCTAAGGAGTGATAGCTAGTGGAAGCGATCAAACCGAAAATTGAGAATTCATTAACCGTTCTATTGGTATCGAATCTGGAAAAGTCGATGAAGTATTATGAAGAAGCACTAGGGTGTGAAGTCAATGAGCACTGGGCGATTCGGGACAATTTCGGCTTAGGCTTCAAATTAATTCAGGCATCCGATCCAGCAGACGTTAGACCTAACAAGGGAACGTGGAATACTTACGCCTATGTACATACGCACACCGAGCTGGATGCTTTATTTGCCGAATTTCAAGCAAATGGCGCTATTATCGCCTCGAAGCCTCAAGCAACCGAACATGATTGGGGAACTTGGAAGGATTTTTCGGTGCAGGATCTCGATGGCTATGTAATCGGCTTCGGATCGGGGAATAAGAGATAACCAACTCGTTTGCGGTATACCGTACGCCATTAACGCCGAATTCGGTTTGCGTAATGCTGCTGATTACCGGGTATTACACATCCTGCATTCCATAACTAGCAATTACATTACGCATCCTGAATACCGCAGCTAGATTACGCATTCTACATTTCCGCAACTCGCATCCAAAACTCGCATTCCATGCGGCTCAAACAGCTAACGAATCGTAGAGGCCTTATTTTGCCGGATTTCGAGGTTCCGAGAATCTAACGAATCGTAGAGGCCTTATTTCATAGAAATCGACTCCCAAATGGCCATAAACCCGTAATTAAGCCCTGTACGGTTCGTTAAATCTTTTTTCGGACTATTTGGGGGCAAATAAGCCCTGTACGGTTTGTTAGAGCATTTCGCGTTCCGCAACTCGCATGCCGCGAAACTAATACTTTCTAATAATCATAAAAAGACGTGCCAACCGGCACGTCTTTCTCATTATTCACTAGCGATTAGTATTTGAATTTCTCTACAGATTCATTGAGTTTCGCAGCCATATAGGACAGCTCCTGTGAAGATGCAGCCGTCTCTTCCGCAGCCGCTGCGGATTGTTCACTAATTGCCGCAACCGAGCTGATCGACTGCATAACCTCACCTGATGCAGCCGCTTGACCCTGGCTGTCTTTGAAGATTTCCTCGACTTTACTTGAGGTCATCTGTACATTCATGACAATATCGCCAAAGGAATCTCTTGTTTTGGCAAACTGCGCTACACTCTCGCCGACGGCAAGAACGCTCTTCTCCGCGCTATTTTGCATCACTTTAATAATTCCTGCGATTTGCCTGGTCGCGTCTCCGCTTCGTTCAGCCAATTTGCGCACTTCATCTGCAACAACCGCGAAGCCGCGTCCTTGTTCACCTGCACGTGCTGCTTCAATAGCCGCATTCAATGCCAGCAAATTCGTTTGCTCGGCAATATCGTTGATCACACCGCTAATATCGCCGATTTTGCGCGAATCACTCTCCAGCTGTGCCATGTGCCGATTCACTTCGTCCATCTGACCGATGGTCTGATTGATCAGATTCGTGCCTTCCTTCGCGATGTTCACCGTTTCACCAGACAGTGACTTCGCTTCTCTGGCACTTGTCGAAACGGACCGGATCGAGTTATCGAGACTGCCGAACAATTCAGACATGACACCTGCTTGCGCAGCCTGATCTACGCTTCCTTTGGCCACCTCATCCGTACTGATCGTGATCTGTTCAGCGGAAGAAGCGACACCCACAGAAGCGTTCGAAACTTGCTCGATCATGCTGGACAAACCGTCCAGCATACCGTTCATATGTACGGCTAGTTCACCTAATTCATCTTTCGAACGAATTTCGATTCTTGGACGTAAGTCGCCTGTCGACAGTTTCTTCACCATCGCTGTGAGATAGATGATCGGTTGAACCATTCTTGTTGTAAAGGTATATATCGCAACTAAAGCGGCTAACGCGACAACGAGTGCCGTGATCAGCGTAGTGCGCATCATTTTATTGATTGGAGCCATCAGTTCACTCTCTGGAACGGCCAGCATTGTGACAAACCCGGTCTCGGATGCGTACGCATAACCAATTTTTTTCACACCGTCAAATTCATAGGAATAGCTCGTCGCTTTCCCTTGCTTCGCAGATTCAAACGCCTCTGTTAGTTCAGTAATGCCTAGATCAACAACGTTTTTCTGCAAAATATAGGATTCATCCGGATGATAAACAAACATGCCGTTCATATCAAGAAGGACAGCGTAGCCGGTTTCGCCGACTTTCGTATCGCGAAAGATGCTTGTAGCTTCATTAATCTCAATAGCTGAAGAATAAAATCCGTACGTGCTGCCATCCTTGATCAGTGGAGCTGCAATAGGAACTACCAGAATGGACGCATCGACCTTGGATGCTGCAGGAGGTGCGATTGCCGACTCACCTTGTCTCAGCTGCGGAATGTAGGTCCTTCCGGATAAGTCCAAGCTCTTGCCTGTATTCAAGACGGCATTCTTGCCATCCATATCGAGCGAGAAAGCAACACCTTGCGTAAATGCTTTATTCTGAGCCGCAAAACCTGAGACCAGCTTCAACTGGCTCGCTTTGTCCGTGCCAAGCAGCTGCCCGTAGCTTGCAATGGACTCCAGCTTAGTTAGCTCCAGCTGCAAGTTCTTATCGAAAGAAGTGGCAATATTTTCTGTCGTCAGCACCAATTCCTGATCAATCTGATCACGAAACAACGTGGAGTTTGGCAAGAAAAGGGCGATCGACATTGCGGCTACGATGATAATCATGATGAATAGCGTGACCGCTGAGAACCGTGTTGCCAGCTTACGGAATGTGAATAGTTGAAGTGCATGTTTAACCATCTCTTAATTTGCCTCCTACTTGAAGTGTATAGTTTCAGGGTGACTCCCAACTATCTCCAAGTTTAAGCGGTAAATGTTTAAGAAGGTTATGCATAAAAATTAGATCAAAACGAGATTTCATCGAAAAGTTAAGAGAATGTTAGTTTGTAAACTAATTATTTACATAAATATGCAGTGCAGCACGGATAGCTGCACCAGGTATGATAGCTGCACCATGAAGGGGCAATACCGCTTCTAGTGCGGCCAGGCCAAGCAAGATATTGGATTTCCGGCAGCTGTAGCCCATGGTGCCGATCCGCCAAATCTGACCTTTGAGCGGGCCGAATGAGCTGGCGATTTCGATGCCGAAATCGGCAAGAAGCTGACTTCGCACCGCTTCTCCGTCTACGCCTGCAGGAATGCAGATGCAGGTAACGACTGGCATTTTGCAGCTATCCTCACCGTATCGCATTAGTCCCATCGCTTCGAGCCCGGCAACTAGCGCACGTTCATGCAGAAGGTGACGCGCAAACCGCTCCTCCAGCCCTTCTTCCAGCACTAGACGCAAACCTTCTCGCAATCCGTACAGCATCGCTGTCGCTTCGGTATGATGGTTTAGCCGCCGCGGACTCCAGTAATCCTGCAGCTGCGTCAGGTCCAAGTAATTACTGCGTATAAAAGAAGAAGGGTCGGTATCGATGTAGTCCTCCGGACGTATTCCCTTCTCAATCCGTTTGCGCCGGTTTAGCTTCTCTTCAACCCGATCGTTATATGTTATAGGCGCCATGCCGGATGGGACAGATAAACATTTCTGCGTTCCGCCGATTACGGCATCGAGCATCCATGCATCCGTCTCAACGGGAACGCCGCCGATTGTCGCTACCGCATCCACGATAAGCAGAATATCCCGCTGGCGGCATGCTCGGCCAATCGCTTCTAGCGGCTGCATGCGTCCTGTTGATGTCTCGCCATGAACGATAGCTACGAGATTCGGTTTAAGCCGATCGATGGCATCGATTACTTCATCAGGATCAAACACGGTGCCCCACTCCGCCTCCATGGTAACGACTTCTGCGCCGCAGCGTTCCGAGATTTCGGCGAGCAAATAGCCGAAACGGCCAAAGATCGGCACGAGCACCCGGTCTCCGGGCTCGATGAGTCCGGTTAACACTGCCTCAAGTCCCGCTCGGGAAGTACCGTCTATCGGATAGGCCCATCGATTGGACGTTCGGAAGAGCTCGCGCAGCATTTGCATCGTCTCATTCATAAGTGACGTAAACTCCGGATCGAATTGACCGAGCATCGGATAGGAGAGTGCTCGGGATACACGCGGGTCAACCTCGACAGGTCCCGGTGTCAGAATAATGCGAGGTGAGGGAGACAAATCCTTATATCTCTTCATGGGACTCCTCCACATAGGCAAATTGATAGAGCAGTTCGGTTAATACGTCGGTACCGCGTGCAATGGCATCCGGCGCTGTATATTCCAGCGGCGAATGGCTGATGCCGCCTTGGCTCGGGACGAAGATCATCGCACAGTCACATTGCTGCGCGAACAATCCCGCGTCATGGCCGGCCCCGCTGGTGACCGTCATATGCGAATAGCCTTTCGATGCAGCGATGCGAGATATGCGTTCTTGTATCGCTGCATGCATTGGCGCTGGACGCTCGGTCAGCCAGCACGACTTCGATACCGTTACATGATGTTGAGCCGCAACCTCTTCGAAAGCTTGAAACGTCCTTTCACAGAATGAGGTAATCACCTCTTCATCCCGGTGCCGAATGTCCACGGAGAACCGGACATTACCGGGAATGACATTGGCTATATTCGGTAAAACATCAAGCTTACCCACCGTAGCCACGAGGCCGTCCCCTAACTCCACGGCGGTCTTGCGCAGCCAGACGAGCATTTCTGCTCCCGCTGCCAATGCATCTTCGCGGATCGCCATCGGCGTTGTGCCTGCATGCCCGCTTCTACCTTCGATATTCACGAAGTAGCGCCGCTGCCCACAGATCGCATCCACGATGCCAATATCGCAATGCGCCCGCTCCAGCACTTCACCCTGCTCAATGTGCAGCTCCACGTATACACCGATGTCCGTCCTTCTGCATGTTCGATGCGTATCTGGGTCGAATCCTGCCTCCGTCATCGCTTCGCGAAGCGAAATACCATCGGAATCCTTGGCATCCAGCGCTCCGTCGAAGCTTTTGCTGCCTGTAACATTGCCGGATCCCCAATACGCCAGCGGGAAACGGCTGCCTTCTTCCTCACAGAACGACACCACTTCAAGCGTTCGGCGGGGCTGTCCATAGGTTCGCTGCAGCTGCGAAATCGCGGCAATGCCAGCCGCGACGCCAAGAGCACCGTCATAATGTCCGCCGCACGGCACCGTGTCGATATGCGAGCCGGTCAGCACATGTGATGCCCCCGCATCCGTTCCTTCCAACCTGCCATATACATTGCCGACTTCATCGATAGAGACCGAAAGCCCGGCATCGGCCATCATACGGGCAACAACTTGCTGTGCTTGCTGCCAGGTTGAGTCATACAGCAGCCGAGTTATTCCTCCACGCGGATCTTCGCCAATCATCGCGAGCTCTGCCAGCAGCTCCATAGTTCCCTTGCATGCCTTCAATACGGACTCCCCCTCCGCACATTCAAGTCCCCGAATTGCTAGGCCATAGACGCTGACCTCCCGGCCGGTCTCGTTTATCCTCGTCAGCTGCTTCTGCGTTCCTGTTATAGAGGATATTCCCGCGCAGCAGCGTCATGTCTACTTGGCAGCCAAACGCATAGCCCACGTAAGCGCTATGGGGATGCCGATACTTCAAATGCTGCTCAGTAAGTACATAGTGAGCTGCCAAATCGACAATGGCCAAGTCCGCATCCCATCCAAGCGCAATCTTCCCTTTCCTCTCCCCGAAGCCAAACCGTTCAGCCGGCGCGGCCGACATCACTCTAGACAACACGTGAAGCGGTATTCCCCGTTTCAACCCGCCTTCGCTCACGATCACTTCAAGCAAGCTCTGTGCGCCAAGTATGCCGCCCCAAACGCCAAAATAATTCCCATCCTTCACTTCCTTCATCGCAGGCGGACAAGGGGAATGATCGGAAGCGACGAAATCAATGGCGCCAGCTGCCAGCTGCCTCCAGAGCGCTTCGCGCTCGCGATAGGATCGAATCGGAGGCGAGCATTTCGCACCGGCACCGATTCGGATCACATCATCGTCCGTGAAGGCCAAATAATGCGGGCAGGTTTCCGCCGTGACATCGAGCCCCGATCGCTTAGCCTCGCTAATGAGATCAATCGCCTCCGGTGTACTGATATGGACAAAATGCAGCCTGCAGCCCGTACGCTGCGCCATACGCAGTGCTTGCTCCACAGCTTCCAGCTCTGCGGCCGGCGGTCTTGAGTCCAAGTAATCTCGCATGCTCACCTTGCCTTCCGCTTGCTTGGCAGCAGCGAGCGCCGATACAATCGCATCATCTTCCGCATGAAGCGCCAATATCCCGTTAATGGAAGCAATCACTTTCATGCCTTCTTCCAGCGTCTTGTCATCTACATTCAAGAAGCAGCCTTCTCCCGTTTCACCGGGGTAGGACATGAAGGCTTTAAATCCTACCACACCCGCTTCCAAGAGCGCTGATAGATCATCGATGTTGCCAGGTACAAGCCCTCCCCAGACGGCATAATCCACACACGCTGCGGCAGCCGCATCCAGCTTCAACTCAAGTGCCGGCACGTTTACGGTTGGCGGCAATCCATTAAGCGGCATATCAATGAACGAGGTGCAGCCTCCGGCAGCCAGCGCTGCGGTGCCGGTCGCAAAGCCTTCCCACTCTCCAAGTCCCGGCTCGTTGAAATGCACATGGGAATCCACAACACCAGCGAAAATATGCTTGCCCGCTGCTGAGATGACGAGGTTTGCAGCCGATGAAGGAAGATGCGATGCCAGACTCGTTATTCGCCCCTCCTTGATTCCGATATCGAGATTATCGATCCGATCCGGCAGCACGACACTGCCGCCTTTAATGAGGAGATCCCATTGGTTCTCGTGCATCGCTTATCCCTCCTTATCTATGCAGAAGGGCGGCAAACCTCGAATCACTGCTCAAAGTTTGCCGCCCTGCGATACTCACACGGTTAATGTCATATTACCTAACGTTAAATTCTGATAATTTAATATTATCCTGATTATTTCGATATGTCACTGCCTAATTCGCACAACTATTAATATATGCACGCATGTCTGTCATCTATTCTCACATAAAAAAGAAGAGCCGCAAAATGCGACTCTTCTATATGTAAGTTTATTGCAGCAATCCGATCCATTTCCAATAAGGAACGGAAACGATCACAGCCAGCAGCACGGCAATTGCATATCCGAAAGCAACCTTTTGCCCCTGTCGATGACTGAATGCACGCTCTTCGGAACTGAAATAAGCGGTCAAATAAGTAGGAGACTGATAACTGAAGAAGAATGGATCTGTTGAAAGCAAGATAACAAATACCAAAATCCACGGATGAATGCCTGCCTGCTGGGACAATGGGAGCAGAGCCGTCACAAGCAGGATAACAGCCGGATCATCTCTTACAATGAGCGTCACGACAAAGCACAGTACGATAACGGCAGTCAGGAAGAGCGCTGGAGAGCTGATAAAGACCGTCATATTAGAGCCTAGAAAATCAGTCATCGACTCCACGATACCCAGCTCATTGGCCACATTGGCGAAACTAAAGGCGATGCCGAGGAAGATTAAGAAGGTCCAGTCGATGCCGCTAATGAGCGACTGTCTGTCAAGCACGCCACTGATGACCAGAACCGCAAAACCAATCAGCATAATCCATGTGCTGTCTATGCCATGCAAGGGCTGAAGCATCATAAGCACGATGCAGCCGACCACCGTGCAAACCGATATTCGTTCCTCATTCGTCAGCGGTCCAAGCAGCCGGATTTGTTCATCGAGCACTTTACCGGAAACTTGTTTGACCGCGATGGTATTGCCCCGAAACATAAGCGACAAAGCAGCAAGCATCACAACGGCAAAGACGGCAAACGCCGGCAGTGCGTACAGCGCCCATTCCAGCCATGTAACCGGCACAGCGGCTCCAGCCAAACTATATGCCATGACGTTGGTGTAAGATCCGGTTAGCACGAATGGAGCCGTGAACCCATAGAACACCATGGCTGCAAGCCCTAATCCAGCGGCTCCATGGCTGCGATCCTTAAAGCCCATCGACTCCGATAACGTCTGGGCTATCGGAACCCCCAGCGATACTTTGGCGGAAGAGGATGGAATGAGCGGATTCAGCACGATACCTCCCGCTACGATCCCCCAGAGCTGCCCTCTAAAGTGTGGCGGGAATCTTTTTAAAGCATGCAGTGACAGCCGGTATAGAATACCGGATTTCGTGATGACGACGCTGATGGACATGATGAAGATCATATACAGCCACGTGGGCGATGCGAATCCCGATAGAGCCACTTCCGGCTTCACGATGCCTCCAAGTACCCACAGCATCGCCATGCCAAGCGCTACAATATAGTCCGGTATGATGTTCACGATCCATAGAATGACAGCCGCGATTGCGATACCGATGAACAACATCCCTTTGTCGGTCAGGCCGGCAACCGGAGGTATGAAGTTGAAGATCGCAATCATACTGATAGCTACGTCGAGCGCGAGCCACTTTGCCCATTGACTCGGGTTAATCAGGCGGCTTGCCCGCTCCGCGAAGAACAAGCTTTTGCGATTGGACAGCTTCTGCTGCGCAAGCTGATATTCCCGATCCTCATCTTGAATCGCATGAGGCCTGCGACCGGACAAGACCTGAGCCGCAGATTCAGCCAGCTGCAAGTACTCCAGTGCCTTATGCCGATTATGGAGCAAACGACTTAGCTCAGCTCCCCATTCGTATAAGGACATGAGCTGTACAGCAGTGTCATTCAGCGTCCCCTCTCTCACGGCATGTTCGACGATCCGGAGGCCCTCATCTGCCCCATGAAGCATACTTAATCGAACTGCCAGCTCTAGTGCAGGATAGCAGCGTAACAAGACCTCGACCGGACATTCCATCAGCAGCCGGAATATGTCCTGCTCTTGCCGCTCCGATATCGATTGCTGCCTGATTAAGGTGTGAACAACCTTATCCCAGTTGCCCTCATCCTTGTACATAGCCGCTAGAGCAAGCCACTGCTCCTGCTCTGTATAGAAGGCTTGCGCATCCTCGGTCCATTGCCGTTTCTCCTTGTAGCTGTATTGAACAGTTGCCATTTCTATCAATGCCGATTTGGCCTCCGACTTGATTTTGCTCCACTGCGGTTCATTCGCACCCTTATCATCGATCGATAGGAATTTGGTCATGACCGGGTATTGTTTGATCTTCTCTTGAAGAGAGAAACCAAAACGAAGCTCTACCAATTGGTTGTGAATGGTAGCTATATGCGCAGACCACAGCAGAAATTGAACAATCGTCTCCGGCAGCTGCTCCAGTTCTTGCAGAATCCACTGCGTCCTCATTTCCTTGGAATCGCGCAAACGTTCATTCGTATTCATCAAGCGCTGCGAGATGAGTCTAATAAAATACGCTGATATCGTCGGGTGCTCGGTTATAAGTTGGTGGAAGGTTTCCCGATCCAGCTGCATCAAGACAACATCGGTTGTTGCTACCGCCATGGCCGAACGAGCTTCCCCGGTCAGCAGGGCCATCTCCCCGAGCGTGTCTCCTTCGTTCAGAAAAGCCAGTGAATGCCGCATCCCATCCGAACGCGTAAACAGCTCGATCGTGCCGCGGTCGATGATGTACATCGTATCTCCGGGATCTCCCTGTTCAAATAAGGTAGCACCGGCTTGCAGCGACAGCCTCTCCAGTTTACCGAGCAGTTTAGCCAGTTCCATATTGGAGAGCTGCTTGAACATTTCAATTTCAATTAGTTTCATGGTACCTCTTCCCAAACTTTTGACCTAATTCTTCATTCAATCTTCTATGTTTTACGACATAAACCGCCTAGTTCCCTTCTTTTTGCCGCGTGATTATTTCAGGGCAGAACGGTACTGTAAACAAGGCACAAAAAAACACGCCTCAAACGGCGTGTTTCGTAGCTGTAATCGTGCATTAAGAAGGTATACTTTCCCGCATCTCCTTGGATCTTTCTTCCCGCTCTTCCGGCGTCATACGCGGACAGACATAACATTTGGTTCCATCAACTCGGCGGTCAAACAAGCAGCAGGAGGATCGCATCACCCAGCGTTCACCCGGCTCCAGCGGACTATCGACGTAACGACGCGTCCACTGAAACGGATTCCGTTTGCGGGTAAACGTTTCAAGCGGAATGGACTCCGTTAGTATCTTGAAATGATAATTGAACTGGTCCTTGATCACATCCGGCAATTGCATATGATGAACAAATTCCATCATCATACCGGCTAGTCCGCCGAATTGCTGCCAAATCATCTCCGGCTTCATTGCAGCCGCACTTGCGATCGCTTCAACGGCAGGCGTAACCGCTGTAACAATGAACTGCTGCCAATCCGCTATGACGAAAGCCTCACCGTTCTCGGCCGGAATATCTTGCGTGATGAGCTGATTGATTCGATAGCCCAAATGCGCGTGTCCATGCCCGTCTTCGTAATCAATTTGGAACGTTAGGTGGTCTAGGGATAAGTCCAACACTTTGTTGTACGCAGATAGGAAATACAATTTCGTAATACACAGATTGCAAAGTGATGTGCCGAAGAATGAGCCTGCCAGCATGTGGTCAATCGCTTGAACCGTTTCCCCTGTCTTGCGCAGCATCTCTTCCAATCGTGCCGGTTGAAAGAACTCCTGAGCCGGCATTTCATCCAGAATATGATCGGCTCCCTCAGGCGAGATATGTAAATACGTATTAATTAAAGAAAAATCATAATCTGCTGTCATCACTTCACCTCGATATGAAAATGAATATCATTATCAATATATTATCATGACAACCCTTAACCTACAATGAAATAAACAGAAGTCCACGATTGCGATCGTGGACTTCTATCTACTTATTCCGCTCTAGCCCACGTACATGGTTCTCCGTCTTTCAGACCGAGTGACGTACGTATCATACGTTCCACAACCGAGTAATCCTCGGGATTCTCGCGATTGAAATTCATCCGTTCATGCGTTGGCGCTACTCGGTTACACATGAAACGCGGAACGCCTATCTCATTATCAGATGGAGCGTGATACAGGAACGGGTGGCAGATAACCATGTCGCCGGGTCCTCCTGTTGTCTCCACTACGCGAAGCGAATAGCCGTCCGGATCTTCATAGGCTGTATTCATGAATTTCTGCAGACGCTCCTTCTTCGCTTGACGATTGTCGGAAGGTGTGGCTGCATAGATATCATCGGAAGCCGGTTTGTTTTTGCCAAGCAAATCAGACAGCCACGGGTGCTTATTACATTCACGAATTGCCTCGCCTAGACCAATTCCCTCCGGGTGCTTCTCCAGCATCTTAGCTACGATATTATGGGAGCCTTCTGCCACCAGTGTTCCCGAGCCGCCTTTGCGAACTTCAGAGAATAAGCAAACCAGAAGTACACCTTGCTCCCAGCTGTCCAGGTAATGACGGAAATGGCTGCCGTCGTAATGCCAGTTCCCCGGCACCTCAGGTCCGAAGTTAACGATGTATCCGCCCCAGCTTACATTCTCTCTTTCTTTGCCCAGCTGCCAGCGTCCTTCACCGATTAAATCTTCTATTGCCCCTGTCAATCGATCCGAATTCAAGCCGTTGTGGATCGGATGGACATAGTCACCCAGTCGAACGACCGGCTCCGTCCAAGTGCTTTGATCTTCTCTATGCACGCCGCGCTGTGCAAGCTCCTCCCATAAGAAATCCTGCACCTTAAGCGCCTCTTCCCGCGGATAAGCTTGCTCGACTTTTACCCAGCCTTTTTCTATAAAATGCTTCACTTGTTCCTCTGTAAGTACTTTGGGCAATCTAAACACTCCCTAGGTTGTGAAATGGTTGATCTTGCTTGTACTTATGTTAGCGCTTTTATGAGATTACAGGGAGAGAGGATTTTCATTAGCTGATAGGAATATCGTAGGAAGGTCTGCACGATTTCTAACAATTATCGGAGGTTCTGTTAACAAAATTCCTACCTAAGTGGCTGATAACATTCGGCCATTCAGAACGTCTATATGAATAGAAGATTTCATGCTATGAAATAGGAGGATCACGATGAAACGAATTACCAAGACTGTAAGTGTGACTGTCATTAGCTTTCTAACCATTCTCATTGGGCTTCTTCTGCTTGGCAAGTATGTGCTGAATTTAGACCTCATCAAAGCAAATCGGCCATTCTCTGTGCGGATCGATAACAAGTCCAGTTACGACCTCATCACCGTTGAAACCGGCTTGCTGACAAGTGACGATACCGGGAAAACCATAAAGGTGCAGCCAAATTTGCTTGCTGAAACCATTCATAGCGGAACAAGCAAACGAATCAAACCCAATCTTAGACTCGTTGGAGAAGGCGGCATCTACCTGAAATTTACCAATTCAAACGGAGAGTCATTCGAGCGTTCCGTTTGCTCTTACACGGAGTATCTCACTGGCTATACGGAAGTTAAGGTAACCGATAAAGAAATAACAGTGGATCAAAGCTGTTATTAAAAAAAGCTGCCGGTACTTGCCGGCAGCTAGTTGCTTTGCGCATCTGAATTACTTCCTAGGATAATTCACTTGCATAATGTCCATGTACGGAACTTTCTGCAGGCCATCTGCCGTTTCTACATGCACTCGACCTGTCCGTGAATCCATCGTGATGATTTGACCTTGAACTGCTTCTTCTCTTCCCCACACCGATAACAAGATTATGGATTCCTCTTGATACGCTTCGACCAATTGATTACCCAACTCTTCCATTACAAACTCGTCTCGAGTCGGCCTTTTTGGAATCTTCGCTTTAGCCAATACTGTCACTCCCCCATCTATATTAAACCTTCATGTCTATAGTTAAAATGCAGCCAGGCTCCTGCTAGAGTGCCCCGGACATCCTATTATACCAAACTTTTTCTACTTTAAATAAAAAACCTTGTCATGCTAGAATACGAGCTTAACGGAAATGATGCATAAATATTCCAGTGTGTCGCAAAATAAGCAACATGCGCGCATTGGAGGTGTTCAGCGATGGGATTGTTCCGCACCATACTTCGAGGAAAACGGCAAAACAGCCGACAACACAAATCGGCACCTCAAATGAAGAAGCAGCAAGCAACAAAGCCGCTAAGCAGCGAAATGGACATCAATATAGCCGATATACAAGCACTGCTTACCCAATCTCCTGATCTCATTACTCGACGATTTCTGATTAAATCGACGCAAGAACGTGCAGCCCTCGTCTATCTTGACAATTTGACCGACAAAGTTGCTATCAATAACGATGTGCTGCGGCCGCTCATGCATGAAACAATAGCGGATGCTCAAATCGAGCATATCATCACCGTCGGCGGTATTAAAGCTGCCACAGATTTGTATCAAATCGAGCAAGCCGTTCTGCAAGGAACAAGCGTCTTGTTTGTGGATCATAACAGCAAGGCTACTCTCCTAGATACGCATGGCTGGCCGCAAAGAGCCATTGAAGATCCCCAAATGGAAGCTTCATTGAAAGGGGCTCACCAAGGTTTCGTGGAAACGGGATGCCAAAATATCGCCCTTATTCGAAGATACATTCCGAACCGGGAATTGAAAATAAAGGAAACCAGCGTCGGAGAACGCGGGATGACCAAGATTAGCATTTTATATTTAGCCGATGTAGCTAATCCGCAATTGCTTCAAGAGTTGATTGAACGGATCGATCGAATCGATGTTGACGCCATCTTGTCCTCTGGGGAGTTGGAAGAGTTCATCGAGGACAATTCGTACTCTCCCTTTCCGCAATTCACAACGACGGAGCGACCTGACTCCGTGGCATCACAAATCTTGCAAGGGCGACTAGCTATTGTCATCGATAAATCCCCGGAGGTGCTAATCGGTCCGGCCAATTTCGCGATGTTCTTCCAAAGCATCGATGATTACAGCATTCGCTGGCAGGTATCGTCATTTATCCGTATTCTGCGCTTTCTGGCTTTCTTCATTACGATCTTCTTGCCTTCGTTTTATATCGCTTGCGTATCTTATAATTTCGAGGTTATCCCCCTTAAGTTGCTGCTATCGGTTGGTCAGTCCCGAACAGGCGTACCATTTCCGCCAATACTCGAAGCTTTGATTATGGAGATTACACTCGAAATGCTCAAGGAAGCCGGGATTCGCCTGCCAGCCCCGATTGGTCAGACCGTAGGTATCGTCGGAGCTATCGTCATTGGACAAGCAACTGTACAGGCTGGTGTTGTGAGCAACATCATGGTCATTGTCGTTTCGTTGACGGCACTGTCTTCGTTTATTATCCCGAATAACGATATGTCGTCTGCCATTCGATTAATTCGTTTCCCTATGATGATGGTTGCGTACTTCTATGGCCTGCTTGGCGTAAGTGTTGGCATGCTTGCGCTGCTTATCCATTTGATATCACTTGAATCGCTTGGCACTCCTTACTTCAGTCCCTTCAGCCCCTTAAGGTTTAAGGATTTGAAAGACTCAATCATTCGATTACCCATTTGGAAAATGACTAAACGACCTTTAAGCACCGGAGTCATACAGGAAAAGAAGCAAAATCCTGATCGAGGTGATAGGGGTTGAAGAAATATGCGTTGAACGATATTACGGTCATGCAATATATTTTCATGATCCATGGCGCGCAATTAGGATTTGGTTTATTATCCCTGCCCGCTGATATAGCCATGTATGCTGGAACGGACGGCTGGATCTCTCTCCTCATCGGATGGGCACTTTCCGTTCTTGCCAGCATTGTTATTATTCAAGTGATGAAGAAACACCAAGATGACACCATTTATGATCTAATCCCCCGCTACTTCGGCAAAGTGCTGGGCAGCATCCTAAACATCTGCATTATCGCCTATTTCATGTGTGGTTTTTATGTTGCGTTTATCGCTTCCGTTGCCTTCTTCAAGATGGAGATGTTAGCCAATACACCGAACTTCTTATTGGTACTCTTATTTGCCGTGCCCACGTATAGCCTTGCCCGTAAGCATATCCGCATTCTCGCCAGATATGCGGAAATTACCTTCTGGGGATTCATGTGGATTATGCTTGTCATTCTATTTCCTTTGAAAGAGTCCCACTGGCTTTATTTACTTCCGGTGCTCAAAGAAGGCTGGAAGCCTGTGCTGCAGGCCGTAAACCCGACGGGACTCTCTTTCCTTGGGTTTGAAATCAGCTTTATTCTGTATCCTTTTCTCAAACATAAAGATAAAGCGACGATGGGCATTATAGTCGGAAATAGCATTACACTTGTGATCTATATGGCCGTCATCCTCATTTGCTTTATGTTCTTCTCTCCCGACGATATCACCTCATACAAATATCCGACCTTAAAGGTGTTGAAGATCATTGAATTCCGCTTCTTAGAGCGGATCGAAATTATCGTCTTGGTTGCCTATCTGTTCTTAATCTTTCGAGTATGGACCTATAATCTGTACGCATCCACGTTTGGGATGAGTCAACTGTTGGGAAAACAAGACCATGAACCCTTTGTAAGATTTACTATGATTGGGTTACTTCTGCTATCAATATTCTATAAACCCTCCATTCCTGATTTCAAATCAATACTTGCATTATTTGGTCAGGCTGGGTGGTATATTGCGTTCCTATTCCCGCTGTTCTTACTGATCTATACAAGAATAATGCCACCAAAGGGGAGAATACGATGACCCGCTTCATTAAACTCTTGATCGCCGCCGCAATGTTCATTCTCCTGCTTCCGGGCTGCTACGATCAGATGAACCTGGAAGACGCCTCCATCTCTCTCATGCTCGGAATCGATGTAGATGAGAATAATCATATTGTCATCTTCTCGCAGAGCCCGGTCTTCTATAAAGAAGCACAGGAAAAATCCGAAACGGTGTCCGTACGAGCTGACTCGATCCGGCTCTCACGTACGCAATTAGATGCCACGCTAACAGGGATCACAACAGGCGGGAAGCTCCAATCCATTCTTATTGGCAAGCGGATGCTGCTGCAGAAAGACTGGTACAACTTATTCGATCTTTTCTATCGGGTGCCAAGGCAGACTGAGACGCCCATCGTTATCATAGTAGATGGACCGGTAAAGCAAATATTCGACTACAAGCCAGCAGATAAGCCTCGTCTTTCGCTACATATGAGAAAGCTGGTCGAAACGGCAAATAAAAGCAGTATTACCGTGTCAAGGAATTTACAAGAACTGAGACGCGAAATGAAAGAAAAGGGAATGACAGCCTCTCTAACACAAGTTAAGAAAGTAAATAAAAATATCTTTGTATCCGGCATTGCCCTGCTAAATAAGCAAGGAGAGCAGAAGGCGCATTTATCCCTTCAAGAGAGTACACTATTTCTCCTCATACAGCATCAATACTTGGGTACACCTTCATTCATCATAAAATTGGACGATGAAACTCAAGGAGGTGAAGAAGATCCGAATCAAGCGGTCAAAAATGCGGTTGCATTCGATATTATGAATAGCAAGAACAAAGTGAAGACCACTTCCTCCAACGGTAAATTTACGTTTGATGTTGCAATGAAGCTCAATATTGCCATCTCCACCTTGCAAACGGATGACCCTACCTATGCCACGGAAACGATTCCCAAACTAGAGAGGCAGATCGCCTCTCAGCTTCAGCAGCAGTTCGAAGCGCTCATCCGCAAATGTCAGAACCAGAAGATGGATCCATTCGGCTTCGGACTATACGCTAGGGCCTATCAGTATAAGGCTTGGAAGCCTGTCCAAGATGAATGGGGAAAAGCGTTCTCCGAGGCGGATGTTAACCTCACGGTACGTGTGGGGATTAAGACCATGGGTGTTGTCGATTTGTACAGTCCGTTGTAGCCTATTTGCCAGAGGAGCAAAAAAAAGCCCACGAAATAAATCGTGGGCTTACTCGTTTATTATTTAGCAAACCGATGATTGCCGATCGTCGAAATGACGTCCAGACTGGACCAATACGGCCCTTTGGAGACCGCGGGATTGAAGAAGTAGACCGCGTCCTTCACGTTATTCTTCCCGTTAAGCGCATCCTTGGCCGCCCGCAGCGCGCCTGCATTAGGCTTGCTCTTATCGAGCATTCCGTTGTGCGCCGGCGGGAACTGTCTTCCGGAATAAATGACATCGCGTATGGAATCCGGGAATTTCGCATCCTTCACTCGATTCAAGATGACATTGGCTAATGCAAGCTGACCTTGATACGATTCATAACCGGCTTCAACCATCGTAATCTTGGCAAGCAGCATGAGATCCGCTTCTGTGAACGGCTTGGCAGCTTTACCAAAGAAAGAAGGGACAACAACTTTAAGCTTCTTTCCCGCGGCGAGCTTTGACTCACCAGCCAATCCGTTGCGCTTCAACAACTCCGACTTGCTGATTTCGAATTGCTGGCTGATTTCGTCCAAGCCCATATCCTCTGTGATCTCTGCCGGTTGGACAGTCTTCAGTTCGATGAGATCTGTATCGGCATTCCATTTCAATTCGGCGTGGAGCAATTCCGAGAGCTGGCGCAAAGGCACATAGAGCCTGTCATCCGCCAGAAATGGAAGCGCATCCATCCGGTAACGCGCACCGTTGAAATAAACGACGGGAACTTCGTTTCCAAGCACAATCGTATCGTCTAAGGCGGTGTGTATCGTTAGTTCTTCATTGACTTTATTCCAGGTTGTCTTCGCACCAAGAACCTGCGCGATGCGTGCCACTGGTATGTAGGTTCTGTTCTCTACCATTATTGCAGGATCGGCCAACTTCACCGTCTCGCCATTCAGTTCAATTGCTATATGCGTCTTACTTGTAGTTTTCGCCGCAGAAACGATGGACTTTGGCCCAATTCCAATCAAAAGTAATGCCAAGGCCATCGTAACAATTAGCGGCTTGAATGGTCTGATCATGAATACCTCCAAGCTCATCAGTAGTATAATCTGCCAAGGTTGCTCTGGGCAAAATTATAACACAGCTAATTGCACCTGTAGGATTAACATTTTCACAGAATTAATAAAATCTTTAACTTTTTGCTGAATGCTGAACGATCCAGAGGCTCGTTCAGTATTCAGCGTGAGCCGAAATTCACCCTTCTTCGATGTCAGCCACAAGGTCACTAGCCACTTCCACCATCCTAGGAATGACCGCTTCATTCGTTCCGGAGACGTATAAATCCCCCTGATAATGACGGAAAGGGATTAAGATATCACCATAGCTCCACATGAAGAAGTCACCTTCAATGGACATGGTAGTTTCCCCTTTCACGGTAAAGACGGACGTATAGGTGAAATCAGGCTTGGTTGCAAAATACTGCTTGCACTCCTCCAGCGAAATCGTTTGTGCGGCTGCATTCTCCTGTGCTTGCAAAGATCTCGTAATGCGATAACGCTGACTCATAATCGGCCTCCAATATCATGTTGATTATGCTTGATTGCGTTTGTGGACTCCGCTTAAGCTGGCACCATGGGCGAAGAATCGTTTCAAGTTCTCCTCCACCACAGGATCCGCCAGCAGCGGCGGGGCTTGATGCGGTTTCGTTCGAGCGTCGATAATGACATTGTCGCATGCCCAATGCTTGAACTCGTAATAGCTGTTCACACCATAGATATCATGGGAGGGGTTACTGCGCGTGAAAGTCGCCCACAGAAAATTATTTAACGTCTCGCTGACGAACTGGCTGTCATCACAAAGAATAATCATTGGGCAAGCATGAATGGAGCCTCTGGCACGAATCGCCTCGGATAATTGTTCTGCTTCCTGCGCCGCTTCCTCGTAGTTTCTAAATTCTGGCCCTTGGATGGCTACGATACCAGGCATGACAAGCGAGGCTTGCTCAAACCCAGGAAGGTTTCTCAGGATTTCCGGGACCTCTTGGCACAGAACTCTCTTCTTCTCACCAACTGCGGCGAAGATTACCTTACTGCCGGAGTTTAATCCGGTGCCGGAATAATCCAGCGTGTCGATGGTCGTGTTCGTATAGAAATGGATATCGCGCTGGAGATCAATTCGCTCCAGGATATAGGTTAGGAAGCCTTGAATATCGTGGGTATCCACTGGCTGATCCTCTTCTGCCGTAATAAATAAATACTTTGCTAGGCTCAGTTGTCCCGTTCCCAGAATCCGATTCGCAATGGTGAGAATTTCCGCCGGTTGCTTAATTTGTGTATATGGTGTGTACCTTTCGCTGCCAATCGCAAAGAGGAGCGGATGCACGCCTGCGGCATCAACGGCATGAACTTCTTTGACGCCGGGAATTTCTTGCTGAATCGCATCCCCCGTCAATTCATGAATAAGGGCACCGAAGGCAGTATCCTCTTGAGGCGGACGACCAACAACAGTGAAAGGGAAAATCGCGCCGGGTCTGGCATACACTTTATGCACCTTCATGACAGGAAACGGATGCGTGAGGCTGTAATATCCCAGATGATCGCCAAATGGTCCCTCCGGCTTGGTCTCGCCCGGATGGATTTCACCTGTGATGACAAAATCAGCATCATTGCTTATGCAGTGGCCATCGATATAGCTGTAGTGGAAACGGCGCCCTGCGAGAAGTCCCGCGAAGGTAAGCTCGCTCATACCTTCCGGCAGCGGCATTACGGCAGATAGCGTATGTGCCGGAGGTCCGCCAATAAAGCAGCTAACCTTGAGCGGGGCTCCTAGTTTATTCGCTTTAGCTTGATGAACGCCAATACCGCGATGGATTTGATAATGGACGCCAATTTCTTGGTTCATCTCGTAGTCGTTGCCACTAAGCTGAATGCGGTACATCCCCAAATTGGAGTTCATGATACCAGGCTTCTCCGGATCTTCTGTATATACTTGCGGCAAGGTGACGAAAGCACCGCCATCATCCGGCCAATGTTTAATGAGCGGCAAATCACTGATTTGAATTTCCTGTAAGGCAACAGGTTGTCCACCAGATTTACGTACCGGCAGTGCTTTCCTTGCTGCGAGGCCAGTTCCGATATGTTTCAACGGATTCTTCAGCGCCTTAACAGGATCGTTTCGCAGCGCAATTACATTCTGAACCGATTCCCAGGTATGCCGAAAAATAAACTTACTGCGCTCCACCGTCCCGAAGAGGTTGGATACCGCACGAAACTTCGAACCTTTTACATTCTCGAATAATAAGGCTGGACCGCCAATTTCGAACATTTTCATATGGATGGCTGCCATCTCAAGATGAGGATCCACTTCTTCACGTACACGGATCAAATGTCCGTTTTGTTCCAGATCAATGATGCATTCTTCCAAACTGCGATAGTTCATCGTATGACTCCAATCTCTGAGCTTCCTTTGCTATCTTTCATTATAGCCTTATCGTTCGGAAAATAAAGTGTATGCCGCTTTGGGCTAGTCCGTTAAAAAGAGCGTTCCGAATGGTCTCGGAACGCTCGATGACGATCTCTATCTCTTGCCAAGTCTCCCAATCCCGCCATCTACAGCAATTTCTTCCCCAGTGATTGAAGTACCTTCAGCACATAAAAAAAGGACTGTAGCGGCAATCTCGTCGGCAGTGGTGCATCGTCCAATATAATTATTCTTTGCTACTTGAGCAGCAACCACACCATCTGTTGGGTATGCAAATCCAGTGTCAATGTATCCAGGCGCAATCGCATTCACTCTAATCTCTGGAGCAAGCGCTCGCGCGAATGATCGAGTGAGATTTGAGAGGGCTGCATTCGCAGCGGCGTACACAATTGAACTGCCTCTTGCTGATATTCCAGCAACAGACGTAATGTTTATTATATTCCCGTGGCCGGAAGCAGCTAAATATGGTCTTGCTGCTCTTATCAAATATAATGGTGCATTGACTTTCAACATGAATGTTTGAGAAATTAATTCATCTGATAATCCGTTTAAATCATTAGGATGGACAACTTGTGTCCATCCCGCATTGTTAACTGCGATATCTATGCTGCCAAAAGCGGAAACCACATCAAACACAAGCTTCTTCACCTGAGCCTCATCTGTGAGATCCGCTTGGAAGGATTGAGCTCGATGCCCTGCTTCAATAAGTTCAACAACCAGATCAGAAGCTTTCGCTTCGTTATGATGATAATGAACTGCAATAATAGCCCCTTCTTGAGCGAGACGTCGGCTAATGGCAGTACCGATTCCTCCAGAAGCTCCAGTAACTAACGCAACTTTACCCATTAGTTTCATTTAACAGACTCCCACACACCATCTTTATTAAACCTAACATTATCTTCTGCTGCGACAAAATAATCTGTAAGCGAACGATGAACCATACCCGCTTTGTTAACAGGAATTCTCGAATCAGCTCCAATATCATGCTTAAAGTAAATTGAAACGAGTTCTCTTAACTCATCAAAGCCCATCCATAAACGAGCAGATGTAGATCCTGACATTCGACCGTTCATTTCAATCCCAACATATCCGTCGTTGGTTTTCCTGCACTGCAAATTAAAAACACCACGCCATCCCATATCTGCTATCGCTTCCGCAAAAGCACGAGCAGTTGTCGTCAGTGCGGAATCCTCCCAGCGTTCTGCTCGTTCACAACGTCCAATTACCATTAGACTCCGGGATGTAAAGATATCACCACATGTGCCATCGGGATGAATAATCGTTTGAGCTGCATACTGATCTTCATCCGGTATATGAAAAAAGAGTGGAACGCCTGCTTCTGCATCCAAACGGAAATTCTCGACTTGTTGTCGTTTCTTCTCACTCATATCCAAGATCTCTTGCAATAGAAACCCTTCCTGATAACGACTCAAAAAGGCTTCAAGTTGTGAATCATCACAAATAATCCGGATACCGAGCGATCCAAAGCCTTCACGAGGCTTGGCCAATAAGGGGAATCCTTTTCCATGAGCCCATTTACGAGCATCGTGCTCATTATTGTCTTCCACAATGAAGGACTCAGCGAATGGCAATCCATAATGTTCCGCGAAACGGTAGCTTAATCCCTTATCATTAATGGTCTTTATGGCTTCAACTGATCCTACGGGTATGATCTTGCGCAGCTCTTCGTTTTGGGCAACCATTTCCGCCAAGAACAGAACGTCATGATCCCGTCCAGGCAATATCATATCCGGTTTCTCTGTCTCCACGACATGATGGAAAAATGCTAAGAACTCAGGTGTATGAGTCAGCGGAGCTTTATACGCTTTGTCACAACGAAACACCCTTGGGTTATTATCCGTATCGTTAATGCCAATAACTTGAATGTTTTGACGCCGTCCCTCAAGCGTATCTAGAATGTTCTGACCCAGCAAACTACCAGCACTCATGATTAATATTTTAAATGGTGTCATTTTGTCCTCCTAAGTTGTAGGTAAAAGTTGTCTTTCTTCCCATTTGTGAACAAACTCTGCGGTTGAAGAAGTAAACACCGCCGGCGGAAATGGATAATCATCTCCTGTTAAAGTCTTCATCTCTATCAGATAGGGTCCCATACAAGCCTTCGCCTCCTGGATCGCATGATTCAATTCTGCAGGTGTAGATACTTGTTGAGACGGGACTCCTACACTACTTGCCAGTTCAGTCCAAGAGATTTCCGGCAGCGTTGTAAGCGACCGTCTAGACTTTTCGGGTTCATTTCTAAATCGGGCTTCCACTCTTCCATAGGATCGATTATTGCTCACCATGAATACGACACGGCAATTGTGTTGCGCTGCAACTGCTAGTTCCATGCCATTCATTTGCATACAGCCATCACCGGTTAAGAGCCATATTTGCTTCTCTAAGTTAACAAATGAAGCGCCTATCGACGCACATATCGCCCATCCCATAGGTGCCGTTTGAGCTGAAGTAATAAACGATCCATTCAATCGCGGCTCCCAAAAAAAGCCTGTATAGATACGGTGGTCTCCTGAATCAAGAAAAAGCGTTGCATCAGATGGAAGCGACTCATTCATGATAGACAGAACCGTTGACATTGACATTCCAGAACTTCGCTTGGCGTTGTTCTCCTCATTTTCGTTAATCATGCTTGGAATGCGAGGAATTTTCAGGAGATCATCACACCAGATTGAGCGTTCATATTGTTCTATGGACGGAACTTCGTTATTCATTCCCCAGTGCAGCTTCAAATGCTCTAAAGACTCACTTAGTGAACCGTTTAATACCGAATCAGTAACTATCCCTGGATATTTTCTAGCTGATTCAGGACGATAACTAAATCTTAGAATACTACGGTTAGGATGGAAAAAATCAGGATGCCATGCACAAGTGTTTCTTTCATCGAGCGGAGCTCCAAGAACAATTAAGGTATCAAGCTCTGGAGACAAAACAGCGTGAAAGGCTCTTGGTGCACCTGCATAACCAAATATCCCTAATCTCAGCTCCTCAGGAAGCATAGCCTGTAAACTCTTCGATCCGATTGTCGTCGCAACTGGAATTGAATATTTCTTGGAAAAGTCTACGATCGCCTTTTTGTCCTGATCATTTTTCACTTCCTCACCAACCATAAGTACAGTCCGTCTGCCTATTCGAGGTGGTATCTTCTGAAGCCATGCTGGTTTCACCTTGTCCTTGCTCGCAGCACGCTGTTCAAAGCGTGGGCCACTCTCTACCCTGTCCACATCACAGAGTAAGGTTGCAATATCACAAGGTAGATTCATATGCATTGGTGAATGGACGGGTTCATTTAACATCGACTCAAACCGATTTATAGCCCTATGTAATCCCTCAATTGACCCGATATGAAAGGAATTCTTTAGCGCGGCTTGAAAAACCTCAATTGTATTACTAGCATCAGATTCTGAGCTTTGAAACCCTCCGAACCCTTGTAACACTTGTGGTGCATCGCCAGTCAGAAATAGCACAGGACTCTGATCGATTCTTGCGGTTACTGCAGCAGTTGTTAGATTGATGGCCCCGGGTCCATTAATTGTCATCACAACGCCTGGGCGACCTGTAATTCTGGCGTATCCATCCGCCATATATCCGGCTCCCTGTTCATGCATCGCAACTACAATTTGAAACCGTTCATCTTTTGCTAATGCTTTCAGCAAGAAGATAATGTGAGCCCCCGGGATTACGAATATGGTTGTAACACCCCAGGAATGTATTCGATCCAGCAATACTTCTGCTACTGTATTTTCTGTCTTCTGTAAGTTGTTTTCACAATTTTCCATACTAATACTGCTCCCTACTGATGTGAAAAATTTATGTAAGTTCTGCCATTCGCGGAGCGAAAGTCTGAAGTGGCCGAGGGCATCCGCATTATCTTTGACCTATTAATTCTACCAAACAGGTAATATTCCTTCTTTAAAAATGAAGATTTTGTTAATAATTGTCGAAAAGTGTTGAAAAATAAGTAGGTTAATAGACCTATAAACAAAAAGTAACGTGAACCTTATGGTCACGTTACTTTTTAAAAGCAGCCTGCTTAGGATTTTTATGGTTGTATTACACAATAACCCCTTGCTGCTTCTCTTCCAGCCAAACAGTCATATCCTCCGCAGACATCGGCTTGCTGTAATAGAATCCTTGCATGACGTGGCACCCTCGAGACTGCAAGATATCGATTTGATCTTGCGTTTCCACACCCTCGGCCACGACTTCGAGATTTAAGTTCTTGGCAATGGCGATGATGTTGCTTATAATAGCCTGCTTGGACGACTGTGCACTCTTATGAATAAAGATTTGATCGATCTTCAGCGTGTCCACCGGCAGCTCGTCGAGCGTGCCGAGTGAAGAATAACCCGTACCGAAATCGTCCAAAGACACTTTCACGGCTAAATCACGAATGCTGCGCAATTGGTCGATAATATCGTTCACATCACTTTTAGCAATCGACTCCGTAATCTCCAGCTCCAAGAAACTGCCATGCAGACCCGAAACCCGAAGCGCTTCATCGACCATTTCAAATATCAGTTGACTCTCGAAAATCCGAATCGACATGTTCACGGAAATGCAGGTGTGAATGTTGTCCTTCTCCTGCCAGCTCTTGTTCTGCTTGCAAACCTCTTGCAGCATCCAGCGCGTCATCGGAATGATCATGCCCGTTTCCTCGGCAACCGCAATAAATTCGCTTGGCGATACTGCACCCAGCTCAGGATGCTGCCAGCGCATTAAAGCTTCCATTCCGCTCAATTGATCGGACCCCGTATCCCACTTCGGCTGATACATAACCGAAAACTCGCTATGAACCATCGCTTTGCGCATGTCTTTCTCCAGCACCAGCTTGCGTATTTGATTTCGGCTCATCTCTTCATCGAAGATCCGGAATCTGTTCTTGCCGTCGACCTTTGCAGCATACATCGCCGTATCAGCGGCTTTAAGCAGTGAAGAACGATCAACACCATGGAACGGAGCATGGCTGATTCCAATGCTGCATGTCACATAAAGCTCATGCGCTTCAATGAAGTAAGCCTGTTTAATCTGGTTCAACAAATTATTAGCAAGCTGCTCCAAGTTGCCAATGTCAGATGTTTTCGTTACGACGAGAAATTCGTCGCCACCGAGTCGAAAGATCATTTCCCCATTTGTGGCGCATAAGCGCAGCCGATCCGCTACCTGCTGCAGAAGCATATCGCCGACATCATGGCCAAGCGTGTCGTTAATCATCTTAAATCGATCCAAATCGATGAACAGAAATGCACCTTGCTCGAGCCTATCATTCAACTCATTGAAAAACCGCTGCAAGTCATGTCGGTTAGGTAGATTGGTTAACTGATCATAATACGCCATCTTCTCCAGCACATGACGATCAAAGAAGACCGCCCCCCACGAAATGGCCAATATGAAAAAGGTAGATACCGTTACACCAAACAGTAGAAAAAACTGCGGCTGCCCGCCTTCTGTCATATGGTGCATCTCACTGCCCGTAGTGAAATCTGCTGCAGCCATTCCTGTGTAATGCATACCGCAAATCGCGATGCCCATCACAATGGCGGAAATAAGCTTCCACAAAGTGAAATCGGGAGAATACCGAAGCTTATGAAACAAATAAAGTGCAGCATAGGAGGCAGCCAGTGCGATACCTGCCGATAGTAACCATAACTTCGTGTCATAGGTAATTTCTCCTGGCATACGCATCGCACTCATGCCCGTATAATGCATCGCAACAATACCGCAACCCATAATGAATCCGCCTAAGGCATATCGCAATGGACTGGACTCGCTCCTAGCCGTAATTCTAAAGGCAATAAAAGATGCCAAAATGCTTCCGAGCGAAGATAAGATCGTAATTGACGTATTGTATGTAACGGGCGCATCCATATGATAGGCAAGCATCCCGACAAAATGCATCGACCACACGCCAACCCCCATGACCACTGAGCCAGCTATCAACCAAACCGTGCGCGTTGTGCCACTTGATCGTGTAATTTTGCCTGCTAAATTCAATGCTGAATACGAGGCCATGACGGCAATGGCAAATGATAGAAGGACAATCCCTATATTAAAGTGACCCTGCATATGCGTTATGTAAATCCCCTCTTCCCAGTCTAAATGATCGATGTAATTACTATTATATGTTATTCGACATCTTCTCTGATAGCATAAATTGTCTGAAAATGACGTAAATAGGCCGCTGAAACGAAAAAAGAACGGCATTTCTGCCGTTCCCGTCAATAAGCCGCTTCTAATCGAAGTGACTTCATTTTTTTCTTTTATCCCCGACTCACGAAAAAGGGCAGCTTGTCGATTCCGGCAATCCGCAGATAGATGAACATTTGACCTTTGTGATGGATCTCATGATCCTTGGCATTCTGAAGCAGCACGCTTCCTCGTATGGCATGACCGAAGAAATCGATCGGTTGATCCAATTGCACCGGTGTAATCGATCTCAGAATCGATTCCGTTTGCGCAGTATCAGCCTCAATGTTGGCTTGCAGCTCTTCGATTGTAGCGAACCCTTTGGGCGGTACCGCCGGCGTGTAAGAACCATTTCTCACAGTCGTGGCGAACATGCCCATCGATCCGGTAATATGCAGGACTAAGCTCGATAGGGACATTCCTTGTTCCCATGGTTTCATTGACAACTGTTCGGTCGTTACATCCGACAGCATTTGATGCAGTACTCTGCGATGGCTAAGCCAATCTGTAATAAATCCATTGATCGCTGTCATCTCTTGTATGATCTCCTAAGCTCCAAAGGTTTCTCGAAGTGTAGTATATGCACTAAGTGCGGCGCATATAAGCTTTGACCGTAATTGGTGCAAAGATCGCCACAATTACGGCTGCCCCGAGGAGGGAGATGGCTAGATCCCAGCCGACTGTTCCTTTGTTGGTCAAATCTCGAACTGCCGAAATGAGGTGCGAGATCGGATTCATTTTAACAAACCATTGGAGCCAGTTAGGCATAGTTTCAGTTGGTACAAACGCGTTAGAGAGGAACGTGAGCGGGAACAACACAAGCATGGATATTCCTTGTACGCTCGAAGCAGTCCTTGCGATAACTCCGAAGAAAGCGAATATCCAACTCATAGCCCAGGAGCAAGCAATGACAAGCAAACCAGCTAAGGCTACGTGCTCTAAACCGCCTTCAGGACGATACCCCATGATGTAGCCCATACTAAACGTAAGCACCGTCGCTATTGTATATCGAATGGTATCTGCTAGCAGCGCTCCGGCAAGCGGCGCAATACGGGCGATCGGCAATGACTTGAATCGGTCAAACACACCTTTATCCATGTCCTCTCGCAACTGCACGCCTGTGACGACTGAAGTCGTAATTACAGTTTGCACCAGAATGCCGGGAATAATGACAGGCAAATAGCTGGCAACATCACCTGAGATGGCACCGCCAAAGATATAAGTAAACATAAGGGTGAAAATAATCGGCTGCAACGTAACATCGAACAATTGCTCCGGTGTGCGCCGAATCTTCAGCAGACCTCGATAAGCCATTGTAAGTGAGTTTCGTATGGTCTGGCCGAGGCTCGTGTGGTTCTTTAATTTGAGCTCAGCAGCTTGTTTGATGGATGTTCCACTCATGCTCTCGCCTCCTTCGCTTTGTATAATTCATCGGATCCCTGTGCCGTCGTCGCATCTTCCTTCACGCCTTCGCCAGTAATCGTGAGGAATACCTCATCAAGCGTCGGTTTCTGTACACTCATCTCAGATAAGTGAATCCCTGCAGAACGAAGAGCAATCAATAGGTCTGTGACCAGGTCGGCATTCGCCATTGGCGCGGTAATTTTTCCTGCTTCCGATGAGACTTTGGTCTGGACGTTCAGAACCTGTTCAATGATATGCCTGGCAGCTGCATTGTCCTCCGGGTCAACAACTCGCAGGTGAAGCGATGATGTACCGACCGATGCTTTCAGCTCATCTACTGTGCCTTCGGCAACGACTTTACCTGTATCGATAACCGCAATCCGGTCAGCCAATTGATCTGCCTCATCCAGATACTGGGTTGTCAGCAGTACAGTGGACCCCGTCTTCACCAGACGGCGAATCGTATCCCACATCTGTGAACGCGTCCGCGGATCCAATCCGGTAGTCGGCTCATCCAAGAAGATGAGCGGCGGCTGTGCAATAAGGCTCGCAGCCAAATCCAATCGACGACGCATACCGCCTGAGAAGTTCTTGAGTGGCCGTTTAGCAGCCTCAGTCAAGCCGAATTCCTCTAACAGTTCTTCAGCCTTACGCTTCGATTCTGCGCGTCCCAGCCCCAGCAGCCGGGAGAAGATGATCAGGTTCTCTGTAGCGCTAAGCGACTCATCAACCGATGCGTATTGACCTGTCACTCCGATCAATTGACGGACGACCTGCGACTCCTTCACTACATCATGTCCGAAGATTCTAGCCGATCCCGAATCCGGACGAAGTAATGTCGCCAGCATTCGAATGGTTGTCGTCTTGCCAGCCCCATTCGGGCCTAGTACCCCATAGATCGACCCGGTACGTACTTTCAGATCTACGCCATCTACTGCACGATTATCGCCGAAAATTTTCACAAGTCCGTGCGCTTCGACCGCCCAATCACCACTTGGGGCGTTTCTATTTCCGTAAACCATTGCAATTCCTCCTAAATAACTGATTACTTAAGATGTTATATCAAATTTATGAACTGAATATGAACCATTCGAAAAACGCTTGGCTATGGGAATTGGTAAACAAAAAATCCGCCAAGGAGGCGGATTTTCGCTGACTGCTAGTTGTCCTTATTCAACATCATGTCGAGAATAAGATTATCGATATCCGAGGTTGCTTCGTTCCCGATGCGGCAGAAGTTATCAATGGTCTTCTCCGCATCCTCTTCGATAAATCCATTCGTCGACGAAATGGTCTTCCCTTTGGCAGCAAGAAGCGCTGATTGAACCGCCGCACTCGTACAAGTGGCTACTTTCATGGCACAGCCGCCTTTGGCTCCATCACACATCATCCCAGATACATTACCTAGCATGTTCTGAATGGCGCCCTTTATTTCCGCGTTCCCTCCACCGAGCAGATAAGTAATGCCGCAACTGGCACCTGTTCCGGATACGGTGACGCCGCATAATGCGGATAATCGGCCAAATTTAGATTTAATATATATCGTGACTAGATGACTGAGCGTAACCGCACGGATTAGCTGCTCCTCGGATGCACCTAGTTTCTCGGCAGCCGCGATAACAGGATTCGTCGCTGCAATACCTTGATTACCGCTTCCGGAGTTCGCCATAACCGGCATCGTTGATCCCGCCATACGAGCATCAGAACCCGCTGCTGCCAGAGCCATCGCATGAGAGATTAAATCGTCGGACAGAATACCATTTTGCACATTTTCTTTAATGGTCTTCCCTACTTCAAGTCCATACGCATTTGCCAGCCCATCTAAGCCAGCCTTACGGTTCAACTCAATGCTTTGCTTGACCAAATGGAGCTCTTGCGGATCAATCGTATTCACAAATTCTACGATAGCATCAATCGACAGCTGGCTGCGCTCCTCTTTGGAACTCTTGAGACTTACGTTTGCACACCCGCCTGACTCCACAACTCGCCCGTCGACTTCGATCAGTGTGATATTCGTATGATTGTCCGTAATGACAACCTTCGCATAGCTAATCGCGGTTTCGACTTTGACCTCGATATATAATTTCTTGGGCGTATCAGCGAGTTGAAACACAGACGTCCCTTGCTCCACCATCGATTGTGCCCTAGCAATATCATCCGGCGTAATATCCGCTAACACTTCAAGTTGTTTATCGGCATTACCCGCCAGTGCACCTAAAGCAGCGACAAAATCTATTCCCGTCAGCTCCGTACCGGGTATCCCGACGGCCAATGCATTCTTAATAATACCTGCACTTGCTTTAACTGTGATTTTTACAATTGAATCAGGCAGAAATGTCCTCGCTTTTGCCGCAGCTAAGGCAATGGCAACCGGCTCCGTACAGCCAAGTGCAATAACGAGCTCGTTTTGTAAAATGTGAATGAATTTGTGCTTCTCCAAGTCATTTCCTCCTAGAACCTCTACAGGCACCGTGCACCTTACATAATTCTAAAAATATACTATAGGTTGCGACTCTGAATCAATCCTATTCTCATGGAAAAAAGACTGCTTATCGCTAAGCAGCCCCTCTTTTAGATCATACTCTATTTATACATTCAACCTTCATTACATTACTTCATTACTTCACGATGCATCAATTCTTCCGCATATGCGGCCAGCTCAATGGATTTGCCGCCGTTTAGGCGTGACTCTTCTGCAGCAAATGCCATCAGATGGCTGCGCACAGAAGCGACTGCCGATGTTAGTGTCTCTTGCCCGTGATAATTCCGCACATCGGTCAGGAAACTTCTGACGATACCGGCATCACCACCGCCATGTCCGCTCGATTGCGAAGGGATCGTGATCTCGGTTTTCTGATGCGTGAGGAAATCAAATAAGGTGATTTTATCATCATCCCCGCGCAGCTCACCGCGCGAGCCCATAATTTGAATTCTTCGTTCCTGCTCGAACGTAAAGCCGCACATACTAAACATGGCCGTTGCCCCGTTCGCAAATTCCATGCCTACAACTTGATGATCGACCACGTTGTTGTCGCTCTTGTACACGCAGCGGCCATAGTTCGTTTCTCGCAGCCCTTGGACGATATTCTCTTTCGTAAGCTCCGGCGTAAAGTGCCTTGCCCAGCCTTTAAATTGCTCGCTTAAATAGAAGCGCGGCGCAGAATAAGGACAAGTCGGTTCGACTGAACAATCCAGACAACGATCTGCGGACCCTTCCGGTGCGTTTGCTTCATTGAAGTGCATGAGCGATCCGAAGGAGTTCACTCGCACACATGGCTGATCCATGAGCCAAGACAGGACGTCCATGTCGTGACATGATTTAGCCAAAATCATCGGGCTGGACGTATTGGAATTGTTCCAATTGCCTCTGACGAAGCTGTGGGCGATATGCCAATAGCCCACATTCTCATTCAGCTGGAGCGACACGATATCGCCGATATGGCCCTCACTCAATAGCTGTTTAATCTTACTCCAAAACGGCGTATATCGAAGCACATGACAGATCGAAAGCAAACAGTTATTCTCACGAGCAGCCTGTTCCATTTGCAGACACTCTATCGGGTCAGGCGACATCGGTTTCTCCAGCAAAACATGATATTTCTTGTTTAATGCCTGTATGGTTGGGTGAAAATGCATCCGGTCCATCGTACAAATGACGGCAATGTCAGCCAGCTTCGGATTCGCCAGCAACTGCTCCCATGATTCAAAGCACATGGCCTCCGGAATATGGTGCTGCTGAGCAAACTTCTCACGCCGATTCGAATCGGGCTCCGCTACCGCAACGAATTTCAATTCATGCGGATAGTCCAGCGCAAAAGGTGCATAGCTGCCCGCTCCCCGTGCACCTGCCCCAAGTAGTATTGCAGTAAGTTGAGCCATGTTCTCTCCCCCATAAATTCCTTAATAGATTCTCTTCTCTATTCGTTATCCTAGTACACTGCTATCTTGCAGCGTAACGACAGGCTCGTCACACCCATGCAGTTCAAAAATAATCAGTTCATTCACGCCTTCACGCAGCAGCGGTGCAGGTACATACAACGTCTGTTGAGGGCCTTTTTCCCAGTAACGGCCGAGATTAAAGCCGTTCACATACACGACGCCTTTCGTCCAACCGCCAAGCGCGAGGAACGTATCCGCAAGCTCATCCACTTGGAAGGAACCCTTATAGAAGGTCGGCTGCTCTTGTTTCAAGCTGCCCTCTTCATAGACAAGCTTCTGCAAGTCGTTAAGCGGCAGCGAGCGGATCGACCAATGGTACAGAAATTGCTGCCCCAGTCGAACGCCTTCCGTAATGCCTTTCGGATCCTTCATATACGGGCCATAATTGATCCGGCCCATGTTCTCAACCAGAATGTCGAGTGTCGCGCCTTCTGCCGGGATATCCAGCAGGACATCATGATCTGGGTTATTTCGTTCAATCGTGCCTTTATAGGTTCCATTCAAGAAAATAAGTGCGCGGTCATGCACATCCTGCAAATTCAGACGAACAGAGGTAAGCGGTCCGATCACACGTGTGGAGTACAGAATGAAACCGTAATCCTGTCCAAGCTGCTCCATCGTTTCCGGGCATGTGCGCTCTACCGGTTCAGAGAGATTGTCTAACGACAAGAAGAGCGGAGCTTGCTCGGTCATCTTCACAACGCCGTATGCTTTCTTCTTAATCGGTTCCGGTAGGTTAAGCGGACCCAGCTCCACGTATTTCGAGATCACTTCGCGGAATTTATAGAATTTGTCCGTCAAGTCGCCGGACTCGCTAATCGCCACGTCGTAATCATAGCTGGTAATCGTCGGTTGATGTTTATTGTCGCCGAAGTTCGCCCCATTGTAGAAACCGAAGTTCGTTCCGCCATGATACATGTAAGCATTCACGGACGCGCCGGCAGCCAGCATGTCATCCAGCACCTGCGCCGCATCATCTGAATCGCGTGTATGATGGTGCTCGCCCCAGTGGTCGAACCAGCCATTCCAATATTCCATGCACATAAGCGGTTGGTCTTTCTGATACTCGCCTAATTTATCGAATGCCTCATTGGCGCGTGAACCGAAGTTGACCGTCGCAAGTACATCATCGACCATTCCGCCCTGCAGATAGAAATCTCCCGGTCCGTCGGACGTAAACAGAAGCACGTCAATGCCTCTTTCCTTCATGCCGTTCTCCAAATACTTCAAATACTTCTTGTCATTCCCGTAGCTGCCGTATTCGTTCTCAATCTGCATCGCGATAATCGGACCGCCATTGGTAGAGAGAAGCGGTACGAGCTTCGGCAGGAGTACGTCGTAATAGGCATCCACTTTATCCAGAAAAGGCTGATGATAGCAGCGCAGACGCATGCCTGGATCAGCTAGCAGCCAAGCCGGCAGTCCTCCGAACTCCCATTCCGCACAAATATAAGGACTTGGGCGCACGATGACATGCAGGCCCAGTTCACCTGCAATTTCAATGAATCGAACGAGATCTGCAATGCCCTCGAATACGAACTGTCCTTCGCTTGGCTCATGAATATTCCAAGCCACATAGGTCTCAACCGTATTAAAGCCGCCTTCTTTCAACTTCCAAAGGCGGTCCCTCCAATAGTCCGGTACAACTCGAAAATAGTGAATCGCCCCAGACAGGATGCGCAGTGGTTCACCGCCCAGCAGGAATTGCTGTTTGCTTGTCGTCAATAATGGCATACCTATACCCCTTTACATCAATATGCGTAACATGTTGTGACAGCCCGAACCGCGTAGGTTCGGGCTGTCTGTTAGGAATCACTTACCCTTATTTCCACTCACCTTGAATATGGTTCGCTTCCAATTCTTTATTGACCTCGTCGATCATTTCTTTACCGCCTTTGGCCATGTACTCCTCGACCATTTTGTCCCAGTCGCTTAGCGGTCTTTCACCGAAGATCATCTTCGTGGTTTCATCCGTAATATACGTCTGCAGCTCCCCGTTCTTCTCCATAAGCAGCGGCGAGATAATCCGACTTGTCGGGTTCACATAGAATTTCATGCTATGCAGCGTATCGGCCAGCGTTTGCTGGAATTTCTGATCCTCAGGCGTTTTGGCGATTTTGGCAAAATTGAACAAATCTTCATCGTTCATCAGCCATCCGCCCTCGGTAATATAAGCGCCAGGAGCGGCGTTCGAACGATTCGCGGCAATTGGCTGTGCAACGCCGTCCACCATTTCGTAGCCTTTTCCTTCTCCGCCGTAGAGCCAGTCGAAGTATTCGTTCTGCGGATTACGCTCCTCGAATGTCACCGGTTTGTGGAAGTAATCAATCATCTCGAGAATACGTTTCACTTTCTCGGGTTGATCTTTCAATTTCGCTGAGATCATGTACATCCGGTACCAGCTGCCGTTAATCGTAAGTCCTGCTGAACCATCCGGGGCTTTAAAAGGCGGAATTGGCTCCACTACTGCTTTCGGATCGTTCTGCTTCAGAACATCGAACAATACGCCGTTATTACCGCTGTTGCCAGGCTGTTCATACCAAATGCCGACTTTACCAGCATTAAATGCTTTGAAAATATCCTTGTAAGCTGTTACTGCCCAGTCCGCTTGCAGGATGCCTTCCTTTTGCAGATCAGCCAAGAACGTGATTTTCTCTTTGTTGCCGTCCGCGATACTGCCAGGAATCAGCTGACCGCTGCCGTTCTTATGATACCAAACTGCATTGCCATAATAGGCTCCAAAGGAAGGGTCGTAATAGATGCCTTTCGCCAAACCTAAACCGATCGTATCCGCTTTGCCGTTTCCGTCCGGATCATTCTTCGTAAAGGCGGTTACAACCTGTTTGAGCTCTTCATAATTCGTAGGCATTTTCAGACCCAGCTTATCCAGCCAGTCTTTGCGAATGATCGGCTTCTTGCCGCCCTTAGAGGAGAAGTAGGTTGGGATGCCATACACTTTGCCTTCCACCTTCAACGAGTCCCACGAATAATCAGGTACTGCCTTGGTCGATTCATACTGCTGCAAGAACTCGTCGAGCGGCAAGAATGCACCCTGCTTCGCCCATTTCGTATAATTAGCGTTTACTTCTTCCATACCAATCACGTCGGGGATATCACCCGAAGCCATTTTCACGGCAAGCTTCTCTTCGTACGTATCAAATGGGATATATTGCGGTTTGAAATCGACATTGAATTTCTCATTGATCTTCTGCACGGCTTCACTATTACCCGCTGGAACCGGATCTTCCCATGTGCCGTCGAACCAATCAATCGTAAATTTCTCTGCGCTCTTGTCTGTTGTCGTCGCAGCCCCGGTGTTCGCCTTATTAGCATTCGACGTTGAATTGGAGTTGGTATCCTCATTTCCGGATGAACATGCTGCAAGAATGGAACCGGATAGTGCAACTACCAGAACAGATGAAACTAGTTTGCTACGCATACTTTCGACCTCCTCTTTATGTTGGGCACATCGATGATACTCACTTACATGAAAGCTAGCCTTTCACGGAACCGAGCATCACCCCTTTCGCAAAATGCTTTTGCAGGAACGGGTAAAGCGCAAGAATCGGGAGTGTTGCAATGAGAATCGCAGCCATGCCAATCGTTTCAGCCGGTGGAGAAGCATTCGCCAGTGCAGCTTGCTGTCCATCCGAGAGAGAATCGAGCCGCTGGCTTAAGATAACGATCTGCCGCAAAACAACTTGAATCGTCCATTTACTCGGATCGCTAATATAAATGAGTGCGGTAAAATAGGTGTTCCAACTTGTAACGGCATAGAAAAGTCCGAATGCTGCCAGTGCCGGCTTAGACAGCGGAAGAATAATACGCGAGAAAATTTGCAAATCATTGGCTCCATCGAGCACGGAAGCTTCCGTGAGATCCTGAGGAATACCGAGAAAGAACTGCCTGAGCACAATCAAATTAAAGGAATTGATAGCCCCAGGAATGATAAGCGCCCAGTAGGTATCGATCAAATGTGTTTCCTTTACAACCATATAGGATGGAATAATACCCGCTCCGAAGACGAATGTAAACAAGACAAGGAACAGGAAGAACTTCTGGCCTGTAATCTTCCGTGAGAGGGCATAAGCCATCATCGAGGTGAGCCATAGGCTGAAGAGCGTACTTACTACCGTAACGCAGATGGTTACGATGAGCGCACGGACAAACACCTTGGAATGGAAAATGTATTGATAAGCATCAACGACCCATTTTTCCGGAAACAGGATAAACTGCTTGGCCGCGCTCTCCGAAACCGAGGTAAATGAGGTCGCAATCATGTAATAGAACGGGAACATCATCGCGAGCCCGACTGCGGCAAGCATGATTACGTTAAGGGCATTCGCTATTTTTTCCGAAATGGAATGAGTTTTAACCACTGCTCTACCGCCTCCTTAATAGATACCTTCTTCTCCGAATTTTTTGGATAATTTATTCGCGCCGACGATTAAGATCAACCCGACGACTGACTTAAACAACCCTACTGCTGTTGCAAAGCTAAAGTCCGAGTTCTCGATCCCTTTGTAATACACGAACGTATCGAGTACATCCCCCATCTCCTTATTGAGTGGGTTCAGCATGAGGAAAATTTGCTCAAAGCCGACATCAAGCACGCTGCCTAGTCGAAGGATGAGCAATATGATGACTGTGCTTCGGATCGAAGGCAATGTAATATGCCAGATCTGTCTCATACGACTGGCGCCGTCGACGACAGCCGCCTCATACAGATGTGGGTTAACCCCGGCTAATGCCGCGAGGAAAATGATCGTCCCCCAGCCGGACTCTTTCCAGATAACCTCCAGCACAATGATTGGCATAAACCAATGCGCCGATGTCAGAAACGGAATCGGTTCGATTCCGAAAACCATTTGAATGAGCTGATTAATGATGCCTTCTGATTTCAGGAATGTCGTTACAATCCCAATGACAACGACCCAGGATAAGAAATGGGGCAAATAGACGAGCGACTGAATCACTCTCTTGTACCGTTCGTTGCGCACCTCATTTAACATTAGTGCAAGCGCTATCGAAACCGGGAAAGCAAATGCAATTTGAAGGAACGAGAGATAAAGGGTGTTCCAGATGACCCTTATAACTTCACTATCTTCGAAGATTTTTTTGAAATGCTTGAGTCCGACCCAGTCGCTGTGCAAGAAACCTTGAAACGGGCTGAAATCTTGAAAGGCGATAATGTTTCCCAGCATCGGAACGTACCGATAAATGATAAAGTATAAAAGTCCCGGGAGGAGCAGCAAGAACAGGTAGCGCTCATTCCACAGCTTGTCCACGAAGGAACGTTTTCTTCCCCTGTGAGGCATGACCGTTGCAGGCGAGCTCGTACCTGTATTCGTGTAGTTATTCAATGATGATCCCCCTCTATTCATCTGAATATATGAACCTTGATTTTTCATTCCTAGCGCTATACTATAAGAGTCACCGCTTGCTGAACATCGGATTTATGACTGATTTCGCGCGAATTTCAAGGTTTCCGTAAAATTGCACAGTTTTCGAAAATAGGATCAGGCCAGGGCAAAAGGGGTTTAATCATGAGGCAAATTTTGCAATTGAAAATGAATACCCGTTCGATCTTAACCAAAATGCTGCTTAGTTTTATGGCGATCATTTTGTTATTTGTTTCCTTCAATTTGATCTCACTCACCTTATTTAGAAAAAGCATTCACGGGGAGATCATTACGTATAACGATGCGAATCTGACGCATACAACAAGCGGATTCGAGCAGTACTTCGAGCTGCTGGATAACGTTATTGTAGGTATGTACTTAAATGATCATCTCAATGACTTACAGAAATCGAAGCCTTATTATAGGGCCGCCGGCAAAATCATCGACGATTTAGAGCAAATCACGGTGAATCCGAGAATTTACTTGAACAATTTATTTATGTACGACGTGAAACATCAGTACATATTAGACAAGTACCGCGGCAGCTCGCTCGACGTCATGTTCTCCAACCATTATGTAAACAACACGTATACATCTGCTTTCTGGGAGAATGAATTAACCACAGCCGGCTCAGATTCGAAGCTCTATCCCGCCGCTGTATTCAAGAGCCCGCCTCCGAGTTATCAGGAGTCGCAGCCTGGCATCGTCATTCCTTATCTGTTTCGAAGCCAGCTGTATCCCGATTTCAAGTTCCTCGCATTCATTGATGCGGATCAGCTGTATCGCAATTACCATCAATCGATTAACAACACATTCTATATTCTCAGTCCGCAAGGAGACATGATCTACACCTCTGATCCGGCATTTCACGAAGCCTTACCGGAATTAAAGCCGGGGAGCAACTGGATTAAGCAGCATGGCTACTATTTCTTCTATAAGAAAGGCGAGATATCCGGGCTTACTTATGTGAATATCATTCCGGATAGCAGCGTTTCGAGCAAAATCGTGAAGCTCACGGTTACCCTAATCGTTCTGCTCGTGGTCACATCGGTAGTCAGCTTGGCATTATCCGTCATCTTCAGCAGACGATTCAACAATCCGGTTCGTAAAATTGTAGAGTCGATTCGTAGTTTAAATGAAAATAAGGAGCTCGATCGGGGAGCTGCAAATGACTTTGAGCTGATTCATGCCAATATTGGCCACATGATCAAAGTAAACCAGGAAGCGCAGCGCAGCCTCGAAAGCAGAAAAAACCATCTGCGACACTATTCGCTCATGAATGTACTGAAACGCATCCGCATTGAATATGAGGATTCCGATCCGGCAGCCGAGCAGGACTACAGGCCCTTTCGATTTGTGCTGTTCCAGATGAATTTCAAACAGCCATTTTGGGATGAAATGCCTGGAGAAGAAGAACGGACCATTGCCTTTATCCGCGAATATATTATTCAGGCAATCGGTCGGGAGATGGATGGTGCACAAACCTTCCAAATCGAGACGAATCAAATTTTATCCGTCGTCTACTTAAATGATGAAGATGACAAGCGCCTGAGCGCTGTTCTAACCGACATTAAGACGGTGCTGGAGACGGATAACACTTATAGTTTCTTTACCATCGCCGTGAGTTCTTATTATCCGCATTCTTCTCAAATGACGAGTGCCTACGCGGAAGTGCTGAAGTTGGTCAAACTGAGACCTTTCGATGACACGACGTATGTGTCTCAGGCTGGCGAAACGCAAGAGAAACCAATGCTGCCGACTACCATTCTTGAGCAGGAGCTGAACGTTAGCTTGCAAGAAGGGAACGATCAGCTTGCCCTGCAAACACTGCGCCGGATGCTGGCGAAGATGAAGAAGCGCAACATCCCCGCAATCAAGTTTCATCGCTTCGCCGAGGAGACGACCGACAAGGTGCTGCGCGTGCTTCATAGCATGCAAATTGACAGCGATGAATTGTCCGGAAAGCTGCCTCCTATTGAGATGCAGCATACCATCGAAGAGCTGGATTGCTATCTTGAGAAGCTTGTAAGTGAGGCAGGACGGCTTGTTCGGCTAAAGAAAGAAGAACGCGATCCCATCATTAGCTTTACCGTCAGTTATACAGAAACGCATTTCGGCGAAGAACTGTCACTTGATTTAATCGCCGGCAAATTGAATATTAGCAGCGGCTATCTATCTACCTATTTCAAGGAGAAAATGGGCACGAACTTCGTGGATTTTGTCAATGAGGTTCGCGTGAAGAAAGCGAAGGACTTCCTGCTACTATCGGAGATGAAAATACAAGAGATCGCGCTCGAAGTCGGCTATACGACGCTCAGCTCCTTTAACCGCTCCTTCAAGAAAATTTCCGGCGTTACGCCAACGGAGTACAGACGCAATGCAGCAGTTGTTGAGCATTAAAATGCCAAGAAGCCTGTCCACTAGTGGACAGGCTTCTTCTGCTCCTATGAAACGCTTATGGAATCAAGTCGTCGTCCAAGCTACTTGCTGGAACGTATTCGTATTCGCGGACTCATTGGCTTTCAAGCAAAGCAAGGCACTCCATAATCCATCATCAAGCGAGGTATACGAACGTTCTGCACCGTTCACGATCTGGAAGAAGTTTTGCAGCAGTATGCCGTCCCCTCCGCCATGCCCGTCCATGGCATTCAAGTCGAATTGATGGGTCTCCACTCGCGCTTCGTGGTGCATATACACCTTCAATTCGCCAGTATACCAATCGAATTCGAGTGTTCCTTTATAGCCTAACAGGCGCGCTCCCCGTCTCTGTGCGCCTCTTCTTGCAAAGAAGTTTTGCGAGTAGGTGACGTGCATGCCAGATTCGTACCGAATCAAAGCGCTGCCGGAATCTTCATTGCCGGTATCTACCGCAAAGCTGCAATAGCTCCCTCTGGCGCGATTATGCGGCTTAAGCGTACTTTCCTCACACGAATGCTTCTCATCGCAATCCTTACACATCAGACCTGCCGGTTTATCGCCTTTAAAGATTTGCTTCGATTTCATGGCCGATACAGCAGTTGGGTTGGCACCCAGCAAATAATTCATATAATCGAAATCATGTGTCGCCTTCTGCAGAAACAATCCGCCCGTAATGCTCTCATCGCGGTACCAGCTATGATAGTAGACCCCGCCGTAAGGCACATTGTTCACGGCTTGAACATGCTCCACCGTTCCGATTTTGCCCGAATCTATAATTTCCTTGGCTAGCTTTACGAGCGGTGTGTTGCGCAGTGGGAACGAGACAACTACCTGCGAGTCTGAAGCTTCATATCCCGCTTTCAGTCGGTATAAATCTTCATAGGTCGTGGCAACCGGCTTCTCCAGGAACAAAGGCAAGCTGCGCTTCAATACTTTAAGTGCCATTTCCGTATGCAAATTGCAGCGGGTACCAATGACGACGCCATCCAGTCCAGCGTTATTCAACATATCATCTGCATCTGCGTACCATTCGATGTTGTTTGATGCCTCATCCATACGCGCGGCAAGCTCTTGTTCATTAGGATCCGCAATCGCGACGATCCGGCATCCCGTTTCCTGCTCATCCAATTTGCCGAATAAACCGCTGACTCTCAGTCCATAACCGATGATTCCAATTCGCTTCGTCATATCGCCAGTCCCCCACAATGATCAAAGTCATAGTTGTTTATTGTCGCTTAACTAATTCGAATGATACTATAGGTTCTATAGGATGTATTTACTCAATTCCGCTATAAAGTTGTCTATTATCGACTTCAATTCAATCGAAGGGGATGAATGAAATGGATTGGATGCCGAGCATTCACTGGGCCCAATACCAGAACTCCGCGTATTATCAAGGAAACGAGCGACGACTCTATGACTTCGAGATCATGGTTGTTATCTCCGGCGAAATGGCCGTTCATTTCATCGACGAGCCCGAGACGATTCGTTATTATCCGGGCGACCTCCTCTTTCTAAGTGCTAATGAGAGGCATCGCATTGAAATTCCAACTAAGGCCGGTGCGCAATTGCTCGGTGTTCATTTCGATTTCTTTGATGAGTTTGAACTGACACCCGATATTCATATGGTAGTAGATGAAACTCGCAACGTTCAAGAAGCGTTGTTCTGTCGATTGCCAGTTGGTCCGGAAGGGGCGCGGTTGTTCGCGCGTAAGTACTCTTCACTGTCCGTCGATATCGTGAAAGGAATGGAATTGATCTGCGAAGAATTCACAACGGCCAGAGCCGGTTATGAGCTTGTCTGCCGAGGGGCCATGCTGCAATTGCTTGCATCGATCCTTAGGTTGCAAACCGTTCCGAGGCGTGCAACTTCAGCGGTCTACTTGACTGCCCTTCGGGAGCTGGTCGACGAGATAAGCAGCAGCTTGCATTTGACTTGGCCGAATACGGTAATGGCGGAGCGATTGAACGTCAGCGAGGATCATTTTATCCGACTGTTCAAAGAACAATTCGGCGTAACCCCCAATCAATATGTACAGCATCTTCGCCATCAAGAGGCCAAACGGTGTTTGAGAGAAACCGAGATGAAAATCGAAGCCATCGGTATGCGCATCGGCTACGACAGCTTGCATCATTTCAGTCATGTATTTAAGCGATGGCAAGGTGTCTCACCGCGCGAGTACCGGAAGATGTGCAGCATTTTATAGAGGTCTCCCTCCGAGGACTAGCTCATTCGTACGACCCCTTTGATGCCAATTCGATCAAACTGAACGGAAGCCACTTGTTCAGGCGTAAATTCATCTGTAATAAGGCAGCTCAATATACCGGGAAAGCAGCGTTCTATTTGCCCTATCCGATCGATCGCACGAATGAAATCCGGTTTGGAAGCATTAACTGAACCTACCATACCTTGATTGCCGGTGACAAAATGCTGGTTGATCTGATCCATCGGCACCGCAAATCGGCGGTTCGCAGGAGAAATACCGAGCAACCCGATCATTCCGTTTCGGTTTAGCAATGCAGTCGCTTCAATAAGCAGCGGAGTGAATCCGGTGCATTCGAGCACGATATCAAAATTCAGATTTCGTTCATCGCCATAGTGTCTTCGAAGTCCATGGTCGGCAGAACCGTCCGCAGGGATATCGTTATGTGCGCTCTGGAATTGAGAACCGATCTGAGACAGCACGTTCGCTTGAAGACTGTCTTGCGCATGCAGAGACCACACATGCGTTTCAAGCCCCATAGTCCGAAGGGACAAGGCAGACAGCAAACCCATTGGGCCGGAGCCCAGCACTAATGCCCGTTTGGGATTCCAAACCAATCTTTGCTGAGAATGGGAAATGGTTGACCATATTTTCTCGAAAATACTTTGCGGCTCTACCCATACGCCCAGATGTTTCATCTCATCCGGAACTTTTACGACATAGTTGGCATCCTCAACCACGTATTCACACATAAATCCGTGAGAACCCTTAATTCCCCTCTCCACGAAGTTTCCGCTCTGGCAATAGTCAGATCGGTCCGCGCGGCAATTCGGACAATCCGTTTCCAAGCATGGCCTTCTGACCAGCACGGTTACAGCGTCTCCAATGTTAAATCCGGAAGCAGCTCCTGCTTGTTCCACTACGCCAATCAGTTCGTGGCCTAGGATGAGATCTTCTTCTCCTTCCGGCGGCACGCCATAACGATGCAGGATGATCTCCTTGTCGGTGCCATCGAGTCCGACGCTAAGCACTTTGATTAATACTTCATGGTCTGCCTTCAAAACAGGGCGAGGTTTCTCTGCTAACGTAACTTCCGCTGCATCAGAATTCGCGTTTTTCAATACAATCGTTTTCATAAGTCCAGTGCCGTTTCCACTCGTATCAACCTCGGCAGAATAGCTTAAATACTGCGTAATTTGGTTTTTAATGAAATGAACGGATTCCTGAAGCTCGTCAAGTCCGTTCACGCCGTCTTCAATCGAGATCCAGCCATTAAACTTCTCTTCTTGAAGAATGCGGAAGATCTTATCGTAATCATTCATGCCCTTGCCAATGACGCCATGTTCCAGTGCATTGGAGTAGCCTTGATCCAGAAACTCGCGAATGTCATCCATCGTATAGCCTTCTTTTAAATAACGATCGCTGGCATGCATGGTGATCACTCTGGATCTGACTTGCTCTAACAATAGAATGGGGTCATAGCCAGCAACGATGGCGTTTGAAGGATCATAATTCACTCCGAACCAAGGCGATTCGATCTGACTAATAATCTCTAAATAAATATCGCATGACAATGCGAATTCAGGCGCTGTCCAGTAGCCGTCCTTATAGTGGTTCTCCATCACCAGGACAACTTTCTTCTCGGCGGCATATTGGAGCAGTTCTTGGATGCAAGCCACAGTCCAGCGAATGCCATCCTCTCTGGATACGCCAAATCGCCTTTGTCCGGACAGCACTCTGCAGCTTCTGAAATCTTCCGGACCGAGTATCGCCATGACATCGATCATTGTTTTGATATTCCGTATTTCTTCTGCTCTTAATGCAGGATCCGGTTGTGTGAAATCCGGTGACGAGCACATCATCGGAATAGCCAAATGCACCTTGTCGCATGCTTCACGAACAGATTGAAGGTAAGACGGTTCCGTGCTTTCCAGAAAACGCGGGTACATCTCCAAACCATCTGCACCGAGCGTGCCGGCTATTTCGATCCACTCCCACAAGCTCATCCTGCCATCGGACAACTCATTCATAAATCCTTTTGGAAAAAGCGCTACACGGGCTGTCGTCGTCATCCCCTCACCCCTCAACCCTATTCGCTTTAACTCGGGTCACGATTTGCTGCAGAATGCCTTTCAACTGCTCACGGTCCGTGCTTGGTTTGAACTCCTTCTTATCGATGACGAGCGGTGCGCCGATGACAACCAGTGGAGCGCCTTGCTTAGGCATGTCTGCCGCTTGGTCGATCGTCAGTCCGCCAACAGCTTGCACCGGAATATTCACTGCTTCGACTACGGCAGCCAAATGATCGTATGGCGTGCGTGCCTTATCTTCACCGCGCTCATCGAATCCGGTATGGACGATAATGAAGTCGACCCCGTTTGCTTCCAGCATTTTGGCGCAAGCTACGGGATCCGGCGAAGCCATAATATCACCCATTACCTGGATACCATAATCGCGGGCTGCCTGAACAACAGCACGAATCGTAGCCTGATGAGCCACGCCCATGACAACAACGTGAGTAGCTCCGGCTTTTGCCATCATTTCGGCTTCCAGATAGCCCCCATCCATCGTCTTCAAATCGGCCACGATAGGGTGATTGGGGAAAGCTTTGCGTAGTGCCGCAACAGCATGAAGACCTTCTCCGAGCAACAGCGGCGTCCCCGCTTCAATCCAATCCACGCCTGCTTCAACGGCAACTTCGGCCATTTCTAATGCGTCCTTGATGGTAGTCAAATCCAGCGATATTTGCACGATAGGTTCCATAGTATCGTATTCTCCCCTTCGATTAGGCTTGAGGTAAGATGATTGATTTGGCGTGCTGCAAAGCATCCATTTCGTCAAAAGCCGATTTCCAATCGTCGATGCTATACAATTTCGCCATTGGGAGGGGATTGATTTCACCCTTGGCCATCATGAGGAGCACTTTCTCCCACATCGGATAGTTATGGCTGAACGAACCTTGCAACCGGACAGCTTTCTGAATTAACGGATCTAGTGAAAAGCCTATAGGATCAGGTCCCCAGCCGATCTTTGTTATTTGTCCGTTCGGACGGACAGCATCTATGCTTTGCTTCAAAGTGGCGGACACGCCTACCGCATCCAAGATGACATCAGGTCCAAATCCATCGCCGTATTGAAGCAGCTCGCTTACAACGTCTTTTCCGTCAGCCTCGATCACTTCATCTGCACCGAATTGCAAGGCCACCTCCAAGCGCTTCTTATCGCGGGCTGTACCGACGACCGTAAGACGTCCCGGGGAAAATAGTTTCGCGATCTGCACGCACATCAATCCGATGGGTCCGGGTCCAAATACGACAACATAGTCGCCCGGTCGAATATGAGAATGATGCGCTACTGCGTTGTAGGCTACGCACGCCGGTTCAGTCAGTGCAGCCATTTCGAAGGGAATGCCATCTGGCACATGGTGCACGATCGCTTCTCTTGTTTTGACAAATTGCGCCATCGCACCGTCCTCAAGCACACCGAAGCCTCTGCGTGTCGGACAAAGATTGTATTGGCCTGTACGGCAGTAAATGCATGTTTCACATATGTAAGCCGGCGTTTCGCTAACTACGCGATCGCCTGCTTTGAAGGCGGTTACGGAAGAACCTACATTTTCAATGATGCCGGCATATTCATGACCTAGCGTAACCGGTCGTTTTACCGGGAAGCCCTGGGAATTATGGTACATATGTAAGTCACTGCCGCATACGCCAGCGGCTTGTACGCGAATCAACACATCTTTCGGTCCCAGCTCGGGGACAGGTACCTCACGAACTTCGACTTTACCGGATCCTGCTTCATAATTGACAACTGCTTTCACTTTGTAACCGCCTCCAATTTGGAACGATTCTATTCTCGTATCATATCGCCTTGTTCGTTATTTCAGCGCGCGGCCGGATACGTACACGTATCTCTCGAATCGTGCCAGCACATGGCTCTTCTGAGTTGGGTAGTTCTCATACAAATAGTCGATGAAATGTCCGGGATGCTCCGTATTGCCTTCGAACATGTCGTAATGCGCAGGGATAACGGTGTCAATCCCGGCCGCGACTGCAAACTCGGCAGCCTCACGGAAGTTCATGTTGCCGACAATATTACGTGCTAGCCGGAACGGATCGCGTCCGTTAATGGGCAGAAGTGCGAGATCGACTTGCTCCGCTTTCACCGTTTCAATCAGCCCGGGATAAATCGTCGTATCCCCAGCATGATAGAACGTCACTCCGTTCAGGTTCAGCACATAACCAACGAACCGATGATCAAGTTCCGAATCATACTCCAGTTCTTCGTGCGCCGCTGGGATTGGCATGTAGCGAAGACCTCGCAGCTCCCGCCATTCGCCTGTTTTGGCATGAATGCTCCGCTCCGTTGACACGCCGAACTCAGCGAGCGAGTCGAGGCAATATCCTGGCGCCACAAACACCGTATCACCGCCAAGTTTGGCCATCGATGGCAGCGTATCCGGATCCATATGATCGATGTGATCGTGCGTGATCAGCACGCAATCCGCGTTCGTTGCCTCCTCTGGCCGAAGGGGCGGTTTAAACCGACGATAGGGAGCATCGGCCAAATACGGATCGATATACACGATCGTATCTCCCCCTTTGACGATGACGCTCACCTGCCCAAGAAACCAGATGGCGAGCATCCCGTATGGAACACGGGTTTCGTTAATCTCCCGAATCAGGTCCTCGCCTGTACGAACGATAGGGATATTCATTTTGTTATCCTCCTCCTTATAAAGCACCTATTGAGTTTACACACATCCTGGGTATTGACGCCCCCGCACGAGCAGATGCGGGTTGCGCGAGTTGGTTTGGTTAGGTTGTTTCGATCGTGCGCTCACATAGTGCAAGACGTATGCTCGCCGCTGACGATCCGTCGTTCCGTTATCTCCCGAACGATGCAGCATCGTCCCCGGAAAGAAGACGGCTGACCCCTTAGGCAGGAGGCATGGGACTTCATTTTCCTTCTTTGCTGCATGCACTTCTTGAAAATATCTCCTTTGGCGTTCATCGGACGGCACCTCATGCGGGTGAATGGGTTCGCGATGACTGCCGGGGATAACATGCAGGCAACCATTATGTTCATCAGCATCATCAAGTGCGATCCAAACGCCGATCAACGTATCAGGTTCGGTTTTCAGGTAATAAGAATCTTGATGGTAAGGTTGGCCGACTCCCAATTGTTGAGGCTTATCGATATACATGCTTTGTATGCACTTGATGTCGGGACCGAGAAGATCTGTCAGGGCATCGGCTATTGCGTCATGCATGGCATAATAGCGAAAGAGCTCATCTGATCTATGCATTTGATGACCCAGTTTAAACAGATAGGCTGGATCAGGCTCTTCATTCGTTGCAAGCCCTTTCAAGATTGCCTCCGGTTCCATATAGATGCCATTATGCTCGCCAAGCGGAATTTTCCCGGTAATCATGTTATTAGCATTCTGAATGATTTCGTCGCATTCAGCCAACGTAAACAATTGATTCATAATTAAATAGCCATTTTCTCTGAATTGTTTAATCTGAGCTTCAGTTAAGGTCGTCAATGAAATAACCTCCTTCTTCGTACTACTCATCTTCTACACCGGATACATGTAACCCTTCTCGCTCAAAAAAAGCCAGGACTCCATCGTTAGGAGTCCTGGCATATTTGTTGGTAAGGATGGCGAGCTGCCATCCCCTTATTCAGTTGAACGCGTTAGCGTCTTCTCCAGCATGCCCCGGACCAATCTCTCCAGTGCATCTTTATGAATGAATGGTGCAATTGCGGAGAGAATGTCGGCGCCAAGAAAACCAGACTCCACATGCTCCAGAAGCTTCTCCATACTCCCCCTAGATAAGAAAGGGGCAAGTCCGGCAATTCGGCCGGCCTCGATGCCGCCGCCTACTATCCGGTCAACCAGACGATCCAGTGTATCACGGCTTATAAACGGCGCCAACGCTTGCACAATATCCCAATTGACCGTACCTTCCTCGGCCTGCTGCACGAGCCGGTCGATTTGTTCTGTATCTAGGAAAGGTGCGAGTCCTACGAGCTGCCGCATGTCGAGCTTTCCGAGAGCTGCCTTCTCTACCAAGCGAGATAAGGAGCTTTTACTAATAAACGGGGCTAAACCATGAACAGCGTCAGCGCTCAGTCGGCCCTCCTCTACATAACTTAGCATCTCATCAATCGTGTCGCTCGCCAGAAACGGTGCAAGCTGCAATATCGCTTGCAAGCTCGGATGTGAGCCCTCATCGGCAGCATTCGAATCTTCCTCCTGCTGTTCGTCCTGAGCTGCCTCGGACACATTATCTGCTACTACTGGTTCTTCTGGGTCTTCTTCTGATCCTTCTTCTACCTGAGCATTTTCAATACTGTTACGTTCTTCATCTGCCGCAACCTGCGCGGATGCTGCCTCCTGCGCAAGCACCATCCGGCTTTCGCCGGCAAGCAGCTCATCAATGGACGTTTCGAGCAACCGGCTGATTGTCGGCAGCATGCCGATATCAGGCAGCGACTCACCGCGTTCCCACTTTGATACGGCTTGATGACTTATTCCTAAACGCTCGGCGAATTCCGCCTGCGTCATTCCTTTATCTTTTCTCAAACTGGAGATGAAAGCACCGATCTTACGCATTTCCATTATAGAACGCCTCCACTTGCAAGATTGTACAGTGCGCACTGTCTGCATTCAGCATAGCACGCTTGGTGGCTCTACTCTATCAATAGTCAGTTGAACACGTCAATTCAACTGGTGGTTGAATCCATCCTATTCAGGGTGATTATGGGATTCCGTCCCGAGCGCAAACGGCGTCGTAACCCCTTCATAGGCGAGATGCATGGACATCCCGACTTTGGCATGATCCAAGTTGTGGCAATGATCCATCCATATACCTGGGTTATCGGCGATAAAAGCGACCTCATACCGCTCACCTGGGCCGACGTACAGCGTATCGGACCACCATGGACTTCCGCTTACCAACTTGCCGTTACGGCTCAATACCAACATATGGTGGCCGTGCAAATGCATCGGATGGTCGACCATACCGCGGTTAACAATCGTTGTTTTGACCAAATCCCCCTCTTTCACCATGTACATGGACGTATTCGGGAACAGCTCGCCATTGATGGTGTACAATGCGCCGAAACCGCCGTTATAGAAAGTGAACTGATTATCCAAGACCATCAGAAACTCTCTGTCAAAATGACTGTCTAAACTAAAAGGCAGCACTTCCGGCGTTCCGTAAGTGGAAGGATCGAATATGCTGATGCTCTTAGGCAAATCAAGAGGTTCCCCATTGCCATGCTCACTGAAGAGAATGCCTTCCTTCGCATTACCGCCGATGTTAACAAATACCGGCGTATCCGGCATGACGAAAGTCACGTCATAACGACCGCCGGTCGTCACCTCAAGGCGAGAATTACTGCTCAAATCCGGCGGCCCATTTAGCTCCGTGCCATCGATGGCCGCTACTTGAAAGGGAACGCCTACAATGGTGAATGCGCGCTGCACCCAGTTCTCGGTATTAATCAAGCGCAGCCGCACAGGCGTGCCCGGAGCTGCCTGAACATGCTCGAGCAGATTGGTATCCGCTCCTGCACCGAAGGAGAACCCGCTGTTCTTTAACGAATAGGTCATGATCGTCCGATCAATTCCATAATTAGTTGCAGGATCAGCAGGATCCTCTACCACTAATGCACCGAACAACCCTTTCTTCACTGCCTCGGCTGAGTCTTGGTGAGAATGGTACCAGAAGGTGCCTGTTTGCTCCGCGATGAATCGATACTTATGCGTCTGCCCTGGCATGACCGCATTCTGGGTCGCGCCTGCAACACCATCTTCTGCATTTGGAACATCCAGACCATGCCAATGTAACGTAACTCCAACATCTACGTTATCATTGATCAATGTAACTTCGATCAGTTCCCCCTGCTGCATCCGCAGCTCCGGTCCGGGAATTTGACCGTTATATGTCCATGCCTCCACCATTTTACCCGAGCTGTTGCGAACCAGCTTTTTCTCTGCGGTCAGCGTAAATCGGCGATCGGGCTCTCCCTCGCTTGGCCCTGTTAACGTCTCCACGCTGACCGTACTACCGCCGGCGCTCGTAGATACAGCATAGGCAGCGTGCTGATGAGCGATCGAACTAACAATACCTCCGCCGAAGTCGGAAGTTCCGGTCATCATGCTCATCGTTTCCAGGAGACGGCTTTCATTCATCGCATACATCCAGCCCCCAACGGCGATCAGCACAACGACTAGGATCTCAGAGATTCCTTTAGCCACACGAAGCTTACGGCCCAGAGGCACCCAATTCTCACATTGATGGATGCTCTTGCTGCGATTAAGTACGCGATAAGCCATAATCGTAATGAACACCAGAAGTACGAGAACAACTCCAGACACGTCAAGCCAATTGATGGGCACAACCGGAACGAAGTAGAAATAGAAGCTGGCTAATGCGGTGTATTTGATTGCTTTGAACGGAATGATCAGAGTGGAGTCGCCAGCCGAGCGGTAGGCAGCAACATCGAGCGGCGCATCTTGATTCTCAGCTGGCAGCCGCATCATGCGGATGATTCGAGGAATGCCGTAGATAACGCTTGCCATCACTGCAATCAGCAGCGGCGGAAGTTGGAGGAGAATGCGATCCTGCGCGAACAGCCACCCGAATTTCGTGTACAGCTGCTGTGCAAGGACTACTTTACCTGCGAGCGCAAGCGTACATAGGCTAAACAATATCAGAATGGCTCTTGATTTATGTTTCAGCTTCTTGTAAGACGAACTATAAACAAGACGGCCTGCCTTGCCGCCGGCCATCCAACCGAAGACTACAAGCAGTACTGTAGTTAGGGCATCCAGCCCGTAAAATAAAGCATACATCGAACAAATCCCCTTTGGCATCATGAGTTATGCCAACATATTACGGGAAATCGAAGTGGACTTTAACAGTCTGAAGTTTAGTTTTCACCCAGCCTAAGGTCGGGTCCAGGTCTGGTACCCGAGCGAGCTTGACCTTATGACTCGCTCAGTTTGCTGCCCTCTCGCACTACATGTACCTGCACGGTTAGTTTGCTGTCTACGGTTGCTAAAATCACATTTTTCAATAAAACAGGTTGAATTTCCGTCTCCAGCCACACATGGTCTTTGCCGATTTCGCGCAGCAGCGCATGCTCCATATGGCCATCGGTTATGATCGGTTTCGTCAAGTTGAAAGGTTTCGTTGCAAGCTTGAGGTCCGTCGGCGTCACGGGCTGATACTCCGTATTGACGAAGACAGACAACGTGCCGCCCGGCTCCCATGCCGCAAAGGCAACCTTCGTGATATCTTCCACATTCGATTTGCGTAACTCGGCATACAAGAATTCAATCGTGAGCTTCGCTTTCGCGAGATTCCGGTAATCAAGCTCCCCATTCTGAATAAGGGTAATCGCAGGCGGATCGAAGAATTGTTTAAGCAACGGCACCTTCAGGCTGAGCCAGACCGCTGCTAAGTATAACAGCACAAGGGAGATGGTTGTAATCATCGATCCTTTCAGCCCCAGATGCTCGTCCGACAGTGGATGGGCAATAATATTGCCGAGCGTCAGCGCAATAATGAAATCCAGAAATCGAAGCTGAGAGATGGAGCGTTGTCCCATCATTTTGGCAGCGAATAATAGAAAGACAAATCCAACGATGCTGCGCAAAATCCAGCCCATTGCCGTTAATGATTCTTGGCTTTTGAAAAAATCCACGCCTTCAATCCCTCCGTTACCCTCATTTCAATCTGATAGTGTCCCCCACTTCTGCCCCACACATACTTTTCCAGTTGTTAATGTTTGGTAATAGTGATATCATACTAATATCAAAAAGATATGAGTAATCAAGACATGACAAGGAGGATAACCATGCAAGAACACAAAGCGTGGCATGTAAATGGATTTGCCGTTATATTTGTTTCCGTCATGTTAGTCGTGTTGATGATTCTGACATTCGTCAAAGCAATAGACGAAACGCCGGATTTTACGCTTATCGTGCTGGGAGCTGTTCAATTGATCTTGCTCGTGATCTGCCTATCTTCGCTAATCATCGTGAATCCGAACGAGAGCGCAGTCATCACGTTTTTCGGGAAATACAAGGGAACCGTGCTCGAAAGCGGGTTATGGATGGTTCTTCCGCTCACGGATAAGAGAAAGGTAACGCTTCGCGTGCGCAACTTTACGAGCCAGAAGCTTAAAGTAAACGACGCACAAGGCAATCCGGTAGAAATTGCGGCCGTCGTCGTATTTAAGGTCATGGATACGGCGAAAGCTTCCTTTAACGTTGATAATTACGAGAAGTTCGTGGAAATTCAAAGCGAAACGGCGGTACGGCATATCGCTGCGCAATATCCGTACGATACGTTTTCGGATGAACAGCAGTTTTCGTTGCGAGGTAATGCGGATGACGTGGCCGGCGAATTAATGACGGAACTTCAGAGCAAATTGTTGTTTTCCGGCGTGCAAATCATCGAAACACGTCTCATTCATCTCGCCTACGCGCAGGAAATCGCAAGCGCTATGCTGCAGCGGCAGCAGGCTACCGCAATCGTGGCGGCGAGATCCAAGATCGTCGAAGGTGCGGTGGGTATGGTCGACATGGCGCTTCGTCAACTGGAAGACAAGGGGATCGTCCTCGACGAGGAGCGCCGTGCGGTAATGGTCAACAATCTGATGGTTGCCATCGTATCCGATAAAGGCGCAACGCCTGTAATCAATACGGGCACCTTGTACACCTAAGGGGCGGATATCAATCGCAACTGAGAAAAAGGCGTTTCCCCTTCGCCTGGACCCGGAAATTTATCGTGCGATCGAACAGTGGGCGAACGAAGAATTCCGAAGCGTCAACGGACATCTCGAATTTCTGATTCGCGAAGCGTTAAAGAAGGCTGATCGTTTGCCTAAGAAGCCTAATGCTTAAGTGGAAGATAACAAATAATGGCGGCCTCGGGCAAATTCCCGTGCCGCCATTTTACTGTTGGTTTAAATCACTTTTATATTCAGCAGCCTGGTCTTCGTGACCATCCCCGCACTTTCCAATGTTAATTTAGAAGCTTCGTTATAATACCAACATCCGCATATCGGCGTTAAGTTGTGCTCATAACACCATTGTTTCAGTTGTAGGATGATGTTCCTTCCAATCCCTTGCTTTCGATACCGCTCATTCGTAAACATGCCAATGCTTGCCACGCCGGCAATAAGCTTGGATTTCTCGAGAACGCCAATGCCAAGCAGCAATGCACCTCTATGATAAGTGAATAGCTCTTTGTTACGGATTCGATACTCGTAGTCATGGAGAAAATCGCCGCAAACCTGCTCGATTTGATATAAATCAGCTGCATCAGCAAGGCGGAATGACTCCTCCCCTGAAACATTATTTATCGGCAGTTCCACTTGACTGTCTTGAAAGAAGTACGCTTGTTTATCGATCTTGAAGTCCCTATCTAAAGCGAGACTTAGAAAAAGCTCATCGCAGGTAGGAACGAATAGCGAGGTCAGCGTGCTACCTTCAAGTACTTGGCTAAATAGCCGCTGTGCATGCTTCCGGTATGCGCGGCTTATGTAGAATTGAGTAAGCATGTTGTCCTTATGGATAGCAAAGTAGCCAATGGCTATTGCTCCTTCTTCGATCATGTAGAACGTCGATGTTAATATATGCTCCTCCAGAAAAGAATCAAATGGTGAAGATAGTCCATGAATATATTCTTCGATAAGATGTTGAATCTCACTGATCTGACATGGTCTCGTTATCATCTCAAGCAACCCCTTCACGCTAAGTTTTGAACTGGATCTCATGCGCTTGATCTTCACCAGCCACAAATTTCAGCAATTGAGCACCTTCTTCGGCTAGTTCATCGCATTCCTGCGAAGATAGTTTCTTGAATGGTTCAATGATTAATGAAGCTGTTCCACGTCCCCGACTCATATTCCACATTCCGCTAACAAAGCCGTCAACAAGAATAACCGATCGGATGATGCCGTTCTTCGTAAATACATGCTTCCGATAAGCGTCATCGATAATCCTTGTACGATCAGCATGTGATAAGAGTATATTGTCAAAATCGCCCAGAAATCGAGGTGGAGATGGGCTTTCTGCATCCGGCCGCGGTGCATCCAGCTGGTCGAACAGCTCATTCCCCTGCTCGTCATGGAAGCTAACGAGCTGAGGGCGGAGCTTCTCAAACACACTTCGCAGCCCTGTTAAACCCGACCACACCTGCATGTCTTTCACAGAAGCTGGGCCAAAGGCGGATAAATAGCGGAGGATCATCTTCTCCACGGCCGGTTCGGGAGAAAGAGACTGGCCTAACCATGCTTCTGCAGAAGTATGTGTTGCTTGCCCGCTTTCGCCCCAAAGCCCGCGCGGTGGTAATTGGACTAGCGGCACTGAATTTCGAATGGCGGCTGCGAGAGCTTCGGGGTCTCGGTCCGGCCATATTTCGCTAAGCTGCTTGCCAAGTTCAATGGAGGTCATCGGCTTCGCATCGACCATTGTACGGCCTGCGTCAGCAAGCTCCTTCTCCTTTAAACCAGTGAGCTGTTTGCCGTAGCTGCCGTTTAATCCTCGTTGAAGGACGGATTGTACCAAAGGACGTAACTCCAAACAATCGCGAGCAGACACCAAGTGAATGGTAGAACGCATCAGCGCGATGCGAACGGCCTTTCTGCCTTGAATAAGCTGGCTCAGTTCTTCCTGCCGGAAACCATTGAGTCGTGTCCACAAACCGTAATAAGGTGAATTCGGAGCTTGGGCCTGTAACCCGACTAATCGCTCTATCGCATCCAATGCTGGCAGATTCACGCGTTTCAGCAGCATCTGCCTTGCGAGCAGTGCTCGGTTCAAATCACGTTTTCCAAGTAGTGGAACTGCTTCCGTCATGTACTCCGCCCCCAGTTTCGTTCGGATCATTTCAAACATCTTCTCTATGACTCGCTGAATTCCTCTTCCCTATTTTTATATCCTTTTGCATCCGCTTAGATGGAAATTTCTCTCAGTGTATGAGAAACTAGTAATGAAACCAGATATGAGAGGATGATTGTAGAAATGGCAGAAGAACGCAAATATTCCATAGAAACATTAGCTGTGCATGCAGGACAAGAGATTGATCCAACGACGATGTCACGTGCAGTACCGCTCTACCAGACGACTTCTTATGGGTTCCGTGATTCCGAGCATGCTTCAAATTTATTCTCTCTCCAAGAATTTGGAAACATCTATACGCGCATTATGAACCCCACAACGGATGTCTTTGAGAAAAGAATTGCCGCACTTGAAGGCGCGCCTGCAGCATTAGCTACTTCTTCAGGAATGGCAGCCATTACATACTCCATTCTGAATATTGCGGAAGCAGGAGATGAAATTGTCTCCGCAGCGAGTCTGTACGGCGGCACTTATAATTTATTCTCCACTACATTGCCGAAGCTTGGCATCAAAGTTCATTTCGTTGATCCTAGTAACCCTGACAATTTCCGCAGCGCCATTAATGAAAGAACGAAGGCTATCTTCGCAGAGACCATCGGCAATCCCAAGGGGGACGTACTCGATATTGAAGCAGTCGCCAACATTGCCCATGCGAACGGCCTTCCTCTTATTGTAGATAATACATTCCCAAGCCCCTACTTGCTTCGTCCGATTGAGCATGGAGCCGATATTGTCGTCCATTCCGCGACCAAGTTTATTGGTGGACATGGCACTTCGATCGGCGGCATTATCGTAGATGGCGGGAAATTCGATTGGAAAGGAAGCGGTCGATTCCCAGGCCTGACGGAACCGGATGCGAGCTATAACGGGGTCGTGTATACGGATGCTGTAGGACCGATCGCCTATATTATTAAAGCACGTGTGCAATTGCTTCGTGATATGGGTGCTGCTATATCTCCGTTCAATTCCTTTATGCTGCTGCAAGGCTTGGAAACGTTACATCTGCGTATGGATCGTCATTCCTCCAATGCGCTGGCAACGGCATTGTTTCTAGAACAGCATGAAGCTGTAGAGTGGGTTAGTTATCCCGGCTTGCAGAGCCATCCTTCTTATGATAAAGCACTCAAGTATTTGCCTAACGGCCAAGGCGCTATTCTGACGTTCGGCATTAAAGGCGGCTTGAATGCTGGGAAGAAAGTGATCGAAAACGTGAAGCTGTTCTCCCACTTGGCGAATGTAGGCGATTCGAAGTCGCTCATTATTCACCCAGCCAGCACCACTCATGCCCAGCTTAAGGAAGATGAGCAAATCGCGACCGGCGTTTCACCGGGAATGATTCGACTTTCCATTGGTACGGAAGGCATCACAGATATCCTCCGGGATTTGGAGCAAGCGATTCAAGCGAGCCAGCAATAACCGTACACGACAAAGACCGGTAAGGAGAAGTTCCCATTCTCCCACACCGGTCTTTATTTGTTGTCAGATCGATTAGTTGAACCGTTTAATAATGGCTTCGATTGTCTCATCCGCAGAATCGTACGGCACTTGGCAAGTTCCGGCTGCTTCGTGTCCACCGCCACCAAATTCTCGCATTAAGTAACCGACCGGAACATCACATGACCGATTTACAATGCTATGACCGCAAGCGATCGCACAATTCTGTTTCTGGAACCCATCCACAATCCAAAGCGACACGTTCTGCTCAGGGTGAAGTGCATACACCAAGAATCGATTACCCGGATAAATGGTTTCGACACCTCTAAGATCCGTAATAATCGCATTTCCTTCTACACGCGTATGGGCAACAAGCATTTCGCGGAACAACTCATCAAGCTCAAAGTACCGTGTCACCCGTTGTTTCACGTCTTCATCCTGCATAATTTCTTCAAGTGATTGCTCCAGACAAAGCCCGACTAACTTCTCCATCAGCTGGTAGTTACTGATACGGAAATCACGATAGCGTCCAAGTCCAGTGCGAGAGTCCATAATAAAGGAGAGTAAATCCCATCCTTGCGGAGCAATAATATCCTCCTTGCTGAACTTTGCGGCATCCGCCTTGTCTACACCTTCCATGATGCTATCGAAGAAAGGACCAAACTTCTCGCGTCCCCCATAAAAATCATAGACGACTCTCGCGGCGCTATCTGCGATTCTGATCTCGCCTTTGTATGTAAATCCTTCTTCCTGCGAACGCTTCAACTCACTGGCATGATGATCGAACCATAAGCCGCAGCCTTCTTTGAAAGGAACATTCGTCAATATATCGTTTTCCGTAATCTCAACTAAACCATCTTGCATATCTTTCGGGTGTACAAACTTCATATCGTCGATCATGCCTAACTTTCTAAACAAAACCGCTGTAACCAATCCATCGAAATCTGATCTTGTGACTAACCTCATCCTGACCCCTCCGTGTAGTAGATCTATCAGCCTGTTAATAGGACTATTATACCATACCATTATAATGAAGAATGTAATAGGAATGAATAATGTGGATTAACTTCGAGTTAGGTGGAGGGAAACTATCGGAAGGCGTAGCTGGAGGGACTAGTGGCTATTATCTGCCGTAAGCCAACCGTCTCGTACAGTGGAATGGCGCAGGGGAGAAATTCTAACGAACCGTAGAGGCCTTATTGGGTGGGAAATAGGTCACTCAAAAATTCTAACGAACCACAGAGACCTTATTTCGTCGAAATGAGCAGTTTTGCTCGAATTTCGGCTAAATAAGGTCCATACGATTCGTTAGAAATTCAAATCGATGAAATTCGGACAAATAAGACCTGTGGGATTCGTTAGCGCTTCAGCTTAGCCTGCGAACCCATTATCAGCTGCCACAATGCGGCAAATCTGATAACTACAACAACTGGATTTCCCCAAGTCTTCGCTTATGGCTCATGCGGTCGACTATTTCTTCTTCGCCTCGAAGTTCATGCAGGGCTGGCCGGATGACGATAGTACGGCAGCACTTGGCATCGTGGAGGTTTTGAACTTGAACGCTTTGCAGCCTCGCGGGAAATTCGGGTCCCACGTCACATAATAATGGAGACATTGCATGCAATTGATACGCATCGGCGTGGTTGTCATGTCGACACCTCTTAACTTGTGGATCATATCTATTCATTTTACATCAAAGCTTGTTGTTAGTGACAGGTGTCTAGCCTGATTATTTCTAACGAACTGTACAGGCCTTATTATAGCGGAAATTGCCGCCTCTATAATTCTAACGAACCACTGCGGCCTTATTCCGTCAAAATGGGTGGTTTGGAACGTGATTGGGGCCAAATAACGCCTGTACGGTTCGTTAAAATTTCAAATCGATGATTTTCAGTCAAATAAGACCTGTACGGTTCGTTAGCGCTTCTTCGGCATTGTTGCGGCAGCCGCTCGAGTCTGTCGAAATGGTTTATCGATATTTCTCCCTGCTTCATCATCGGCGAATCGCCGCCGAGGCGTGTTAAGAAAACCGCCCCGGCAGGAATGCCTGATAATCCGCCGTCGCCTGCTTCCCTTCGATCCAATCCGCAGCAAGCTTAGCCGTTGCCGGACTGAGCAGAATGCCATTGCGATAATGGCCAACTGCAAATACAACTCGATTCGTGCTGTCTATTGCACCGATAAGCGGAAGCCCATCCTGCGTGGAAGGACGCAATCCAGCCCAGCGATGAAACGGCTCCCTCTCTCCGAGAAAAGGAAAAACCTTCTTATTCCATCTCGTTAGCCGCTCAATCCCCTTGGCCGTTACCGATGTATCGAAGCCGGCAACATCCTCGGAAGCACCGCACACGAGGGTCCCGTTTTCTTTCCCCACCAGATAGCCTTGATTGCCGAATACCATGTGTTGAACCGGCTTCGTCTCTACCTCATAGGCACAAATCTGTCCGCGAATCGGATATACGGGAATTTGGATGCTGAACGTATCGGAAAGTTCTTGCGCCCAAACCCCTGAGCACACTAGCAATCGATCCCCGCTGAACAAGCATCCATCGGCTGCTTGAATGCGAATTTCATCCTCCCATTCAACAACGGTCAGCTTCTCTAGATTCTCATGGATGCTGACCCCTATCAATCGGCAAGCTTGCTCCAACGCTTTGACATAATGAGGGGCATAGAGATGGCTCTCTTCCGGTGTATGCAGCGCGGCTCTTACATTAGGCGACATATGAGGCTCTAGGCGGAATAGTGCATCTCCTTCCACGATGCTGCCGGAAGAACCGAACTGACGCTGCCACAAGAGTCTGCCTTCCAACGCTAGCAAATCCGCATCATGATATGCAATATAGAGACTGCCGGAATTTGTATATTCGAAGGTCTGCTCGGAAATCTCCTTCACACCAGCCTGCCAATTGGGATAAAGCTGTAGACTTTCTAAGCAAAAGCGGAAAAAAGCATCGGATCCTTCAACATTCTCCGAATAAGGCGCCAGCATACCGGCAGCCGCGCCGGACGCCTGCCCCCCGCAGCGATTAATTTCCAGAACCGTAACCTGATAACCCCGCTGCTGTAACTCCAATGCACAGGATAATCCGATGACTCCGCCTCCCATGATCACAATGCTCTCTTTCATTTCCAGACCAACTCTCCCAAGTACTCACTCGCTAGCCTTATTTCAATTTATACGCATCCAAACCGCTGCTTGCCGACGCATAACGTTTCTTCTCAATCCGGCCCGATAGATAAGCAAGGCGACCTGCTTCAATGCCCATTCTCATCGCTTGTGCCATGCCGACAGGATTCCTTGCTTTCGCAACAGGCGTGTTCATCAGTACACCCGATACGCCAAGCTCCATCGCTTGCGTGACATCACTCACCGAGCCAAGGCCGGCATCCACGATGATCGGTACTTGCGCATCTTCGACGATCAGGCTTAAATGATAAGGATTCAATATGCCAAGTCCGGTACCAATTGGAGCTGCTCCCGGCATAACTGCAGCTGCTCCCGCTTCTTCCAGTCGTTTGCACATGATCGGATCATCCGTGATATAAGGAAGCACCGTAAACCCTTCTTTGACGAGAATTTCCGTTGCTTTCAACGTTTCAATCGGATCCGGCAGCAGTGTGCGCTCATTTGCGCTAATCTCTACTTTAATCCAGTCGCTCAGGCCGGAAGCACGCGCCAAACGGGCGATACGAACCGCTTCGTCCGCCGTCCTTGCACCGGACGTATTGGGCAGATACATATATTCGCCATGCTGCAAATGCTGCAGGATGGAATCATCCTCAGTCGACTCAAGGTTGATGCGCCGAATAGCAAAGGTCAACACCTGAGCACCCGAAGCTTTGATCGATTCCATTTGCACGTATGGATTAGGGAAAAGTCCTGTACCGATAAAGAAACGGGAAGTCAATTCACGGCCGCCAATCTTGAAAATATCCTGCTTCATCCGTCAACCTCCTCCAACAAAATGTACCAGCTCGATTTGCATATCCGGTCGAACCGTTGTGGTCTCCCATTGTGCAGCTGTTAGAACAGCCCCGTCTGCCTCAACCACGATCGGTTTACCAGCCAATCCATAATGGACAATGACATCCTGGATCGTCTGAGCCTCCAGCTCCTGCTCCAATCCATTGATTACAAGCACCATCATATGCTCACCCCTATTTCTTCAGCTTCTCGAAGAACGCTTCGCAAGTCCCGCGTACATCGCTGCTCCCGACGATCCCGCTAACCACACAGATTCTTGTCGCGCCTGCGGCGAGGACTTCATCTACGTTGCCAAGTTTAATGCCGCCAATCGCGACAAATGGAATTCGAATATTCGCTGCCACCTCGCGTACATACGAAACACTAACCGGATCAACGACATCGACCTTCGTCTTCGTTTGAAATACAGGCCCGACGCCGATATAATCCGCGCCATCTCGTTCAGCCTGCAGCGCTTCCTCAAGCTTGTGTGTGGAGATACCTATGATTTTGTCGCCAACGATCCGTCTTGCTTCATGTAGCGGCACATCATCTTGGCCCAGATGAATACCATCCGCATCGAACTCCATCGCAACATCGATGTGATCGTTCACGATAAAAGTAACGCCATGCTTCCGAGTAAGCTCCCGAAGCGACTTAGCTTTCTGCAGCAGCTCTGGTTTACCGCTCGTTTTATCCCGCAGCTGAATGATATCCACGCCGCCGAGAATCGCTTCCTCCATCACTTCGATCATGTCCCGGCCCGGGTGAAACTGCTCTCCTGTAATCGCATATAAACGAAACTCTTTCATTCTACGATTCCCTCCCTATTAAGATCCGATATAGCGGGCATACAAAATCTTAGCGCGAACCAAATCATCCGTTCCTTGCACGAATACACGGCCATCCGGAAATAAGACTAGTCTTTCTCCCTCCGGAAGCTCGGCCCGAAGTAAATAAGCATTCACGCTCACCTGCACGACCGCAGGTTCCAGCCGTGCTCGCCATACTTCCAGATCGATCGGCCCATTCCCGGCCATTTGCACCGTTTCTCGTCCGCATAAGGAGATAGCCGAGTCTTGCTCTGCCTGATCCAGAGCGGGATATTGCTTTAACTGGCAGCAAGGACAGTTGTTCCGTGGTTCGCCAAGCTTCATATCGTAATAGTGATTGGTCCACAGATCAAAGGTCACTAAGCTGTTTCTGCGTTTATCATGCGCACCGACCAAATACTTCATCGCTTCAACAGCCTGATAGGAAGCGACTATATCAACGACAGGCGCAATAACGCCGATCGTATCGCAGGTTTGCCCGCTGGCATCCGCAGATTGAATGAAGCAGCGCAGGCAAGGCGTGCTTCCCGGAACCAGAATCGCACTCATCCCTCTCGAGCTGACCGCGCCGCCATACGTAAATGGAATGCCCCTCCGGAAACATGCATCATTGAGCAGAAATCTCGTTTGAAAATTATCCGTTCCGTCCAGGACCAAATCTATCCCCTCTAGGAGGGATTCAATATTATGAACGGTGACATCGGCCACAATCGCTTCGAGCCGGACATCGGAATTGATTTTTTGCAGCTTCTTCTCCGCAGCAATGACCTTGGGGTAGCCTTGCCGAACGTCTTCTTCATCAAATAACATTTGCCGCTGCAAATTGCTCTGCTCCACATAATCGCGATCTACAAACCGCACCAAGCCTACACCGGCTCTTACCATATGGTTAGCCAGCACAGTGCCGAGTGCACCCATGCCTACGATTAAGACTGCACTGTCCTTCAGCTTCTGCTGACCCGCTTCACCGATGGGCGCAAACAGCATCTGCCTTGAATATCGTTCATTCACCTGTCCGACTCTCCTCGCCTTACAAATTGCGGAATGCTTCTGCTGCCTTTACGCTCTTCGAAATCTGACCTTGTTCTGTCAGCCAAGTAATAACGTCGTTCCACGATTGCTCCGACTGGCTGGCAAAAGGATCTTTCCCTGCATCCATGAGCGGCAGCAAGATCGCCAAGCTTTGTTTCTCGACGTCAGCGTCCAGCGGGAATTCCTCGCTCTGTTCATCCAGCAACAGCTGCAGCGCTTCATCCGGATGGCTCGCCGTGTACGCCTGCCCTTTGGCCGCGGCTTCTATGAATTTCTTAATGGGTTCGGAATTACTCTTCAGTCCATCCTCACTTGCAGTCAGAACCAGTTCGTAATAATCCGGCACGCCGTATTTGGAAGGATCGAAGGCAGTCAGCTTCTCGCCCTCTTTCTCCAATAACAGCTTCTCATGATTCACGTAACCGCCGATGATCGCGTCGACCTTCTTCGTGGTCATCGCCGGAATCAGATCCCAACCGACGTCCGTATAGGACAATTTCGATGGGTCGCCGCCGTCTGACTTCACCATCGTATTCACAATCGCTTCATCGAGTGGGATGGATGGGTAACCGATCTTTTTACCAACCAAATCCTTGGGACTGTGAATATCCTTCGAATCGAGCACAAGCAATTGATTGAGCGGATGACGCACAATGGCGCCGACCGACACGATCGGAATCCCTTCGGAACGTGATATTGCCACCTGCATTTGATAACTCAGCGCTAAATCTGCTTTACCTGTCGCCACTAGCTTCAGCGCATCGTTCGTGTCCGCCGGAGTTTGCAGATTCACTTTCAAACCGGCCTCTTCAAAATATCCCTGCGATTGCGCTGCATACAGGAAGGTATGCACGGCGTTCGGATACCAATCGAGCAGGACCGTGATTTCCGTCTCCCCATTTGAAGATTGCTTATTGGACCCACAACCTGCAACCACCAGTAATACAAGTGCAAGGGCTGCCGCCTTCCATGCGCTCTTCGACCATTCTCGTAAATTCACTGTCATTTCTCCTTTTAACTTAACTTCTGCGATGACCCATACACGAACGCTCTAACCATTGAACCACGAGGAACAACATAATCCCCATAGCGGATAACAAAAGCACACCTGAGAACACCGCTTCACCACGAAGCATATTGGATGCCCGCTTCGTGTACATGCCTAGACCATTTTCTCCCCCAAGCCATTCCCCTAGCGTAGCGCCACCAACACTAATTGCGGCTGCCATCTTGAGCCCCGTGAAGAATCCCGGAAGTGCGGATGGAATTTTCCACTTCAGGAAGAGATCCCGTTTGCGAGCACCCATTGTCCGCATCAACTCCCCGATATCGGGATCTGCCGAGCGAAGCCCGTCTGCTGTATTCACAGCTAGCGGGAAGAAGGTGAACAAGACCACAACGGCGATCTTGCTCCAGATTTCATAACCGAACCACATCACCATGATTGGCGATAAGGCGATAATCGGAATCGTTTGGGAGCCGACAATTAGCGGGTAAATCGTCTTCTTAGCTAAGCCGGAGCTTTCAATCCAAGCCGCAGCCAGCGTACCGAAGACAACAGAAATGCCCAGTCCGAGCAGGGACTCTCCCAGCGTGACGCCAAAATGTTTCCCAAGCAGCTGTTTGTTCTCCCACATGGAGACAAACACGTCAGATAACTTCGGGATGATGTAATGCGGGATATTCATTACTCTCGTTCCGACTTCCCACAATACAGCCAGCAGCAGCACGAACAGAAGGACAGGTACATTAACGATTAATCGTCGTTTCATGACCGGCCTCCTCCATTCGAGTCGCCGGTACCAAAACCGATCCAACCCAGCAGCTGTCGCTTCAAGCCGATGAACGTCTCTTCGAGCGCCACTTCATAACCGCGAGGGCGAGGCAGATTGACGTTCAGCTCACGAAGTGTCGTGATGGGAGATTGCGCCGCAACGAGTACCCGATCAGATAGGAGCAGAGCCTCATCGACGTCATGCGTGATGAACAATATCGTTTTGCGATGCTGCTCCCAAACTTGCAGCAGCCATTCTTGCATGCTGATCCGCGTCATGGCATCCAAGGCGCTGAACGGTTCATCCAGCAGAAACAGCTCTCCTCCGCCCAGCAGGGAACGCAGAAACGATACGCGCTGGCGCATGCCGCCGGATAGCTCATGCGGGAATTTGTTTTCCGTTCCTTCCAACCCTAGGCCCGGCAGCAGCTCTAGTACTTGGCGACGTGCCTCCCGCTTCGTCGTTCCGCGCAGCTCCAAGCCTATTGCGGCATTATCGAGAACGGTTCTCCATGGGAGAAGGCAATCCTTTTGCGGCATATATCCGATCTTCCCGTGCTTCGTTGCTTCTGTCGCCGTGTCGCCTGCTGCGCCAATCGCAATCGTTCCTGCTGTAGGAGCAAGCAGTCCGGACAACAACCGGAACAGCGTTGTTTTCCCGATCCCGCTTGCCGCTAGAATACTTACAAATTCACCTTGTTTAATGTCAAAGCTCAACGATTCGAACAACGGCGATTCTTGTGGAAAAGAGAAGCTTAGCCCGCGTACCGATAACGCGGCTTGCTGTCTTCCTGCCTCGATTGTTGTGCTCAAACCGGCCACTCCTCTTGCCGATAAGCCATATCCCAGAACATATATTCAAGCTTGGACGCGATAAGGAAACGTTCCTCTAGCTGCGCAAGCTCTCGTTCAGGCTGGCCTTCTGCCAAACGATCCATCAAACCAATGCACCAATTGGTGAGTGCCTCGAATTCCTCGGAGCCGTACATCAAGATCCACTCCCGATAAAGCGGGTGATCCAAGGCGCCCGGAATCTTCATAAAAGCAGCTCCAATCTCCTGGTAGCTCCACATACATGGGAGCAGTGCGGCTACCACCTCTGCGAGTGAGCCCTGTGCGGCGACATCGAGCAAATATTTGGTATACGCAACGGTCGTTGGCGCAGGACGTGTCTGCTCTAGCTCCTCTGGCGTCACTCCGAAGCGCTCCGCGTAACCCCGGTGGAGCTCCATCTCGACATGCAGCGTGGAGTGAAGCAGCTCCGCAAACTTTACCATCGTTTCCATATCTCTTGCCTTCATGCTCCCCATCGCGAACAACTTGGCATAATCGATCAGATACACATAATCCTGCTTCAAATAATAGATAAACCGCTGCGGATCAAGCGTCCCTTCTCGCAATTCCGTCAGAAAGGGATGCTGGTGGCTCTTCGCCCAAATATCATGTGCTGAATGGTACAGCCTTTCACTAAATCGACTCACCGGTATTCCTCCATCCTCTTGCATGTTCTATCCTTCATCGTCCGGCTTGCTCCGGTTACACCAATCCGCAATGAAGCCGATCATCACCTTGACGTAATCCACTAGCTCCTTCATGTCCGTGCTTTCATTAACGGCATGCGCATGCGCAAGCTCGCCTGGACCGTAGATGACCGTTGGAATTCCTGCCCGCCCCAACCAGCCTGCATCCGTTACCGTTGGACTCATGCCCATCAAAGGTTCGGTGCCTAGCACTTGTTGGTGGTTCGCGAACAAGGCCTTCAATCCATCGCTCTGCGTATCCAACTCTAAGGAAGGGAATATTTCGCCGCGTTCTTCAATCATCGAGCGGCCGCCCCACCGGAAAGCAGGCGGATTGTTTCGCAGCCAAGGATCGGCCTGTGCGATTGCAAGCAAATGCTCCTCCACTTCAGCGGCAACTGTCTCAAAATCCTCATTTGGATAAAAATGTACGGTGATCCAGAGCGCACACTTATCTGCGATGAACGCTGCATGGCGACCTCCTTCAATAACGGCGGGGTTAATCGTATTTGAACCTGCCGGAAAACCGGGGTAGGATTTCGTAACAGCCCAGTGACGCTCCAGCTCTTGAAGCCCTGTAATCAGTTTGGCCATCTTCTCGATAGCGCTAGCCCCTTGAATGCCTCCGCCTGCATGAATCATTCGTGCTCGCATGCCATCATGGAAGGTAACCGGACTTTGGATCGTCACCCAGCCGGTGATGACCCCGCCTTGTCCTTGAATAGCCATTCCGCTCGTATCCGCTACAACGGCAAAATCCGCTTTATATCCACGTTCCATGCAAGCACGCGTCCCGGCTTCGCCAGCCTCTTCACCAATAACGGAATGAAACAGGAGATCGCCTTTCAGCTCAATTCCCGCTTCGGTTAGCAGCTTCACGGCGAATAGAAGGGCGGCGAGCCCGCCTTTCATATCCGAAGTTCCCCTGCCATAGGCTCTACCATCTTTCAAGGTCAGCTGGAATGGATCATTGACCCACTCGCTGCTATCTCCTACCTCAGCAACGTCCATGTGACCATTCAGCAGCAAGCTCTGATACTTCTCCCGCTGCGTGCCGTGTTTGATCGCTGTCACGTTCGGATCGCCGGGATAAACCTCCCACAATTCCGCCTCGAATCCGCTTGATTGGAGATATTCCTGCAGAACCTGCTGTGCCTTTAACGTGTTTCGAGCAGGTGGGCTGACCGTCGGGAAAGCGACCAGTTCAGCCAGCAGAGCAAACAGTTCATCCTGGCGCTCCTCCACTTGATGCTGCAAATGTGAAATGATGGATTCTCTCATTACCTATGTTCTCCTTTCCGTAGGAAAGCAGGCACGAACAACAGAAAAAAACCATTCGAGAATATACGAATGGTTTGAATTCGATACGTTCTCTACGCCAGCATTACCTGGTTCAGATTAACGGTCAGGGAAATAACGTTCCCTATCTCAGCCAGACTCCATCCAGCACCCGTACTTTCATTATGAAATTATCCTCACTATAGCTTATAAACCTACAATTGACAACAAAAGTTAAAATATCACCTAGCATGATGCAGCCTATAAGGCAGCCTTACTATTGATTTACGTTAAATTTCTTCACGAGATCATTCAGCGTCGTACACAATTGATTGAGCGCATCTGCCTCTTCGACAACTTTGCCGAAGCCTTTCACCTGTTCTGCCATCGTTTCCGAGACTTGCTCGGAAGATGCAGCGCTCTCTTCGGAGATGGACGACATCTCATGTACTTCGCCGGCCAACTGACTCGAATCGCCGGATACTTCGGTAATAAAGGTTCCGTTCGTTTGAAGGATTTCCGTGATCTGATTGATTGTGCCCGACAGCAGCCCAAATGCTTGACTTAATTGGACGATCGCTTCGGATTGCTCCATCGATCTCTCCTTTACTTGCTTCATCGCGCCGACCGTATGGCTCGCATCCGATTGCACATTGAGGATGATCTCGCTAATATTTTCCGTCGATTTGCGTGACTGCTCAGCCAGCTTCCTAATCTCGCTTGCCACAACAGCAAAACCTTTTCCAGCTTCTCCTGCTCGCGATGACTCGATAGAGGCATTCAAGGCCAGCAAATTCGTCTGATTCGCGATATGGGATAATTGCTCGATAATTGTGCTGATATTTTGCGTTTTATCATTCAAATTAAAGATTTCCCGCTCGATATTGTTAATCGCTTGTCCGTTATCTTGATTGATTGCGTTCAAATCTCTCATCAAGGACATTCCGTTCTCGTTGCTGGCCTGCATGCCGTCCACAACTTGAAGAATGACGTTTGTATTATCGTAAAGCTGCTTGAATTTATCGGATAGATTCGCGGATATCTCCGAGCTCTTCTCGATCGAATACGATTGCATCTTATTGCCTTGCGCAATCTCATATAGGGAAGCCGACACTTCCTCCGAAGATGCCGTTACTTCTTCCGCTACGGATGCAAGGGAGCGAGATGAAGAATGAATTTGACCGGACACCGTGCGAATGTTTCTCGTAAGGTTCTCCAGTTCCTCCACCATACCGTTGAAATTCGAGCCAATCTCTCCGATCTCGTCTTTGCTGCGAATCGATGTCCGAACCGTAAAGTCGCCTTCCTTCACACGCCTCATATCGAGAATGAGTGTCTTCAGCGGCTTCGAAATTCGGCTTCCCATCAAATAAGCAACTAGGGCAGCTAGGAGTGCAACACAGATTAATACGATGATAATGCGCTTCGTGAGCGTGAACACATCGCTATAAATATCGCTTTTCGAAGAATCGATCAACAACGTTTGCCCGTTGGACAGCTTCGCAAACGAGATCATTTTGTCTTCGTTATTTTCTTGAACCGTCATAACGCCAAGTTCCTGCTTCTTGATCTGTTCTGCCAGACTTGCATGAATGCTGGCCAGATTATCGGTTTGCTTCAATTGCGGATGAATGAGGAAATCTAGATTCGCGTTCAACAACGCGCCGTAGCTATTCTCATAAGGTTTGATGCTATTGACGATATCGGTGAACAGGTTGAAGTTAATGTCCATGCCTACGATACCGATCGACTCGCCTTCCTTGAAGATCGGTACGACATAACTGATCATTTTGACGTTGATATTCTCGTTCATGTAGGGATCCAGCCAAACCGGTTTGCCTGCGTTCACCGGGATATAATACCAGCCCACATGAGCGAGATCGGTCGGATCGTATTGGCTGAAATCTGTAGGCACCAGCTGTTCAATCTTGCCGTCTCCGTCCGAATCTGCATGAAACAGTCCAGATGTCGGCGCGGTAAAATCCGGATTGAATCGGATATAGAACGCCATGGCACCTTCTGTGTTTTGCGAGAACTGCTCCGCCAGCGGTCTAATCTTCTCTTGAAGATCCTTCACGTACCCAGCGTCTGTCTTAAACTTCTGTACATCATCAAGCATCGAGATGGCCGAAACAGCAAGCCCATTAACCGAGTGCTCGATCGCCTCGATCGTAAGATTCAAACTCTTCGCTTTGGAATCGACGTTCAGCTTGGCCGCCTCATCAGAGGATTGCTTCAGCATTTGATTCGCCGTGTTGATTCCGATTAATCCAACAACTAGTACTGCGACAACCGAACACATAATAATGGCAATCATGATCTTTGTTTTTACGGTTTTCATCTAGGATGTCCCTTTCTGTTCATGGATGCATAATCTCGCAAACATAATAAAAAACCTCTTATTAGCTAAGAGGTTCTGTAAACGCTAATGTTTGTGAATCTATTATACTAAAATATGGATGCCATACAAGGATATAATCCAACAATTCAAGTACAAATTGCAAAAAATGTATAGAACCCTCCGCTAAACAACATGGCAGCAAAAAACCGCATTGCAGCCCTTTTCATTAAAGGGTACAATGCGGTGTCTGAGAAATCCACTTGATGAGCTTGATTTGACACGAGAACCGACTCGATAAGCGGCATATCCGCTATCGATGCTCCAAACTGACTGATTCCTGAGCTGATAGCGGCATATCCGCTTAAAGTCTGAAAAACTCGCAACATGAGCTCGTTTCGACCCTGGAATCGGCTCAATAAGCGGTATTTCCGCTATCGATGCTACAAATGAGCTAATTTCCGCGCTGATAGCGGCATATCCGCTTAAAGTTCATTCAACTAGTTCGCAATCTTCAAATCATTGCTATCTTGAGCCGCTATACGTCGCGGGCCTCTTCTTACCAGAAAGTAGTAAGCCAGCAACGCGGTGAAGCTCGTCATTAATATAATGACGCCTAGCGGAACGGCCGTGTCTTCTCCTGCGATACCGACAAGCGGGGAGACAACCGCTCCAAGTAAGAAAGGAACAACTCCAAGCAGTGCAGCCGCGCTGCCCGCCATATGCCCCTGGCTCTCCATCGCAAGCGGGAATGCTGCCGTTGACGTGATGCCGATTGCTGCTACGAAGATAAACAGCGGAATCACGAGTGCGACGAGCGGTCCATGGACGATGCCGACCACTAAGACGATGACGCTTGCCAGTAAGGCTAGCCCAAGGCCGAATAACAGAAAGGCGTGCTCGGATACGCGATGCGCCATCCGCCCCACCAGCTGGGATCCGATGATTAAGCTAATGCCGTTCGATGCAAATAAAAGAGCGAATACAGTCGGTGAGGCCCCATAAATATTTTGATAAATAAAAGGCGTTCCCGAAACATAGGCAAAGACCCCTGCGATCATAATGCCCTGTGCAAGCATATAACCGAGAAACTGGCGTTCCCGCAAGAGCGACCCATAGTTCCGCAGCTGCTCCACGAAATTGCTGGGCCTGCGGCGATCAGCTGGCAGCGTCTCCTGAAGTCCCCATTTGGTCATCATTAATAAATAGATTCCGAGCAGTGCCAGTGCAATAAATACGCCGATCCACGTCGTGAATGAAAGAACGCCGCTGCCTGAAACCGGCGCCACGAGCGGCCCCAAGTTACCGACAAGCAGAAGCAGCGAGAAAAATTTCGTAAGTTCATGACCGCTGTACAGGTCCCGTGCGATTGCACGAGAAATGACAATGCCAGCCGCGGCGGCAAATCCTTGTACGAACCGTAAGGCGATCAACACCCCGATATTAGGCGAGATTGCACAAGCTAACGAGGCTGCAACATAAACAGCCATAGAGATTAGCAGGGGATTGCGTCTTCCGTAGACATCGCTCAGCGAACCCATGACGAGCTGGCCGATGCCAAGTCCGAGTAAACAAGCGGTTAAGCTGAGCTGTACCAGTGAAGCTGTCGTATCGAATTGCTTCACAATCTCCGGGAACGCTGGTAAATACATATCGATCGTAAAAGGTCCGAGTGTCGAGAATAAACCGAGCAGCATAGCTAATCTAAACACATTCCGACTGTTTTTGCTGGTCATAATATAGCAAATCTCCTTCTGTTCGATTCCGTGCTAAGAGTCTGTTTCTCATCCTATCACACCTGCACGGAAGCCGACAACAAATGCGAGTACACAAAATAAGCCAACCCGTAACCACGAGTTGGCTTATTCTTACAAACTCTCTATCCGATCTGTATAACCGTCAATATATTACCGTAAAGGTCAAAGAAGTCAAACCGCCTCGGCTCGCCTTCGCGATAACCGGTCAGCTTCACTCCACGCTCTTCCATCTTAGCTCGTACCGAATCCAAATCGTTCGCAGCAAAGTTGAACGGGCAATAATTTTGATTAGCCACATAGTCCTTCACCTCGACGAGATGAAAACCAACGTTGTCGCCTACAGCTAATCCTGCAAACCTCTTATTCTGCCAACGCACCTCAAGTCCAAAAATCTCAGTATACCACTCTAGCGCTTTCCCCAAATCCCGTACCGGCAAAAATACCGCGTCAATCCGCTCTATCAACTTTTCGCTTTGTTGCTCTCCCGCTCGCCTTGCAGCCAATGAAAAATACTCCTACAATGAATGTATATTAATTGAGAGCGAGCGTGATTGCGATGGAAACCATACAACTTTTGGAACCTGCAGCTATAACGAATAACACTTTTAGGAGGTTCTATGACAAACATAGATCGATTACAACCCATTTCAAATACCGTCAAAATGCACAATAACGAGGTCGAGATTGATGCCTCGCTAGTGAAACGGTTACTCGCCGAACAATTCCCGCAGTGGGCGGAGCTTCCGATCACTCGGATCAAGTCTAGCGGAACGGACAATGCGATTTTTCGACTTGGCGAGGAATTAGCCGTTCGAATGCCACGCATCGATTGGGCAACAGGACAAGCTGAATTAGAACGATTGTGGCTGCCCAGAATCGCGCCTCATCTACCGTTAGCCATTCCCGCCCCGCTCGCAATTGGGGTTCCCGCCGAGGGTTATCCGTGGGAATGGGCTGTCTATCGGTGGTTCAAGGGAGTAGATGCGATTGCCCAGAGCATCGACGATCTGGATCAAGCTGCAGCCGATATCGCACAGTTCGTCAGCGCCATGCAGCGTATCGACCTCGGCAGCGCAGAAGGGTTTGCGTCCGAAGCCGAAGCTGCACCTCCGGCATCCTCACGAGGCATGTCATTAGCACCGAGAGATACCGGTGTTCGCAAGGCCATCACTGAACTCGAAGGTATGATTGACCAACGCGCGGCAACACTGGCTTGGGAAGAAGCTCTGCAAGCACCGGAGTGGCAAGGGGCTGGCGTCTGGATTCATGGTGATATCCACGCAGGGAATTTACTCATTGAACAAGGTCGTATTAGTGCCGTTATCGACTTTGGCTGTATGGGCCTCGGCGATCCCGCAGTCGACATGCTGTTTGCTTGGAGTATTCTCACCGACGCAACGCGGCCTAAATTCCGTGCAGTGCTGCAGCCGGATGACGCAACCTGGGCGCGGGGCCGCGGCTATGCATTGTCGATGGGCTTGTTCGCATTGCCTTATTACAAGGACACCAACCCTGTATTTGCCTCCGTCGCAAAACGAATTATTGATGAAGTGCTCACTGATTTCAAGAACAGGAACGATTCGTAACGCGTTACGCGAAACGCCACAGCAGCACACACCAAAAACCGCATTGCACCCTCTTCTCAGGGTGCAATGCGGTTTTTCTAGTTAATCAACTAATGTTTCGGCTCCGCAACAGGAAAGCCGACCTTCTCATTTCGCAGCAAACGCTGCGCTTTCTCTGACAGCTGATCGTACGTTTCTTGCGGAATTTGAATCGTGCCTTCACGATGCCTGTTCTCCGAGTAAATAAGCGCGATATTCGGTCTATGCTTATCGGACTTGTTCGGCGTACCGCGGTGCCAAACTCGATCATCGCGAATCAAGATGGAGCCTGCCGGCATGAGCATCTTGATGCCATGCATATGTTCGGCGAGCTTTGATTTGCTGAATGCATTAGGCGCATACCAGTTGTCCGGATGCAGATGCGTCCCGCCCGGCCATATCTCCATGGGACCGTTATTCTTATGAACATCTACAAGCGGATAATTGACAATTAAGTTCACAATCGGCAAATTCGCTGCGTATTTGTCGCCGTAGCGCGAGGATGTATCCGAATGCACTGGCTGTGATTGTTTACCGCCGGGCATGGACGTGTTTGTTGCAAAATAGGTCATTAAGCAGTCTTCACCCAAAATCCGATCTACGATTTCGGTCACGAATGGGTTCGCAATAATCGCTTCATCGCAAAACGGCTTCTCAAACGGCAGGTATAGACGAACGTGGTTGGTGCCATCGTTAAATCCGTTCTTCGGGTTCAGAATCTCTTCACGATGCTCTTCAAAGTAAGGATCTAGAATAGCTGTATAGCTGTCGAACAACTCCTCCACTTGTGCTCTGGGCAAAACTTCTTCAAATAACACATAACCGTTGACTTTGATCAGCTGAATGGCGAGTTCTAACGTTTCCGGAGATAACTTGCCACTTTCCAGTTCCTCGGCGCTAAGTCTCATTTCATACCAACCTCCACTTGGATTTAATGAACGGCTACTTAAACGTTTGGGACGATCGCCATCATGATGTACACGTCAGCTTTACAGTAATCGCTTTGTACTCTCCCGCACGATTAATTCATTCTTCAGCACCACGTTGTGGTCAACATCCGTTCCTTCGAGCATCTCGATCAGCAGCTTTGCCGATGCCCAGCCCATCTCGTATTTGTTTTGATGAACGGTGGTCAGTTTCGGCGTACAATACGAGGAGAGAATGATGTCGTCATAGCCGACGACGGATACCGAATCGGGCACTTTTCTCCCCCTCTTCTCAAGAGCTCTCATCGCGCCGAGCGCCATCAAATCGCTGGAGCAAAATACGGCCGTAACCCCCGGATGTTCATCCAAAATACGCATCATCGCCTGTTCCCCGCCCTCTTCAGAAAACTTTCCATCGAAAACTTTCGAAGAATCGAAAGCATATTCGCGTTCGAAGAGCGCCTTCTTAAAACCCCTTAACCGCTGCTCGCTGACATGTGCTTCAGCATAGCCGTTGATCATCGCTATATTCGTATGGCCCCATTCCATTAAATGATGAATGGCCAATCGAACCCCTTCAATATTGTCGGTCGTGACATTCCCCAGAATCTCATTCGAGAATGGGATATCAATGAGGACGCAAGGGAAATTGGACTTCTTGATGACTTCCTCCAGGTACGGATCGTCAACTCTTAAGCCGAAAATAATCGCCCCATCCACATTTCTCTCTTTGCATAAATTGTAGTAGGATTTGATCCGCTGCTTAGACGGACTTGTGCTGAACAACAAGATATCATAATCCATCTCGTTTGCCCGATCGTTGATACCGCATAAGATCTCGAAGGCGAGATTATCTTTTCCTCCTGTATACTTAAGACCCGAGAAAATAACGCCAATGGTTCGCGTCTTGCTCGATACCAAACTTCTCGCTACCGCATTAGGTGAATAATCCAATGCTTCGGCAATTTCATGAATTCTTCGTTTTGTCTCCTGGCTCACGTCATCATAGCCGTTAAGTGCTCTGGAAACGGTAGTGGTCGATACTCCGGCCATCCTTGCAATATCTTTAATCGTCGCCAACCGCACTCACCTAACCTTTCACCCCGCCGCTGACAACGCTTTGCTGCACCTGTTCCTGAGCCACCATATATAAAATAATGCTAGGCAGCGTCACGAGCGTCAGTGCTGCGAATAGCTGGGTGTAGTTGTACGAGAATTGTTCGGTGAAAAATTGCAAAGCGACAGGCAGCGTCCGATTCTCTGCGGAAGCCGTTAGCATGAACCCATAGAAAAATTCGTTCCAGTTACCGAGGAACATCAGAATGCCTGCGGTTGCCAAGCCTGATTTGGCAAGCGGCAAATTGATATAGAAGAACACCTGCCAGAAGTTAGCCGATTCCATATAGGCCGCTTCATCGAGCTCTCTTGGAATGGAGAGGAACGTGGCCCTCATGATGAACAGCGATACAGCCAGTCCTGCCGATATGTATACGACAATGAGTGCCAGTCTCGTATCATAGAGTCCGGTGATATTGATGAAGGAGAAAATGGGCTGTGCCGTCGCATGGCCGGGGATGAGCAGCGTAATCGAGAACAGCACAAACAATACATGTTTGCCCTTGAACTCAAATTTGGCAAAAGAATAAGCCGCTAAGGCGTAGAATAGAAGCGCAATGAGTGTAGAGGAAACCGATATCAGGACAGAGTTCGTCGTATTGCTTAAGAAGTTATTCATCTTCAGCACTGAATAATAGGCATGGAAATTAATATCGACCGGAAGCGAAAACGGCGTGTTTAATATCGCCTTGTTTGATTTAAACGAAGAGACGACAATCCAGAGCAGCGGGACGAGCGATATGCAGACTGTGAATAAGAGCACCAAATAACTGAAAGCCCCTACCAGGCCGCGTTTCAAAGGTTCAGCCTTCATAAAGCAGGATCACCACCTATCAGTTGTAGACACTTTTGTTCATCTTGAACACTTTGGTCGTAATGGCCAGAACCCCGATCCCCAGAATAATCATGATCGTTGCGACCGCATTGGCATAACCGAATTGATAGTTAACGATGCCATCGTAGAGCATGACCGAAATATTATACGTGGAGTTCCCTGGCCCGCCTTTGGTTGTCAAGAAGATCGCTTCGAACATCGTAATTCTCGCAATGATCGATAATATAACCGAAGTCCCCAGCGAACCGCGAATCAATGGCAAATTGATCCTCCAGTGGATTTGAGCTTCTGTCGCACCGTCAATTTTCGCCGCTTCATGCAGTTCCTTAGGAATCGCCATCAGGTCAGATAAGACGAGCAGCGTTACGATTACCGCGTAGAAGACCCATGTTAAGCTGATTGCAGAGAACGCGTATTGCTGATCGAAGAACCAATTCGTATGAAAGTTCGAGAAGCCGAGCTTTCGAATGAAATTGTTGAGCAGACCCATCTGGTCATTGAAGATAAAGCGATAGATAATCGCCCATGCCGAAACTGCAATAACATTGGGAATCATGAATACACCACGCACAAATCTCCAGCCGACCGGCCTCTTAAAGATTATAAACGCAACAAGTGCTCCGAAAGGGACATGAATGAAGGTGGCAATGAGCGACCATTTCAATAGATTCAGTAAGGAGACGATAATCGTATTGTCGTCCAGGAAAATCATTTTATAATTATCGAATCCAATAAATTTAGCGGAGTTAAAGCCATTCCACTCCATGAATCCGGTTGTAAACACGGTCAGAATCGGGACCAAATAGAACGTCAAAAAGACGATAAACGTAGGCACGATAAAGAGATAAACCCAGAATTTATTGTACTTGTACATGACAGAACTCCTCCCCGAAGAGCGGTAATCGATGCATGCCATTAAGATTAACTTAGAGTCTCTGGCCAAGAAGCGCATAAGCGACACGCCATACGCTCCTTGCGAGACCAATCCTTAATGGCATGTTCGTTATTTCTTAAACTTCTCGGCTGTGTCTGTCATCGCTTTACAGAACTGTTCGGGAGTCATATCGTTCGTAGCTAGAAGAGGCAAGTTTTTGGCAAACAGATCCGCAACGGATTGCGGCACGATATCATAGATCAATCGATTCAGTGTTTTCATCTTGGAGCCTACTTCATCGTTTAACTGTCTCAGAATCGGATCCAGCTTTGCTTTCGCATCATCGGGCATTGGCAGCTTTGGAGCAAAGCCGCCTTCTGCTACCAGAAATGCATTCAATTCATCCGGAGAGTAGATGAATTTGAAGTACTCAATCAAACCATCCACCGTTTCCTGAGGTGTATCCTTAGGAATAGAATACCAGTATCCGTCAGCAGAGCCGAGCGCAACGCCATTCGGATAGATGGTTGCACCTACTTTACCCGCGAAACCCTCGGAGGCTTTGTCTGGATTGCTGAAGTCCCCTACCATCCATGGACCGTTCGCGATCATCGCCGTGTTATCGCTGAAGAATTCATTGGCTGCGATGGAGTAGGTCGCACCAAGCGCGGATTTTGTTGTGTAATCCGTTAGCAGCTTCTGCACCTTTGCAAAGGTATCTATCCACAGCGGCGAGTTAAAGTTGGTCACGATATCGCCTTTTGTTAATAGATCTTGACCTTCTGTCTCCGAGGCAATCATGGCGGAAGCAAGCAGCATCGTCGTCCAACCGTTCTCGCCGGTCATGAGGGATAGCGGCGTAACCCCGGCCGCTTTCAATTTATCCAAATCACTGAAGAATCCGTCCCATGTCGTCGACGGTTCCGTAATGCCGGCTTTCTGGAGCAATTCTTTGTTGTAATACAGTCCGATTGGACGCTCGAAAGCAAGTGGCAGCGAAACAATATTGCCGTTCTTATCCGTGTTATATTTAACAGAATCATCAATCAAAATGTTTTTGATTTCTGGAGTATTGTCGATGTAAGGTTTCAAATCGAGGAGGTCGCCGTTGTTAATCATAATGTCGGCAAGCTCTTTATCGACTTCGATAAGCGGAGGGAGTTTCTTCTGCTGATAGAGGAGTTTTATTTTCTTCGAGTATTCGTCTTGCACGATTTCTTCGATCTCAATCTTGTACTTGCCGGCATACTTCTGGTTAAAGCGTTCAATCTGAGGAAGGTAGAAGATCGCTCCGACGTTATTTCCCGTTTTGTAGCTCGGGAACTTGATTACAACTTCTTTGCCGCTGTCTGCATTGGTAGTGCCACTATTTGAATTTGCTGATTTGCCGTTGTTATTGTTGTTGCTGCTGCAAGCTGCCAACGATACAACAAGAAGGATTGCAACTAGTAAGAAACTAATGTTCTTCACAGATAAACCTCCCCTAATTTTAGCTCGTTACTTCCGTTTGAGTGAAGTATGACTGAAAATGTGGTGGGTATCAGTTCGAATTGTTAGCATACGAGTCTGCAAAAAAAGTGGAACCGGAACACTCCTTTCTAGATGGAAAATGAATTAACGCTTCTTCCGAAACGTTTAAGGAAGACTGCGCCTTCATTATAATTACTGATGGAAGCGATTACAAGGAAGTATTTACCATTCGATTGAAGTTGTTAGGATTCGACAAAATAGCCTCCCATCCAATAAAAAGCCACTTCTTGTCGAGGATTCGCAGCTGGTTAGGCGGGCACATCATAACAAAAAGCGTCCACAAGTGGACGCTTCTCTGATTCATTCGCTTATCTATGTCTTCGGAAACTGCCCTGCATCTAGAAGGCGCCGTTTCGCTTCCTCATAAACATCAGCTGAAAGCACGCCTTTCTGGGCAATCCGAATGTTTTCCGTCAAATGCTCCGGACTCTTGGTCCCGACGATCGTTGTCGTCAAGTCTGGGTGACTTAAGGTATACCGCAGCAAGAACGCTGTACGGCTTTCTCCATCTTCCAATAGTTCGTCGAGCTTGGCATTTTCCCAGGCGGCCCATTTATCCCCATTGCCCAAACCTACTCCCGGTTCACCACGCCCAACTCCACCGCGGATGATGGTTCCCGCACCTGAATGTGCTGCATCTGAGATCACGTTTTCGTGATCACGCTCTAGTGCAGAGTATGGGATTTGAAAGCTGTCAAATACGCCGGTTTCGATGTATTTTGAGATGTGGGGAAGTGTTGAAGATATTCCGATCCACCGCACTTTACCTGTTGCTTGAATTTCCTTCAGCACATCAATCAACTGTCCTTCATCGGTTTGATCAACGGTAGGATTATGAAGCTGCATGAGGTCGATGTAGTCGGTCTTCATTCTTCGTAAGCTTACATCTACATTGCGCAATAGATTATCTCTAGTCCATACGTGAGGTGTCTCATCATGGTCGCCGGCATCGACGACCGTGCAGCCGCATTTGGTTGCTAAGAAATACTCGCTGCGTCGGTGGCTGATGAATCGCCCGATGTACTCTTCGCTTAACCCGTAATCGTAAGCGGTGTCAATAAAATTGATTCCGGCATCCAGCACGGCGTTTAGGATTCGCTCCGCCTCGGAATCCGTTACGGGACGACCGCCCCAGATTCGAGGTCCTCGAATTTCCATCGCACCAAACCCTAGTGAGGTAACTTCCAGCCCAGTTCGTCCCAATTGTCTCTTCTGCATCCATTTTCACTCCATTTCAGATAATGTACAGATCGGATTAAGAGCCCAGGATTACGCCTTGATTGGTGTTTTCATTAACGAATGTCCCGAAGTTATATTTAGGATGATAGCCGAGTTCGGCTTTGGCGATGGACAAATCGGATGTCATAATTTGCTCCGGCAGATGAAGTTGATACTTCTCGATAATCGCCATTGCGCCGGGATACACCTTCTCCAGCACTTGTACCGGAGAATCAGGATAAGCCAGGACATCTTCTTCCGTAAATGCATCTTCTCTCACTAGATGATACGTACCGTAAGTTTGTTTACATTCAACCGCGAGGCATACCGCATCAATGATGTCGCGGCGGTCAACCCCGCCATGCAGCAACCGTTCGCCATAATGTCGCAGATCGCGGTACGGCGTGAAGTCCGTAGGACGCAGGATGATAATCTCGAGGCCATGCCGGTCATGATAAAACTGACACAATTGTTCTCCCAATTTCTTAGTGTAGGCGTAGAAATCGTTTCCAAAAAACGACATACTCGACAGCCACACCACACGGCGAACGTTGTTACGGACAGCCGATTGGAACATTTCGAACGTCCCGGTGACGTTCAAATCATAAAATTCCTTCTCTGAATTCGTTCCCATATGAATGCCGTGAAAGGCCGGAGTATGAATGACTACATCTACACCTTCCATTGCCGAATCCAAGGACCCGTGCAACCGGACGTCTGCTTGATAATAGGGTAACGAAGTTTCTATGTCTCGCACATCGGACAACCTTACATTATGCTTCTGAGAAAGCTGCTCTGCTGCTCCCGAACCTACACTTCCTGACGCGCCTGTGATCAATACATGCAACTATTTCGCCTCCTTTACGGCCCGTTACTAAGAATATAAACAACTATACTAAATATGAATAGTACGCACTTTAATTTCACTAGGTTACCTTTGGGTTAGTACACCATCTCCGTTTATCGGTATAAAAAAAAGCCCACGAAACTAGTCGTGGACTTGAATTACAGCCTATCCAACAAGATTAGACAGATCGTCTGCATATAAGATTACTACCGCAGCAGCGATCAAGAGATTTAGTAGAGCCGGAAACAATTTTGCGAAAGGATGTTTCACTCTGAAATGCGCGATCAGTGCAATGATCATCATAACGCCGACCAATATTCCTGCCCATGCGGCATATCCTGCTGACCAGTAACCGACAATGAGCCCCACGCATGCTGCAATTTGAATGATGCCCGTAATGACACGGAACCACTGGGGAAGTTTCACTGAATCAAATAGTTCGACTTGATGCTTTGCTCCTGCAAGCTTGCTTCCACCAAAGAATGCCATGGAGAAAAGCAGCCAGCTTTGAAGAATGATGGCTAGTATATGCATGTTAAATCCACTCCCTTTTTATCATCTTAATCGGACACCAATCAGTGTCCTAATTCATAATATAACACCATTAGGTGTCCTGTAAAGCATTAATCTGAATCAGACCCAGTCGAGTGAGGCGTACTCATTTTTTCATTCTCAGCCTCCCCTTAAATCGGGACGATATCCACGGATGACTTCCCGTATTTGTTTGAGCGTGTCGGTTAAGGCAAGATTTTGCAAGACGTGCTCGCACATTTTACGATAAACGACTTCTTCCGTATAATGATTCAGCACATGGTCCATCATTTTTGGACCGGCCCCTTTGCTTTCCAGCCGTTCTCTGACCGTCTGTTTATCTACATAAAGAAAGAGACGAATGACGCGGTCTCCGTACAATTGTTTCATGACCGATGCGCCTTCCCGGTTCAAAATCAGATAGACGCTTTGTCCGCTTCGCAGCGCATCCTCTAAATCCTGTTTCCGTATCCCGTACCGCTCATTGTCGATTTCCACGGTTTGCGCAAAGCGACCATGGCGTTCCGTTTCTGCAAATTCATCTCTGGATAAATAGTGATAGTCCAAATCCGGCCTTTCCTTGTCTCGAGGTAATCGAGTCGTACATGACACAACATGCTTCAAATTGAACTCATTACCTATTAGGTGGGCTGTCGTTTTCCTGCCCGACCCACACGTTCCTGTAAATACGAAAATGTCCGGCTGCTTTGTCATCTTCACCGCCTCCTTCGTACACTTCTACACTATATATCGAACAAAAATGGCAGGCCGATTAGGTCATGGGAAAACAAAAAACGGCATCTCTGCCGTTCTCCGCTTTTCATAAGGCGTATAGCCGCTTACCCTTTATCAGGATCCTGCCACACATTAAATTTATTTCCGTCCGGATCTTTAAACTTAAATTGAAGACCGCAGCCATCATGACCAATAACGGGCTCTACATGCGTTCCGCTCTTTCGAAGCGACTCATGAAGTTTAATGATGTCATCTGTCTCAAATGTGAGCGAGAACATTTCGTAGTCGTCACCTTCCCAATCATCCGTAACAAAGTTTGCATTTCTATTGCTCTTTGATTCCAGAAGAAACAACCATTGACCATTGCCAAGTATAAGAATCCCGCCATCGTTTCTTTCTGTACGGTTATCGCTAATATGCTTTAATCCAAGGTACTTCATATACCATGCTAATGCTTTTTTCAAATCGGAAACAGGTAAATAGTTATGGGATACTCTCTTCAGAAGCGGTTTAACCACCTCTTGATCTTCCTTCTCCTGCAAGTTCAATGCTTGCTTATCCATGCTCATCAACCTCCAATTTAGTATTCATTAAATAGACGAACATCGATTCTAAATTCCGTCGTTCCATTCAACATTTATTTGGATTGATAAATACCAAAGCAGTTGTTGTCCAGGTCATGGAAGTAAAAGTGTTTACCAGTCAAGTTTTCTACTTGATCGTTTATATGGATACCGCTCTTCTTGAGTCTTTCATACACTTCCATACTATTATCAACCTCAAAAGACAATACGGGAATGAAAAAGTCTTCGTTAGAGACAGCGCCGGAAGGTTTTATTGGTAATAAATATAGGAATTGCCCCGATGGAAGGACCAGATCCCCATTCTGATCCGAAGATAATCCAAAATGCTCCATAAACCATGCTGACGACCGTGTCTTGTCTGATACAGGAATGTAAAAATGACCAGCCCTTTTAATTACACTAGCGGTTACTTTGGACTTCATCGTTTGAGCCGGATATTGATTGGTTAAACCATCGAAGTAAACATCCATTAGTTCCAGCCTCAATAGCTTCCGCGTCCTTCGGTGGCAGCTTTCAACTGCACTGATCGACATATTAAGAAACTTCCCTATACTCTCCATGGAAAACCCGCTTATATGAAATAAAATCATGATAATCCGATTACGTTCATCCAAACCATTTAAAGCTTTCCAAATTTCCGCTTGGATTTCCCTTTTCTCCACGATCTCGTCGAAGGATAGTGGATGGTCTAATCCTGCTGTTTCTTCTAGCGCATGCTGAGCTGTTTGCAGTTTTCTCTTCACATCAATGCTTTGCCGATACGTAATTCCGTATAGCCAGCTGCCCACCTTGGCAGCATCCTTTAATGTATGTAATTTAAAGTAGGCCTTAACAAAAGATTCTTGAACAATATCTTGTGCCATATGGTAATCACCAATGACTCCATAAGCAACTGAACAGAGCGCATTGGAATATTTCTCTACCAATAAAGAAAAAGCATGGACATCCCCTTGGACGGTGGCCGAAACAAGTTCTTCATCTTTCAAAATATAACCCCTCCTAGTTCACCAACTTTAAGTAGTTCCATAGACAAGAATCATAATCCTTCTTGTTCGCCAGAGCCCCTACGGTTCGTTAGCGCATTCCGCGGACCGCGGTGTTGACTGCTAGCTACCAGAACATAAAAAGATCGCCAACCACCTGACCATGCAGGTAGGTTAAGGCGATCTTGTTGTTATAAGTGCGTAGACTTTGGAGCCCCTGACTACCCTTTTACCGCGCCAACGGTAATCCCTTTGACGAAGAATCGCTGGAAGAAAGGGTAGACGATCATAATCGGTATTACATTAGCGGCCTCATCTTCTATCCATGTTTTCTATCATTATAGTATTGGGTACTCGTAAATACAAAGCAAGGTTCCAATTGAACCTATTCCCATATCATGGTATATTTCATTCTATATACGGTGTGAAGCACATACCGCTTTGGTACGTCATGTTGATTCGACATTGACGTACTGAGGCGGTTTTTTTATTCTTCGAAATGGATGTGAAGAGGAATGAGTAGATTTGATGACGTCTATCAAAACTGGATGGAGCAGCAAATTGCTGAGGAGAAAAGTCCGAGAAGACGAGAAATGCTAGCAAAAGGACTCAGCCGCGGTTCGATTGACTTTTTGCGCTTCATCTGGTTTCCTGCTATAGGAAATCTAGAGCATCTATTCCCTGAATACGAAGTCAGGGACTTTAATAACGGATATCGGTATCTGGACTTTGCGTACATGCCAGGCAATCTAAAAGGTTGTATTGAGATTCAAGACTATCGGAGCCATGCCAGAGACATTGAGGTCAGCCGCTTCAAAGATTTATGTATGAAACAGTCGCTACTCGTTCTGGATGACTGGCTATTCCTACCCATTGCGTACTTATCCATCCGAGATGACCCAGGAGTTTGCAAGCAGCTCGTCCTTTCTTTCGTTGGAAAGTTTCTAGCCCGTTCAGTTCCCACTGGACTCAACTGGGCTGAAGCCGAAATATTACGATATGCTCACAGACTAATGCGTCCTGTTACACCGGCCGAGATCTCGAGTCACTTACAGCTCACTGAAAATCGCATCCGAGTTATTCTTCGCTGCCTGGTAGATCGAAAGCTGCTGGAGGTGGCTAGTGGAAACCAGCGCTATCGTACCTATCGACTAGTTCCATAACATGAGTGCGTTAGGATCAAATTTTAACGGTTGCCAGAGTGGCTATTTCGTGGAAACGACTACTTTTGAAACTCTAACGGTTGTGACAGTCGTTATTTGCAGCAAAATGGCAGATTTCTAGTGGTAAACGTCCAAATAAGCTCTCTGGCAACCGTTAGAAAATAAAACCGGGCGATATATGTGAAATAGGCATTCTCACAACCGTTAGAATTTTGAGTCGCATTTTCTGGTGAAGACCGTTGCCGAGCTGCACAGCCTTAGTTCCCCATTCAGCTGCATGGTCTGGATTGGGAAAGACGGTACAAGCTGCCGCTTACAGATGGGCCTCCGGTGCATTAGCTAGTTGCAGAGGAAGGGCTTGTGCCGAACCCGGTTTCACCCCCTTGGCGGGTTCTATCAAAACACAAAAAGCACACCAGGAATTAGCGTGCTTAGGTTAACCAGATCACCTAGGTCTTTCTTCGTGATTCAGACCAATTCCTCATACCGATCGCCAAACTCCGATGATTCACTATATTTGGCCCTTAAGTCGGGATTCCGCCGTAAATCAGGCATATAAACCCTCCTACTGACTTATAGACTTTCATCATTATACAAATTTATCCTCCAATAATAGAAATATAGCCCTACCCAATATTTGCTAATAATCCTATGCTTGAGTAGTACATATATCATATTGGGAGGTTCCACTACCATGAAGAAGAAGAGTCTTCTTGTATCAGGGATTAGCTTGGCACTTGCAGCAACAACGGTCTTAAGTTCGGCCGGTGCAGCAACAAAAACCGACACCATCGTGATCAGACACACACAATTAGGTGAAGCGAAACAACAACGTTTCAATATCCTAAAAGACGTCTTGAGTAGGGTTTCAAAAGAGGTGCCAGGCGTAAAATACAAGCTAGACGGCGTAGATTCGGACGTAAACCGCAAGGAGAAATTACGTTCTGAAATGGTAGTTAACAAAGCTCCTGCGATTTTCGATCTGTTCGGTGGAGCAGATACTCAGTTATATGTTGAAGCAAATAGACTGCTTGATCTTACTCCGATTCTGAAAGAGCTAGGCTTGTCCAATAAGTTTATTTCATTGGACGAATTTAAGGTAAACGGGAAAGTATACGGTTTGCCTATCGGTGGGTACCAAGAAGGTTATTTCTACAATAAAGAGTACTTTAAAGCTAAAGGCCTGAAAACGCCGAAAACATTAGCAGAACTTGAGACATTAGCTGCAACGATCAAAAAAGACGGGAAAACACCTTTTGCCCAAGCTTCCAAAGCCGCATGGGTGCCGTTAATGACAGCCAATACTCTGTGGGCCCGTTATGCAGGTCCGGACATTACGAATGGATTCACTACGGGTAAAACGAAATGGAATAGCGCTCCAATGGTGGCCGCTTTTACAAAATACCAAGATTGGGTGAAAAAAGGCTACTTTAAACAAGGCGAACTCGGGTTGGATTATGCCGAACAACGCAATCAAATCATTCGCGGTGAAGCCATCATGATGTATGACGGCTCATGGGCTTCCAGTGTATTCGCGGATCCTAAGCAAGCCGGGGATTTGACGAACAAAGTTGGCTACTTCCCAGTGCCGTCGGTAGCTGGTGGCAAAGGCAGCCAAACGGCTGTAAACGGTGGCTTCTCTAACGGTTACGGTTTCTCCGCCAAAGTTAAAAACGACAAAAAGCAATTAGCTTTCGTAAAATCGTTCATTAAGAACATGTACAATGATGAAATGCAAATTCGCGGACTTGAAGCAGACGGCGTCTTGCCTTCCATGAAAGTAAACAGCACGAAATTGGCTAAGGCTAAAGCTTCTAATCTGGTAAAAGAAATCATTGAAGTTGGTAACAAAGCAAGCGGCGCATTCCCGGCATTCGATTCCTTGGTTCAACCTGACGTAAATACGGCGCTTAGTGAAGGCATTCAAAAACTAATCGGCCTCAAAATCACGCCTAAGGCCATGCTGGACAGCGTGCAAAAAGCACAAAATGCAGCAAACAACGACGATTTCTAAATGATGATAAGCAAGGAAAGTACCACCCGCCTCAGAGTGGGTGGTACTTTTTTTATAAGAACGATTCATGCAGCCAATGTCAGATTATCGCGGAGGAAACGATGAATAAAACGTTAAGAAACCCTTGGACCTATGTCCTGTTTTTACTGCCTCTCCTTCTACTCTATCTCTTGTTTTTCATTTATCCGATGATATCTGCCTTCACTACAGGCTTTATGAAATGGAACGGTCTTACCGAAGCCAAGTTTAATGGTTTGACAAACTTTAAGCACGCGTTTGCGGACGTTTTATTTTGGGACTCCGTACTAAATAACGGTAAATTCATTCTGTTCTCGGTTTTCGTACAAGTGCCTGTCATTATATTTTTCTCGCTCTTAATCAGTAACGTAAAGAAACTCAAGGGTTTATACAAAACAGCCGTATTTGTCCCTTCCGTCATGTCAACTGCGGTCATTGGAATTTTGTGGAGTTTCATCTACGAACCGGATATCGGCTTGTTCAATCAAGTTTTGACTAAACTAGGATTACAGCCTGTCATGTGGTTATCCGACACCAGTTGGGCCATGTTCTCGATCTTGATAACGAATGCGTGGCAGTGGACGGGATTTTACGTCGTTATGGTCCTTGCTGCAATATTGTCCATTCCTAGAGAAATAGATGAAGCCGCAATTGTCGATGGGGCCAGCGCTTGGACCCGTGCAACTCGAATTACGGTGCCGCTTATCATGCCTATTATTTCCGTAGTGATTATGCTTTCCATCTCAGGCGCAATGAAAGCAGCTGATATTATCATCGTAATGACAGATGGTGGCCCGGGCGGGGTAACGGACGTAATGGCAACCTATTTGATTAAATACGGAATCACGAATGCGAAGTATGGATATGGAAACTCCATTGGGGTGTTGATTTTCATCTTCTCTCTCATTCTTACAGCATTGTACCAATTTGTAATTGCCAGAAGAGTCGAAAGGGTCGAATACTAATGACGATAACACTAAGATCAGTGAAAAAGAGTATCCCCCATATTATATTATTAGGTTATTTAGTCTTGACCCTTTACCCGTTCCTTTTCGTCCTCTTCTCGTCCATAAAGTCGGATAATCAGGCGATTGCAAGTAATCCATTCGGATTCCCTTCTTCATTTCATTTTGAAAATTACTACGAAGCTTGGGTGAATGCGAAGATCAGTGTTTACTTCCTTAATAGTTTGTATATCGCAACGTTATGTTCCATCGCGACGATTATCTTCTCGTCCATGGGCGCATTTGCGATTACGCGGATGCGATATTCGAAAATGAGTAAAGGGTTGTACCAATTTATCCTTATCGGCTTGCTTATTCCGAGTGGCGCCTTACTTCTGCCTATTTTCATCTTATTGAATAAGTTAGTGATATTCGGTCAACCCGTATTGGGAACCCATATGGCCTTAATCCTTCCGTACACGGCCGGGGCAATTCCATTTACGGTTATCATTTTGTCGGCGTTCATGAAATCTATTCCGAGTGAAATCGAAGAAGCCTCTGTCATGGATGGTTTGAGTGCAAAGGGAATTTTCGCTAAAATCATTATGCCGATTACAGTCCCGGCATTGGTAACCGTATTTATAATCAACTTCATCGGAAACTGGAATGAGTTTCTAATGGCGAATTTCTTCATCTCCACCGATGAATTGCGTACGCTGCCAGTCGGAATGGTCGGTTTCCGCGATATCTATAACACGAACTATGCTCAAATGTCTGCGGGAATCGTATACAGCATCGTGCCGGTCATGATTATTTATGCCGTCCTGCAAAAACAAATTATAGAAGGTTTAACCGCTGGTGGTGTTAAAGGCTGATTTGTATCCGACTGATGTGAATGACCCTAACAAGAAGCACTGCAACCTATTAGGCTGCAGTGCTTCTTCTTTTATGACAAATGGCTCACAGTAACGGACAACCGACGTTTCAGAAGTCAGTTGATCGGAAGCTACTTTTAGTTGCTCCAAGCAGTATTTCGTCTTACCAATGCCGATTATCATTAAAATGGAAGTTTGCAGGAATAATCGGGGGAGGCAAACAAATGCGCAGAACATTATTGGCTTTGGCGCTCGGATTCATCTTGGCGTTCGGATCGGCTATTACCGTGCCGCAGACGTCCGCGGCAGAACAGAGTGACAACTGGATGTCGGATGGCGGAGGATTCGAATCAGGCTTGGCGGCCTGGGAGGATTGGGGCGCGACGGACGTGACGACGAACGGCGAAGACGTGCATTCAGGCGGGAAAGCAGCCGTCATTGGCACGGGCGAAGCGATTGAAGGAGGCGCGGGCTGGATGTAGCCGATGTCGCCGGAGGGCAAAAATTCACGATTTCCGCATGGGGCAAAGCGAGCGAAGGAGAAACGGCGATCGTCGGCGTCAAGAGCCTCAACGGGCCAGCCATACCGGGCAGCGCAGCGACGTTGACATTCTCGGGGCAAGCTTACGAGCAAAAGTCGTTGACGTATACCGCGGCGGCGGGGGCGACCGAGTTGCTCATTTACATCTATAAAAACGAAGGCAGCGGTTACGCCTTCATCGACGATATTAGCGTCGTCGCGGAGGCAACCGCAATTGACTTTGTCCACCAACATAATCATGCTTACTTGCCGGAAGATTGGTTCTATCTGCCGAAACCGGACGAAACGATCGCCGAGCGGGTAGCACAGCTCAAACAATTCGCGATCGAGTACCAATTCGCGAACATTGGCTCCCTGCGTGAGGATGGTACAATCGATCCCTCGCAAAGCGACGAGCTCGGCCATTGGATCAAGGTTTCCCGCGAGACGGATCCGAACCAGAAAATCATCGCGTGGATCAACGCGAATACGGAGCGTCACCTGCACGTAGGCACCGAAGAGGAGAAGGCGGAGATGCACGCATCCATAGTCGATTCCTTGAAAGACATGATCGATACGGGTTTTCTGTACGAAGGCGTCTATTACAAGGTTGACGGCATCCAGTTCGACATCGAGCCGCTTCGTGCGCGATGGAAAGACGACCCCGAGCTGTTGTCGCTGCTGAAGGATATCCGGGAAGCGGTAGGTCAAGGCGTGCATCTGTCCATTGCTACGCCGGCATGGGACAGCGTCTGGTCGGATGCTTACATTACGGAAGTCGCGAACATCATGGATATGCTGAACCCGATGATCTATGACACAGTCGGCCCGGACAGCTGGAAGCCGAATGTCGTGCAAAGCGGCGAAGAATACGAGGCGTTATGGAAAGCGACGTCGCTCAGATACAGCGCGGCGATCGCGGCAAGCGACAATCCAGACTGCCAATGCGCGCCGATCATGCCGGCTTACGATACGAAAGGCTACACGGAGACGGACCCTTCGGTTCCGGAATACGACCAGTTCGTCGTCTATCACGATCCGTTCATCGAAAATGTCTATCATGCTGCCCGCGGCTTGAAGCAGGCGATAGCCGAAGGGGCGAACGTCTACGGCTCGGGCATCTTCTGGTGGGGAACGTTCATTCTTGATCACCCAGACCCGCGCGATAATCAAGATTACTCCCACGCCAGAGGCTGGTGGATCGACGAGTGGCTTACGAATGGCGTATCGAACGACGTTCCGCGAGAGCCTGAGCAGCCCGAAGCGCCTGAAGAAGGCAGCGCGATCGTGAGCAACGGCAGTTTCGAAGCCGGAACCTCCCCTTGGGAAGACTGGGGCTTCGTCGAATTCGTGAACGATCCGGCTCCCGAAGCCGGGAGCAAAGCTGCCCGCATCGGCTTGGAAGAAGGCGGCATGGGGCAGATCGTGACCGGTATCGGCGAAGGTAGGAAGTTGACGTTATCTGGCTGGGGCAAAGTGGATATCGCGGGCGATGAAGCGATGATCGGCATCGCAATTCCAGCTCCTTTTTACGTCCTCCATGATGTTGGCTTCGCTGGTATCTTTCCCAAATCGTATCTCGTTCCTCCACTGGAATAGGGTCACCTGGGGACACTGATAAAGGACATTCACTCTAACGAATCGTAGAAGCCTTATTTGCCCGAAAATGGCCCCTTTCCAGTTCTAACGAATCGTGGAAGCCTTATTTCGGGAAAATGGAGCGAAAAAGGACATCTAAACACGAAATAAGACCTGTAGGATTCGTTAGAGCGAAATACGACGGCGCCTGCCCCGCCGCACCTACCTCTAGCTGTACCGCTGCGAGAAATGTACGCCGCCGAATAGGTCCTGGAACAGCCATGTCGCCGCACCTGCGAGGATTTGATGCTGCTCTACGCTCTCGCGAGCTCCCCGTCTCCGTTGGGAACGGGAAGGCACACTGCATGCCAGCTATTGCCACTGTCTTCGACTCCGTCCGAGCGGACTGAACCCCTGGGTTCGCCCCCTAGGCGTTCCATACAAAAAACGCCACCATTTATATGGTGACGTTTCTTTTATAGCCTAGGGGGATCGAACCCCTGGCTGCTGCGCGTTGTGGCTCTTTCTTTTTATATCCCATACTACCGTTACTTCGTCAGGGGGAAGAGGGAGACTAATGAAATACCCTTGCACTTCATTACAATCATGCTTTTGTAAAAACTGTAATTGTTCGAGTGTCTCGACACCTTCTGCAACTACGTTAAGCTTCAAGCTTTGCGCTAGAGAGAGGACTGCAGTTGTGATTTCAATTCCAAAATGGTTGTTGGGCAAATCGCTAATAAATGATCGATCGATTTTCAATGTATCCGCCGAAAATCTTTTGATATAGCTTAACGAAGAGTATCCTGTTCCAAAATCATCGACCGCAATTCGGATGCCTAGTGATTTGATAAAGTTAATATTATCTAGCACTGTAGCTTCATTAATGAGGGTTGCAGTTTCAGTGATTTCTAACTCAAGCCATTCCGGTGCAAACTGGTTTTTTTCTAGTATCTCTTGAACATGTTGGCCAAACCCAAGCTCCTGCAGCTGCTGCATCGAAATATTTACGTTTAATCGAATAGGCGGGTATCCTTCGTTGTGCCATGTTTTAGTCTGATGGCACGCTTCCTGCAGCACCCAAGCGCCGATTTCGTTCATCATCCCCATTTTATCAGCCAAAGGTATAAACTCAGCTGGAGCTAGCTGCCCATATTTGACGTGATTCCAACGAATAAGAGCTTCAATCGCCGTCAACTCTGATGTTATAGTGTTCACGATCAGTTGGTAGCATAATGAAAACTCTTTACGTTCCACCGCTCTTCGAAGATCGTTTCCTAGAACAAAATGCTTCAAGGATTCGCTGCTCAGATCTTCCTGATAGACGTAATAATTTTTTCTACCGGAAGCTTTCACTTTGTACATCGCGGTATCTGCGTTTTTAATTAATGTTTCAACATCGTTGCCATCGTTCGGATAAGTGGCAATGCCGATGCTCGGCGTAATTAATAGATCATAGTCATGAATTTGAATCGGCTTTGAAAATGCGCCAAGTATAAGCTCAGAAATTTCGATGACCTTGCTTGCCGATTCCTGACTCGATAAAAGAATAGTAAATTCATCTCCGCCCATGCGGGCTACCATATCTCTCGGGTGAACGCAGCTTTGAAGTCTTGCTCCTACGTGTTGAAGCAACAGATCTCCTACGTTATGTCCTAGACTATCGTTGACCATTTTGAAATGATCTAAATCAATAAATAACAAAGAGAATGAACTGTTGCTGATGCTTGCTTGGGCCAATACCTGCGACATACGATCGATTAGAAGTCTACGATTCGGCAGATTGGTGAGCGGATCGTAAAACGCTAACTTATGTATTTTTTCTTGCTGCTCAATGATCTGGGAAAAATCTTTTGCAATTCCATATAGCCCTTCAATTTTGTCATCCACAATAATAGGAATAAGGGTTACGTTCATATGAATCACAGTTCCATATCTATTTATCACTTGAAAATTTCCGTTAATCGAGTTGCCTTGTTGGGCAGTAGCTAAAAAATGTACGACCTTTTCCATATCTTCTTCCACAACTACATCAATTGCAGACTTTGTCAACAAACCTTCTAATGTATAGCCTAGTATATTTAATGCAACTTGATTAGCTGATAGAAAATTCCCTTCCAAATCAAGCGAATACACCGCATCAATATTATTCTCGAACAAACATTTGTAGCGCTGTTCATTTTCAAGTAAATCATATTTGATTCGAACTTGATTCAGCATGATCCCAATTAATTCTGCAAACGAGGTCATACACTCCATTTCAAAGGTGCATGGTGTCGCAACGGTATTCTGGTAAATAGCAAAAGTACCCAGCACATGTTTTTCAGTGGAGTTGATCGGAAATGACCAGCATGAGCGTAATTCAAATCCAAGCGGGACGGATTTATCCTTATCCCAGAAAGGATGTGTTTCAATATCCTCTACAATAACGATCTCATTTCTGTAAGCCGCTGTTCCACAGGATCCCGCTGCCGAACCGATTTTTGACCCATTGATGGCATCAATATAATCTTGCGGCAGCTTGCGGGAAGCAATAAGATAAAGCGACTTCTCTTCTTGATCGAGGAGCATAATGGAAGCTTTCCAGGAGGGATAAATATCCTCGACAATAAGAATAATCTCATCAAGCACGTACTTTAATGGTTTTCCCTTCACGATCAGTTGAATAATTTTTCGTTGACCTTGAGATATCTTTTCTTTTCTTTCCAGAGTGTTAAAGCGGTCTTTGGATGTGTTTAATGATTCTGAATGTGTATCCACTATAACCACCTGTCCCTTCGCAACTCCATTTTACCTTTATATTTTTCGACAGTAAACGATAAATTAATGAGGCGGTAGGCGCTCCTAGGGGGATAACCCCTGACCTCTTGCATGCCATGCAAGCGCTCTCCCACCTATGGGGTATTTACAGCAAAAAATGGCTAACTAAAAAGAACGCGTAAGCTCTAAAGCCTCCGCGTTCTTTTTAGTTACTTGCTCTTTTGCGCCAGCATGTTCAGCAGAACCGTTACAGCCTCAGCTCTTGTAGCATGATCTTGAGGGGCGAATTCGTTATCGCCTTTGCCTTGCACGATGCCTGCTTGCTTCACGTAAGCAACGCTGGCTTTCGCCCACGCTGGAATGTCCTTGTCATCTGTGAAGCTTGTTGCCATATTCGCTGCATTAGACTGACCCAGAGCGCCCGCAATCATCGCTGCCATCTCTGCTCGTGTAATTAATGCATCTGGACAGAAGCTTCCGTCCTCATAGCCCTTAATAATTCCTGCTTGTACCGCTTGCGCCACTGCTTTCTGCGCCCAAGCTCCAATCTTCGTTGTGTCTGTGAACGTCAGCGCCGCTCCTGCATCTTTCGGCTTCAATGTGTTCATCAGCATGACGGCAAATTCCGCACGGGTCACGGTTTTTTCAGGCTTAAACATACCGTCTGGATAACCAGTGACGATTCCGGCGCTAACCGCTTTCTTGACGTTGGCCTCAGACCAGTGTCCAGTGATGTCACTAAAGTTAACAATTGGGTTTACTGGAATTGTTGGTTTCACAGAAGTCAATACGGCAAATTTCGTGAAATGATCGACAGAACCAGTTACGGTTCCCTTATCCTTATCCACTTGGATGTTGTCTAACAGAATCCATTTTTGAGTCTCTTCGTTCAACCAGTAGATACCAACTACGGATCTATCGAAATCTACATTTTTCATATCAAAAGGCAGTGTTACGGATACTGTTTTGGTAAATTTACCGTCTTTGTCCTTCTTAATTTCAAAAACCTTACCGATCAATTTCAATCCTGCATCTTTCGGCAAGCTAGTCGTATCCGATATTTTATCTACAGTTACCTTAAAGTTACTAGCAAGTGCACCTGTAGGAAAGACGATTGTTGCTCCGTTGATTGTTTCTGTGCCTCCAATGGATGCAATAATTGTTGCAGAGTTGGTAGAACCTCCACCGCCGCCGCCACTACCGCCACCGATCATTACCACTATTACTGTGTAGCCTTGTGTGGTGCTATCTGCCGCAGTAACAGTGTACGTTACTGCGTTAGTGAAATCTTGCACGGTTGTTCCGCTCGTTTGAACATTGCTTCCCACCTTCACACTAGCACCCGTTGTTGTAAACGTAGGGACAAGCGCGGTTACATCCGTTCCGTACGGTACGGTCAATGTAATCGTATGGTTCGTTTCATCAACCGTTCCCGTTACCGCTGGGCTCAATGCAGCGAAGCTAAATGCTGTAATGGCTTTCGCAGGGTTCGCTGCTACCGTCACCGTTGCGGTATAGCTTTCTGTTGTGCTGTCTGCCGCAGTAACGGTGTACGTTACTGCGTTAGTGAAATCTTGCACGGTTGTTCCGCTCGTTTGAACATTGCTTCCCACCTTCACACTAGCACCCGTTGTTGTAAACGTAGGGACAAGCGCGGTTACATCCGTTCCGTACGGTACGGTCAATGCAATCGTATGGTTCGTTTCATCAACCGTTCCCGTTACCACTGGGCTCAATGCAGCGAAGCTAAATGCTGTGATGGCTTTCGCAGGGTTCGCTGCTACCGTCACCGTTGCTGTATAGCTTTCTGTTGTGCTGTCTGCCGCAGTAACTGTGTACGTTACTGCGTTAGTGAAATCTTGCACGGTTGTTCCGCTCGTTTGAACATTGCTTCCCACCTTCACACTAGCACCCGTTGTTGTAAACGTTGGGACAAGCGCGGTTACATCCGTTCCGTACGGTACGGTCAATGCAATCGTATGGTTCGTTTCATCAACCGTTCCCGTT